>CBDCXX010000001.1:0-25263 GCA_965223965.1 Phototrophicaceae bacterium
TATCTCCTCGCTCGTGCTCATCTACAACATCCTGCGCAGCCTGAGCCATGGCGAGCGCGTCGGCGGTAACCCCTGGCGCGCCCTGACGCTGGAGTGGGCCACCACCTCGCCGCCGCCGCCCTGGAACTTCCGCGGTGACCCCGTGCCCTTCGATGACCCCTACGGCTACGGCTCCAAAGAAGGCCAAGCCTACCTCGACGCGGTCGACCGCCGCTTCCCGGCGCCGGAAGCAGCGCGCGCGGCGGAGTCCGCCGGGACCTGACGTGGCGGACATGTCGCAGGAGCCGCTGACGCCCGCGGAGCTGTTGCAACAGCGCAACCGGCGCACCGGGCTGACCATCTTCCAGATTTCCTGGATTCTGGTCTTCGTCTGCCTCGTCATCGTCAACTGGCAGCTGCGTGGCAACCACGCCAGCTGGCCGCCGCCAGGCGTGGCCGCGCCCTCCGCCCTGCTGCCCGGCCTGGTGACGCTGGGCTTGCTGCTCAGCGCCTGGCTGGCGCGCGGCGCGACGCGCGCGCTGGCGGCCCGCGCCCGCGCCAGCTTCGAACGCCAGTGGCGCGCAGCGCTGGGCCTCGGCGCGCTCTTTGTGCTGGTCATTGGCTACGAGTGGCTGCGCATCCCGGCCACAGGCATCTATAGCGACGTGTTCCGCATGATGACCGCCTTTCACCTGCTGCATGCGCTGGCAATCGGCCTGTTTATGAGTATGATTGCGCGGGGCGTACGCGCCGGCCGGGTTTCCGCGCAAAATTTGTGGCCCGCCGAAGGCGCGGCCAGCCTGTGGTATTTCGTCGTGGTCGCGTGGCTGCTGTTCTACCCGGTGCTGTACCTGATCTGAACGGCAGGCCGGCTGCGCCGCTGAAGGAGGAATGAATGCAACCTGGACCAGGCCGCGCGCTGCCGATGGGCATTCTCGGCTTTCTGGCCGGCATGGGCCTCCTCGTGGTCGTCCGTTACCTGCAGAGTCTGCAGCCCTACATGGAGCCGCAGCTGGGCATCGTCTTCGGCACGGCGCTGGCGGCCGCCGGCTTCATCTACGGCATGGGCGCCCTCGACCCGCAGATGAACGTGCACGCGCACGAGCCGGCCGAGGGCGAGGAAGACCACGCCCACGAAGCTGCGGCAGACGAGGCCGATACAGAGTCGGGCAAGGTGCTCGGCGGCTGGCTCTGGCTGCTGAGTTCGCTGCTGGTGCTGCTGCTGATCGTCATTGCCTTCTTCGCGCTGCTGCCCGACGGGCCCGGCCTGCGTATTTCCGGCGACCCGCTGGCCGACTTCGCCTCCATTGGTGTGGTGCAGCTGGAACTGGGCGCGCTGAGCCTCGAAATGACCCAGCTGACGCTGCTGGTGCTCTTCACCATCTTCATGTTCCTCTCGCTGGCCGTGGCGGCCGGTGCGATTGGCCTCCTCATGCACGCGCTGGACCGCGGCGTGAAGACCACCAGCGTGGTGGCGCACACGCCGCTGCAACAGGAATCACTGTCCGGCGCGACGGCCGACGGCAACCAGGCCCTGCTGCGCCAGGGAGTCATTGTGGCCTTCGTGGTGGCCGTCTTCGCCCTGCTGGACCGTCTGGTGGGTACGCCGGTCACCAACGAATTCGTGACGCTGTCCTTCTTCCTGGGCGGCGCCGCCCTGTTTACCTGGAGCTTCCTGCTGCTGGGCCTGCTCATCAAGGTTGTGGCGCGTCAGACCCACTGGGCCTGGGTGATCCGCGCGCTGGTCATCCTGACGGCGGTGGGCCTGACGCTGAACGTCATCGATTTCGTCCTCATCTGGCTGGTGCTCAGCCAGTTCGCGCCGACGACGGCCGCCATATTCAACCTTATTCTGTTGCTGGCGCTGGCCGCGACGGGGATGCGCAGCAGCCTGTGGTACTGCCTGGCAGCGGGCATTCTGCTGCCGCTCTTTTACTTCGTGCTGATCGGCCTGGTGCTGCCCTTCGCGCCGCCGCTGCTCTTCGGCATCTCCGCCGGCAACGCCCTCATGATCCCCGCGCTGATCATGCGCCCGCAGTTCCTCAAGGACTGGCTGGGCCGCGGCGCCGGCTGGGCGGCGCTGCAACTGCGGCGCCTGCCGAACGCGATGCAATAAGCGAGGACCCTGCTTACATGGCGAAGTGAGAAGAGGTTGTGCGCTTCGCTGACCTGCAAAGATATAGGGAAGGTGGTGTCTGGTGAGCAAGGTTGAAATCCTTATCCACATCGTGTTGAGTGTAGTAACCGGCGGCCTGTGGTTGATTGTGGTCGCTGCACGTTTGCTGCTGAGGGGGCTTATGGCGCCTTCGAAGAAGAAAGTGGAAGACGACGTCATCCGCAAGAAGAATCTGTACCGCTAAGTGAGAAATGCTATGAGTGAAGCGACGCTGGAACACGGGCCGGTCGCGCCCTCGGCGGAGACCATCAGCAACGCCAAGCTGGCGATGTGGCTCTACCTGGCCTCCGAAGTGGTCATCTTCGGCACCCTGATCGCCGTCTACGTCGTGTTCCGCTTCAACAACGCGGAATCGGTGCAGCACGTGCAGGAGGAGCTGGGCCTGACGCTGGTGAGCATCAACACCTTCCTGCTGCTGGCCAGCAGCTGGGCCATGGTGCTGGGCCTGCGCGAGGCGCAGAAGAACAACTCCGCCGGCGTCGTCCGCTGGATTGGGCTGACGGCCCTGCTGGGCGCGATTTTCGTAGGCCTGCAAGGTGTGGAATATACCGAGCTGGGCCACGCCGGCATCCACCTCGGCAACGAATATGGCATGCGCTTCTACGCGCCGACGGCCTTCCACGGCGCGCACGTGATCGTGGGCGTGCTCTGGGCGCTGATGATCATGCGCAAGGCGCGCAAGGGCGTCTACAACGCGCGCAACTACCTCGGCATCGAGATCTTCGGCCTCTACTGGCACTTCGTCGATGTCGTCTGGATCTTCCTGTTCACCCTGATTTATCTCGTCTGAGGACGGCTGCCCATGACTGACGAACAGCACGAGGCACAGGGCGGGCACGACGCCTTCCTCAGCGACACCACCGTGGTGCTGGGGCGCGAAATCACCATTACCGGCGGCCTCTACACGGTCGTCTTCATCCTGCTGGCCGTGGCGACGGTGCTTGAAATCACCATCGGCGGCCTGCCGGAAGGTGTGCTGCTCATCCCGCTGCTGCTGGCCTTCGCCGTCATCAAGGCTACTCTGGTGGTCATGTACTACATGCACCTGAAGACCGACAGCCGCCTCTTCACCTGGGTGCTGGTCGTGCCGCTGCTGATTGCGCTGGCGGCCATGCTCTACCTGCTGGCAGCGCCGCCCGTCCTCTACGAATGAGGCCGGCGCTGGCCGGCCAGGTCGCGCTGGTCACCGGCGGCGCGAAACGCGTCGGCCGCGCCATCGCGCTGGAACTGGCGGCCAGCGGCGCCCATGTCTTCGTCCACTACCACAGCTCCGACGACGCGCAGGTCAACGAGACGCTGGCCGCCATCCGCGCCCAGGGCGTTCAGGCCCAGGCGCAACCGGCCGACCTCGGCGCGGCAGCGGGCGTGGAGCAGCTCTTCGCGGGTCTGCGCCAACACTTCGACCGCCTGGACATCCTGGTGAACAGCGCCGCCCTCTTTCAGCAGCGTCGGCTGCTGCAGGTGTCACTGGCGGACTGGGAACGCACCATGGCCGTCAACCTGCGCGCGCCCTTCCTGTGCACCCAGGCCGCCGCCAGGCTGATGCGCGCCCAACAGCCGCCGGGCGGCGTCATCATCAACCTGCTCGACCGCGGCGTGGACGGGCCCTGGCAATCTTATGCCCACCACGGCGTGAGCAAGTCCGCATTGTGGGCACTGACGCAGGTGAGCGCGCTCGAGCTGGCGCCGGAGATTCGCGTCAACGCCGTGCAGCCGGGGCCGGTCCTGCCCGCGGCGGATATGAGCGCGGAACGCTGGCAAGCGGTCACCGCGGCGACCCCGCTGGGTCGCGACGGCTCACCGGCGGACGTGGCCCAGGCGGTCAGTTTTCTTGCAGGCGCGGACTATATCAGCGGCGAGGTGATTCGCGTCAACGGCGGCGAGCACCTTGGCGTCAGACGCGCGTGACGTAACTGCCGTCGCCCGTCTTGACGCGAATGGTATCGCCCACGTTGACGAAGAGCGGCACG
Organism: Phototrophicaceae bacterium; assembly: GCA_965223965.1. Taxonomy (GTDB): domain Bacteria; phylum Chloroflexota; class Anaerolineae; order Aggregatilineales; family Phototrophicaceae; genus JAGWBD01. The sequence continues at coordinate 4,126 of CBDCXX010000001.1, forward strand.
CGCACGTCCAGCCCGGTCTCGACCGTGACGAGCTTGGTGGGGTTGTTGGCGGTGTCGCCGGCGATCGCGAACTCGCTATCCGTGACCACGACGTCCACGGTGCCGGGCAACTCGTAGTCGATGATTTCCTCGCCGTACTTGAGCAGCTTGACCGAAAGGTTGGCCTTGAGATAGCGCAGGTCGTCGCCGAAGACAGCGCGGTTCATCTGCGGCTGCTCCCAGGTATGCGTGTCCATGAAGGTCAGGAACTCGCCGTCATCGTAGAGATACTCGACCTCGAAGGCCTCCACACGAATGTCATCGACGCGGCGGCCCGAGTTGTAGGTGCGCTCAACCTGGGAGCCGTTGCGCAGGTTGCGCACCAGCACGCGAATGGTGGCTCCGCCGCGTCCGGTCTTGTTGTGCGCATAGTTGACGACGCGGTAAAGCTCACCGTCCTCAACGAAAGTGGTGCCCTTGCGGAGCTGGTTGACATCAATCGCCATGCGCTTCCCTGCTGCCCTCTACTGAACACGGCGGCCAGTATAGCAGACAGCCCGCCCCCGTGGCAGGGAGGCCTCACCAGCCCTCACCCCATGTACGCGAAGGCATGCTTCGCGCCTCCGTCTTCAACGGGAAAGAGGCCAGGGGGTGAGGGCAAACCCGGCACCGTTACGCAATAATGTTGGAGAGGGATCAGGAATTCAGGAGCCGGCATGGCCATCGACATCGCAGCCTACCGTGAACGCATTGGCGTGACCGAAGCCCTGCCGCTTAACGCGACCACCCTGCGCCGGCTGCACTGCGCGCATCTGCTGGCCGTGCCCTTCGAGAACCTCGACATCCACCTGCAACGCCCAATTCTGTTGAAAGAAGCGCACCTCTTCGACAAGATCGTGACGAAGCGCCGCGGTGGCTTCTGCTACGAGCAGAACGGCCTCTTCGCAGCGGTACTGCGCGAACTCGGCTTCACGGTGGCCCTGCTGGAGGCGCGCGTGGGCGCGAAGACCTGGCAGGATGGCCTGCCCTGGGACCACCTCACGCTGCTGGTCACGCTGGAGCAGCGCTGGCTGGTGGATGTGGGCTTTGGCGAGGGCTTCCGCGAGCCGCTGCAATTCGACGAGCCCGGGCCGCAGGAGCGCGATGAAGGCGTCTGGCGCGTGCAGCACGACGGCTGCGAAGGCGTCCATGCCCGCCGCACGGCGCAGGGCGACTGGCAGGACGAGTATCGCTTTCGGCTACAGCCGCGCCAGCTGGCGGACTTCACGCCGGGCTGCGAGCATCACCAGCGCTCGCCGGATTCCCACTTCACGCAGCAGCGTGTGTGTTCGCTGGCCACCGGGGCAGGGCGCATCACGCTGGGCGACCGGCGCCTGATCGTGACAGAAAATGGCAACCGCCAGGAACGGGACCTGGCCGACGAAGAGGAATTTCAGCGGCTGTTGCGGGAACGCTTCGGGATCAGACTTTGATCAGGCGCTCAGGCAAAGCGACGGTTGCGGTGATTGTTGACAGTGGGGCTTGAGCCGGGCAGCGAATCGAGGAACTCCTCGTTGCTGTCGCTGCGGCGGAACTGGGTCAGCAGTTGCTCGTAGGCGCCGATGTAAGAGCCGTTTTCGTCGTCGGCGAGGTGCGAAATCATGCGGCGCAGGGTGTAGACGCGCTGGATCAGGTCCGGCCCGAGCAGCATCTCCTCGCGGCGCGTGGAAGATTGCCCGATATCAAAGGCGGGGAAGATGCGGCGCTCCTGCAGCTTGCGGCTGAGGTGCAGCTCCATGTTGCCCGTGCCCTTGAACTCCTCATAGATGACGTCGTCCATCTTGCTGCCGGTGTTGACGAGGCAGGTAGCGACGATGGTCAGGCTGCCGCCTTCCTCGACGTTGCGGGCGGCGCCGAAAATGCGCTTGGGCGGGTGCACGGCCGAGGGATCGATGCCGCCGGAAAGCGTGCGCCCGCTGCTGGGGACGACGAGGTTGTAGGCGCGCGCGAGGCGGGTGATGCTGTCCAGCAGGATGACCACGTGGCGCTTGCTCTCGACGAGGCGGCGGGCCCGCGCGAGCGCCATCTCGGCCACCTTGACGTGGTGCTGCACGGGGTCGTCAAAGGTGGAGGCGATGACCTCGGCGTCTACCGAGCGATCCATGTCGGTGACCTCTTCCGGCCGCTCGCCGATGAGCACGATCATCAGGTGCACGTCGGGATAGTTCTCGCTGATGGCGTTGGCTACTTCCTTGAGCACGGTGGTCTTGCCGGCCTTGGGCGGCGAGACGATCAGGCCGCGCTGGCCGCGGCCGATGGGTGCGATCAGGTTGAGCAGGCGCGTGGAAAGGATGCGCGGGTTGGTCTCGAGGTTGAAACGCACCTCGGGGAAAATCGGCGTGAGGTGCTCGAAGGTGGCACGATTGCGGGCCTTCTCCGGGTTCATGCCGTTGACGGCCTCGACGCGCAGCAGGCTGTGATACTTTTCGTTATCGCGCGGGGCACGCACCTGGCCGATGACCATGTCGCCGGTGCGCAGCCCGAAGCGACGGACCTGCGTCTGGCTGACGTAGACGTCGTTGGGGCCGGGCAGATACTTCTCCGCGCGCAGGAAATTGATGCCGTCGCTGACGATGTCGAGTACGCCGCCGCGCAGCCGGTGGCCCCGCTTTTCGGCATCGTGGCGCAGCAGCGAAAGGATCAGAGCCGGTTTCTTGAGGCGGCTGAAGCCGGTGATTTCGGATTCGCGCGCGATCGTGCGCAGATCCTCGAGGTTCTTCTGGTCAAGCTGTGCGATGTCCATGGGGTATCCTGTCCTGGAGTGCGTCGCAGCCATGAGTGTGGTGCGGCACATGATTAGGGTATGGGGTACGGGGGCGGGCCCGTAAGTCCGGGTTCATGCGGGATGTCTCGTGTGGCCTGGTGAAAGTGTCGGAATGTACCGGGGATACGAGCAGATATTCCTGCCTGTTCGCTATCTTACACACAAGCGCCGCAACGAGTCAAGCGGCAATCTGCGGGCGGTCTTCACCCTGTGGGCGAAGACATGTTTCACCAGCCCTCACCCCCGGCCCCTTTTCCCATCTTCAACGGGAGCCCTTCTCAGGGAGGGGGCTTTAGAAACTGGTAACGGTTCTGAACAGCCTTTCTCCCCCTCTCCCTGAGCGACGGGACAGGGGCCGGGGGGTGAGGGCTCCCGAGCAAAACCCCCGCCTGTGCTACAATGCGCGCGCCAATCCGGCAAGCGACGGAGGCGTGTGTGGCGAATCGCTCCTGGCTGATCACGGGCGGCGCGGGCTTTCTGGGCATCAACCTGGCGCGCCTGCTGCTGGCGCGCGGCGAGCGCGTGACCACGCTCGATCTGCTGGACTTCGATTACCCCGAGCGCGATCAGGTACGCGCCCTGCGTGGCGACATCCGCGAGCGCGCTGCGGTCGACACGGCCATGCGCGACGTCGACGTCGTCGTGCACAGCGCGGCCGCCCTGCCGCTCTACAGCCGCGCCGACATCTTCTCGACCGAGGTGGATGGCACGCGCAACGTCATCGAGGCCGCGCGCGCCGCCGGCGTCAAACGCCTCATCCACATCTCCTCCACGGCCGTCTACGGCGTGCCAGAGCATCACCCGCTGTCGGAAGAAGATGCGCTGGTAGGCTTGGGCCCCTACGGCGAGGCCAAGATTGAGGCCGAGCAGCTCTGCCTGCAGGCGCGCCAGAATGGCCTCTGCCTGACTGTGCTGCGTCCCAAGTCCTTCATCGGGCCGGAACGCCTCGGCGTCTTCGCCTTGCTCTACGACTGGGCGCGCGACGGGCGCAACTTCCCCATCCCCGGCCGCGGCGACAACCTCTACCAATATCTGGACGTGGAAGATTTGTGCGAGGCCATCTGGCTCTGCGCGACCCTGGCGCAGGAGCGCATCAATACGACCTTCAACATCGGCGCCGCCCGCTTCGGCACCTTCCGCGAGGACTTCCAGGCGGTGCTGGATCACGCCGGCTTCGGCAAGCGCGTGCTGCCAATGCCGGTGGCGCCGGCGCTGTGGGCGCTGCGCGCGCTGGACCGCCTGGGCCTGTCGCCGCTCTACCCCTGGGTCTACGAGACCGCGGTGCGCGATTCCTTCGTCTCCATCGAAAAGGCGCAGGACGCGCTGGGCTGGCAGCCGCGCTATTCCAACCGCCAGTCCCTGATCCGCAACTACGACTGGTACGTGGCCAACCTGTCACGCTTCGCCTCGGCCTCCGGCGTGACGCATCGCGTCCCCTGGAAACAGGGCGCCCTCGGCCTGGCGAAGCGTCTCTTCTGAAGACAGCCCTCACCCCCCAACCCCCTCTCCCGACGGGAGAGGGGCGAAAAACCCGTCTCATGGCGGCCAGGTAAAGTAATCTCACCACAATCTTGCAGTTAATGTCCCTCTCCCTGAGAAGGGCTTTTAAAACGCGCGTTGTAGCAAACAGTCTTTCTCCCCTCTCCCTGAGGGAGAGGGGCCGGGGGTGAGGGCCGCCCCCTCCAGCACCAGAACCAATAAACATGCGCGAACGCCCCCTGCGGGCTATACTTGTATGCAGAGGGTGGGCCAGGTTGTTGCGCCCGCTCAAGGATGCATAAACGCGTGATCAAACAGGAGGCTTCTTATGTTTCGTAACCTTGTTTTTCTGCTGCTGGCGAGCGTGCTCGTCCTCGCGCCGGCGGCTCTCGCCCAGGACGACGTGAGTATTTCCCTTTTGCAGTGGAGCCATTTTGTGCCCCGCTACGACGAATGGTTTGACGCCTACGCGGCCGACTGGGGCGTGGCCAATGATGTCGAAGTGACCGTAGACCACGTAACCGTGGGCGAACTGCCGCCCGCCCTCTCCGCAGCCATCGACGCCGGCTCCGGCCATTCCATCATCGAGATGCTCTTCCCGCCCGCATCCTTCATTGAGGGCCTGCACCCGCTCAACGATCTCAACGAGGCCGCCGAAGCCGCCCATGGCGAGCGCACCTCCAACTGCCTGGCGACCAGCTACCTGCCTATCAACGACACCTTCTACGGCTACACGCATGGCTATATCCCGGATCCCGGCGATTATCAGGCCAGCCTCTGGGCCGAAGCGGGCCTGCCGGACGGCCCCTCCACCTGGCAGGAACTCTATGACGGCGGCAAGTACATCAAGGACAACCTGGGCGTGCCCCTCGGCCTCGGCCTGAGTCCCGAGCTGGACAGCCGCATGGCCACCCGCGCCGCCATCTGGGCCTGGGGCGGCAGCGTGCAGGACGAGAACGAGAACGTCGTGCTCAACTCGCCCGAGACCATTGAGGCGGTCAAGTTCTATGCGCAGCTGCAGAACGACGCGATGACCGAAGAAGTCTTCGGCTGGACGCCCTCTTCCAACAACCAGGGGCTGATTGCCGGTGAGCTGAGCTACATCCTCAACTCCATCTCCGCCTTCCGCAGCCTGCAGAAGATCGACCCCGAGGCTGCCGAGGACATCCAGTTCGTGCCTGCGCTGGAGGGGCCGGTCGGCGCCTTCGCCAGCAGCCACGTCTGGCAGATCTACGTCATTCCCAAATACGTTGAGGGCGCCGAGCTGGAAGCGGCCACGCAGTTCATCCTTGACCACACGGCCAACTACAGCGACGCCGTCTACAACTCCGAGCTTTACAACTTCCCCTGCTACGCCAGTACCGTGCCGGAGCTGGACGGCTGGCTGGATGAGGATCCCTTCGGCTCCAACCCGGCGGACAAGCTGGACGTGCTGAAGACTGTTAATGACTGGTCGGTCTACATCGGCTACCCGGGCACTGCAAACCCGGCGGTCATGCAGGTCTTCGGCGAGAACATTGTCGTCAATATGGTCGCCAGCGTGGCACTGGGCGAGAAGACGGCCGAGGACTCCGTGGCCGAAGCCCATGCCCGCGCCGAGGCGATCTTCGCGGATTGGCGCGCCAAGGGCCTCGTCGCCGGTGGCGAAGGCTAACGGACGCGCAGCAAGACCAGCTTCACCAGGGGACGGGCCGCAACGCCCGTCCCCTTTTGCTGCCAGCGAGCGCCTGCCGGTGCTCGTTGGCGTCGGCTTCGCCGTCTCCCGATTGTGCAAGGCGTGCCACAGCATTAGGGGTAGACTGGCACCCGGTCTCTGGCTGCCGGGCCGGGATGCGCCTGGTCGCCGGCTTCCGATTGTGCAAGGCGTGCCACAGCATCGAGGGTGGACTGGCACCCGGTCTCTGGTTGCGGGGCCGGGATGCGCCTGGTCGCCGGCTTCCGACAACCAGGTGCTCATCGCCGACGAGGCCAGTTACATCCTCAACCCCATCTCCGCCTACCGCACGCTGCAGGTCATCGACCCCGAAGCCGCGGCGGAGAACCACATCGCGAACATGGTGGCGCGCGTAGCGCTGGGCGAGAAAACGGCGGAGGACGCGCTGGCCGAAGCGCACGAACGCGCCGAAACCATCTTCGACCAATGGCGCGCCAGAGGTCTTGTCGCCGGCGGCGCGGGCCAGGCGGACGGGTAGCAACGCCATCTTCAACGGGGCCTTGTAACAGCGCCGGCGCAGCAGAACCATGCGCCCCGCCGACTCGCAGACTATAATCACGGGTGCGCCTGCACAGGGGAAAGTTGAGCGCAGGTAACGGCATGATGCACGGCGGAGACGTGGGCTGGCACAGGGGCGCAGCATGAGCAGAGTCAACATTCAGGGCATCGTCAAGCGCTTCGGTGACGTGGAGGCCGTGGCCGGCGTCGACCTGTCTATCGAATCCGGCGAATTCCTCGTCGTGCTGGGGCCTTCCGGCTGTGGCAAGACAACCCTGATGCGCACCATCGCCGGGCTGGAGAAACCGGAAGCCGGCCGCATCAGCATCGGCGACCGCGATGTGACGCTGCTGCCCCCGCGCAAGCGCGGCATCGCCATGGTCTTCCAGTCCTACGCCCTCTATCCCCACATGTCGGTGGCGGGCAACATCGGCTTCCCGCTCAAGGCGCAGGGACGCTGCCCCGACCGAAAGGAACGCGAGCAGCGCGTGCATCAGGCCGCGCAGATGGTCTCGATCGAGCACTTGCTCGACCGGCGCCCGCGCCAGCTGAGCGGCGGCGAGCGCCAGCGCGTGGCCATCGCCCGCGCCATCGTTTCCGAGCCTGAAGTGCTGCTGCTCGACGAGCCCCTCTCCAACCTGGACGCCAGGCTGCGCGCCTATGCCCGCGACGAGCTGAAAGGCTTTCAGCGCAAACTGGGCATCACCACGGTCTTCGTTACCCATGACCAGATCGAGGCGATGGGCCTTGGCGACCGCATTGTCGTCATGCGCGACGGGCGCGTGCAGCAGATCGGCGAGCCGCAGGCCATCTACGACCTGCCGCAGAACACCTTCGTGGCTACCTTCCTCGGCTCGCCCGGCATGAACCTTCAACTGGTTTCGGAGAGTGTGCAGCGCGGCTTCCGGCCGGAGCATTTGCTGCCCGTCACCGAGCTGCCCTCCGGCGAAGCTTGGGAGCCCTTCCCCTGGCACATCCTGCGCGTGGAGAACCTCGGCTCCGACCGGCTGCTCTACGGCCAGATGCCGGATTACCGCGGCGAAATGCAGCTCACCGTGGCGCGCCTGCCCAGCAACGTGACCACCGAAATCCCGGTGGACAGCGTTTGTGAATTCGGCGTGGCGCGCGGCCAGCTGCACTATTTCGACCGCCAGAGCGGCGAACGTCTGGCAGAAGAGGCGGCCGGATGAATGCACTAATGACCCGCTGGCTGGATGACAACCGCTTGATGGGCATTGTCTTTCTGCTGCCCGCGACGCTCTATATCCTGCTGCTTGTGGGTATGCCTTTCGTTACTTCGCTGCTCTTCAGCGTGAGCACGGCGACGGTCGGCAATGCCTCCTTCAACTACGTCGGCCTGCGCAACTTCGAGAACGTGTGGGCCTCGCCTGCCTTTCACGATGCGCTGCTCAACACCTTCCTCTTCACCGTCATCGCCCAGCTCTTCACCCTCGTCCTCGCCAACATCCTCGCCCTGCTGCTGACGACGCCGCTGCCAGACCGCCGCAGCGCGCGCGCCGGCATGTGGTTCGCGCGCATGCTGCTGATCCTGCCCTGGGCGACGCCCCTGGCGCTGTCGGTGGTGGGCTGGCTGTGGATGTTCGATTCAAAGTACAGCCCCATCGACTACATCCTGCGCCAGATCGACTTGCTCGGGCCGGGGACGGTCTTTGGGCCCGCCAACAACCTGGTCTGGCTGGGCAAACCGCTGCTGGCCAAGGCCTCGGTCATCTTCGTACACGTCTGGCGCATGACGCCGCTGGCAACCGTCATCCTGATGGCCGGCCTCTCTTCCATCCCCACCGACATCCTCGATCAGGCGCAGGTGGATGGCTCGCGCTACTTCCGCACGCTCTTTCAGGTGAAGCTGCCGCTCATCTTCCCCATCATGCTCATCTCGATGCTCTTCAGCTTCATCTTTACCTTTGGTGACCTGACGGTCGTCTACATCCTGACGCGCGGCGGCCCCATCACCCACACCCTCACCCTGCCCATGTATTCCTTCCTCGTCGGCATCGACGGCGGCAACCTGGCCCAGGGCGCGGCCATATCACTCTTCATCTTCCCGGTGTTGCTGGTTGTGGCGGTCGTGCTGCTGCGCACGGCCAGTCGCGCGGAGATCCGCTGATGGCGAGCGCAACGCTGGAAGTGCCCACGCCGCGCGGCTCCCGGGCGGGACGCGTGCTGCGCGGGACGCTCTTCACCACGGTCGTGCTGTTCTTCTGCCTGCTGGCGGTGTCGCCCTTCCTCGTGATGGGCATCGTCACCTTCCAGACGGATACCGACCTCTACAAGCGCGGCGCCAGCCCCTTCGCTTTCGAGGATACGCCCACGCTGGAGCACCTCGACAACCTCTTCAACGACACGCGCTATCTCTCCTTCGTGCGCAACTCGGTGGTGACCGGCATCGCCGTCGTGGTCGTCACGCTGGCGCTGGCGCTGCCGGCCGCCTGGGCCCTGGCGCGCCTGACCGGGCGCTGGGGCGAGCAAGCGGGCATCCTCATGTTCATCGTCTATCTCGTGCCGCCCACGCTGCTCTTCATCCCGCTCTTCCGCATTATCGTGCAGTTGGGGCTTAAGGATTCGCTGCTCTCGCTGATTGTGGTATACCCGAGCATCACGGTGCCCTTCAGCACCTGGCTGCTAATGGGCTTCTTCAAGTCCATCCCGCCCGAGCTGGAGGAGGCGGCCCTGGTGGATGGCTTCAACCGCTACGAGGCCTTCTGGCGCGTCGTGCTGCCGCTGGCGCGGCCCGGCGTAATCTCGGTGGTGGTCTTCTCGTTCACGCTGACGCTGCACGAATTCATCTACGCGCTGGTGTTCATTTCACGTTCGGACGCGCGTACACTCAGCACGGGCGTGCCGACCGAGCTGATTCGCGGGGATGTATTCTTCTGGCAGCCGCTGCTGGCTTCGGCCTTGCTGGTCGCCATCCCGGTCGGGCTGGTCTACAACCTCTTCCTCGACCGGCTGGTGCAGGGCTTCACGCTGGGGGCCGTGAAGGGTTAATCACGGCCCCGCTCATCTGGTCAGCGTGTCGCAGTTGCTGCCACGCATCAGGTTTAACTAACGCCTGCTACTCGCTGGCGGCGCTCATCAACGAGTCGCGCAGGACGATGAAGGCCAGTAAGTGGCCAAAGATGATGTGGCCGAAGAAGCTGGAGCCAATAGACAGCTGCAGCACCTCGCCGCCGGATATGGCCGGTGCGATGATATTGCCGCCGACGATCCACGTGAGCAGGCCATATATCAGGCCGCCGACCACGATCGATACCAGCGGATTGCCCAGTTTCACGTAGTTGAGGAAGAATCCGGTGTAAATGGCGCCAAACACCGCGCTGATGACGACATGCAGGATGAAGCCGACCAACGCGCTGCTGCCAACCGTGTTGCCGACCATATCCACCATGCCATTGCCCATTTGCATCCCGGACATGGCGCCTTCAGCATCCATAACGGGCACCATGCCCGCCCCGATATAGGCGAGGAACAGATAGCCGGCAATCACGCCCGGCACGATTCCCCTTCTTAATGCATCCTGATCCACTGCGCTTTCCTCCCAAACTCGGTCAACCCGGACGTTGCCCGCCAGCAAGCAGCCGGACCCTGGCACATTTCAAATACAGCAGAATCCCCTGGTTACTTGCGCCAGACCACGATGGTTATTCTAACAGGAAATGCTGGCGCCTGCGAAAATCAGGCGCAGAAAGGTACATATGTTCGCTCAGACCAAACGAGTTTTCAGCCGGGCCGTCCTGCGCTTCCAGGCGCTGTATCTCTGTGAACAGGACTACTCGATCCAGGGTTCCGGCGCGTTGAGCTGAATCAGGAAGCAGTGCGCGCCCTGCGGGTCGGTGAAGAGCAGGAAGCGGCCGATGCCCCCGCCGACGTCGAACGGGCCCATGTGCACCGCGCCGCCCAGCGCCTTCACGCGCTCCGCCGCCACCTCGATGTCGGCCACCGAGAAATAGGGCAGCCACATCGACGGCATGTCGCCCATATCCCCGCTGATAGTGATCATGTTGCCGTTCATGCGCCCCTTGTTCAGGATCATGAAACTGCCGGTCTCGTCCTCCTGGAAGTCCCAGCCCAGCAGCGCGCTGTAGAAAGCCTTTACTGCCTCCGGCTCCCGCGTGTAGAGCTGGTTCCAGCACAGCGCGCCCGGCGTGTTGACGAGGCCTGCGCCGATCGTGTTCAGCGGTTGCCACAGCGCCAGCTCGGCGCCGCCGGGATCCCGTAGCACCAGCATGTGACCTTCATCACCCGTTTGTACCGGTGGCTCGATGATGCTCCCGCCGCCCGCCTCTATCTTCGGCACCATGGCCTCAACATTTTCCACCGTCACATAGTTGTTCCACAGCGGCGACCGCTCCATGCCTGGCGGCATGCCGCTGAGCCCGGCGACGGCGCAGCCCTCCTGCATGAACATGGAGTAGCTCATGCCCGGAGCCGTGGGGATGTCCATCACTTCCCAGCCCATGAGTTCGGCGTAGAACTGTGTGCCGGCCTTGCCGTCACTGCTGCTGCAGTCCGCCCAGGAAAAAGTGCCTTGCGGGTATTTCGTTACCTTGAACATGAATTACCTCAATGACTGGTCTTCTGTACAGGAGCTCAACGCGCGCGTCCGATTCCAGGTAACCCGGCGCCAGGCCGTCAAGTGATGCCCGGGCTGCGCCAGAAAAGAACGACCCCGCTGCCATGTGGCGCGGGGTCGCAGGTTCCGGCTGAAGCGGGCTACTCGACCCAGGCTTCCGGCCCCGCCAGCTGGATGAGATAGCAGTGCGCGCCCTGCGGGTCGGTGAAGAGGATGAACGTGCCTACCTCGCCGGCCGATTGCGGGCCGATGAACACCGTGCCGCCCAGCTCCACCACGCGTTCCGCTGCCGCCTCGATGTCGGCCACCGAGAAGTAGGGCATCCACATCGGCGGCATGACCGCGGACATCTCGTCATCCATGGTGAAGATGCCGCCATTCATGCGCCCCTTGTTCTGGATCATGCTGTAGCCCGGAGTGTCGGGGTGGGCCATGAAGCTCCAGCCCAGCAGCTCGCCGTAGAAAGCCTTCGCGGCGTCCGCGTCTCTGGTGTAAAGCTCGTTCCAGCACATGGCGCCCGGCGTGTTGACCAGGCCGGCGCCGATGTGGCTCCTCGGCTGCCACAGCATCAGGTTCGCGCCGGTCGGGTCCATCACGCTCAGCATGCGACCATTGTCAAACACGTCCATCGGCCCCATGTTGATGCTGCCGCCGGCCGCCACGACCTTTTCGGCCATGGCATCGACGTCATCCACCGTCACGTAGTTGTTCCAGAATGGCGGCATCTCCGGCATGCCGGGCGGCATTCCGGCCAGCGCTGCCACGGCCTGGCCATCCTGCATGAACATGGTGTAGACCATGTCGCCCATATCCGGGCCCATGGGGAAATCCGCGATCTCCCAGCCCATGAGCCCGGCGTAGAACTGCTTGCCGGCGGCCGTATCAGTGGTCGTACAGTCCGCCCAGGAAAAAGTGCCTTGCGGGTACTTCGTTACGGTGAACATGGAACTCCTTTGAAGATTCAGACAGCTACGACGATAATCAATACACTTGTTCTATGTTATGGCTGCGCAGCGGCCTTGTCAAGCGTGAGTCTGCGCCCTTTCGGGCTGGCGCAGCCTGCTATCTGAAGAACGACCCCGTACCTGCGGCAGGAGCGGGGTCGTTGGTAGTGTGTGAACCGGGCTACTCAACCCAGGCTTGCGGCTCCCGCAGCTGGATGAGAAAGCTCTGCGCGCCCTGCGGGTCGGCGAAGAGCACGAGAGTGCCCCACTGGCCGGCCTCATGCGGCCCCATCAGCACCATGCCGCCCAGCGCCTTCACCCGCTCCGCCGCCGCCTCGATGTCGGTCACCGAGAAGTAGGGCAGCCACCTGGGGGGCATCCGGGCGGCCATGTTCTCGTCCAGCGAGAAGATGCCGCCGTTCATGCGCTCCCCGTTCTGGATCAAGCTGTAGCTTTGCTCTTCGGGCGTGAAGCTCCAGCCCAGCAGCTCGCCGTAGAAGGCCTTCGCGGCCTCCGCGTCCCTAGTGTGCAGCTCGTTCCAGCACAGCGCGCCCGGCGTGTTGACAAGGCCGGCGCCGATGTGACTCCTGGGCTGCCACAGCATCAGGTTCGCACCGGTCGGGTCCATCACGCTGAGCATGCGTCCGTTGTCAAAGACGTCCATCGGCCCCATGTTGATGCTGCCGCCGGCCGCCACAACCTTTTCGACCATGGCATCGACGTCATCCACCGTCACGTAGTTGTTCCAGAATGGCGGCATCTCCGGCATGCCGGGCGGCATTCCGGCCAGCGCTGCCACGGCCTGGCCATCCTGCATGAACATGGTGTAGACCATGTCGCCCATATCCGGGCCCATGGAGAATTCCGCGATTTCCCAGCCCATGAGCCCGGCGTAGAACTGCTTGCCGGCGACCGTGTCGGTGGTCGTACAGTCCACCCAGGAAAAAGTGCCTTGTGGATATTTCGTTACTGTGAACATGGAGCTCCTTGATGAGTACGTCATTGCAAGGCGAATCACTTCGCAGGTTCACGCTATGGCTACAGCAGCGGGTTGTCAAGCGTTATTCTGCGTCCGCATCCAGGTTGCGCAGTTCCACCTGGATGCCCGCCTCGCCGAGGGCCGTGCGCAGTTCCGGCCACTGTTCCGCGCGCACCAGCACGGCCATCGGCCCCAGCTGCGCGCCGAGGAAACGCCGCAGCGCGGGCGTCTCGAAAATCTCCGTCAGTGCCTCCGCCGAGTCTGCACGCAGGACGACCTGCTGCTCGAGCGTGACGCGGGCGGCGGGGCCCTCCAGCCAGTTCTGCAACAGGCGCGCGACGCCTGGCGGCAGCGGGCGCTCGCCGGAGACGCGATGCAGGAAGGCGCTGATGTGGCTGGCGTTGATGCCCTGGCGTTCGGCCTGGCTGATGCCCGCCCCGTCCAGCCGGTAAATGTAGGGGTCGCCCGCCTGGCCCCAGGAAGTGAAGCGCGCGATCTGGAAGCGGTCGAGGCGCGAGAAGCGCCGCGGCACCCGCAGATTTCCGTCCAGGCCGACCTCAATGTCATCCCTGGGCTCGACGAGGTCCGGCCAGGCGCCGAGCTGGAGGAAGGCGCGCCCCCAGGCGGTCAGGCGCGCGGCACCATCCGCCAGGTCAATCATGCCCAGCCAGTGCAGCGGGCCCTCGATAATCCAGGCGATGAGCGCGCCCTCAACCTTGTCCCAGCTTTCAAAGCCGCGCAGATACTCGCCCCGCTCGTCGCGGATGTACCAGCTGTCGTAGTCGCCGCCCGGCCGCTGAAAGTCCGGGTCCGCGCCCTTGACCGCTGCGATGAACTCCGCCGGTGACCACCAGTCGTCCAGCGGCGCCAGCTCGGCAATGATGTTGAGCACAGCGCCGCGTGCAACGGTCGGATCATAGCCTGCCATGCTGTCCGCTTCCGGCGCGATGCCCGGCACCTGCCACAGGTCGCGCATGTGCTGGCTGCTGCTCCAGGCCTCCGCCAGCTGCCGTAACTGGGCACTGCGCGCCTCGCCGAGCCAACGCCGCGCCGCCTCACGCCTGAGCGCAGCGTGGCTGCCTTCGACATCGATCAGCCCGGCGCTGCTGCCCGTGTCGACAAGGAAGCTCAGGCGCGCCGGTTCCGGCGCCAGCAGCTGCGGCGTGAGCGCCGCGCACGCCTTCGGCGCCAGCTCGTCTCCCTCCAGCGCCGCGCCATGTAGCTGCAGCCAGGCGAGCAGCGTGGTCATGTCGTCGATGATCGTGGTGTCCGCCGGGCGCACTGCCTCGACCTGCTGCAGCGCCGGCAGCCCGTGCAGCTCGTCAGCAGCGCCGGGCGTGGCCCTGGTCGTGATATGCGTGGGCAGGACGTCAATCAGGTCGTCAGGGACGTAAATGACCAGGCGCGGGCCGGTTTCAGAGTGCTCGAAGGCCTGGGCGATCAGGCCGCGGTAGAAGAGCGCCTCGGCGGGCGTGGCTGGCTGCTGCGCGAATTCGACGATCTGCGCCGCGCCGGACTGGCGGATTTCGCCGTGGATGCGCGTGTACATGCTGGCGGGCATATGGCCGCCGGAGCCGAGCAAATGCTGCAGCGCGCCGCGCTGCTCGTCACCGAGCGCCAGCCACACGCGCTCCGCGCGTTCCGGGTCGCGCATGGCGCTGTTCAGCGCGCTGACGAGTTCATCCGGCTCGAGCTCCTCGTGCGCCACGCCCCAGGTCTGCGCCAGCAAGGGCAGCAGGCCGCGGTCGCTGTCGGAGAGGGTGCGGATTACGGTCTTCATCACGCATCTCAACCCGGCTGCGGTTGACGGTAGCGCTGCAAAACGGCCTCGTCCACCTGCACCCCCAGGCCCGGCCCCTGCGGCACGGGTAAACAACCCTCCACCAGGCGCAGCGGCGTGAGCAGCAGTTCGTCGCGCAGCGGGTTGGGGTTGCGGTCGAACTCGACCAGCGGCTCGTTCTCAAGCGCCTGCGGCAGGGCCGTGTACGGAAAGGGCGGCGTCGCGGCCAGCGCATGCAGCGCCGCCGACAGCGCGATGCCGGAGCCCCAGACGTGCGGGATGACGGCGATGCCGAAGCTGGACGCCAGCGCATGTATCTTGACCCACTCGGAGAAGCCGCCGGCCGCGCACAGGTCCGGCTGGGCGATGTCCACGCAGCCCGCCTCGAAGAGGCGCCGAAAACCGTAGCGCATGAACTCGCATTCGCCGCCGGCGATGGCCACGTCCAGCGACTGGCGCAGCAGGCGGTAGCCGTCAAGGTCTTCGGGCACGACCGGCTCCTCGAACCACAGCACGTCCTGCTGCTCCAGCACGCGCCCCATGCGCAGGGCAGTGTAGCCGTTGTAGGCGTGATTGGCGTCGGCCAGCAGCCGCGTCTGCGGGCCGATGGCCTCGCGCACGCAGGCAACCCGTGCGCTGTCGTCGGCGATGGAGAGCAGGCCGACCTTCATCTTGACCGTGTCGAAGCCGGCCTCGACGTAGGCGCGCGCCTCCCTGGCCAGCGCCGGCAGCTGACTGACCGGGTCGTGCAGATGCTCCGGGCGATAGTAGCAGCCTGTTGCGTAGGCGTGGATGCGCTCGCGAAAGGCGCCGCCCAGCAGCCGGTGCACCGGTACGCCCAGCGCCTGGCCGAAGAGATCCCACAGGGCGATGTCGATCGCGCTGATGGCCTCGACGTAAGTGCCCTTCTGGCCGAAGTCGCGCGTGCGGGCGTAGAGCAACTCCTGGATGCGCACCGGCTGGCAGGGGTCGAGGCCCAGAATCTGCGGCGCCAGCACGGCCTGCAGGCAGGCGGCGACGGGTTCCGGCGGGCCATACTGGCCGCCCTCGCCCCAGCCCACCAGGCCGGCGTCAGTCTCGATGCGCAGCAGCAGGCTGTTGCGCTCCGGGAATATGCTCTGCGAGGAGAGGAAGCGCGCAGCGCCCAGCGGCGCCCGCAGGATGATCGGCTCGACGCCGGTGATGCGCATGAAGGGCCTCCGGCTCGCAGTCAGGCTGCGAGCATACCACCGCCGCGCGCGCCGCGCAGTCCGGCGCGACGCCCACCTGTTACGCGATATTTGACATAGAACAAGTGTACCCCTATACTTGTTGCAGCGCAGTTATTGGCAACAGGATTAAGGTCGCTGTTATGAAAAAATCCAAAGGGCTTTCGGTACGGCAAAAAGACATCCTGCGCTACATGGACTATTACATGACGACGCACGGCTTTCCGCCCACCATCCGCGAAATCGGCGCGGCGACCCACATCAACTCCACCTCCGTGGTCAACTACAACCTGAACAAGCTGGTGCAGGCCGGCCACCTGGAGCGGCGCGGCAAGGTCTCGCGTGGCATGCGCCTCACCAACTGGCGGGCGGGCGACGGTCTGCTGCGCGTGCCGCTGGCGGGCCGCATCGTCGCCAGCGCCCCGGTCGAGGCCTGGGCCGACGGCAGTGGCAACACCCTGGAAGTCGCCCCGGCCATGCTGGGCAACAACCCGCCCGCCGAAGTCTTCGCGCTCACCGTGCAGGGCGATTCGATGATTGACGCCATGATCGCCGACGGCGACATCGTGCTGCTGCGCCGCGTTGAAACGGCCAGCAACGGCGAGCTGGTGGCCGTGTGGCTGGCCGACGAGGAAACCACCACGCTCAAGCGCTTCTTCCTTGAGGGCGAGCGTGTGCGCCTCCAGCCCGAAAACCCCACCATGGACCCCATCTACGTCGACGCGGCCCAGTGCCGCGTGCAGGGCAAGGTCGTCGCCGTCATCCGCCACAGCCACTGAGCCCCGACACAAAGTCTCAAAATCCCTCCCCCACATAGCTCCCGTCGCAAACGGGACAGGGCTCCCGCATCAGAGCGGAAAAGAGGCCTGGAGTGAGGGTTCCCCGGGCGGAACCGGGTCCGCGTCGTCATCGGCCACAACCACGGAAGGCCACGCTTGCCGCGTGCCAGAACACCAGGTCACGACCGGGCTTGTGTTAACGCCGGTTTGGGAGGCCCTTCAACAACAACAGCGTCACCTGTCCGTCGAGACCGAATTCCTGAAATTCCTGCGGCTGTTCCGTGACAATAGACATGACAGTAGACATGACAGTAGACATGACAGTAGACATGACAGTAGACAAATAAATATCCTACTGATATCTTCTTAATTCTTATGCAAGTATTGGACTGAAAGATTTCTGATGCCACAGCTCGTGAGGAATACTGATGCCAAGTTCACCAAAATATTCGTCACCCTCCTCGTCTGTTCCTTGTTCCTCATCACCAGGCCGACCCGGGCCCAGGAGTTGACGCTTGCACCCTGTGGCTTGCCGGAAAGCGGTGTTCCTTTGTCGGCGCAACCTATAACCTCACTGCGGATTGTGTTCAGATGGGGGAGCTTTCTTTTGCACCTCCGACTGTTTCCCCAGTTACTATCAACGGCAACGGACATACGATCCGGATACAGGGGTTTCACGCGTTCATTACGACGGGTATGGAGGCTGTGGTCAATCTGAACAACTTGACCCTGGACATGGAAGCTAAAGTGCTGGCCACACCTGTCTCGATTAGCGGTACGCTGAACGCGAAAGGCGTAACCTTTACCCGGGCCGGCCATGGGCCTATGTTGCATATGAACGGCGGTGCACAGGCCAACCTGACTGATGTGCGCTTCTTGCGCAATCACAATCTTGGCTCAGGTCCAAACGCGCTTGGCAGCGCGCTGAATATTGTCGCTAATGCCACAGTCACCATGACCGACATGGAGTTTCGGGAAAACACGGGGGGCAGGGCTGCTGTAGTCATTCATCCAGGCGGCATGCTCACAGCCACTGGCTGCCTCACCTTCGTGGAGAACACTCCTGCAGATATCGTGGGCACCTGGACGGACACCAGCACTGGCCCTTGTGGCGGGAGAGACAAGACTGCTGCCACCAGCTCGAAAGCATCGATACCGGAAGATGGCAGATTACAGAATCTGGGCGCCCTTGGCGTCCTCTATCTCAGTCACATGTCCGAAGTGACACTTGAGGTCTGGGGCGTCACGCCCGAAAGCGAGGGCTACTTTCTCCTCAGCGTCACCCAGCCCCAAGTCGACGCTGTTCGTCCGGCAGGGCTCGTCGCCAGTTCCCCGGACGGACGCGTCTGGGTCAGCGTCGCTGCCGATCGCAACATCACAATCTCCCTTGGCCCCACTGCCGAGGGCAAGACCCATCACGTCATTCTCGCCGGCGGCATTGTCGGCTCCATCATCAGTACCTACGACACCACCGGCGGCTCCGCGACGGTCAGTGCGGTCACTCCGGTCCAGACCCTCTCTTCGACGCTCACCCGGACGCTCGCACCCTTCGTCACTGCCCAGTCCCCGCGCGCAGACGGCTCCATCGTCCATGTCGTGCAGACGGGTGATACCATCAGCACCATCGCTCTGGCCTATGGCGTCCAGCCGCGCGCAATCGTCGAGCGCAACAACCTGGCTAACTACGGCCGCTGGATCTTCCCCGGCCAGGAGCTCGTCATCCGCGACGCCGTTTGAGCTGCGCTCGACCTCCAGAATTTGTCTCCCCCTCTCCCTGAAGGGCTCCCGCGTCGGAGCGGGACGCGTAGCATGTCTCCGCGTACATAGGGTGAGCCCTCCCAACGCTGGCCTGTCGCGCGCCTTTTGTGTACACTGCCCCGCACTACCTGCAACCGAGCGGAGACGGACGGAATGGCGACCAGTTCGCGCACCTGGTTTTACACCACCCCCGAGGCGCGCCCCTACTACATTGAAGAACGCGTTAACCACACCTTGTGGAAGAATCGCTTGCAGACGCTCTCCATGCGCTGCGTCCAGGTCAGCGACCCCGTGCGCATGGAAGGCAACTGGGTGGGCAACCGGGTGGTCTTCGAGTGGCAGCCCGGCAGCTGGTTCCGCCTGCGCATGCAGCAGGAAAATCGCGAACTGATCGGCGTGCTGCGCCAGATGCTGATGATGCGCCCCACGCTCTCCTACGATGACCCCCAGGGCATGCACGTCGTCGAGTGGCATTGCGACGGCGGCGACGGCCGCTGGCTCGAAATCCAGGGCGACCCCCACTTCCAGGGGCTGCGCCTGCTGCGGGCAGGCTGAGCGCATGAGTAGCACAATCATTCGCCTTGGCGAAACCGGCCTGCGCACCACCGTCAGCGTCGACGGACACGAGTTCCACGTCGACGAGCCCCTGGACGCCGGCGGCAGCAATACCGCCGCCCACCCCGTGCAGCATTTGCTGGGCGCGCTGGGCTCCTGCATGGCCATCACGGCGCGACTCTACGCCCAACGCAAGGGCTGGCCGCTGCAGGGCGTGGAGATCGCGCTCGACGTCGAGCGTATTCGCGGTGCCGACTACCCCGGCTACGAGGGCGATGCCCTCTTCGTGCACGAGATTCGCCAGCGCATCCAGCTGCAGGGCCCGCTTGACGAAACGCAGCGCCGCCGCCTGCTCGAAATCGCCGGACGCTGTCCCGTGCACCGCATCGTCGACAGCCCGGCCTTCTTCGTCGATGCGCCCTCAGACGCGGCCGACGGCGTCTGACCCGCGCTTCAATGTCCCGACAGTACGACCTTGAGCAGGACCTGCGCGAGGCAGCGGCCATGGTCGCGGGCCTTGAGCGCTACCTGCGCGGCAATCAACTCTACGGCAGCGTGGGCGGCGGCCTCAGCTTTCAGCGCATGCCCGCGCTGACCGTGGGCGCGCTGGAGTTGCGCCTGCGTCGTCTGGGCCTGCTGGCCCAGGCTGCCGATCAGCGTCAGAAACTTGAGGCGCTGGCGGCGCAACGCGACGCGGTTCGCGCAGAATGGCCGCTGCACTACCGGCGCAAGCTGCTGTGGGAAGCCAACTCGCGCCTCGACACGCTGCAAAACTACCTGAGGGACATGGCCGGCAACCCCGCCCAGGCCGCCCGCAACTGGCAGCCCGAGTTGCTGCGCCGCAGCATTGTAGAAGAGTTGCGCCGCGTCATGACGCAGCTGGAGCTCGTCGATGCCGCGCTGGACGCGAAAGTGCGCGCGAGCGACGGCCTGCTCACCCTCATCGCCGACGAGCCCCGCGACTTCCAGTGGCACGCGCAGTTGCAGCCCGTTTACCCCGCGCAGGACTTCCCCTGGCTCTATAGCCGGCCGCGGCTGCACAAATAAGCGAGGAACCAATGCCAGAGCTACTGGAGAAGGCGCGCATGGCCCTGCAGGACGCGGACGCGCAGACGCGCCTCGCCGGGCTGCAGCTCGTGCAGTCGCAGTCCCTGGCGGCATTGCTGCCGGACGTGGCCGCCCGCCTGCGCGTGGACGAGGACGTCGCCGTGCGCTATCAGGCGGCGCGTGCGCTGGCGCACTTCGCGGACCCGGCCGTCCTGCCGCCGCTGCTGGACGGCCTGCGCGATGACGACATGTACGTGCGCGTGCAGGTGACGTCGGCGCTCATCCGCATCGGTGCGCCGGCTGTGGCCGGCTTGACGGAGGCGCTGGACGACGCCAGGCCGGCGGTGCGGCGGGCCGCGGCCAAGGCCCTCGGCAAGATCGGCTGCGCCGACGCAGCGGCCATGCAGGCGCTGGGCGCGGCCCTGTCGGACGACGCAGACGCCGGGCTACGCCGCTTCGCCGCCGAGGCGTTGGGTCGCCTGGGCGCGACGGAGGCCCTGGCGGCGCTGGGCGCGGCCCTGCGCGACCCCGATGCGCGCGTACGTGATGCGGCGGCGGCCGCCCTGCAGGCCCTGGGTGAGGCCGCCCTACCGGCCCTGCGTGCCGCCCTCGATGACCCCAACCCCGAGACGAACTTCGTCGCCGCGCGGGCCCTGGCCGGGTCGAATTCCCGCATACAGTAGCGCCCCACGGTCCCCTGCGTGTGCCTGTACAACGCCTAGCCGGACTGCCCGGCGCCAGGGCATTGTTCAAAATTTCACCATGTCTGGTATACTGTGCTGCCAGTTGCCGTTGCTTGACGAATCGAAGGTGTGCAAACATTTCTCTGATGAACTTGCGCGTCAGCCTGGTTTTCTGCTGCCTGCTGATCGTCGCCTCTCCCGCCTTCGCCATGATCAACGCCTCCGAACTTCCGCCAGTGGGGGATTGCGGCTTCCCTGCCGACGGGCACGTCGCTCAGGGGATCACCTACACACTCACTTCTGATTGCCCGACGGATGGCGACGTGCACGTGACGCAT
>CBDCXX010000002.1:0-138581 GCA_965223965.1 Phototrophicaceae bacterium
GAATCTCCGTCAGGGTGGCGCGCGGACAACCGAAGTTCAGACGCGCCAGCTGCGGGTAGCCCTGCGGGCCGAAGTTGCCGCTGAGCGCGACGCGCGCCTCGTCGAGGAAGAACTGCACGGGGTCGGCGGCGAAGGGCGTATCCGAGCAATCGAGCAGCAACAGGTAGGTCGCCTCGGGGCAGGTGGGTTTCAGCGCCGGCATTTCGCGCAGCACGAAGTCGATGGCGTAGTCGCGGTTGGCCTGCAGATACGTCATCAAGGCATCCAGCCATGGCTGCCCCTGGCGGAAGGCCGCCTCGGCCGCCACCAGGCCCAGCGACGACACGGAGTGGAGCCCCTGGCGCCTGTACCAGCCGCTCAGCCAGCCCAGCAGTTCGTGATTGCTGGAAATGGCCACGCCCAGCTTGAAACCCGCCAGGTTGTAGGACTTGGTCGCGGCGTTCAGCGTGACGCAGCTGGCGGCAACCTCGGGGTCGACGCCGGCGATAGTGAGGTGCTGCTGGCCGGGGTAGGTCAGGCCGGCGTGGATTTCGTCAGAGCAGATGAGCAGGCGGTGGCGCAGACAGAGTTCGGCGATGCGCTCCAGTTCGTCGCGGGTGTAAACGCGGCCGACCGGATTGTGCGGGTTGCAGAAGAGCAACAGGCGCGTCTGCGGCTGGATGGCCGCCTCGAGGGCGTCGAAGTCGATTTCATAGCGCTCGACATTGCCGTCCTGGCGCGCGACCAGCGGCGCGCTATGTGTGGCGCGCGGGGCATTATCGGCGGCGCTGAAGAAGGGCCAGTAGTTGGGCGTCTGGATGAGGACACTTTCGTCAGCCTTGATGTAATGGCAAACGGCGTAAAGCCCGCTGACCACGCCGGGCACAATCAGGACGTCTTCGGACGCGGTGGCCATGCCGTAAAGCTGGCTGTAGCGCGTGCTGACCGCCTCCTGCACGCCGCCACCGGTCGCGAAGCCGCCCGCCATGCTGTAGCCGAAAATGCCATGCGCGACGCGCTTTTGCAGCGCCTCGGCAACCGCCGGCGGCGAGAGGAAGTCCATGTCCGCCGTCCAGCAGGGGATGACGTCCGCGTCGTAGCGATTCCACTTGGCGCTGTCCGTGCTGCGGCGATCGATAATTTCGTCAAAGTTGAAGGTCGTCATGCCTGCTCCCTGCGTCAGCGCTTGCGCGTATTGTAGTCCTCAATCGGCGCTGCGGGTAGCCTGCGTCCCGGCCGCGCGCAGCAGCTCGCGCGCGGTGACGCTGCCGCTGTCGCCGGCTGCGCCCAGCATCGCCGCCAGCTCGCCGACGCGCTCCGCCTCGCCCTGCAGCAGCTGCACCGCAGCGCGGGCGTGGCGATCGTCCGGGTCCTTGTCGACGCGGAAGTGATGGTCGGCGCAGGCGGCCAGCTGGGCGAGGTGGGTGACGGCCAGCACCTGGTGCTCCTTGCCGAGCGAATGCAGCTTGTGGCCCACGACCGCGCCCACACGCCCGCCGATGCCCTGATCAATCTCGTCAAAGATCAGGGTGGGCGTGCGGTCGGCCTGGGCCAGCACGTGTTTGAGCGCCAGCATGAGGCGCGCCGCCTCGCCGCCGGAGGCGACCTTCGCCAGCGGCCGCAGCGGCTCGCCGGGGTTGGCGCTCAGCAGGAACTGGACCTGATCGATGCCATCGGGGCCGAAGCGCAGGCGTCGCCCCGACACCGGGCAGCCGTCCTCACTTTCCTGCTGCGCAATCTGCACCTCGAAGCGCGTGGCGCCCATGCGCAGGTCGCCCAGCTCGACGACGATCTGCTGCGCCAGGCGTTGACCGGCCGCCTGTCGCGCTGCGCTGAGCGCCGCCCCGGCCTGGCCCAGCGCGGCCAGCAGACGCGCTTCCTCCGCCTGGCAGGCCTGCACTTGCTCCTCGTTGTGCTCCAGCGCGTTGAGCTGCGCGCGCGCCCCGTCAGCGTGTTGCAGCACGGCCTCGATGCTGGCGCCGTAACGCCGCCGCAGCGTGTTGATGGCCTCGAGGCGTCCCTCCACTTCTGCCAGGCGCTGCGGGTTGTGTTCCACGCGCTCGCCATAGTCCTGCAGCGTGCCGGCGATTTCCTGCACCTGCTGGGCGAGCGCGTCGGCCAGCGCCTGCTCCTCCCGCAGCTGCGGGTCGATGCGCGCCAGCCGCGCCAGCAACTGCTCGGCCTGCATGAGCAGACCCAGCGCGCCGGGCGTCTCCGGTCCGCTGTCCTCGCCCGCCAGCGCCAGCAAAGCCTCGGCGGCGAGCTGCGCCAGCTGCTCGCTATTGCCCAGGCGACTCCGCTCGTTGCGCAGGAGCTCGTCCTCGCCTGGCTGCAGGGCCGCGGCGTCGATCTCTGCAATTTCGCGGCGCAACTGTTCGGCGCGGCGTTCGCGCTCGCCCTCGTCCTGCTGCAGCTGCCGCAGCTGCGCGCGCGTCGCCTGCAGCTGCTCGACCAGTTCAGCCAGGGCAGGACGCCTGTCCAGCAGCCCGGCGTGGCGATCAAGCAGGTCGATGTGAGTGGCGGGGCGTAGTAGCGAGAGGTGGTCGGACTGGCCGTGAATGTCCACCAGCATTTCGCCGATGGCCTGCAGCAGCCCGCTGCGCACGGCGATCCCGTTGACGCGCGCGGAGGAGCGGCCGTTGCGCCGCAGTTCGCGCGTCAGCAGCAGGGAGCTGCCGACCTCGTCCTCCAGTTCCTCGCGCTGCAGCAGGGGCGCCAGTCGTTCACGCGCAGCCTCGTCGAGGCTGAAATAGCCCTCGACGCTGGCGCGTTCTGCGCCGGCGCGAACGAAGACGGGGTCCGCGCGGGCGCCCAGCACCAGGCCCAGGGCATCGACCAGTAGCGACTTGCCGGCGCCGGTTTCGCCGGTGATGACGTTGAAGCCGGGCCCGAAGCTCAGCGTCAGGTCCTCGATGACGGCCAGGTTGCGGATCTGCAGTTCCTCAAGCATGCGCGCTTTCCGGTTCAGATCCTGACGCGGTAGCGGCCGTAGACTGTGGCCGCCATGATGCCGGCAAAAAGCAGGGTGCTGATGCCCGGCCGGCCCAGGAAGAGGGCGAAGGCGAGGCTGCCGGCCAGCACGCCCGCCGCCGCCACCGCGCCGGACCAGCGTCCGCGGCGCCGCCCGCTCAGCCGTAGGGCCAGCGTGGCGATGGCGCCGCCGGCCGGCACAGCCAGCAGGATGACCAGCAGCAGGAAGCCACCCACCAGGCCGATGAGCAGCGCGGCAAGGGCCGCTCCCAACGCAGTGACTACGAAGACCACCAGATAGTCCAGACGCGTGCCGCTGAAGAAGCGGTCTTCGTGCGCACGCACGCACTCGCGGCAGCGATAACCCACCGGCGTCGGCACGGCGCAGGCGGGACACATCAGCCGGTCGCAGCGGTTGCAGCGCAGGTTGGTCTCGCGCTGCGGATGTTGCGCGCAATAGGTCGTTTCGGGCACAGCGCTCATCGGGCGGCGAGTCTGCGTCGGGGCAGGGCCGGGCGCTGCCGCGCATCAATGCGCGGCTCCAGCCGGTCCAGCAGCGAGCGATAGAAATAGTTGCGGTCGCGCATGCGCACAAAGCGGCTGATGTGCGCGCTGGCCTGTACCCGTAGCTGCTCGTCCGGCTCCAGTGCGCGTACGACGCGCCCGTCAACGCTCAACAGCGCCGGACTCTGGTCCACGGCCGCCGGCAAGACGTCGACGACGGAGCCCTGGGAGAGCACGAGGGGGCGGCCCATGCTGAGGTGTGGCGCGACCGGCATCACGAGGATGTTGAGCAGTTCCGGCGGCAGGATAGGGCCACCCGCGGCCAGGGCATAGGCGGTGGAGCCGGTGGCGGTGGCGATGACGAGTGCGTCGGCGGTATAGGTCGTGGCCCAGTCGCGGTCGATGTACATCTCAAGGCGCACCGTCGTCGTGACGCGGTTGCGGCTGAGCACCACGTCGTTCAGGCCGTCCGCGCCGGCCACGACCGAGCCATCGCGCAGCACCTGGGCGCGGATCATCATGCGCTGCTCGAGCCAGTAATCTCCCGCCAGCAGCTGGTCTATGTGGTCGGCACAGTTGTCCGGGTCGTCGATCTCGGTCAGGAAGCCGAGGTTGCCCATGTTTACGCCCAGCACCGGCACCTGCGGCGCCGCGCAGACCCGCGCCGCGTGCAGCATGGCGCCGTCGCCGCCGATGGCGACCACGAGGTCGGAATCGGACACCTGCGCGCGCACGTCTTCTTCCGTCCACGTATCGCGCACCCAGGTGTCGAGGCCGCGCGCGCGCAGCAATGCGGCGATGTCGCTGGCGACGGGCGCGGTCTGCGGGCGGCGCGGGTGCGCCAGAATACCTGTTCTGTGGAAGCTCATCGTGTCCCGGGCTCCTGTAACTGCCCATTATAGTGCAGCCAGGCGCAGCTGCGCAGCCCATGCGCCCGTACCATGTTATGTTCAGGAGCAGACAGGGCAGTTTCCTTCGAACAGCCCGGGCAAACTGAACCTGTGAATCTGGCGCAGCGCGCGTGTCTGGCGCAACGGGGGCGGGAACATGAAGCAGCGCTGCAGCCTCCTATTCCTGATCGCTGTACTTGCCTCCTCATTGGAAACCGTGCGCTCCGCGGAAAGCAATCTCGCCGACCTGATCGCCGCTGACGGGCAGTTTTCCACCTTGCAGATGCTCGCCAGCGCAGTCGGGCTGGGGGACATGCTCGCCGCTGAGAGCCCCATGACGCTGTTCGCTCCGGTTGACGAGGCCTTCGCCGAACTGCCGGGCTTCGCGCTGGCATGGTTGCAGGACAATCCTGCGATGCTGACCGAACTATTGCTGCTGCATGTGGTGGAGGGCGCCTGGGGCAGTGCCGATCTGGCTGCAATGGAGCGGGTCGGTGCGCTGGACATCAGCGAGGGCGAGGCCGGTCTGATGGTCAATGACGCGGCCCTCGTTGCCGCCGACACGCGCGCCGGCAACGGCCTGTTGCACGCCATCGACCGCGTGCTGCTGCCGGAACAGGAACTGGAGGTGGTCATCCCCGCCTTTGTGGAGGGCAGCATCGTCAGCGCTGGCAGCTCGACCGTCTTTTTGCTCAGCGCGGCCATCGCCGCGCGCTTCCATCATGAGGGCTATCGTGGTGGCAACGTCACCGTCTACAGCATCGGCACCGGCGCCGGCTTCGAGCGCTTCTGCGGGGAAGGCATCACCGACATTGCCAACGCCAGCCGCCCCATCAAGGATTCCGAGCGGGAGAATTGCCAGGCAATCGGCCGTGATGTCTTCCCGCTGCGCGTGGGTATGGACGTGCTGGTCGTGATCGTCAACAGCGACAACGGTTTTGTAGACAACCTGACCAGGGAGCAGCTGGTGCGCCTTTTCAGCACGGCGGACACCTGGCAGGATGTAAACCCGGACTGGCCCGCGGAGCCGATCGAGCGCTTCATCCCGGGCACCGACAGCGGCACCTTCGAATACTTCGTGGAAGAACTCTTCGACAAGGACCAGGCGCCCATCCTGAGCGCGGCGCGCACCAGCCTGAGTAAAGACAACAACCTGCTGCTGCGCGGTGTGGCGAACTCTCCCCATGCGGTCGGCTTTCTCGGCTACGCATTCTACGCCGCCAACCAACACCGGCTGAGAGCGGTCCCGCTCGAGGGTGTGGCGCCACAGGGCAGCAGCGTGCACGATGGCAGCTACCCCCTGTCGCGGCCGCTCTACCTCTACACCGCTCCCGAAGTCATCGCGCAGCGGCCGCAGGTGGGCGAATTTTTGAGCTATTACCTCACTGTAGTCAACGAGGAAGTTGCGGCGGTCGGCTACTTCGCCATGAATGCCCACGAGCTCAACCGCTCGCGCCTGCTGCTGAAGGCGGCTGGCGCGAGCTGACACAAGCCTGAAGTCGCTGAGCCGCGTTATCCCGGGATTAAGGAGAGCCTCGACGAGTCTTAACAAGAGGGCAGTCTGTGCTTAAAACGCTCGTGCGACCATGCGCAGCGGACGCATGGTGTCATACGCACAAGGAGCGTAATAGTATGGTGAAACTCCGCAGCATCCTCTTCCTGATCGTCGTACTGGCCCTGCCGCTGGCAAGCGTACAGGCGGACAGTCACAACCTTGCCGACCTGATCGCCGCTGACGTGCAATTCTCCACCCTGCTGGAGCTGGCCGGCGCTGCCGGAATTGCCGACGCGCTTGCCGCCGGGGGCCCCATGACCCTGTTCGCGCCGGTCAACGAAGCCTTCACCGAGCTGCCGGGCTTTGCAATGGAGTGGCTGCCGGGAGACCCCGAGGTGCTG
Source organism: Phototrophicaceae bacterium (assembly GCA_965223965.1). Taxonomy (GTDB): domain Bacteria; phylum Chloroflexota; class Anaerolineae; order Aggregatilineales; family Phototrophicaceae; genus JAGWBD01. The sequence goes on from CBDCXX010000002.1 coordinate 6,240, forward strand.
ACCGGGCTGCTACTGCTGCATGTGGTGGAGGGCGCTTTCGGCAGCGCCGACCTGAGCAGCATGGATATGGTGGGCGAGCTGAGCGTCTCCGCGAGCGCAACGGGCGTGATGGTCAATGACGCCAACGTCGTCGCCGCCGACATGAGCGCCGCCAACGGCGTGCTGCACGCCATCGACCGCGTGCTGCTGCCCGAGCTGGAACTGATGGAGGTTGTGCCCGCCTTCGTGGATGGTGACCTCATCGCCGCCGGCAGCTCGACCGTCTTCCCGCTCAGCGACGCCATCGCCACGCGCTTCCGTGACGAGGGCTACGCGGGCAACATCACCGTCGATAGCATCGGCTCCGGCGCCGGCTTCGAGCGCTTCTGCGCGGAAGGCGTGACCGACATCTCCAACGCCAGCCGTCCCATCAAGGACGCCGAGGTGGAGAACTGCCACGCCATCGGCCGTAGCGTCTTCCCGCTGCGCGTGGGCACGGATGCGCTGGCAGTGGCCATCAACAGCGAAAACGACTTTGTCGACAACCTGAGCCTGGAGCAGCTGGCGCGCCTCTTCAGCACGGCCGACACCTGGCAGGATGTCAACGCGGACTGGCCCGCAGAGCCGATCGAGCGCTTCATCCCTGGCACCGACAGCGGCACCTTCGACTACTTTGTGGAAGAGGTCTTCAACAAGAACCAGGCGCCCATCCTGGACGCGGCGCGCACCAGCCTGAGCGAGGATGACAACGTGCTGGTGAACGGCGTTTCGGGCAACCCCTACGCCGTGGGCTTCTTCGGCTACGCCTACTACGAGGCCAACCGCGATATCCTGGGCGCGGTCCCGATCGAGGGCGTGGCGCCGGCCGGCAGCAGTGTGGACGACGGCAGCTACCCGCTGGCGCGCCCGCTCTACCTCTACACCGCGCCCGAGATCATCGCGCAGCGGCCGCAGGTGGGCGAATTCTTGAGCTACTACCTCACTGTAGTCAACGAGGAAGTTGAGGCGGCCGGTTATTTCCCGGCGGACGCCTGGGGGCTGAACCGTTCGCGCCTGCTGGTGACGGCTGCCACCGGCGGCTGACCCGGCCCCGGCAGAAGGTCAGACCAGGCGAAGGCGGCGGGCCATCACCCGCCGCCTCTTACCTTAACCTGACGCTGGCCCGCGTTTGCTACAGGCAGGTCTCCGGGGGGTTGGCGCGAAGCCAGGCCATGTCGTCATCTTGATGGTTCTTGTCCCCCAGATAGACGACAAATTTGTCACCCAGCAACCTGGACTCCTTGCAGAAATAGATACGCCAATCCTCGCTGACGACGTCTTCGCGCCACTTGGTGTTCTTCTTGTTGCCACGGATGGGATTGCGTCCATTGAAACTACGGTCGTTCAGAATCTTGTGCAGCAGTGCCATAATCGGCCGATAGTTCTGAATGCCATGGTACAGCGTGCCCAGCGAATCCTGGGCGAGGACGAGACCGGGGAAGGCACCCTTGAGGATGTCCTCAAGCTCACTGCTGGTCACGCGGCCGTTCGAGCGTTGGGGCTCGGGTTCCCGCCCGTTGCTTTCCGTAACGGCATCCTTTTGCTGGTTAAGCTCGGCGACGGCGTCCTCGTACTGTTGCTTCCAGTAGACCAGTTTTTCAGCAACTTTTCTGTGTTCCTGTTTCTGGTTGTGAATCTGTTTGCGCAGGTCCGCGACAGTTGCCTTGTGCTCATCCCTGTTCTTTTTCAGGGACTTTTTCAAAACCTTGTTCTCCTCGTTCAGACCTTCGATGGCCGAAGGTTGTTTGCTCTCGATGATCTCGCGCAGGTTCTCAATCTCCATGTTCGCTGCTGAGCGCGCCTGCTGAGCTTCCTGCAACGTTTCGCGTATCTCTTCCAGCTCGGCCTGGGCGGCCGTGCCGTCTCGCACGGCGGACTGCAGCTGCTCAATGCGCGCCAGCAGCTTCTCTTCCAGTGCACTGAAGCGCGCCAGCAGGGCTGTCTGCCCGTCGTCTGCGCTGACCTGGCCGTTGTGCGCAGCGATGCGCTGCACATCCTGCTGCAAACGCGTCAGGTCCTTACTGATGTGCGTGTCGTGTTCCTTAAGGCGCTCAAGCACTTGCGCCAGTTCGCTCTGGGCGCGCAGGGTATCGGCATGCGCGCTGGCAATATCGCTGTAATCCCGCTGCAGGCGCGCGAGGTCATCGGTCAGGTGCACATTAACCTCATCCAGGGCGCGGATCACCGAACCGAGGTTCAGGTTGCTCCAGTTGTCAGCGCGCCAGGTATCGGCGATGTCTTGCAGGTCGCGCCGCAAATTTTCAAGGTCGTCGCTTATGCGCGTGTCGATACCCTGCAATTTGCCGAGCAGTGTTGACAGGCGCCGCTGTGCACTGAAGGCTTCCTGGTGGGTGGCAGTTTCCCTGGCGATGTCCGACTGGAGCTGGAAAAGGTCCTTGGTGAGTTGCGTCGCAACGATCGGTCCCTGCGCGGGCGGCTGAGGAGCTGGCTCAGGCTTTGGCGGCTCCAGGTGCCGGCGCAGAAAGTCGTCGACGGCCTGCGCCGCCGGCTTTTCGCTGCCGCCGCTATGCAGACGGATATACCAGTTGTACATCTTGCCGTCATTGGCGGGACGGAAGCTCTTGCCATAGCGGTACCAGCCCAGGCCGCCGGGCTGCGGGCCCTGACCCAGCGCCTTCAACAGGCCATCGCACGTCTGCTTGTCACCATTGAAGACGATGTAGCCGTAGTAGCCGCTGTGGTCGTAATGGAAGTCGTCGCGCGTGTTGAAGAAATAGTTTTTCATGCCTGACCTGCCATACTCGTTTGTCCTGTTGGCACAGAGGCGCAGTATAGCATTGTGCCTGGCGTCGGGACGCCGGCTACCACAATGCTGCCTGCAGCGCCCGCGCCGCAGGTCCGGCCCGCTGCAGGGCGATTTAATCAGCATTTAACAAAAACGGACATTTCTTTAACCTGTGGGCTACTATAATTCTGCTCGCATGCACATCCCCGAAATCACGACAGGCAGGAATATGGCGCAATATCAGGGTACGCGGCGGCTCGCAACGCCGAAGGCCGCCACCCTCGAAAAGGTGCTGCGCACGCGCAGCCTCAAGCGTCGGGCCCGTCCGGTCGAGAGCTTCTTCCGCATCCTGCTGCTGCTCTGCGGCCTGGTCTCCATCCTCTCCACCGCCGGCATCCTCTATACCCTCGGCGAGAACTCGCTGCTGTTCTTCCGCCAGCGTTCCTGGCAACAGGTGAAGTTCGACACAGTGGAGCGCGCCGAGGTGACAAACCTGGGGCAGGAGGTCACGCTGGCAGCGGATCTGACTGCGCAGGACCAGCGCCTGATGCTCAACCTGGACGAACGCGCCACGCTGCCTTTCCATGAAGGCCAGGTGATTGAGCTGGGCAGCGAACAGATGCGTGTGCTCGCGGCCAGCCGCGCCGGGCTGGCTGTAGAGCGCGGTATCAACGGCAGCCTGGCCGTCAACCACGGTGCCGACGCACCAGTGTTTTTGCACAACGAGCGGACGGTGCTGCTGGGCGTGGATGTGACGCCCGGGGACAATGTGATCCAGCTGGTGGAGGGCGCCGCTGCCGCCTTCAAGGCTGACAGCCTGCTGCGCGCGGACGAGGAAGTCATGCGCGTCCGGAGTGTCTCGCGGATATCCGACACCCTGGTTGTGGAGCGCGGCATGGATGGCACCAGGCCGGCCCGTCACGACGCCGGCCTGCCGCTCTTCAGCACGGACGCGGTGACCCTGGGTGAATTCCTGACGGGGACGCGCTGGAACCCGCAGCTGGGGCAACTGGGCATCTGGCCGCTGCTGAATGCCACGTTGATGACGACCTTCTTCGCGCTGCTGGTGGCGCTACCGCTGGGCCTGGGCGTGGCGGTCTACCTCAGCGAATACGCCAGCCTGCGCGTGCGTTCCCTGGTCAAACCCGTGCTGGAGCTGCTGGTGGGCGTGCCGACGGTGGTGTTCGGCTACTTTGCGCTCACCTGGATGACGCCGCTGCTGCAGCAAATAATCGGGCCGCAGGTGAAGCAGTTCAACACGCTCTCGGCCGGGCTGGTGATGGGAATCATGATCGTGCCCACCATCGCCTCCATCAGCGAGGACGCCCTTGCGGCGGTGCCGCGCGCGCTGCGCGAGGCGTCCTACGCGCTGGGCGCCACGCGCCAGGAAACCGTTCGCCGCGCCGTGCTGCCGGCCGCCATTTCCGGCATCATGGCGGCGTTCCTGCTGGGCATCTCGCGCGCCGTGGGGGAGACCATGATCGTGGCGCTGGCGGCGGGCGCCGGCCCCAACTTCACCTTCAATCCACTGGAAGGCGCGGAGACGATGACCGGGCATATCGTGCGCATTTCCGGCGGCGACATCAGCTACAACACGATCGACTACAACAGCCTCTTCGCCATCGGCCTGCTGCTTTTCCTGCTGACGCTCATCTTCAACGTCATCAGCGGCGTCATCACGCGTCGCTATCGTGAGGCAACCTGAGGTGGCCGGCGTGACGGGACAGGTCAAGGGCGGCACCCTGCGGCGCCGTCAGCGCGTCAGCGGGGTCTGGAAGAGGGTGTACCAGGCCTGTGTGGTGCTGGCGGCGCTGGCACTGGTCATCCTGCTGCTCAAAATCGTCGATGACGCCTTCGGCACCGTTGCCGTCGTCAACGTCGTCGAGCCGGCCAGCCTGGTCAGCGCGGACGGGCGAAGCCTGGAGCAACAGAGCGCGGCCCAACTGGTCGGCCTGACGCGTGACCTGCAGGACGCGCAAGGTCGCCATTACGTCAGCACTGACCGTCTCCTGACACTCTTTCTCGATGAGGTCGCGCAGACCACGGTGGCGCCTTCGGCCCTGCGCAACCTGACCGTCGGCCAGGCCCTGGCGAGCGGCCAGCGATTCCCTGAGGAATGGCAGGACCGCACGCTCTTCGAGCTGCGGCTGCCGGACGTGGCGCGCGCCGAACGGGACGCAAGGGCCAGGGAGGACCTCGCCCTGCTGCTTGAGCTGAATGTGGAGCCCGCGAGCCTGCTGCAGCTGGTCTACTCGGACATCGTACAGGTGGAGCTGCTGGAGAGCTGGAACCTGATCGACTCGCTGCTGCGCCAGGAGGAGATACGGGCCCGGGCCGCCCGGGACTTCCCGCAGGCGCGCCTGGAGTTCCGCTCATGGCTGAATGCCGATTTCCTGCGCTCGCCTGGCTCCAGCCAGGCCTTGACCAGCGGCATCCGCGTGGCGCTGCTGGGGACGCTGTGGATGCTGGTGATCGCGATTGGCGTATCGCTGCCGCTGGGCCTGGGCACGGCCATCTACCTCGAGGAGTACGCGCGCGACGTCGGTGACCGGCGTTACCTGCGCCTGCTCAACGGCCTCATCGAGACCAACATCCGCAACCTGGCCGGCGTGCCCTCCATCATTTACGGTATCCTCGGCCTGGCCGTTTTCGTGCGAGCGCTGGAGCCACTGACCAGCGGGCGCCTGGTCGGTGTTGAAGCCACGGACGGGCGCACCGTCCTCTCCGCCGGCCTGACCATGGCGCTGCTGATTCTGCCGATCATCATCATCAACGCCCAGGAAGCCATCCGCGCCGTGCCGCAGTCCTTGCGCGAGGGCAGCTACGGTCTGGGCGCCACCCGGCTACAAACGATCGCGCGCCAGGTGCTGCCGGTGGCCATGCCCGGCATGTTGACCGGCGTCATCCTTTCCGTCTCGCGCGCGATTGGCGAAACGGCGCCGCTGGTCGTGGTCGGCGCGGCGACGACCATTTTCATCGACCCGGACAGCCCCTTCTCCCGCTTCACCGTGCTGCCGATTCAGATCTTTCGCTGGACGGCTGACCCGCGCGAGGGCTTTCAGGACGTCGCGGCCGCCACCATCATCGTGTTGCTGGCGCTGCTGCTGACGCTCAATGCGACCGCAATCATCTTGCGTAACCGATATAGTTCCAGGGCGCGCAGAACTGTATGATCGAGACGATGACTACCCGGCAGGACGAACTGGGCATCGATGATATGAGCGTCTGGTACGGCGAGACCTGCGCCGTGCGGGGTGTGTCGCTGCGCATTCAGCCGCGGCGGATTACCGCGTTCATCGGGCCTTCGGGCTGTGGCAAGAGCAGCGTGCTGCGCGCCATTAACCGCATGAACGACCTCGTGCCGGGCGCGCGTGTGCAGGGCAGTATTTTCTACCAGGGGCAGGACCTCTACGACGAAGACATTGACCCGGTCGAGTTGCGGCGACGCATCGGCATGGTCTTCCAGAAGCCCAACCCCTTCCCCAAGTCCATCTTCGACAACGTCGCTTACGGGCCGCGCCTGCTGGGCATCCGCGACCGCAAGTCGCTGACGACCATCGTTGAACATAGCCTGCAGCAGGCTGCGCTGTGGGACGAGGTCAGGAACGACCTCCACAAGCGCTCAGGCCTTGAGCTGTCAGGCGGGCAGCAGCAGCGCCTGTGTATTGCGCGCGCCCTCGCCGTCGAGCCCGAAGTCATCCTGATGGACGAGCCCTGCTCGGCGCTGGACCCCATCGCCACGCAGCGCATCGAATCGCTGATGCGTGAGCTGGTGCATGACTACACCATCATCATCGTCACGCACAACATGCAACAGGCCGTCCGCGTCTCGGATTACACGGCCTTCTTCAACATCCGCAAGCGTGAACTGGATGGCGTGGAACTGCGTTGGGGCGAGTTGGTTGAATCCGGGCCGACGAAGCAGTTGTTTGACAAGCCGGACAGCCAGGAAACTGCGGACTACATCTCCGGCCGCTTCGGCTGAGCCGGAGCCGGGTGCGGGCCGGCGGGCTGTGGCTCCGCCGCTGCCACCGGGGTTTCGCTCACTTCCTCGCTGACGTCGCCTTCCCACAGGCGCCGCATTTCGCGGCAATGCAACAGCAGATTGTCCAGGCTGCCCTGGGCGTGGATCTGCCCGTCCTTCATCACGATAATCTGGTCGGCGCGACGCAAGGCGGCCTTGCGGTGCGAAACGGCGAGGCAGGTAGCGCCGTCGCGCGCGAAGACGCGGTTCCAGAGCAACTGCTCAGTCTCCACGTCCAGCGCGCTGGAGAGGTCGTCGAAGATCAGTAGCTCAGGCTGGCGTACGAACATGCGTGAGGCGGCGGTGCGCTGCATCTGGCCGCCGCTGAGGCGCACGCCGCGCGGCCCCACGAACGTGTCGAGGCCCTCGTCGAGCTCCTTCAGGTCGCGCTCCATCACGGCGGAACGAATGGCGTCCGGAATGTCGGCTTCCTTTTCAGGGATGCCCATCAGGATGTTGTCGCGCAGCGGGTCGCTGAAGAGGCGCGGCACCTGGGGCGTGTAGGCCGTGTGCGGCGGCACGAAGAAATCAGCCAGGTGCTCGACCGGCTCGCCATTCCAGCGGATTTCGCCGCGGTCCGGTGGCAACAGACCCTGCAGTGTGCGCAACAGCGTGGTCTTGCCGGAGCCGATGCGCCCGGTGACCACGGTGAAGGTGCCGCGCTCAAGGCGCAGGTTGATGTTGTCGATGCCGTTCTTGCTGCCCGGGTGCTGATACCCCAGGCCGTCGATTTCGAGCGCGTGCAGGCGGTCCTGCTCGCTCATGGAAAAGCGCGGGATTCCCGGCAGCGAGCCATCGAGCCAGACCGGGTTGTGCTCGACCATGATCTCGCGCGGCGCCCCGCCCAGCAGCCACTCCACGCGGTCGATGGAGATGCCAATCTGCTTGTAGCGCGACATCGACATGCCGAAGATGCGCATGAACTGCGTGATGCGCTCCAGGTAGAAGATGAAGAGCGCGAAGTCGCCGAGGGTGAAGCTGCCCTCGCGCATGGCGCCGGCGGAGAGGATCAGGACGATGCCGGTGCCGATGTTGACGGCGTTGTAATAGGTGGAGCGCTGGATCTCCTCGAAGACGCGATCCTTGAGCGCGGCAGCGCGCCGAACCTCGTTCAGGCGCTCGAATTCGCGGACAACCTGCTCCTCGCTGCCGGCCACCTTGACGCTCTGGGCGGCGCCGAAAGTCTCGGCCACGAAGCCGACCACGCGCGCTGCGGCGCTGCGGCGTATCCTGCGGTAGTACTGGACGCGCTGGTGCGTCAGGTTGGCGATGAGCGCGACCAGCACCAGGGGTGTGAAGGCCACCACGGCGATGAGTGGGTTGATGCTCACCATGAAGTAGACGGCCACCAGCGACGCGATGCTGAAGCCGACCAGCATCTCCAGCAGGCGGAAGAACATCCCGATTTCTTCGAGGTCGCCGCCGAAGCGACTGATCGATTCGCCGGGCGAGGTGGGCATGGGGCGCGCGCCTGGCTGGCGCAGCACGTGGCGGAAGATGTTCTGGCGCATCAACGCCAGCGCGGTGAACTGGAAGGTGACGCGGGTCCAGGTCACGCCGAAGCGCACCATGATCTCGGCCAGGCCGGACATCGCCAGCAGGGCGACAAGGGCCCAGAGGTCGAACTGAACCTGGGCGCTGCCCGTCAGGTAATTGAAAAATTCGCGCGTGACCAGCGCCGGCGCCTGCTGCGCCAGCTGCCCGAGGGTGGCGAAGAGCACGGTGGCGCCGAAGAGGCCGGGCCGGAAGCGCACCAGTTGCCAAATGATCTGCCAGTCTTTCATGCCAGCGCTTCCTCCAGGCCGGTGCGCAGAAGCTGCGCGAAGCGCGAATCCGGATCTGCGGCGAGGCGGGCGCGGCTGTCATGCTCGACGATTTTACCGCGGTCGATCACCATGATTTCGTCCGTACGCTGCACGGTGGCGAGGCGGTGGGCCACGATGATGCCGCTGCGCTGGTGCAGCAGCTTGTCGATGGCGCGTTCGATGCGGTGCTCGGTCACCGGGTCCAGGCGCGAGGAGGCTTCGTCGAGGATGACGAGGCCGGGGTCCTTGAGGAAGACGCGCGTGAAGGCCAGCAACTGTGCCTCGCCGGCGGAGAGGCCGCGGCCGCCGGAATCGATGCGCGTGTCCAGGCCCTCCGGCAGCTGCGCCAGCCAGGGGCCGAGGCCCAGATCATGGATAGCCTCGAGGATACGCTCGTCGGGAATGCTATCGTCGAAAAAGGTCAGGTTATCGCGCACGGAGGCGCGGAAGAGCTGCACGTCCTGGGTGACGATGCCGATGCGCTGGCGCAACTGATGCAGCGAGGCGTCGCGCAGGTCGGTGCCGCCCAGGCGGATGCTGCCATAGACGGGGTCGTAGAGACGGAAGAGCAGGCGACTGATGGTCGTCTTGCCGCTGCCGGTGCGCCCCAGCAGGCCCAGCACCTTGCCCGGCGCGAGCCGGAAGTCCACGTTCTGCAGCACCACTTCTTCGTCGTTGTAGGAGAAGATGACGTTGTCGAACTCGACGTTGAGCGGGCCCAACGGCACCGGCACACCGGCCCCGTCCTCGATTTTGGTCTGGATGGCGAGCAGTTCGTTGACGCGACCGATGCCGGCGCCGGCCTTTTGCAGCTCCTGGACCTGCATGGTCAGCTCGCGCATGGGGCGCACGAGGATGTGCGTATAGGACACGAAGAGGAACACCGTGCCCAGCGTGATGACTCCCTGGCTGTAGAGCAGGTAGCCTGCCACCAGCGAGATGCCGGTGCCCAGGACGGCGCAGAAAGCAACCACACCGAAAATGCCGGCATTCATCATGCCGGCCTTCTGCTCGCTCTTCAGGCGAAAATTCATCAGGCGCGCGAAGTTGCGCAGCGTCCAGGGGACTGCGCCGCTGGAGCGCGTGTCCTCGGTGCCGGAGAGTTGCTCTTCAAGGAAGCCGTAGAAACTGGCGCTGGCCTCGCGCGCGGAGCCCCAGGCGGGGATGGCGAAGCTGCGCACGCGATTGAGCGCCCACAGGGTGAAGAGGGCGTAAAAGGCCATGACCACGCCGACCAGCGCATTCTCGCGGAAGATCATCGTGACCACGCCCGCCAGCAACAGGACGTGGGCGATGACGATGATGACGAACTGTGAGAAAAAGTTGGCGATCTGGGTCACGTCGCTGTCGACGCGCTCGATCATTTCGCCGGGCGTGCGCTGGTGATGAAAGCTCATGTCCAGCCGCAGGCAGTGCGCGGCCAGGTCCGAGCGCAACTTGTTGGTGGCCTTCCAGCCGACGTCCTCGCCGTAGAAAACGGCGCCGACGGCGACCAACTGCTGCAGCACCGCGATCACCATGAAGAGCAGCGCAATCATGAGCAGTTGAGTCTGCGTCGTGTCGGGCGCGGGCCAGTACAGGCCGGGCAGTGCCGGGCTGCTGCTATCGATGGCGGTGTCGATGAAGAGGCGCAGAATCTGCGGGTTCACCAGCTGCAAGCCGATGCTGGTGAAAAGCATCAGCGCCAGCAGCAGCACGCGATTCCGCCAGGGGAACATGTAGTTGACGAGGACGTGGCGGTACTGTTCGAGGCGGGGGACGATCATCTGTGGCAAAGGTCCCGCGCTGACCGATGTTGCGGCGTACAGGGTAAGTCTGTGGACATGGCGCCGGTCAGCCGTGCAGTGCGGCTGACGCTGGCTTCTCCTTCCCGATGAAGGGGTATGTCTGGTGAGCGACGTTCATTCTAAACAGAGGCCGCGCGGCAGGTCAAGCGCGAATGGCCTGCGATGGACATGGCGTCAGCCTTCGTCGGTCGTTGCGGTTGTGAGCCGGCTGCTGTGGATGAAGGCGCGGGCTCGCCCCTCCGGGATGAGCGTCAGGTCCCACACCAGTGCCGCCGGTCGCATCTCGCTCAACCCCATGCCCGAAGAGATTCCGGAGGCGGCGATGCGCCTGCCGTCGGGTGACCAGTCCACATGCTCAATCAGGTAGATTGCTTCTTCCCGTTCTCCGGAGTACCGTTTCAACTCGGGAATCAGACTGGCGACGATATGCCCGTCGCCCGCATCCAGCACCTGGACCCCGGCGCGAATCGAGGCCACGAGGAAGCGACTGTCCGGCGACCAGTCCAGATCGGAGATCCAGTCTTGCGATTGGAACAGGGGCACAGGGGGATTCCGGTCGGATCCATCCCAGATGTTCAGCGCGCTGCTGGTGATGAGGCCGCTGTCATTCTCCCTCTCGATCACGTTGAAGATGGCGTAGGCGATGCGAACGCCATCAGGTGCCCAGGCTACGCGGCCGAAATATGTGTTGGCATCCATGTCTGGAGAAGCGAGCACAGCGCCGCCGAGCGCGTCGCGCAGGCGCAATTTGTTGGATTCATCTTCATCGTCATACTCTATCAGGGCGAGGCGCCGATCGTCGGGCGACCAGGCTACACTCGTGGCGAAAGTTTCGATGATGAGCAGGGTGTCGTCTCGCTGCGCGTCCCAAATGCGCAGCTCGTCTCCGGCAGCAGCGATGCGTGTCCCGTCGTGCGACCAGGCCACATGCAAGACTCCCTTTCCCTGCCCGGTCAGGGGCGCAGGGAAGCGTCCATCGGCGCCCACGATCAGCAAGTTGCGCTCCGGCTCGTAGCGGGGCTCGTTGCCCTCCTCGAATCGAACGCCCCCTCCTGCAACGATACGCGTGCCATCGGGTGACCAGGCCATGTCGTTCGAATGGAAGATGTCCAGCGGTTCCTTGACCAGGCGCTCACCACTGATCGCGTCCCAGACATACAGGTCGATGACATCGACGGTGGCAATGCGGGTGCTGTCGGGCGACCAGTGAGGATGCCAACTTCGCCATGTTGTTATGGATGATGTTCCAGGCTCTTTGGTGTAGGGAGGATCCTCCAGTTCCCGGCGCTCGTAATCGAAGCAGGGGCAATCCAGCAGCACCTCATACCACAATCCATTGTCCTCGAGCGTTCGACCCTCCACGTCAGCGATTAATGTGACTCTGGCGCCGGCAGGCAGCCAGGCCAGGCGTTCGCAATCTTCCTCCGCGCATGCGAAGGCGGGCGCCGCTTCGCCCGGCCTCACTGCCATTGTTTCCTGCGCGGCGAGCGGCAGCCCCGCCAGTAACAGCAACAAAATCAGCAGCAGCAATCCGGTGAGTCTGGTGTACATGCGTGCCACCTCTCCTTGCTGCGTCTCTGTAGAGACATTCTATATCGAGAATTGGGGGGGCATTGCGCCCGCCGTCCGGATCAGGTGGCCTATGCTGGATATGGCGTCAGCTGTCGTCTGTGAGCCTGCTGCTGTGGATGAAGGCGCGGGTCTGCGCGTCCGGGATGAGCGTCAGGTCCCAGAGCTCGGCTGACGACTGTCGTGTCCCGACGGCAACCCGCCTGGAGTATTGTGTCCCGGCGGCAGCGATGCGCCGGCCGTCTGGCGACCATTGCACAATATCGTTGAAATGCTCCTGCTCCCCAGGTCGCGCCAGGTCGGCCAGCGTCCGGCCCGTCGCTGCGTCCAGAATGCGGACTGCGCCTTCGATGCCGACCACGAGGAAGCGACCGGCGGGCGACAGGGAAAAGTTAAGGATCCCCTGTCTGGTGTCGACCAGCATACGGGGGCGCTCCTGTTCCGTTCCGCCCCAGCGCTTCAGCCGGCCGCGCAGATCTCCCGTCAGTGTATACAGGATTTGCGTTCCGTCGGGAGACCAGGTGGCGTTGAAAATATAGTCCGCAACGCTTTCTGCCAACTCGCCAACCAGGCGTCCGTCAGACGCGTCCCACACGCGAATCGTACTCTGGAAAAAGTCAAACGAGGCGATGCGCGCGCCATCCGGCGACCATGTAATGGAGAGCACCTGTCCGCCGGTTTCTCCGTCCAGGGTGTGGAGCAATTGGCCTTCGCCGGCGTCCCATACCTGCGCAACGTCACCCAGCAGGTTGCCGGTGACGAGGCGCATGCCGTCGGGTGACCAGGCAATGCTGCTGGCGGAGGTATCGATGGTGAGCAGGGTGTTGCCCGATTGCGCGTCCAGAATGCGCACTACATCGCCGCCCACGGCAAGGCGCGTCCCGTCGGGCGACCAGGCCGCGCCCGCGATCCAGCCGGGTTGGCCGAGCGGGGGTGCAAGAGGCTGTCCGTCGTCGTCCACAAGCAGCAACAGACTTTCCTGCCGCTTATGGTCCAGGCCCATCAGCGCCATGCGCGCGCCGTCCGGCGACCACGCCGGAGGCAGCAGATTGAAGGGCGCCAGCGGCTCCTGCGTCAGCAGCGTCCCGGTGGCGGCATCCCAGACGTAGAGATCCGTATCGACAGCGGCGGTGATGCGCGCGCCATCAGGTGACCAGCGGGGCTCCCACAAGGTCCAGCTTCCCGTTGCTGAAACGGACATCACAGGCGCGTTCTCCAGGAACCGGTGTTCGTAATCGAAGCAGGGGCAATCCAGCAGCACCTCGTACCACAATCCGTTGTCCTCGAGTGTTCGACCCTCCACTTCAGCGATTAATGTGACTCTGGCGCCGGCGGGCAGCCAGGCCAGGCGTTCGCAATCTTCCTCCGCGCATGCGAAGGCGGGCGCCGCTTCGCCCGGCCTCACTGCCATTGTTTCCTGCGCGGCGAGCGGCAGCCCTGACAGTAACAGCAACAAAATCAGCAGCAGCAATCCGGTGACTCTGGTGTGCATGCGTGCCACCTCTCCTTGCTGCGTGTCTGTAAAGCCATTCTATATCAAGAATTGGGGGGCATTGTGCCCGTGCCCGGATCACACCTGGCCTGTGCTGGATATTGCGTCAGCCTTCGTCGGTCGTTGCGGCTGTGAGCCGGCTGCTGTGGATGAAGGCGCGGGTCGGCCCTTCGGAGATGGACACAAGGTCCCAGACATGGGCCGCTCCTTCAGGTGTCATACTACTGAATTCAATTCCGCTGGCTGCGATATGATTCCCGTCCAGCGACCAGTCCACGAGTCCCATCAGGAACCTGTCGCTGTCCAGGTCCTGGTTGTAGGGGCTGACTGCTACCGTCAGGCTGGCGAGCACCCGGCCATCGCCAGCGTCCAGAATCAAGACTGCTCCCTCGACGCCTGACACAAGGAACCTGCTGTCTGGTGACCAGGAAACATCGAAAATCCAGTCTGTTGACTCGATCAAGGGTTCAGGATTGTCCTGGCTGGTCACATCCCAAACGCGTATGGCACTGCCGGAGTTTTCGCGGACGCTCGCGTAAGCGATGCGTGTTCCGTCGGGCGACCATTCCACATCCTGGATTGTGCCGACATCGCCCCCGTCCAGCGCGCTGAGCAGCTCGCCGCTGGTGGAATCCCGCACCTGAAGTCCCTCACCGTAGCCGCCCGTGACGATGCGTGTTCCGTCGGGCGACCAGTCCACACTCGGGGCGGATGACTCGACAGTGATCAGCGAAGTTCCCTGCTGCACGTCCCAGATACGCAACTCATTCCCGACAGAGACAATACGCGTGCCGTCGGGCGACCAGGCCACTCCCCAGACTTCTCCGACTTGTCCCTCCAACGGCGCCAGAGATTGTCCGTCAGCGTCCAGGACAAGCAGGTTCCGCTCGGGCGTGTCATGAGTATGGCCTCCCGCGACAATGAGCGCCCCATCGGGGGACCATGCCATATGGTACAGGTTGAAGGGTTCCAGCATCTTCTTCAACAGTCGTTCGCCGCTCGCTGCATCCCAGATATACAAGAAGACAGCATTGACGGTGGCGATGCGGGAGCCGTCGGGCGAAAAATACGGATGCCACAAATGCCATGGCTGCGAATCCAGACCCAAAGAAGGAACGGCTGTCAGGTTTCTGATTTCGTAATCGAAGCAGGGGCAATCCAGCAGCACCTCGTACCATTGCGGGCTGCCTTCGAGTTCGCGGCCTTCTACCTGACCGATGACCGCGACTCTGGCGCCGGCAGGCAGCCAGGCCAGGCGTTCGCAGTCTTCCTCCGCGCAGGCGAAGGCGGGCGCCGCTTCGCCCGGGCGCACAATCATCACTTCCGCTTTCTGCAGCAGCGCAACTTCCTGCGCGGCGAGCGGCAGCCCTGACAGTAACAGCGACAAAATCAGCAGCAGTCCGATGAGTCTGGTGTACATGAGTGACTCCTCGCTTTAGCTGTACTGCCAGTTTGATGCAAAATCGGGCAGGAGGTACCAGGCAGTTGTGCCCGTGCTCAGAAGAGGCTGAGCTGGGTGGGCGTTTCATCCGCGTCCTGTTGTTCCGCGCGCCGTTTGCGCACCTCGGCGGCGATTTCGGGCAGGCGCCGGATGTCCGCTTCCATGTCGCGGCGCAGGCCGGGGTTGCGCAGCGCGGCCGCCGGGTGGAAGAGGGGGTAGTAAGCCATCAGGGGCTTGCCGCTGAAGCGCGCCTGGCCATGGATGCGGCTGATGCGTTCATTGGGGAAGTAGCGCGCCATGCTGAAGCGTCCCAGCGTGGCGATGACGGCGGGCTGAATGATGGCCAGTTGCTCGTCCAGCCAGGCCTTGCAGGCGAAGATTTCGTCGGGGCGCGGATCGCGGTTGTCGGGCGGGCGGTGCTTGACGACGTTGGTGATGAAGACCTGGTCGCGCTGCATGTCGATCAGCCCCAGCAGATACTCGAGGTAATCGCCGGAGCGCCCGACGAAGGGCAGGCCGCGCCGGTCTTCGTGAAAGCCGGGGCCTTCACCAATGAAGACGATGTCGGCCGTGGCGCTGCCGCTGCCGGGCACGGCGTTGTTGGTGCCCTCGTACAGGCCGCATTCGCGACAAATGCGGATCTGTTCGGCTATGGTGGCCAGGCCCTCTGTGCGTGGATCGCTCATGAATCCCCCGTATAAGGCGCCTATCCTACCCGCGGCGAAAGCCCGCGCGCCACTTGTTGCCGGGCGGGCGCTATGCTATAGTTTGCGCGGCGCCAGGGTAGCTCAGCTGGTAGAGTACCTCACTGAAAATGAGGGTGTCCCCGGTTCGAGTCCGGGCCCTGGCACAGAGGCCTGACAGGCGCTGTCGGGCCTTTGTCTTACCTCATCATGCCACAGCGCGGAGGCTATTGTGAGCGGAAAAATCGGCGAACGCTTCTCTCTGGCCGGGCAGAGCGCCCTGGTGACCGGTGGCGGCAGCGGCATTGGGGCCTCGCTGGCCAGCGCGCTGGCAGAGGCCGGCGCCCGCGTGGCGCTGGCGGACCGCAACCTGACGTCAGCGCAGAATATCGCGCAGCAGCTGGCGGCTGGCGGAGCGACGACTCTGGCCATCGTGGTGGACGTGACGCAGGCCGACCAGGTGCAGCGGATGGTCGACCAGGTGCTGGAAGCCTGGGGCCAGCTGGACGTGGCCGTCAACAGCGCGGGTATCGCCCGGCGCAGCCGCGCCGAGGAGCTGGCAGAGGATGACTGGGACGCGGTGGTGGGCGTCGATCTGAAGGGTATCTACCTCAGCACGCGCGCGGAAGGCCGCGCCATGCTGGCGCGTGGCAGCGGCTCGATCATCAATATCGCCTCGATGTCCGGGCAAATTGTCAACCGGCCGCAGTTGCATTCACATTACAATGCGGCCAAGGCCGGCGTCATCCAGTATTCGCGTTCCTGCGCGGCGGAATGGGCCGCGCGCGGCGTGCGTGTCAACTGCATCAGCCCGGGCCACATCGTCACGCCAATGACGGAATTTGCCATACCAATCATGGGTGATGAGTGGGTCTCCAACACGCCCATGGGCCGCGTGGGCAGGCCGGAAGACCTGCAGGGCGCAGCCCTCTTTCTCGCCTCGGCGGCCTCCGCCTACGTCACCGGGCACGACCTGGTGGTGGACGGCGGCTACACGCTCTGGTAGCGCATTCTCCGACTCACAGCAGGATACGCAACACGTTGATCGAGGCGGGCGCGAAGGTCTGCGTCCAGGCGCTGCCGCTCGCCGCCAGCGTTTCTGTGCGCGGCTGCACCAGATTGGGCGCCTCGAAGCGGTTGTGCGCGTGGATGCCGGGGCCTGCCAGCGTGCTGAGCGTGACTTCGCGCGCCCCCGCCCCGATGAGTTCGATCTCCGCCTCGACAGCCGTATCGGCGTGACAGTTGACGACGCTGAGCGTGAGTTCGCGCCCCTTCAATGAGGCGGAGCCAGCCAGGGTCGGCAATTGCTGCTGCGCGCCGCCGCTGGTAAAGGCCAGCGACTCGCTCTCAAACGAAGTGTGCAGGCTCTGGCCGCCCTGGTGGGCGCGGTACATGGCGTAGACGTGGCCGCTGGGCGTGACCAGCATGCGCTCGCCGTCGGTGAGCACCATGGCCTGCAGCACGTTGATGGTCTGGGCGATGTTGGCCATCACCACCTTGTCCGCGTGGCGGTTGAAGATGTCCAGCGTGGTGGCGGCGACCACGGCGTCGCGCATGGTGTTCTGCTGCCAGAGATGGCGCGGATGGTGGCCTGGTGACGGCGGATGCCAGGTGCCCCATTCGTCGACGATAAGGCCGATGCGGCGTTCGGGGTCGTAGCTGTCCATGGCCGCGCGCTGCTGCACTACCAGGCGTTCCATCTGCAGGCCGAGCTGTACCTGGGTGTACCACTGCGTTTCGTCGTATTCGGTGGCCATGCCGGTCTGGGCCGACCAGGGATTCTCCGCATTGTGGTCGCGGGCACGGGCGTAGTAATGGGCGGCGAAGGCATCGATGCGCGGGCGCAGGGCGCGACCCAGCTTTTCGAAAAAGTGCAGCGTCCAGTCTATGTCGTTGTTGCTCGGGCCGCAGGCAATGAGAAAGGGTTCCTCGCCGCCGAAGCTGCGCAGGTAGGTGCTGAAGCGGCGGTAGGCGACGGCGTAATCCTCAGGGTCCATGTCGCCGCCGCAGCCCCAGTTCTCGTTGCCGACGCCCCAGTAGCGCACGCCGAAGGGCTCCGCCGCGCCGTTGGCGGCCCGCTCATGGCTGAGCGAACTGTTGCCGCCGAAGTTGCAATATTCGACCCAGTCGCGCAGCTCGGCCGGCGTGCCGCTGCCCACGTTGCCGACGATGTAGGGCTGCGCGCCGGTCTGGCGGCAGAGTTCGATGAACTCGTGGGTGCCGAAGTGGTTGGTTTCGATGTCCTCGCCCCACCAGATGTTAATGCGCCGTGGCCGCGACTCGCGCGGGCCGACGCCGTCGCGCCAGTGATAATCATCGGCGAAGCAACCGCCGGGCCAGCGGATGACCGGCGGCGCGAGGCTGCGCAGGGCCGCGATCACGTCGTTGCGCAGACCGTTGGTGTTGGGGATGCTCGAGTCCTCGCCGACCCACAGGCCCTCGTAGATGCAGGCGCCGAGGTGCTCGGCGAAGTGGCCGTAGATATCGGGATTGATGCAGCCGAGCGTCTGCTGCGGCGCGACGCGAATGCGGCTGGCGTTCATGTTCCCTCCCGAGGTTCCGCTGCTGGCAAAGTCTTACCACAGAACGGAAAACCGCGCAGTACATCACGGCGCGGTCGGTTCCAGAGATATTTCTACAAAATTCTATTTCCAGAGAAAGCACATGAGAAAGGCGAGTGCCAACCCCCAAATGATGAGTTCCCGACGCATGAGCATCGCTTCGTACGGGATACCTTCGATATTGTTTCTTCCTTTCTGTCGGGACAACTTGCTTTCCAGTTCGCACACCCTGTTTTGAAGAAATCCTGTGTTCGTTTCTCTCGTCATGGCTCTGTGCTCCGACGTACGCTGCGATGGGTCCATTATGAATTGTGTCCGACCGGTAAGGTCAAAAGAACGCCGGCCAGCTAGCGCAGCACAAACATCAGGACGCCCAGACCCACACCCATGAGTGAGATGGCCCAGGTCATCGTCCAGCGCAGGGACTTGATCTCGACGCGATTTTCTCCAATCTCGACGCGCATTTTGCTCATCTCCCCGCGCAGCGAGCCGATTTCTTTGTCCATCTTGCTGCCCAGCGCGCCGATATCGCCCTGCATCTCACTGCGCAGTGAACCGATTTCGCCGTCTATCTTGCTGCCCAGCGCGCCGATATCGCCCTGCAATGCGCTGCGCAGTTCACCAATCTCGCTGCGTAATTCGCCGCGAAGATCGCTGATGTCTTCCTTTGTGGCAAGATACGGCAAGGCGCCTTCCACCCTTGCCATTCGTACGTCGAGGGATTCCAGAACGGAGGTTTCGGTTGCCATGGCGGTTTGCTCCGGCGTCGGGCTGCGATGATGTCCTGAGCATACTGCGGCACTACGTTGAGGTCAAATAGCACAGGCGACGCTGCACCTGGTCATGACTCGCGGTAGGGGGACCAGTAGTTGCGCGGGTCGGACTTGAAGCGGTAGCGGCGGCGCGGATGCGGCAGCGGATCCTGGGCGCGCAGGGTCCAGGCCAGCAATTCGGCCAGCAGCTCGCCCTGGATGGCGGCGCAGGCGGGGTCGCCATAGAGGTTGTTCAACTCGACCGGGTCCTGCGCCAGATTGTAAAGCTGGCCGCGACCCTGCATGTCGAAGAGCAGTTTCCAGTCGTCGCGGCGCAACATGCGCAGATTGCCGCTCTGCGACCAGCCATTCAGTTCGTCGAAGCTGACCGTGGCGTTGAGGCCGTCCTCGTAGGGGTCGAAGTCATCATCCGCCGTATAGTGCAGGCCGCCGAAGCCCTGCTCGGCATAGGCGCTGGCGAACTCCTCGCGCGGCCAGTCGCCACCGGTCAGCATTGGCCACAGGCTGCGGCCCTGCACGCCGGGCGGCATGTCTGTGCCAGTCGCCTCGCAGATGGTGGGCAGGATGTCGACGATGCTGATGTGCGCCGGATGCGGGTCGGCGTTGGCCAGGATGCCCGGCCCGCAGACCTGGAAGGGGATGCGCACCAGCACTTCCGGCAGCTCCGCGCCCTTGCGCACCAGGCCGTACTCGCCGACGTAGTCGCCATGGTCGGAGAGGAAGAAGAGGATGGTGTTCTCGCGCAGGCCGCGCGCATCCAGGTGTTCCACGAAGCGGCGCACCTGGTCATCGATGAGGCGCAACATGCCGAAGTAGTTGCTGCGCGCGCGCGGCAACTGCTCCGCGTAATCGGGGAAGGCGGTTTCACCGATGTGGCGCAGCCACTGGTACTTGAAGCCCTTCGCTGCCAGCGCGGAGGCGTCGGAGAGAGTCGGCGGCAGCGAGTCCGGCGGGAAGAGCGAGAAGTAAGGCTCCGGCGCCTGGTAGGGGTTGTGCGGCTCCGGGAATGACAGCCACAGGAAGAAGGGCTCGTCACCCGCTTCGTCAACGAAATCGATGGCTGAGGAGACTGCGCGGTAAGGGCACTGCACCTCAACGCCGCCAGGCGCCGGGTTGAAGTCCGCGCGATGGCGCAGGCCGGTCAGGTAGTCGTCGAAGGCCACTTCCTCCGGCGTGCGGTCGGGACCGAAGCCGCCGTGATGGCCCAGCGGGTGGTAGTGGTCCATGTCGTCGGGGCCGACGTGGCTGTGGTTCTTGCCGCAAAGCGCCGTGCGATAGCCCTGCGCGCTCATGATCTGGTAGAGGTCGCGCTCGTAGGTGGCGTCCTCTTCATTGTGGTTGGTGCGCGCGCGCGTGGCGCCGGGGTAGCGTCCGGTCAACATGCTGACGCGCGCGGGCAGGCAGGCGGGCATGGAGGTGTAGGCGCGCGTGAACCAGGTGCCTTCGGTCGCCAGGGCGTCGAGGAAGGGCGTGGTATCCAGCGCAAAACCCTCGCGCGCCGAGACGTCGGCGCGCTGCTGGTCGCTCATGATGATGACGATGTTGGGCCGCTCGCTCATTGCTGTCTTCTCCGATGTACCCCGTCAGTCAGGGCCAATCTCGTGCGACAGATAGCGAAACTCACCTCCGCTGCCTTCGCCGACTCGCGCGTAATCGCGCCACTGGTTGCAATACCTGCCAGACAGCTGTAGCGGCGCTTCCCGCCCATGTCTCGTTCCGGCCGAGGCTTTGGGGTCCCATTGGCGTGTGCCGTACAGTGGGTTGTTGTCCTCGTGCAAACGAAAGTGAGCGTCCACCGTATGAGAAAGCGGGGCCGTCCAATAGCCAGGGTCATTGCTGAGCAGGATGGCGTAACCCCGGTTGCAAAGTCCCTGATTGACCAGGGTTTCCAATCTCACAATGTCCCTGATGTAATCGTAACGACGAACATCCTGGGCGCCCTGGTTGGCAAGCCGGAAACTTTCTTTCCCAACGCTTAACTCTTGGCCGCGCGTCGTGTACTTCAATTCCAGTGCCACCCGTTCGTCGCCGTCCTGAAACAGGATATCGAGGTAAATGCGATGCCCTGCCGCGAAGGGCACTTCGAGGCGCACTTGTGCAGCGGGATGGTCACGTTGCAGTTGCCAGGCGAGCGCATGCTGGAAATCTGCCTCGGAATGAAATACCGGTCGATTTCTTGCCAATTTTGCCAAGCTGTCATGTATTGCGAGCAAGGTGTACCTTTCGTGAGGACGAAGGGAGGCCCGATGGGCAGGCCTCCCCGGATGATGCGAGTTACAGCTAGAGCAGGTCGTTGATCTGCTCGACGATGCTGTCGGCCACTTCCTGAGCGCCGGCCTGGCCGATCCACAGGCGGTCGAGTTCGCTGGTGGCGATCTGCGCGGCCTGGGAGAAGGTCGCGTGGCGCGGATCCGGGTACAGCCAGGGCGCGCCGTCGGTGAAGACCGAGATGTGCTCCGGCGGCTCGCCCGGCTTGAGGAAGACGTCGCTGGCGGCTACTGATTGCAGCGGCGGCACGATGCCCATGATGTCCGTCCAGACCTCGACGCCATCGGTCGACGCCATGAACTTGAGGAACTCCCAGGCGGCGTCCTTGTTCTCCGAGAAGGCCGAGATGACCTGGCCGGAACCGCCGCCGGCGGTGGACTTGCCGGCCTTGCCGGCCGGGTGCGGCGCGACGTCCCAGACGAACTTGTCGCCGATGTTGTTGCGCATGCGGCCCATGGCCGGCCAGAAGGTATCCATCGCGATCACGCCGGCCTCGAAGAGCTGCGACGAACCCATTTCAGTGGCCACATCCAGCGGCGGCGCGACCTGGTGCACGTGGATGAGGTCGGCGAGGAACTGGAAGGCCTCGACCGCCACCGGCTCGTTGAGCAGGCAGGCCGTGGCGTCCTCATTGTAGAACTGGCCGCCGTTGGAGGTTACCCAGATCCACCAGGCGCGGAACCAGGTCTTGACCTGGAAGGCCCACTTGTTGTTCTCGCGGTCAACCAGCCCCAGCGCCGCCTCGAGGAAGGCGTCCCAGTTCCAGCTTTCGTCCTCCCAGTCCGACGAGGGACGCGGCACGCCCTTCTCCTCGAACCAGGTGACGTTGTAGAAAATCTGCTGGTTGGGCGCGTCCAGCGGGAAGCCGTACTGCACGCCGTCGACGTTGTAGAGCGCGAGGTTGGCGGGGAAGATATCCGCGGTATCGAACATGTCGCGTTCGATGTAGCTGTCCAGCGGCTCGAACTGGCCGCGCGCGACCAGAGGCACGACGTTGCCGTTGCCGATGTAGATAACGTCGGGGTAGTCACCGCCGGCCAGCATGGTCTGCAGCTTGGTCATGTAGCTGTCCGGGATGTGGATGAACTCGACGCGAATGGCGTCCTGTACCTCGTGGAAGAGCGCGATGGTCTCCTCGCGGGCGGTAAACTCGGTGGGGTTGCCCCAGGCGGTCAGGCGGATGGTGGTCGGCTCCTGGGCGCGGACGGCCGTGGTCGCGACCTGCGCCAGCGCGGGCAGGGCCGAGGCCGCCGCCGTCGTGCGCAGAAAGTCCCTGCGCGAAAGTCCCTTGAAGGTTTTCTCAGCCATTATTGTCTCCCTCTAAAGTCAAGGTCGGGTGCTTCAAATTCGTTAGCGTGGTGCCGATGCAACTCCTTTCGCTTCGTGGACGGAGCGGACGCTAGCCCTTGACGCCGGTGATGACCACGCCCTGGATGAAATACTTCTGGGCGAAGAAGAAGATGAAGATGAGCGGGATCATGAAAATGATATTGGCGGCCATCATCAAATGCCACTCGGTGCCCCAGGATTCGCCGATGAAGGTGCGCAGGCCCAGCGAGACGGTGAACATCTCCTGATTGTTGAGGTAGATCAGCGGCGCGAGGAACTCCTTCCACTTGAACTGGGAAAACATGATGGCGGCCACGGCCAGCGCCGCCTTGCTCATGGGCAGGATGATGTGGCGGTAGATCTGGAAGTAGCTGGCGCCGTCCATGCGCGCCGCATCGTCAAGGTCGAGCGGAATCGTCATGAAAAACTGGCGCAGCAGGAAGACGAAAAAGGCGTTGCGCGCGAAGAAGGGCGGCGCGATGAGCGGCAGGAAGGTGTTTACCCAGCCAAGGTGGCGGAAAAGGACGAAGGTCGGGATGAGCGTCACCTGGTCGGGCAGCATCATCGTGGCCAGCAACACCAGGAAGAGCGCGTTGCGCCCGGGCCAGCGCAGGCGCGCGAAGGAGAATGCCACCAGGCTGGCGGACACCACCGTGCCGGTGGTGGCCATGCCGACCACGAAGAGCGTGTTCAGGAACCAGCGGCCGAAGGGCTTGATGGTCACCGCTTCGACGAAGTTGCCCCAGACGATTGGGTCCGGGATCCAGCGCGGCGGGAACTCGGCGAGTCTGTCCGGCGCCTTGAGCGCAGTAGAGAGCGTCCAGGCGAAGGGGATGAAGACGATGACCGCGCCGGCCACCAGCGCGAGGTAGATCGCCGCCCGCTTTAGTTGGCCCTCCCATTGTGTGCGGCTGCGCCGCAGCGGCAGCCGCGCGACCCCTTCGGCCATGTCAGCGCCCTTTCAGCGACCCTTCGTAGTAGACCCACATGCTTGAGGAGCGGATGACCAGGATGGTCAGCCCCATGATGTAGAGGAAGAGCAGCCAGGCGAGCGCCGAGGCGTAGCCCATTTTGAAGAGCTCGAAGGCATTGCGATAGAGATAGAGCACGAGGAAGGTACTTGAGTTTGCCGGGCCGCCGTTGGTCATGACGAAGGGCAGGACGAACTCCTGCAGGCCGCCGATGATACCCATCACCATGTTGAAGAAGATGACCGGCGTCATCATCGGCACGGTCACGCGGAAGAATTTGGCCAGCGAGCCCGCGCCATCGACGTCGGCCGCCTCGTAAAGCTCGGTGGGGATGCCCTGCAGCGCGCCGAGGTAGATGAGCATCGAGGCGCCGGCGCCCCACATGCTCATCAGGATGAAGGAAACCAGCACCAGGTCGGGGTCGCCCAGCCACGAGGGCCCCTGAATGCCGAAGCTCGCCAGCATGCTGTTGATGAGGCCGAACTGCGTGCCGAAGATCCAGCGGAACATGACCGCAACGGCGATGCCGCCGATGACCGAGGGCAGATAGTAGACCGTGCGGAAAAAGCCCAGCAGGCGGATCTTCTGGTTGAGCAGGGTGGCCAGCACCAGGCCCAGGCTGACCTGCAGCGGCACGCTGACGAAGGCGTAGATGGTGGTCACCGTCAGCGACTGGATGAATCTGGCGTCCCGGAAGAGCAACTGCTCGTAGTTGCGCAGGCCGATCCAGCGCGGCGCGGTGAAGAGGTCCCAGCGCGTGAAGGAGAGGTAGAGGCTGACGATCATCGGCCCGGCGACGAAGATGAGGAAGCCCAGAATCCAGGGCGAGGCCATCAGGATGCCGGTAAGCGCCTCGCTGCGCCGCGAGCTGATGGAGAATTCCGGTAACAGACGTCCTGTCCCTGCGCGTATGTCCGCCATGCCCATGGACGGCAGCTCCGGAGCACCTGTCTTTTCGCCTGCGGACAGCATAGCGCGCGCCGCGCTGCGCGCAACCTGGCCGGTGGCTTGCTGCGGACGCTGACAGCCGCGCCCGGTCTGCGCTAGAATGGCCCCTGGTTGACAAGGCGAGGGGAGTCGCGCTTCATGGCACTGCAGCTGTTCAACGTGCTCGGCCGCAGCAAACAGCCCTTTGAACCGCTGACCGCGGGCCAGGTGAACATGTACGTCTGTGGCCCCACCGTCTACGACGACGCGCATAT
The DNA here is from genome assembly GCA_965223965.1 of Phototrophicaceae bacterium. Taxonomy (GTDB): domain Bacteria; phylum Chloroflexota; class Anaerolineae; order Aggregatilineales; family Phototrophicaceae; genus JAGWBD01. The sequence goes on from CBDCXX010000002.1 coordinate 30,909, forward strand.
CGGCCACGCCCGCACCTACGTCTCCTTCGACGTGATGGTGCGCTGGCTGCGTTACAGCGAGCATGACGTGCTCTACGTCCAGAATCTGACTGACGTCGGCCATCTGCTGGACAGCGGCGAGGATCGCATTCTGCGCAAGGCGCGTCAGGTACAGGCCGGCCCCATGCAGGTCGTCGAGACCTACGCGCGCAATTACTTCGCGGACATGGACGCGCTGGGCGTTGTCCGGCCGGACATCTCGCCGCGGGCCAGCGCGCACATCCCCGAACAGATCGCCATGATCGAGGAGCTCATCCGCGGCGGCCACGCCTACGCCGTCGCGGGCAACGTCTACTTCGACGTCAACACCCACAATGGCTACGGCAAGCTCTCCAACCGCGTGCTGGAGGAGCAGGAGGCCGGCAGCCGCGAGGCCACGCGCGAGGAGAAGCGCAACCCGGCGGATTTCGCGCTGTGGAAACGGGCCGAGCCGGAGCATATCCTGCGCTGGGACAGCCCCTGGGGCGTCGGCTTTCCCGGCTGGCACATCGAATGCTCGGCGATGGCGCGCAAATACCTGGGCCCGACCTTCGACATCCACGGCGGCGGCATCGACAACATCTATCCGCACAACGAGAACGAGATCGCGCAGAGCGAATGCGCCAACGATGCCGCCTTTGCGCGCTACTGGCTGCTGGTGGGCAGCCTGATGGTGCTCGACGAGGAGGGCATCGCGGTCAAGATGTCCAAGAGCCTGGGCAACTTCATTACCATCCGTGAGATGCTGACGCGGGCGCGACCGGAAGCCCTGCGCGCCTTCATCCTCGGCGCGCACTACAGCAACCCGGTCACCTGGAGCGAGGACGTGCTGACGGCGGCGAGCGCCGGACAGGAGCGGCTTTTCGGCGCGGTGCGGCAGACGCGGCAGCGCCTGAACACGGCGGCGGAGAGCGGGGCAGGGAACGGCTTCCTGCCGCGCCTGGAACGCGCACGCGCGGAATTCGCAACGGCGATGGACGACGACTTCAACGCGCCGCGGGCCCTGGCCGTGCTGCACGAATTGACGCGTGAGGTCAACACGCTGCTCAATTCGCCAACGCAACCTGGCCTGGACGTGCTGGGGGCCATCAACGCGGTCTACAGCGACCTGGGCGGCGCAGTGCTGGGCATCATCCCCTCCGGGGAGCAGGAGCGCGGCGGCGACAGCCGGCGCGAAGGCGGCCTCATCGAGCTGCTCGTCGCGCTGCGCGCCGAAGCCCGCGTTAACCGGGACTACGCTGCCAGCGACCGCATCCGCGACGAACTGGCCGGCCTGGGCGTCCTGCTCGAGGACGGGCCCAACGGCACGGTCTGGCGCCTGGCGGGAACATGAGCGACTTCCTCTACGGCCACTGGGCAGTGATGGAAGCCCTGCGCGCGAACCGGCGCCGCTGCGAGCAGCTGTTGCTGGCCGATGCGGCCGACGAGCGTGGGCGCAGCGGCGAAATCATCGCGCTGGTGGAGCAACGTAACCTGCCGCTGCGCCGCGTGCCGCGCCGTATCCTGGATGATCTGGCCGATGGCGCCAATCACCAAAACGTCATCATGCGCGTCAGTAATTACCCCTACGCCGAAACGGAAGACGCCTTTGCCCTGGCGCGTGAGCGCGGCGAACGGCCCTTTTTCCTGCTGCTGGACCTGCTCAAGGACCCGCAGAACGTCGGCAGCCTGCTGCGCGTGGCGGACGTGGTGGGCGTGCACGGCGTCTTTCTGCCGCAGCGCAACACGGTGACCATCACGCCCGCCGTGGTCAACGCCTCGGCCGGCGCCATCGAGCATCTGAACATCATCCGCGTGTCCAACCTGGTGAACGCGATGAAAACGCTGAAGGCGCAGGACGTGTGGCTGGTGGGGCTGGAGATCGGGGCGGAGATTCCGCCACTGGGTCACACAGACCTGAACATGGCGCTGGGGCTGGTGCTGGGCAGTGAGGGCGAGGGCATGCGTCGGCTGGTGCGCGACAACTGTGATATGCTGTTATCATTGCCGATGCGCGGCCAGGTCGCCAGCCTGAACGTGGCAACTGTCGGCTCTATCGCGCTGTACAGCGCCTGGCAGGCGCGCGGCTGGGAAGGACAGGAGCAGGCATTGGCCGGCCGTGGCACAGGGGGACGGGCATGATCGACGACATTATGGCCGAGGCAAGGGAGAAGATGCGATCTACGCTCTCCTTCCTCAGCGAGGACCTTGCGGGCCTGCGCAGTGGACGCGCCAGCACCGCGCTGGTGGACCGGCTGAAGGTCGAGTATTACGGTCAGGAATCGGAATTGCGCCAGCTGGCCAACATCTCGACGCCGGAAGCCCTGCAGATTCTCATCCGCCCCTACGACAAGGCGGCCATCAAGGGCATCGAGCGCGCCATCATGCAGGCCAACGTGGGCGCCACGCCCGGCACGGATGGCGACGTCATCCGCCTGAACATGCCGCCCCTCACGCGCGAGCGGCGCCAGGAACTGGTGAAAGTGCTCAACCGGCGCCTTGAGGATGCGCGCGTGTCCGTGCGCAACATCCGCCGCTCGGCCAATGATGACCTTAAGGAATTCGAGCGCGAGAAACTGATCTCCGAGGACGAGATGAAACAGGGCCAGACGGAGGTGCAGCAACTCACAGATGACAGCATCGCCAAAATCGATGCGCTGGGCAAGGTCAAGGAGACGGAAATCCTGGAGGTCTGAGCCCTCGCGGGCCCGGCATTGACAGAGACCATGGTCGCTTCTTCCCAAAACGGCAAACTCCCGACACACATTCCGCGGCACGTCGCCATCATCATGGACGGCAACGGACGCTGGGCCCGCGCCAGAGGGCTGACGCGCGCTGTCGGGCACCGTCAGGGCACTGAAAACCTGCGCGAAATCCTGCGCGCTGCGGTCGAGTTCGGCATTGAGGTATTGACGCTCTTCGCCTTCTCCACTGAAAACTGGAAGCGGCCGCGTACCGAGGTGCGCGTGCTGATGGATACGCTCGAACTGGTCATCGACCGCGAGCTGCGTGAGCTGGACGAGCAGGGCGTACAGATCCGCCACATTGGTGAGCTGGAGGGCATTCCGCCCTCGCTGCAGCGCAAGATCCGCAAGGCCATTGCCCTGACGCGCCACAACCGGCGCATCATCCTCAACGTGGCCCTCAACTACGGTGGACGTGACGAGATCGTGCGCGCCATGCGCCGCATCGTCGCCGACGGCATCCCGCCCGAAGCCATTGACGAGGCGCTGATTGACCGCTACATGTACACCAGTTCCCTGCCGGACCCCGACCTCATCATTCGCACCAGCGGCGAGCAGCGCCTGAGCAACTTCCTCGTATGGCAGGGTAGTTACGCCGAATATCATTTCACGCCGGTCTACTGGCCGGAATTCGGCCGCGAGCACCTGCTGGAAGCGCTGGACGAATACCGCCGGCGTACGCGGCGCTTCGGCAAGACCGACGAGCAGTTGCGCCTGAAGCTCCCCGGCTCACATGTCTGACGACTGCGCCCCCTGCCAAGTTTCCGGTAGATGCTGAAATTGTGAAGCGAGTAATCTCATACTGACTCTTTACCTAGATCCGCGGTAGCGAGAAACGCGATGAGTCTGAGAAAAGCGACCAATGTACGGGTTGAGCAAGGTGGCATATTTTTCATTCATCGCAAATTCTACATAACGAAGAAACGCTATTTCAAATTTGAGAGTCACGAATACAAACAATTGGAGAAAGATCTGGAAACTAACGCCGCAACTGTTATTGGGTCTGACAGGGGTCGTGCTTTGTGGTGGACAAAGGGTGGATTTTATTGGACCGAAAAGGGTCTGAAGGCCGAAGAAGTTGATCTACTGGTTTGGGATGCCAAGCAAAAGAAGAAGGCAAAGTTTGATCAATTGCGGGAGTTGCGCGAAGGCAAGAAGTCGCCACCAAATTCACGTAGGAAGTCCATCCCCACTAACGTTAAATCTGCTGTATGGAAACGTGATGGTGAACGATGTGTACAGTGCGGTTCGAAAGAAGAAATACAGTTCGATCACATCATTCCGGTGGCGAAAGGTGGTGCCAGCACTTTGGAAAACCTCCAAATCCTGTGTGGCCACTGTAATCGCAGAAAGAGTGTTTCCATTGCTTGATCAATCATTTTTAAAAACCTATCTATCTTGGACCACGCGGCGCTTCGGCAAGACCGACGAGCAGTTGCGGCTGAAGCTCCCCGGCTCACATGCCTGACGACTGCGCCGCCCTAGGCTCGGCACTGGGCGCGCAGGGCTACATCGCCAGCGAAGAACTCACGACGGTTCTCTTTCTCGCGCAGGAATTGCAGCGCCCCTTGTTGGCCGAAGGCCCGGCCGGCGTGGGCAAGACTGCGCTGGCCGGTGCCTGGGCCGCCGCCAGCGGTCGTCGGCTCATCCGCCTGCAATGCTACGAAGGCCTGGACGAGAGCCGCGCGCTCTACGAATGGGAGTACGCGCGGCAGATGCTCTACACCCAGCTGTTGCGCGACAAGCTGGGCGAGATGCTGGCCGCGGCCGGCAGCTTGGCGGAAGCCGCCGACCAACTCGCCGGCCAGGAAGAGGTCTTTTTCTCCGAACGCTTCCTGCTGGCGCGGCCCCTGCTGCAGGCCATCACCAGCGACGAGCCGGCGCTGCTGCTGATCGACGAGATCGACCGCGCCGACTCCGAGTTCGAGGCTTTCCTGCTGGAGGTGCTGAGCGAGTTCCAGGTCAGTGTGCCGGAACTGGGCACCATCCGCGCGCGCCATCGTCCCGCCGTCGTGCTCACCAGCAACCACACGCGCGAACTTTCCGAGGCCCTGCGCCGCCGCTGCCTCTACATCTTTATCGATTACCCCACGCAGGAAGCCGAACTCGAGATTCTGCGCCTGCACGTGCCGCAGCTGAACGAGCGCCTGGCCGCCAGGGCTGTGGCGCTGGTGCAGGGTCTGCGCGAACTGGATTTGCGCAAGAACCCTGGCATCTCCGAGACCATCGACTGGGCCAGGGCGCTGGTGGCGCTGCAGGCCGAGACACTCGATCGGCGCACGCTGGAGCGCACGCTGTCGGTGCTGCTCAAGCACGAGCAGGACCTGCAACGCGCCCGCCGTCGCCTGGCTCGCCCGCCGTCGCCTGGCTCGCCCGGCCAGCGGCATTGACGCGGGCCGGGAACAGGACTCGCATTCCGACTGAGCGGGTCAGGTCCGCTCGCGACCGATTCAGCCTGTGCTACAATCAGGTCGTCAGCAGAGACGGGATAACGACGATGGAACGCGTTGGCGACATGACGCGCGAAGAATTGAAACAGCTCGTCGGCGAGGTGGTCGAGGAGCAGGTCACCCGCGCGTTGCGTGAGAATGGTGTTGCGCGCAATTCACAGGATAGCGGGAGGAACGGGCGAGATCGCAAGGAGCGCCTGGCGGCAATCCAGAGAAACAGCAATAAGCTTAACTACACTTCCAAATCGTGGTCAAATCCGGTAGTAGAGGAACGAGAAGCGCTCCGCAACTGGAGGCCGTCGCGGGAACTGAAAGGCCATGAATGGGTCACCGAAGAGCGCAGAATACGTGGCCTCGGTAGTCACGAATGACGGGTCTCGTCATAGATGCAAGCGCAATCATCGAACTCCTGCTGGATGATGAGCGCTCTGACAAGTTGTACGAATTTCTGCAGGAGAGACATGAAGAGGAGCGCTGGGTCGCCCCGGAATTCTGCTTGCTGGAATGTACCAATGCCATCTGGAAGTGTGTGCGCAAGGCGAGGTTGACAGAGGAAGAATCACGTTCTGTCATGACCTCCCTTCATAACTTTCCGCTCCGGTACGTACAGTCCGAAGCGTATCTAGACGAGACCCTGAGGCTCGCCCTCAGGCACAAATTGCCCGCCTGCGACAGTTGCTATCTCGCCCTGGCCGCGGACTTTGGCTGCCTGCTCGTCAGCCTGGACCGCGGGCAGCTCCGCGCCGCGGGCGCGGAAGGCCTCAGCCTGATCAACCTCGCTTCACACCCCCTCTGAGCCCCGGCCTCAGGCGCGCTGCGGGCGGCGACAGGAGGCTGAAATGACTTCGGAATTGCTACGCAGTGTTGCCAGGATGCTCGTGCTCTGGCTGGCGCTGGCTGCCACAGTGACAGTGGGTGCGGAAGAAGGAGTCCTGATCGTCGCGCCGGACGCACCTGTGGCGCTGGGCGTGATGACACGCGCCGCCGCCGAACACAGCCTCGGCCACGTCAGCAAGCTCGGTGTGCTGCTGGCCCATTCGGAGCGGCCAACCCTGGCCATGGACGGACGCGCGATCCCCGTTGAGTTGTTGCATGGCGATTCAGGCTGCGACGCAGACCAGGCCACAGCGCTCGCGGCGGACTTCGTGGCGCAGGGGCGCGTCGCGGCCATCATTGGCCCCAACTGCTCCAGCGCCTGCCTGGCAGTTGCGTCGGTGCTGGACGAGGCCGGCTACACCAGTTTCACACCCAGTTGTTCGCTGCCGGCCCTGAGCGAGCAAGGCTTCACCAGCTTCCACCGTCTGGTTGGCGCGGACACGGACGTGATCGACGGGGCAGCCCGCTACCTCTATGAGCTGGCCGGGGCGCGTCGCATCGCCTTGTTGCATAGCGAAGGCAACGCTTTCTATCAGGGGCTGGCCGGGGAACTGACCACGCGCTTCACAGCGCTCGGCGGCGAGATTGTGCTGGAGGCCCTGTTGCCTGCCGAGTTGGAGGAGGCGCAGCTGGCGACCTTGCTGGAGGAGATTGGCGCGTCGGAAGTGGACTGGCTCTACTGCGCCTGCAGCACGCCGCACACGGTTGCCGTGCTCGCCGGACGCGAGACGGCGGGCCTGGCGATGATGCCTTTCTTCGGCAATGAACTAAACTGGGCGCATCGTCTGATCGACGCGCTCGGGCCGGAGGCGGATGGCATCTATGGCGCGACGCCGCTCGAGCCCGACACGGAGGCCGCCACTGCGATGACCCTGCGCTTCGTGGAAATGTTCGACGAGTCTCCCTCCGCGCCTTACCACGTGGGCGGCTTTGACGCCTACCACATTCTGCTGGACGCCATCGAGGCGGTCGCGCAGGTGGCGGAGGACGGCGCGCTCAGGATCGACCGCACTGCGCTGCGAGACTACGTGAACGCTGTGGAGGGCTACGAGGGCGTGTCGGGCACTATCAGCTGCAATCCGGGCGGCGAATGTCTGGCCGCGCGCTCGGGCATCTACCGCATTGAGGCGGGCGCGGTGGAGATGTTGCAAATCTACGAAAGCGAAGCGGCGGTGGATCAGGCAGGGTAGGACGCCCCATAATTCAGGCGCGCTGCCCTTGCCGCTGACGCAGCCAGGCCTGCAGTTCCGCGTCCGGCTGACCGGGCAACAGTTCCAGTGCCGCGAGGAAGTGTTGACAGCGCTGCGGCGGACTGAGCCGCGCCAGCGCCAGCAGACGCCGCTCCAGCTCCGGTTCACGCGAACCGGCCAGCAGCACCACGATGTAGTTGTGCAGTTCGTCGTGGCGCGTGCGCGTCAGAATCGTCTCCAACCCGTCGTAAAGCGACTGCGCGCGGCTCTCGACGATGTGCGTCGCCAGGCCCATGCTCACCAGCGCCCGGTCGCGTACTGCGAACTGCTCCAGCAGCGGTCGATAAAGCCCGGGCGGGAAGTCCGCGCCCAGCGATTCCAGCGCCCGGCCCACCAGCTCGTCAAGTGCGAGCTCCAGCGCTTCCGCGGCGCTGGCCAGCAACCAGCCATAGATCACCAGCGGCTGCTTCTGCTGAGCCAGCAGGTTGAGCGCCGTCAACGCCGGTTCGCTGTTGAAGCGTGAGGCGGACTCGAGCTCGTGCAGCAGGCGCGTCGCGTGCAGCTGCGCCAGTTCGGGCGCGTGTTCGGCCGGGCCGACGAGGCCGATGGCGCGCAGATTCTGCGTGACCTCGCCCATCATGGGCTCGATTTCGTAGCAGTGCAGCGCGCGCAGCCAGAGGTCACGCTCATCGGGATGGCCGATCCGCAGCAGCAGGCGCAAGAGTTGCTCGCGGATGAGGGCGCCGTTATCCCGCTGCGTTTCGTCGAAGTAGTAGAGCGCGCGTTCGCGCAGCAACGGCCGCGCCTCGTTGCCGGGGTCGCTGCCCTCCAGCGCGCGCAAGGCCGCGTCGACATGCTCGCGCCGGCGGCTGCGCGCCAGCAACTCCAGCGCCAGGCGCTGTCGTTCGTCGTCTTGCGCTTCCCTGAGTTGTCGCGCCAGGGCGTCCAGGCTCATGTGCATGGCTCCGGCCGAGATGCGAGCCATCTTGCCCTGGCGGGCGCCACTGCGCTATACCTGTGGCGAAACAGGGAGCGAATCACATGGACGCAGCGTTCTGGGATGAAGTCTGGCGCAGTGACGCCGACCAGGTGATGGTGGTGGAGCGCGTGCTGCAGCGCGAGCTGGCGACGCTGAAGCTGGGGCGCGCGCTGGACCTCGGCTGCGGCGACGGCGCCAACGCGCTGGCGCTGGCCGCCGCCGGCTGGCAGGTCACTGGCATCGACTGCTCCGCACACGCCATCAGGCTGGCTAGGGCAGCGGCGCAGGAAAAAGGCCTCGGCGCACGATTCCTCTGCGCCGATTTCTGTGACTGGCAGCCGGACGCGAGCTACGATCTCGTCATCAGTACCTACGCTCTGCCTGCCGGCGCCGCGGGTCAGCGCACATTGCGTAAGGCTGCCCAGGCGCTGCGTCCAGGCGGCACCCTGCTCGTCGCTGAATGGGACCGCTCCATGAGCGCGGTCTGGGGCATCGACGCGGAGGAACTGACCACCGTAGCGGCGCTTGCTGCAGCGCTGCCGGATCTAATTATTGAGCAAGCAGCAGTGCGCTGCATACCCGATATGTTTACTGACTCCGCCGACCCGCGCGCCCAGGCCGGCGCCGCGGCCAGCATCGCCTTCCTGCGCGCGCGCAAACCCGGTAGCGCTTGACAGGGCCCTGCCGCGCGACGATAGTCCCTGCCATGCCCATCGACCCCCTGAACGTCGCCCTGGCGGCGGCGCCGCCCCTGACCGTGCTGGTGCTGATGACTGGCCTGCGCATGGGCGGTGCGAAGGCTGGTCCGGCCGGCTGGCTGGTCGCGCTGCTGATTGCCGTGCTGCGCTTCGGCGCGGGTGGCGAGTTGCTGCTCTACGCGCATTTGCGCGCCCTGGTGCTGACGATCGACGTGGTGCTCATCGTGTGGGCCGCACTGGCGCTCTATCAGGTGGTGCACGCGGCCGGCGCGCTGAACGTGATTGCCGCAGGGTTCGGCGGCCTGACCGGCGACAGGGTGCTGCGCGTGCTGCTGACGGGCTGGGTTTTCGCCTCCTTCCTGCAGGGCGTGGGCGGCTTCGGCGTGCCCATCGCGGTTACCGCGCCGCTGCTGGTTGGCCTCGGCCTGTCGCCGCTGACGGCGGTGATCGTGCCCTTCATCGGTCACGCCTGGGCGGTGACCTTCGGCTCGCTGGGCTCCTCCTTCATCGCATTGATCGGCGTAACCGGGCAGCCGTCAGCTTTGCTGGCGCCGCCCACGGCGATTCTGCTGGGCCTGGCCGCGCCGGGCTGCGGCGCGTTGGCGGCGCACGCGGCGGGCGGCCTGCGCGGACTGTGGCGGGCGCTGCCGGCGGTGCTGGTCATCGGCCTGGTGATGGCCGTGGTGCAGTATCTGGTGGCGGTCGCCGGCCTGTGGAACATCGCTTCGGCCTGCGCCGGCCTGGCGGGCCTGCTGACCGGGCTGTGGGTCACGCGCTGGCGCCGCTGGCGCGGCGTGGGCAGCGTCGCCGCCCACGGCGATTCTGCTGGGCCGCCGCTGCGCCTGGCGATCGCGCCCTACGTCATCCTGATCGTCCTCGCCGTGGGGCTGATTGGCGTGCAACCGGTGAAGGCCTTCCTCGGCCAGCTGCGCCCCTCCATCCATATCCCGCAGCTGGAGACCACGCTGGGCTGGGTGACGCCCGCGACGCCGGCGCCGGGCGTCGGCATCCCGCTGCTGGTGCATACGGGCTCGGTGCTGCTCTACAGCACGCTGCTGGCCTTCTGGCTTTTTCGCGCGCGCGGCTGGCTGGGGCGCGGCGCAGCGCGCGCGGTGGTTCAGGGTGTGCGTCAGAAGGGCATGCGGCCGGCCATCGGCATCCTCGCCATGGTGGCCATGGCGACCGTGATGCAAAACGCCGGCATGACGCGCACCCTGGCCGAGTGGCTGAGCCGCGCGGTCGCGCCGGACTGGTACGCCGTCGTCGGCACGCTGATCGGCGCGCTGGGCTCTTTCATGACCGGCAGCAACACCAATTCCAACGCGGTCTTCGCAGCCCTGCAGCAGGACAGCGCGCAGTTGATGGGGCTGAGTGTGTCGCTGGTGCTGGCCTTGCAGACGGCGTCGGCGGCCATTGCCAGCATGATGGCGCCGGCCAAGATTCTGGTGGGCGCCAGCACCGTCGGCATCAGCCGCGGCGACGAGGGGCGCGTACTGCGCAGCCTGCTGCTCTACGGCGCTGTGTTGCTGGCGGGCTTGACGGCGGTCGCCTGGCTGCTGCTGCGGGCAGGCTACTGAGTAAAGTGGCTACTCCGCGTCGAGGCGCTGCTGCAGCGCCGCGCGCACGGCGGCCGGATTGCCCTGGCCGCGCAGCGACTTCATCGCCAGGCCCATCAGCGCGCCCATCAGCTTTGTTTCGCCCGCCTGATAGCGTACTACCAGCTGCGTTTGCTGCGCCAGCACCTGGTCGACGGTTGTTTCGATCACGTTGCTGTCAGAGATTTGCGCCAGACCACGCTCGCGCACGATCTGCTGCGGCTCCGCGCCAGTGTCCCACATGGCTTCCAGCACCGTCGTCGCCGTGCCGCGGTTGAGCGCGCCCTCGCTCACCATGCGCAGCAGGGCAGCGAAGTGCGCGGCGCTGAAGCGCAGCTGACCGATGTTCTCGCGCGCAGTTTCGCGGGCGTTCATCAGCGCGAAGAGCGCGCCGCAAATCCACCTTGCGCAGGTCTGCGGCTCCGCGCCAGCTTGCAGCGTCGCCTCGTAGAAGTCCGCGACAGCCCGCTCCGTCACCAGCTGCAGCGCGTCGGCCGCCGCGAGGCCGTACTCTGCCATGAAGCGTTGACTGCGCGCTTCCGGCAATTCGGGGATGCGCGCGCGTATCTCATCGACCCAGGCCGCGCTGACCTCCACGACGGGCAGGTCCGGCTCAGGGAAGTAGCGGTACTCGTCGGCGCGTTCCTTGTAACGCTGCACGACGATGCGCTGCGCGTCTTCGTCCCAGCCGAGCGTGGCCTGACGCACGGTGTCGCCGCCTTCGTAAAGTCGCTGCTGACGCCGCAACTCGCTTTCGATGGCGCGCGTCATGTGGCGGATGCTGTTGAGGTTCTTGATTTCGGTGCGCGTGCGCAGTTCGGCGTCATCGGGCCGGCGCAGGCTGACGTTGGCCTCGAAGCGCAGCACGCCCTTCGACATGTCGCCGCTGTTGACGCCCAGCCAGCGCAGGATGCCGCGCAGGCTGCGCGCGTAGGCCTCGGCTTCGGCCGCGCTGGCCAGGTCGGGCTCGGTCACGATTTCCAGCAGGGGCACGCCGGCGCGATTGTAATCGACGAGGCTGAAGCCGCCAGCGACGTGGGTCAGCTTGCCGGTGTCCTCTTCCATGTGGGCGCGCCGCACCCGGATGCGCTTGCGCGCGCCGTCCGCCAGCTCGATATCGACGTGGCCGTTGACGGCCAGCGGATGCTCGTACTGGCTGATCTGGTAGCCCTTGGGCAGGTCGGGGTAGAAGTAGCTTTTGCGGTCGAAGCGGTTGAGGGGCGGAATCTCGCAGTTGAGCGCGAGGCCGACCATCATGCCGTACTCCATGGCGCGGCGATTGATGACCGGCAGCGTGCCCGGCAGGCCCAGCGAGACGGCGTCCACGGCGCTGTTGGGCGCCGCCTCGACGCTGTCGACCACCGGGCAGTCGCTGAACATCTTGCTGGCGGTCTGCAACTCGGCGTGCACCTCAAGGCCGATGACGGGCGTCCAGTCGTTCATGGCTTCACTCGGTGTTAGCGTCTGCGCCATCGTGCGTATTCGTCCAGATTGCGATAAGGCTGGGAGGAGTCTATGGCCCGAGCCATATCCAGTGTCAAATAGTTTGTCCAGTAGTCGTCAAAGACATCAGCTCTGTAGTGAGAGAAGGGGCCTGCACCATTCTGCAGATCGTCGATTCGTTTGACGGAGCCAATGTTTTTTGTGTTGCCACTTCCCGGTTTATCACTGGCGATACGCCATTTTTCATGCAGCAGGAAAGCGAAATCGCTCGTTACAGATGAAATATTCTCAAGGTCATCTATGGTGTAAATCTCGCGCTCATTAACAACCGTGCTGCTTCGGCTGTAAATCACACCCAGGACGAAATGTTTTTCGTAAGACCCATAGGGGAAAGCGATGTTCTTCTTCGTCTCGCGCTGGCGGAAATAGCCTGTAAATGACCCGAGTGTAAAACCGCTGACGGTTCTTGAATTCACTCGATAAGTACTTTTTATATCTAGCGCGACCAGGGTGTTGTCGGGAGCAATGAAAGTGATGTCAGGATAGTGATTTTGGTGTTCGCTCAACAGCATCCGAAGCTGGTTTTGGTGAGCGAATCGGGCGATGACAGGAAACAACATGATCTCTATGATTTTTGAGATGACCTTGGTGTCAGTCGAAATCGCGAAAATGTTGCGATACACGTCGATGAATCCCTTGACCGCCCATTCTCCATTCGGTGTGGAGAGGGTGGAATGGAATCCATTCACAAGATGCGCAAGGTTCTCCTGAAAGTCTGTCATTGTGCAATGAGCAGCATTTCGCCGGAGTTCCTGTTTGTTGAAAGTGCATACTGATACCGGCCATAGTCAACAATCCGCACGTCCGACTTGTACTTCCCGAGCATCTGAATGAGCTGCGACTTTGAGGGAATACCATCCGTCCGGTACGAGACCACGAGGATGCAATCCTGAAAACGGTCAAAGATGCTCTCAAAGGCTTCATGGATGCGGTTCTTGTCTGACCAGATATCGGGAATCCGCCGGAGGCGCCGATGTCCCGACCTGTGGTCGATGTGTTCCGACCACTGATCATACATCGTCAAGCCCTCCAGAAAGTGATAAAAATCCCGATAGTCTGTTCCAGTTCCCATTCCTGAAATGTAGGGTGGGTCCAGGTACACGAGGTCATACTCGGGTTCCAGCATCAATACGTCACAGTTGAGTGCCCGATTCTCCAGCTGGTTGTCAAAAACAGCGTCGTTGGCTTCCCGTGCGAAGATCTGGAACCAATCGTCAAATGGTCTGTCCCAACTGGTTTTGTTCCCGAATGAACGCTCAACGTCCGCGAACCGAAGATACAGGTTTTTCCGATGGAAGAGGTTGTAGGGTCGTTTGACTATGCAGGCCTGGGCCAGTGAGAAAAAAGCCAGCGCAAATTTGTAGGGATTCCGGAGGTGGTGGATGTTGGTGATGGTGCGATCAATCCACGCATTTTCCTCATCCGTGAAGTAGATATTCGCGAAGGTGTTTTGCACGAATGTCGGATAGTTGCGATTGCGACAAGGTGTCAGAATTTCTTCAACATCCTCGTCCGAAAGTCGGATGCTGCAATTCTCGACCAGTGCCTGGCCGATGTGGTAGTTGAAGCGCAACAAATCGTTGCAGGTTACCTGTTTCCCGGCTTGCTTAAATTGCCATGCGATAGAACCCGTGCCGCCGAAAGCATCCAGACAGGTCTCGAACTCAAGCTGGTCAACTTGTTCCAGTATCCATCTGGCAAGACGAGCTTTGCTTCCCTGGTAGCGGGTGGAAGGGAAACGGGCTATGTGATTCGTGAACAGTGGTAGTTGATTGAGCATGGGAAACCGGTACATCTCGTCCGCTACGAGTTGAGCATGGTGAGTGTACCACAGGGGTCGCCGGAGAACGTGCTGCGTGTCATACTTCGCGCAGTGGAGGAGCTGCCCATGGATGCGGAACGCAAGTTTTTGACGGAAGACGAAGTTGTTGAATTGATGGCCCTGTTCTTCAGTTGCGCGCTGCTCTTGCTGCGCGAACCGGCGCGCTACGGGCCGCTGCGGCAGTTGACCGCTGCCGAGCGCCTGGCTGCCATGGTGATCGACGACGTGTCGCCGGAGGTACGCAAGCTGCTGGAAGTGGCCCTGGAACGCATTCCGGTCTCGCATACGATCACCGGTATGCCGGAACAGTACAAGGCGATCGTGGTCGAGCTGAACGAGGCCCTGGGCGAGTGCCTGGTCGCACGCGCCGGACTGACGACGGGAGGTGAGGCATGAGCAACCCGGTGCTGGACAACATCAAAACGCGTCGCGTCGTGCGCGAAATGACTGACGAGCAGGTCTCGGAGGAACACTTGGAAATCATCCTCGAAGCCGGACGCTGGTCGCCGACCGGCAGCAACCACTTGCCCAACCGTTTTCTGGTGGTGCAGGACCCTGAACTGATTGAGTTAATTCGCCGCGTCTCGCCGGGCATCTATTCGAATGCGCCCACGTATATTTTCGCGTGTGTGGACCGGCGCAACTTCCCCACCTATATCGACGAGGAGGCGGACGACCCCGTCTTCCTGATGGACGTGGGCCAGGCAGCGCAGACCATGGCGCTGGCGGCGCATTCGCTGGGCCTGGCGTCCGGGCCGGTGACCTCCTTCAACGTGCCCGCCCTGCGCAAGATCCTCAACCTGCCGGACCGCTTCACGCCCTGGATGGTGCTCTGCGTGGGACATCCACAGCCGAACCCGTCCTTCGTGATGAAGCCGGGCAAGCGGCGTTACTGGCAGGACCTCGTCTATCGCGAGCGCTTCATTCCCTGGCGCGAGTTCGGGGAGGGTTAAGGCCGGGCCTTATAGCGGCAGCGTGCTCTGCAGGACGGCGCGCTTGCCGTTGACGCGCCAGTCTGCGTCGAGCGCGTCCAGACGGGTTGCCAGTCCCGGCGCCAGACCAACGACCGGGTCGCTCTTGAGCGCGCGCAGGGCCAGCAGCGGGCAGGGGAAATGGCCGGCGACGTCGCGCAGCGGAGTCTCTGTCGGCCAGATGCTGTCGTAGACCATGCGCCGGTAGTTGGCGTCGCCCTTGATGATGGCCAGACGCGCGTTGGCGAACTGCAGTTGCAGGCGCGGCGGCAGCGCGTAGAGGAAGGCCGTGCTGTTCCACCAGGCATCGGGCGCCAGGCGCAGCCGCCCCTGTTCCAGCAATGATTCCAGCTGCTCGCCAAACTGGCGGGCGTCGCGCTCCTGTGTCCCTGCGCGCAACATGGCGAGGAAGCCCAGCACGTCAGTGACGGTGGCGTCGCTGACGAAGGTGGGGTGCAGTTTGAGGTGCAGGACGACCCGCGGCGCCAGGCCTTCGGTCAGCAGCAGCGCTGCCAGCGCCAGGTCCATGCTCAGCTCGCTGCCGGCGTTGTCGGCGATGATGTGCACGTCGCCGGGCACGCGCAGCAGATGCGCGATGACGCGCGCGCGCTCATCGACGAGCAGGTCATCGGCGCCGGCCTGGCTGCCATGCGCGGAAGAGACGGCGTAACTGAGGTCGATGCGGTTGCCCCAGACGGCGAGCTCCAGCAACGTCGCCAGCCGTTCCTCACGTGAGCCCTCCGCCCCGCTCGCTTCGCCGCTCCCGGGATAAACCGCGAGGGCGCGCGCCAGCAACTCCCGGTGGGCTGCGCCGGCGTATTCTTCAGCCTTCTTCGGGGCGAAGGGGTCGCGGCCCGTCTCCCACCAGCGCACGGCCTCCATCAACAGACGATAGTGATAGACCTCGGCGAAGAACCACTGGCAGCGCTGCCAGGACGCTTTGTGGAACGGGAACCAGGCCGCCTGCCAGTCGTCGTAATCGGGCGCGGGCGATTCGATCAGGCGAATTTTCGCGTCACCCACCAGTTCGTCGTGCAGGCGCTGGATATTGTCGTGAATCTGCGGCGAGTAGTCGGGATTGAGCGCCCGCGTCTCGCGCAGGATGGCGGGCAGGCGCTCGCGCAGGGTGCGGTTGGCGAAGGGATTGCTGGCGTCGGTCTGGATGGGGTCGGGTTGCAGGGTCATTCAGCAGGGGAGTCGAAGTAAAAACTGGTAGTGAGATAAATTGCGGGACCGTCGACCAATTTGTCAAACTCTGGACGCCAGAGATTCAGAATACGATCTGATAGAGTTCTTCGTTCGAGCCAACCTACATAAGTAGCATCTTTGCTCAAAAGCTCGTTGAATACTTGCCACTGCACAGACCCTGTTTCAGAATTGAACCGTACAACAGGCATAAATGCTCGTTGAGGATCCTCCGATGAATATCGGTAGGGAGTGTCTTCGTCTGCAAGTGGTTGAGTTAAAATAAGCTCCATTTCTACCCGTTGTTTCCGATTTTTTTGCGATTTCATGCTTATCCAGCGGCATTCGCAAGACCCGAAGATCTCTTTCCAAGGTCCTGAATTTATCCCCATCTTCTATACGCCTTTCTTTTAATTAATCGGAACAATTCATACGCATCGCATACCCATGAATTTGACAACTGAAGTTGAATATGGATAGGCAGATTAAACTCATTTTCCTGTCCATTCTTTTCTGGAGGGAGAAATTCCTCTTCAATTTGACGTAAAACAACGTCCAGCATTCCTAAATTTTGAATGGACCACGGTAGCATGGAATAGGGAAGCTTTTCTCCGATAATTGTTGAAATGTTCAGCCAGTCCTCGAAAGTCCTTTCGTGAGATTGGATCGCAGTGTGAAACGCTGTTGAAATTGAGTTTGTCACGAAGTGTTCTTCCATAATTCCCTCGCATTTGGAAGAGGTTCCATCCAGCTTTACCGCGCAGATCGTCCTGAATTCAACTCACATATGCACAACATTCAGCCTACTTGACCGGCGTTGACGCGGCAAGTGTTGGAACGCCGTAAGAACGCCGAAAAACGCCATGGATGGACTGGTTGGACTCTTGAACCGGACTGCTATCTGTCGCGTAATGAAGACAGGACGTATGAGAAATGGAGGCAACAAAATGGCAACGGTCAGTCTGCTGCGCGGAAACTGGATACCGCACCGGACACGTGCGCAGGGTCTGGTCCGACGGGCGACGCCCCTGCGGGATGCTTCGCAAGGCGAAGCGCCCGCCGCGACGCAACACGACACGCTGCTGGCAAGCGACAGTGGCTCCGGCAGCGCCTGGCGCTGGCAGCAAGAACTCGACGCGCAAATGCTGCGCGGGCGAGGGTAAATCTCCGTTCACACCGGGTTGCGACAGTCACAGAATTGACAGTCGCAACCTGGATTTCATCCTCTTGTTACAAATGTCCCCGCATGATGCCCAGTAGCTGGCGCGCGCGGTGACGCATGGTGTGCTCGGCCAGCACGCGCTGCCGCGCCGCCGCGCCCATGCGCTGCCGCTCCGTATCATGCGCCAGCAGCCAGCGATAGCGCTCCAGCGCCTCCTCGCCCGAATTGACCACGATGATCTCGCGCTCCGGCTCGAACCACAGCTCGAGGCCCTCGTAGGGGCTGGCCACGATGCAGGCGCCCATGCCGCCCAGCTCGAAGGGCCGTGAGCTGGAGGAGCCGTACACGCTGGCATGCGCGCGGCGCGTGATGCACAGATTGACGCGGCTGCGCCCCACGTATTCGCGCAGCTTGCTGAAGCTGAGGTAGGGCAGCAACTCCGTCCGCCCGAGCTCGCCGAGGTTGGTGCCGCGCACCGCGAAGCGCGCGTCGGGCATGGCCAGCGCCGGCCGCGCGATCATTTCATCGATCCATAACGAGCGATACTCGCGGCCGTGGCCGTAAAAGAAGAAGTCGATGTCCTGCGTCGGAACGCGCGCCGGGCTGAAGACCGACTCGTCCACGCCGTAGTAGACGGTGTAGGCCGCGCGCGCGCCCAGCTTGCGCAGTTCCACCGCGCCGCCCAGGCTGTTGCAGATGAAGGCCGTGTATTCCTCCGGCTGCGCCCCCTGATAGATGCGGAAGCCGCTGGCGAAGCCGCCCATCTGCGGCAGGCTGGCCGGCACGTCGCCGTCGTAGTAGAAGACCGGCACGTCGAATTGTTTCGACAGCTCGCGCGGCACGCCCGTCAGCTGGTTGAGCGGCACGGTCAGGAAGAGCAGCGCGTCGATGTCCGGCTGCTCGCTCAGGATGCGCTCCAGATGCGCGTGCCAGAGCGGCGCGATCGTCGCGTGGGCGAACTGGCGCAGCAGCCGCGAGGACCAGAGCTCGCGCGCGACTCGGGAAGGCGGTGCGTCATCCTCGTCCAGCTGCAGCTGCGGCGGCGTACCCGCGAAGCGGCGCAACAGGTTACGCGCTGCCAGCCAGACGTCGCCCTGCCACTGCGCGGGATTGGCCGCGGCGCGCCACCACAGCGACTCGATGGGCGGCCCCTGCCAGGGGCAGGCGATGAGCTCGGTGCCTTCCTCGTGCAGCGCCTTGAGCAGCTGCCACCAGGCCGGTGTCGCGCTGAAGGGCTGGCGCAGGTCCAGCGAGGCCGGGACGACGAGGAGTTTCACGCGGGGTTTCCGACAGGGGCTGGCATGCCGGGAATTGTAGCACGGAGCCGATTGCACGGCAGATTTGTGGCAGGATTGGCGCGGTTCATGCGGGCGAAGGGGCTTCTTCCGGCCGATTGGGAAAGCAAGTGGTTCGTGTTACAGGCACACGTTACAATCTGGCGGATTATCCTGCGTGGGTATCATCGTAGAGACAGCTTATGGAGGAAAGATGATGAGAAGTCGCACTAGTTTTGTGTTGTTGGTGAGCTTGCTGCTGCTCCTGTTCGTGGGCGTGGTCGGGGCGCAGGAACCGGTATCCGGTGGCTCCCTGTCGGTGGTGTTCTCCTCGGAATGGGGCGTTTTGGATCCGGCAGCCAACACCAACACCTTCGGCCGCAACATCATGCAGTTCATCTATGATCCGCTGCTGCGGAAACACCCGACATCGGGCGCTATCGGGCCGGGACTGGCGGAGTCCTTCTCCTTCAGCGACGATGGCACGGTCATCACACTGAGCCTGCGCCAGGGCGTCACCTTTCATGATGGCACGCCTTTCAACGCGGAAGCGGTACGCTTTTCCTTCGAGCGCATCAGTGATCCGGAACTGGCTTCACCCTGGGCGGCCGCGATTGTCGGCCCGGTGGAGGCCATCGAGACGCCGGATGAATACACCGTCGTGATGACCCTCAAGGAGCCCTTCGCCCCCTACCTGGATTCACTGACGCAGATCGGCCTCGCGCCGGTTTCGCCGGCGGCAGTGGCAGAGCATGGCGCTGATTACGGCCTGAACCCCGTTGGCACCGGCCCCTTCCGCTTCGTCAGCACCTCACCGGATGAAGAGGTGGTGATGGCGCGCAACGAAGACTACAACTGGGCGCCCGATTACTACGAGCATCAAGGTCCCGCTTATCTGGAAGAGTTGATCGCCCTCCATGCCGGGGAAGACAGCACGCGCATGGCGCTGGTTGAGACCTTCGAAGTAGACGTCGTCTACAGTCCGCTGGCGAGCCAGCTACCGTTCTTCCAGGAAGATCCGGACTTCTACGTGCCGACGGCCGCACGCACCGGTGTGCCGCGCATCCTGGTGCTGAATACGGAAACCTTCCCCTTCGATGATGCGGCCACCCGCCGCGCTGTTGCCTGGGCGGTGGACCGCGAGCGCATCCTGAACGAAGTCTTCGGTGGTATCGGCGCAGTACCGCAAGCAATTCTGACGCCCGGCCTCTTCGGATACTGGAACGCCGGTATGGACCAGTGGCCCGGCTATGACCTTGAGATGGGGGCGGCCTTGCTGGCGGAAGCCGGCTGGGGCGATAGCGATGGCGATGGCATCCTGGACAAGGACGGCCAGGCCTTCAGCATCACCTACGGCATCAGCCCGGGCTTCCCCTTCGACCAATATGGCCAGATCGTCGTCAATGACCTGACGCAGCTGGGCATTGAAATTACCGTGGAGACGGAAGAAATTGGCGCTTACCTGGCTGATATGCGCGCCGGCAAGTGGGAACTCGCCGGCATGCTCTTCCCCGCCACGGACCCTGACGTGTTCAACATCATTGCGCACTCTTCTTCGATCGATGCCGCCTGGAATACCGCGCGCTTCAATAACGCGGAGGTGGATGCGCTCATTGAAGCAGGACGGCGCACGTTGGACCTGGACGCACGAGCGGCGATCTACCATCAGATTCAGGAGATCATGCTGAACGAGATGCCCTACATCCCCTTCTACGTGATCGAGAACGCCTTCGTCGTCAACGCGCGCGTGAAGAACTTCCGCACCAACGCGCAAGGCTTCTTCGACTTCTATGACACCTACGTCTCTGACGAATAGAGGAGTCCCGCTTTCACTCTGACCTGAGCTCGGCCCGGACGCCCGCGCGGCATCCGGGTCGGGCTTGTTTCTCCACCTCCTCGCCGGACGAAACAGGAGCCTCGTGGCGTGACCGTCTACATCATCCGCCGGTTGCTGGCTTCCATTCTGATCCTGATCGGCGTCAGCGTGTTGATCTTCGCCATGATTCACCTGGTGCCGGGCGATCCGGTGGCGATCATGCTGCACGAGGTGAAATCCGGCCCCGGCGCCATCGAGGAGATGCGCCGCAACCTGGGGTTGGACCGCCCACTACCGGAGCAATACCTCTTCTGGCTGATCGGCAACGATTACCTGCGCGTGGATACCGATGGCGATGACATCGCCGATTCCTACGGCACACGTCGCGGCGTGCTGCGCGGCGATTTTGGCCGTTCTATTTTCAAGCGCTCCCAGGTGATCAACATCATCGCGGACCGCTTTCCCGCTACCCTCAAGTTGACGGTAGCAGCGATGCTCTTCGCGCTGCCGGTCGGGCTCTTCGCCGGCATCGTCGCCGCGATTAAACGCGAGACGATCCACGATTACGTGACGATGTTGGGGGCGTTGGTAGGCGTATCGATCCCGCCGTTCTGGCTCGGCCTGATGTTGATATATGTCTTCGGCGTGGAGTTGCGCTGGGTGCGGCCCTTCGTCGGCGATCGTGGCTTGATCACGCTGATTCTGCCCACCATCACGCTGGCGGCGCCGACGGTGGCTATCATCGCGCGACTGACGCGCTCCAGCATGTTGAACGTGTTGGGGGAGGATTTTGTGCGAACGGCACGCGCCAAGGGGGTGCGCGAAGGACGGGTGCTGACAATCCATGTGCTGCGCAATGCCTTCATCCCCGTATTGACTATCCTCGGCCTGCAATTTGGTTATCTTTTGGGCGGCGCGGTGATCGTGGAGACGGTGTTCGTCTTCCCCGGGTTGGGGCGCGAGGTGGTTACGGCCATCATAAACCGCGATTTCCCGCTGGTGCAGGGGGTGACGCTTTTCTCGGCAACGATTTTCGTGATCATCAATTTCGGCGTGGATATGCTGTATACAGCGGTGGATCCGCGCATCCGTTATGCCTGAGAGCAGCCCGGCCGAGGGACGGCCGCCCGAAGGACACCCGACTGCAGGTCGTCCGGCCATCCAGACGTTGATGGAAAACCGCGCGAATTCTGCGCACTCACAGAACCAGTGGTATTTTGTCCGTCGCCAGTTGCTGCAGGATAAAGCGGCGTTGCTGGGCGGTGCCTTGTTGCTGATCATCATTGCGCTGACGATGCTGGCGGATTTTGTTTCCCCTTATGACCCGCTGGAGCAAAGCAGGGACGGCGCCGATTTGCTCTTGCCGCCCAACGCACAACACTGGATGGGCACGGATGATTTGCGGCGCGACGTTCTGTCGCGCGTCTTGCATGGCGGGCGGACGACCATCAGCGTCGGTGTCATCTCCATTGGCGCGGCAATCAGCGTCGGTTTGGTGCTGGGCCTGATGGCCGGGTATTTTGGCGGCGGTGTCGATGATGTCATCAGCCGTATTCTGGATATTATGCTGACACTCCCGGCCATTCTGATGGCCATCGTCGTGGTTACGATATTGGGCTCGGGACTGCAGAACGCGATGCTGGCGGTGAGCATCGCCAGCATGCCGGTTTTCGCACGCCTGGTGCGCGGCGATACCCTGGTGGAGAAGAACAAGATTTACGTCGAAAGCGCGCGCGCGATGGGCGCCTCGCACTGGCACAGCATGTGGCAGCATATTCTGCCGAATGTGCTCTCGTCAGTGATCGTGGTGGGCACGTTGCGCGTCGCCAGCGCGATTCAGATCGCCGCCGGGTTGAGTTTCCTCGGGCTGGGCGCGCAGATTCCGCACCCGGAATGGGGGGCGATGCTCAGCCTGGGCCGCAATTACATACGCTCGGGCCAATGGTGGATGACAGTCTTCCCCGGACTGGCGATTTTCATCACCGTGATGTGCATCAATTTGCTCGGCGATGGCTTGCGGGATGCGCTGGATCCGCGCTTGCGGGGAACCGGTTCCACATGAAATTCATCTTCGGTGCCAAGCCGAAAGCGCCGATCACGAACTTCACGCGGCTCGTCCAGCTGGGGGAGCGCCTCGGTTTTGATTCGGCCTGGATCCCCGATCAGACTTTTTTTCCGGACCCCTTTGTTACGCTGGCCGTCGTCGCCAGCCAGACCGAGCGCATCGAGCTGGTGATTGGCGTCGCCAACCCGTTTACGCGCCATCCGGTGCAGGTCGCCCGCGCGGCCGCCACGTTGGATGACCATTGCCCCGGTCGGGTGGCCCTCGGTTATGGTGCGGGCAACCGGCGTGAGCTGATCGTGCCTCTCGGGGGCGAACAAGAGCGGGCGGCGGCCCACTGCCGCGAGGCGTTGATGTTGTGCCGTCGTCTGTTGCGCGGCGAATTTCTGAACCATCGCGGCGGATGCTTCGTCGCCGATGGCGTCGAGCTGGAAATGGCGCCGCACCCGGATGTGCCGCTCTACCTGGCAGCGCGCGGCCCGCTGGTCCTGCAGGTGGCGGGCGAGCTTTCCGATTGCGCGGTGATCGGCGCGTTACTGGATGAGGAGGCGCTCGCCTGGTCGCTGGGGCAGGTCGCCAAAGGGGCACAACGGAGCGGCCGCACTCTGGAAGAGATCGGGCGC
Source organism: Phototrophicaceae bacterium (assembly GCA_965223965.1). Classification (GTDB taxonomy): domain Bacteria; phylum Chloroflexota; class Anaerolineae; order Aggregatilineales; family Phototrophicaceae; genus JAGWBD01. Next base: position 53,856 of record CBDCXX010000002.1, read on the forward strand.
ATGATCTGGATCACCTGCCACATCACCGGGGACGCGCCGCGCTGGCTCGATCACTGCCGTCCCTCGGCCGCGCACATTCTTGCCGGGGCGCCGCCGGGCGTCTTCGAGGCATTACGCCTGAGCGATCGTTTTCGCGATGAGTTGAAGGCGGTCTACTCAGAGCGGGGCAGCGAAGGCGCCGCCCCGCTTGTCTCTGATGATCTGGTGAAGCGCCTGATGGCAATCGGCCGCCCGGAAGAAGTCGCCGGGCAGTTACAGAGGGCGATCGCGCAGGGGATCAACGAAATCGGCATCCTTGTCAACGCGCCGGACATCAGCGACTCCGAAGAAGCCATTCGACGCTTTGCCGATGAAGTGATGCCACGCCTGGTTTAAGAGGCGCGGCTTCAGCCAACTTCAGTCCAGAATTCGCAGATCACGCGGGAAGAGATTTAGCCGCTCGGCGCCTGTTGCAGTAACGGCGACGACATCCTCGATGCGCACACCATATTTGCCTGCCAGGTAAATGCCGGGTTCGATGCTGAAAACCATCCCCTCTTCGATCACGGTCGAATCCCCCTGCACGAGGTAGGGATATTCGTGGCCGTCCATGCCGACACCATGGCCGGTGCGGTGCAGAAAGGCAGGTCCATACCCCTGCGCGCTGATGTAATCGCGCGCGACGGAATCGATCTGCTCTGTGGTCACCCCGGGCCGGGTCGCTTCGAAGGCGAGCTGCTGCGCTTCCTGAGTGATCTGGTAGATGCGGCGGAACTCGGCCGGCGCTTCGCCGATGTGGAAGCTGCGCGTGAGATCGGAGCGGTATCCGCGCCAGCCACCGCCAAAATCGATGACGAGGGAGTCGCCCCCGGCCAGGCGCCGCTCGCCCGTCTTGTGGTGTGGCGAGGCGCTGTGCGGCCCCGCGCCGACGATGCCACCGCCGCTCAGCTCAAGGCCGCGCTCCGTCAGTCCACGGTGCAGGAAGCGGAGTACTTCCAGCTCCGTTTTGCCGGAGACGGGTTGAGCGAACAGGGAAGCGAGCGCGTCTTCGGTCTTCGCAGCGGCTTCTCGCAGGGCGTCGATTTCGGAGGCGGTCTTGATCATGCGGATGCGGGCCAGGATCTGGTTACCTTCCAGCCAGCTCGCGCCGGTCAGGGCGGCCTGCAGTCTCAGAGTGAAGACCGTGAGCAACTGATCGGCGATGGCGATGGTTTGCCCGGCGCCGGCGCCGACGACCCCGGCGACTTTCGCCACCGGGTCTTCGGTCTCTTCCCAACCGATCACGTCGAAGAAGCTGGCGTAGGGCTGGAAGATTTGCACTTCGAAGCCGGGGACAACCATTTTGGCACGCCCCTCGCGCGGCAACAGCAAGAGGGCCAACCGTTCGCTGGGTCGCTTGGTGAAGCCGATCAGGTAGAGCAAATCGGTTGAATGGGAGACGAAAAGCCAGTCACAATTGGCCGCGGCCATGGCGGCCTGGGCGCGTTGGGCACGTTCTGCGTAGTCGTTCATCAGCAATCCACGATGTAGAGGTCTTTGGGGAAGCCACTGAGTATTTCGCAGCCGTCCCCGGTGACATGGAGGATGTCTTCGATCGCGAAGTTGCCGATGACGTGATCCGGCCGGTCCCAATAAATCGGCTCCACGGTGAGCACCATGCCCGGCTCGATGACGGTATCGCTGCCCCTGGCGATCGAGGGCGGCTCGTGGACATCAAGGCCCAGCCCATGGCCGACGCGCTCCAGGCCGGGGACGTGCTCTTTCATACCGTGTTCCATCAGCACGTCGTAGCAGGCAGAGAAGACGTCGTTCATGGAATTGCCGGGCCTGACGGCGGCGACGCCAGCCTTCTGTGCGGCCAGGTTGGCATCGAAGAAGCGGCGTTGCTCGGAACTCGGCTCACCCATGGAGGCCATGCGCATGTAATCCGACCAGTAGTAGTGGTAATTGGCGCCGGCGTCGACGACGATCAGTTCGCCGGGCTGGATAGCGCGTTCGAAAGGTTCGACGTTCACCATGCCGTATTTCTCCACGCCGGAGCGCACCATGATGAAACCCGGCATCTCGCCAGTTTGCAGGACCATCTCGGAGAGCAGCAGGCTGCCCAGCTCGCGCTCGGTCATGCCGGGGCGCAGCTCGGCGAAGGCGCGTTCGTAAGCGCGCGTCGTCGCGTCGGCGGCCTTGCGGAGCTTCTCGACTTCGCGCGCTGATTTGATCATGCGCAGCTCCCACATCAATGGGCCTACGTCGACGAACCTGGCTTTGGCGAAGCGCCCGGTCAGGTCTTCCAAATCCGTTTGCGACATGGCGATGCGCTGGCCGTAGCCGAGCTCGAGGCCGATCGTGCCATCCGCCACGCCGAGCTGCTCACAGGCGTCATGGATGGCAGTCAGCGGATCGGGCGCGGCGTCGGCGATGCGCCAGCCACCCCAGGGGCGCACCTCTTCGATCCAGGAGGACTGGTAGGCGACGTCGACGAGACTCTCGGCGATGACGCTGATGACGGGCTTGCTGTTGTCCCGGGGGACGATGATGCCCAGCGGGCGGTGTTTCGAATTCCAGCCGATGGTGCGGATGCCGGAGAAGTAGATGCCATTTTCCTTGGCGGTGATGATGAGTGCGTCCATGCCATGTGCGTCCATACGTTCGCGCGCGCGTTCGACTCGGTTCAGATATTCCCCGGTCGGGAACATGGCGTAGTTTGGTTCACGATGGGACATACAAGATCTCCTCTTTATTGAGCGAACGAATCAAACCGGAACGAGCTTCGGGCGGTAGCGCTGCCGGAAGCGCCAGCCGGTGAGCAGTGCTCGCACGAGCATCTGCAGGAACATCGCTGACCAGACGCCTTGCAGCCCCCAACCCAGGACGCCCGTGAACAGGACGATCAGCGGCAGGGAGACCAGCCAATGGCCAAAGACCGTCACCCACATCGGGTAGCGTGTATCGCCCGCGCCGCGCAGCGCGCCCGTCAACACCTGATTGATGGCCTCCAGCGGCACCGCGAGCAGCACCAGGCGCAGACCGGGCAGGGCCGCCGCCCGCACCACTTCATCGGCAGAGAATAACCGGGTTACGCCTGGCCATGCAAAGAAGAGCAGCGCCAGCCCGCCCATCACGAACCAGGCCTGACGCTGCAACTGAAAGGCGCTGGCGTAGATGTGCTGCGTCAGGCCGGCGCCGGTCAGCTGGCCGATCAAGGTGAGCGAGGCCAGCAAAAAACCCAGCCCCAGCATCAGGATGATGGACAGTGTGTGGGAGGTGACGGCATAGGCGGCCAGGGCGGCCACGCCGAGCTCGGTAACCAGGCGCAGCTGCAGCAAGCGGGCGCCACGAATCGCCAGTTGTTCCAGGCCGACGGGCGTGCCCAGGCGCATCAACCCTTGCATCGCGCGCCTGGAGGTCTGCCAGCCACGCCAGCGCAACGCGGCCGTGCCGCGCCAGAGCCAGAATCCCAGCAAGAGCAGACCGGCGACGCGGCTGACGAAATTGGCGAGCGCCAGGCCCATCAGGCCGGCCTCCAGCGCGAAGACCAGCAGCAGGGCCAGGACGACGTGCAAGCCGTTGGCCAGGCCCATCACGAGTAAGGGACGGCGCGCATCACCCGCGCCGCGCAGGCAGCCATTGGCGCTCAAGAGCAGGAATTGCAGTGGCAGTGCGAGCGATAACGCGCGCATATAAGGAGTGCCCAGTTGCTCGACCGAACCCGAGACACCCATCAAGGTCATAAGCAGCGGGCTGATCGCCCAGACCAACAGCATCACCGCGAAGCCGACGGCCAGGGAGAGCAGCGAGGCACTGCGCAAGGTGAGCTCGGCGTCGGAGCGGTCGCCACGGCCGATCGCCTGGGCCACCAGGATCGAGCCACCGATCGCGGTGACCTGGAAGAGGACGGCGGTCAGCTCCACCAAACGGGCGACGACGAGCTGGGCGGCGAGCGGGTCAACGCCCAATTGACCGGCCAACACGGCATCGAAGAGGATGACGCCATAAAGCAGCGTCTGCTCCGCGGCCATCTGCAGCGCGAGCGGCAAAGTATTGCGGTGGCGTATTTTCACGATTCGCCGCTACGGAAGTGCGCCACACTAACCAAAGTGCGGCATTACTTCGCGGGCGATCCGCTCCAGCACCTGGCAATTGCTTTCGGCATCGGCGCCGGTGAGCAGGATGCCGATCTGCCCGACGCCGCGGTCCGCGAGGCGCTCGCAGGTTTCGCGCACGCGCGCGGCGTTGCCCACAATGGTGAGCATATCGATCTCGCGCCGGGTGACAAGGGGCGCGGCGCCGGCCGGGCCGCCCGCGGCGTAGGCGCGTTTCAGGTCAACGATCGCCCCTTCTTCCATGCCAATGGCCCGCAAGAGCGAGAGGGGCGCGCCGCCGATGATATGGGCCACGCTGGGTTTGAGGCGCTCGTGGGCGGCCTCTTCGTCATCGACCACGCGGCAGGTAACCCAGCTGACGATTTCCATTTCGCTCAGGCTGCGGCCGGCGCGTGCCGCCCCGCGCTCCAACGCTGCGAAGGCGTAATCCAGCCCTTCTTTGGATACGAGCGCGCCAATCGCTGCGCCGTCGGCCAGCTCGCCAGCCGCTTCCAGCATGCGCGCGCCGCGGGCGGCAATGTAGATCGGGATGGCCGCGCGCTCCGGTTGCCAGGAAAGCTTAAGGCCTTTGGCGGTTACGTAGCTGGATTCATGTTGCAAGGTCTCGCCCTGCAGGAGGGCGCGCACCAGGGTAACCATCTCCCGCGTGCGCGGCGCGGCGGCGTCCTGTTCGTAACCCATAGGCAGCAACAGCTCGCGCCGGTTGCCGCTGCCGATGCCCAGATTGGCGCGGCCAGCGCTGATTTCGTCCACGGTGGCGATGGCCCGCGCGACCTGGGCCGGGTGGCGCGTATAGGGGTTGGTTACCCCGATCATGAGCTGGATGTTCCCGGTCGCCTGCGCCCAGGCGGCCATAACCAGGAAGGGATCGCGGTAGAAAGTCTGGTCCGGGATCCAGGCCATCTCGTAGCCGAGGCGCTCGCCGAGTTGGACAACGCGCAGGCCTTCCGCCAGCGGTTGGGTGGGTACGAAACCGAAGCCGAAACGCATCTGATGCTCCTTTCGGGGGCAATCCGGACGGACTCAGTCCGGGTGGACTTCGAAGGAATCGCTCTGGTAACGGACGACCAGGTCGGGATCCAGATCGCCACCGAGGCCGGGACCATGTGGCACGACAAGGGCGCCGTCCTCGAAGAGGATGGGCTCGGCGCTCAGATCGGCTTCGAGCAGGAATTGGCCGCCCATCTCGCAACCCCAGGTCACGTTGGGCGTCGAAGCGGCGAAATGCAGGCAGGCGCGTGAGGCGATAGCCCCTTCGAGAGCGCCGCCGACATAGCAACCGATGCCGGCCGGTTCGGCGACGATGGCCATCTTCTTGGCGTTGATGATACCACCGCCGTTGTTGATGTAGATGCTGATCAGGTCACAGGCGCGCTTCCTGGCGTGCTCAAAAACGTCGCGCGTTGAGTTGGCACCCTCGTCAGCCATGATGTAGGTGTTGGTGGCGCGGCGCACCTCGGCCATGCCGTCCAGGTCCCAGGCCTTCACCGGTTGCTCCATGAATTCCAGGCCGCTCTCGGCGAGGGAGTTAATGACGTAGATGGCCGTGTTGACATCCCAGGCCTGGTTGGCGTCGGCGCGCAGGCGGATCGCGTCACCGGCGACGGCGCGGACGCGGCGCGTGCGCTCGATATCGTGGTCGGGGTCTTCGTGGCCGGTCTTCATCTTGAGGATGCGGATGCCACGGGAGATGGCCATTTCAGCATCTTGTGCGGCATGTTCGTGGTCTGTGATGGGGATGGACCAACTGAGCGGAATATGGTCATGCACGATGCCGCCGAGCAGGTTGTAGACTGGCGTATTCAGGGCCTTGCCGGCGATGTCATAGAGGGCGATGTTGACAGCGCTCTTGGCGCGTGGGTTCCAGGGCAAGGCGCGCTCCATATCCAGCTGGCGCGCTTCGATCTGGCGCGGGTCCTTGCCGAAAATGACGGGCAGCAAACGCTCGCGCAGCTGGAGGGCGACGGTCGCCTGCGTCTCCCCGGCGCCGGAAAAGCCAGCCATATGTGGCGTTTCGCCCAACCCGACGATTCCCTCGTCGGTATGGAGGCGCAGGTAGACGCATTCCTGATGGCGCGTGGTGGCGAAAGACATGCGGTGCGAGCGCACGGTCGGCACTTTGGTCAGAATCACTTCGGCATTGGTGATTTTCATAGCATCCTCTTTCCCGGGTATTCCGGATCAGTCCAGGTGATTGAGCAGGTTACGCGCGGCCGCACCGCGTTCGCGAATGGGGTGCCCGGCCTCTTCCAGGAAAATTTCCAGCAGAGTTACCAGTGCGAGCAAGAAGGTCGGCTGGGCAGAATGTCCCAGGATGCCTACGCGCCAGACTCTGCCGCGCAAATCGCCCAGGCCGCCGCCGATATCAATGCGGTAGGGAGCCAGTAGTTGCTGGCGGATGGCGGCGGCGTCCACCCCGGCCGGCACATTGATGGCGGTTACGGTCGGCAGGCGGAACACTGGCCTGGCATGGACGGAGAGATTCAACGTCTCAAAGGCGAGGACCAGGGCATCGCGCCGATTGACCATGCGGCTCACGCGATATTCCATGCCCTGCTCGGAAATCAGCTGCAGCAACTCGGTGAGGGCGTAGAGGATCGGTGCGGGCATGGTCTGGGCAGCACGTTCGTCTTCGCGGAAGCGGCGCAGCTGTGCCAGATCCAGGGAGGAGCTGAGGACCTGCTGTTGGCGGGCAGCGTGGACGGCGGCGGCGCGTTCGCTGAAAGTGATCAGGCCCAGGCCGGGGTAGGCGCTGATCGCTTTCTGGCTGCCGGCGACGCCGATATCGATGCCCAGCTCGTCGTGGGGCACGTCGACGGCGCTGATCGTCCAACGGGAATCGACCAGCAGCAGAGCGCCGTGCGCGTGGGCCAGCTCGCCCAGGCCGGCCAGCGCTTGCTGGACGCCGGTAGAGCCGTCGCCATGCAGGGTAGCCAGCAGGCGCGTCGGCTGTCTATCGAGGGCATCCCGCAGCGCTTCCCAGGAGACGGCTTCACCCGCCGGCGCCACGACGCGGATCACATGCGCGCCGCAGCGTTCGGCCGCCTCGGCCAGCCGCTCGCCGAAGAAGCCGCTGATGGCGACGACGGCTGTTTCGCCCGGTTGCAGCGCGTTCAGCAGGGCTGCTTCCAGGGCGGTTTCTTCGGAGCCGGGGATCAGGTAAGTATCCGCATTGTCGGTGCCCCAGATATGGCACAGCCGCGCGATGGCTTCCTCCAGCACCGCGAGGAAGCCGGGGTCGTTGGCGCCTTCCAGAACGCCAATTAATCCCTGGCGCGCGCGTGGCGAAGCGTTGCTGAGGTCCGGTCCAAGGAGGGTGCGTTCCGGCGGGTTGAGGCGTCGGTAAGGGAGGGGTGGGGGAGCGGCGTCGTCGATCACTGCAGCTCGGGGATCAGGAACTGGCCGGCTTCCATGATCTGCAAGTCATCGAGCCAGATGCTCTTGTTGCGGCAGGGGAAATCCATATGCGCTTTGGAGACGTTCTGCCCCTGGAAGATGGCCGTATTGGCGCCGAAGGCGATCTGCATGTTGCCGTAGTAGGCTTCCTGGTCCTGCACGGCACCTTCCATCAAATAAGCGCCCATGCGGTTCCAGTCGGCGCGGTGTTCGCAACCCCAACCGATGTGGGCGATACGGTAGGCTGTCTCGTCGTTGAAGGCGGAGAACCAATCCTCCAGCAAACGTGCATCCAGGCCGCCCTCGATCTTGACGATCAGGCCATCGCGGATGGTCATCGTCACCGGCGAGGTGACGTAGCGCCCGAGGCGCAGGATCACGTCGTTGATATCGACCACCAGCGTGCCGTTGGCGCTGAACTCATCCGGGCCGACGGTGACCATGCCACTCGGCCAGTTGTCCCAGCGGCCGGGTTCATCGGCGAGGCTGTAGAGGCCCAACACGACGCGATCTTTGACATTGCAAGTGAGGTCCGTGCCCATGGCGGAGGTGACGCGCATCGTCTCCGCCTTGCGCAGCAGGTCGGCGCCTGCCAACGCGCGGCGGCGAATGACGGGATCGGGAGCCAGGCGCATCAGGACATCCTGCGGCTGGCCGCAACGGAGGACGCGGCCGCCATTCTCGAGCGCCGCCGCGTTGAGTAGCGAATAGGCATGGGCGACGGTGCTGACCAGGTCAATCACCATATCGGCACCTGCCCAGATGTCGGCGATGATGCCGCGGTCGTTCTCCGGCACGGTGGTCGGCACGGTGACCTGGAAGGCCTCCACGCCCAGATCGAGGGCCGCGCCGAGCGCGGCGGCCGGGTAATGCGGCGTCGTATGCGTGTCGCAATAGATGAGCAACGTCTCCCCTTCGTGCAGGTTGCAGAGCTCGAAAGTGCGCTTGAAGAGTGGAATCAACTCGGTGGATGCGCTGTAATTTAAAGGAAATTTCTTCACCTTTGTCCCTCCTTTGGCTTGCTCCCGGACAATGACTATACTCAGGAGTAACAGGCGGCTGCAACCGGTACTGTTGGCAGTGAAGCGGGCGGCCACGGGGAGGATTCATGTTTCACTGGACGTATCGCGATTCCGGCGGGGCGCTGACGGATTTGATCCCGCTTTTCCAACACACGCTCCAGCTGTGCCAGTTGCGCGAGGGCGAGCAGGTGATGGTCTATGGCGACCACCACACGCCGACGCATTACGCCAAGGCCGCCATGGCCGCGGCGCAGGACGCTGGCGCGCAGGTCTTCCAGCTGGAGGTGCCGACGGAAGGGGGCGATATCCTCTCCGGGCCGGTCTGGGATATCTGGCACGCGGTAGATCTGGTGGTGGATCTGGAATCAATTGGTACGAGCATCTACCGGCCCATGCGGGTCCACGCGCTGGAAGCGGGCGTGCGTGTATTGCGGGTAACCCAGCCGGAGGATGTGCTCTCGCGCCTCCGGCCCTTGCCCGCCTTGCGGGACCGGGTGCGGCGCTGCGAGGCGCTGCTGGCCGCGGCGCGCGAGTTGCGGGCTACCTCGCCGGCCGGGACGGATCTGGTGTTGAATACCGCGGGCCGCAAGGCCTTCGGGCTCTGGGGCGCAGCTGACCAGCCGGGCAAGTGGGATCACTGGTCGGTGGCGGTAGTCGTCGGCGGCGCCAGCCGCCCGAACAGCAACGGCCGGCTCGTCATTGACGTCGGCGACATCATTCTCGGGATGCGGCGCTATGCGACCACGCGCATCGACCTCATCATCGAAGAGGGCATTATTACCCGCATCGAAGGTGAAGGTTTGGACGCGCATTTGCTGCGGAACTGGTTCGCCAGCTGGGGTGACGAGCGCGCCTTTCATATCTCGCACGTCGGCTGGGGTTGCGATGAGCGCGCCGATTGGGGGCGGATGGCCGGGCCGACCGGTGGCATCGGCGACGCGGAATCCTACCCGGGTGTTTTCCAGATCGCCTTCGGGCGCGATACATCCTGGTATATCGGAGACGGCACGAACGACGTCGTCGCCCATATCGATTTCAACGGGCTGGCGCACAGCATCGCGCTGGATGGCCTGCCGATTACGGAAAACGGGCGCTTCGTACACCCGGATTTGGTCAGCGACGCCGTCGGGTAAGGGCGAGCCCTGGAGTGGTCGCTGGCCGCCTGGCGGTCGCGCTAGCTTCGTTCGCCCGTTTCCAGGTAGTGCAGCAATTGCTCGCGATTCATGCCGGCGATGCCCATCGCTTCGGCGTTGCGCCCGGTCGACCAGTAGTCCTCTTCTTCCGTTACGCAGAAGAGGTGGTTGATGCTGTTATTGACGGGCGTCGGCACGTCGAGCAGGCGGCCCAGCGACGAATAGAGTACCGAGCCATAAGGCACGTCTTCGGTGATATAGCGGTCCCAGATGCGGTCGCGCAGGTTGAAGGGCTCGCCCTGGACGCGGTAGACATGGGGGCCGCTGCCGGTTTCGCGGTAGAGGTCATCGATGAAGACGACATCAAGCCCCAACGCGCGCTGCAGGGCCATCTTCTCCTCGTCAACGGCGTCCAGCAGGCGCAACACGCCGGGCGTCATCCCTTCGTTCATGATGGAGAGGTAGCCATCCTGGCGCTCGACGGCAGCGTAGTTGAGCAGCATCGGCGCGGGATGGATCATGAAATTGGGATTGTTGAGGCCGGGGTCCAGCACGTTGGGTTTGGGGATGAGGCGCAGCGTATCGCCTATCCGCTCCATCAGCCGCTCGGTATTGCGGCCAGGGAAGGCGGCGCAGCGCAGGTTGGACGGCAGACGGATGCGCAGCTTGCCCGGCCCGACCATGCGCGCCGATTGTGGCAGGGTGACCGTTTCTCCCAGCAGAATGTCATCCAGACTGTGCCCGGCGGCGCGCAGCACCGGCGCCAGCTCCAGCGAGCCGGCCGAACCTGTGAGCAGGAGGATTATCTGGCCGCTGCGCAAGTAGGGCAGGCAGGCCTTCAGCATCGGTTTTTGCCCGTAGGCGGGCACGGCGATGAGGATCAGATCGACGTTCTCCATGGCCGCGGCGATGTCGGTGGTGATGAGGTCGAGCGGCACCAGCTCTTCGGCCTGGTCCCCTCCGATCAAATCCCCTTCGATTGCGACGCCACCCTGCTCGAGGATGGCCGCAATACGCTCACCAGTGCGGTTGTAGAGATGGACGCTATAGTCGCGGCGGGAGAGGGCGGCCGCCGCCGCCATCCCCCCGGGGCCGCCGCCCATGACAAGGATGCGTTTGATGGCACTCACGATTACAGGACCTGCAATTCGTGAGTACTGAAGTTGAAGCGGCGCGCGCCGTTAGCCGTCACGGTAACGATGTCTTCGATACGCACACCGAAGCGCCCTTTCAGGTAGATACCGGGCTCGATGCTGAAGACCATCCCCTCGCGCAGGATGGTCGTATCGCCGCTTACTATGTACGGTGCTTCGTGGAGATCAAAGCCGAGACCATGGCCGGTGCGGTGCAGAATGCCCTCACCATAGCCGGCGGCAATGATGTGCCTGCGGGCGACAGCATCGATCGATTCCGCCCTTACGCCGGGTCGGACGGCCTCGAAGGCCAGCTGGTTGGTTTCGTTGACGACGTCGTAGACGCGTCGATATTCATCCGAAGGCGGACCGACGTGGAAACTGCGGGTCATATCGGACCAGTAGCCATTCACGGTGCTGCCGAAATCGACGACGATGGCATCACCCGGCCCGATGCGGCGCGGGCCGACGTGGTGATGCGGCGAAGCACCATTTTCGCCGACGCCGACGATGGCGCCGGAGGGAGCGCCGGGGTCGTGGCCGTGTTCCGGCAGGAGCGCCATCAGTTGCCGTTTTACCTCCGCCTCGCTCATGCCAATGAGAGCTAGCTCCAGCAGGGCGAGGTAGCTGCGGTCGGCGGCGCCACCGGCCTGGGTCAGGTATTCCAGTTCGCGCGCTTCCTTGACCATGCGGATGGGGTTGAGCAGGGCGCCGCCGGGCACAAATTCGGCTTCCGGCGCAGCGGCCTGCAGGCCATACAGGAAGTGAGAGAAGATCTTGTCAGCGACGCCCAGGCGCAGCGGCTGCCCTGTCGCTGCAGGGGGTAGCGAGGCGGCGAAACGCTCGAAGGGGCTTTCGGTTTCCTCCCAGGGGATGAGATCGAAGAAATGTGCCAGCGGCTCCGCGAGGGCTGTCTCGAAACCGGGAAGGAGAAGGCGCGGGGCCTCGTCTTCGGAAGCGGGCAGGATGAAGAGCGTCAGGCGCTCGGATTGCGGTCGGTTCAGTCCGATCAGGTAGAAAAGATCACTGGAAGGGCCGACGAGCAGGGCATCGGTGCCCGCGGCGCGCAGGCCTTCCCGAACCCGCTGGCAGCGCGCCGCGTAATCAAAAGGCTGGTTATTCATGGCGATTTTTCAACCTTTCAACCGGGCCGGGAGCCGTGGCCGGTCTGCGTGCCGCCGGTTTCCGTGGTGATACCGGCTTCACCTTTGTAGCGCAGCTCCTCGCGCACAAATTCGCCGTTCTCCATGATGTGGATGTCATCCACCCAGTAGCTGTTGTTGAGGCTGGGGAAATCGATATGCGAATTGGTGAGGGTGGTAGCGCCCTTGAAGATGCCGATGTTGGAGCCGAAGGCGATCTGCATGTTGGCGTACATGCACTCGTTATCCTGGCCGGGGATGAGCCAGTTGGCGCGCCGCTCGCAACCCCAACCGACGTGGGCAATGCGGTAGGAATCCTCGGAGTTGAACTGGGCGAACCAGCGCTTCAGCAATTCGGCTTGCATGCCACCCTTGATACTGGTGATTCGGCCGTCATTCATTTCCAGATAAACATAATCCTGAATATACTGGTTGATCACGAGCATGTAATCGCCCGGGGAAAGCACGAGGACACCGCCGCCCTTGTGTTCTTCGGGCGCGCAGCAGACCATCCCGCTCGGCCAGATATCCCAGCGGCCGGGGACATCGGAGACGCTGTAGATACCCATCGGGTCACGCCCCTCCTTGTAGAAGGTGAGGTCGGTACCGCCAGGGGAAGTGATACGCATGGTGCTGGCGTTCTTCATGAGCTTTTGGCCGGCGAGGACGCGCTCGCGCAGTTCCTGGGTGGGGAAGAGACGGCGCATGGTGTTGATGGCCACGCCGATGCGTTGCAGGCGCGTGCCGCTATCCATCGATTCGCGCATGATGTGGCCGTAGGCATGGGGACCGGAGGAGACGTCGACGACCATGTCGGCGCGTTTCCAGGCGTCGATGACCGCTTTTTCTTCACGGTTGGGGTGCACGATCTGGAAAACATCGGCGCCGAGCTCAATGGCCGCACCCATATAGGCGGCGGCATAATGGGGATAGCTGCCCGGGTCGGTATGGATGAGGAGATGTTCACCCGGCTGCAACTTGCATAATTCCAGGTGCCTCCGGAACATATCTACCAGTTGGGTACTTGCTGCATAACTCAGAGCCAGCGTTTCGACCATGTTACATCTCCTGAATGGATCCAATATGTGTCTCGTAAGTTAGCACGAAGCGCGTACGGAATACAAATGAGTTGTGTGGGCCCGGTTGTGACAGCGCTTGCAAAGGGCGTGGAATTCGGGCAGGTGGCTACCAGGCCGGCGTCGCGCTGAAGGGCTGCCGCAGGTCAAGCTAGGCCGGGACGACGAGGAGTTTCACGGGTCTGTGCTCTCCTCCCGCACCGGCAGCGAATAGCGAAAGTCGCAGTGGGTCGCACCCTGCATGATGGTCTGCGTGCGCTCCAGCTGGACATCTGCGTTGAAGCCCTCGATGAGCGCGAAGTCGCGGTTGCAGGAGAGCAGCGCACCCAGTTCCGGGATGCCCAGCGCGTGATAAAGCTCGGCGTAGCGGCAGCGCGTGACGTTGAAGTGGAAGGCGTTGTCGTCCTGGCGCAGCGTCTCGATGCGCAGCGCGTCATCCTGCTGCCAGGCGGGCAGGGTGTCGGCGAAGGCCTGCATGTCGTCGCTGCCCATCTGTTGCGCCATGACCGCGCCCTGTTCCTGCGCGATCTTGATGATCGTCTCGCGCAGGACGTTGAGCACACGCTCGCGGCCGAATTCCTCACCCAGCGCCTCGATCAGTGGCGCCAGGATGCGCGCCTCGGTTTCGCGGCGCGTGAGCACGCCGATGCGCTGGTTCAGTTCGTCTTCTGCGGGCATGAGCGGCCTCCGGCAACTGGCTCAGGGCCGGATTGTAGCACGGCGCGCCCAACGTGGTTTCCCAGGCTGGTGGGCAGGTTGTTGTTGACCTTGAGGTGCCGGGACCGGCTGGCAACGCAACAGGGCGCCCCGTGAGGAGCGCCCCGGAGAATGCCGCCGCGGGCTGCAGCCCGCCAGCGGGTGCCTAGCCCATGGCGGCGGCGAGGCTGCCGCAGGCGGGGCAATCGCCGCCAGGACGCACGATGGCATAGCCGGCCTGGGGGTCGGAGTCGTAGCGGATGGCGTCGACATTCCAGACGATGAGCAGGCGGACGCGGCCGCTGCTCCGGGCGAGAGTGACGACGCGCCCGAGCCAGTTGGCCTGGTCGGCGATGGTGACGTTGCCCGCCCAGGCGAAGCCAACGGGGAGAGGTCCGAAGCCTTCGGAACTGAGATAGCCGAGTTCGGTGAAGCAGAGGGGCTTGCCGGGAAAGGTGGCGGCGTAGGTTTCGAACATGCGCGGGTAGTAGCGGGTGTAGTGGCCGCTGTTGCCGCGCGGGTCACCGCTGCGGGCGTCCGGGCTGAGGATACCCTCGTTGTAGTGGACGCCGACGCAGTCCATGTAGCTGGCGGCGCCGGCCGCGGCCATGCCGCGGATGAAGGGCAGGTCATCGCAGCCGGAACCGCCACAGCCACCGCCGAAGAAGCCGGTGGGGGCGGGGGCGCCGCTGATGACCATGACGTTGGGGTTGGCGGCCTTGATGGCATTCCAGGCGGCGCTGAGCATGGAGGTATAGGCCCGGGGGCTGATCTGACCGTTGGGCCACTCGCGGCTGATGTTCTGTTCGTTCCAGACCTCTATGGCATTGGGGCCGAGAGAGGCGACGCCGCCGAGGAAGTTGACGAAGTCCCGGGTATAGCCGGCGGGGTCGGGGGCCATCTGACCGGGCTCGCCGACGATACTGAGGAGGACGCGGAAGCCGGCGCCATGGGCCTGGCCGATGATGCCCCCGACCCTGGCGGCGTCATCGCCGCGGTGATAGCGGACCTGCCGTTTGACCCAGGTCATGCGCGCGGCGTGCATGTGATTGGGGAAGGCAAAGCTGAGGGCCTGGCCGCCGAGCGCAAAGCTGCCGCCGATAGCCGGCGCGCTGACCCGGGCCGGTTGCTCTGCCGGGGCCGCCTGTTGTGGACGAGGTTGTGGCGCCGGCGCCACCGTGGCTGGCTCGCTGCGCGACAGCAGAGGGGCGTGTACGAAAATCACGTCGTCGTCGTGTTTCACCGCCTGCCAGGTCGCGTCGCCGTTTACGGACTCGCCGGAGACGCGCTGCAGGACGTCCACCGCCGTGCCGCGCGCGAAGCCGGAGATCACAGCGCAATTCGTGCCCGGGCAAGCGCGCGCGTTGGCGCTCACGGCAGCGACGACGTAGTAGCGGGTTGTCGCCTGATTGATGTTGACGGACGGCGCAAAGCTGACCACCTCTGTGGCCGTGGTGTCAGTCTGATGCGGCGTCACTGATGATGAGCTCGTTTCGGCAAGGGAGGCGTGTACGAAGACCTCGCTCCCTGCGTGGCGTACCTTCAGCCAGCGCGCGTCGCCGAGCCAGGCCGTGCCAGCTACATGCCCGGTGACGTCCAGCGCCTGGCCGCTGCTGAAGCTGGTGACGACTGCGCAACTTGTGGCGGGGCAGACCCGTGCGTTCACCCTGCCGCTGCTGGCGACGACGTACCCGTCACCGGCAGACATCGTTACGTCAGAAATGCAGCCCGTCAGCACCTCGATGAGCGCATCCACTTCGCGCAGGTCGATGGTCAGGCCGTAAGCCTTCCGCACCCTGACGATGGTTTCGGCGAACCAGCAGCGGTTCTGCGGCGGCAGCCAGTCCGTGGCGTCCCCGTCGCCCTTCTGCTCGTGTACCAGTCGGGGATCGGCGACGATCAGGTTGCGCAGGTCCGCGGCGAATGCGCTTCTGGTCGCGCTGTCGGCAGCGCAAAGGCCGCTGTCATGCGCCTCGGCGAGAGCGATGACGTGATCGACCACCATTTCCTGGTCCGTATTGAAGCATTCGTTGGTGTAGGGACTGCAGATCGTTCCGCCCTGATTGTCGATCACCTGCGACACAATGGAGCGGGGGACGGGATAGTCCGCAAGGTTGAAAGGCGCGCAGCGCGTTTCAGGGGCGACGGTCAGGTCAAGCCAGCGGTCCTGCGCCTGCAGCGCGCCGGTGCCGGCCAGTGCCAGCAGCAGGATTGCGAATGAGCGAATCACGGAATTCTCCCTGTACCTTGCACCGACAAATGCTGTGCCAGACTGCCCGAAGCGACACCATTGTTTGAGCGCGAGTTGCTGGTCGGGTGGAGCAGCGGGCGTGGCGGCCGGGGTGCCTCAGATGTCGCGGATTCCCTGCTCCTGTTCATTGGACATGAAGCGGGCTTGCCACGGTCGGCCTGTGGCAACTGGCGTCCCGCCAGATTGTAGCACGGCGGGAGAGGAGGGGTCTCCTCTCCCGCGTCAGCAGTTACAAATCACAGGCGATTCCATCCCCGTCGCGGTCCCTGTTCCCGTTGTAGGCAGGATGACCGGGAGTAAAGTTGCCGTCGCCGTACTGTTCACGAATCGCCTTGCAGGACATACCTGGATAGGCGGACCGGGAATCGGAAGGTGGCTGTACAGGCTGGGGTTGCGCTGCGCCAGACTGTGCGGGTTGTATCGGATGCACCTGCTGCGTCTGTGGACGGGTTTGGCTGACAAGTGAACTGTGAATGAAGGCGTCTTGGCCGCTCAACTGGATTCGCGTCCAGTTGCTGCTGCCCAGGACGAACTCCCCTTCAACCTGGCCAGTGGTACTGATCACGTCGCCGCGTACGAAACTGCGCACGATGGCACAGCTGGTTTGCGGGCAGGAACGCGCGTTGGCAGTGTCTGAGGCTGCGATGTACTGGTTTGTAGTTACCCTAGTTTGTGAGCGAGAGTCTGCAGTTGTAGCAGCTGGCCGAACAGTGACTGGTTCACGGCGGACTGTGACTGGTATTGATACTGGACGTGAAGAGGAGACCGGTGCAGTTACTGGCGCCCGCTGCAATGTCATAGTCTGCGAAGACCGTGCCGAGAAAACGAGGTATAGAGCAATCAGCAGGATGCCTGTGGCGATGAGCGTCAAACATCCGCACCCAGCGATGATCACCAAAGCTCGTCTTGAGATGTGCATCACAAGTATCTCCTCTTTCGAACCAACTCAGCCGCCCGGGCAGATGCTTTCGCAGGGCACGCCGTCGCTGTCTGAGTCTCGACGTGAGCAGCCGCACTGGTTCAACTGGAAACGGGCTTCTGCGCAGGAGGCCATGGCGCCGCAGGTCTTTGAGCAGTTGCAACTGAACTGCGGGCCGGGCACGGTGGTCGGCGGTACGCTGACCTGGGCTGGCTGTTGCTGCTGTTGCTGTGGCGCCGGTTGCTGCGAACGCGTTACCGGCTGCGGCGCCGGCGTGCTGGTCGGGCGCGGCCGGGTCTGGGAGAGCAGGGGCGCGTGGATGTAGACGGCGGCGTTGTTGTGCTTCACCGCTTGCCAGCTCGAATTGCCGCTGACTGAATCGCCAGTGACGCGCTGCAGCACATTGACCGCCGCGCCGCGCGCGAAGCTGGTGACCACGTTGCAGGTGGTGCGCGGGCAACTGCGCGCGTTGGCGCTGACCGACGCGATCACGTAGTAAGTGGTCGTCGCCTGATTGATGTTGACCGTTGGCGCGCTGCCGCTCGCAGGCGTGGAGGTTGGTACAGGCGTCGGCGTTGGCGTGACCATGCCCGCGAGTGATACGTGGACAAATACTTCAGCGTCCCCATGGCGGACCTTCAGCCAGCGCGTGTCGTCGCGCCAGGCCGCGCCCTCCACCTGCTCCATCACGTCCAGCGCTTGGCCACTGCTGAAGGTGGTGACGACGGCGCAGGTCGTGTCCGCGCAGGCGCGCGCGTTCACCGTGCCGCTGTGGGTGACGACCCAGACCGTTGCGGTCGGCTGATCCACAGTCGTATCCGCGGGAACAGTCACATCGCAGGTGGCGAGTACGCGGTCAAGCGCATTGGCTTCGCGCCGGTCGATGGTCAGGTTGTAGGCGCGGCGCACGGTGATGATCTGGTTTGCGAACCAGCAGCGATTCTGCGCGGGCATCCAGTCGGCCGCGTCCTTGGCCCGTTTCTGGTTGCGGTTCAAACCGGGCGAAGCCAGGGTCAGGTTGCGCAGGTCGGAGGAGAACTGCCGCTTGATGGCGTTGCTGACAGCGCAGAGGCCGCTGTCGTGCGCTTCCGACACGGCGACGATGTGCTCAATATCCGTGTCAAATCGTGACTCAAAGCACTCGTTGGTATAGGGGCTGCAGATGTTGCCGCCCTCGCGCGCGATGATGGCCAGCTCGACGGACTGGGAGTAGGGGTAGTCATCGCGGTCGTAGAGAGCGCAGCGGTTCTCGGCCGCCACGCGAATGCCACGCCACTCCTCCTGTGCCAGTGAAGCGTTCGGCGTGCCCGTGACGTGCAGGACAGCAGCAGCCAGGGCGACCAGCAGCGTGGCATACAGAAAACGACTCATGGATTAGCCTCCTCGCGAAGCAAAAAAACGCCCGCTGGACGCGGTATCGGGGGTGCGAGGAGGCCACAATGATGAAACCACGCCCCGAAGGGCGACCTTAACACTGGGTCAAGGCAGGCGGCCAGTGTACATCAACACTGTGTTCTATGGCAGTCATGCATTTGGCCTGTGGTAGCGGTCACAGCGCAGCAGCCCTGGCGCGCGCCTGCTCAGCGCAATTTCGCTGAATTACTGCCTGGATTCAGGTCTCCGCATCCATGGTTGCCATGCAGCCAGGCAGGTCAGGTACAGAGTAGGCGATTTTGGATCGATGCGAACAAAAGCGGGACATAGTGTTAGCAAGCGCTTGTTGGTCAAGCAAGGGGCAACACCATCGCACGGCGACGGCGAAGCTGTCTCAATGCTGTGTAACGGGTTTGGGCTGGCCTTAGCCGAAGAGGCGTAGCTGTTTGAGCGCGAGCTGCAGGTTGAGCCGGGCGGCGGGCTCGCTGAGCGGGTCGCCGCAGATGCTGCGGATACGTTGCAGGCGATAGTTGAGCGTGCTCCGGTGGATGTGCAGCGCGCGAGCCGTGCGGGCGCCATTGCCGCCGGCGTCCAGCCAGGTCTCGAGCGTGCGGAACAGGTCCGCCTGTTCCTCCTGCTGCAGCTGGCGCAGCGCCTCCTGATGCGGGCTGTGCGCCAGTTCCTGGGGCCCGGCCTGCCACAACGTGAGCAGGTAGCCGAGGCCCGCGTATTCCGTCACCGGGGGTAGCTCCAGGCGGCGCGCGATCTGCAGCGCCTGCTGACACTGGCTGTAGGCGAGCGGCACGTTGGCGGCGTCGCGCTGCGGCGGG
Source organism: Phototrophicaceae bacterium (assembly GCA_965223965.1). Lineage (GTDB taxonomy): Bacteria > Chloroflexota > Anaerolineae > Aggregatilineales > Phototrophicaceae > JAGWBD01. Next base: position 72,907 of record CBDCXX010000002.1, read on the forward strand.
CTGATGCAGATGCGCAGGCCCCTGCCCAGGCGCAGACGGCGCAACTGCGCGCTGATGTCCTCATGCGGCCTGTCCGCCGGGGTCAGCAGCAGCACCTGGCCGGCGAACTGGCCTACGACCGCCTGCCATGCTTCGCGCGCCGCCAGCTGATGGATGCGGCGCTGCACACGTAGCAGCTGCTGACGTTCCGGCGGCGCCACCAGCAAGAGGCGCCAGGGCGCGGCGAGGTCGATGCCGAAGCGCAGGGCCTGATCGGCCAGCAGGGCATTCTGTCCGTCGCCGCCCTCGATCAGGCGCGCGAAGAAACTGCCCTTCAATGACATCTCGGCGCCTTGCACGGCTTCCTGGTGCAACATCATCAGGGCGGCGATGGTGGCGCCGCTTTCGATGGCCATGTGGTCGATGTCGGTCAGCGGGCGGTCGTCGGCGATGATCCAGACGTAGCCGTAGATGTCGCCATGGACGACGACGGGCGCGAGGATACGCTCCATCTCGAGGCCGACTGCGGGCAGCGCCGGCAGCGCCAGCGGGCGCAGCGTGCTGCGGATGGTGGCCAGGTCGCCGCGTTCGCGCAGGGCGCGCACGAGGCGCGGGTCGGTGCGCCCTTCGCGCAGGGTGTAGCGGCGCGCCTCGTCGAAAATGCTGATGTTGGCGCTGGCGAGCGCCTCGAAGCGCTCGTTCTCGATGCTGACCGACTGATCGATGAGGCCGGCGAGGGTGTTGGCCAGCTGCTGCAGGTCACCGCCATCCAGCACCAGCTGCGTCAGCACGCGCTGGATGTTAAGCGCGCGCTCCAGCAGCGCCATGTGCTGCTGGGCGATGAGTTCGTTGGCGCTGCGGGTGATATCAACGAAGCGCAGGCGCGAGGGCAACTCGATGAGCGGGAAGCAGTGATGCTCCGCGGCTGCGCGCAAGGCCTCGGGCGCGCAGTCGATGGTGCTGCCGACGGCCAGGCCCATGCCGGCCACGCCCTTGTCCACGAGGGCCTTCAGCCAGGCGCGTTGAGCGTCAGCGTCGGCCGGCAGGTTGATGGCGGTGGTCAGGATGAGCTCGCCGCCGTTGAGCCAGTTGGCGGCATCCGGCACGCTGACCGGGTGCACCTGGCGGATGGGACGGTGGCTGCCCGCCGCGCCGGCGACCAGTCTGGCGCCAGCGAAGGCCGGCAATTGCAAGGCGTCAGCTACCGTGAGCACGGGCGCTCAGGACCATATGGTGGTTATGGAGTTGGGGCCGGCATGGCTCATGGTTCGCGATCCGCGCCGGGCGCTGCGGAAGGGGCCCGCTCCAGCAGTTGACGCAGGGCTGCCATGCGCGGGTCCAGGTCCTCGTTGTCGCAGTTACAGTCCGTCTGGTTGCGGTTGGCACCACAGTCGAGACAGAGGCCGCGGCAATCTGCCTTGCAGAGCAGGCCCTGCTCGCTGGCGATGAGCACCTCGGCGCGCAGCAGCGGCGCCAGGTCGAGCATGCCGTCCTCGCCAATGCTGAACTCCACGCTGGTGGCGACCGGGTAGCTGTAGAGTTCCTCCAGCTGCAGCGAAAGTTGCGCCATGGTCGGCGTCAGACAGCGGTCGCAATCGCTGCTCAGGCCGGCCTGCAACTGCCCCTGGAGCAACACGCCTTCGCGCGTGCGGCTGAGGCGAAAGGGGCCGCGCAGGTATTCCAGCGCCAGGTCTGGGGCGACGCGCAGGGCAGGAAGGTCCAGCGTCGCGTCCTGGCTGTAGCCGGGCCCGGCGCCGGTGATGTCACCGACGTTGAGCCGTAACACGCGTTTGTTGAGGAAGTGTGTCGATGCGCTCATGGGAATTGTTGTCACAGGATCGGCTGTGTTGTGATGATAGGAGAGAGTCGCGCGCACTGTCAAGCGCGCGGCGCCGCCAGCACCCGGTCGAGCGTAGTTTCAAAATGACGCGCGCAGGCGGCAGCAGTGAAGTTGCGCAGGACGTGTTTGCGGCCGGCGGCGCCCATGCGCTGGCGCAGGGCCGGATCGCGCAGCAGCTGCAGCACGCGCTCGGCGAGGGCGGCCGGGTCGCCTGGTGGGACGAGAAAGCCGGTCTCGCCATCCAGCACGGTTTCAGACGGGCCGCCGCGGTTGGTGCTGACCACCGGCCGGGCGCTGGCCATGGCCTCCAGATTGACCATCCCGAAGCTTTCGAAGTGCGAACTGCAGACGACAACGTCGGCGGCTGCAAGGATGCGCTCGCTGTCCGCGCGGAAGCCGAGATAGCGCAGGCGCTCGCGCAGCAACGGGTCGGCGTGCGCGCTTTTCAGGATGCGTTCGCGATAGCGCACGTCGGCGCGCGTGTGCGGATTGTCGCCGGCGACAAGGAAGCGCGCCTCTGGCAGGGCCTGGGCGACGCGACGCGCCATAACCTGGAAGATGTCGTGCCCCTTCACGTTCTGGAAGCGCGCGAGCAGGACGACCAGCGGCGTCTCGGGCGCGAGCTCCAGATCGCTGCGCAGCAGCGCGACATCCGCACGCGGTCGAAAGCGCTCGCAGTCCACGCCGAGGTAGAGCAATTCGATTTCCTGTGACGGCATGAAGGGTGGCTGGCCGAGAAAGCCGTCGCGGATCGCGCGCGACGAGGCGAAGGTAGCCGCCGGGCGCCGGAAGAAACTGTGCTGCCAGGGACGCGGCCGGAACCACCAGCCCGAGCAGGTCCACAGGACCGGGACGTTGACGCGCTCGGCCGCTGGCAGCAGCAGGGGCAGGCTGTGATACTCGCAGTGCGCCGCTACAAAGTTCGCCGAGCGCAGCACGCGTTCCATGCGCCGCGAGCCAGGCAGCCGCGCCCACAGCGATGGCAGGAAGTAGACGTTGGCGCCGCGCCAGGGCGCGACGTGTACTGGCCAGCCCTGTGCCTCCCAGGCAGCGCTGAGCTGGCCCGCGCCCGGCACCAGCAGATGCGGCCGCCAGCGCGCCGTGTCGAGCTGCTGCGCCAGCGCGAGCAAGGTGGTCTCGCCGCCGCCGAGGTCCCTGTAGCTACTGACGAAGAGCAGATCGCGGGGCATGGGCTGCATCATTGCATGGAAGCTGGCGGCAATTATGCGGGCTGGCAACGCTGAATGCGAACTGGCGTCTGATGTTGTGGCGAATGCTGCTGTGCTATACTGGCGCGCATGACCGGGCAGGACTGGATACGCGAGTTGCAAGCGCGCGGTCTGGGTGGCCCGCTGCGGCTTCTGCTGGACGTCATCGAGCCGTTGGGCGTTCCAGGGGCGCAGTTGCTGTGGGTCGCGCAGCCACTATTTGGCCTGTTCGGCGCGGCAGCGGTGGCAGGACGCCTGGCCGCGTTGTTGCAGGAACCGGACGGCATCGCGCGCCTGCGCGAAATGCTGGAAAGCGACTGCTGATGGCCTTGCTCGAACCCCTGCTGATCTGGCTGGAACAAAACGGCAGTCTGGTTCTGCCCCTGCTGGTCGCGCTCGGCTTTGGCATGTCATCATTTGCTGTCAGCCGCCGCGGCGCGCGCAGCCTGCGCCTCATTGCCGCCTGGGAGGCCTTGCCCTACATGCTGGAGGAGAGCGCCGGGCAGGGGCGTCCGGTGCATCTGTCTACTGGCGGCGCCGGTTTGCAGGGCAGCGATACCCTGCTGGCGCTGGCGGGCGCGGAAGCCGTTTACCAGGCTGCGCGCCAGGCGCAGGGTCCGGTCATCCTGACCACCAGCGCCACCACGATGATCCCGCTCGGCTACGAAACCTTGCGTCGGGCCCAACGGGCGCGCGGTTTCGCCGGAAGCATGTTGCCCGGCACCCTGCGCTGGTTCCCGGACGGGCCGCGCTCGCTGGCCTGGGCCGGCGCGACGAGTGTGCTGATGGGCAGTGAGAATGTCGGCACCAACCTGCTGGTTGGCGCGTTCGGACCAGAGCTGGCGCTGGTCAGCCAGGCGGCCGCGCGGCACGGCCAGCATTTTCTGGCCGCCAGCGACCAGCTGGATGGCCAGGCGGTGGCCTGGGCGACCGGCACCGAACCCCTCATCGGCGAGGAAATCTTCTTCGCCGGCGCTTACCTGAACCCGACGCCGGGCAACCAGGCGGCGCTGGTCATGCAGGACACGCTGCGCTGGCTGCTGATTGCGGCGCTGGTCGCGCTGGCGTTCCTCGCCTACACAGAAGGGGCCAGCCCGGCATGACGCGCGGCTTCTTCACAATGATCGCGGTGCTGGTCGCGCTGGCCACCGCGCTGCTCACGCTGACCGGCCTGTTGCTGGAACAGCAGCCGCTGGTGCTCGGCGGCGCGCTGGCAACCTGGGAGCCGCTCATCCTTGAGTGGAGCGCCACGCTGCTGCAAGTATTCTCGATCAGCGTCGCCGTGACCATCATCATCGGAATCTTCAATCTCTTGCTGGTGCATTCGCGGCGCGCCGGTCGGCGCGAAGCGGGCTGCGGCTACAGCTTCATCCTTTTCCTCAGCGCTGCGACAGTCATCGCGCTGACCTACCTGGAGCGCGAGAATCTGATCAGCACCGGGGCGGAATGGCGCGACCTGTTGCTGGAGCAGGTGCAGGTCACGGTCGAATCCTCGCTGGCCGGGCTATTACTGTTCGCGCTGGTGTATGGCGCCTCGCGCGTGATGTCCCTGCGCACCAGCGGCTGGGGCGCGCTCTTCGTGGGCACCGTGCTGGTTGTGCTGGCGGCTTCGTTGCCGCTGCCGCTACTGGCGGTGCTGATCCCGGTGCGCGACTGGCTGCTGGCGGTGCCGGTCAATGCGGGCGCGCGCGGCATCCTGCTGGGCATCGCGCTGGCCACCATCGTTGCCGGCGCCCGCGTCCTCATCGGTCAGGATCGCAGCCTGCGGGGCGAGCGCGATGACTGACGCTTATGGTCAGGGCTCGGGCGACGATGCCTGGCCGCCAGGCGGCGGAGACCCCCCCCTGGCCTGGTCCGGAGACCCTTCCACCTCCCCCTTGCACGCCCTGCTCGGCCAGCTGAGCGACCGCCCGCTTGGTCGTCTGACCAGGCGGCTGCGCCGGCTGCGCAGGCGCAGCGAACAGCTGGCCCGCCGCGATCCTTCGTCCGTGCCCAACGTCTTCGCGCCCGAGGTCGGGGCCGTCGCCAGCAGCGCGCCGGGCCGTCGGCGGCGGCGACGACGCCTGAGCCTGAGTGGCGACCGCTTCCTCATTTCGCTGGTGCTGGCGGGCGGCATGCTGTTGCCCTTCTACAGCGCGCAGACGCGCCTGGGCGAGAGCGCCCCGCTCGAATTCGCTGCTGACAGCCCGCAGCAGACGCTCTACGAGGCGCTTGATGCGCTGCAACCTGGCGACCTGGTGCTGGTCGGGATGGAATACGGCCCGACTGCCGCCGGCGAGCTGGACACGGTCGCCAGCGTGCTCTTGCGCCACATCCTGCTGCGGCGCGCGCTGCCGGTCGTCGTCAGCCGCTACCCGGTCACGCTCCTGCGCGCGGAGCATATGTTGCTGGAGCTGGGCGCCGCCGCTGCGCCGCTGCTGCAGCTGCTGGAACGCGAGGACCCCCTGCTCGCCAACGGGGACTGGTTTGTGACGCGCTTCCTGGCAGGCGACATGGCGGGCCTGCGCTCGCTGACGATGAATATTGAAAAGCAGCTGGCCAAAGACCTGCGCGGCGCCCCGACCGGCCTGACGGTGGATGAACTGGAGGACTTTGCGCGCGTCCTCGTCGTCGCCGAGCGGCCCGGAGATCTGCGGCAATGGGCGGAGCAGATCGCCCCGCTGGCCGATAGTAATTTGCTGGGCGCCGTGGGTCAGGCCGCTGCGCCGTTGACCCGACCCTGGCTGGAGGTGGCGCTGGCGGGCATGATAACCGGCTTCCGCGATGCGCTGACCTATGACTCGCAGCTGCAGGGCCTTGAGGTGATTGTCGGGCCGCCCTCAGCGCCCAGGAATGTTATGGCGCTGAGTCGCGATGAAAGCATCGCGTTGACCTGGGACCCGCCCCTGTCCGACGGCGGCGCGTCAATCACCGGCTATTCCATACGCCGCCAGTCTACGCCCTACCTGACGTGGGTGGAAGTCGCCGCTACGGGCACAAGTCACACGCTGACGTCTCTCGATAACGGCACGTCCTACGACATCCAGGTGCGCGCCAGCAACAGCGAGGGCGACAGCGGCTGGAGTGAACAGATAACCGCCACACCGCGGACGGTGCCATCGCAGCCCCGCTCGCTTGACCTGACTGCTGGCGACACGAGCGTGGCGGCCAGCTGGCAAGAGCCCGCCGCCGACGGCGGATCGGTCGTGACCGGGTATCGGCTGCGCTGGCGCACAGGCAGCGAGGACTGGCTTGGCGCAAACACGACCGAAACGGAATTCACTGCGGCGGGACTCACGAACGGCGATACTTACGAGTTCCAGGTGCGCGCCAGTGTCTATCTGGGCATGGCGCGCGACATGGCGCGCAGGCTTGCCTTGCAGACCGTTCTGGGCAGCGCTCAGCTTGTGCAGGAGACCGGGCGGCATCCGGCCGAACTTAAGGATATGGTAACCTCGCCGGGAGGTACGACGATAGCGGCGCTTCGAGCGATGGAGAGCGGCGGTTTCCGCGCTGCCATATTTGATGGCGTTATCGCGGCATTCGACAAGTCGGAAGAACTAGGGAAGAAGTAATGACGCAGTATCTGGGTACATTCATTAACGTTCTGTTCTATGTGCTTTGGGCGGCGATACTGGGGCGCGTTATTCTCTCGTGGCTTAACCTGTCTCCTGAGAATCCTATTGTCGTGCTAATCTATGGGATAACGGAGCCTATCCTGAAGCCGATACGCCGTGTGCTGCCGTCGATGGGTATGATTGACCTGTCGCCGATGGTGGCGCTTATCGTGATGATGATTCTCCAGCGTGTGTTGCAGAGTTTGGTCAAGGGTTCTTGAAGCGCCTGCCGAGTTCGATTTTGCTCGGCTTCAGCCGCCGAACAGGTTGCTCGCCCAAACGGATGCAATCGTTGCGATGCCGATGCCGAGAATCAGGTAGAACAGGCGGTCAACGCGCTCCGACAGGTGATTGACCGCATTTTCGAGGCCATCCATCCTACCTTCCAGCCGCCCAATTGCGCGCCACACTTCGGCGGCGTCAATCTGCTGACCTTGCTGCGTTTCAGTAGTCATAGCAATTCCTTGACCGTTTTACTGTCTATCTTAGTCCGATTATACACAATTAGTAGAGTTCTGTCTGAAGGGCTTTCAGCACTTCCGATGCCGACATTCCATCTATGCGAATGCGCTTGTCACGCGACTTGTGACCACGCGCGATTTGCGCGCTTCGCTTGGGAACGCCAAGACGCTTCGCCAGCAGCGACGCCACCGCATCGTTTGCCTTGCCGGATTCCGGCGCCGCAGTGACGCGCACCGTTATGCGCTCGCCGTCAATCTCCACTGCATTGCGGCTTGCGCGGGACTGTACGCGAATGTCGAGTTCCATGTGGATGCTACGCGTGCGCCAGCGCGCCGCCGTCTATGAAGATTGTCTGCCCCGTAACGAAGTCGCAGGAGTCCGACGCCAGATAGACGAGCAGTCCGCACAGGTCGGTCGGATGTCCTTTGCGGCGAGCGGGCAGGTAGCGCACGAGAAGTTCGCGCTGCGACTCTTCGGTCGGCTCTTCGGTCGTAATCCAGCCTGCGCCGATGCCGTTGACGCGGATGCCGCGCCGCGACCATTCCAGCGCGAGCGCCATTGTAATCTGATGAACCGCGCCTGCGGCGGCGCATGCAGCCACGGAGTTCCACAGCCCGCGCACCGCAAGGCCGGAGCCGATATTCACGATGTGTCCGCTTTCCTGCGCCAGCATCCGCCTGCCGACAGCCTGACTACACAGGTACATGGACTTCACATTGAAGTCCATCAGCGTCTGCCACTCGGATTCAAGCACATCCTCGAAGGGCTTGCCGAACACTGCGCTCGCGTTATTGACCAGAATGTCCACCTTGCCGAACTCGTCCACGACGCGCTGCGTCATAGCCTCCACATCGTCGGCGTCTGTAATGTCGGTTGTGATGTTAAGCGCGCGGCGTCCCTGTTCCTCGACGGCTTTGGCGGCGTCTGCTGCGTCGGAGCGCGCCGAGCCTGCGATTGCGACATCGGCGCCTGCTTCGGCGAGCGCAGCCGCGAGAAAGGGCGTCCAGCCGCGCCGGTCGGCAGTGATGATTGCGGACTTGCCGCTCAGGTTCCATTCTTCAGGTATGGGCAATTCTTTCTCCTTTAGTCGTAAGTTTTCAGTTATCAGTGTTCAGTCCACCTAATCGCGTCAGTTGCCATAGTTACGCACCGCAGTTTGCAGGTACGAACTGACAACTGAGCACTGACAACTGAGCGCTACACCTCCAACGGTATCTCGGGCGCGTAGCCTGTGGGCGCGTAGCCGCCTGCCAGTCCGCCGCCGTCGATGACGAACATCTCGCCGTTCATGTAGTCGGAGGCGTCGGAAGCGAGATACACGGCGAGCGGTCCCATCTCATGGGGTCTGCCAACACGCCCCATCGGGATGAAGCCTCCACGAGGCAGCGTATCGTTCGATTCGGCCGTGCCCTCGGTCGGGATGTAGCCCGGCACGATGCAGGTGCAAGTGATACCGAAGCGGCTCATGCTCGTGGTGATGGTGCGGGTGAGCTGCGCGATGCCGCCCTTGCCGCAGGTGTACATATAATTGTCGCGCCCGCCTCGAAATCCGAAGCCAGACGACACATTCACAATCTTGCCGCCGCCGCGCTCAATCATGTGCTTTGCGATTGCGCGCGAGCAGTAGAATGCGCCGGTGAGGTTCGTGTCGATGCCGATGCGCCACTCCTCGTCGCTGATGTCCCATATCGGGATGGAGCCTTGACCGCGCACGATGCCCGCGTTGTTGAAGAGCGCGTCAACCTTGCCGAACTCATCGATTGCGCGCTCGAAGAGTTGGTTGACCTGCGCCGAGTCGGTGACATCGGTGGATACGGCGATGGCGCGCCTGCCGACCTCGCGCACTGCTTCGGCGGTCTCCTCGATTGGCCCCATGCGTCGCGAGGCAATCACCATGTCCGCGCCCGCCTTCGCCATCGCAACCGACATCTCGCGTCCCAGCCCCGTGCCGCCGCCCGTGATAACGATGGTCTTGCCGTCCAGACTGAGTTTTTCAAGCATCTTGTGTTCTCCTTGGGTTTGGAAGGGGTATTTCTTATGAGTTCATATAGTCATTTAAGAAGTCGTCTCTGTGAATGACTTGGACTTCTTGTCGGGATTCAAAGGCTTCAAGCAAGCCTTTGTCGGTGGTAATCAGCAGGTCCGCGCCCGCTGAGTAATATGTCTGGATCAGATATACATCCTCTTCGGGAGCGGCGGCGATTGCGTCTTGGGGCGTGGCGTCCGTAACATCGTCGGGTTGCAGAATTACGCACTTGCTCGGGTCAATTATCAAGCTCCGTACAAGCTTGCTTAACCGCCGTATATCAGGGGCGCTATGTGTCATGAGTTCATAAGCTTTTGTCATCCATGGTTTGCCGTTCAGGGCGGCTAACTTGTCTCGCCCTTGCGCGAACTGGGTAAGGAATCTGGCAGTTTCCTGTCTCTTGGGTTGACCGTTCTCACCTTTAATGTCTTGAAACAACCACTCGTTTATGACCAGCAGTTTAGTAGGCGAGTCATCCAACATCTACACTCCAAGAAAAGCTTTCATATCTTCAAGCTCGCCCTCTATGAAGCTTGCAAGGCCGCCTTCGACTTGCCCGTTTTCGTTCACTTGCTGACGCTGGAACTTGGACTCTTTTCCTTCCTTGGTAACCAGATACATGGCCAAGTCGTCCGGGGAGTGTATGCCCTCGGCAACAAGCGCCAATAGAGACATGACGAACTGCTCGCTGTGGGTCGAGATTATCAGGCGCTTGTCGCCATTTTCTCCCACTATATCTGCCAACGCCCGCGCCAGCCTCCGAATGGCAGAGGGGTGAAGATGGATTTCCGGCTCTTCGATGCACACGACGCCTGCATCGGGGTGAAGCGCCTTCGCAAGCATATACACCAGTTGGTTGACGCCAAAACCTTCGTTCACTAGCGACGCGCCTAGCCCAGTCTTTCTGTCTATCGAGTCCAGGGAAAATTGATTGGAGCTTGAACCTATATCTGCCCTGATATGAAAATTCCTGTTCAGTATCATTTCCATGTGCTGGTTAACTGCATATTCAAGATGCCTATTAGTAGCAAGCAGGTCGGTTACTTCTCGTTCGATAGGAGGGGTATATTCGCCATGCCCCTGATTACCCAGAGAGTACCAAGGTTGAAAAAATCCCCTACCTAGTGGAACAAAACTTACCCCTCGTAACTCTGCTGAGGGCAGGTTCAGCATTTCGATTGCTGTCTCTGATACATACTCTAGGTCAGGCGGTAGCCGTGCCTCATCATCATAAGGCGAGGGTGTAATGTCTTCGGTACTTATGCCGTTCCATTGGAAGATTTTATCGGACTGACTCACGCCAAATAATTCGTGATTTCTTCTTTTGTCAAGGTAGTTGACTGGCAGCATCGCCCTCAGCATATCTTTACTGAACTCAGGAACATCTCGGTTCTCTTCTGTGATTCCGATTCGAAAAGAGCCAGAAGCATCGTTCAGACAAGCAATCCTATAGTCTATCTCCGTCTCAATAACAAAGCCATTGGTGCCTGAATTCTCATTAGGAGATTCTATTGTTATGCCTAACTCCAATTCATTGTTCGTATTGTGGTCGAAGACAACCTCTTCAAACGCCCCCAAACTGGTAAATCCATAGTTGAAGAACTCTTGAATATGTTGAATAGGATTGTTAACTATATTCTTCAGCGTCAGCGGCGCATATAGCGCGCTGGACTTGCCTGTGCCGTTATGACCGTATAGCACGGTGATAGGCGCAAGTTCCAGGTCCAACTGCTTTATGGAGCGGAAGTTCTTGATGTGGAGTTTCATTGCGGGGCCCCTCATACACGGCTTGTCGCCACCACTTTGTCCGGGCAGGCGCTTAAAGCCAACCTCATCTAGCATATCACCTGGCATTGGAACTCGCTCACACCTGCGATGTGACCTCACCCGCCGTGGCGGTGTGCAGGCTGCCGTCTGACAGGCGCACCAGCAGGTTGCCCTGCTCGTCCACGGACTCTGCGACGCCTTCGATGACCTCGTGCTGCGAGCGCAGGCTTATCGCGCGGCCCAGCGTGTCCAGCATTTCCGACCAGTCGGTGGTCAGAGACATACCTGAACGAACTGCTGTGTAAGCGTCATCGAAGTGTTCCAGCAATGTCTGGAGCACCGGCGTTCGGTTGCGACGCTGCCCGGTTTCACGGTAGAGGCTGGTCGAGATGCCGGCGATCTCGGCGTAGAGTGAGGGATCGAAGTTGACATTGACGCCGATGCCTATGATGGCGCAAACGGAGTCCTCGTCCTCGATGGCAGTCTCGATGAGGATGCCTGATATCTTCAGCCCGCCCACGCGCACGTCGTTGGGCCACTTGATGGTGGGCTTCAGATCCGCAGTGTCGGCAACCGTGCGCGCAACGGCAAGCGTCGCGGCCATATTCATGTACGGCAACTGCTTCGCAGTAGGAGTCAGAATGACCGAGAAGGACAGGTTTTCGCCGCGCGGCGACACCCATGGGCGGTTGAAGCGCCCCCTGCCTGCCGTCTGCTCCTCGGCGATGACCACCGTGCCTTCCGGCATGCCCTCTGCCGCAAGCCGCCGCGCCTCGTCCATCGTAGAGCCGATGATGTCGTAGTGATGGATACGACGGCCGATGATGCGGCGCGAGAGCGCGCTTTCAAGCGCGGGGATGTCTAGGTCTGATGCGTGGGCGGCGTCTGGCATGCGCAGGATGATACTTGCGGCTTTCGCGGCGTGTCAAGCGGGGTTTGGCGAGGGCTTCAGCGTCTTCCTAGCAGTCGGCGCAGTTCAGCCATCGCCGGATGAGTAGTTGATACCGCGGACGGCATTTTCTCGTAGCGTTCGAGCAATTCCGACTCTGAGAATCGCTGCGGCCAGTCTAGGTTGAGTGTGAAGTTTCCCTGGTCATCAATGAGGATAGCCCCTAGTTCCGATAACCCAAGTACATCTCTAAACGCCGCTCTCTCAGGATATTTGAGGTCTTTATAATGTGGAAACAAAGTCGCATATGTAATCGAACCACCGTCTATTAAAATATCCAAGATTTGAAGCTGTCGTTCTACTAAAACCCGGCGGCGCGGACTACGCAACTGGCCGAAAAGTGACCGAGCGAACTCGCGGAACAAGATGCGACGATGGTTTTCAGCGATTTCATCAGTCAGCGAGTTGCATCTGTCGATTATTGCTCTGAGCGCAAACAACAAAAACGGCGTGATATTATGCCCGTTCTGCCGCGACTGATATAGCGATGCCAGATACTCGTCCTTATGTTCGTAGTAATAGTTCGAGAGGCTGACCATAACCACATCGTTGACATCAGCGCGCCGTAGCATAAATGCCTCAAGCGCGCGCGCAGTGCGACCGTTGCCATTTCCGAAAGGATGCATTGCGCCGATGTGGTAATGTACAGCAACGGCTTGGATAATCGGGTCGTGCTGGCCGAATGAGCCTGCAATAGCCAAACATAAGCCGTGGAAGGCAGTCTGGCACTCGCTGCCACCTCCAGCGCCCCGACAAGTTGGCGTTCCGAATGTTACATTCCATCCGTCGGGACGCAATGCCCCTGGTTCACAGTGGTCATCGTCGCAGCCGGCTACAATTCGTTGATGGATCTCCCTGATGAACTCGGAAGTTACAGGGCGTTCCGCAGGTTGCGTTTGCAACCAGCGATAGGTGGCATCAGCACATTTCAACTGTCGCTGGGAATGGGTAAGACCAGATTGCTGGGGTGATGCCGAGGAAAATACCTCGTCCTGTTCGCGTTGAGTGAACTCAGCGCCTTCTATGCGCGAAGTTCCCGCTGCTTCCAGCCGCAGTTGTTCCTCGTGAGCTTGCTCAATCCATTGGTGCAAGTAAGGCATTTGCCGCAGGACGGCTGCGGCAGTTTTCGCCTCAACTAGAAGATTGAACACAGCTGATGGATCGTAGCGTATCCAGTGGTGAGGGATGATGTATCGCCTGACATTTTCGGATGTCATTTCAAGTTCATTTCGGCTTCATTTCTGGCTCATTTCACAAATTCGTACTTGAATTGTACATTTTCGCGGGTTTTATTTCCATTTCATTTCGCGTTCATTTCGTTTTTGTTTCCTGTTGAATTCACCGAAATGAGCACTACGCCTCCAGCGCGTCCGCGTCCGGCTTGGCTATCCGCACCTCTACATTGCCGGCGCGTTCTTCTTGCAGGCGCATCGCCACGCGGGAGTCCAGGTCTGCCCAGCCGCGGTTGAGGGCTGCGGTCAGCTCTTGGTGCGCGATGTTGCCGACGCTCATGGGAACGCCGTACTCGCGGCCGAGTTCAAGCGCAAGGCTGACGTCCTTGTGTGCGAGACGCAGCGCGAAGCTGGGCGGGTCAAAGTTGCCCGCGAGGAATGTGTTCGGGTATGTGTTTGCGAACGAGCTGCCGCGACCGACCGAGCCGTTGGAGATTGCCTCAAAGAGCGGCTCCGGGTCCACGCCCGCCTTGACGCCGAGCGTGAGGCATTCGGCTACGATGGTCTGCAAGCCGTAGCCGATGCAGTTGTGCATCAGCTTGGCGATGCTGCCGGAACCTATGGGCCCGATGTAGCTAACCTTGTCGCCAATGGCGTCAAGCGCGGGCTTGACTCGCTCGTACACTTCACGGTCGCCACCGACCATAACCGCAAGCCTGCCGGTGCGGGCGCCGACCGGCCCGCCGCTCACAGGCGCGTCCAGGACGCTGACGCCTTTCGCCGCGAATTCATCAGCGATGCTGCGAATGAGCGTGGGCGAGCTTGTGCTGAGGTCGATATAGACCTTGCCTTCCGTGCCGCTCTCCCCCATGCCCTCGCCCATGCCTTCTAAAATACCGCCCTCTCCGAGCGCGATTGCTTCGACTTCGCGTGGACCCGGCAGCGATGTGAGCACGATGTCGCAAGCGGCGGCGAGTTCTGCGGGCGTGTCTGCCCACGATGCGCCCGCCTCCAGCAGCGGAGTCGCCGCCTCGCGCCGCAGGTCATGCACTGTCAGGTCATGTCCGGCTCGCAGAACATTCGCCGCCATGCCGCCGCCCATGTTGCCAAGTCCGATGAATCCGATGTTCATTCCACTCTCCTTGTTGATCCGATTTCAGAGATATAGCCACGATAGGCACACAGAATATGTTAGATTAGGGCTATGGTAGAGCCTGTGGTGTTGTACAGCAAGAGCGGCGCGGTGGCGCATATTGTGCTGAACCGTCCGAGGGTGATGAACGCCTACAATGTGCAGATGCGCGATGAACTGTTCTTCACGCTGGAGGCGGTGCGCGACGACCCGGATGTGCGCGTGGCGGTGATTAGCGGCGCGGGCGCACGCGCGTTCTGCGCCGGCGCGGACCTGACGGAGTTCGGCGCTGCGCCCTCGCAGGTCATCGCGCGGCAGGTGCGGTGGGAGCGCGATATATGGGGCCTGTTTCTGTCGCTGCGAAAACCTCTGATTGCCGCGATGCGCGGCTATGTAATCGGCTCCGGGGTGGAGATTGCCTGCCTCTGCGACATCAGGATTGCCGCCGATGACGCGCAGTTCGCCATGCCGGAAGTTGCGCTTGGCATGATACCCGCCGCGGGCGGAACGCAGACGCTGCGCCGCGTCGTTGGCGCGAGCAGGGCACTTGAAATGGCGCTGTCCAACAGGCGCGTCGGAGCGGAGGAGGCGAGGCGCATAGGACTGGCGCATAATGTTGTGCCAGCCGATGCGCTGATGAATGAGGCGGATAAGGTCGCTCATCGTCTTGCCGCTCTCAATCCCACTGCGCTCGCGCTCGCCAAGCGCGCCATCCTTGAGGGCATGGACATGCCGCTTGCAGCCGGGCTGGAACTAGAGCGCCGACTTGCCGCTCAGGTGTAGGCCGTCGGCGCTTAAAAGTCAGTAGAATGGAAAATTCGGACGGGTTATTGACTGACATGCCGAAATGCTGACATACTGACACCATGACTACCGTGCTTGTCGTTGAGGACGAAGAGAACCTGCTTGAAGCGCTCAGATATAGTTTGGAGCGCGAGGGCTACGCTGTGGAAACGGCGATTGACGGCGAACAGGCTCTTAATGCGGCGCGCTCCACACGTCCTGATCTAGTGATTCTCGATGTGATGCTGCCGCAGCTTGACGGCTTCGAGGTGTGCCGCATCCTTCGCCGTGAAAGCGATGTGCCCATCATGATGCTCACGGCGCGCGGCGAGGAGATTGACCGCGTCGTGGGACTGGAACTAGGCGCGGACGACTATGTTACCAAGCCGTTCAGCATCCGCGAACTGATGGCGCGCGCGCGCAACATGCTGCGCCGCTCCGCGCGCTCCGCATCCTCGGGCGGAGACGCCGTCGATGTGGACATCCTGCGCGCAGGCGACCTCGAAATCGACAGCACCAGCCACATGGTGCGACGAGGCGGCTTGCGGCTGGAACTCAAGCCGCGAGAGTTCGACCTGCTTACGTTGCTCGCCAAGAATCGCGCACGCGCCTTCACCCGCGATCAGATTCTCGAACGCCTCTGGGGGCACGACTACTATGGCGACAGCCGCACCGTTGATGTGCATATCCGCTGGCTGCGCGAGAAGATAGAGCCTGAACCGAGCAAGCCCGTCAGAATCGTTACGATCCGCGGCGTAGGATACCGCTTCGACGGATGAGGCTGCCCCGATCGCTCCACTGGCGCATCGCCCTAGCTTATACTGCGCTTATTTTCCTGAGCCTGGGCATCGTAAGCCTGTATCTCGTAAGTTTCGTGCGCGATACATACATCGCCAACTTGCAAGCCAGCCTGGACAAACAGGCTCGCTTAGTGAGCGACAGTGTGAGCGAGAAAGGGACCATTATTCCAATTGCTTTCACCGAGCAGGCGGAAGTCGAATTGCAAGCCTTTATATCGAGTATCGGGCAGATTGCGAGCGCGAGAGTTACCCTCATAGGGGCCGATGGCAGAGTTGTCGCGGACAGCCTGCAATCGCCTTCGCAACTTCCATCACAGCTTGGACGCAGCGAGGTGCGCGCCGTACTATCACAGGACAGCGCCAGCAGTGTTGGCATCGGCTCGCCCCTTGACGGTAGCTTCGACGAAGAAATGTTGTATGCCGTAGTGCCGATTGCAACCTCAGTAGGCACAGGCGGCGTTGTCGGCGCGGCGCGGGTTGCAGTTCCGTCCTCGCAAGTGCAGCCCGACATCAACCGCATCATCGTCAGCATAGCCGTTGCCGCAGCGCTAGTAGGCCTGCTGTCCGTCGGCGCCGGATACTTCCTGTTTCGCCGCACATCACGCTCCGTGCGCGCTGTGGCAGAGGGAGCGAATCGGTTCGCGCAAGGAGACCTCGGACATCGTGTAGCTGCTGCGTCCTCCGATGAGACGCAGGAACTCGCTGTGGCGTTCAACAGCATGGCAGACACCATTCGGAGTATGCTGAGCGACATGTCGGCGGAAAGCAGCAAGCTGACGGCGATGCTGGATACAATGGAAGACGGTGTGATGGTGATAGAGGCGGACGGCAGGATTACATTGATGAACAGCGCCGCAGAGTGGATGCTGGGAGTGGGCGCCGGAGATGCAGTAGGCGCGCGTCTCGTCGAGGCGCTGCGCGACCACGAGATTCAGCAAGTGGCCGCCTTGTCGCTTAGCTCCGGACGATTGCAACAGGCTGAGGTCGAACTGCTGACGCAGCGACGCTTCCTGAATGCCATAGCGACCCCACTCGGTGGTGGGGGTACCAGCGGTATCCTGCTTACATTGCACGACCTGACTACCGACCGGCAAGTGGAAAATACCTTGCGCGAATTTGTCACAAATGTCTCCCATGAGCTTCGCAGCCCTCTGGCGTCAGTGAAGGCTATGGTAGAGACTCTGGATGACGGCGCGCTGGATGACGGACGCGCGGCGCGCGACTTCCTGAGCCGCATCAACCGCGAGGTTGACCGAATGAATGCTATGGTCGAGGACCTTCTGGAACTCTCGCGCCTTGAGAGCGGACAGCAACAGCCCAGCCTGACGCCGCTCAACCTGTCTGAGCTGGTGTCCGAGGTCGTGTCTGAGTATCGAGACAGGGCGAACGGCGTGGATTTTCGCGCCTTTTTGCCACAGTCGCCGGCAATCGCGCTGGGGGATTACGGCAAGCTGCGGCAGGCGCTGGTGAATCTGCTGGACAACGCGCTGAAAAACACGGAAGCGGGCAGCGTCGAAGTGTCCATCGAAGCAGGAGAAGGCATGCACTATGTGCGTGTGCGGGACACCGGCGCGGGCATAGCGCATGAGCACCTGCCGCATGTGTTCGAGCGTTTCTACAAGGTTGACCGCGCGCGCCGCGACGGGGGCAGCGGATTGGGGCTTGCGATAGTGCGGCAGATTGTGCAGGCGCACGGAGGCGAAGTCAGCGTGGAGAGCGAGGAGGGCAGGGGCAGCGCCTTCAGTTTCAGCGTGCTGCGGCACTAAGCCTTCCGAAATATATTTGAGCGGTCCGAGAACGGCTTTGAAGGCGATTAGAACAACTCGCGCGCAATGCCTATCACCAAGGCTGTTAAGATTGCGCCTCCGACGCCCAAGATTGCGTAGAGTACAAGGTCAATCTTGGCGCTCATGGCGCGCGCGTCTTGACGCATGTCGATCTGCCCTTGTGTAAGGTATTCGATTGCGGTTTCTACGCTTGAGATTCGTTCTTGTTCGCTTGCCATCAAATCTTCCCTAACACTCACTGAGGTATTTCGAGTGTATTTTCATTATCGGTATGATAGAGCGCCTTTGTCAACGCCCCTTGAATAGTGGCATTCTCAATGTGTGTTGGTATTTGGAAACCAGCATAGTCAGCGAGCGCGGGAATGACGATTTGGAAACCAACGCATACTGAGAATACCGGCTAGAGGTTCTCTCCAAGCGCCACAGAATTTCCCCATTCCGCTACATCGGAAGGGTCCAGCCGAGTAATCCCCGGCAGTCTGTCGAAGTCAGTATCCGCGGATATAATGCAGTTCTGCCCCCAATCGCTGCATTACTGCTGCATGCACGAGGTCTCGTGTGCTGACGTGAGGGTGATGGTCTGCCAGGCGCACCGCGAGAAGTATGTCCTCCTCGTAGATGGGTTCGATGCGGTCATGCATGACCTCTGCGAAGGAGCGAACCACATGCCTGCCAAGCTCCCATCGCCTTGAAGTAAGGTAGTGATGCACAAGTTCCTGTAGAACTTCGACATTAGTCACGAACGCGAACGGCGACTCGGCGACAATTGTCAGAACACGAGCGCAGGGTTCTTTGTAGAGATGTTCTCTGCCGGAGGCGTAGATGGGAATGTTAGTATCAATGAATACCGCCGGGCTCATGTGCCTTCTCCAACTCACGCGAGAGCGTGGCAGCATCTGGAAGATGTTCTACATTCAGATTAGACCAATCTTTCGACGGCTTCCATACGACGCCTACGCATGACATCTTCATAGGCGTCATCTATCAATCGGCGCACTACCTCGGAGATTGGCATACCCCGCTCTGCGACAAGTTCTTCTAGCCGTCGCCTCCGCTCAGCATCAAGTCGTACATCCAGTCTAGGCATATCCCTTCCTCATTGCGCGGATAAGTTTGTACGGATATAATCATACAGCACAATGTATTTCTCATCAACCACCCCACGCGTCGTAGCCAATTGCATCGATTCCTGCCCCTGTCTTCAGAGGGGTGACAACGAACCGCCTTCATTAATGGAATGTTAAAAATCCGTTCACTGATGCTTAAACATTGCGGAGTATCGTTGTTCGTGTATGGAAAGAACAATAGGTCAGCCCCAAGAGAGTGTGGAAGCTGCCTCGTCATCCCGCGTGGAGTTGCCGCGCATGCGGCGTAGGAGAGGCAATTCCCTTGAAGGCAGAATAGTACGCTGGATATTCTTCGGCTGCGCTCTGATTTCTATCCTCACTACTCTCGGCATCATCTTCACACTGGTGTCGCAGGCGCTCGGCTTCTTCATGGAGGTCTCGGTATGGGACTTCCTCACCGGAACCCGCTGGACGCCGATACTGAAGCCCCGCGCCTATGGTGTGCTGCCGCTGGTCGGGGGCACGCTGCTCATTGCGGCAATTGCGGCGATGGTCGCGCTTCCCATCGGTTTGGCGGCGGCGATCTTCCTGTCAGAGTACGCGCCGAACAAGGTGCGCCGCATCGTGAAGCCTGTCCTTGAAATCCTGGCGGGCATTCCCACTGTCGTGTACGGCTACTTCGCGCTCACTTTCGTAACCCCACTGCTGAAGATCTTATTCCCCGAGATGCTGGTGTTCAACGCACTGAGCGCCGGAATCGTGATGGGCGTTATGATAATCCCGATGGTGTCGTCGCTGAGCGAGGACGCTATGAGCGCGGTGCCTAACTCACTGCGTAACGGCGCTTATGCGCTCGGCGCGACTCGCGTTGAAGTGAGCCTGCGCGTGGTGCTGCCTGCCGCGCTGTCCGGTATCGTCGCGTCTTTCATTATTGCCATATCTCGCGCCATTGGCGAAACGATGCTCGTCACTATCGCTGCGGGCGCGACGCCGAACCTAACGCTCAATCCACTCGAAAGCATACAGACGATGACCGCATTCATCGTGCAGCTCAGCCTCGGCGAAACGCCGCGCGGCTCACTTGAGTACAACACCATCTTCGCGGTGGGTCTGCTTCTGTTCTTGATTACGCTGGCGATGAATCTGATGGGCCACTTCATCGTCAAGCGATGGCGGGAGAAATACTAATGCAGCAACCGGCAGCCTTGTTCAAGCCACGCCTGTCTATGCGCAAGAACATGGGTAATGCAATCTATGTTCTGTTCCTGCTCGCTACAATGGCGGGCATTGTCGGGTTGTTGGCGCTGCTGACTCAGATAATCGCCGAGGCCGCGCCTTGGCTCAACTGGAACTTCCTGAATTCGTACCCTTCGCGCCACCCCGAAGAGGCAGGCCTGAAGTCTGCCCTATGGGGCAGCGTGTGGCTGATGGGACTGACGGGTATGTTCGCCATTCCTATCGGAGTGGGCGCAGCCATTTACCTTGAGGAGTACGCGGTGCAGAGCCGCCTGACCGGCTTCATCGAAATCAATCTATCCAATCTCGCAGGCGTGCCGTCAATCGTCTATGGACTGCTGGGACTGACGCTCTTCGTACAGTGGATGTTCCAAGGGGAGCGGGTGCTGCTGGCGGGCGCGATGACGATGGCTCTGCTTGTGATGCCAATTGTGATATTAGCGTCGCGCGAAGCGATTCGCGCTGTGCCTGACACCTACAGGCAAGCGGGCTACGCGCTCGGCGCGGAGAAGTGGCAGGTAGTAAAGGGCATCGTGCTGCCCCAGGCGCTTCCGGGCATTCTCACCGGCACGATACTGGCAATGTCCCGCGCTCTCGGCGAAGCGGCGCCGGTCATCGCCATCAGCGCGCTGGTCTATCTGACATTCGTTCCTGTGCATCCCATGGAACAATTCACTGTGCTGCCGATACAGATATTCAACTGGACATCGCGACCGCAGGACGAGTTCCGCGGCATAGCGGCGGCGGCAATCGTCGTGCTGCTAGTTGTGCTACTCTCTATGAACGCGGTGGCAATAATCGTGAGAGACCGTCATCAGGTGAGATCGGATGGTTCATAACATGAACGGCAGCAATGCCGATAACGCCAACGGCAATATAGTCCTGCATTCCGAGGATGTGAGCGTCAACTACGGCGACTTCCGCGCGCTGCGCGACATCAATATGGACATCAAGCGCCGTGAAGTTACCGCGCTCATCGGTCCGTCCGGGTGCGGCAAAAGCACGATGCTGCGCTGCTTCAACCGCATGAACGATCTCGTGCCGGGCGCGGAAATCGGCGGGCGGATACTATTCGAAGGCTACGACCTGTACGGCGCGGATGTTGACCCGACCGAGATACGCTCGCGCATCGGCATGGTCTTCCAGAGGCCGAACCCCTTCCCAAAGTCGATCTATGACAATGTGGCGTTTGGACTGAGGATCAACGGCTACCAGGGGAACTACGACGAGGCAATCGAACAGTCCCTGCGCCAAGCTGCGCTGTGGGACGAGGTCAAAGACCGCCTGAACACGAGCGCCCTAGACCTCTCCGGCGGTCAGCAGCAGCGCCTCTGCATTGCCCGCGCCATCGCAGTAGAGCCGGAAGTGGTGCTTATGGATGAGCCCGCATCGGCGCTCGACCCCATCGCAACGCTCGCCATCGAGGAGCTCATCCGCGAGTTGAAGGTCAACTATACGATCATTATAGTAACGCACAATATGCAGCAGGCGGCGCGGGTATCCGACGATACGGCATTCCTGATGGTTGATGAAGATCGCTGCGGATACATGGTAGAGTTCGCCCCCACCCAGCAGATGTTCACCAACCCCACAGACGAGCGAACAGAAGCATATATTACTGGACGGTTTAGCTAGGCGGACGCTTCAGCAAGGTAGCCGCCCAAGAGGATGCGAACCGTCCTCACAAGGATTGACGCGATGCCGAGAGCAGAATTTCACCACGACCTTCAGGCGCTTCAAGATGACCTGCTCGTGCTGGGCAGCATGGTGGAAAAGGCGATTCAGCGCTCACTTGTCGCGCTCAGGAATCGCGATCGCATCATGGCCGAGGAAGTTGTACGCGACGATGACATCATCGACGACAAGCAGGAAGAGATAGAAGAGCGCTGCATCGACCTGATAGCCACGCAGCAACCTATGGCGGTTGACCTGCGTGTGCTCGTAACAGTGATTCACCTCGGCATCGAGCTTGAGCGCATGGGCGACTACGCCGAAGGCATCGCCAAGATATCCTTGATGATGGGCGACGAGCCTCCGCTCAAGCCACTCATAGACATCCCGCGAATGGCGGATATGGCGTCAGATATGCTGCGGCGCAGCCTTGATGCCTTCGTCGACCGGGATGTCGACTCCTCGATGATGGTGCGCCAGGACGACGACGTAATAGACGCGCTCTACGAGCAAGTCTATCGCGAACTGCTGACATTCATGCTTGGCGACCCAACAGTAATTCGCCGCGCGACCTACCTGCTTTGGGCGGCGCACAACATCGAGCGCATCGCAGACCGCACCACGAACATCGCGGAGAGCGTCATCTACATGGTGACCGGCGCGCGCACCGACGAGGTTCCCGTTCGGGCCAATTAAAAGCCGATTTTCACGCAAGGGACGGACAGGATATTATTCCCCTATTTTATCCTGCGCCGTCCCTGCCTATTGTGCGAGGAGATCAAGCAAGGCGATGCAACTTCTCGAAGAAGTCGCTGAAGATTGCGTCCCTGTTCAGCCAGTCAACGATTCGCATAGGATGGCGGCCCGCGTCCCGGCTGTATCCCAAGTGGTCGTTCAGCATCGGAGCTCCCTCTATGTGGGTCTTCAGCCAGTCCGAGTTCAGCAGCCACGCTCCCGGAGCCAAGTCCCAGATGGGCTTGCTGCGGCCCGCGAAGTCCTGCACAAAGTCCTCGTATAGTTGGAACAGGTAGTCGCCGATCCTGCCGCGCCCCTTGACCTGCTGCGCCATCTCCCAGCGCGTCGTGCGAAGCAGCTCGGACACGCCGAAGCCGGTTACATGCACCATCGCGACTCCGCTGTCGAAGACCGCCTGCGCCGCCTTGATGTCCTGGATGAAGTTGAAGTCGTGGAAGCCCGCGACGTGGTACGGCCAGCCGCCCAGCGCGACCACGCAGATGCGCTCGCGGATGCGCGGCTCCATCAGAACTGCGGATGCCACATTCGTCAGAGAGCCAAGGGCGAGCACATACAGCGTTTCGTCGCGGTCCTGCATCGCCCGGCTGACGATGTTGTCGGCGGCATCGCTGGGCGCCGGCTCGCCGCCAGTGGCGGTCATCGTCTGCCGCGAGCCGTAAAGCACGGGCCCGTCGTAGCTCACCGGCGAGAGTTCCAGAACGCGCTGAATCTCCTCGTAGCTCAGCTCCATGCCGTGCTCGAAGCTATTGGTGTTTCGTGCGGCAGCGTGAAAGCCCGCCGCCTGAATTGTCTCGATGCGCAGCTCCGGCGACATCAGCGCATGAATGATGGCGAACTGGTCGTCAACCTCGTTCCATGCGTCGGTGTCGATAATGACGCTGCATCCGCCGCTCGGCGGCTCCAGCAGTCTAACAGTGGTGGCGTGGTCGATAGGTGATAGTGTTGTCATGCGGTCAGTATATCATGGGGGGATCTGGAGACTGGATGGGACGAATTTGTTGGGTAGTGCGTCAGTACGAAATTTATTCGCAAAAGAAATAGCCCCCGATAGTCGGGGGCTATGATTAGGTTCTGTTGACATTTCTGATTTCCAGCCCGTCATTCCCGCGCAGGCGGGAATCCAGAGAGCTTGGGCCGTGCAGGTGTCGCTGGACGCACCGATTTTCAGTGCTAACCTTCGGCAAACCGCTTCGAAATTCAGAATGTCCACACACCCTAGTTTACGGTTGATAGAGATTTGACTTGAGATATAAGCGGGATACGGATATGACTTGATCATTTTCGATCATGTATGCCATGCGCCAATATCGATTGTTGGTGAGTATGACTCCCGACCTATTAGGGAAATAATCTGCGCGAAATTTAGTTTGCTCATCTGGTTCAGGGTTGCGCAGTATTTCAGCAAATAAGTCTATGGCGGCTTCTAATTCATATCTGTTCGCTTTTTCAAGTTCCGTCAGTGCCGATTCTGATAGACGGAGTCTATTCGATGGTTCGGAACGTCTTGGTATTCTCATCTATCTCTATTGTTCGATACTCTCCTCGCTCAATCTCCCTGAAGCCCTCCTCAATGTCCGCAGTGAACCAATCGGAGCGAAGTTTGGCAAGTTCATCTCTTGTTTGCTCCAGTGATTGCTCTTCCCTCTCTTTAGTGGCCAATTCCCGCCTCCCATGGTGGCTTTGGGTTACCCTGAACCACGACATCAGATGTTGAATTACTGATGTTGGAACATCGTAGGAAAGTTCTTGCGAATTGTCAATTTTGTAATGGGTCTCTTACTGTTACTGTGGTATTCTCAACATGCGTTGGTGTTCATACTCGTCATTCCCGCGCAGGCGGGAATCCACGCGGTCGCTGACTATGCTGGTTTCCAATGCCAACACGCATTGAGATTACCGCCTACTAGGTTCTGTTGACATTTCTGATTCCCAGCCCGTCATTCCCGCGCAGGCGGGAATCCACGCGGTCGCTGGCTATGCTGGTTTCCAATGCCAACACACATTGAGATTACCGCCTACTAGGTTCTGTTGACATTTCTGATTCCCAGCCCGTCATTCCCGCGCAGGCGGGAATCCACGCGGTCGCTGACTATGCTGGTTTCCAATGCCAACACACATTGAGAATACCGCCTACTAGGTTCTGTTGACATTTCTGATTCCCAGCCCGTCATTCCCGCGCAGGCGGGAATCCACGCGGTCGCTGGCTATGCTGGTTTCCAATGCCAACACACATTGAGAATACCATTACTGTTCTTGTATTGCCTTGGTCGATTAGGCGTGCCCGAAATTTATGCTACGATGAAGTATTGCTATCGCGAATACGAAGCGCGAATACGAGAACTGTAAGAACTGGAATTGGGAGAGGACGCGCTATGCCACCACATTCACTAAGCCCCAATGCGCTTTCCTGGGTGCCACAGGAGCAGATCGAGGAAGCGGCGCTGCAACAGATACACAACCTGTCCGAGATGCCGTTCATCTTCAAGCATGTGGCTGTGATGCCCGATTGCCACTTTGGGTTGGGCGCGACGGTGGGTTCGTGCATCCCCACGCTGAGAGCGATCATCCCGGCTGCTGTGGGCGTGGACATAGGCTGCGGCATGATTGCAGTGAAGACGAGCATGAGCCGATCCGACCTGCCAGATGACCTATCCGACATTCGCAAGGCGATCGAGAGCCAGATACCGCTCAGCGCCGGGCGCTACAATGCCAGCGTCAAGAAGACCGCAAAGCCGCGCATCAAGCAGCTGGAAGGCAGAGCGGAAGAACTGGGGCGGCTGGATTTCTACGACAAGACGGGCCGCAACTGGCGCAAGCAGCTTGGCTCGCTCGGCTCGGGCAACCACTTCATCGAGATTGTGCTCGACGAAGAGGATGGCGTCTGGGCGTTCCTGCACTCCGGCTCGCGCGGCGTCGGCAACCGCCTGGCAACGCATCACATCAGGGTAGCGAAGGGGCTTATGGAGCGCGATGGCGTCGAGCTGCCGGATGCCGACCTCGCCTACCTGCAGGAAGGCGCGCCTGAATTCGACGCCTACATCACAGATCTGGAGTGGGCGCAGGAGTTCGCGCTGCTGAACCGTGAGGAGATGATGGAGCGCGTCATCAGGCTGCTGCAGTATCGCTGCGGCGACTTCGAGGTTGTCGAGCGTATCCAGTGCCACCACAACTTCACGCAGCGCGAGAATCACTTCGGCGAGGACATACTGGTGTCGCGCAAGGGCGCGATCGAGGCGCGCGAGGGGCAGCTCGGGCTGATACCGGGTTCGATGGGCACGCGCAGCTACGTGGTGCGCGGGAAGGGCAACGCGCAGGCGTTCAACACCGCGCCGCATGGAGCGGGTCGCCGCATGAGCCGCCGCAAGGCGCGCGACTCGTTCACCATGGACGACTTCGACCGACTGATGACGGGCATCGAGGTCAACCGCTCCGAAGCGTTCCTCGACGAACTGCCGGGCGCGTACAAGGACATCGACCTCGTGATGGAGCAGTCTAAGGACCTCGTCGAAGTCATCCACGCCTTCCGCCAGATAGTCAATGTGAAGGGCGCGTAGGCTGCGCAAGTGAGGGTTCAACCGCATAACGGAAGCAGAACGTGAGTCAGAGCGACGGGGTTACGTCGCAGAGACCGGAGTCAGCCCCGAGATACCGTGCAAGCCCTTGAAACTACCAGTTTCGAGTGTACTCCCCCGCTTTGACCCTAGCGGAGGCGATTGGTAAGATGTTGCCAAAGACTTAGTTCTTCGCTTAGTATGTGTAACCGGAGCGAGACAACACACATAACAGATGGCGCGAACACACAGCAGCGCAAGGAGGTGAAGGATGGCAATTTCAGCAACTAGGTGTAGCAAGAGACCCAGGCTAGGCGCACGACGTTGCGTCTAGCTGGATTCATTTGCAAGGGGATGCGGTGAACGGTGCGCGCGAGGCCCAGACCTCGAAAATGAACACACCTCTTGCGTTTCTCAAGTTACCCACCCTGTTTGGAGTAAGCGGAGGAGCGGACGACAGTACAGACCGCTACGGCCCGTTCATAAAAGCAGGGAGAAGACATGACAACTAAGGCAAGGAGAAAGCCGAGATTCAAGACGAAGGAAGAATTAGACCAGTTACGACCCGAATGGCTGGCTGAGGATGTTGCGGAGGGTCTGAAGGAGATCGAGCGAGACGAGGTGGTGGAAATCGAAATCGACGCGGAACGCGGAGAGTATCGATTTGTTCAGGGTTAGTCTGGGAATTAACGCTCGAAGGGCATTAGACAGTGCGACCGAGTCAGAGGTGGAGTCCGCAGTAGAATTATTTGCTGCTTTGCTAGATGACCCTTTCCCAGACGAAGTTACCAAGTTTTCGGTCAATTATTTTCCGAATCAATCGGGAGTAGTGGAAGTAGGTAACGACGTTTGGTATGCGGGTTATGTTGTAGAGGGTCAGGATATACTGATTGCAAGGCTCTACTTATGGTCTAAATTGACGGATGACCCTATGCAGTACGGGGTTGAATTGTAAGATAAAATAGATGAGGGTGGGTACACCTGCGAGGGATGGGTTGTTAAACCCATCCCTCCTTTATATGTCTTATCATATCGTGTTCAGATTTGGAGATCTGGAAGAAAGGGAGCTACTACTTTAATTCAACCCTCGTAATATTTTCTGGTGCATGGCTCTCGTCAGAAAAAGGACAGGAAACTATTGTATTGCCTTGCACTCGTACCTTTCCCTTGACATAGACGAACATACAATCTATATTGGATCCAGCAAGGGACAGACCCGATTGATTTGGGTCTGTCCCTTTTTTGTTGGCGATTGTTGAGTCGTATCGGATGCGTGGGAGGTTTGGGATGGCGTTCACGGATGGGCAGAGGTCGCGCTTTCGCATTGCGGACACGGATGGCGTGATGCGCGACCTGTCGGCGTACATCACGGAAGTGAGCGGGCTGCCGGGCGGGCGAACACTGAACGAAGTAACGGCTCTTGGCAACTTGGGAGCGCGCTTCAAGCCGGGCGCGGAGGCGGTGCAGTTCACGCTGCGTGGACTGTTCGACGACACGCCGGACGCGGGCGCGGATGCGGTGTTGGGAGCGCTGCGATGCCACGCCGCTGCTACTGCCTTCGAGTATGCGCCGGCAGGTTTGGCAGGCGACAGCGTGCGTTACACGGGCGATTGCTGGGTGAGGTCCTACGAACTGCTCAGTCGCAGTGGGGAGATCGTGTCCTGGCGGGCGACGCTGCAAGTTGAGGGTGTTGCCAACAGGACGGACGGGGTGTAGAGGATACAAGGGGATGTGAATTATGACCGATGCGAAGTGGAAGCTAATGGTGGACTGGCAGGGCGATGGAGAGTTCGCGGGCGCTGACGACGATATTGCGCCCGCAGCGCTAGGTCTGTCGCTGCGGCACATGCGAGATCTGAGAAGCGAGTATATTGATCCGGCGCGGCTGCACATTCGGCTGGCGAACTTCGACCACAAGTACAGTCCGCCCAACACGGCATCGCCTCTGTTCGGCGCGCTCAAGCCGGGACGCAAGGTGTGGCTGCGCGCCGCGTTCCCGTGCGATGAGTTCGGCGATATGGCGGGCGCAAGACTCGCTGACCACGCGCCCGAATGCGGCGCGGCGTATCGCTGGACTGATGCCAACCATGACTTTCGCATTGCTGCCGGCGGCGCACAGATTAACGGCGCGCAGACGGATGGCGCTCGCTCCGGACGACGCATCGCAACGATGAACTTCGGCCTTGCGGATGTGTCGTTCGGCTGCGATTTCACGCGCGGAAGCAATGCGACGCGGCATGGCGGGCTCACCCTGCGATATGCGGACGCCGACAACTTTCTGTATGTGCGTGCTATGCCCAACGCGGTGCAGGTTCGCAGAGTAGAGCAAGGAAGCGATGCACTGGTGGCTGAGTCGGCTCTGCAATGGAACGCGGGAGACAAGAAGTTCATTCAGGCGGAGTTGCACGGCGACTCTATTCGAGTGTTTGTTGATGAGAAGCAAGTGATAGCGGCGCGCTCAGGGTTCAACCGCAACGCAACGCGGCACGGCTTGCACTGCGATGGCGCAGCCGATCACCTGTGGCAGCAGTTCGGAGGCTGGGTATCGCTCTTCTACGGCGATGTCGAGAGCATCGACCCGCAGCCCGGATCGGGTCCCGGATCGGGGCAATGTCGCATACGCGCTTACGACGAAATGCGTCGCCTCGAGAGCGTAACGCTGTACATGTACGCAACATCCTCATTTCCTCAAACATCCGATGAAATCCTCAGAGACATACTGGACTATGCGAGCGTTGACGCAAGCATTCGCAGGCTGGATGCGGGCACAGAACTTGTGCCGCAGTTATGGAGTCCGCCGCTCTGGGGAGTGCAGGCTGCGGATGAGATTCGGCGCCTGCAGGATGAAGAGGACGGCTTCATCTATGTGGACGGGCATGGCTTCTGGCGCATGGAGAGTCGCGGTCACCGTGAAGCGGCGCCGCACTCGGCGGCAAGAGCGACGCTGAGGGCGCGCAATGACGGCGCAGATGCCTACTTCTCCGCCCTGGAGTGGAGCGACGGTGTGGGCAACATCGAAAACAAGGTCTTCATGCGAGTCCGCGACGCCGCGAACCACGGACATCGCACGGCCTGGACGCTTGGCGAGACGCCGCGCTTCGACGTGGGCGAGACGCGCGAGTTCCTCGCCGAAAGCAAGGACTTCGATGTCGTTGGTGGACAGCTCAGTCCGCAGGCGAGCACCGACTATGCGGCAAACACGCAACCCGACGGCACGGGCGCTGACATCACAGCGCAGCTCACCGTTACATATTCCGCGACGAGGCTATTCAACGGCAAGGGCGCCCTGATACGCGTGCGCTTCGGCGCAACGGCAGGCTACCTGACACGGCTGGGGATGCGCACCGTTAACGCTTTGACCTTCAATGCGCCGGTGCTGGTGACCGCAGAGGACACGAACAGCCAGAACACTTATGGGCAGCGCATTCGCAGCATAGACGCTCGCTGGACGCGCGAGGCGCAGTCGGCGCAGGCAACAATCGCGCGGCGATTGGCTCGCAAGTCTTCGCCCCGCACCGCGCTCAGTGTGACTCTGCCCAACGGCTCGGATGCCAATCTGCTTCTGATGCTGCAAACGAAGTTGTCAGATCGGCTCGCCGTGCATTACGAGGACATGGGCGTGGACGGCGACTTCTTCGTGGAAGGCTACACGCTCGAAGTGGGGCAATCGGGAAAACATCTGGAGCGGACGCTGCTATTGCAGCAGGCATGATTTGCGTTCTCAATCAGACTTAGGAACCCCTACCCTCTCTGAGGGGAAGGGAAGGTTAGGGGAAAGGAGACTGAAAGTTGGTTAGCGACTTGATTCAGTTCATCAACATAGGATTGGCGGGCGTGCTGCTTATGTGGTTCATGTTCCGGCTGGAGCGCATGCTCGTGCGCCTCGACAAGACCCTGCAGCTAATGGCGCGCGCCACGCTGAGGATGCTCGACCGCCGCGACCCCAAGACGGCAACAGACCTCAGCAAGGAGCTGTATCGTATGAGCGGGGATGAGGATTAGGATTGCCGACCGCGCAATTCGGCTTCCAACTCACGGATGTGCGCCTGGGCTGCGGCAAGGTCGTCTTGGGCTGCAGCAAGGCTGCGGACATAATTGCCTATTTCGGGATCGTAGAATAGCAGCCTGTCCATGCGAACACTGTCGGCGATCGGATGCATGCCTTCTTGCGCGCACAGACTCAGTCCCAATAGCGCGCTGTAACCGCTCACCAAACCGTCGGAGTTGACTTCCAGCTCAATTGGCTCGTATGCGCCGCCAACCAGTATGTCGCCTGCAAGCGACGCGTCGTAGTAATTGCCGCCGCTCGGATCGAAACGCCAATATTCCTTGACGCCGATGCGTTCGTACAGGTCTCGCTTGTCTGTGAGGTCCCGCCGCGCCGTTGACGGAGAGGCTATCTCCAGTGCGAAGTCCGGCGCTTTGCCCACTTGCCATATCAGATAGCCGTTCTGCGCGAATATGGCTCCGGCGTCCACACCGAAGGCGACATAGCAGTCTGGGAAAACCCTGTCGTTAAGGTTGTCGGGATTGTAGCAGACTACGGTGTTTCCGTCGACGAACACGGTCGGATCGTCTTTATAATAGTTTTCCAAGATAGTCAAAGCGTCAGTGAAGTTCGGTCTCTGGAACATAGCATCCGGCATCTGATTGAGTTCACCGGGCAAGTCGCGCGGGTCTATAATGGGAAGGGCGTTCGTCATAGCATGCAACGGTATGGACTTTGTAGTCATATCACCTCGCCTCCGTCTCATTCGTCCATGTCAATGCCCGTCAATCCCGTTGATACACCTGTATGCGGTGCCGCGACGACTCCGTCACATACATCCGCCCCTCGCTGTCGAAGTTCACGGACGCCGGTCCCCAGAAGTACGGCTCGATTTGCGAAGAGATCAGGTGCCGCGTGTTGAAGTGAGGAGGCAGTTCCGGCGTTAGGTTGGAAATCTTGCGCGTCTCAACCTCGTCCGGGTTGGCGGCGAGGAAGTCATACGCCCACTTGGAGAGCGTAGCCTCGCCTAGAAGCGTCATCAGGTGGCTGCCGTCCCCGGCTAGTACCTGCACGCGCTCGTTGCCCCAGTCCGCGACATAGATGTTGCCGTCCGCGTCAACCGCCACGCCTGCCGGGCGTGTGAACTGGCCGTCGCCGTAGCCTGATTCGCCGAACTTCGCTATGAACTCGCCGTCCGCGCTGAATTGCTGGATGCGGTCATTGCGCCAGTCCGCCACGAAGATGCTGCCGTCCGGCGCGACGCAGATGCCCCAGGGCATGTTCATCTCGCCATCGCCGCTGCCCTCGCTGCCGAAGCTGATGAGGTGGCGACCCTCGGGCGTGAACTTCTGCGCGCGATGGTTGTTCTGGTCAGTGATGTACAGGTTGTCCTCGGCGTCAACTGCGATGCCGGATGGACCGTTGAGCTCCCCCGGCTCGCTGCCCAGAGCGCCCCAAGCCCTTACGAAGTCGCCGCTGTCCGCGTCAAAGGCGCTGATGCGATGGTTGTACTCGTCCGAGACATAGACACTGCTGCCGTCGTTGCTCAGCGCGATGCCTGCCGCGAGCCTCAACTGGCCCTCCCCGTTTCCGTGCGAAGAGAACTCGTACAGATAGTCGTCGGTCATGTTAGTGACGCCGATGCGCGTGAACACGGGCGCGCCGCGATTCAGCACGAAGATGCGCCCATCCGCGTGTACCGCGAGGTCAACCGGATTGGCGAAACCGCGCCCCACCGGAGCGTTGTTCACGATTCCTATCGTCTTCACATATTCGAGCTTCAGCGTCTTTGCGGCGGAAGTGGTCATTGATGCACCTTTTTTCTTATCCGTATATGATGCGAGCAGATAAGTCGTGATTTCGTTGACAGTCATTGATTGGTGTTTATGCTTGTCTTTCTATGATGGCTATGTGTTCCGGCATACGATTAAGCCAATCGCGGATACAGGATTCATCCTCTGGGCTTATGTCGCGCCTTTGAACGTATTCTGTGAGCGCTAATTGCAGATCATCTTTGTCAATTGGAGTAACAACGTGGGGGCTAAGCACATCAGCGCATATAACGTTGAGCTCATTGCTGTGTGCAAACTTATACACCACGTCTTCATCTTTTCTATCGGGTCGGAAGTAATCGTATTGAATTACATCAACGAGCGCGCTCTTATTCTCTCGCTGTGTCATATTACGTATATCACCCTCCGTCACTTCAACTTCCAGCGTTCATTCTCTAATATGATAACGCCTCGTTGTTTCAAAATTTGCTGAGCATTGCGCATGCTATGCTTCCAATGATTGTCGCCAAGAAAAGTTTCCCCCTTAATGATAAGGTCAACGTTATCGTCGCACCACTCAGGCATCAACTCTTGAACCAGCGGATATATTTCGATAGTGGACAAGGCGCCGCGCCGACGCAGGACATATTTTAACGCATCTGTAAACTTGGCAGTAATAGTTGCCTCTGGGTTAACAAGGAACTCTTCAGTAGCGTTTCGCAGCTCCCTTAGCTTGGCATCAATGTTGTTGAGTAGATGGTCGTATTCTGCGCCAGTGTCTGACATTATATCGTCTATGTCAGACTTAGTTTGCCGTGCCTTATCCGCCAAGTCGTCCAGATCAGCCAGAGAGTCGGCTGGAACCGATATACCGAAACTGCCGTATTCGCGCAAATCATTGGATATGTCGCTAACCGCTTGAGGGTCAGTAATCGCAACGCCCAGTTCGTAATTTCGCCAAATCCCACCAGCAGTGAGATTTGCAGATGTAACAATGGCGGTGTGCCTGTCAGCGACATAGGCTTTGGCGTGAAGATAACGGAGATGGCGCACGGCAGCGCCTGGTACTTGCTCGCATAACCAAGAAAGCGCTCCCGCATCCACTGAACCGTCACGGAGGCTATCCCTGTTCAAATTAGTCAATATGTCTAATTGTACCGACTGTGGAAACCGCAAGCCGCTTTCTAATCGCTCTACAGGTTCTCTTGTGATGAAAGGCGCTGCGATAATAGCCGAATGTTGAATCGAATCAATAAATTGGTCGAAGGTGGTTTGCCAAGGTGACTTGATGGACAGCAATTTCGGCATCCCATCCACCAATCAGTAATTGGTGGAAATGAAACGGATGGGCAGGACGCAACGATGAATCGTCTCGCCCATCCGTATGTATTTATTATACTAGCTGGTACTCCGTGGTCGATGCGATGAGGCCAAGCAACTCGCAGATACGCCGCTCACACTTGCCTCCCTTCTCCCCGCCCGTAAGCGAAATATCGCCCTGCATGCCCACATGCGCGATGAGCGCCGCGCGCAACTCAATATCCATCTCGGCGGTGCCCATGATGTCGAGGCAGGCGTCCACAATCTCAGACGGCGCGTACTCGCCACCGTTTTGCTCTGCCAGTCTGTCGAGCAATAGCCGCACGCCCGGCGCGTTGATGTCGCTAATCTCCTTGGCGGCGAAGTTGACGCGCTCCACCAGCGCGCCGCTGTTGATCCACTCCGTGCCCTCATGCCAGCCCTCCACCGACGGAGGGTTGAGCAGCGTCTGCCCCATGAAGCCGGAAAGGTCCGAAGTCGGGAGGATGCCCATGTCCGGGCGTGTAACGCTGCCGCTGAGCCGCATCGTGCCCGCGACCAGCTCTGCCGGACACTTGACACGCGCGTACTGCGCCTCTTTGAAGAAGTCGGAGTTGAAGAGCACGCGCAGCATGTGGCGAATCTCGTGGTTGCCGTCGAAATATGCCTGCGACAGTTCGTCGATGGCATCGGGGTCGCGCGGCGCGGTGTACGGCCACTGCGAAACCGGCTCTTCGTCAGCTACGAAGAAGTCGTACAGATGTCGGGCGATGAAGCGAGCCGTCGCGGGCTGCTTGCAAACAATGCGCACAATGTCGTCGCCGTTGAAGTTGCCTGTCTCGCCGAGGAACTGCTTCTCGCCGTCATCATGGTCGCCATCGCGGAAGTTGAAGTGCCACGCGATTCTGCCATAAGGCCAGATGGAGTCCTTCGATGCGCGCACCGCCATGTACTCCGCGTTGCCCAGCGTCCAGCCGGTGAATGCGCGGGAGGCTTCCTTGATGTCGTCCTCGGTGTAGTTGCCTATGCCCATGCTGAAGAGTTCCAGCAGCTCGCGGCCCCAGTTCTCGTTGATGGCGCCGTCGTGATTCTCCTGGTTGTCCAGCCAGATAATCATCGACGGGTCCTTGGCGAGGTCGATCAGCAGGTCGTCGAGCTTGCCAAGTCCCAGCCTGCGGAACATGTCGATCTGGTTCAGCAGCGAGCGCGCCTGGTTCGTCTTTGCGTAGCCGGTGGCGAATACGCCGTGCCAGAAGAGCGCAACCTTCTCCTCCGTCGGCGCCTTCGTGGTCACCATTCGGTAGAGCCAGTAGGCGGAGGCGGAGTTGCCATAGCGCAGTTCGTGCATGTCGGTGTGATAGCGCTTGATGATGTCGTCCGGCATATTCTGCGCGTCGCCGGGATGAAGCAGCTCCTCGACCGCAGCCTCATAGCCCAGTTCCTCGTAATGATCAAGCTCGACCGGCGTAGCGCCGAATGAAGCGCGCCGCAGCAAGTGCTTGATAAGTCCAACATCCGATTTCGTTGCAGTGGTCATATTCGCCTCCAAGTTGGGGGTGTTGATTATATTTTCGTTCCTAGATGTGGAAACTCAAAGTAGGAAAGCTTCACCTGGCACCAGACGCCTGTTATATGGGTCAACTGCTAAACGTAAGCCTTCAAGTGCATATGCGCCCAGTAAGGGCATCGAATCATCGTCGCCAAAGACTACAATTGTTATGGCCTGTTTGCCCCGGGCTCGTATCCAAGTCTGTCCAATATCAAGGTCAATTCGGCCTCCACCCGCCAAGGTGAACTCCACCGTTTCCATTGGCTCGACTTCGAGACGCTCAAGCAGCGATGTGGGCATGAAGCTATATGTCGCGCCCGTGTCCACCATCGGATTCACAAGCTCAAACTGCGTTCCCGAAGGATTGCCAAGTTCGACGGGATATCGGAATGTTCCCACTCTGGTAACCCTCATTGCTATGCAGCTTAAAGTATATGTACCTCGGTCAATCTCTTGGCGATTGGCTGGGGGACAAGATCGTAATCCCTACTTCTTGATGAACTCCAGCTTCTCGAAAGATCCATTCACGATCGGCTTGGCGTCCACGCCCATCCAGTCCTCCAGCAGCGTCGTGTACGCGCCGCGGAAGTCGTTGTTGAAGTGCATGTCGCCTTCGAGCTGGTCCTCGGGCGCGAGCGACGGGAAGTCGCCGTACAGGCCTCCCTTGACGCCGCCGCCTATGACGAACGCCACGCCTCCTGAGCCGTGGTCGGTGCCGGAACCGTTGTCCTTGATGCGCCGCCCGAACTCGGAGAAGATGACGATTGCCGTGTCGTTTTCATAGCCATGCTCTTCCACATCATCCCAGAAGTCGCCGACCGCGTTGGACAGCTCGCCGATGAGCTTCGCATGCATGGGAACTTCGCCCGCATGCGTATCGTAGCTGCCCTGACCCGTGTAGAAGATGCGTGTGCCGATGTCCCCGAACATCACCTGCGCGGCATCCCGCAAGCTCTGCGCTATCGAAGTGTCGGCATACTCGATGCTCGACGAGTAGTTGCGCGGAGCGGTGCCCAGCGTATCGGCGCCCTGCATCACGCCACGCCCCGTCTGCTGGATGAACTCTTTGACAGCATCCTTGCCCGAGCCGCCATACATCTGCGAGAACATATCCAGCGTCTGGTTGCGGATAGCCTCGTCGCGGATGTCCGGATACAGCCCGTATGTTGCGAGATCGCCGACCGACGCCACTGGAACGCCCTGCGCCGAAAGAACGCGAGGCAGGCCGCGACCGAAGTTGACGGCCGTCAGCACATTCTCGCCCTGCGGATCGAGGTCGCGCGTGAGCTGACCCAGCCAGCCTTCTGTGGCGACCTTCGTCGGCTCGGCGGTGTGCCAGATGTCCATCGAGCGGAAGTGAGAGCGGTTCGGGTTCGGGTAGCCGATGCCGTTGATGACGGCGACCTTGCCCTCGTCCCACAGCCTCTTGATTGCAGTCATATTCGGGTTCAACCCGATGTTGCCGTCCAGCTCCAGCAGCTCTTCGGGCTGAAACTGCACCGCAGGACGGAAATTGTAATAGTGCTCATCGTTAATGGGAACGACCGTATTAAGCGCGTCGTTGCCTCCTGTGAGCTGTACAAACACCAAAGATTTGCTATGCCCGTTGCTGCCATTGGAACCCATTATCTCGCTCCTCTCCTAACGCCTGTGCGTACTGTTCTGCCTTGTATCATTCACATCTTCATGATGCAACAAACAGCCTGAACACCTAGTGTATCAGGCCATCAGGCACACCTATGCATTATACGCTTGTAATTGTGCGCTTTTCATGGAAATTGGTCAAGTCCCAATCAGTGCAAAAGGCGCAATATCGCCCGCTATCAGCATTCGGTTTTCTCCGCTGACGGCAACTGAGTATATTCAAGTAAATCCTTCAGCGAACCATTCGCTGAAGGGGTACTCTCATTACTCACGGCTGCCCCTGAGACGAGGGTCTAGCAAGTCTCTCAACGCATCTCCAAACATGTTCACGCCATATATGACAATTACGAGGGCAAGTCCCGGCAAGAGTGCCAATGCTGGCTTCACCTCCATGTGCCGGCGTCCTTCACCACTCAGCATGCCTCCCCAACTAGGAACGTCGGGAGGGAGGCCGAACCCAAGAAAGCTGAGACCGGCCTCAGCCAAGATCGCCCATCCTACGCTCACACTGTATATCACGATAGTCGGAGCCATGATATTGGGGAGCACGTGTCGCCTGAGTGTCATGATCGTAGGACTGCCTATTGCTTCGGCAGCTATAAAGTAGTCATTTACCTTGATTCCGATAACCGCGCTTCTTACTACCCGTGACCAACCAATGCCGCTGAGTATGCCTATAACTAAGACTATCTGTAACATGCCACGGCCAACTATCGACATTATTGTTAACAGGATAAGCAACGACGGGAACGACAACCAAGCGTCGACAAATCGCTGCATTGTGATGTCGAACTTTCCGCCGAAGTACCCAGATGGGATACCAATCATTCCGGCGCACACCACCGTGACACTCGTTGCCCCAAGTCCAACTATCATGGAAACACGCGCCCCGTAAATTAGCCTGGTGAGGATATCTCTTCCTGCCTGGTCCGCGCCCAGCAGGTGTTTCCAAGATAGTGGGTCAAATCTATCGACTATGTTGATTTCGTTCATGGCATAGGGAGACAGAACGTCGGCGAAAGTGCCGCAGAACAGCAACAGCGCTACTATCACACCGCCCACTACCCCCAACGGCTTCTCGCGTGCCAACCTACCTAAGAAGGCGCGGAGCCGGTTGGATCCCCTGACTTCGTCTCCTATTTCCGAGGTGTCTATTTGCTGTTTCATTTCCTCGATTCCATTACCTATAGCGGATTCTGGGGTCCAAGTAGGCGTACGAGATATCAATCAGGAGATTTGCTCCGATTACCGCGCCCGCAAAGATCAGGTTGATGCCGGAGATTAGAGCGTAGTCCCTTCGACCCAACGCATCGACCATCAGACGTCCTGTGCCGGGCAAGGAGAAAATCTGCTCTATGATGACTGCACCGCCGATGAGCACGGGTAACTCCGCTCCAGCTATTGTCACCACCGGAATCAGCGCGTTCTTGAGAGCATG
Source organism: Phototrophicaceae bacterium (assembly GCA_965223965.1). Classification (GTDB taxonomy): domain Bacteria; phylum Chloroflexota; class Anaerolineae; order Aggregatilineales; family Phototrophicaceae; genus JAGWBD01. The sequence continues at coordinate 110,379 of CBDCXX010000002.1, forward strand.
CCTTATGATGACAACATTTTCTCTCAAGCCCTTTGAATAGGCAGTCCTGATAAAGTCCTGCCGTAACACCTCAAGCATCATAGTGCGAGTCATCCGCATAGTCGTACCAGCCATAGCCATGCCTAGAATGAACGCCGGGATGATATACACCTTTAGATTAGCCAGTGGGTCTTCAACGAATGAGACCAGCTCTATGGGAGGCGACCAACCCCACCAGATGGAGGGATATATCAGTATGAGCGTCGCCACCCAAAAACTCGGCGCAGCTATAAGGACAATCGATAGACTACGCCCTACATAGTCACCTACGGTGTCCTGTCTGATTGCCGAGAATATGCCTATTGGCAGGCTGATCGCCACTGCGATTACCAAGGCGATGATGCCAAGTTCAAGAGTCACTCCGAGTCTCTCGAAGATCGTCTTCGTGACGGGTACTCCGGTCTGCAGGGACTCGCCTAAGCTACCGTGCAGAACCAATTCATTGATCGAGCGTAGGTATTGAATGTGTACGGGGGCGTCCAATCCGAGGAAGCGTTCCATGGCCTCGCGGTCGATTTCCCCTCCGGATCTCTGAGCCCGCTGTATCATTGAGTCTATGATGTCGCCTGGCAACAGGTGAGTCATAGCAAAGACAATAGTGTACACCATCAAAATCGTGGGTATGATCAATAGAAATCTTCTGATCAGATAGTTACCCAAATGAGCCTCCGCCAATGGTGCAATCAACACCGCCTACCGCAGTCTGGCACACCTCAATATGGCTTTGTACGAGCCGCCTGACTTCGACTGTCAACCACTCCCCGATAGTGATGCAATCGCCTATGCTCAGAGACCATCCTCCACTTGAGGGACGACCGCCCCAAGAGAAAAAGCGCCTGGCATGGACCACTGAGGTTCGGTCCATTTACACCAGGCGCCCTATTCACTCAGCACTTGGTAAGGTTAGTCATGCCCCAAATCATTTTGCAGTTTCAGGTCGATCCAAGTGTACTTCAGATGGGTCATCCAGCCCTCATCGCCGCCGCCATCTTCGCCCCTGTAACCTTTCAGCCACGGCTGAACCAGCATGTATTGAGGGGTTACAGGAAGCCAGACCGTCCACATTTCCTTAACAAAGTAATCGTCCATCTGAGTCGCTAGCCTGAGCAGCTCTGCCTGATCACTTGTCGACTGTGCCTCATCGATTATGGCTTGATAAACGGGATCATTGATCCCAGTATTCAACCACGTCTGCGGCACGCCAAACCGACCAACATTAGAAACCATTGGGTTAAAGTTCTTGTGACGGCAGCCGCAACTGGTCATTCCACCGTACTCCGCGTTAGTCCTTCTCTCTGACATCTCGGAGTCTTCCGCAACCTGCGTGATAGTAACCTTAACGCCGACCTTCTCCCAATAGCTTGCGACTATCAATGAAAGGTCAATGTCATGTCCCCAGGGAGGGAATACGTCCCAGTTCGTCTCAAACCTTATTCCGTCACCGTCACGAGGATACCCGGCTGCGTCAAGAAGCCTCTCTGCCTCCGTAGGGTCATATTCGAAGAGTTGCTTGACGTCGTCTGGCAATTGCTCGAAGGGAGTGTAGTAGCCGATTGCTGGCGACGGAGCAAAGCCCCAAGGGGTGGGGTCCGCATCGCCGTTATAGTAGGACTCGATTATTTCAGGGACGTTGATGGCCTTCTGCATAGCCCAGCGCACATTCCTGTCGTTAAACGGCGCATCTCCTATATAAAAGGCGGGATCAGACTTGGAGGTGCCGGTTATCTTCACCACTGCCAGTTCAGGATTGGTCTTTCTAAGGCTATTCACCTGGTCGAGGTTTAGGTGCTGTCCGCCCTGCATTACCGTCTTGCCTGTGCGCAATGCTGCCACTCTCGCGGCAGCGTCCGGTATTACGTGGATCTTGATCTCGTCAGCGTAAGGCAACTGGTTTTCCAGGTCCGGAAAGACAGGGTCCGTCTGGAAGTAGCTGGGATTCTTAGTCAACTCAATTAGCGACAATGGCACGAAGTCCGTAATCTCATAAGGACCTGTCCCAACGACAGTTTCCCAATTTTTCATGTCGCCGTGCTGTTCAATGACTTCCGGTGGCACAAAGGTGTTAGTCCAAGGCCCACCAATACCGCAAAGTCGCCCAATATTCTCAAGGCTACCGACTTCTGCATTGACGACGACCGTCTGAGCGTCGACGGATTCTATAGAAGTGACGGACAGCGTGTTGAGGAGCCAGTCATGCGGGCTGGGTCCTGCTTCGGCAAATTGCTCGAGACCCAGGACTCGGTCCCAGCTGTATTTAACATCATCCGCTGTGAATAGGCGCCCGTCGAGCGGTGCTTTATCGTGCCAAAGGACATCATCGCGTAGGTTGAACGTATACTTGAGAAGGTCTGGGGAAATGTCCCAACTTGTAGCTAAGTGACCTGTGTAAAAGCCCATGTCCTTATACCCGGCGGTGAAGTCACGTTCACTACGGGGTATTGACCAGTCCATCACACAGAGGTCGTCCCAGATGTATTCGCCGTAAACGCTGATCCAGTCGCCGAACCAAGGGTCAAATATCTCTGGAGCGACGTTTGTTGCAATCGGAATAGACCCACCATACCGGGGCTTCTCGACTAATTGGCCCCAAACATCGTTCACCATCTCTGCACCGGGTGAAGGCGCGGCAGGCGCGGCGGGAGCAGGTGCTGCTGCCGGTATCCCTTTGATGGCGTCTGAAACGATCTTCTCTACTTCAGAAGCCGAAACACCAGATTGACTCTGAGCCGATTCAGCTACTGCTTTGGCGACAATATCCTCAATGTCCGCTTTCGACGCGCCGGGTTGGGCTGCCGGCTGCGCCGCTGCCGTTACCGCCTGCCGCACCATCGCGCTGATTTCTTCGGCGCTCGCGCCCTCGGGTGCCGCAGCGGTCACTGCCGCCTCCACCATGCTCTGGATTTCCTGCGCAGATACCGGCGCAGGGACTTCGGGCTGCTCCGGTACGGACTGCTTCACAGCGTCCTGCACAAGTTTGCTCAGCTCAGCAGGATCAATAGCGGGCTGAGCAGGGGCTGGCGCGGGCGCGGCCGGTTGGCTGCCGCACGCTATTGCCGCCATTGCGAACGCGACGATTACAAATACGAACAACGACGCTTTGACATTAAACAGTCTGCAAAACATGCTCACCTCTTAGTGCTCGCTAGGAAGAATCTGACGAAAGCCTAATTGTGGAGTATATTGCCAAGTTGGCATGGATTAAACCACTAGATATACTTCTTATGTCAACTTCAAATAAATTTGGGCGAATGTCCTCCTGCGCGGCGTAATAGACTACAACTGCAGTTGAACGCATCGGTTCTTATAACCCAGTCCTCGTTAGCTTACCAGCCAGTTGGTCTGACCCGAGTAGCGTCATCAGGCCAGCAGCACCTCGCTCAGCCGCCGTATCACAATCTCCAGCTCTTCGTCGTCCAGGTTGAGTGGATCAACAGCCAGCTCGTCCGGATCGAATATGTCGTGCAGATATATCGGCGGATCCCCCGCGATCATCGACTGATACACCTCGTTGCGCCCCGGCCCGCGCCAGTCCCTCGTGAAGCGCATCACCGCGTGCGGGATGAGATAGTTATGCTCGTCGTGCTCCAGCGAAACGCGCAGCCCGTCAACCTCCGCGAGCGCGTCAACAACCTGCTGCGCCTTGCGCCGGTACATCGCCATCTCCGCATCCTCGTCCTCGTCCACAAAAATCTGGATGGCGCGCATCAGCCCGATAATCTCTTCTTTGGCGACTTTCATGCCGCGCCCAATGAACTGGTGCGGCGCGGCATTGGCGAATGCAGCGTCTATCAGGTCGGCGCGACCGCACAAGATGCCCGTGCCCTGCGGTCCTCGAACCGCCTTGCCTCCGCTGTATATCACCATGTCCGCGCCCTCGGCGGTGAAGCGGCGCAGATTGGAGCGTGGCGGCAGCATCGACGCCGCGTCAACGATGACCGGAACGCCGTGGCTGTGCGCTATCTCGCAGACCTCCGGGAACGGAATGGAACGCCGTGTGATGAACGGCGAGAACAGGTACGCGACTGCCGCCGTGTTCTCGGTGAACGCCGCCTCAAGCTGCCACGGCTGGCAGCGCCTGCCGTCGCCAATTTCCACAAACTTCGCGCCGACAGAGGTGTAGCACTGGTCGTAAGGGAAACGATGGCTCTTGTGGATGATAATCTCGTTTTTCATGCCGCTGCTGTCCGGCAGCCTGTCCATCTTCGCCGGGTCCGAGCCGGCGATGACCGCGGCCGCTTGCAGTACGAGTCCGCCCGCCGCGCCGCTCGATACGAAGCCCGCCTCCGCGCCCGTCGCATCCGCAATTATGCTGCTTGCTGCGCGGTTCAGCTCGTCCAGACTCACCATCATCCCGGACGCCTTGTTCATCGCCTCCAGAATCTCGCGCCTTGTCTTGCTGCCGCCGTAAGCGGTCGTGCTGCCAGACGCCGCGATAATGCGCTTCACGCCAAGCGCGCTGTAAATGCCGTCAGGGTCGCCGCTCCATGCCATATCGCACCTCCGATTAGACATCAGTTTTCAGGGATTGGAAGTCAGTCATGTCTGTCTGTCACAGCCGAATGTGGCGATTATATCACTGAACTCCGCCTGCATACTCGACGATGTTCCCTCAACTGCGATCCGCCTGGAAACCGTCGCCCTCAACCTGACGCTTCCGGCTGACGCTTCTGGCAGCCCACGGCAAATATGATACAATGCTTATCGTTACAGAAGTAAATGCGTAGTTCTGAAAATATCATGAAATAGACTTGTTACTCATCGCATCTTGTTACTCATCGCATAAAGGTTAGACGCATGACCACATCTGAAAATCGATTCATCACCTACGAAGAAGCGCGCGACATATTCGCAACCAAGGCCGACATCGCCAAGATGGAGGCTCGCCTCGCTGAGATGGAGACTCGCCTTGTAAAGTGGATGGTCGGAATGATGCTCGGCGGCATGGCCACGGCGGCTACTCTTGCTTTGGTCGTAGAGCGCATACTTGGACGCTAGGCATGCTAATTCATTAAGTGCGCTTCCTACCGCTCCGTGCGTACCCACAGCCTCTCCCCGTCACTGATGAACTCAACCGTCCCGCGCTCCGCCGTCTGAAACAGCATGCCATCAGCCACATGCTCCCGCAGCCTCTCCATCACATTCGCATGCGGATGACCGTATGAATTGCCTTCACCCACTGAAATCACCGCCGCGGCGGGGCTTACCGCGCTCAGAAAGTCCCGCGTCGAACTGCTATCGCTCCCATGATGCGGCACCTTCAATACATCGCTGTCCAGCGCCGCGCCGCTCGCCAATAGCGCCCGTTCCGCCTCGGAGAAGATGTCTCCCGTCAGAAGTATGCTGACTTCCCCATACACCAGCCGCAGAACCAGCGATGCATTGTCGGCGTCCGATTCCGTGCCGCTCAACAATTCACTCGGCGGCCACAGCGCCTCAATCCGCACGTCGCCGTCCAGCGTAATGACCTGCCCCGCGCTCGCCTCAATTACCCGCGCCCCTTTTGCCTCCTCCGCATCCACCAATCTCGCCCATGCCTCGTATGCGCCGCTTTCATACTCGATACGCCGCTCCAGCGCCGCGCCCACATCGTATCGCTCCAACACCTGCGCCAACCCGCCTATGTGGTCGCTGTTCGGGTGTGTTGCGGCCACGATGTCGATGTGCCTGTCGTTGAACCGCATGCGCTCGCCCAGCAGCCGCGTCATCAGCAAAGGGTCGGAGCCGCCGTCAACGACCACCTGCCTGCCGCCCGGTGTCTCGATGAATATCGCATCGCCTTGACCGACATCGAAGAACATCACATGCAGGCGGTCGTCGTTCGTAAGCGCCTGCGACCACGCCAGCGACGCCGCAAATGCGGCGGGCGCTATCAGCCACATGGCGATGCGCCCGAAACGGGACATTTTCGCAACTTGCTGAGAACTCCCAACCGCTCGTGGTGAGCTTGTCGGACTACGCCTGATGGACATGCCCCTCAAGAACCCGCGCACCGTACCTGGGAACATCACTTTCGCGCCGTAAGCCAGAATTAGTACGCCATAGAAGGCAATGACGACCGGCAGCCCAACGATGCCAATATCCACCGAAGCGCCAGGCAGTCCTGCCAAAAGCCTGACCACTCCTGATAGGTACGCGCCCGCCCCCCATGCCACCCAGCCGAACGGCAGCGCAAGCGTTGTGCTTGCCAGCCCGACCAGCGCCGCGCCCGCGCTTCCAACTATGAGAAACGGTAGCACGGGCAGCGTCAGCACGGACGCCGGTATTCCCAGCGTGGACACTCGCTCGAAGTGAAAAGCAATCAATGGCAGCGTGGTGATGGTTGCGGCAAGAGACACGGTCAGCATATTTGCTGCTGCAATGAACGGTGTGTACAGCGTGGAACGCCACCCAATTCGGTGCTCGATGGGCACGCTGAGTCCGCGCCCGAATACATCCGAAAACGCCGCTATGCCTGCTATCGCCGCGAAACTTAGCTGAAACGATATGCTGTACAAGATGGATGGCGACGCGGCGACCATCAGCGCGGCAGCGACGCCAATTGGCGCAAGCGACCCGCGCTGCCTGCCGAATGCCAGCGAAGCAAGATAGACGCTGCCCATGATGCAAGCCCGCGTCGCCGATGGGGACATGCCCGCCAGCAAGCCATATACAGCCAGATGACTAGCAGCGGCGCAATCAGGTGAAGATGATGCTTCCTGCCAAGAAGCGCGGCAGACCCGGCAAGGCTGATGCCGAGCAGTATGCCCACATGCAGCCCAGATATCGCCAGCAGATGCGCTGCTCCCGTGCGCCGGAATGCCTCATTCAGGTCTTGCGGGATGTTCCGCCGCAGTCCAAGCAGCGTCGCCTGACCGAGCGCCGCCTGTGGCTCCGGCACAACGGCAGCAATGGACGCAGCAAGCCGCCGCCTGAACCCGAACAGCGAGCGATAGAACGCGCTGCCCTCGCCCTCGCGGATCAGCGTAACTCTGCGCGCATCCAGAACCTCAACGATGCCCTGTCGCGCCAGATATGCCGCGTAGTCGAACCCGTCCAGTTCTGGCGGTTCGCTAATGCGCCCTTCAACTCGCAGTTTATCGCCATAGCGGAAGTACGGCGCTTGCCGCTTTTGCGCTATCTCAGATGTGGCGCGCGCCGATACAAGCAACACGCCATCAGCCGGCATCCACTCGCCGCCGCCCGCGCGTATGCGCTCTAAGCCCAGTCGAAAACGCGCAAAGTCGCCCAGAGCCTCCACATCGCTCAGCACAACGCCGTCAACCTGTTGCGAACGCGGACTTGCGTACATTGGCCCGTACATTGGCATCCGCGCGTCGCCGATCAGCGCCACCCGCATGACTCCGAGTATGAAGGCGAGCGCGATCAGCGCGGGCAAGGGCGACCGCCGCATGCTTGCGAACAACAATGCGCCGAGCAGCGCCGCGAGGGCGAACAGGATTAGCGCGCTTAACGGCGCTTTGCCGCCAAACTCGGGCGCAAGAAGCGTTCCGCCCACGAACGCGATGGCAGCGACAAGTAGTTTCATGGGCTAGGTTCTATTGACATTTGATACACAAAGCGTTTTGGACCCGAAAAGTAGCTTAATTCTGTCATTCCGAACGCAGCACCTTCACCCCCTGTCATTCTGAACACAGCGCCCCTTACCTGTCATTCTGAACACAGCACCTTCACCCCCTGTCATTCTGAACACAGCGCCCCTTACCTGTCATTCTGAACACAGCGCCTTCACCCCCTGTCATTCTGAACACAGCACCTTCACCCCCTGTCATTCTGAACACAGCGCCCCTTACCTGTCATTCTGAACACAGCGCCCCTTACCTGTCATTCTGAACGCAGCGCAGCGGAGTGAAGAATCTTAAATCGTCGCACACACGCCATTCACAGACTTCAGATTTCTCGCTTCGCTCGGAATGACAGGGAACAAAAGGGGAAATGTCCACACACCCTAGGTTCTGTTGACATTTGATACACAAGGCGTTTTGGATCCGAAAAGTAGGTTTGTTCTGTCATTCTGAACACAGCGCCTCTTACCTGTCATTCTGAACACAGCGCCTCTTACCTGTCATTCTGAACACAGCGCCCCTTACCTGTCATTCTGAACGCAGCGCCCCTTACCTGTCATTCTGAACGCAGCGCCCCTTACCTGTCATTCTGAACGCAGCGCAGCGGAGTGAAGAATCTTAAATCGTCGCACACACGCCATTCACAGACTTCAGATTTCTCGCTTCGCTCGGAATGACATTGGACAAATGGGAAATGTCAACACAACCTAGAATATATCGCAGTTTCCAACAAGTTGCCGCTTACCCTGCTCACCGATGTTTCCAATCTGCCTTGAAAACCCTGAACTCCGCGACTACACGCTCCCATCCTCGCCTTCCTGTCCATCCATGTCTGTTCTCCACTCGCCCTGAACCTGTCGAAGGTCACTGACAGACTGACGAACTGAAAAACTGACCGACTTTCTCTCTTGACAGCCCAAACATTTGTGCTATCATGGCTTCACTATGGTCACTCAACTGCACCAGGCTACACCAGAGCAAGACGCCCACCAGAGGCTGCGGGAGTCCGTACAGCGCATCGTCCTTGAGGAAACTCAGGGCGGCAGGCGCATCGTCCGCAGCGTCGTCTCCATCATGGAGGGCGACGCGCCCGGCAGCTCCCCTTGGCACCAGCTCGAAGCCGCTAAGCTCCTGCTGAAGCTCGGCTTCGAGGACGCCCGCGCCACGCTCGGCAGCATCCACAAGCAGAGCAGAAAAACTCCTCCCGCTTCTCAGTCCGTCATTCCCGCGCAGGCGGGAATCCAGGGGTGGAGTGGTGCGCCAGGTGAGAGTGACTCACAGCAATCCCACATCAACCCCGAGCAGCTAAAACTCAACAAGAAGCTCGTCCGCCAGATCCGCGTGGACACCGGCGACGGCGCTTCTATGGTCAAGTTCCTCATAGATGTCGTAGAAGGCAACGAGCCTGACGCAAAGGTCAAGGACAGGATAGGAGCTGCCAAGGTATTGCTGCATCTCTGCTTCGACAACCCCGCCCAGCCCGACCCTGAGTTCATGATGCACTACGCGCCCTGCCACCCCGACTGCCTCTGCGTCTGCAAGGACCTCCCCGAAGACCACCCGGAGGTAGTCAAGGCGCACACCCCTCCCACCGACGAGCAGCGCGAGCAGTGGGCAAGGGAGGCGGAGATGACCGAGCGCGCAGCGGAATCGGCGGAGCTCAAAGCAGCACAGAAAGCCAGGGCAGACAAGGACTGGAAGCTCCAGCAGTACCACTCCCCCGACACTGTAGTCGAGAGGCGTCTCGAAAGAGAAGAACTCCGCACAAAGCGCGAACACAAGCGAGAACTTGAACAGGAGCGCGAACGAGAGCGCAAGAGAGAAATAGACCGCGAGAACAGGCAAGACCTGCAACAACAGCGCATCCGAGAACCGGAGCGCATCCGCAGCCCATAGCCACTACCTTAACTCGTCATTCCTGCGAAGGCAGGAATCCAGAGGGGAAGGGTTGGGCGCATCTGTCCATCCATGTCGGTTAAGACCCCTTTCGTGGCAAGCCTGTCGAACCACACTCTTTCCCGAGTTTGTGTCAAACCACTCTCTTTCCTACTGTCAAACCACTCTCTTTCCTACTGTCATTCCGATCTCTTTCCCACTGTCATTCCGATCTCTTTCCCACTGTCAAACCACTCTCTTTCCTACTGTCATTCCGATCTCTTTCCCACTGTCATTCCGAACGAAGTGAGGAATCTAGACTCGTTGCCTATCCACAACGCACAGTTTTTAGCTTCATATTAGAGCGTGTTGACATTTGATACACACAGCGTTTTAGCCTTGATAAGTAGGTTTATTCTGTCATTCTGAACGCAGTGTCCCCTTACCTATCATTCTGAACACAGCGCCCTCTTACCTGTCATTCTGAACACAGCGCCCTCTTACCTGTCATTCTGATCGCAGCGTCCCCTTACCTGTCATTCTGAACGCAGTGTCCCCTTACCTATCATTCTGAACACAGCGCCCCCTCTTACCTGTCATTCTGATCGCAGCGCCCCCTCTACCCGTCATTCTGAACACAGCGCCCCCTCTACCTGTCATTCTGATCGCAGCGCCTTCTTCCCTGTCATTCTGAACACAGCGCCCCCTTACCTGTCATTCTGATCGCAGCGCCCCCTCTACCCGTCATTCTGATCGCAGCGCCTTCTTCCCTGTCATTCTGAACGCAGCGCCCCCTCTTCCCTGTCATTCTGAACGCAGTGTCCCCTTACCTGTCATTCTGAACGCAGCGCCTTCTTCCCTGTCATTCTGATCGCAGCGCCCCCTCTTACCTGTCATTCTGATCGCAGCGCCCCCTCTACCCGTCATTCTGAACACAGCGCCCCCTCTACCTGTCATTCTGATCGCAGCGCCTTCTTCCCTGTCATTCTGAACACAGTGCCCCCTCTACCCGTCATTCTGAACACAGCGCCCCCTCTACCTGTCATTCTGATCGCAGCGCCTTCTTCCCTGTCATTCTGAACACAGCGCCCCCTTACCTGTCATTCTGATCGCAGCGCCCCCTCTACCCGTCATTCTGAACACAGCGCCCCCTCTACCTGTCATTCTGATCGCAGCGCCTTCTTCCCTGTCATTCTGAACGCAGCGCAGCGCAGTGAAGAATCTAAATTCGTTGTACGCGCGCCATTCTCCGATTTTAGATTTCTCGCTTCACTGGAAATGACAGAAGTAACGAAAGACAACCTCAAAATGTCAACATAACCTAGATAACCGAAATACCCTGCCTACGAATCGACAACTAAACACTGACAGCTGTGAACTGAAGACTCGCCTCCGTTTGACCGCCAATTACGGCTTGGCTATTATGGATACATGAAGATGTTACGCACCGCATTCATCACAACCTTAACGTTGACGCTTGCCGTCTTCGCTTTGGCATGCGCGCAGGATAACGCCCCCGAATCTGCGCGTCAGTTGTCCACCTTCTCTGGCGAGCCGGCTGAAAACCCCGCGCCCCAAATTCCAGCAGGCATACCCGACACTCCATACATCGCACAGTCGCAGGCTTCGGCAGCCCTGCATACGTCTCCTTCCCAGCCTGTCGGTTCACTGGCGTACTTGCCGTCAATTTCAAACCTCGTACACGAGATTGAGCCGGCGGTCGCTTCAATATCCGTGGAGTCCATAAGCCGTGGCATGTTCTTCGACTTCACCGACGAAGGCGCAGGCACCGGCGTAGTCATCCGGCCCGACGGCTACATAGTGACCAACTTCCACGTAATCCAGGGCGCGAACGACATACAGGTAACGCTCTCCAACGGCAAGACTTACGACGCCAAGATAGTGGGACACGACATCATCACCGACCTTGCGGTTGTCAAGATTGACGACGAGAATCTCACCACCATCACAATGGGCGATTCAGATGCCATACATGTCGGCGACTGGGTGGTTGCTCTCGGCAACGCATTGGCGCTGAAGGGCGGTCCCACGGTCACATTGGGCATCGTCAGCGCGCGCGGCCGCACCCTCAGCACCGAGCGCGGCGACCTCTACGACCTCATACAGACTGATGCCGCCATCAACGACGGCAACAGCGGCGGCCCCCTCATAAACCTTCGGGGCGAAGTCGTGGGCATCAACACCGCCATAATACGCCGCGCCCAAGGCATAGGATTCGCCATCAGTTCCACCGCCGCAAAGCCGATAATCCAAAGCCTCATTGAGCACGGACGAGTCGTCAGGCCCCTTATTGGACTCACGGGAGCGGATGTTACCCCAGCCCGCGCCAACCAGCTCGGTCTCAACGTTGACGAGGGCATCATCGTTACCCGCATGACGCTCGACGGTCCCGCCTACGACGGCGGCATCAGCGTGGGCGATGTCATCACAAAGCTCAACGACATCCCCACCTCTGACATGGCGCAGTTCCTCACCCTGCTATGGACTTTCGAGATCGGGCAGGAGATTCAGATCGAGTACATCCACGAGAACGAAACGCAAGTGACTACCGTAATTCTGGCCGAGAGGCCCTCTTCATAGTGGGAATACGTCATTCTCAACATGCGTTGGTTTTCAAATCGTCATTCCCGCGAAGGCGGGAATCCACGCGGTCGCTGACTATGCTGGTTTCCAATACCAATACACATTGAGAATACCGGGAATACGTCATAGATAATAGGAATGCGTTGCTGGCGAGTCTTGCATTTCGTTTTAGAACTTTGTGTCAAGCAACTCTTTGGCTCTCGCCCTGGTTTGCGGCGACACACGAGATGCCTGACTGATGATAGTCAAGGCGTCCTTTGCCCGTCCCGCTCTAATGATGCTGCGAGCTCTGCTTGCGCGGATACTGCTAACGCCTTTCGTATAGTTTTGCATAAGCAGCTCAACGACCTCTTTATTGGACAACGAAAAGTCGGCAAACTCGCAGTAATACTCTACAAAACACGCCTTGCCCATTGAATTTAGGGCATCGCTCAGTTGATAGTCATGCATGACGCGCCTCCGTTCAAGTGGCACTCTCATATATGTTGGTCAGTTGCGTTGGTCATTGGAACTGTCACTTCTGCCGAGCCTGTTCCTGCGGGAAAGGAGACTTCCTGCGTAAGAGCGTCGATAGGCTACCCAACCTCGCCCACAACCACCGCCACCATCCCCATTCCCAGGCTCCGCCGCCGCACATCGCGCAGCCCTGCATCCTCCATCGCCGCAGCCAACTGCCTCGCGCTCAGGAACTCGTCCACCGATTGCGGCAAGTACGAGTACGCCTCGCTGTCCCCTGCCAAAGCCGCGCCCAGCAGTGGCGCGACCCTTTGAAAGCACCACGGCAGCAGGCGATTATGCGGCCCCTTGCCCTCCATGCGCACGATTTCCAGCACCGCCACGCGACCGCCCGGCTGCACAACCCGCGCCATCTCGCTCAGCGCGCGCGGCACATCAATGAAGTTTCGCACGCCAAAGCCCACAGTGACGCACACGAAGCTATCGTCCACGAACGGCAGCGCATGGGCGTCCCCCACGGCAAAGGTCGTATGCGCGCCCAGACCCTGCCGCGCCGCCTTGCCCTTAGCAAGCGCGAGCATCTCCGGAACGAAGTCCAGCCCCACCACATGCTCGACATTCGGTTTGCGAGCAACATCGAACGCAAAGTCTCCCGTCCCGCAAGCCACATCCAGCGCCGCGCCGGACAATCCCGATGCAGTCGCCGCATCCGCCGCCATCCGCCGCCAGGCGTAGTGCATGCCCCCCGTCATCACCGTGTTCAGCAGGTCGTACCGCCGCGATATGCGCCCGAACATGCGGCTCACATAGCGCGCCCGCTCCTCGCCGCGCAGCCTCGCCACTAGCCGCCATTCCCTTCGCGCAGCGCCCTGCCCATACGAAGCTCCTTGCCCAAGCGAAGCTCTTTGCCCAAGCGAAGCTCTTTGATAGTCAGCGGCAGCTCCGGCAGCAAATCGCTCGCAACCATGCCCGTATCGCCCAGCCTGTCGCATACGCGCTCGCCAGCCAGCCCATGCAAGTACACTCCAAGCGTTGCGGCACCCTCAAGCGGCACATCCTGGGACAGCAGCCCCGCGATGCTGCCTGCCAGCACGTCGCCCGTTCCCGCAGTCGCAAGTCCCGCGTTGGCGAACGGGCACACCATCGCGCGCCCATCAGGGAATGCGACAACCGTATGCGCTCCCTTAAGCGCCACGACCTTGTTCCAGCGTGCCGCAGACTCAATCGCAATCCCGATGCGGTCCGACTGCACCTCGCTTGTGCTTTTGCCCGTAAGCCGCGCCATCTCGCCCGGATGCGGTGTCAGTATCGCCAAGTCTGTGAACCGCTCCCACCAGCGCGGCGTCCTCGCAAGCGTGTTCAGCCCGTCCGCATCAACCACCGTGGGCGGCAGCCGTTCTCCTGAATACAGCACACCCTCGATGAATCCCCGCATATCCGCCGCCTGCCCCATGCCGCACCCCAGCAGCATGCTGTTATAGCCATCCAGCGCCTCCAGCACATCACCCGCAGCAGCAGGCAGCGCAACACCCGGCGCCGACTCCGCAAGCGGCAGGTATGTCGGCTCGGTCGCCTTGCCCGCTACCGCCATCTGTATCGACGCAGGCAGCGCAATCGTAACTAGGCCGCTCCCTACCCGTGTAGCCGCGCTGCCCGCTAGGTATGCCGCGCCGATGTAGTTAAGCGACCCCGCTACCACCATCGTCCTGCCGAAGCTGCCCTTGTGCGCGTCAGACGGGCGCATCGGCAATAGCGGGCGCATATTGGCATCGGTCATTAGAGACAATGGCACATCATCGTCCACGCCGTCAGGCAGACCGATTTCCACCACATCCAGTTTGCCAATTCGTGCTGCCGCGCCGTAGTCGTAATGCCCGACCTTGGGATAGCCCATCGACAGCGTGATGTCCACAGCAGGACATGCAGGATCGGCATTCCCGCTGTCCGCGTCCATCCCGCTCGGCACATCGATAGCAACCGTTGTCATATCAGAACGCGCCGCGCTTGTCCCCGCAAGCATCAGCAGTATGTCCTGCACCGTACCTTCGAGAGGTCGTATGCGCCCGATGCCCAGGACCGCATCCACCACCACATGCGCCTCGCCGAGCAACGTCCTCAACTGCGCCAAACCCGGATCTTCAGACGCCGCAATCACAGGAACGCCAAGATCGTTCACGATGTCCAGCTTGGGGTCGGGAGCGCGCCTGTCTCGGCAGATGTACACGCTCACCCGCGCTCCCCAACGATGCAGATGCCGCGCCACAACAAGCCCGTCGCCCCCGTTATTGCCGGGCCCCACCAGCGCCAGGACAGGCGCACCGAACAGCGGCGCGAACTGCCGCCGAATGTATCGCGCCGACTCAAGCCCAGCCCGCTCCATCAGCGCATCCTTGGACACGCCCGTCGCCTCCGAGCGGTCCTCGATGCGCCGCATCTGATCGGCAGTTACAATCTTCATATCTGGCTGTCTATTCCTAGAACAATGCGATTATGCATGACGGTGTTGATGACAGAGGGAAGAAAACTATTCCACCAGCGATTTCAGCAGCGCCCGTGTCCGCGCAACCGAAGCATCGGCGTCATCGCCTACCGGAAATACATTCGCGATGAACTCAGTCGCGCCCGCGTCCGCGAATGCCCGAATCTGCCGCTCGACCTCAGCCTCGTTCCCCACAACGGCGACCTCCGAAGGTCCTTCGACATCCCCCACGTCCAGAATACGGCGATAATTCACCAAAGTGCCGTACCGCTCGAACAGCGATGCTGCCTGCGCTCTGCCCGCTGACTCGTCGTCGGTGACGGCGACCGGCAGCCCTACGCTCACGCGCGGGCTTGCCCTGCCAGCCTCAGACGCGGCGGCGTTGATGCGCGGCACTACGTGAGATTCGATTGCCTTGACGCCCGCCATCCAGGTAATTGTGCCGTCCGCAACTGCGCCGCCCAGCCGCAGCATTCGCGGCGCGAGCGCCGAAATCATCACCGAGACCGGCAGTCCGTCCGCAACATCAAGCTCCGCATGCACATTGTAGAAGTCGCCGTCGAAGTCAACCCTGCCCTCGTCGATGAGCGGACGCAGCACAGCCAGATACTCCTCAACGTGCTTCGCCGGTCGGTCATAAGACAGCCCAAATGCATTCTCGACACCCGGTTTGTGTGATGGCCCGATACCCAGCGTCAGACGTCCTCCTGCAGCAATCTGCGTGGTGATCGCCTGCTGCGCCAGCATCGTCGGATGGCGCGGATAAGTCGGCACAACACCTGTGCCGAGCGCAATCCGCTCAGTCTGCGCGCCTACGAGAGCCAGTGCCGTCAGCGCGTCCGGCCCGCGCGCCGAGATGTGCGGCAGCCAGAAGCTGTCGAACCCGTCAGCCTCCGCCTGAACGCCCTGCGCCACAATCTCGTCCAGCCTGATATTGTCCGTAGCAGACCCTCCGACAAATAATCCAATTTTCATGCGCTCGCTCCCATAGTCTTTAGTGGTTAGTAATCATTCAATAGTTGATACGGACTAGCGGCGCGGCACGAGATTGCCACGCTCGCTCTCGCCGACCACGGATGCGACTGCAAACTCGCGCGAGTGCGACAGCGACACCGCGATGTCCGTCAATCCGATACGCTCCGCGCGCGCCGTCGCCGTGCCACTTAGTCGTATGTGCGGCGCCTGACCACGACCTCGTACAACCTCGATATCCCGCCAGCGCACTCCCCGCACGCCCGTGCCCAGCAGCTTCATCACCGCTTCCTTAGCCGCAAATCGGCTCGCAAGCTGCGGCGCGCGTCCCCGGCAGTACGCAGCCTCCGCGTCCGTGTATATCCGCCGCAGAAAGCGCTCGCCGTAATGCGCGTACACACGCTTCACGCGCTCAATTTCAATTATGTCAACGCCCGTAACAAGCATATTAGTTGTCAGTGTTCAGTTGCCAGTCATCAGTGTTTTCGTTTGCCGATTCGTCAGCAGGTCAGTTTATCGGTATTTAGTGAAGGGAGTTTGAGGCCGGTCAACTGAAAACTGACTACTGAAAACTGATAACCTCTGGAATCAGAGCCTCCCAGCCGATCGCCATGATGTGCGCCCCTTGGCACATCGGGCGGATGTCTCTGATGATTTCCGCCGTAATCTCCGCGCTTGCGCGGCGTCGCGTATCCACTGATGAGGCGGCAGCGTCCATGCGATCGATGATAGCATCAGGCACACTAATCCCCGGCACATTGGCATTGAAGTTGCGCGCCATCCTGCCAGACTTCAGCATAATGCAGCCCGCAAGTATCGGCACGCCATAGCCCTCCACACGCCGCATGAATCGCTCGAACCCGCTCGCGTCATACACTGCCTGCGTCTGAAAGAACGCCGCGCCCGCCTCTATCTTCTCCTCCATCCGCCCGATTTCGCGGTCGAGGTCATCTGCGCCCGGATTCACCACCGCGCCCACGAACAGCTCAGGCGATCCGCGCAATTCAGCCCCCGACATGTCGACGCCGGCCCGCAATCCCGTTAACGATTGCAGCAATGCGGTCGAGTCTATGTCGAACACCGGCTTGGCATCGGGGTGGTCGCCGCCACCGGGATGATCGCCGGTCATCGTGACGATGTTCCGAATGCCCAGCGCCGCCGCCGCCAAGACATCCGCCTGCAGCGCGATGCGATTGCGGTCGCGGCAAGTCAGCTGCATTATCGGCTCAAGCCCCCTGTCCAGCAGCAGGTGCGCCGCCGCGATCGGCGACATGCTCATCCGCGCCGTGTGCGAGTCGGTCAGGTTGAATGCGTCCACCACACCGCGCAGCGACTCGGCGCGCTCAAGCAGCGGCGCAAGCTCCGTACCTTTCGGCGGGTTAAGCTCAGTAGTTATCACGAATTTTTCGGAACGAAGCAGCGAGGATAGCGAGTTGTCAGTCATGAGTTACCGATTGTCGGCTGTGAAAGGACAGCGATGTTCGCATAGATAGCCTAAGTTGATTATAATTTGAGCAAGAGGCAATTGAAAGCGCAGCAGCGCGATAAGCGAGGCCATAGCAAGGACAAGAGAGGACATACACGACATGACCGCAACCCTGATTGACGGCACGAGCATAGCCGCGGAAGTGCGCGCAGAAGTCGGCGCAGTCGTCACGGAGATGCGCGCCAAACACGGCATCGCCCCCGGACTCGCTGTTGTCCTCATCGGCGATGACCCCGCGTCTGCCGTCTATGTCCGCATGAAGGAGCGCGCCGCAATCGAGGCGGGCATGGTCTCCGAGACAATCATGCTGCCCGCCGACACATCGCAGGACGATGCGCTCGCGGTAGTGCGCCGCCTCAACAATGACGCCCGCTATCACGGCATCCTGGTGCAGTTGCCACTGCCCGACCACATCAGCGAGGACGCCGTCATCCAATCCATCAATCCGAACAAGGATGTGGACGGGCTGCACCCGTTCAACATGGGGCTGTTGATGGCAGGCAGGCCGCGCTTCATACCCGCTACGCCTTCGGGCATCCAGCAGATGCTTTTGCGAACCGGCAACGACCCGTCAGGCAAGCACGTCGTCGTATGCGGGCGCAGCAACATCGTGGGCAAGCCCATAATGAACCTGCTTATGCAGCGCAGAGACGGCGCAAACGCCACCGTAACCGTCTGCCACACACGCACACGCGACCTTGCTGAAATGACGCGACAGGCGGACATACTCATCGCAGCAGTCGGCAGTCCTCAGATGATTACCGCCGACATGGTGAGCGAGGGCGTGGTAGTCATAGACGTCGGAGTGAACCGCGTGGACGCGCCGGAGCGCAAGCGCGGCTACCGTCTAGTCGGCGATGTCGACTTCGACGCAGTGTCGGAGAAGGCAGCCGCCATCACTCCCGTTCCCGGCGGAGTGGGACCCATGACCATCGCAATGCTCTTGCAGAACACGCTCAACGCCGCGCGCTACTCGATCCACCCTGAACTGCAATGACCCCTCAAACACGCAGCGACGCCCCGCGAACTTCCGACTACGACTACGAATTGCCGGAGTCGCTGATTGCCCAGACACCGATAGAACCCCGCGACCATTCCCGCCTCATGTCTCTGTGCCGCGCGGACGGCAGCATACGGCATCACCGCTTCCACGAATTGCCAGAGCTGCTTCGCCCCGGCGACATGATGGTCTTCAACGACAGCCGCGTCATGCCCGCCCGACTGCGAGGCAGGCGCGTTAATCTGGATCGATTGCGCGACACGCGCAATGCGGGCGGCGCAATTGAGCTTCTGCTGCTATCGCGCCTGTCGCCCGGCGTTTGGCGCGCCATCGGACGTCCCGGACGGTTTCTGCGCCCCGGCGCCGCGTTCGAGGTTACGGGCGAAGGCGGTTCGATCCGCGGCGAGGTGCTGGAGATCGAACCTGAAGGCGAGCGCATTATTCGCATCGACGGGGAGGAGTGCCTGCGCGATGTCGGCGAAGTCCCCCTGCCGCCATATATCACCGAGACGCTTGCCGACTCCGAGCGCTACCAGACCGTCTATGCCCGCGAGGAAGGCAGCGCCGCGGCTCCCACCGCTGGTCTGCACTTCACCGATGAACTGCTCGAACGGGTGCGAGCGATGGGCATTCAGACAATCTTCGTAACGCTGCATGTCGGCTGGGGCACATTCCGCCCTGTCAAGACCGACGACCCCACCGAGCACACCATGCACTCCGAATACTGGGAGCTTTCATCCGAAGCCGCCGACGCCATTCGCAGCGCGAAAGCAGATGGTCGCCGCGTCATTTCCGTTGGCACGACCGCCGTGCGCCTGCTGGAGAACGCCGCATCGCTGTCGCCGGACGGCCTGCCTCGCGCCGGCTCCGGCTGGGCGGACATATTCATCACTCCGGGCTACCGCTTCAAGGTCGTTGACGCGCTGATAACCAACTTCCACCTGCCGCGCTCCACTTTGCTGATGCTCGTAAGCGCACTTGCCGACCGCGACACTATAATGCGCGCCTATGCCGAGGCAGTAGAGCAGCAATACCGCTTCTATAGCTTCGGCGACGCCATGTTCATCCACTGACGGCGAAGATGAAGGGAGTGCGCCAGTGAAAACCTTCACTCTGACCAATGAACTATGGCTGCCGCATCAGCCGCAGGATGTGTTCCCGTTCTTCGCGGACGCCTTCAATCTTGAACGCCTCACGCCCCCTTCGCTGGGATTCCGGGTACTCACGCCGCCGCCAATCGAGATGAAAGTGGGCACGCTGATAGACTACCGTGTGCGACTGCGCGGCGTTCCGATGCGCTGGCAGAGCGAGATTACGGAATGGGAGCCGCCCCATCGCTTTGCGGACGAGCAGCTGCGCGGTCCATACCGCCAGTGGATTCACGAGCACACCTTCACCGCGCAGGACGGCGGCACTATAGCGAAAGACACCGTGCGCTACGCTGTGCTGGGCGGCGCAATCGTGCAGCGCCTCTTCGTAGCCTCAGAACTCAAGCACATCTTCCAGTACCGCAATGCGGCCCTCAAGGACCACTTCTCGCGCTAATATTAGCCGAACATTTCTCTTCAATAGTCTAAGAGAGAAACAAAACGAAAGCACTATTGACTCGCCCTTGGAGACGCTTGCGCCGTTTTTCGGCTAAGAGTAGCGTGATAGGCACTGCAATGATCTGGCTGGCGAAATTGGCGTCACAATGACGCAGCGGAGAGTGTGCGACCGCCATGATGTACACGAATACCATAACCAGCCGCTTCTTTCGCTCGTTCCAGCAGCGCAACTACCGCCTACTCTGGTTCTCAGACGGCCTAACCAGCTCCGCCGAGCAGATGGAATTCCTGGTGCTGGCATGGTACCTGCTAGTTGAAACCAATTCGCCTTTCCTCCTGGGTCTGTACGGCTCATTGCGCTTCACCGGCACGCTCTTCGCCCCCTTCTACGGCATAATCGTGGACCGCTACGACCGCCTCATACTGCTGAGGATATCGCGCATTATATTCACCGCCATCGCCGTCGTAATCGCAGCGCTCTCGTTCCTCGGAGAGATACAAGTCTGGCAGATCTTCGTGCTGACGGGCGTGGCGGGCATGGTGCGCGCCTTTGACAATGTAACGCGCCAGACGCTTATGGCGGACCTGGTGCCGCGCCAGAACCTCGGGAATGCCGTCGCCCTAACGAGAACCGGACGGGACGCGACACAGATAGTCAGCCCCATCATCGGTGGCTTACTGCTCGACTCCTTCGGACTGGGCTGGGCCTATGTAGTAATCATCGTCCTGCTCTTCGGCGGCACCGCGCTCACCCTTCCCGTCAAGCCGCCGCCCAGGATACCAATGGCTCGCGGCGCGTCTATATTCACCACACTCGCTGAAAGCTTCCGATTCGCCCGCAGCCACGAAGTAATACTCGCGCTGCTCCTGCTCGCCTTCATCGTCAACCTGACGGGCTTCCCGCTTAACCAGGGGCTTGTGCCTGTCTTCGCCTACGACGTGCTGCTCACCGACTCCACCGGACTCGGCTGGCTGCTCGGCGCGTACTCCGCAGGAGCGTTTCTGGGCTCCATAGTCATAGCCGGCATCGGCAACATGGTGCGCTCTGGCAGAGCGATGGCGCTGGGATCCATCGCGTGGCATGCGGGTGTGGCAGCGCTGGCAGGCTCCAAGTTGTTCGGCGTATCCCTGGGCGTGCTGGCGTTTGCAGGCTTGGCGCAGTCATTTACTATGGTAACGATGTCCATCATGCTGCTGAGCAGCACGCCGGCAAACATACGAGGGCGCATGTTGGGACTGCGCTCGCTCGCCGTGTACGGGCTGCCGTTGGGCCTGCTTGCTTCCGGCGCCATTGCCGACACGCTGGGCATCACCTTCGCGCTGATCGGCAACGGCGTCATCGGAATTGCCATTACTGCTACAATTGTGCTGACACTCAGAGAGATCTGGCGCGCATAACGGCACATCGTGTCTAGGCAGGAAGCATTGCCCTCTTACGCCGATACCAACAGACTTGGATACCAATATGCCTAGACACCAGTAGGCCTATCGCCATGTTCCGGTTGAAGTTCACTGAAATGCGGCTGCTTTTAGACAACACTTGCACTCTGTCAATTGGTTATAATTGTTGATTGATGACTTAATTCTCAAGAATACACTGACACGCGCATACTCACGGATCAACGAGGTCTGACACTTGGAAGATGCCACTCTTGTGCGAGACTTCGCCACGATTATGGCAGTCGCAGGAATCGCAATTGTCATATTTCAGTGGCTCAAGCAGCCGCCGGTACTTGGCTATCTTTTAGCCGGGCTCATCGTGGGGCCCTACACGCTGCCGCTGCTCAACCTGCCAACGCCCGTCACCGACACTCACAGCATCCACCTGATGGCCGAACTCGGCTTCATAATGCTCCTGTTCGCTATCGGGCTGGAGTTCGGCTGGCGTCGCATCCGTGAGATGGGACTGCGCGTAATCCTCATCGGCACGATCGAGATTTTCTTCATGATCGCGCTCGGCTACGAGGTGGCGACCCTTCTTGGCTGGAGCGCCACAGAGGCGATATTCCTCGGCGCGGCGCTCTCTATCAGCAGCTCCGCCATCATCATCAAGGTGCTGCGGGACACCGGACTGCTGAGCGAGCGGCACGGCGCCTTGATTGTGGGCGTCCTCGTGGTAGAGGACTTCGCAGCGGTCATTCTGCTCAGCGTCCTATCCGGCGTGGCGACCTCCGGCACCGCAAACCTTGGCGAAGTCCTGACCCTCATGGTGCGGCTGGGTCTCTTCTTCGTATGCGCCCTGTTCATCGGCGCGCTGATCGCCCCGCGCATCATCAGGTTCGTGGCGCGCTTCAGGTCGAGAGAGGTGATGCTAGTCGTCAGCCTCGCAATGTGCTTCGGACTCGCTCTGGTCGGGCAGCAGCTGCACATCTCCGCGGCAGTGGGCGCATTCATTATCGGCACGGTGCTGGGTGACACCGAATACTCCGAAATGCTCAACAACACCATCGCGCCGGTGCGCGACATCTTTTCCGCGCTCTTCTTCATCTCCATAGGAATGCTCATCGAACTCTCGGTGCTGGGGCAGTTCATAGCGCCCGCACTGATAGTCGCCGGCGTGTTCATGGTGGGCAAGATAGTCGCGGCAACCTTCGCCACATTCGTAACCGGGCACGACAGCAGAACCGCGCTCGGAGTCGGCATGGGCAAGCCGCAGATGGGCGAGTTCTCCCTGGCAATGGCCAAAGTGGGCGCGGATTATGGCGTAGTCGGCGCATTCCTGTATCCCGTAGTCGCTGCGGCATCGGCGCTGACCTCGCTGCTCTATCCGCTCATAGTGCGCTCTTCGTCCGGCGTCAGCGACGTTGTGGACCGCCGATCGCCCCGCCTTCTGCGTCAATACTTTGGGAATCTCTCATATCTGCTGATTTCGACGCGCAGCGTGTTCGAGCTTGAGGGCGAGCTTGCGAACGGAATAAGGCGCTCCGGTCGCGTCATCCTCGTGAATTGCGGCGTCATCGTGGTCACAATTGGAGTGGGCACATTTATGCTCAACTTTGCCGGTGATTTGGCGCGCGCGGTCAACCTCCAGCAGGGCATGTTGGGCCTTCTCCTGAGCTGCCTTGTGGTGCTGCTGTGCGTCCCGCCCGCCGTATTCACCTGGCGCACGCTCCAAAGGATGACTGACGACATTTCAGTGTTTATTCTTCGTTTCAACTCGAGCAATTTCGGCCTGCTGGACAGGGTAGGGTTGCGCGTAATACTGCGAAACAGCATCCTGATACCGATGGTGGTTGCCATTGGAGTATGGAGCCTCCCCTTCATGTCTCAGCTGGTCGTGCTCGGCAGCTTCTCCACGCCGATAGCCATATTATTCCTGCTTGGGCTTGTAGCCCTGCTATGGCGGGTCTCTTTCAAGATTCATAGCGTGATGGCGACCACTTTCAGCCGCACATTCCTGGGAGACGACAGGGATTTCTTCTAGCGGCAACCACAGCGCCTGACTGCTCCTGTATGATATGGGCGGACTGAAGAGGCAATCATGAGACAGTCATGAAGTGACAATCATAAGGAGGACGGAAATGCTACTTGAAGGAAAGGTAGCCCTGATAACCGGAGCGGCTGCGGGCGCGCAGGGCGAGATTATGGGCTTCGGCGGCGCTGCCGCGTGGCTGTTCGCAGGCGAGGGCGCGAAACTCGCGCTAACCGACATCAACGAAGAGCAAGGGCGCCGCACCGAAGCGCAGCTGCGCGAGCGCGGGCACGACGCCGTGTTCACAAGGCTTGATGTCACCAGCGAAGCCGACTGGGAAGCCGCCATCAAGCTGACACTAGATACCTATGGCAAACTGGACATTCTGGTGAACAACGCCGGCACCGGCGGACGCATGCGACTGGAAGACACCTCTGAAGAGCTTTGGGACGGGCAGATGAACGTGCATGCCAAGGGCGCGTTCCTCGGCATGAAGTACGCTGTACCGGAGATGCGAAAGGTGGGCGGCGGCTCGATCATCAATGTTTCGTCCATATACGGGCTTGTCGGCAGCCAGACCTCCACCGCATACCACGCCGCCAAGGGCGCGGTGCGACTAATCACCAAGTCCGCCGCCATCCAATACGCGGGCGAAAACATTCGCGTCAACTCCATCCACCCCGGCTTCTGCCGCACGCCCATGACGAACGCCAGCTACCAGGACCCGGCGCACTACGAGCCGCTGTTGCTGCGCATCCCAATGGGCAGGGTCGGGCAGCCGCAGGAACTCGCCCAGGGCATGCTTTATCTCGCGTCCGACGAGTCGAGCTATGTAACCGGCTCCGAACTCGTCATCGACGGAGGCGTGACGGCGCAATGACGCATACGCAAGCAATAGAAACCGTCTGGTTCGTGTACTCCGAGCAGGGCGAACCTCTCGGCAGGCTATACCGCGAAGAGGGCGCGCCCGGTCCCGAAGTCGGCGCGCGGATGCCCGACGGCGACGGATGGGCAAGCGCCACGATTGCCACGGTGCGCGAACTTGCGCCAACCTGCGCCATGCGCCGCTTCCGTGTCACCATCACACAGTCGAAAGCCTAGCCCGCGAATATCTGGTATTCTCAATGTGTGTTGGTATTGGAAACCAGCATAGTCAGCGCCCGCGTGGATTCCCGCCTTCGCGGGAATGACGATTTGAAAACCAACGCATGTTGAGAATACCGAATATCTGGAAACGGCGCAATAATCGTAGTAATATGGATATGGTGAGCCAACGTAGCTCAGTCGGTAGAGCAGCTGTTTCGTAAACAGCAGGTCGACGGTTCGAGTCCGTCCGTTGGCTCCACTTACGGTCCAGCGCCTCCTTGCCACGGAGCGTGCGCCTCCATCGTCCTCTCCGTAGGATCGGCGCGTCCAATTTCGCGAAGAATGAGACGATTTCACAAATTGTCAGTCCTTCAGTCGGACGGGGACTAACAGGATGGAGAGGATGAATTCGTCCCTATCCCTTCGGGTGGTTCGACAGGCTCACCATGAACGGGGTTAGTTAGGGGCTGCGGTTGCGGTTGCGTTCGCGCTTGAGGCGACGCTCTTCTCTTTCGAGTCGCCTGTCATCCTGCGCGACGGGCGAATAGCTCTGCTCCAGCCTCCACGCTCGGTCGGCTCTTGCCTTGCGCTCCGCTGTCTCCGCAGCTCGCTCCAGTATCTCCTGCTCCCTTGCCCACGCCTCGCGCTGCTCCTCGGTCGGCGGCGTGTGGCTCTGGATGACGTCCGGATGGTCTTCATCCAGGTCTTTGCAGACGCAGAGGCAGTCGGGGTGGCAGGGCGCGTAGAACATCATGAAATCAGGGTCGGGCTGCGCAGGGTTGCCAAATCCCCAGTGAAGCAGGACTTTAGCCGCTTCTATCCTGTCGCGAGTCCTTGCGTCAGGGTCGTTGCCCTCCAGAATCTCCAGCAGGATTCTTACCATGCTGGCTCCGCCCTCTGAGTCAACGCGGATGCGAGCGACGAGTTTCTTGTTCACTTTCTCGTGTTCAGGGCTGAGTGGCTGCTGGGCGGGCTGCGAGCCATCCTGCGCCATTTCGTCTTGCTGCGAGGCAGCATTGCGCTTATGTCCTGAACTGCCGAGGGCTTCTCTGGCTTCTTCAAAGCCGAGTCTGAGCAGGATGCGCGCGGACTGGAGGCGGTGGGAAGGCTTGCCGTCGGGGTCGTCGCCGTTCATGATGGAGACGAGGTTGCGGATGATGGTTCTGCCGCCTTGCGTCTCTTCGAGGACGATGCGCTGGATGCGCTGAAGGGTGTCTATGGGGATGTGCTGCGTATCTGCATCCCGTTGCTGGTGTATGGCTTCAATCATGTGTTCTGATTATAGGGGCAGATGTTTGGGTTGTCAAGGGGGAAAGTCGGTCGGTATTCTCAACGTGTGTTGGTATTGGAAACCAGCATAGCCAGCGACCGCGTGGATTCCCGCCTTCGCGGGAATGACGATTTGAAAACCAACGCATGTTGAGAATACCATCGGATTCATTGAATTGACTTCCTCACGGCGCAAGCGTATGGAGGTTGATCTGGACTTCTCCTCCATGCCGGAGGTTGACCGCTTCCTGCAGCGCTTCGCTATTGACAGGGGCTGGAACGACGCATCAATTCAGCGGCTGCGCGCGGTGGGTGAAGAGAGGCTGGCTATCATGGCGCTGTACGAAGACGAAGATACCTCAGAACGCCGCTTGATCATCAATGCGCACGTCACAACGACGACATAGCGGAATTAGAATTCCTATCGGCGGCATACGATGTGGAAAACCTCGAAGACAGGCTGGCGTACATGAGTGAGCAGCCCGAGGCGCTGGACGAGCTTGAGGTTTCGTACCGGCTGTTGCGCCACTACTCCTCTTCAGTTCGCCATCAGAAGTTCCACAACGTGGATGTCATCACCGTCCATGTCGAAGGCTCGCGCTAAGCGTTCTTTGCTGCTCTCGACTTATGCAGAGTGTCACGGCAGCGCATCCACCCGCGTCAAAAACAATCAGCAACAATAGCACCCAGCACAATCAGCGGTCGGTCCGGCGTGTAAGCACACGCTAAGACCGACCGCTGACTCCGACCGCTTGACGACTGTATGCCGAAAGCTTATCGCTAAAGAAAGCCCACTGCCTACTCCATCCGGGAGCCGCCCCAAGCGCGAGAGACGCCTGCTGCCGTAGGCTCTACGATGACATTCACCACAGCGGGCTTTCCGCTAGCGAACGCGCGCTCAAGCGCCGGTCGAATCTCGTCCGGATCCGTAACCTTTTCGCCGTATGCGCCAAGCTCGCGCGCCATGCCGTCGTAGTTCGTGAAGCCCATCTCACGCCCCGGCTTTCGGCGGTCGGGCGCGCGCGCCGTCCAGCCAGCGTTGTTGCTGATGACCGTTACCACCGGCAGGTTGAAGCGAACGCAGGTGTCGATCTCCATCGCGTTCATGCCCATCGAGCCGTCGCCGTGCAACACCAGCACCTGATTGTCAGGCTTGGCTACCTGCGCCCCGATGCCGTAGGGCAGACCCACGCCCATAGTGCCGGTTACGCCGGAGTTCAGCCTGTGGCCCGGCACGAATGTCGGCAGCGACTGACGCCCGAAGTGCAGTATCTCGTTGCCGTCAACGCACAGGATGGCGTCCCGATCCAGGAAGTCGCGTATCTCCTTGCAGAGCCGCAGCGGGTGTATCGGAGTCTGGTCCGAGTTCAGCAGAACGTCCTGCTGACCGGCGCGGCGGTCGTTGTCCTCTTGCAGCCGTGAGATCCAGGGCGATTCCAGCCTGCCCGCGAAATCTTCGGGTCGCGTTTCTATTTCCGCGACCATCTGCCCCAGAATAGACTTGGCGTCGCCCACGATGCCCAGGTCAACATCGCGGTTGTGCGCGATCTCGCTCGCCTCGATGTCAATCTGCACCACCTTCGCGGTGCCGAAGCGCTGCCCATAGTTGATCATCCAGTTCATGCGCGTCCCGATTACCAGCACAAGGTCTGCTTCTCGCAGCGCCGTGCTGCGCGCGCCCTGGAACGATACGGCATGGTCTTCCGGCACAACGCCGCGCGACATCGGCGCCGTGTAGAAGGGCGTGCTAGTCAGGTCAACAAGTCGCTCCATCTCAGGCGATGCGCCCGAGAAGAATACGCCGCCGCCAGAGAATATGACCGGGCGCTCCGACTCCGCTAGCATATCCACCGCTTCGCTGATAGCCGCCGCATCGCCGGCGGGCACCGACTTACGCGCTGCGCGTGTGGGCTTGACCGCCTGATCCTCTTCAATCTCTTCGTACAGCACGTCCGCGCCGCAGTCGATGTACACAGGTCCAGGCCTGCCGGACATCGACTGTCGATACGCAGTGCTCACGATTTCGGGATAGCGCGCCGCCATCGTGGGCCGATGCCAGTACTTGACGATCGGCTCCATGATGCGCTCCTGGTCAACCTCCTGGAATGCCTCTCTGCCGATTTCATGCACCGCGCTAGCGCCGCCCAGGATGACCATCGGCGAACAGTCGATGGACGCTGCATACACGCCCGTGAGCAGGTTCAGAGTTCCAGGTCCCGATGCTGCCGTGCAAACGCCGGGCTTGCCCGTAACACGCGCGTATGCATGCGCCGCGAACGCCGCCGCCTGCTCATGGCGGAAGTCTATAGTCTCGATGCCGAAGTCCTGACAGCCCATCACAATGTCGAAGTCAGGCCCTCCCATTAGGTAGAAGAGCTTCTCCACGCCCTCTTCCGCGAGCGTCTTGGCGATAAGA
>CBDCXX010000003.1:0-191555 GCA_965223965.1 Phototrophicaceae bacterium
CTGCGGCGCCGGCTGCGCAGCGCAAAAAGAATGGCGGCCAGGCCCAGCAGCGCGGCCTGGGCAGCCAGCGCCAGTATCACCCACAGCGGCGCGCCGCTGTCCGCAACCCTGTTCGCGGCCGCCAGCGGGACGGGCGTGGCGCTGGCCAGCGGCGCGCGCGCGGCCAGGACGAGGGCGGGCGGCAGACTCGCGCTGGTAGCGACGGAGCGCGGAGTCGCTGTGACTGTCGCTGCGGCTGTGGCCGTGGCCGCCGCGAGTGTGGCCGTGGCCGGCGTGCCCGCCGTGGGCGTGTAGGTGCCGTCGGCAGGCGGCACGAGAAAGATCTCGCCCGGCTGCAGCAGATCGCCCTCAAGGCCGTTGACCGTGCGCATGTAGGGCAGGTCATCCCAGGAGTAGCCGTAGATCAGCGCGATCAGGCCCAACGTGTCGCCAGGCTGAATCTCGTGCATGATGAAGCCGCGCGCATCGCGGCCGCGCACGTACGAGGGCGGCCTGGCGGCGCTGCCAGTTCGACCGGCGGCGACGGCCGCGCCCCCCGGATTGCCGAAGACGATCACGTAGGCCGTACGGCGTCCAGCGCTGGCGTAGCCGACGCCCAGCTCCTGCAGCGAGGGGCCGGTGATGGTTTCGTAGTGAATGCGCGAGCCGAGCCAGAAGTTCCAGGCGTTCTCGACGCTGCCGCCCATATAGATGATTTCAGCGACCCAGGTGGAGGGATACCCGGCACTGCGGGTGCGCGCGCGCAAATCAGTGCCGTCGGGACGGGTGTGGCGTATCAGGCCGGATTCTGCCATCCAGCGCGCCTGGCTGCGCGCCGCCACGCCCAGGGTGTTGTTGAGGCGCATGCCCGGCAAACCCAGCGAAGCGCGCAGGCTGTTGACGCGCCTGACCAGGTCAGCGCCTGCGTCCTGGGCCTGCAGGGGCGCAGGCCACAGCAGCAGCGCCGCAAGCAGCAGGCAGCGTCGAAACATGACATACATTCTACCACAGGCCCAGGCGGGGGCTATAATGACAGGGTAGCCCGCAGCCAGGAGGAGAAGTCATCGCGATGAACATCGGGCCCCGCCAGGTTGCAGAAGGGCGCCCCCCCAGCAACCAGGGCGGGGGAGGCTTTCGCCGGCGCATGCCCGTCTGGGTCCAGGAAATGCCACGCTTCGGCACCTTTCGCCCCTCCGAGCCAGACCCGAATTTCACCCTGCTGAACCCCGACCTGCTGGAAGAAGTGCTGCAGGGCGTGCCCATCGCGGTGCGTCAGGAAATCTACGAGGACATCGACTTCCTAGAATACGAGGTGCTGCGCCTCTTTCGCGAGCGCGACCACCGCGCCAAGGTGCAGCAGAATCGCTACCGGCGCCAGCAGCTCAACTTCCTCATGCTGGCCATCATCGCCACCCTGATTGGCTCGCTGCAGCTCATCACGTTCGGCAACCAGCCGGAAATCATGCCCGTCTTCGCCTTCCTCGAGACGGTCATCGCGCTGATGACGGCCTTTCTCGCCGCCCTCGGCGGGCGCGAGCAGCCGCAGGAGCAGTGGCTGCTCAACCGACGGCGCGCCGAACAGCTGCGCCGCGAGTACTTCCGCTTCCTCACGCGCGTGCCGCCCTATGACGACATCGCCGGTTACCAGCGGCGGATGCTGCTCGCGCAGCGCGCGGCCGAAATCAACCGTGGTGTGCAGCCGCAGGAAGTAACAGTGGGGACGCTGGACTGATGCCGCCCGAGCAGCTTGAGCGCATGCGCATGCGCGCCGCCTTCCGCGTCTTCCAGTGGTTCTCGCTGGAAGACCAGCGCAGCTACTGGCAGCGCGCCTCCGGCCAGTATCGCCGCGCCGGCGGCCAGGTCAACTTCATCGTGGCCATTTTCGCCTTCCTCACCGGCTTCTCCGCCGCCCTCGCCGGCCTGCTGGTTTCCGCCTGGCTGGTGCCGGGTTCCTTCGCCAACAACGGCGCCTGTGCCCAGCTGGCGGACAGCCAGGGCCTGGTGCGCAGCATGCAGCAACTGGGCCTCATCACCCAGGAAGAGGGCGCCATCACGGTTGGCGTGCTGCTGGCCGATTCGCCCCTGGCGCAGGCACGCGTGGACGACGAGGCCCTGACCGACGCCGTGATCAACTTGACAAGCCTCGACAGCGAGCAATGTGCCAACGTGCAGGCCCTCGTGCACGCGCTGATGCTTATCGCCGTGGTCGCGCCCGCCATCGGCGGCGCCTTCACCACCCTCGCCAGCCTGTATCAGTGGGATCGCTCGGCCAGCGTCTACGAAAGCGCGCTCGAGAATCTGGAAGTGGCCGATTCGCAGTCGCCGCTGGATGACATGGACACGCTGACCTATCGTGCCGCGCTGCGCGCCTACGTGGAGAACACGCTGCAGGTGATGAGCGACGAATCGGCGCAGTGGGGCCAGTCCGTGCGCGTGCCGGCGCAACTGGAACAATTCCTGAAAGAGGAGCGCGAGAAGGCCCTGCGCGCCACGGGACACCTGAATCCCTGGGGACTGCGCGGGGATGACGACGGCCCCGTGCCGCTCGGCTGAGACGCGAACTCAGTGCTGTTGCTTGATGGTCGCCGGGTCGATGATGCCCGCGCTACTGCCCTTGCGCACAGCCAGCTTGACCTCGCCGATCGCGCGCGTGACCTCAATGCCGCGCGGGCAGGCCGGCGTGCAGTTGAAGATCGTGCGGCAGCGCCAGACGCCGTCCGGCGCACCCAGGGCGTCGAGGCGCGCCTCATCGCCCGTGTCGCGCGTGTCGAAGAGAAAGCGATGCGCCTGCACAATGGCCGCCGGGCCGACGTACTCGCCGTTGGCCCAGAAGCTGGGGCAGGAAGTGGTGCAGGCCGCGCAGAGGATGCAGTTGGTCGTGTCGGTGATGAGGTCCTTGTCCTCCTGCGATTGCAGGCGCTCGCGCCCGTCCGCCGGCAGCGGCCCGTCGTTGACGAACCAGGGCAACACCTGACGATAGTGCGCGAGGAAGGGCTCCATATCCACGATGAGGTCCTTGATTACGTGCAGCCCCAGGATCGGCTCCACCTGAATCCTGTCGCCCACGTCGCGCGCAAGCAGCTTGCAGGCCAGCGCGTTGCGCCCGTTGATGCGCATGGCGTCCGAGCCGCAGATGCCGCTGGAGCAGGAACGGCGGAAAGCCAGCGTGCCGTCCTGTTCCCACTTGACGCGGTGCAGCAGCTCCAGCACACGCTGCGTGGGTTCGACGTCAGCGAGCGCGAACTCCTGCCAGTAGGGCTTCGGGCTCCCGGCTTCCGGGTTGTAGCGCCGGATGCGAAAAACGATGTCCATGCGGCTCCCTGCTTCCTGCTTCCTGCGGCCTTGATGGACGCGCGCCACGAGACGCATGTCCTGCCTTCAGTAAACGCGCTCTTTCGGCGCGAAGCGTT
This sequence comes from Phototrophicaceae bacterium, assembly GCA_965223965.1. Lineage (GTDB taxonomy): Bacteria > Chloroflexota > Anaerolineae > Aggregatilineales > Phototrophicaceae > JAGWBD01. The sequence goes on from CBDCXX010000003.1 coordinate 3,390, forward strand.
CGTCCTCCGCTTCCAGCGAGCGGTCGACCGGCTTGTCGTGGTTCAACGAGAGTTGCAGCTGTGATGATACGAGGCTGCTCGCGTCGCTGCTGACAAGTGAGTGCACCAGCCAGCTGACGTCATCGCGCTCGCGGAAATCCTCACGGCTGTGGGCGCCGCGGCTCTCCTCACGTTGCAGCGCGCTCTCCGCCGTCGCGACGGCCGTATCCAGCAGGCAGCCCAGCTCCCAGGCTTCCATGAGGTCGGTGTTGAAGATGTGGCCGCGGTCGTCGATGCCGAGGTCCTGCAGGAAGCGCTGCCGCAGTTCCAGCACCGCGTCGCGGCCGGCGCGCATGCCTTCCCCGGTACGGAAGACGCCGACCTGACTCATCATCTCGTCCTGCATGGCGGCGCGCAACTGCCCCGGACGGCTGTCGCCCGCGCTGTTGCGGATGCGCTCGAACTCCGCGCGCACTTCTTCGCCCGCGTCCATCGGCAGCGGCACCAGGTCGGCCCCGCGCACGAAGTCGGCGATGCGCTTGCCGCCGCGGCGTCCGAAAACGACGAGGTCGACCAGCGAATTGGTGCCGAGGCGGTTGGCGCCGTGACAGCTGACGCAGGCCACCTCGCCCGCAGAATACAGACCGGGCAACACCGTGCCCGCCGCGTCGATGACCACCTCGGCGTCGATGTTGGTGGGGATGCCGCCCATGGCGTAATGCGCCGTCGGCTGCACCGGCATCGGCTCCTGCAGCGGGTCCACGCCGGAGTAGGTGCGGCAGACCTCCAGCGTCTCGGCCAGGTTGCGCGCGATGTAATTCTCGTCGATGCGCCGCGTTTCGCCGGCCTCCGCCAGATAGCGGTTCACCGTCTCCGGGCGGATGTCGAGGTGCATGTAGTCGCGGCCGCCGATGCCGCGCCCTTCGCGCAACTCAAGGTAAATCGAGCGGCTGACCACGTCGCGGCTGGCGAGGTCCTTGATCGTCGGCGCGTAGCGCTCCATGAAGCGTTCGCCGTTGCGGTTGAGCAGCACGCCGCCCTCGCCGCGAATGCCCTCGGTCAGCAGCACGCCCAGGCCGTAAAGCCCGGTGGGATGGAACTGGTAGAACTCCATGTCCTGCAACGGCAGGCCGCGCCGCAGCAGGATGGCCGCGCCGTCGCCGGTCAGGCTGTGCGCGTTGCTGGTTACCTGCCACACGCGGCCCCAGCCGCCGGTGGCGAAGAGCGTGGCCTTTGCGTGGAAGCAATGAAAGTCGCCGCTGCCGAGGCGGATAGCTACCGCGCCACAGGCCACGCCTTCGTTGAGCAGCAGGTCGACCACCTGGTACTCGTCGAAGAAGCGCACCTCGTTGCGCAGGCACTGCTGATAAAGCGTCTGCAGGATCATGTGGCCGGTGCGGTCCGCCGAATGGCAGGCACGGCGCACGGCTTTCTCGCCGAAGTTGCTGGTGTGGCCGCCGAAGCGCCGCTGGCTGATGCGCCCTTCGGAGGTGCGGTCGAAGGGCAGGCCCATGTGCTCCAGCTCGATGACCGAGTCGACGGCTTCTTCGGCCAGCACCTTGACCGCGTCCTGGTCGGCGAGGTAGTCGCCGCCCTTGACGGTATCGTACATGTGCCACAGCGGGCGGTCTTCCTCAAGGTTGCCGAGCGCCGCGCCGATGCCGCCGAGGGCTGCGCCGGTGTGGCTGCGCGTGGGGTAGAGCTTGCTGACCACGGCGACCTTCGCGCCGCCCTGGCTGGCGTAGAGCGCCGCCATCAACCCGGCGCCACCGGCCCCCACAATCAGCGCATCAAACTGGTGGGTCTGCATCTTCTCCCTTTTCCCGCTTAACTGCGGGAGCCCTTCCGCTCCGATACGGGAACCCTTCCCGCAGCTCAGGATGCAGCGTGCAAGCGCTCCATGGCCGCCACGCCCATTTCGATGGCGGTTTCGTCGATGGTGCCCAGCAGGGCACCCACGCCCAGCAGCAGCAGCGTCAACGCGCCCAGCAGGCACAGGTAGACGCTGGCGCGCCGCAGCAGCGGGCTGTGCGAGGTGTAGTCTGTAAGCACGTAGCGCAGGCCGTTGAAGCCATGCGCCACCACCAGCGCCAGCAGCGCGAAATCGTAGACGCGCCAGATGGCCACGCCGCCCACCAGCAGGTTCCAGCGGCTGGCCACAAACTCGACTGCCGTGCCGCTCTCATTGATCAGGCCGCCCGTGCCGACGACCGTGTGTCCCTGCGCCGTGAGGTCGAAGACGCCCTGCAGAATATGCATCATGGCCAGGTGGCCGAAGACCAGCGGCACGATCAGCAACGCGCTGATACGCATGAAAGACCACCAGAAGCGCTCGCTGCCGCTGCCCTGGCGGTCGCTGGCGCGCGCCGCAGTTCCGCCGCCGGTGATGAGTCCGTGCAGGCCGGAGAGCAGCAGTGCCGCGACGATGGCCGCCACGAAGCCGGGCAGGAAGACCAGCTGGGCGCGCAGCACCTCCGTCAGCGGCAGCACCGACGGCGCCGAGTTGTAGAAATCCAGCACGTGGCCGAACATTAGCAGGAAGACCGGCGCCAGGATGACCAGCACGACGGCCAGCACGATATGCGCCGCCCGCTGCTGGTGTCGCCACAGATGCGGCTTGTAATCGAAGAAGGTGATGCGCAGGCCGTTGATGGCGTGGTAGACCACCGCCGCCACCAGGCCGAACTCGCCCAGCGTGAAGAGCGGCGACTGGTAGGCGGCGATCGCCTCGACGTAAAGCTCCGGCCAGAAGACGGCCCAGGAGGTGTCGATGACGTGCAGCACCAGGAAGAGCACCACCCCCAGCCCGCTCAGGCGGTGCAGCGCCCAACTCCACTGCCCGATGGCGCCCCGGTAGCGCAAGGTCTCCGTGACCGTGATGACCAGCGACGTCAAGGATCATCCCTCATGGTTTTGGGTGGCAGTGGCGCAGTATAGCAGCGCGGTCGGGGCCCCGCAATGCCGCCCGGACTGTGTGCGCGGCAGACTCCGGCTCAGGGCAGGAACGGTTGGCAGCGTCTTTGCAATGGTTACTTATGTCACTGCGGAGAAGATATCGCGCACGTGTATGCGGAACCCCGGCAGCGTTGCATTGCCATCGATGATGTCATCGCCGCGCAAGGTCTGTGGCGGACCGTCCGCAACGTGAAGCTCGAGTGATTGCGTCCGTGGGTAGATGAGCCAAACCATTTGCGTACCGTGCTCCAGGTAGCGTGCCGCTTTTGCTTCCAGTTCGCTGCGGGTATTGCTCCTGCTGTGCACTTCCACGGCCAGCAACGGGGCTTCGGTCGAGACAGGCGGTCCTTCCGCACGACAAATGACCACATCCGGCTGACAGAGCCAGCCATCGAGATTGTGCAGGAGTTCAGTGCCTGCCCGATAGCCAGGCAGAGCGCCGCTTAGCAACCAGTTCTTCAAAAGCCAGCCAATATCCAGCTGGAGGAAGCTGTGGGCCCGAACCGGTGCCATCTCGACGATTTCTCCCCTGGAGTTAAACCCGAATTTCCTGCCCGGGTGCTGCCTGAGCAGCCGAAAATACCGCTCCAGCGTATGCTCGGCCGGATTACGAACGGTGACAGCCATGCTGTTCTCCTGATGCCATCCCGCTTCAGTATAACCTGACGACCGGAGACACCACACGAGGACATTCGAGTGTCCGGTAACGGCGCCCTGGCTTGACGCTGCGGCGCCGCGTCCTGTAGAATGTGCCGCAGTCGGGCCTGTAGCTCAGTTGGGAGAGCGCCACAATCGCACTGTGGAGGTCAGGGGTTCGAGTCCCCTCAGGTCCACTCCCCGGTCAGACCCGGAATTTGAATGGCTTTTCGTGGTGATACTGCGGGATTTCCACGCGGGCGCCGCCCTGCATCGCGGACTCGTGCGCGCAGATGCCGGCAGCCGTCCAGCCGGCCGTCCGCACCGCGTCCGGCCAGGGCAGGCGTTCCTCCACGATGCTGCTGACAAACTCGTGCACCATGTGCGGGTGCGAGCCGTCATGGCCGCCGCCCTGAATGAAGGACAGATGCGCGTGGCTTTCGTCGTAGACGCCGCGTTGCGTGAAGCGCGCGATTTCCGGCGGCAGCAGGTCCTGGCGATCGGGCACGTCCAGCAGCTCATGGCGGATCTCGTTGCCGCGACCCCAGCGTTCGACGACCGGACGCATGCGGAAGACGACCGGCTGCTCGCCCTCGACCTGCTCCCACTCGAAGGTGGCCTGCTCGCCGTAGACGTTGAAGCTCTCCACGTAGCCGTGCGCAGTGTGGAAGAGGCTGCGCGTGACCTCGGCGGCCAGCGGCGGATCGTCCTGCAGTTCGTAGATGGCGGTCTCGATCGGGAAGGGATTGCCGTACTGCTCGTGCAGTTCGGCGCGCATGACGCCGGAGCCGAAGCAATGCACCGCCTGCGCCTGCATGCCGGCCAGGGCCAGCACCGGCGAGACGGCGTGGGTGGCGTAGTGCATGGGCGGCAGCCCCAGCCAGTAGGGCGGCCAGTGTTCCATGTCCTGGTAGTGGGCGCCACGCAGGAACTGGATGCGGCCCAGCTCGCCCGCCCGCTGCATCTCGCGGGCGTAGAGGAAGCGTTTGGTGTAGACGGCCGTCTCCATGCCCATGTAGATTTTGCCGCTCGCCTGCTGCGCGTCGATGATAGCCTGCAGGTTCTCCAGGGTGGTGGCCATGGGCACGGTGCAGGAGCAGTGTTTGCCGGCGGCCAGCACGGCGAGGGTCTGTTCGGCGTGCAGGGGGATGGGCGACACCAGGTGGATGGCGTCGAGGGCGTCGTTGTTGATCAGGTCGTCGAGATCGGTGGTGCGGTCCCGGACCTCGAAACGATCCCCGACCTTCTGCAGCACCGCCGGGTTCGAATCGCAGATGATCAGCTGCTCCACCCGCGGATGATGCAGGTAAATGGGCACGAACTCCGCGCCAAAGCCCAGCCCGGCCAGACCTACCCTGATGTTACGGTCCATGGTCACTTGTACCTTCCGCACTATTTGCCGCGTAAAGAATCTGGATGAGAAACCTGGTCAGTCTGGCGGCCCTCACCCCCCAACCCCCTTGTCCCGTCTTCGACGGGAGCCCTTCTCAGGGAGAGGGGGAGAAACCATTATTGTTTCTACTTCAGGTCTTGTATAAACAGAATAAATCTGAATCGCTACGCAAGTTAGAGTCCCTCTCCCTGAAGGGCTCCCGGAGTGAGCGACGGGAAGGGGTTCCCGCCGCAAGCGGGAGAAGGGATTTAGGGTGAGGGCCTGTGTCGCCACCCGGCTATTCCTTGACGGCGCCGAAGGTGATGCCCGTCACCAGTTGCTTCTGCACGCGGAAGAGCAGCGGCACCAGCGGCAGCAGGATCAACACGCCGCCGACCGCGTAGAGGTCATAGGGCACCTGCATGATGTTCTGCCCCGAGGGCACCTCAAGCAGTCGCAGGGTGAGCACCCGAATATCCGGCCCCACCGTCAGCACGAAGGCGAAGAGGAACTCGTTCCAGCCGGCGATCAGCAGCAGCAGGAAGGTGACGAAGGCGCCAGGCAGGGCGATCGGCAGGATGACGCGAAAAAGCGTGCCGAACCAGCCGCAGCCGTCGATGGCCGCCGCGTCATCCAGTTCGCGCGGGACCGCGTTGTAGTAGGTGAAGAGTACCAGCACGGCCAGCGGCAAGCCCCCGGCTAGATACACGAGGATTATGCCGTGCCGCGTATCCAGCAGGCCGATTTCGAAATAGGTGAGGAAGATGGGCCCGAGAGTCACCATGGCCGGCACGGCGATGCTGGCCACCAGCAGGCTGTACATCAGCGCCTTGCCCGCAAAGGTCGCACGGCTGAAGCTGTAGGCCGCCATGCCGCCCAGCAGCGTGGCGCCCAGCGCGGACAGGCCCGCGATCACGATGGTGTTGATCAGCCCCGGGATGTAGCTCCAGCGGCGGAACATGAAGGGATAGTTGTCCAGGTTGACACTCCCCGGGACGAGGCGTGGCGGGACGCGCAGGAACTCGTCCAGAGGCATGACGGATGTGGCCACCATGTAGTAAATGGGAAAGAGCAGGACCACCAAAATGGCGAGCAGCAGGGCGTATTGCCCCAGCCGCAGCAACAGGGCTCTCGTTACAAACGGGACAGGACGCGTGCTGTGCGTGGCTTGCGCAGACATCAGCGGGCCCCGCGCGTGCCGGAGCGATACAGCAGCCAAGCGAAAACGCCGCCGATGGCCACTGTCAGCAGCAGCAGCAGGACGTTGATGGCAGAGCCGTAGCCGTAGCGCAACTCGACGAAGAAACGCTGGTAGGAGTAGAGCGCGAGGGTGCGTGTGGCGTTGCCGGGGCCGCCCTGCGTCAGGCCCAGAATTTGCTCGAAGGTCTGCACCTCGGCCATGCCGCGCAGCATGAGCACGAGATAGATACTCGGCCGCAGCAGCGGCAGGGTCACGTGCCAGAAGCGTTGCAGGGCGTTGGCGCCATCGACGGCGGCGGCCTCAAGCACTTCCCTTGACAGGGAGCCGAGCGCCGCCATGAAAATCAGCGCGACCCAGGACACGTTCTTCCAGACGGTCAGTACGATCACGGAGACGCGCGCCATGGCGGGGTTGCTGGTCCAGCGCACCAGTTCGCTAATCAGACCCGTTTCCAGCAGGATGTAGTTCAGCAGGCCGGACTGCTCCCAGTAGAGCACGCGCCAGACGACGCCGGCCAGCAGCGGCGCCATGACCCAGGGCAGCAGCATGACGAAATTACTCAGCCCGCGTCCGCGCAACTTCTGCATCAGCAGCACGGCGATACCCAGTCCCAGCACCGTCTCCAACGCCGTGCTGGCCGCCGTGTACAGCAGGGTATAGCCCAGGGAGTTCAGCAGCGTCCTGTCGCGCGTCAGGGCGAACTGGTAGTTCTGCAGGCCCACGAAGGCGCCCGGGTTAACGAGGGAACGGTTGGTCAGGCTGAGGTAAAAGGTCTGCGCCAGGGGGATGAAGCTGTAGAGCATGCGCAGCAGAAAGGCCGGCAGCACGAAGAGATAGATGATGGCGTATTTGCTTGCGAATATGCGCGGGCGCCCGTGCTCCCTGGCGACTGGCGCGGCGCTGCCTGTGGTCATGTGCTTCCGTCCCGATTGGCGTGGGCCGGTCCACGGCAGTGTGGGCACTGCCGTGGACCCGCTTTACTGGTGATGCCGGGTATGATCCCGGTCACCCGTCCCTGCGGGCTATATGCCCATGTTGATGATGTCGTATTCGGCGACGGCCCACTCCTGCACCTCTTCCGGAGTCAACTCGAGCGCAAGCGTCTGTTGGCCCAATAGCTCGAACATCTGCCACAGCTGGGTCGTCTGCGGGCTGTTGACGATCGGCTCGCGGAACTTCGCGCCGCGCAGCATCTCGGCCCAGCCGGGGCCGGCGCTCAGGACCTTGGCCAGCGCAATGATTTCCTCGTCCTCGATGAGCGAGTTCATGGCCGGCACCAGGCCGCTGTAGCGGACGCTGATTTCCTTCATCTTGTCGCGGGTGGCAAGGACATCCATCAATTCCAGCGCGGTGGCCTTGTTCTGGCCGGCCGTCGGCACCGAATAGCCCCAGCCATGCACCAGACCGACGTCGCTGCCCGGGCCGGCCGGGAAGCGCGCCAGACCCAGATTCTCCTCGGTAAACACCGTGTCCTCGACGGTCAGGAGACTGTTGTAGTTGCCCTCGTAGTTCCACCACATGCCGACCTTGCCGGCGGCCGCGAGGCCAAAGTTGTTCTCGGAGATGATGGTGGGCGAGGAGATGCCGCGCTTGATCCAGTCCTGCATAAACTGGAAGGCCGTCAGGCTATTCTCGTCCGCCAGGGTGGACAGGTCACCTCCGGCGTGATTGAGCGCCAGCAGCACCGTGTTGAAGGCGTGGCCGCCCTCCGTGCGCGGGTGCCAGCCCCAGACACCGTTCTCCTGATCGGTGACGGCCTCGCCGATGCTGAAGAGCTCCTCCCAGGTCGTGGGCGGCTCTGGCACCAGGTCCTTGTTGTACATGAAAGGTTCAAGGCCCAGGAAGTAAAAGAGGCGGAAGACGCCGCCGACGGCCTCGTTCAGCACGTGAACGTTGTCGACCACGTCATCCTTGTTGTCCTGCCAGGCGTTGGTGTTGGTCATGTCCTCGGCCCAGCCGTTCATGCCCCACAGACCGCCGATGAGGTCGTCGGCCCAGAGCACGTCGATGCCATCGAAGCCCGTCTGGCCCCAGAGCGTGATCTTCGCCATCACGTCGTTCCAGACCGGCGGCAGCGCGTCGTAGTTGATCTGGATGCCGGTCTCCTCCGAGACCGCCGCCATAAACTCCGGCGGGACGTCGCCGCCCCAGCCAACCATGTTGACGACCTTGTCCTCCTGCGCCACGCCAAAGGTCGCCGTCGTGGCCAACCCGAGGCCGGCGCCGGCCGCCGCAGCCGTTCTGAGAAAGTCCCGCCGTGAAAGTTTCTGTGAACTGCTCATACTGCACCTCTACTACTTTTCTGCAAATAAAAAAGTGGGCGACAGGACTGTAACGCGGATCGGGCAAACCTGCAATCTGTCGTGAGTCCGAATGGGTCCTGTGCCGCCAGTCACTGGCGACGCTGCCGTGAGGTATCAGGGCGAGGACGCCCTCACCCTAAATCCCTTTTCCCGCTCATCACGGGAGCCCTCTCCCGCTTGCGGCGGGAACCCTTCAGGGAGAGGGGGCCGGGGGGGGGTGAGGGCGCCTTACTGGTCCTCAAAAACGCCGAAGGTGATGCCCCTGACCAGTTGCTTCTGCACCAGCAGCAGCAGGGGCACCAGCGGCAGCAGAATCAACACGCCGCCGGCTGAACGCAGGACGTAGGAGCGGCCCCCGGCTTCCAGCAGACGCACGGTGAGCACCCGCGTTTCCGGCCCCACCGTGAGCACAAAGGCGAAGAGGAACTCGTTCCAGCCGGTGATCAGCAGCAGCAGAAAAACGACGAAGACGCCGGGCATGGCGACCGGCAGGATGACACGAAAGAGGGCGCTGAACCAGCCGCAGCCGTCCATGGCCGCCGCGTCATCCAGCTCGCGCGGGACGGCGTTGTAGTAGGCGAAGAGCACCAGCACCGCCAGCGGCAGACCAGTGGCGAGGTTGACGAGCACCAGGCCGTGCAGCGTATCCAGCAGCCCGATATCGGTATAGGCGATGAAGACGGGTCCCAGGGTCACCATGGCCGGCACGGCGATGCTGGCGACCAGCAGGCCGTACATCAGCGCCTTGCCCGCAAAGGTGGCGCGGCTGAAGCTGTAGGCCGCCATGCCGCCCAGCAGCGTCGCTCCCAGCGCGGACAGGCCCGCGACCAGCACGGTGTTGCGCAGCGCGGTGAAGTAGTGCATCCGGCGGAAGAGGAAGGGGTAGTTGAGCAGCGTTGCTTCACGCGGGAACAGGGTTGGGGGGACGCGCGCGAACTCGTTGCCCGTCTTCAGCGACGTGAGCAGCATGAAGAGCACGGGGAAGACCAGCACGAGCAACACCAGCGCCAGCAGCGCGTACAGCAACAGCCGCACGGGGATTAGACGCCGCCGCGCGGGCATCAACGGGCCAGACCTGGCCGGATGTGTCGGTCCATAGCCACGTCCGCTTTCCACTTCGCTTGCAGGCAGGCAGGTAACCTGGGGGCCGGGGGGTGAGGGCCGAGCAATATGCCCAGGACGCCTTTGCCAGGATTTCTCTCCCGCTCACCCAGGAATCAGCAGACAGAGAGATTTAGGGTGAGAGCCAACCCAGGCAGTCTCTCGCTCCCCCGACTATACTACCCGCCAAACATGGCAACCGGGAAAGGAGAACTCGAGATGAGCTACCAACCGCTTGCCGAGGTGCGCAAGACGCTGCGGGTGGACTGGTACCGCAGCCCGATCCCGGGCGCGAAACTGCGCGAGCTCTCGCGTCGCAGCGACGCGCAGGGCTGGTTCCAGGCCGGTGGCCATTTCGTTCTTTTCCTGCTGACCGGCGCGCTGATCTTTCACTTCTGGTCGCTGCAACTCTGGGGCGCCTTTCTGGTGGCGCTCTTCTGCCACGGCACGGTCACCAGCTTCTTCAAGGGCATTGCCCCGCACGAACTGGGGCACGGCACCGTCTTCCGCACCAAATGGCTCAACAAGGCCTTCCTTTACCTGTACAGCCTGATCTCCTGGTTCGATACCTTCGACTACAACATGAGCCACACTTACCACCACCGCTATACCCTGCATCCCGAGGGCGACCGCGAGGTATTGCTGCCGCTGGAACCTTCACTGGCCTCGAGGTTCATGTTGCAGCTCTTCACCATCGACCTGCTCACGCAGCGCGGGCGCACCTTCAGCCAGGGCGGACTCATCACAACTCTGTTGACAAACCTCAGGATCGCCCTTGGCCGCGGCGAGACCGGGGGCTCGCCTGGTGACAGCTGGGTTCGCGACCTGCATGATGACCAGCCGGAAGAGTTCCGCAAGACCGTGCGCTGGGCGCGCATCCTGATTCTCTTCCATGGCGCTGTGCTGCTGGTCGCCATCGTTAGCGGCCTGTGGGTGCTGCCGCTGATCTTCAGCGCTTCGGTCTTCATCGCCAACTGGTTGTCCTATTTCGTCGGCCTGCCACAGCATTGCGGCCTGCAGGATAACGTCAATGACTTCCGCAAGAGCGTGCGCTCAATGCGCCTTAACCCGCTCTTCTCCTTCCTCTACTGGCGCATGGAATGGCACGCCGAGCACCACATGTACGCCGGTGTGCCCTGCTACAACCTCGGCAAGCTCTACGAAGAAATCGACGACGACATGCCCGAGCCGCGCACCCTGATCGGCGCCTGGCGCGAGATGCGTATGGTCTGGCGGAAACAAAAGGAAGACCCGGACTACCAGTTCGATACACCGCTGCCGCCGACGGCCCGCAGCGTACGCAGCGACGCCCCGCAGGAAATCGAACTGGAGAGCTCAATCGGGGACCTGGCGCCGGAAGGCCTGCGTTAGCCAGGCAGACCATCACCTCCCTGGCTATACTCCGGCGCAGGCGGCAAACGTGCAGGGAGACGGAATGATGAGTTACCCACCGCTTGCTGACGTGCGCAAGACGCTGCGGGTCGAGTGGTACCGCAGCCCCATACCGGGCAAACGATTGCGCGAGCTCTCGCGCCGCAGCGACCGTCAGGGCTGGTTCCAGGCCGGCGGCCACCTGGCGCTCTTCATACTCACCGGCGCGCTGGTCTTTCACTTCTGGTCGCTGCAACTCTGGGGCGCCTTTCTGGTCGCGCTCTTTTGCCACGGCACGGTCACCAGTTTTATGAGGGGCGTCGCTGCGCACGAACTGGGACACGGCACCGTCTTTCGCAGCAAATGGCTCAACAAGGTCTTTCTCTATCCGTTCAGCCTGATCGGCTGGTGGGACTTCTACGATTACGGCAGCAGTCACACCTACCACCACCGCTACACCCTGCACCCCGAGGGCGACCGCGAGGTGCTGCTGCCGCTCGAACCCTCGCTGGCCTCCTTCTTCATGCTGCAACTCTTCACCGTCAACCTGGTGACGCAGCCGCGGCGCGTTTTCGACAAGGGCGGCCTGATCTCGACCCTGCTGGTCACGCTGAAGGGCGCTTTCGGCGTCGTCGGCCCGGCCAGGGTGCCGGTCTTCGAATGGATTCGCGCCCTGCACGTCGACCAGCCGGAGGAGTTTCGCAAGTCGGTTCGCTGGTCGCGCATCCTGGTCCTCTTCCACGGAGGCATGCTGCTGGTCGCCATCGTCACCGGCCTGTGGGTGCTGCCGCTGATCTTCAGCACAGCGACTTTCACCGGCAACTGGATTCGCTACTTCGTCGCCCTGCCGCAGCATTGCGGCCTGCAGGACAACGTGCCCGACTTCCGCAAGAGCGTGCGTTCGATGCGCCTCAACCCGCTCTTCTCCTTCCTCTACTGGCGCATGGAATGGCACGCCGAGCACCACATGTACGCCGGCGTGCCCTGCTACAACCTCGGCAAACTCTACGAAGAAATCGCCGACGACATGCCCGCGCCGCGCACCCTGATCGGCGCCTGGCGCGAGATGCGCATGGTCTGGCGGAAACAAAAGGAAGACCCGGACTACCAGTTCGACACGCCGCTGCCAGCGACGGCCCGCAACGTGCGCAGCGACACGCCGGATGAAATCGAACTGGAGAGTTCCATCGGTGACCTGGCGCCGGAGGGCTTGCGTTAGGCAGCCCTCACTCCCCTTGTCCCGCTCAGTCGCGGTAGCCCTTCTCTGGAAGAGGGATTGATGCGCGTTGATCGCTCCTGTTCTCTCCCCCTCTCCCTGAGAAGGGCTCCCACCGAAGGTGGGAAAAGGGGGTCGGGGGGAGAGGGCTACCAGGCAGACCGTCAGCAAACTTGCTACACTCCGGCGCAGGCGGCAAACGTAGCAGGAGACGGAGAGATGAGTTACCCACCACTGGCCGACGTGCGCAAAACGCTGCGGGTGGACTGGTACCGCAGCCCGATCCCGGGCGCGAAACTGCGCGAGCTCTCACGGCGCAGCGACCTGCAGGGCTGGTTTCAGGCCGGCGGCCACTTCTCCCTCTTCCTGTTGACCGGCGCACTGGTCTTCCATTTCTGGTCGCTGCAACTATGGGGCGCCTTTCTGGTCGCGCTCTTCTGCCATGGCACGGTCACCAGCTTTTTCAAGGGCATCGCCGCGCACGAACTGGGGCACGGCACCGTCTTCCGCACCAAATGGCTCAACAAGGCCTTCCTTTACCTGTACAGCCTGATCTCCTGGTTCGACACCTTCGACTACAACATGAGCCACACCTACCACCATCGCTATACCCTGCATCCAGAAGGCGACCGCGAGGTGCTGCTGCCGCTGAAACCCACGCTGGCCTCGACCTTCATGTTGCAGATCTTCACCATCAACCTGCTCACGCAGCGCGGGCGCACCTTCAGCCAGGGCGGACTCATCGGGACGGTGCTGGCGAACCTGAACATGGCCCTTGGCCGCGGCGAGACCGGGGGCGCGCCTGGGGACAGCTGGGCGCGCGCCCTGCATGCCGACCAGCCGGAGGAGTACCGCAAGTCTATGCGCTGGTCGCGCATCCTGATCCTCTTTCACGGAACCGTGCTGCTGATCGCCATCGTCACCGGCCTGTGGGTGCTGCCGCTGATCTTCAGCGCCTCGGTCTTCATCGCCAACTGGATTCGCTACTTCGTCGCCCTGCCACAGCATTGCGGCCTGCAGGATAACGTCAATGATTTCCGCAAGAGCGTGCGTTCGATGCGCCTCAACCCGCTCTTCTCCTTCCTCTACTGGCGCATGGAATGGCATACCGAGCACCACATGTACGCCGGCGTGCCCTGCTACAACCTCGGCAAACTCTACGAAGAAATCGCCGACGACATGCCCGAGCCGCGCACCCTGATCGGCGCCTGGCGCGAGATGCGCATGGTCTGGCGGAAACAGAAGGAAGACCCGGACTACCAGTTCGATACACCGCTGCCGCCGACGGCCCGCAGCGTACGCAGCGACGCCCCGCAGGAAATCGAACTGGAGAGCTCAATCGGGGACCTGGCGCCGGAGGGCTTGAGATAGATTCTGTCCTTCTGGCATGGCGCGCGTGACCCGGGTTTCCCGGGTCCTGGCCCAGACAACAGAATTCGCCGGTTTTCCTGTACAATCGCCGCGGCCCCGGCCAGTGATGCGCTGGCTGGCGCCGCGCCGCGACCGCTGGCAGGAGTGAACCAGGCCCCATGACCGTCATTCTCGGCATCAACAGCGAACACGCCGGCGCTTCAGCTGCCCTCGTCGTGGACGGGCTGCCGGTCGCGGCCATCGCCGAGGAGCGCCTGAATCGCGTCAAATACTACGCCGGCTTCCCGCGCCTGGCGGTGCGCAAGGTGCTCGATATGGCCGGCCTCGGCCCGCAGGACATCGACTGCGTCGCCATCCCGCGCGACCCGGCGGCCAACCTTTCCCGCAAGGCCGCCTTCCTCTTCGGCAACCCGACGCGGCTACCGGCCCTGCTGAAAACCGGCGCCGGCCAGGTGCGGCAGCTGGACGTGAAGTCGCAGCTGGCCGCGGAGTTCGAACTCGACCCGGCTGCGCTCACTTTCCGTCAGCTGCGCGTCGAGCACCATCTGGCACATGTCGCCAGCGCGTTCTTCAGCTCGCCCTGGGAGCAGACCGCCGGCTTCAGCGTGGACGGCTCCGGCGATTTCGTCACCTGTATGCTGGCCGCCTGTCGCGGCAATGACATTGAGGTGCTGCAGCGCATCCACGTGCCGCATTCGCTGGGCTCGCTCTACACCATGCTGTGCCAGTTCATCGGCTACGGCCGCTACGGTGACGAAGGCAAGGTGATGGGCCTGGCGCCCTACGGTGAAGATGCTTACCGCGAGCACTTCGACGACATGCTGCGCCTCACTGACGACGGCTTCCGTCTCAACAATCGCTGGTTCCTGCCCTTCGGCGCGGAGCAGTCCATCAGCATTAACGCCCGCGGCGAGATGGAAATCGGCCGTCACTTCTCCGACCATATGGTGGCGACCTTCGGCGCGCCGCGGCAGTCGGGCAGCGACATCACGCAGCGCGACATGGATCTGGCGCGCGGGCTGCAGGCGACCTTCGAGCGCGTCTGGCTGCATTTGCTGCGGCGTCTTCATCAACTGGCGCCCTTCGATCAGGTCGTCATGGCCGGCGGCTGCGCGCTCAACAGCGTCGCCAACGGCCTCGTCACCGCGGAAACGCCCTTCCGCGACACCTGGATTCACCCCGCCGCCGGCGACGAGGGCCTCTCGCTGGGCGCCGCGCTTTACGCCAGCCAGACCCACCCAGGCAAGCGCGAACGCTACGTGATGGGCAGCGCCGGCCTCGGACCAGAATACACGCAGCAGCAAATTCGCAGTGCCCTCGCGCGGCAGCAGGTCGCGACTAAGGAGCTGCCGGAGGAATTGCTGCTGGAGCGCACGGCGGCGGCGCTTGAGGCCGGCAAGGTTGTCGGCTGGTTCCAGGGGCGCATGGAGTGGGGGCCGCGCGCGCTCGGCAATCGTTCCATCCTCGCCCATCCGGGCCTGGCGCACATGAAGCAGACGCTCAACGACCGCATCAAGCGCCGCGAGTGGTTCCGGCCCTTCGCGCCGGCCGTGCTGGCAGAGGCGCAGACGCGGGTCTTCGAGAGCGGGCAGCCCTCGCCGCACATGCTGCACGTCCATCGCATCCGCGATGAATGGCGTGAGCGGCTCTGCGCGGTGACGCACGTGGACCAGACCGGCCGCCTGCAAACCGTCGTGCGCGCGCATAACCCGCGCTATTACGACCTGCTGCTCGCATTCGAGCGGCGCACCGGCCTGCCCGTCCTCGTCAACACCAGCTTCAACGAGAACGAGCCCATCGTCTGCACGCCGCAGGAGGCCATCGACTGCTTCCTGCGCACGCGCATGGACGTGCTGGTCATCGGCAACAGCTACTGCGAAAAACCCGCCGCCAGCGACTGAACCACCGGAACGACACCACAGGCAAACAAAAGACCGGCCCCCTTGCGGAGACCGGCCTTGTTTTCAGGGGCTGCGTTTGCCTACCACTCTATGTAGCGCACCGTGTGGAACTGGTCGATGGTGATTTTGTAGACCTTGTCGACATCCGGTCCCTTGTCGGCGTAGTAGGTGTCGAGTGTCATGAGGCCGGCTCCGTCGTAGCTGACGGTATAGGTCTTGCTGGCCGCGCTGTTGGTGCCGGTCGCCAGACTTGTATTGGCAGCAGTGTTTGCTGCCAGCAACGCGGACGAGCTGATTACTGTCGTGAGTTCCACAGTTGTGCTGTCTGCATTGACGCCGTAGAGCGTGTAGGTCGTGTAGTCCTCGCTGGCGCAGACCTTGATGGGCGCGGCGGCATCGGTATTCAGGCAAGTGCCGGTGATACCACCGCCGCCACTGCTGCTGTCGCCACTACCGCCGTCGCCACCACTGCCGTCAGTATTTCCGCTGGTTGCTTCATTCCAGGCCGCTTCACAATCCGGCGTCGGGTCATCCGGGTCCTCACAGTAGTAGTAGATCACCGGATGACTGTCCACATAGTGACTGTCATCATCTACGGCCAGCGTGGTCAGGGTGATGCGAAGGACCTCTTCCGGCTGATAGTCGATCAGGTCTGTACCGAAGCGGATGGTTTCGCTTGGGTCAACAGTCTGGGCCTGGACCTGGGCATCGGGATCATCCAGGCTTTCCGTACCGGAACCCGACGTCCCGTCCGAGTTTTCAGCCGTCCAGCCGAAGCCGTCGGCGTTGTTGATGACCGAGCCAGGCAGGGGAACATTAATCTCGAAGGTGCCGCCATCTTCCGACGTCTGGGCCTCTGCCTGGTCTTCTGCCTGGGCATCCGCCTGCGAAATTGCCTCGTCGGCAGGCACCAGCGTGATGGTTGCATTCAGTGGTGGCGGCAAGGCGCGCACCAGCGTCTTGGGGTCCGCGCAGTCCTCGTGCACCGGGTAGCAGAAGATTAGCCGCTGGCTGTTGATGTAGTCCTCATCATCGAGGGCGGCCACCTGAACCATGGAGAAGGAGACAATGTGGCCATCGGCGTAACCCAGGTCCGTGGCGTTGATGGTGATCATACGGGCATTGGCTGGCGTGAGGCTGCCTTCCTGCTGGTCCCGGGTGTTGGCATTGACCGCAAGCCAGTCGACCGATTCAGCGTTGTCGAATTGAGTCGTGTTGGGGGAGGTGATCGTAAAGGTGCCTTGCTCCACGTCATTTTCATCGATGTCAGAGTTAAGCGCGACGACCGGCGCCACGGGCAGGGGCAACTCAGTCCTTTCCTCTTCCACCGTCTGCGCCAGCACATGACCAACGGTCAGCAGGGGCAGCAGCAGGAACAGGCAAAGGATGTAGCGGCGCAAACCGGATTTCATGAGACCTCTCTCTTTCTCACTCTCCACAGAAAGACCCATCCACCGCCTGCCTGACAGTTCCCCGGCGGGAAGGTGACATAAGCGACCCGACAACAATGTCCACGCCGATGGCAGGCCAGGTCAGACATAGACTGCCCACCGGTAAACCCGTGGTCGTTGGCGCGAACAGCGAAATATACACCCGCTGCGCTGAATTGCAAATTGATGCGCAGTCTGTGAGCGGGTTCGTGAGACCGCTGTCCTGTCTCTCCGCCCCTGCGTCTCACGCTGCCCGATCTGCAATTTCCGTTCCTGGTTGCGCAACGCCAGCCTTGCGCTGAATTTTTGCAAGGCCAGGCAATCTATGCTGCAGTGTCGCGCAGGTTACGAAATCGTTTTCGGAAGTCCCTGTGGCCACTTCGCTCGTCGATATTGCGCGCCAGCTTGAGCTCTCCCCCTCTACCATCTCCAGGGCCCTCAACGGCTACAGTGACGTGGCCAGCGACACGCTCGAACTCGTCCTGCGCGTGGCGGACGCCTCGTTCTTCCCGCTGCAGACCGGCTTTAATCCCAACCTGACCATCTTCATGCTGGCGGAGCGCTGCGCGGCCTGGGTGTTGGGAGGTTAGAAAGTGCTTCTCAGCCTTCCTCGCCGAGAGGTAGTGCAGCAAGAGTGAGACCTTCTACCTGCGGCATTTCACCAGCACCAATGACGGCAGAGAAATCCGTATACAGATCGGTTGTGACATCAATCATGGTGTCAAGTTGCTTGTGTCGTTCCTTCCATTGCCGTCGCATGGCACGTTCTTCAGCGTCAATCTGGTCCTTCAGGGCCTTCCAAGTCCCAACAATGCGTTGCACGCGGTCTGCAAACCGGTCGCTGACCAGATAATCATAGACCGCTTCCATCTTCCCTTCGCGACCAATGTTGGCTCGTTTCAAATTGTAAAGTTGTAGCAATTGTTGACGAAGAACCGAACCCAGAGCCGGCGCACTTTCAATGTTGCTGACCCAGACGCCGTCTTCGAGGCCAAAGGACTTTATTCCATCCGGCAATACCGCAGACACAATGACCTTCAGATCAGCACCAACACGCTCGGCGTCTCCATGGATTTTGTCAAGCCAGCCCTTGCTCCAGTTCTGCGCGTTCTTCGTCTCCCAAATGACCACTCCACAGCGTTGCCCGCGCGCATTGACAACCTGCTGCACGAGATCTGCACCGCGTTGCCCTTTGTTGACGTCCTCGATGCTGTCCAGTGGAAAGGCAGTTTGCAGTTGCTGTTTCAGCCAGGTTTCCAACGCTTCGCCCTGCAACTCCATTGACCCCTGGCGCGTTCGACGCTCCATCGCAGCTAACTGCTCGCCCATCCGGCGGAGTTCCTCGTCCTTGCCCTGAATCACAAGTAGATGACGCTGATCTGCTTGCTCTTCCGCCGCTACACGTACTCGCTCCAGCGCCTGTTGATGCTCCCGCTCCTGTGCAGCATGCGACTCTTTCACTTCCCTCAGCTCGGCAACGAGATCTGCCTGGGCTTGCTGTTGTTCCTGAGCAAGCTCCTGCCTGAGATGCTGTTCGCGGGCTTGTTGTCTTTCCTGGGCCGCCTGTCGCTCATTAGTGAGTGCGGCCGTGACTGCTTCCTGCCTCTCCCGCTCAAAATGCTCACGGAATGCAGCATCCAGCGGGAATTCGTTGCCACAGTTAGGGCATGTAATCGTAGGCTCGTTCACGCGGACTCCAGTACACTGCTCATCTCACCGGATCAGCATCCTAATGTATGAACAATGGAGAAACAATGCTGCTACAACAGTGGCCTTCCGCCATCCACGGCGATCACCGTGCCGGTTGTGAAGCGCAGCTGCGTCGCCAGGGCCAGCACCGCATCGGCCACGTCCTCCGCGCTGGCGATGCGCGCCAGCGGCGTCTTGTCGCGCTGTTCCTGAATCAGTGCAGGCGGCATGCGCTGTGCATACTCGCCCTCTACCCAGCCCGGCGACACGCTGACCACACGGATCTGCGGCGCCAGGCCCGGCTACTGGCGACGGCCTGCGTCATGAAGCACGCGACCCGGCCGACTCGGCAAGAACCCTGGCGCTGGTTGAGGCGATGATTTTCAGTGGGCTCAACAAGTACGATGGCGCCGACCCCGACAGCCAGGACCTGGTGCACTACTGGCACCCGCAGATGACCTGGCACGGGCCGCGCGGCGCCGGTTCCTCGCTGGATCTCGACGAGTTTCGCCAGCTGGCCCAGGCCCCCTTCCTGCGCATGACGCCGAACCGGAAAGGCGTCGGCCATCGTGCGCGCATCGCCGAGGGCCACTTCGCCGCTTCCACCGGCTGGCCGGCCTCCGTCGGCACCATGACCGGCGACTTTCTGGGCTGGCCGGCAAGCGGCCGCGAGATGGCCTGAACATCATGGACTTCTGGCGCCGCGAAGGCGACATGCTGCGTGAGGACTGGGTGCTCATCGACATGGTCGACGCCGCAGCCCAGGCTGACGTCGACGTCTGGCAGCGGGCGGGGTTGCGATGAACGCCATCGCACGCCCGGTCCGGCAATCTACCGTATCTGAACTGCCGGCCGTCAACATGAAGGCCGGCCAATCCGTTTCGGAAATGGAGAGCTGCAACCAGGTGGAGAACGTGGACGTCAACGTTCAGATGTTGCAGAGCGCGGACGCCCAAAACGAGATGCGTCTGGCAGCCTCCAGCACCGGCGTCTCGCCCTACGACATCGTTTTCGGTAGCGACGCCTTCATCGGCGAGCTGGCCTCGCTGGGCTGGCTG
This sequence comes from Phototrophicaceae bacterium, assembly GCA_965223965.1. Taxonomy (GTDB): domain Bacteria; phylum Chloroflexota; class Anaerolineae; order Aggregatilineales; family Phototrophicaceae; genus JAGWBD01. Next base: position 22,973 of record CBDCXX010000003.1, read on the forward strand.
ATGCCACTGAACGACCTGATCGCGGAATACAGCGACGCCTATGACCTCGATGACATGTCCGACGACATGTACGCCGTCGCCTCGGTTGGCGACAACAGGTATGGCATCCCGGTTAACGTCAACACGCAGGTATTCTTCTACAACACCTAACTGCTCGAAGCCGCCGGTGTCGAACCGCCACAGACCTACGACGATGTCATCGCGGCCTGCAACTCCGGCGCGCTCATCGACGCCGGCGCTGACATGAGCTTCGGCACGGTCGTCTCTGCCGGCTGGGCCTGGCGCATCGAGTGGGTCAACATCTTCGGCTCCTACGGCGGCAAGACGCTGGATGCCGACCTGATCCGGCCTTCAACAACGAGGCCGGTGTGGCCGGGCTGGACAAGCTGATGAAAGTGGTCGATGCCTGCCTCGGCGAGGAAGGCATCCTGCTCTCCACCGATGACGTGCAGGCCGGTGTGGCCAACGGCAGCATCGCCATGGCGCATCTCTGGTCCAGCCGCGCTGCCATGATGGATGATGAGGATCTGTCGGATGTCATCGGCAAGATCGAGTTCGCGCCGGCGCTTTACGCCACGGTGGATACGTCCACACGTGGCGCAATCCCCTGGGCGGATTTCATCGCCATTCCCGTCACCAGCGATATCGACAAGGATCTACTCTTCCGTATCGCCATGGAAACCGCGGACCTGGACTCGCAGCTGCAGGCGACAAGCTTCGGTCTCGTGCCGCGTGGCGCCGCTGAAGCCAGCGCGCCACGCTACTCGGCCGCTTCGATGCAGTCAATCGCCGAAGGCGGGCCGGCGAACGACCACCCGGCGCTCGGTGTCGCCAACGCGGCGCTGGAGCAATTCATCCCGATGGTCGCTACTGACGAACTGACGAGCGCGGAAGCGCTGCAGGCCGATCATGACCTCTACATCGAATAAGCCACGGCCCAGGGTTTCATCGGCTGAGAAGGGCTTCTGTAACTGTCTGACGGGCGGGCGCGTCTTCGCGGAGGCGCCCGTCCACCAGACCATCACCTGACAACGAGGGAGGCAGGGATGAGCGCCGTCGCGAACCGGGCCGCAAAGCAGGTGGTGCAGGGATTGTGGCAGGCGCTTCAGCCTGGCTGCGACCCCGTGGCAGCGCTGGCGCGCACGCGCATCCCGATCTGCGCTTCCTCGGCTTTCATCCTGTCAACGAACTGGATGGCCCGGAACGCGTGGCGCTGGATTTCCTCGCCCCGCTCCTCACGGCCTTCCCGGACCTGCTACGCCGATCTTACATCTGTTGTGCCGGCCAGCACAACAATGCGACCTGGGTCGCCACCACCGGCGATTTCGTCGGCAGCTTCATACAGGACTGGCTTGGCATTCCCGCCAGCGGCCGCAGCGTGCACATGCGCTTCGCCGAGTTCTGCCGCGTCGAGGACGGGCGCGTGCGCGAAATCATGCTGCTGATCGATCTCATCAGTCTCATGCGCCAGTGTGGCCATCAGGCCCTGCCGCCGGAAAGCGGCGACACCAGCTGGATCCCCGGCCCGCGCGCCGGCGACGGGATGCGCCTGGATCACGTCGACCCCGCCGACTCCGCGCGCAGCCTCGACCTGATGCTGGCCATGATTGACAGTCTCAACGAATATGACGGCGCGAACCTGGTCAGCATGAGCATGACGTGCTTCTGGACGGAAGACATGCGCTGGTACGGCCCGGCCGGCATCGGCTCGACCATCGGTCTGGGAGGCTTCGAGCAACATCACCAGATTCCATTCCTGCGTGCCTTTCCGGACCGCGGCAAGTTGCAGGGCAAGGGCTACAGCGGCCACTTCATCCGCATCGGCGACGGCGACTACGCGGTCACCGGCGGCCGGGGCCTCCTGCTGGCCACGCACAGCGGCGTCGACTGGCTGGGCTTCGCGCCTACGGGCAAGGTCGTCAACATGCGCGTGATGGATTTCTATCGCTGTGACACGGACGACGCGGGCGTGACCAGCCTGCGCGAGAACTGGGTGCCGATCGACATCCCGCACCTCCTGCTGCAGATGGGCGTGGTCGTCGTCGGGCGCATGCGCCACCAGCATCGCCAGGCCGGAGCCATCAGCGCGAGCGACTTCCTGCTGCGCAGCCTGACCTGATGTGCAAACGCGCGGAAATTCGCCGTCGAGAACTACTCGCTACCGATGCTGGCGCAGCGCGAATACGAATTGCTGGCGGATGTGGCGCGGCGCCATCCGGTCGACAGCGCGGCAAACGTGTGGCACACTACATTTTCCGGCGGCGCCAGAGGATGCGTTGACGGCATATCCATACCTTGAGAAGGTGGCGACATGAAGATCATCGACATTGAACTGCGACAGTACCGTTGGGAGCGGGGCACGCCCATCCGCAACGGCAAACACACCTATACCCATAGCGGTCTGAATCTGATTTGCGTCCATACGGATGCGGGCGTCAGTGGCATCGGCTGGGCGCACAAGCCGCAGACGACCGGCATGGCCAGGGTGACGCAGGGATTGCTGGAGCATTTCAAACCGCTTGTGATCGGCCAGGACCCGTTCAATTACCGGCGCATCTGGGAGACGCTGTGGGAACCCAAACTGGTCGGGCGCCGCGGCATTACGACGCGATTCATCAGCGGTCTGGACATCGCTCTCTGGGATCTGATGGGCAAGGCGACGGGCAAATCAGTCCATAAGCTTCTCGGCGGCTTTCGCGCTCGCGTGCCCGCTTACATCGCGGGCGGCTATTACGAAGAGGGCAAGGGACTTGCCGGCCTGGCCGCGGAAATGGAGGAGAACCTGGCGCTCGGCGCCAAAGCCGTCAAAATGAAAATCGGCGGCGTCACAATCAATGAAGATGTCGAGCGCGTTCGCGTCGTTCGCGAGACTGTCGGCGACGAAGTCAAGCTGATGGTGGATGCCAATTGCGCCTACAACGTGCACGAGGCGATCAGCATCGCCCGCAAGATGGAGCCTTATGACGTATTCTGGTTTGAAGAACCGATCGCGCCGGACGACTACCGCGGGCACGGCAAACTGGCGCAGGCCACCGCGATCCCGATCGCAACAGGCGAAAACGAATATACGCGCTATGGTTTCCGTGACCTGATCGCCGCCGACGCCGCGGCGATATTCAATGCGGATGCACAGATTCTCGGTGGCATTACGGAATTCATGAATGTCGCCGCCCTGGCGGCCGCCCATGATCTGCAGATTGCGCCACATGGCGACCAGGAGGTCCATCTGCATCTGGTCGGCGCCATCCCCAACGGTCTCATCGTCGAATTCTATCGAGAAACCGTCGATGCCAACCGCGGCAAGATTTTCCAGGAACAAATGAAACTGGATGAAGACGGCTGTTTGACCGTTCCCGATCGCCCGGGTTTGGCGGTCACGCCGGATTTTGAATTCCTTGAGCGATTCCGCATAAACTAGCTTGCGCGCGCCGATCCTTGGGCACCGGTTATCACCCGGTGGGCAGTTGCCGCATGGGCGCGGCAGCCGATGAGGGCGCGGCAGTCGACCCGCAGTGGCGTCTGCGCGGCCTGCGCAACCTGCGAGTGGCGGACGCCTCGGTCTTCCCGCTACAGACCGGCGTCAATCCCAATTTGACGATCACCATGCTGGCCGAGCGCTGCGCGGCGTGGCTGCTGGCAGGCTAGAGTCCGCCCTGCCAGACGATGAACAGGTCAAGAAATCCATCTTCATAATCGGCAGCAATGCGCTCGCCGATGGTTTCCCAATCCTGATACGTCACCTCATTCCGCGGGCGATCAGACAGAAACAGCGGCACGATGTCCCCTCGTTGACCGTAAACTCGATAGACCATGCGATGCCTTCCCACACGCGCCCGCCAGACATTGCCCTGCGCCTGAGGGTCTTTCAGGTAGCGAACCCGGACATGACCGGTACCCGGCCCATTCTGCAATTCGTCCAGGACTACTGTTGTCAGCGACCTGAGTGCCCGATAGCGACGGAAGGTCTTGCGGGCCCTGGCGCGGAAGTTTGTGTGCAGAAGTATGCTAAAAGGCTTCATCGAGTGAGCGAATAACGCGCACCTTGCTGATATCGAACTTTCCTTCTGCCATGGCCCTGTCCAGGCGCCGCATGGACTGCAGGAAAATCGGGCTCAGCATCATGTCCAGATCTTCCGCCAGGTCATCGTCCAGCGCGACGCGGATGAAGTGTTTGTTGTGCTCGCGCAGCAGGACCCGGCCACAGCGCAGGCCCTGCAAACGCGGATCAGAGTCCAGTAACTCATCCAGCCTGCCTGGAGTCAGGCCGCCATACGCTACCACGCCCGCCTGAATCGTGTCCGCGTGCTGTGGCAGACCTTCCTCAAAGGCTTCGCAGAACTTACGGCAGGTCTCCGTGTCATGGGCCATCCAGGCTGCGTCCAGGGTCGAACCATTCGGAGTCAAGCGACGGATGATATCGGCCTCGTACATGTGAAGCAGCTGGACAGCGGCGTCGCGGCTGAAGGGCCCGTGACGGGTAAGATGGAATGTAAAGGGTTGTAGTTCCATGTCGCGCGTCGCAAGGTAGAGTAGCTTCTGCAGGCGCCGGTCGCTGTCCACGCCGTCAGGGAACTGCGCGATCAGGTACATCAGCGTCAGACGCTGAAAGGTTTCGCGGTCGATTATCGAGCTCATGACACTGGCTCCCTCTCCCGTCGCCAGTGTAGCACAGCCTCAGAGCAGCGGCTGGCGCGGCTTCGCCATGTTGGCCGAGCGCTGCGCGGCGTGGGTGTTGCGGGACCAGAGTTCGCCCGATTCCTTGTGATGCGCCAGCGAGTCGCCAGCGCTCGCTTCAGTTCTTCGGTTTTTCGGTCAGATCGCTGCCACAATGCTTGCAGATGATGGCATCCTGCTGGATTTCTTCTGCACAGTAAGGGCACTTATGTCCTCCTGCGTCGTCCTTGCGTCCGCGCGTTCGCAGCAACCTGAAGGCGCTTGCCAGAAGCAGGAGGGGAATGCCGCAGATTACAAGGATGATGATCAGCTCGGTGGGTCCCAGGGACATGTAACCTCCTGACGGCGTTCATTCCTGCCCTGAAATCAGAATAAGCAATTGAGAACCTGCAAGAAAGGGCCAGACCCGGAACCAGGTCAGGTCAGCGGACGCCCGCCATCCACGGGGATCACCGCGCCGGTGGTGAAGCGCAGTTGCGTCGCAACCGCCAGCACCGCGTCAGCCACGTCCTCCGCGCTGGCGATGCGCGCCAACGGCGTCTTGTCGCGCTGCTCCTGAATCAGCGCGGGCGGCATGCGCTCCGCATACTCGCCCTCCACCCAGCCCGGCGACACGCTGACCACACGGATCTGCGGCGCCAGCGCCCGCGCCAGGCTCATCGTCACGTTGTCCAGCGCGGCCTTGCTGGCGCAGTAGGCGATGTTGCTGCCCAGCGCCGTGCGCCCCGCCACCGAGCTGATGTTGACCACCAGGCCACCGTCATCAGCAGCCAGCAGCGGCCGCATGGCGCGCACCGTGGCAATGGCGCCGCGCACATTGACGCGGAAAATGTCGTCGATGAGCGCGTCATCAAGCGCGTCCAGCTCACTGTGCGGCACGGCGCGCGTGATGCCGGCGTTGTTTACCAGCAGGTCGAGCCGGCCGGGGCCGGCCTGGATGCGCTGCGCCAGGCGCGCCAGGGCAACGCTGTCCTCCACCAGCGCGCGCGCGACGAGATGGCCACTGCCGGGCAGCTCCGCGGCGAGGGACTCCGCACGCGCCAAGTTCTGTCGACAGGTGATGACCAGTGTCGCGCCCGCCGCCGCCAGGCCGCGGCAGATGACGCTGCCGATGCCGCCGCCGCCACCGGTAACCAGCGCGACCTGGCCGGTCAGCGCTTGCGCGGCCATCAGGCCTTCGCGGAGGCGCCCGCGCCGTAGCGTTCGGCGCGCAGCTCACACTGGGCCTGGTGGCCGCTGAAGCCCTCGACAGCGCAGAGGCGCGCGCCGACCTCGCCCAGCTGCGCGCTGGCCTCGTCACTGGTGACGCGCTGGTAGGTCACAGTCTTGAGGAACTTGCCGACCCACAGGCCGCCGGTGTAGCGCGCCGCGCCTTTGGTCGGCAGCGTGTGGTTGGTGCCGATGACCTTGTCGCCGAAGGCCACGTTGGTGCGCGGCCCGAGGAAGAGCGCGCCGTAGTTGTTCAGGCGTTCAAGATAGAAGTTTGGGTCGCGCGTGAGCACCTCGACGTGCTCGCTGGCGATGTCGTCGGCGGCCCGCAACATATCCTCGTCGCTGTCGGCCAGGATGATCTCGCCGTAGTCGCGCCAGGCAACGCCGGCCAGATCGGCCGTGGCCAGGGTCTCCAGCTGGCGCCCGATCTCAACCTCGACCGCTTCTGCCAGCGCGGGACTGGTGGTGAGCAGGACGGCCGGCGAGGTGGGGCCGTGCTCGGCCTGGCCCAGCAGGTCGGTGGCGCAGAGCTGTGCGTCGCTGCTGTCGTCGGCGATGAGCAGCACCTCGGTGGGGCCGGCCAGCAGGTCAATGCCCACGCGACCGAAGAGCTGGCGCTTGGCCTCGGCCACGAAGGCGTTGCCCGGGCCGACCAGCATATCGACTGGCTCAATGCCGAGCGCGCCGAGGGCCATGGCTGCCAGGGCCTGCACCCCGCCCAGCAGGTAGATCTCGTCCGCGCCGCCGAAGTGGATAGCAGCGATGGTTGCCGCCGGCAGCTCGCCGTGGATAGGCGGCGTGCAGGCGACCACGTGGGGCACGCCGGCAGCCTTCGCTGTCACCACGCTCATGTGCGCCGAAGCGACCATCGGGTAACGTCCGCCGGGCACGTAGCAGCCGACGCGCGCCACGGGGATGTTGCGCTGGCCGAGGATTACGCCCGGCAGCGTCTCGACCTCGATATCGCGCAGGGATGCGCGTTGCGCCCCGGCGAAGTTGCGCACCTGCGCCTGTGCAAAGCGAATATCGTCACAAACCTGCTGCGGCAACGCCCCGATTGCGGCCTCGATCTGGTCGGGTGAGAGGCGGAAGTCCGGCGGCGACCAGTTGTCGAAGCGCTGCGAAAGCTCGCGCACGGCCTCGTCGCCGCGCGCTTCAAGGTCGGCCAGCAACTCGCGCACAGTGGCCTCGACCTGCGCGCTGGCTGCAGCGCGTTCCTGTTGCGCCCGGCCACGTTTGAGATAGCGAAGAGCCATCCACTTTTCCTTTCAGGCGCCCGTTGACGATGTGCCGCCCAGGCGCAGGACGGCCGCTCCCCCTTGCGTCCTCTGCGTCTCCTGCGACAGTTGCGGAAACTCCTGCAGCCAGCGGCGCACGCTGGCAGCTTCATCCTGACGCCCGTAATCATCCAGAAAAATGAAGGCCCCGTCCGCAAGAATTTTACGCAATAAGGGCAGCGCCGGATAGCGCGCCAGCGGGCCGAGGAAGCCAGCAGGCCCGTCCACGAAGAGCAGGTCAAACTCCAGCTCCGCAGGCAGCGCAGCCAGGTCATACCATTGATACGTCGCGCCATCGAGTTGCCAGGACCGCAGCGGCGCCGTCAGCAGCGTCGCGCACCCGCCCAGGCCGTGATCGTCCAGCTGCCGGTGGACGAAATCCGCGTATTGCGCGCCATCCTCCAGCGACCAAAGTTCCCCCTGGCCGTTGGCCTCCAGCGCATAAGCCATGATCAGGGTCGAAATGCCGCTGCCGAGTTCCAGGATGCGTCGCGGGCGCTGCTCACGGATGTGCAGCCAGAGCGCGACGAGGACTTCCGCATCCGCCGTCCAGGTCCCGACCGAAGGAAGTGGGCGACGAGGCTGGATTACCTGCGTCAACCAGATTAGCTGCGCCTGCTGCGCGGCGTCCCGCTGACGCTGCCGGCGCAAGGTGTGGAAGGCCCACAGCGCAGCCAGGGTCCCGCCGCCGAGCACGAACAGCCCCAGCAGCAGCAGCGCGAGGAACTGGCCGTTCTCCCTGCCCTGCAGCGCCAGGGCCAGCAGCGCCCAGACCAGCCACAGGGCCGTGGCAACCAGCACAGGTGGCGAATAGCGTTGTAACTGAAGTCGCAGCCGGCGCCAGTTCAGCCTGGAGACCCTCACCAGCGCCGCACCTTCGTCAGGCCCACTGGCGTTCGCTGGCGATGCGTGCGCCCTCGGTCAACGAGCGCAGCTTGGCGTAGGCGATGTCCGGGTGCACGGCGCCGAAGCCGGCGAAGTTCATGCGCCAGTGCTCCGGCAAAATGCAGTCGATAAACATCAGGGTCATGCCATACTGCTTCATGTCATCGAAGCGCATGACGTTCTTGCTCATGCTTTCCTGGGTCTGCAGGGGGTATTTCACGGGGTCATCTCACGCGGGTGGAGTTGCTGCGGACGGTCCCCGGATTCTACTGCGCGCGCTGGTCAGGGACAAGGTGGAGGGTGGAGTCAGTCAGTTCCCAGGACACGCGCCCTTTGGGCAGCCGTCAGGCCGTAGAGCGCGCAAACCGCCTCGTCGATTTCCGCGTCCAGCGCGGCCAGGCGACGGCCCAGCTCCTCATGCTCGCGGCTACCTTTCATGGCCCCAGCATGACGAGGAGCGAGTTCAAGCGCCTCGCGGACGCAGCGCTCAATGGTTTTGCGACGCGGGTCATTAGGGTCTGCGCGGACGACGGGGATGCGCTTGACGTACTGTCGAAACCAGCGCAACCAGCCGCCTTCATTGCCACCACTGCCACCAACAGCCGGAACATGATGCCTGAGGAAATTAAAAATCGGGCGTGAGTTGAGGACGCCCAGCAGGTACATGTCATCAGAAGGAATAAAGTAACAGGTGTTGCTCAACAGAAACCCTTCACTGTCCAATGTACAACGACTCTCACGAGCAATGTCCGGGAAAACAATTTTCGGTTCGGAGAATTCCTGCAAATAGGCGCAGGCCCGTAATTCCCACCAATGCTCCCCTTGATCAGTACGACGTCTTGCCCGCTCCTCGAACTGACCAAGATGCTCCATGATCAAGGGATGGCGTGTTCGCAACCACTCGTCAGGATTTGAGTTTCCACATTGTTCTCTTGTCCAGCCTTTCGGAATATTGACAAGAAATCGACCTTCGTCCACGACACGATATTTGCGTACGTCCTTGCCATGAAGCAGGGGCTGAATCAACTCTGCGCTCTGTGGATTAAGACGCACCATCCGGTCACGTGTCCCGCGTCCAATGACAAACGCCTCGTTGAGACCCGGCTTGATTCCAAACAGCACCCTGGTTTGCCGCCCAAGATAATCCTGTAGCAGGACGCCGGCAGCGCGCATCTGCAAAAAGATTTCCGTGTCTTCCGCCGGCGCCAGGGCCCAGCTGTCGCCGCGCAACGAGCGCTCGTCCAGCATCGTGAACTGTTCGCTGACCGCGACGTCGAAGTCCTGAAACTCCAGATCATGAATTGCCGCGTAGATGAATTCCTGGGAATCATCACCGGACTCTTCCCGCTTCCTCGTAATTACGATAGCAGGATAGGCTGCTGCACTTTTGAAAACCGGCAGTCGTCCGAAATCCACGATTTCCTGCAACCTTGTTACTGTAAGCAAGTGTTTTCGCAGCTTCGCGCCATAGGCCGCGCGCATAAACTTGTTCGAGGAAATGAATCCGAAAAAGCCGCCCGGCTTCAGCAGCTCATGGGCGCGCTCGTAAAAACAGACGTAGAGGTCCGCGCGCCCGTGCCAGGTGCGATAACGCTCGCGCGCCATGCGCTTGAACGCTTGCGACAGTGATTCCTGGCGCACGTAGGGCGGGTTGCCGACCACCACATCGAAGCCGTCACCATCAAAAACCTGTGGAAACTCGCGCCGCCAGTCGAAGGAGTCATCCACCAGGCTGTTGCCCTCGCGAATGTTGGGAATCTTTGGCAGGTTCTCCTGCCTGTGCACCGCGCGCAGCCAGAGGTTCAGGCGCGTCACGTCGACGGCCTGCGGGTCCAGGTCCACGCCGAAGAGATTGTCGCGCAGGATGTGCCGCCGACGTTTCGTCGTATCGTTCAGGCTGTGGTCGTTTTGCGCAAACCACTCGTCCAGCACGTCGAAGGCCGCGATAAGAAAACTGCCGGAGCCGCAGGCCGGGTCCAGCACACGCAGATTACGCGCTGCCTCCAGGCCGCCACGCTCCTGCGCCGTTTCAAGGGCGCGCGTGAGCGTGTTGCGCACGATGTAACTGACCACGTAGCGCGGCGTGTAGTAGATGCCCTGCTGCTTGCGGCGCTCGCGCTCGGCCTGCACCTGGGTGAGATACTGCTCGTAAATCGTGCCCAGCACGTCCGCGCCGATGGCGGCGAAATCGTAGGGCGTACCGTCGCGACCCTTGAGCAGGCCTTCCACCAGTTGCAGCAGCGAGAGCGCCTCGCCGGCGTAGCGTTCGGAGAAGTGCGGCTCGAAGAGGCGCTCGTTGTAAGTTTCATCCAGGTCGCGAAAGAGCAACGCCAGGCGACGCGGCAGGTCGGCGCTGCGCCCCTCCAGCTGGCGCAGCAAGGGCTCCAGACGACGATTATCGATTTCGCGGTCCTCGACGCTGCGGATAAAGATGACGCGGTTGAGGATGCGCTGGATGGCCTCCTCTATTTGCGCGCGCGACCAGTCGTGGTAGCTCTGCATGGAGCCCAGCAGGTCCCTGCGCCAGCGGCCCAGATCTTCGAAGAGCAGCTCGTCCACCGGTCTGCGCCGCTGGATGCCGACGGCGTTCTGCGCCAGTTCGTGCTTCTCCGTGGCCTCCCGGCCCAGCAGCCACAGTTCAGCGACGCGGGCTTCGTAGTCCTCCGCGCCCAGATCCATGAAGGGTCGCAGACGCGCAGCCCGCTGACTGCTGGCGTAATACAGTTTGAGTTCGCTGAAATTGCACAGGACTACCCAGTCCACGCCGGCGTTCCAGGCGTAGTCAAGCGCCTGCTGGACGTAGCGGTCTTCAAGGGCTTCGCCCAGGGATTTGGCCTCCAGCAGAAAGCGTGAGACGCCGCGAATCCTGAAGGCGTAGTCCACGCGTTTGCGCCGCCCGACTGTCAGTTCACGCGCGACCTCGGCGTTGTCGTGCATATTCCAGCCAAGCGCTTCGAAGAGCGGGTCGATGAAGTCGTTGCGGGTGGCAGTTTCGTTGTAGCTGCGGCGTTGGGCGGGGGTCAGGTCTTCATATTTCGCCACAAGCGCGCGTACTTCTTCGCGTGCCGCTTCGCGATTCAGCTCGCTTGACTCGGCCATGAACCAGTTCCTACGTTAAGGCGTTAGAAGACTATAACGAATCCAACCCCTACCCCCGCTCAATCGCCGCCGGGCGCTGCTGCGCGGCACGGATGCGCGCCATGTCGAACTTGAGCGCGCGGTCGAAGCCGTAGATGCCGTTCTGCTCCTGATAGATGTCCGTCAGCTGCGTGTAGCAGTAGCCAAACATGTTGACGTCATCCAGCAGCACCGCGTAGAGCCGCTCAAAGCGATCGTAAAACTCTTCAATATCGCGCGGCCGCTCGCCATAGCCCCAGGAGTCCTCGTCCTCGGCCGCCTGCGGGTTCCACCAGATACCGCCGAATTCGCTGACGAAGTAGGGCTGGCCGGCGTAGGAAATCGACCAGCGCGCGTTGCCCCGGTAGCGTTCCGGAATGCCGCGGCCCTCAAAACTGTTCTCGTAGGGTTTGCCCTCGGCCAGGCCGACATGACGCCGTGCCAGCTCGTCGGGGTCCTGGGTGTAATCGTGGCTGTCGTAGACGTCGGCGCCGCGCACGCGATGGGCATAGCCGGAGGTATCCAGCACCGGACGCGTCGTGTCCATGGCCTTCGTCGCCAGGTACATGCCCTGCGTCACGTCGTCGAGCAGCGTGATGCGGTCCGTGAGCGACTGCCAGGTCTCGTTCAGCGGGCACCAGCCCACGATGGCGGGATGCGAGTAATCGCGCTCCAGCACCTCCAGCCACTGCGTGATGTAGTCCGGCCCCGGCCGCTGGTGTTCGCCGTCCAGCGGCCCCATGTGGCGGCAGCCCCAGTCGCCGAACTCGCCCCAGACGAGGTAGCCGAGGCGGTCGGCGTGATAGAGGAAGCGCTCCTCGAAGACCTTCTGGTGCAGGCGCGCGCCGTTGAAGCCGGCCGCCATGCTGAGCTCGATGTCGGCCCGCAACGCGTCGTCGTCGGGCGCGGTCATGATGCCGTCGGGATAGTAGCCCTGGTCCAGCACCAGGCGCTGGAAGACCGACTCGCCGTTGATGAGGATGGCCTTGCCGACGATGGCCACGCTGCGCAGGCCGGTATAGCTGCGCGCCTCGTCGACCACGTCCCCGTCTGCAGCCAGCAGCTGGATGTCGACGTCGTAGAGCTGTGGATCGCCGGGCGCCCACAGTCTGCGCCGCGCGGCGGGGACTGGCAGGTCGAGGCGCGGCGCCAGGTCAAGGTCGGCGGCGCACTCCGCCCTGCTGACCACGCCCGCGTCGTCGCGCAGGGTCGCCCGCAGGCGCAGGCCGGGCCGGTTGCCTGTGATCGGTTGCTCAAGGCGGATGAGGCTGTTGGCGACGTCGGGCGTCAGGCGCGGACGGCGCAGCGCAATGTCCGGCACCGGCTCCAGCCACACGCTTTGCCAGATGCCGGTGGTGCGCACGTAGATGGCGCCATGGGGGCCAAAGGTCGTCGCCTGCTTGCCGCGCGGCTGGGCGCCGTGATGCGTGTCGCGCGCACGCAGGACCAGGGTCACGGTGTCGCCGGGCGCGGCCACGTCGCCCAGGTCGCAGCTGAAGGGCGCGAAGCCGCCGCGGTGGCGCCCCACCTCGACGCCGTTCACCCACACCGTCGCGTCATGATCCACCGCCTGGAAATGCAGCAGCGCGCGGCGTCCGGCCCATGCCGCCGGGATGGTCACTTCGCGCCGATACCAAACTGCTTCCAGGAAGTCGTGGTTGCCGATGCCCGAGAGCTCCGATTCCGGGCAGAAGGGCACGAGAATGCGGTCGCTCAGCTCGCGCTGCAGCAGGCCGCGCTCGAGGCCGCTGTCCCCCTGGTCAAGCTCGAACTGCCATTCGCCGTTGAGGCAGAGCCAGTCGCTGCGCACGAACTGGGGACGCGGATATTCACTGCGGGGTATTTGCGACATTTCAATCTCCTGGGCGCGCTGAAGGCACTGCATCGAGTGGCCAGCCATGATAGAGGCAATGCCTGACGATAGCAAAGTCGAACCCGCAGGCCCGCCCGCCCCGTCATATTTCCCGGCAACGGCACCCTGATTGACTTGCTGTCATAATGTTCTGGCCGGATATGGCAGATACGGGGCAAGGGCGATGAAGATTCTGGTCACCGGCGCCACGGGCCGTATCGGCGCCAACCTGGTCATGCGCCTGCTGGAACAAGGGCACACGATACGGAGTTTTGTCTATCCCGCCGATGCCAGCCGCGCCAGCAAGCTGGATGCCTTTGCCGGCGTGGAAACGGTATGGGGCGACCTGCGCAACCTGCAGGACGTGCGGGACGCGGTAGCGGGCGTCGACGTCGTTTTTCATCTGGCGGCGGCGTTTCAGGGACCCTTCGACAATCGCCAGTTCCTCGATATCAACGTCATGGGTACGCTCAACCTCCTGGAAAGCGTCCGCGAACGTTGCCCCGACCTGCATCGCCTTGTTTATGCCAGCACCGCTGGCGTGTACTGGAGCCTGCGGGAATACGGGCGTTATTTTGAAACGCCCATCAGCGAGGACATGGCGGGGCGCTATCCGGACATGCCCTACCTGCTGACCAAGTGGATGGGCGAGGAACTGGCCGTCGCGTATCACCTTCAGTACGCGGTGCCGGTCACTGCGCTGCGCTTCTCCACGGTCTTCGAACCGAGCGAGTTCCTCAACGAGAAAGGCTGGCCCAGGCTCTTTCTCTACAGCACGGCCTACGAGCGCTACAAAACACAGACTCGCGATGATCCCGCTGAACAGGCGATGATCGATGAGCTGGTGGCTGGCTGGGATGGCCAGGAGAAACTCTTGCTAAGCCTCAACCCTAACGGCGTGCCCTACTACGAGCATTTCAGCGATGTGCGCGATATCGTGCAGGGGTTGGAATTGAGCATCAAGGTCGATGAAGCAATCGGTCAAGTGTTTAATCTCGCCGGCGCTGCCTACCTCGACTGGGCCGAACTGGTGCCCCGACTGGCGGAGCGCTACCGGTTGCCCGTCGTAGAGGCGCGCCTGCCATACGCCAATTATTACGAGCTCGACCTGAGCAAGATCAGGGAGGTGCTGGGCTTCCGTCCACAGCACGATTTCGACAGCATACTGGCTACGGCCGAAGCCATCCGCCGCGGCGAAGCGACCAACGTGATCCCCAACGGCATCGCCTTTGGGGCGGTGTAAGGGGGCGGACTCCATGTCAGGTTCTCGTATTACCAGAATCGAGGCGGGGACGTTGGTAGGGCGCCGGCCGCGCGAAGCCGGCGGCAATGCGCGCCTTGGAGCACACGGGCGGGAGGTGCGTGTGCCATTGCTCCGCCTGAGCACAGAGGACGGCGCCAGCGGCTTTGGTCCCGCCCGCCTTGATGCGGGGCAGGCTGGCGCGGCCCTGAGCGCGGATCTCGATGCGCTGATCACAGTGGAGCGGGGTGTAGCCGACGGGGCGGCCGCCCTTGAATTCCCGCTGTGGGATCTGCTCGGGCAAGTGACGGGAAAACCAGTCTACCAGCTCGTGGCCGGGCGGGCGGGCAGACCCCTGGCAGCAGGACCCCTGCGCGTCCCCTGCTACGATACAACGCTCCTGATCGACGACCTGCACCTGGATGACGATGCAGCGGCGGCCGCCCTCATCGCCGAAGAAGCGCACTATGGCCATGCACACAACCACCGTTCCTTCAAGATCAAGGTCGGGCGTGGCGCACATCACATGCCGCTGGAGCGTGGCACAAGACGTGATATTGCCGTGATCAGGGCGGTGCGCGAGGCCGTCGGCGCCGATGCGCGCATCATGATTGACGCCAACAACGGCTACAACCTTAACATCGCCAAACGTGTGTTGGCAGAGACAGCGGACTGCCAGCTCTTTTGGCTGGAGGAGGCCTTTCAGGAAGACCCGGTCCTGTATGAGGAGCTGCGCGGCTGGATGGAGCAGGAGCGCCTTGCGGTGTTGATCGCTGATGGCGAGGGGTGGGCGCCGCCGGAGCTGATGGACTGGGCGCGCCAGGGCATTCTGGATGTGATCCAGTACGACATTTTCAGCCACGGCTTCAGCAACTGGCTGCGCACCGGCGCGCAACTCGATGCCTGGGGGGTGCGCAGCGCGCCGCATCATTATGGCCGCCACCTGGGTAACTATGTCTCGGGCCACCTGGCCGCTGGCATCGAGCGCTACACCTTTGTCGAGTGGGACGAGGTGACGACGCCGGGGCTGGATGCCTCCGCCTACCGCGTCGAGCAGGGGCAGGTGGTCATCCCCGATGTGCCTGGCTTCGGACTGGCGCTGGAGGAGAGCGTCTTCCGCGCCGCGGTGACGCAGGGCGGATTCGAGTTGACGCTGCGCGATTACGGGTAGACGCTGCCCATGCCGCTGCCTGGCGCCCGGCACGACTGATTACTACTTGGAAACTGGTTGCAGATTCCGATGCTGCCGGATGGAAATGCACATTGCGCGCGACGTAGGATTACTTGCGCGCCTCAGTCCACGGGATCCGGGAAAAGATCGCTCACGGGAAGACGAAAGCCTGGCAGTGTAACGCCGCCGTCGATGAGGTCGTCGCCGCGCAGGGTCTGCGGCGGGGCATCCGCGCGATGCAGTTCCAGCGAACGCGCGTCCGTGTCGACCAGCCAGACCATCTGTGTACCGTGCGCCAGGTAACGCGCGGCTTTCGCGCGCAACTCGCGCCAGGTGTTGCTGTCACTGCGGATCTCCACCGCCAGCAGCGGCGCCTCGCGCGGGATGACCTTGCCGCGTACGTGACTAATGACCACATCCGGGCGGCAACGCCAGTCGCCCAGATTGAAGGCAATTTCACTTCCGGCCAGATAACCGGGCAAGGCGCCAGTCCACAGCCAGAGCGTCAGGTGTGTGCCCGTCAGGGTTTGCGTGATTCCGTGATCTGACATTGGTGTCATTTCGACAACATCCCCTGCGGCGTTGAATTTGAAGTGGGTGTCGGGGTTGCGCTCGACCAGAGCGACAAAATCATCCATGCTGATGTCAGAGAACTTCGCGACGATCGGGCTGTCGGTGACTACTGGACGGGGTGTTGCGGCTGCCATGATGTGCTCCTGTGGTCTGTTCCTCCAATTGTAGCCGTAACGCGTCGCGCCCGGCCAGCGACCGGGGATGGTTTCGCGACGGTTCGTCACGACGTCAACAGCGCCCGCCGTTGCCGACAGGCGCTGTCAGTGAGTCCCTGCGTATCGCCTGATCGCGTGCGCTGGCAGTGACACTCAGGGCGACGGGTCGGGAAAAAGGTCGCTAACGGGAAGGCGGAAGCCTGGCAGCACTTCGGCGCCGTCGATGAGGTCGTCGCCGCGCAGGGTCTGCGGCGGAGTTTCCGTGCAGTGTAATTCCAGCGAACGCGCGTCCGTGTCGACCAGCCAGACCATCTGTGTACCGTGCGCCAGGTAACGCGCGGCTTTCGCGCGCAACTCGCGCCAGGTGTTGCTGTCACTGCGGATCTCCACCGCCAGCAGCGGCGCCTCACGCGGGATAACACGCCCGCGCGCCCGGTGGACAGAAACATCCGGCTGGCAACGCCAGTCGCCAAGGTCAATAGTGAGTTCACTGCCGGCAACATACCCTAGCAGTGCGCCGGTCCACAGCCACAGAGTCAGGCGAGTGCCCGTCATCGTCTGCGTGTTGGCATGATCAGGCATTGGCGTCATTTCGACAACATCCCCTGCGGCGTTGAATTTGAAGTAGGTGTCGGGGTTGCGCTCGACCAGAGCGACAAAGTCATTCATGCTGATGTCAGAGTACTTCGCGACGATCGGGCTGTCGGTGACTGCTGGACGGGATGTTGCGGCTGCCATGATGTGCTCCTGCGGTCTGTTCCTTCCTAATATAATCGTAATGCGTCGAGACCGGCCAGCGACCGGGGATGGTTTCGCGACGGTTCGGCACGACGTCAACAACACCCGCCGTTGCCGACGGGCGCTGTACGTCTGTCCCTGCGCTAGCGTCGTCCGCCGGCGAAGAGGCGCAGCAGGAAGAGGAAGAGGTTCAGGAAGTTGAGGTAGAGGCCCAGCGCACCCATGATGGCCAGGCGCGTCATCGTGGCTGTGCCCTCGCCCGCCAGGCGCGGGTCTGCGGCCAGGCGCTGAATCCGCTGCGTATCGTAGGCGGTGAGCGCCGTGAAGATCACCACGCCCGCGAAGCTGATCAGCAGTTCCAGCACCGAGCTGCCGATAAACATGTTGATGACCATGGCGATCAGCAGGCCGATCAGGCCCATGAAGAAGTAGCTGCGGTAGCGCGTCAGGTCGACGCGGGTAGTGAGGCCCAGCATCGTCATCACGAAGAAGAGCACGGCCGTCGTGGCGAAGGCCGCGATTACGGTCGAGCCTTCGTAGATCAGCACGACCAGAGAAATGGTCACGCCCACGCTGGCCGCGTAAACGAAGAAGAGCAGTTGTGCCAGCCCCACCGACATGCGCTGCATGCCCCAGGAGAGACCCATAACCAGGGCGAACTGGAGGATGATCGCGCCCAGCACCAGCGCCGGATTGCCTAGCAGATCCAGGGCGACCGTGCTGATGACCACCGCGCTGGCGGTTGTGACCAGCATGGCCAGCGTCATCCACATATACACCTGGCGCAACAGCGGCTGCATTGCAATGCGCGGTACGCCAGGCAGGCCACCCATTTCCTGAATGGCCGGAGTTTGTTGATATGCCATGATTCTCCTCGCTTCCCTGTTTACTCAAATGCTTCAGGGTGCTTCAGCATAGCATGCCGCTGCCCTGCCTGACAAGCGTCCGGCCTGCCCGCGCAGCGGCGCAACTGCTACAATCGCGGCCCGATCAGACACCCAACAGCAGGGAGTTGCGATGACCCTCCTTCACGGCTTCGAGCGCATCCGCGAGCAGGACATCCCCGAAATCAACAGCCACGCGCGCATCTTTCGCCATCAACGCACCGGCGCGCAGCTCATCTCGCTCGAAAACGAGGACAGCAACAAGGTCTTCGGCATCACCTTCACCACACCACCGCCGGATTCCAGCGGCCTGCCGCACATCCTTGAACATTCCGTGCTTTGCGGCTCGCGCAAGTACCCGGTCAAGGACCCCTTCATCCAGCTGGCGCGTGGCTCGCTCAACACCTTTCTCAACGCCATGACCTACGCGGACAAGACCACCTATCCCGTCGCCAGCCAAAATTTGCAGGATTTTTACAACCTGGTCGATGTCTACCTGGATGCGGTCTTCTACCCGCGCATCACGCCGCGCGTGCTGGCGCAGGAAGGCTGGCGCTTCGAGCCGGACGCGGACGGCCAGCTCCACTTTCAGGGCGTGGTCTTCAACGAGATGAAGGGCGCCTGGTCCTCGCCGGACAGCCTGCTCGACCGCGAATCGGAACAGGCGCTCTTTCCCGACACCGTCTACGGCCGCGACTCCGGCGGCGACCCGCAATTCATCCCGGACATCACCTGGGAGCAGTTCCGCAGCTTCCACGAGACCTGCTATCACCCCGCCAACGCGCGCATCTGGTTCTACGGCGATGACGCGCCGGAGGAGCGCCTGCGCCTCATCGACGACTTCATCCGCGACTTCGGGCCGCAGCCAGGCTCGCCGCCCATCCCGCTGCAGGCGCGCTGGTCGGCGCCGCGCAGCGTCCGCCTTGGCTACGACGCCGCGACCGACGAAGAGCAGCAGAAGGGCATGATGACGCTCAACTGGCTGCTGGACGAGAACAGCGACGCGGAGCTGGCGCTGGGCCTCGGCATCCTCGATCACATCCTGCTGGATACGCCCGCCTCGCCGCTGCGCAAGGTGCTCATCGATTCCGGCCTGGGCGAGGACGTCACCGGCGGCGGCATTTCGCATCACCAGCGCCAGTTGACCTTCTCCGCCGGCATGAAGGGCATCGACGTGGCCGACGCCAACGCTGTCGAAACGCTCATCCTGGATACCCTGGAGACGCTGGCGACGGAGGGCATCGAGGCGGAGATGATCGAGGCCGCCATCAACACCGTCGAGTTCCGTCTGCGCGAGAACAACACCGGCGGCTTTCCGCGCGGCCTGGCGCTGATGCTGCGCTCGCTGACGACCTGGCTCTACGACCAGGATGCCCTCGCGCCGCTAGCCTTCGAGGCGCCGCTGGCAGCCATCAAGGCGCGCCTCGCGCGCGCCGAGCCCTGGTTTGAAGGGCTCATCCGCCACTGGCTGCTCGAGAATCAGCACCGCGCCACGGTGTTGCTGGAGCCCGACCCCGCTGCCGACGAAAGCCGCAGCGCTGCCGAGCGGGCACGCCTGGATGCCGCCCGCAATGCCATGAGCGAAGCTCAGCTGGAGGACCTGAAAGCGGAAGCGGAGGCGCTGCGCCTGGCCCAGGAAACGCCCGACACGCCGGAGGCCCAGGCCAGCATCCCGCTGCTGCGGCTTGAGGACCTCGAACGTGAGAGCCGCGTCATCCCGCTGGCGCAGGAAGAGCTGCTGGGCGTCAAACTGCTGACGCACGACCTCTTCACCAACGGCATCGTCTACCTGGACCTGGGGCTGAACCTGCGTGCGCTGCCGCGTGAAATGTTGCCCTGGCTGCCGCTATTCAGCGCCGCGCTGCTGGAGATGGGCACGCGCCACGAGGATTACGTCCGCCTGTCGCAGCGCATTGGCCGCAAGACTGGCGGCATCCGCGCCGGCACGCTGCTCTCCTCCGTGCGTGGCAGCGAGGAATGCAGCGCCTGGCTGGTGCTGCGCGCCAGGGGCACCCTCGCCCAGGCGCAGGACTTGCTCGACATCCTGCGCGACGTGCTGCTGGACGTCGACTTCGACAATCCTGGCCGCTTCCTCCAGCTGGCACTGGAGGAGAAGGCCGGCGCCGAAAGTGGCCTTATCCCCGGCGGACACGCGGTCGTCAACGCGCGCCTCGGCGCCCACTTCACCGAGGCCGGCTGGGTCGGCGAGCAGATGGGCGGCGTCAGCAACCTCTTCTTCCTGCGCGAACGCATCCGCCAGAGCGAAGCGGGAGAAGCGGAGGCCGGTGCCATACTTGAGGACATGTGCCGCCGCCTCGTCAACCGCAACAGCATGGTCGCCAACGTGACGCTGGACGAAGCCAACATGGCCGCCTTCCGGCCGCAACTAGTCGCCTTCCTGGAGTCGCTGCCCGCCGCCCCGCCGCAGCGGCACGCCTGGGGCCGCCAGTCGCTGCCGCCGCGCGAGGGGCTGAGCATCCCGGCGCAGGTGAACTACGTCGGCAAGGGCGCGCGCCTGAGCGACTTCGGCCATGAGTGGCAGGGCTCGGCCATGGTCGCGCGCGGCTGGCTGAACACGGCCTACCTCTGGGAGAAGCTGCGCGTGCAGGGCGGCGCCTATGGCGGCTTCGCCGTCCACGATCGCCTGTCGGGCGTCTTCAACTTCCTCTCCTACCGCGACCCGCATCTGCTGCGTACGCTGGACGCCTGCGACGCGGCCGCGGCCGCGCTGGCAGCGTACCGGCCAGGCCGCGACGAGGTGACGCGCGCCATCATCGGCGCCATCGGTTCGCTGGACAGCTATCAGCTGCCGGACGCGCAGGGCTACACCTCACTGATGCGCCACCTCGTCGGCCTCAGTGACGAGTTGCGGCAAGAGAATCGCGAGCAGGTGCTGGCCACCACCGGCGCGGACCTGCGCCGCTTCGCCGACGCGCTGGCGACCGTGCGCGACCATGGCGACATCGTCGTGCTGGGCGCTGCCGCGGCGCTTGAGGCGGCCGGCGCGGAGCGCGCTGATCTGCCCGGCAGTGTGACGAAGGTGTTGTGAGGGGCGCGGGGTATACTGAAGGGGAAAAGGTCGCAGGAGGCATCATGGAATCCCCGGTGCGCAGCGCAGGGGGCGCAGACAACACAATCGTCGCATCATTCGCCGATATCACCATGGACAGTTTCATGGCGCTGGTAGCGGCCAATCCCGACATCCACTATCGCTTCAACGCCGCGGGAGACGTGATCCAGATGTCACCGACGTTTATTCACGCCGCTGTTCAGGGCGCCATCGTTACGCACTTCAACATCTGGTTGTGGCAGGGCGCCCTGCCCGGCTACCAGGCGGGCACAGAGCCGACCTATGATCTCGGCGACTGGCGTTGCCAGCCGGACGTGGCCATCGACCTCCGGCGCGGCAAGGTCATTCCGCGGGAAGCCCCGCTCGTCGCCGTGGAAGTGCGCAGTGACAGCAACACCTGGCCCGAGCTGCGGGAGAAGGCAAGGCGCTATCTGGCACACGGTACGCAGATGGTGTGGCTGGTTGACACGGATGAGCGCGAGGTTGAGATTCACCGTGCGGGTGAGCCTGCACAAACCCTGCGCAACGATGACGTCATCGAGGGAGGCGCGCTCCTGCCCGGCTTCCGCGTGAGCGTGCATGAACTCTTCCCGACGTAGCGCCCGGGGAACGCTGGCAGCGCTCTCAGCAAGCACGTCTACTTAAATGACAATTCGCCGGCCAGATTCGCCGCATTCGCGTTATACTGCGACTGTGTTCGACTATCTCGCCCCTGGCGGCAGGAGGGTGTATATGAACCTGAAAGTGAGTAACCTGGCGCGAGTGCTGGCGCTGGTGCTTTTCGGCCTGCTGGCGTCCGCCTGCAACATGAACGTGCAGGAGTTCCTCGAGGCCAGGCAGGGCTCGTCCGCGGGGGGAAATGTTATGGTCTCCGGCCCGCGCGCGCAATTCATCTATTCCCACGCGGACTGGTGACCGACCTGCCGGCGGAATGCGCCTGTCGTGGACAGGCTGAGAGCAAGTTACGATGGACAGGTCGAATTTTTTGAGCTGGACGTGGATGACCCGGCCAGCCGCCCCATGCGCGATCAGTATGGTCTCGTCGCGCAGGCCCAGTACGTGCTGGCGGATGCAGATGGCGCACCGCTGCAGAAATGGTTTGGCTACATTGACGAGAATGTGATTGCCGGAGCCTTCGACGACGTTATCGGCTGAGCGTGCCCGACAGGGGTTGCGCTCCGCTCGCATTCGGAATCGGGAGTCCCTTCCGGCCATGTTGTGACCGGAAGGACACGGGGAAGAGAGTTGCGATGTATCCTGCCACCAGCGGCCTCCTGCGTTCGCTGGCGCTGTTGTTCTGCGGGCTGCTGATGGCGGCCTGCAGCGCAAGTCCTTCCGGGCAAGCGGACAACTCTGGTCAGCAAGCTGCACCACCGGTGCCGGACGAGACGGGCTCAACTGCGGCGGTGCCGGAAAGCGCGCTGGCCGAGCAGTTGCGCCTCCGCTTTCTCTTTTCCTACGCCAGCTGGTGACCGACCTGACAGCGGAATGCGCCTGTCGTGGACAGGCTGAAAGCACGTTTCGGAGAGCAGATCGAATTCGTCAGCCTGAATGTAGACGATTCAGACAGCCTGCCCCTGCGCCAGCAATATGACATCGTCGCGCGCTCACAATATATTTTGGCAGACGCGGCGGGCGCGTCGCAATTCAGGTGGTTTGGCTATCTGGACGAAAACGCTGTGGCGGAGCGGCTGGACAGCTTTCTCGGCTGAACGACCCCGGGGGGACACCTGGCAATGCCCATGACTGAATATTCTTACCGGCCGCTGCCCTTCAGCGCAGTGCAGATCAACGACGGCTTCTGGGGCCCGCGCCTGGAGACCAACCGACAGGTCACCCTGCGAGTCAACCTGGACAAGTGCGCGGATACTGGTCGCATCGACAACTTTCGCAAGGCCGCCGGCGAACTGCCCGGCGCGCATGAGGGAATCCAGTTCAACGACTCCGACGTCTTCAAGGTGATCGAGGGCGTGGCCCTCGATTTGCAATTGCAGCCAGATCCGGCGCTTCAGGCGGAAGTCGAAACGATTATCGGCCACATCGCCGCGGCCCAGGAAGCGGACGGCTACCTCTACACCGCGCGCAGCATCGATCCCGCGCATCCGCACCAACACGCCGGCCCGCAACGCTGGTCGGAGCTCTTTGCCAGCCACGAACTCTACAACCTCGGCCACCTCTACGAGGCCGCTGTCGCCTGGTACGAGACCAGCGGCAGCCGCACTCTGCTCGACGTAGCCTTGCGCAGCGCCGACCTCATCGACACGACCTTCGGGCCCGACGCCCTGCGCGAGGTGCCCGGTCACCAGGAGATCGAACTCGGTCTCGTCAAGCTGTATCGCCTCACCGGCGAGCAGCGCTTCCTCAATCAGGCCCGCTTCTTCCTCGACGAACGCGGCCATGCCAACGGGCGCGAGTTGCATCGCAACTTCGGTCTGCACGACTACACGCAGGATCACCTGCCGGTGCGCGAGCAGCGCGAGGCCGTTGGCCACGCCGTGCGCGCCACCTACATGTACGCCGCCATGACCGACGTGGCCGCGCTCACCGGCGACGACGCGCTGGCCGAGGCCAGCCGCGCCCTCTGGCACAATGTCAGCGAGCGCAAGCTGGCGCTCACCGGCGGCATCGGCGCGCGCCACCACGGCGAGTCCTTCGGCGCCGACCGGGAGCTGCCCAACCAGAGCGCCTACAACGAGACCTGCGCCGCCATCGGCAACATTTTCTGGAACCAGCGTCTCTTCCAGCTGGACGGCGACGCGCGCTACTTCGACGTGCTGGAGCGCACGCTCTACAACGGCTTCCTCGCCGGCATCGACCTCAGCGGCGACCGCTTCTTCTATGTGAACCCCCTGGCCGCCGACGGCGTCACGAACTTCAATCGCGACGACTCCTTCGAACGCCAGCCCTGGTTCAGTTGCTCCTGCTGCCCGACCAACGTGATCCGTCTGCTGCCTGCGCTGGGCGGCTCGATCTACGCGCAGCGCGACGACCAGCTTTTTGTCAACCTTTTCATTGGAAACGAGACCAGCATGGAGATCGAGGGCGTTGCCGTCGGCCTGCAGCTGGACACGACCTGGCCCTGGGCGGGCAGCGTGCGACTGCAACTGCAACCGGCGCGCGCACTGCGCTTCGAGCTGAAATTGCGCGTGCCGGGCCCGCTGCTGGGCCAGCCAGTGCCGGGTGACCTGTACCACTATCTGGACGACAGCCCGGCTGCGTTGCTGCTCAGGGTCAACGGCGCGGCACAGACAGCGGAAGCAAGCGACGGCTACCTCTCACTTACGCGCACGTGGCAACCCGGTGACGTGGTCGAGCTGGAGCTGGAGTTGCCGCTGCGACGCGTGCTGGCGCATTCCCAGGTCGCAGAGCTGGCGGGCCGGGTCGCCCTGGAGCGTGGGCCGCTGGTCTACGCGGCGGAGGGCATCGACAACGGAGGCCGCGCGCTGGATCTCGCGCTGTCGGACGACCTTGCGCTGCAGCCGGAAGCGCGGCCAGAATTGACCGGCGGTGTGACCATCCTGCGCGGCGCGGGCTTCATGGCCATCCCCTACTACGCCTGGGGCCACCGCGGCGTCGGCGAGATGAACGTCTGGTTCGAACGCGTTCCTTCACGGAACGGTAGTTCGGGGCGGTGAGGAGCGGAGCGTTTTCACGGCGAGAACTGCTGCGCCTGGGCGCGGGCGCGGCGCTGGGCGCCGGTTTTGCTACCGGCCGGGTCGCGAGTTCCCATGGGTATCCAGCAACCGGCGTGGAGCCTGCCGTCGCGCGTGGCGTCCCGATCCGCTCCCTCGATACCGGCCAGCGCCAGATCGCCCTGACTTTTGACGACATGTGGTACGAGTACCATGCGCTGCGCATCGGCCGTGAGTACGCCCGGCGCGACATCAGCGTGACCTTCTTCCCCACCGGCATTGCCTTGTTGAACAACCTTGAGCGGCCCAACGAAGGCTTTGAAAATCTCTACCCGCGTCTACGGGATATGGGGCATGAATTCGGCACCCACCTGTTCACGCACGGCGACCTGCGCAACCTGACCCTGCAGGAGCTCATTGACCGTGAGATGAACCCGGCGCTTAACACTTTGCGGCGCGCCCTTGGCAGCAGTTTTGTACCGGTCGCCATTCGCCCGCCCTACGGCATCGTGACGCAGGCCATGAAGGATCTCTCCCTGCAGTATGACATCCCGCTGGTGCTGTGGAACCTGGACACGGGCGATACGATTTGCGCCGCGAACAAGATCAAGAGTGCGTTGGTCTGTTGCAGCGAGATGCTCGTGACCCTGCGGAAATACCTGGTGCCCGGCAGCATCGTGCTGAAGCACACGATCCAGTCTTCATTTCTCGCCATTGATCCCACGATCGAGCTGCTGAAACGGCGCGGACTGCAGCCCGTGGCGCTCTCCACCATGTTGAACGCCGTCGGCTGAAGCGGACGCAGAGAAAATTACGCGGGGAAGAGTTCGCTGGCAGCGACGCGGAAGCCGGGCAGCGTGGCGCCGCCCTCGATGAGGTCCGCGCCGGAGAGGGTCTGCGGCGCAGCGTCCGCCCGGTGCAGCTCAAGCGAGCGCGTTTCCGGGTCGATCAGCCAGACCATCGCTGTGCCAGACTCCAAGTAGCGCGCTGCCTTCCGGCGCAACTCGCGGCGCGTGTTGCTTTCGCTGCGGATTTCGACCGCCAGCAGGGGCGCCAGCCGCGGGATGGGGTCGGCGTCTGTGCGTTGCAGGACGACATACGGGCGACAGTGCCAGCTACCAAGCTCGTGCGCAACCTCAGTTGCAGGCCTGTAGCCAGGGAGCCTGCCATCCCTCAGCCATTCATTCAACAAAATGCAAATATCCGCCTGTAGCAATCCATGGATCAGCTTCGGTGACATTTCAACGACTGCTCCCGCGGAGTCGAATTTGAAGTAGCGTTCGGGGCAACCTTCAACCAGGGCGACGAACTCCTCCATGGTCATGCGGGTTGTGACGGCCATGGTGGCCTCCTGCAACTCAATCCCTTTCAGTGTAGCACGTAGCCCGGTGCGCAGCGCAGCCTAAAGCCCGATGCTGGCCAGGTACTCACGGTTGCGGCGCGCGCTTTCCTTCGGCGTGCCCAGGCCCGGCAACACGTCTTGCTCGACCACGATCCAGCCCCCGTAGCCGATCTCGTCCAGCACCTGCAGCACCGCCGGAAAGTCGATGTCGCCGCGCCCCAGCTCCGGGAAGACGCCCTCGCCGACCGAGCGCGGCCCGTCCCAGCCCTGCTCGCGCGACTGCTGCGCGACCTGCGGGTCGTGGTCCTTGAAATGCACGTACCAGACGCGCTCGGCGAAGCGCCGCAGGTCCGCCACGGGATCGCCGCCACCGAAGCGCCAGTGGCCGGTATCGAAGACGATGCCCAGCAGCTCCGGGTCGGTCAGCGCCAGCAGCCGTTCGGTCTCGGCCGGCGTCTCCACCCAGGTGCCGATGTGCGGGTGCACGACGGTACGCAGGCCGCTCTCGGCGCGCACCTGACACGCAACCTCCTCCGCGCCGCGGGCAAAGGCCAGCCACTGCGCGTCATCCATGCCCATCTCCGGCGTGATGCGGCCGCTGTGCAGCGAGCGCAGCGGGTCGCCGTAGGGGTTGTTACCGAGCACGATGAAGCACTCCGGCCCGCCGACCGCGGCCAGCAGCTTCGCCGTGCGCACGCAGGTCTCGATGTCCTCCGGCAGGCGCGCCGCATCGTGCAGCCAGTTGTTGACCCAGGAGCCGAGCAGGCGCAGCTCGCGCGCGGCCAGCTCCTGCGCCAGCTGCGCCGGATCGGTGGGCATGAAGCCCCAGTCACCCAGCTCGGTGCCGCCGTAACCGGTCGCCGCGATTTCGTCCAGCACGCGCACGTAATCGTAGCGCTCGCCCTCAATATTCTCGATAACGCCCCAGGAACAGGGCGCATTGGCTACTCGATTCATGCCTTCACTCCTGCGTCGTCGTCACGCCTGCATTGTAGCGCGCCTGGCGCGTGTGTCCTGTATACTCGGCTCGCGCAGCAACAGACGAGGATTCCCCATGCCACATCGCCAGGAAGTGCTGAACGTTGTGCTGGCAGACCTGCTCATCCGCCGCGAGGTGGTGGCCGGGCCGGAGAACATCTTCACACGGGCCGGCGCGCGTCAAATGCCCGACGTCATCGTGCAGTATCAGGGTCTGCGCCTGGCCATCGAGGGCGAAATCGCGGGCCCCGACGCGCGCAGGAAAGCGCTGGACTCGGCAACCCGGCGCGTCGAGAGCGGCATCGCCCACATGGGCATGGGCGTCATCTACCCGCAGCCCCTGCGCGATACTGACTTTGCGCAGTTGCGCGAGGAAATGGACGCCGCGCGCCTGGACATCGTGGTCATCTCCGAAGCCGGCGTCAGCGGCTACGAAAGTGGCGACATCGACTATCTCGAATCGCTGTTGCGCCGCGTCTTCGAGCGACTGTTGCTGGAGGACGTCGTCGCCGAGGCCGTAGCCAGGATCGACACGGCCGTAGATGATTTTGCCAAAATGGCGGCCTCCCCCGGAATTTCTGGGCGAATCCTGAAAGCGCTCGAAAGGGCAAAGGACGACAAGGACCTGGCCAAGTTGGACAATGCGGAAAAGACCGCGGGTTGTCGCGTGGGCGGCCTCGTGTTGCTGAACGCGATGATCTTTGGCGAAGTACTGTCCGCGCAATATCATGAAGTCCCGACCCTGGGTCACGTTCGGCCCCGTAACGCCTGGGCCGAGTTGACGGAGGGCTGGCAATACATCCTTGATGAAATCAACTTCCACTCCATTTTCTGGCTCGCGTCAGAAATCATGGACAGCCTTTCCTTCGCCGCGCCGAATACGGAAAAAGTCCTCGACCACATGGCAGATGTGGCGCAGCAAATCTGCGTCAAGCGCGCCGCGCTGAACCACGACCTGATGGGCCGCGTCTATCACCGCCTACTGGCCGACGCCAAGTACCTCGGCACCTATTACACCAGCCTAGCCGCCGCCACCCTGCTGCTCAAGCTGGCCCTGCGCCCGCAGGGCTGGCCAACGGACTGGGCACATCCTAAGGAAGTCGGGGAGCTGAAGATCGCAGACCTCGCCTGTGGCACCGGCACGCTGCTGGTCGCCGCAGCCGACGCCGTGCTGGACAACCACGTGAGCGCCGCAGTGGCGGCGGACGCGCCTGTGCAACCGGACGTCATGCATCAAACCCTCATCGAGCAGGTTCTGCACGGCTACGACGTGCTCGAATCAGCCATCCATATCAGTGCCTCCAACCTGGCCCTGCGCAGCCCGGACGTCACTTTCAACAAAATGAAGCTGTTCGTGATGGAATACGGCGGACGAGGCAATCACCTCGGCACGCTGGATTTCCTCGGCAACAAGACCGCGCAGGTGCGCCTGGACATGGGCGGCGCCATTGAGCAGGAAAAAGGCATTGTGCAGGTCACGGGCAGGGGCGGCAAAAGGCAGCGGACCGAACTGCCCATGCTCGATCTCTGCGTTATGAATCCACCCTTCGTGCGCAGCGTGGGCGGCAACCTGCTCTTCGGTTCCATGACGGCGGCCAAACGGGAGAAAATGCGTGCGCGTCTGCGCAAGCTCTTGCCAAAAAATGATGCCAGCATCTCCAGCGGCCTGGGCGCGGTCTTCGTGGCTCTCGCCGAACGTCACACCCGCGAGGGAAGCCGCTTGGCCCTCGTCCTGCCTAAGGCCCTGCTCTCCGGCGTCTCTTGGCAGAAAACCCGTAATCTAATCAACACGTGGTTTCAGATCGATTACCTCATTGTCAGCCACGACGCCCAACGCTGGAACTTCAGCGAGAGTACCAGCCTCAGCGAGGCGCTGCTGGTCGCCACCCGCAAACTTCGGGTCGCGCCGGACCACAAGACGCGCATCGTCAATCTCTGGCGCAACCCGGCTACGGTCATCGAGGCCCTGCCGCTCGTCAACCAGATCCAGCGCGAGGACCCCCCCCGACCTGGGGGCGAGCCAGGGCGTGACCAATTTGACAATCGGGGGTGAGAAGGCCGCTGAAATGCTGGCGGTGGAATGGAACACGCTGAAGCAGGACTGGTTCCTGCCCTGCGCCTTTGCCCAGTCTGACCTGACGCGTGTGGCACTGCGGCTGCGGAAAGGCGAGGTCTGGCTGCCCACCCTGACTAATCACACGGACGTCGAACTATGCCCACTCGACGAACTGGGCAAACTGGGGCCGGACCGACGTAACATTTATGACAACTTCGATGCTGTCGATACCCCTACCGCCTTCGCTGCCTTCTGGGGGAATAATGCTGATGCGGTGATCCAAATTGCCCAGACGCCAAACCGCTGGCTCCAGCCGCGAACAAAGCCTCAAAAAGGAGGGGCTCTTGGCAGCCCTCCATCACTATGGGAACTTGGAGGAACCATCCTCCTGGCGGAAGGGCCACGTCTGAACACAGCACGCTTGCTGGCAGTCTGTACAAACGGCAAGGTGCTCTCAAATGTCTGGTGGACATTCGCCCTGCTACAAAAGGTGACTCGTCCCAACGCCGAAAAAACACTGGCATTGTGGATAAACTCCACCTTGGGTGTTTTAAACCTGTTGACGATACGCACAGAAACCGAAGGCGCGTGGGTGAACTTCAAGAAGACCACGCTCAAGGCCATGCCCGTCCTGGACATCCGTAAATTGAGCGACGCGCAACTGGCGCAACTGGCCGCCGCTTACGACGAGCTCTGCGAGCGGGAGTTACAACCCCTGCCGCGTATGGCCGAGGACGAGACCCGCGCTGCCATCGACCGCGCCTTGGCAGATACCCTCGGCCTGCCCGACCTGGCTCCGCTGCGCGAAATGCTCGCCCGCGAACCGGTCGTCTGCATGCAGCGCATTAACCCCTAGCGCTCGAACAGCAGCCACAGCCGGTGCAGCAGGCCGCGCTGGCGCATGGCCACGCTGAGTAGCGCGATGGTCAGCAGCAGGATCGACACGATCAGTGCGATGATGCCCCCGTCCGGGCGCACGAACTCGAAGAGCGCCGGCTGCGCGTAGAAGCCCACAATCACCAGCAACAGGAAGCCGAGGCCGATGAAGGTGGCCCGGCGCTGCTGCCACAGCGTGCGCGGCCGCGCCAGGTCGATGCCGAAGGTGTTCCAGAAGATGAGGACGCCGAAGAAGGTCGCGAAGATGGCCAGCGCGCTGCGCGCCGCAGCCGCGTCACGGCCGCTGGCGAGCCAGGTCACCGCGAAGAGCAGCGCCATCATGGCCGAGCCGATGAAGGCGCCCGTGACCACGTAATCCAGCACGTCGTCGCGGAAGTTGGCCATGAAGGCTGGCCGCAGCAGCTTGAGCGCCACCAGCGTCGCGATGATGTTGACCGTGCCGAAGGTGACCCAGTTGATCTGAATTGGCGTGATGGCGAAGGGCAGCGCCATGAAGCCCAGGTAGACGAAGAGCAGCACGTTGTAGAAGGTCTTGGTCAGGAAGAGGCGCACCGTGCCGTAGATCGTCTGCGTGATTTCGCGGCCCTCGGCGAAGGCTTTCGGCAGCGTGGACATGGCGTTGTTGAGCAGCAAAATGTCGCCGATTTCGCGCGCGATGCGGGCGCCATCGTTCATCACGATGGCCAGGTCCGCCGCTTTCAGCGCCGGCACGTCGTTGACGCCGTCGCCGACCATGGCCACGTGGCCGTCCTGCTGCAGGGCCTGCACGATGCGGCGCTTGGTATCGGGCGCCACGCGCGCGAAGATAGCCCCCTGCTGCGCCGCCGCCAGAAACTCCGGCGCGCTCATGGCCTCCAGCTGTGGCCCCGCCCAGGCCGGTTCCGTCTCCATGCCCGCCGCGGCCGCGATGGCCCGCACTGTCTCCATGTTGTCGCCGGAGATGACCTTCAGCCCCACCCCCTGCTCGCGGAAGGCCTGCAACGTCTCGTGGATGTCCGGGCGGATGCGGTCGCTGAGCGTGACCAGGGCGAGCGGCTCGGCGTCCTCCGCCAGCTGATCGTCCTGCGGCGGCGTTGCGCTGCGCGCGAAGGTCAGCACGCGCAGGCCCTGGGCGGAGAGCATTTGCGCGCGCTGCCGCAGTTCCTGCTGCGCGCCATTGAGGACGCGTTCCGGCGCGCCCAGGATGAGCGTCTCCCCCGGCAGGATGACCGCGCCCCACTGCCGGCCGGAGCTGAAGGGGATTTCGCGCAGCTTCTCTGCTTCCGGTTCCGCCGCCGGCAGGGCTGTGCGCAAATGCTCCGCGACGGCCGCGGCAGTGCCGTTGTGGTGCGCCAGATTGGCGGTGTAGCAATGCAGCTGGCGCCGGATTTCCTCCGGCGACTCGCCATTGAGCGGCAGGATGTCAGCGACGGCCAGACGATTCTCGGTGATGGTGCCCGTCTTGTCGAAGCACAACACCGTCGCGTTGGCCAGCGACTCCACCGCGTTCACGCGCCGGATGAGCGTCTGGTGGCGGGAGATGCTCAGCGCGCCGATGCTGAGCGAGATCATCATCACCAGCAGCAGGCCATAGGGCACCA
Organism: Phototrophicaceae bacterium; assembly: GCA_965223965.1. GTDB lineage: Bacteria > Chloroflexota > Anaerolineae > Aggregatilineales > Phototrophicaceae > JAGWBD01. The sequence continues at coordinate 54,306 of CBDCXX010000003.1, forward strand.
GGCTGGTGATGAAGACGACGCTCTCCTTCACGCGCTCCAGCAGGCTCAGCCCGGTCAGGCTGCCGGCCAGCCACAGCATGGGCGCGAGGATGAGCATCAGCAGGATGGCAATGTCGACGATGACCATCACCTTGCGCTGCGTGGGCGTCAGCGGCTGCTTCCAGCTTTTGGCCGACTGCGCGATGCGGTTGATCATGCTTTCCGCGCCCACTGCCGTGGCGAGCATCACGCCCGTCCCGGCGATGCACCAGGAACCGGAATAGACCGGGGCATCGACTTCCTTCAGCACCGAGTCGGCCTCGCCGGTCAGCTGCGATTCGTTCAGCTCAAGCGCGTCGCTGGCCAGCACGCGCCCGTCCACCACCAGCCGCTCGCCCGGCTGCAGGGGGATGACGTCGTCGCGCACCAGCTCGCGGATGCCGACCTCGGTCAGCGCGCCATCGCGGTAGACGCGCACCTTGCGCTCCGACAGCGCCACCAGGCGATCGAGGCGGCGCTTGGCCACCATCTCCTGCGCTGTGCCCAGCACAGCGTTGCTGATCACGCTGAAGCCCGCGAAGATGGCCACGGCGTATTCGCGAAAGTGGACGATGACGCCCAGCAGTGGGAAGAGCACCAGGTTAAAGACGTTGAAGAGGTTGTCGCGCAGGATGTCGAGGTAGCTACGGCCCACGCGTGGCTGCCAAGCGTTGCTCTGTCCACGTGCCACATGCCCGGCGACTTCGTTGCTGGTCAAGCCCCTGAAAGACAAGGACGCAGGCTCCCGCGATTCAGCGTGAGGCCGACTATACCACAGGCAGGCTCAGGGCCGGCCCAGGCGCGCCAGACGCTCGTAGTGTTCGATGACCTCGTCCATCGCGGCCGGCCAGCTGAGCGCTTCGGCGTCGAGGCGCGCCGCGCGGCCCAGCCGGCGGCGTTGTTTCTCGTCCGCGGCCAGGCGTTGCACGCCCGCGACGAGGCCGGCCTCGTCGCCCGGCGTGAAGCTGTAGCCATTGTGGCCCTCGCGCAGCAGCTCCGGCACGCCGCCCGTGCGCGCCGCGACCACCGGCAGGCCCGAGGCCATGGCCTCAAGCACCACCAGGCCAAAGGACTCGGCCAGCGAGGGGAAGACGAAGAGGTCCGCGCTGGCGTAGGCGCGGCTGAGTTCTGCGCCGCGCAGCGCGCCCGTGAAACGTACCGGCAGGCCGGCGAAGTGCGCTTCCAGCTGCCGCCGCGCCGGGCCTTCACCGACCAGCGCCAATTGCGCCCCAGGCAGGGCCTGCAGGACAGCGCGCAGTTGGCCCGGCCCCTTCTCCGCGGAGAGGCGACCGACACAGAGCAGCAGCAAGTCCTCCGGCGCGCGCGCGGCCAGCCGGTGCCGCATGGCCGCGTCAGCGTGACGCGGGTGGAAGCGGTCGGCATCCACGCCGCGCCGCCACAGCTGCACCGGCGCCGTGACACCGAGATCGCGCAAATGCTGCTGTGCGCTGCGCGAAGGCGCGAGCGCGCAGTCGGCACGGTTCAGGATATGGCGCGTGAGCAGGTTGATGCCCGGCTCGATGGCGCCAGCGTGAAAAGGCCCCATGCGCCAGTGGCGGGCGATGCGGCCGTAATCCAGGTGCCACGAGACCAGCGTGGGCAGGCCGGCGCGGCGCGCCTGCAGCCAGGCCGCCAGGCCAAAGATGGAGGGGTGCAGAAAGTGTGTGGCATGCGGCGCGAAGTCGCGCAGGATGCGGCGCATCTGCGCGCCGGGCAGGGCCATGCGCAGATCCGGGTAGGCGGGAAAGGCCAGCCCCGGCGCACTGTAGACGCGCGTATTGGCGTAGCGTTCGACCGGGCCCAGACGCGGCGTGAAGAGCGCCGACTCAACGCCCCGCAATGCCAGCTGGTCGAGCAGGCGGCACAGCACCGTGACGATGCCGTCTGCGCGCGGCAGAAAGGTCTCGCTGAAGAGCGCTACGCGCACGCCCGGCGCCGGAAATGCAAACAGCGGGCCGCAGCCCGCTGTCGACTTGTATCTATTGTAGCGTTCGTCCGGTGGTCAGACGCGGGTGACGTTGCTGGCCTGCTTGCCCTTCTGGCCCTCAACGACTTCGAACTCCACAGTTTCTCCCTCATCAAGGCTGCGGAAACCGCCGCCCTGAATCGCCGAATAGTGAACAAAAACGTCCGGGCCACCCTCCTGGGTGATAAACCCGTAGCCCTTGTCCGCATTGAACCACTTGACCACGCCCTTAATGCGGTCGGCCATCTTTTACACTCCCTGCATTATCATCAAAAATAAACGAGAATGGCCTTGTGCTCACAGCCTGTCCCGTTTTCAGGGAGTGTCTGTGGTACGCAGCTGCAACGGGGCATAAACCCCCCGGCAAAGAAACTCTACACCACCTTGCGCAAGAATACAAAAAGTCGCATTTGTGGCCTTAATTCCGCGCAGTCGCGACTTGCGCCGGCTGCGCGACGGGACGTTGCTGCGCCGGCAGCAGCAGCGTCAACAGCCCGGCCAGCACGATCGCGCCGGACACCAACTGGAAGGAAGTCCCCAGGCCGATGTTGCCAGCCAGCCAGCCGATGAAAGCGCTGCCGAGCGCGCCGGTGCCGAAGACCAGCCCCAGCGCGGCGCCGGAGGCCATGGCCCGGCTGGCAGGCAGAAAGCCCTGCGCCAGCACCACGATGAGGCCGTGCGAGGCGCCGCTCAACGCGCCCGCCAGAATCGCCAGCCCGAAGGCCAGTGCGCCATCCACCACCGGCAGCAGGAAAAACGTTGGCGCCGAGCACAACATACTGATGGCGATTACCAGGCGGCGGTCATAACGGTCTGCCAGGCCGCCGAAAAACACGCCGGCCAGCCCCGAACCGACCCAGAACGAGCTGGTGATCAGGCCGTATTCCGCCGGCGTCCAGCCCTTCTGCTGGAAGAGCAGCGGGATGAAGGAGACGACGCCCGGCGATCCCAGGCTGCGCAGGCTGACCATGACGAGGAAGAGCAGGAGGACGAACAGCGACAGGGGCGCGCGTTTGCCGTTGGCGGCATTCGTCGCCTTGCTGACGGCAGCCGCGGCAGCCTTGTGGGCACGGCGGCCGGGCAGGTACATCAGCAACAGGAAAATACAGGGCAGGGACAGCAGCGCCGCCCAGGCAGCCGGCAGGGCCGTCCCCTGCCCCTGCAGCAGGCCCGCCATGCCCGGCCCCAGCGTCGCGCCGAACACGCTGCTGACCGGCACCGCGTTGTTCAGCAACCGCCCCACCAGCGCCGGTCCGAAGGCCAGGCCCAGCTGCCCGGACAGGAAAAACCAGGCCATGTTGCTGGCCTCGCGCGGGGGATGGCTCTCCGCCGCGTACTTCATCCCCGTCGGATGAAAGGCGCCGCTGCCCAGCGCGGTGATGATGAAGATGAAGGCCGTCAGCAGCAGCAGGCCGCTCTCCGATGCCAGCAGGGCCAGCAGCAGCATGCTCGCCGTCCAGCCCAGGCCGATGGCTCCCGTCAAGCGCCCGCCGATGCGGTCCGTCAGCCAGCCAAACAGCGGCTGCGTCACCGCGCCCACCAGCTGCATCACGCCGACGATCAGACCGAACTGGATCGCGCTCAACGGCAACACGTAGAGGCTGATGAAGGCCAGCAGCACCGGAATTGAACTCATGACTGTGTCGAGCGCGAAGTGTGCGAGGGAGACGGCCCAGAATTGCCGGGTGCGCGGGAAGTACATTCAATCGGGTCTCGTTGCGGGCCGGGGTGGCGTTGGGTCGGCGTCAATCTTGCCGCGGCCGCGGCCGGCCTGCAACCCCATTGGACTGCGATGGGCGACGGCGGTAAGTTCTGCAGTGCCCGCCGCATCAGAAGAGCATGCAGCACACAGGGAAAGGCCAGACCATGACCATCGCTACCGGCAGACGCATCACGCGCGTGTTGTTGCTTGCGCTCATCCTGGGCGCCACGGCGCCCGGCCTGCAGGCGGCGCCGGCGCCGGAACACGCGGATTGCGCTGCGCCGGCCTTCGTCCGCTTCCTCAGTTTCTGGGATACGACGGACTTTTGCATGCACACGGTGCCGCTTGAGGAGATCTTCTCCGGCGGCGTGCCACCGGATGGCATCCCGCCCATCGACGACCCGGCCTTCGATTCGCTCGAAATCGCCGGGCAATGGCTGCAGCCGCAGTCGCCCGTCCTCGCGCTGGAGCTGAACGACGTGGCGCGCGCCTATCCGCTGGCGATCCTGACGCGCCACGAAATCGTGAACGACGTCATCGGCGAGCAGCCCGTGGCCGTGACCTTCTGCCCGCTCTGCAACTCGGCCGTGGTCTTCGACTCACGCCTGGACGGCGAAACGCTGCGCTTCGGCGTTTCCGGCAACCTGCGCAACAGTGACCTGGTGATGTGGGATGACCTGAGCAAGAGCTGGTGGCAGCAGTTCACCGGCGAAGGCATCGTCGGCATCCACGCCGGCAAGCAGCTGGAGATTTTGCCGTCGCTGCTGGTCAGCTTCGGTGAATTCGCGCAGCAGTACCCGCAGGGCGAGGTGCTCTCCCCCGGTTTTCGCGGCTACGGCTCCAACCCCTACGTCGGCTATGACAGCAGCCCGCAACCCTTCCTCTTCTTCGGCGAACCGGACGACCGGCTATTCGCGACCGAGCGCGTGCTGGGCGCGCTGCTGGGCGGCGAGGCGGTCGCCTGGCCCTTCCCGGCGCTGATGGAAACGCCGGTCATCAACGATAGCGTCGGCGACTTCGAAGTCGTCGCCCTCTGGCAGCCAGGCCAGACCAGCGCGCTCGATGGTCGGGACATCGACAACTCGCGCGATGTCGGCATGGCGGCGCTCTATGACCGCGAACTGGACGGCCAGCTGCTCAGCTTCGCGCAGGATGCAGAAGGACGTATCGTCGACGAGCAGACGGGCTCGCAATGGAATGTGTTCGGCACCGCGCTGGCGGGCGAACTGGTCGGCAGCCAGCTGCGGCAGCACCTCGCCTTCCCGCATTTCTGGTTCGCCTGGGCGGCCTTCCGTCCCGAAACGCGCGTCTACGGTATGTAAGGAAGCGTCGGCAGGGGCTGCGCAACGCAAGCCCCTGTTCATCATTCGCCAGCGCCGGCAGCAGGGAGTCCGCGCAGTCTTGCCTGTTACTCGGGGAAGAGGTCGTGGACGGCTGCGCCGAAGCCAGGTAGTGTGTCGCCGCCCTCGATGATGTCAGCGCCGGCCAGGCGCTGCGGCCGCTCGCCCGCGCGGTGGATCTCTACTGAGCGTGCGTCCGTATCAACCAGCCACACCATGTGCGTGCCTTGCGCCAGATAGCGAGCCGCTTTCGCGCGCAGCTCATGCCAGGGATTGCTGTCGCTGCGCACCTCGACGGCCACCAGCGGCGCCTCCCGCGGGATGGCCTTCCCGACGCGGCGGCAGACGGCGACATCCGGGCGGCTGCGCCAGCCCTCCAGCTCAAAGGCGCCGTCCGTTGGCGCCCCGAAGCCTGGCAGCGCCCCCGTAAACAACCAGTTGTTGAAGCGCGTGGCGATCAGACTCTGGGCTTCGGCGTGAATGTTCTTCGGCGACATGCTGATGACGTCTCCCGCAGCGTTGAATTTGAAGTGGATGTCGGGATTTTCTTCGACCAGCGTGACGAACTCGTCCATCGTGATAGCTGCGTATCGCGCGATGACTGTGCCGTCGGCGACCTTAAGGTTGCGCGCTGCAATTTCCACGGCGATCTCCTGCGTCTCGACGCTTTCAGTATATCACCCGCGCTCAGGGTTTGCGTGCGTAGAGAACAATGCCCGTCTTGCCCAGCAGCCCCAGACGTATCAGCATGCGCTCCAGCGCGTAGATGACGCGCAGCAGCGGCAGCGCGCTGCTATCGGGCAGCTGCAGAATATCGGTGAGGTGCTTCGTGGTGGTAGGAGAGACATCGTCCACAGCCACGTCGAAACGTTCCTCAATGGCTTCCAGCCAGCCCTGGCCGCGGCCCGCGCCTTCAAAGGGCGAGAAGCCCTCCATCTCAATGCTGGCCCGCACGCGTGACAGCGAGCGTCGGCCAAAATGCAGCAGTTTGGCGAATTTTTCGCGATAGCCCGGTTCAATAGGCAACAATAACATGAAGATGGCGCTGAAAAGGACGTTCGACGTCGGCTCTTTATCTGTGATGTCCGACACCCACAACAACCCGCCCGGTTTTAGCGCCTTGTAAAACTCGGAAACCGTATGCTGCGCCTGCGGCAGATGGTGCAAGGCGCCACAGACCGCAATCACATCCAGCGAATCCGGCTCCAGTTTCAGTGCGTTCAGATCCGCAACCTTGTAGGTCACACTGCCGTCAACTTCCTCGCGGATTGACTCATAGTAGTCGCGACCGACGGTCAGGGCCTGCTCACTGATGTCCAGGCCGGTTGCCTTCGCGCCGCGCTGCGCCATCGCCAGCGTCAGCCAGCCGGAGCCGCAGCCGGCTTCCAGCACATGCATGCCAGGCCGGATGTGACTCAAAAATGCATCCACCTGGGCCGCCTGAAACAGGATGTTGTGACGCCGTTTGACACGATGGTGACGCCAGTCCGGCGGCATGTACTGCGCCAGGTCGCCGGCGGCGCGCCCCCACATCGCCGACTCGGCAGCCAGATCCGCTTCATATTTTCTATCATGTTTCGCCAGCTCCGTCATCAGCGCAGCCCCATTTCGCTACCGTACTGCAGCAGATAAGCTTCCAGTTCCTTCAGCGAGCGCGTCATGCGATTCAGCGAGCATGCCAGCATCAGATTGACGACTTCACCAGGGAAGGTCAGGCGCATGTCCGAGTAGATGCCGACGAGGTGCTTGCCGCGTGCGTAGGCATAGCCCAGTTCCCAGGCGGTGCCGTCATCGCTGGTCACCCCGTTGAGGTTAGCGACCACGAGGTCCGCGCGCTCCAGATTCTCAAGATCCACGCGAAAGATCCCTTCCGGGTCCCGCTCGCCGGCCAGTTCCGGCGGCCCATCACGATGCGGCAGGAAGGTCACAAAACCCGCCGCCTCGGCCAGAGCGTTGATTTGCTCGTCGAACCAGCGCTCCCCCTCGTTGAACAGCGGTCCGGCTATGTAGGCGAGCATCGCTTCATCCCTTTCCTGGACGGAGTACTGCCCCATTATCCACATTCCGCGGCTCCCGTCAGCGTCTGCCCCTGTGATTCGGCCGCGCGGGCTGCGATAATCCGGCGCCATGGCTGGTACAAGGCAGCACACTCCATGATTCCCCTGATCATCTGGCCATTGAGGGCACCGGTGCAGCAGGCCGCCTTTGACCTGCTGGCCGTCATCAGCGAGGCGCTGGCGGCAGCGCCCGCCGGCCTGTCTGACGGCGACGTGCTGGCCGTTTCCAGCAAGTATGCGGCCATCAGCGAGGGTCGCGTGCTGCGTATGGCGGACGTTACAGTCACGGAACAGGCCGCAGCGCTGGCGCGACGATATCACATGCAACCAGTGATGGCGCAGCTGGTGCTGCAGGAAGCCGACCACATCTTCGGCGGCATCGAGATGGGCTTCCTGCTGACCGCGAAAACCGGCATCCTCTCGCCCAACGCCGGCCTCGACCGCTCCAACATCCCCGAAGGCCATGTGGTGCTCTTCCCCGCCCAGCCCTACGCGACTGCCGCGCGCATCCGCGCGGGGTTGCAACAGCGCTGCGCGGTGGACGTCGGCGTAGTGCTGACCGACAGCTGGCTCGTGCCCGGACGGCTGGGTACGAGCGGTGTGGCGCTGGCGACGGCCGGCTTCCACCCCGTGCAGGACGAACGCGGCAAGCAGGACCTCTTCGGCAACCCCATGACGGTCACGCAGCGCGGCCTGGCCGATACCATCAGCAGCGCGGCGCAGCTGGTGATGGGCGAGCGCGACGAGGCCACGCCGCTGGCCATCGTGCGCGGCAGCGGCGTTGTCCTTGACGACGCGCCGGTCTCCGTCGCGGACGTGGCCATCCCCTGGCAGCAGTGCATCTACGTCGAGTCGCTGACGCGCGGCCTGCTGCCGGACGACCTGGCACAAGATTTCGCCGCCCGCGCCGCTGCGGTCTCTGCATGAGCCGCCTGCGCGAGCTCGGCGTCGAGGTGGGGCGGTTGCCGGCGGGCAGACATAACGCCATCACGGACGTACCCGGCGTGCGCGTGGGCCACACGACGCTAATCCGCGGCGAAGGCGCGCTGCAGGAGGGCGTCGGTCCGGTGCGCACGGGCGTGACGGCCGTGCTGCCGCACGCGGGCAACAGCTATCACGACAAGGTCGCGGCGGCCGTCTACTCTTTCAACGGCTACGGCAAGGTGCTGGGCTTCGAGCAGATTCGCGAGCGCGGCAGCCTGGAGACACCCGTCCTGCTCACCAGCAACCTGAGCGTGGCGCGCGTCGGCGACGCCCTGATGAGCTACATGTTGCGGCAAAACCCCGACATTGCGCTGACGACCGGCACAGTCAACTGCGTGGTGGGCGAATGCAACGACGGCATGCTCAGCGACGCGCGCGGCCGTCACATTCAGCCAGATGATGTGTGGGCGGCCATCAAGAGCGCGACCTCGGGCCCGGTGGCCGAAGGCAACGTGGGCGGCGGCACGGGCACTACCTGCTACCAGTTCAAGGGCGGCATCGGCACGGCCTCGCGTCGCCTGCCCGAGGGGGACTACACCCTCGGCGCGCTGGTGCAGGCCAACCATGGCAAGCGCGAGGAACTGATGGTGCTGGGCGTGCCGGTGGGTCAAGCGCTGTCCAGGGAGTACATGCCGCGTCACAATCCCGGCTCGATCATGATCGTGCTGGCGACCGACGCGCCGCTGGATGCGCTGCAGCTGACGCGCCTGGCGAAACGCGCGGCCCTCGGCCTGGCGCGTACGGGCACCGTCAGCCACGACCAGAGCGGCGACTTCATCATCGCCTTCGCCACCGGCACGCGCATCCTGCATGACCCGACTGACATGCTGCATCAGACGCCGCGCCTGCACGACCGCAGCGCCACGCTCGATGCCTTCTTCCTGGCGACGGTGGAGGCGGTGGAGGAGGCCATCCTCAACGCGCTGCTGGCCGCCGAGACCATGACCGGCCGAGACGGGCTGCTGGTGCCGGCGCTGCCAGAGGAGCGGCTGCGCGCGCTGTTGCGCCGTTATGGCCGCCTCTGAGTTCAGTCCGTCCCTGGCGGCGGCTGGAAGATCTCGCTCACAGCGACGCGCAGGCCCGGCAGCGTCGCGCCGCCCTCGATGACGTCGTCGCCGGACAGCGTCTGCATGGCCGCGTCCGCGCGGTAGAGTTCGACTGTGCGCAACTCCGGGTAGACCAGCCACACCATCTGCGTGCCACGTTCCAGATAACGCCGGGCCTTCGCGCGCAACTCGCTGCGCGTATTGCTCTCGCTGCGGATCTCGACCACTACCAACGGCGCCTCGCGCGGGTAGGGCTCGCCTGCCACAGGCAGCACAGCCACATCCGGGATGGAGAGCCAGCCGTCCAGATCATGCGTGATCTCCGTGCCAGCCCCGTAGCCAGGCAAGGCGTCGGTGCTCAACCAGCCCTGGAGCAATCCCCAAATCCACCCCTGCAGAAACCCGTGACTACGGCTCGGCGACATTTCGACGGCGTCTCCCGCGGCATTGAGTTTGAATTTGCGATCGGGATATTGCTCGACCAGTCCGATGAACTCGTGCAAGCTGAGCTTCTTTTCGCTGATGGCGACGGCCATGGCTACCCTCCTGTGGCTCATAATCTCCCGGTATATTCGTTATGACACCGGGCGGATCGTTGCTGCCGCCTCCGGGTTCAGTCCGTCCCTGGCGGCGGCTGGAAGATCTCGCTCACAGCGACGCGCAGGCCTGGCAGCGTCGCGCTGCCCTCGATGACGTCGTCGCCAGACAGCGTCTGCATGGCCGCGTCCGCGCGGTAGAGTTCGACCGTACGCGACTCCGGGTAGACCAGCCACACCATTTGCGTGCCCTGTTCCAGATAGCGCCGGGCCTTTGCGCGCAGCTCGCTGTGCGTGTTGCTCTCGCTGCGTATCTCTACTGCCACTAGTGGCGCCTCGCGCGGGACGGGATTGATCCCCCGTGGCTGGATGGCCACGTCCGGAATACATCGCCAGTCACCCAACTCATGGGCAACTTCCGTTGCGGCTCCGTAGCCCGGTAACCCACCTTGCCTGAGCCAGCTGTTGAACATCGTTACGATGAGACCCTGGGTTTCGCCGTGTTCCCACTTCGGTGACATTTCAACCACGTCCCCCCGGGCATCGAATTTGTAGTGGCGTTCGGGGTTGCGCTCTACCAGCGCGATGAACTCATCCATGGTAAGGCGGGTTGTGCGGGCCTCACGGGCTTCAACTACCATGTTCACACTCCCGGGACTCATGCGTCCCCAGTGTACCCCATTTGACTCAGGGCGAGTCGGGCGCCGCCACGCTATCCTCTGCCCCGGATTCACTGAAGCGGCACGTACAGGAGACTGCCATGCAACCCAACATCCTCTTCATCACCTGCCACGATCTGGGACGCCATCTGGGCTGTTACGGCCAGCGCACGGTGGCTTCGCCCGCGCTGGATGCGATCGCCGACCGCGGCCTGCTTTTCGAGCGCAGCTTCTGCACCGCGCCGCAGTGCAGCCCCTCGCGCGCCGCGCTGCACACCGGCCGTCACGCCCACGCCAACGGCATGCATGGCCTGGCGCACGGCCAGTTCCGCTGGCGCATGCACGCGGACGAACGCCATCTGGTGGACTACCTGCGCGAGGCCGGCTATGCCAGCGCGCTCTTCGGCATTCAGCACTTGACCGGCCTGGGCGAGGCTGCCGCGCTCGGCTACGACGAGGCGCACGAACGCGCGCCGGCCGCCGCGCTGGGTCAGGCCGCGGCTGCGTGGCTGACTGCGCGGGGAGACAGCGCACAACCCTTTTACCTCGAGGTCGGCTTCTTCGAGCCGCACCGTCCCTTCGACCATGGCAGAGTCGCGCCCGACGACCAGCTCGGCGCGGATGTGCCGCCCTATCTGCCGCAGACCAGCGAGGCGCGCGCCGAAGTCGCCGAACTGCAGGGCGCCATCGCTGCGCTGGACGCGGGTGTCGGCCAGATCTTCGCGGCGCTTGAGGCGCAGAATCTACTGCAGGACACCTGGTTCATCTTCGTGACCGACCACGGCCTGGCGCTGCCGCGCGCCAAGTGCACGCTCTACGACCCCGGCATCGGCACCTCGCTGCTGATGCACTGGCCCGGCGGCGGGCTGGCGGGCGGAGGGCGTATCTCGCAAATGGTCAGCCACGTGGACGTCGTCCCCACCGTGCTCGAGGCGCTCGGCCTGCCGCGCCCGCAGCGTCTGCATGGCCGCAGCTTCTGGCCGCTGCTGCAGGGCGCAGACTACGAAACGCGCGACGTCGTCTTTTGCGGCAAGACCTTCCACACTGCCTGGGAGCCCATGCGCGGCCTGCGCACTGAACGCCACAAGCTCATCCTGAACCTCTGTCAGGACATCGCCATCAACGTGCCGGGCGACATCCAGCTCAGCCCGATCTACCCGCAGATGATCGAGGCCATCACCACGCACCGGCCGCGCGTCGAGCTCTATGACCTGGTCGCCGACCCGCTTGAGCAGGACAACCTGGCCGGTCAGCCACAACATGCCGCCTGCGAACGGGCGTTGCTGGGGCGACTGTACCACTGGATGGAAGCGACCGGCGACCCGCTGCTGCAGGGTCCAATCGCCTCACCCGCCTGGCAGGACGCGATCAGCCTGCTGCACAGCGCAGGTTAAGCGCGGCGCCATCCGCGCTTGCCCCCGTCCGTGATGCAGGCTAGTATGAGGCGGTACTGGTTGTCACGGGGCTACCCGGCCCAGGCCCTGTGCGGCGGGTCCTCCGAACCGTGTCAGGCCTTGACGGGAGCAGCACTAAGGGGTTCTTCCCGGGTGTCGCAGCCAAGCCTGGACCGGGTATCGCCGTGACAACCTCCCCCGCTTGCCGCTGCAGGTGATCGCTTGCCGCTTCGTCGCTGGCACATCATCTTTCTTCTGCCAATCCTGCTGCTGCTCATGCTGCTGCCAGCCACCTTGCTGCTGGCGCAGTTCATCGTGGAAAAAGAGGTCACTCTAGTCACTGACGGCCAAACGCGGCAGTTGCGCAGTCGCGCCGGCCTCGTCGGCCAGTTGCTGCGCGAACAGGCGATCGCGCTGCAGGCGGGCGACCTCGTCGAGCCAGGGCCCGCCAGCCTGCTGCTCAGCGGCCAGCAGGTGCGGGTCAGCCGCGCCCGCAGCGTCCTGCTGAGCGTCGACGGCGCGACGCACATCCTGCGCACCCTGCACAGCGACCCCGCCGCCATCCTCGCCGACGCCGGCCTGCAGGTCGCAGCCGGAGACGCGCTGCTCGTCAACGGCCTGCGCCTTGATCCTGCACAAGCTATTGCCGCGCCCGCGCTCGTGACGCATCTCGGTCTGCAGCGCCAAAAGACCTTCCAGCTGCGCGAGGGCGCGACAACGCGCACCCTGCGCAGCAGCGGCCGCACTGTGGGCGAGGCGCTCTTCGAGGCGGGCGTCACGCTCTACCTGGCGGACGGGTTGCAGCCGCCGCCCGAAACTGCGCTGACAGAAGGCATGAGCGTGCAGATCACGCGCGCGCAGCCGCTCACCATCGTCGCGGACGGCGTCTCGCTGGAGACGCGCGCCCGCGGCATACGCGTGGCGGACGCGCTCGACGTCGCCGGCCTGCTGCTGGCCGGCCTTGATTACAGCATCCCGCAGGAAGACGCGCCGCTGCAACCGGGCATGCTGGTGCGCGTCATTCGTGTGCATGAGGAGATCGAGTACGAGCAGGAAATTGTGCCGCACAAGACGCTCACGCAGGCCGACGCCGACCTGGAGCTCGACCATCGGCGCATGCTGCAGCAGGGGCAGGACGGCATCCGTGGCCTGCCGCAGCGCATCCGCTACGAGAACGGCGTGGAAGTCAGCCGCGAAGTCGGCGCTGAGCAATTGCTGCAGGAGCCGCGCGACCACATTATCGGCCTCGGCAGCAAGATCGTGCTGCGCAGCGTGAACACGCCGCAGGGGCCGCGGCAATACTGGCGCGTGCTGCGCATGAAGGCCACCAGCTATCACCCCGGCTCACAGGGCAACAGCACCGCCACCGCCACCGGCGCCGTGTTGCGCAAGGGCATCGTCGCCTCCAACCCGAAGGTCATCTCCTACGGCACCGAGGTCTACGTGGCGGGCTACGGCGTCGGCAGCATGGAGGACACCGCCGCCGCCTGGTATGTGCGGCAGCAACCCCTGTTCATCGACCTCGGCTACAGCGACGCGGACTACCGTCCCTGGTCAAAATGGGTGGACGTGTACCTGCTGACGCCCGTGCCCGTCGGTCGCTTTCCGCTCACATTGCCGGGTTGAGCGCTGCCGGGATCTCTTTCTTCGACAGCAGCGCGCCCAGACCCAGGCCGACCGCTCCAGCCATGAAGCTGACACCCACCCACATGTGCGTGCTCCACCAGATGCCGGCCGTCTGCTGCAGGATGACGAACAGGCTGAAGGTCATCACAAAAGGCACCAGGAAGGCGAAGCGCCGCAGCGCTACGATCTGCGAGCCGCCGGTCGGCCGCGCCAGCAGCCAGTCGCCGAGCAGGCCGGCCAGCAGCGGCGCCAGCAGGACGCCCAGGTGTGGGCTGGTATCCTCGAAGCGGATATAAAACATGATCAGCGCGTTGCTGAACAGCACGTAGGTCACTGCGCCGAAGGGCAGCACCATGCGTTGGCGCAGGTAGAGCAGCGCGCCGGTCATCAGGGCGGCGGGACCCAGAACCGTGGCCACTGACCAGGCCTCGGCCAGCTTCAGGCTGCCTTCGCCCAGGTCGAAGGTGACAAAACGGTCCACCTGACTCCAGACGTTGGCGAAGCCCGTGAAGAGCGTGGCAAGGGTCAGCACGGCCAGGGTCGCGGTAACCGGCGGGAAGAGCTGCGTCCAGCCGCCTTGTGTTCGACCCTGCGCCACGAAAGCGCGCAGCGGACCGCTCATGAAGAGGATGGCGCTCAGCACCAGCACCAGGTGCGAGGGGCTGACCAACGCGTCGATGCCGGATTCGAAACCGAAGAGTTCGTGCCAGAGCAGGTCGAAGACGCCGCCGAGGCCGAAGAGCAGCACACCGGCGAAGGAGAGCAGGTAGGCCCGCGGCAACGCCTGCAGCAGGCTGTGGCCGCGGCCCACGTTGCGAAACTGCATGAAGACGTAGAACAGGCCATTGGCCGCCATGCCAGAGTACATCAGCAGATGCCAGGGCGTGAAGAAGGTGTCGTCCACCGCATCGTGATTGTGGGCGTTGATATCCACAATTGCGCCCAGCAGCACCCAGACGCCCAGCGCCAGCGCCGTCCAGGTGAAGGCCGGCGTCAGCGCCGGATACCCTTCCCGGCGCGTTACTCCAGCCGGTTTTGCCAGAGAGAACAGTCGTTCAGCCAGCGCCATTTCAGCCTCCCCGCCGCTTCAGCGCTACAGTCCGCTTCAGGACTCCTGCGGCAGGGCTTTCGGCGACAACAGCGTGCCCATGCCCAGGCCGACTGCGCCGGCCAGGAAGATGACGCCCACCCACATGTGTACCTTCCACCACATGCCGGCGCTCAGCTGCAGGATGATGAACAGGCTCAACGTGTGCACGAAGGGCACCAGGAAGGCGAAACGCCGCAGATCCACGATCCGCAGGTTGCCTGGCGAGCGCGTGAGTAACCAGTCGCCCAGCAGGCCGGCGAGCAGCGGAGCCAGCAGAGTGACAGCGTGCGCGCTGGTCCACTGGAAGCGGATGTAGAGCATGATCAGCGCGTTGGCCAGCAAAATATAGGTCACTGCCCCAAAGGGCAACACCATGCGCTGACGCAGGAAGAGCAGCGTGCCCGTCATCAGCGCTGCTGGAAACAGCACACTGGCCACGATCTGGGCATGCATCGGTTCCATGCTGTCAAGCACGACATCCGGCGCCACGTAGCGCTCCAGCAGCGCCCAGACGTTGATGAAGAGCGTGAAGAGCGTGCAACTCGTCAACATCCCCATCGCCGAGGTAAGCGGCGGGAACAGCTCCGACCAGCTGCCTTCGCTCCTGCCCTGCGACAGGAAGGAGCGCAGCGGGCCGCTGATGTACAGCATGGCGCTGACGACCAGCACCAGGTGGGGGGGGGGCTGACCAGCGCTTCGACGCTCGCCTCAAAGCCGAAGAGCTCGTGCCAGATGAGGTCCAAGACGCCGCCGATACCGAAGAGCAACACGCCGGCGAAGGAGAGCAGGTACTCCTTCGGCAGCGCTTTCATCAGGCTGTGGCCACGGCTCACGTTGCGATACTGTGCGATAACGTAAAACAGCCCGTTGGCCGCTATCCCGAAGTACATCAGAAAGTGAGTGGGCGTGAAGAAGGAGTTATCCACCAGGCCGTGAGTGTGGGCATTGATATCCACCGACGTGCCCAAAATGACCCACATGCCCAAAAACAGCGCGGTCCAGGTAAAGGCCGGCGTCACTTCCGGATACCCTTCCCGGCGCGTTGCCTTTGCCGATTTTCTTGCAAAACCGAGTCGTTCTCCTACAGCCATCTTAACCCCCAAACCCTCTTGTCTATTCCTGTCTGTGTCTTCCCCGTGCCCATCCACCGACAGCGGCGGCACGACTGCAAGGGAAATCCCGGTCCGTCAACGCCTCCCGCTTCAGGACACCTGCGGCAGGGCTTTCGGCGTTAGCAGCGCGCTCATGCCCAGGCCGACTGCGCCGGCCATGAAGCTGACGCCCACCCACATGTGTTCCGTCCACCAGATGCTGCCGGCAGTCAGCTGCAGGATGATGAACAGACTGATCATGTAGACGAAGGGCACCAGGAAGGCGAAACGCCGCAGATCCACGATTTGCAGGTTGCCTGGCGAGCGCGTGAGTAACCAGTCGCCCGGCAGGCCGGCGAGCAGCGGAGCCAGCAGCACCACCAGATGCACGTTGTTCCACTGCCAGCGAACGTACAGCATGATCAGAGCGTTAACCAGCAACATGAAGGTCACTGCGCCGAAGGGCAGCACCATGCGCTGGCGCAGGAAGAGCAGCGTGCCAACCATCAGCGCTGCGGGAATCAGCACGCTGGCCACGGTGTAGGCATGCAGCGGTCGCAGGTTGTCGAGCATGACTTCCTGCGCCACGTAACGGTCCAGCTGCGTCCAGATGTTAGTGTAGAGCGTGAAGAGCGTGCCGATGGTAAACAACTGCAGCGCCGAGGCGATCGGCGGAAAGAGCTCTGACCAACTGCCCTCGCTCCTGCCCTGCGACAGAAAGGAGCGCAACGGCCCGCTGATGAACAGCATGCCGCCGACCAACAGCACCAGGTGCGAGGGGCTGACCAACGCGTCGACGCCGGCCTCGAAGCCGAAGATCTCGTGCCAGAAGAGATCGAAGACGCCGCCGACGCCAAAGATCAGCACGCCGGCGAAGGAGAGCAGATACTCCTTCGGCAGCGCCTTCATCAGGCTGTGGCCGCGGCCGACGTTGCGATATTGCATGATGACGTAGAACAGGCCGTTGGCCGCTACCCCGGAGTACATCAGGAAGTGGAAGGGCGTGAGGAAGGTCTCATCCACAAAGCCGTGATTGTGGGCATTGATGTCGACCACCGAGCCCAGAAAGCCCCAGATCCCCAGAAACAGCGTGACCCAGGTAAAGGCCGGCGTCAGCTCCGGATACCCTTCCCGGCGCGTTGCCTTTGCCGGTTTTCTTGCAGAACCGAGTCGTTCCCCTACAGCCATCTCAACCCCCCAACCCTCTTGTCCAATCCTGTCTGTGTCTTCCCCGTGCCCATCCACCGACAGCGGCGGCACGGCTGCAAGGGAAATCCCGGCCCGTCAGCGCCTCCCGCTTCAGGTCGCCTCCGGGATGGCCTTCTTCATCAGCAGCGCGCTCATGCCCAGGCCAACCGCGCCGGCCATGAAGCTGGCGCCCAGCCACATGTGGATGCTCCACCACAGGCCGGCGCTCAACTGCAGGCTGACAAAGAATAATAACATGCACACGCAAGGTGTCAGGAATGCGAAGCGGCGCAGCGCCACGATCTCTGAGCTCCCGGACGCGCGCGTGAGCAGCCAGTCGCCCAGCAGCCCGGCGCTGAACGCGGCCAGCAGCACGAGTGCATGCTTGCCGGTCCATTCGATGCGTACGATGAGCATGATCAGCGCGTTGGCCAGCAACACCCAGGTCACCGCGCCGAAGGGCAGCACCATGCGCTGGCGCAGGAATAGTAGTGTGCCGGTCGTCAGTGCCGCAGGAATCAACACGCCGGCCACCGTGTAGGCTTCGACTGCCGTCCGGCTGCCGACGATGTCGTGTGGCACGTAGCGATCAGTCAGGGCCCAAACGTTGACAAAGCGCGTGAAGAGGGTCGCGCCGCTGAGCGCCATCAGGGCCGAGGTGATGGGCGGGAAGAGCTGCCGCCAGCCGCGCGGCATGCTGTCCTGCGCCAGGAATGAGCGCAGCGGGCCGCTTGCGAGAATCATGCCACTGGTGATCAGCAGGAGGTGTGTGGGACTGATGACCTCTTCAATGCCTTGCTCGACGCCGAAGATTTTATGCCAGATGAGGTCCAGGACGCCGCCGATGCCGTAGAACAGCACGCCGGCGAAGGACAGCAGATACTGTCCTGGCAGCGCCTGCCACAGACTGTAGCCGCGGCCGACGTTACGATACTGGGCGCTGGCGTAGAAGAGACCATTGGCCACCACGCCGCTGATCAGGGGGAAGTGGGCGGGTGTGAAGAAGCTCTCGTCCACAAGACCATGGCCGTGGGCATGGACGTCCACCATCCTGCCCAGCAGCACCCAAAGGCCCAGCGCCAGCGCCGTCCAGGTGAAGGCGGGCGTGACCGCCGGGTGCCCTTCCCGGCGCGCCGTCCCTGCCGGTTTCAGTGCGGAGACGAGTCGTTCGCCAAAAGCCATTTCAGCTTCCCGCGTTGTTCACACCTTCCCTGCCATCCGGGTTCCGCGCCTGGCCGCCATTTACGCCTCTTTCGGCAGTGAGGGCGGCACGGCCACAAAGCTCAGTCCCAGGCTGAATGCGCCCGCCAGCACGCTCACGCCCGTCCACATGTGAATGCTCCACCAGATGCCACCGCTCAGCTGCAGGATGACGAAGAAGACGACGAAGTAGATGAAGGGTACGGCGAAGGCGAAGAGGCGCAGCGCCCCGGCGCCGATGCGCGGCCGTTGCAGACGCCGCAGCAGCAGGTCGCCAGCCAGCCCGGCGGACAGCGCGGCCAGCAGGATCACCGGTCCCTGCGCACCGCCATAGTCGGCAGCGCGCAGCAGGTACATCAACGTGCTGTTGCCCAGCAGCAGGAAGCTCACCGCCCCGAAGGGCAGCGCCCAGCGCCGCAAGAGCAGCAGGAGCGTGACGCTCATCAGCATGGCCGGCACGATCACCATGGCCGTCATGGCATGATCCCATATGAAGAGGCCGCCCGGCGCCCCTGGCAGCGTGTAGAGGCCCGCCCAGGAGATCGCGTGGGCGAACTGCGTGAACAGGCTGAACATCGAATACACCAGCAGCGCCGAGGCGATGGCCGGGAACAGTTGCCCCCAGCCGCGCTTCACCTCCGCACGCCCCCACAGGGCGCGCAACGGGCCGCTCATGAAAATCAGCGTGCTGAGCGCGCCCATGAGATGCGGCGGGCTGACCGAGGCTTCAATGTTGGCCTCGATGCCGAAGGCCGTGTGCCACAGGAAGTCGAGGCTGCCGCTGATGGCCATCAGCGCCACACCGACCAGCGAGGTCAGATAGCCGCGCGGCAACGCCTGCAGCCAGCTGTGGCCGCGATTGACGTTGCGCAGCTGCGCGCCCACCAGGAAGAACCCCTTGGCCAGCAGGCCCGCGTAGAGCAGCAGGTGGAAGGGCGTGAAAAAGGTGTCGTCAGTGGCGCCGTTCACGTGGGCGATGCCGTCCACATAGCCGCCCAGCAGCACCCAGGCCGCCAACGCCAGGGCGATGAGGTCGAAGCTGCGCGTGGCCGCCGGGTAACCCTGCCGCCGCGCCCGGCGGGCGGCCATACTCAGATCGGCCTCAATGCGTTCCGTGCGAGTCATACTGCTCCTTTGGCTTCAATGTCCCCCACTCTAGCATATTCCCACCGGCCGCTCACGACGCTACCCACGCCGCCGCCCCACTTCTATACTACGGCCAGGAGCAGCAACAGGAGTAACATCCGCCTTGAACCGGGAACAACGGGCCGACGACCCGCACCCCCGCCTTGTGCTGGCTTCCGCCTCGCCGCGGCGGCGCGAACTGCTGGCCTCGCTGGGGCTGCGCTTCACGGTTGACGCGCCGCAGCTGGACGAAGCGCGCCTGCCTGGTGAGGATCCGCGCGCCTGGGCCTCCCGTCTCAGCCAGGCGAAGGCAGCCATCGTCGCCGCGCGCAGCGCAGCGCCCGCGCTCATCCTGGCCGCCGACACGCTGGTCATCGATGGCGAGCAGGCGCTCGGCAAGCCGGCCAATGCTGCCGATGCGCAGCGCATGCTGTGCCAGCTGCGCGGCCGCACGCACGAGGTCTGCACGGCCTTCACCCTTCATAGCGCCGGAACCAACGGACAGCGCCAGACGAGTCTCTGCCGCACCCGCGTGCACATGCGCGTCTGGTCCGCTGCCGAGCAGGCAGCCTATATCGCCAGCGGCGACCCCTTCGACAAGGCCGGCGCCTACGCCATCCAGCACCCGGTCTTCGCGCCGGTTGCGCGCATTGAAGGCAGCTACAGCAACGTGGTTGGCCTGCCGCTGGAAATGTTACAGGCAGCCCTAGCGGAGTTCGGCGAGCTGGACGCGCTGCGCTGAGCGCGCTCCGCGCCTACTCGTAGCAGCGCAGCTCGAAGAGCGCCGCTGGCACCTCGCCCTCGGTCTCCAGCAATTCGACCTGCAGCCGATCGGTGACCAACGGCTCGTCCAGGCGGACGCGGTTGATGGTCTGGTGGTTGTCGTCGCATTCGGCGACCAGCGCGCCATTGCCATCAAGGATGCGCCAGCGCCGCACGGTGAAGGGCACCACGCTCTCCGGGTGGCCCATCAGCGTGGTTTCCATCGGGTGGTCCGCGTCGGAATCGAAGACCAGCACGATCTCGCGGATGCTGCGCGGCGCGTCCCAGCGCAGCCGCAGCGTGGGACGTGGGTCATCGGGGTCGGCCACCCAGGCGTTGACGCCCGTGGTGGGCCGGCCGAGGCCGTTGCTGACGTTGGCGGGGTCGAAGGCGTCGACCACCGGGCGGATGGCCATGGCCAGGTTCTGCCCGGCGGGGCGGCGCGGCGGCGCCCAGAACTCAAAAGTGTCTACGCCGATGTCCGCCGGCGGCGTTTGCGTGCGGCGCTGCTGCAGCGGCAGCACTCCGCTGAGTCGTTGCTCGCTCAGGTGCGCGTGCACGTCCTCATTGGCCATCAGACAGTAGAAGAGGTACTGGTCGTCCGCCACGCTGACGTCGAAATCCGCCGTGACCGTCTGGTTGGGCCCGGCGGCCAGCTCGAACTCCAGCGCGCCGAGCGTGACGTTGGGCGTGTAGTTACCGAGGCGCTCGCTGGCGCGCAGCTCGAGGCGCAGCGTGGTCGGCTCATCGACGTCGACCACGAAGTCCACCTCGGGCGCGGGCCCGGCCGGCACCGGCAGCATCTGCGCGATCGAGTGCTCCAGCGCTTGCAGCGGCCCGTCGTCCGGCAGGCCCTCCAGGCAGTACTTGCTGCTTGCGCCAATGCGCGCCAGTTGCACCAGGTCCTCGCCATCCTGCAGGCGCAGGCCGGGGATGTGCTGGCCCGCGCGCATCAGGTCGCGTTGCAGCCGCGCCATGCGCTCCGGTTCGCTGATATCGCGCGGCAGCAGGCCCTCCTGCAGGCAGTGCGCCGCGGCCATGCCGATGGCCTGGGCCGCGTTGGCCAGCGTCAGCATGACGCGCGTGGAACCGAAGGCCACGTGCGAGACGCTCATGATGCGCCCGCCGAGGAAGAGGTTGTTGATGTTGCGCGCGTAGAGCGTGCGATAGGGAATCTGGTAGACGCCGGGCGCGTGCCACTGGTCGCAACCGGGCATTTCGCTGAATACGCCGTCCGCCGGGTGCAGGTCAATCGACCAGCCGCCGAAGGCGATGGCGTCCTCATGCTGGCGCTGCTCAATGATGTCCTGCTGGATCATCATCGTGTCGCCCTCGAAGCGGCGACTCTCGCGCTTGCCCGGGATGTGGCCGACCCATTCGAGAGTCAGGTTCTCGGCATCCGGGAACTCGCCCGAGTTCTTGATGTAGTTCCACACGCCGTAGACCACGCGCCACAGCTGCCACTTGATGGTCTCGGTCTCGTGCACCGTGTCGAGGCGCCCGCCATACTCGATCCACCACAGGCGGCAGCCATCAGTCTTCGTGTTGAAGCTGCGGAAGCGCGGAATCTCGGAGATGTCATCCAGGGCGTAGCGCGGCGGCACGAAGCGCACCGGCCGACCCACGTCCTTGCTGTAGAAATAGATGGAGTGGCCCAGCAGGTAGCCGTACTCGTCGCTCGGCGCGAACTTCTCGCCGAACTCGTCGCTGGCCTCCGCGCCCATGCGGAAGGCCGCGCCCGCCTGAAAGGCGACCACGCCGTCGCCCGAGGAGTCGCAGAAGAGCGGCGCCTGCAGATCGTAAAGCGTCGAGTTCTGGCTGCAGAAGGCCTGCACGCTCTCGATGCTGTCGGAGCCCCGCTTGCGCACCACGTGCGCGCTGGTGTTGAGCAGCAGGGTAAGGTTGGGCTCGTCCAGCACCTTCTCCAGCAATACCGTGTCGAAGATGAGCGCGTTGCCCTCCGGGTTGCGGTACAAGTTCTCGACGAGGATTTCGTTGATGACGCCGCCCTCGCGCGCCCAGCGGTTGTTGTTGCCCATGTGCGAGGTCGCGCCCAGGCCCCAGAGCCGCACCTCGCTGGAGGCGTTGCCGCCCAGCACCGGCCGGTCCTGCACCAGCACCACCTGCACGCCGGCGCGCGCCGCGGTCAACGCCGCGCAGGTGCCCGCCAGTCCGCCGCCCACGACCACGAGGCCGACCTCAAGGCGTTTCGTCTTCAGTTCGCGTAATTCCGGGCTGAAGGGCTCGCTCAGCATCCGGGGCCAGGTTTCGGGCATATCCGCTCCTGTGAGGATTTCAGCGACCGTGACGGTCGGTCTCGATATCGTGCTGCTCGCACCATTCGTTGATCGGATTGTGATAGCCCGTGGGCTTGAAGGTTTCCGTCTCTTCCATACGCTCGCCGATGAGGAAGCGCTGCATGTCGTCCAGCTTTTCGACCAGCTCGCGCGGCTGCACCAGATAGTCCATCGGCCGCAGCCACTGGTAACAGTAGCCGACCATGACGGCCTTGCGCGTGTTGGGGCTGAAATTGGGCGCGCCGGCATGCCAGGTGCGATATTCGAATAGCACGCAGTCGCCCGGGTTCAGCGAGGGCTCGATGGCGCCAACCGGGTCCGGCTGGCCTTCCGGAATCTCGATACGCTCTTTCAGGTTGTTGCTGCCCGGCAGGAACATGGTCACGCCGGACTTTGGCTGGCTCTGGTCGCTGAGGTAGAAGGCGCACTTGAGGCCCATGCGCGGGTACTGGAAGTGGCCGAGGTCGAGCGTGGTGCGGCCGTTGTCGCGGTGCCAGCCGGGCGCGCGCTTGTCCGGGCTGGTGCCTGGCAGTTCCGGCTTGCTGTAAATCATGTGGCTGGTGGACAGCTGCACGTTGGAGCCGAAGAGCTGCATCACCAGCGGCAGGATGGTGGGGTGCGTGATCAGCGGGATGAAGGCGTCGTCATGAGAAACGACGTTGCGGAAGCCGTCGTAGAGGTCGTTATTTGTCTGGCGGTCCAGCGTTTCGTCGGAGGCAATCAGGCGGTCGCCGGCCTCAATCAGACGCCCGACGGTATCGCTGTCCAGCGCGTTGCGGACGATCAGATAGCCCTTGTCGTAAAACTGGCGTCGATCTTCTTCGCTTACCGGATGATATTCGAGCATGTCGGCAATCCCTCTTCTGCATCAGGTATAAGTGAAATACGCGGTCGCCTGGCAGTCGCGGTCGGCGCTTACGCGCACCCAGTGCGCACTGTAGCCCGTCGGGAACACATGCGGCACATAGGCGCCGGGCGCGACATCGAGTTCAGTATATCCCGCCCATTCGCCATCTCCCAAGAAGTCCACTTCCACGCGGAAGCGCACGCTGGCGTCTGCACCGTGGCGCAGGTGCAGCGTCTTGTGTTCGAAGCCGGTCATCAGATAGGGATCAGAGGGTTCATCGGCCTGTATCTGTGCCCGCCACCAGGGGCCGCCCCAGCCGGCCGGCTTGCCAAATCCCCAGAGGTCGTCAGTCTTGCCGAACCACAGGCCGGACTGCGGCTCGCCGGCGAGCTGGTTGGCGCTGCCATGGGCGCTGGCGTTGTCCGAGCCCAGCACCAGCAGGCCGCGCCAGGCGCAGAAATCGCCCAGCACCCACAAATGCGTCGAGATCGGGCGCAGGCCCCAGATACGATTGTTGTAGGCCCAGGGCGATAGCTCGTAGAAGATGCCGTGGCAGTCCATCAGGAAGCGCTCGTGATCCACTTCGCGGATGCGCGGCCACTCGGTCTGCCACATGTGGTCGAAGCAGTGGCTGCCCTTGGGCAGGCGGTAACGACGCCACTGGCCGTCGCTGTGCGTGTAGACCTTGAGGATGGCAGAGGCGCGATCCCAGCCCATGGCGAACATCGTGCCGCTGAAGTCGCCGCGGCCGTTGACCTCGATGAAGGGCGCGCGCTCAAGGATGCGCCAGCGCTCGCCGTCCCATTCCGCCAGGCGCCCGGCCATGCCGTCGCCGCGGAAGTCGCGTTCATCATAGCTGTTGTTGACGACCACGACGCGGCCAAAGTTACTGTAGCCGGCCTTGAAGTGCGCGTACTTGTGGTCGGGCACGCCCAGCTCGCGCGTCAGGTCGCAGAGGAAAGTGGCCTGCAGCGTATGCACGTCCAGCTCGTAGAACTCGCCTTCCATGCCCAGCATGTAGACCTTGTTCTCCGGGTCGCTCAGGTGGCGCATGGTCGCGCATAGGCGCACCTCAACCAGGCTCTCGATGGTGCGCACGCGGCGTTCCGCATCAATCACGTGCGGCCCGATGAAGAGCTGGTTGGACTGCCAGTGCAGCATGCGGTTGGTGTAGGTGCCCACGCGGCTCTGCGGATGCTGCACCATGCGCAGGTCCTCGTCGATCTCGTAGAGGCCGGTGCCCACGCCCGAGGCCGACTTGTGCGAGACGTAGGTGATGGCCCACAGCCGGTCGGCCCAGGCGAAAAGCGCGCCCACGCCGCATTCGGTGCGCGGCGGGCCGGGCCGGGCGCCCAGCGCCAGCGAAGGCAGCACGCCGCTGATTTGCATCGGTAGACTCATATTGTTCCGCCTTCCTGTGTCAGAGCCCGCTCACTTCATTCAGCCAGTTCTCCAGCACTTCCAGCATTTCCGCCGCGCGCTCCGGCTGCTGCGCCAGCGCGTTCTCCAGCTCCCAGGGGTCGCGCTGCATGTCGAAGAGTTGCAGCGGCTGCAGCGGCTCGCGCCGCGCCACCAGCTTCCAGCCCGCCGCCAGCACACAGAGCAGCTCGCCGCATTCGCTGAAGAGCGGCCGCTCCGGCAGCGATGCGCCGCGCAGCGCCGGCAACAGCGAGCGCCCTGGCGCCCCGGGGTCGGGCGCGGCGCCGGCCAGCTCGAGCAGCGTGGGCAGCAGGTCTACGGTGCCAACCGGCGTCGTGCAGCGCCGGCCCCGCGTCTGTCCCGGCAGGCGCAGCAGCAGCGGCACGCGCAGCGACTCATCGTACATCACGCCCTTGCTGAAGCGGCCGTGTGCCCCGTTCATCTCGCCGTGGTCTGAAGTGAAGCACAGCGCCGTGTTGCGCGCCAGGTCATTCTCCGCCAGGGTATCCAGCAGACGCCCGATGGCCGCGTCCAGCTGCGTGATCTCGCTGTAGTAGCGCTCGCGAAAGGTCTGCAGGTCATAGTCCGCGTCCCACTGTGGCATATGGTACCAGGCCCTTGGGTCGACGTTGGGCTCGCACATCAGGTCGCGGCCCGCGTAGCGCGCCTGAAACTCCGGCGGCGGCGCGCAGGGCGGATGTGGCGCCTGATACGAGACGAAGAGGCAAAAGGGTTGCGGCAGCTGCGGCAGCCACTCCTGCGCGATGGCAGTCAGGCCGTCGGTCTCGTGGCCGGCCAGCAGCTGCGCTTCGGGCGACTCGTCCGTCCAGAACTGGCCGCGCCAGTGATCGACGTGATGACTCTCCCAGCCGGCGAAGCGTTGAAAGCCGCCGCGCTGCGCCGGCGGCACCGCGCGTTCGCGCTGCGGAGCGCCGCTCAAATGCCACTTGCCCAGCCATGCCGTGTGGTAGCCGGCGCCATTGAGGCGCTGCGCCAGGGTGGGTATGCCATCCGGCAGCGCCTGGCCGTTGCGCGTGACGCCGGTCTGCGTGGGCCAGCGCCCGCTGAGCAGACAGGCGCGCCAGGGCGTGCACAGCGGCGAACTGCTGCAGGCCTGGGTGAAAACCGTGCTCTCCTGCGCCAGTTCCAGCAGCCGCGGCGTGTGGACGAGCGGATGGCCGTCCAGCGCCGTCCAGCGCGCGCCCAGCTGGTCGGGGAAGAGAAAGAGCAGGTTGGGCGGACTGGTCGACGGCACCTCTGCGTTCAGCCCTTGATGCCGGAGAGGTTGGCGCCCTGGATGAACTGCTTCTGGAAGAGGAAGAAGACCACCAGCACGGGTATGACCATCATCACGGTGGCCGCCATCTGCTGGTGTTGCATGCCGCCCTGGCCGGGCAGTGAGGTGAACTTGTAGAGGCCGATCGCCAGGGTGTGCAGGTTCTCGTCCTTCAGGTAAATCAGCGGCCCGAGGAACTCGTTCCAGCTGCCCTGCACGCTGAGAATGGCCATCACCACGATGGCCGGCTTGGCCAGCGGCACCATGATGCGCGTGAAGATGTGAATCTCGCTGGCACCGTCAATCTTCGCCGAATCCAGCAGGTCCTGCGGGATGCCGAGGAAGAACTGGCGCCCGAGGAAGATGAAGAAGGCGTTGCCGAACCATTCCGGCACGACCAGTGGATAGAAGGTGTTCACCCAGCCGATCTCGTTGTAGACGATGTAGACCGGGATCAGGCGCACCGCGAAGGGCAGCATCAGTGTCGCCAGCAGGATGAGGAAAAGCACGTCGCGGAAGGGGAAGCGGAAGCGCGCGAAGCCGTAGGCCACGATGGTGGAGGAGATCAGGCTGCCGACCAGTGAAAAGATGGTGATGATCATCGTGTTGCGGAAGGTCACGCCGAAGTTCCAGAAGCGCAGCGCCTCCGTGTAGTTCTCCGGCTGCCAGATGCGCGGGATCCACTCGGGCGGGAAGATGCCCACCTGCGACAGCGGCATGAAGGAAGTCATCAACATCCAGATCAGCGGCGCGATGAACCACAGGCTGCAGGCGATCAGCAGCAGATACAGCAGCGCGCGGGCCAGCCGCTGCGACAGCGGCTTCTGCACCTGCATCGCGGGAACGCCGCTCGCCAGGATTGCGCTGCTCTCGCCCGTGGTGGCCATGGTGCTGGCGTCTCCTCTCTGGCGCTCAGTTGTTGTAGAACACCCAGCGGTCGGATGTCACGACGATGGTGGCGGTGAAAATGAAGAGGATCATGAACAGGATCCAGGCCAGCGCCGAGGCGTAGCCCATCTGCGGCGGCAGAAACTCGAAAGCGTGATTGTAGAGGTGCAGCATGTAGGTGCGCGTGGCGTCGCGCGGGCCGCCGCTGGTCATGATGAAGACCTGATTGAAGACCTGGAAGGCGCCGATGATGTTGATGAGCACGTTGAGGAAGATGGTGGGCGTCAACAGCGGCAGCGTCACACGGCGCAGGCGCTGCAACCAGCTGGCGCCGTCGATGCGCGCCGCGTCGTAGTACTCCTCCGGGATGTTCTGCAGCCCGGCGAGGAAGATGATCATGGTCACGCCGACCCAGGTGGTGCTCATCACCAGCAGGCCGCTCATGGCGTAGCTCGGGCTGCTCAGCCAGCGGATGCGCTCCTGGCCGAAGAGCCCCAGGAACCAGTTCAGCAGGCCGTAGCGCGCGTTCAGGATGTAGATCCACACCATCGAGATGGCCACGATGGGCACCGTCGAGGGGATGTAGAACAGCGTGCGCCACAGGCCGAGGAAGCGTACCTTCGAGTTCAGCAGCATCGCCAGCGAAAAAGCCAGCGAGATGCGGATGGTGACTGAACCGACCACGTAGAGCACGGTGTTGCGCAGCGACTTCAGGAAGAGCGAGTCGCCGCTGAAGATTTCGGCGTAGTTATCGAGGCCGATCCACGCGGGCGGGTTGATGACGTCATAGCGCGTGAAGCTCAGCACAAAGGAGGCGACGAAGGGGAAAAAGGAAAAGAGCAGCAGGCCGATGATCCAGGGGCTGACGAAAGCCAGGCCGGTCAACGCCTCACGGCGGCGCATGGGCGAGAGATCGCGCCAGCGCTCGCGTTTGCCGCGCACGCTGCGCAGCTGTGTGCCGAATGCTGCCGTCATGCCCGCCTCCTGCTCTCCGGCTTGCGCTGAAAGGGAGGAACGCGAGCGCTCCTCCCCGCTACGTTATGTAACTTCGCTTTAGCCGTACTGGGCCCAGAAGGTGTCCAGCAGCTCCTGAATCTCCGCCTCGGCGTCAGCGAGGGCATCCTCGATCGACTTCTCGCCGAAGAGCACCTCGTCCGACATGCGACGGAGAATTTCGTTTGCTTCCGGCTGCACCGGCGACACCGTTACCACGCTGTCCAGCACCGCCACGCCGAGGATGTCTTCGGCCAGGCGGTGCGACACGCCTTCCCTGGCGTAGCCGTCACAACCGGCCAGCGGCGAGGGCCGCTGCTGCTGCTGCAGGAACCAGCAGGCGCCACCGACCATGCTGGTCGTGGTCTCGCCATCGCCGTTGACATCGCCGACACCCAGCAGGGCGCCTGCTTCGTCGAAGTCCAGTTCCAGTTCAACGTTCGACTCGACCTGGGCCGTCATCCACTTGACCAGCTGCCAGGCCTCGTCGGGGTGCGGCGCATTCCTGGGGACCATAAAGCCCCAGCCGCCGAAGACCGGACCGCGCCGGCCCGGGTTGCCGCTGGGCCCGTAGGGCATGGGCGCCACGGCGAAGCCCAGGTTGCCTTCGCCATCATCGCCGAACACCTCGGTGGTGCCGTGGCTCTCCAGCTGGAAGAGCTGCCACGAGCCACTGATCTGGATCGAGTCGAAGCCCAGGATGAGCGGCGTCTGGTCGAACTCGCCGGTCATCTCGTAGAAGGAACTGACCTCCTCGATGCCGAAGTTGATGTCATCGGTGAAGGACTGGATGAAATCCAGGGTCTCGTAGCCGGCCTGGTTGTTGATGGTGACCGTGCGCAGGTCCGCGCTGATCCAGTCCTGGCCGTTGGCGTTGAGCCAGTACAGGAAACCTTGGGCATTAACGTTCACGCCGACGCGGTCGAGGAAGCCATCCGCGCCGATGCGCAGCGCCATACCGGCTTCCATCAGCTCGTCCCAGGTCTCGGGGAAGGATTCGAAGCCGGCGTCAGCCAGATGTTTCTTGTTGTACCAGGCGATACCCAGCGCGCCGCCGGTGGGGTTGGGCAGCATCCAGGTCTTGCCGTCATACTGGTTGCCGCCAAACTCGGCGGGCACGAACATGTCGATCGTGATGCCGTCCGCCGCCATGTAGTCATCCAGCGCGATGATTGAATCGGTGGCGGCGAAGAAGGGCAGGTCCTGGCGGCCGAACATCGTCACGTCCGGCGGCGAGCCGGCGGCGATGGCGGTCAGCAGGTTGGGCAGCCGGTTGTCCCAGGGCAGGAAGATGTTGTTGACGCAAATGCCCGGGTTGGCCACCTCGAAGGCCGCGATGGCCGATTGCATGATGGGGATGCGGTTGCCGCCCCAGTGGTGCCAGTAGGTCAGGGTGATATCGCCCTGGCAGTCCGGGTTCTGCGCCTGGGCCACCAGCGTGAAGGACATCAGCATGGTAACCAGCAGCAGCACACTCAAGAGCTTACGGGACATCAGTACTTCCTTTCTCTATGGTTGTCGTGAACGAACAATCTGTCAGATGTACAGAATCCTGACGCCGCGCCCGCCTGCGCGGCAGCGCGACCGGAAGAAATATACCTTGCGCCGGCGAGCGGGTCAAAGGGGACGTTGCGTCAGGCGCCACCTGCGCCGTACATTTGTGCGAATGCCTGTTGTAGAATCAGTCTGCGTCCGGTTAGGGAGAGGGAGTGCTGATGGAAGCGTTTACGACGAAGGGCCACTGGTGGCTGCCGGGAAACAGACCTGATGATGCAATTGCCGGAATCTTGACCTTCGATCCACATGGGCAATCGGAACTTGAATTGTTCGGTACCTTTCTCATGCAGACAAGAAATGAACCCATCATTCTTGGCGTGGGTGACAAGGGCCAAGCAATTACGCTCGTGCACTGCCTGGATCTGAGCACAGGTTCCTCATCCAGCGATTTTGTATGGGAATACTCCAGATATTTGCCCAGCGTTATTTTGCAAAATCAGCACTTTGAGCGTGAAGAAGAAGTTATCTGCGAACATCTTTGGATCAAGTACTATGGTCTGGAGGAATGGGCATCAACGGGCAAGAGTTGGGGGGCAATCTCCGCTGACGAGCTTTTCCATCGAAGATCGGATGAAGATACCGCTAAAGTAACTCTGGATGGCTTCGAATTTAGTGTATGGCGCGACCATTCACGAAGTGGCGACCAGTTGAACACTGTTTTAGTCCAGCGAGACGCTGCCATCAGGCTCGTTCCGGATAGCCCCTGGGGAATCGACGAGACGTTTGCCAAGATATTTCAGATAAGAGTATTCCTCAGTTTGGCCATGGGAACTCCAACATGGCCAGTATCTGTAGAAGCGTCCAATTCTTCTTCTTCCCTCAGAGGATTTACGTTCCATTTCAATCCTCGCACAGAATTCAGTGAATCCAACAGGCTAAACAGTCATTTCATGCATTTCACTCTGGAAAGCCAACTCTCAGCAATCGAACTGATTCTAAGAAACTGGTTCACCAACTACAATAGACTGGAAAAGGTGCTCAATCTCTACAATCAAGACATCTCAAGCAAATTGGTTCTAGAAGAAAAGTTTCTGACATATGCAAAGGCAGTGGAGGCGTACCATCGTCAAATGCACAAAGAAACGTATGTTGACCAGACAAAATTCGTTGGGATAAAAGAAGATCTGAAGAAAACAATTAAGTCATGTATACCGGCTGATGAATACAAAGAATTGAGGAGAAGAATATATGAAAGCATGAATCTGGCGAACAGTCCCTCGTTACACGATAGACTGGCCGATCTGCAAGAGAAGCACCAAGATCACAATCGTCAACTCTTTGAAGAATTCGACACTTTTGCTGATGCTGTCGTGAGTACACGTGACCAGCTTACGCACCATTTCGACTCAGATAAATCAAAAGCAAGACTTGACGGCTCGTCTCTCTACTACATGAGTAAACGGCTGCGCTACATTCTTGAACTTTGTTTGCTGTCGAAACTGGGTTTCGACGATGAAGTACTCCAAGAAATGGTAACTAACTACCTAAAGCAAAGTCCTTTGCCACCACGCCCGGAGTCATTTCGATCGGATTCATGAGCCGTATCGAACAGCAACCGCCTTCATACCCCCCCTACCCAAACCGCGCCCTGAGCAGCGCCGTGACCTGCGGCAGCGTCGTGCAGCCGTCTCAACCAGCATCATAGGGCGCCACCACCGGATTCCTCCCCGCCAGCAAATTCTCGCAGCGCTGCCCGATTTGGACCATGTGCGCGTCGTCCCAGGGATGCGTGTAAATGTAGAAGCGGCCCGCGCGCAACGCATCAAAAACGTGCGCCGCCACCGGCGCCGGGTCCATGCCCGCGTCGATCCTGGCTGAATGCCCGGCCAGCCACTCGCGCCGGCCCGGAATCTCAATATCGCGCTCGTCCGGCTCCTGCGCAATGCTCGCCGGCCGGTTGCGCCGCGCGCCCGTCAGCGCCGTGGCCACCGTCCCCGGGCAGAGCACGTGCGCCTGCAGCGGCGTGCCGATGCGCGCCAGTTCTTCATACAGCGACTCGCTCAACGCCACCACCGCGTGCTTGCTGACGGTGTAGATGCCCAGGTGGCCGGCGATGAGCCCGGCGACCGAGGCCGTGTTGACGATGTGCGCCGGCTCGTTCTGCTCCAGCAGCAGCGGCGCGAAGACGTGCACGCCGTGGACCACGCCCCACAGGTTCACGCCCAGCAGCCACTGCCAGTTGGCGATGGTGCCAGTCAGTACGCTGCCCCCCACCGACGAGCCGACGCCGGCGTTGTTGCAGAGCAGATGCACGCCGCCGAAGCGCGCGAAGGCCTGCTGCGCCAGTGCCTCCACGTCGGCCAGCTGCGAAACGTCCGTGCGCACCGCCAACACCTCCGCGCCCCCCGCGCGCAGCTCCGCAGCGGCGGCGTCCAGCGCTCCCTGCTCGATGTCCGCCAGCACCAGCCGCATGCCCTCACTGGCCGCCTTGCGTGCCAGTCCCAGACCGATGCCGCTGGCGCCGCCGGTGATGACCGCGACCTTGCCCTCAAAGTTCTGCATGTCATTGGCTCCCGGCTGCTGCTGCCTGTTGATCCTGCTGCATGACGGCTGTGGCGGCGGCCACCACGCGCTCGTGGATGCGCGGGTTGGCGGCGATGACGCCCTCGTTGCGCGCCAGCGTGTCGCCCTGCGCGAAGTCCAGCGCCGAGCCGTCCAGATCGCTGACGATGCCGCCGGCGGCCTGCACCAGCGCCGTGCCCGCCGCGTGATCCCAGATGCGATGCGCCGAGCCGCTGCCTGGCCGCGGCAGCCGTAGATACAGGTCGGCCGCGCCCGCCGCCACGCGCCCGTACTTCTCCTGGCTGTCGATGCGCCCCAGGTGCGCCGCGCCCAGGCCCGCTGCCTCGCGCACCCGCTCCATGCGCGAACGGCTGGAGTGTCCCGGCTCGTAGCTTTCCATCAGCAACATGTCCGCCGGCTCGCTGCGCTGCGAGACCTGCAAGCGACGCGCCGCCCCGCCCTCCAGCGGCTCCATCAGCGCATTTCCCGCCAGCGTATAAAGCAACTGTCCGCCGCCCGGCCAGCCTGGCGCGGCCAGCAGACCCGCGACGACCTCGCGCCGCGCGTCCAGCAGGCCGACGGCGACCACGTAGTGGCGCAGCGCGATGAAGCCCTTGGTGCCGTCGATGGGGTCGATGACCCAGGTGCGCGCGGCCTCACGGCCCTGACCATGATCCAGCCAGGCGCAGAGCTGCGCCTCCGTCACCGGCTCGCCCAGCACAGCGCTGACCTGGCGCAGCACTTCTTCGCGCTCCGCCGCATTGATGAGCTGCAGGAATTGTTCGCCCCCCTCCTCGGCGATGACCGCGTCCTGCGGGTGCAGCCGGCTGATCCAGCGGCAGAGGATGGCCTGCGCGCCGTAGTCGGCGATGGTGACGGGCTCGGCGCCGACCTTGTGCTTGACCGCTTCGTCATGCTCTGCGGGCCGGATGTGGGCGCGCTGCACCGCCTGGCACAGCGCGGCCGCCTGGCGCGCGGCCGGCAACAGCGATCTGATTTCACTCATGGGTCGTCCTGTCATGGGCTACGGAAGCGCGGCTGCGAGTATAGCAAATGCCCTGCGCTCAGGGCGGCAGGGGGATGCGCAGCAGGTCGCGGCCGCCGATGACCGGGCCATCCCAGCTTTCACGGACCTCGGCCGGCAGCGACTCCACGTTGCCGCCCCAGCACAGTTGATGCACCAGCACCAGCAGCCCCGGCTGCACGCGCCCGGCCAGCGCCGCCAGCTCGCGCGTGGAGCTGTGCACGCTGCTGTGATAGCGCTGCCAGTCCGGCGTCAGACTGGCGAATGCTCGCGCCGAGTAGACCTCGTGCACCAGGATGTCGCAGTCGCGCGCGGCTTCCTCGATGCCCGCGCAGGGCGCCGTGTCGCCGGAGATGACGATGCGGCCGGCGGGCGTGTCGAAGCGGAAGGCCCAGGCGGGCCACGAACCGTGACTGACGTGGAAGGCTGTGACCTGCACCTGCGCGTCTTCGTAAACCAGGCCAGGCGCCGTGATCTCCTGCGTGATCAGCTGCTGGCCGCCATCATTGGCCGGTTCCAGCCCCTGCAAACGCTCACGAATGTCCTCGCTCCAGGCTGCGCGCACGCCCTGCGCCAGGGCCTCCAGCCCGCTGGGCCCGCAGACCGTCAGCGGCGCGCGCCGCCCCAGCGTCCAGGGGGTCAGCAGCAAATCGGGCAGGCCAGCGGTGTGATCATGATGCAGATGGGTGAGGAAGGAGAGGCGCAGATTCGGCGGCGCCAGCGCGGCGATGCCCTGCTCGCGCCAGGCGGCGAGCGCGCGACGCGCCACGCCCGGCCCGAAGTCCACGAGGTAGGAGCGGCCGTCCACCACGACGGCCAGTGCCGACCCGTGACGGTCGGCCTCGGCGTTGGGCGTGCCGGTGCCGAGCAGGATGAGTTCGGTGGACAAGGGCAGGCTCAGCGCATCATGCAGAAAGCAGGACGACCGGCGCCAGGGCCGGCCGTCGCGCACGTGCCTGGAGGGACTCGAACCCCCGACCTATGGTTCCGTAGACCATCGCTCTAATCCGCTGAGCTACAGGCACCCGGTGCCAATCGTCGCACAGGCAGTGCAGACTGTCAAGTCCGGGGCGAGCGGCGTCATTCGTTAAAGGTGACTTCCCCCTCCGGCACAGTGACCTCGAGCGGCTCGTTGTAACGCATGTCTTCCAGCAGGAGCGTTATGGAGATTGCGGTCGGGTCGGCATCGCTACTGCCACCCAGCACGGCTGCGTTCACGCTCATGCCGAGGTCCAGCGTGAGCTGGCGCATCAGGCCGCCGTCGATCTCGATGCCTGGCTCCAGCACCAGCAACAGGTCATCCAGGAACATACCTAGCAAGGGGCCAATCGCGGCGAGCGACTCATCGTCGGTCGTTTCGCCGACAAGCGCCAACAGGTCGGCGAAGGCTGGCGAGGTCAGCCAGGCGCCAAGATCCACTTCAATGTGGAAGTTCGCCCGACCATCCTCATCCTCCAGTCGTTCCCCGCTGCTGAACTCGCTCAGGCCGGCGGATTCCAGCCAACCGAGGAAATCCAGTGCCTGGGCGCCGGCTACCTGGGTCAGATCCAGGCCGGAGGAAGAGAGGTTGTCATCGAAGGCCATGCCCTGCCAGGCTTCCCCTGCGCCCGTGAGCAGGTAGAGCACACCATCAACCAGACGCAGGCGGACGATCAGCGGAGTTTCTTCCTCCGTGCCAGTGGACGTCGAGCCCTCCAGGTCCATCGTCATGAGCGGCTGGTCGTCATCGTCCGTGCCAAAGGCAGCCGGGCCGCTGAGCGAGACCTCCAGGTCCACTTCCGGCGCGCCATCCACACTCACGTCCAGCGTCATATCAAAATGGAGCGTGTCAGCGTCCATGCCTTCGCTGGCGCTGGTCAGCAGGGCCAGGTCGGCGTCGCTCAGACCATCAATTGCCACCTGGGCCTGGGCCAGCGCAGCGCCAGTCAGCAAAAGCAGCAGAATCATGAATATAGCGATACGGCGCATCATACGGGCTCCCGGGGAACTCATGCAGCGGACTGGCAACGCAGCCAGTGTATTGCGCCGGGCCAACCCTGTCAACCGGCTCCGGCGGGCGCTGTGTTGCGTTGCGGGGGACGCGCGAACTTGCTATGCTGGCCGCAACACAGGAGCGTACGATGCGTCGATTCTGGCTGATAATTGTGGCCCTGGTCTGGCTGAGCGCCTGCAGTACTATTGGACAGCAAGCGGCTGCGCCGCCGACAGTCACCCTGGTTCCGGTCGCCAGCGCCACGCCGTTGCCCACTGCCACGCCACTCGCCTCCGTCACGCCGGTCGCCAGCGCAACCGCCACACTACCCCCCAGCGCGACATCCCCGCCCAGCGCCACCCCGGCCCGCAGCGGGCTGATTGACGCCGTGCGCTCGGTCAACCTGCGCGCCGGCCCGGGCGTGGGCTATGCGCCCCTGGCGGCCCTGCAGCCGGGCGAGCGGGTGACGCTGCTGGCGCAGGACGCGGAAGACAGCTGGCACCAGGTGCAGCTCGCAGACGGCCGCGAGGGCTGGGTCGCAGCCAGCCTGATCGCAGAGGAAGACGCGCCGGCGCCGGCAAGCGACCTGCCGGTCATCGCCGTGGAGTCAATCCTGGCGACAGCCACCGCCCTCGCCAGTGACACCGTCCCGGTCGCCGCGCCGCTTGCGGAGGGCGGGTCCCAGGCGGGTGAAGGCCCGGTTGAGCAAGCCGGCGGCGGCACAATACGCACGGGCGTGGATGTGCTGGCCTACTGTGATGCCGCCGAACACGGCTTCCCACCGCCGACCGATCTGGTCACCGGCTCGACCATCGACGTCTGGTGGAACTGGTACGCGAGCACGGAAGCGCAGGTCGCGGCACACCTGGCCAACGCGGTCTACACCGTCACGGTGGATGGCGAGCCACTGAACGACTGGAAGGACTACCGCCTGCCGCCCTGGCGCCAGGACGATGGCAACACCTATGTCGCCTGGTATGTGCTCTACGGGCCGCTCGAGGCCGGCGAGCATCGCATCACCTACGAGCTGACCTGGCGCGCTGCCGTCAGCGACGGCTACCGGCGTTTCGGCCCAGGTACCGACATAACGCAGGAAACGGGCAGCTGTACTTTCCGCGTGCTCCCGGCTGCGCCCTGACCAGGCGCTGCAGCCACTAGAACTGAAACCCCTTGCGAAAGCGCAGCATCTTGCGTTCGTAGGTGCTCGTCAGTTCCTGCAGCCGCAATTCCATGTCATCGAAGCGCCGGCTGGTCGACAGTTTGAGCAGCGTCTCGTGGCTCTCGGCCACGAACTCCAGTTGCCGCACGGGATAGTTGCCCCACGCGATGTGCCAGACGCGGAATAGATACAGCCCCATCGTCTCCAGCTCCGGCACGAACTCCTTCAGCACGTAGTGATAATACTTCTCCACCTGGTCGGGGCGAATGTCGTAGGTCAACAACAGTTTGTATCCGGGGGTGATGGTTCTCGGCATGACAACGTCCATGGCTGAACCTTGCCACCATATTAGCACGGCAGGTCTGGTGGCGCGCCCTGCGCTTGTCGTGGCCACCCGGATGCGCTACGATTCCGCTGCCTGACTGCTCCGGGAGCCGTACATGAGCCATCTGCAGGAGCGCCTCGAAGAGTTGCGCCGACGCTTGCTGACGGCAACCGACGATGCGGCCGCCCTGGCGCAACTGGAAGCCGAGGCGCGGGCCCTGCTGGCTGACGCGCGCAATACCGCGCACGAGGCCGCCGCCCAGGCGCTCTTCGCCGAGCTGGCGCGCATCAGTAACCCCACCTCACCCACCGCCGCCACAGTGCGCGGTTTGCTGCGCCGCGCGCGCATCCGCATCGAGATCGCCGGCGACGACGACGACATCGACGAGGCCATCGACATCCTCGCCGAGGCGCTGGCCCTCGATGCCAAAGCTCCCGAGACCATCGTCATGCTGCAACAGGCCGGCGCCTGGAGCGGGCAGACCCGCCAGCGCGTCAGCGACCTTTTCGCGCGCCACAACGTCGAGGCCGAGGCCACTACGGATACCGACGGGGAAGGCGCGTCCCCGGCAGCGGACGAGGCCCCGGACTTCACGGAGGAGCGGGCGCCACAGTCGTCCGGCATCGCGCCCAGAACCTGGTCGCCGGGGGCCATGGAAGCAGAGCCGCCGGCGACGGAAAGCGCGACCTGGTTCGGGCCGGACATCGAGGACACGCTCTCCCGGCTAACCCAGGCCTACTACGCCGGCGAGTATCAGCAGACGGTAGACCTCTCCAACCGCGCCCTGACCATGCAACCCGGCAACCCCACCGCGCTCGAGTATCGCCAGAAGGCAGAAGACAACCTCATCCGCGGCGTGGTGCCCGACCACCGCATCCCCTTCGACGCGCGCGTGGCCTATAACCGCGCCAACTCGCTGGTGCGCGCCGGCAACTACGACGAGGCCGAACGCCTCTACCGCGAGGCGCGCGACCTGGCCGAACGCAGCGGCATCCTCAGCTGGAAGGATGCCGAGCAGGCCATGCTCGAAATCCAGGACCTGGCCCTGGCGCGCGAGCTGCTCACCGAGGGCGACCGCCTGATGGAGAGCGACAACTGGGGCGAAGCGCTGCGCAAGTACGAGGGCGCGTTGCGCGTGGTCGCCAACGACCCCCAGGCCGAGGAACGTATCGAGAACCTGCGCCGCGTGCAGCAGGACGCCGACCAGGCCAACACGCAGCTGGGCATGCTCAGTGGGTCGCTGCAGGAGCAGGCCGGCCAGCTGGAAAGCATCATGGCCATCATCCAGCGCGCGCGCCAGCGCCTGCCCGGCAGCCAGCGCCTGCGCCAGCTGATGGATTCCACCAGCCAGCGCCAGGTCGCCATCCGCAACCGCCTCTTCGACCAGGCGCGCATCGCCCTCAACCGCAACGACAACGCCAGTTCACTGGAGGAGCGGCTGCAACTGGCGGGCGAGGCCGCCGCCCTGCTCGAGCTGGCCGCCAGGCTGGACCCCGGTGACAGCGAGCTCTCCGCCGCGCTGATGGCCGCGCGCGGCCAGATCAACGACATGGAGAACGCGCGCCAGGCCATCGAGCGCGCCGCCGCCCTCGTGGCGCAGAACTTCGAGAACGAACTCTCCCAGGCGCGCGGCATGCTCGCCGGACTCGAGGAATATTCCCAAGATGCGCGCTGGCGCAGCGTGGTCGGCGAGCTGCTGGCGCGCTATGTCGAGCGCGCCGAGGATGCGCTGGAAGCGGGCGACCTGGACTCCGCCGAGACCTGGCTGGACGCCACCAACGAGTCACCCTTCAACCTGGCCGGCCGGCGTACCGAGCTGCAACGCCTGGAGAGGTCCGTGCAGCGAGGGCGCAACCGCCGGCGTACGCGGCTGTTGCTCTTCCTCGGCCTGATCTTCATCGGCGGCATCAGCGTCGTCCTGCTGGCGCAGCCCGTATGGTTCCCGGTGCTCTATCCGCCGCCGACGCCCACCCCCAGCAACACGCCGACAGCCAGCAGCACCCCCACCGCCACCGCAACTGGCACGCCCACCGTCACGCCCTCCTGGACCGTGACGCCTTCCAGCACGCCCAGCGCCACGCCGACGCCGACGCACACCTTCACGCCCAGCGCCACGCCGACGATCACCGCTACCCCGACCATCACCGCTACCCCGACCATCACGCCCACGCCCGTAGTACTCTGCCTCGTCTTCAACGACGGCGACTCAGCTATCAACATCCGCTCGGACAAGTCCACCTCGGCGAGCCGGGTCGGATTGCTGGAACAGGGCGAGGCGATGCAGGTCGGCGGCCAGCAGATCAGCGAAACGGACGGGCAGTTGTGGTTCCTGGTGCAAGACGAGCCTGGCCCCAGCGCCAGCATCCGGGGCTGGGTGCGCAGCGACGTGGTGCGCTCGATTGACTGTCCGCCACTGGACGGTTGAACGGCCGCGCCCAGGCCTCAGATACAAAAGGCGAAGCGCTGCAGGTCGATGAGCCACAGCCCGCCGTGGATGCCGGTCGCCGCCAGCGCCAGCGTAGTGAAGTCCGGCGAAAGCGCCATGCGGCTGCGCGCGTCCGGCGCGAGCTGCAGGAATGGCAACGCCACCAGGTCTTGCAGGATTTTCGTATCCGGGTTGTAGCATTGCAAACGCGCCATGCCGTCCACCGGGCGCGCGATATAGACGCGGCGGCCGCCAGGGCTGTGCGCGTACCAGGGCGCCGGCCAGTGATTGCCAGGTGACTCGGCGGTAAACATGGGCAGGGTGAAGTCGCTGGCAGTGTCCTTGAGAAAGTAGCCGGTGACCCCGTTGATGGTCGTGTTGATGACCACGCCGCGGCCGCTGGCGGAGACGCCGGGCACGGTGTTGGAGGAGAAGGCCCGGTTCGGGTGCTGGCTTATCGGGCGGCCTTCGGAGTTGCCGACGGCGTAACGCACTTCCTTGCCGGGGCCGGCATGAAACCAGGCGATGAAGATTCCGCTCGTCCCCTGCCACATGACGCCCTGCAGGGTGATGTTGTAGAGCTTGTCGAAGAGCACCCGCTGGAAGCTGCCGTTCGGCTCGACGGTGACCAGCGAGTTGAGCGCGTTCTGGTACAGGGCGCGGCGCTGACCGGGCGCGAAGCTGAAGAAGGAACGACGAAAGGCCAGCGGATCCGTCTGGTCGATGGCCTTCAGCAGGTCCGGCGTCACGTCTTCTGCGTCCGGATGGGCTGCCAGTTCGCTGCGTTCGCCCGACTGCAGATTCACTTCGTGCCAGGCGCGCATGGTGAACACGTCGCGCCAGCAGCCACTACTGTAGCGCAGGCGCTGCGCATCCACCCACTCGAGCTCGACGATTTCCCGCCCGTCGATCTGCGTAATTCCCGGCTGCACCGGCACGTCGGCCTCGAGCGCGGGCTCGCGTGAGCTGGCCTGCGGCAGAATCTCGATGCGCGCGTCGGACGGTACTTCTGGCGCGCCGAAGAGGTCGAGCTGCAGCGCGAAAGGCGCGCTTTCACCCGGTTGCAGCGCATGGTCGAGCGGCAGCGCTTCGCCACATACGCCCGTCAGAAAGCCGAAGCCTTCGCCGATCAGCGTCTCTTCGGCGTCGCTGACCTCGGCGACGAATTGCTCCACCGTCCAGGCGAGCGGGCCGTCGTTGTGCAACCGGCCTTCGATGTAGGCCTGTTCCTGCCCCCAGGCGTCGGGCCGCAGCACGATGGCCGTCTCCAGCGCGCGCAACGCCGTCTCCTGGGCCCCGACCGGGCCTGCAGCGGCGCAGAGCAGGACGGCGGCGATCAGCCTCGACACCAGACGCATGGATACTCCCTGCCTGAACGGAAGCGCGATTGTAGACGATGGCCCCGTCTGACGGCTACTGTGAACCCCGGCCTCTGGCCGTTACAATGCCGCCTTGTACAGCAAGGGGAGCCGGCCATGGTGCGCTGCGGCATCGACCTCATCGAAATCTCGCGCGTGGCGGCGGGCATCGAGCGCCACGGCGAGCGCTTTCTCCAGCGCTTCTTCACGCCTGGCGAACGCGCGGACTGTGAGGACCGGCCGCAGCGCCTGGCCGCGCGCCTGGCCGCCAAGGAGGCCGTCGCCAAGGCCCTCGGCACGGGCATCGGCGCGGTGCGCTGGCGCGACATTGAGGTGCGCTGCGATGGCCCGCAGGGCCGCCCCGAGCTGCGTCTGCACGGCGCGGCCGCCAGCGTTGCCGCCAGCCTCGGCCTGACGCAGTGGGACGTCAGCCTGACGCACACCGATGGCCAGGCGGCGGCCGTGGCCGTCGCGCAGCAGACGGATCCTGGCCTGCGCTACAATGCCCCTGGTCACCACTAGCCGGAGGAGCCGCCCATGCGCCATACGGACACAGGCCCCCAGGGCCTCTACTTCGAGGAGATTGAGCCAGACGCGGAGTTCGTCACCCGCGGCCGCACCATCACCGAGGCGGATCTCGTCCAGTTCGCCGCGCTCACCGGCGACTACAACCCCATGCACACGGACGAACGCTACATGCAGACGCACCCCATGGGCCAACGTGTGGCGCACGGCATGCTCTCGCTCAGCTACGCCGTCGGCCAGATCTACCAGCTGGGCTTCATGGAACGCACGGTCATCGCCTTTCGCAGCGTGGAAATGAAGTTCAGCCTGCCGGTCTTCATCGGCGATACG
Source organism: Phototrophicaceae bacterium (assembly GCA_965223965.1). Classification (GTDB taxonomy): domain Bacteria; phylum Chloroflexota; class Anaerolineae; order Aggregatilineales; family Phototrophicaceae; genus JAGWBD01. The sequence continues at coordinate 94,987 of CBDCXX010000003.1, forward strand.
CTGCACAGCGTCCTGCGCATTGCGGACAAGCGCCCGTCGCGCCGCCTGGGCGGCGGTTCCATCACGGCCGCCGTGCGCATCCTCAACCAGGAGGGCCGCACCGTGCAGTCAGGCTCGATGACGCTCATCATCGCCTCGCGGCCGCAGGCGGCCGCTGGCGTGGTCTCTTGACACGCGCGCAGCCCCCAGGCTACCCTGCCAGGTAGCAACCCACAGGCGCGACCATGCAAATCAAGCGCGACTACTCGCGATCCTTTTTCGGCACCCGCCGGCGCCGGCTTCCCCTGCGCAACCTGCTGCTCACCCTGCTGCTGCTGGCAAGCCTGCTGGCGCTGGCCTGGACGCGGCGCGACAACCTGCAGTTCTTCGCCCTTGATCTCGTCGGCCTGGCGCCCACGCCCACGCCTTTCGCCAGCGAACGGGCCACCCGCGGCGCCGCGCTCGCGCAGGATGGCGATCTGGTCGCCGCCGCCGCGCAGTTCCAGCGCGCGGTGCAACAACGACCGGACAGCCTCGACTATCTCTACGAATACGGCCAGCTGCTGATTGAGCTCGACCAGGCTGAAGCAGTGCTGACGCCGCAGCCGCTCTACGGCGGCCTGTCGCTGGCCGACCGTAGCATCGAGCTCAACAGCCAGGACGTGCGTGGCTATGCGCTCAAGGCGCGCGCGTTCGTCTGGGTCGACGAGGCGGCCGACGCCATACCGGTGGGCATGGCCGGGCTGGAGCAGAATAACCGCTCCGCCCCGCTCTACGCCGCCCTGGGGCGCGCCTACACGCGCATCGGCCGCTACCAGCAGGGGCTCGATTTCGCCCGCCAGGCCGTGGAGCTGGACCCGCTGGACGCCGAGGCGCGGCGCAGTTATGCCTACGCGCTGATCTGGGTCGGCGAGCGTTACGAGGCCATCCGCCAGCTGGAAGACGCGCTCTCCCTGCAGCCGCAAATGAAAGCCCTGTACTTCGAGCTGGCCGCCCAGTATCTGGCCACCGGCCAGGACGAACTGGCCATCGCCAGCTACGAGCACATCCTCTCGCTCGACCGGAACGACAAACGCGCCTACCTGCGCCTGTGCCAGTCCTGGGCGCGCGTGGGCCAGAACGACCAGGCGCAGGGTTACTGCGAGGACGCGCTGGCCATCGATCCGGAATATGCCGACGCCTGGACCGAGGTTGGCCGCGCGCGCTACACGCGCCGCAACTACGAGGGCTCGATCGAGGCCTTCGACAGGTGCATCGAGTATGGCTCGAGCTCCATCGAGTGCTGGTATCTGCGCGGCCTGGCGCACTACTATCTCGGCAACTGCGACCGGGCCTGGAGCATCCTGAACGAGGCGCTGCCCCTGGCGCAGCAACTCGCCGAACGCGGGCCCATCGTCGCCAACATCCGCGAGGGCCTGCGCCTGACGACCCTCTCCTGCCTGGACTACGTCGGCGCGGCGCTGCCCACCAACATCCCGCCCACGCCAGTGCCGCCGACACCCATCGGCGGCTAGGCGCGTATGAATCTGCGTATCCCCAAACGCTATCGCAGCGGCCAGCGCCGCAGCATCTTCTCCCTGCGCTGGTTGTGGCTTTGGCTGCTGACGCCGCTGGTCGTCTACTTCGGCCTGCAAATCCTGCAGAACCGTGAGCAATACGCCCCCGCCGTCGAGCAGCGCTTCGACGAGTTTGTCGACAATGCCGAACGCGTCCTGTCCACCGCGCTGGCGCCCACGCCGCCGCCGACCGAAGACCCCTCCGTCCGCCGCAGCCTCGCCGACGCCGCCTGGCAGCAGGGCGCCATCGGTGAAGCCGCTACGCTTTATGCGGACCTGGCCCCGGCCCTGCCCAATTCGGTCTATTTGCACCAGCGCCTGGCGCTGGCCATGATCATGGACAATCGTCCCGCAGCCGCCCTCGCCGCCGCCGAAAACGCCGTCACCGCCGATCCCTTCAGCGCCGATGCCTGGGCAGTGCGCGCCCTCGCCCTGGACCGCAACGCGGACTTTGGCGCGGCCCTCGCCAGCGCCCGTCACGCGCTCGAACTGGCCGGCGCGACGCAGCCGCAGGCCGCCGCGCGCGCGGGCGCCTGGCTGGCCGAGGCCCTCTTCGACCTGGGCCATGGCGAACGCGCCTTCAGCACGGTCAACAGCGCCCTGCAGGAGGACCCCGACAGTCCCGAAGCCCTGCGCGTGCGCGCCCTCATCCACGAAAATGCGCGCTTCGATTTCGATGCCGCGCTGGCGGACCTGCAGCGGGCGCGCGAACTGGCGCCGCATCTGCCCTACATCACCATCGACCTGGCGCGCCTGCACAACTACCGCTTCGACGACGTCGACACGAGCGTGGCCCTGCTGGCCGACATCGTCGAGCTCAACCCGCACAACACCGCCGCGCTCTACGAGCTGGGCCGGGTCTACCTGCGCGTGCTCGGCGATCCCGGCCAGGCGAGCGACTACCTCGCGCGCTGCATCGAAAGCAGCCCGCGCCATCAGAGCTGTCACTACATGCTGGGCCGCGCGCAGATGCGCAGAGAGCAGTACACCATCGCCTCCGCCTCATTCCGCAAGGCTATCGAAATCGGTCCCGACAACGCCTATCACTACTGGTGGGCGGCCAACTCTGAGGCGCTGCAGGGCAACTGTGTTGCGGCCATCCCCTGGCTGCAGAGCGGCTATCGCCTTGCCCAAGCAGACGGTAACGAGGTGCTGGTCGGGGAGTACGAGTTCCTCATGAGCGGCTGTGACTTGCTGATCCTGCCCGACGTGGCTGTGGATCAGGGCTGACGAGCCAGCAGCAGCCGCGCCGCGCCCGTCAGACTCCATTCACCGGCGCAGGCAGGCACCAGCGCCGTCTGCCCCGCCCGCAACGCCAGTTGGCCGGGGCCGCAGGCCAAGGTGGCGTGGCCCGCGATGCAGGTCAGCGCCTGAAAGCGGCGGCCGCCCGTGTCGCGCGTTATGCGCTGGCCGGCGCGGTCATTTAGCTGCCACAATTCGGTCACAAAATGGTCACAACGCGCGATTTCGACGACCTGTTCCGCCCGCCCGGCCATATGATGCAGCGGCGCGGGCGCGTCCAGCCGGGCCACCTGCAGGCCGCGCTCGACGTGCAGCGGCCGCGGCTGCCCGTCCAGCCCGCGGCGGCCCCAGTCGTAGAGGCGATAGGTGCGGTCGGACGTCTGCTGCAGCTCGTAGACCAGCAGGCCCGGCCCCAGCGCGTGCACCGTCCCGGCGCGCAGCAGCAACGCGTCGCCGGCCGTCACCGGCACGTCCAGCAGCAGCGACTCCAGCGTCCCGTCACGGATGGCCGCGGCCAGCTGCGCGCGCGTGCAGCCCGGCCGCACCCCATGCACCAAACGCGCGCCCGGCTCCGCCGCGACGACGTACCAGGCCTCGGTCTTGCCGCGCGGCTCATCCTCCAGCCGCTGCGCCCAGGCATCGTCCGGGTGCACCTGCACTGACAGCCACGCGGAAGCGTCCAGCAGCTTGGCCAATAGCGGCCAGCCCGCGGCCATATCGACTTCCGGCCCGGCCAACGCATGGCCATACTGCGGCAATAACTCGCCCAGACTGCGGCCCGCCAGCGGCCCTTCGGCCACGGTCGCGCTGTCGTGCAGCAGCCAGGCCTCGCCATAGGGCTGCGCGTCCGGCAACGCCACGCCGGCCGCTTCCAGCCGTCGCCCGCCCCAGACCTTGACCTTCAGCGCCGGCTGCAGCAGCAGCGGTCCGCCGTCCATGCCTGCTCCTGTCATTGCCCGCGCAGTATAGCGCGGTCGCATGGCCGCGGCGTCTGTGATACCCTCAGGCTCATGCGGGCGAGACAACGACGCACCCTCGAGCGCCTGTTCAGCAAACCAACGCCAGCCAACATCCGCTGGACGGAGGTTGTTTCCCTGCTGGATGCTGCCGGTGTCGAAATCATTGAGGGCGCAGGCTCGCGTGTGCGCCTGAAACGGGGCCCACACCGCGTCGTCGTCCACAGACCCCACCCGCGACCGGAACTCAAACAGGGTTCCGTACGCGAAATTGCGAAATTCCTTGAGAGAACCGGAGTGCGACCGTGAAAAGAATGACTCTGGAGCACAAGGGCTACGTCGCCCAGGCCAAATTCGATGAGGCTACCGGCGACTATCACGGATCGGTCATCAACAGCGGTGATTACGCAATCGTGATCTTCGAGGGTCTGCAAGAGCAGGACCTGCAGCGCGAATTTGCCATCTCAATTGACGAGTATCTCGAGTCCTGCGCAGAAGACGGTGTCGAGCCACTGCCACCCGAAGCGCTCGGGGAGTTCCTCTCCGAAAGGCTGCACCTGCGTATGGACGAGACTCTGCTGGGCCGCGTTGAGCAGGCGGCCAGGGACAGCGGCCTGGGCCTCGATTGCTGGGTCGCGCAGGCACTGGAGCACAGTCTGGCAGCAGAGACGCCCGCGCCCGGGGTCTGAGCCGGGCGTAATTGCGACTGCGCCATGCATCCGCTACGCTGTGGCGCATGAACCCGGTGACCAGCTACGTCAATGAAATAAGCAGCATGTACGGCAGCGGCGTGGCCACCGAGCACAGCTACCGTTCCACGCTGGAAGGCCTGCTCAAGGCCTTCGACGAGAGCGTCCAGGTTATCAATGAACCGCGCCACCTGGCTTTCGGCGCGCCAGACATGGTGCTGCAACTGGCCGGGCAACCTGTCGGCTACGTCGAGTGCAAGGACGTGCGCGTCGCGCTGGACGCCGTCGAGAACTCCCCGCAACTGAAACGTTACCGCAATGCCTGCGACAATCTCATCCTCACCAACTACCGCGAGTTCCGCTGGTACCGTGGCGGCGAACTGTCCGAAACAGTGGTCGTCGCGCGCCTGACAGGAAGCGGGCTGTCGCCGCAACGCCAACACTACAACGCGGCGAAATCGCTGCTGGCACGTTTCCAGCGCGCCGCGCCGACCGAAATCAATACGCCGGAAGAGTTGGCACAGGTCATGGCCGACCTGACGCGCGAGATCAAAGACCTGATCATAGAGACGCTGGGCACGGACCACCTCACCTTCCTGCACAGACACTGGCACGACCTGGAAAGTGAGCTGCTGCCAACGCTCGACAATGCCGAATTCGCCGACATGTATGCGCAGACCCTGGCCTACGCGCTCTTCGCCGCGCGTATCCTGCATCGAGGTCCGTCCGCCGATTTCACGCTGGAGCGTGCCTTCTTCAGACTTCCGGCTACCAATCCCTTCCTGAAACGTGAGTTTCAGGACATCGTGCAGGACCTTGATCACGAAGTGCAGTGGGCCGTCGAGCAGCTGGTGCTGCGTCTGGCGCATACGCAGGTCGATGAGGTGTTCGAGGGATTCCGGCGCCAGACCGGACAACACGAAGACCCCGCTATCCATTTTTACGAGGACTTCCTCGCCGCTTACAACCCGCGGCAGCGCGAGCGGCGCGGCGTTTATTTCACGCCGGCGCCGGTCGTCGACTACATCGTGCGCAGCGTGGACTCGCTACTGCGCAGCCACTTTGGCCGCCGCGACGGACTGGCAAGCGACGGCGTGCACATTCTCGACCCCGCAGCAGGCACCGGCAGCTTCCTCGCACGCGTCATCAAACGCATACACGAGATCTTGCAGCAAAGCGGCCAGGTCGGCATCTGGCCGGACTATGTGCGTCGTCAGCTGGTGCCGCGACTCCACGGTTTCGAGCTGCTGATGGCACCCTACACCCTGGCGCACATGCGCCTCGGCCTGCTGTTGGAGGAGACGGGCTTTCGCCTGCGTGATGACGAGCGATTCAGTATCTATCTGGTCAACTCACTCGACCGTGGCGAAAGACGCGAGGAACGACTTGCCGGAGAATTTCGTAACCACATCGAGATCGAAGCTGACTCTGCGGCGGCTGTCAAAAACGACACGCCAATCATGGTCGTGCTCGGCAACCCGCCCTACAGCGGCACAACGGCTAACCGAGGTAAATGGATCAACGACTTACTGAATGACTATCGAAAAGTAGATGGTGTTTCGATCAATGAAAGGGGTCGTGGATGGCTGGTTGATGACTATGTTAAATTCATCCGTTTCGGCCAGTGGCGCATCGAACGTAACGGCGAAGGTGTGCTGGCATTTATCACCAACCACGGCTGGCTGGATAACCCGACCTTCCGCGGCATGCGTCAGTCCCTGCTGAACAGCTTCAGCGAGATCTATGTGCTCAATCTGCACGGCAACAGCAAGAAAAAGGAGACCACACCCGAGGGCAACAAGGACGAGAACGTCTTCGACATTCAGCAGGGCGTCAGCATCGCCTTCTTCATCAAGCGCAAGGGGCACAGCGGGCCGGCGCGTGTGTTCCACAGCGACCTGTGGGGCCTGCGCCGCGACAAATACGCGGCGCTCAACGCGGGTGACATTGAAAGCACGGACTGGCAGGAAATCGTGCCGCAGTCGCCGTTCTACTTATTCAAGCCGTTTGACTACGATGGATGGAGAGATTACGCGCAAGGATGGAAATTGACCGACATATTTCCTGCCCATTCGACAGGAATGGTTACAGGTCGGGACAAGTTCGTGCTTGATTTCGACTACGATGTCTTGCGGGAGCGATTCGAGAAAATCCGGGAGCGGAAGATTCACTCCGATGAGATTCGGCACTTGGTGGAAGGTTATGAGCTAAAGGACAAACCACACTGGCAGCTGGATCCGATGTCGGGAGGCGCTTTATGATGAAGATGACTGGGAACAATTCTTCACCCGATGTCTGTATCGTCCTTTCGACATCCGACATATTTTTTATCACGAAGCCTTTGTATGGAACACTAGAATTGACACAATGAGGCATATTCATCGAAACAGCCCAGCCCTTATCGCAGTTCGTCAAGTCGCAGAAGAAACCTTCAGCCACTTCCTCGTCACCGAACATCCAATTGACAACCGAATCACTTTCAGCAGCAGAGGGCTTGGATACATCTTCCCACTCTACCACTATCCCAAGAGATGAATCTGGCGATGATGACTTCACGGGGACTGGAACGGGAACGGATCTGGGACCAGATCATTTGCACACAGGAGCTAGCGAGCCATCACGCGCTGTCCATCAAGGAGGTAAATATCCTGCTGCCGCTTTACCTTTACCCGGAGGAAACAACCTGGGTTTGATTACGACTAGGACGACAAAGGATGAGTGGGGCGCATTGTGCACCAGAGCAATTTGCTGACACAAATCATTTTCCGTATACGACATCAACTACCTTTTCCGGCTTTACCGATATGGATGAGTGCCTGTGAACGCTGAGCCACTCCCGACGCTGCAACCACCTACGCGGACGCCCAACCTGGCACCCGAATTCATCCACGACTGCGAGGCGAAACTGGGCCTGCGCTTCGTCGAAGAGGCTACCGGCGAGCCGGACAGCTTCTCACCCGAGGACGTCTTTAACTACATCTACGCCATCTTCCACAGCCCGCTCTACCGTGAGCGTTACGCCGAGTTCCTCAGAATCGACTTTCCGCGCGTGCCCCTGACGACCAGCGTGCCGCTCTTCCGGCAACTGGGCGCGCTGGGCGGCGAGCTGGTCGCCTGGCATCTGCTGCAACATGAGGATCTGGAAGGCGTGGGTGGCCTGCTCACCGACTATCCCGAAAGTGGCGACAACCGCGTCGACAAGGGCTACCCCAAATACGACGCGGGGCGGCAGCGCGTCCATATCAACAAGGACCAGTATTTCGAGGGAGTCGCGCCGGAACTGTGGGCGCACGTGGTGGGCGGCTACCAGGTGCTGGACAAGTGGCTGAAGGACCGCAAGGGGCGGGCGCTCACCAGCGACGACATCACGCATTACCAGCGCGTCGTGCGCTCCCTGGGCGAGACGCAGCGCCTGATGCGCGAGATCGACGTGGTCATCGGCGACTTTCCACTGCCCTGAGCGGGAGCCCTTCCGCTGCCGTGAGTAAGGTATATTGTTACTGAATAATTCACCGGGCAATCGCCGTCGACTTCCATTGCAGGAGCAATATTATGCCCATGCACAGTCCTTCCCATCCCGGCAGGATCGTGCGCAACGGCTGCCTCGAGCCGCTCGGGCTCAGCGTGACCGGGGGCGCGAAGGCACTGGGCGTCAGCCGCCAGGCGCTTTCCAACCTGGTCAATGGCCGTTCCCGCATCACGCCGGAAATGGCCCTGCGCCTGGCGAAAGCCTTCGACACCGATGCCGAACTCTGGATTCGTCTGCAGGCGAACTACGACACGGCGCAAATGCGCAAGCGCGCCGACGAGATTGTGGTCGAGCGCTACGGTGCCGCGCCGCTGGCGCTGGATTGAACCATAAGTCTTGCCAACTACCCTCTCAGGCCGTAGACTCATGAGTCTACGGCCTGAGAGGGTAGTGTACACAATGTCTCCCGTGGAGAAACGTAAAAAGGCACGCAACCTGTTGCGGGACGCGCGTAACATGCGTGCACACGGTCTTATCAGTGAAGATGAGTTCAATTTAATCGTGTCAAGTATCCTGCTCTCGGAAATGGACGCTTACCTTGAGCCGCGGATACGTGATCATAATTCTCGAATCCAGGACATGCTTGACCAGACAAGTGAACGACTCTCGACCCTCGCACACGCAGGTAGTTTGTAATGAAAGAGGAAGAGCAACCGGTACCTGCCAGTGAGTCGGAGCCAAACTCTTCGCCTGACGAAACGAGACTGGATACGTTAGACAGTACGGAAGCAGAACAGCCTCACGCACTGCTGGAAAAACTGCCCCCTGAACAACAAGAAGTTGCCATGCAATTCATGGCCTCGTTCTCTGAGTTTCACACCAGAGGCCCAGCAGTTAATCCTTTGATTAGCAAGTTTAACGATGAACACGTCCACAAATTGCTCGATCAAGTGGGGCACCAGGAGACGAGCGCGCACGAACTACGTAAAAGTAACCGGATGTTTCAGTTCGCCTACTTCTTGGTCGGAGTCATCATTCTGATTCTTGCTGTCGGTTACTTGCAACCGCGAGACCCGGAGTTGCTTGATACGATTCTGAAGTATCTGTTTGCTTTTGCAGGTGGTTTTGGCTCTGGAGCAATCTACATCGTAATTAGAGACCGCAACCGCTAATCCTTCCCCTTGCGGCATTCAATCCAGACCTTGAGCGTTGAACGGCCAGCAACGCAACTGTTGCCTGTTAGTCGCCAGGGGCATCCCCCAAATGCGCAAGTGGGCCGACGAGATCAAGGTCGAGCGCTACGGTGCCGCGCCGCTGGCGCTGGATTGAACCAGAAGAACAGGTCGTGCACGCCATGCAGCCTGTTGAAACAGTCCCCGATTAACCGGGGCTTCTGTTTGAGCTTGCAACAATTTGTTCCACTTTACGTATTTAATTCAGTGCTTTGGGACTTCGATTAATTTGTTACCCTGGTGATCATGATGTCTTTCTTCAGCTCCAGGCGGGAGCGTCGGCTCTGGCTTGCGCTTGTCATCGTCCTGGTGGGGATTTACGCCACGCTGGGCCAGGCGCCGGCGATAGTGGCGGCACTGGGCGAACGCATTGTCGCAAGCGCAGGCACCAACCTCTTTTTCGCTCTGCTCGCGCTGCTGGTGGTGATCCCGATTTTCTTCATAGACAAGCGACCCGATCGTGCCGAGATCGCGGTTGGGGTTGGTATCCTGGCTGTTTATCTGATGGCCTGGCTGAGAATCGGGTCATGGGCGGAGCGTACTCACTTGTTCGAGTACGCTTTAGTGGCTGGCCTCGTTCATGAAGCGCTGCTGGAGCGTCGCGAAAATGGTCGGCGAGTTCCCGCGCCTGCCCTGCTTGCACTGATCATATCTATTCTCCTGGGCTGTCTCGATGAGGGTATTCAGTTCCTGCTGCCCAACCGCGTCTTTGACCTCATCGATATCGCCTTTAATTCACTTGCCGCCACAATGATAATCGGCGCGAGATGGATCCTGGCATTCGTGCGGCGGTGGGTGCAAGCGCGACGGGGTGGTGCCCAGGGTTAGAACTGTAAGCGACATTTGCAAAGTTGTTTCTGGACAAAAAACATCCTCTGCTGGCCAGCCCATCACCGCCACCCTCTAACCGCCGAGGACTTCGGCCCTCCAGCCGCCGAGGACTTCGGCCCTCCAGCCGCCGAGGACTTCGGCCCTCTAGCCGCCGAGGACTTCAGCCAGTTGCGCCAGCGCCTCGCCCTCAGTCGCGCGGATGGCCAGCACCTGCTGCGCCAGACCTTCGCGAAAGGCCACCAGCTCCGCCTCCGTCATGGGGAAGTCCTCGCTCAGCTGATCAAAGAGCTCCGCCTGGCGCGCGTGGCAGCGGCGCATCTCCGGCAGCGCGTCCATGCCCAGTTCGTCGAGCAAGGCGTAGCGTCGTTGCAGCAGCTGACGGGTCTCGGCCAGCGCCGGCACCTCTTCAGGCAGCAGCATGTGCGCCAGCTGACGCCACTGCGCGTGGCTGCGCCGGAAGCCTGCCGCCGCGTCCTCTAGCGCGGGCCGCTCAAGAATGACGGCGGCCTCGTCGAGGAAGTCAGCGTAAACCGCGCGCTCCATGCCGTCGAAGCCCCAGAGCTCGATCCAGCTGAAGGCGCCGGGCTGCGTGTGATTGCCGGCCAGCGCCATCATCAGGTCGCGGCCCGGCGCGAAGTAGCGCGCCCAGGACTGTTTGTTGCGCGTGTTGGTCAGCAGCTGCGCCCAGTGCTCCAGCGCGGCCAGACCAAAATTTTTCCTGCTGCCGCGCGGTGGCGGCCCGGTGAAGAGCGCCAGGCACTGACGGATGCCCGCCTCGACCGCGTCCGGCAGGCGGTTGAAATCCGGCGCGCCAGGGGTGGTCACGCGGAACTTCACCTTCTTCACGCGCCCGCGCGCCCTGGCGAGCGCCGCGGCGGGGATGACCAGCGGCTGTGACGACGGCCCGGCGATCCAGGCGCGCTCCTCGTCGAGGCCGTAGACCAGCAGCGGCGCCATGCCCCAGTTGCGCTCGTCGGGCGGCAGCAGCGTCCAGGGCAGGCTGAAGGCGTCCGCCTGGACGATGGCGGCGTGCCCTTCTTCCAGGGCGCTGCGCAGGTTGGCCGCGCCCCTGTCCGCGCTGGCCGTCTGACGCAGGTCGCGCGGGATGGCGAGGCGCTCGTAGATGGTCTGCAGCGGGTCGAAGGTATTACGCGTGAGCAGCACCAGGTGCGGCGGATAGCCCTGGTAATGAAAGGTGAAGTAGCCGAAGGCGATACCGCCGCTGATGCCCAGCAGCAGCGCCTCGCTGAGCGCTTCGCCGGTGTGCGGGGCACGTACACCCTCCCAGGCGAGGGCATCGCGCAGGCTGCCGGTCTCGTAGTGGCGGCCTGCGAACTCATTGTAGTTTTCGAGGATGGGCATGGTTATCTCCCGCTTTCGTCCGTGGCAGCAGTGTACAACAGGCGGCGGAACGGGCGGGAAAAGTGCGACATAGTCGGGAGTTATACGGAAGGGCAGTTCTCAGCCTGAACCAGTTCCGCCAGCGCGATGCCCTGTTCGCCCTGCACCGTGCAGAGCGTATAATGGCGGCCGTCTGTATCCCGGCCTGTATTCTGGCAGACTGTCAAAATGCTCCGATCGATGCATCCGTGCTCTTCACGAACGCAAGCACGATCACCGCGACGAGCAGCAGCAGAAAAAGCTTCAGAAGCGACCGTGTGCGACCCTTGCCCGGCTGTGCAATAGCCTCAGCTTGCTGTTCACGTTTCACAGCACGCCTGACATCGGCAGCACGCGCCTCAGCCAGCTTGCGTCTGTATTGCGTACCGCGCGAACGATCAAACATTGGGATACCCTCAAGAATATTTTGTATCAATGTAGCATGGTTGGAGACCTCGGCCAAAGCCCCCTGTTTCTCAGGCGCGCAACTCCGCCAGCGCGATGCCCTGCTCGCCCTGCACCGTGTAGAGCAGGTAGAGACGGCCGTCGTCGTCCTGGAAGGGACAGGGATCGCGCAGCTGACACACCGGCACATGGACCGCGCCGCGGTCGGAGGACGCAATCGGCAGGCCGCCGCCTTCCCAGGGCATTTCCGGCAGCAGCAGGCTGCGCAGCGGCTCCGGCCGCCAGCGATGCCAGTCCGGCTCGCTGATGTCGACCGTGGTCATCATGACGTGTTCGGGCGCGTCGCCCTGGCGCGAGCAGAAGACGTAGAGCGTGTCGCCATCCACGTGCAGCGCGAGGTGGCGCACAGAGGGTTTGCCGGGCGGGAAGAAGAAATCCTCGCGCCGCGCGTCGTCGCCCGGCAGCAGCGGCCCGCTCTCGAAGACGCCGAAGCCGTCAGCGGAGCGGCACAGCAGGCCCGGCATAGAGATGCCGTAGAGCTTGCCGCGCAGCGCGACCACGCGCAGGTAAGCCGGCGCGATCAGCTGCTGCTGTGCCTCGAAGTGCAGGCCGTCGTCCGAGAGCGCGACGCGGCTGCGCTGGGCGCGGAAGAAGCGCTCGTTGATCTCCGGGACGATGCCGACGCGGTCCGCGGCCGACATCACGCCGTGATAGTAGAGGTGGATCCGGCGGCGCTGCTGGTCAACGTGGGCGTGCGGCGAGGCGATGTGACGCTCGAAATAGCTGTCGGCCAGTTGCAGCACGCCGCCCGCATGCACGCGCCAGGGGCCAGCGAGCTCGTCCGCGTAGGCCATGCGGATGTGGTCGCCGGCGTGATGCGCGAAGTAGAGATAGTAGCGGCCCAGCGGCGCCGGCACCCAGTCGGGCACGCGCAACAGGCTGGGCCCGTTGATGTTCTGTTGCATCAAGGGGTCGGCGCCGGGCGTGGCCGCCGTGATGATCGGTCTGTCGAAGAGACGTCGGGCCTGCATGGCCGTGCGCCCGTCGTGCCTCAGGTCAGGCGCGTATACCACTCCACGATCTGCTGCTCATCGATGGGGATGGGCATCTCGTTGCGCTCGGGCACGCGCTCGAAGGTGGCGGCGAAGTTGTCCTTGTCGAGCGACATGTATTCCGGCACGGCGCCCATCGAGTCCAGCGACTCGGCGATATGCCCGTTCTTGCGCATGCGCTCGTGGACGGAGATGACCTGGCCGGTACGGACGCTGGCGGAGGCAATGTCGAGGCGGCGGCCGTCGACCAGAATGTGGCCGTGGCTGACCAGCTGGCGCGCGGCCCAGATGGTGGGCGCGAAGCCGGCGCGAAAGACGAGGTTGTCGAGGCGACGCTCCAGCAGCACCAGCATGTTGGTGCCGGTGTTGCCGCTCTGCTGACGCGCGCGCACGAAGTAACGCCGCATCTGACCGTCGCGCACGTTGAAGATGAAGGCCAGCTTCTGCTTTTCGGCCAGCTGCAGGCTGTAATTGCTGCGGCGGCCGGACTGATACTGGCGGTCGCGCCCGTGCTCGCCGGGCGGATAGGGGCGCTTCTCGAGAATGCGCTGATACTTCGGCCGCGGCACCAGCACCTCACCGAAGCGGCGCTGCACTTTCGCCTTGGGCCCGTGATAGGATGCCATCTGCCTCTTCTCTCTGCCTTGCGGGCCGCGAGCGGCCAGACATGGACTGTTCAATCAGAATGGACGCCCATTGTACAGGCCGCGCGCGCAATTGCCAGCGTTAATCAGGACGCCAAGACGGCGATACCGGTCTGTCAGTCAGGGGGGGCTGTTTCCTTCACACCGTTTGAGTGCTCAATCGATGTGAAATCACTTTTCTTCGTGACCTCGCCATTTTGGCCTGCTGCACCACTGAAATGGGGATTGACAATCATCGAACGCAAATGGTCAAAGTCTATCTGACTCGACTTTTGGGCGAAATAACTGGATAGTTCGAATGCGGTGAAAGGTTGTGGAGTGTTCTTCAGCATCTCAGCCAAGTTTCCAGATACCACGTTTACGTTGTCTAATGTCTTGTCATTAGAACCTAAAGCAGAACGACTGAAAGCAAGAATGGCTTCAATTGTCGCTTTCATTTCTGCATCTGTCTGCTTCATTTGCATGACAAGTTGATCTACGGTCGTGAGCATGCTCTTTATCTGACCAACATAGGCAGTAGACAATGCAGAGATTGCCTTAACCGATTCCTGCCAACCCAACATGGTGTGAGCCATTTCTTCGACCAGTGGAACGACCACCGAATTACCGAACTGTCGGTAGGCCTGCGTATCCGAAACCGGTATCTCAAAACTATCCGGGAAGCCCATGAGGCGGGCGCATTCACGTGGTGTTAAGCGACGTGGATTGCGGCCATCCTGCTTAATAAGAATCTCGGAGCCGTCCTTGTAGTAACGGGCGCTGAGCGTGCGCGTAATGTGGTCGCGCGTCGGGTCGACCAGGCCGTAGCCAAAGCCGTTTCCTAGGCGCCGATGCTTTGCGGCATAGTCTTGAAGGTAATTCCAAAGATGGTCACTCAGTGTGTACTTGTCGTCGACCTGATCTTCCAGAATGTCGCCGATGCGTGGACCATGCACCGGAAGTTTCGGGAAAGTAAAGCTCAGATCCGGCCAGACGTCGCGGTGAAAGCCGACGATGAAGATACGTTCACGATGCTGGGGGACAAAACCCTGAGCGTCCAAAACTTGCCAGGAAACATTGTAATCCAGCTGTTGTAATGTTTCGTGAATGACCTTGAATGTGCGGCCGCGGTCATGAGTTCTTAAGTTACGAACATTTTCCAGTAAAAACGCTTGCGGTTGTTTCGCCTCAAGGATGCGCGCTATATCAAAGAAAAGGTTGCCCTGCTTGTCGTCGTCAAAGCCATGCGCATGACCCAAACTGTTCTTCTTGGAAACACCAGCGATCGAGAAGGGCTGGCAGGGAAAACCGGCCAGCAGGACATCGTGATCGGGGATGTCCGCCGCATCAATCGCGCGAATGTCACCGGCAGGCGTTTCATCGAAGTTGGCGGCGTAGGTTTGCTGCGCGAACTTGTCCCATTCGGACGAAAACACGCAGGTCGCCCCTCTGCGCTCGAAGGCCATGCGCATGCCGCCAATGCCGGCGAAGAGGTCAATCACCTTCATCCGTCGCGCTCCTGCTTCGCTTTGCCAGTGGCATCCAGGCCCAGCGCGTAGACTGCGCGACGTTTCCAGCCCGCCAGCTCGGCCACGGCCCTGGCCGCGCTGCCCAGGGGCTCGCCCGCCGCCTGACGCAATGCCAGTTCCGCACGCACCTGCGCCTCATCCCAGGCCGCCGCCGCCGCCGCGCCGCCGATGACCAGCATGATCTCGCCGCGCGGCGCCTGCGCTTCAAAGTGCGCCAGTACCTCACTGACCGTCCCGCGCACATACTCCTCATGCAGCTTGCTCAGTTCGCGCGCCACGGCCAGCGGCCGCTCGCCCAGCGTCGCGCGGACGGCGGCCAGCGTCGCCAGCAGCCGGTGCGGACTCTCGCAGGCCAGCAGGGTACGCCGCTCGTGGCGCAGGCTCGCCAGCAACTGCGCCCGCGCCTGCGCCTGCCTTGGCAGAAAGCCCAGCCAGATGAACGTGTCGGTCGGCAGGCCGGAACCGACCAGGGCGGTGGTCAGCGCGCTCGGGCCGGGCAGCGCCTCAACGCGCAGGCCAGCCGCCAGCGCGGCGCGCAGCAACTCGTAGCCGGGGTCGGCGATGGCGGGCATGCCGGCGTCGCTGACCAGTGCCACGTCGCCCTGCGACAGCGCCTCCAGCAGGGCCTCGATGCGCTGGCGTTCGTTGTGGTCGTGGTAACTGAGCAGGGGCGTGTTGATATCGTAGTGCTGCAACAGCACGCGCGTCCGGCGCGTGTCCTCGGCGGCGATCAGCGAGGCCTCGCGCAGCACGCGCAGCGCGCGCAGGGTGATGTCCTCCAGGTTGCCGATGGGGGTCGGCACGATGTAGAGCACGCCCATGGCCATATCCCGTAGCTCACGACGGGAGCCCTTGCTGCCGCCCGTCGCAGTGTACCATGCGGCCCTCTGTCGCTGTATGATGCTGCGCAGTGCAGCGCCCGACCCGGGAGCCCCATGACACGCCCCAACCTGCTGGTCATCATGAGCGACGATCACGCGCAGTGGGCCGCCAACTGCTACGGCAATCGCGAGCTACACACGCCCGCGCTGGATCACCTGGCCGCCGGCGGTCTGCGTATGGCCAACGCTTTCACCCCCTCTCCTGTCTGCTCGCCGGCGCGCGCCTCCTTCTTCACCGGCCTGCTGCCCTCGCAGCACGGCATTCACGACTGGCTCTGGTACAACGTCAACGCGCGCAGTGCCGCGCAACGCAATGCACTGGCGCAGCAGCCCTCCCTGGCCGGTCAGCAAACCCTGGCGCAGCGCCTGAGCGCGGCGGGCTATCATTGCGGTCTGAGCGGCAAATGGCACTGCGGCAACGACGATCTGCCGCAGCCAGGCTTCGCGTATTGGGATGCCCTGCGCCGGAACACTGTGCCGCGCGACGGCGACTACAGCGTTGACGGTCAGCTCATCGAGCGCAGCGGCTGGCACAGCGACATTATCACCGATGGCGCGCTGCGCTTTCTGCGCCAGCGCGAGTCTGACCAGCCCTTCTTCCTCTTCGTCGGCTACATCGGGGCGCACAGCCCCTGGCGCGGTCATCCCGCACGCCTGGTCGCTCGCTACCGCGACGCCAGCTTCGCCGACATCCCGCAGGACGAGGCCTGGCCACACGGAAACTTCACCGGCGAGGGCGTGAAGGTGCGCGACCGGCGCGAGGCGCTGGCGCAGTATTACGCCGCGGTCACGCATGTCGACGAGGGCGTGGGCCGTCTGCTGGACGAGCTGGAGGCGCAGGGCCAGCGTGAGAAGACGCTGGTGGTCTACACCGCCGACCACGGCCTGAACTGCAGCCATCACGGCCTGTGGGGCAAGGGCAACGCCACGCGACCGCCCAACATGCTGGAGGAATCGATCCGCGTGCCGTTGCTGCTCAACCGACCCGGTCATGTGTCCGTCGGTCAGACCATTGAGCATTTCGTCGATCACTGTGACCTCTACGCTACCCTGATCGACCTGGCCGGGCTGGACGCGACCGCCGGGCCCGGGCGCAGCTTCGCGCCCCTGCTCACGGACGCGCAGGCGCTGCCGGACTGGCGCCAGGCCCAGGCCGGCGAATATGGTCCGACGCGCATGTGGCGCACGGAGCGGCACAAGCTGGTGCGGCAGGCGCCAGGGGAACGCGAACTGCTCTTCGACCTGGCTGCCGACCCGCGTGAGACGCGCGATCTCCGCGCCACCGAGCCGGAACTGGCCGCGGCGCTGGGCGAACAACTGGACGCCTTCTTCGCGCAATACGATGATCATCCCGCGCGCAGCGGCCTGCTGGCGCCCCAGGGCCCGCGTCACAACTTCCACGAGGCGTGGCGCGCGCCACTGTCGCCATAGTGGCACGGGGCAGGGAGCGGAAATTCAGGTTAGGATAGCGACAGTCGACGTCGGAGGTTTGATGGCAATCACAAGGCAGGACGTGCTGGAATATCACCGCCGCGGACGCCCGGGCAAGATCGAGGTGCGCGCCACCAAACCTCTGGTCACCCAGCAGGATCTCTCGCTGGCCTATTCGCCGGGCGTGGCCGAGGCCGTGCTGGAAATCGACCGCGACAGCATGGCCGGCTGGGAACTGACCGCGCGCGCCAACCTGGTCGCCGTGATCACCAACGGCAGCGCCATCCTCGGCCTCGGCAACCTGGGGCCCCTGCCCGCCAAGGCCGTCATGGAAGGCAAGGGCGTGCTCTTCAAACGCTTCGCCGATATCGACGTCTTCGATATCGAGCTTGACACCGACGACCCCGAGGAATTCATCGCCATCTGCAAGGCCCTCGCGCCCACCTTCGGCGGCATCAACCTCGAGGACATCAAGGCACCCGAGGCCTTCGAGATCGAGACGCGCCTCAAGGCCGAACTGGACATCCCCGTGTTTCACGATGACCAGCACGGCACCGCCATCATTGCCGGCGCGGCCCTGCTCAACGCCGCCGAGCTGGTGGGCAAGTCGCTGCCCGACATGCGCGTGGTGATCTCCGGCGCGGGCGCCAGCGCCATCGCCTCCGGTGAATTTTGCGTGCAGCTGGGCGTCGCGCGCGAGCACGTCCTCATGCTCGATTCGCGCGGCGTGATCTACGCCGGGCGCGAGGAGCATTTGAACGAATACAAGGTGCGCTTCGCCAACTACACCGACGCGCGCACGCTGGATGACGCCATCGTTGGCGCGGACATCTTCCTCGGCCTCTCCGCCCCTGGCGTGCTCACAGCGGACATGGTGAAGAAAATGGCGCGCGATCCCATCATCCTCGCCATGGCCAACCCGGACCCCGAAATCATGCCCGAGGACGCGCTGGCCGTGCGCCCCGACGCCATCGTCGGCACCGGCCGCAGCGACTATCCCAACCAGGTCAACAACGTGCTCGGCTTCCCCTTCCTCTTCCGCGGCGCGCTGGATGTCTATGCGCGCAGCATCAACGAGGAGATGAAACTGGCGGCCGCCCATGCCCTGGCGGCGCTGGCGCGCGAGGACGTGCCCGACAGCGTGCTCACGGCCTACGGCCTGTCATCGCTGAAGTTCGGCCGCGACTACCTCATCCCCAAGCCGCTCGACCCACGCGTGCTGCTGTGGGTGGCGCCGGAGGTGGCCCGGGCCGCCATGGACAGCGGTGCCGCCCGGCGCCAGATCGACCTCAACGAATATCGCATGGAGATGCTGCGGCGTCAGGGCCACGGCCAGACCGTGCGCGCCAGCATCATGAACAAGGCGCGCGCCGGCGGGGCGCAAACGCGCGTCGTCTACGGCGAGGGCGAACACCCACGCATCATCCGCGCCGCCTACCAGATGCGCGAGGAGGGCATTGGCACGCCCGTCCTGCTCGGCGATCGCGACGCGATCGAGGCGGCGATTCGCGATCTGGGGCTGGATTTCGCGCCCCGCATCGTCACGCCGCATCAGGAGGAACAGGCGGACTGGGCGCAGGCGCTGGTGAATCTGCGCCGGCGCCGCGGCATGACGCCCGTGCGCGCCGCCGCCCTGCTGCAGCAGA
This sequence comes from Phototrophicaceae bacterium, assembly GCA_965223965.1. Lineage (GTDB taxonomy): Bacteria > Chloroflexota > Anaerolineae > Aggregatilineales > Phototrophicaceae > JAGWBD01. The sequence continues at coordinate 113,888 of CBDCXX010000003.1, forward strand.
ACACCCATTATGGCCTGATGATGGTGCACATGGGCGCGGCCGAGGCCTTCATCAGCGGCCTGACGCAGGAGTACCCCGCCATCATGCGCCCCGCGCTGCAGATCTTCGGCACCGCGCCCGGCGCCCGCGTCGCCAGCGGCCTCTACCTGATGATCGTCGAAGACCGCAGCTACTTCTTCACCGACACCACCGTCAATATCGATCCCGACGCAGAGACCCTGGCCGACATCGCCATTCTCGGCGCGGACTTCGCCAATACCCTCGACATCGAGCCGCGCGTGGCCATGCTCTCCTTCTCCAACTTCGGCAGTACGCCACATCCCTTCTCGCACAAGGTGCGTGAGGCCGTGGCGCTGGTGAGCGCGCGCCGCCCGGACCTGATGATCGATGGCGAGATGCAGGCGGACACGGCCGTCGTCGACGCCATCGTCAACGAGCGCTACCCCTTCAGCGAGGTGCGCGACGCCAATGTGCTGGTCTTCCCGGACCTGGGTTCGGCCAACATCGCATACAAACTGCTGAACCGCCTCGCCGGCGTCGAGGCCATCGGCCCTGTCCTGCTCGGTATGGGCGAGCCGGTGCACGTCCTGCAGGCCGGCGATGACGTCGACGACATCGTGGCCATGACCGCCGTCGCCGTCATGGATGCCCAGGCGCGCCAGGCCGCGCGCAACTGAGGAGCGCCCCGTGCCCGAGATCGCCTTCCTAGACCAACTCGACCCGCAGCTCCGCAACGTTGTCCTGCGCGTCCTGCTCGCGCTGCTGGCGCTGCTCGTCGTCTGGCTGCTACGTCACCTGCTGTCCTGGCTCGTGCTGCGGCCCCTGGGCCACATCCTCGAGCGGCGCCACTCGGACCTGGACGACATCGTCCTCGGCATCGTCGAGAATCCGGTGCGCCTGCTGGTCATCGCGCCGGGGCTGCTCATCGCCGGCGTCCTGCTGCCTGGCGACGCTGGCACCGTGCAGTTCTTCACGCAACTGGCGCGCAGTTTCGTCATCCTGGCGCTCTTCGCCGCACTCTACAACAGCATCGGCATCATCGTGGCCTCCTCGCCGCGTCTGCATAGCATCACCGGCATCACGCTTGACGAGCAGCTGCTGCCCTTCCTGCGTACCGCGCTGCGCGTCCTCGTCCTCGCGCTGGCGCTCGTCACCATGTTGCAGGAGTGGCACTACGACGTCAACGGCCTCATTGCCGGCATTGGCCTCGGCGGCCTGGCCATCTCACTGGCCGCCCAGGACACCGTCGCCAACCTTTTCTCCTTCGCCACCATCATCAGCGACAAGCCCCTGCGCGAAGGCGAGTTCATCCGCACGCCGCAGGTCACCGGCATCGTCGAGGAAGTCGGCGCGCGCGCCGTGCGCATCCGCCAGCTGGACCAGGCGCTGGTCACCGTGCCCAACTCGATGCTGACCGGCGCGCCGGTCATCAACTTTTCACGCATGGAAAAGCGCCGTCTCAATGTCACCGTCGGCGTCACCTACGATTCAACCAGCAGCGATCTACGGGCCCTCGTCGCCCGCCTGCGCGCCATGTTACGCGCGCACGAAAAGGTGGACGCGGACAGCGTCAACGTCTTCTTCTCCGGCTTTGGCGACAGTTCGCTCAACATCCTGATCCGATGCAACGTGAAGGAGCCTGCCTGGGCGGATTTCATGCAGGAGCAGCACGACATCCTGCTGACGGTGATGGACATCGTCGAGGAACTGGGCCTCAGCGTCGCCTTCCCCAGCCGCTCGCTCTACATCGAGTCGCTGCCCGCCGCGCCCGATGCGCCAGCGGACGAACCCACCGCGACCTGATGGCGCATGGCTTGCTTGCCTGACTGGCCAACCCTGTTATGCTTTGGGCGTCAGTGAGCAAGGCAGCAAACAATGAATCAAACCCTCACAGCAGCAAAATTGCCGGGATTCGCAGACGTGTCTGAACAAGTCATTCTTCCAGTGAACATCGACCAGATTCACCACGGCGACGCGCTGGAAGTTCTGTCGGCCCTGGCACCGGATTCGGTGGACCTGGTCTTCACCTCGCCACCCTACGCCGACCAGCGCAAAAGCACCTATGGCGGCATCGCGCCCGATGACTACGTCGCGTGGTTCCTGCCCGTGGCCGCCGAGCTGCAGCGCGTACTGCGGCCGGAGGGCTCATTCGTCCTGAACATCAAGGAGCGCGTGGTGCAGGGCGAGCGCCACACTTACGTGCTGGAGCTCATCCTCGCGCTGCGTCAACAAGGCTGGCTCTGGACCGAGGAGTTCTGCTGGCACAAGAAAAACTGCTACCCCGGCAAGTGGCCCAACCGCTTCCGCGATTCCTGGGAACGCTGCCTCCAGTTCAACCGGCAGCGCAAGTTCGCCATGTATCAGGATGCCGTCATGGTACCAATGGGCGACTGGGCCAAATCGCGTTTAAAGTCCCTCAGCGAGACGGACCGGCTGCGCGATGAATCGCGGGTACAAAGCGGCTTCGGCAAGAACGTCTCCAACTGGGAGGGGCGCGCGCAAGCCTACCCGACCAACGTGCTGCACCTGGCCACCGAGTGTAACAACGTCGGCCACAGTGCGGCCTTCCCGGTACCCCTGCCGGCCTGGTTCATCCGCCTCTTCACGCGGCCTGGCGATGTCGTGCTGGACCCCTTCATTGGTTCAGGCTCCACGGCAGTCGCTGCGAAGGGACTTGGCCGACACTACATCGGCATCGACAAGGAGCGCGACTACTGCGAGATTTCGCGGGAACGCGTCGCGTCCCTGCGCTTCGGCGAGGCCCTGGATGGCGACGCTTGATCCGCAGCGGCTAAACGAATTCGCCAGCGCCAGGATCGAGGAGTTCCACAACGCCCGCCTTGACCGGCTTCAGAAGGTCAGGCTGAACAATGTGCTGCGCCGGAAGAACCCCTACCTCTTCCGCGCGAAGGACATGCAGTCCGCCCCGGAAATGGTCCGTTCCCTGCTGGATGCCTACCTGTCTTCATCAGAGGAAGAGTTGTTTGGCAGGATTTTCCTTGAGAGTCTGGCCATCCGCGTTTCCGGCGAAGTGGCCAACGGGCGCAAGTCACCCGCCGAAGGAATCGATCTGGAGTTTGAGCGGGACACTACCCACTTTCTGGTGTCGATAAAGTCCGGCCCCAACTGGGGCAACAATTCGCAGAAGACCCGTCTGGTCGAGAATTTCCAGACGGCGGTAAAGGTATTGCAACAGGGCGACGCGTCGTCACACATCCAGCCCGTCCTGGGTATTTGTTACGGCAGGGCGAAGACGACGAATCTTTATAACTACGTCAAGTACGAAGGCCAGAGTTTCTGGCACTTCCTGTCCGACGACCCCGACCTGTACACCAGCCTCATCGAACCGGTCGCTTATCTCGCCCGCGAACACAACCAAAGCTTCCGGGCACGGCGCGATCGTCTTGAGGCGCAGTTCATCCAGGAGTTTTCAGACGAATTCTGCCACGCCGACGGCAGGATCGACTGGAGCCGACTCCTGCGCTTCAACTCTGGCAACCTGAAGTAACCACTGAGCCTTACGTATTCTGACGTTCCAGCCAGTCGCTGTAGCCGCCCGTCCAGCTCGTCAGCGTCCCGTCACGCAGCTCGACGATGCGATCTACCGTGCGTTCGAGGAAGTAACGATCGTGCGAGATGGTCAGGATCGCGCCGTCGAAGTCCGCCAGCGCCGTCTCAAGCACCTCGGCGGTGGGGATGTCGAGGTTGTTGGTCGGCTCGTCCAGCAGCAGCAAATTGGGCCGCTCCAGCACCAGCGTGGCCAGTTGCAGACGACTGCGCTCGCCACCGCTGAGCGTGGCCACCGGCAGGCGCAGCTGCTCGTACTGAAACTGGTACTTCAGCAGAAAGGCGACCGCCTCGTTCTCGGGCATGGGCCGGATGTCGCGGATGCGCTCCAGCGGCGTGCGCTGCAGCCAGGCGCCCAGCGTTTCGTGATCCTGCGCGTAGTAGCCCAGCCTCGTGCCCGGGCCGACCCGGATGCGGCCGCCCAGCGGCGTCTCCTCGCCCAGCACGAGGCGGAAGAGCACCGACTTGCCCGCGCCGTTGGGGCCAATCAGGCCGACGCGCTCGCCGTGACGCAGCAGCAGCGCCAGATCCACAAAGAGCAGATCGTCGCCGAAGCCCATCGCCAACTCCGTGATCTCCAGCGCCTTCGTGCTGCCGCGCCAGCCGGTGAATTCCGCGTCCAGCTGGCGCCGCTCGACGACCTTTTCGACCATCTCGCCCTTTTCCTCCATGCGCTCCAGCATGCGGCGCCGATGACGGGCCTTGCGGGCGTGACGCGGGTCCTCGGTGATGCGGGCCCAGTGTTCGAAGCGTTTGATGGCCTCCTCGATCTGGCGGATGCGTTTCTGCTGCGCCGTGAAGAGCTGCTGCTGCCGCAGCCGCGCCAGCTCGCGCTCCGTGGCGTACCAGCTGTAGTTGCCGGCCCAGACCTTCAGCACCCCCGCCTCCAGCTCGACGATTTCCGTGACCACCTCGTCCAGCAGCCAGCGGTCATGCGAGACGATGATGACCGCGCCCTCGTAGCTGCGGATGAAGTCTTCAAGGCGGCGCCGGGCGACCAGATCAAGATGATTGTCCGGCTCGTCCAGCAGCAACACTTCCGGCCGGGCGACGGCCAGGCGCGTCAGGGCCACCAGCTTCTTCTGGCCGCCGCTGAGCGCCTCGCAGGGCAGGTCGTGGTCGGCCTCGTCCAGGCCCAGATGCGCCAGCAGCGAGCGCACGCGGCTGTGATGCTGCGCCCCGCCAAGGCGTTCGTAGTCGGCGAGGACGCGCTCCTGCTGCGCCAGCACGCGCGTCAGACGCCGCTCGTCGTTGTAGACCGCCGGTTCGCCGAGGCGCGTTTCCAGTTGCGTCAGGCGTTGCTCCACAGCCGCCAGCGCGGGCGGCAACTCCAGCGCCGTCTGCAGCAGACTGCGGCCAGTGGGCAGCGTGACCTGCTGCGGCAGATAGCCAACCCGCGTTCCCGGCAGGCGCTGCACCAGACCGCTGTCCGGCGTCAGCGCGCCGCTGATGATGCGTAGCAGGCTGGATTTGCCGACGCCGTTGGGGCCGATCAGTCCGCTGCGCGCGCGGCTGTCAATGCCCCAGGCGAGGTCCGCGAAAATCTCGCGGGCGGCGTAGGACAGCGTGACGTGATCGAGACTGATGCACTGCATATTGCGCTTCCATGGGTGACTGCCGCGTCAGGCGCGCTCGACGAGCTCCAGTTCCTCGCGGCCGCCGGCTTCTTCCGCCGGCACCCAGACGCCGCAGGGCCCGCCCTTGTCGCTGAGGTCGATTTCGACTTCCTCGCCGTCGAAGGTCAGCAGCGGCTGGTAGAACTGCGCGACCTTCTGCGCCTCGCCGACCACGTAGTGCGCGATCATGGCGCGGCGGAAGCGGTCGCTGGTCGTGTTGGGCCAGCTGCCGTGGATGACCTGGCCGTTGAAGAAGAGTACGTCGCCCGGCTGCATGGGCAGGGAGCGCAGTTCCATCCAGTCTGCCAGCTCGATGGTGGTGCCGCTGAAGAACTTGCGCCGGTCCGCATCGATCAGACAGAGTTTGGCCAGGTCCTGGGTGTGCGGCACGATCTTCATGCAGCCGTTGTCCTCATCGTTGGGGTCGACGGCCATCCAGGCCGCAAGGCAGGTGCCCGGCCGCACTTCCAGCGAACGCTGGTCCTGATGCAGGGCCTGGCCGCGGGCGCCGGGCGGCTTGAAGTAGAACATGGTCTGCGCGGCCAGCGGCTCGCGGCCCAGCAGGGCCGTCGTCCAGGCCCGCAGGCGTGGATCCAGCAGCCAGTCGCGGCTGAGGCGATCGTAACGGTGCGGGTGAATCATGCGCGGATAGCGGAAGAGTGGATCATGCTCGTCGGAGATGCCGTCGTCATGGAAGCCAATCTTGCGTACGTGCAGGCGCATGAAGTGCGCCTTGATCGTCTCCACTTCCGCCAGCGGGAACAGGGAGGGCACGACCACGTAGCTCTCTTGCTCAAAGCGTTCCACATACTGTGTGTCGATCATGTTCTGCTCCTCAGTAACGCCCGTTGTATAGCCAGCGCATCAGGCTGAGATCGAAGGACGGGCCGCCCATTCTGGCGGACATGGCCATGATTTCGGCGCGGTGAATGAGGCCGTGGTTGGCGATGTGCAGCAGGATGTGCCACACCCGATTGTCGATGCGCTCGCCTGCCGGCGTGGTGTATTGCACCGGCGCGGCCAGGTCCGCCGCATCCAGACCGCCGGCAAAAGCGCGCACTTCGGCCTCGATCTCGTCCATGCGCGCGCCCACGGCCGCGCGATCGGGGAAGTCGCTGGCGGGCTGGCGCGTCACGGGCGAGCGCCCGCGGGCCCGCTCCAGCCACCACCATTCCCCGTTCAGCACGTGCACCAGGCAGTCGCGGATGCTGCCATGCGAGTAGTCCATGTCGTAAATGTACTGCACCGGCAACAGTTGCAGGATGCAGTCCTGCCACACCTTGTGCTGTTCGGCATAGTGATAGTCAAGCATGGTGCGGACGATGTCGGGGGTCATGGTTGTCCTTGTGGCACGGTCCCAGGCGGCACAGCAGCATAACGCAGGTGCGGCGCCGCGCGCCAGGCAGGGCTGCCCGCCCTCACCCCAAACCCCTTTTCCCGCTTGCGACGGGAAAGCGGGAAAAGGGGGCGGGGGGGGGTGAGGGCCTTGCCGGAGTCGGCCTGCCCGCAGCGCGCCGCGCGCGTTATAGTGAACGGCGATGCGGGACAGGAGCGGCAATGCGCGTACTCATCACCGGCTCGAGCGGACAAATCGGCAGCAACCTCGGCCTGCATTTGCTGGCGCTGGGCCACGAGGTCTTCGGCGTCGACATCCGCCCCAATCGCTGGACGACGCGCATCCCGACCCTGCTGCAGGATCTGGCCCAGCCGACCACGCGCTTCGCGGGCGGCATCGGCGGCAATGACTGGCCGCAGGCGCTGGACCTGGTGGTGCATCTGGCCGCCCACGCCAAGGTGCACGAGCTGGTCGAGCAGCCCCTGCGCGCGCTGGACAACATCGCCATCACCTTCAACGTGCTCGAGTTCTGCCGCCAGAATCGCCTGCCCATCATTTTCAGCAGCTCGCGCGAAATCTACGGCGACATCCACCGCTACATCACCGACGAGGCCCACGCCGACTTCTCCTTCATGGAAAGCCCCTACGCCGCCAGCAAGGTCTCGGGCGAGGCGCTGATTTACTCCTTCGCCCAATGCTACGACCTGCCCTACCTCGTCTTTCGCTTCAGCAACGTCTACGGGCGCTATGACAACGACCTCGGGCGCATGGAGCGCGTCATCCCGCTCTTCATCCGCGAGATCGGCGCCGGCCGCCCGGTCACGGTCTACGGGCGCGAAAAGGTGCTCGATTTCACCTACGTCGATGACTGCGTGCGCGGCGTCAGCGCCGGGATTGAGCGCCTGCTCGGTGGCGCCCTGCGCGATCAGACCATCAACCTGGCCTGTGGCGAGGGCCACAGCCTGCTGGACATGGTGCGCTACATCGGCGAGGCGCTCGACGTCGAGCCCAAGGTGTGCATCGAGCCCAGCCGCACGGGCGAGGTGACGCACTACGTCGCCAACATCGACAAGGCGCGCGAGCTGCTGGGCTATGCGCCGCAAACCTCGCTGCGCGAAGGCATCCACGAGGCCGTCGCCTGGTCGCAGCGCCGGGCCGCAGCCGCGCCACAGGACTGAAGCGACAGGCATCACCAGCGACAATTTCTGTTATATTTTGCCTGAATTATTCCGCGTCAGGAGGGCGTGAGCTGCGCCTGGCCCCGACGCTCAATGTCAAACGGGAGGAACAGATCATGCGATTCCGGATGCACAGCTCCTGGCTGATGGCCCTTGCGTTCGCCCTGTTGCTCCCGCTGCTGACCCTGCCGGTCGCGGCGCAGACCATCTGCGACGACCACGCCGGCCGGCTCGCCGACATCAACAGCCGCGAGCAACTGAAACAGTTCGTTCACTGCGCCGCCGCGCACGTCGCGGCCGTCGGCTGGGAACAGGCCGCGCTGGACTTTGAAGGGGCCGACTGGTACGACGAGCCCGTCTATCTCTTCGCCGGCGCGGATGGCGCAGCCTTCTTCATCGTTGGCTCGGATATTCCCGGCGGCACCGACATGACCGGGCTGCAGGATTCGGACGGAGTCTGGATCACGCAGGAGATGGAGCGTATCGTCACCAACTTCGGCGGCGGCTACGTCTATTACCGCTTCATGAACCGCGTCTCCGGTCAGGAAGAGCCCAAGCTGGCCTACGTCAAGCTGATGGAGCGCGACGGCGAACCGGCCCTGATCGGCGCAGGTTACTTCACGACGGATTCACACGCCACCTGCTCGCCGGACGTAATGCGCGCCTCCCTCGTCTACAGCGAGCGCGACGTCGAGCGCTTCGTGGGCTGCGCCGCCCATCACCTGCAACAGAACGGCCTGCAGGCGCTGCACGACTTCGAGCATGACGAGCGCTGGAACGCCGGCCCCACCTACCTCTTCCTCTACGACCTAGAGACCGGTTTCGCGGTAGCCAACGCCGGGCAACCACAGGTGGTTGGCACCATCCGCGATGCATCCTCCTATGCCGAAGGCCGGGTGCCGGTCGTGCCCGAGATGCAGCGCATCCTCGCCAGCCATGACGACGGCTACGTTCATTACACCTTCAGAAATCCGGCCACCGACGAGGAAGGGCGCAAGACCACCTATATGCGCCGCGTGTTCATCGACGGGCGCGCCTACATCCTCGCCGCCGGCCTCTACGTCCCCTCTGACGAGTGCCGCGCCCTGCCGCTGGCGCGCGACATCAACACGCGTGATGAGCTGCAACTGCTTGTGCGCTGTGGCACCCAACTGATCGAGGAACGCGGCGAACTGGCCTTCGATCTCCTGCGCTACCATCCGCAGTGGGTCGGCGGCTCGTCCTATCTCTTCGTCTCCGGGTCGGACTGCCGCAACATCTTCTACCCCCTCGATTACCGCTACGATGAATCCCAGACCTGTGCCCTTGAGGACTCCGCCGGCAACCTAGTCAATCAGGACGTCCTCGACATGTCAACCAGCGAAGCGGGCGAGGGCTGGGTCGACTACGTGTGGCTGAACCCGGCCAGCGATTCGCTCGAGACCAAGAGTTCCTACATCATCGGCTCGACGCTTGATGACGAACACGTTTCGATCGGCGCCGGCCTCTACGAATCGGAAATGCAGTAAGTCGCATCGACCTGTCGCTCCCGCACCCCGGCAAACCATCAGCCGGGCGCGGGAGCAAAGGCTACGCGCTCAGGCCGGTTTTCTGGCCGTTATACGACCGCTGAAAAGCGGCGGCATGCCCGCCTGCAGCGGGATGATGTCACAGGCATCCTGCAGCCCGGCCACCTCGACCTCCACGAAGCTCGCCTCCCGCATCAGCGCAACGTAGTCCGCCAGCGGGATCGCGCCGGTCACGCACTCCGCCCACTTCTCCTGGTCCGCGCGCAGCTCCGGCGCAAATTCGCCGGCGCTGACGATGTCGCTGATGGCGATGCGGCCGCCGGGCTTCAGGGCGCGCCAGGCCTCGCGGAAGACCATTGCCTTGTCCGGCGCCAGGTTGATGACGCAGTTGGAGAGGATGACGTCGACCGAGTCGGAGTCCACCGGCAGCGCCTCGATCTGCCCTTCGCGGAACTCGACCTGGCCCAGGCCCAGGCGTTCGCGCGCAGCTTCGGCGCGCGCCAGCATGGCTGGCGTCATGTCAACGCCGATGACACGCCCCTGCGGCCCAACAACGCGCGCGGCCAGGAAACAGTCGATGCCCGCGCCGCTGCCCAGGTCCAGCACCGTCTCACCCGGGCGCAGGTCGGCGCTCTCCAGTGGGTTGCCGCAGCCCAGCGACAGCTCAGTCACCTCGGCCGGCAATTCTGTCAGCAACGCCTCGTCATAGAACGTCGGCGCGCAGCAACTGTGGCTCTCCCGCGCCATTTCTCCGTAGCGCGAACGCACGACGTCGTGGATCGTCTCGCTCATGCTGTCTCCCTTTGCTCTTCACTGGCACCGGCCGGCGCCAGGGCAAAATCCGGCGCAAAGACGCGCATCAACTCGCCGCAACAGGTCGTCAGCTGCGCCTGGTTGAGCGTGTAGTGACGATGGCGTCCCTCCTGCCGCACATGTACCAGGTCGGCTTCTTCCAGCAGGCGCAGGTGGTGGCTGACCGTCGGCTGCTGCACCTGGCTCGCCAGCGCGAGCACCAGTTCGTTGACCGTCAGCCAGCGGCAACACAGCTGCCGCAATATTTCCTGGCGCGTACCGTCGGCCAGGGCCTTCGCGAATTGCAGTGAGTCGGCAGTCATACGCTCATTATATTGATAATCATCAATATGTCAAGCAGGGTGACTTTGTGACTTTGCGCGCGTTGTACAATGAAGCCTGCCCGCGTCACAGATTCGCAAGAACCGCATGGTACAAAGAGGGTCGCAGAGCGCATGAGAGCGGGAGCACCATGAGCAAGTGGATCGTCATCACGCTGTTGCTGCTGACTGCCTGCAGCGCGGCTGAGGAGCAGTCCTACGCGGGCGTGAGCTATCCGGCGGACTACGCTGCGACCTTCGCCCACTACGCCACGGTTGACCGCGGCGACGCGACCATTCGCGATCTTTTCATCAGTCCGCACGCGCTGCAGGGCCTGCGCAGCACCGGCCGCCTGCCGCATGACAGCGTGCTGGTCATCGAGTTGTGGCAGGCCGCTCTGGACGAAGACGGTGAGCCCCTGCTGGATGCGGACGGACGCTATCGCAAGGCGGAAATGCAACCTGCGCTGCACGTGGCGCACAAGCGCATGGACTGGAGTTCAGAGGACTTCGGCAGCGCGGCGCGCGCCGGCAACTGGAACTTCGGCTCCTTCGAGCGCGAGAGCGGCGCGCACGTCGACGAGAACCTGACGGCCTGCTTCAACTGCCACCAGGCCAACGCGCGCAACGACTTCGTCTACAGCGCGCAGCAGCTGGTGCGCTACGCCATGAGCGACACGACGCAGTACTTCTTCTGCGAGCTGCCCCATCGCAGCCCCTGCCCGTGAGGCAGAGTCAACTCACATACCACCACTGGAATTCGCAGTGTACAATGGCCCCACGCACGATGTTGCGAGGTACCGAAAATGTATAAGTCCTTTCAGGTTCAAAACTTTCGCGGCTTTAAGGACTTGCGCCTGGACGACTTTGCGCGCGTCAATCTGATTGCCGGTAAGAACAACACTGGGAAATCAGCTTTGCTTGAGGCGATCTTGACCTACACCGGTATCTACGATGCGAGTCTCCTTTTGCGTGCACCTGTTCCAAGATATTTCAGTACTCGAACATCAGACCCGACTGAAATATACGAAAGTGAAAGTGTAGGCTCTGAATGGGAGCCTGTGTTTCATAATTTGGAAATGGATGTTCCTATTCATATGCATGGCAAAGCCATTGGTGGCCAACAGATGTTTCCATCTTTCCAAGAGACTGAAAATCGATTGGTGATTTCAGTAGTTGATATAGACAAGTTACCCGAAAATTCGCGTCTTCTTCGTCTTTCAGTTGGTGAAAGATCTGATGTGCCTGATGTTTCAACGAAATTCCTTGAGTTCCGTTCTGGGGACCGGGTGCCTGTTCACCTCGCATGGAGCCGTCGCCTTTACAGAAATATCCGTAAACCCGGCATGCGTTTCCCGGCTGTCTTCATCCCATCCAGTAAGATGGTTCCCCGATCCGAAGACACAAGGAGGTTTTCAGAGTTGCGAGTCGTTAGACGAAGTGGCAGTCTGTTGCCAATTTTACAAAGGATTGAGCCTCGACTGTCCGGGCTAACCCTGATCGGTGAACCAGCCAGTATTCATGGTGACCTTATTGGTTTGAGTAAGTCCTTGCCCATTTCTTCAATGGGTGAGGGGATGCGTCGTCTAACCAGTTTGCTATTGGCCATAAGTACGACCGAGGATGGAATTGTCTTCATCGACGAAATCGAGAATGGACTACATTACTCGATGCATTCACTAGTCTGGAATGCTATTGCAGAAACCGCGCGTGTACACAATGTGCAAATCTTCGCTACAACACACAGTTACGAAATGATAATTGCGGCAAATGAGGCTTTTAAGGGCAGTAAGCCTTTCGACTTACGCCTTTTCGGCTTCCGGCGAAACAAGGAGAACAACGAAATTCGAGCTGTTTCCTATGACGAAGAAACACTGGATGCCGCAATCGAAGCCGGCTTCGAGGTGCGCTAGTGGCTCGAAAACCATGGACTGTTGAAATCACTGCTGATTATCTGCTCATTGTGGAAGGTCCGGATGACAAACGTTTCTTCGAAGCACTGTTGAATCGTTCCGGGATTCATGGTTTCCAGGTTGTGCATGTTGATGGCGTAGATAATCTCCGTAACCGTCTGGGAGCATTGAGAAACATTGATGAGTTTGAGAGAGTCTCTTCCGTCGGAGTCGTGTGCGATGCAGATGACAACAGGGACGGTGCTTTCAGAAACATTTGCCGCGCGCTCAGGGCTGCCGAACTGCCCGTTCCACCAAAGCCACAAACGCTGGTCGGTGACCATCCACATGTATCTGCAATGATCATCCCGCCAGTTGAAGTTGAGTCCGGTCGGATGTTGGAAGACCTGTGCCTGGAAGCGGTGACAGATGACCCGGCAATGCGCTGCGTGGAAGAATACTTCAGGTGCCTTGAAGATCAGAATGTTGTCCAGAAGGAAGGCGCCAGACCCAAAGCCCGTCTGCATGCGTTTCTGGCATCCAGAGAGCGACCAGGACTAAGGCTGGGCGAAGCCGCTGAAAAGAACGATATCCCCCTGGACAGCCCTGTCTTCGAGTCGGTAACGAAATTCCTGCGACAGCTGGCCAGCTAACCAACGTCCCCTAATCCACACCGTCCAGAGCCAGGAAGCTGGCGGTTGAGGCCGGCAGCCGCAGTTCCTTCGCCGCCTGATACTCCGGCGACGCGTAGAATTCCTGCACCCGTTCCAGCGACGGGAACTCGATCAGCACGATGCGACCGGCAGGCTCTTCGCCTTCCAGCGTGACAACCTCGCCGCCACGTGTGAGGAAGCGACCGCCATACTTCGCGATGATGTCCGGCGTCTTCGCCGTGTATTGACGATACTGCTGCATGTCCCGCACGTAGACCTGGGCGAGCAGGTAAGCGGCCATGTTCCTCCTCCGTCACAGCGATAGTGCACAGCGTCGCAGTATACCCCGCTCCGGGCGCCCGCCTGACTTAGGCGATTCTCATTCGCAATGCGCGGCCAGCGGCTATATTTAGGCTAACGTCCGCGATCCTGTGACAGCCAACCCCGTGAACCCCTCTTCGCTGCGGCGCCTTCTGCTTCTGCTGCTGCCCCTGTTGCTCATCAGCTTCGGCTTTGCGCTGGGCACACTGATGACGCCAGGCAGGGCCGCGCCGCTGCCACAAGCCGGCATTCCCCTCCCCACGCCTGACATTGACGCGCTGGACCTGTCCCCGCACGAAAGCCGGATCGCGCGCATCTACAACCAGGTCAGCCCCTCGGTCGTTTCCATCAACGTGACCTACCGCCAGTTCGGCCGCCTGAGCGGCTCCTCCGGCTCCGGCTTCGTCATCAGCGACGAGGGCCACGTCGTCACCAACTATCACGTGGTCGAGAACGCGATGCGCGACGGCATCGAGGTTAATTTCGTGGATGGCACCATCGTCCGCGCCAGCATCGTCGGCGTTGACCCGGACTCCGACCTCGCGGTGCTGCAGGTCTCGCTGCCGCCGGAACAGCTGCAGCCGCTGATCCTGGCCGACTCCGACATCCTCGTCATTGGCCAGACCGCGCTGGCGGTGGGCAGCCCCTTCGGCCAGCGCTGGACGCTGACCAGCGGCATCATCAGCGCGCTCGACCGTACCATGCAGGGCATGACCAACTTCGCCATCGGCTCAGGCATTCAGACTGACGCCGCCATCAACCCGGGCAACAGCGGCGGCCCGCTCTTCAACCTGAAGGGGGAAGTCATCGGCGTGAACGCGCAGATCGCCAGCCGGTCGGGCAGCTTTTCCGGCGTCGGCTTTGCCATCCCCGCCAACCTCGTGCGCCGCGTCGTCGCTGAGCTCATCCGCAACGGCGAGGTGCGCTACAGCTATCTCGGCATCGGCAGCACCTGGCAATTCGGCGCCCGCCCGCAGGCCGTCGACCTGTCTATCAACCTCAACCTGATTGAAACGCTCAACCTGCCCAACAACCTGCGCGGCGTGGTCATCGGCAGCGTCGCGCCGGGCGGTCCGGCCAACCGCGCCGGCCTGCGCACCCCCGGCGAAGCCGTGCGCGTCCGCGGCCGGCTGGTGCCCACTTCAGCCGACATCATCACCGCGATCAACGACTTCCCGGTCAATGACATGAACCAGCTGGTCTCCTGGCTGGCCAGCAACACCCGTCCCGGCGACCAGGTCACGCTCTCCGTCTGGCGCGATGGCGCGCCGCTCACCCTGCCGCTGACCCTGGGTGAACGCCCCTCCTGACGCTCAGTCCCACAGCCTTTCGAAGGAACGCCCCAGTAACAGCATGACGTCCGCGAGGATGGAGTGCGTGCCGCACAGCAGGATCGTGCCGTCGCGGCCCGCCGCCCTCTGCGCCAGCTCGAGAGCCTGCTCCAGCTGCGGGACATGCCTGACCTGCGCGCCCTGCGCCACACTCGCCCGCCCCAGGCCGAGCAGCTCGTCGGCCGACGCGAAGCTCAGAATGGGGTTGCGTGGCGTCTCGCAGAAGAGCAGGCCGTCACAGGCCGGCGCCAGGGCCTCAATCACGCCCGCATAGTCCTTGTCCTGCGGCACCGCGAGGATGACCTGCAGCGGCCGGCCCACCTGCGCGCCCAACGCTTCGAGCGCGTATTGCGCGGACTGGCGCTGCACGGCGCCATCGACGTAAAGCGCCGGAGCATCCTGCAACTGCTCGAGGCGGCCGGGCCAGCGCAGCGTCGCCAGGCGCGCGGCCATGGCGGAGGGCTCAGCCGCGTCCCCCAGACGCGCGCTCAGGTCCATGGCGGCCTGCAGCGCCAGCGTGGCGTTGGCGGCCTGGTGGCGTCCACGCAGCGGCAGGCTGAAGGTTCCACAAGGCGGCAGGCAGAGGCGCTGTCCCTGCGTCGTCGTCCCGACCGGTTGTGCCAGCTGCGCGTTTGTGAGCAGGTCGAACTGCGCGTCCAGCCGCCCCGCCTCCTGCGCCAGCACCTGAGCGACCGGCGCGGCTTGCGGCAGACTGATGGCACGGCTGCGCGCCTTGATGATGCCGGCCTTGTGCCAGGCGATGCGCGCCAGCCCCGGCCCCAGCCAGTAGTCATGTTCCCGGACGACGGGCGTGATCAGCGACAGGGCGTTGGGCACCAGCGCGACGTCGTCGAAGCGGCCGCCGCGCCCCACTTCCAGCACCGCCGCCGTGACCCCCTGCTCATCGAACCAGCGCTGCGCCAGCGCGAGGAAGAGGCCGGTGGGACTGAAAACCTCCCGCGGCCCCAGCTGCGCCTCGATGCGGTCCGCTGCCGGCGCCAGCCAGCCGAGAATGCGCAAAAAGTCCGCTTCGGGGATACTGCGGCCGTCCACGCGTACGCGCTCGCGCCAGGAGACGAGGTGCGGGCTGGTGAGCATGCCGACGCGACGGCCCGGCGTCTGCAACAAACGCGCCGTCATGGCCGTCGTCGAGCCCTTGCCCTTGCTGCCGGTCACTACCGCGTACTCGCGCGCGACAGCGGGCAGGCCCAGGGCTTGCAGCAGTTGGCGGGTGGGCGCCGGGTCGCGCCCCAGCTCATCGGGCAAACGCTTCAGACCGCGCAGCTTGCGCAGCGAGCGGAAGACCCAGGTGACGGCCTCAGCCTCGCTCGCGAAGGCGCTCACGACGGCGCTCCGCCTGCGGTCTGCCCGGGGTCGCGTGCTTCGGCGCGCGGCCGCGCAACGCAAAGAACCAGATGAGCGCGCCCGTGACGAGCATGCCAGCCATCACCAGCAGCGCGCCCAGCAGCGACAGGCCAACTCTGGGCAGCAACTGCGCCAGGCCTGTGGTCGCTCTGGCCGGCGCGGACGGCGCCGCTGCGGGCAACTGCCGCGCGCCATAGTCAACCAGAGTCGGCAGCGCGCCTTCGTCGATGCGTTGGGTGAAGCTGGTATCGCCGGTGGCCGCGCGCGCAGCGCTGCTCACCACCAGCGTGTATTCGCCCGGCTGCAGAAACTGAAAGCAGATCACGCCCTGCGCCGCCATCGGCGAGCTGTCCAGCAGGCCGCTGGCGACCACGAGCCCGGCAGCGTCGCGCAACTCGGCGCTGACCCCCGCCGTCAGCAGCGGTTCGCCAGGCTCGAGACTGCCGTTGCCGTTGCGATCTTCAAAGGAACGCAGACAAAACTGGCCGCCGCCCTGCGCCAGCGTCAGTGTGGCCGACGCCAGCAGCAGGGCCGACGCCAGCAGCAGCAGACCGCGCACGTCAGCGACGCCAGAGAGTCAGCGTCAATGCGCCGCCGGCCAGCAGCACCAGCCCGGCCAGGGCGAAGACCGCGTAGCCGATGTTCCCGAGGATGATCTCCAGCGGCGGGGCCGACGTATCCTGCGTAATGTCCTCGCTGAAAACGTGAACCTCGTCCGGCGGCGGTGGCTCGAGCGGCTGCCGACCTGCGGCCGCGCCGACTGCGATGTCGAGGCGCGCGCCGTGCGCGGCGCTCAACTGCAGCTGCCCTGGCGCCGTGAGACCGTAGCCTGCGGGCGCGTCGACCTGCAGCAGGTAGGCGCCGGCCGCCAGTTCCTCAAAACAACTGGCCTCCGTGCCGGTTGCCATCCGTACATCGCCGCCGCTGCCGGTCAGCAGCAACAGGCCGTTCGCCAGCGCAGTCTCGTTCGGCTCGCGCAGACGGTTGCTGTTGACGTCTTCGAAGAGGGTCACACAGACGCTGGCGCTCATGGCCAGTGGATCGCGGGCGGGCAGCGCTGCAACCGAGACGGGCGCCGGCGCATGATCCGCGCCCACGTCCGAGGCGACGGCCCGGCGCGAAACTGGCACAGCCGCCCTGACTACGGTCTCCGCCACGGTCCCGGCTTCCGTCTCCGGCGCAACCTCCTCGTCGGGCGGCGCGGCTTCGGGCTGGCGCTCTTCGCGCCCGGCGTCACCCCCGGCCCGGCGCACATTGATTTCCTGCCCGATGCTGATAATGCGCGGGTTCCTGATGTCGGGGTTGAGCGCGAGCAGCTGGGACCGCGTCAGGTCGTAGGCCACGGCGATGCTGTCGATGGTGTTGCCCGGGCGCACGACGTGCACGATCGAGCCATCATCTTCCGCTCGCTGGGGCGCCACGAAGGGCACCTCGGGGGCAACTGCGGGTGGCGGAGCCACCACCGCGGCTACCTCACCGCCGCCGGCAACGCTGCCGCCCGGGCCGCCGCCGGTGAGCGAGACGGCATCCCAGTAGCTCTTGTTGAGCACGGCTGTGCTGCTCTGGGTCGAATAGAGAAAGAGAGTCGCAGTGCTGCCGGTCGTGGTCGCGCTGACCGAAAGTTGCTTCCACTCATCATGCGGCTGTGACCAGTTAGACCAGACCACATCCCCGTCATTGGGATTGTTGCCGCCATTGGGGTCGATGCCGATGCGCGTCTGCGAGCCGGATTCGATGGCCGAGCCGCAGTTCCCGCTACTACCCGGGTTACAGGCCTTGACCTGCGTCCAGGCGCTGGCGGTAACGTTGCTGCCCGCCGCCACCCCGACCTGCTGATACACTGCGACCGTGCAGGTCACATAACCGCAATCGACGTTGAGCGCGCGGGTGCCTTCTGTTGGATCGGGACCAGGCCCAGGATGTGGCTGGACGTCGACCCTGTCGCCGCGATTCAGGTATTCGCCAGTTGTGGGGGCCAGCCAGACTTGCCAGCCTTCAGGCACCCGAATCGGTTTTTCGCCCTCACGAACGCTGTAATAGCCTCCATTCATACCTGGATTGCGCAGCAGTTGTCCCTGGGCGCCGAGCGCCAGCGCGTGCATTGCGCACAGGCACAGCAAGAGCAAAACGGGCGTCACTCGCCGCATCGCGTGCACTCCATCCCTGAGGTCGGCGGCCGGCACATTCGCTGCGCCGGGCTGCGAAGTCAGTATAATACAGTAGCGGATGAGCGGCAATGCAGCGTCAGCCGCTCCAGCGCCCACCATCCCTGGCGGTTCAGACGATGAACATCCTGCACCTGACCCCCTACTACGCCCCCGCCTGGGCCTTCGGCGGCGTCCCGCGCGCGGTGGAGGGCCTGGCGCGCGCGCTAACGCGCCGCGGCCACCAGGTTACCGTGCTGACGACGAACGCGGGTGCCGCCGGCCCGGCGCAGGAAGTGCGTGACGGCGTGCGTGTGCTGCGCGTCGCCAACCTTGCGCCCTGGCTGCGCAGCCGCCTCAACCTTTCCACGCCGCTGCGCATGGGCGCTGTGGCACGCGAGCTGCTGCCGCAGCAGGACGTCGTCCATTGCCACGAGCTGCGCACGTTGGAGAACCTGCTGGTCACGCCCCAGGCCGCTGCGGCGGGGCTGCCGCTGCTGCTCTCGCCGCATGGCACGCTCACCCACACGACCGGGCGCATTGCGCTCAAAATGCTCTGGGATCGCGCTGCCGGCCCTGGCCTGGCGCGCCGCTTCAGCCATGTCATCGGGCTGACGGAGGCGGAAGTCGCCGATCTGCGCGCGCACTGGCCCGTCCCCACGCCCTTCAGCGTCATCCCGAACGGCATCGACCCGACAGAATTCGCCGACCTGGGCGACGGCGCCGCCTTTCGCGCGCGCTGGCAAACGGGCGCGGGGCCGCTCTGCCTCTTCATGGGACGCCTGCACGAACGCAAGGGCCTGCAGGCACTGGTCGAGGCCTTCCGGCTGACGCATTGCGCAGATGCCAGGCTGATCATCGCCGGCCCCGACGAGGGCATGCGCGCGCGCCTCGGGCCCTTGCTGGACGAACGCATGTTGTTCACGGGCCTGCTGACCGGGCGCGAGCGCCTGGATGCGCTGGCCGCCGCGGACCTGCTCACGCTGCCCGCCAGCGGCGAGGGCCTGCCCATGGTCGCGCTGGAAGCCATGGGCGCCGGCCTGCCGCTGATCCTCGCGCCGGGCTGCAACCTGCCGCAGGCGACCGCGCGCGGCGCCGCGCTGGAAGTGCCGCCGCAACCCCGTCCGTTGGCGGATGCGCTGCAGCGCCTGCTGGCGGATGCCCCGCTGCGGGCGCAGATGGGCCGCCAGGGACGCGCCCTGGTGCGTGAGTCCTTCACCTGGGATGCCATCGCCTTGCGTTACGAGGCAGTCTATCGCGCGTTGCTGGCAGGGCCACAGGCGCGCGCCGGGCCGCATATGTTATAGTTCACGTACTCGCCCCCTGAAAGCTGCGAGCCCCGCCATGGCTGACAATGACGAACTCGAATATTACGACGACGATGACATCCGCGACCAAATCCCCGACGACGATGAGGCAGGGGAGAACGGGGAAGCGGATCAGCCGCAGCGTCCGCCGGTAAGGCCGCTGCAGACCTCGTCACGCCAGCCCGCTGCCCGGCCACCGGCCACGCCTGGCCGTGATGCGCCCCTTCCGCGCCAACAGGGCCGTCCTGCGCCCAAACTCGACGAGCAGCAGCCGGCTGGCAGCGCGCCAACACAGCCCCGGCGACCCGAACGACCGCCAGTCAACCGTCCCGCGCGCAGGCCGCCGCGTCCACCACAGCGTCCGCCCGCCAGTTCGTCACGCCCGCCGGCGCAGCGGCCGCCACCCCCAACACAACGCCCCGCCCGCCCGCCCGCCAGGCCTGACGGCGGCGCCCAGGCGCCCCAACGTCCCCCGCGCGCAGCGGACAAACCAGGCCGCTTCTCCCGTTTCTCCCGCCTGCTGCGCCGCCAGCCACGCAGGGAGGAGCGCAGCGCGCGGCCACGACGCAACCCCTTGCAGGGTCTGCAGGCTCTACGGGCACGACTGCCTGGCGGCCCGGCGGGTAGCTCCCGCCCCGCCTCTGGCCCCGCGCAACGGGCGCTGTCTGCGCTGCGCCTGCCTGTCCTGCGCCGCCGCGCAGACGCTGCTGCGAGCGCGTCCGGCACGGCCCGCAAACAACGGCGCGGCGCCAGCAAGGCGCCCCGTCTCGGCGGCCGCGGCCTGACGCTGGACAACAAGCTGGACATCCTCGGCGTGCTGCTCTTGCTGGGCTCGCTGGCGCTTTTCCTCAGCAGCCTCTCCAGCATGCGCGGCGAAGTGACGCAGCTCATCAACACCCTGCTCGGCAACATTTTCGGCTGGGGCGCCATCGCCGTACCGCTGGCGCTCTTCGCCATCGGTATCTGGTTGATCGTGCGCCACTTCGGCGCGGACGCGCCCGTCATCGATCTCCTGCGCCTGACCGGCATCGTCCTGGCTTACGTCGGCCTGTTGCTGTTCTTCCAGTTCGTGGACAGCTTCAACCCGAACTACTCCAGCATCGACCTTTCGGACCCCGTGCGGCTGCGGCTGCAGCTCGAGCTCTCCTGGAACGCGGGCCGCGGCGGCGGCTCTGCCGGCGCCGGACTCTACTATTTTCTCGTGACCAGCCTCGGCGAGGTGGGCATGCTGGTCACCATGGCGGGGCTGCTGCTAATTGGCGCCATGTTGGCGCTGCAGGTTTCGGCCGCTGACCTCGCCGCCGTTTCCAGCAGTCTGTGGCGTCGTGTCGGCGTCGTGCGCGCCCGTCACGCCAGGGAGCGGGTAACCCGCAGACGGTCGGGCACTGCTGCGGAGCGGCGCGCGTCGGCTCTGCCCGGCGGCGTGGCAGAAGACGACGAGCCGCGTCCCATCCCCATCACCATGGGCGGACGCACCGTCACGGCCTGGGTGGGCGACGAGGAGCAGGCGGAGCAGCCGGGCCAGCCGCGCGGGAAGGGGCTGCGCAATCTGTCGCCGAACCTGCGCGCCGGCGTCGAGGCAGCCCTGGCCAGACGTAGCGCCGCGGCCGGGACTGCTGCGTCCGCCACAGCCCTTCCACCAGCAGCGGACGCTCCGACGGCGATGCCGCCGCCGGCCACGCCTGCCCCGGCGCCCGCTACGCCATCCCTGGCAGCGCCGCAGCCTGTCCCCTTCGACGGCGACCCTGACCGCGCGACTGCGCCAGACGCGACAGCGGCGGCAGAAAGCGCGCAGATATCGGCAGAGGCGGACACGACCCCCGACACAGTTTCGGCCCTGCCCACGCAGCATCCCGCCGCGGCGGAGCTCATCGCCGCCACAGCTGCCTCGCCGCCGCAACCCGCAGCCGAGGCCGGGGAAGCGCCCGCCACCAGCATCCCGCCGTCGCCAACCTCCATGCGCCCCACGCTCGCCGCCGCGCCTCGCCGCAAACGCCGTGACTGGCAGCTGCCGGACATCCGCAACCTGCTTAACGTCGGCTCGGAATCCGACCTCGACCGCGAGATTCTGCTCGGTCGCGCGCGCACTATCGAAGAAACGCTGCAGAGCTTCGGCGCGCCCGGGCGCGTCGTCGAGGTCAACACCGGCCCCGTCATCACCCAGTTCGGCGTCGAGCCGGACTATCTACTAACGCGCTCCGGTAAGAAGACGCGCGTCAAGGTGAGCGCCATCGCCCAGCTGGACAAGGACCTGCAGCTGGCGCTGGGCGCCAAAACCATCCGCATCGAGGCGCCGGTGCCCGGCAAGGGCTACGTCGGTATCGAGGTGCCCAACGCCCAGGCGGCGGTCGTCAGCCTGCGCGACGTCATGGAGTCCGAACAGTTTCGCGCTCTCAGGGTTGACGCGCCGCTGGCCATCGGCCTCGGCCAGAGCGTGGACGGCACGCCCGTCGCCGCAGACCTGGCGAGCATGCCGCATTTGCTCATCGCCGGCACCACCGGCTCCGGCAAGTCCGTGCTGGTCAACGCCATCATCGTCAGCCTGCTGGTCAACAACCGCCCCGACCAGGTGCGCTTCATCATGGTCGACCCCAAGCGCGTGGAGCTGACCAGCTACAACGGCGTGCCGCACCTGGTGGCGCCGGTCGTCGTCGACCTGGAGCGCACCCTTGGCGTGCTCAAGTGGGTTACGCGCGAGATGGAGGAGCGCTACCGCAAGTTCAGCGAAGCCGGCGCGCGCAACATCGAGGATTACAACCGTCATCTGGGCGACGATCTGGAGCGCATGCCCTACATCGTCGTCGTCATTGACGAGCTGGCAGACCTGATGATGCTGGCGCCGGACGAGACCGAGCGCGTTATCACGCGCATCGCGGCCCTCGCGCGCGCCACCGGCATTCACCTCGTCATCGCCACCCAACGCCCCTCGGTGGACGTCGTCACCGGCCTCATCAAGGCCAACTTCCCGGCGCGCATCGCCTTCGCCGTGGCCGGCGGCGTGGATAGCCGCGTCATCCTCGATCAGCCGGGCGCGGAGCGCCTGCTCGGCAAGGGCGACATGCTCTACCTCAGCGGCAGCGCGCCGGCGGCCGCCCGTCTGCAGGGCGTGCTCGTCTCGGCTGAAGAGGTCGACAACGTCACGCGCTACTGGAAGCGCCAGGCGCTGGATGAGCCCGCGCCGAAGCCGCTGCCGGATTTAGCGACGGAGAGCGCAGAGGAAACTTCACAGCCGCCGGCCCTGCCGGACACCCCGCCCTTGCGGGCGCAGGAGACCGAAGCGAAGCCGGCGACCCCGCAGCAGGCGCACCTGGCCTTCCCGGATTTCAGCGCCTGGGAAGCGGAAAAGGGCGTCGAACTGCACGAGCGCGTCACCGACGAGCGCGACGAGCTTTACGAGCAGGCGGTGGAGATGGTGCGGCGCCTCAACAAGGCCTCGGTGTCGTTGCTGCAGCGGCGCATGCGCATCGGCTACACGCGCGCCGCGCGCCTCATCGACATGATGGAGGACCAGGGCATCGTCGGCCCGGCCCAGGATGGCAGCAAGCCGCGCGAGGTGCTGCCGGAGTGATAGACTCGTATCTGCGCCTTCGCATCAGGGCAGAGAAACACGCTTGACCAACCGCCTCTTCGTCGCGCTGGAGCTGCCGCCGCCGCTGCAGCAACGCCTCGCCAGCCTGCCCAGGGAACTACCCGGGCTGCGCCGCCTGGCAGCGGAGCAGTTGCACGTCACCCTCTACTTCATCGGCGACCGCGCGCCGGCCGCTGACGTCCGCGCTGCGCTGACAGAACTGCACGCGCCGCCCCTTGCGCTGGCGCTGCAGGGCACGGGCTGCTGGACCGGCGTGCTCTGGGCCGGCGTGCGCAGGGACGCGGCTCTGGACGAACTGCAGCAGCGTGTGACCCGCGCCCTGGCCAGTTGCGGCCTTGAGCCGGACCCGCGACCCTTCCGCCCACACGTCACGCTCGGCCGCTTCCCGGCGCGTCGGCCTCCGGCCGGGCTGGACGCCTGGCTGCGAACGCAACGCCATCTGCGCGCGCCGCCCGTCTGCGTGCCTGAGTTCTGCCTCTACTCCAGCGAGCTTGCGCCGGCAGGCGCCAACTACCGCATTCTGCAGCGCTTCCCCCTGCGCGCGGAGGCCGATGCGTGAGCGCGCTGATTCTGCTGCTGTCCGGCCTGTTCCTCTACGCGCGCTTCGTGGAGCCGCGACGCCTGCACCTGCAGCGCGTCCCGTTACGGCTGCCGCAACTTCCAACGGAATTCGCCGGCCTGCGCATCGCCCACGTCAGCGACCTGCATCTCGGCGGCTGGCTGACGCCGGCGCGCCTGGCTGGCTGGCTGGCGCGCATCAATGATCTGCAGCCAGATCTGGTGATCATCACCGGTGATTTCGTCGAGGAATGGGCCGACCAGCCCACGGACGAACTCCTGGCGTGCCTGCAGACGCTGCAGCCGCCGACCCTCGCCGTGCTCGGCAACCATGACCATCGCCGCGGCGCAGCCCAGGTGCGCCAGGCGCTGACGGCTTGTGGCATCCGCGTGCTGCGCAACGAGGTCTACACCCTGCAGCGCGGCGCGGCGCAACTGCATTTCGCCGGCCTCGGCGACCAGGCCTGGCATGATGACGACTTCGACGCGCTGCTGGAACACTTGCCGCCGCAGGGCGTGGCCATCCTGCTGGCGCACGAGCCGGACGTCGCCGACCTGGCGGCCGCCAGCGAACGCTTCGCGCTGCAGCTATCCGGGCATACTCACGGCGGCCAGGTGCGCCTGCCCCTGCTGAACCGCGCCCACGTGCTGCCTTCCTGGGGCCAGCACTACTCCGGCGGCCTGGCCCGCGTCGGCGGACTGAGCATCTACACCAACCGCGGTCTGGGCATGATTCGCCCCTGGCTGCGCTTCAACTGTCGCCCGGAGCTGACCCTGCTGGAACTGCAGCCCGGCCCGGACCTGTCCTGACGCTACGACCGCTTTCAGCGCGCGGCCAGCAAGGTCGCGAAGTCCGCCTCACGGGCCTGGGCAGCAGCCAGCTGTTCCTGCTGCAACTTGCATATCAGCGCCGTCAGTTCCCCGGCTATGGGGTCCAGGTCGATGTCGTTGGCGCGGCGCACAGTCTCGATCCAGTCCTGACGAATGGCCGAGGCGCCGTGCAGCGCGCCGGCGATGGCGCCAGCCTTGCCCGCGATCGAGTCATTGTCGCGGCCGTAGTTGGTGCCGCCGCAGATGCTGCCCGCGAAGTCACCTTTCGCGACGACGAGGAGGGCCAGTGCGATCGGCACCTCCTCGATGCTGTGCTCGCGGCTGGGCGTGTTGTCATTATTGCCCTTGCCGCGGTCGCCCAGGACATCAGGGGCGCCATCCCAGGGGCGCATGGCATCGCGCAGCGGCCCGATGGCCTCGGCCCAGTCGTCGTAACGCCGCGCGCACTCGACCACCGCCTCGATGGCCTTGCGCGTGCCATCCTTCGCCAGCGACTGCACGACGTCGATGATGCTGTCAACACTGGCGCCGGGCCGGAAGGCCTCGGCGACGGCGGTGGCGATCACCGCCGCGGCCTCCAGACCGTAGCTGTACTGGTGCGCGCTCAGGACGTCGACCGCCTCATGGTAGGCACTGACGGGGTCGCCGGCGTTGACGATGCCGATTGGCGCCGCGTACATGGCCGCGCCGCAGTTGACCATGTTGCCCACGCCGCCAATACGCGGGTCGGCGTTGGCCAGACCGTTGCGAATGTAAAGCCACTTCTCCGGGTAGAAGAGCCGCTCCACGATGGGCATCTCGCGTTCCAGGTCAGGAATCCAGCGCGGTTGCAGAATCAGCGGCACAATGCGGCGCGCGAAGCTGTGGGCGTCCAGATGGCCGCCTTCGTCGATGTAGGCCTGGCTCAGGGCCTGCACCATGTGGCTGTCGTCCGTGTAGCGCCCTTCCGTGCGGTAACGGCGCCTGGGGCTGTCGTCCAGGGTCGGGACGAAGTCGGTGATCTGGCCGTAAAGTTCGCGGATCTTTTCGGGCGTATAGCCTTCGGCGGGCGCGCCGAGGGCATCGCCAATCGCGCCGCCGTAAAGGCAGCCGCGTACCTTGTCCAGCAGAACACTGTTATCAGGCGGGTTCATACCAATTCCTTTCGTTGAGTCAGGCAAGGCTGTGTTATACTCCTGCGCGCCGCGAATGGCTATTTTTGATGGAGCATAAAAAATGGACAACGAACTGAAAGAACTGCGCGTCTCCAACGACGCCATGCTGGACGGGGACGAGTTGCGTCGTCGCCTGGCCGACGAAGGCTATCTCTTTTTCAAGCGCCTGCAGGACCCGGACAAGATGATGGAACTGCGGCGCGAGATGTTGACAGTGATGCAGCAGGGCGGCTGGCTGCTGCCGGACACGGACCCGATGGACGGCATCGCCGATGTGTCGCGCGTCTGCACCGAGGGCGACGAGGGCTACACCGACGTCTATCACCCGGTCTACAATCTCGAATCCTTCCATAGCTCCGCGCACGAGCCGGAGATCATGGACGTGATCGCGCGTATCGCCGGCAAGCCGGTGCTGCCGCATCCGCAGAAGATCGCGCGTCTGTGGTTCCCGCAATACACCGAGCACACCACGCCCATCCACCAGGACTACGTCCACTTCCAGGGCAGCTTCGATACCTGGACGGCCTGGGCGCCGGTCGGCGACTGCCCGGCCGAGCTGGGCGGCCTGGCCGTCCTGCCCGGCTCGCACAAGGTCAACCGCGTGCTCGACCATCACTTTTCACTGGGAGCCGGCGGGCTGTCCGTTGAGACCGATCACATGGACGGCGCCTGGCACACGACCGACTACGAGGCCGGCGACACGCTCATCTTTGAGGCGCTGATGATCCACCGCGCCCTGCCCAACGTCACCGACGACCGCATGCGCGTCTCGCTCGACAACCGCTACTTCGCCATTGGCAACCCGGTCAGCGAGGGCATGCTGACCCCCCATCTGGACAATCATGTGATGCCTGACTACACCTGGGAAGATGTCTACGCGGGCTGGGAATCCGACGAGTTTCAGTATTACTGGAAGCAGCATGAATTCCCGGTACGCGCGGGTGACACTACCTTCGGCGAGCGAGGTTTCGTGGAAGCGCTGGAAATGGCGCGCAACGGCAACGAACACGCGCAGTTGCACCTGCGCCGCATCGTACGCATGGCGCGTAACGAGGAGCAGGCGCAGCGCGCGCTGGAGGCCCTCGGCGAAGCCTGAGTACATTCAACTCTTTGGATAGAAAACACGGGGCCGGTCTGCGCGACCGGCCCCTGTCATCGCTACACCTAACGTTTTGCAGATTCTCCCCTCTCCCTGAGAAGGGCTCCCGTCGAAGACGGGAAAGAGGGGTTGGGGGTGAGGGCCGGTTAACGTTCCAGATCCCGGTGAACAAGCTCCCGCGAAGCGGGACTGAGGGGGCCGGGGGAGGGTTCCCGCGTCGGAGCGGGAAAGGGCGCCCCTCAGCTCAGCAGCGACCAGTCCGGCTCGTCCTCGGGGTCACCCAGCGGGCCGTGCATGTTGCGCACCACGCGCCGCTGATAGTCGAACCAGTCCGAATACTCCCTGCAGGGCAGAAAGCTGTCGTTACGCGCGGCAAGGAACGCGTCCAGTTGCGCCTCCAGCCCCGCCTGCACCCCGGCTGAATCCGCCGCGCCCGCCAGGTTGTTCATTTGCAGCGGGTCCGCGGCCAGATCGTAGAGTTCGTCCGCGCCCGCCAGGCGGCGCGCCAGGGAGTGCGTCTTCGTGCGCAGGCCGCGCCAGTCATGGCCGTCCAGCAGCCAGTCGTGCGAGGCGCTGAAGTTCATGGTCAGCAGGGCCTCCTGCTCAAACGCGCCGGGCAGTCCACGCCAGGCGTCGGCCAGGTTGTGGCCCTCGACCGTGCGCGGGGCAGGCAGGTCACAGAGGCCGCACAGCGTCGGGAAGATATCGACCGGCGCGGTCAGCACATCGCGCCGCACCCCGCCCTCGAACACGCCCGGCCAGCGCATCATCCACGGCACGTGCAGCGACTCTTCCCAGGGCTGTTTCTTCTCCCAGGCGTGGCCGCCCTGCGAGCCCATCTGTGTGCCGTGGTCGGAGGTGAAGATGAGCAGCGTGTCCTGCGCGCGGCCGCTGCGCTCGAGGTAGGCCATCAGCTCGCCCACCATGTCGTCGATGGCCAGGATCATGGCGAGGTAATCGCGCAGTGAGCCTTGCAGCCCGTCCACCATATCCGGCGGCACGTTGTCCGGCAGCGTCAGCTCCTCCGGCAGGCGATCGTAGTACTCCTGCGGCGCATACTGGTAAGGCGTGTAGTGCGCCTGGTGCGGCGAGACGAAGAGGCAGAAGCGCTCGTCCGCCGCGACGCCCTCCATGAACTCGATTGAATGGCGCGCCAGCGCGTCGGTCTCGTAGCCCTCCCAGCGCTCGTTGTGCCAGTCCTCGGTGTTGACCTTGCCGCCAAAGTAGTCGGTGTGGAAGTTGTAGCCGCGCCAGTGCTCGAAGCCGAGCCGGTCGCGGCCCTCGGGCACGTAGTCGCCGCCGTCGATCTCCGGGAAGGAGCCGCGGTGCAGATGCCACTTGCCCACCCAGGCCGTGCGGTAGCCGCCGCGCGCGAAGACGTCGCCGAGGCCGATCTCGTCGTGGCGTGTATTAATGAAGTTCATGATGTGGCCGGTTGTCTGCGGGTGACGGCCGGTGGTCAGCATGGCGCGGTAGGGCGTGCAGACCGGCGCGGTCGCGATCATGTTGTCCAGCAGCACGCTCTCACCGGCCAGACGCTGCAGATGTGGCGTCTCAATCTGCGTCTCGCCCCAGGTCGGCAGCGAGCAGGCGCGCACCTGGTCCACCAGGATGAAAAGGATGTTCGGCGCTTGTGCCATTTCAGACTTCCTTCGGATGCAGGGTTACGACTACTGACCTTCGCGGCCTTTCAACTCCGGCCAGACGCTGCGCATCTGCCACACCTTCAGCGAGCGCAAGCGCGCGGGCCGGCCGCGCGAGAAGAGCGCGATACCGCGGCTGTCCTCCCGTTCGGGGTAGACGCGCAGGGTCAGGCACTGCCTGTCGTTGGCGAAGACCTCGATGATGCTGCGGTCGATGAAGATGCGTAAATGCAGCGCCTCGTCCGCCGCCAGGTCCAGCGGCCCCTGCTCCGGTGGCCGGCCGTGTACGTCGCTCCCCAGCGAGGACTGCGAGGTATCGATCTGCAGCCAGCCGGGGTTGGCGCGGCGGTCCTGCAGTGGTGCATAGAAGGAGATGCGCGTCTGCTCCGCGCCGTCCGGCGAGCGCAGCACGCTGAAGCCGACCTCGCGCGCCTCGCCCGGCTCAATGACCGCTTCGATCTCGATCGCCTGGCCGCTGACGTTCTCCAGCACTTGCTCGCTGTTGGCCGCAATCTCCTGCGCAGCGACCTGCTGCTCATCGTAAC
The DNA here is from genome assembly GCA_965223965.1 of Phototrophicaceae bacterium. Classification (GTDB taxonomy): domain Bacteria; phylum Chloroflexota; class Anaerolineae; order Aggregatilineales; family Phototrophicaceae; genus JAGWBD01. The sequence goes on from CBDCXX010000003.1 coordinate 142,637, forward strand.
GCTGGCCTTCCAGCTCGGGCACCGGCGCCATGCGCAGCGTGTTGTCATCCGCCAGCCAGTAGTGGCGCGGCAGGGTCATGACGTCGTTCCAGCCGCGCCGGTCACGACCTTCCTTGATGTTGAAGATGCCGAGGTAGCGGCCGGCGGCATCAATGGTGGCCGAGGGCGCGTGCAGGCTGCCGATGGTCCAGGGACCGTAATTCATGCGGCCGTGCGTCTCCGGCGTGAAGCGATGCGTCTCGTAATCATAGCTGCCGATGTAATAGCGACCCGCGCGCTTGTGACTGAATAGCAGCAGCATGTGACGGTCGTTGCCGATCGGCCAGAAGTTGGGCACGGCCATGTCCTCGCCTGGCTCGGCCAGCACCTCGTCGGACACCATCGGTCCCAGCCACTGCCATTCGGTCAGGTCCGGCGAGTAAAAGATGTGAACGACGCCGAGGCAGTCGGCGCTGCGGGTGCCGCCGCGAGAGCCCTGCGTGTAGGTGCCGGAGAGCGAGTAGTAGCCGTCCTCCTCTTTCCAGATGCAGGGATCGAAGAGGAGGTAGTCCCCGTCGGGGCCATGACAGACGCCGACGTTTTCGGGGTCGGAGTCGCCGGGGATGGCGGGATTGTAGGGCGGGTGTTCCCAGTTGAGCAGCAGCGGGTCGCTGGCGATGGTGATCACGTTGCCGGCGAAAGGGGCGTGATAGGTCGCGATCACCCGGTCCTCGTCGACCAGGGTCTGGCCGCTGTAGCAGCCGAGTTCGCCCTCCGCCGGATGCAGCGCGATCGGCAAATCGCGCCAGTTGACCAGGTCGTCGCTGACCGTGTGACCCCAGCTGATGCCGCGGTGTTGCCGCGGGGAGCCAATCGGCTCCTGCCTGACCGGCATATACTGGTAGAAGAGATGGTAGCGTCCCTGCCACTGGCACAGGCCGTTGGGGTCGTTCATTTCCTTGCCGGGCGGTGAAAAATGATAGAGCGGGCGCGCCGGGTCACCGGCCAGCGCCTCGCGCGCGGCAGTGTAGCCCAGCACTTCCCCGTCCGTCGCCAGGGCCTGCAACTGAGCTTCCAGCGTCAGCGGAAACTGCGCATCAGACCTCATTGATGGCCTCCTCCCGGCCGGTACGTCGCAGTCAACGACTCTCGAACTGCTTAAGTTCCGGCCATATGCTGCGCATCTGCCAGACCTTCAGCGAGCGCAAGTGCGCGGGACGGCCACGCGAGAAGAGCGCGAGGCCGCGGCTGTCCTCCCGTTCGGGGTAGACGCGCAGGGTCAGACACTGTCTGTCGTTGGCGAAGACCTCGATGATGCTTCGGTCGATGAAGATGCGCAAATGAAGCGCCTCGTCCGCCGCCAGGGTCAGCGGCCCGGTCTCCGGCGGGCGGGGATGCACGTCCGCCGCCAGCGAGCTGCGCGCCGGGTCGATCTGCAGCCAGCCGGGGTTGGCGTGGCGGCCATACTCCCAGGGGTACCAGGAGATGCGCGTCTCTTCCGCGCCATCCGGCGAGCGCAGCACCTTCAGGCCGAATTCCAGCGCGTCGCCCGGCTCGATGACGGCCTCGATTTCGATCGCCTGGCCGCCGATGCCATCCAGCAGCAGTTCTTCATTGGCCGGGATCTCCAGTGGGCCGCGCTGCTGTTCGTCATGGCGCAGCGCATTCAGCTCGGGCACCGGCGCCATGCGCAGCGTGTTGTCATCCGCCAGCCAGTAATGCCGCGGCAGGGTCATGACGTCGTTCCAGTCGCGGTGCTCGCGGGCTTCCTTGACGTTGAACAGTCCCAGGTAACGCCCGGAGGTATCGACGGTGGCGGTGGGCGCGTGCAGGCTGCCGATGGTCCAGGGGCCGTAGTTCATGCGGCCATGCGTCTCGGGGTGAAAGCGGTGCGTCGCCTGGTCGTAGTGGCCGATGTAGTAGCGACCGGCGCGCTTGTGGCTGAAAAGCAGCAGCATGTGACGCCCGTTGCCGATCGGCCAGAAGTTGGGCACGGCCATGTCCTCGCCCGGCTCGGCCATCACGTTGTCCGCCACCATCGGCCCCAGCCACTCCCATTCGGCCAGGTCCTTTGAGTAAAAGATGTGGTCGACGCCGCGGCAATCGACGCCGCGCGAGCCGTCCATGTAGACGCCGGAGAGCGAATAGTAGCCGTCGTCTTCCTTCCAGATGCAGGGATCGAAGATGAGATAGTCGCCGTCAAGCCCGAGGGAGTCGCCGCTGTTGTCGGGGTCGGTTACACCGGGGATGACCGGGTTGTTCGGGTGGCGTTCCCAGTTGAGCAGCAGCGGGTCGCTGGCCATGGCGACGGCGTTGCCGGCGAAGCGACCGTGGTAGATGGCGATCACACGATCGTCCTCGACCAGGGTCTGGCCGCTACAGCAATGGTACTCGCCCTCCGCCGGATGGAGCGCGATCGGCAGGTCGCGCCAGTTGACCAGGTCGTCGCTGACCGTGTGGCCCCAGCATATGCCTGGGTCCTGCGGCTGGAAGCCCCCCGGCGGCAGGCCGACAGGCAGATACTGGTAGAAGAGATGATAGCGACCCTGCCACTGACACAGGCCGTTGGGGTCGTTCATGTACTTGCCCGGTGGCGAGAAGTGGTAGAGCGGACGCGCCGGGTCGTCCGCCAGGCGCGCGCGCGCGGCAATGTAGCCCAGCAACTCCCCGTCCGTCGCCAGGGCCTGCTCCTGCGCCTCCAGCGTCAAGGGGTACTGCGCGCCAGGGGTCATTGCATGTCTCCTTCCAGCGGAAGCACAGGCCTCAGCGTCCCTCGAATTGCTTCAGCTCCGGCCAGACGCTGCGCATCTGCCAGGCGCTGAGCGAACGCAGCTGTGCCGCGCCGCCGCGGGCGAAGAGCGTCACGCCCGCGCTGTCTGCGCGCGAGGGATAGACGCGCAGGGTCAGGCACTGTTTGTCGTTGGCGAAGACCTCGATGATGCTGCGGTCGATGAAGATGCGTAAATGCAGCGCCTCGTCCGCCGCCAGCGCCAGCGGCCCCTGCTCCGGTGGCCGGCCGTGTACGTCGCTCCCCAGCGAGGACTGCGAGGTATCGATCTGCAGCCAGCCGGGGTTGGCGCGGCGGCCCTGCAGCGGCACGAAGAAGGAGATGCGCGTCTGTTCCGCGCCGTCCGGCGAGCGCAGCACCGTGAAGCCGACCTCGCGCGCCTCGCCCGGCTCGATGACCGCCTCGATCTCGATCGCCTGGCCACTGATATTCTCCAGCACTTGCTCGCTGTTGGCCGCGATCTCCTGCGCAGCGACCTGCTGCTCATCGTAACGCTGGCCCTCCAGCTCGGGCACCGGCGCCATGCGCAGCGTGTCGTCATCCGCCAGCCAGTAGTGCCGCGGCAGCGACATGATGTCGTTCCAGCCGCGCCGGTCTCGGCCCTCCTTGACGTTGAAGATGCCCAGATAACGGCCCGACGCATCGATGGTGGCCGAGGGCGCGTGCAGGCTGCCAATTCTTATGGGACCGTAGTTCATGCGCCCGTGCGTCTCGGGGTGAAAGCGATGCGTCGTCTGGTCGTAGGTGCCAATGTAGTAGCGACCCGCTCGCTTGTGGCTGAAGAGCAGCAACATGTGTTTGTCATCGCTGATCGGCCAGAAGTTGGGCACCGCCATGTCCTCGCCCGGCTCGGCCAGTTGATCGTCGGTCACCAGCGGCCCCAGGTAGGTCCAGTCGCCCAGGTCCTGCGAGTGAAAGAGATGGTCCACACCCAGGGAGTCGACGCCGCGCGTGCCGCCGAAATCGCCGTCCATGAAGGTGCCCGAGACGCAATAGTAGCCGTCCTCTTCCACCCAGATGCAGGGATCGAAGATGCGATATTTGCCGTTTCCGCCCACCACGTCGACGCGACCACCGCCAGGGCGATCGCGCAGTTCGCCGGGGATGACCGGGTTATCGGGGTGCATTTTCCAGTTGAGCAGCAGCGGGTCGCTGGCTGTGGCGATGCCGTTGCCGGCGTAGGTGCCGTGATACATGGCGATCACGCGATCGTCCTCGACCAGGGTCTGGCCGCTGTAACAGTCGCGCTCGACGTCCGGATGCAGCGCGATCGGCAGGTCGCGCCAGTTGACCAGGTCGTCACTGACGGCGTGGCCCCAGCAAACGGGTCCGCGCTCCCCGGGTTCGACGCTGCCATGCGGCACGAACTGGTAGAAGAGATGGTAGCGCCCCTGCCACTGACAGAGGCCGTTGGGGTCGTTCATCAGGTTGCAGGGCGGCGAGAGGTGATAGAGCGGACGCGCCGGATCAGCGGCCAGGCGCTCGCGCCCGGCGACGTAGCCCTGTAGCTCCCCGTCGCTCTGCAGGGCCTTGAGTTGCGCTTCCAGCGAATCCGGGAACTGTCGCGGGCCGGTCATCAGGCTAATCCTCTCTTTGAGTCAATAACAAATGTGGCGAGGACCTGCTTCAGCCCGTCGCCGCGTTCAGCGGCCCTCGAACTGCTTCAACTCCGGCCACACGCTGCGCATCTGCCAGGCGCTGAGCGAACTCAGCCGCGCCGCGCCGCCGCGCGCAAAGAGCGTCACGCCCGCGCTGTCCGCACGCGAGGGATACACGCGCAGGGTCAGGCACTGCTTGTCATTGGCGAAGACCTCGATGATGCTGCGGTCGATGAAGACGCGCAGGTGAAGGGGTTCATCGGCGTCGATAGCCAGCGGGCCCTGCTCCGGCGGACGGCCGTGGACGTCGCCCGCCAGCGAGGATTGCGAGGTATCGATCTGCAGCCAGCCGGGGTTGGCGCGACGGCCCTGCAGCGCCGTGAAGAAGGAGATGCGCGTCTGCTCCGCGCCGTCCGGCGAGTGCAGCACCGTGAAGCCGACCTCGCGCGCCTCGCCCGGCTCGATGACCGCCTCGATCTCGATCGCCTGACCGTTGACCTGCTCCAGCAACTGCTCGCTGTTGGCCGCGATCTCCTGCGCCCCGACCTGCACTTCGTCGAAGCGCTGACCCTCCAGCTCCGGCACCGGCTTCATACGTAGCGTGTCGTCTTCCGCCAGCCAGTAATGGCGCGGCAGGGACATGATGTTGGTCCAGCCACGCCAGTCGCAGCCTTCCTTGATGTTGAAGATGCCCAGATAACGGCCCGACGCGTCGATGGTGGCCGAGGGCGCGTGCAGGCTGCCGATTCTTATGGGACCGTAGTTCATGCGCCCGTGCGTCTCCGGCGAAAAGCGGTGCGTCTCCTGGTCATACGTGCCGATGTAGTAGCGGCCGGCGCGCTTGTGGCTGAAGAGCAGCAGCATGTGCTTGTCGTCGCTGATGGGCCAGAAGTTGGGCACCGCCATGTCCTCGCCCGGCTCGGCCAGTTGATCGTCGGTCACCAGCGGCCCCAGGTAGGTCCAGTTGCCCAGGTCCTGCGAATGAAAGAGATGGTCCACGCCCAGGGCGTTGACGATGCGCGTGCCGCCGAAATCGCCGTCCATGTAGGTGCCCGAGACGGCATAGTAGCCGTCTTCTTCCTTCCAGATGCAGGGGTCGAAGATTCGATATTTGCCGTTTCCGCCAACCACTTCGACGCGACCATCACCAGGTCGTTCGCGCAATTCGCCGGGGATGACCGGGTTGTCGGGGTGCTTTTGCCAGTTGAGCAGCAGCGGGTCGGAGGCCGTGGCGATGCCGTTGCCGGCGCGCGTGCCGTGGTAGATGGCGAACACGCGATCGTCCTCGACCAGGGTCTGGCCGCTGAAGCAGTCGCGCTCCACGTCCGGGTGCAGCGCGATCGGCAGGTCGCGCCAGTTGACCAGGTCATCGCTGACCGCGTGACCCCAGCAGACGCCCGCGCGCTGGCCAGGCTCAAGACTGCCCTCAGGCACGTACTGGAAGAAAAGATGGTAGCACCCCTGCCATTCGCAGAGGCCATTGGGGTCGTTCATGAAGTGGAAAGGCGGCGAGAAGTGATAGAGCGGGCGCGCCGGGTCGTCAGCCAGGCGCTCGCGCCCGGCGATGTAGCCCAGCACCTCCCCGTCGCTCTCCAGGGCCTTGAGCTGTTCTTCCAGCGTATCCGGGAACTGTCGCGGGCCGGTCATCAGGCTAATCCTCTCTTTAAGTCAATAACAAATGTGGCAAGGACCTGCTTCAGCCCGTCGCCGCGTTCAGCGGCCCTCGAACTGCTCCAGCTCCAGCCAGACGCTGCGCATCTGCCAGGCGCCGAGCGAGCGCAACTGCGCCGCGCCGCCGCGCGCAAAGAGCGTCACGCCCGCGCTGTCCGCGCGTGAGGGATACACGCGCAGGGTCAGGCACTGTTTGTCGTTGGCGAAGACCTCGATGATGCTGCGGTCGATGAAGATGCGCAAATGCAGCGCCTCGTCCGGCGCCAGCGCCAGCGGCCCCTGCTCCGGCGGGCGGCCGTGGACGTCGCCCGCCAGCGAGGATTGCGAAGTGTCGATCTGCAGCCAGCCGGGGTTGGCGCGACGGCCCTGCAGCGCCGTGAAGAAGGAGATGCGCGTCTGCTCCGCGCCGTCCGGCGAGCGCAGCACCGTGAAGCCGACCTCGCGCGCTTCACCTGGCTCGATAACGGCCTCGATCTCGATGGCCGTGCCGCTGACGTTCTCCAGCAACTGCTCGCTGTTGGCCGGAATTTCCTGCGCCCCGACCTGCGCTTCGTCGAAGCGCTGGCCCTCCAGCTCGGGCACCGGCGCCATGCGCAGCGTGTTGTCCGCCGCCAGCCAGTAGTGCCGCGGCAGCGACATGATGTCGTTCCAGCCGCGGAAGTCGCGGCCTTCCTTGATGTTGAAAATGCCGAGGTAGCGACCCGAGGCGTCGACGGTGGCCGAGGGCGCGTGCAGGCTGCCGACCGTCCACGGGCCGTAGTTCATGCGGCCGTGCGTCTCCGGCGTGAAGCGGTGTGTCTCCTGGTCATACGTGCCGATGTAGTAGCGGCCGGCGCGCTTGTGGCTGAAGAGCAGCAGCATGTGCTTGTCGTCGCTGATCGGCCAGAAGTTGGGCACCGCCATGTCCTCGCCCGGTTCGGCCAGTTGATCGTCCGTCACCAGCGGGCCGAGGTAGGTCCAGTCGCCCAGGTCCTTCGAATGAAACAAATGGTCCACACCCAGGGCGTCGACGCTGCGCGTGCCACCGAAGGGGCCGTCCATGTAGGTGCCGGAGATGGAATAGTAGCCGTCGTCTTCCTTCCAGATGCAGGGATCGAAGACGCGGTATTTGCCGTTTTCGGCGACCACCTCGTCACCGCCACCGCCACCAAGCCCCTGCGGATCGCCGGGGATGACCGGGTTGTCGGGGTGCTTCTGCCAGTTGATCAGCAGCGGGTCGCTGGCCGTGGCGATGCCGTTGCCGGCGCGCGTGCCGTGGTAGATGGCGATCACGCGCTCGTCCTCGACCAGGGTCTGGCCGCTGTAGCAGTCGCGCTCCACGTCCGGGTGCAGCGCGATCGGCAGGTCGCGCCAGTTGACCAGGTCATCACTGACCGCGTGGCCCCAGCAAACGCCCTGTTTGCGATCCGCGGTCAGCAGCTCGCCTCCGGGCAGATACTGGAAGAAAAGATGGAATCGTCCCTGCCATTCGCAAAGGCCGTTGGGGTCGTTCATGAAGTCGCCGGGCGGCGAGAAATGGTAGAGCGGGCGCGCCGGGTCATCGGCCAGGCGTTCGCGCCCGGCGATGTAGCCCAGCACCTCCTCGTCGCTCTCGAGCGCCTCGAGTTGCGCTTTCAGTGAATCAGGGAATTGCCGGGGGCCGGCCATGTGGCTAATCCTGTCTTGTGTGCAAAATAAAAAAAGCGGCGCGGGCCTGCTTCAGCCCGTCGCCGCGTTCAGTTCCAGCGTCAGCACCTCGCCATCCGAGAGCGCCACAAGCAGCTGCGCGCCCTGCGCCAGCAGCGCCAGACCGGTCTGACCGGAGAAGTGGCGCAGCGTCTGCCAGGTCGCGCCCCCGTCGCCAGAGAGCAGCAGATGTTCATCCAGCACCAGCGCCAGGCCCTGCGTCGTGCTGGCCATGGCGTTCACTGCCTCGCCATCAACCGGCAGCGGGACCGGGGCCCAGGTCGCGCCACCGTCGCGCGTCACCTGCAGGCCATGCTCCTCGGTGCCGGCGTAGAGCGTCTGGTCAGACGCGAAGTCCGGCGAGAGCTGCAGGCTGATGACCGGCGCCAGATCCATCGGGAAGGGCAGCGCGCGCCAGGCGCGGCCGCCGTTGCGGCTGCGGAAGATGCCGCTCTCCGTGCCGGCAAAGGCCAGCTCCGGCGTGGCCCAGGCGAGGGCGTTGACGTTGAGGTCGATGAGGCCGAAGTTCCACCCGCGCCACGAGACGCCGCGGTCGGTGGAGGCGAAGATGCCGTCCTCGGCGCTGGCGGCCAGCAAGGCGCCGTCCTCTTCAAAGGCCGGCGAGAGCGCCAGCGCCACCACCAGCGGCGGCGGGTTGCTCAGCGCGGCGGCGAACCAGGCCCCGCCACCATCGCTGGAACGCAATATCCCGCCGTTGATGCCGGCGAAGACGCTGCGGCCCTGGGCGGCCAGCGACGTGGTCGCCACCGGCCCTTCTGCATCCAGTGCCGTACCGGCGTCTTCCCAGCTGACGCCACCGTCCGACGAACGGTAGAGGCCGCCGGCGCGCCCGGCGAAGAGCTTCCCGTCGCTTGCGACCAGCGCGAAGGTCGTCTGGTTTTCCAGTGTCGTTTCTGCCATGTCCATCATTCCGGAACCCCGATCAGCTCCGGCGCGCGGTGATGCACCAGCACGTCGATCGTCAGCGCCAGGGCGGCGGTGGCGATGGCGTTGCGCGTGGAACGCTTGATTACTGTGGCGCAGTCCAGTATGCCGGCGTCCTGCAGGTCCACTACCTCACCGGCCAGTACGTCAAATCCTGAGCCAGGCGGGGCAAAGGACAGTTTGGCCATCACCTCGCTGGCGTCATGGCCCGCGTTCTCGTAGATGGTGCGCGTCGGTACCACCAGGGCATCCAGCAGGATGCCGATGGCCGCACGTTCGTCTGTTTCGGTCGCCGCGGCCAGACGTTCCTCCAGCATGGGGCGCGCGTTTATCAGTGCCAGACCGCAACCCGGCAGCACACCCTCGCGCAGCGCCATGCGCACCGAACTTGCTGCGCGCTCCGCCAGACTCTTGCGGATCTCGATCTCCGGCTCGGTGGAACCGCCGACCCACAGTGTGGCCGAGCCGCCCATCAGCTTGCCGATACGCGCCTCCAGCCGATCGCGCTCATCCTTGTCTTCCTCGCTGCGGAAACGCTCTTCCAGTCGCAACAAATGGGTGCGTAACTGACGTGGATTGCCGCGCGGGCCGTGCAGACCGAACTGGTGCGCCGTGGCCCACAGGCGGCGTACGCGGCCGAAATGCGCCGGCGTCACCGCGGCGAGTGTATCGCCCATCACCTTGAGCATGGGCGTCGCGCCGGTGAGCACCGCCAGGTCCTCAATGGCGTCGTTACGAAGATTGGGGTTGGGGTCGGGAATCTTGACAGCCAGCGCCTGGAACTTGCCAGGCCGGTTGGCCGCATGCACCAGCGACATGGCCGCCTCGTTCATGCCCCGCGCAAAGATCACCAGCGACTTGATCTTTGCGTCCACCGCGGTCTCGATCACCGGGAACAGTTCGCGCGGGTCCTCGATCGTGAAATCGCAAATGAAGACATGGGGGTCCAGCAATTCGGCGCGCTTCACCACCTGGTCGTTCATCAGTACGCGCGAGAACAGGCCGCTGTTGAAGTACATCCCCTCGACGTACTCACGACGCAGCCCGCGTGTATTGTCCTTGCGGACGTCCAGCTGGCCGTATTCGCCAATGACGTCGAAGATTTCGCCCATCAGTTCGGCCATCGGCGGGTCATGCGAAAGCGACTCGGCGATCCGCGCGTAGTCTTCGCGGCTCTCGATGGCGAAAGTCTGGCGCTCCAGTTCGGCCAGCACCAGCGGCAGCAGTTTTTCGAGGTGATAACGCAGGCGCATGCCGTTGCCGCCCGCGGCAATGTAGCGCAGACCGGCAATGTAAATGGCCTCGAAGAGCACCGTGGCCGTGGCCGTGCCGTCGCCGATATCGTCATGCTGGCGACAGACCATGGCGCGCAACAGCATGGCGCCCATGTCCGCGCTGCTGTTCTCCAGCTCGATGATGCGCCGCGCAATCACGCCGCCGCTGTCCAGCAGCTCCGGCCGGCCCTTTTCGCTCATGATGTAATCGATGGCGACCGTGCCGGCGGAAGGGCCCAGCGTGGGGCGGATCGCGCTGGCCAACTGGCTGATGCCGTCGCGCAGGGCGTTGCTGGTGCGCGGCTGAAAGATCACGCGCGGCGTGCCCTTGCCCTTCAGGCCCTCGCCTTTCTTGCCCTGCATGATGTTGAGTGAGTCCATCAAGGTCTGCTCTCCTGTCGCCGCATCAATCCTCCGCTTCCCGGCAGTACAATTCAGCCGGCCGCACAGCTGACGTCACTGAAAGTCGCCTGGCCCTCGTTGACGAAGAGGGCCCAGGCGCCCGCCTCATGATCATACATGCGGCAGGTCAGCGCCACCTCGTCGTTGGCATAGATGACCACCACGCTGCCCTCGATCAGTACGCGCAACTCCAGCTGCTCGCAATCGCCCAGCGGCCGCTCCAGTATGAAGGGCTCGTCACCCGGGCGCGGCCAGCGGTCAAACACCAGGCGGCGTGCAGCCGGTTCCCAGCGCACCTGATAGTAATTCTCGAGCGCCGCGTCCGTGCGCAGCAGCAGGCCGCAGGAACGCGTCTGCGCGTCGCAGCGAATGCTGGCGGACAGCGCTGCGACCGGCGGCAACTCGCCCAGGCTGGCAGCCGAGAAGCCGTCGCTGTAGGCCGCGCGGTACTTGCCGTCGGCCATGTTCCAGTTGCCGAACAGGGGCTCGAAGCTCGTCGCGCGTGGCTCGCCAAAGCACTCCAGCAGGGCCGGCACCGGCTTCACGCCCAGCTCGTCCGTGACCTCGTGAACGACCATGTCGCCGCCCCATTCCCACTTGCCGCTATCCCTGTTGTCTTCGCGCGTGGGGTCCCAGGCGAAGACGAAGCGCCGCTGGCCATCACCGGCGGTCTTGGCGGCGTAGTAGGCGCGGCCATCGAAGCCGTCGTTGTGCGGCGCGCGCCACGGGCCCGCCAGCGAATCGCTAACGCGAAAGTGCGTGATGTTGCGCTCGCTGAAGGTGGAATAGACCAGCACCCACTGTCCGTTGTGGCGGAAGAGATCGGGGCATTCGTGCGTGAAGTAGAGGCGCGGCGCCCAGAAGGGCGGCTGCACGGTCCACTCCAGCAGGTCGGTCGAGGTCATCAGCGCCAGGCAGCCGCGGCGGTTATCCGGCCCTTCCAGTTCGCGCGCCGCCAGCAACATCCAGTACTCGCCGGCCTCCTCGTTCCAGAAGGGGAAGGGATCGCGCCAGTCAAGCGCCTCGTACCAGCGCGGGTCGGCCACGATCAGCGGGTTGCGCGGGTCCTTGTGCCAGCTGCGCAGGTCTTCGCTGGTGGCGAGACAGACGGTCTGCGGCTTGTCCCGGCCGGCGAAGCCCGTATAGAACATGTAGAACAGGCCGTCCTTCTCGATGACCGAGCCGGTGAAGCAGCTGATTTCGTCGGCGTCGCCGGGCCTGCCGCCAGGGCCGATAGCCTCCGGCCATTCCTCCCAGTGCGCCAGATCGCGCGAGACCAGATGCGCCCATGGGGTGTGGAAGGCGCCCTCGCGCCGCGGCGGCAGCGGCGCCTTCAGGTAGAAGGCGTGATACAGGCTCTGCCAGTAAAACGGGATGACATCGCCGACGATGCCGTCGGCGGGTCGATGGAACATGCTCATGTTGCGCTCCCTGGCTTCAGCTCAGCCCTTGATGCCGCCCATCATCAGGCCTTCCAGCAGATAGCGCTGGCCGAAGATGTAAATCACGATGACCGGGATCACGCTCAGCACAATGCCGGCAAAAACGACCGAAATGCTGCCGGTGCTCCATTCGCCCTGCAACTCGACGATGCCCATGGTGATCGGCATGGCGTGCTGCGAGTTGATGAAGACCAGCGGCGTGAAGTAATCGTTCCAGCGGCCGTTGAAGGTCAGGATGCTGAGGATGGCGATGCCCGGCGCGGCCAGCGGCAGGTAGATGCGGCGGAAGATCTGCCACTGGTTGGCGCCATCAATAATCGCCGACTCCTCATAATCGGCCGGAATCTGGCGGAAGTACTGGCGCAGCAGGAAAGTGCCGAAGGCCGTGAACAGCGAGGGGACTATCAGCGACCAGATGGTGTTGACCAGGTTCAGATATTTCACGCCCATCAGGATGTAGACCGGGATGATGGTCATCTGACCCGGCACCATCATCGTCGAGAGCACCACCCAGAACAGCGCGTCGCGGCCGCGGAACTGCAGGCGCGCGAAGGCGTAGCCCGCCAGCGCGGCCGTCACCGCCGTGCCCAGCACGGCGCCACCGGCGTACATGAAGCTGTTCTTGGTCATGTTCAGGAAGGGGATGGAATCGAAGACGTCCTGATAGTTGCTGAAATCAAAGTCGAAATGTATCCACACCGGCGGCACGGTGAAGGAATCCCGCAGCGTGCGGAAGGAGGTCGCGATCACCCACATCAGCGGCATCAGTGTCAATATGCCGATGGCAATCAGGAAGGCCATCTGGAGCCAGTGGCCCCATGGCCTGTCCAGCGGGTTGACGGTGTGCCGTTCTATGACGGGAGTCGTGGATGTGCTGGTCATTGGCTGCCCCTACCCGTAGAAGACCCAGCGCCGGCTGAGCAGGAACTGGACTCCGGTGACGATCAGGATGGCGGTGAACAGGGTGATGGCGATCGAGGAGCCGTAGCCGAACTCCTGTTCCTTGAAGGCCACCTCGTACATGTACATCACGGCCGTGCGGCTGCCATCGCCCGGTCCGCCGCGCGTCATGATCTGGGGTTCGTCGAAGATCTGCATGGCGCGGATGACGTCGGTCACCGTGGCGAAAAGGATGGTTGGGCTGATCAATGGCAGCGTCACCGTCCACAGGCGGCGCCAGCCCTGCGCTCCATCCACGTCGGCCGCGTCCAGAATCTCCCGCGGGATATTGGTGACCCCGCCGAGATAAATGATGAAAGTAAAGCCCAGATGCTTCCAGACGGCGGTGATGATGATGGTCCACATCACCGTTCTGGCGGACGTCATCCAGGGCACGCGCTCGATTCCCAGCAGGCCCAGGTAATAGTTGATGGGGCCGAACTCGCGCTGGAAGAGATAGGACAGCGTCACCCCGACGGCCGCGCCGGACATCAGCACCGGCAGGAACCAGGAGGTGCGCAGGAAGTAGGCGAGTTTGCGGTTGCGTATATTGGTGACGCCCAGCGCCAGGGCCACGGCCAGCACCTGGGTGATGACTACCGTGCCCACCACCAGCATCATGGTGTTGCCATAAATGCCGGGCAGGCGTGAATCCGTCAGCAGGCGCTGGAAGTTGGCGATGCCGGTGGGATCCGGCGGTTTGAAAATGTTCCAGCGATAAAAGCTGAGGCCAAAGGAAACAAGCATCGGGCCGACGACGAAGACTGCTAGGCCGATGAAAGTCGGTAGCAAAAACAGGTAACCGAGGATGGCGCGCTGGCGCCGCACCCCCTTAAAGGTGTCCGCCCGGAACCAGCCGAGCAGGCTGCCCCGTCGCTCTCTGGTTTCAATGGTCTCGCTGGCCATAAATATATCCTGTTGGTTTGTGTGAGGGGGAGCCATAACCGGCTCCCCCTGTTGTACTCAGACCGGTGTACCGGCCAGACAAGTCTAGCGCGTGCGGGCGAAGAGCGTTACCAGCTCCGCCTGCGCCTGGTCCATCGCTTCCTGCGCCGACAGCTCGCCGGAGACGGCCAGACCCGTGAAACGGGTATGAATGTTGGTGACGGCGTTGGCTTCCGGCGGCGCCGGGATCGGACCCGTGTCCGGACGATCCAGCGTGTCGTAGAAGACACGCCAGTTGGCCGGGCCGCTGGGCGCGTAGGACTCTTCGCTGGCCATCGAACGACGCACCGGCGTGGTCCTCATCAAGGGGCGGAAACGGTCCTTGAGGCTGAGCATCTGCTCCCGCTTGACGGAGAACTTGAGCAGGTTCCACATGGCATCGGGGTTGGGGCTGCCGGTGAAGATCCAGTTGCCGCCGACGCCCAGCTGGTGCCGCTGCGATTTCCACTGCGGCCAGAATTGCACGTCGAAGGTGCCCTTCTCCATGCCGGCGTTGATCAGACCGCCGGCCCAGAAACCGCCCGCGGGCGTCATCGCCAGTTTGTCAGAGACATAGAGACCCTGCAGCGAGGAACCGCCGCCCATCTCAATGCCAGGCGCATAGCCGTCGGCGGTCAGCGAGACGACGTACTCCAGCGCCTCGACCGTGTTGGGGTGGTTGGCGTTGGGCTCCGGCCAGCGGAAACCGCCGCCGCGATGCGATACCGTGTCGTTGTCCGAATAGAAGGTCTCCCAGAACCATTCACCACCTGGCGCGCGCTCCTCGGTCAGGAAGTTGCTGTCGTTGACGAAGTACCACGGGCCCCAGCTGCCCCACAGACGGTTCGTCCAGGCGTAGCCGAAGGTTTCCTGACCACCTGCGTTGGTCGTGGCCACGGCGTACTCGTGGAAGTCGTCCTTGGTCCAGTCCGCCGGCGGCATTTCCAGGCCCGCCAGTTCCAGAACGTTCAGGTTGAAGTACATGTTGGGCGCGTTGCAACCATCCGGCAACTGGTAGAGGTCGCCCTCCCACAGCATGGTCTCGGGCAGGATCGGCGCCATGTCCGCGAAGTATTCGGCCAACTCGTCGGCCGCGTCCTTCACGCGCTCGGTGAGCGACGCGGCGACGCCCTGGCCGGCGTAAAGTACCGTCGCCTCGGTCGCGGCGTAGCCCGCGTCCAGCGGCTGACCGGCGGCCAGCAGATTGAGGATCTTCGAGGCCCTTTCCTCGTGGTCGATGCCGGTGATGTTGAGGAACTCGATCTCCACCGGCGTATCGGCTATCTCGTTGTAATTGTCGACGACCGGCGTCCAGCGCGTCTCGTTCTGCGACCAACGGATCTGGATGACATCCTGCGACGGTGCCGAGGCCAGGGTCGCGGCAGGCGCGAGGCCCGCTGCCAGCCCGGCTGCACCGGCGGCCGTGCCCTTCAGTATGTCACGACGACTCAGATTGTTACTCATTCTCTCTCCTCTATAACCTTTCTCTCGAAACAGGTACGACCAAACCACTATGTTTCATCGCTCTCGTCCGGCGCACCTCCCCGATAGTCCTTCACAATTGCGAAGCGTAGCATAACAAGCTCGCCCCCGTTGCGCAAGGTTGCCAGCGGACATATTGGACTGCATGCACTCCCGCATCCCGCTGCATTCGCCCGCGTGTGCAAGGATCGCCGCAGCGCGGGCCTTGCTCGTCCCCTGCGCTGATCCTGCCGGCTACAGATTGTGCCTGCTGGCTGGTTAATTGTGAAGGGGGAGCCATGACCGGCTCCCCCTGGTTGCGTAGCGGCCTCTGGTGCGGCCGCGCGGGTTAGCTGGTGCGGGCGTAGAGCGCTTCCATTTCCGCCTGCGCCTGGTCCATCGCTACCTGCGCCGACATCTCGCCGGAGACGGCCAGACCGGTGTAGCGGGTATAGATGTTGGTGATGGCGTTGGCCTGCGGCGGCGCCGGGATCGGGCCGGTGTCGGGACGATCCAGCGTATCGTAGAAAACCTTCCAGTTGGGCGGGCCGGAGATGGAGTAGGTTTCCTCGGACGCGATCGAACGGCGCGCCGGCGTAGTGGTCGGCACCGGCCGGTAACGATTGTCCACGTGCAGCTGGACTTCACGCCTGATGGAGAACTTGAACAGCTCCCACATGTGGTCAGGGTTGGGGCTGCCGGTGAAAAGCCAGTTGCCGCCAACGCCCAGCTGATGACGCTGCGTCTTCCACTGCGGCCAGAACTGGACGTCGAAGGCGCCATACTCCATGCCGTCGTTGTGCAGACCACCGGCCCAGAAGCCGCCGGCGGGCGTCATGCCCAGCCTGTCGGAGATGAACAGGCCCGTCAGCGATCTGCCGCCGCCCATCTCGATGCCCGGCGCCAGTCCGTCGGCGGTCAGCGAAACGACAAACTCCAGCGCCTCGACCACGCCAGGATGGTTGGCCTGCGGCGCCGGCCAGCGGAAACCGCCGCCGCGATGCGCGACCGTGTCGTTTTCCGAGTAGAAGGTCTCCCAGAACCATTCGCCGCCCGGCGCGCGCTCCTCGACCAGGATGTTGCTGTCGTTGACGAAGTACCACATGCCCCAGCCGCCCCAGAGGCGATTGACCCAGTTGTAGCCGAAGGTCTCCTCGCCGCCGACGTTGGTCAGGGCTTTGGCGTATTCGTGGAAATCGTCCTTGGTCCAGTCCGCCGGCGGCATCTCAAGGCCGGCCTTGTTCAAAAGGTGACGTTTAAATACAGGTTGGGCGCGTTGCAGGCCTCGGGCAACTCGTAGAGGTCGCCCTCCACCAGCATGGTCTCGGGCAGGATCGGCGCCACGTCGTCAAAGAACTCCTGCAGCTCATCCGCGTCATCCAGCACACGCTCGGTCAGTGACGCGGCCACCCCCTGGCCGGCGTAGACCTGGGTGGCCTCGGTCGCGGCGTAGCCGCCATCGAAAGGCTGGCCGGAGGCCAGTTGCGAAAGCATCTTGCTGGCGACTTCCTCGTGGTCGATGCCGGTGATGTTGATGAACTCCACTTCGACCGGGACAGCGGCCTGTTCGTTGTAAGCATCGACGATCGGCGACCAGCGCGCCTCGTTCTGTTGCCAGCGGATTAGCACGGCATCCTGCCTGGGCGCGGAGGCCAGCGTCGCGCCGCCGGCGGCAGTCGCCACCAGCCCGGCGGCGCCGGCGACCGTGGTCTTCAGCATGTCACGACGACTCAGATTGTGACTCATTTATTCTCTCCCAAATCTCTGTTCGATCGTGTGGTTCTATTACTACTTTCCGTGCCGCTTTGCTGTCGGCGCACCTCCCCTGTTCTCACATGTGCAACCCAGTGTAACACCCCCTCAAATTATACCAACTCTCCTGCGTACATGGTTGTCGGCATGCTGTCGCGCATCCCCGCTGCATTCGCCCGCGCGCGACTCTCGCCAGCGCAAGGACACTGACCGTTCCTTGCGCCGGCCCTGCCGGCTATCTACTGGTCTGGTTGGTTAAAGTGAAGGGGGAGCCATGACCGGCTCCCCCTGTTGACACATGGTCCGCTGCAGCGGCTGCGCTTACGAGCCGCGGGTGCGGGCGAAGAGCGCTTCCAGCTCCACCTGCGCCTGGTCCAGCGCATCCTGCGGCGAGAGCTCGCCGGAGAGGGCCAGTCCGGTGTAACGCGTGTGGATGCCGGTGACGGCGTTGGCTTCCGGCGGCGCCGGGATCGGGCCCGTGTCCGGCCGGTCCACCGTGTCGTAGAAGACATGCCAGTTGGCCGGGCCGCTGGGCTCGTAGGCCTCGGCGTTGGCCATCGAACGACGCACCGGTGTGGTCCGCATCAGGGGACGGAACATGTCCTTGAACATGAGCATCGACTCGGTCCTGATCGAGAACTTGAGCAGTTCCCACATGCGGTCCGGGTTCTGGCTGCCGGTGAAGATCCAGCGGCCGCCGACGCCCAGCTGGTGCCGCTGCGATTTCCAGGCCGGCCAGAACTGCACGTCGAACATGCCCTTTTCCAAACCGGCGTTGATCAGGCCACCGGCCCAGAAGCCGCCGGCCGGCGTCATGCCCAGTTTGTCGCCGACGAAGATGCCCTGCAACTCGGCACCACCGCCCAGCGCAATGCCCGGCGCCTTGCCCTGTTCGGTCAGCGACACGACGTACTCCAGCGCCTCGACCATGTTGGGGTGGTTGGCGTTGGGCTCCGGCCAGCGGAAACCGCCGCCGCGATACGACACACTGTCGTTGTCCGAATAGAAGGTCTCCCAGAACCATTCACCGCCGGGCGAGCGTTCCTCGGTCAGGAAGTTGGTGTCGTTGACGAAGTACCACGGGCCCCAGCTGCCCCAGAGACGGTTGACCCAGGCGTAGCCGAAGGTCTCCTCGCCACCGACATTGGTCAGGGCCGTGCACATCTCGTCGAAGTCATCCTTGGTCCAGTCCGCCCCCGGCACTTCCAGGCCCGCCTTCTCCAGCAGGTTCACGTTGAAGTACATGTTGGGCGAATTGAAACGCGCGGGCAACTCGTAGATGTCGCCTTCCCACAGCATCGTCTCGGGCAGAATCGGCGCCATGTCCGAGAAGTATTCCTGCAGCTCGTCCGCGTTATCCATCACGCGCTCGGTCATCGACGAGGCGACGCCCTGACCGGCGTAAAGCACGGTCGCCTCGGTCGCGGCGTAGCCTGCGTCCAGCGGCTGCCCGGAGGCCAGCAGCGACAGGATCTTGGCGGCGACCTCTTCATGGTCGATGCCGGTGATGTTGAGGAACTCAACCTCGGTGCCGGGGAACAGTTCGGCAAAGGCTTCAACCACCGGCGTCCAGCGCGACTCGTTCTCCGAGAAGCGCAGTATGACGGCATCCTGCGCGGGCGCCGCGGCAGGCGCCAGGCCCGCCGCCAGCCCGACCACGCCGGCGGCCGTGCCCTTCAGCATGTCACGACGGCTCAGATTGTGGTTCATATCTTCTCTCCCAAAACTCTATATCGATCGTGTGGTTCTATTACTACTTTCCGTGCCGCTTTGCTGTCGGCGCACCTCCCCTCTGCCTGCATGTGCGGCACAGCGTAACATCCCTCCCTCATATTATATCAACTTTTCTGCGTGGATGGTTGTCGGCATGCCACCTCGCACACCGCTGCATTCGCCCGCGCGCGCGAGGATCGCGGCAGCGCGGGCCTTGCTCGCCCCTTGCGCTGGCCTTGCCGGCTATCGATTGATCTGGTTGGTTTAATGTGAAGGGGGAGCCATGAGCGGCTCCCCCTGTTGCTGCACGGTCCGCTGTAGCGGCCGCGCCTATCCGCCGCGGCTGCGGGCCAAGAGCGCTTCCAGCTCCACCTGCGCCTGGTCCAGCGCGGCCTGCGGCGATATCTCGCCGGACATGGCCAGACCGATGGCGCGATTGTGGATGCCGGTCATGCCACTGGCTTCCGGCGGCGACGGGATCGGGTAGGTGTCCGGCCGGTCGATCGTGTCGTAGAAGACCTTCCAGTTGGCCGGGCCGCTGGGCTCATAGGCCGACTCCTCGACCATCGAGCGACGCACCGGTGTGGTCGACATCACCGGACGGTAGCGGCCCTTAAGGGAGAGCATCTGTTCTGTCCTGACGGAGAACTTGAGCAGTTCCCACATGCGGTCGCCATTGTCGGTGACGCTGGAAAGCCAGTTGCCGCCGACGCCCAGCTGGTGCCGCTGCGACTTCCACTTCGGCCAGTACTGCACGTCAAATTCGCCCTTCTCCATCCCGTTGTTGTGCAAGCCACCGGCCCAGTAGCCGCCGGCCGGCGTCATGGCAACCTTGTCGGAGAGGAAGAGGCCACTCAGCGACTGACCGCCGCCCAGTTCGATGCTCGGCGTCAGACCGTCGGCGGTCAGCGAGACGACGAATTCCAGCGCCTCGACCATCAAGGGGTCGTTGGCGTTGGCCTCGGGCCAGCGGAAGCCGCCGCCGCGATGCGCCACGTTGTCGCTATCCGCGTAGAAAGTCTCCCAGAGCCATTCGCCGCCCGGCGCGCGTTCCTCGGTCAGGAAGTTGGTATCGTTGACGTAATGCCACGGGCCCCAGCTGCCCCAGATGCGGATCGGCCAGCCGTAGCCGAAGGTCTCCTCGCCACCGACGTTGGTCATGGCCGTGGCATATTCAACGAAGTCGTCCTTGGTCCAGTCCGCCGGCGGCATGTCCAGGCCCGCCTTGTTCAGCATGTTCACGTTTATGAACATGTTGGGCGCGTTGCAACCATCCGGCAGCTCGTAGAGGTCGCCTTCCCACAGCATCGTCTCGGGCAGGATCGGCGCCATGTCCGAGAAGTACTCCGCCAGTTCCTCCTTCGCATCCAGCACGCGCTCGGTGAGCGGGGCGGCGATGCCCTCGCCGGCGTAGAGCGCGGTCACCTCGGTCGAGGCCTTGCCCGCGTCCAGCGGCTGCCCGGAGGCCAGCAGCGTCAGCGTCTTGCTGGCGACCTCTTCATCGTCGATGCCGGTGACGTTGATGAATTCGACCACAGTGCCGGGGAACAGGTCCTGGAAGTTTTCAACCACCGGCGTCCAGCGGCCTATGTTCTGATGAAAATGCAGCGTCACCGTGTCCTGCGCGGGCGCCGAGGCCAGGGTCATGGCAGGCGCGAGTCCCGCAGCCAGCCCGGCAGCGCCGGCGGCCGTGCCCTTCAGCATGTCGCGACGACTCAGTTTCTGGTTCATTTTTCCTCTCCCAAATCTCTATTCGATCGTGTGGTTCTACTTCTACTTTCCGTTCCGCTTTGCTGTCGGCGCACCTCACCTCTGCCTGCATGTGCGGCACAGCCTAACACCCCTCCCTCATATTATACAAACTCTCCTGCGTGCATGGTTGTCTACATGCTGTCCCGCACACCGCTGCATTCACCTGCACGCGTCACCCTCGCCTTCGCGTGGACGCTGACCCGTCCTTGCGCTGGCCCTGCCGGCGACAGCTTGCTCCTGGCTGGTTAATGTGAAGGGGGAGTCATGAGCGGCTCCCCCTGTTGCTGCACGATCCGCCGCAGCGGCTGCGCTTACGAGCCGCGGGTGCGGAGGAAGAGCGCTTCCAGTTCCGCCTGCGCCTGGTCCAGCGCGGCCTGCGGCGACATCTCGCCGGAGACGGCCAGACCGATGGCGCGATTGTGGATGCCGGTCATGCCACTGGCTTCCGGTGGCGACGGGATCGGGTAGGTGTCCGGCCGGTCGATCGTGTCGTAGAACACCTTCCAGTTGGCCGGGCCGCTGGGCTCATAGGCCGACTCCTCGACCATCGAGCGACGCACCGGTGTGGTCGTCATCACCGGACGGTAGCGGCCATCAAGGGCGAGCATCTGCTCTCGCTTGACGGAGAACTTGAGCAGTTCCCACATGCGGTCGACGGCCACGCCGGTGCTGAAGCTGGAGAGCCAGTTGCCGCCGACGCCCAGCTGGTGCCGCTGCGACTTCCACTTCGGCCAGTACTGCACGTCATAGCTGCCCTTCTCCATACCCTCGTTGTGCAAGCCACCGGCCCAGAAGCCGCCGGCCGGTGTCATGGCGATCCTGTCGGAGACAAAGAGCCCCTCCAGCGAGGAACCGCCGCCCAGTTCGATGCCCGGCGCCAGGCCGTCGGCGGTCAGCGAGACGACAAACTCCAGCGCCTCGACCATGTTGGGGTGGTTGGCGTTGGCCGCGGGCCAGCGGAAACCGCCGCCGCGGTGACCCACGTCGTCGTTGTCCGCGTAGAAGGTCTCCCAGAACCACTCGCCACCCGGCGCGCGTTCCTCGGTCAGGAAGTTGGTATCGTTGACGTAGTGCCACGGGCCCCAGCTGCCCCAGATGCGGATGGGCCAGCCGTAGCCGAAGGTCTCCTCGCCACCGACGTTGGTCGTGGCCTTGGCATACTCAACGAAGTCGTCCTTGGTCCAGTCCGCCGGCGGCATGTCCAGGCCCGCCTTGTTCAGCATGTTCACGTTTATGAACATGTTGGGAGCGTTGCAACCATCCGGCAGCTCGTAGAGGTCGCCTTCCCACAGCATGGTCTCGGGCAGGATCGGCGCCATGTCCGAGAAGTACTCGGCCAGTTCCTCCTTCGCATCCAGCACGCGCTCGGTGAGCGGGGCGGCGATGCCCTCGCCGGCGTAGAGCGCGGTCACCTCGGTCGAGGCCTTGCCCGCGTCCAGCGGCTGCCCGGAGGCCAGCAGCGTCAGGGTCTTGCTGGCGACCTCTTCATCGTCGATACCGCTGACGTTGATGAACTCGACCTCGGTGCCGGGGAACAGCTCCTTGAAGTTCTCAACTACCGGCGTCCAGGCCTTTATCCGCTGATGGAAACGCAGTGTCACCGTGTCCTGTGACGGTGCCGAGGCCAGGATCGCGCCAGGCGCGAGGCCCGCCGCCAGCCCGGCCGCGCCGGCGGCCGTGCCCTTCAGCATGTCGCGCCGACTCAGTTTCTGGTTCATTTTCCCTCTCCTCAAATCTATTTCGATCGCGTGGTTCTATTACTACTGCGGAACGTATCGCTTTGCTGTCGGCGCACCTCCTCTGTTTGTCACATGCGCAACAATATCTTAACCTCCTCCCTTTGTCTTGCAAACCAGGCGACGGTTATAGTGGCTCCATGCTGACCCGTTACGCTCAATATTCCCCTTGGCGCAGTGTTCTGGCCGTCGCCTGGACTCTCCTCGTCTGCCTGCTCCTCCTGCAACCCGGCAGGGACCCACTCGTCGGTCCCGCTGCCGCGGGCGACCACAGCCCGCCCGTCGTCCTGCTGCTCAACCTCGGCCACTTCGTCTGCTTCGCCGTGATGACCTGGTTGTGGTGGCGTGCGCTCGCGCAGATCCGGCCCGCACTGCGCATCGCCCTGGCCTGCGGGCTGCTGACCGAGCTGGCCCAGACCTTCGTGCCGGACCGCGGCCTCTCGGCGCTGGACCTGGCGCTCAACTGGAGCGGCGCGCTGCTCGTCGCCCTCTGGCTGCGTAGGCGCGCAGACGTTTCGTGAGCCGCACACAGACGCTGGCCGTGATGGTCGTGCTGCTCCTGCTCCATTTCGCGCTGCGCCTGCACAACCTGCTGGCCCTGCCGCTATTCGGCGACGAGACTCTGCTGGCGGGGCGGGCGGAATCCGCGTGGCAGGGCCATGTGCTGTGGTTTGGCCGGGAGAGCAAGCTGCTGGGCATATGGTGGTCGGCCCTTTTCGTGCCGCCGCTGAATCCCTGGCTGCTGCGCGTTGCCACGCTGCTGTTTGCCCTGCCGGGTATGGCGGCCCTGCTGGCCCTGGCGCGGCGGCTCTTCGGCCCCCAGGCAACCGTGCCGACCGGGTTGCTGCTGGCCATGGCGCCCATGCACTTCTTCTTCGAGCGCATGGCGCTGCCGGATGCACAGCTTGTTACCCCGCTGGCCCTGCTGCTGCTGGCGCTGGAACGCACACAGGCTCGCCCGCAGCGTGGCGCGTCCCTGCTGGCGGGCGCGGCTTTGGCGGCAGTCATTATGACCAAGGCGACGGCCCTCGCCCTGCTGCCCCTGCCGCTGCTGGCTCTCGCGCTCTTGCCGCACAGGCAAACCTGGCGCGAACGCCGGCGCACACTGGTCCAAATCTACGGGACGTCGCTGGCGCTATGGCTGCCCCTGCTGGCGTTGCTGCGCCTGCGCAATATCGACTTTCTGGGCGCGGCCTGGCGCATCGGTGGTGCTGCCGTAGAAACCGGCAGCATGTTCCGCCGTCTGCTCGACAACAGTTCGTTTCTGCTGCAGGGTCTGGTGATCTACTTCGGTGCGTTGCCCCTGGTGCTGGCCGGCTTGCTGATGCTCCTCGCCCTGCTGACGCGGCCGCGGCGTGCCGGTCTACTGGCATTGGCCAGCCTGCTGGCATTCTTCGCGGTAACCCTGAGTGGCAGTAACCAGCTGTCCATGCGCTACTGGCTGTTGGCCCTGCCGCCGGCCCTGCTGCTTTGCGTCGGCGGGTTGATCGTCCTGCGCAAGCGGCTGCGTACGCCGGCTCTGACGCAGTTGCCCTGGCTGGCGCTGGCGCTGTGGCTGGTGACGCTGGCGCTGCCCTTCCTGCAGACGGCCTGGTACACACCGACTGACTTGACGTTGCCTCGCACGGACTCCTATGAGTACATCATGGCGGATTCGGCCGGAACGATGATTCCCGAACTGGCCGCCCTGCTGGCGCAGGAAGCGCGCCAGGTCGAGGGGACCCTGGCCGTCACCGGCGTCATCGCCCAGTGCGACACACTCGGGCTTTACCTGCGGGTGTTGCCGGAGGCGGAGCGCATCGCGCTGGATTGCCCGCGCATCATGACGCCAGCCGGCAGCGGCGCGGGGCTGGACGCCCATGTCAGCGCGCTGGCGCAAGCGCAGGCGAATTATCTCGTGATCTTCGAAGAGCGCGGTCTCGTGCCGGTGACGGACGTCCATTCGATTCAGCTTCAAACCCTGGCAGATCTGCCGCGTCCGGACGGTTTTGTCACCATCAGCGTATACCGGCCGGAACTGCCGTAGTCCCTACGCGTGCTGCATCAGGATGCCGCCCAGCAGCGCGATCGAGACGCAGACCACTACCAGGCCGGCCAGCGGCGTGCCCAGCAACATCGAGAGCACCAGCGCAATGCCGAAGCTGGCCGCGG
This sequence comes from Phototrophicaceae bacterium, assembly GCA_965223965.1. GTDB lineage: Bacteria > Chloroflexota > Anaerolineae > Aggregatilineales > Phototrophicaceae > JAGWBD01. The sequence goes on from CBDCXX010000003.1 coordinate 166,829, forward strand.
TGCCCAGCAGCCGCGTCTGCAGCTCGCGCGTTGAGGTCATCGCAGCCGCGCCGCACAGCGCCAGCAGCAGGCCCAGTAACGGGATGTAGACGGCGCCCGTCAGCAGCAGCAAGGGCGGCAGGGGCTGCAGGAACCAGACGATCAGCGCGCCAACCGCCAGGAAGCCCAGCGGCAGCAGCACGTCGGCGAAGAAGATCTGAAAGCCGTCGAGCGGCAGGAACTGGCGCAGGAAGGGCTCCTGCACGTCGCGGCGGAAGGTGTAGTGCAGGCCGACCGGCGGCGCGATGCCGGCGACCAGCAGCCAGCCAATCCACAGCGGCACCGGCAGCTCGTTGACCAGGATCAATGCCGCCGCCCAGGTCATGCCCGCGCCCCACAGCGCGTTGATCAGCATCAGCGAGGGGTGGCGCAGGCCGGCAATGGCCGAGCGTATGAACATGGCGCGCCGGCCGTAAACGCGCGGCATGCGCAAACGCGGCCGTTGGCCGGCGCGCGACTGCTGCATGCGAATGCGCAGCTGTAAATCCGGCATGCGCCAGGCGAGCAGGCCCAGCGCCGCCAGGCGCGCGTATACCACGCTCTCGTCAGCCGCCTGAATCATGTTGATGCGCGCCCCCAGCAGCACGAAGCTGGCCACCAGCCCCGCCGCCATCAAGCCAATCGCCGCCAGCGTCCACAGCGGCGCCATGTCGTAAAGACTCAACACCAGCAGGCGCCCCGGCCACAGCAGCAGGTCCGGCACCACTTGCGCCACCCCCAGCAGCAGCAGCGGCGTCAGCCACAGCCCGGGCCAGCGGCTGACCTGTGGATACACCAGGCGCAGGATGCCCAGTAGCCACGCCAGCGACCAGGTCAGCAGCACCAGCAACGCGACCACCAGCACCACGCGCAGGCTGTCCGCCGCCCGGGCGGGCGCCACCGGGCCGCGCAGCAGCACGGTCAGCAAGGCCCAGATGGCGCCGAAGACGATGCTGCGCGACAGCACCTGGCGGATGAAGCCCGGCAGCACCGGCACCGAACGCGCCAGCGGCGAGCCGACGATCCAGGCCATGTCGGCGAAGCTGAGCTTGAGCGGCGTGCTGCGCAGGGAGGCCATCATGGCCCACACCTGCAACAGCAAAACGGCCGGCGGGATGCGCTGCAGAAAGTCCGCCAGGCTCTGCCGCTCGAGCGATTGCCCGAGGGCGCTGGCGCCTTCGTAGCCCCAGGCCCACATGGCGAAGAACCAGATCGAGCCGATGCCCAGCAGATACAGCACGTAGACGCGCTGCATCCACGAGCGCGCCTGCGAGTCGTAGCCCAGCAGGCGCAACCAGTAGACCGCGCCGGAGCGGAACTGGCGCCAGCGCAGGCCGAAAAGGATGCGCAGATCAGTCAGTGGCAGCGGCGTCATCGGCCTTCCGCGGGGGTTTGCGCCGACGCAGGGCTGCGCGCAGCATACTGTCCAGGGTCAGCGGCGCGTCATTGCCCAGCCCCAGCGAAGCGCGCAGCTCGTCCGGCGTGCCCTGGCTGATGAGCTCGCCCTGCTCCATGATGAGATAGCGGTCAGGCCAGGCTTCCTGCGGCAACTGGTGGCTGCTGAGCAGGATGGTCATGCCCTCGTTGCGGTGGCGGTTGAGTTCGATCCACAATTCGTCGGCGGAGACCGGGTCCAGCGGGCCGAGCGGCTCGTCCATCAGCAGGATTTTTGGCTCGACCAGCAGCGCCATGCACAGCGCCAGCTTGTAGCGCATGCCGCGCGAATAGGAGAAGGGGAAGGCCTCGCGGTTGTTGTACAGGCCGTAGCGCTCCAGCAGGTCCTCGCCCTCGTCCTCCCAGTCGCGCCAGCCGTGTGACTGTGCCGCGAACTGCAGATGCTCCCAGGCGGTCAACTCGTCGTAGAAGGGCGGCGTATCCGGCAGCAGCACCACGTGCTCGCGCGCCTGGCGCTCGTTCTCCGCCAGGGGCGCGCCCATGATGTGCACCTCGCCCTCGCTGGCGCGCGTCCAGCCGGCGATGCAGCGCAGCAGGGTGGACTTGCCGGCGCCGTTGCGCCCGACAAGGGCGATCAGTTCGCCCGCGCCCGCGCTGAAGGACACCTCGCTCAGCGCGTGGAAGGAGCCGTACTTGTAGCTCAGCCCCCCTACGCGCAGGAGCTCCTGCGGCTTGTCGTCACTGTTGTCCGCCCTCGTCTGTAGCGAAGTTTCGTCGCTCATGGGCTCCCGTCATCCGGCGCCGGCTCCGCGCTGAGCAGCGTGAAGGGCCGCGCCACATAGTAAAAGGTATACACTGCGCCGTCCTCAAAGGCGGCCAGCACCGCCTCCGACACCGCGAACTCCAGCTCCGCCACGCCCAGATAGTAGCCGGTGCGCGTGCCCGGCGCGCCGCCGAGCGCGTCCGTCTGGCGTTCCCGCAGCACGTAACAGGTCACCGGCCCGCTGACGCTCAATACGAAGCCGGGTGCGAGGCGCGCGCGAAAGCGTTGCCACAGGCTCCACGCCAGGAAGGCGAGGCCCACCGTCAGGACTTCGGCGCCCAGGGCCAGCACGATACCCTCCGCTGTGGCGCCGGGCAACAGGCCCAGGATGACGCTGGCCGCCAGCAACCCGATCAGCAGCGTCAGCAGCAACAGGGCGAAAATTAGCCGGCGCCGACGCGCGAAGACCCGGTTGCGCTGGCGCACGCCCAAGCGGCCTTCCCGGTTGGCGCGCAACTCCGCCTCGTTGAACTTCAATGCCTCGCCTGGCCCCATCCCCGCTCCGCGTCTTGTAGCGCTCATACACCCGTTTCAGGCCTTCCCGCCGGCCTGCAACACAAGTTGCAGCGCGAGCTCGTCGCGCAGGGGGATGCCGTTCTGGCCGAAAAGCGGGATGTCGGGCTTGATCTTGCGCGCTTGCTCCAGCGAGCCCGGGTAGAGCGCGGCCAGCCGAAAGCCGCGTTTCTGGCAAAAGTGCAGCGCTTGCAGGTTGTCGTTGGTCAGCACCATCCGCAGCGTCGTGCACCCCTCTGCCACGGCGGCCGCGCTCACCGCCCCCAGCAGACCAGTGCCAATGCCAATGCCCTCGCGCAGGCTGTTGATGGTCATGATTTCGCAAACCGCTCCCTCTGTCTGCCAGGTGACGAGGCCGACCGGCTCCTCCCCGACGAAGGCCGCGAAGCCCGGCAACAAATGCGCCAGCCAGATCTGGCCCCGGCTGATGACGCGCGTCGAGCCACGGTTTTGCTCGAGGAACTCAAGAACCCAGTTTCGATCGTCCCGTTCGACGCTACGGATGTTAAAGGCGGACATGGATTTTCCTGCCGGATGAGTTTCCGGGCTTCCGTCGGCCGCCACGGCTGTCATGACGCCATCATACTGCCGCAGGCGCCGCGATGCCAGTCGCAGGGCGCTCAGGCACTGGCGCTGGCGCTGGTGTAGCGCCGCAGTCGCGGGTAGCGCAGGGCGATCACCGCCGTCAGCGCCAGCGCCGCCACGCCGCCGGAGACGATGGCGAAGGGCGCGCCGAACACTGCCGCCACCAGGCCGGCCTCGATCTCGCCCAGCTGCGGGCCGCCGGTCGCGAAGGCCATGTTCACGCCGCTCATGCGGCCGCGCATGCGGTCGGGCGTGTTCATCTGGCGGATGGTGTTGCGGATGACCGACGAGACGGTGTCGCCGGCGCCGGTCAGCGCGAACAGCAGCCACGAGAGCGCCAGGCTGGTGGAGAGGCCGAAGAGCGTGGTCGCCACGCCATACAGCGCCACGCTGGCCAGCAACACCAGCCCCTGACGCCGGATCTCGCGCGTCAGCGCCAGCACGCCCCCGGCCAGGAAGGCGCCAACCGGCTGGGCCGCCGCCAGCAGCCCGTAACCCTCCGCGCCCAGGCCCAGCACGTTGGCCGCGATCAGCGGCAGCAGTGTGCGCGCCGAGCCAAAGAACACCGCCAGGAAGTCCAGCAGCATCGTGCCGCGGATGATGCGCGTGCGGAAAGTGAAGCGCAGCCCCTCCATGAAGGCGCCGCGGTTCATGCTCTTGCGGCCTTGCGACGCAGTGCGCTGTTTCAGCAACGCCATGGCGACGGCCGCCAGCAGCATCCCCGCCGCGGTCAGCGCGTAAACCATGCCGATGGGTCCGTTGTAATGCGCGCCCTGCGCCTGGCTGAGGCCGATGAGCACGCCCGCCAGCGCCGGCCCCAGGATGTTGGCCATGTGCCAGATCAGCATCTCGAGGCTGATGGCGTTGCTCAGATGCTCGCGCCGCACCAGATGCGGCACCAGCGACTGGCGCGCGGGCATGTCAAAGGCCATCAGGCCGGCTGCCAGCGCCCCGGGCAGATAAATCAGCGCCAGCGTCGCCCCGCCGCCCAGCGTCAACAGCGCCAGCCACAGCGAGAGCAGGGCCGCCAGCACGCGCGTGATGACCATCAGCCGCCGCCGGTCCCAGGCGTCCGCAGCCATGCCGCCCAGCAGCGAGAAGAGGATGATCGGCAGAATGCGCACCAGCCCCAGCCCGCCCAGCCCCAGCGCCTCCGCCCCCAGCACCAGCTCCTGCCCCGCCAGCTCCAGCGTCAGCGTGCGGCCGCTAAGCAGCTGAAAGACGTGCCAGTTGATGGCGAAGGTCTGCATCTGCGAGCCGGTAGTGGACAGCAGTTCGCCGCTCCACAGCAGACGGAAGTCGCGGTAGCGCAGGGCCGCGAGACGCGCGCTCACCGTGGCCGCATGAGGAAGAGCGCCGTGCGCGTCACCTCGACGCACAGCACCCCGTCCTGGTTATGGCCGAAATGGCGCAGGGTCACGAGCCCCTCGCCGGGGCGCGAACGACTCTCGCGTTTGGCCAGTACCTCCGTCTCAACCGAAAGCGTGTCGCCGGGGAAGAGCGGGTGCGGGTGCGCGACCTTTTCGTAGCCGAGGTTGGCGACGATCGTGCCCTGGCTGAGCTCCGGCACGCTGATGCCGACCACCAGCCCCAGCGTGAACAGGCCGTTCATGATGCGGCGGCCGTACTGCGTTTCGCGCGCAAAGGTCTCGTCGAGGTGCAGCGGCTGCGGGTTGAGCGTCAGGCTGCAGAAGAGCACGTTGTCCGTTTCGGTGAGCGTGCGCGCCAGGCGGTGACGGATGCGCTGGCCCGCTTGCAGATCTTCATAGTAGCGCATGCCTGGGGCGCTCCTTCCCGCCCGCGCGCGAGTATAGCAGTTGCGCCCGGCGCCGACCCACCAGGGGGCTGGTTTGGCAGGCGGCCTGACCGTTAACATCAGGGGGCTGGTTTGGCCGGCAGGCCTGACCGTTAACACCAGGGGGCTGGTTTGGCCGACAGGCCTGACCGTTAACACCAGGGGGCTGGTTTGGCCGACAGGCCTGACCGTTAACACCAGGGGGGCTGGTTTGGCCGACAGGCCTGACCGTTAACACCAGGGGGGCTGGTTTGGCCGACAGGCCTGACCGTTAAAAAACAGACCGCGCGCTGTGCGGGGGGACACACCTGCGCACGATCTGCTTCGCTACTGGCGGCGGTCGCCCGCTCGCCCGCGAATTTGGCCTTCCACGGTCTCACAACGTATGGAGGAAGGAGGATCCAGCATGCACGTCAGCCAAATTCGACTTGCTGCCAAGCGTAGAACCGGCGCGTAAGAATCCTGTGAGTCAACTATGAGCGCATTGTGAGAGCCACCTCAGCCGCCGCTGCCAGGCGCCGTGAAATACTCGCCCGCGATCAGCGTCGCGCCGACCGGTGGCGGCTGCGCGGGCAGCGCAGCGGCAGTGGGCGGCAGCGCCCCCTGCTGACAGATCTGGCCGGCATCGGCGTGGCGCTGCGCCAGCGCAGCGTCGGCCTTCAGCGTCAGGGCCTGCTGCAGCTGCTCCTGCGCGGCGCAGGCATCCCCTTGCGCCAGCAACAACTCTGCCCAGACCGTATGTTGTTCGACCAGCAGCTGCCGGGCCGCGCCGTCACGATAGCCGGGCGCCACGTCATGGAGCGCGCGCAGCGCCGGCACTGCCGCGGCCGGGCCGCGGCTGAGCTGGCTGCGCGCCTCCAGATACAGGATGGCCACGTGGCGCTCGTAGCGCAGGCCGCTGTCGCGCGACAGCCCGTAACGGATGGCCTCGTCCGTCACCAGGATGGCCCCGGCCAGGCCCTCGTCACTGCGATACAGCCGCTGCGCCTGCTTCGTCAGGGCGGAGAGTATGAGCTCGCGCACACTCGCGCTTTCGTATTCCGGCGCCAGCGCCTCCAGCGCCTGCAGCAGGTCCACGCCTTCCTGATATTCGCCGCTGCCGATGGCCACGCGCGCCTGTCGCAGCAGCGCGTCAGGCTGCCACTGCACGGTCTGCGGCGCGACCACGGTCGCGGTGATGGTGGCCGTGGCCGTGGGGCCCGGCGTCATGGTGGCTGTCGGCTGGCCGAGCGCGGTCGCGGTTAGCCGCAGTTGCGGCAAACCGGCGACGGCCGGCGTCAGCTCAGCGAGAAAATCGAGGCGCGCCGCCAGCAACTGCCGGTTGCCCGCGGCCACGTCGCCGGGAATGCGGGCGATCTGGTCGCGTACCCGCGCCGCCTGCGTGACCGCGCTGATCTCCTGCGCCTCCTGCCGCCCGATCGTCCAGCCCGCCAGGCCGGCCAGCGCCACGATCAGCAGCGCCAGCATGACGAGCGCCAGCGCGCCCAGCCCCTGATACAGGCACCCCCTGTTATCGCGCCGGGCCGGCGGCTGTGGCGGCCGTGGCGGACGCGGCGGCCGGGGCTGGGGGGGCTCCTCCAGCGGCACAAGGGGACGCGTATCTTCCTGCACACTGCTCATCAACTGCTGCCCTCCCCGGGCGGGGGCGCCAGTATAACAGAGCGTGACGGCGCTATGGCAATCGCGCCGCGGCGGCGTACACTGGTGCGTCTTGCGACGACGCTTCGCGAAGGACGGTCGGCCCGTGATCATCAGCAGAGCACAGTCCCCGGACAGCAGTAGCTCCTGGCGCTACGTCATCCTGGCGCTCTGCGTGCTGACGCCCTTCAGCGTCGTGACCCTGCCCAGCCTGTCGATGCCGCCCATGTTCTCCATCATCAGCGATGAGCTGGGCCTCTCGCTGGTGCAGATCGGCGGCGTGTGGGGCATGGTGGGCTTCAGCGGCATCTTCTTCGCCATCATCGGCGGCAGCATAGGCGACCGCTTCGGCGCCCGCCGCGCGCTCTTCGTCGCCTGTCTCCTCAGCGGCCTCTTCGGCATGCTGCGCGCCTTCTCAACCGACTTCGGCAGCCTGCTCTTCACTTCCCTGCTCTACGGTTTCGCGCAGGGCCCGGTCCCGGTGCTCATCTTCAAGGCCATCCGCCAGTGGATCCCGCGCGAAAACCTGGGCATGGCCAGCGGCATCGTTTCCGCCGGCTTCGCCACCGGCCTCATGCTCGGGCCGCTGCTGAGCACCAGCGTCATCCTGCCGGCCCTGGGCGGCTGGCGCCAGGTGCTGTTGCTCTACGGCCTGATCGCCATCGTCGTCAGCCTCTTGTGGCTGCTCCTGCACCCGGCCGGCAAAACCGCGGTCGGCGACGACGAGCAGGCACCCGGCCTGCTCGCCGGCCTGCGCAAGGCCGCCCGCCTGCGCAGCCTGTGGCTGATGGGCCTCGGCGGCCTCGGCGTCGGCGCCTGCTTCAGCGGCTTCACCGGCTATCTGCCCACCTATCTCAAAAACATCGGTTGGGAGAATCTGGACGCCGACCGCGCCCTGTCCGTCTTCTTCGTCACCAGTCTGATCTTTGTGGTGCCCTTGTCCACTCTCTCGGACCGCCTGCGCATTCGACGTGGCTTCCTGATCGCGCTCGCGCTCGTGCTGGGGGCCGGCGTCGGCACGCTGGGCCTCGTCGCCGGCGCGCTGATTCTGCTGGTGGCGGCGCTCACCGGCTCAGCCTTCGACTCCCTCATGGCCCTGCAACAGACCACCATAATGGAGGTGGATGGCGTGGACAACTCGCTCAGCGGCAGCGCGCTGGGCATGGTCACGACCATCCGCAACCTGGGCATCGCCTTCTCGCCGCCGCTGGGCAACAGCCTCGCCATTTATGGCGCCGGCCTGCCATTCCTCTTTTGGGGTGTCTGCGGCGTCTTCGCCGCGCTGATGTTTTTCTTCGTCTTCAGTACCGCCAAACACAAGACGCACTGAGGCCGACTCCTCACAGCGAGCCGCTGCTATGCGTATCCTCGCTCATCAGCATCGGCAGCAGCACCAGACCAACGCAGACGAAGAGCATGATCGGCAGCGGCACGACCCGCCCCAGCAGCACCCAGCCGGAAAGGGTGACGCAGAGCGTGGCCGCGCTGATCTCCAGCCTGCTGATCACAGGCCCTCCGCCTGCAGGGAATCTCAGTCGCTGAACTTCTCCGGGTAGACTTCGCGCGCCAGCGCCTGCTCACGCTCCACCATGTCGCGCAGGATGGCCAGGCCCTCGTTCCAGAACGCCGGGTCGGTCAGGTCCACGCCCATGCGCGCCAGAATATTGTGCGGCCAGTCCGAACCGCCCGCCGCCAGCACCTCCAGATACTCCGGCACGAAGTCCGCGCCGCGCTGCTGGTAGAGGCGGAAGAGCGCCAGCACCAGCAGCTCGCCGAAGGCGTAGGCATAGACGTAGCCCGGAACCTGCAGGAAATGCGGCACGTAACTCCACCAGTGGCCGTAGTCCGCGCCCAGCGTCACGCTGCCCTGAAACATGGCCTGCTGCGTCTCCAGCCAGATCTCGCCGAGCTGTTCAGCCGTCAGCTCGCCCGACTCGCGGCGCGCGTTGTGATAGCCGTGCTCGAAGCGGTTCATGGCGATCTGGCGGAAGATTGTGCCGAAGCTGTCTTCGATTTTGGCCGCCAGCATGGCCAGGCGCGCCTCTGCATCCGGTTCGCGCGCCATCAGGTCGTCAAAGACCAGCATCTCGCCGAAGGTGGAAGCCATCTCGGCGGTGGTCAGCGGCGTGTTGGCGTTCAGCAGGCCCTGGTGCTCTGTGGCCAGCAACTGGTGCACGCCATGCCCCAGTTCGTGCGCCAGCGTGGCGACGTCGCGCTCGCGGCCGGTGAAGTTCATCAGGATGAAAGGGTGCGCCGAAGGCGGCCCGCCGGCGGAGAAGGCGCCGCCCATCTTGCCCGGCGCGAGCGCCGCGTGAATCCAGCCCTCGTCGAAGAAGCGCTGCGAAATATCGGCCATGCGCGGGCTGAACCCCTGGTAGGCCTGCTGCACGATGTCGCGCGCCTCCTCCCAGCGGTAGAGCCGGTCGCTGCCGGCCACCGGCAGCGGCGCGTAGCGATCGTAATCGTGCAACTCGTCGTAGCCCAGCAGGGCGCGCTTGAGTTCGTAATGGTCGGCGACGATATCGTAGCTGGCGGTGACGGCCTGCACCAGCGCCTCCACCACCTCGTCCGCGACCTTGTTGGCCAGGTTGCGCGAGGAGACCCAGGTGGCGTGGCTGCGCTGACGGTCCTCGGAGGCCTTGTCCGCCGCCAGCACGTTGAAGATGTAGGTCAGCGGCATGGCCTGTTCCTGCAGGCCGGCGGTGACGGCCGCCGCGGCCTCGCGGCGCAGTTCGCGATCGGTGTCGAACAGCTTGCTCAGTACCTGCGATTGCGTCAGTGACTCGCCGCGCAGCTGAAAACGGGCGGCGCCCATCAGCTGGCTGAAGAAGCGACTCCAGGCCTCGCGCCCGGTCACCGCCTTCTCGACCAGCAGCTTTTCCTCTGGCTCACTGAGCAGATGCGGCTTGTAGCGCCGTTCGGCCTCCAGATAGTGGCGAAAGTGCGCCAGCGCGGGCTGCGCCAGCAATGCCGCGGCCGCCTCGTCAGCGACGGACGTCCATTCCAGCTCGAAGAACAGCAGACCCTGTTGCACGCGCGCCGCGTACTCGGTCATTTTCTGCATCAACGCGCCGAAGGCCGGGTTGTTGGTATCGGTGACATAGAGCATCTGGGCGTACATCTCGAGGCGGTAGACGCGGTCCACCAGCGCCTCGATGCGCTCCATGGCGGTCAGCAGGTCGGCGGCCTCCAGCTGCCCGACCCGGCCGCGATAGTCGGCTGCGAAAGCGGCGATGTCGGCGTCGACCGCCGCCATGTCAGCCTCGATGGCCGGGTCTTCCGGGCTGCTGTAGAAGATGGACAGGTCCCAGACGATGGTCTCGGCGCCGGTTGTCGGCTGCGGGGATGGTTCGGCCATGTTGCGCGCTCCCTTTGCTGGTCGGTATACCTCACTATCGTAGCCGACAAGCGCGCCAGTCGGAAGCGTGTGCTGCGCCTTTTATACGTGCCGCCCCTGCGCGCCGCGGCGGCGCGGCACCTGGCCGTCTGCCATCTTCAGGACGAGCTGGAGCCGGTCGCGCGCTGCAAGCCAGCGCTCAGGTCAGGCTGTTCTTGTAAATCACACCGCCCTTCATGATGATGCGCAGGTTCGCTTCCGGCTCGGTCATCACGCTCAAATCGGCCAGCGGATCGCCATCCAGCACCAGCAGGTCGGCATGCGCCCCGGCGATCACCTCGCCCAGCTCGCCGCTGCGCCCCAGCAGGTCCGCCCCGTTGCAGGTGGCCGCGCGCAGCACGTCGATGGCCGGGATGATCTCGCCGCGGATGGCGAACTCGTCCAGCTGCCGCCGCCGCATCGTCCCCAGCAGGTCCGTGCCATAGACCAGCTTCACGCCGCCGCGGTACGCCATGTCCAGCGCGCGCTTGCCGGCATCCAGCACGTCGAAGACCTTCCTGTACGATTCCTGCGGCAGGCCGGCCGCGACGCCCTCCTCCGCCAGCGCCTGATAGGTAGACAGGGTCGGCACCAGAAAGGCGTCCTTTTCCAGCAAGAGCTCGACACTGCTCTCGTCAAGCAGGTTGCCGTGTTCCACCGAACGCACGCCACAGCGCAGGGAGCGATTGATGGCGCGGGCGGTGTAGGCATGCACCATGACGTAGAGGTTGGCGTTTTCGGCTTCTTCCACCGCCGCGTGGATCTCTTCTTCGGAGAACTGCAAGCTGTCGATGCGGTCGGTGGGCGAGGCGACGCCGCCGGAGACCATCAGCTTGACGTGATGGGCGCCGCGGCGGATCTCCTCACGGCAGGCGCGGCGCAGCTCGCTGACACCATCACAGATCCAGCCCGCGGCCGGCGCCAGCCAACTGTAGCCGCGGCCGTCATCGCCGGAACTGCGCATGTCGCCATGGCCACCCGTCGGCGACAGGGCGTGCCCACAGAAAAACAGCCGCGGTCCGATGAGGAGCCCCTCCTCCACGGCTTTGGCCAGGCCCCAGTCCGCGCCAGCGCCATCGCGTACCGTCGTGAAGCCGCGCATCAGCGTCTCTTCGAGTTCCTGCGCGGCCTGGGCGGTCACATAGGCCGGCGACCAGTGTCGCATGGCCGCCAGGTCCGCCGTGGCGGCGGTGACGTGCACGTGCGCATCGCACAGGCCCGGCATCACCACGCGTCCGCCGACGTCGATCCTCTCCGCCTCGGCCGCTGGCAGCGCCTCGCTGACCGAGGCGATCTTGCCGTCTTCTATCAAAACATGGTGATTATCCAGCAGCTTGCCGCCGCGCGTATCCAGCACGCGCGCATTGCTCAATACCATCTTCTTCATCATTGCTCTTCCCTTGCGCCACTAAACGAAGCACGTCGCTGCCATCGATCGTACCGGCATTGGCGCCAGAAGGCCCCATCTGCCTTGAATCAGGCGTGGCTAACCGGATATGTCCGGGGATGAGCGCCGCCCCCTCCCCGCCGGTCCGCCCTGCCTGGTCTGGCTGCAGCGCCACGGCGCGGGCAGGCGCTCCGTCCCGTATCCGCTATACTGACGGCAAGCGATGTGGGAGCGATGCCATGACCCCGGCCCTGAATGACACAGAGATTAACGAGCGCCTCGCCCGCCTCAACGGCTGGGAGCGCGTCGGCGACACCATACAGAAAAACTGGCGCACCGACAGCTACCTGGCCGGCATTGCGCTGGCGACTGCCGTCGGCGTCATCAGCGAAGGGCTCGATCACCACCCGGAGCTGACCATCGGCTGGCGCCGCGTCAGCGTCAGCTACTGCACACACGACGCCGGCAACCGCCTCAGCCACAAGGACTTTGACGCCGCGGAGCGCGTCGACGCCCTCGGCTACCCGCCCGGGAGCTGAGCCGCATGGCCATCACGCTGCTGCGTGAGCGGCGCATCATCCTCGGCGTGACGGGCAGTATCGCCGCCTTCAAGGCCGCCGACCTCGCCAGCAAGCTGACCCAGGCGGGCGCGCAGGTTGACGTCATCCTGACGGCCGGCGCGCAGCGCTTCGTGACGCCGCTGACCTTCGCCGCGCTCACCGGCCGCAATGTGCACAGCGAACTCTGGGCCACGGACGCCGGCGCCGACGGCCACGTCGCCCACGTGCGCCTCGGCGAACAGGCCGACCTGATGCTCATCGCCCCGGCCACGGCCCATACCATCGCCAAACTGGCCCATGGCCTGGCCGATAACCTGCTCACGGTGACGGCCCTCGCCGCGCGCTGTCCGCTGCTGCTGGCGCCGGCCATGGATGGCGGCATGTACGAGCACCCGGCCACCCAGGCCAATTTGCAGACACTGGGCGAACGCGGCGTGACGCTCATCGCGCCCGACGCAGGCCGCTTCGCCTCCGGCCTCGGCGGCCAGGGTCGTCTGCCGGAACCGCCCGTCCTGCTGGGCCACGTGCGCCGCGCGCTGGGGCGCGCCGGCGCGCTGGCGGGACGCAGCGTGGTGGTCACGGCGGGGCCGACGCGCGAAGCGCTGGACCCCGTGCGCTACCTCAGTAATCGCTCCAGCGGCCGCCAGGGCCACGCCCTGGCCCAGGCCGCGCTGGATGCCGGCGCCGACATGGCGCTCATCAGCAGCGCAGTGGAGCTGCCCACGCCCGTCGGCGCGACGCGCATCGCGGTCAACAGCGCGCAGGAAATGCTGGAGGCGACGCTGGCGGCGGCGCGCTCGGCGGACGCGCTGGTCATGGTCGCCGCGGTGGCCGACTTCCGCCCGGCGCAGCGCAGCGCGCACAAGTTGCGCAAGCGCGACCATGACGCCGGCCTGCAGCTAACCTTGACGCGCACGCAGGACGTGCTGGCAGCCGTGGCCGCGCAACGCGAGCAATGCGGCCGGCCGCGCTTCCTGGTCGGCTTCGCGGCCGAGAGCGAACAGTTGTTGACGCGTGCGGCGGAGAAGCTGGCGCACAAGGGCCTCGACCTGCTGGTCGCCAATGACATCAGCGCGACGGACGCCGGCTTCGCTGTGGCGGACAACCGCGTCACGCTGCTGGCGCCGGGCCGCGAGCCGCAGGCGCTGCCGCTGATGAGCAAGGCCGCGGTGGGCGAGGCCGTGGTGGCGCAGCTGGCGGCGGGGCTAGACCAGCTCGCGCAGGCCGGCGATCCCCGCTGACAGCGTCTTGATGCCGTGCCTGCTGAAGGCCACCGTGACCTCCTCGTCGTCACGCATGGCCTGGCTTTCAATCACCATGCCTTCGCCAAAGTGACTGTGCATGACGCGCATGCCGGTGCGGAACTGCAGCACGGGCCTCGGCGCGGGGAGGGTCGGGCCCGGCGCCCAGCTCGTGTCGCTCGCGCTGGCCTGCGACACATATTCTGTGCGCAGGGCCGGTGAGGCGCTGCTGTCCAGCAGTTCCTCGGGGATGTCCTCGAGGAAGCGCGAGGGATCCTGCACCGAATAGCCCCGCCGCCGCCGGAAAGACCAGGACAGGAAGAGTTCATCCATGGCGCGCGTGATGCCGACGTAGAACAGACGCCGTTCCTCGGCCAGTTGCTCGGGGTCGTAGAGCGCGCGCACGTGCGGCAGCAGGCCTTCCTCGACCCCGGCGATGAAGACCACCGGGAACTCCGTGCCCTTGGTCGCGTGCAGCGTCATCAGCAACACCGCGTCCAGCTCCGGGTCCTGCACGTCGGCGTCCGCGAACAGGGCCTTCTCGGCCAGGAACTCGCCCAGCGACTGCGACGCTTCCATGGCCTGCTCCAGCTGGCCGCGCAGTTCCGCCAGGTTCTCCTCGCGCTCTTCCGCCTGGTCCGCGTCGTCGCTGGCCTCTCCCAGCCAGCGGACGTACGCCGTGCTGCGCAGGATGCGGTCGAAGAGCAGCGGCAGGTCGCCCGTCGCGGCGACGCGCTGCCATTCCTCACAGAGTCGCGCGAAGCCCTGCAACTTTGCCGCCACCCGGGGCGGCAGCGCGGTCTCCGCCCCGCCCGCCAGCAGCGCCAGCGCCTCGCCACAGCCCAGCCCGGCCCCTTTCCGCCAGGTCTCGAATGCTGCCAGGCTCTTGCTGCCGATGCCGCGCCGCGGCACGTTGACCACGCGCAGCAGGCTCATCTGGTCGTTCGGGTTGTGGGCCAGCCGCAGGAATGCCATCAGGTCGCGCACTTCCATACGGTTGTAGAAGGCGATGCCGCGCACCAGGCGATAGGGCACGCCGGCGTTGATGAAGGCTTCCTCCAGCGCCCGCGACTGGAAATGACTGCGGTACATCACGGCGAAATCGCGCCAGTCCCGGCCATCGACCCGCAGCTTCTCGCTCAGGTTCTGCAGGACGTGGTCGGCCTCCTCGATATCGTCGTAGGCGGCATAAAGGTGGACCTTCGCGCCGCGTTCGCGCGTGGTGAACAGAGCCTTGTCCTGGCGTTGTGTGTTCCTGCGGATGACGGCCTGCGCCGCGTCCAGCACAACCTGCGTGGAGCGGTAGTTGCGCTCCAGCCGGTGGGTCTGCGCCTGCGGGAAGTCCTTGTGGAAGCTGGCCACGTTGCGCCAGTCCGCGCCGCGCCAGGAGTAAATCGCCTGGTCCTCGTCGCCGACCACGTAGACGTTATGCTGTGGCTGCTCGAAGAGCCGCACGAGCTGATACTGCGCCAGGTTCGTGTCCTGAAACTCGTCCACCAGCAAATGCTCGACGACCCGCCCGTACTTCACGCGCAGGGCCTCGTTCTCCCGCAACAGGAACACGGTCTGCATCAGCAGGTCGCCGAAGTCCATGGCGTTGGCGGCCAGCAGCAGGTTCTGATAGCGCGGGTAGACGCGCTCCACGATCACGTGCTCATAGGAAGGCGCGACGTAGACCTCTGGCGTGACGAGCTCGCACTTGGCGTTGGAGATCTTGCCCACTATGTCGCGCGCCGCGCGCCGGCCGGCCTTCATCCCCAGCTCGCTCAGCACATGCTTCACGACCTCGAGCTGGTCATTCGAATCGAAGATCAGATAGTTGGAAGTCCAGGCATGATGCTCGGCCTCGATGCGCAGCAGGCGCGCGCAGATGCTGTGAAAGGTGCCCACCGTGGCGCCCCGCAGCCCTCCGCCCAGCAGCGCCTCGGCGCGGCTGCGCATCTCGGCGGCCGCGCGGTTGGTGAAGGTTACGGCCATGATAGCGCCCGGATACACATTCTGCTCGCGCACCAGCCACGCCAGGCGCTGCGTCAGCACCCGCGTCTTGCCGCTGCCCGGCCCGGCGTAGACGATCACGGGGCCGGGGCCGGCGGTCACTGCCGCGCGCTGCTGTTCGTTCAGCCGATCCAGCTTCATGCCGTCCATTGTGACCGACGAACGCGATACGTCAACGCGGAGTCGCGACGCTGTTTGCGCTACACTGCACGCATTCCGCGGATGATGAAGGAGCCGCCATGCGCGCCAGCGACCCACAGTCCCTCTCGCGCGAGCGCTACAGCCGTTTCGCCGCGGCCTACGTGACCAGTGTGACCCACGCCAGCGGCCCCGACCTCGCGCATCTGCTGCAGATGGCGCAGCCAGAAGCGCACTGGCAGGTCCTCGATATCGCCACTGGCGGCGGCCACACTGCGCTGACCTTCGCGCCGCATGTCGCCAGCGTGGTCGCCAGCGACCTGACGCCCGCCATGCTGGAGCAGGCCGCGGCCCACGTCCGCGCGCAGAACATACACAACGTGAGCTATCGTGAGGCGGCGGCCACCGGGCTGCCCTTCGCGGACGAATCCTTCGACCTGGTAACCTGCCGCATCGCCGCGCACCACTTCCCGGATGCGCAGCGCTTCGTGCACGAGAGCGCGCGCGTGCTCCGCCCGGGCGGGCTGCTCCTGCTGCAGGACCAGATGCTGCCCGCGCATCGGCCGAGCGCCATCTGGATTGACAACTTCGAGCGGCTGCGCGACCCCTCGCACAATTGCGCGTACAGCGAGACGGCCTGGCGCGCAATGTTCGCCCGCGCCGGGCTGCGCGTGGAACAGAACGCGCAGTCCATCAAGCGTCACAACCTGCAGGACTGGGCGCGGCGTCAGGGCAACGACGACGCCATCGCGCGCCTCGAGGCGCTGCTGCGCAACGCGCCGCCGCAGGCCGCGCTCTGGGCCGCGCCGCAAAACGTCGGCAGCCCGGCAGGCAGCTTCAAAATCCGCCAGCTACAGCTGTCGGGCCGCCAGCCAACAGACGAGGATCGCGCCTGATGAAAGACCGGGCCGCAAGCCAGCATGACGGATAGGTCGCCGGCGCCGCGGCTTTCCGTGGTCAGCGTCAACTACGGCACGCTGGACTACCTGCGCGCCTGCCTGCGCGCGCTGGCGGCAAGCACGCTGCAACCGGAATTCATCGTGGTCGACAACGACGGCAGCGCGGCCCCGCTCGCGCGCGAGTTCCCGCACATCCGGCTGCTGCCGCAGACGGAGAACCGCTACTTCTGCGGCGGCAACAACGTCGGCATCCGCGCGGCCCGCGGCCATTACGTGCTGCTGCTCAACCCCGACACCCTGCCGCAGCCGGACGCGCTGGAGACAATGGTGGCCTTCATGGACGCGCATCCCGACTACCATGGCGCCACGCTGCAGCTGCGCTGGCCCGACGGCCGCATCCAGCGCACCTGCGCGCGCATCCCCTCCTGGCCCTACCTGCTGCTGACCCACGCGCTGCCCGTCCAGCAGCTGCCTCTCCCCTGGCGGCGCCGCATCAAAGCGCGCCAGTGGTACGCGGATTGGGGACGCGACAGCGACCGCGACGTCGCGGTGCTGCCCGGCTCCTGTCTGTTAATGCGTCGCGAAGACCTGTGGCTGGACGACGAGCTGCTGCTCTACTTCCCGGAGGACACGCTCGGGCATCGTTTCGCGGGCGCGCGCTTCCGCTTCCTGAGCGGCAGCTACATCACCCATTTCGAGAAGTCGGTCACGCGCACCAGCTTCGCGCGGCGGACCTATTGGCGCGACCTGCTGCTCTACACCCGCAAACAGCACGGCCCGGCACGGGCTGCCTTGTTATGGCTCTTCACGCGGCCGCTCTACTGGCTGACCGCGCTGCTCAGCCGCCCGGACTGAAGACGCTCAGGCGGAGGCGACAGAAGCCCCGGCCTGCTCCACCTGCACGATCCCGTAGATCACCAGCGCCAGCACGACCACGATGAGGATCAGGCTGACGAGCGGACGCGACGCGCGTCGCCCGCCGAAGATGTGCGTCAGGACCATCGCCAGCGTCATCGTCACAATGTGCTCAAGGCGCCCCGGCCACTCTGCCAGCGGGTACTTCACCACCAGCAGGAAGGCCCCCACCAGCCACTGCAGGGTGATCACGATGCGGAAGAGCAGCATCGCGATGCGGTTGAGCGCCCCGCCGCCGCCGCGGAAACTGCGCAGCGTCACGATGAGCGCGATGACCGTCACGGCGATCAGCAGCCAGC
This sequence comes from Phototrophicaceae bacterium, assembly GCA_965223965.1. Taxonomy (GTDB): domain Bacteria; phylum Chloroflexota; class Anaerolineae; order Aggregatilineales; family Phototrophicaceae; genus JAGWBD01. Next base: position 184,406 of record CBDCXX010000003.1, read on the forward strand.
GCAGGCCGGAGTGTATCTCCAGCAGAACTACAGGGTCCATATCGTCCCGCTCCCGCTCAAAAGTCCCCGCTCATTATAGCGCAGCCCGCGCGTTAGTAGCGTTCGTAGGACTCACGCAGCAGAGGCTTGGCCTTCTCCAAGTCAGCGCGGTTGCTGATGGTAAACGACCGATACAGGCTTGAATATCTCGTCAGGGTCGTGAAGCCTTCTTCCAGGGGCGCGGACTGGGTTCGTTCCAGGACGTCAATGCGGATGCCTGACGTGATATTCGGCCGCACGGTGGCAAAGACCGGTGGCCACTTGAGCCTGACATCTGCGTCTGTCATGCGCCTGAATGAGAATTGCGAGGAAAAAACATCCAGTCGCATCTCTCCGAGGGTCTTTGCAAACGCCAGCAACTCGTGAAACAACTGCTTCACTTCCGGATTCGTCCTGTCCCAGGTTTTGTACTTGCTGAAGTCCGGAGGTGCTGGCACCGGCACGTCTTGAGGCTTGTTCGATGGTGGTGAGGCTGTCTCTTCTGCACCGCCATGTACCCATTCCAGCGCAAACCCCTGTTCTCCGTAGCGACGGTAACGCAAAAGTTCAATGTCCTGAATGCGTCGCACCGCGCGCAGTTGCCGATCCTGAAAATCACCGGCAATGATCAACAGGCGTGGTGACCAGTCGATGTGTTGAGCATGATCACTACCCAGATTCTCCATCACCAGCAGTCGAAAATCTGCCCGTCGATTCATTAGCCAGTCAAGATAGTCCAGCCCCTGAACGACGACGGCCTGATTCATGGAGCGCTTGTACTCGATAATCACCGGACGTCCCGCGTCATCGATTCCAAGCGTGTCGATGTAGCCATTGTCAGTCGCGAACTCGCTCGCAAGAAAGTGAACGCCAAGAAAGTCATACAGGTGCTCTTCCAGCAGATCCTGCAACTCCTTTTCGTATTGAAACAGACTGGCTGGCTGGCGCTCAACCTGTCCATCAGCAATATGAAACAGGCGTAGTTTATTCATCAATACCCCTCCTCACCCCGCTCCCCGCGCACAATCGCCACGCCCGCGCTGGCGCCGATGCGCGTCGCGCCGGCCGCCACCATCGCCTGCGCGTCCGCCAGCGTACGCACCCCGCCCGAAGCCTTCACGCCCAGGTCCGGCCCCACCACGCGCCGCATCAACGCGATGTCCGCCACGGTCGCGCCGCCGCCATTGAAACCGGTGCTGGTCTTCACGTAGTCCGCGCCGGCCTCCCGGCTCACGGCGCAGGCGATGATCTTCTCCTCATCTGTCAGCAGGGCCGTCTCCAGAATCACCTTGCAGGGCACCTCCAGCGCGTGGCAGACCGCGACCACCGCGCGGATATCGCCCAGCAGCGCGCCCAGGTCGCGGTCCTTTAGCGCGCCGATGTTCAGCACCATGTCGATCTCGCCGGCGCCGGCCTCGATGGCCAGCCGCGCCTCGCTCGCCTTCACCTCCGGCAGCGAGGCGCCCAGCGGAAAGCCGACCACCGTGCACACCGCGACGTCGTTGCCCGCCAGCAGTTCCGCCGCCAGCGGCACCCGCCAGCTGTTGACGCAGACCGTAGCGAAATGATATTCACGCGCCTCCGCGCAAAGCCGCGTGATCTGCGCTGCGCTGGCCTCGGGTTTGAGCAGCGTGTGGTCGATGAAGCGCGCCAGGCCCGCCGCAAGGTCGACGGGCGCCGTCGGCAAGGGCTCGCCCGGCGCCTCGCCCGCTTCCTCCAGGATGGCCCGCGCCTGCTGCCGCGTCTGCCGCGTCAGTCGTTTGATGGTCGCAATTGACAGACCCTGCGCCATGTGTGCCTTCTCCCCTGAGCCGACATTCCGGCGCGAGTATAGCAGGGGCCTGTGCTATAATTTGCGCCGCGCAGGACACGGGAGGACTGAACGGTGGCGACGGACCCCGAAAAGCGGCTCACGCTGGCGGTGATCATCCCCTGTTACAACGAGCGCAGCAGCATTGAGCAGGCCTTGCAGCGCGTGCTGGACATAGGCCTGGCCGACGAAATCATCGTCGTCGACGACGGCTCGACCGATGGCACGCGCGACATCCTGGCGAGCATCGCCGACGCCGGACACCCCGGCCTGCAGGTGCTGCTGATGGAGCGCAACCAGGGCAAGGGCGCCGCGCTGCGCCAGGGCTTCGCGGCCGCCAGCACAGATCTGCTGCTGGTCCAGGACGCCGACATGGAGTACGACCCGCGCGACTACCCGGTGCTACTGAAGCCGCTGCAGGAGGGCATCGCCACCGTGGTCTACGGCTCGCGCTTTCTGGGCGGCCCGCGCAAGGCCATGTACTTCTGGAACATGATCGCCAACAAGTGCCTGACCCTGCTGACCAACATCCTCTACGACGCCATCCTCAGCGACATGATGACCTGCTACAAGGTCTTCCGGCGCGAGCTGCTGGCGGACATGACGCTGCGCACCAACGGCTTCGACTTCGAGCCGGAGCTTACGGCGAAGGTGCTGAAGCGCGGCATCCACATCTACGAGGTGCCAATCTCCTACAACGGCCGCGAGTGGGGCGAGGGCAAGAAGATCCGCGCCGGCGATTCGCTGCCGGTCATGTGGACGCTGATTAAGTACCGCTTCGTGGACTAGCCGCCGCGCTCAGCCCGACTCATCGTAGCTGCGCTTGATCAAGGGCTTTGCGCGCTCAAAGTCGTCCTGGTTGCGGATAAAGATTTGGAGTCCGTAAGGACCATGACTGTCAAAATGGCTGATGTCTCTTGTAAACCCCTCTTCCAGAGGGACTGTCTTGGGGTCGAGGCGCAGTTGTACGGTCAACATTGTCTCGCGTACGTTTGGCCAGATATAGAGCAGATTAGAGCGTCCAGTTCGCTTTAGCTTTGCCGAAAATCCAGTCTTGCTTGGCTTCACCCACACTTCTTCGCTCAGTGTCTCTACATAGTCACACAATCCTTGGAACAACGTGTGAAGGATCTTGTTTGAGACAACTTGGGCCCACTGATGGTACACACTGAAGTCGGGTTGCCCATCCGTCTGCGCTGCCTGATTATGCCGCCGCGTCTCCGCTGCCTTTCGTTCCGCTTCGCGTTGCTGTGCCTTGCGAGCCTCATCCGCCGCCGTGGCGTCTCTGCCGAATACCCACTCCAGTGTGATGTACGCCTCATCGTAGCGCCGGTAGCGCAGCAGCCCGATACGCCGCCGGCTGTTTCCAGCGGCAACCACATCCTGACGTGGAAACGCTCCGGCGACACAAAGCAACCACGAACCCTTGAAGTTGATGCCTTTTCCTCGCTCGCGTCCCAGTTTGTTGCGTACCAGTTCACGAAACGCTGCCGGATGGTCTTCCAGCCAGTCCAGGTAGTCCAGACCCTGGTTGATGATGTTCTGGTCACGATGACGTTTGTATTCAATTACTACCGGGCAGCCGTCCCCATCGATGCCGAGCGTGTCGATACGCCGTTTGTGACGCTGGCCGGTCGAGTGTTCCGACGTGAGAAAGTCAATGCCGGTCAGGGAGTGCAGGTGAGTCTCAAAGAGATCCTGGAGCCCGCGTTCTTTCTGGAAGGGGTGCTCCGCGAGTTCGTGCGCGCCTCCGTAGATCACGTGAAACAACTGTATCTCGCCCATGCGCTCCTCGTTTCCCTTCCGGCTCAATGCGCCTGCGCAACTATAGCGCAGGGTCAGGCGCAGGGCAGCGGGCCTCAGTCCCCTACCTCCCACAACCTGACCGGCGTAACCTCCCCGCCCTCAGCCGCAAGCTCCGCGCGCAGCCGCGCTAATTCCACCACTGATATTCCGGATCGTTGATGTTTGCGAGCACGTGTCGAAGCGCCGAAACATAACCAAGATGATCACGAGGATCAATTGCTTCAATTGCTTCAATTTGTGCTTGCAAGCACGTGCTTTCCCCTTCCAGACCCCCGGTAATCAACCCGGCTTTAGATCAGTGTACATGGCAAGCCTCATGAACCATTGAGCCGGCCTGCCAGACTACAGCCCGTTCACCAGAGGAACTAAAAGCACGGCTATGGGATACAGTCCATGTTCTTGATTTCGAACGAATGGACGACCTGTTCCCCTCCGGGATCAGTCGGATCTTGTCCAGGTTGTCGATCGCGTACGCATACCACGCCGGAGCCCTGTTCTTCAGTATATTAATTGCATCTTTCATCAGGGAGAGAAAAGCGTCTGAGCCCTCGATTAGCAACCCCTCAGGCACATCACAGTGGTCAATCTGAAAGGCAGAATACCCTTTTGCCCATTCCTGGTCGGTATTGCATTGCCAATCCAGGAAACAACAGTTGTCAATTTGAGATTGATCAGTACTCGCGGGCTGCGCTGATGTTTTTGGCCGGGATTGTACAGGCGCATTGCACTGATTGTTCTGAAAGGCCCAATATCCGCTTGTCCATTTCTCGTCGCTATTGCATTGCCGATCAACGGAACAACAGTTGTCAATTTGAGATTGTGTCTGGTCGCTGCGAGTGTAATTGACCCAGTCCGCCATCCACACGTCGTTTCCGTTTCTGTTGATCTTCAGCCATCGGTTAAACTCGCCGACGACCTGCAGGATTGTGCCTGATGCTACAGTTTCAACAATATCGCCCTCAAGACTATACGTAGCTCTCAAATTGGCTCTGGCATTGGTACGAATGGAGTAATCCTGCGCCTGCGCCGATGCCACACTGCACTGAACAATCACTACTATCATTACTGCAAATAACCTGGTTTTCACTGTCAGACTCCTTTCAGGTATGTAAAGTAATCATCCACCGGGCAGCGGGCCTCAATCTCCTACCTCCCACAACTTCACCTCCGTAACCGCCCCGCCCTCCGCCGCAAGCTCCGCGCGCAACACCTGCACGTCCGCGCGCAGCCGCGCCACGTCCAGCCCCTGACATTCATCCGGCAGCTCGCGCAGCCACTGCGCGCTGCGCAGCAACAGCTTCAGCGCGCCGCGCCGGTTGCCGCGCTCCACCTGATACAGCGCCACGCCCACCTGTAATATCGCCCGGTACAGCTCGCGCACCGGCCCTTCCGTCTCCATCCACAGCGCCTCGAAAACGTCGTGCTGCGCGTAGTATTCGCCCGCGTTGAACAGCGCCATGCCCTCGCGCCCCAGCGGCGGCAACTGCGCCCCGCATTCGCATTCCAGCCGCGCCAGCCGCGCAGTGTCGGGCTGACGACTGTGCTGCCGCAGCCATTGTTCCGGCGCCGTCAGCAACTGTGCCACGCTCAACGTCGCGTCCGCGCCGGCCCGCAACGCGGCAGCTTGCTGCGCCTCCTCCGCGATCGCCAGCAGCGGGATGCGGCGCGTGGCGTTGTTGGCCCGCGCCGCGCTGATCCAGCGCCGCGCCGCCACGTCACGCGCGTCGGCCAGCAGCAGCGCCGGCCCCAGGTCCGTCAGCCGCGGCACGAAGCCGCTGCCTGCCCCCAGCGCAACGATGCGCAGCCCCGGCCCCGCCTGCGCCTGCAGTTCAGCCAGCCACGCCGGCGTCCCCACCACCGCGATGCACAGTCCCGCCGCTGCCTCCGGCCCTGCCTTCATCTGTTCAGGCCCCGCTCGCCAGGCTATACTGTGGGCGTAGTGCGCGGAAGTTGCAAGGGGTGGGCACTGGACATCAGCTGGTACGGACAGAGTTGCTTGCGCATCAGCGGCCGTGGCGAGCTCACGGTCGTTACCGACCCCTGTGTGCCGGTGCAGCGCAGCGGCCGCGGCCTGAAGGCCGACGTCGTCTGCGTCAGCCACGCCAACGGCGACGCTGCGCCGCAGCACGACATATCGGATGGCCTGCTGGTCTTCGAACGCCCCGGCGAATACGAGGTCGGCGGCGTCTTCATGCGCGGCATCGCCATGCACGCGCAGGAGAACGGCGCAACGCGCCACAACGTCGCCTGGCTCTTTCACTTTGGCGAGCTGAACCTGCTGCATCTGGGCGCGCTGGCCCACGTGCCGGAGCAGGAGCAGCTCGAAACCCTCGGCGAGGTACACGTCCTGATGCTCCCCCTGGGCGCCGGCGGACTCGATGCGGATGCCGCAGCCGGGCTCGTCGCCCTGCTGGAGCCGCGGGCCATCCTGCCCCTGCACAATCGCCCGCCCGCCGACGCGGCAGACCCGCTCGAACGCTTCCTCGGCGCCATGGGCCTCAGCCAGCCGCAGGAAGAGGAATTCTTGCGCATCACCGCCAGCAACATGCCGGAGCAGTCCCGTGTGGTGCTGCTGCAGCCCCGGCCCCTGCCGGAGTAATCGTGCCGGACGAGAGAACGGGCATGGACGTCAAGCTGATCATGACCTGGGACATTCGCGCCGGGCGTGACCAGGAGTACTTCGAGTTCCTCGTGCGCGACTGGATTCCCGGCACCCAGAACCTCGGCCTGCGCCACACCGGCGCCTGGATGACCACCTACAGCCTCGGCAGCACCGCGCAAATCATGACCGAGGGCATCGCCAGCGACCTCCCGGCCATGCATGACATCCTCGAAAGCGACACCTGGTCGCGCCTGCACGAGCAGCTGCTGGATTTCGTCATCAACTACGAGCAGAAGATCGTGCGCGTTTCAGGGCACTTTCAGATCTGAACGCCGGTCACGGGCCGGCAATAACCTGCCTCTAAACGGAGAGTGCGATGCGACTGGGTGGCGTGGATGACTGGTTCGCCGGCTGGCATAACGTCGACGAAAGCGTCGTCGAAAAGCTCAACGCGCTCGGCTTCACCGGCATGGGGATGCATTTCCACGGCGATCCCTTCGACCAGCCGCTGACGGAGGCGCTGCGCACCAAACGCCTGCTGGATGACCACGGCATCGAGCTCGTGCAGTTCTGGGGCTCCTATCCCGCCATCATCAGCCGCGACGAAAGCGTGCGCCGCGAAGGCCTGCGCATCTGCCGCAACATCATACGCCGCGCCAGCGAGCTGGGCGCCCACATGGCCTCGCTGCGCCCCACCAGCATGTACCCCGGTTACCAGTGGGCGCCGCACAGGGATAATTTTCTGCCCGAAACCGAAGAGCGACTCGTGCGCAGCCTCGCCGAAATCGGCGAGACGGCCGCGCAGCTGAAGATGCCCGTCGCGCTCGAATGTCACCTCACCACCACCCTGGGCGAGCCCGCCAAAATCCGGCGCATCATCGAGCGCAGCAACCCGGACTGGATCGGCGTCAACG
>CBDCXX010000004.1:0-8316 GCA_965223965.1 Phototrophicaceae bacterium
ACGCTCCGCCCGCGCTCATTCGGCCTCCCCCCGGTCCATTAAAGCGCCCGCGCACTTCATTCGGCCTCCCCCCGGTCCATTAAAGCGCCCGCGCGCTTCATTCGGCCTCCCCCCGGTCCATTAAAAAGGCCTCGACGGCAGCGCGGCGCGGCAGGCCGGGGATGGCGCCGCGCACGGTGGTCGTCAGGGCGCCGACCGCGTTGGCGAAACGCAACATGCCGCGCAGTTCGCCGGGCCAGTCGTCGCCATGCTCCAGCAGGCTGGCCAGCACCGCCGCCACGAAGCCGTCGCCGGCGCCAGTGGTATCCACGGAATCCACCGCGAAGCCGGGCATGTGCAGGCGCTCATCGCGCGTGTACAGGGTGGCGCCGCCCGGCCCGTGCGTCACGATGAGCAGCTGCGTGCGCTCGCGCCACAGGGCCTCCACCGCGCCCTCGCAGAGGAAGTCCACCTCCTCGTCGCTGACCTTGACAACGTGCGCGTACTCCAGGCCGGCCAGCATCCAGTGCCGCGCGCTGGCCGCGTCCGGCCACAGCGCCAGACGCAGGTTGGGATCATAGGAGAGCGTCAGGTCGCGCGCCAGCGCCCGCTCGATAGCTGCCTGCAGGGCCGCGCGCGAGGAGTCGGCGATCATGGTGATCGAGCCGTAGTGGAAAATGCGCTGCCCGTCGATGCGCGCCATGTCGACGTCGGCGGGGGTCATCAGCATGTCCGCGCCGGGATGGCGATAGAAGACGAAGCTGCGCTCGCCGCCCTCCGCCAGCGAGACGAAGGCCAGCGTCGTGCGCGCCTCCTGCGAGAAGCGAATGCCGCGCACGTCAACGCCCTCGTCCGCCAGCACCTGCGCCAGATGGTGGCCGAAGGGGTCGTCGCCGACCTGCGTCAGGAAGGCGCTGGCGTGGCCCAGACGCGCCAGCGCGACCACCACGTTGGCCGGCGCGCCGCCCGGCGCCTTGATGAAGCCGCTGGCCTCGCCCACCGTCACGCCGCTCTCGAGCGCGACGAAGTCGATCAACAATTCACCCAGACTGACCACGCTCATCCGTCGCTCCTTGCCAGCGCTGTGTCTCCGTCAACTGTAGGCACATCCCCGCCCGGCTGCCAACTGTACCGCGTCCGCCTTTTGCTGTATTATGCCGGGTCGGTGCCCGCCAGTTGAAACTGGAGTCCCGCCTTCGCATGTGGATGAAGCGCATCACCATCATTTTCGGCATCTCGATGGCCCTCATTCTGGCCCTGACCACGCTGCTCTCGGCAGTGGGCCGGACCAGCCAGCCCCCGGCACCGACTGTCGCTCCCGTACCCACCTTCCCGCCACCGCCCGCCGTCGAGACGATCGACTTCGCGCAGCGCTACCTGCACCCCGGCGGCCTTTTCACCGTCGCCGTGCCCGGCGGCTGGCAAGTTTCCGAGTCACCGAACACCCGCGAGGGCCTGCGCGCCGTGCTGGCTAACGCGGCCGCGCAGAGCCTGATTCAGGTGGATGTCGACCGGCCGCCCCGCAGCCTGGAAGCTGGCGCCCTGACGCTGGATGACGTCGACGCGCGTTTCAACCAGGCCTGGCTGGCCGGCAGCTGGCGCGAATACCGTAGCTGGGAGGAGAGCAGCCGCAAGCGCAGCGAAGACGACCAGCTGATCATCGACTTCACGCTGGGCTTCAGCGGCCAGACCTTCGTCGCGCGCCAGCAGGCCTGGACCGACGGCGAATGGGTCTACTCCGTGCGCGTCGTCACGCCCGAAAACGCGACCTCTGCCCTCTTGCATTTGCTCGGCGGCGTCGCCGACTCATTGCACCCCCTGAAGGAACTGGCCGACACGCCCTTCCACTGGAACGCCTGGTTCGACCCGCAGTACGCGCACTTCATCCGCTACCCGGACAGCTGGGCGCTGAGCGACAGCGCGCCCGGCCGCCCCACCAGCATCAGCGGCGCCGGGGCCTCGCTGCGCATCGAGACCGACGCGCAGCAGATCACCGATGAAGCTGCCGCCGGGGCCAGCGTCGCCGGGCGCCACACGGGCGCAGAAATCCTGAGCGTGAGCGCGCTGGAACAGGCGGAGGCCGCGGGCTACGCCGTCTCCTGGAGCGGCCGCAACGCGGATGGCGACAGCCTCAGCGGCCTCGACGTGCTGCTCAACGGCCCCGACGGACAGCTGCACCTGGCCAGCCTGCGCTTCCCTGGCCAGGTGGACCTCAACAGCGAGGAGGGTGCGGCCGCCGAGCCGGAACTGGACGCGATGATGCGTTCCTTCCAGGTGGTGACGGCGCTGGCCGAGGAACTGGCTGGCTGAACGCTACTTGTCGCGCGTCAGCGCGAAGCCGCTCATAAACTGCTTCTGCAACGCGATGAAGACGATCAGCGGCGGCAGGCTGACCAGCACGGCGCCCAGCATCAGCGGGCCGAAGCTGTCGCCGGTCTCGGTGCCGCTGCGCATGGTACGCAGGCCGACCTGCACCGGTCTTAGCGTCGACTCCTGCACCACCATCAGCGGCCACAGGTACTGGTTCCAGGCGTAGAGAAACTGAATCACGAAGAGCGCGGCGATGGCGTTCCAGCTAATGGGAATCAGCACACGCCACAGGAACTGCAGCGGGTTGGCGCCGTCAATCTGCGCCGCCTCGCTCAGCTCGGCCGGAATGCTGGAAAAGTGCTGGCGGAACAGGAAGGTGCCGGTCGCGCTGGCGATGAAGGGCACGATCATCGCATCATAGCCGCCCCACTGCAGCCGGATACCCACGAGGCGGAAGAGGGCGATGGCCATCACCTCCGTCGGCATCATCAGCGTGATGAGCACGAAGCCAAAGATGAGCCACTTGCCGGGAAAGCGGAAGAAAACAAAGGCCATGCCCGCCAGCAGCGCCAGCGTCGCCTTGCCCGTCGTCATGACCAGCGCCACGATGACCGAATTGACCATGTAGCGCGGCAACTGGCGCTCGTAGATCACCAGGTCCCAGTTGCGCGCGAGGTAGGTGCTGGGCGTCAACTGGTAGTTGAAGATCTGGGTGTTGGATTGCGTGGCGACGACCGCGGCGTAGTAGACCGGGAAGCCCGTGATCAGGATGGCCACGATCAGGATGACGTGCGCGTACCAGCGTTTGGGCAGGCGCCGCCGCAAGGGTTGCGCGGCTGCCGCAGCCAGCGAAATGCGCGCGCCTTCGCGCTTTACGTCCATCATCAACCCCCGTACATCACGCGGCCACGGCTAAAGCGGAACTGCACGATGGTCACGCCGATCACAATGCCGAAGAGCAACAGCGAGCGCGCCGCCGCGCTGCCCAGGTTGCGCGCCACCACGCCGACCTCGAAGACCTCGTACATCATGGTGGTGGTGGATTCGACCGGGCCGCCGGCGGTGAGAAAATCAATGAGGCCATAGGTATCAAAAAAGGCGTAGGTCGTGGTGGTCACCACGAGGAAGAAGGTGATGGGCGCGAGCAGCGGGAAGGTGATGCTGAAGAAGCGCTGCATGGGCCCGGCGCCGTCGATGGAGGCCGCTTCCAGCAAGTCATTGGGCACGTTCTGCAGGCCGGCGATGTAGAAGAGGATGCAGAATCCCAGTACGTTCCAGATGGAGGCGATGATGACCGTCCACGGCGCGATAGCGGGATCCAGCAACCAGGACACCTCGAAGCCGAAGATCGTGTCGAGGATGTGGTTGAGCACGCCCGCCGTGTTGTGAAAGAGCAACTGGAAGATGATGCCGGCGATGACGGGCGAGAGCGCGTAGGGCCAGACCAGCAGCGCGCGGTAAATGCGCCCGCCGGTGATGGGGCGGTAGGCCATCTGCGCGATCAGCAGCGAGAAGGTCAGCGAGAAGACCACGATGAACACCGCCAGGAAGAAGCTTATCAGCAAGGTCCTGCCATAGTCAGGATCGCTGAGCAGATGGTTGAAGTTGCGCATGCAGACAAAGATCGTGCGCGGCGCCCCCAAACGTGCCAGCTGCGTCGACAGCTGAAAGGTATCGAACATGGGGTAGTAGAGGAAGACGGCGAGAATGGTCAGCGTGGGCGCCAGGCAGAGTAGCGCGAACAGGCGCGCGGCCGGCCCGCGGAACGTGCCGGGGCGCGTTTCGCCGGCGCCGGGCAGGCCCTCGCCGCGTAGCCAGCGCCCGACCAGCAGCATCACCACGCGATGCACCAGGTAAGCGCCGCCGACCAGCAGCACGACGCCAATCAGCACGTTCAGCTGGTCGGCATTGCCGTCGCCGTCCAGTTCGAAGGGACAAAAGTTGAGCGGCGCCAGCAGGATCATGGCGCCCAGCCCTGCGCTGGCCGCGCCGAGCAGCCCCCACAGTTGCGGCCGGCGCCGGATCTCGGGGGCTGCGCCCTGCGCCCGCGCGCGCCATGCGCTCCAGCCACCACCGGCCAGAGCGGCCAGCGCCAGCAGAATCAGCGGCGAGACAACGTACATGCGTCCTGCTCCCCTGCTGTCGGGCGGGACAGCGCCAGGCACTGCACCCGGGCTGCCCCGCCGGTTCGTGCTAGGGTCTACTCATCCACGTAGAGCAGATTGTACTCCTCAAGCAGAACGTTTGCTTCTGCTTCCGCCTTGGCCATGATCTCGCCGACGTCGCCGTCGGTCAGCATGGCATCCTCAATCGCCTGGGTGATGATGTTGCGCGTCTCGACGAAGGTGCCGAAAATGGCGCCCTGCGTCGCGATCGTCACCTGCGATTCGCCCAGCTGGATGCTGGCGGTGAGGAAGTTGGGGTTCGCCTCGTACCAGCCTTGCCCCTCCAGCAACGCGATCGAGCTGTTGCGCACGGGCACGTAGCCGCTGGTCTGGTGCCAGGAGGCCGAGTTTTCCGTGTTGGAGAAGAAGAGCAGGAAGGCCATCGCGCCTTCCTCGATTTCCGGCTCCAGTCCGTCGGTGATCCACATGGTGGCGCCACCGAGGATGTTGCCGGTCCAGCCGACTTCGGAGTCATGCACCATCATGCCGGTGCCGACCTCGACGCCATTCTCGTTCGCGTTGCGTACGATGCCGCCCGCGCTGGCGCTGCTGGTCATGATCATGGGCAGCTGCTGGCTGTTGAAGGCCTGCACCGCGCCCGACCAGTCGCGCTGTACGCCACTGTAGGCATAGTAGCCCGCGTTATACATGTCCTTGTGCCACTGCACGATGTTGAGCGAGGCGTCGCTGCTCAGCAGGACTTCCGTGGGGCGCGCATCGCGGCCGTTGCCGTTGTTGACCAGCTCGGTGTTCTGCTGCGCCAGCCACTGCTCGTAGAACCAGCCGTGGTTGGGCCACACGATACAGCCTTTGATCGCGCCCGAGTCCACCATCGGCCGCAGCTGCTCACAGACCGCCTCGACTTCCGCCCAGGTGCCCGGCAGCGCGTCGACGCCGGCTTCGCCAAGAATGTTCAGGTTGGCGTAGAGGATCGGCGTGGAGGTGTTCCAGGCCACCGACGACCAGTCGCCGCCGATGGTGTAGTAACTGGAGACCACCGGGATGATGTCGTCGAAGTCCACCGCCTGACCCAGCACCTCGTCGCGGCCGTCGATAATCTGGCTGGCCGCCTTGAAGTAGCCGCTGTCGATGGCGAACTGCGTGCCGACCTCGAAGAGTTGCATGATTTCGGGCGGGTTGCCCTGTTCCTGCGACAGGATGTAGGAATCCAGCAGGATCTCATAGTCGCCGAAAGATTCCAGGTTCACCTGATATTGCGGGAACAGCGCGCTGAATTCCGCGGCGCGTTCCACCGCCCAGTCAAAACGATGATCGGTGAAGCCGATCAGGGCGTCGATTTCGCAGGGCGCGTCGGCGTTGCAGCCTTGCGCCTGCACGGGCGCCAGCAGCGTCATGGCCGCCAGCAACAACAAAACGAGTATTGAAAGGGACTTGCGCTGAGTCATGTTGTTCTCCATTCCTTGATAATGATCTCCAGGATCGGCACAACTATGGTGCACACCTGTTACCGATTCTTCCCGGCCGGTTTAAGGTGAGCGTCCCTCCCGGCAATTACCGGCCATCCCCGACAAACAGGGGTAACCTGGATTTAACGAAAGTAGCGTCTGAAGGGCATTGTGTCAAATGCCCCGCAGTCACAGGGGGCGCCGGCTCAGCCGCCCGCCACTCTGCGCCGGGGGCTGCTCCTCCACGTGGCGCAGCTTGTGCTCCTCCCGCAGGACCTTGACCCTGTTTGTGACCATCCGACATTGACCTTGACCCTGATCTTGACCCCGACCTTGACCATGCTTCCAGCCTTCAGTACCACGGCTGCATCGTGTACAGTCGCGGCTGAAAACGAAACCATGGCAGAACGTGTGAACCGCTTTACCAAAGTCAATCCACATCGGATCGCCTGGGCCGCGTTGATCATCAATGCGGTCGTGATTTTGCAGGGAGCCGTCGTCAGGGTTACGGGCTCGGGGGCCGGCTGCGGGCGTGACTGGCCCCGCTGTCAGGGCGAAGTATTGCCACTTTCACACGGGCTCGCGACCTGGATCGAGTAAGTATTCCCATCGTACCCTGTCCGGTGTGGCGCTGCTGACGGCACTCTTGCTGCTGCTGACCGCAATGAAGCGGCGGCGCAACATGCCCGGCTTCGCGTTCATGGCGGCGCTTTCCATCGTTTTCCTGCTGGTGGAGACCCTGATCGGGGCTGGCACAGTGCTGGCCGGCCTGACCGGGGATAACGTGTCCACCGCCCGCGGCCTGCTGGTCGCCTTTCATCTCCTGAATTCCCTGGGGTTGATGGGCGTTCTGGCCCTGACCACCCTCTATTCCCGTCCGGGGCAGCCCTGGCCACCGCCCTGGCAAGGCAGGACCAGTCAGAAGTGGCTCATGGGCCTGGGACTGGCGGGGATGCTGCTGCTGATGTTTTCCGGTGGCATCGCGGCCATGGGAAACACCATGTTTCCGCCGGAATCTCTGCAGGCGGGCCTGGTCGAGGACTTCAGCGCGCAGTCACATCCCCTGATCCGCCTGCGCCTCCTGCATCCTTTCATCGCCATTGCTGTTGGCGGCTGGCTGTGGCTGACTATTGCCTGGACAAGCCTGATATATCCAGTGGAGCAAGCCAGGCGCTTTCGCAAGTTGCTTGTTTGGGTTTACGGCTTGCAACTGATTGTTGGCGCCACCAATCTGGCGCTGCTGGGGCCAGTTCTGCTTCAGCTGCTGCACCTGGGTCTGGCCCTGCTGGCATTTATGCTGTGGACCCTGGTTACATGGACGACCCTGAATTCACCTCTGCCCGCGAAGGCCGGAACTCCCCGCGCCCTGGTTACCACTGAGGTAGACAGACAATATGAGTAATGCGATAACGACTGCCCCGCTTGCCACATGGCGCGATTATCTGGCCCTGACCAAACCTAAAGTGGTGTTCCTGTTGCTCTTTACGGCGGTGGGCGCCATGTGCATTGCGGTACGTGGCATACCGGGATGGTTGCCCCTGGCAGGTGTGCTGGCCGGTGGCTACATGTGCACCGGGGGAGCCGGCGTCTTTAACATGATCCTGGATCGCGACATTGATGCCCGGATGAAGCGCACCGCCCGCAGACCCCTGGTGACGGGGCGTGTTTCTGTGCGTCACGCCACCCTTTTCGGGTCTGTGCTCGGCGTCGGCGCCTTTGTCGTGCTATGGCTGACCACCAATCTGTTGACGGCGGTGATCGGGATGGGCGGACTGGCCTTTTATGTCCTTGTCTATACCTTGTGGCTCAAGCGCAGCACCTGGCAAAACATCGTAATTGGCGGTGTGACCGGCGCCGCACTGCCACTTCTGGGATGGGCAGCGGTCACAGGAGAATTATCCCCGATGGCGTGGACCCTGTTTGCCCTGATCTTCATGTGGACGCCCGTACACTTCTGGGCCCTCGCGTTTCTGGTAAAGGACCAGTATGCCGCTGTGGGGGTGCCCATGGCCCCCTCGGTACTGGGGACGCAGGGCACCTTGCGGCAGATGCTCCTGTATACACTGTTGACCGTCCTGACCTCGCTGGTGCCGCTTGTCCTTGATGAGGCAGGCTGGCTCTATGGGGGAACGGCAACAGTGCTCAACGTGCTGTTACTGTCGAAGATGCTGCGCCTGTATCGCAAGGTGGGGCCGGCGCAAGAGGTAACGCGCGAGGATTCCCTGTCCCTGTACAAGTTCTCAATGCTTTACCTGGCGCTGGTCTTTCTCTTCCTGGCCCTGGACCGGAGTTTGCTCTTTCCGCTCTAGCGGACCCACCTGCGACCAGGCAGACCGTGGCGCCGCTGCGCTGCGCTCAGTAGAGGAAGACGAGGCGCTCAAGCGCCAGCAGGGCCAGCTCGACGCTGAAGGTCAGGGCGAAGAGGCGCAGCGAACGACGCTGGCCCAGTTGTTTGA
>CBDCXX010000005.1:0-238980 GCA_965223965.1 Phototrophicaceae bacterium
ATGAGCGGTGGTGGCGCCGATGACCGGCAAGCCCATCCACAGGGTCGCGATATCCGACCGCGCCATCAGCTTGCGAGGGATATTCATCTGATCGTGATACATGCAGACGACGCCATCGAATTCTCCATCGAGCGCGCATTTGAAGACGATGTCGGCCGGAACCGGTCCGCTGACATCAATATCGGCGGCTTGCGCGTCGTCTATGGCCGGCGCGATGACGTCGATCTCTTCCCTGCCAAAAAGCCCTCCTTCGCCGCCGTGCGGGTTCAGCGCCGCGCAGCCGATTCGCGGGGCCGCATGGCCGAGCCTGCGCAAGACCTGATGGAGATGTTCGATGTAGCGGCGGACTCTTGCGCGGGTGATGTGGCTGACGATGTCCCTGAAGGGCAGGTGCTCGGTGACCGCGACCGCCCATACGGGTCCCGCTGCGCCCAGAATGAAGGGCTCGTCACAGCCGGTGATGTCGCCGAGAAACTGCAATTCGTCAAAATAATCATGGCCGGCGGCGCGGAAGGATTCCTTGTTCATCGGCGCCATCACGACGCCATCGACGCAGGATTGCATGGCGAGTTGATACGCCAGTTCGAGATAACGTGCCGCCGCCTCGCCGAGTTTGGGATGGACCGCTGGCGGCGGGGGCGCGCCCAGAGCAAAGCCGGGTGGATTCAGCACGTCGATGTTGCCTGGGTCGAAGCTGGCGGCGGCGAGATCCTGAATCGCGCGGAAGCGGAGCGAGCAACCCAGGCCGGCGGCAGTAGCGCGCATGACCGGCAGGTCGCCGATGATGAAGGGTCGGCAGCGCTGGTGCAGCTTGTCTTCGGCAAGGACCTTGACGATGAGTTCGGGACCGATGCCGGCGGGGTCGCCCATAACGATCGAGATGACCGGATTCGCGCTCATGCTCATGGCCGCTCCTTCGCGCTGAACAACGACCGTATCGTAACAGAATCGCAGGCGGCGTACCTGGCACTGTTAATCGGAGTGCACCATTTGAAACTCCTGTCGCGCCTACCGGGTTGGTTCCAGGTCGGGCATGGGGGCATGCTCTGCTGGATTGAGACGCAGGTCGACGTGGAGGCCCTCGCCCAATGACGCGCATGTTTCTTGACAGGTTGCATGAGCACTCCCGCACACAACCCGACAAGGTCGCCATTGAGCTGTTGACGCCCGCAGGCGTGCAGTCATTGAGCTACGGGGAACTTGAGGCTGGCGTCCAGCGCACGATGGGCTGGCTGCGGGCCCTGGGTCTGGGGCCGGGGGACTGCGCCGCGACTCAGCTCCCCACCTGTCTGGCCTTCGTGCAGCTGCACCTGGCCATCTGTCGCCTGGGCGCCGTGCACCTGCCGCTCAATCCGGCCTTTCCGGCGGCTGAGCTGCGCTACTTCCTCGGCGATTCCGGCGCGACGCTGTTTTTCCATGCAGCGGACATTGAATCCGCAACGTCAATTTCAGGAAACTTGCCGGACCTGCGCTGCATTGCCCTGCGCGATGACGCGGACTTCGCGCAGCACGTCGCTGTGCACGAACCCCTGTCACCGCCACTGCCGGCAGACCCCGACGCAGTGGCGCTGATGCTCTACACCAGCGGGACGACCAGTCGCCCAAAGGGCGCGCTGATCACACATGGCAATCTGACGGCCAACATTGAGGCGTTGTATACGGCCTGGGGCTGGCGCAGCGACGACGTGCTGCTGCACGTGCTGCCCATCTTTCACGTGCACGGCCTGACCGTCGCGCTGCACGGCGCCTTGCACGCCGGCGCTGCGGCGGTCATGCTGCCGCGTTTCGATGCCGACCGTACACTGGCGCTGCTGGAATCGCGGCGCTTCACGGTGTTCATGGGCGTGCCCACCATCCACCGGCGCCTGCACCGGGCCGCGGAGGGCCGCGACTGCGATTTGAGCCACGTGCGGCTGATGACTTCAGGCTCCGACAGGCTGCCGGACGACCTCTTCCGCGGCGTGCAGCAGCGATTTAAGGTGACGCTGCTGGAGCGCTACGGCATGACCGAGACGGGCATGAACCTCTCGAATCCGCTGCAGGGTGAACGGCGGCGCGGCTCGGTGGGGCTGCCGCTGCCGGGCGTGCAGGCGCGCGTCGTTGACCGCCAGACGGAACAGCCGCTGCCCGACGGGCAGGTGGGCGAGCTGCAGATTCACGGCCCGCACGTCTGCAAGGGTTATCATGGCCAGCCGGAGCAGACGGCGGAGGCCTTCACGGCGGACGGCTGGCTGCGCACCGGCGACCTGGCCGAGCGCGCGGCGGACGGCTACTTCACGCTGCAGGGGCGCGCGAAGGACCTGATCATCAGCGGCGGGCTGAACGTCTATCCGCCGGAGGTGGAGCGGGCACTGCTGGCGCACCCATCTGTGCGGGCGGCGGCGGTCATTGGCTGCGCGGACGAGGAGTGGGGCGAGCGCGTGGTGGCGCTGGTGGTGCCGGAAGCGGGCGCGGCGCCGGAACCGGCTGAGCTGGAGGCATGGTGCCGCGGGCGCCTGGCGCCCTACAAGGTGCCGCGCGCCTGGCATATTGTGGCGGCGCTGCCGCAGAACGCGCTGGGCAAGGTGCGCAAATCGGTCTTGCGCGAGACGTATTGCAGGTAGGGCTGGCCCTCACCCTAAATCCCTCTATCCCGTTTGCGACGGGAGCCCTTTCCCGTTTGCGACGGGAGCCCTTCCTCGAGAGAGGGATTTAGGGTGAGGGCCGCGCTTGCGGGTCGTGGTACGCATCGCGATAATGGCTCCCGTACCACAACGCGAAAGGATCTGCATGTCCGACCCGACCAGCGCGCAGAGCGCGCTCAGCCGCGACATTCACCTGCTCGGCAATCTGCTGGGCGAACTCATCGTCGAGCAGCACGGCGAGGAGGCGCTGCGCCTCGTCGAGGACATCCGCAAGCTGGCGATTCGCCGCCGCGCTGAAGACGACCCGGCGCTGCTGGATGAACTGTGGCGGCGCGTGCTGGCGCTGGACGCCGGCGAGCGCGAGATTCTGGTCAAGGCCTTCAGCAATTACTTCCAGCTCATCAACATCGCCGAGGACATCCAGCGCGCGCGGGTGCTGCGGCAACGGGAACGCGGCGGCATCGTGCGCGAATCGGTGGCCGACGCCCTGCGCAGCCTGCTCGCGGCGGGGTTGGGGGCCGCCGACCTGGCGAGCCTCTTCGACAACCTGCGCGTGCGCCTGGTGCTGACGGCGCATCCCTCAGAGGCCAAGCGCAAGGAGATGCTGGTCAAGCTGCACGCCATCTCGGAGATGATGGACCGCCACGACCGCGAGGACTTCCCGCCGCGCGAGCGGGCGGTGTTTCTGGCAGCGCTGCGCGAGCAGATCGAGGCGCTCTGGCAGACTCCGGCCAACCGCAGCACGCGCAAAACGGTGATGGACGAGGTCGATTTCGGCCTCTATTACCTGACCAGCGTCATCATGGACGTGGTCATCGACGTCTACGAGGACTTGATCCGCAGCCTGGACGAGGCCTGCCCGGAGGCGGACTGGTCGCAGCCGCAGGGCTTGCTGCGCTTCGCCTCGTGGATCGGCGCGGACCGTGACGGCAACCCCAACGTCACCGCCGACGTCACGCTGCAGACCCTGGCGGTGCTGCGGCGGGCAGCGTTGCAGCTGTGGCTGCGCGAGCTGGCGCAGTTGCAGGAGCAGTTAACGCAGGCGGGTGGCGACGCCCGGGATGCAGCGGAGCTGCGTGCGACGCTGGCGCAGCAGCCGGATGCCGCGCAACTGGAGCAGCGCTGGCCCGGCCAGTCCTGGCGCCAGCTGCTGCACGTCGTCGGGCGGCGCTTGCAGGCCACGCTGGACGTGGAGCCAGGCGCTTACGCCGACAGTCGCGAGTTGATTGCTGAGCTGGAGCGCATCCGCCACAGCCTGATCGCCAATGGCAGCCGCCAGGTCGCCAACGGCTCGCTGCTGCGCCTGATCCGCAAGCTGCGGCTCTTCGGCCTGCATCTGGTGCCGCTGGAGCTGCGCGAGGACGCCGGGCTGCACCGTGACGCGCTGGACGAGCTCTTCCGCTTCTACAGCATCGAGGACGACTATACAGGCCTGCCCGAAACGGCGAAGCAGGCCCTGCTGACGCAGGAAATCGCCAATCCGCGCCCCTTCTTTCCGACAGACGCCAGCAATTTTTCGGAGAACACGCAGCGCATCATCCGCACCTGGCGCATGGTGGCCGAGGCCCAGGCGCGCTACGGTGCCATCGTCATCGACACCTTCATCGCCAGCATGAGCCAGGCGCCCAGCGACATGCTGGCGATGTTGCTGCTGGCCAGCGAAGTGGGCGTGGCCGACGAGCTGGAGCTGGTGCCGCTGCTGGAGACCATCGACGATCTCTATGACGGGCCGGCGATCATGCGCGCGCTCTTCACCAACGAGGCCTGGATGCGGCATTTGCAGGCGCGCGGACGGGGCCGCGGCCTGCACCAGCAGATCATGGTCGGCTATTCCGACAGCAGCAAGGATGGCGGCTACCTGGCCTCCAACTGGCATCTCTATCGCGCGCAGCAGCTCCTGACCGAGACCTGCGCCGAACACGACATCGCCCTGCAGCTCTTTCACGGGCGCGGCGGCAGCATCAGTCGCGGCGGCGGCCCCACCAACCTGGCCATCCGCGCGCTGCCGCCGGGCTCGCTGCAGCGCGGCACCAAGATCACCGAGCAGGGCGAGGTCATCGCCTATCGCTATGGCAATCGCGATATCGGGCGGCGCCATCTGCACCAGGTGATGCACGCCATGCTGCTGGCGTTGGGCTCGCCGCAGGAGGTGGCGGTGGAGCCCGCCTGGGCCGAGGCCATGAGCGCGCTCTCGGAACTGGGCCACGCGGCCTGGCGCGACTTCGTCTACGGCAGCGAGGACTTTCTGTCGTTCTGGCAGCAGGCCACGCCCATCGGCGAGCTGGCGCGCCTGCCCATCAGTTCGCGGCCGGCCAAACGCAGCACCGCCGGCGGCTTCGGCTCGATCCGCGCCATTCCCTGGACCTTCTCGTGGATGCAGAGTCGCGCCATCGTGCCCAGCTGGTTCGGTGTGGGCCACGCGCTGGAGACCTGGTGCGCGCAGGAAGCCCTGGGGCTGGATCTGCTGCGCGTGATGTACCGCAGCTGGCCCTTCTTCAACGCGCTGCTGGAAAACGCCCAGCTGGACGTCGCCAAGGCCGACCTGGGCATCGCCGGGCTTTACGCGCGTGAGCTGGTGGAAGATGAGGCGCTGCGCACGCGCTACTTCAGCCGCATCGAAGAGGAGCACGCGCGCACCTGGCGCATGCTCTGCGCGGTGACCGGGCAGGAGAGTTTGCTGGAGAACAACCCGGTCATTCGCCGCTCCATCGAACGGCGCAACCCCTACGTCGATCCGCTGAACTTCATCCAGGTGGCGCTGCTGCAGGAGCTGCGGGGCGCCTCCGCGAAAACGCCTGAGGCGTCGGATCAGGACGCTGTGCTGCGCGAGGTACTGGCGACCATCAGCGGCATCGCGGCCGGCATGAAGACGACGGGCTGAAGTGGCGCATACGGAGCCTGGACCAGCCAGGCACACGGAGGCGCGCAATCCCGCCAGCCGCGGCATCGACCGCAAATCGACGCTGGAGATCGTCACCCTGATGAACGCGGAAGATGCCACGGTCGCGGCGGCGGTGCATGCGACCCTGCCGCAGGTAGCAGCTGCGGCGAAGCGCATCGCCGATTGTCTGCGCGCGGGCGGGCGCCTGATATACGTCGGCGCGGGCACCAGCGGGCGCCTCGGCGTGCTGGACGCGGTGGAGTGCGGCCCGACCTTCAGCGCCCCGCCGGAACAGGTGCAGGGCCTGCTGGCCGGGGGCCTCGGGGCCATGATGCGCTCCGTGGAGGGCGCAGAGGACAGCGCGGCTGATGGCGCTGCGGCGCTGCGGGCGCTGGATCTGGCGGCGCGAGACGCGGTGGTCGGCATCGCCGCCAGCGGGCGCACGCCCTACGTGCTGGGCGCCCTGCGTTACGCGCGTGAGCGCGGCGCGGCCACCGTTGCCATCAGTTGCAGCGCGCCGGCGCCCATGCTGGACGCGGCGGAAATCGGCATTGCCGCGCTGACCGGGCCGGAGCTGATCGCCGGCTCGACGCGGTTGAAGGCCGGCACGGCGCAGAAGATGGTCCTGAATATGCTGAGCACCGCCGCCATGATTCGCCTGGGCAAGGTGCACGACAACCTGATGGTCGACCTGCGCGTCAGCAACGCGAAGCTGGCCACCCGTGCGCGGCGCATGGTGGCGCAGCTGGGCGCGGTCAGTGAGGCCCAGGCGGAGGCGCTGCTGCAGCAGACGGAGCAGGCCGTCAAGCCGGCGGTGTTGATGGCGCGCTGCGGCCTGGATGCGCGGCAGGCGCGAATGCGTCTGGCCGCCTGCGACGGGGTGTTGCGCGCGGCCCTTGCCGGGGAAACAGAGGAAGGCTAGCCATGCCGATCATCGCTGCGCCCGAATTGACCGACTTCTCCAGCCGGCTCTACCAGGCTGCCGGCGCGCCGCCGGACATCGCCGACTTCGTCGCCGAAACGCTGGTGCGCGCCAACCTCTACGGTCACGATTCGCACGGCGTGCTGCGGCATCAGGCCTATATGAAGCAGGTGAAAGAGGGCACCATCCGGCCGGCGCAACGCCCGCGTGTGACGAAGCGCAAGGGCGCCATCGCCATCGTCGATTGTCAGCGCGGCCTGGGCCAGACCGGCGCGCGCTTCAGCGCATCGCTGCTGCGTGACATGGCGCGCGAACACGGCGCAGCGGCGCTGTCGCTGGTCAACTGCAATCACATCGGACGCCTCGGCGAATACGCCGCCTGGCTGGCGCAGGAAGGTCTGGTTGGCCTGGTGATGGTCGGCATCCCCGGCGCCATCACCACACCCTGGGGCGGACGGCAGCGCATGACCGGCACCAATCCGATGGCCTGGGGCGTGCCGACCGGGGCGGGGCCGCTGGTGCTGGATTACGCGACCTCAATGGTGGCGGCGGGCAAGATGCACGTTTACAGCGACAAGGGCGAGCCGCTGCCGGAGGGCTGGGTGCTGGACGCGCAGGGCGACCCGACGCGCGACCCGGACGCGCTGTTTGAGGGCGGCATGTTGCTGCCCTTCGGCACCTACAAGGGCTATGGCCTGAACCTGATGATGGCGCTGATCCCGGTGCTGCTGGCCGGCACTGTGCCTTCCGGCGCGGCGGGCGCTGAATTGCATGGCAATCTCACGTTAATGATTGCGCTCTCGATCGAGGCCTTTGGCGGGCTGGAGCGCTTCACGCGCCTGGCCGACGAGCTGCGCGAACGCGCGCACGAAGTGCGGCCCATGGCGGGGCATGAGGAGGTGCTGCTGCCCGGCGAGCCGGAAGAGCGGGTTATGGCGCAGCGCCTGCGCGACGGCATCCCGCTGCCGCAGCCGGCCTGGGACGTGTTGCAGGCCCTGGCGCAGGAGTGGGATGTGGCGCCGCTGGTGGCTGAGGTGGGGTGAGACTTTGGCAGTTACAAACTGATAAGAGATCTTATCGGCAGTAATAATCTGAGGTGTGAGACTACTACTGCCTGTTGAGTAAGCTTTCTCCCCCTCTCCCGTCGGGAAGGGCTCCCGTCGTGAGCGACGGGACAGGGGCCGGGGGGTGAGGGCGCCCTGCCAGCATGGTTTCCCCACGAACTCTAAAACGTCAGCTCCACTCGCTGTTCGATCTTGCCCTCATCCAGCACCATGCCCAGCCCTGGCAGCACCGGCAGCGCGACATGGCCATTCTCCGGCGCATACACCGGGTTGAGAAAATGCTGCCTGGCCGGCTGGTGATAGACCAGATACTCCACCCAGGGCACGGCAGCGGGTGACTGCGACGCAGCCACGTGCAGCGCCCCCAGCAGCGAATGTCCATGCGCGATCACCGGCACTTCAAAGGCCGAGGCCAGTGCGCAGATTTTCACCAGCTCGGAGATGCCGCCGGTCCAGTCCGGGTCATTCTGCAGAAAGTCCACCGCCCCGTTGACCAGCAATTCCTTGCTCTGCCAGCGCGTGTAGACGTGTTCGCCAGTGGCAATCGGCACCCTGGAAGTCTGCCGCAGCTTGCGCAATTCGCTCACCCGTTCCGGCGGGATCGGCTCTTCCAGCCAGGTGAGGTTGAGCGGCTCCAGGGCATGCAGCATTTGGGTCGCATACTGCACGTTCCAGCTCATGAAGGCATCGAACATCAGCGGATAATGCGGCCCGACGGCTTCACGGACTGCCCGGGCCAGCGCAAGGTTCTTCTCCAGCCCTGCCTGACCGGCACCGGGACCATGGCGGAAGAACCACTTCTGTGCCGGGTAGCCCTGCGCCTGGAAGTCCACTGCGCCCTGCGCCGCTGCCTCCGGCTCGACCGAATGGCCCAGCATACTGGCATAGGCCGGCACGCGCTGGCGCGTCGGTCCGCCCAGCAGACGCCAGACGGGCTGGCCCCAGGCCTTGCCCTTCAGGTCCCACAGCGCGCAGTCGATGGCGCTGATCGCGGTCATGAACACGCCGGAACGCCCGTGCCGCTCCAGCCGTAGCATGAGGTCAAACAGCAGTTCCGTCGCCAGGGGATCGTGGCCCCGCAGCAGCGGGCCCAGTTCCGTGGCAATCAGGAACGCCTGGCGCCGCTCAATCGGCCCGAAGAGGCCGGAAACCCCGTCATCAGTCTGCAGCTCAAGGTAGATATGCTTCAACTCGTTTTTGCGCTTGTTGGGCGGATTCGGATGGACCTGATCGGGGTAAAGATCGAATGGCAGGGCCACCCGCATGCGCCCGGCAGGTTCATCCCACGCGGCGCTCAACTCAAACAAATCAATGCCGGTGATTTTCACAGGACGTTTCCTCAATGCACGTGGCAAGGCGTTACAAGCATACCCCAGGCAGTTGACCCTCTCAATCAGCGCGGTTTTCATCAACCTGGTGCGCGCAGCATTTCACGCTCCCCCGTGCCAGGCCAGCGTCCGGCGCCTGACTTGACAGGCAGACGCCCCGGGGATAAGTTTGCTGGCAATGAGGTCTGCAGCAAAGGAGGTGTTGTGCCGTAAACCAATAATTTCGTCGCCGACAATTGCATAACAAGAACAGGAGCAAGAAATGAACAAATTTCTGTTGCAACCGCTTCGTTTTCTCCCCAGGAGCTTCCTTGCTGTTTTCCTCTCCATTCTCCTCCTGACGTCACTCGGGCTCGTCTCAACAGTTGCGCAGGATGCAGGGCCGTCCGGGCAACTCACCGTGTTTATGTGGGGCGGCCCGCCGGACATCGACACCTATGAGGCTGCCATTGCCAACTACCGCGAGGCCTTCCCGGACGTCGAAATTGAACTGGTCGACGCCGCCGGCTGTGGCGCGAGTTACGCTGCCTGCAAGACCCTGATTGCGGGTGGCACGATGGCCGACGTCTTCGTGCCCGGCAGCTGGAACTACAACGCCATGGCCAACGATGGCGTCCTCGAGGATCTCACGCCCCTGATCGAGTCTGACCCTGATCTTTCCCTCGAAGATTTCCATCCGGTAACCGTGGAAGCCGTGACCAGCCTGCGCGATGGTCAGGTTGTTGGGCTGCCGATGGGCTTCAACATTCAGAGCCTCTGGTACAACAGGGACATGTTCGACGCCGCTGGCCTGGCCTACCCGCCGTCTGACGGCGATTACACCTGGGACGATGTTCGTGACTGGGCGACGCAGTTAACCCTCGACGGCGAGGGCAACACGCCCGCGGCAGCGGACTTTGACCCCGCCAGAATCGACCAATGGGGCTTCTACAATCACTTTGTCTGGCCCTGGGGCAATGGCTACGATCCGATCCTCTTTGCCTTTGGCGGCAGTGCCATGACGCTGCCGGACAGGCAAAGCTGTAACCTGGAACACCCCGACAGCGTTCGGGCGTGGCAATTCATCCAGGACCTCATGTGGACGGATCACTCGACCATGAAGCCGGATGCTCACGCAGAGCAGGTTGGCTTCCTGCGCTGGGTAGGCGGCCAGGTGGCCATGCAGCAGGGCTCATTTGAACAGGCCAAGCTGGTTGAAGACCAGAACCCGGGCCTGAACTATGACATTGCGCCCTTGCCACGCGGCGATGCCGGTAACGCAACGGTCATCCAGGTGCATATGTGGAGCATCTTCAGCGGTTCCGCCAACAAGGATCTGGCGTGGCACCTCGTCAGCTGGATTGCCACCGAAGGCTCGGTCGGCGACTTCGGCTCGATCATGACGCTGATACCGGCCTACCGCGACTTCGCCCTTGGCGAATACTTTGTCGACGCCTCCTACGCGCCCGCAAACACCAAAGCGGCCCAGCTTGGTCCGCTGGACTGGGATCTGACGACCTATCCGAGCATGTACAACGAAAGAACGGACCAGATTCAGGGCTCGGATGGCTTTGGCGATGCCCTGTCTGCAATCCTCAACAACAAGCAATCGGCTGAGGAGGCCTTGAGCGGCGTCTGCGCAAGAGTGGATGCCGTGATGCAGGAGTAGCGCCTGGTTAGGCTACGTCCTGTGCTATCGGTATACTGACGGCATGTATCTGGTGCCGTCAGTATGCCACGGGGAACGGGCGCCTGTGCGCAAGCTGAAGCATCTGTTGCCCGTTTTGACCTGCCTGCTGTTGCTCGCCAGTTTTCCTGAAGAGAATGATCTTATGTCCACTCTGCGCACTGCCGCTGCCGCCGCGCCGGACGCCACTGTCATCGTCGACTTTGACGTCGCCGTCGATCCGCCCCTGGTAAAGAAATTCGACTTCATGAACTCCGGCATCGTGCCCATGTGGCGCTACCGGCGCGATCTGGATTTGATCGAAGATCTAAGAGTCCAGACGCTGCGAATAGACCTGTTTTGGGGCGAACCGCAGATTAACGGCTGGATCAATGAAATGGTGAGCGGAACCCCGGACGAGCTCCAGTTTGACTTCACGGAGTTCGACGAGCTGTCACAGTTGCTGAAGCAGCGTGGCGTCGCCGGCTACTGGTCGTATTGCTACAACCCGCTGCCACTGCAGTCAGGCAACGGCCACGCCACCCATCCCTCAGATCTAAACGCCTGGCGCGAGATCATGTTTCAGTTCGCCCGCCATTTTCGCGAGGCGGACTTGCGTCCGACCTACCATGCCATCTGGAACGAGCCCGACCTCGATATTTTCTATGATCGTCCCGTTGCGGACTACGCTCAACTCTACAAGTATGGCGTCGAGGGACTGCGCGCCGGTGACCCGGATGCCTACGTGGGTGGCCCGGACCTGGCCTTCACGGATGAGTGGATTGACCCCTTCCTCGATTTCGTGGAAGACAATCAGTTGCCGCTGGATTTCTTCGCCTTCCACGCCATTGGCGTCAGCCCAACCTCAAGAATCAACGTCGTTCGCCGCAGGATCAGAAAGCGCCCTTACTTTGACAGGACGGAGCTGGTATTCAGCGAATTAAACCCCTCCATGATTTTCCATACGCCGCTCGCCCCAACGGTGCGCTACACCCAGGCCGCGCTCATTCTTGATCAGATCGCGAAGCTGGTGGACCAGCCCGATATTGCGCGCGTACACTGGGCCCAGTTCATGGAAAGTGGTTACGACACGTTGGGCGTGATCGACCTGGACGGGCACCGGCGCGCAGCCTACAACGCGTTCCGGCTCTACGCGATGATGCCCGTGGACCGGCGCGCGATCACGGAATCCGGCTCGCTCTCCGGCCTGGCGTCGAGCGATGCGCACACTTCATCCGTCCTGCTGTGGAATCGCTCCCGCTCCGACAAACATGTGAAGGTTGACTTGCAACAGATTCCCTTTGCCAGCGGAACCCTGCGCGTCTACCGGATTGACGAGAAGCACGCGAGCTATTTCGAAAATCCTGCCAGTGAAGTCCTGGTCCCGGTTGAAACTCATGAAAACCTGAGCACAGCTGCGTTGAGCTGGTCTGGTGAAATTCCGGATCACGGAGTGGTCTACCTGGAAGTTATGGATGGCACCGGGCTTTCAGAGCTCGCGCCGGTCTCAAACATCGGCGACGTCATTCGGGTCGATCGCTACTTCCCGGACCGTTCCATGGACAACTATGCCGAGTTTGATCGCTCAACATGGATCACGCGCCTGGGCATGGGCTCGCAGGACAGGGCCGACTCGCAGGTCGGCGTCACCGTGGCAGGCTTGCCAGCTACCCTGGACCTGTCATTCACGACAGAAGGGTCGCTGCAGCAACTGGATGAGAACTCTGTGCTCGGCCTGCGCCTCGATTACGAGGTCGCTGGTGACTATGCCAGCGGCGTTCTCTTCCACGGCGGCCTGTACAGTCCCGCGCGCTCGGCCCCCCTGCCCTGGGGCACAGGGCGCCCTGCCGACCAGGTCGTCGCGCTGGACAGCCTGGCGGACTTCCAGTTGGCACCGGCCGACTATGCGCCCCCGGGCTGGAGCGGCCGGGTCCTCATGACCTTCATGCTACAGAACGCCGGCGCCCATACCCGGGCAAAGATTCTGGTACGCAGCCCCGGGTGAAGCGGGGAAGTGAGTATCGATGATCAGAGTTACGCGTTTTCAGCGCTGGTCCAATCAGTGGCAGGAAGTTAAACCACAGGAACGGCGGCGCTGGCTGACCGCCTACGCCTTCATGAGTTTGCAGCTCATCGGCCTCTTCGTCTTTGTCCTGGGGCCGCTGGTCATCTCTGTTTACTATACCTTTACCCGCTGGGATCTGATTGCCCCCGCCCCCAAATGGATCGGTCTGTCGAATTGGGAGAGCCTGTTTCAGGACCTGCGCATCGGCCAGGTTCTGGGGAATACGATCTGGTTTATCCTCTGGGCCACCAGCAGCTTTCTCATTCTGTCGCTGGCGCTGGCAGTTCTCCTGAACCTGCCGCGCCGCGGCACTACCCTGTTTCGCGCCCTCTTCTTTCTGCCCTATATCACGTCGCAAGTGGCGGTGGGCCTCGTCTGGAGCTGGATGTTCAACACGCGCTCCGGCCCGATACCGACCTTCTTCCGTCTGTTTGGCATTGAAATCCCCAACCTGCTGCTGGACGAGAGCTACGCGATGATTGCGGTTGCCGCGGTGGCGACCTGGCAGGCGCTGGGCTACGGCATCACGATTTACCTGGCCGGGCTACAGGGTATCCCAGGTGAACTCTACGATGCCGCCAGTGTAGACGGCGCGACGGGTTGGCAGCGCTTTCGCTTTGTAACGTTGCCCCTGCTCTCGCCCGTCATCCTCTTTTTAACCGTCACATCGTTCATCGCAGCCTTCCAGCTATTTGACCTGGTGGTCATTTTGACCGGTAGTGCAACCGGTGTTCCCCCAGGCGGCCCTGGTGGCACAACCCGCACCATCGTGCTTTACCTCTATGAACAAACCTTCCTGTTCGCCGAGCGCAAATCCGGCCTGGGCTACGGCGCAACCATTGGCTGGATACTGGCGATGCTGATTTTCATCGTGACGATGGCGCAGTTCCGCTTTGCGCGCAGCACGGTGTTTTATTTACGTGACGAGGATTGATGAGGACGTCCCGCATGCGCGTAAAAACACAGTGGTCATCAACCTTTTACTATGGATTGATTGTTGTTTTGGCGGTGGCCTATCTTGTCCCTGTCGCCTGGGTCATTTCCATGTCCCTGAGGACCGACGCCAACCTCCTGAGAGCCGACCAGTGGATCCCCAACCCGCTTACCTTTGAGCACTACACCAGCGGGATCCTTGAGGCCTTGCCCAATCTGGCCCGCTATACCTTCAACACAATTCGCATTGCCGGGCTGTCAACGCTGGGGATGCTCCTTTCCTGCTCGCTGGCCGGTTATGCGCTGGCGCGCTGGCGCTTTCCCTTGCGCAACATTTGGTTCTACGGACTGTTGGCCACCATGATGGTTCCCGGCCACGTAACCCTGATTCCAACCTACGTCCTGTTTCGCAAACTGGGCTGGCTGAACACCCCCAACCCGCTCATCATCCCGGCCTTCTTCGGCAGCCCCTTCGCCACTTTCTTCTTCCGCCAGTTTTTCCTGGCCTTCCCGCGCGAGCTTGAGGACGCGGCGACTCTGGATGGCGCGGGTGCCATGCGCACCTTCAGGAGCGTTGTTGTACCCGTGTCCAAACCCGCCTTTATCGCCCTCGGCGTGCTCCACTTCACGGGCATGTGGAACGGCTTCTTTCTGCCCATCATTTATCTCCAGCGCAAGGAGCAATGGGTGTTGACCCAGGCAATCCGCAGCCTGCTGGGCCGCTATGACAGCCCCTGGGGCGAGATTATGGCGGGCGTTGTGCTGATGACGGTGCCAATTGTCCTGTTGTACATCCTTGTGCAGCGCTACTTCGTGCAGGGGATCACCTTTAGCGGCATACAGGGCTAGCGGTTGGGCGCCCTCACCCCCCCCTGGCCCCCTTTTCCCGTCCTGGACGGGAGCCCTTCAGAGAGAGGGGCTCTAATCGCCACCCAGCATTTCTCGGCTTTCTCCCCCTCTCCCTGAGAAGGGCTCCCACCAAAGGTGGGAAAAGGGATTTAGGGTGAGGGCCTCAGGTCAACACAAATTCGCGCAGGATATCCGTCGGCGGCTGGCCAGGCAGATTGTGGCCGTAGCTGTCTGTACCGCGTACCATGCAGGCGCGGAAGGTCGGCCAGCTAGCCTGGTCGACGCGTACCTCGCTGGCGGAGTAGCGCAGCGTCAGGCCGCAGCGCAGACGCTCCGAGCGATTGGGCGCGGAGCCATGGACGATGTTGTCATCGTGGATGCTGATCTGGCCGGCGCGCAGAATGAGGTGCACGGCGTCGCTGCGGCTGAAGTTGCCGCGCTCAAGGCGCATGTTGAGCATGTCGTGTTCGTCATGTTCACCATCGTGCTGCAGGATGCCGGCGCGATGCGTGCCGGGGATGACTTGCATGGCACCGTTCTCGACGTCGCTGTCCTCGAAGGCCAGCCAGACCGTGGCCGTGCGGTGCGGCGTCAGGGGCCAGAAGGCGGCGTCCTGATGCCAGCCGGCGACGACCTCGTCACCAGGATCCTTGCTGAAGAATTGCGAGCCCCAAAGGTAGAAGTCCGGCCCGAGGATGGGCTCCAGCAGGTCGAGGATGCGCGGGTTGGTGCCCAGCTGCCAGAGCTCAAGGTCGAGGTCATGCCACTGCTTCATCTCCTGCGTGGACATGCCGGCAGGCAGCAGCGCGCGCAGACGTCGGAAGATCGAACGCAGCCGGCGCAGCTCGGCTTCCCTGCTGAAGATAGTGAATGGGTAGAGGAAACCGTCGCGCTGATAGCGTTCAACGTCGACCTGGCGCTTGCTCATGGCACTCTCTCCTGTTGGCCTGGGCGCGTCCCCTGCTCTCACTCCCCAGCCGTTACCTGCCGATACGCGCGCATGAGGCTGGTTGGCGCGTTGCCATTCGGGTTGTGGCCGTAGCGATCCACGCCGCGCACCTGATAGGCGCGGAAAAAGGGCCAGATGGAGAGGTCGGCCTTCACCTCGGTGGCGGAGTAACGCAGCGTCAGGCCGCAGCGCAGGCGGTCGGAGTCGTTGGCGTCGGAGCCGTGCAGGATGTTGTCGTCGTGCAGGCTGACTTCGCCGGCGCGCAGAATGAGGTGGATGGCGTCGTCGAAGGAGAAGTCGCCGCCCGTGGCGCGCGCGGGCAGCACGTCGCTGTCGCTTTCCGTGTCCTCATGCTGGATGTGCTGCGCGCGATGCGTGCCGGGAATGACCTTCATGGCGCCGTTGTCCGCGTCGCTGTCCTCGAAGGCGACCCAGACGGTGACGGAATTGTGAGGCGCCAGCGGCCAGAAGAAGGCGTCCTGATGCCAGGGCGTGGTCTTCGGGTCGCCGGGGTCCTTGCTGAAGAATTGCGAGCCCCAGAGGTAGAAGTCCGGCCCGAGGATGGGCTCGACCAGGTCGAGGATGCGCGGCTCGCGGGCAATGGCCCAGAGCTCGCGGTCCTCGCCATGCCACCAGTCCATCTCCTGCGTGGAAACGCCCTCTGGCAGCAGCTTGCGCAGGCGCCAGTAGAGCGCGCGCAGGCCGTCGAGCTCTGCCGGGCCGTACACCGGGAAGGGGCAGAGGTAGCCCTCATGGTTAAAATGCGTCACGTCTACGGTCATGATGTGATCCTTTCTTTCCCTGCCCTGTCGCCGTCAGCGGACGACAATCGGGCGAATGCCCAGCACGCGGCAGGTCTCCTCCAGATGCGGAATGTAATCGCCATACACCAGGCTGAGGTGGTTGCTGCGCAGTTCGCGGGCCACAGCGCGCGGGTCGGCATCCAGCCTGACGAAGGCGTGCGGTGAAAAGTCCCAGTGCGTTTCCTGCAGCTTCTCGTGCGGCACGTCCATGCACTCGCCGCTTGTGATCAGCATGACGTGATCGCCGGCCTGGCGCGTGATGCGCGCCAACGTGACGCGGCCCGGTCGGTTGACGGCCTGCGGCGCGGCGCCGCCCAGCTTCCATTCGAATTCCTGGAAGCCGTGCTCCACCCAGTGCACCTGCTTGCGGTCTTTCGCCAGCGTGGTGGCCTGCGAGCCGCAGTTGGAGATCCAGATTTCGCCCTCGACGAGGCGGATGGTGCGCACGTCGCCGAACATGATCGGCGCGCCGCCGAGGTGCTTGAGAATCTGCATGGTGAGGGCGCCGTTGGAATCGGATTCGCAGGAGCAGCAGATGGCGTCCTTGTCGCCGTCGGCGTCGGAAGTGTCGTTGAGCAGGGCGATGGTGTAGCAGAAGGTCGTGAACAGCACCGGCGTCTCGGGCAGGCAGCGCACCGAGACGAAGTCGAAGCCGCGTTCGGCGATGATTCGGCGCGAGGCGAGGTACATCTTCAGCGCGGCGCGCATCACCTTGTCCTTCACCTGAATCGAGCCGAAGACCTCGTGGCTCCAGGCGAGGTGAGAGTCCACCTCCGCGTCGGGCATCTTCTGCGCGATGTCGATTATCTCGCTCTGGTCCCAGGATTCGACCTCGACGCCGAACTGCCGCCGCCACTGGTTGGCATCGACGGCGGCGGTGAGCATGCCGAGCGAGCGCGAGCCCATCAGGCCGTAGATCTGGCCGCGCAGACTGCTGCCCGCCGCCGCACCCAGACAGCGTACCTCGAGCTCCTGCAGCGCCTCTGCGTCGTCGAAGTCACCATAGACCAGGCAATTGGTGATGCCGGCCTCGTCCAGCGAGCCGCGCACCACGCTGGCGCCGACGATGCCCACGGCGGCGATGTCGGTGCCGGTCCAGACCACCACCGGCACGTCGCACTCCAGCGCGGTCTCCACCACGCTGGTACCGTAGCTCCAGCGCGCGACGTAGACGACCAGCACGTGGATGCCTGCGTGGCGCAACATGCGGCCGTGTTCGCGCGCCTGGCGCACCGAGGTGGTGAACTCCGCCGGCGCGATGACCTCGACGCCAAAGCACTCAAGTCTGCGCTGCGCCTCGGCAAACATCTCGCGCGCCGGCGCTCGTACCTCCTCGCCCCAGACGTCGTGCAGCTCGGGCGACATGCTGCAGATGAGGCCGATACGCGCCTTGCTCATGCCCCTGCCCCGTTGTCGCGCAAGGCGCAGAGCTGGTTCCAGGCGCGCTCGCTGACGTAGACGCCCTCGCGCTGGCGGCGTTCATATTCGCGGGCCTCGGGTTCGCCGGGAATGAGGATTTCGCTGAAGCCGGGGCGCAGGCGGCTGCTGCGGATATAGGCCAGCAGGTCGCTCACCTCGGTCTCGAAGTCCTGCGGGTCGACGAAGGCCGCGGGGTTGATGGCCATGATTAGGGTGGCGTTGCCCCAGTCCGGCGGATCAGCCTGGCTGGTGCCGCCGCCGCTGAGCGCGCCCGCGAGCACGTCCATGACGATGCCGAGGGCGAAGCCCTTGTGGCCGCCAATCGGCAGCAGTGAACCGGCGTTGAAGTCGTTAGCGTCAGTCGTGTCGCGGCCCTCGCTGTCCATCACCCAGCCTAATGGCAAGGGCTCGTCGCGCAGCTGCTTGACGTTGACCTTGCCGCCGGCCACTACGGTCGGCGAGATGTCAACCATGATGTCCCTGCCTGGCGCCAGAGAGCTCCCGCCGCCAGCGGGAATACCCCAGGCGAAGGGGTTGACCGAAAGGCGCCGCTCCACCCCGCCCCAGGGGGCGACCAGCTGCGCGCCGCCCTGACCGTTGACCGTGACGAAGCCGATGAGGCCGGCGGCCGCAATCTGCTCGGCGTATTCGCCGAGGCGGCCGATGTGGCTGCAGTTGCGCAGGGTGACGGCGGCGAGGGCCCCGGCGCTGGCCTTCTCGATCGCAAGCTGCGCGGCGTGCCAGGCCATGCGCTGGCCGAGGCCCTTGTGGGCGTCGAGCACGGCGTGTGCGGGGCTTTCGCGTACAACTTCCAGTTCGGCGCCGAAGACGATGTCGCCCTTGCGCCACAGCTCGACGTAGGTCGGGCACATGCGCACGCCGTGGGAATCGTGGCCGCGCAGGTTGGCGCCGACGAGATGGTCCTGCAGGCGCGCGACTTCCTCGTCAGTGGCGCCGAGCGGCGCAAAAATGTCGGCGACGGTCTGGCGCAGTTCAGCTTCTTTCAGAACGGGCATGTTATTCGTGCTCCTGTTTGGTCATGGCCCCTCACCCTAAATCCCTCTCCCTCAGGGAGAGGGATTTTAACTGCGGAGTTGATAATACAGGCAAATCAATTCGACACTCGTATTCGTAGTATTGTTGAACAGGATCTCCAGAGGGATTTCCCCCTCTCCCTGAGAAGGGCTCCCACCAAAGGTGGGATATGGGGGTTGGGGGGTGAGGGCCGTCATCACTATTCGAACTCCAGCGCCAGCATGGCGAAGGTTTCGAAGCGCGGCACGGCGATTTCGACCATGCCGCCTGCGAAAGTGAGGTCCAGCTCCGCTTCGTCGGGCAGCAGGATGACCCGTTTTGCCGTCCGGCCATTCAGGGCCAGGCGCAGGCGGGCGTCGGAGATCGGGACGTTGGGCATTGTGTCCTGGAAGTTCACCAGATTGGCCAGCAGGCGCTTGCGCTCCGGCTGATCGAAGAGCGTGACCTCGACCACCGGCGGCGCGTCAGCCGCGAAGGAGAAGTCGTCGCAGAGTCCGCGCAGCAGGCCGATGAAAATCTCCTGCAAATGTATGTGGCGCTCGATGCCGCTGCTGACGTAGATCACGCTGCCCTGGCCGTAGTCGTTGCGGATGATGCCCGGCATGTCAGTAGGGAAGCCGGGCGGATCGTTATGCAGGGAGGTGAAGACGATCGAGTCGGCGGGCACGGTGTAGGGCAGCGTGACGGTGCCCAGCGTCGTGGTCTGTGGCTCCGCGTTCACGATGAGCTGGGATTCATTGAGTCCGGCGGGATGCTTGCGTGTGGCCGGCGCGAAGAGCGCGTCAGTCTCCGGCAGCGGCGCGATGTAGGTGAAGGTCTCGGCTGTCTCGCCGGAATAGTGGGCGCCGAAGACGTCGGCCAGCATGAAGTCATTGTGACGCTGGCCGTCGCGCGTGACCAGCGAGGTGTTGCGGCTGGCGTAGAGTTTGCCGCCCTGGCGCACATAGTCGCGGAAGGCATCAACCTCCGCCGCGTTCATCATCAGCACGTCAGGCAGGACGATGAGCTTGTGGCGCGCCAACTGGTCGAGGCTGGTATCGGTGATAACGCCGAAGGGGATGTGATTGTCGCGCAGCGCGCGGCAGGCGCCGACGACGGCGTCGACGTGGGACGAACTGGGCGACAGATTGGAGGCTTCCACGTGCTTGCCGTTGTCGGCGAAGTTGCATTTGGAGTTGAGGCTGAAGTAAACCGCGACGTCCTGCTGCAATTCGCCGCCCATGTGCGGCTCGTAGCGTTGCGTCCTGCCCCAGATTTCGCCCATGCGCTCGAAGGTGGTGGGCTCCAGCGTGCCGACGGGATCGATGGAGGTGATGTAGATGAAGGCGCAGCCATCGGCAATGGCGGCGCTGGCGGCGGCCTCCAGCAGGCCGCGCGACTTGACGGCGGTGTAGTTGGCGAGCGAGATGGAGACGCAGGTCTCGAAGCCCACCGGGCGGTTGGGGCTGAGGTTGTAGAAGAGCTTGCGCACCAGCGAGCCCTGGATCGTGCCGCCGTAGAAATCGCCCTGCAGGTAGGTGTTCTGCAGCGCCAGTTTGCTGTCCACGCCGAAGCGCCAGCCGGCCTCATGCGTGAGCGAGGAGGCCTGGTGCTCGACCGAGAGCGCGGGATTGGCTGCCAGCGCAGTCTGCGTCTGGCGCCCGGCAAACTCGGCCATCCAGCGTTCGCGGCTGCGCTGGAAGGCGACCCAGCGCGGGTCTTCCCAGTTGACGATCTCGGGGATCTCGCCGCCAACCTCGTCAGCGTAGCGTTTGCGGCAGTGGCGACAGTAGCAGGGCCGCGGCCAGAAAGTCATGTCCATGCGAATACCTTCCATGTCGAAGGTCTCGCAGATCTCACGCGTGAGGTCACGCGTGTAGTCGCGGTAGGGTGAATTGACGCAGCAGAGCCCGGCGCGATGCGTGGCCGTGCTGCTGATGTCGTCGGCGATGCCGATGCCGTGCGTGTCCTTGACCTTCCAGTCCGGATGATTGCGGCAGGCCCAGGTATCCCAGACGAGACTCATGTAGAGCACGACCTTGAGGCCGTGACGGCGGGCCTCGTCGATGACCTCCTGCGGCAGGTTGCGGCCGTTGAGGTTGGCGTGCACCGGCGCGACCTTCGAAGGATAGAAGGCCTGCCCCACCACCGACTGGGCGTACATAAACATGGCCTGGGCGTTGGACTGGCGTATCATGCCGACGTAATGTTCGGCGTCAAAGTCGGCGAGGAAGTCGGCGTTGATATCAGTGATGTGCTGGTCGACAACTGCGCGGCGGTAAATGTTTTTGTACCAGGGCTGTGTCATTTTGTCCTCAATTTAGTCTGTGATTAGTAATGTCTTCTCGCCAGATGCGC
Organism: Phototrophicaceae bacterium; assembly: GCA_965223965.1. Taxonomy (GTDB): domain Bacteria; phylum Chloroflexota; class Anaerolineae; order Aggregatilineales; family Phototrophicaceae; genus JAGWBD01. The sequence goes on from CBDCXX010000005.1 coordinate 20,855, forward strand.
CCTCACTACTCATACTCCAGGGTCAGCATGGCGAAGGTCTCCAGCAGCGGCAGCGTGAAGCTGATGCCGTCGGCACTGCGCTCGAAATTCAGCTCAAGCTCCATCGGCAGCTGCAGCAAACGCGCTGGCTGCTGCGCCAGGCGCAGACGCACGTGGATGTCGCGCACCGGGATGTTGGGCAGGGCCTGCTGAAAGTTGATCAGGTTGATGAGCCAGCGCGACTCGTCCGGCTGGTGAAACAGGGTGATCTCCACCGGTTTGGGCGCATTGGACTCGAAAGACCAGGTCGGGCCCATGCGCCGCAGCAGATTAATGAAGAGTTCGGGCAGGCTTCCGGCGCGCTCGATCGCGCCGCTGACGTAGATGGCCTGGCCGGCGCCGTAACGATTGTGCACGATGGCGGGGCGACCGGTGTAACGGCCTGGCGGATTGTTGTGGATGGAGGCGAAGCGCCATTGGTCCCTGGGGTCAGTCCATGGCAAGACCAGCTCGCCGAGCACCTCCGCCTCCGGCTGCGCGGCAATCTGCTGCTGCCTTTCCTCAAGCCCGAGCGGATGGCTGTAACTGTAAGCGCCGAAGAACGCTTCGTGGCCCGGCGCCGGCGCGATGTAGGTGAAGACTTCGCCCGTCTCGCCGGCACACTGCACGCCGAAGACGTCCGCCAGCATGAAGTCGTCGAGGTAGTGGCCGTCGCTGCTGACCAGAGACGTATGGCGGCTGGCGTAGAGCTTGCCGCCACTGCGCACGTAGTCGCGCAGCGCATTGCACTCCTCCGCGTCCATCATCAGCACGTCGGGCAGCACGATGATCTGGTGACGATCAAGCCGGCCCAGGTCCTCGCGCGTGATGACGCCGAAGGGGATGTTGTGGTTGATGAGCGACTGGCAGGCGCCGAGGGCCGCCTCGACGTGCGGCGCGCGGCTGTGCAACTCGTCCGCGTCAGTCACCGACGTACCGTTGTCGGCGAAATCCATCTTGGAGGTCGTGCTCAGGTAAATGCCCACGTCCTGCTGCAGCGCGCCGCCCAGCCACGGCTCGTAGGCCTGGGTCTCTTCGAAGATGCGGCCCATGCGTTCGTAAACCAGCGGGTTCATGGTGCCGACGGGATCGACCGAGTCAATGAAGATGAAGGCGCAGCCATCGGCGAGCGCGGCGCAAGCCTTGGTGCGCAACAAATGCTCGTCCTTCAGCGCCGTGTAATCACTCAGGGTGACCGCGATGCTGGTCTCGAAGCCGCCGGGCGGATTGGGCGAGAGGTTGTGGAAGAGCTTGCGCACGAAGGAACCCTGCATGATGTCGCCGTAGAAATCACCCTGCAGGAAATCGGTCTGCGCCGCCATGGCGCTGGTCACGCCGAAGCGCCATGGATGGGCGAAGGTCGAGGACTGGTGCTCAATGCTGATGGCCGGGTCGACTGCGCGCACGGCGTTGGTGCAGAGCGTGGCGAACTCCACCAGCCACTGCTCGCGCTTGCGCGCGAAACTGACCCAGTGCGGGTCGAACCAGTTGATGACCCTGGGCAATTCTCCGCCAACCTCGTCCAGAAAGCGCTTGCGGCAGTGTGGACAATAACAGATGCCTGGCCAGAAGGTCATGTCGAAGCGGATTCCTTCCAGCGGATAGCCCGCAGCCAGTTCGCCGGCGATGGCTGCCGCGTAGTCGCGGTAGGGTGAATTGGGACAGCAGACGCCGTAGCGGCTGGCATCGCTGTGGCCCGTGTAATCGGATTTGGTGATGCGCCAGTCCGGCTGCGCGCGCCAGGCGAGCGTGTCGTAAATGAGGCTCATGTAGCCGACGACGGCAATGTCGTTGGCATGGCAGAGCGCGACGGTCTCGCCGAAGATGTCCTGGCCACCGGGCCCGCTGTGTACCGGCGCCACCAGCGAGGGATAAAAACAGCTGCCGACGTGCGAATGGGCGTAGAGCACGACCGACTGCAAGCGCGCCTCGAGCATCAGGTCGACGAAGCGCTGCGGATCGAACTGCGTCATGAATAGCGGATTGTCCTCGGTGATGTGCATGTCGAGGACGCCGCGACGCCAGGCCTTGCTGTACCAGCTCATGTGCACTCCTTATTCCCGTTGCTCACAACGGGAGCCCCTGCGCCGCGAGGAAGGCCATGGCCTCCGCCCGCGTTGACGCGCCTTCCATGGGGCCATTGCGCGTGACGGCGAGGGCGCCGACCGCGTTGGCGAAGCGTCCCGCCTCTTCCAGTGGCATGCCTTCCAGCAGGGCGACGCTCAGGGCCGCGCCGAAGCTGTCGCCGGCGCCGGTGGCATCGACTTCGGTGACGCGGAAACCAGGCACAGCAATGCGCTCGTCACCCTGGTATAGCGTGGAACCGGCCTCGTCCTGCTTGAGCGCCACCAGCTTGCCCTGCCCTGCCCACTGGCGGCAGCCGGCCTCGTCGTCGGCAGCCCCGGTCAGCATGGCCGCCTCGCCCGCGCTGGGCAGGATCAGGTCGGCGCGCTTGATGACCGGTTGGCAGAGCGCGCGAATCTCTTCGACGCCGAGTACCTCGGGCCGGATGTTGGGGTCGAAGCTTACCTGCGCCTCGGCGGGCAGACAGTCGAGGGCGCGGTAGCAAGCGTCGCGCGCACTGTCGCAGATGGCGAGGTTGCAGCCGCTGAGGTGCAGCCAGCCGACGTCGGCCAGCGCGTCCGGGTCGACGTAGTCTGGCGCCAGCTGGCCGGCGGCGGCGTGACGCCAGTGAAACAGGAAGCGACGGCCGCCATCGCTGAAACGCGCGTTGAAGGCTACGCCGGTGCTGTGCTGCGGCAGCACGCGCACCTGGGCGCAGTCCACGCCGTCCGCCTTGAGGCGGCGCAGCAGACAGTCGCCGAAGTCGTCAGCGCCGACGGCGCCGATGAAGCTGGCGGCCTGGCCGAGGCGCGCTACCTGGCCGATGTAGATGACGGTGTCGCCGCTGGGAAAGGGGCCCTCGAAAGCGCCGGGCTCGTCGAGCGGCATGTCCAGCCGCGGACGCATGATTTCGACCAGCATGTTGCCCATAGAGAGCACGCGCCTTGCGGCCACGCTCAGTCGGCCTCGAACTCTGCCAGAGGGGCGCCGACCTCGACCGTTTCGCCGGCCTGCACGAGCAGCTGCCCTACCTTGCCCGTGAAGGGCGATTCAACCTCGACGTTGGTTTTGTCGGTCTCGATTTCGCAGAGGATGTCGCCGCGCCGCACCTGATCGCCGGGCTGCACGCGCCAGTCCACCACCGTGCCCTCTTCCATCAGATGGCCGAGCATGGGCATCACGAAGTGCTGCATGCGTCCTCCCGGTCAGGCGAGCAGCTCACGCACGGCGTCACAGATTTTGGCCGCGTCCGGCACGACGGCCTTCTCAAGCTCGGTGCCGTAGGGGATGCCGGTGCGCATGCCGCAGACGCGGCGTACCGGCGCCCGCAGCGCCTCGAAGCAGTGCTCGTGAATGACGGAAGCCGCTTCGCCGCTCCAGCCGCCCTCGGCCGGCGCCTCCGTGACCACGACGCAGTTGCGCGTGCGCTGCACGGAATCGACCAGGGTCTGCTTGTCCAGCGGCCACAGCGTGCGCGGGTCGATGACCTCGCAGGAGATGCCTTCGGCTGCCAGGCTTTCGGCGGCGGCCAGGGCCTGCAGCACCATCCACGAGGTGGCAATGATGGTGACGTCATCGCCAGCGCGCTTGATGTCCGCTACGCCGAAGGGGATGGTGTAATCGCCGTCGGGCACTTCGCCGCGCGTGAAGTAGAGCGATTTGTGCTCGATGAGCAACACGGGGTTGTCGCTGCGTACCGCGGAACGCAGCAGGCCGCGCAGGTCTTCCGGGGTGGCGGGCATGGCGACGATCAGGCCGGGCACGTTGACGAACCAGTTCTCGAAGCTCTGCGAATGCTGCGAAGAGTTGCGCATACCGACGCCGCCCTGGGTGCGAAAGACCACCGGCACGCGCACCTGGCCGTTGGAGAGTTGATGGTATTTCACGCCGTGGTTGATCATCTGGTCCATGGCGATGGTGATGAAGTCGATGTACATGATTTCAACGATGGGGCGCAGGCCGTAGAGCGCGCTGCCGATGGCGCAGCCGGTCATCGCCGCTTCGGAGATGGGCGAGTCGCGGATGCGCTCCGCGCCAAACTCTTCCAGCAAGCCGGCCGACGCGCCGAAGAGATTGCCCCAGCGGCCCACGTCCTCGCCGATGAGGTAGACGGAATCGTCGCGGCGCAACTCCTCGGCGGTGGTATCGCGGATGGCGTCGCGGTAGCTCATGCGTGTCACGGCATTCAGTCCTGTCCCAGGGGGATCATCACGTGATCCGTAGCCTGTTCAATGGTGGGGAAAGGTTGCTCCAGCGCCCACTCCATGTCTTCCTCGATTGTCTTGCGCACACTGGCGTCCAGCTCGTCGAGAGTCGCCTCGCTGTAGCCGCGCGCCAGCAATCGGGTGCGCGCCAGCAGCAGCGGATCGCGGTTGCGCCAGACGGCGATTTCCTCGCGCGAGCGGTAGGTGTGCTCCGGGTCGCCGCCATAATGGCCGCGGAAGCGGTAGGTCACCATCTCGATGAAGACCGGGCCGTCGCCCGCGCGCAGCTGCGTCAGGGCCGTCTCGCTGGCCTGCAGCACGGCCTCGACGTCCATGCCATCGACGGAGACGCCGTTGAGGCCGTAGGACGTGGCGCGCTGCGAGATGCGCGAGACCGGCACGAACTCCTGCACCGGCATGGCCTCGCCATACTGGTTGTTCTCGCAGATGAAGAGCGCCGGCAGCTTCCAGATGGCGGCCAGGTTCATGGCCTCGTGGAAGGCGCCGGTGTTGGAGGCCCCGTCGCCGAAGAAGCAGACGGCGACACTGTCACTGCCCTGGCGCTGAAAAGCGAGCGCCACGCCGGTGGTGATCGGCAGGCCGCTGCCGACGATGCTGCCGCAGAAGAAGTTGTGGCGCACGTCGATCCATTGCATGGGGCCGCCGATGCCCTGGCTGACGCCGCCGCGCCGCCCCAGCATTTCGCAGAAGATCTGACGCGGGTTGCTGCCCTTGGCGAGGGAGTGCCCCTGCGGCCGGTGCGTCGAAAGCACCACGTCGTCCTCGCGCAGCAACGAGCAGACCCCCACGGCCACGGCTTCCTGGCCGTTGTAGGGGTGGAAGCCGTTCATGATGAGGTCTTTCATCTTCAGGTCGTAGCAGAACTCGTCGAAGTGGCGCAGCACCAGCAGCTGTTCGTAGAGCTCCATCAATTGTTCGTTGTCGCTCACTAAAGGTCTCCTTCGGGGAAGGCGATGATGCGCACCGGGCAGGCCTCGACGCCGACGATCGGCAGCGGCAGGATGAAAACCGTGACGCGCTGCTCGCCGATGGCGGCCAGGTTGGTGCAGGATTCGACCATGGCGAGGCCGTTCTTGAACATCGTGAGGTGGTTGGGCTGGTAGTCGGTGCCCGGCACCTCGAAGCCGGCGGCGTCTGTACCGATGACCGTGGGCCCCTGGGCCACCAGCCAGTTGAGCGCTTCCTCGGTCAGGTAGGGCTGGTCGTTCCAGCGCTCGCCGAAAAAGTGCTGGTCCATGTCCGTGCGCAGAAAGATCATGTCGACGTCCTGCAGGCGGCTCGCGTGAGCCTGCACTTCGTCGAGACTGATGGCCTCCAGGTGCTGCTTGTGCGAGAAATCCAGCACCACGGCTGTGCCGATCAGGTCTTGCAGCGGGTAGTCTGCCAGGTCAGCGCCCTGCTCCCAGTGGTGGTAAGGCACTTCGATGTGGGTGAAAGTGTGGGTGCTGAACTGCACGTTGCCGATGATGTACCAGATGTCTTCGCGGTGGACGACCTCGGGCAGGAGTTCCGTCACGTCGCGCACCTGCGCGCTGAGCTCGAAGTAGCCTTCCCCGGGCGTCATGCGATGGCTGAGTTCGATGATGTGGTCCTTGCGCATTGCAACTCCTACATTCGGATGGCGCCGGACATCATGCCGCGGATGAAAAGGCGGCTGGTGAAGGCGAAAAGCAGGAGCATGGGCAGGGAGGCGATGACGTAACCGGCGTAGAGCGGCCCGTACTGGGTGCGGTAGATGCCGGTGAACTGCATCAGCCCCACCATGATCGGTTTCAGCTCCGGGTTCACGTTGATGGTCGTGGCCCAGATGATGTCGTTCCAGATGCCGTAGGTTTGCAGCAGCGCCAGCGTGCCCACGATGGGCTTGGAAAGCGGCAGCACGATCGCCCACAGGATGTGGATTTCGCGCGCGCCATCCACGCGCGCCGATTCAAAGAGGTCTTCTGGCAGGCCGGCGAAGAAGGTGCGCAATACGAAGACGGCGAAGGCCAGGCCCCAGGCGCCGTAGGAGAACCAGAAGGCCTGGCGCGTGCTGAGGATGCCGAGGTCGATGATGACGATGAAGGCCGGCAGCAGGATCAGAATCCAGGGGATCATGATCAGGCTGATAACCATGTAAAAGAGCACGTTCTTGCCGATGAAGCGGATGCGGGCGAAGGCGTAGGCCGCCAGGCCGGCCGGGATCATGGTCAGCAGCACGCCGCCAACCACGTACATGATGGAATTGACGATGTAGCGCCAGATGTTGGCGTTCCAGGCTCGCGGGAAATTCTCGAGGTGCATGGGGAAGGAGAGTTCGTAGCGATGAACGACAAACTGGGTGTTGTCCTTTACGGAAAAGAGCAGCATCAGCACAATCGGGTAAAAGGTCAGCACCAGCAGGACACCCAGCACAAGGTGCTGGACCCAGTTCCCCCGCTGCAGGCGCTCGCGCAAGGTGATTTCCGGCTGGACCAGGGATACCGTAGTCATGGCTTTTTCCTCCTGCGCTCGCCGGCGCCGCTCACTCGGCCACGTGTTCGGTGGGGCTGCGGAAGCGCTGCAGGATGAACATGGAAAGGATCAGGATCAGGATGAACATGACGGAGCCGATCGCGGAGGAGTAACCCATGCGATAGTAGTTGTAGCCCTGAATGTACATCCACATACCTGGCACCATGGTGGCATAGCCGGGGCCGCCGCGCGTCAGGATAAACTGCGCGTGGAAGCCCTGTATCCCGTTGATCACGGCCAGAATGCCCAGCAGCTTGATTTGTCCCCGCAGCAGCGGCAGGTCGATATGCCAGAAGCGGCGCAAGCCAGTGGCGCCGTCAAGCGCAGCCGAATCGCGCACTTCCTGGTCGATGGCCGCCAGACCGGCGAGGAAGATGAGTACGTTAACGCCCGAGACCCAGGGGAAGCCGATGGCCACCAGGAAGTAAATGGCGTACCTCGGGTCGCCCAGCATGCGCGTCTGCAGGTCCCAGCCGAAGGAATCGAAGATGTTTTTGACGAGGCCAATGTCAGGGTCGTAGATGAAGCTCCAGACGTTGAGCGTCACCACCAGGGGCACGACGATGGGCGCCACGAAGAGCAGCCGGTACCAGTACTGGGCGCGGTTGCTGCGCAGCGAGTCGATCATCACGGAAACCAGCAGGGCCGGGAGCACGGCAGTAAACAGCGACCAGACCATCACGATGGTCATGTTGGTGATCGAGGCCCGCACCGTGCGGTCGGTTAGCAACTCCTGAAAGTTATCAAGAAAAATAAAGTCTTCGGGAGGATAAAGCCCGGTCCAGTTGGTGAAGGAATGGATCAGCGCCGAAAGGGCCGGGTAATAGGAGAACATCAGCATGAGCGCGAAGGCCGGCACCAGAAAAAGCCAGGCCGTAAGAGATGAGCGCAACAGACGCGGCGAGACCCGCCCCCCGAAGTACATCCTGGTTGCCGGACTAAGCGTGCTGCCGGTCGATGCCATATGCCAGGGATCCTCTTGTCACTGTTCCCGGCGCGCGCCGGTTCTGCGCAACAATCGCAGCGGAACCGACGCGACCGGTTCTCGCGGAAACCGGAGGGAGAGCAGGCTCTCCCTCCGGCGAAGTTGCGCTTACGTTCCGAGCGTGTCCTCGGCGGCCTTGACCAGCTCCGCCTGCATGATCTCGGTGAACTCTTCCCAGGACATGGCGTCCAGCAGCACCAGCTGCCAGTTGCGCGCCCATGCGTCGCGGGCTTCCTGGGTGATGTGAGTGCCGCCCCAGCTGTTGACGTACCAGTAGGTGGCATCGTCGGGCACCGCAAAGCCGGCCAGCGTGGACGGCAGCGGTGTGTTCTTGATGTTGGGCACGAAGCCCTTGAACTCGGCGATGAAGGGCGCGAGGTTCTCCGGCACCGACATGTACTTCAGCAGGTCGGCGGTGGCGTCGCGCCTGGCGCCGCTGTTGTAGGCCGGCAGCGTGAAGAGTGTCGCGCCGGCGACGAAGACAGCCGCCGTCGCGTGGCCGGTGGCATGCTCGGAAAGGCTGGACTCGACGACCGGAATCGGAAAGGCGCTCCAGGCGAAGGGGTTCTCTGTGCCTGGCATGTCCAGATCCAGGTTACGGTTCTCCCAGATGCCAGTGTAGCGCGTGGCTGCCTGGCCGCTGAGGAACTGGCTGTAGGGAATGTTGGCATCGCCGCCGCCATGCGCGCCGGCGCCGGCGTACTGCCACCATTGGCTGGTTATCTTGATGGTGTCCTGGTAGGGCGCCTGGTCGATGCCGTAGCGACCGTCAAGCACGCCGGCGGCCACCTGGGCCGGGAGCGGCTCGCTCTCGCTGCCACCGGCCAGGTCCTCGAACACAGTGTGCAACACCTGGTTGCCGACCATGTCGAAGCTCCAGACCGCGTAGTGCGGGATGGGGTTGTAGTGCGTCGCCAGCGGGATGATGTCGGTTTCGGCGATCTGCTCGTAGAGCGCGATCTGCTCGCTCCACGTGGTCGGCACGTCCCAGCCGTTGGCATCAAACATGTCCTGGTTGTACCAGGTCCACAGGGTGGTGTTGTCAAGGCCCAGCCAGGCGCTCATGCCGTTGGACTGACGCTCGCCGGGCTTGATGAACTGGTCGGCCCACTGCTCGTTGCCTTCGAGATAGGGGTTGGGTGACTCGAGGTAGGGATCCCACCAGCCGACAAGGTCGCCCTTCATCCAGTCCTCGATGAGGTAGGTCCAGTTGCCGAAGAGCAGGTCGGGGCCATCCTCGGCCACGAGTCGGCGCGCCACCCACTGCTGAATGTCACCCCAGGCGCCGGGATCGATAGGCGCGTGGTTGACGGTGACGTTGGGGTGCATCATTTTGTAGGAATCGAGGAAGGCGTCCAGCGCAGTGCCCTGTGCCGGATTCTCGCCGGTGGCATCAGCACCGTACTGGCGGAAATCGATATTGAGGACAATTTCGTCCTGCGATGGCGCTCCTGCGCTGACCATGCCGGCCGGCAGGACGGTCGCCGCAGCGCCCGCTGCTCCTGCCGCGCTCATCTTCAGCATATTGCGCCGCGAAATCTTGTGTTTGGCGTTCATGACTTCTCCTTTGCTTTCAAAGCTTCTATTTCGCTCAGGGTCCTGTTGGGCCCTCCGACAGCTTTGGCGGCTGACTCTCCTTTCTCCGGTTCGTTCACTCCTGGGCCACGGCGGCGACGAGGGCCCCGGGGGCCGCCGCCACCGCGTGCATATGCAGCGGCTGATCACGTTGCTCCGAATGTTGCCGCGGCGCGGTGGTGGAAGCGCGTCTGACCAGGTGCGTTGGCAGCGAGACGCGCTGCGCGCCGGCTGCGCCGCTGACGAGCATGCGCATGCCCTCGCGCCCGAGCTCGAGCGTGGGTACGTGCACGGTCGTCAGCGGCGGCGCCGTATGGGCCACGAAGAAGTTGTCGTCGATGCCGGTGATGGAGATGTCGCGCGGGATGCGCAGGCCCAGCTGCTCCGCGGCCTCGTAGGCGCCGAGCGCCATCATGTCGTTACCCATCACCAGCGCCGTGGGGCGTTGTCCCGGCGGCAGGCGCAACAAATCTGTCGCGCCGCGCCGGCCGCTGCCGGTCGTATAGTCGCCGTCGCGCTGCAACGCCTCGTCAAAAACAATGTTCGCCCCCGCCAGCGCATGACGGAAGCCGTCCTCACGCTGGACGCTGGAGCTGCGGCCAGGGATGCCGCCGACGAAGCCGATGCGGCGATGACCGAGGTCGATGAGGTGCTGCGCGGCCTGGCAGCCCGCCATGTACCAGTCGAAGCCGACCATGCTGGCCTGCGCCTCGCGCGCGGGCTGGCCGCTGTCCATGATGACGACCGGCGTGCGCCCGAAGTGCAGCTCGCGCCAGGCGACGTCGGGCAGCGGCTGGGTGGCGAGGAAGATGCCGTCGACCCATTGCTGCTGCAACATCTGCACCTGCTGCGGCACGTCCATGCAGTCGTCTTCGGCGCAGGCGATCAGCAGGCTGCAGCCGGCCTCGCGCACAATCTCGCCGGCGCCCTGCACGATGCCGGCGGTGAAAGGGTTGAAGATGCTGGTGACGACCAGACCGAAGGTGCGCGTGCGGCCGGTGGCGAGGCTGCGGGCGATGGCGCTGGGGCGATAGTTGCGCTGGCGCATGACCTGCAGCACGCGCTCGCAGGTTTCAGGCGAGACAATAGCCGGGTCGTTGAGCACGTTGCTGACCGTGCCAACCGACACTCCTGCCTCGCGTGCGACCTCGCGTATCGTGGTCATGGACTCCAAATACTATTGAACCGGTTCAATCCAAGAATAGCGCGCTTTCGCGCCTTGTCAAATTATTGGGCGCGTTCCCCCTTCCAGCTTTCCCGTCGCTCACGACGCGAGCCCTTCCGACTATACATACCAATCAAGCCGCACGAATTGCGGCATCCCGCCGGTCGCGTTACCGTCTGCCTGATTCGGAATCAAGGAGACATGCGATGCGACTGGGTTACTACACGGACTATTCTGAAGACACGGCAGCCTTTGCTCAAGAAACCGGCTTTACGTCTCTTGAGCTTTCTGCCTGGCCTGATTCCGCCATCAACCCCGATACTGTCAGCGAAGCCCGGCTGGAGGAAATCCTCGCCGATTTGCAGCAGCGCGATATCGAAATCTCCTCCCTCGGCTACTATCCCAACTACCTCGCGCCCGACGCCGCCGAGCGCGCCGAAAGCCGCCGCTATTTCCTGCGCGTGCTCGACCTCGCGCAGCGCATGGACGTACCCGTCGTCAGCACCTTCGTCGGGCGTGACCCCTACCGCACGGTCGAGGAAAACATGGGCCCCTTCCAGGAAGTCTTCACAGAATTCTGCCAGGCAGCCGAAGCCCGTGGCCTGCGCCTCGCCATCGAGAACTGCCCGATGGTCGAGCTCAAGACCGGCCACAGCATCAACCTCGCCTTCAGCCCGGAAATCTGGGAGCGCATGTTTGAGTTGGTGCCCTTGCCCGCGCTGGGCCTCGAGCTGGACCCCTCACACATGGTCTGGCAGGGCATCGATTACATCAAGGCCATCCACGATTATGGCGAGCGCATCTACCACGTTCACGCCAAGGACCTGGAAGTCCGGCGCAATGTCCTGCAGCGCGTCGGCATCCTCGGGCAGAGCTTCGGCGAGGTCTTCGGCCTCGGGCATGGCTGGTGGCGCGGACGCGCGCCGGGCTGGGGCGAAGTGGACTGGCCAGCTTTCATCAGCGCGCTGATCGAAGTCGGCTACGAGGGCAACATCGATATCGAGCACGAGGATGACGTGCTCGCCTTCAGTGAATTGCGCGGTTTCACGGCGGATATGGAATCATCCATCGTCATGGCCTACGGGCGCGAACACAAGGGCCTGCTGCTGGGTTACCAGGCGCTCGCGCCGCTAATTCCCGGCCACAAGCAAAAATAGCAGACAGGAGGATATACAAGTCGGTAACCCTGCAAGTCACAAAACTACTATCTCATTGGAGGAAGTCATGCGTGCAAGAGTCGTAGCTTTCATTCTGCTGGTCCTGTTGCTGACTGTTGCGTCGGTCAGCGCCCAGGGCGATATCGCTGAGGTGCCGCGCGAGGCGACGGTCATCTTCGAAAACATTGAGGGCCGTGTGCCCGTTCCGGACAACATGAACCCCTACATCTCCGGCCAGTACCTGGACTGGGGCATGTGGCAGGCGACCCAGGAAGCGCTCTTCTATCTCAACTACGAGACGGGCGAGTTGATGCCCTGGCTGGCCTCCGGTTATTCCTTCAACGAAGACAACAGCGTGCTGACCATCAACATCCGTGACGGCGTGAAGTGGGCCGATGGCACGGCCTTTACCGCCAACGACGTCGCCTTCACCATCGAAATGCTGCAGGCCAACGAAGAGCTGCAGTACTCCTTCGACATGCAGCGGTGGGTGGACAGCGTGGAGGTCGCGGATGATGCGACCGTCGTGCTGAACCTGACGCGGCCCAACCCGCGCTTCGTCACGGATTACTTCGGTGTGCGCATCTGGGACACGATCCTGATCGCGCCGAAGCACATCTGGGAGAATGTCGACCCGACGACTTTCAACAATTTCGACCTGGCAGCCGGCCTGCCCATGGGCACCGGCGCCTACAGCCTCGTGCGCTCCACCGAGACGGAGCAGGTCTTCGACCGGCGCGATGACTGGTGGGCGGCCGAGACCGGATTCCACGCGCTGCCCGCGCCACAACGGGCCATCTGGCTCGCGACCCCCAGTGAAGAGCTGCGCGCCGCCATGATGGCCAACGACGAACTGGACGCGGGTTGGGTTTTCAGCCGCTCGACCTTCGAGGTCGCGCAATCCCGCAACCCCAACATCGTGGGCTGGACGGCGGACCTGCCCTATGCCTATCTCGACCCCTGTCCACGTTTTCTAAACCTCAACAACCAGTCGGTGCCCTTCGATGACCGCGAAGTGCGTTGGGCAGTCAATGCCGCGATTTCGCGAGATGCCGTAGTGGCGATCGCCTACGAGGGCATGACCGAGGCGGCGGCCACACTCTACCCCACCTACGCGCCGCTACAGGCCTTCCTGGACCGCAATGCCGCGCTTTTCGAGGAATATGACGTGCTCGGCAGCGACACCACGCTCATCAACAGCGTGATGGAAGGCAAGGATTACGCGCGCGACAATGAGGGACTCTGGGTGGATGAAAGCGGCAACCGCATCACCTTCACCATCATCACCCGTTCCGGCGAGACCGATTTGCTGCGCATGGGCAATGTCCTGGTGGAACAGATGCGCGATGCCGGCTTTGATGTCTCCTTCCAGCCGCTGGAAAGCGCCATCTACTACGATGATGTCTCTCGCGGTAACGCGCAAGCCTGGCTCACGGGCCTCTGCGGCAGCGTGAGCGACCCTTACAAGACCTTCTCGCGCTTCCATAGCCGCGGCTCGGCGCCGATTGGCGAACCCGCGCCGGACCCCAACCCCAGCCGCTTCGAGAACGCCGAGTTTGACGCCCTCGTTGACGCCATGGCCGTCCTCGCCGCCACTGATGAAGGCTTTGACGAGCTGGCCGACCAGGCGCTCGCCATCTGGCTGCACGAGTTGCCCGTCATCCCGCTGGTGCAGGCACGTTTGCTCACACCCTTCAACGAGACCTACTGGACCAACTGGCCGACGGCGGAAAATAACTACATCCACCCCGGCCACTGGTGGGTGACCGGCGAGCTGATGCTCATCAATATCCAGCCTGCCGGGTAACATCACAGTGCAGGGTATGGCGCGTCATGGCGCCATACCCTGCGCAATCCGCCCGCTTCACCTTTGGCTGACACATGAATCTTCGCTATTTCGGGCGGCGGACGGCGACCTTTTTGTTGACCATTTTTGTCGCCTCCACGCTGAATTTCGCCATTACCAGGCTTACGCCCCAGGACCCCATCGCGGCGCTCATCGGGCGCATGGCCAGCCGCGGCCGCAGCGTCGAAAATGGCGCTGAAATCGTCGCGCTCTATCGCGAACGCCTCGGGCTGGATGACCCGCTCGCGCAGCAATACCTGAATTACCTGCGCGGTCTGCTGCACGGTGACCTGGGCTATTCGCTTTCCTTCTTCCCCATCAAGGCGGAAGCCGTCATCCTGCGGGCGCTGCCCTGGACTCTGGGCCTGCTTTCGCTGGCCACTCTGCTGGCCTTCGCCGCCGGCAACCTGCTCGGCGCGCTGGCGGTCTGGCCCCAGGTGCCGCGTGGCGTTCGCTGGCTGGTGTATCTGACCATGCCCTTCAGCGCCGTTCCCTATTACCTGCTGGCCCTGATCCTCGTCTATCTCTTCGCGCTGAACTGGCCGCTCTTCCCGCTCGGTGGCGCGCTAACGCCGGGCAGCCAGCGCGGCACCAATCTCGCCACCTTTGCCGACCTGGCGCACCACGCCGTGCTGCCGCTCTTCTCGATTATCCTGGCGGTCATCGGCTTCTGGGCCCTGAGCATGCGCGGCATCATGGCGACGGTGCTCGGCGAGGATTACCTGACATACGCCCGGGCGCGCGGCCTGCCGCAACGCCGCATCTTCGGCCACTATGCCATGCGCAACGCCATGTTGCCCCAAGTGACGGCGCTGGCCATTGACTTCGGGCGCCTCATCTCCGGCCAGGTGCTGGTCGAAATCATCTTCAATTACCCTGGCGTGGGCTGGGTGCTCTACAACGCCTTGCGCACGGCGGATTTCTTTGTGATCCAGGGCGTGACCCTGTTCATGATCTTCACCGTGGCCGTGGCCACGCTGCTGCTGGATCTGTTCTACCCCCTGCTCGATCCGCGGATTCGCTACTGAGGCGCTCGCAGCTGATGAGCCGGCGCCGGCGCAGCTTCCTTTCACCCACGATGCTGCTGGGCCTTGTCTTGCTGGCGCTGATTTTGGTGCCGGGCCTGCTGGGCCAGTTCGTTGCCGATCCGGACCAGCTGCGCCTGATGGCCGGCGGCATCAATTCGCCGCCGGATTGGGAGCACCCGCTCGGTACCCAGCGCGAAGGGCGCGACCTGCTGACCTACATTGTCACGGGCATGCCCAACACCCTGCTGATCGGTCTGGTGGGCGGGGGGTCGGCCGTGCTGCTGGGCACCGTGCTGGGCATGCTGGCCGGCTACGTCGGCGGCCCGCTGGACGCGCTGGTGCGCAACACCGTTGACATCGGCCTGACGATTCCGCCACTGGCGATTCTGATCATGATCGCCGCTTCCTTTCCGGTGGTCACGCCCCTGATGATGGGCCTGGTCATCGCCGCCACCTCCTGGATGCACCCCACGCGCGTCATCCGCTCGCAGGTGTTGAGCCTGCGCGAGCGCGAGTTCGTGCTGCTGCTGCGCCTCTCCGGCGCGTCGCCCCTGCACATTGTGTTCCGCGAACTGCTGCCCAACCTGATCCCCTTCCTGGCCGCCACCTTCGTCAATACCGTCTCGACGGCCATTCTGGCCTCCATCGGCCTGGAAGTCCTCGGCCTCGGTTCCTTTCAGACCCCGACCCTCGGCAACCTGATTTATTTCGCCATTGCCGGCAACGCGATGTGGCTCGGCCTGTGGTGGTGGTGGCTGCCACCCATCCTCATCCTCATCGTCCTCTTCATGGGCCTGTTTTTCGTGAGCACTGCGCTGGACGCAATTGCCAACCCGCGCCTGGAGACGCGATGAAGGCGAAGACCTCCCCGGCGCTGCAGGATGGCGGCCCTGTCCTGCGCGTTGAAGGACTGTGCATCCACTACCCGACGCGCGCGGCGACCATTCGCGCCGTGGATGGCGTGGACCTGGAGCTGGCTGGCAACGAGGTGCTGGGCCTGGCCGGGGAAAGCGGTAGCGGCAAGAGCACCCTCGCGCTTGGCGTCCTGCGCTTGCTGCGTCCGCCCGGCCAGGTGGTCGCCGGACGGGTGCGCTTCGGGGGCCGGGATCTGCTCGAGCTTGACGAGCGCGCCTTGCGTGAATTGCGCTGGCGACAACTTGCCTACATTCCCCAGGGGTCGATGAGCGCGCTCAATCCCGTCATGCGTCTGCAGGAACATTTCGTGGACACCCTGGCCGCGCATGGCGAACGCAGCCAGCCGGCAGCCATGCGCGCGCGCTTCGCCCAGGCCCTGGAGAGCGTGGGCCTGGAAGCGGACATTCTGCCGCGCTATCCGCATGAGCTGAGCGGCGGCATGCGGCAACGCGTGTGCATCGCGCTGGCGCTGCTGCTGGGGCCGCGCCTGATCATCGCGGATGAGCCGACCAGCGCCCTCGACGTCATCTCCCAGCGGGTTGTCCTGGAAACGCTGGCCGCCGCGCGCCGCGCCATCGGCGCCTCCATGCTGCTGATCGGCCATGACATGGCGCTGTTGGCGCAGGTCACCGACCGCCTCGGCATCATGTACGCCGGGCGCATCGTGGAGCTGGGCGCGACGGGCGCCCTGTTCAGCAACCCGCAACACCCCTACACGCAGCGCCTGATCTCGTCAATTCCCGACCTGCATGACCGGCGTGCGCTCAGCAGCGACATGCTGGACGTCGCCCCGCAGTGGTCGCTGGCTGCGCCGCTGACGGAAGTCGCCGCGGGACATTTCGTGCGTCCCTGGGAACCTGTGGCGCGCGAGGTCACCTCATGAGCATGGACCTGCTGGTCATGAGCGGCGTGCACAAAAGCTTCAGGCGTGGCTTCCGCAAACGGGTCCCTGCCCTGCAGGGCGTGAACCTGCGCGTGGGCGCGGACAAGCCACAAATCATCACCATCGCCGGCGAGAGCGGCAGTGGCAAATCCACCCTGGGCATGCTGGCGCTGGGCTTTCTCGCCGCCGATGCCGGAACAGTGCGTTACCGGGGCCAGGACGTGGGACGCCTGCGCGGCTCTGCCCTGCGCGAGTTCCGGCGCTCGGTGCAGGCCATCTTCCAGAATCCCTTCACGGCCTTCAATCCATTCTATCCGGTCGACCATGTCCTGCGCCTGACCCTGCGCAATTTCGCGCCTTCACGTGACCGCGCCGACGAGGACGCGAAGACCAGCGAGGCGCTGCGCGCCCTGCGCCTCGACCCCGACGTGGTGCTGGGCAAGTATCCGCACCAGTTGAGCGGCGGGCAGTTACAACGCGTGATGCTGGCGCGCGCCTTTCTGTTGCGACCCAAACTGATCATCGCCGACGAGCCCGTTTCCATGATCGACGCCTCACTGCGCGCGCTGGTGCTGGCCAATATGCTGGAACTCAAGGAGCGTTACGGGATCTCGCAGCTTTACATCACGCATGACCTGTCCACCGCCCGCCAGATCAGCGATTTCATCCTGATCCTCTATCGCGGCCGCATTGTGGAAGCGGGGCCGCTGGAACAGGTCCTGAACGCGCCGCAGCACCCCTACACGCAGCTGCTCATCCAGGCCATCCCCCGCCCGGACCCGACGCAGCGCTGGCAGAAGCCGCTGGACTGGCAGCGCGACGAGACGGCCTCAGGCGGAGATAACATGGATGGCGGCTGCGCCTTTTACCCGCGCTGTCCGCAGCGCATGGAACGCTGTCGCGAAGCCCCGCCGCCCCTGTATGCGACCGACGTTGACACGCGCGCCGCCTGTTATCTCTATGAACCCGAGCGCGTGGACGAAGCTGGAAACGACCCCCCGGGCTGAAGGCGTACTCACCCCCGGCCCCTCTTCCTGAAGGCTCCCGCCAGGGGCTCCCGTCGTGAGCGACGGGAAAGCGAAAGAAGGGGTTTTGGGTGCGGGCGGCTCTGGCTCATCTGTTGTGAATCGCCAACAGGAACATGAAGGGAGCGTTTGCAGAGGCTTGTCCCTTACGTTATACATCACGCTGGTGGCTGGCACCGGCGCTTTGCGCAGCATCCACTTCGGCTACATATCCACACGCATCTTGATCGCCGTGATGCTGCCGGTGACGCAATCACGCTTTGTACAGCGCTACATCATCCGCGGGTTGACGCTGGGCGCCGTCAAGGGCTGAACTCTCGCAGCGGGCTGCCCTGAGACCAGGGAGTTCCGGTATGGACGCAACAACGAAAGAGCGGCCCGGCAGGCCGCGAGCATCGCTTGTCGCTGTGCTGGCGCTTTTTGCCACTGTGCTGGCCCTTGGCCTTGCTGCCCTGGCGCAGGACGATGACCAGGCCACAGCCCCCGGCAATCTCTACCTTGAAGTCACTGAAGATGGCGTCGTGTTGCACTGGGAAGCGCCGACCAGCGACGCTGACACGGTTACCGGCTACGAAATTCAGGGACGCCACCTGCAGCAGGGAGTGGGCATCCTGCGCAAGCTCACAGGTAACACCAGCAGCAGGAGAATCACCTTCACGGACCGGACGGCCACCGATCCCGGCCTCCTCTACCTGTACCGTGTCAGGGTGCTGCGCGCTGACCAGGGAAGTCCGTGGTCTGACTATGTGGTCGTTGAGGATGGCCAGCCTGAGGAACCCTCGGCAGCCCTGCTGGAACTCGTGCCAACCGAGGTTGTTGCTGTGGCACCCGGGGAACCCACGGCCGTGGTCGAATTTGAGCCGACCAGTGTCGGCCCCGTGACGCCGGCGGCGCCCTTGCCGGACCCCGGGCAGGCTGAAGAGGCCCCCGCGGCCCCCGTGGTACCCGCAGCTCCCGTGGGACCAACGACTGCACCGCCAGAACCGGAGCCAACCGTGGCTGCACCCGTGGCGCAGGCACCACCTGCACCGCTGCCAGAATCCAGTAATGAGTTGAATGTGAGTCAACCTGTAGTCGTGATCGAGCCGGAGATCGAGCCAGAAGTAGAACTCATCTCTGAGCAACAGCAGGCCATCGAGACAGTTCCCGAACTGGTGGTGAACGAAGAGGAACCTGCGCCTCCGCCGGAACCCACGGCTGCGCCTGAGCCGCAACCGGAACCAACCAGGGTCGCTCCTGTTGCGCCTGTGGCGCCCACGGCAGTGAAGATACAAGAGCCGGAACAGAAGCCGAAGCCTGAAGTGGTGGTGACAGAAGAGGAACCCGCGCCTCCGTCGGCGCCCACGTCCAGACCAGCATCAGAACCAGAGCCGACCGCGTCAAGGCCCGAACCGGAGCCGACCGGGTCCGCCTGAACTGGCCTTGCGGCGCCAGGCGCGACTGGTACTATTCAATCGATCTTGTGGTGATGTGAGGAAGTTGTCTGAGGATGCCCACCGAACTGGAACGCTATCTCTTCGATCTGAACGGCTATCTGGTATTGCGCAACGCCCTGGACGCGGAGCACCTGCGCGCGCTGAACGCGGGCCTCGATGCCCTGCTGCCGCTGGAAATCGGCGAGTGGCACGGCTATGTGCAGGGCCACAACTTCAATGACAACGACGGCTTCAACCTGCAGCAGATTTACGAGGGCGGCGCGCCCTTCGAGCGGCTGATCAACCACCCCTCGTGGATTGAACACGTCAAGCAATTCGTCGGCGGCGAGGGCACCTTTGACTGGCATCACGGCCCGGTCTTCATCGACGAGAACTTCGCCAACCTGCGCGGCCCGGGCGAGGCCATCGGCCTGCATTCGGGCGGCCACACCGGCACCAAGCGCACGCAGTATCGCTTTCTCAACGGTGAGTTTCACTGTGGCCAGATCGACATTCTGATGGCGCTCAATGACATCGGCCCGGGCGACGGCGCCACCATGGTCATCCCGGGCAGCCACAAGGCCAACCTTGATCATCCGGAATTTGAGTTGCACCGCATGAAGGGTGCAGCTGACTCGGTCGACGGCGTTTCCGGCGCGGTCGAGGTACATCTCAACGCGGGCGACGTGCTGCTCTTCGTCGACGCCATTTCCCATGGCTCGGCGCGCCGCAGCAACCCCGGTGAGCGGCGCATCATCGTCTACCGCTACGGCCCGTCCTGGGGCAACTTCCGCCACGGCTATCAGCCCTCGCCGGAACTGCTGATGCGCCTGAAACCGGAACGCCGCACCATTGTGCAGCCGCAGAAGCAAATCCCGCGCGTGCCACAAAAGGGAGCATGAGGGCGCTTCTCCCGGGCTGTTATGATTCGTAACCTTCGGTATTTACATCTACAGCAAATCGTGTACTCTGATGATGGCGCAGCACCCGGAAGATGCTGGCGACCGCCTGCGGCGGATGTTGCGTGCGAATGGTATTCAGGAGAGCAGTTCAAATGGCAGATCGTACGCGCGGTACCGTGAAGTGGTTCAGCAACGAAAAGGGTTATGGCTTCATCAGTCAGGAAGACGGTCCGGACCTCTTCGTACACTACTCCGAGATCCAGGGCAGCGGCTACCGCTCTTTGGAAGAAGGATCCTCAGTCGAATTCGAAATCACTGATGGCAAGAAGGGCAAGCAGGCCAGCGCCGTCACCCCTATGTGAACCGGCCGGTTCGCAATTCATGCCCGTCACTCAATGGAGTGGCGGGTTTTTGTTTAAGGCGCGCCCTCACCCATAAACTCATGTCCCGCTTGCGGCGGAACTTGCCACTGACGACCCGCCTGTGGCATCATGGTCAGCCCTACTGCAGGAGACAACACATGAGCTGGCGCGGCATCTTCCCCATCGTGGTCACCCCTTTCACAGACAGTCTGGCGCTTGATGAGCAGGGCATGCAGGCGCTCGTTGAGTTCTGCATCCAGAATGGCGCAGCGGGGCTCGTCGGCCCGGCCAACGCCAGCGAGTTCACCATGCTGGACGACGAGGAGCGCTTGCGCTGGCTCGAGATCGTGTGCACCAGCGCCGCCGGACGCATCCCCGTGGTCGCCACGGTCAACGCGGGTCACGCGCTGCCGGCCGCCCGCATGGCGCAGCGGGCAGAAGCGCTGGGCGCCGCCGGCATCATGGCGCTGCCGCCCTACGTGGTGCATCCGGATGCCGCCGGCTGTTACGCCTTCTATAAAACCCTGGCCGCCGCGACCGCACTGCCGGTCATCGTGCAGAACTACATCGCGCCGGTCGGCACGCCCATGAGCGCGGACTTGCTGGCGCGTATGTGCCGCGAGCTTGAGCACATTGACTACATCAAGGAAGAGACGACGCCGGCTTCGCGTCAGGTCAGCCGCACGATTGCGGCGGCGGGCGCGGACTGCATGGGCGTCTTCGGCGGCCAGGGCGGCGTCTACATGCTGGACGAACACCGCCGCGGCGCGGTCGGCAACATGCCCGCCTGCCAGGCCATCGACCTGCACAGCGAGATCTGGCGGCGCCTGGATGCGGGCGACGAGAGCGGCGCGCGGGCCTTGTTCAACAAGCTGCTGCCGCTGATCAACTACGAGCGGCAGTACGGCGTGGCGCTGTACAAGGCCGTGCTGCAGCGCCGCGGCATCCTGCGCAGCAGCGCCTGCCGGCATCCGATGGGCGCGCTGGAGGCGGCGGACCTGATCGAGTTGGATGCGCTGGTGGCGGATTTGTTTTAGGGGGTCGCCCTCACCCTAAATCCCTCTCCCGACGGGAGAGGGACTTTAACCAGAGTGTCTCACAGGTACGCTTTCCCCTCCCTGCCTGGGGAATGGGTCAAGCTACAGTGTTGCACATGAATAGCTGGCTTCCCGCTGCCTGGGAAGGGCTCCCGCGTTGAGCGGGACAAGGGGCCGGGGGTGAGGGCCTCAGGTACAGACCTGGTGACCGTTCCCGCTCACTGAGAATGGCTCCCGCCAGAGACGGGAAAAGGGGTTTGGGGTGAGGGCCGCCTGACCGGGCCGCGGCGCAGCCTGACGATCCAGTCACGGCCGCCCCCGTCCTGCGAGCGGAAAAACGTCGAGTCGCGGTCGGCACCTTGCGGCGCAGAAATAATCCGGACGTGCTGCAAGCCATATTCGGCCTGCAGGATGCCCGCGACGCTTGCTACGCCGGGGGGTGAGCTTGTCTGCACAGGCGCGTCGATCTCGTTATTGCGCCAAAGCGAAGACGCCGATGTTCCCCCTGAGGATTTCGGGCATCTTCATCTGCGACGCGGGCCGGGCGCTGCCGCAGACCGCTGTGCAGCTTTCTTCAACGGCCAGGATCTCTTCTTCGCTGATGGAGACGTTGATACCTGCCCGAACGCCATCACTCGTGGCCAGCATGGCGTACATTCTGAAGCAGGTCTGGTCTGTCATGAACGGCATGAGGCTCGCGTGTACGTGCCTTTCGGACTTGCGCGCAATGTCCGGCGCGATGGCGGCGTAGCGACGATAGCTAAAATAATGCGGCTTGCTGCATCTGGCGTCCGCGTCTGTGTTGGGCAGCACCAGCGCATCCAGTTTGCCACTGGTCATTTGCGGTGGATCCTGCGTGTAGAATTCGCTTATGAAGTCCGCCATCGTTTGCCTGAAGGCCTGCAGCCCGGTCTCGCTGCGGTACACGCTGATGGCCAGGTAGCCGTCCGGACTCATGCTGCCCAGTGTGTAGAGCACAAAGCCGGGCATTTTGCTGATAACGGGCAGCAGAATGTCAATATTCCAGCCGCAGACCACAGGCAGGCTGGCGTTGTTCCGCGAGCTGTAGCGGCAAGTATTGATGTAAAGATCTTCCATCTCGTACATTTATCGCCACCTCCAATCCAACTGCGTTGAGTCGATAGTGTGACTGACTGGTACAGCGATGTTCCTGTCTTGCCCCCAGGCCGGGTGCGGGAATTGCCCTGTGGCAGAAATACAGGGTGGGCGTTGCCGAGGCTGTCAGCGCACGAACTCACGTATCCTGCTCGCCATCATCATTCATGGCATCCGTCTCTGCCACCTGAAACACAGCGACGTCGCCCTTGCAGATTTCTGGCGCTTCCGGCAAGTGCAGCGGCAAAAGTGTTCTGTCGAGACGCATCATACCAACCCTCCCCTAATAATTCTGACTCAAGGAATACTTAACTCAATATACATGATAACACAATTTTATTGTATTAATTCAGGAATCTTTCGGCTGATAACTTTTACGTCAGAACTCCTGCGTGCCCGGACGCGACGATCGGGTCAGGAATTCAGCCAGCGCGCAGCATCCTTCGCGAAGTAGCTGAGGATGAAGTCGGCGCCGGCGCGGCGTATGGACAGCAGGCTTTCGAGGGCCGTTCTGCGCAGGTCGAGCCAGCCATTTGCGGCGGCGGCGTGCAGCATGGCGTATTCGCCGCTGACCTGATAGGCGGCCATCGGCAGGCGGCTACGGCGGCGTGCGGCGGCCAGCACGTCGAGGTAGGGCAGCGCGGGCTTGATCATCAGCATGTCTGCCCCCTCGGCCTCGTCCAGCGCCAGTTCCAGCAGCGCCTCGCGGCGGTTGGCGGTCGGCAGCTGATGGGAATGGCGGTCGCCGAAGGTTGGCGCGTTTTCGGCGGCGTGCTGGAAGGGGCCGTAAAAGCTGCTGGCGAACTTGGCCGCGTAACTGAGGATGCCGGTCTGCGCCAGGCCCTGCTCGTCGAGGGCCGCGCGGATGGCCGCCACCATGCCGTCCAGCATGCCGGAGGGCGCGATGAAGTCGGCGCCGGCCTGAGCATGCACTACCGAGGCGCGCGCCAGAATCGCCAGGCTGGCGTCGTTGAGCAAATAGCCCGGCGGCAGTTGCGGCTGATAGTGGGCGCTCCCCGCCTGGTTGATGATGCCGCAGTGGCCGTGCCCGGTGTAGCTGCAGAAGCACAGGTCGGAGAAGACGATCAGCTCCGGCGCGGCCGCCTTCAACTCGCGGATGGCGCGGGCGGCGATGCCGTCGGGGTCGTAATTCTCGCTGCCATCCGCATCCTTGCGCGCCGGGATGCCGAAAAGCATGACGCCGGGGATGCCCAGCGCCAGCAGTTCGCGCGCCTCGGCGGCCAGCTGGTCGACGCTGAGCTGCGCCTGGCCGGGCATGGCGGGCAGCGCCTGGCGCAGACCTTCGCCGTGGCGCACGAAGAGCGGGTAGATGAGGTCCGTTGGCGTCAGCGTCGTCTCGGCCAGCAGGCGGCGCAGCGCGGCATTGCGACGCAGACGTCGGGGCCGTCGCTGCAGGCCTGGCTGCCTGTTCATGGCGTTCATGGCGCTCCCCTGTCCCGCCGCTCACGACGGAAGCCCTTCCTGACCCGCAACAGGCCCAGTATGCCAGTGCCGCGCCAGCGCGTCCAGCAAGGCCGCAAGGCTGTGATCCCGCGCCAGGTGGACGCGCTGGAAGCCGGCGGCCTGCGCGGCGGCGGCGGTCGGGCGGCCCAGACAGGCGCAGGGCAGCGCGCGCAGCAGCGCCGGATCGCCACCTTCACTGCGCAGTCGCGCCTCGGCGTTGCGCAGGATGGAGGCGCTGGTTAAGAGCAGGCCATCCACTGCGCACGCTCGCAGCAACGCTGCCAGATCCACGCCGCCGCTGCCAGGCACGTTGCGCCAGGCCGCTACGCTGGTCACCCGGGCGCCGCTGCGCCGTAGCGCGTCACGCAACGTGGACGGCGCGACGTCGGACTGCGGCAGCAATACACTCATGCCGGGGCGTAGCTGCAATGCGTCCGGCAGCGCCGCGTAATCGCCCGCCCTTACCAGGGCGCAGAGCCGCGCGCCCGCCAGGCTGCCGGCCGCCGCTGCGCTGGCCGCGCCCATCAGCGCGACCTTGCTGCCTGGCAGTTCCAGATCCAGTTGCTCCATGCGTGCGGCGAGCGCGCGGGCGCTGTTGCTGCTGCTGAGCAAGAGCCAGTCGTAGTTACCGGCAGCCGCGGCCTGCAGAGCATCGTCAAGTTTGCTGTAGTCGCTCAAGGGCGCGACGGCCAGGCAGGGATACGACAGCGGGATCGCGCCCCCTTCGCGCAGCAGGGCAGTCAGCGGCGCCGCCTGGTGCAGGGCGCGCGTGACCAGCACGCGTTTGCCGCGCAGACTCATCGGCCGACCATCAACGCCGCTGCGCCCTCTTGCAAGGCGCGCTCTGCCAGCTGCTGGCCGATGGCTTCCGCCTGTTCTACCGGGCCGGTCAGGGTCAGGTCAAGCTGCCGCGAGCCATCCAGGGCGAGGACGCGGGCGCGCAGTCGTAGCTCGTCGCCACTGACCTGAGCGTGAGCCGCCAGCGGCGCGCTGCAGCCGGCCTCCAGCGTGGCCAGGAAAGCGCGCTCGGCCGTGACCGCCGCGCGCGTCGGCGCGTGATCGAGCGGCGCCAGCAAACGTAACAGCTCCGCCTCTGCCCGGCATTGCAGCGCCAGCGCGCCCTGCCCCGGCGCCGGCAACATGTCGCCCGGCGACAGCCGCTCGCTGATGACGCGCCCCAACCCCAGGCGCAGCAGGCCGGCCTCGGCCAGCACCAGCGCGTCGCAGGGGCTGTCCGGCGCCAGCAGGCGCTCGACGCGGGTATGGACGTTGCCGCGCACGGGCTGAATCTCCAGGTCTGGCCGCCGGTGACGCAACTGGGCCGCGCGGCGCGGGCTGCCGCTGCCGATGACCGCGCCCATCGGCAGGCGGGCCAGCGACTGTCCATCCCGGCTGACGAGGACGTCGGCGGCGTTGCCGCGCAGCGGAATGGCGCCCAGCGCCAGGCCTTGCGGCATCGCCGTCGGCAGGTCCTTGAGGCTGTGCACGGCGAGGTCGATGTCGCCGCTCTGAAGGGCTTCGCTCAGCGCCGCGGTGAAGACGCCGCCGCCCGCTGGAACCTGCAGCGGCCCGCTCTGCCGATCGCCCTGGCTGCGGATGAAGACCAGCCTGGTCGGCAGCCCGGGCCAGGCACGTCCCAGCAGGGCGCGCGCGTGCTCCGCCTGCCAGCGCGCCAGGTCAGAGTTGCGGGTGCCGATGCGCAATTCACCGTGATTCATAATCAAGGACTACGCGAAGATCATCGTGGATTCGTCTGCCAGGAGAGTACACCTTTTTTACACTTCTCGCGCTGTGACCTTATCCAACTGGCACCCTTGTGCGCTTTGGCCCCCATTGGCCCCATTATTTTGCGCTCTGGGATAACCATGTGTTTTGCCATGCCGGAACGAAATCCCTGATTCTCTTCTGCGTTCTTGAGGCCCAGGACGTCAAGGTTGGCGACCTGCCCGTTTCCATTTGATGACTATACGAAGTGTACGCTGTGGCTTGCCAGACCGCAGCATCTGACTGCCGAATTCCAGTGCTGGTGGGAACAGGTAACAACAAATGTTGCAAAAGTTAATCTTTGCTGAGATGGGCATGGTGGTCTTAAGTAAATCCGGGATGCAATCATAAGATGACCTGGCAATGCATTGCTTGTTCTGTCTACATTCAGGAGGGTGAAATGAACATCGTGCGCAGAGTCGGCTTCAACCTGGCGTTGCTGTTTGCCGCCAGCCTTCTCTCCGTTGAGGCAATCCAGGCTCAGGACAGGCCCTTGAACAGGCCGGACCGGCCAGAAAACCTGCGGGTTACCAAAGATAACGGAGTCACAACGGCCCAATGGGATCCGGTCGCAGAGGCGACCCGCTACGTTCTCAAGCTTGAAGCGGGCGTCGGCTGTAATGGCCGCCGCCACAGCAGTGAACTGTGGACCTTTGACAGGCGGGGCGCGCCGACTTCGCTCCCGTTCCCGGACGAGTTCGTCCGACCCGGCACTCCCGTCCGGATGACCCTTACCGCCTACAAGTCGCCGATCGGGTCCTCTGCCAGTCTGTCGAACCAGATTGAATACACCCCGCCGGGGGATCCGGCTTCAACGCGTTCCTGTCGCTCCGGCAGCAACAATGACGACAGGGGCTGGGATGGCATACCCATCGGTGCCATGGGACAGATTTTCCGCGAGGAAGGCGACCGGCTCAAGGTGTACGAGGCTGTGTCGGCAACGCAGGGCGTCCTGGTGCTGGACGTATCGCAGATGGAGGTGGACCAGGTGCTGGCTGCCGCGAACACCAATTTCTGCGTGAAAGCCAGCGCCAACCGTCGGGTGGTGCTCTACGTGATGCCCAACATGGACGTGCTCATCTCCATGGGGCCCAACCCCGAGGGCAAGATCATTCACACTGAACTGGAAGGCGGGCTGCAAGGGGCGGTCACCAGCACCGTGACCACCTTTGGCGAGATGCCGCCAGGGGTGGGTTGCATGAAGGTCATGACGGTGTGGTAGCCAGCAATATCATTCCGGTTACAAGGGACCATACCCGTTGTGGCCGGACTCAGAGAGCTCCCCGCAGTGATTGCGGGGAGCTTTGGTTTAGGCCAGGTCGACCGGCAACGACGGACCATTGCGCCACTGCGCTATACTGCGCGCATGAGCGAATCGCGTTTGCAGCAGGAGATTCTGGAGCAGCCCAAGGCGCTGCAACGTCTGCTGGACGGGGGTCGCGCCAGTGTGCAGGCGGCCGCAGCCGCCATCCGCGCCTTCGACCCGGCCTTCGTCACGATTGCCGCGCGCGGCAGCTCCGACAACGCGGCGCGCTACGCCCAGTATCTCCTCGGCGCGCAGAACCGCCTGCCAGTCGGGCTGGCCACGCCCTCGCTCTACAGCGTCTACGCCAGCCCGCCACGTCTGCGGCGCTCGCTGGTCATCGGTATCTCGCAGTCCGGCCAGTCGCCCGACATCGTCGCCGTGCTGCGCGCCGGGCGCGAGCAGCATGCGCTGACCATCGCCATCACCAACGACTCCGCCTCGCCGCTGGCGCAGGTCGCCGACCACTGCATTCTGCTGCGCTGCGGGCCCGAGCGCAGCGTGGCCGCCACCAAGACCTACACCAGCTCGCTGCTGGCCATCGCCCTGCTGGGCGCGGAGCTGGCGCAGGCGCAGGAACGGCTCGATCTGCTGGCGCGCATCCCGCAGCATGTCCAGGCCCTGTGTGAACGGGGCACGGAATTCAGCGCGGCCGGCGCCGCGCAGCGCAACATGCAGAGCTGCGTCGTGCTCAGCCGCGGCTACAACTACGCCACCGCCTTCGAGATCGCGCTCAAGCTCAAGGAGCTGTGCTACGTGCTGGCCGAGCCCTGGTCTTCGGCGGACTTCCAGCACGGGCCGGTGGCGCTGGTGGAACAGGGCTTCGCGTTGCTGGCCATCGTCCCGCCCGGCCCGCTGGCGGCCAAACTCATCGCGCTGCTGGGCGAGCTGCGCGGACGCGGCGCGCGTCTGATGGTCATTTCCGCGCAGCGCGAGGCGCTGGCGCTGGCACATACGCCGCTGCCGCTGCCCGCGCTGCCGGAATGGCTCACGCCGCTGGTCGCGGTGCTGCCGGGGCAGTTCTTCGCGCTGGGCCTGACGCAGGCGAAGGGCCTGGACGTGGATCAGCCGCGCGGCCTCAGCAAGGTCACGCGCACGCAATAAGGGCGCCCCTCACCCCCCGGCCCCCTCTGTCCCGCCGCTCACGACGGGAGCCCTTCTCAGGGAGAGGGGAGGGACTTTAACTTCAAGCGTTGGAGAGGGATTTAGGGTGAGGGCCAGTCCGAGTCCTGTCCGCGCCCGGGCTTCAGCGCGCTATACTTTTGCAATCAGATAAGGGGGAACAGGAATGCGCATCGGCATTGTGGGTGCGGGTTTCATGGCAGAGACGCACGCCCGGGCCTGGGCCGCCACGCCGGCGCGCGTCGCCGCCGTCTATGCGCCCCGCGCGGAGCCGACGCGCCAGCTTGCTGCGCAAGTCGAGGCCCGCCCCTGCGACACACTCGCCGAACTGATCGCCATGGTGGACGTGGTCGACGTCTGCGCGCCGACGGACCAGCACTGCGTAATCGCTTTGCAGGCCGCCGCGGCAGGCCGACATCTGCTGGTCGAGAAGCCGCTGGCGCGCAGCCTGGGCGAAGGCGAGGCCATGTTGCGCGCCTGCCAGCAGGCCGGCGTGCAGCTGCTGGTCGGCCACGTGCTGCGCTTCTTCCCGGAATACGCCGCGGCGCAGGCCAGCGTGGCCCGCGGCGACATTGGCCAGGTCGCTGTGCTGCGCCTGACGCGCGGCAGCTTTCAGCCCTGGGCCGGCAGCTCGCACTGGCTGCTTGACGACGCGCGCTCCGGCGGGCTGATCCTCGACCTGATGATTCACGACTTCGACTACGCGCGCTGGGTAGCCGGCGAGGTCGAGAGCGTCCACGCCCGCAGCGTGCGCAGCCGCGACGCCGCGGCCCCCGGCGACTACTGCCTGGCAATTCTGCGCCATCACGGCGGCGCCATCAGCCATATCGAGGGCGCCTGGGCCTACCCGCAGCCGCTCTTTCGCACGGCGCTGGAAATCGCCGGCAGCGACGGCCTCATCGAACAGCCGGTCGCTTCGGCCATCCCGCTCAACCTGCAGCTGA
This sequence comes from Phototrophicaceae bacterium, assembly GCA_965223965.1. GTDB lineage: Bacteria > Chloroflexota > Anaerolineae > Aggregatilineales > Phototrophicaceae > JAGWBD01. Next base: position 49,663 of record CBDCXX010000005.1, read on the forward strand.
CGCAGCGCGACCAGGACGCAGCAGACATCGCCGCGCCCGTAAGCCCGCTGGCAGAAGACCCCTTCGTCACGCAACTGCGCCATGTTTATACCGTGCTGGCAGAGAATGCGACGCCGCTATGCAGCGGCGCGGACGCGCTGGCCGCGCTGCGCATCGCGCTGGCCGCGCGCGTTTCAGCCCGCAGCGGCAGGCCTGTCAGACCGGACGAACTTGACGCGGAAGGGTTCCCGCCGCAAGCGGGAGAGCGCTGATGGCCGCCCTGCGCATCGGCCTGCTCAGCAGCGCTCACGTACACGCGGCGGCCTGGGTCGCCTGTCTGCGGCAACGGCCGGAAGTCACGCTGCTGGGGCTGGCCGACGAGGACGTAGCACGTGGCCGCGCTTTCGCCGCGCAGCAACAGTTGCCCTGCTACGATTCGTATGCAACGCTGCTGGCCGAAGGGCCGGACGCGGTGGTCATCTGCAGCGAGAACGCGCGCCATCCGGCCCTGGTCGAACTGGCCGCCGCGGCGGGCGCGCACATCCTCTGCGAGAAACCGCTGGCCACCACGGCCGCGGCCGCGCGGCAGATGCTGGCGCTGTGTGAAACGGCCGGCGTAACCCTGATGACGGCCTTTCCCATGCGCTTCAGCCCACCGGTCATCGCTGCGCGCGAAGCGCTGCTGGCAGGCAGCCTGGGCCGCATCTACGGCTGCAACGCCACCAATCAGGGACAGCTGCCCGTGGCCGCCCCCTGGTTCATCGACCCCGATCTGGCGGGCGGCGGCGCGCTGATGGACCACGTCGTGCACGTGGCAGATCTGTTGCGCTGGTTCTTCGGTAGCGAGGTGCGCGAGGTCTATGCCCAGGCCAACCGCATCCTGTACCGCGAGCTGCAGCCGCGCGTGGAGACTGGCGGGATTGCGCTGCTCGACTTTGCGGACGGCAGCTTTGCCAGCATCGACTGCAGCTGGAGCCGCCCGCCCAACTACCCCACCTGGGGCAATGTCAAGCTGGAAATCGTCGGCGAGAGCGGCTTGTTGAGTCTTGACGCCTTCCGTCAGGCCAGTACAGTCTATCGTCGCGGGGCGCCCCGCGCGGAGTTGGCCTTCTGGGGCTCGGACGCCAACCAGGGGTTGATCGACGAGTTTGTCACGGTCATCGTGCAGGGACTCGCGCCGTCCATCAGCGGCCATGACGGCGTGCAGGCGAGCGCCATCGCCGAAGCCGCCCTTATGTCTGCCCACAGCGGCGAACCTGTGCGCATCTGAGACGCGTGGAATTGCCAGTTCCGGAACGCCAGGTAGGGCCAATGTTTGCGGAGCCGCTCCGACCATGACATAGTATTAATGTAAAATTGTGCAGGAGACTCAACAGGAGGAGAGACGGTGCGAGTACTAAAACCGGGATATCTTGTCAGGCCACACGGACTTGCAATGTTGACGCTGGTGCTCTTGCTGGTGATCAGCCCGTTTCTTGCCCAGGACCAGACGACTGATCCCACAGCATCTCCAGCCGCCACGCTTGACCCGGCCTTCGTGGAGGAATGCCTTGGCAAACTGCAGCTGGTATTGTACCATCTGGCGGAGGTCGAAGCGGGCAACGAGCATCCGACCCATCGCCTCGATGACGCCATCAACAACTACGAGAACTTCGGCTGCACCTGGGACATGTTCAATCCAACCCCGACACCTGCCGAGGCGGTAACCACACCGGCGGACACCACGGTCGCTACGGCTATTCCCGTCGCCACGACCGATCCCGCCGTGATCCCGACCGCGACGGTTGACACAACCTTCGCGGATGTGTGCCGGAGCAAGCTGGAGCTGGTGCAACACCACCAGGCGGAAGTCAACGCGGGCAACGAGGGTCCGACCCATCGCCTCGATGACGCCATCAACAACTTCCTGGGTTACGGCTGCACCTGGGATATGTTCAATGCCACGCCGACGCCTGCCGAGGCGGTAACCACGCCGGCGGACACCTCGGTCGCTACGGCTATTCCCGTCGCCACGACCGATCCCGCCGTGATCCCGACCGCGACGGTTGACACAACCTTCGTGGATGTATGCCGGAGCAAGCTGGAGCTGGTGCAACACCACCAGGCGGAAGTCAACGCGGGCAACGAGAGTCCGAACGACCACCTCGATGACGCCATCAACAATTTCCTGGGTTACGGCTGTACCTGGGACATGTTCGGCTAGCCGGTCAAATCCGGCGGGATGCCAGACAAGGCAACACCAGCGCCCCGGCCACACCGGGGCGCATTCTTCGTCTGAACCTGGCGGACAGATTCAGTATCAGATCAGGCCGTGTTCCCGGGCGCCGGTCTTGAGGAAGGCCAGGCCCTGGCTGGGGAGCACCTGCGGCGACTCGTTTGGTGGACGCCAGAGGCATGGGGCCGCGCGCAAATCGGGCCTTCTGCCAACTCGGGCAGGCGATCAAGGACCAGACTGATTCCCTTGCCCAAAATCCCTCTCCCTCAGGGAGAGACTCCAGGCAATGTGTTGCTCGACTACATGTTTTCCCTGTTAGCTCCGAGAGCTGGACTCCTGCTTGCGGTATTGTAGCTGCATACTTCCTCCCCCTCTCCCTGAAGGGCTCCCGTCAAAGACGGGAAAAGGGGGCCGGGGGGGGGTGTGAGGGCCGGATTCAGACCCGCAGCGGGAAGGAGCACAACATGAAAATCACCGCCATCGAGAGCCTGCGCTGGGACGCCTGGCCCCGATTCTGCGTCGTGCGCGTGCACAGCGAGGGCGGTCTCATTGGCCTCGGCGAGACGGTCGACAAGCTGCCCGGCGCGGTGGCCGCGCTGCACGGCACCATCGCGCCGCTCGCCCTGGGCCAGGACGCGCTGGACATCGAGGGCCTGTGGCGCTTCGTGATGGACAACATCATGTATCACGGCTACGCCGGCGCGGAGTTGCGCGCCCTCTCCGCCTTCGAGATGGCGCTGTGGGACCTGCTGGGCAAGCACTATGATGCGCCGCTCTACCATCTGCTGGGCGGGCGCACGCGTGAGCGCGTGCCGACCTACAACACCTGTGTCGGCTTCGGCGCACACGATGACTACGCGCGCTGGCAGACGGACGCCGGCGGCCTGGCACAGAGTCTGCTGGACGACGGCATCCACGCCATGAAAATCTGGCCTTTCGACCGCTTCAGCGAGCGCAGCTTCGGCCAGTACATCAGCCTGGCGGACATCCAGCGCGGCCTCCAGCCCGTGCGCCAGATCCGCGATGCGGTCGGCGAGGCCATGGAGATCGGCATCGAATGCCACTTCCGCTGGAACCGCGCCAGCATCGAGCGCATCGCGCGCGCGCTGGAGCCTTACCAGATCCTCTTCATCGAGGATCCGATGCACGCCGTCTATCCCGACGAAATCCGCGCCTTCTCACAACGCACGTCGATTCCGGTGGTCGGTTCCGAGCTGCTGATGACGCGCTGGCAGTATCGCGACTGGCTGGAAAAGGGTGTGTCGCAGATTCTGATGACCGACACCAGCTGGACCGGCGGCATCGCCGAGACGCGCAAGATCGCCGCCATGGCCGAGTCATACAATATCCCGCTGGTGCTGCACAACATCGCCGGCCCGGTCAGTCACGCGGCTGCCATGCACCTCGGCGCGCATATCCCCAACCTCTTCATGGTCGAGTCGGTGCGCGCCTTCTATCGCGGCTACTTCCCGCAGCTGAGCGACCTCGAGGTGCAGCCTGAAGACAGCACACTGGGCGTGCCGCAGGGACCGGGTCTGGGCGTCAACCTGCGTCCGGAAGTGCTGACGCGCAGCGATTTAACGCATCAGGTCTCCGCAGGCGCGGGCCTAGCGCCGGGCCGCCGCGCCATGGGCGATCACTGGGCGGTTGAGGAGATTCGCTAAATGGCCTGGCCGTTGACCGGCAGCATGACGTTGCCGGGATTGCACAGCCAGTCGGGTGACTCGTTGCATCCGGGACAGAATTTGCGCCCGCAGCCTGGCCCGCTCACTCAGGTAGAAGGGGCGGCTTTGTCCCCGCACTACGTGAAATGCAGGATACCTGATGGGTGCGCGGGGCAGCCGCAAGCTGAAGGAGGGCAGAATGAAAATCACCGCCATTGAGAGTCTGCGCTGGGATGCCTGGCCGCACCTGGCCGTGATGCGTGTGCATACCGAAAATGGTCTCATCGGGCTCGGCGAGACCGCGGAAAAGCTGCCGGGCACCATCGGCGCCCTGCATGGCACTATCGCGCCACTGGCCCTGGGCCAGAACGCACTGGATATCGAGGGCCTCTGGCGCTTCATGATGGACAACATCATGTTTCACGGCTACGCCGGCGCGGAACTGCGCGCGCTTTCGGCCTTCGAAATGGCGCTCTGGGACCTGCTGGGCAAGCACTATGACGCGCCACTCTATCATCTGCTGGGCGGGCGCACGCGCGAGCGCGTGCCGACCTACAACACCTGCGTCAGCTTCGGCGCATGCGATGACTTCGAGCGCTGGCATAATGATGCCGGCGGCCTGGCGCGCAGCCTGCTGGACGACGGCATCAGCGCCATGAAGATCTGGCCTTTCGACCGCTTCAGCGAGCGCAGCTTCGGCCAGTACATCAGCCTGGCGGACATCGAACGCGTCCTGCAACCCGTGCGCCAGATCCGTGATGCGGTCGGCGAAGCCATGGAGATCGGCATCGAGTGTCAGTTTCGCTGGAAGCGCGCCAGCATTGAGCGCATCGCGCGCGCGCTGGAGCCTTACAACATCCTCTTCATCGAGGATCCGATGCACGCCGTGTATCCCGACGAAATCCGCGCCTTCTCGCAGCGTACCTCCATTCCGGTGGTCGGTTCCGAGCTGCTCATGACGCGCTGGCAGTATCGTGACTGGCTGGCGCAGGGCGTTTCACAGATTCTGATGACGGACACCAGCTGGACCGGCGGCATCGCAGAGACGCGCAAGATCGCCGCGATGGCGGAAGCATACAACGTGCCGCTGGTGCTGCACAACATCGCCGGCCCGATCTGTCACGCGGCCGCCATGCATCTCGGCGCACACATCCCCAACCTCTTCATGGTCGAGTCGGTGCGGGCCTATTACCGCGACCTCTTCATTCAAGTCAGTGACCTCGAGGTGCAGCCTGAAGACAGCACACTGGGCGTGCCGCAGGGCCCGGGTCTGGGCGTCAACCTGCGGCCGGAAATCCTGACGCGCAGCGATTTAACCCGTCAGGTCTCGAAGGGGGAGGGGCTGGCGCAGGGGCGCAGGGCCATGGGCGATCACTGGGCCGTGGAGGAATTATTTTAGGGGCGAACCTCACCCCGGACCCCTCTTCCCGGTTTACGGGAACACTTTAGGGAGAGCTGCCCTGTCGATCGGAGTTCATGCCCTTCAGGATGCAGGCCCTGCACAGTTTTCCGAGCTCGTGCAAGATCACTGTAATCCCGATTGACCTGGCGGCACTGGCTACAGTGACCTCCCCTTGATGATTAAGGAATAATCACCCGCTCCTGCCCGGTGTTTAAAGGCATTCCATTACCTTTGAAAGGGAAATGTGATCCCATGAGCCCCAGAGTCTGGATTGAGTTTCGGCTACCGGCCAGGTATCTGGCGCCACTGAAGGGACTGGTTGAAATTGCGGATGGAGGTGACCTGCACAAACTTGCGGGCTCAACGGTCGCCATCCGCAGCCCAGGGCTGGAAATTGATGCAGCCTTCATGGACAGCGTCGGTGCTCAACTGCAACTACTGGCCATGCCGGGATCCGGTCTGGATCATATTGACATTCCCGCTGCCAGCGAACGAGGCATTTTGGTCTGCAACAACCCGGATGCCCCCACAGAATCGACGGCAGAGCATACGGTTGGCCTGCTGCTGGCGTCCGCCAAAAACATCGTGGCCGGTGACAGGCAACTGAGAGAGAACAACATATCCCGCGCCAGTCTCATTGGCACCGAACTGCGGGGTCGAACGTTGGGAATGCTGGGTTACGGCAGGATCGGCCGTCGCGTGGCCGAAATCTGTTCCCTGGGTCTGAAAATGTCCGTTCTGGTTTATGTTCCCGTTATTGGTACAAGGCAAGCTCTGGTGGATGGTGTTGCTTTCACGGAAGATCTGGATGCCGTGTTTGCCCAGGCTGACTTCATGACGCTTCACACTCCCCTCACGACAGCAACGCAGCATCTGGTAAAGGAACGTCACCTGAGGCTGATGAAGCGCGGCAGCTTCCTGATCAATACAAGTCGGGGGGCGGTAATCGATGAGTCGGCCCTGATCAGGGTATTGCAGGACGGTCACCTGGCTGGTGCCGCTCTGGACGTGTTCGATCCGGACCCTCCGTCGCCGGACAATCCCTTGCTGCACATGCCCAATGTTGTTGTAACACCCCATATAGCACCGTTCACAGATGGGGGCTTTCAGGCGATGTGGAGCGGTGTCGCGCGCCAGATTGGACAGCTGTTACGTGCAGAGCGTCCTGCAAACCTGGTAAATCCTGAAATCTGGCCGGGGCGCGTCGCAAGCGGGTTTCAGTCGTGAGCGTGAGGTCAGCGGTCTGGAATGGCGCGAGCATGCACTACCTGACGTAGTAAAGCAATTCGCCCGGCTGCAGCTGTTTGACCTTCTGGCGCGGATTCACGGCTGCCAGCGCCGTGATGATCTCGCTCTGCGGGATGGCGTTGTTGGGATACAGGTCGTTGTGGCCGGGGATCAGCGTGTCCCAGCCGAGGTCGCGCGCGAGGCGGGCCGCCTCCACCGGCATCAGGTTGCCCACGGCCGCCGCCTCGGTCTCGCGGTACCAGTCGCGGCCGTTGACCGGCAGCATGGCGACGTCGGGCACCGGCAACTCCTGCAGCGTCTCGATGTAGCCGGGATAGATGATGGTGTCGCCGGCGTGATAGAAGGTCACAGTGTTCCACTCGATCAGGAAGCCGAACCAGCGAAAGCCCAGCTGCTCGTCATACTCCTTCTCGTAGTGCGCGCCCGGCACGGCCGTCAGCTGCATGCTGCCCAGCTGCAGCGCCTCCAGCGCTCGCGGCACGACGATGCGCTCCGCCGCGACGCCCAGCTGCGTCAGCGGCTCGCGACACCAGCCCGGCGCGATGAAGCGCGCCTGGGGCGCGGCCTGCGCCGCGGGGGCCAGCGTGGCCGGGTCGAGGTGGTCAAGATGTTCGTGGCTGATCAGAAAATAGTCAACGTCAGTCAGCTCCTGCGCTTGCAGCGGCGGCGGGTAGGCGCGCGCCCACCAGTCGCCGAAAGACTCGCGCACGACGTCGCTGAGGCAGGGATCGATCACGATCAGGGCGTCGGGCCCCTTGATGGCCACGCCCATCTGCCCCAGGCTCCAGATCGCCAGGCTGCCGGGCAGGATTTGCGTGCTGCGCAACTGTTCAGGCAAGCTGGCCATGGAAAGCTCCCGTCTCGCTGGATGTCGCCGCCGCAGTATAGCGCAGCGCTGCGCTATACTCCGCGGCCCGTAGCCTGGAGCAACTCTGTCCCGCAGCTCACGACGGGAGCCCTTCCTGCGCCTGGCAACCCGCACCGCGAAACGCATCCTCACGCCACAACGCGGCGGCTTCCTGCGCGCCGGACGCTGGCCCTTCACGCATACGCTCAGCTGGTCGGCGGGCTGTGGCCTGGGCCGCACCTACTGCGGTCGCTACTGCTACGCGCAGACGCTGCCCAACTGGCGCTTCAGCCGCGAGCCGGGCGAGGATTGGGGCGACGCCGTCATCGTCAAGCACAACGCGCCCGTCTTGCTGGACAGCGAGCTGGCCCGCGCCGGGCCGCAGCGACGACGGCAAATGCGTATCTTCATGAGCGCGGTCAGCGATCCCTGGCAGCCGGCCGAGCGCAAGCTGCGTCTGACGCGCCAGTGCCTGCAGGTCTTCGCGCACTACGACGATATTGATCTGCTGCTGCTGCAGACCCGCAGTCCGGATGCGCTGGATGACGCGGCGCAGATCGCTGCATTGCCCTGCGCCTGGCTGGGCATGACGCTCGAGACCGACCGCGGCGACCTCGACTACGGCCCCTCGTCCGCCTCAATTCGGCAGCGCCTGGCGGCCATCCGGGCGGCTGTGACGGCGGGCGTGCGGGTACAGGTGGCGGTCGCACCCCGCCTGCCGCACAGCGCGCACTTCGCCGACGTCCTGCTGGCCAGCGGCGCGCAGCGCATCGTCGTCGACACCTTCAGCGCGGGCGATGGCAGCCAAGGCGCGCGCACGGCCGGCAGCCCCTTTGGCACAGGAGTCGACTACAACTGGCGCGACGAGCGAGCGGCGCGACACCTGTTTCAGCAATTGCGAGCATCAGGCGTGGAGGTGGGCTGGAGCGCGGAGGGCTTCGCCGGCATTCCGCCGCGAAGATTGTTGTGAGCAGGCGTTTGCCCTCACCCCCCGGCCCCCTCTCCCGGCGGGAGAGGGGGAGAATGAAGGGGATAGCGAGGCTGCTTCCCGAACGGAGTCTGACATGAACATATCGCGTAGCCTGCGAGTGCTGGATTTCACGCGCGTGCTGGCAGGGCCGGTCTGCAGCATGCTGCTGGGCGACTACGGCGCTGACGTGATCAAGGTGGAACGGCCGGGGCGCGGCGACGATACGCGCCACTGGGGGCCGCCCTGGGCAGGGAGCGACGCAGCCCGCATGAGCGCCTACTTCCTCAGCGTCAACCGCAACAAACGCAGCCTGACGCTCAATTTGCAGGAAGCGGAAGGGCGGGCGCTGGCGCGGCGTCTGGCGCTGGCCAGCGACGTGCTCATCGAGAACTTCCGCGTCGGACAGATGGCCGCCTGGGACCTGGATTACGAAGCGCTTGCCGCCGAACATCCCGGCCTCGTCTACTGCAGCATCAGCGGCTACGGCCAGGCGGGCCCGCGCGCCCACGAGCCAGGCTACGACTCCGTCATCCAGGCGCAGAGCGGGTTGATGGCCATTACCGGTGAGGCTGATGGCGAACCGGTGAAGATCGGCGTGGCCCTCAGCGACGTCATCACCGGCCTCTTCGCCACCACCGCCGTCCAGGCGGCCCTGCTGCAACGCGAACATGGCGGACGCGGCCAGTACGTCGACGTCGCCCTGCTCGACGCCCAGCTGGCGGCCATGGTCAACATCGCCAGCAACGCCCTCGTCGCAGGTGATGAGCCGGGCCGCTACGGCAACGCGCATCCCAGCATCGTCCCCTACCAGACCTTTCAGGCGGCAGACCGCACATTTTCGCTGGCCGTCGGCAACGACCGTCAGTTCGCCCGCCTCTGCGCCATCATCGAATGCGAGGAACTGGCCGCCGACCCGCGCTTCGCGGACAACCCCGCGCGCGTGCAACATCGCGAATTGCTGATTCCGCAGCTGGAGGCAGCCTTTGGTGGCAAACCGGCGCAGCACTGGATCGACGCAGCCCTGGCCGCCGGCATCCCCGCCGGACCCATCAACACTGTCGGCGAGGCGTTGGCTGACCCTCAGGTGGCGGCCCGTGGTCTGGTGCAGAAGGTAACGCTGACCGATGGCAGCCGCGCGCCCATGGTCGGCCCGGTCGCCCGGCTCTCCGCCGAACCCGCCACCATCCGCCATGCGCCGCCCGCCCTGGGTCAGCACACACAGGAAATCCTGCGCGAGCGCCTCGGCCTGGACGCCACGATCATTGCCGACCTGCGCCAGCGCGGCATTGTATAATGTCGTGAAATTGCCTTGAGGATTATTGAATGAACTCGACTACAAGCATTACTCCCCGCAGACGACTCCTCCAGGTGATCGGCATGGCGCTGGCGCTGCTGTATCTGTGGGCGCTGCCAATGTCTGCGCAGGACGACGACGTCGCCGGCGACCGGGCGGCGCTGATGGCGTTTTACGAGGCCACCGACGGCGACAACTGGACGAACAACGAGAACTGGGGCAGCGACGAGCCGCCCGGCTCCTGGCATGGCGTCATTACGAACGCTCAGGGTCGCGTCACCGAACTGCGGCTTGAGGCGAACAGATTGAACGGAGCAATCCCGGATGCGCTCGGCAAACTCAGCAACCTGCAACTCCTGAACCTTCCCCGGAATAAATTGAGCGGAGCAATCCCTGACGCGCTCGGCAACCTCACCAAACTGCATTGGCTGGATCTTCACCTGAACCAGTTGAGCGGAGCGATCCCGGGCACACTTGGCAACCTCACCAGCCTGCAACGGCTGAGCCTCAGCCGCAACCGCTTGAGTGGAGCAATCCCGGACACACTTGGTAACCTCACGAGTCTGCAAGAGCTGGGCCTCGACCATAACAGGTTGAGCGGAGCGATCCCGGACACACTCGGCAAGCTCACCAGTCTGAAATGGCTTGGCCTCCAACAGAACCGGTTGAGCGGAGAACTCCCGGAATCGATCGGCGACCTCTCCAACCTGCAACACCTGTACCTCCGCCATAACGAATTGAGTGGGGAAATCCCGGAGGCACTGGGCAATCTCACAGGGTTGTATGGGCTGTACCTCTCGGCCAACCTGCTGTGCGGGAAGATACCGGAAGGTCTGGCTGACGTGGCGGGAAATGACCTTCCCGGCACGGAGTACCCGGCCTGCAATGCGCCACAAGCGAAGGAAGACCGGGCCGCCCTGATGGCGTTTTACGAGGCCACCGACGGCGACAACTGGACGAACAACGAGAACTGGGGCTCGGACAAGCCTCTCCATGAGTGGTTTGGCGTCAAGACAGATTCCAGCAGACAGGTCACGGAACTGGAACTGGGGGGCAACGAACTGCAGGGAAGCATGCCCGCCGCGCTGGGCGACCTGGGCGACCTTGAAATGCTGAACCTTGGCCCAAACCGGTTGAGGGGAGAAATCCCGCCCGAACTGGGCGGCCTGGCCAACCTTAAAGTTCTATGGCTCGGCGGCAATCACTTGAGCGGCGCCATCCCACCTGAACTCGGCAATCTCAGTAATCTGGAAATTCTGGCGCTTGACTACAACGAGTTAAGCGGGGTAATTCCGCCAGAACTCGGCAACCTCAGCAGTCTGGAAGTTCTGCTCCTCAGCAAAAATGACTTGACAGGGACAATTCCGCCAGAGTTCGGCCAACTTGCAAACCTGAACCGTTTACTGTACCTCAATGACAACCAGTTGAGCGGTGAGATCCCTTCCGAACTCGGCCAGCTTGACAAACTATACTCGCTGAATCTCAGCAACAATCAGTTGAGCGGCGAGATCCCGGAATCTCTCGCTGCGCTTGACAACCTCCATGGATTGAACCTCGATAACAACCAGTTGAGCGGTGAGATCCCGGAATCGCTCGGCTCTCTTCTCAACCTCCGCAGGCTGGATCTAAGTAGAAATAAATTGGATGGAGCATTGCCGCAAGCCTTGAGCAGGCTCACCAGTCTCAGCAGGCTGTATCTGTCGCATAACGATTTCTGCGGGCAAATCCCTGAAGGGCTGGGTGACGTTGCGGAAAACGACTTTCCCACCGCTGGTTTCCCGGACTGCGGTGCATTGGACTTGCCGGCAGACAGGGCGGCGCTGATCGCGCTCTACGAGGCCACCGACGGCGACAACTGGACGAACAACGAGAACTGGGGCTCGGACAAGCTTCTCCATGAGTGGTTTGGCGTCAAGACAGATTCCAGCAGACAGGTCACGGAACTGGAACTGGGGGGCAACGAACTGCAGGGAAGCATGCCCGCCGCGCTGGGCGACCTGGCCAACCTTAAAATTCTAGAGCTTGTCGACAATCAGTTGAGCGGGGATATCCCGCCTGAACTTGGCGACCTGGCCAACCTTAAACTTCTAGAGCTTGGCGGCAATCAGTTGAGCGGGAAAATTCCGCCTGCGCTGGGCGACCTGGCCAAACTGCTTTACCTGCGCCTCAGTGACAACGAGTTGACCGGAACAATCCCGCCCGAGCTGGGAGAATTGGCCAACCTTAAGCTGCTGGTACTTCCCGCAAACCGGTTGAGTGGAGCAATCCCGCCCGAGCTTGGCGGCCTGGCGAACCTTGAAGTTCTAAGTCTTGGCAGCAATCAGTTGAGCGGCGCCATCCCGCCTGAACTCGGCAACCTCACCAGCCTGCAACACCTGTACCTCCACCAGAACCTGTTGAGCGGAATAATCCCGGACTCGCTCGGCAGTCTTGCCAGCCTGCAACACCTGTACCTCCACCAGAACCAGTTGAGTGGAGCAATCCCGGATACGCTCGGCAACCTGGCCAACCTGGTACTTCTGGACCTTGGCCATAACCAGTTGAACGGGGAACTCCCGGATACGCTCGGCAACCTGGCCAACCTTGAAGTTCTAAGTCTTGGCGGCAATCAGTTGAGCGGCGCCATCCCGCCTGAACTCGGCAACCTCACCAGCCTGCAACACCTGTACCTCCACCAGAACCAGTTGAGTGGAGCAATCCCGGACACGCTTGGCAGCCTTGCCAGCTTGCAACGGCTAGACCTTAGCCATAACCAGTTGAGTGGAGCAATCCCGGACGCACTTGGCAAGCTCACAGGGTTGCAAGGGCTGTATCTCTACGATAACCAGTTGAGCGGAGAACTCCCGGATTCACTCGGCAACCTCACCAACCTGCAACACCTGTACCTCTCGGCCAACCTGCTGTGCGGTGAAGTACCTGAAGGTCTGGCTGACGTGGCGGGAAATGACCTTCCCGGCACGGAGTACCCGGCCTGCAATGCGCCACAAGCGAAGGAAGACCGGGCCGCCCTGATGGCGTTTTACGAGGCCACCGACGGCGACAACTGGACGAACAACGAGAACTGGGGCAGCGACGAGCCGCCCGGCTCCTGGCATGGCGTCATTACGAACGCTCAGGGTCGCGTCACCGAACTGCGGCTTGAGGCGAACAGATTGAACGGAGCAATCCCGGATGCGCTCGGCAAACTCAGCAACCTGCAACTCCTGAACCTTCCCCGGAATAAATTGAGCGGAGCAATCCCTGACGCGCTCGGCAACCTCACCAAACTGCATTGGCTGGATCTTCACCTGAACCAGTTGAGCGGAGCGATCCCGGGCACACTTGGCAACCTCACCAGCCTGCAACGGCTGAGCCTCAGCCGCAACCGCTTGAGTGGAGCAATCCCGGACACACTTGGTAACCTCACGAGTCTGCAAGAGCTGGGCCTCGACCATAACAGGTTGAGCGGAGCGATCCCGGACACACTCGGCAAGCTCACCGGTCTGAAATGGCTTGGCCTCCAACAGAACCGGTTGAGCGGAGAACTCCCGGAATCGATCGGCGACCTCTCCAACCTGCAACACCTGTACCTCCACCATAACGAATTGAGTGGGGAAATCCCGGAGGCACTGGGCAATCTCACAGGGTTGTATGGGCTGCACCTCTCGGCCAACCTGCTGTGCGGTGAAGTACCTGAAGGTCTGGCCAGCGTGCCAGAAAATGATCTTCCCGACACGGGGTTCCCGAAATGCAATGCGGCACAAGTGAAGGAAGACCGGGCCGCCCTGATGGCACTTTACGATGCCACCGACGGCGACAACTGGACGAACAACGAGAACTGGGGCTCGGACAAGCCTCTCCATGAGTGGTTTGGCGTCAAGACAGATTCCAGCAGACAGGTCACGGAACTGGAACTGGGGGGCAACGAACTGCAGGGAAGCATGCCCGCCGCGCTGGGCAACCTTGCCAACCTGGACATTCTGCACCTCCACGAGAACCAGTTGAGTGGAGAAATCCCGGACATGCTCGGCAACCTCACCAGTTTGCATGAGCTGCGCCTCAACCAGAACCAGTTGAGTGGAGAAATTCCGGCTTCGCTCGGCAACCTTGCCAACCTGTTGAATCTGTATCTCTACGACAACAAGCTAAGCGGGAACATCCCGCATACACTCGGTAACCTTGCCAACCTGGAAGCTCTGGGCCTCAACCAGAACCAGTTGAGCGGAGAAATTCCGGATTCGCTCGGCAACCTTGCCAACCTGTTGAATCTGTATCTCTACGACAACAAGCTAAGCGGGAACATCCCGCATACACTCGGTAACCTTGCCAACCTGGAAGTTCTGGCTCTCCACCAGAACCAGTTGAACGGGGAAATCCCGGATGCGCTCGGCAACCTTGCCAACCTGGAAGCTCTGGGCCTCAACCAGAACCAGCTGAGCGGGAACATCCCGCATACGCTCGGTAACCTTGCCAACCTGTTTAATCTGTATCTCTACGACAACGAGCTGAGCGGGAACATCCCGCATACACTCGGTAACCTTGCCAACCTGAAAGCTCTGGTTCTCCACCAGAACCAGTTGAGTGGGAACATCCCGGATTCGCTCGGCTACCTGGCCAACCTGAAAGCTCTGGTTCTCGACCAGAACCAGTTGAGTGGGAACATCCCGGATTCGCTCGGCAGCCTTGCCGACCTGTTACATCTGTTTCTCAACGACAACGAGCTAAGCGGGAACATCCCGCATACACTCGGTAACCTTGCCAACCTGGAAATCCTGAAACTTAGCCAGAACCAGTTGAGCGGGAACATCCCGGATACGCTCGGTAACCTTGCCAGCCTGGAAGCTCTGGGCCTCCACCAGAACCTGTTGAGTGGGAACATCCCGGATTCGCTCGGCAGCCTTGCCGACCTGTCACATCTGTATCTCAACGACAACGAGCTAAGTGGGAACATCCCGGATACGCTCGGTAACCTTGCCAGCCTGGAAGCTCTGGGCCTCCACCAGAACCTGTTGAGTGGGAACATCCCGGATTCGCTCGGCAACCTTGCCAACCTGGAAATCCTGGACCTCCACCAGAACCTGTTGAGTGGAGCAATCCCGGGCGCGCTCGGCAACCTTGCCAACCTGGAAGCTCTGGGCCTCAGCCAGAACCTGTTGAGCGGTGAAATCCCGGGCGCGCTGGCGAGGCTCGCCAGGCTGCAAATACTGTATCTTTCGGGAAACCAGTTGTGCGGGAAGGTCCCTGAAGGTTTGGCCAGTATTGCGCACAATGACTTTCCCGACACGGGGTTCCCGGACTGCGAAACAGGCCGTCCCGGGTCAAGACGCCTCCTCTGACCGCAGCCCCCCAAAACACGCTACACTGGACGAAAGACTGGAGAGTCTGCCATGACGATGGCGCCGGAGTCGGTTACACGCAGCACCTGCCCCTACTGTGGCGTGGGCTGCCAGATGGACCTGCACGTCCGCGACGGACTCATCTACCGCGTCGAGGCGCCCTTCGACGCCGCCCCCAACTACGGCAATCTTTGTGTCAAGGGCCGTTTCGGCCTCGACTTCGCCACCCATCCGCGCCGCCTGCGCAAGCCCTTGATTCGTAACGGCGGACCAGGCGAGTTCCGTGAGGCCAGCTGGGATGAAGCCCTCGCGCTGGTCAGCGAGCGCCTGGCGGCCATCGTGGCCGAAAGCGGCGGCGACAGCATCGCCACCTACGCCTGCGCCAAGGCCAGCAACGAGGACAACTTCGTCTTCCAGAAGTGGGTGCGCGCCGTGCTGGGCACCAACAACGTCGATCACTGCGCGCGCCTCTGCCACGCCGGCAGCGTGACCGGCCTGCAGCTGGCCATCGGCTCCAGTGCCATGAGCAACAGCATCGCCGAGATGGAACATCTCGACACCTTCATCGTCACCGGCAGCAACACCACCGAGACGCACCCCGTCATCAGCCTCTTCCTTAAGAAAGCCGTGCGCCAGAATAATGCCAAACTCATCGTCATCGATCCGCGCCAGATTGAGCTGACGGACTTCGCGGCGCTCTGGCTGCGGCAGAAGCCGGGCACCGACGTCGCCGTCTTCCAGGCCATGGCCCACGTCATCGTCAGCGAGCAGCGCTACGACGCCGACTTCATCGCCGCGCGCACCGAGGACTTCGACGACTACGTCGAGTCGCTGGAAAGTTTCACGCCGGAATGGGCCGAGAGCGTCAGTGGCGTGCCGGCGCAGGACATCCGGACCGCGGCGCGCATGTACGCCGACGCGGAGCGCGCCGCCTTCTACTGGGGCATGGGCATCAGCCAGAGCACGCACGGCACCGACAACGCGCTGGCGCTCACCAACCTGGCGCTGATGACCGGCCACATCGGCAAGCCGGGCACGGGACTCAACCCCCTGCGCGGCCAGAACAACGTGCAGGGCTGCTCCGACAGCGGCGGTCTGCCCACGGTGTATACCGCCTACCAGCGCGTGGACGACCCGGAAATCCGCGGGCGCTTCGAGCGCGCCTGGGACGTGAGCCTGCCGCCGGAGCCTGGGCTGACGGTCACCGAGATGGTCGATGGCGCGCTCACCGGCCAGATCCGCGCCATGGTCGTCATGGGCGAAAATCCCCTGATGAGTGAGCCCAATCTCAGCCACGCGCAGCACGCCATGGAAGCGCTCGACTTCGTCGTCTGCATCGACATCTTCATGAACGAGACCGGCGAGCTGGCGGACGTGATCCTGCCCTCGGCCAGCTTCGCGGAGAAGGACGGTACCTTCACCAACAGCGACCGGCGCGTACAACGCGTGCGTCAGGCGCTGCCGGCGGTGGGCGAATCGCGCGTGGACTGGCAGATCATCTGCGAGCTGGCGCAGCGTATGCAACGTCTTCAGGGTGGGACGCCGCATGGCTTTGATTACGCGCATCCCGAGGAAATCTGGGAGGAAATGCGCTCGCTCACGCCCGATTTCGCCGGCATCACCTGGGAGCGCCTGGAGCGCGAGGGCGGCGTCCACTGGCCCTGCCCTTCACTCGATCACCCCGGCACGCCCTACCTCTTCCAACATGACTTCCCGCGCGGCAAGGGCAAGTTCTGGGCGCTGGAATACGGCACCGAAAGCGAGCTGACCGACGCGGACTATCCGCTCAACCTGACGACCGGGCGCGTGCTCTTCCACTGGCACGGCGGCACCATGACGCGCCGCTCACGCCTCGAGGACGCCTACCCGGAGCCGCTGATCGAGATGCACCCGGAGGACGCGCAACGCCTGATGCTGGTCTCCGGCGACTGGGCCGAGGTGACCTCGCGCCGCGGCAGCGTGATTTGCCGCGTGCTGGTGACCGGGCGCTCGCCGGTCGGCACGGTTTTCCTGCCCTTCCACTTCGTGGAGGCCGCCGCCAACCTGCTGACGCTGGACAAGATTGACCCGCGCGCCAAGATCCCGGACTTCAAGATGGCGGCCGTGCGCATCCAGGCCTGCGCGGCGCCCGAGGGTCGCGCGGGCACGGACGTGCCGCTGGAGCAACGCGGCGCCATCCGCGAGCCAACCAGGTATGTGCACTAGGCGCGGCCCCCGGCCGTGAAGCCCTTCAGCGTCGCCATCAACGCCGGTGGACGCAGCCGGCGCATGGGCCGCGACAAGGCCCTGGTCGAGCTGGACGGCCGACCCATGCTGGCGCACGTGTTGGAGCGCGTCAAAGACCTCGGCCAGGCGCAGACGCTGCTGGTCAGCAACGACCACAATGCGCACGCGCGCTTCGGCCTGCCAATGCTGCGCGACGCGCTGCCGGAGGGCGGCTCGCTCGGCGGCATCTACACGGCGCTGCTGCACAGTCGCTGCGGCCACACCCTGGTCGTCGCCTGCGACATGCCTTTCCTCAGTCCGGCGCTGCTGCGGCACATGCTGGCGCTGCGCGAGGAGGGCGAGTACGACGTCATCGTGCCGCGCGTGGACGGCTACCCGCAGGGCCTGCACGCCGTCTACAGCCAGGCCTGCATCGCGCCGATCCGCGCGCAGATTGAGGCCGGGCGTCTGAAAGTCATCGGCTTCTACGACCAGGTGCGCGTCCGCTACCTCGACGAAGCCGAGTGGCAACCTCTGGATCCCGACGGCCGCGCCCTGCATAATCTAAACACCCTGGCAGAGCTGGCCGCGGCCGGTAGCGTACACAGTAAGCAGGAGAGGGCCACATGAAGAAGGGCGCGTGGATTTACGTAGTTGGGGTCAGTGTGCTTTCCCTTGCGCTGGTAGCCGGTTTCATCCTGTTCATCTCGGAACTCGACCGGCAACTGGCTGAAATTAAGGGTGAACTCGATGAGGCCCGGACACATCTTGCTGAAAGCGCCGAGCAGTTGGCCATTGCTCAGGCACAACTGGAAACAGCGACCGCTGAACGAGATTTGGCATTTGCGGAACGTGACGAAGCCCGGACTGGGCGCGACGCTGCCATTGCTGAACGGGATGCGCTTCAAACAGAACTTGCCATCGCCAAAGACTCGCTGAAGGAACGAGACAGGCAGTTGACAGATACCCGGAAGGAACTGGAAAGCGTCAAGACGGAACGGGATGAGGCCCGGGCCGAACGTGATGCCACTGTCCCGGAGCGGGATGCCCTGCAAACGGAACTCGCCACTGCCAGGGACTCGCTGAAGGAACGCGACAGACAACTGGAGGAGACGCAGCAGGAACTGGAGAGCGTCGAGGCAGAACGGAATGAGGCCAGGGAAGAACGTGACGCCGCCGTCCTGGAACGGGATGCGCTGCAAACGGAACTCGTCACTGCCAATGATTCGTTGAAGGAACGTGACAGGCAACTGGCAGATACCCGGAAGGAACTGGAGGGCGCCGATGTGCAACGGAATGAGGCCCTGGCAGAACGCGATGCCACTGTCCTGGAGCGGGATGCCTTGCAAACGGAACTCGCCACTGCCAGGGACTCGCTGAAGGAACGCGACAGACAACTGGAGGAGACGCAGCAGGAACTGGAGAGCGTCGAGGCAGAACGGAATGAGGCCAGGGAAGAACGTGACGCCGCCGTCCTGGAACGGGATGCGCTGCAAACGGAACTCGTCACTGCCAAAGACTCGCTGCAGGAACACGGCAGGCAACTGGAAGAGACGCAGCAGGAACTGGAGAGCGTCAAGACGGAACGGATTGAAGCCCTGGCAGAACGTGACGCCGCCCGCAAGCAACTGGTGGATGCCCACAACCTGCTTGTATTACAGGGTGATCTGGAGGAGCGCAATCTGTTAATCTCTGTCTATCGCGAAAGCGACACCATCAAGTTGAATGCGGGCAACTGGGCCTTCGTCGCCGGCGACATCGGTGGAGCGGAAGCAACTCGTGCCGGCGAGGCGGCCGTTGCGCTCACAGTGGTTCCCTCCACCTGTGAACAGGTGCTTGATGGCGACTGGCCTGGCGTTCTGGCCCTGGACTGCCCGGCCACCATCGAATGGACCATCGAGTCGCGCTATCCACACTTCGTGTTGAACATCTTGCCCCTGGACGACTATCTCGCGCTTGAGGAGGAAGAATCACAAAGTGAGTGAGACAGTGAGCCCCGCCCCGCTCGACTCCCTCCTCGCCCCCTACGCCGGGCGCGGCCGCGACGCCCTGCTGCCGCTGCTCTGGGACGTGCAGACCCACGCCGGCCACATCAGCGCCGAGGCCGTCCACAGTATCTCGCACTGCCTGCGCGTGCCCGAGGCCGACATCTACGGCGTCGTCGGCTTCTACAGCCTCTTCCACGCCCAGCCCACCGGCGAGCGCATCGTCCGCGTCTGCACCGACCCGGTCTGCGCCCTGCGCGGCGCTGACGCGCTGCTGGCAGCCCTGCCTGAAGACGACCCGACCCTCACGATCGAGCATTCGCCCTGCCTCGGCCTCTGCGAACACGCCCCGGCAGCGCTCATCAGTCAGCGCGGCCAGGGCGAACGTAGCATCGCTCCGGTTAAGGATGTTGCGCAGCTGCTGGCGCCGGACGCGGTGCCGGATTATCCGCTCGTCCACGCTGCGGAACCGGCCGTATTGCTCGATGGCGCCCAGCCGGAGCGCGCGCAGACCCTCGCCGAATACGGTGATTACGTGGCGCTGCGGCGCGCGCTGACGCTGACGCCGGAGGAGATCGTCGCCCTGCTGGACGATTCCGGCCTGATCGGGCGCGGCGGCGCGGCCTTCCCCACCGGGCGCAAGTGGCTCTTCACCCGCGGCACAGCGGCGCAGGCGCGCTGGCTGGTCTGCAACGCGGACGAGAGCGAGCCCGGCACCTTCAAGGACCGCGCGCTGATGGAGGCCTGCCCCCACCGCTTGCTGGAGGGCATGGCCATCGCGGCGCGCTGTATCGGCGCTCGCCACGCCTACCTCTTCATCCGCGGCGAATATCCCCTGGCGACGCAGCGTCTGGCGGCTGCCATCGCCGAGGCCGAAGCGGCCAACCTGTTGGGCGAAGGCATATTCAACAGCGACTTCGACTTTGACATCGAAATCCGGCGCGGCGCGGGCGCTTATATCTGCGGCGAGGAGTCGGCGCTCTTCGAGGCCATCGAGGGCAAACGCGGCTTCCCGCGCATCAAGCCGCCCTACCCCACTGAATCCGGCCTCTTCGGCCAGCCCACCACCGTCAACAACGTCGAGACCCTGGCCGCCGTTCCAGGCATCCTGACGCATGGCGCGGCCTGGTTCCGCAGCCTCGGCACCGAAGGCAGCAGCGGCAGCAAGCTGGTCTCGGTCAGCGGCCACGTGCGCCGCCCCGGCGTCTTCGAAATTGAGCCGGGCATCACGCTGCGCGCGCTGCTGGATGGCCCTTGCGGCGGCGTGGAGGGCGAGTTGCGGGCGGTGCTCATGGGCGGCGCAGCGGGCACTTTCCTCAGGCCGGAGCAGATCGACTTGCGCCTGAGCTTCGAGGACCTGCGCGCGGCTGGCAGCACCTTCGGCTCGGGCGCTATCATGGTCTTCAACACGTCGGTTGACCTGCGCGACCTGCTGCTGCGCCTGGCGCGCTTCTTCCAGCACGAAAGCTGCGGCAAGTGCTTCCCCTGTCAGCTGGGGACGCAGCGTCAACTGGAGCTGCTGCAGCGCGCGCCGCAGCCCGGTGACGCGGGGCGCCTGCGCGACGTGGGCTGGACGATGACCGAGGCCTCGCTCTGTGGCCTGGGCCAGACCGCCGGCTCGGCCGTGCTCAGCGCGCTGGAGCAGTGGCCGGAGATGTTCGGGGATACGGGGAGTGCCCATGTCTGACGAACACATCACCCTCACCATCGACGGCGTCGAACTCAGCGTGCCCGCCGGCACCACCATCCTCGAGGCCGCCGCCACGCTGGGCATCGAGATCCCGGTCATCTGCTGGCACGAGGCTACTACCTCCAACGGCCTCTGCCGCGTTTGCGTCGTCGATGTAAACGGCGAACGCCTGCTCCAGCCGGCCTGCATCGCCGAATGCCGCCCGGACGCCCAGGTGCAGACCAGCAACGAGCGCAGTCTGCGCAGCCGCCGCACCATCCTCGAGATGCTGGCCGCCTCGGTCGACCTCAGCGAGGCGCCGGAAATCAACGCCGCCATGGCCGACTGCGACGCCGACCCCGCCCGTTTCCCGGACGCCCAAGCGCGCGAGCACGAGCTCATCGACGACAACCCCTTCTACCTGCGCGATTACAGCCAGTGCGTGCTCTGCTGGCGCTGCGTCCAGGTCTGCGCCGAGGACGCGCAGTACACCTTCGCCCTGACCCTCGACGGCCGCGGCCATGACACCCACGTCTCGACCGCCTTCGACATTTCCATGACCGAATCGCCCTGCGTCTTCTGCGGCCAGTGCATCGGCGTCTGCCCCACCGGCGCGCTCAAGCCGAAGACCGAGTGGGGTCTGCAGCAGGGCCTGGCGCCGGAAGAAATCCGCACCCTGACCCGCAAGCCGCGCCGCCGGCGCGACGGCGAGAAGCGCAAGGGATGACTACGCTCTCCGGCGAGCCGACGCCCGGCGCGCTGCCACATCGCTACTGGCTCGTTGAACAGGACAGCGCGCAGCTGACCGATGGCGGCGTCATCGAGGAGTCGCTGCTCGACCTCTACGTCAACGGCCAGGAACTGGCCACGATTATGTGCAGTCCGCTACAGCAGGAGGCCCTGGCGCTCGGCTTTCTCTACACCGAAGGCGTCATCGACTCGCTGGCCGAAGTCGCGCTGGTGCAGGCCAACCTGCCGCGCACCGTCGTCGATGTCCTGCTCACGCGCGCAGACTTCGCTCCGCCGCGGCGCATGGTGCTGACCAGCGGCTGTGGCGGCGGCGTGACGCTGCAGCACATCACGGAGTCGTATCCGCCGCTGTGCAGCGACTTCCGCACAGAATCGTCCGTCATCCAGCAGCGCATGCGCGAGCTTCAAGGCGCGGCGCGACTGTATCAACTGGTGCGCGGCGTGCATATCGCCGTGCTGGCCGATGTGCAGAAGTTGTTGCTCAGCGCCGAGGACGTCGGCCGCCACAACGCCGTCGACAAGATCGCCGGCATGGCGCTGCAGGCCGACATTGACCCGCGTGATTGCCTGCTGCTCACCAGCGGCCGCATCAGCTCGGAGATGCTGTCCAAGGCGCGGCGCATGAATATCCCGCTGGTCGCCAGCCGCACCGCGCCCACCAGCACCGCCATTCGCCTGGCCGAAACATGGCAGATCTGCATTGTCGGCTATGTGCGCCGCGGCGGCATGCGCGTCTACACCCATGCCTGGCGCCTCGGCCTGGGCGAAGCGCCCTCACCCTCTCCCTAAAGGGCTCCCGTCGCAAACGGAAAAGCGGGAATAGAGACTTTAGGTACCGATTTGAGCGAACAGGCTTTCTCCCCCTCTCCCTGAGAAGGGCTCCCGTCGTGAGCGACGGGAAAAAGGGGTTGGGGGGTGAGGGCACCTGGACCGGGCCATCCGCTATACTTAACCCATGAACAGCGCCGAATTCTTCAATGTCCAGCCTGTCGCCCAGGCCCTGCAGACCATGCTGGCGCACTGGCACCCGACCCCGGACATCGAAACGCTCGACCCACGCGCGGCCCTGGGACGCGCGCTGGCTCAGGATGTGCGCGCCCCGGCCGACCTGCCGGCCTTCCGGCGCAGCACGGTCGATGGCTATGCCCTGCGCGCGGCGGAGAGCTTCGGCGCCTCGCCCGGCCTGCCAGCGCTGCTGCGCATGGCCGGCGAACTGCGCATGGGCGAGGCCGCACAGCAGCCCCTGGCGCCGGGCAGCGCCCTGCTCATCCACACCGGCGGCATGCTGCCCCCCGGCGCCGACGCCGTCATTATGCTCGAGCGCACCCAGCAACTTGGCAGCGAGGAAATCGAGTTGCTGGCGCCGGTGGCGCCGGGCGAGAACGTGCTGCAGCCGGGCGAGGACATCGCCCGCGACTCACTGCTGCTGGCCGCCGGCCAGACCCTGCGGGCACAGGAGATCGGCGGCCTGCTGGCCGCGGGCGTCACCCAGGTGCGCGTGCGGGCACGTCCGCGCGTGGCCATCCTCAGCAGCGGCGACGAGCTGGTGCCGCCGGAGGCCACCCCCGCCCCCGGTCAAATCCGCGACATCAACGCGCACACCCTGGCGGCCCTGGTGAGCGAGGCCGGCGCTGTCCCGCTGCATTGCGGCATCGCGCGCGACGAATTCGACGACTATCTGGCGCGGGCACAGCGCGGCCTGGCGACGGCCGACCTGCTGTTGCTGACCGCCGGCAGTTCCGTCTCGGCGCGCGACCTCACGCGCGCGGTCATCGATCGCCTGGGCGCGCCCGGCGTGTTGCAGCATGGCCTGGCCGTGCGCCCCGGCAAGCCGACCTTGCTGGCGGTCTGTGACGGGAAAGCCGTCATCGGCCTGCCCGGCAACCCGGTATCGGCCCTGCTGGTAGCGCGCCAGATCCTCTTGCCACTGCTGCGCCACTGGTCGGGCGCGCAAGTGACGCGTCCCGCCAGCGTTCGCGCGCTGCTCGGCGCCAACCTCCCCTCGGCCAGCGGACGCGAGGACACGGTGCCCGTGCGCCTGGTCGAGCGTGACGGGCAGCTGGTGGCGGAGCCGGTCTTCGGCAAGTCCGGCCTGATCTTCACGCTGGTGGGCGCGGACGGCCTGCTGCACATTCCGCTCGACAGCAGCGGCTTGCGCGCCGGGACGAGCGTGGAGGTTCAACTCTTCTGAGCGCGGGCCCGGCCGCGAGGTCCTGCTCCGCCGCTGCGCCTACGCACAGTAGACTCCCCCTCTCCCTGAAGGGCTCCCGTCGTGAGCGACGGGAAGGGTTCCCGTCAAAAACAGGAAAAGGGGGCCGGGGGGTAAGGGCGCCGGCGGAGGGCTCCCGTCGTGAGCGACGGGACAAGGGCTCTCGGCCATCCTGCCGGCGGGCTATAGATTGTCGCTCTGCTTCAGGCTACACTGGAACCCATGAAGCGCCTGCCCCTGCTCTCCGCCCTGCCCGACCCGGCCCGCCTCTGGCGCTGGGCCGGCCTGCTCTTCTCACTGACGCTGGTCATCCTCTTGCTGGACGCGCTGGACCTCGATGCCTTCCGCGTGATGGCCGCCGGCATTTCGCCCGACAGCCTGCTGCTGGCGCTGCTGATCTATCTGATGCTCAACTTCTTCCGCACGCTGCGCTTTCGGGTGCTGCTGGCCGCGGACGCGCCGCCGCTGGCCGCGCTCTGGCCGGTCGTGCTGGTGCACAATCTGCTGGTGCGCGTGCTGCCCTTCAAGGCCGGCGAATTCTCCTGGATGCTCTTGCTGCGGCGCCACTTTGGCCAAACAGTCGGCGCCGGCTTCGGCAGCCTGCTGGGCGCGCGCCTCTTCGAGTTGCTGATCGTGCTGCTGGTCGGCGGTTCGGCCCTGGTGCAGGGCAGCGCGCAGTTCGCCCAGGCGCGCCCGACGTTGCTGGCCCTGCTGGCCACGGCCTTCCTGCTCTGTCTGGCGCTGCTCTTCAGCGCCAGCGGCTTCCTGCGTCTGGCCATGCGCTTGCTGCAGCGCCAGCGCGGCCTGGGCCAACGGATCGCCGCGCACTTGCCCGCGCTGGAAACCAGCCTGGCGCGCATCCGTCAACCGCGCATCTTCCTGCTCACGCTCTTGCTCTCCTGCCTGACCTGGGGCTCGAGCGTCTGCTTCAATCTGCTGTTGCTGGGCGCGCTCGGCGTGCAGGGCCTGCCCCTGCTGGTCGGCATCATCAGCATCACCATGCTCGTCGAGGCCTTGCCGGTGGCGAGCATCAGCGGCCTCGGCGTGATTGAAGGCGGCTGGACTTTCGGGCTGGTCACCATCGCCGGGCTGGAACCAGGCGCCGCTGCCGCAACCGGCTTTTTCCTGCACGCCTGCCAGGTGCTGGCCGCCGCGCTCTGCGGACTGGTCGGCTGGTTGTGGCTAAAACGTCTGCCACGAATGGAGCTGGCCACTTGAGTCGCCCGTATCTCTCGATCGTCATCCCGCTTTACAACGAGGCGGAGTCTATCCCCGCCCTGCACAGCGAGCTGGCGGCTGTGCTCGATACGCTGGATTGCAGCAGCGAAGTTATCGTGGTCGATGATGGCAGCAGCGACGGCAGCTTCGCGGCCCTGCAAGCCGTGCACGAGCGCGACCCGCGCTGGGTCATCCTGCGCTTCCGCCGCAATCATGGCCAGACCACAGCGCTCAGCGCCGGCTTTGCAAAGGCCGCCGGCGAAATCGTCATCACCAGCGACGCCGACCTGCAAAACGACCCGCGTGACATTCCGCGCCTGCTGGCAAAAATGGACGAAGGCCATGACATCGTCAGCGGCTGGCGCAAGGATCGCAAGGAGCCCTTCCTGACGCGGCGCCTGCCCTCCATGCTGGCCAACAGCCTCATTTCGCGCGTCACCGGCGTCCACCTGCACGATTACGGCTGCACGCTCAAGGCCTATCGCAGCGTCGTCGTCAAGAACATCCAGCTCTACGGCGAACTGCATCGCTTCATCCCGGCGGTCGCCTCGCAAATCGGCGTGCAGGTGACCGAGATTCCAGTCAACGACCGGCCACGTGTCTACGGCAGCAGCAAGTACGGCATCAGCCGTACCATCCGCGTGCTGCTGGACCTCATCACCGTGCGCTTCATCCTCGGCTACAGCACCCGGCCGCTGCAGGTCTTCGGCGGCATCGGTCTGCTGGCCTGTGGCGCCGGCGTGTTGCTGGGCCTGATCCTGAGCGCCGAGAAGCTGCTCTGGAACGTCGACATTGGCAGCCGCCCGCTGCTCATTCTGTCGGCGATGCTGATCATCTCCGGCGTGCAGCTCATCAGCATCGGCCTGGTGGCGGAAATTATCGTGCGCAGCTGGCACGGGCTGGGAGGCAGGACGACCTACATCCTGCGCGACACACTGGAGCGCGACGACAGCCAGACGAAGGAGGACTGAAGATGCGGGCGACTGTAACGCCGCAACGCGCCGCGCAACTGCTCCAGGTGGAGCATGATAGTGTGCGCGAATTGATCGACGAACTGCAGCCGGACGAGATGACGCGCCCGGATACCGTCCACCACGGCTTTTTTGCCGACCAGCACTGCTCATTCAAGGATCTGCTGGCGCACCTAACCGTCTACGAGGCGCTGGCGCTACAGGCCCTGCAGGCCTGGCAGCGCGGCGAGCGCCACCCGGTCAGCGACATCATGCGCAGCCCGGCGCGCAGCCTTGAGCTGCATTATGGCGGCATCTCGGCGCGCAGCGACCACAGCCTGGTGCAGGTGCTGGACGAGTGGGAGCAAATCCAGGCCGGGCTCGTTGACGGTATCGCCGCCTTGAGCGAGGAAGAATGGCGCAGCGCGCCACACTGGCCCACGCGTGAGGCGCTGGATCTGGGCGGCATGCTGGAGGAGATCATCGTCACGCCGCCGCGCCCGCTCTACCGCCATCTGCCGGTGCACGTCCCGGACAGCGCTGCCTACATCCGTTCGCTGCGGTGACGGTTGCCGCCACCCACGAAGCCCTCGTTACGCCCTTCCGCCAGCTGCTGACGCGCATCCATGGCGCGCCTGAACTGCACCTTGAGTCCATCCACGAGCAGCCACGGCCGCACCAGGGCGCATCCGGCGCCGCTGTGCGCCTCTACCGCGTGCGCTGGCGCAACGCGGCAGGCGTCCAGGGCGAGGAACGCCTGGTCTGCAAAAACGCCAGTCTGAAGGAGCGTCAGGTCGTGCAGCTGCTCGACGCCCAGGGCCAGGCCCTGCCGCCATCCCTCAGTCCAATGCCCGCCTCACCGGCGCCCGCGCGCGCCCCGCTCATCATGCAGTACGCGCGCCGCCGTCCCTTGCACCTGACCCTGGGCGACCCAAACGCCCCGCTGACGCAGCAGGTGGCGCAGGGCCTTGCGCGCATCCACGCGGCCAACCTTGAAGACTGCCCGGACTGGCTGCCGCGCGCTGCCGACGACCCCGTGGGCCGCCTCTATCTGCAGGCCACGCAGGACGAATGGGCGCGCTGCATGGCCGACGCCCGCTTCCGCAGCGACTACGGCCACTACGACCGCCCCCTCCGTGAATCGCTGCGCCGGCTGCTTGACCTGCTGGGCGAGCTGGAGGCGGAGGGCAACTGTTGCACGCTGCTCAACAGCGACCTGCATCCGGATCACATCCGCCTGCTGGACGAGCGACCGGTCTTCATCGACTGGGAGCAGGCCTGCTACGGCCCGCTCTACCTGGACCTCGTCAACTACTTCACGCTGGAGAACGCCCTACTCTACCGCGACGCGCTGGCCGCAGCCGGCCATGCAATCGCGCCGGCGACCTTCATGCAGCGCTTCCGCGCCGTCGGCCACTTCATGGGCCTGCGCTACCTCGAGGTCGGGCTGCTCTCCTGGCAGTCAGGTGGCGCCGCCTGGCAGCAGGGCCGCTGGTTCTTCCACTACTGCCTCAGCATGGCGCTCTCCGGCCGCTAAACGTTTCCTCAACCCTCGCTCCCAGGCGACAGCAACGCCGGGGGCCTTTCGGGGAAGGAAGCGGTCATGTCAGGAAATTTTTTGTTCTGGCTGAGTAAATTCGTGTCATAATGTGCATGTATCCGAGTGGCGCGACTGCGCCTGGCACAGCGCGCCAGCGCCAGGTGGACGACGTGAACATTGAAGCCAACACCACAGAACGCGTAGCCCGACTTGAAGGCGCCTACGAGCATCTTGCCACGAAAGCCGACATTCAGTCGGCGAAAGTCTGGTTCATCCTCGCAGCCATCATTCAGGCGCTAATCAGCGCCGGAATTGGCGTGCTGGTCAGTTTCGCCCTGCGCTCCGGCGTATAGCGGCGTTTCTGCGCAATTCTCTGGCAAGACGCTCCTGAGTTGCGCATGCGCTTATAGTCCCTCTCCCTGAAGGGCTCCCGTCGTGAGCGGCGGAAGGGCTCCCGTGATAAACGGGAAAAGGGATTTAGGGTGAGGGCCACTACTTCAGCACCGGACACAGCCGCTCCAGCGCCCGCGCCATCTGCTCCGGTGCGACCGCGTGGCACAGCCGCAGCCAGCCCTCCCCTTCCGGCCCGAAGGCCACGCCCGGCGCCAGCCCCACGCGCGCTTCATGCAGGATCTCGCTGGCAAAAGCGTAGCTGTCCGTCATGCCCTCGCAGGAGAACCAGGCGTAGAAGGCCGCGTCCGGCTGCGGGCAATGAACGCGCGGCAGTTGCGCAAAGGCCTCCAGCAGGAGCCTGCGCGACTCATGCCAGCGCGCCAGCGACTCGCGCAGGTAGGGCTCGCCCTGCTGCACTGCGCAGAGGCCGGCCAGTTGCGTGGCGGGCGGCGAGCAGGAGTTGGTGTACTCGGTCAGCATCTCGAAGCTGCCCAGCAGGCTGGCCGGGATCGTCAGCCAGCCCAGACGCCAGCCGGTCATCGCCCAGGTCTTGGAGAAGCTGTTGACGATCAGCACCTGGTCGTCCTCGCTGATCTTGTCAGCGAAGGTCGGCGCGTGCGGCCGATCGTAAACGATGCGATTGTAGACTTCGTCGGCGATCAGCCACAGGCCGCGGCGACGGCAGAACTCCAGGATCTCCTGCTGCTCCTCGTCCCTCAGCATCCAGCCGGCCGGGTTGCTCGGCGAGTTGACCAGCAGCGCGCGCGTCTGCGGCCCGCAGGCATCGAAGAACTGCTGCAGGTCCAGTTGCCAGCGATCGCCGCGCAAAACCAGCGGCACGCGCTCCACGTGGGCGCCGCGCAGTTGCTGTATCGCGCCCAGGTTGGGCCAGGTGGGCGCGTGCGTGACCAGCGTATCGCCCGGCGACAGCAGCGCCTGGGCGGCGATGGTCAGGGCCAGCGTGCCGGAGCCGGTGACCAGGATGCGCTCCATGCCCAGCGCCGTGCCATAGAGCCCGTTCATGTAGTCTGCCAGCGCCTGCCGCAGCGGCGGCAGGCCGGCGTTGGGCGTGTAGAAAGTCTCGCCCTGCGCCAGCGCGTCCTGTCCCGCGCGCCGCACCACCTCCGGCGTGGGCAGGTCCGGCTCGCCATACCACAGCTGGATCAAATCGCCGAAGTCGGGGCTGCCCGTGGTCTCGTTGGCGAGCTCGCGGATCAGGCTGGGCTGCAGCGCCTGAATGCCTGCGCGCAGGACTGGCCGCATCCCGCTCACCCCCGCCCTGTGAAGGGCATGCCGTTGGCCATCACGGTGATGAAGGGCACGTTGACGTCCAGCGGCAGCTCCGCCATGTAGCGCACCGCATGCGCAACGTGGTCGGCATCCATCGTCGGTTCGGCGCGCAACTCGCCGTCGGCCTGCAGCACCCCGATCTCCATGCGCCGCGTCATCTCGGTGGCGGCGTTGCCGATGTCGATCTGGCCGCAGACGATGTCCCACTCGCGGCCGTCCAGCGCAGTGGAGCGCGTCAGGCCTGTGAGCGCGTGCTTGCTGGCGGTGTAGGGCGCGCTCATCGGGCGCGGCCGCTGCGCGGAGAGCGAGCCGTTGTTGATGATGCGGCCGCCGCGCGGGTTCTGCCGCTTCATCAGACGGAATGCCGCCTGGGTGCACAGGAACACGCCCGTCAGGTTGACGTCCATCACACGCTGCCAACGTTCCAGCGCCAGCTCCTCCAGCGGCACCGCCGGCGCGCTGATACCGGCGTTGTTGAACAGCAGGTCGAGGCGGCCAAAGGTCTCCTCCACGCGCGCGAAGAGCGCCTTCACCGCCGCTTCGTCGCTCACGTCGCAGGGCGCCACCAGCGCGCGTTGCGCCGCAACCCCGCCCTCCTCCAGCGTCTCGCGCAGCATGTGCTCGCGCCGGCCGCTGAGCGCGACTGACCAGCCGGCCTCCCACAGGGCCAGCGCCGTGCGCCGCCCGATGCCGCTGCCCGCGCCGGTGATCAACGCGATCTTTGTCGCTGCGCTCATGCCTCTTCTCCTTCTTCTGTGGCCAGGGCCGCGCCCCAGGTGCTGCGCGCCAGCCCTTCGTAATTGGCGCCGGGCGTGATCTGCCCCAGCACGCTGGCGTGCTTTGCGCCGCTCAGCGCCGGCAGGGCGCCGGGTCGATTGTGCCAGGTTTCATGCGCCAGCAGCGCGAAGACCAGAGCCTCCTTGTGGTCGCTCGGGAAGCCGATGTCTTCATGGCTGAGCACCGGCACCGGCGCCAGCAATTCGCGCAACATGCCGGTGATAGCCGGATTATGCCGTCCACCACCGCCCAGGATGACTTCCTGCACCGGCTGCGGCGCGTGTCGCTCGTAGGCGCGCGCGATGGAGCGCGCCGTCAGCGCGGTCAACGAGGCGAGGATGTCGGGCGCGCTCATGCCGCGCCGCTGTGCGCTGGTAACGAGGCTGGTGGCCATGCTCATGCCAAAGGTCTCGCGCCCGGTGGATTTGGGCGGGCGGCGATTGAAATAGGGATGCGCCAGGCGCATCTTCAGCCAGGCCTCCTCCACCGTCCCGGCCCGCGCCAGCAGACCGTGCCGGTCGTAGTTGCGTCGCCCGTCCGACAGCAGATAGACGGCGGCGTCCAGCAGCGAGTTGCCGGGCCCGGTATCAAAGGCCAGTGGCTCGCTCTCGTCGTCATTCAGCGGCGGCAGGAAAGTCACGTTGGCGATGCCGCCGATGTTCTGCACCGCGCGCCACTGCTCCGCATGCCGCAGCAACAGCCAGTCCGCCAGCGCCGTCAGCGGCGCGCCCTGGCCGCCGGCGGCGACGTCGCGCGGACGGAAGTTGCTGATTGTGGTGATGCCGCTGCGCTCGGCGATGATGGCGGCCTCGGTCAGCTGCAGCGTCGCCGTGACCTCGCCGCGCGTGTTCACCGCGTGCCAGAAGTTCTGCCCGTGCGAGCCAATCAGGTCGACGTCGCTCGCCTCAAGGCCCGCATCAGTGATCAGCGCCAGCGCGGCCTCGGCGAAGAGCTCGCCCAACTCGAAGTGTAACTTTGCCAGGTCTTCGGTGCTGCCCTTGCGCGTGCCGGCCTCGAGGATGCGTGGCTGCATGTCCGGCGGGAAGGGATGCGTGCGCGTGGCGCGCAGCTGCACACTCGGCGCGGGCGGCGCGCCGCTGATCTCGCACAGCGCGGCGTCGATAGCGTCGGCGGAGGTGCCGGAGATGAGACCGATTACAAGCATGGGCAATCCAGTAATTGTGAGGCGGCCACTGACCTTGCTGCCGCTGACGCATTCTGGCGAAGGCGGGCGCAGCCGTCAAGTGTCCACCCGATCTCCCCACCCGATCCCTTGCATTGCCGCGCCCAATGTGTCACACTGCATCCAACAAGTGCATATACCAGCGCGGAAGCGCCGCGGCCCATGGCCCGGCGCACAACGGGGGAAGCCGGTGAAAAGCCGGCACTGTCCCGCAGCGGTAATCCCGACACAGATCGGGAGAGTCCGAGTGCCCGTCCGCAATGGTGTGATGAACCTTCGTGGACAAAGGGGATTACATGACCGCAGCAACAAGTCGTGCAGCCCGCCACCCGGCGGGTTTTCCATTGGTCAAGGACGGAGTCTCTTCATCCCTTGCTTTTAAAGTCCCTCTCCCTGAGGGAAGGGCTCCCGCGATGAGCGGGAAAGGATTTAGGGTGAGGGCCAGACCCAAACTCATCTGGCCACTCCTCACCGCAGTTCTGCTACTCAGCCTCGTTTCCCCCCTGCTCGCGCAGGACGCCAACCTCACCCAGGGTTGCGTCGCGGACTTTGACCCCTCTGTCGATTACTTCCCGCACAAGGCGACGCTGCTGAACGCCAGCGGTCTCGAGATCGAGTATCACGGCCATTACAAGCTGGTGCGCACGCTCCAGCCCTGGCCCGGCGCCGCAGCGGCCGTCGAATATCTGCTGCTGCAGTGCGGCACGCCCCTGCCCGCGGGCCATGAGGACGCGCCGGCGGTCGAGGTGCCGGTCAGCAGCGTCATCTCGCTGGCCACCCCGCAGCTGCCCAATCTGCTCGACCTGGGCCACCTCGACCAGCTGATCGCCGTGGACAGCGGCAACTACGTCAACACGCCAGAAGTCGTCGCCATGTTGCAGGATGGCGCCCTGGCCGAAGTCGGCAACGGCGCCGCCATCAACGTCGAACTGGTGCTGGCGCTGGCGCCCGACCTCGTGCTGGCCAACGGCTTCAACCCGGAGACCGACGCGCACCCCGTGCTGCTGGAGGCCGGCGTCTTCACCGCCATCAACGCCGGCTGGCTGGAGCCCAACCTGCCGGCCCGCGCGGAGTGGCTCAAGTTCATCGCGCTCTTCTTCAACGAGGAAGCGCGCGCCGAAACACTCTACGCGCAGCTGCTGGCGGACTATGCAGCAGCCGCGGAGCTGGCCGCCACGGTGCCCGACGACGAGCGCGCCACAGTGCTGCTCAACACCTTCTCGCCCTACAGCGACGCCTGGATCATCCCGGGCCAGCAAAGCTGGGTCGGCCAGTTGCTGCGGGACGCCGGCGTGGACTACGTGCTGATGGACGCCGTGACCGGCGCAGTCAACCAGCCCTTCGATTTCGAAACGGTTTTCGCCGCCGGCATCGATGCGCCCGTCTGGATTCTCAACCGCTTTCATCTGGGCTCGCTGGCTGCGCTGCTGGCCGAGGACGAACGCTACGCCGAATTCGCCGCCTGGCGCGCGGGCGCCGTCTATAACACCGACGCGCGCGTGAACGAGTTTGGCGGCAACGATTACTGGGAGACCGGTCTGGCGCGCCCGCATCTGCTGCTGCTTGACCTGGTGAAGCTCTTCTATCCTGAATTGCTGCCGCAGCACGAGCTCATGTTCCACCGGCGGCTCTCATGATCCGCGCGCAACGTTGGCTGTCCATTGCGACAACGTTGTCCGCTGCGCAACGCAGCGACCCCCTGCAACAACAGCGGGCGCGCCGCAGACTAATGCTCGGCGGCCTGCTCAGCGTCGTGCTGGCCCTCTTCCTGCTCAGCCTCATGCTCGGCTCGGTCACCATTCCGCCGGGCGAAGTGCTGCGCGCGCTGACCGGCCACGCGACCAGCGAAGCCGCCTGGGGGCGCATCGTCCTGCTCATTCGCCTGCCCAGGGCGCTGACCGCCCTGCTGGCGGGCGCCGCGCTGGGCGTCAGCGGCCTGCTCATGCAGACCCTCTTCCGCAATCCTCTCGCCGGGCCCTACGTGCTGGGCATCAGCTCCGGCGCCAGCCTCGGCGTGGCCCTGGTGCTGCTCTCGGCCGGCTCGCTGGGAGGCATGTTGCTGGTCACGGCGGGCCTCACCGGCAGCCTCGCGCTGGCCGGCGCTGCCATGGCGGGCGCGGCCCTGGTGCTCATGCTGGTGCTGCTGGTGGCGCGCGCCGTCGGCAGCAACATGACCCTGCTGGTGCTGGGCGTCATGCTCGGCTTTCTGACCAGCGCGCTGGTCAGCATGCTGCTCTACTTCAGCGTGCCGGAGCAGATTCAGGCCTTCATCAACTGGAGCTTCGGCAGCTTCGGCACGGTCAGCTGGCGCGAACTGCGCGTGATGGCGCCGCTGCTGCTGACTGGCCTCGGCATGGCCCTCCTGCAGGCCAAGTCCCTCGACGCGCTGCTGCCCGGCGAACAGGTCGCCCTCGGCCTTGGCCTCAACGTCCGCCGCGCGCGCCTGCAGATCATGCTGGCCACGGCCGTGCTGGCCGGGGCCGTGACGGCCTTCTGCGGCCCCGTCGGCTTCCTCGGCATCGCCGTGCCACACCTCTGCCGTAGCCTGCTCGGCACTTCCAGCCACCGCGCGCTCTTGCCCGCCTGCGTCCTCTGCGGCGCGGCCCTCGCCCTCGTGGCCGCTATCATCGCCGAACTGCCCGGCAGCAACCTCGTCCTGCCGCTCAACGCGGTCATGGCGCTGCTGGGCGCGCCGGTCGTCATCCATGTCTTGCTGCGCCGCCGCAATCTGGGGCGCGCTTTCGCCGCATGAGTCTGCTGCGCGCCAGCGGACTGTCCATCGGCTACCGCCGCGGACGCAAGCCGCCGCTCACGCTGGCCGCCGGGCTGCAGCTGACGCTGGCTCCCGGCGAGCTAGTATGCCTGATCGGCCCCAACGGCGCCGGCAAGTCCACCCTGCTGCGCACCCTCGCCGGCCTGCAACCGCCGCTGGCGGGCAGGGTCACGCTCGCGGGCCTCGACCTGCAACAAATGGATGCGCGCGACCGGGCCCAACGGCTGGCCACCGTGTGGACCGGCCCGGTCGACGTCGGCCTGCTCAGCGCATGGGAGCTGGTGGCCCTCGGCCGCCATCCGCACAGCGGCTGGAGCGGACGGCTGCGGCCGCAGGACGAGGCGGCGGTGGACGCGGCCCTGGCGGCGGTAGACGCCACAGCGCTCGCCTGGCAGCCCGTCGACCGCCTCAGCGACGGCCAGCGCCAGAAAGTCAACATCGCGCGCGCGCTGGCGCAGGAGCCCCTGCTGCTGCTGCTCGACGAACCCACCGCCTGGCTGGATCTGGCGCGCCGGGCGGAGATCATGGCCCTCTTGCGTCGTCTCGCGCGCGAACAGGCTTGCGCCGTCCTGCTCAGCACGCATGACCTCGAGCTGGCCTTGCGTCACGCGGACCAACTCTGGCTGATGAGCGGCGACGGGGCGCTGCAGGCCGGCGCGCCCGAGGACCTGGCGCTCTCCGGCGCGCTGTCATCGGCCTTCCACAGTTCGGGTATGCACTACGACCCGCTCGGCGGCGGCTTCATGCCGCTGCAACAGCGCGCAGCCGGGCCGCCGGTGGCCTTGCATGGCAGTGGCGCCGCGGCCAGCTGGACGCGGCGCGCGCTGGAGCGCGGCGGCTACTGTATCAGTGAAGACGAGACCGGCTCGCAGGTGCGCGTGCTGGAGCGCGGCTGGGAGTTGCGCCTGGGCAGCGCGACGCAGCATTGTGACTCGTTGGCAGCCTTGCTGGCTGCCTTGCAGACGCTGCCAGCTGTTAACAGTTAAAGCCCCTCTCCCTGAGGGAGAGGGGTTTGGGGTGAGGGCCGCTTCACCACTGCCCCAGGATTCGGTCAACGGCGCGCCATGCCAGCGCCATGATGGTCAACACCGGGTTGAAGCCACCGTTGGTCACGTGCACCGAGCCATCCAGCACGAACAGGTTGTCGTGGCCGTGCACCCGCTGCCAGCGGTCGACCACCGACAGCGCCGGGTCGTCGCCCATGCGGCAGCTGCCCGCCTGATGCTGGCCGCCGCTCAGGCGCAACACGGGGAGACTGCCCCATATTTTTTCGGCGCCCGCTGCCTGTAACCACTCCTCCGCGCGCGCATACATGAACGCCGCCGTGCGCAGCATCTCGGGATGGGTGGTGCCGGAGAGATGCGCGGCCGGGATACCGTATCGATCGCGCACCTGCGGGTCAAGCGTGACGCGCGCGGTCGGGCTCGGGATCTCCTGAATCGTGCCCTTGGCCTCGCCGACGTATCGATACTTCTCGCGCATGAAGCGCTTGGCCGCCAACCCCCAGCGCGGCAGATCGGGCGGGGTGAAGCGCTTCCAGAAAATGACCGGCAGCGCGATCAGGTTGTCGATCAGGATGCCGCCGCCAATGACGTCCGGGTTGTCGTGGTTGAAATCACAGGTGCCCACGCCGCCGCCCGGCCCAAGGTTGTCCATGACCTGCTGCGGGAAGAGGCCTTTGGCCGAGGCGACGAAGTGCCCCTGCAAGTGCCGCCCCACCTGGTCGCCCTGATTGCCCAGACCATTGGGCTCACGTTGCGTCGCCGAATTCAGCAACAGACGCGCGCTTTCTGTAGCGCCGGCGCTGACAATGACGATCTCCGCCTCCGCCGCGCCTGACTCCCCGTCCTGTTCGCGCCAGCTGACGCCGCTGACCCTGCCACCTGAATCGCAGTCGATGCGCTCCACCATGATTCCGGCGCGCAGCTCGCACTTGCCGGACTGCAGCGCCCTTTCAATCAGCGTGTTGCGCGTGCCGTTCTTGGCGTCCACCGGACAGCCGAAGCCCACGCAGTGCTGGCAGCGGATGCAGGCCGGTCGGCCCTTGTAGGGCATGCTGTTGATGAACTGTGGTATCGCCACCTCGTTCCAGCCGAGGGCCGCCAGTCCGGCCCGACCTGCGCGCACCTGGGCGTTGTCTGGCAGCGGCGGCATGGGATACGGGCGCTTGTAGGGCGGCAGATGTGTCATGCTGCGGTGATCGCCGCTGACACCGATCTCCCATTCAACCTTTTCATACCAGGGCTCGACGTCTTCGTAGCTGACGGGCCAGTCCGCCAGCGAGCTGCCTTCCGGCACGCCGTATGTGCTGGCCATGCGGAAGTCCTGCGGCATGTAGCGCCAGCCGCGCGCGCCGAAGACGCGCGTGCCGCTGCCGACCATCGCGGCGTTGTTCTGGTAGCCGCCCTCGTGCGGCCGCACGATGCGGCCGTCTTCAAGGGTACGAGGGTTGCCCTCAACGTCCGGGCCGGCGTTGTGGCCGTATTCCGAGAGGCGCTGGTTGCGCAGATGGTCCCGCCCCAGCTGCTCGAAGCTCAGATCCGGCCCGCGTTCCAGCAGCAGCACTCGTTTGCCCGCCTCCGCCAGCACGCCGGCGGCCACGCCGCCGCCCGCGCCCGCACCCACGATGATGGCATCGTAGCGCTTCATGCGCCGGCCCTCGTGATGCAGCCCTCACCCCCCGGCCCCCTCTCCCTCAGAGAGAGGGGGAGACCAGTGCGCTTCAGGGAGACAGGAAGGGCAGTATGCTTCAGGGAGTTGGGGAAAACAAAACGCTCCAGGGTCAAGGGGAAAGGCCTCCCGCACCATGCACTCGCGCCTTTAAGGCCCCTCTCCCTGAGGGAGAGGAGTTTGGGGTGAGGGCGCCTCACCATTGCGCAACGATCTGATCGGCGGCGCGCCACGCCAGCGCCATGATCGTCAGCACCGGGTTGAAGCCGCCGTTGGTCACGTGCACCGAGCCGTCCAGCACGAAGAGATTGTCGTGACCGTGCACCCTCTGCCACGGGTCCACCACCGATTGCGCCGGGTCGTCGCCCATGCGGCAGGTGCCCGCCTGGTGCTGCCCGCCGCTCAGCCGCAGATCGGGCCGGTAACCCCAGACCTTCTCCGCGCCCGAACCCCACATCCACTCCTCGGCCCGCTCGTACATGAACGACGCCGTGCGCACCGTCTCCGGATGCGTGGTGCCGGAGAGATGGGCGACCGGGATACCCTGTGTGTCGCGTACTTTCGTGTCGAGCGTGACTCGGCCATCGGGACTGGGGATTTCATGCACCGGGCCCTTGATGTCACCGAGGCAACGATACTTCTCGCGCATGAACTGCTTGGCCGTCAGGCCCCAGCGCGGCATGTCGCGCGGCACGTACATCTTCCAGGAGATGATGGGCAGGACGATGAAGTCGTCGGCCAGCATGCCGCCACCGATGACATCCGGGTTGTCGTGGTTGAACTGGCAGGTGGCCACGCCACCACCCGGTCCCAGATTGTCCATCATCCGTTCCGGGAAAAGGCCGATGACCATCGGGTAGTAATGCCCCTGCAGATGCCGGCCGACCTGGTCACTTTCATTGCCAAGGCCGTTGGGCTCGCGTTTCGTGGCCGAGTTCAGCATCAGGCGCGCGCTCTCCACCGCCCCCGCACTGACGATGACGATCTCCGCCTGCGCCTCGCCTGGCTGGCCGTCCTGCTCGCGCCACTTGACGCCGCGCACCCGCCCGCCATCGTCGCAGTCAATGCGCTCCACCATGATGCCGCTGCGCAACTCGCACTTGCCGCTGCGCAGGGCCGCGGCGATAGTCGTGTTGCGCGTGCCATTCTTGGCCTCAACCGGGCAGGCGAAGCCGACGCAGTGCTGGCAGCGAATGCAGGCCTGCCGACCCCTGTATGGCTCGCTGTTGATGAACTGGGGCATCGGCAATGACTGCCAGCCGAGGCTTTCAAGCCCCTTCAAATGGGTGCGCATGGAGCTGTTGGGCGGCAGCGAAGGCATGGGATAGGGCTTGCGGTAGGGCGGCAGATGGGTCATGGCCGAGTCCGTGCCGGAGACGCCGATCTCCCATTCCACCTTTTCGTACCAGGGCGCCAGTTCTTCATAGTCAAGCGGCCAGTCCGCCAGCGAGCTGCCCTCCGGCACGCCGTAAGTGCTGGCCATGCGGAAGTCCTGCGGCATGTAACGCCAGGCCTGGGCGCCAAAGACGCGCGTGCCGCCGCCAACCATAGCCGCGTTGTTCTGGTAGCCCCTCTGGTGCGGCAGGACGACGCTGCCGTCTTCCAGTGTGCGCGGGTTGCCCTCGATGTCCGGGCCGGCGTTGTGCCCGTAGAACGACATGCGCTGATTGCGCAAATGGTCGCGCGGCACCTGCTCGAATTCGGAGTCCGGGCCGCGCTCCAGCAGCAGCACCCGTTTGCCCGCCGCCGTCAGCACGCCGGCGGCCACGCCGCCGCCCGCGCCCGCGCCGATGATAATGGCATCGTAGTCGCTCATCCGCTCACCTCGTAGCCGATCATGCGCCACGACACGCCGTCGCGGTTGCCGCCATTGCCTGGGTCGCTGTAGAAGCCCTCCGCACAGTGTTCGGCAAACTGCGCGAAGAAGCTGGCCGGGTCGATCGGCCACTCGCTGCGCACCTCCCCCTGCTCCACGCGCGTCAGCAGGGCATCTTGCTGCGCCTCGCCAAGCGCTGCGAATTCCATGCCCTGCGCCGCCTGTGCCTCCGCGTTCAGCGCGTCCACAAAGCGCGCATAGTCCCCCGCCAGCTGCGCCAGGTCCGCCCCCAGCTGCCGCAACAGATAGTCGCCGACGCCGGCTTCCACCCCGCCCGGGAACTCGTCAGCGGGGATGATGCGGTCTATGGCAGCGTGCAGGGTTTGTAGCTGCTGTTCGTCAAACATGGGCCCTCCTTCCCGCGGCAAGTGTAGCGCGAATGGCGCCCGCATACACGCGTCGTCGGGCGGAATTGGCGTTGCGTATCCCGCCAATGTAGACTCGGGAAACATGGAAACTGGACCAGCTGCGCAGGGGAACGAGGTGCTTGATGACAGTTGAGGCAGAACATCTGCGAGACGTCGATCTTTTCCGCGCTGCGGACGAAGCCGCCCTGGAGGACATGGCGCAGCATTGTACCCGCATCGAATTGCTGGCCGGGGCCACGCTCTTCGAGCAGAATGCGCCCGGCGATGCCCTCTACGTGCTTGAGTACGGGCAGATCCACATCCTGCGCCAGTACGAGGATGGCGAGCAGGTCATCCTGGCCACGGAGATCCCCTTCTATCCCGTCGGCAACCTCTCCATGCTCTCCGCGCAGCCGCGCACCGGCGCCGTCGTCGCGGTGTCGGACTGTACCCTGATCGTGCTGAAGCGTTCGACCTGGCTGGCGCTCTGCAATCGCCATCACGGCCTGGCGCTGGCGGTGCAGGAACAGTTGGCGCGTCGTCTCTATCGCATGAACCTGCTGGTGCGCGAGAACGCCATCGGCGACGTGGCGGCGCGCGTGGCCAGCCTGCTGCTGCTGATGACCGACGACATGCCGGAAAGCCCGCTGCTGCAACCGTTGCGTGTCAACCGTATGGCGCGCGCCACCGCCACCGACGTCGACGTCATCGTGCATCTGTTGAACGACTGGCAGACCCTGGGGCTGATCCGCATCCAGGCCTTGCAGCTGGAGGTGCTGGACGTCCCGGGTCTGGAACGCCTCGCCGGCTGAGGGCCGCGCCGCTCAGGCCGACGGCGTCCGGGCGCGCAACCATGTCTCGCTGAAACTTACGTGGCGAATGTGTTCGCGCCGACAGGTGTAAACCAGCTGAATCGCGCCGTCCTGCGTCTGCAACAGCGTCGGATAGGAATACTCGCCCGGCTCCTGCTCGATCAGCAGCGGCGCCCGCCAGTCTTCCTCCGGCGTCGCCAGCATTAGCGCCAGCGGCGTACGCCCGCGCGCCACCGGGTTGCAGGCCAGCAACAGGTCGCCGCTCGCCAGACGAATCAGGTCGATGCCGGCGTTGGGGTTGGCCAGCGCAGTCGGCTGCGGCTGCGCCCAGCTGTCGCCGCCGTCAGCAGATTCACTGCGCCAGATCACGCCGCCGCGCCCGCCGGTGCGCATATAGGCCAGCACGCGCCCGTCGTCCAGCGCCACGAGGCAGGCGTGGATGTTCCCCTCGGGGCTGACGATCGGCTCGCCCAGGCGCCAGCTTTCGCCGCCGTCTTCGGAGATCAACATGCGCGACTGCCATTTGACCTCATCGTAGGCCGGCAGCAGGATGCGCCCCGGCAAATGCAGCGCCTTGCTGCGGAACATCAGCCCGGGATAGTCCAGCATTGCCTGCAGCGGCCCCCAGGTGTGGCCGCCGTCGCTTGAGTCCTGCCAGCGGGGCTGTGCGCTGACCCAGCGCTCGCCGCCCGGCACTACGTTGCAGAAGAGCCGCAGCCGTCCCTCCGCCAGCGGCAGGAAGACCGGCTGGCCCAGCGCCTGACCCGGCACCTGGACCAGGACTTCCGGCGCGCTCCACTCAGTAGCGCCGGGCGCCAGCCGCGCCCCCAGAATGACCACGTCGCGCGCCAGTTCGCGCGTGCCGCCAAACCAGGCCGCCAGCAGCGTCCCCTCCGCCAACTGGCACAGCGTCGCGCAGTGCACCGAAGGCTGCCGCGGCAGCGGCGGATGTAGCGCTCGTGAAATCATCTGCGTTGCTTTCCTGTCACAAATTGCGACTCAGTGCCGCATAGACTACAGTGGCCGGCACGAAACGCAAGCGGGGCGACCGGAGAAACGCTTCACGCATCATGCTCACAGCCGCCGACTATTTCAATCTGCAGACCACGGCGCTGGCCGAACTCTTCGCCGGCACGGATTACGTCTGGCAGGCCGTCGCGCGCATCGGGCCCTGGCTGGCGCAACGCTTCGCCAATGGTCTGCAGCCCGGCCATGCCGGCGCGCAGCTGGCGGACACGGTCGTCTTCGGCCCAGGCCCGGTCTACATCGGGCCAGGTACGCGCGTCGGTCCCGGCGTCTATATCGAGGGGCCGGCCTTCATCGGCGCCAACTGCGAGATTCGCCACGGCGCCCTCTTGCGCGCCAACACCATCCTCGCCGACTCTGCCATCGTCGGCCACGCCAGCGAGACCAAGAACGCCCTGCTGCTGGAACATGCTGCCGCGCCCCACTTCGCCTACGTCGGCGACAGTATCCTCGGCCAGCGCGTCAACCTCGGCGCCGGCAGCAAGCTCTCCAACGTGGGGATCACCTCTCGCGCCCGGCCCGACGCGCCCCGACGCAACATCATGCTGCATTGCGACGGCCAGACATACGACAGCGGCCTGACCAAGCTGGGCGCCATCCTCGGCGACGACGTGGAGCTCGGCTGCAACTGCGTCACCAACCCCGGCGTGCTCATCGGCCCGCGCACGCTGGTCTACGCGCTCTGCTCCCTGGCGCCAGGCTGCTATCCGGCTGATCACATCGTCAAGCTGCGCCAGACACAGAAACGCATCATCCGCCGGCGTTGAGCGCCCGGTTCGCTCAGCCTTCCCTCGGCAGACAGTAGTAATCAGGATCGATCAAAGCGTCGACCAGCAGCGGCTGCCGGGCCTGCAGGGCTGCGCGGACTGCCGCCTCGCATTCCGCCGGGTCCGCGCTGCGCAGCGCGGGGATGCCGTAGGCCGCGGCGATCTGCGTGAAGTCCGGGTTGCTGAATTCGGTGCCCCAGGCGCGGGCGCCGGCGCGCAGCTGGGCCGCGCGAATCAGGTCCAGCGCCGCGTCATTCATCACCACCGTGACCACCGGCGTGCCCAGCCGCGTGATCAGCTCCAGTTCGCCCATCACCATCGCCATGCCGGCATCGCCGGTGAGGCACAGCGCCGGCGCCCGCCCCAGCGCCAGGCTGGCGCCGATGGCCGCCGGCAGGCCGTAGCCCATGCACGAGAGTCCGTTCGAAAGCAGGAAACGTTGCGGCTGCGCATCCGGCCACTCCAGGCTCGCCAGGATTTTGTGCGAGCCGACGTCCACGGCCAGCATTGTCTCCGGCGGCGCCGCCCTGCGCAGGGCGGCCAGCAGCGCACGCGGCGACATACGCCCGGACGCTGGCGCCGGAAAGCGCCGCTCTGCCAGCCACTCACGCAGACGGCACACGCGCGCCGCGCCCCAGCTTGCCTCCGCGCTGCCGGACGCTTTCGTCAGCTGCCGCAACACCTCTGCCATGACACCCGTAAATTCGGCGGCGACGGGCAGCCGCGGGTCAGCGTTGGCCCAGGGCGCCAGCCAGATGAGCGGCGCATCTACCTGCCACGGGCGCACCAGCTCGACCACGTCGAAGCCGACCATCAGCAGGCAGTCGGCTTCCTCCAGCAGCTGGTAGACCGGGTCCGCCCGCGTCAGGCCGATCACGCCCGCCGCCAGCGCATGCGCAGCAGGAATGGCGCCCTTCGCTTTCGGCGTGCTGATGACCGGCGCCTTGCTGGCCTCGGCCAGCGCCAGCAGCTCCGCGTGGCAGCCCTGCAGATCTAGCCCCAGGCCGACCAGCAGCAGCGGACGTCGTGCCTTGCTCCACAGCGACGCCGCCCGCTCCATATCAGCGAGGTCGGGGGACTCTGGCGCGGGCAATTGGAACGGCTGCTGCCCTGCGGCGCTCGCGGCCGGGCCGGCGGCGACCTCGCGGCTGAGCTGCAGATGCACCGGGCCGGGCCGGCCGCTCACGGCCACGCGCAGCATGTCGTGGACGATACCCCGCGCGTCATCGCCAGGGCGCAGGGCGTGAGTTGCCTTGGTGAGCGGACGGGTCAGCGCCTGCTGCTCGATCAGCTGGTGCGTGTGACGGTCAGCCAGCGCGGCGGGCACCTGCGCCGTCAACAACAGCAGCGGCGCGCGGTCCAGCCAGGCGTGGCCGAGGCCGGCCATGGCGTTGGCCAGGCCGGGGCCCAGCGTGGTCAGGCAGACGCCGGGCCGGCCCTCAAGGCGCGCGGCGGCGGCGGCCATATAAAGTGCGGAGCTTTCGTTGTGCACCAGCACGAAGTCCATGCCGACCAGCCGCAGCGCCTCGAGCAACTCCACGTTTTCGCCGCCGGGCAGGCCGTAGACCCGCTCGATGCCAGCCTCGCGCAGAGCTTGCGCCAGCGCAATGGCCATGCTCATGCGAATATCGCGTCCTCAAGGTCGAGCAACTGGGCCACGGCCAACGCCTCCGGCGT
The DNA here is from genome assembly GCA_965223965.1 of Phototrophicaceae bacterium. Classification (GTDB taxonomy): domain Bacteria; phylum Chloroflexota; class Anaerolineae; order Aggregatilineales; family Phototrophicaceae; genus JAGWBD01. The sequence goes on from CBDCXX010000005.1 coordinate 92,714, forward strand.
GCCCAGCGGCAACCAGAATTCTGCCTCAACGATGCTGACCGGCTGCTGCTGCGCAAAATCGCTGACCAGCTGCGTCAGTTCATATTCGCGCCGCAACGGATGCAATTTCAGCGGCAGGTCGAAGATGCTGCTCGTCAAACGGCAGGCGCCGATATACACCTGCACCGGCGGTACATAGTGGCCGTGCGGCGGCTTTTCGTGCAGGCCGCACAGCCGCCCGCACTCATCCGCCAGCAGCACGCCGAACTGTGAGCTCTCCTCGCGCTCAACGGAAAGCACGCCCGCCGACGTTGCCGCCAGCCGCTGCAGCGAAGGCGCGTGGAACAGGTCGTCGCCGTTGATCACAAGGAAGTCCGGCCCCGCCAGCGCCTCGCGACAGGCGCGCAGGGCGTGGCCTGTGCCCAGCGGCTTGCCCTGCTCGACCAACGCGTAGTTGTCGAAGATGTCCTGCTGCGCCATGAAGGCCGCGATCTGCTTGCGCCGGTAGCCAGTGACCACCAGTACGCGCTCAACTGAAGGTCGCAGCGCGCGCAGCGACCACTCCAGAATCGGTCGTCCCTGCACCTCCAGCAGCGGCTTGGGCCTGTACTGCGTCAGGTCGCGCATACGCGTGCCGCGCCCCGCCGCAAGGATGATTCCTTCCATCAGACCGGCTCCTCCAGTTCACATTGGGCCACGTCGCGCAGCACAGTCGCGAAGCGCGCGCGGCAGGCCTCCATGGCGGCCTGGCTATTGCCTTCAAAACGCAGGCTCATCACCGCTTCGGTGTTGCTCATCCGCGCCAGGCCCCAGGCGTCCGCCAGTTGCAGCCGCAGACCGTCGATGCTCAGCAGCTCGCCCTCTCCTGCCAGGCGCTCGCGCAACGCCGCCAGTATTTCGCGCCCCGTCTCCGGCGCGCACTGCGGGCGGTAAAGCGGGCTGACGCAGGGGCGCGGCAGCGCGTCATCCAGCGCGGACAGTGGTCCGTCAGCCGCCGCCAGCAACTGCAACAGACGACCGGCGGCATAAAAGGCGTCGTCGAAGCCATGGTATTCGTCGGCGAAGAAGAAGTGTCCGCTGATTTCGCCGCCCAGCAGCGCCCCGCTGACGGCCAGCTGCGCCTTGACCAGCGCGTGCCCGGTCGCACAGAGCATCGGCTGGCCGCCGCTGCGCCGCACTTCGTCGAGAAAGACCTGGCTGCAGGAGACGTCCGCCAGGATGCGCGCGCCCGGTCGCCGTCGCAACACCTCCAGCCCCAGCAGCGTCAACACGCGGTCCGGCGCGATAATGCGGCCGCGTTCGTCGACCACGCCGAGGCGGTCCGCGTCGCCGTCAAAGGCCAGGCCGATGTCGGCGCCCAGCTGCGGCACCGCCGCGCACAGCGCCACCATCGTATGTGCTGCGCCTGGATCAGGATGATGATTTGGGTAGCGACCGTCGGGCTCGCAGTAGAGGCAGTCGGCCAGCTCGTGTCCCAGAGCGCGCAGCAGTTCGCCCGCAAACAGCCCGCCGCAGCCGTTACCGGCGTCGATGACCACGCGCAGCGGCCGACGCGACTGGATGCGCCGCGCCTGGTCGGCGACGTAGGCCTCGTAGAGTGCCGCGCTCTGGCGTTGCCGCAACTGGCCCGCGCCGCTGTCGAAGTCATTCGCAACGATGAGGCGGCGCAATGCCTGCAGCTGCCCGCCGTAGAGACTCTGCGCGCCCAGCGCCAGCTTGAAGCCATTGTATGCCGGCGGCAAATGGCTGCCTGTGACCATCAGGCCGGCGCAGTGGCCCATGTGCAGCGCGCTGTGGTAGAGTAGCGGCGTGGGCGCCAGGCCGATGTCCAGTACGTCGCAGCCGCTGGCCAGCAGCCCCGCGCGCGCGCCAGCGTGCAGCGCGGGCGAGGAGAGTCGGTTGTCGCGGCCAATAACGACCTGGGAGATGCCATGCTCGCGGCGCAGCAGCGTGCCGGCGGCGCGCCCGATCAGGCGGGCGACGTCGGCATCAAGCGTGGCGCGCGGGCCCGCGGCGCGGCCTCGAATATCGTAGCGGCGGAAGAGTGCGGCGTCGATGGCGTTGGCGTCCTTCATCCGCACCAGCATACCATGCAGCGCCCGTCCCTGTCAGACGCGCCTCCCTCCGCTACACTGTGCCCCGCCCAGGCGTACTTAAAGTCCCTGTCCTTTGAGAAGGGCTCCCGTCGTGAGCGGCGGAAGGGCTCCCGCCACATGCGCAGGTCTCCCCCTCTCCCTGAGGGAGAGGGGGCCGGGGGGTGAGGGCAAACAAGCCTCTCTCCGCTACACTGTGCCTCGCCCGAGCGCACTTAAAGTCCCTCTCCCTAAGGGCTCCCGTTGTGAGCAACGGGACAGGGCTCCCGTCGTGAGCGGCGGAAGGGCTCCCGCCACATGCGTAGGTCTCCCCCTCTCCCTGAAGGGTTCCCGTTGTGAGCAACTGGACAGGGCTCCCGCGTTTAGCGGGACGCGAAGCATGTCTTCGCGTACGTAGGGGTGAGGGCAAACAAGCCTCCCTCCGCTACACTGTGCCCCGCCCCAGGCGCACCCAAAGTCCCTCTCCCTGAAGGGTTCCCGTTGTGAGCAACGGGACAGGGCTCCCGTCGTGAGCGTCGGAAGGGCTCCCGCCACAGACGGGAAGGGGCTCCCGTCGTGAGCGGTGGGACAAGGGGGCCGGGGGCCACTTTCCAGCAGCGCGCCCTCACCCTGAAACCTGCTTTCTCCCCCTCTCCCTGAAGGGTTCCCGTTGTGAGCAACGGGACAGGGCTCCCGCGTTTAGCGGGACGCGAAGCATGTCTTCGCGTACGTAGGGGTGAGGGCAAACAAGCCTCCCTCCGCTACACTGTGCCCCGCCCCAGCGTACTTAAAGTCCCTCTCCTTTGAGAAGGGCTCCCGTCGTGAGCGGCGGGACAAGGGATTTAGGGTGAGGGCAAATGGGGGGTGAGGGCAACGGAGACTTGCATGAAGCCACGCATACTACGCCCGGACGACCTGCCAACCCTCTTGCGCTGGCTGCCGGCCGAGCCGCTGCTGCAGCGCTACCAGCTGGACGCCGCCGCAATCGAGCGCGCGCTGCGCGTTGCCCTCGCCACGGACGACATCCTGCGCACCCTGGACGCGCCCGACGCCGCCTGCTGCGGCCTCGCCTGGACGCAGCCGCGGGCCGGCCTCGGGCGCGGCGCCTACCTGCGCCTCTTGTGCGTGCGCCCCGCTCAACAGGGGCGCGGCCTAGGGCAGGCCTTGTTGGCCGCCAGCGAGCGCGCCGCCCACGCCCGCGGCCAGGAGAGCCTGATGCTACTCAGCTCCGACTACAATCTGCGAGCGCACAAATTCTACCGCCGCGCCGGCTATGTCGAAGTGGGCGAGCTGGCCGAGTACGCCCTGCCCGGCGTGAACGAGCTGCTCTTCTGGAAGCGCCTGGATGCTGCCGCCAGCGCTGGCCCGGAACCGGCGGCGGGAGTATAATCACAACGGTAACCCTTTCGATAAATGGAGATGATCATGTCCCGACGACTGCTTTCCGTCCTGCTGCTGCTCTGCGCGCTGACTGCGCTGACCGGCCCTGGCCAGTTACTGGCGCAGGACAACGTGCTGATCATGGCCCGTTCGGCCGATACCACCGGCCTCGACCCCCACACCCAGACCGCCTTCGCCTCCCACCGCCTGCTCGAACTCATCTATGAACCCCTGGTCGAGCTGGATGCCCAGCTGAACATCGTGCCCGCGCTGGCCGAAAGCTGGGCCTTCAATGACGACGCCACCTCGCTGACGCTCAACCTGCGCGCTGGCGTCACTTTCCACGATGGCTCGGCCATGGACTCCGCCGACGTGCGCGCCAGCTTTGAGCGCATCCTCGACGAGGAGACCGGCGCCGCCGCGCGCAGCCGCTACACCGGCATCAGCAGCATCGAAACGCCCGACGCGCTCACTATCACCTTCACGCTGACGGAGCCCAACGTGCCGCTGCTGGGCGCGCTGGCCAGCGTCAACGCCGCCATCATCTCCGAGGAAGCTGCCGCCAGCGCTGACTTCTCCGGGGCCAATGGCACCGGCGCCTTCGTCCTTGACGAGTGGACGCCCGAGGAAGTCACCACCCTGAGCGCCAACGCCGCCTGGTGGGGCGATGGCCCGCAGGTTGATGGCATCGAAATCCGCATCATCCCCGACGAGGCTTCCATCCTCGCCGCCCTGCGCGTGGGCGAGATCGACTTCGCCCTCCTCAACGACCCGCTCATCGCCACCCTGCTCGTCGGCGACGACAGCGTGCAGCTCAACCGCGTGCCGGCCATGGCCTATCACGTGCTGCAGCTCAACGCCAGCCGCGAGCCGCTGGACCAGCTGGCCGTGCGCCAGGCGCTCTCCTGCGCCATCGACCGGCAGCAGATCCTGGACACCGCTTCGCTGGGCGAGGGCAGCGTCACCGGCCCCCTGACCAGCGCGGCCTACGCCGTCCCGGCGGAGGACTACTTCTGCTACGAGCGTGATGTCGACATGGCGCGCAGCCTGCTGGCCGATGCCGGCATGGCGGATGGCTTCACCATCAGCGTCATCGCCGCCAACGCCGAGCCGCCCACCGCGCTCGCCGAAGCGCAGACCCTCCAGGCGCAGCTGGCCGAGATCGGCGTCACCGTCGAGATCGAGTCGATGGAGCTGGGCACCTATATCGACCGCTGGCTGGCGGCGGACTTCGACGGCGCAGTGGCGCTCAACGGCGGGCGGCCCGATCCCTACACCATGTACTCGCGCTACTGGACGAAGGACGGCAACCTGCAGAAGGTCGCCAACTACATCGACGACACGCTCGACGAGTTGATGGCGCAGGGCAAGGTCGAGACTGACCCCGCCGCGCGCTACGAGATCTTCGCCAACTTCCAGAAGCACCTGGTCGAGATGGCGCCCTGGCTCTGGCTCTACACCGGCTATGAGTACTCGGCACAGCAGTCCTGGGTCAGCGGCTTCGTGCCCCACCCCGGTGACAAGCTGAATTCCTTCAGCGCCGTCTCGCTGGATCGCTAGTCACTGTCACGCCCTCACCCTGAAACCTGCTTTCGCCCCCTCTCCCCCGGGAGAGGGGGTCGGGGGGTGAGGGCGCCACGCAGCAGTCCTGGGTCAGCGGCTTCGTGCCCCACCCCGGCGACAAGCTGAATTCCTTCAGCGCCGTCTCGCTGGATCGCTAGTCACTGTCACGCCCTCACGCCTTGAGCCCCTGCAAAACTGCCGCGCCCAGCTCGCCCGTGGTGGCGCGACCGCCCAGGTCGCGGGTGTGCACCCCGGCCGCGAGCGCGCCCGCCACAGCCTGCTCAATGCGCGTTGCCGCCGCTTCCTGACCCAGTTCCCGCAGCAACAGCGCCGCCGAGAGGATCATGCCGCCCGGATTGGCGATTCCCTTGCCGGCGATGTCCGGCGCGCTGCCGTGTACCGGCTCGAACATCGAGGGGAAGTCGCCCTGCGGGTTGATATTGGCGCTGCTGCTCAGGCCCACGCTGCCAGCCAGCGCGCCGCCCAGGTCGCTCAGGATGTCGCCGTACATATTGGTCGTCACAATCACGTCGAAGGCCGCGGGCGCCTGTACAAACTTCATCGTGGCGGCGTCCACCAGCAGCAGGTCGAGCGTCACGTCCGGGTAGTCCCGGCCAACCTCCGCGACGATCGCGTCCCAGAAGGTCATGGTATGCAGGATGGCGTTGGATTTCGTGATATTTGTCACCTGTCGCCGCCGCCGCCGCGCCAGCTCGAAGGCGTAGCGCGCAATGCGCTCGACGCCGACCTGCGTCAGCACCGTGGTCTGAATGGCGACGCCGTTCTCCCACCCGCGATGCAACACGCCGCCCGGCCCGGCATATTCACCTTCGCTGTTCTCACGCACGATCACCATGTCGAATTGCGGGTCGCCCTGCAACGGCATGGGCACGCCGGGGAAGCTGCGCACCGGGCGTACGTTGGCGTACTGGCAGAACTGCTTGCGGATGGGGAAAACGAACTCCCACGAGGAGCGTTCGTCACTGACCGCGGGATGTCCGGCAGCGGCGAAGAGGATGGCGTCGAATTCGCGCAACGTTTGCATACCGTCGGCCGGCATGAACTCGCCCTGCCGCAAAAAGTGTTCCGCGCCCCAGGGGAATTGCTCGCAGCGCAGCGTCAGGCCATTCAGGCTGGCCGCCATCTGCAGGGCCGCCAGCGCCTGCGGCATGATTTCCGGGCCAATACCGTCGCCAGGCAACACCGCGATGTCATATGCGTTCGTCATGGTTAAGCCCTCACCCCAATCCCCTCTGTCCCGTCTTCGACGGGAGCCCTTGCTCCGACGCATGAGCCCTTCAGGGAGAGGGACTTTAACACACTTGCCGCGTCAACTGTTTTTCTTCCCTCTCCCCAGGGGCTCCCGCACCGGAGCGGGAGGGATCCCGGTCGTGAGCACCAGCTTGGGGAGCCGGGGGTGAGGGCAGGCATTCGCGCCACTTGCGTTTGCCTTATTTCTGTATTTACGCTATGCTCAATCTGTGATTGAACGCAATCCAGACCCTGTGAGGTGCATGATTAACGCCAGAAAAAAACGCCTGACCCTTGACCTTGACGCGCCACTGCAGCGACGTCTGAAAGCAATCGCCGCGCTCAAGGGCACCAGCATGCGCCAGTACTGCCAGTCAGCCATCACAAGGGAACTGGACAGGGATGAGGGTTCGGCTGTGACAGATCTGCCCTTTGGTCATGAAGTCGTGGCCCGTTTCGCCGTACTGCAGACAGAAATCCTTAAGGGCGAAATGCTGACGGGTGATTCCGTCGGACTGATCCGCGAGGCCCGCGAATCCCGGACAGCGCTGTGAATGGCCTCGTAGTGGTGGATGCGAGCCTGACGGTCAAGTGGTTACTCAGCGAGGTCCTCTCGGACAAGGCGCTGTCTCTGGCCCAGGCCTGGGCCAATCAGGGCATCCGGCCGCTGGCACCTTACCTGATGCCGGTGGAGGTGGCCAATGTGCTGCATCGGCGGGTGGTGCGCAACGAGTTGACAGTGACGATGGCTGCCCGTCTGATGGACACCTTGATGGCCTCAGGCATCGAATTGCGCGAGCCTCCCCGTCTGCATGTCCGGGCCCTGGAGCTGGCGAGCCGGCTGGGCCAGGCGGCTGCATATGACGCGCACTATCTGGCTCTGGCGGAAAGCCTGAATTGTGCCTTGTGGACTGCTGATGAACGCTTTTTTCGGGCAGCGGGCAGCGGTTTATCCCCGGACGCGCCGGGCTTGCCCCCGGTGCGCTGGCTGGGGCATTTTGCAGCCGGGGCAGAATAATCTCCGCCGCAAAACGGCATGTCCGGCTGCGGCGCCGTCGCGGGACCGGGCCGGGGATGAGGGCCCCGGGAACCTCCACGCCCGTCCAGTCAGGCGATGCGTCCGGCCTGCCGCAACTGTTGCTCAATCCAGACGTAGGTCTGCGCCATGCCCTGCTCAAGACTGACGCCCGGTCGCCAGCCCAGCACCTCTTCACAGCGCGTGTTATCGCTGTTGCGGCCGCGCACGCCCTGCGCCTGCGTGAGGTCGTGGCGGCGGCGGATTCGCTTGCCGGCCTGCCTGGCCACAATGTTGACGAGTTCGTTGATTGTCACCAGCCGATCGTCGCCAATGTTGAGCGGCTGCGGGTAGTCCGAGCGCATCAGCCGCAGGATGCCCTCAACGCAGTCGTTGACGAAGCAGTAGGAGCGCGTTTGCAGGCCGTCGCCCCAGACTTCAATCTCGCCGCCGTCGGGCGCCAGCGCCACCTTGCGCGCGATGGCCGCCGGGGACTTTTCGCGGCCGCCGTCCCAGGTGCCCAGCGGCCCGTAGATATTGTGGAAGCGCGCCACGCGCGTCTCCAGACCGTAGTCCTCGCGGTAAAAGCGACAGAGGCCTTCGCTGTAAAGCTTCTCGTGGCCGTAGCCATCCTCGGGGTCGGCGGGCCAGGCGTCCTCTTCCTTCAGCGGCGTCACGTCGGGCGCGTCCTGCAGGTGCTGCGGATAGACGCAGGCGCTTGAGGAGTAGAAGAGCCGCTGCACGCCGGCTTCGCGCGCGGCCTCCAGCGTATTCACGTTGATGAGCGTGTTGTCGTGCACGATGTCGGCGCGGTGACTCTCGATGAAGCCGATGCCGCCCATGTTGGCCGCCAGCATGTAGACCTCGTCCACGCCCGCCACAGCCTCTTGCGCGGCCTCGCGCCGGCGCAGATCCAGCTGCAGGAACTCCTGCGCCTGGCTGGTCGCATAGGCCGGCAGTACGACATCGACGCCGCGCACCTGATCGCCGCGCCCGACCAGCGCGCTGGTCAGATGGTGGCCAATAAACCCGCCTGCGCCGGTGACGAGAACCTTCATGCACCCTGCCTCCCTGCCCCCTTGCCGCGCCAGTATACCCGACATGTGGCCGACTTGTGGCCGGCTGTGACCGGCTGAGACCGACTTGTGGCCAGCTTGTGGCCAGCTTGTGGCCGACCTTTGACCTCATTAAAGCCTGTTTCCTGCCCTTAATCCCGGCCTCATGTTACGTCTTTGACGGCAACCCTTCAGAAGGAGAGGAGGAGAACATTCCCGCAACTGGACCTGTCCTTAAAGTCCCTCTCCCTGAAGGGCTCCCGTCGTGACCGACGGGATGACGGGAAAAGGGATTTAGGGTGAGGGCGCAGCCAATTCCCTTGACAAAAATACCAAGACTTGCTAGATTTAGACTAATCTAAATATCAGGCAGGAACCCTTGATGAATTTCAGAACGCTGCTGGCCCTCTTGCTCTTGACGGGCCTGCTGTCAACCGGTGGCGGCCTGGCTGCGCAGGAAACCTCGCGCCCCCTGGTCGTCGCCACCACCACCCAGGCGCGCGATGCGCTTGAGCTTCTGGCCGGGGAGCGCATCGAACTCATCGGCTTGATGGGCGCCGGTGTCGACCCCCACCTCTACCGCCCCACCGAGGCCGACATCAACGCCATGCACCGCGCCGACGCCGTCTTTTACAGCGGCCTGCATCTGGAGGGTCAACTGGGCGAGGTGCTGGCCGCCCTGGGCGAACGCGCGGTGCGCGTGGTCGCGCTCTCGGACCCCGTCAAAAAGGCCGGCTTCACCATCGGCGGCTTCACCCTCTCGGCGGCCTACACCAATGTCGATGATCCGCACTTCTGGTTTGACCCGCGCAACTGGCAGCTGAGCGTCACGCATATGGCTGAACAACTGGCCCTGCTCGATCCCGCCGCCGCGGCCGACTATGCTCAGCGCGCCGCAGACTACAACGCGCAGCTCGACCTGCTCTTCGACTGGGCCAGCGAGGCCATGGTCGCCGTGCCCGCTGAGCAACGCGTGCTGGTTACGTCGCATGACGCCTTCCAGTACTTTGGTCAGGCCTTCGGCTGGGAGGTGCGCGGCCTGCAGGGGCTGAGCACCGAGGACGAGGCCGGCGTGGCGGATGTGCAGTCGCTGGTGGACTTCGTGATCGAACGCGACATCCCGGTGCTCTTCATCGAGAGCAGCGTGCCGCCCAACGCCATCGAGTCGGTGCGCGAGGGCGCGAAGGCCCAGGGGCACGACATCGGCGTCGGCCTGCGCGAACTCTACTCGGACGCCATGGGCGCGCCGGGCAGCTTCAGCGGCACCTACATCGGCATGCTGGCCGAAAACGTCAGCACCATCCTGCAGTCCTGGGGCCATGAGCTGCCGCCCTGGCCCGAGGGGCTGCTGCCGACGCCGCCGGACGAATCAGAAGAGGCGGATACAGAAACTCCATGAGCGACACGCCTGCCCTGCATATTGAAGACCTGACGGTCGCCTTCAACAGTCGCCCGGCGCTATGGGACGTCGACCTGCAGGTGCCCGAGGGCGTGCTGATGGCCATCGTCGGGCCCAACGGCGCGGGCAAGACCACGCTCATTCGCGCCGCGCTTGACCTCATTCCGCGCGCCGCCGGCACGGTGCATATCTTCGGTCAGCCCGTTACCCATGCCCGCGGCCTGACGGGTTATGTGCCACAGCGCGGCAGCGTCGACTGGGACTTCCCGACGACGGTGCAGGACGTGGTCATGATGGGGCTCTACGGGCGCCTCGGCTGGCTGCGGCGACCGGGCGCGCAGGAGCGGCAACGCGCGCAGCAGGCGCTGGAGCAGATCGGCATCGCCGAGCTGGCGACGCGCCAGATCAGCCAGCTCAGTGGCGGCCAGCAACAACGCACCTTCCTCGCCCGCGCGCTGGTGCAGGACGCGCGCCTCTATTTCATGGATGAACCCTTCGCGGCCGTTGACGCCATCACCGAGCGCGCCATTGTCACCCTGCTGCAGGAACTGCGCGCGCGCGGCCGCACGGTCGTCGTCGTGCACCACGACCTGCAGACTGTGCCGGACTATTTCGACCAGGTGGCCCTGCTCAACGTCGAGATCGTCGCCAGCGGCCCCACCGCCTCGGTTTACACCGAGGACAACCTGCGGCGCACCTTCGGCGGGCGCGTGGCCGGCATCGCCCGCATTGCCCGGGACACGCAGCCGTGAACGCGACCGCTCGCCGGGGCTGGCTGCCGGTCATCGCGCTGCTGGTGCTGGCGCTGCTGCTCATCCCGCTGGGCGTGGGCCTCGGTGGCGTGAAGGTCGACTACACCCTGGTGACAGTGGCGGCGGGCGGCGCGGTGCTGGGCGTCGTCTGCGGCGTGCTGGGCAGTTTCGCCGTGCTGCGCCAACAAAGCCTGCTGGGCGATGCGCTCTCGCACGCGGCCCTGCCGGGCGTCGCGCTGGCCTTTCTGCTGGCGGGGCGCGAGCTGGGCTGGCTGCTACTGGGCGCGGGCATCGCCAGCTGGCTGGGCGTGCTGCTCATCAACGGCCTGGTGGGCAGCACACGCCTCAAACAGGACGCCGCCATGGGCATCGTGCTGACCGCCTTCTTCGCCCTCGGCATCACGCTGCTGACTTACATCCAGTCGCGCAACGATGCCAGCCAGGCGGGCCTCGACCAGTTCATCTTCGGCCAGGCGGCGGCCATCCGGCGTCAGGATGTGATGCTGATCAGCGCCGTGGGACTGGTAGCCTTCGCCATCCTCGTGGCGCTGTGGAAAGAATTCAAGCTCATCACCTTCGACCCGGACTTTGCGCATGCCAACGGCTTTCGCCTGCGCCTGCTGGACGTGCTGCTCTCCACGCTGATCGTGGTCGCCATCGTGCTCGGCCTGCAGCTGGCCGGCGTGATTCTGATGGTGGGCCTGCTGATCGCGCCGGCCGTGGCCGCGCGCCAGTGGACGCAGCAGCTGGGGCAGATGTTGACCCTGGCGGGCATCTTCGGCGGCATTGCCGGCGCCGGCGGCGCTGTCCTCAGCGGCTTGCAGCAAGGTCTGCCTACCGGCCCGCTGATCATTGTGGCGGCCTCGGTCATCGTGCTCGTCTCCATCGCGCTGGCGCCGCAGCGCGGCCTGCTCTGGCGCGCATGGCAGAACCGCCGCGACCAGCGCCGCTTCGCTGCGCAGCAGGTGCTGCAGGATATTCATCGCCATGCCTTGCAGCACGGGGACTCGCACTACCCCGCGCCGGGCGGCATGCTGGTTGCGCTGCGCGGGCCGGTAGTCCGACGGGCCCTGCGCCAGCTGCAGGGCGCCGGCTTGCTGCAGGAAAGCGCTGCCGATGCCTGGTCCCTGAGCCCGACCGGCCAGCAACAGGCAGAAGCCGCGGCACAGAATCAGCGCCTGTGGGAGCGTTATCGCCAGTATGGCGAAGAACTTGGTCTGCCGGCAGTGGACGAAGACCCGCAGCGCCGCATCGACGAGCTCCTGCCCGCATCAGCCATCGAACGCCTCGAAATGCTGACGGAAGCGCAGGACTGAAGTATGGAAGCGCTGGAGCAACTGTTAATCGGGCTGCTGCTGCGCGTGACGGATGTACAGCAACTGAACGCGCTGCTGGGCGACCCGCAAACGACGGCGCTGCTCACTGGCGCGCTGGTGGCCCTCGCCGCCGCGTTGCCAGGGACATTCCTGCTATTGCGCAAGCTTTCGATGACCACGGACGCCATCAGCCACACGGTGCTGCTGGGCATCGTGCTGGCCTTCCTGGTGCTGGCGGCGCTGCCCGGCATGGAGGCTGACCTCAACTCGCCCTGGCTGATTCTGGGCGCGGCTGTGGCCGGCGTGGCCACCGTGGTGCTGACCGGCGCCATCCAGCGCTCCGGCCTGGTGAAGGCGGACGCCGCTCTCGGCCTCGTCTTTCCGCTGCTCTTCGCCATCGCCATCATCCTCATCTCGCGCCTGACCGAGGACGTGCACCTGGACAGCGACGCCGTCATCCTGGGCGAGATCGGCGTCGTCTGGGCGGACGCGCGCAGTCATTGCCTGCAGGACTGCGAGCCAGTGCACATCACGCCCGACGACCCGCGCGCGGAGACCGGGCGGCGCTGCACAAACTGCGCCGAACTGGAAATCGGCCCGCGCGACGCGCGCGCAGAGTTCGAGGAGTACTGCCTCAACTGCGGCAACTACACAGCGGCCGAAGCCTGGCGCGCGCGCCTGGTGGCGCAGGCGCCACAGCTGGTCTTCTGGCCGCGCGCCCTCACGGCCATGCTGCTCACCGCCCTGCTCAACCTGGGCTTCGTCACGCTTTTCTACAAGGAGCTGAAGCTGACGACCTTCGACCCGGCGCTGGCGGCGGCGCTGGGTCTGCGGCCTGCAGTGATGAACACCGCACTGATGGTGCTGGTGAGCATCACCGCCGTGGCCGCCTTCGACGCTGTCGGCTCGGTGCTGGTGGTGGCCTTCTTCATCATCCCACCCGCCACCGCCTGGCTGCTCAGCGACCGCCTCGCGCACATTTTGCTGCTGGCGCCGCCGGGCGGGGTGCTGGCGACCCTGACGGGCTACGAGTTTTCGCGCGGCAACTTCCTCGGCATCGCGCAAGTGAGCGACCTGCTGGTCACGCTGGACGAGTGGGTGGGCCTGGACGGCTTCACCGCATGGAACACCTCCATCTCGGCGGCGATTGTGCTGATGATGTTTTTCTTCTTTCTGCTCGCCTGGGTGTTTGCGCCGCGCCAGGGCCTGTTCTCTACCCTGCTGCAGCGGCGCGCGCGCCGGCAACACTTCGCCGACCAGCTGCTGCTGGGCCACGTCTACAACCATCAGGGGACGGCCGAGGCCGCCGTTGAACTGGCGCAGACGGGCCTGCATGAGCACCTCGGCTGGACCCCGCGCAAGACACAGCGCGTGCTGGGGCGGGTACGCCTGCGCAGCCTGGTGCAGATCGAGGAAGGCAGGTTGCAGCTGACCGCGCGTGGCGAGCGCAGTGTGCGCAAATTCATGACCTTGCGCGGCGCGTCAGGCTGAACGAGCACACCCTCACCCTGCATCCAGTACCTGACAAGGCAAGATGAATGACATTGGCTGCGCATGACCTGGCGACATTCTTTGACCGCGCCGCGCCCTGACGCTATCCTCGCGCTTTGCAGCAGGAGGCAGACTTATGGATGAAGGCGCGGCAAGCGGGGTGTTGAGTGAGGATGAGGCGGTCGAACTGCTGGCGCTGATGATCAGCTCGGCGCGGCTGCTAATGGATGAACCGGCACATTACGGGCCGCTGCGTCTGCTGACCGCTACCGAGCGTCTGAGCGCCATGATTCTCGACGAGGCCTCGGCAGAGACGCGGCCGCTGCTGGAGTTGGCCATCGACCGCATTCCGCATTTGCACACGCAGATGTCGGATGTGCCGGCCTACACAGCCGGTCTGGAAGAACTCTGCGCGGCTATTGGCGACTGTCTGGTGCGCCGCGCCGGCCTGGATGAAGGGGGAGCGTCATGAGCAACGAAGTATTGCAGGCCATCCGCCAGCGGCGCGTGGTGCGCGAGATGAGCGACGAACCCGTCAGCCAGGCGCAGCTGGAGCAGGTACTTGACGCCGGCCGCTGGGCGCCCACCGGCGGCAACCTGCGCCAGAACCGCTTCGTCGTCGTGCAGGACGAAAAGATCAAGAGTCTGATCTACCAGGTGTCACCGGGCATGTTTCAGCGCCCGCCCGTGATTATTTTGATCTGCAGCGACTTGCAGGTGGCGCGCGATCATCAACTGGGCGAAGACAAATCGACTTTCGCCATGGACGTCGGCAAGGCCGCGCAGAACATGGCCCTCGCCGCGCACGCCCTCGGTCTGGCTACCGGACCCGTCACCTCCTTCAGCAACACGGCCGTCAGCCGCATCCTGAACCTGCCGGACACCCTGGTGCCGCAAATGTTTATATGTCTGGGGCATGCCGCCCCGGGAGTACAGTTCAACGTTCGGCCCTGGCAGCGCATCACCTGGCGCGACCTGACTTTCTACGATCGCTTCCCGTCAGAAGCGGGCGGCGCATAGTAGCGCTTGCCGGCCAGCCTTGCGGGCAACCGCGACTCCTGGCCGTCGTCCTCGCCATAGCCGAGCGCCTTCATCAGGCCGGTTGGCGCGTTGCGCAGCTTCATCGGCACCTCGAGGTTGCCCGTGCGCTGCACATCCTCCAGCGCAGCGAAAAAGGCGTCGCAGGAGGCGCGGCTCTTCGGCGCCAGCGCCATGTGCGCCGTGCCATGCGCCAGGTTGATCTGGCACTCCGGATAGCCGATAGTCTCGCAGGCGCGAAAGACCTCGTTGGCCACCACCAGCGCCGTCGGCTGCGCCATGCCGATGTCCTCGCTGGCGAAAATCACCATGCGCCGCGCGATGAAGAGCGGGTCCTCGCCGGCCTGCACCATGCGCGCCAGATAGTAGAGCGCCGCGTCCACGTCGCTGGCGCGCATCGACTTGATGTAGGCGCTGATGGTATTGTAGTGCTCCTCGCCCTGCTTGTCATAGCGCAAATGGGCCGACTGCAAGGCGTCGCGCAAGTGCGTCGGCGTCACAGTCCTTGTCTGGTGCAGCCGCGCCGCGGCCTCCATCAGATTGAGGGCGCGGCGCGCGTCACCGTTGGCGTAGGCCGCCAGGAAGCCGCGCGCTTCCTCGTCCATAGTGACCTCCAGCAACCCGGCGCCGCGGCTGAGAATGTCGACGAGCTCCTTCTCGCCGAGGGGCTCCAGCACGAAGACCTGGCAGCGTGAAAGCAGCGCCGGAATGACCTCGAAGGAGGGGTTCTCGGTGGTGGCGCCGATGAGGACGATGGTGCCGTCCTCGACGTAGGGGAGCAAATAGTCCTGCTGCGCCTTGTTGAAGCGGTGGATCTCATCGAGGAAAAGGATGGGGCCGCGCGCCGCGTCCTGTTCCGCCTCGTCAGTGAAGAGGCCGGGCATGGCGCCCCCGCCCGTGCGGGCCCGCAATTCAGTGATGATGGCGCGCACCTCGGCCTTGCCGGCCGAAACGGCCGAGAGCGGGAAGAAGCGCCGCCCGGTGCGCCCGGCGATGATGCGCGCCAGCGTGGTCTTGCCGACGCCGGGCGGCCCCCAGAAAATCATTGAGCGGACTTCGTCGTGGGCGATGGCCAGCTGCAGCGGCTTGCCGGGCGCGGTCAAATGGCGCTGGCCAACGAAATCCGCCAGCGAATCAGGCCGCAGCCGGTCCGCCAGCGGGGCTTCAGGCCCTGCCCCGCTCACGCCCACACTCACAGACCGGTAGTCTCGTAACTGCGCGCGATCTTGCGCATCGCAACCAGCCAGGCCGCCGAACGTGGGTCTTCCAGCTCCTCGCCCAGCCATGCCTCACGAACCTCACCCCAGGCCATGCGCATGGTGTCCTCCAGCCCCGAGCGTACCAGCGTCAACTCGTCACTCTCCGTAGAGAGGTCCCGTCTCAGCTGCGGCGGCAGCGCCTTGCCGGTCAAGGCCTCCAGCGCCTCGATCACGCGTTCCATACGCATTTCATCCAGGCGCCGTTCCAGGCGTCCGAAGCGGATGTGTGCCAGGTTCTTTATCCATTCAAAGTAGGAGACGGTTACACCGCCGGCATTCACGAAGGCATCCGGCAGAATCAGGACGCCGCGCGAACGCAGATACGCATCCGCCGTGCCGGTTACCGGACCGTTGGCTGCCTCGACGATTAAGCGGGCACGAATGGCTGCGGCATTGTGCTGTGTGATCTGCGCTTCTGTCGCTGCCAGAAGCAGGATGTCACATTCGAGCGCGAGGCAGGCCTGGCCATCCTCGACGTAACGCGCGCCCGGGTAGTTGCGCAGACCGCCATGTTCGTCCATCCACGCGCGCACTGCCACCACCGACAAACCCTTGTCGTCGATCAGCGCGCCGTCGCGTTCGATGATGGCAATGATGCGCGCCTCATCCTCTTCCTCAAGGAACTTCGCGGCGTGAAAGCCGACATTGCCCAGCCCCTGTACCACGACGCCGGCGTCTGCCAGACCTGCCCGACCGACGCGCCGTGCATCCGTCGCATTGCTAAAGAATTCGCGTATGACAACCTGCACACCGCGTCCGGTGGCCTCAATACGTCCGGGAATGCCGCCACCGCCAACCGGCTTGCCGGTTACGCTTGCGAAATAATTGACATCGTGCGGGTAGATACGACGGTAGGTATCGGCGATCCATGCCATCTCGCGCGGGCCTGTGCCCATGTCCGGCGCGGGGACGTCTGTTCCCGGATGGATGTAGCCTCGATTGATCAACTCGCGCGCATAACGGCGCGTGATGCGCTCCAGTTCGCCCTCGCTGAATTCGCGCGGATCCAGCCGCAGACCGCCCTTGGCGCCGCCAAAGGGCACATTAACGATCGCGCACTTGCAGGTCATCAGGGCGGCCAGCGCCGTCACCTCGTCAAGCGAGACCTGGCTGTCGTAGCGGATGCCTCCCTTGGCCGGCTGCAAATGCTCGCTGTGGATGGCGCGCCAGCCCAGGAAGACGCGCCAGCTGCCATCGTCGAGCTGCACCGGGAACTGCACCTGCAGCGCGCTGTTGCAGGCCAAAATCTGCTCATGCAGCCCGGGCGGCAACGACAGCCGGCGCAAGGCTTTGGCAGCCATAGCTTCGATTTCAGCATTAAAGGACATCGTCCTTCGTTTCCTCTCAACTATCTGGCCTGAAGCAGCATGAGGTAATTCTGTCCCTGCGTTTTGCCGCCACCCTGCCAGGCCGGGGCCAGTCCCTAATCCAGGCGCACCGCCGTGCCGCTGGCGATGACCATCAGCATACTGCCGCTGCCACCGGGCGAGATCGTCTCGTGGTCGAGTTTGGCGCCCACGATGGCGTCGGCGTTGACTGCCTTCGCACGCTGCTGCATTTCGGCGATAGCCATGTCACGGCCTTCCATCAGTTTGCGCTCGTAGCCGCCGGAGCGTCCACCGATGAAATCCCGGATACTGGCGCCGATATCCAGCAGGACGTTGGCACCCATCACGGTCTCACCAGTGACGATGCCGCAGTATTCGACGACGCGTCGGCCTTCAATGCCTGAGGTTGTAGTGACAATCATGGCCATGCTCTCCTGTATGCTGATTGCTTTCAGTTTACACCATCCTCTGACCAGGCCGGTTATACTGGCCATGCCCATCGCCTGCCCGGAGGACCTGATGAACGACGCACAGGCTTACGCCCGCAGCCACGCCCCTCGCTTTCGCGAACAGTACGAAGCCTTGCTGCGCATCCCCACCATCAGCACCTTGCCGCAACACAAGGCCGATGTCGAGCGCGCGGCGCAGTGGCTGGCCCAGGACATGCACGACATCGGCATGGACAGCGCCGAAGTCATCCACATGCCGGGCGGACGCCACCCGCTGGTGCTGGGCGAATGGCATGGCGCTGGCGACTCGGCGCCCACCGTCCTGCTCTACGCCCACTTCGACGTGCAGCCGGCGGCCATGGAAGACGGCTGGGACACACTGCCCTTCGAGCCCGTCGAACGCGACGGGCGCATCTTCGCCCGCGGCAGCGTGGACAGCAAGCTGCACATTATTTCCCAGTTGAAGGCGGTCGAATCGTCACTGGCGTCACCCGCAGGGGCGCCGGTAAACATTAAACTGCTGTTCGAGGGTGAGGAAGAATCGGGGTCAGAGACGATCGCAGCCTTCGTGGCACAGCAGCCGCAGCGCGTGCGCGCCGACGTGGCCGTCATCTCCGACGGCACGGTCCTCGCGCCGGAGCAACCGAGCCTCGTTTATGCCCTGCGCGGCATCGTCACCATGGAGCTGCACGTCCACGGCCCGGCGCGCGACCTGCACAGCGGCCATTTCGGCGGCACCCTGCACAACCCGCTGCAGGCCCTGGCCGAGATCATCGCGCAGCTGCATGACGAAGCGGGCCGCGTCTGCGTGCCCGGCTTCTATGACGACGTCGTGGCGGCGGACGCGGCAGAACGGGCACATCTGGCGCGCATCAACGAATGGAGCGAGCGCGAATGGGATGCTGTCGCAGCTGCGCCGGCGCGGCATGGTGAACGCGGCTACAACACGCAGGAGCGCGTCGGGCTGCGGCCCACGCTGGAGATCAACGGGCTAACCGGCGGTTTCAGCGGGCATGGCTTCAAGACCGTGCTGCCGCAGCGCGCCATGGCGAAGATCAGCTGTCGTCTGGTGCCGGACCAGGACCCGGAGCGTATCTTCGCCCTGCTGCAGGAGCACATCGCCAGGATTACGCCGGCCACGGTTCGCAGCGAGCTGCGCGCCATGGAAATGGGCTCGCGCGCGACCCTGCTGGGCCATGACACGCGCGCCATGCGCGCGGCGGCAGCGGCCTATGAACACGCCTGGCATGTGCCGCCGCTGTTCGAGCGCGCTGGCGGCAGCATCCCCGTCGCCTTCGCGCTGCAGGACGTCTGTGACGAGCTGGTCATCATGGGCTTCGGCTATCGTGACGGGCGCGCGCACGGCCCTAACGAAAACATCCACATCCACTCGCTGGAGCGCGGCGTCAGCGCGGCCATCCATTTTCTGCAGCATATCGGCGCGGACGGGGACTCCGTTTGAGTCGCGTTGCCGAACAGGATAGACTCCGGTAACAGAAACTATGACCGGGAGGATAATTGTGAGAACTCGAAAGGTATTGCGCAGCGGCCTGCTGGCCCTGCTTGTCGCTTTACTCGCCCTGTCCGCCGTCGCCAGCGTCGCCCAGGATGCCGAAACGGTCGTCATCCGCGGCTTCGGCAACATTACCGGCTACAACCCCCTGTTCAGTAGCGACGGCGCCACCTTCCAGGCCTATGCCCTGCTCTGGCCCGCGCCCTTCGAGATTGATCGCCACACCGGCGAACCCGTCCCGACGTTGACCACCTGGGACATCTCCGACGACGGCCTGGTCTACACTTTCACCATCCGCGACGACGCCTTCTGGAGCGATGGCACGCCCATTTCCGCAGCGGACATGAAGTTCGTCATCGACGCCATTAAGTCGCCTGACATCGCCAGTACGTCGGAGCCCGCGGTCGAATCGATCGAGTCGGTGAACATCATCGACGACCGCAGCTACGAAATCGTGTTGAATGGCGTGGATTGCACGGCGCTGAGCAAGTTTGGCGGGCTGCGCTTCCTGCCCTCGCATCGCTATGCTGCGGATTTCAGCGACCTCGAGACCAGCGACTTCAACAACAATCCCGACATCAGCGGTGGCCCCTACATTCTCGAGAGCTGGGCGCCGGACGAATTCCAGGCCTACGTCGCCAATGAGACCTACTTCGACGGCGCGCCGGCCATCCCGCGCCTGATCAACCGCGTCATCGGCGAGCAGGCGGTCGCGCTGCAGTCGATCCAGGCGGGCGAGATCGATTACACCTACTTCCAGGGCGATCTCTTTGAACAAATACAGAATAGAGACAACCTGCAGTGGGACGTGTTTCCGCAAATGTCCGTTAACTTTCTGGCGCTGAACTGGGTGGACCGCGACTCGCCGTCGGCGGCCTACGATGAGGACGGCAACGCGATCGAGCAGGTGCCGCACCCACTGTTCAGCGATGTGCTCGTGCGCAAGGCCGTGGCGATGGGCTACAACAAGCACGACATCCTCGCCACGCTGGGCGGCGCGCAGGGCGGCACGCCGCTGGTCGGCGCGGTGAACCCGGCGATCGGCTGGGCCTACAACAACGACATCGAGCCCTACGCCTATGACCCCGAGGCGGCCATGGCGCTGCTGGACGAGGCCGGCTGGGTAGACAGCGATGACGACGGCGTGCGTGACAAGGACGGCGTCGCGCTGGCCTTCACCATCAGCTACAGCGACATTCTGCTGTTCTTCGAGACCACCGCGCTGGTGATTCAGGACCAGCTGGGGCAGATCGGCTTTGACGTGACGCTGGACAAGGTGGAATGGGGCAACTACATCAGCGACATCTATCTGGGGCAGATGTATGACGCCACGCCGATGAGCAACAGCGGCGGCACCGGCGGCCCGCCGGACCCCGACGACTTCATGTCACTGCTGACGAGCACGCAGGACATACCGGGCAGCGGCAACGGCATGACCAGTTACGTCAACACGGAGATTGACGCGCTGATCGAGCAGGCGCGCGCCGTGCCGGGCTGCGACATCGGGGCCCGGGCGGAGCTGTACAAGGAGATCCAGCAGCTGGCGCATGAGGACGTGGCCTACGACTGGACCTTCGTGCCCAACATCTGGCAGACGGCCAACCAGCGCGTACAGAACTTCGAGCCTGGGCCATCGTGGGTGTTCTATGGCTACACGGCGCACGTCGAGGAGTGGTCGCTGGGCGGCTGATAGCCCTACGTCTGTGCAACAAAACGACTTCGCCCCTTCCCCTCTACTTCGGGGGAGGGGCTTTTTCTTGCGGAAGTGGGTCGCGCGTTCCGCGTGCGGCAGACGGCCAACCAGCGCGTGCAGAACTTCGAGCCGGGGCCGTCGTGGGTGTTCTACGGCTACACGGCGCACGTCGAGGAGTGGTCGCTGGGCGGCTGACGCCTGTGTTTAAGTGGCCCTCACCCCCTAACCCCCTCTATCCCGCCGCTCACGACGGGAGCCCTACCGGGAGAGAGCCTGCATGTGGAAAAGATGTATGTGGCGAACGAAATATTGACGCAACAAATAAACTTCCGGTACATTAGCCGAATGGAAACAAACCGACTTTACTATGGCGATTGCCTGACCATCATGCAAGGCATGCCCCTGTCGAGCGTTGACCTGATTTACCTCGACCCGCCCTTCAACTCCAATCGTTCATACAACGCCATCTACAAGGATGAAACAGGGCGACCCTTGCCTGATCAGATTGAAGCTTTCTGTGATACTTGGGAACTGACGCCGGAGCGTGTACGTGCGATCCGAAAAATGCCTGAGTTAATGCGAGAAAACGACATTGACGACAATGTAGTTACGCTTTGGCGGCATTGGATGAAAGCTTTGCGCAAGACACAACCTCGTCTTCTGGCATACTTGTCTTATATGGTCGAGCGTCTTGTAGTTATGCGCCGATTGATGAAACCAACTGCTAGCATATATTTGCATTGTGATCCAACAGCAAGCCATTACCTAAAAGTCATGATGGATGCTGTTTTTGGTCACAGCAACTATAAGGACGAGATTGTTTGGAAAAGGCACTCTTCATTACAACGTGGAAACCAGCATGATCCTAAATCTTGGGGGAATGTTACAGATACACTCTTGTATTACGTAAAGTCACACAGGGCAAAACTAAAACCATACAGGAAACTTACTAAAGAGGAAGCTTTGGAAAAGTTTAACCTAATAGATGAGCAAGGACGCAGGTACTACGATGACAGTTCACACATTTGGCGGACGCCAGGAATGGGAGAAAGGCCAAATCTTTGTTTTGAGTGGCGGGGGTATGTGAATCCGCACTCTGCTGGTTGGCGTTTGAAGAAAGAAAGACTGGAAGAAGAATATCAGAAAGGAAACTTTGTAATTAACTCTAATGACAGATTGGAGCGAAGGAAATACGAGTCAGATTATCGTGGCGCACCTGTCGGGTCACTTTGGACGGAAGATTACCTGCTGCTCCCGGGTAACTCAAGAGAGCGTATGGGTTATGCGACGCAAAAGCCGCTCGCTCTCCTGAAACGAATCATAAAGGCGTCCAGCAACGAAGGTGATGTAATTCTCGATCCATTCTGTGGCTGTGCTACCACGCTTGAGGCAGCACATCGTCTCAACCGCCGCTGGATTGGGATAGACATCGCAATTCACGCAATCCGGCGTGTTGCACAAGTGCGTCTAGTCGAAAGATGTGGACTTGTCGAAGGTAAGGACTTTACCGTTAAGGGTGTTCCTCGAAATCTAGAGGGAGCCCAGTTGCTTTGGGAACGGGATAAATACCACTTTCAGAAATGGGCTGTCGAACAGGTGGATGGCTTTGTTACAAAAAATCAATCAGCTGACGGGGGTGTTGATGGTCGAATTTACTTCGAGATGTCCGGCTCAGAAGATTTGCAGAGTATGGTGCTGGAAGTTAAGGGCGGCAAGAGTGTAAATATTCAGGCCCTTCGAGCATTGCGTGGCGTACTTGACAGTGACAGCGCACAAATGGCCGGGCTGATCGTCATGGCGCCGTTGAAAACGATACAGCAACGGAACTTTGATAGTTTCATGGCACAAGCAGGCGATCTGGAGCTGAGCAACATTTCGTATCCAAGAATGCAATTGCTGACAGTGCCGGAGATTCTTGAAGGTAAGCGCTTCCAATTGCCGAACATTGCAGGGCGTCACGAGGCGCAGCCGCGCCTGTTTCCGATCTAGGATTTGCATATTTAACAAATTGTTCATTACCAAACGATTGATTGAGTTTCCGGGCGGCCCTCTCCCTCTCCTAATTAGGAGCGGGAGACTTTTTTTGTGGGGCGCGCTCCTTGTACGTCGAGGCGTGTCAGGCCGCCCTCACCCCCCCCCGGCCCCCTTTTCCCGCTCCGACGCGGGAGCCCTTCCCGCAGGGAGAGGGGGAGAAAGCGTTTGTGGAGGCGCGCTGCGCATTGCAGACGGGAAAGGGTCTTGGGGACGTGGGCGTGGCGTGGCGCGGGGTCAGGCGTGATTGCCGGCCTGCATGTCGATGAGGATTTTGATGGCGCCCTCGTCGCGGGCGGCGTGGAGCTGGTAGGCCTCGAGGACCTGGCTGAAGGGGAAGCGGTGGGTGAGCAGGGGCGCGGCATCGACCTCGCCGGAGGCGATCATGTGCAGGGCCTGGCGGGTGCAGCTGTGGTCGGTGTCGCGCAAGGAGCCGACGGCGGCGCGCATGGTGAGGTTCTTGTAGAAGAAGTCCTTGATGGCGAAGGGCGCCAACGTGGCGCGCGGGGCGCCGAAGCTGAGCAGGAAGCCTGCGGGCCGGGTCAGGGCGACGGCGAGGTTGATGCTTTCGACTTCGCCGGCGGCCTCGACGACGATATCGGCCATGCGGCCGTCGGTCAGCCCGGCCAGGGCGGCGACGGCGTTCTCGTCGGCGTTGTGGATGGTATCGGTGGCGCCGTAGAGCTGGCCGGCCTGCAGGCGGTGCGCCTGGAGGTCGATGGCGATGACGCGCCGGGCGCCCATGCGCCGCAGCATGAGATCGAACCAGAGGCCGGCGGACCCCTGGCCGATGACGGCGACGTCCTGGCCGATGACGTTGGGCAGCTGCTTGCAGGCGTAAATCACAGTGCCGAACTGCTGGGCCTGCAGCAGGTGCTCGGGCGCTACGCCGGGCGGCAGGGGCAGGACGCTGTCTGCGCGGACGAGGCAATACTCGGCCATGCCGGTGTGGTTGGGGATGAGGGTCAGGGCCAGCTGGCCGAGGGGCGGGTCCTCGTCAGGCGCGTCATGGGCGACGACCTCGCCGAGGACCTCGTGGCCGGTGGTGCCAGGCGCGAGGGGGTAGTCCTCCGGGTCGAAGTAATGCAGCCACTGGACATCGCTGCCGCAGAGGGAGAGCAGGCGCGTGCGGACGAGCGCGTGACCGGGGCGCAGTTCAGGCAGCGGGGTCTCAATGAATTCAGCGCGGCCGGGCGCCATGACCTGCACGGCGCGCATGGTTGCGGGAAGACTGGAGTTGGATTGGGGCGGCACGGGAGACCTTTCGCAGGCGTGAGAAGGGCGGGAGTATAGCATGGGGGAAGGGTGGATGCTGTGGTGCGCCCTCACCCCCTGGCCCCTTGTCCCGTCACTCATGACGGGAGCCCTGCCGTTGCTCACGACGGGAGCCCCTGGTCATGAGGGCCCCGTTCTCCGATCAGGTGCGCGCCCCCCGGCCATTTGTTGGCCATAAGACGGCCATGTGGGCCCCGTTTTCAGGTCAAGTGCGCGCGCCCCGGCCATTTGTTGGCCAAAAGGCGGCCATGCGGGGGCCACGCTTTCTGGTCGGGGCGGCCCTCACCCCAAACCCCTTGTCCCGCCGCTCACGACGGGAGCCCTTCTACGGGAGAGTGGCTTTAAGTGCATCGTGATGAAGGATGACCTATGCAGAGAGGAATTCGAAGATGGCGTCCTCGTGGCCGGGGAGGGTTTCGTGGCCGTAATCGTGATAGTGGCGGACGGACCTGGGCGCGGTGATTTTGTTATAGGCGGCGTACTGCGATGAGGGCGGGCAGATGGTGTCCATGAGGCCGGTGCCCATCATGACTTCGGCCTGGACGCGGGGCGCGAGGAACTGAACGTCGACGTAGCCGAGGCGGTTGAAGATCTCTTCTTCGCGCTCGTGGCGCGGGTCGAAGTTGCGGAACCATTCGGCCAGCTCGTCCCAGGCGTTGGCCTGGTCGGGACCGCGCAGCCCAAAGACGCGTTTGATGTCAGTCAGCCAGGGGTAGACGGGCGCGGCGCGCTGGATGCGCGGCTCAAGCGCGGCGCAGGCGATGGTGAGGGCGCCGCCCTGACTGCCGCCGGTGGCGGAGACGCGGTCGGGATCGACGCCGGGCATGTCCATGACGACGCGGGCCAGCTGGACGGTATCGAGGTAGATCTGACGATAGAACATGTCGTCGGGCGGGCCGTCAAGGCCACGGACGGCATGGCCGCGCAGGGTCGGGCCGCTGTGGCCGCCGGGCTCCTGCGAGAGTCCGCCCTGGCCGCGGACGTCCATGGAGGCGACTGCAAAGCCCTGGGCGACGTAGCCGAGCTTGTCAAGCCAGGGGCCGGCGTTGCCGGCGTAGCCGTGGAACATGAGCACGGCGGGGGCTGGGCTGGCGGGAGCTTGCGGGCGCAGGAATTTGGCGTGGACGCGGGCACCGCGGGTGCCAGTGAACCAGAGGTGGAAGCAGTCGGCGAAGCCGGTCTGGAAGGCGGCGGGGACGAGTTCGGGGTCGGGCTCGGTGGCACGCTGTTCGGCCAGGGCGCGCTGCCAGTACGCGTCAAAGTCCTGCGGGCGCGGGCTGCTGCCCTGGTAGGCGGGCAGTTGCTCAAAGAGCAGCGGCATGGGGTTGGTCTCCTGGTGGTGAGGAACGGGGGCAGTGTAGCGGATTGGAGGGCGGGATGCAGGTAGGGCCCTCACCCCCTAACCCCCTTGTCCCGTCTTCGACGGGAGCCCCTTCCCGCCGCTCACGGCGGGAGCCCTTCAGGGAGAGGGGGAGAATGCAGGAACGTGGAGGTTGGTCAGGGCGGCCCTCACCCCAAACCCCTTGTCCCGCCGCTCACGACGGGAGCCCTTCTACGGGAGAGGGGCTTTAAGTGCATCGTGATAAAGGGTGGCCTATGCAGAGAGGAATTCAAAGATGGCGTCGTGGTGGCCGGGGAGGGTTTCGTGGCCGAAGTCCGGGTAGTGGCGCACTGATTTGGGCGCACTGATCTTGTTGAAGGCGGCGTACTGGGTGGAGGGAGGGCAGATCTGGTCCATGAGGCCGGTGCCCAGCATGACCTCGGCCTGGATGCGAGGCGCGAGGTGCTGGATGTCGATGTAACCCAGCTGGGTGAAAACTTCCTGCTCGCGCTGGTGTTGCGGGTCGAAGTGGCGGAACCAGAGGCGCAGCTCTTCGTAGGCGTTCTGGTCCATGTCCAGCTGCCAGACGCGCTGGTAGTCGCTGAGGAAGGGATAGACGGGCGCGGCGCGCTGGATGCGCGGCTCGAGCGAAGCGCAGGCGATGGTGAGGGCGCCGCCCTGGCTGCCGCCGGTGGCGCAGACGCGGTCGGGATCGACCTGGGGCATGTCCATGACGACGCGGGCCAGCCGGGCGGTATCGAGGAAAATGTGGCGGTAGAGCATGTTGTCGGGCGGGCCGTCGAGGCCGCGGATGATGTGGCCGCGCAGCGTGGTGCCGTAGTGGTCGCCGACATCCTGCGAGGGGCCGCCCTGGCCGCGGCAATCGAGGGCGGCGACGGTGAAGCCCTGGGCGACGTAGCCGAGCTTGTCGAGCCAGGGGCCGGAGTTGCCGGAGTAGCCGTGGAACATGAGCACGGCGGGGCCGGGGCTGGCGGGGGCTTTGGGGCGCAGCAGTTTGGCGTGGACGCGGGCGCCGCGAACGCCGGTAAACCAGAGGTGGAAGCAGTCGGCGAAGTCGGTCTGGAAGTCGGCGGGGATCAGCTCGACCTGCGGCTGCTGGGCGCGCATTTCGGCGAGGGCGCGCTCCCAGTATTCGTCGTGGTCGGCCGGGCGCGGGTTGGTGCCCTGATAGGCGGGTAATTGCTCGAGGGGCATGTCAAAGAGCAGCGGCATGGGGTTGGTCTCCTGATGCTACGGCACGGGGCAGTGTAGCGGATTCGGCGGCAGGCTGCAGGGCGCCCTCACCCTAAATCCCTTTTCCCGCCGCTCACGACGGGAGCCCTTTCCCGCTTGCGGCGGGAGCCCTTCAGGGAGAGGGACTTTAAGTGCGAAGTGACGAAGGATGGGTCACTCGAAGGAGATTTGCTTGTGCAGCGGTTTTATGGCACGGGGTCCGGGTTTCGGGCCCTGGCGCTCCGGGAAGGGTTCGGCGCGGGCGGCGGCGGGATAGCGCAGGAGGAGGCGCATGACGCGGGGCTTGTAGTAAGCGCGCTGGAGGACGCGGCGGATTTGCAGGTGATGCAACTGGACAGCTGCGGCCCCTTTGGAAGTTCCGCAAAGCTCGCCCAGTTCCGCGAGAGTCGGGGCCGCGCCGTTCTGCTCCATGAAGTGATCGACGTGGTACCAGACGCGGCGCGCCGGCTCGCGCAGTCTGGCCAGGGTGAGGCAGGCCTTGCCTTCCGCGATGAGGGAATTTTCGTCCATGAAACACTGGGGAATCACAGTGACCCAGGGCCACTCACGCGGCGGCCGGGTGTCCGGTTGGGGGTAGCGGAGCAGCAGCTGAATGGAGCGCCGGGTATCGGGGCGCCAAATCACGACATGCTCACGGTCGAGGCGGTGGAGATGATTGACGACCGAGCCGAGGGCGCAGTGGCTGCGAATGGCCATGGTTTCGTATGTCGGCGAGACGCCCCAAATATCCAGGAAGTTATCGATCACGCGCCACATTGTGCGCGGGCAGGCGGGCAGGTGGGTCATGGTCAACACTGCGAGTTGTTCCTGAAGGTCGGTATTGGGCTTCACGGGCGCGGCTCCCTGGGCGGGGCGGGGTCTATAGTGTAGGGCAAGACGCATGCGAAAGGGGTGACAGCTGTTGCGTTTTCCGTTGGCAGGCAGCCCCGCTTCGGGGTAGGCTGGGCGGCGCTGTCCGACTGCCTTGAGGAAGCGCGCGCGTATGCGTCTCTCCGGTTTTATGCCCGAACCCGGCTCGCCAGTCGACCGGATCGCGTCGCTGGTGATCGCGAATTTGCTGTGGACTTTCTGCGCCATGCTGATCATTCCCATGCCGGCGGCGACGGCGGCGCTGTTCGCCACGATAGCGCCGCTGGCGCGGGGGCGCGACAAGGAGTTTTTCTCGATCTTTTTCAGCACGATGCGGCGCCAGTGGCTGAAGTCCACGGTACTGGTGCTGCTGGACGTGGCGCTGGGGGCGCTGGTGCTGGTGAACCTGCAGGCGCTGGAGACGATGCCGCTGCCAGAGTTCCTGGTGTGGTTCCTGCGCAGTCTGACGCTGCTGATCGGGCTGACGCTGGTGATGACGAACCTGTATCTGTGGCCACTGCTGGTGCTCTTTGATTTGCCGCTGCGACGCCTGCTGGTGGTCTCGCTGCAACTGACGCTGGCGCACCCGCTGCGCACGCTGCTGACGCTGGTGCTGGGGGCAGCGCCGCTGCTGCTGGGGCTGTTTTTGCCGCTGTGGCTGCTGGCGGTGGGGCTGGTATCTGCCTCGGTGCTGGCGATCAACTGGGGCTCGTGGAAGGTGATCAGCATGCGGGCGTCGGCGGAGGAACTGGCGGATCTGGATGATCCGATGCGCGGGCCTTGAGTGGTAGTGCGGCCCTCACTCCCCGGCCCGTGAAGGCCGGGGCGTGGGTTACTGGTCGCGCCAGCGGATGAGCTGCTCGAGGGGCGCGTAGTCCCAGGGGACGGTGCGGCTGAAGATGAACTGGGTGGCGCCGGCGGCGGCGTATTTGTCGAGGTTGCCGTTGAGGTCCTGGACGCCGACGCCGACGGTGCGGACGATTTCGGCGGGGTCGCGGCCCACTTTGGCGCACCAGTCATCGAGCACGCGATTCTTGTGGATCCAGGAGTCGGGCGGGCCGAAGGTATTCCAGAGGTCGGCGTGCCCGGCGACGATGCGCAGCGTGACCTTCTCGCCGCCGCCGCCGATCATGATGGGCAGGGGATTCTGGATGGGCGGCGGGACTTCGGCCTGCAGCCGCGCCTTGAGGACGGGCAGGTCGGCCTCAAGCTGACGCAGGCGGCTGTTGACGGTGCCGAACTCGTAGCCGAACTCCTCGTAATCACGTTCAAACCAGCCGGAACCGATGGCGAAGCAGAGGCGGCCGCCACTGATATGGTCGACGGTCTTGGCCATTTGCGCCAGCAGCGCGGTGTTGCGGTAGCTGTTGCAGGTGACGAAGCAGCCGACCCGGGGGCGGGTGGTGATGGCGGCGATGGCGCTGAGCGCGCTCCAGCCCTCGAAGTGATTGCCGCCGGGATCGCCGGTGAGGGGGAAGAAGTGATCCCAGGTCCAGATACTGTCGACTCCCATGGCCTCGACGGTGCGGACGGCCTCAAGGTAATCCGGCCAGCTGCAGTGCTGGGGTTGCATCTGGACGCCGATGTGCATGCGAGTCATGGTTTGCTCCTGTAGCCAGTCTTCTGTTGCGCGAAGGGGGGCAGGTCGCGCTCACGCCCCGGCCCCTTGTCCCGCCCCGATGCGGGAGCCCTTAGGGAGAGGGGCTTGCCGGCCCTCACCCTAAATCCCTTGTCCCGTCGCTCACGACGGGAGCCCTTCAGGGAGAGGGGCTTGCCGGCCCTCTCCCTAAATCCCTCTCCCTAAGGGAGAGGGACTTTAAGTACAATGCTGCGATAGCTCACTTTCGTCGCTAGCGGAGAGTATAGCGTTGATTGACGGGCGGGGCCAGGCAGGAGTGGGCAGTGGAACTTAATCCGACGGAGCAGCCGCATCGGCGGCGCAATTTGCTGACGGGGGAGTATGTGCTGGTCTCGCCGCAGCGCAGCCGGCGGCCGTGGCAGGGCGAACGGGAGACGGCGCCGGTCGAGCGGCTGCCGGAATACGACCCGGGCTGCTATTTGTGCCCAGGCAACGAGCGTTCGGGCGGCGTGCGCAATCCTGCGTATACGCAGACTTTCGTTTTTCGCAACGACTTCCCTGCCCTGCTGCCCGAGGAGCGCGAGGCGCAGATGGCGGGCGAGGCGCTGCTGCAGCTGGCGCCGGTGCGCGGCGACTGTCAGGTGCTGTGTTTTTCGCCACGGCACGATGTGACGCTGGCGCAGATGGCGCTGGCGGAGCTGCGGCAGGTGATCGACGTGCAGGCGCAGCTGCTGGACGAGCTGGGACAGCGCTGGCGGCACGTGCAGTTCTTCGAGAACCGGGGCAACGCGATGGGCGCGTCGAGTCCCCACCCGCACGGGCAGATCTGGGCCAGCGACGCGCTGCCGACGATAGTGGCGCGCGAGGACGAGCAGCAGCGCAGGTACGCGCGGCAGCAGGCGGGACGGCCGTTGCTGCTGGACTATGCGGAGACCGAGCTGCGCAGCGGTGAGCGCCTCGTGTGTCAGAACGCGCACTGGCTGGCGCTGGTGCCTTTCTGGGCTGTGTGGCCTTTTGAGCTGATGCTGCTGCCGCGGCGCCATGTCGGGCAGTTGGGGGCGCTGGCAGATGCCGAGCGGGACGCGTTGGCGGCGCTGTTGCGCCAGGTGTTACGGCGCTATGACGGGCTGTTCGGAGTGCCCTTCCCCTACTCGATGGGTTGGCACGGGGCGCCGGCGGGGGCCGAGGCGCACTGGCAGCTGCACGCGCATTTCTTGCCGCCGCTGTTGCGCTCGGCGACGGTGCGCAAGTTCATGGTGGGCTACGAGTTGCTGGCGGAGCCACAGCGGGATCTGACGCCGGAGCAGGCAGCGGAGCGGCTCAGGGAAGTGGATGTGTAGGGCGCCCTGTCCCGCCGCTCACGACGGGAGCCCTTCTTACTCGATGGGTTGGCACGGGGCGCCGGCGGGGGCCGAGGCGCACTGGCAGCTGCACGCGCCTGTCCCGCTGCTCACAACGGGAGCCCTTCTGCCGCCGCTGTTGCGCTCGGCGACGGTGCGCAAATTCATGGTGGGCTACGAGTTGCTGGCGGAGCCGCAGCGGGATCTGACGCCGGAACAGGCGGCTGAGCGCTTGCGGGGGGTGGCGGTGAAGTAGGCGGCCCTCACCCTAAATCCCTCTCCCTAAGGGAGAGGGACTTTAATTCCCATATTTGGAGAGCAAGGCAATATAAACGGGCTTGCCTCAGGGAGAGGAGGCGAAGGGGACTATCCGATCGCGGTTTCTCGCTGAGAGCAGCACGTTACCGGCAGCCGGTTTCAAAGTGGCAGGCGGCGGGTGATGCGGCCGGGGCGCAGCGGGATCTGACGCCGGAGCAGGCGGCGGCGCGGCTCAGGGAAGTGGATGTGGCGTAGCCCTCACCCCCCGGCCCCCTTGTCCCGTCTTCGACTGGAGCCTTGACTGGCGCGCCCTCACCCTAAATCCCTCTCCCTCAGGGAGAGGGACTTTAACTGCAAGACGGTTCAAGCGAAGGTCCTCCAATTGGGGGCAGTTGCGGAATATTGAGGTCAGGCAGCGCTGGCGAGGATAGCGTTGATCTCGTCGTATTCGGCAGGGGTGAGCTGCCAGGCGGCGGCGCGGGCGTTGGCGTGGAGCTGGTCGAGGCGGGTGAGGCCGGAGATGACGGAGCAGACTTGTGGCCGGGCGAGGAGCCAGGCGTGGGCCAGCTCGGCCATGCTGTGGTCGCGTTGCTGCGCCCAGTCCGTGAGGCGCTCGACGAGGTCGTAGTTGGCGTCGGTCATGTATTTTTGGACGTAGGCGCTGGATTCGCCGCGGGAGCCGGGCGGGGCGCCTTCAGTGCGACTGTACTTGCCGGTGAGGAAGCCACCGGCGAGGGGGAAGTAGGGGATGAAGCCGAGGCCGGAATGTTCGCAGTAGGGAATGATCTCGTCCTCGACCTGGCGCTGCAGCAGGTGGTAATGGGACTGGACGGTGACGAGGGGCTCCCAAGCGTTGGTCTGGGCCAGCAGGCCCGCCTGGGCCAGCTGCCAGGACATGAAGTTCGATGCGCCAAGGTAGCGGATCTTGCCGGCGCTGACGAGATCGTCGAGGGTGCGCATGGTTTCGGCGAGGGGCGTACGGTCATCCCAGCGGTGCAGCTGGAAGAGGTCAATGTGGTCGGTACGCAGGCGGCGCAGGCTGTCCTCGACGGTACGCAGGAGGTGATGGCGCGAGGCGCCGCGGTCATTGGGGCCGGGGCCGACGGGGAAGAAGCCTTTGGTGGCGACGAGGAAGTGATCGCGGCGGCCTTGCAGGGCGCGGCCGAGCAGGCGCTCGGACTCGCCGCGGGTGTAGGTGTTGGCGGTATCGATGAAGTTGATGCCGAGGTCGATGGCGGCGGCGAGGATGTCGTGGACGGCATTCTGGCCGACTGTGCCGCCGAACTGGTTGGTGCCGAGGCCGATGGCGGAGACCTGTACGCCGCTGGTGCCGAGTTGTCGCAGTTGCATGGGGAGACCTCGCTGCTGTTCGGATTGGGTTTATTGTACGCGAATGTGACGTATGGTGGGGACGGGCGCCTGAACGAGTCGACAAGCGACTGACAGCATGCAATAATGTGGGCAACCATGGCAGGCGCCGCAGCGTTTCAATCGAATGACGGTGCAGAAAGAAGACATTCCCAATGTCACAAGCACAACAAGGCAGAACAGAGTCGGCGTTGCCGGATTGGCAAAGTCTAGCCACGAAAGCCGACGTGGCGGAGCTGCGCACCCGGCTTGAATACATGGCGACGAAGGAAGATCTCGCCGAACTGCGGGGTGAGTTTGCTGGTCTGCGGGCCGAGTTTGCCGGTCTGCGGGGAAGCCTGAGGACGGCCGGCTGGTTTGCCGGGCTGGTGGTTGGGCTTCTGGCAGTCGTGGCACAGATTATCCTCTTCTTTCTGCAACGTTCATTGCCCTGACAGACGCAGCCTCACCCCGGCCCCCTCTGTCCCGCCGCTCACGACGAGAGCCCTTTCCCGTTGCTCACAACGGGAGCCCTTCTAAGGAGAGGGGCTTTTAAGTGCCGGGATGTGACAATGGTGGCTGTGCCCCTGCCCTGCCCGTGTAGTGAGGGGGTCAGGCGGGATGGCGTTCGTGGACGTCGGCGGCGGCCA
Organism: Phototrophicaceae bacterium; assembly: GCA_965223965.1. GTDB lineage: Bacteria > Chloroflexota > Anaerolineae > Aggregatilineales > Phototrophicaceae > JAGWBD01. Next base: position 125,171 of record CBDCXX010000005.1, read on the forward strand.
TGAGGGCGCGGAGGGCGTTGGCGGCGGTGGTCATGCCGTCGGGGCCGCTGAAGCCGAAGCTGTGTTCGGCGCGCTTGAGGTGCGGCTCGAGGGCGAGCACGCCGCTGTAGGCGCGCGCCTTCAGGGCGGCCATGAGCTCGGGAAACTGACCCGCGCCCTGCCCTGGCGGGACGACGGTCTTGTCGGCGCGGGAGTCCTTGACGTGAATGTAATCGACCCAGGGGGCCTGGGCGTCGAAGTGCTGCATGCAGTGCAGGACGTCGACCTGGACGTAGTTGGCGGGATCCCAGATGAGGCGGAAGTGGGGGCTGTCGATGGCCTGGGCGAAGTGCAGGCAGCGGGCGGGCGTATCACCGATGATGTGGCGCTCGTTCTCGTGCAGCAGGGTGAAATCGGCGCTGGCGGCGATGGCGGTGAGGGCGGCGAGACGGTCGATGACTTCGGCGACGTGGCCATCGTAGTGGGCGTTGCCGTCCATGTTGGCGGGATACCAGGAGAAGATGCGGATGCGGCGGGTGCCGAGGATGTGGCCAAGCTCGATGAGGCGGCGGATGCGATCCTCGTCGAGCGCGACGGGATCAGCGAGCGGCGATTTGCCAACGGGGCTGCCGAGGCAGCTGACGTGAATGCCGGCGGCAGCGCAGCGGGCGCGAGCCTGGCGGGCCTGGTCATCCGTGAGCTTGAGGACGTTGATGCCCCAGGCGGCGCGCAGCTCGAGACCGGGGATGCGCAGCTGGTTGAGCAGGGTCAACTGCTCGTCGAGATCGGCGGCGATTTCGTCGCCAAAGGCGCTGATGGTGACGTTCATGCGTTGCGCTCCTCTCGCTGCAGGCGCCGCAACAACGAAAAGTAGTCGTCGCGGTCGAGCGGAAAGTCGATGGTCTGGCCGCTGTAGTGGGAGGCGATCATGCCGTTGGCGAGCTCGAGGCCGCGTATGGCCGTGAGTCCGTCAGCGACGAGGGCCTCGCCATGCAGGATGGCGTTGCAGAAGTTGCGATGGGTATCGACGTGGCTGCCGGTTTCGGGGCCGAGCTCGGTCTCGACTTCTTCGATGCCGGGGTGACTGAAGGCCTCGGGCGAGGCGGGGAGGAAGTCGTAGAGGTCCTGGTCGAAGCGGGCGAAGCGCAGTTCGCCCTTGTTGATCTCAATGACGCCGCCGGTGCCGATGATTTCGAAGCGGTTGATTTTGCCGCCCTCGGCGGTGCTGGCGTGGAAAGAACCCATGGCGCCGCCAGGCCACTGCATGATCGCCTGGACGGTATCGGCGGGCGTTATGTCATGGAAGATGGTGGGCGCCCAGGCGTGAACGCGGGCGGGCATGCCAACCAGCCAGCAGATGAGGTCGAGGTCATGCGGCGTCTGGTTCATCAACAGGGCACCGCCCTCGCCGTTCCAGCTGCCACGCCAGACATTGGCCTTGTAGTAGGCGGCGGCGCGGGTCCAGGTGGTCTTGACGTCGACGTGCTGGATTTGCCCCAGCTGGCCGGACTCGATGATGCGTTTGGCGGCGACGAGTTCGGGACGGGTGCGCTGCTGATAATTGATGGCGAGCAGGCGGCCGGCTTCGGCGGCGGCCTCGTTCATGGCATCGGCCTCGGCAGTATGCAGGCCCATGGGCTTTTCGCAGAGCACGTGGGCGCCGGCGCGCAGGGCGGCGATGGCGATGTCGGCGTGAAACTTGTGCTGGGCGATGATGACGACGGCCTCGGGGCGGACTTCATCCAGCAGCTGCCGGTAGTCCGTGTACCAAGGGCAGTTGAAGTGGGCGCCGGCCTTACGGGCGCGGTCCTCCAGGACATCGCAGACAGCGATGACGTCGTTGTCGCTTTTCTCGATGCCAATGTCATGCATGCGGCGGACGGCTGCGCCGGCGCCGATCAGGGCGTACTGGACTTTTCGGGTCATTAATTCGCTCCTTGATGCTGCGTGGGTGAGGCTGCCCTCACCCTAAATCCCTTTTCCCACTGTACGCGGGAGCCCTTCTCAGGGAGAGGGACTTTAAGTACTTTTACAGGGTGCGAGGATACACCATTCTGTGCATTTCGGGGCAATTGTGAGCCCTCACCCCAAACCCTTTCCCGTCGCTCACGACGGGAGCCCTTCCCGAGGGGGAGGGGCTTTAAGTGCGCTGACGCTACCTGTCAGTTTCGAAGGCGCGGGCGATGGCGGCGTTGAGGAAGTTGAGGTTGTGCGGCAGGGCCTGGTCGACGGGGCGGGCGGCGCTGAAGTCCTCGATGCCGAGCCAGCCGCGGTAGTCGGCCTTTTTCAGGGCGCTGAAGAGCTCGTCCCAGTTGACGGCGCCGTCTTCCAGCGGGGACCAGTGCGCACGCCAGAGGCCGGCACCTTCATCGGGCGGGAAGTGGCGGCCGTTCTTGATGTGCACGTGGGCGAGGAAGGGGCCGAGCAACTGCAGGCCGAGGTCGTAGTTTTCGTAGCCTTCGTGGACGCAGTTGCCGGCGTCATGGAGGACGCCGATGAAGTCGGGATCGAAGGGGCTGACGAGGCGGTGCGCGAGGGCGGCGCTGCAGGTGATGGTGCGATGGTGCATCTCCACGACGGCGCGCACGTTGTACTGGCGGGCCAGCGCCTGGCAGCCCTCGAGGAAGCGGGAGGCGCGGGCGAAGCTGTCAGCATAGGACAGGCCGTCGGGATCGGGCCAGCGGCCGGGGTTGACGCGGATGTTGCGCGCGCCACAGATTTGGGCGAAGCGCATGGCGCGTTCGGTCAGCTCGAGGTCGCCGACGTTGATATAGGTACCGAGGCCGGGGATGGCGAGGCCGGCGGAGTCGGCAACGGCTTTGGCGCGGCGGGCGCCCTCCTCGCTGAGCGGAAGGGTGCACTGGTTGGCGCCCCAGAAGTCGGGTCGGCCGGCGGCAGCTGCGGCGCGGGGGTCATCGACGACGCGCCATTCGACGCCGGCGTAGCCGTGACGCTGCAGGGCCGGGGCGGCCTCTTCGGGCGTGAGCTCGGGCAGCATGACGGTGAAGACGGAGATGTTAAACAAGGGTTGCTCCTTTCTGGTGGGTGAGGCCCACGGGAGGCATCAGCCGCGGAGGAGGGACTGGGCGCCGTCGATGAAGATTTCTTCGCCGGTGACGTAGCTGGCCATGTCGGAGACGAGGAAGAGCACGACGCTGGCGACCTGATCGGCGGTGGCGGGGGCGCCGTCGGTGAGAGGGACGACGCCGAGGGGGAAGTGCATCGGGTAACGGAGGCCTTCCTGGTTACGGCGGATCGTGTTTTCCGAAATATTCGTCTTGACGCCGCCGGGGCAGATGACGTTGACGCGGATGCGATCGCGGGCCAGCTCGATGGCCAGCATTTTGCCGAGGGCCAGCTGGGCGGCCTTGGAGGCAGCGTAGACCGAGCCGCCGCTGTTGCTGAAGATGCGGGTTCCGTTAACGGAGGAGGTGATGACGATGGAGCCGCCCTGGCGGCGCAGGGCCGGCAGGCTGGCGGTGATGCTGAGGAAGGTGCCCTTGAGGTTGATATCCATGGTCTGGTCGTATTCGTCGGGCGTGATGTCGGCGACGGGGGCCCAGACGCCGTTGATGCCGGCGTTGGCGAAGAGGATGTCGAGGCGGCCCCAGCGCTCCATGAGCTGGTCTACGGCGGCGGCCATGCCGTCGGGGTCGCGCACGTCGGCACGGAGGGCAATGGCGCCGGGACCGACGGCGTCGACCTCGGCAGTTGCCTCGTCAAGGACGTCCGGCTTGACGTCCAGCAGGCCGACGCGGGCGCCTTCCTGCGCGAATTTGAGCGCTGTTGCGCGGCCGATGCCGGATGCGGCGCCGGTGACAAGCGCGACCTTGTTCTGCAGCAACATGGCGTGACCCTCTTCCGCAATGCTTGAGGATGACGAGCACCATCATAGGGCCATTCACGGGACGCTGCCAGGAATGCGGCCCTGTCCCGTCGCTCACGACGGGAGCCCTTCAGGGAGAGGGGGAGAAAGACTGTGCAGGGAGGGACTGCAGACCAGACTGGCCAATTGCCGCCTCAGCCGCGGAGGAGGGACTCGGCGCCGTCGACGTGGATTTCCTCGCCGGTGACGTGGCTGGCCATGTCGGAGACCAAGAAGAGCACGACGCTGGCGATCTGTTCGGGGGTGGCGAAAACGCCGTCGGTGAGGGGTATGTTGCCGAGCGGGTAATGCACGTATTGCTGCAGCGCTTCCTGATTGCGGTAGATGATTTTGGCCTGGATGCTGGTTGTGACGGTGCCGGGACAGATGACGTTAACGCGGATGCGGTCACGGGCCAGCTCCATGGCAAGCATCTTACCGAGAGTCAGCAAGGCGGCCTTGGATGCAGCATAGACGGAGGCGCCGGGGTTGCTGAACATGCGGGTGCCGGTGACGGATGAGGTGATGACGATGGCGCCACCCTGTTGGCGCAGGGCCGGCAGGGCGGCCTGGATGCTGAGGAAGACGCCCTTGACGTTGATGCCCATGATCTGATCGTACTCGTCGGGCGTGATGTCTGCGACGGGCGCCCAGACGCCGGGGATGCCGGCATTGGCGAAGAGGATATCGAGACGGCCGAAGCGCTCCGTGAGCTGTGCGACGGCGGAGTCCAGGGCGGCGGGGTCACGCACGTCAGCGCTGAGCGGGAGGGCGAACTCAGTCCCCTGCCCCAGGGCGTTGATTTCAGCGGCGGCGGAGTCGAGGGCGTCGGGCGTGATATCGAGCAAGCCGACGCGGGCGCCTTCCTGTGCGAGTGTGACAGCAGTGGCGCGGCCGATGCCGGATGCGGCGCCGGTGACCAGCGCGACTTTACCGCCCAGTAGCGGAAGCCCTTTTTCAAGCAACAAGGTGTGTTCCTTTCCAGCATGGCGCAGGCATCATCATAGGGCCACTCACGGGACGCTGCCAGGAATGCGGCCCTCACGCCACCCTGCCCCCAGGATCTGGCCCGCAAAAAGGTGCTGCGCCGCCCTCACCCCCTAACCCCCTTGTCGCGTCGAAGCGGGACGAGGGGCCGGGGGTGAGGGCGGGCGGATCAGGGTAATTTGAGGAGGTCGTCGACGATGACGGGGAGGCCGGTGGCGAGAGCGTGGTTGGCGGCGATACCGGTAAGGATGGAAGCGGCGCCGTCGAGGTGGCTGGCGCCACGCTCAAGGGGGTCATGTGGCGGATTGGTGGAGAAAAGCTGCTCGAGCATGAGGGGGTCGGCGCCGCCATGGCCGCCGCTGGCGGCGGGGATGTCGGCCAGCCAGGGGGGCGCGAAGTGCGGGTAGACGCGCAGTTCGCTGTGGCGGAAGGGGCCCTTGCTGGCGGCGAGGTCGCGCTCTGACTCCGGGGCGGGATCGCCCTCACCCCCCGACTCTGTGGCGCCCTCACCCCCCGACCCCCTCTCCCTCAGGGAGAGGGGGAGACTTGCCGGGGCGGTGTGGATTTTTTCGACCACTTCGAGCTCGAGGCGGCCGCGGGTGCCGGTGATGGCGACGCGGTAGCCTTCCCAGGGGGCGTAGGCGACGAGGCTGTAGGAGAGCAGGGCGGCGTTGCGATAGCGGGCGGTGACGCAGAGGGTGTCCTCGATAGTGATCGGGTCGCCGAAGACGTTCCGATCGCGCAGGTAGCCGGTCTCGGCCTCGGCGTCGAGGTAGAGGCCGCGCAGGCCCGGGTCCTGGTCGAGGAAGAGGGCGAAGGGATCGTCGCGGGCGGCTTTCTCGCCGGTATAGCGGGCGTAGCTGTAGTGCTCGCCGCGGGCGGCGGCGTTGGCGGCACCGTAGAACATGAGGTTGCCGAGGGCGAAGACCTGTTGCGGCCGTGATGCCAGCCACCAGTTGACGAGGTCGAAATGGTGGGTGGCCTTGTGCACCAGCAGGCCGCCGGAGTTGTGCTTTTCGCGGTGCCAGCGGCGGAAGTAATCGGCGCCGTGGCTGGTATCCAGCAGCCAGGAAAAGTCGACGTGGAGGGGGCGGCCGATGGTGCCGGCGGCCAGCAGCTGGCGCAGTTTCGAGTTGGCGGGAGCGTAGCGATAGTTGAAGGTGACGCGCAGGGAGCGGCCGGTTTGCTCAATGGCGTCGAAGATGGCGCGGGCCTTGCCGGCGTCGGTGGTCATGGGCTTTTCGCAAATGACGTCGCAGCCGAGCTGCATGGCGCGGATGATGTAGTGGTGGTGGGTTGCGTCGATAGTGGTGACGATGACGACGTCGGGGCGCGCCTCCGCGATCATTTTGTCGAAGTCGTCGGCATGGTACATGGGCAGCGGCGGATGGTCATGTTGCTGTTGCAGGCGCTGGTTGTGCCAGGCCATACGGGTGTGGCTGAGGTCACAGAGGGCGACGAGAGGGTTGTCGGCGCGCCAGGTGTCGCAGAGGGCGCGGATATACATGCCGGCGCGACCGCCGGTGCCAACCAGCGCGTGACGTTTCATGGTATAGCCCTCACCCTAAATCCCTTGTCCCGCCGCTCACGACGGGAGCCCTTCTCAGGGAGAGGGACTTTAACTCACGTGGGGGATTGGGGCCAAACTGTTGGGCGAGGCGGAATCTCCGGACCGGGAAGCGCCCTCACCCCCCGACCCCCTCTCCCTGAGGGAGAGGGGGAGAAAAGTAGTCGTCGAGAGGGATGGTTGCTCGCGCCGAGATGCGATAAGGGGCTTCACAGGGGTGAGAGCTTATTCTGAGATATTCGCTGCTACAAGAATTGCCATGAGAACGTTTGTCAGATCTTCATGAACGCGATCGTTGGGGAAGCGCAACACTCGATAGCCGAGTTGTTCGAGCTCCAGCTGGCGCTCCCTGTCCTGCGTTCCTTGCTGTATGTGAATACCGCCATCAAGTTCAATGAGCAAGCGCGCCTGATAGCAACAGAAGTCCGCGACACTCGTCGTACCGACAACCGGATGCTGGCGTCGAAACTTAAGTCCGCCCGTCCTGCGGTCGCGCAGAGCCTCCCACAAAAGTTCCTCGGCAGAAGTTTGTCTTTTGCGCAAATTGCGCGCCAGTTCGCGAATCGTTTTACTGGCCAGCTCGTGCTGGCAGCGAATGTCGGAAGAGTTTTCTGTCTTCACGCGATAGTGTCTTTCTGTGTGGGGGCGACCCTCACCCTAAATCCCTTGTCCCGTCGCTCACGACGGGAGCCCTTCTCCGGGAGAGGGACTTTAACACACGCGGGGGATTGGAGCCAAACTGGCGGGGCCGGGCGGAATCTCCGGACCGGGAAGCGCCCTCACCCCCCGACCCCCTTTGTCCCGCTTATCGCGGGAGCCCTTGGGGAGAGGGGGAGAAAGCGGTCAGACGAGGTGTTTGGCGGTCAGTAGAAGAGTGGCGTGTAGGTGCGGGGGGCTTCGCGGGTGGGTTCGGCCTGGCCGGCGACGAGGGCGTAGAGGGTATTGAGGGCCTGGCGGGCGGCGGCGATGAGGGGCTCGCAGGGGCGATGGCAGACATCGAAAAGGCCGCTATTCCAGGTTTCGCCGCGGCTGTCGCCGAGGGCGGAGCGATCGTAGAGCGACTCGAAGTGGAGGCCGACGCAGCAGGTCCGGGCGGCCGCGTTTTCGAGGCAGACGCGCAGGGCCTGGCCGCGGGCATCCTGCTGCGCCACGCGCGGGCCGGGGCCACTGGCGGGCAGGCCGGCATCGAGGGCGCCGACGCCCCAGGCGCTGATAAGCACGGGCAGGCCCTGCTCCTGCTGCACCAGCTCCATATCGCGGCTGGAGACCTCGGCCGCGTCGCAGCTCATGCTGAAGACGTCGCTGGCAAGGACGGCCTGCAGGCACCAGTCCGGCGGCGGGCCTTGCCAGCGCGCGCCGAGATTGAGGTGATGGGGATCGACGGCGCGGCAGGCGGTCGTGAGGGCGTTGAAATAGTGGCCGATGAGCAGCACGCTGAAGTCGGCGAGGTCGCTGCGCGCGGCGGCAGTGAGGGACGATGTCCAGCGGCCGGAGATAATGGTGGCGAAGGTGACGGGCAGTTGCCAGGCGCTGGCGAGGGCCTGCTCGTCGCCGTGGCGCTCGCGCAGGAAGTCCAGCAGGGCGCGGCGGCTGTGGCATTCATCGGTGGTGAAGAGCATGCCGGCGGCGGGCGGCTCCTGCGTCAGGCTCCAGGCGGGGCAATCCATGAGGAAGTAGCCAAGCAGGGACTTGTCGGCGCGAGTGTTGAGGAGTTGGGCAGCGACGTGACGCGCGTCATCGACGAACTGGGGATCGAAGACGTCGGGCAGGTCGCGCCAGATGAGGGCGGTCTGCGGGAAGGCGGAGGGCTGGAGGGTGCGCGTCCAGGGAATTGTGGAGTCGCGCGCGAGGGCGGTTTCGGAATCGTGGCCAATGGTATTGAAGCCACAGCGGCGCAGCTGGGCGAGAACGATGGCGGACCAGTGGCTGTGCCAGGCGTTGGGGCCAAAGGCGCGCATGAGGTTGGCCTGAAGGTAATCCACCATGTCTTCGCCAGCGTTGTAGCGGCGGACAGCGGCGTACTCGAAGTCGCTGGCGTCGGGGGCCCAGGCGAGGGCGCCCTGCATGTGGGTGACGCAGGTTTCGACGGAGGAGCGCAGGCCGTTGATACCGGCGGACCAGAAGGCGCTGCCGGCGGGATCGACGAGCCACCAGCGGCGGCCGTCGTGATGGGTGCGGAACCAGCCACCGGCCTCGAAGCTGTGACGGTTCCAGGCACCGCGCTCGTTGTAGTCACGCGGCCAGGCCTGCAACGGCGCGGAGAGCAGCTGGTTTTGCAGGCGCTGGCTGACCTCGGCATGTTGCGCGCTTTTGCCTGGCCAGGCGTGACCGGCGGCCTGGCCGAGGGCATCCAGCAGGGGACCGCGCGGCAGCAGGGGCTGATCGAGGGGGAGCGGTTCGTCGGCGCTGGCGACGAGGGGCGTCATGCACCAGCGGGTGGCCTGGTCGCCCTGCCTGGCGACGAGCAGGCGCAGGCGACGAACGGCGGCGGGGCGCACAGGCTCGCCAGCGGCGCGCGGCTTGAGCCAGGCGCCTTCGCGCGGGAGCACGCCGTGGCCCAGGGTGAGGGCGGCCAGGGGCAGGCGCAGGCGGGCGGAAGCCTGGGGCAGGAGCGCGAACTGGAGGCGAAAGCGCGGGCCATCGAGGCCTTCCTGCAGTTCGAGCAGGAAGACGCCGCTCTGGTTGCCATCAAGCAGCAGGTCGGCGGTGAGCCAGCCGGCGTCGGCGAGGGCGCCGGGAGGAAGATGATATTCGATGCCGTCAGAGGCGGCGCTGGCGGAATACCAGGTGGCGTCGAAGAGGGGCGCGGCGGCGCCTTCCTGGCTGATGCCGCCGAGCAGGTCGGCGGGCTCGATGGTAAAGGGGAGTGAGGTCATGGGTGCTCCGCGCTTGCGGGCGGGAGTATAGCGAAAAGTGGGGCGGGGTGTTTGGGGGCGCCCTCACCCCCTGGCCCCCTCTTTCCCGTTTGCGACGGGAGCCCTTCTCAGGGAGAGGGGGAGAAAGACGCGTGTGAAGTGAGTCTCGCATTAAGGGGAGAGGGGGAGAAAAGCGGGAGTGCGAAGGTGTGGTCAGAGCGCCCTCACCCTAAATCCCTTTTCCCGTTTGCGACGGGAGCCCTTTCCCGCCCCGATGCGGGAGCCCTTCAGGGAGAGGGACTTTAAGAACACGCGCTGTGTCATGTACGTCTTACCCCTCGCCCTGGGAGGGGGAGAAAGACGCGTGTGAAGTGAGTCTCGCATTAAGGGGAGAGGGGGTGGCAGAGAGGGCTGCTGCAGCGTGGTACAATTCTGCCCCCTGCCCTGCCTTGAGAGAGTGCTGCCGAATTGGACGTCTTTAGCTGGCGGGTGCTGCTGGCGGTTTGTATCGCGCTGTTGCTGGCGGGGCTGGCCGCGGGGCTGAGGTTGCTGTGGCAAGGGCGGCCGCGGCCATTTGTGCGGCGGCTGGTGCTGGTGGCGCTGGCGGTCGAGCTGGCACTGGCACTGGCCTATTTATCAAGTCTGCGCGACAACTGGCGGACGCTGCACAAATGGTTCGCCAACGTCAACACGGAATACACGCCGGGCACGATGTTCTCGAGCGCCCAGCTGCTGGTGGCGGGCGTCACTGCGCTGGTGATTGCGGCGCTGCTGCGCGAGCGGGGCTGGCAAGGCCGGGCTTTTTTGCTGGCGACGGGCGGCGCGTTTCTGTTTCTGGGCCTCGACGAATTTTTCGAGATTCACGAATACATCTGGCAGCTTGCTCCTGACCTGAACCTGTACGGGCTGCATTTGTGGCGCCTGCTGTACATCGGCGGCGGCGGCGGACTGGCACTGGCAACACTACTTGTATGGCGTCAGCGATACCGCGAGCTCGGGCGAGTCTTTGCCCTGCTGTTCCTCGGCCTGGTGGTGACGGGCCTCAGCGGGATCGTGGTAGAGCACGTGACGCTGCAGGCCTGGTGCTGGACGGCCGAAAAAAGCGGGCAATGGGTCTGTAACAACCCGCAACAGTGGCTGGTCTTCGAGGAAATCTTCGAGATCGTGGGAGTGACGCTGGCGCTGGGCGGGCTGCTGCTCTTCGCCCAGGAGCGGCTGGAGCGGCGGGCATGGCGCTGGCTGACAGGGATCGTGCCGGTCACGTGGGCGCTCGCGCTGGTTGGCCTGCCGGTCTATCTCTGGATACTGCCTGATGTCGAGAAAGCGCTGACGGCCACACCAATACGAATCGCGTGGTACGAGGGGGGTCTTGAGTTACAGGGCGTGCGCCTGGACGGCAGTCCCGCGGGCCCGGGCGACGAAATCAGCGTGTGGCTCTACTGGCAGAAGCTGGGGGACCTGCCACAAAACCTGCATCTCTCACTGCACGCACTGGAGCGGCCCGGGCTGACGGAATCGCTGGCTTCTGACGAGCAGGACGACATTGGCCAGTTCAACATCGAAGGCTGGGTTCCGGGCGTCACCGTGCGCAAACGGCTGACGCTGCGGCTGCCGGAGGAGATGAACACGCCGGGCTCGCTGGCGCTGATGCTGCGCGTGTGGCGCGGCAACTGGGCGCAGCGCGAGATTCTGGGCGTGGCGGTGGACAGCAGCGACCGGCAGGTACTGGGGCCGGACCAGGTGGTCATCGGCAGCGTGGCTGTGCCTGGGCCGGCGCCGGTCAGCGCGGGCTGGAGGCCCCTGGAGGCGCGTTTCGGCGACACGCTGGCGCTGAGAAACTATACGTTGCCAGAGGAAGCCGTGGCAGGCAGCACGCTGGCGCTGGCGCTGGACTGGCAGGCGCTGACGGCGCCTGGGGCGAACTTCACACAATTCCTGCATTTCTTCGCGGCGGCGGACAACAGCTTCGTGGCCGGATTTGACGAGCCGCCTTTCGGCGCGCGCTTCCCCACCAGCGACTGGCCGGCGGGGCACGCGCTGCGCGACGAGTGGCAGGTGCCGCTGCCGCCGGAGCTAACGCCCGGCGACTATCGCCTGGTCTTCGGGCTGTATAACGCGCAGACGCTGGAGCGTCTGCCGTTGCAGGTGGCGGGCGAAGATATGCAGGACGCGCTGCTGCCGCTGGGGCGATTGCGGGTGGTGGCGGGCGGGTAGGTGTTTGGGGGGGGGGATGGCCCTCACCCCATGTACGCGGAGACATGTTCCGCGTCCCGCCGCTCACGACGGGAGCCCATCTCAGGGAGAGGGGGAGAAAAGCCGGTGCGATGGTGTGATTGGGTCGCCCTCACCCTAAATCCCTTTTCCCGTCTTCGACGGGAGCCCTTCTCAGGGAGAGGGACTTTAAGTACTCGTGCTAATTGCAATATGCATCTCCCTTGTCCCTTAAGGGGAGAAGAGCGTGAAGTGGGTGCTTTCGAGGAGGGGACGCGGTAGGGCCAATGTGGTTCTGGGCCTGGTCAAAAGACGCTACACTGGCGAGGCGAAGGTGGTGGAGGTTTGCATGTTTTTTGAGTTACGCCAGTATCCGCTGCGCCCGGGCCAACGCGAGGCCTGGGTGAAGTTCATGGACGAGGAGATCATCCCCTATCAACTGTCGCAGGGGATGTGCATCCTGGGCAGTTTCGTTGATGAGGCGAATGACCGCTACGTGTGGATCCGGCGCTTCGCGGACGAGGCGGAGCGCGAGCGGTTGTACGCGGCAGTGTACAACACCGACCTCTGGCGCGAGGAGCTGTCGCCGCGGGTGGGCGAGATGATCGACCGGGATGGCATCGAGGTGAGCATCCTGCGCGCGACGCCGCGCTCCCTCCTGCGGTGAGCCTGCAACTGACGCGCGCGCAGGAGCGCCCTGCGCCTGTTCGCGCGCGCAGCGAGGGCCGCATGTTGCAGGCCTCGCTGCTGGCCGGCGGCATGCTGGCGGTGATGGCAAACGCCTCACTGTCGCCGGCGCTGCCACAATTGCGCGACGCCTTCGCGGAAGCCAGCGATCTGCAGATCCGCATGATTCTGACCTTTCCGGCGCTGGTCATCGTGGTGGCCTCGCCGCTGGCCGGCTGGACGGCGGACCATTTCGGGCGCAAGCCACTGCTCATTCTGTCGGCCCTGCTTTTCGGTGTGGCGGGCAGCAGCGGCTACCTGGCGCAGGACATCATTACCTTGCTGGCAGGGCGGGCGCTGCTGGGCGTGGCCGCGGCAGGACTGATGACCAGCCTCACGACGCTGGTGGTGGATTATTTCAGCGGGGCGAAGAGGGCGCGTTTCATGGGGCTGCAGGCGGCGGTCAGCGGTCTGGGGGGCAGTTGCTTCCTGATACTGGGCGGCGTGCTGGCGGAGGCGGGCTGGCGCCAGCCCTTCCTGTTGTATCTGGTGGCGCTGGCGTTGCTGCCCTTCATGATTCTCTTTCTCTATGAGCCAGGCGTGCACAGAATCGGCGTGCCTTTACCTCGTGTACGCGAAGGCATGCTGCGCGCCCTGAGGGAGAGGGGAAGAAAAGCGTTTGCGGCGGTGGCCCACGTTGACGGGCCGCTGCTGCGGTTGGTCATCTTCTGTTACGTACTGGTGTGGCTGAATCAGGCGGTGTTCAACCTGGTGCCGCTGCAGTTGCCCTTTCTGCTGCTGCGGCGTTTCGGCACGACGACTACGCAAAATGGTGTCGCCATCAGTCTGGTCGCGTTGAGTTTTTCGCTGTCCGCCCTGCTTTACGGGCGGATTGCCACGCGCGTGGCACACATCCCGCTGGCGGGTCTGGGGCTGGCCATGCTGGGCGGCAGCTGCGTCAGCGTGGGGCTGGCAGCCTCGCTGGAGGCGATCTACGCGGGGATGGTACTGAGCGGGCTGGGGCTGGGGCTGTTGATGCCCAATCTGAACCTGATGCTGGCGAACCGGGCGCCACAGGCCATGCGCGGAAGGTTACTGGGGGGTTATGCGGCCTTCCTGTATCTGGGGCAGTTTCTCTCGCCCCTGCTCCTGTCGGCGGCGGGCACGGGCGTGGCGACGGGCGTCGAGTGGCTGAACATCGGGTTTGGCACGTTGGTGCTGGGGTTGGTGCTGGTGGTGGTGCACAGACCGCTGGCGCGGCTGTTTTGATTGACCGCTGTTTGCTGGCAATGTGGCAGTGTGCGTCACGCCCTCACCCCTTTGTCCCGCTGTCGGCCGGCGCCCCTTCAGGATGAAAAGGGGAGAAGTGCAGACGTACTTTGCGGCCCTCACCCCCCAACCCCCTTGTCCCGTCGCTCACGACGGGAGCCCTTCAGGGAGAGGGGGAGAAGTGCAGGCATTGATTTGGTCAGTGACGTGAGTATGTTCAGGTTTCGTTCAATGAGAAGTGTTTCCGCGCCTGGCGGGACAAGAGATTCAGGGTAAGGGCGTGGCAGCTGGAAGTTCTGCGGGCGCGCCCCGCCCTGCTGTGACGCTGCCGGTGACGCAGGTGGTGGACGCACGCAGCAAGGGGCGGATGCTGCGCGGCGTGCTGCTGGCGGCCAGCGTGCTGATGGTGATCAGCAACACGCCGCTGGCACCGGCCCTGCCACAACTGAGCGACGCCTTCGTGGAAGCCAGCGACCTGCAGATCCGCATGATAATTACAATCCCGGCACTGGTCATCGTGCTCGTCCAGCCGCTGGTCGGCTGGATCGCGGATCGCCACGGGCGCAAGCCGCTGCTGGTCCTGTCAACCCTGCTCTATGGTGTGGTGGGCAGTTCCGGCTATTTCGTGCAGGACATTGGCACGCTGCTGGCGGGCCGGGCGCTGTTCGGTGTGGCGGTCGCCGGCCTGATGACCAGTGTGTCGGCGCTGATCGCAGATTACTACAGCGGGCGCGGGCGGGCGCATTTCATCGGGCTGCAGGCAGCGGCCATGGGTCTTGGGAACAGCTTCTTCCTGCTGCTGGGCGGCGTACTGGCGGAGGGGGGCTGGCGGCCACCCTTCCTGATGTTTCTGGCAGCGCTGGCACTGCTGCCCTTCGCCGTTCACAGCCTGTATGAGCCGTCCGGTGTCAGGTCAGGCAGGGAGCGGGGCGGGCAGCAAGCGGGAGCGGCGCGCGCGTGGCCGCTGCTGCGACTCGCCCTCTTCATCTACACAGTGATTTGCCTCAGCCAGATCGCATTCTATCTGGTGCCGCTGCAGCTGCCCTTCTGGCTGCAGGAACGCTTCGCCACGTCCACCACGGAAAGCGGCTTCGCCATCGGCCTCGTCGCTTTCTGTTACGCGCTGGCTTCGCTGGTATACGGGTGGATTGGCACACGCGCAGTACACATTCCGGTGGCCGGCCTGGCACTGGCGCTGCTTGGCAGTTCCTACCTGCTCATCGCACTGGCGCCGACAAGCCACATCGTCTACGCCGGGCTGGTGCTGAGCGGGCTGGCCCTCGGCCTGCTGTTGCCCAACCTGAATCTCTTGCTGGCGAACCACACGCCGGCGGGTTTGCGCGGACGTCTGCTGGGCGGCTTTTCCGCCGCCATCTTCCTCGGTCATTTCCTCTCGCCGCTGCTGTTGCAGGCGCCCCCGACGCTCGCGGCCATGGGGTTGCAGTGGCAGAACGTGGGGTTGGGGCTGGTGGTTACCGGTGGGCTGGTGGTGTTGCTGCGGGGGCAGTTGGCAAGGTTATTTTAGGGCGCCCTCACCCCCCGGCCCTGTGGAGGCAAGTCAGGCGGCCCTCACCCTAAATCCCTTTTCCCGCTCATCGCGGGAGCCCTTCGAGGGGAGAGGGACTTTAACTACACCAGCGCGTGAGAAGTCTTTCTCCCCCTTTCCCGACGAAGGGCTCCCGTCGTGAACGACGGGACACAAGGGGGCCGGGGGCGAGAGGCGCGCTCAGTCTTCGAGGGTGCTGAGGTCGCCTTCGGGCAAGCCCAGGACACGGGCCTTGAGCACGCGGCGCATGATTTTGCCGGAGCGGGTTTTGGGCAGGGCCTCGACGAAAACGATCTGCGAGGGGACGGCGATGGGGCCGACCTCGTGGCGTACGTGGGCGCGCAGGGCCTGCACCAACTGCTCGTTGCCGCTGACGCCGTCGACGAGGATGCAGGAGGCGTGGATGCTGTTGCCGCGCAGCTCGTCGGGCAGGCCGATGACGGCGGCCTCGGCCACGGCGGGGTGACTGACGAGGCCGGACTCGACCTCGGCGGTGCCGAGACGATAGCCACTGACCTTGAGCACGTCGTCGATGCGACCGATGACCCAGATGTAGCCATCTTCATCGCGGCGGGCGGAGTCGCCGGCGAGATACCAGCCCTGCTCCTGATACGCGCTCCAGTACTGATCGACATAGCGTTGCGGATCGCCGAAGACGGTGCGCAACATGCCAGGCCAGGGCTGTTTGACGACGAGAAAGCCATCTTCGTTGGCTGCGCAACTGCGGCCCTGCTCGTCGACGACGTCAACATCGATACCCGGAAAGGGACGGGTGGCGCTGCCGGGCTTGAGGGCCACGGAGGGCATGGGGGAGATCATGACGCCGCCGGTCTCTGTCTGCCACCAGGTATCCATGATGGGACAACGGTCGCCGCCGATGACGCGATGGTACCAGCGCCAGGCTTCGGGATTGATGGGCTCGCCGACGGAACCGAGCAGGCGCAAGCTGCCCAGATCGTGGCTCGCGGGCCAGGCATCGCCGAAGCGCATGAGGCCACGGATGGCGGTTGGCGCGGCATAGAGAATGGTGATGCCGTGGTCGGCAACCAGCTGCCACCAGCGATCGGGGAAGGGATGGGTTGGCGCGCCCTCGTACATGAAGCTGGTGGCGCCGAGGATGAGCGGGGCGTAGACGATGTAGCTGTGGCCGGTGATCCAGCCGGGGTCGGCGGCGCACCACCAGACGTCCTCGTCACGAATATCGAAGACCCATTGCAGCGTGGTGGAGGTGTAGACCTGGTAGCCGCCATGGGTGTGCAGGACGCCCTTGGGCTTGCCGGTGGTGCCGCTGGTGTAGAGGATGAAAAGGGGGTCCTCGGCGTCCATCACCTCGGTGTCACAGACCGGCTTGACGTGCGCCTGGGCCAGCAGCTCGTGCAGCCAGTAATCGCGGCCGGGCTGCATGGCCACTTCGTGACCGGTGCGGCGGGCGACGACGACGGTCTCAACCACCGGTGAGCGCTGCACGGCCTCGTCGACGGTGTCCTTGAGGCGGACGATGTTGCCGCGCAGCCAGGCGCCGTCGGAGGTGATGACGACGCGGCTCTGCGCGTCAGCGATGCGATCGGCGAGGGCCTGCTCCGAGAAGCCGCCATAGACCACGCTGTGGACGGCGCCGAGCTTGACGCAGGCCAGCATGGCGATCATCAGCTCGGGCGTGCGGCCCATGTAGATGGTGACGCGATCGCCCTTCCCTACCCCGAGGCCGCGCAGCAGGTTGGCGTAACGGTTGGTCTCCTGCCAGAGCTGCCAGTAGGACCAGGTCTGGCGATCGCCGGGCTCGCCTTCCCAGATGAGGGCGAGCTTGTTGCGGCGCGGCGTGTGGACGTGGCGGTCGAGGGCGTTGAGGACGATGTTGGTCTTGCCGCCTGTGAACCAGCGAAAAAAGGGCGCGTCGCTGCGGTCGAGCACCTGTTGCCAGGGTTCGTACCAGTCGAGGGTAGCGGCGCGTTCGGCCCAGAAGGCCTCAATGTCCTGCATGGCACGGGCGTAGAGCGGCTCGTAATCGGGAACGCGGGTGTTGCGGGCAATTTCGGGGTCGGGGTGGAACCACTCGCTGGCGGCGGGGGTGAACTGGTTTTCGCTCATGAGGTCGTCTCCTCGCATGTGGCGGCGATTCTAGCGGAGCGCGTGGTGAATGCAACTGGCAGGGGCGGCCCTCACCCCCCGGCCCCGGCGCCGTGAAGGCGAGAAATACGGCCTCACCCATCCCACAGCTCCGTAAGGCAGGAATTGCCGCCCTCACCCCCCGGCCCCCTCTCCCCAAGGGCGAGGGGGTGACTCGTTAACTGACATTTGAGGGGAGAGGTGGAGAGATGGTCAGGCGATGGGATGCCGCAAGAATGAATTGCGAACATATGTTCACCATGTGTATGCACAAGCATGATAAACATGGAATTGTCACGCGACATGACAATCGTAAAGGGAATGAGAGGACAAGAGGAGCAATGACTCAACATAACACAGAACCCACGACGGTCGCCGATGCGATTTCCGGCAGTGTAGATCTGACCTTCAACCTGCCGTCGGACGACAACTACCTGCAGTCCGACCAACCGGTTCCGGTGGAATTGCTGCCACCACTGCCAGCATCCGCGCTGGCGATCCAGACCGGCGCCGTCATCGCCTGGGCTGCCGCCGTGGCGCCAGATGGCTGGCTGCTGTGCGACGGCGCGGAGGTCATCCGAACGGATTTTGGGGACCTCTTCAGCCTCATCGGTGTCACCTACGGTGCGGGCGACAGCATTACGACTTTCAATCTGCCGGACCTGCGCGGGCGCTTCCCGCTGGGTCTGGACAACATGGGTGGAAACAGCGCGGACAGCGTCACGGCTGCGGAAGCTGACGAGCTGGCCGGCACGGGTGGATCGGAGACGCATACGCTGACGGTCGACGAGATGCCGGCGCACGATCATAACTTCAGAAGGGTTGGCGATGGCACTGCGGGACAACGGGGGTCCGTTACGCAAGTCCAGAGAGGCTGGGTCACCGAAAGAACTATCGTTGAGGAAGCCGGTGGCGGGCTGGCGCACAACAACATGCCGCCCTGGCTGGCGCTGAACTACATCATCAAGACCTGAGGGCGCCCTCAGCTCCATCGACCGGGTGAAGGCAGGTATTGCGGCCCTCACCCCCCGGCCCCCTCTCCCTCAGGGAGAGGGGGTGACTTATTGTGGAATGTGCATTGATTGCGATTGCGGGAGGATAACGTGGATTGCGAACGTATGTTCCCCATATGTGGGCGCAAGCATGATAAACAAAGAGTAGTCGCGTGACACGACACTCGTGAAAGCATTGAGAGGACATGAGGAATGACGAACGACCAGGCAAGTGAATCCGGAAACACGGGCATGGTTTCCGGCGCGGTGAACCTCACCATCAACCTGCCGGAGGGCGTACAGATCACCACTGTGGACACCAGCCAGCCGGTTCAGCCGGAGGTGATACCTGCGGCCAGCGTGGTTGTCCCGGGCACGATCGTGCCCTTTGCGGGCCGCACAGAGCCCGCGGACAACTGGCTGCTGTGTGACGGGCGGGCGGTCGAGCAGTTGGAGTACCCGACGCTCTACGCTGTCATCGGTAACGACTACAGCCCTGTCGCCAGTAACACGACCTTCAACCTGCCGGACCTGCGCGGGCGCTTCCCGCTGGGGCTGGACAACATGGGTGGCAACAGCGCGGACAGCGTCACGGCTGCGGAAGCTGACGAGATCGGCAAGGGCGGTGGTGCAGAGACGCATACTCTGACGGAAGACGAGATGCCGAGCCACGACCACGACCCGTCTGGTTCAGGTTCGGACCTGGAATTCATGGTCAAAAACAGAAGCTCCGGCGGTAGATTCTACCACGGGACGGCTTCTGAAAGCCACACCGGCATCATCGGCTCGTCGGACGAAACAGCTGAAGATGGCGAAGACGAGCCACACAACAACATGCCGCCGTACCTGTCGCTGAACTATCTGATCAAGACCTAGGGGCCTCACCCCCTGTTCTGGTGAAGGCAGGTTCTGCTGCCCTCACCCCCCGACCCCCTCTCACTACGTGAGAGGGGGTGACTTTTTGATTGTTGATGATGAAAAGCCATTGACGTTCTCATTCCCCCAGGCCCCTTTCCCGCTTTCCCGTCGCTCACGACGGGAGCTCTTCCGCTTGCGGCGGGAGCCCATCAGAGAGAGGGGGTGACCCTTTGTGGAATAGGCGTTGACGGCGATTGAGGGAGGCTTACGAAGATTGCGAACGTATGTTCCCCAATTGCGAGCGCAAGCATGATAAACAAGGAGTTGTCGCGTGATACCAGTATCGTGAGAGCATTGAGAGGACATGAGGAATGACGAACGACCAAGCAAGTGAATCTGAAAGCACCATGGACAGCTCACCCGAAAACACAGGCGGGGTTTCTGGTGCGATGAGCCTCAGCATTAACCTGCCAGACACCGTGCGGATCACCACCGGCAACAGCAGTCCGGCAAGCGGGAATGCAACGGGCACAATCGTCGCCTATGCGGGCGACGCACCTCCTTCCGGCGGGTGGCTGTTGTGCGACGGAGCGGAAGTGAGCCGGGAAGACTACCGCCCGCTGTTCGATGTCATCGCTGATAAATACGGCGTGGGCAACGGCAGCACGACCTTCAACCTGCCGGATCTGCGCGGTCGCTTCCCGCTGGGGCGGGACAACATGGGCAACAGGAGCGCGGACCGGGTCACGGCGGCGGCGGCCGAGATGTTGGGTAAAGGCGCAGGTGCGGAGACGCATACGCTGACGATCGACGAGATGCCCCGGCACTCGCATGGTGTCGATCACGCCTTCGATAACACGAACGGCGGCCTGGGGACCCTGGCAGGGTACCATGTTGGTTCAAACACCATCCGGACCAGCCAAGCGAACGAGAGTTCCATGACCCCCCTTGTCGCTGACGATGAAGTGGGAGGCCACCTAATCAAGAATCGGGGCGGTGGGCAGGAACACAACATCATGCCGCCGTACCAGACGGTGAACTATCTGATCAAGACCTAGGGGCCCTCATCCCCTGATCGGGTGCAGGCAAGTTCTGCGGCCCTCACCCCCCGGCCCCCTCTCCCCAAGGGAGAGGGGGTGACTTTTTGATTGTTGATGATGAAATGCCATTGACGTTCTCATTCCCCCAAGCCCCTTTCCCGTTTGCGACGGGAGCCCTTCTCAGGGAGAGGGGGTGACTCGTTAACTGCAAATCCAGGGGAGAGGTGGAGAGATGGCCAGGCGATGGGATGCAGGGCGGAGATATGGGATGAGGGCGGAGAGGCTGGCGAGGGTTTATAAATTGACGGGGCAGCCGTCGAGGCCGGGCTGGTTGGCGAGGTGGCGCTGCATGGCGTCGTCGATGATGCAGTCAAGGCGGGTCTGGATGGCCTCGGAGGTTTGCGAAGCGCCGAGGGCGATCTCGCCGACGAGGCGCTCAAGGGCGCTTTTGCGCAGGCGGCGGTCGGTGCCGGTGAGCTTGCCGGTGAGCTCGCGCCAGGTGAGGTCGCGCAGCACCTGGGCGATATCCACGGGTTGGCCGCTGTTGAGTTTTTTCTCGATGGTGCCCTGGCGGGTGCGATGGTTGTCGTGGAGCACGTCGGGCGGGGCTTCCATGATGTTCTCGATGAGGTGGGTATCCCGCAGCGCCGGGCGCAACTCGGCATTTTCGATGGCGTCTTCGGGGATCAGCAGGGTGCCGGTAGCGTCGGCAAGTGTAATTTCGTAGTGGGGGCGGCGTACGCCCTGACGTCGCATGACGCGCTGGCCGGTAACGGTACCTGCGCCGTAGCGCAGGTGAACGACCTTGTCGCCAATTTCGACCATGGGGTTTCCTGTCTTCCCCCGGGGCGCTGCCCACGCAGCCTCGACCCCTTCCGGGGGCCGGAAATACACTCGTTGGCGGGAGTGTACCACAGGGCGGGCAGGATTGGCAGGGCGGGCCTGGCTGGCTGCCAATCCCTGTCTCTGCCGGATGCCTGCCTGGGCCGCCCTCACCCCCCGGCCCCCTTTTCCCGCCTTCGACGGGAGCCCTTCTCAGGGAGAGGGGGAGAAAGACAGCAACACCTGCGGAGTGGCGCGGGCGCGGGCGCGATGACTACAATGCGCGCGCAGCAGGCGGGAGGAAGTATGGCCCAGGGCGACGGGCATGGCATTTTGCGCGCGTGGTACAGCGCGGCGCGGCCACGCACCTTGACGGCGACGCTGGCGCCGCTGGCGCTGGCGGGCGCGATTGCCATCGACCACCAGCTGTTCCGTCCGCTGGCATTCGGGCTGGCGCTGGTCGGCGCGCTGCTGCTGCAGGTGGCCACCAACCTCATCAACGAATACGCAGACTGGCGTCGCGGCACGGACGTCTACAAACAGGCGGGCCAGGGCATGACCATCAAGCGGGGCGTGCTGCCGCCGCGCAGCGTACTGGCCGGCGCGCTGCTGAGCCTGGGCGGGGGCGTGCTGGCAGGACTGGCGCTGCTGGCGCAGGAGGGCCCGGAGCTGCTGGCGTCGCCGCTACTGTGGATTGGCATGGGCGGGGTGCTGGTAGCGGTGAGTTACACGGCCGGGCCCTGGCCGCTGTCGCGCGTGGGTCTTGGCGAGGTGGCGGCGGGGATCTTCATGGGGCCGCTGATGGTGCTGGGGGCGTGGTACGTGCAGGCGCGCTGTCTCGCCTGGCAGCCTGTGCTGGCCTCGCTGCCGCTGGCGCTGATGGTGGCGGCCATTCTGCACGCCAACAATGTGCGCGACATGGAAGCCGACCGCGCGGTCGGCAAGCGCACGCTGGCGGTGCGCTTTGGGCTGCGCGCTGCGCGCGGCGAGTATCTGCTGCTGGTGACGGGCTGCTACGTGGCGCTGCTGCTGCTGGTCGCGGCGGGGGTGATTCCCTGGCCGGGACTGCTGGCGCTGGCGACGTTGCCGGAGGCGCTGCAGCTGCAGCGTCAGATGCTACGCACGACGGAGGTTGCGACCCTGCACGTGGTACAGGGTCGCACGGCGCGGCTGCACGGTCGGGTGGGGGGACTGCTGGCGCTGGGCTGGCTGCTGGCCGTGGCAGCCGGGACTGGGAGCGCGGCGAGCACATTCAACGGTTGTATGTGAATTTATTCACAACATTGTGTAGGTGTGCCGGTGCCTTGCACGCTTGCATGCTTGAATCCCTGCGTTATAGTTGGGAGGGAGTGCTACGCGGCCCTAGCCCCTTTGTACGCGAAGCCAAGCTTCGTTTCCCGCTTGCACCCCCAAAGGCGAGGGGAGAACGCGGGACGCGAAACGTGAATTCGTGTAGCTGGTGAGGGCGAAGGCAGGGCTGCGGGAAGGAGAGTGACTGTGGAGAGGACGACCTCGCGACTGAGCGTACAGAGCAACCTGCTGCTGCGCGTGCTGCTGAGCGCAGGAGGGGACTGGCTGACGCGCAGCTCGATTGCGCGGCGGCTGCGCAAGCGCCGGCTTTCAGCCTACGACATCGCCATGCTGGAAATTCTGCAGGAGAAGGGGCTGGTAGAGATTCAGCACCGCGAGAATCGCACGCCCATCGGCTACGAATTCGTCTACAGCGTCACCGAGCGCGCTGCCGCCGAAGACAGTATTGAGCCGCGCTGAAGCGGGCAGGGAGATCAGCCATGCACGTCATCACGCTGCTCAACGAGAAGGGCGGGGTCGGCAAGACCACGCTGGCGACGCACATCGCGGCCGGGCTGGCCGTGCTGGGGCATCGCGTGGTCATCATCGATGCTGACCCGCAGGGCCACGCCACCGTCATGTGCAACATGCCGAAGGAGCCAGGCCTCTATAACCTGCTGGTGCGCGACGCCGGCTTGCAGGACACCATGCGTCAGGTGCCGCCGGAACAGTTTCGCATCAAGGGGCAGGAGCTGACGGGTCAACTGTTCATCGTGCCCTCCAACATCGAGACGCGCAACATCGCCAATTCAATTTCGGACGCCTTCGCCGTCAGCGACCGCATTCGCGAGCTGGAGGACCTGATCGACTTCGTGGTCTTCGACACCTCGCCGACGCCCTCGCTGCTGCACGGCTCGATCTATCTGGCGACGGACCATATGATCCACCCGACGAAGTGCGAGTATTTGTCCTTCGACGGGCTGGTGGAGAGCATCAAGCACCGCGAGGCGGCGCAGCAACACCGGGACCGCTGGAACCTGGGGCCGATCGAGGTGATGGGGATTGTGCCGACGATGTACCGGCGGCAGACGCTGGAGCACAGGGAAAATTTGAAGGACTTGCGCAAAATGTTCGGCGACAAGGTCTGGGCCCCCATTTCGCAGGGTACGATCTGGACCGAGGCCGTATCGGAGCGGCGGCCGGTGTTTTCGATTCAGCCAGGTACCAGAGCCGCCGACGAGGCGCTGGCCCTGGTGCGGCGCGTGCAGGAGGCGGTGTAGCATGTCGCGGCGCAGACGCTCGCGCGACCGGGAAGGCACGCTGCTCAATCTGAGCCGCTCCAGCGCCCAGGAGACGGCCGACGCCATCTATCGCGATCCCGGGTTGCCGCCGGACATCGCACGTCTGGACAACCAGCGCAAGACGGCGCGGCCGGTGGAGATCAACGCCATCTGGCCGGACCGGGCCCAGCCGCGGCGGGCGGTGCCATTGCGGGCGCGCATGTACTGGGACGGCGACCCGCGCAACGTGGCGCAGCTTTTTGCGGGCTGGCAGGAGGAACTGATCCACGAGGGCAACTTCCTCGACCTCGGCCAGCTGCTGAACCAGGCGCATTTGCCGGAAGGCGTGGACGGCAACGACGACGAGAGCGGCATCGACGCGGCCTGGCTGGAACAGGTCGGCCCGCTGGCGGCCTCGCTGCTGGGGCTGGTGGGGCTGGCCATCAGCATCCGGCAGAACGGGCTGACCAACCCGATCTCGGTGGCGCGGGCGGACCGGGTCTTTATGCTGGAGACCGGCGAGCGACGCTGGCTGGCCTATCAGTTGCTGCATCAGTATTTCCCGGACGAGGAATGGTCGCACATTCCGGCGCACCTGGTCGAGTACGTCGACGTGTGGCGCCAGGCGGGCGAGAACAGCGCGCGGCGCGACCTGAACGCCGTCGGCCGGGCGCGTCAACTGGCGATTCTGCTGATGGATCTGCTGCGCGAGCGGGGCTACACCTTCCGCGACTTCGACGAGGTGCTGGAAAAGGGCGGCAGCGAGCGCGAATATTACGCCCAGGTGGCGGACGGCCACGAGTTCCGCGTGCCGCGCGGCGAGGGCGAACGGCTGATGAACGCGATGGGCCTGAAGAGTCCCACGCAACTGCGCCAGTACCGCGCGCTGCTGCGCCTGGATGACGCGCACTGGCAGGCGGCCGACGACGGCAACCTGGGCGAAGGCGAGATCCGGCGGCTGCAGAGCGGCGAGAGCAGCAGAAGCGCCCCGGAGCGCCGCGAGTCAGTGAGCAACCCCTTTGTAGAGCGGGCCAATCGGCGGCGGCGCAACCGCATCTGGGAATACGCGCAACGCTATCCCCTGCTAAGCGGTCGGGAGCGGCAGGCGGCGCTGGAGCTGATCGAGCAGGATTTGCGCTGGCTCGATGAGCTGC
This sequence comes from Phototrophicaceae bacterium, assembly GCA_965223965.1. GTDB lineage: Bacteria > Chloroflexota > Anaerolineae > Aggregatilineales > Phototrophicaceae > JAGWBD01. Next base: position 149,658 of record CBDCXX010000005.1, read on the forward strand.
GGCAGGCGATCAGTCGACGCTAGCGTAACAGGAGTTACGGTAGGGGCCCCTGCCCTGCTACAAGGGTACTGTCGCAACAAGCGAAAACCTGTGTTGCGAGACCCCGATTCGCCGAAGAAATCAGCGTTAGCGTAACAGGTGTTACGGTAAGGCTGCCCTGCCCTGCTGAAAAGCACCCGCGCCCAATGAACCCGACGGCATGCCTCACGTCCCGTCCTTGCCGGGAGCCCTTCTCAGTGAGTGGGCCTATAAGGGCAAACATGCGGCGGAACCCTTGCCAGGTCAAGGACTGCACCTGTTTGAGGCGCCCTCACCCCCCGGCCCCCTCTGTCCCGCTCACGACGGGAGCCCTTCCAGGAGAGGGGAAGACTCTGTTGCTCGACGATGGTGACGCCTCGGGCGCACCATCCCCTGCCCGCGTGTGGCGGGGTCCACTCCCGGCGAAAGACGCGCACGGGTGTTCCCTTTTTGGCCGGCGATCGGCGGAATTAAGTTGCCGCAACGGCCAAAATGTGCCAGGATGTGACCTGTAGCAGCTTGACAAGCAAAAAGCCTGCGAGAAACTCGCAGGCTTTGGCATAGAGATGTCCGTTGGAATTCGCTGTTTCCGCAGTAGATCTGAGGACCCAACTCTGTAGCTAGTCCGACAAAATCGGCTTTGCTGCAGTTCCGTGGTGGCTGGAGTCTGGCAAGACTCACAGCACAGACACCCCGTCAATCCCGTCCACAAGTCTACCCGGCACATGTGAATTTGACAATGGACATCGCCTGAACAGGGCGATTTCATGTTAGATTCGCGTGAGAATACTGGCTCACGACTATACCAGGCCGCCATGCGCTACCGTGCGCAGGGCTGGTCCGTGCTGCCGGTGCGCGGCGCGGCCGACCCGCTTAATCCCAAGGCGGCGGCCGTGCCCTGGGCGGCGCTGCAACGTCGCAGCGCCAGCCCGGAGACGCTGGAAGGCTGGTTCGGCAAGGGTCTGGCGGGCGGCCTCGGGCTGGTCTGCGGGCGCGTCTCGCGCCTGGCCGTGCTCGATCTCGATGACGCGGACGCGGTCGAGGCCTTCGCGCAGAGCTGTCCGCAGCTGCTGGACACCTTCACCGTGCGTTCGGGCGGCCGGGGTCAGCCCCACTACTACTTCGAGGTGCCGGACGCAGTGTCGTTGCGCGGCATGCGCGCGCCGGGCGCTGACCTCCAGTTCGAGGGGGCCTACGTGGTGGCTCCGCCGACCTGCGTTGGTGAGCAGCGCTGGCGCGTGACGCATGAGGCGGCGGTGCTGCGCCTGGATCAGGCGGACGCTGACGCGCTGATGCGCTTTGTGGCGCTGTGGCGTTTGCGCTGTGCTGGTGGCCCTGTCGAGGCGTTGGTGCGGGAGCGGGAACGGGTTGAGGCGCCGCCGCTGAACCTGACGGAAGCGGCCTTGCAGGGCTGGTACCGTAAGCTGGCGCGGCGCGGCGGGCGCAATCAGGCGCTTTTCAAGGCCGGCAGTCTCGCGCGGGATAGCGGGTGGAGTGAAGTGCAGGGCTGCGCGGCGCTGGTTTTGCTGCACGTGGCGCAGCCGCCGACGGGGCCGCATGGGTTGGAGACGCCGCGTCAGCGCGAGGTGGAAGCGCGGCGCACGATCCGCAGTACGTGGCAAAGGCCGCGGCAGGTCTTGCGTCTGGCGTGCAAGGAATCAGCGGGATTGCCCAATTCGCTGCGGGAGGGATTGCTGGCGGCTGGCGAGGTGGCGGCACTGCGGGTGCTTGAGGGTCTGGCGCTGGCGGGCGTACGTGCTGGCCGGCTGATTAGTGAACGGGGCTTGTGTGAGTTGTCAGGCGCGTTTGGCATTGGTCGGCGCAGCGTGCAGCGGGCCTTGCGAACGCGAGTGGCGCGGGGTCGGCAGGTCTTCAGTTCCCCCTGGAACCCCCCAGACAGGACGGCTGGCGCTGCTGTTGCACAGGCAAGGCAACAGAAAAAATGTTTTTCTGTTTGCGGTGCAGAACGAGTCAAAAAGGGTCGGCCGGCGCAATTGTATCGGGTGCCGACCTTGTCGGGCCTGCTCAAGTTGTTGAAGCTGAAGGACGGCGGCAGTGATCCATTGCTGGCGCGTGATCTGCGCTCGCCGCGTGCTTATCGTTGCGCGCTGCACCGGGCGCTGATTGAGCGGCGGCCGGGCCGTTATTCGCGGCGCTGGCTGGGCGAACGTCTGGGCGTCTCGATCTGGACCAGCCGGCGCTATGACCGGCGCGCGGGACTGTATGTGCAGGCGCGTTACCAGACGCAGCTGCTGGATGAACACACGCTGGCGCAGTTGCCGCAGCGACGAGCGGCGACGGACGGTCGTTTTCTGGTGAGCGAGGACGGACGGCGCTGGCCGGCCTTGCAGGGTCTGGCGCGGCGCTTGCTGCGCAGCTGTCGGCGCCTGTGGTATTTGTGTCAGGGCTGGAATCACTATGAGGTGGCGGCAGGGGCCGCCCTCACCCCCCGGTCCCCTGGGGGAAGCTATGTTACAGGCAGGTTGCCCTCACCCCCGGCCCCTTGTCCCGCCGCTCACGACGGGAGCCCTTCGTCGGGAGAGGGGAGAAAGACGAATGAAAGCGTAACTGGAGTTACGGTAGCGGTGACAGTGAGAACTTGTGATATTATTCACAAACAAGAAAGTGAGGTCGGTTCCTGCGCGCGCGAAGGCGCAGAGCGTGTTCCTGAGGCGGAGGCGAGTTACTGGCACTGTGCGCAGTGCGAGCGGGGACGCTTTGCTGTGACGGCGCCGGCGGCCTGCAGCGTGTGTGGCAGCAACGAGCTTGAGCCGGTGCCGTCACAGATCTGGCGCGATGCCGGGCGTTGCCGGGCGTGGTGGCGCGAGCGGCGGGGCAGGGCAGTCGGGGAGTCGGAGGTGAAGTCGCAGTCTGACGCACTCGACCTGGCGCCTGTGCCGGAGCCTGAGGCGCGGGAGCTGGCGCTGGCGCTGGAATTGTGCGAGGCGACGCGCTCGCGCGGGGCGCAGGGGGCGCTGGCCTATGCAACGGCGCGTCAGCTGCTGCGCGAGCACGGGGCGGCGTCCCTGAGGAGGGCGTTGCGTTTGTTGCAACGGCGGCGCGACATACGCAACCCGGCCGGCTTCGTGGTCTCGCTGCTGCGCGGGGGCCGGGGCGCTACTCGCGGGCAGCAGCTGTCGCAGGAGGAATGGCTGGCGGCACTGCGGGCCTCGCCCTGGGCGGACTTCATCGAGGTCTGAGTCTTGCGCCGCTGCGGATTCACGGCAAGCCGGGGCAGTGGCGGCGCAGGCATGCGGTACACTGTGCAGCGCGGCATGAATTTCGGAGTACTGACACAGGGAAGGCAGGGCATGACGAAGATCACCTTCATCGGCGCTGGCAGCACCGTATTCGCCCGCAATCTGATGGGCGACATTCTGCAATATCCCGCCCTGCAGGATGTCACGCTCAGTCTGCACGACATTGACGAGGAGCGTCTGGGGACATCCGGCATGGTGGCGCGCAAGGTGGCCGAGGCGCTGGGCGTCACGCCGACTATCGAGACCACCACCGACCGCCGGGCCGCGCTGGATGGCGCCGACTACGTCATCAGTATGTTTCAGATTGCCGGGTACAAGCCCGGCACGCTGGTGGACTTTGAGGTGCCGAAGCGCTTCGGGCTGCGCCAGACGATTGGCGACACGCTGGGCATTGGTGGCATTATGCGCGCGCTGCGCACGATTCCTGTTTTCCGCGACATCGCCTGCGACATGCAGCAGCTCTGTCCCGACGTGATGCATCTGAACTACGTCAATCCGATGGCCATGAACTGTCTGGCGCTGAATCGGGACAGCGAGATACGCACGGTGGGCCTGTGCCATAGCGTGCAGGGCACGGCGGCGCAGCTGGCGCGCAACATCGGGGTGCCGCTGGATGAGATCAACTACCTGGCGGCGGGCATCAACCACATGGCGTTCTACCTGAAGTTCGAACGCGACGGCGAAGACCTGTACCCGCTGATCCGTCAGGTGCTGGCGGAGGGGCGCGCGCCCGAGGACAACCTGGTGCGTTACGAAATGTTGCGGCGCCTGGGCTACTTCGTGACCGAATCCAGCGAGCACTTCAGCGAGTACGTGCCCTGGTTCATCAAGCGCGACCGGGCCGACCTGCTGGAGGAATTCAACGTCCCGCTGGACGAGTATCTGAGCCGTTGCGAGCGGCAGATCGACCACTGGCAGCGACTGCGGCTGGAGCTGGAAGCGCCGGACTACCAGCCGGAGATCCGGCGCAGCATGGAGTACGGCTCGCAGATCATCAACGCCATGGAGACCGACGAGCCGGTGGTGATTTACGGCAACGTCAGCAACAAGGGCCTGATCGATAACCTGCCGCAGGGCTGCGCGGTCGAGCTGCCCTGTCTGGTGGATTGCAACGGCGTACAGCCGACGCGCATCGGCGCGCTGCCGCCGCAGCTGGCGGCGCTGATACGCACGAATGTGAATGTGCAGGAGCTGACGGTGGAGGCGGCGCTGACGCTGAAGCGCGAGCACATTTATCACGCGGCGATGCTGGATCCGCACACGGCGGCGGAGCTGTCACTGGAGGAGATATACGCGATGGTGGATGCGCTGATCGAGGCGCACGGGGACTGGTTGCCGGTGTATCGGTAGGTGTGTGTTTGGTCTCCCCTGATCCCGTGAATGGAATCCGGTTGGGCGGCCCTCACCCTAAATCCCTCTCCCCGAGGGAGAGGGACTTTAATGCACTTGTTCGGAGATGTTGTCCTGCTCCTGGGTAGTAAGAGCCATCTTTGCACACTATCTCCCGCTCTCCCCAAGGGCTTCCGCATCGCATCGGGGCGGGAAAGGGTTCCCGTCGAAGACGGGACGCGAAGCGTGCCGTCGCGTACATGGGAGTGAGGGCCGGCGCAGTGCTGAGGGCCCGCGTCACTCAGGCAGGGGGATGACGCTGGCGCCGGGGGCGGGCTGGCAGACGTAGAGCGTGGGGGCGCGACCGGTGGCGGCTTCGTAGCAGCGTTCTACCGCCGGGATGAAGGCCGGGACTGCGTCCTCGTGCAGCAGGGCGACGGCGCAGCCGCCGAAGCCGGCGCCGGTCATGCGGGCGCCGAAGCAGCCGGGCCGGGCCCGGGCGCAATCGACCAGGGCATCGAGGGCGGCGGCGGAGACCTCGAAGTCATCGCGCAGGCTGTCGTGGCTGGCGTTCATCAGCTGACCGAGTCGCGGCGCGTCGCCGCTGCGCATGGCGGCGGCGGCGGCCAGAGTCCGCGCGTTCTCGCTGATGACGTGGCGCGCGCGGTGGCGGGTGAGCGCGTCCAGCACATCTGCCTGCTGCGCGAAGGCCGCTTCGTCGACGTCGCGCAGGGCGGAAACGCCGAAGTGTCGCGCGGCGGCCTCGCACTGGGCGCGGCGCTCGTTGTAGGCGGAATCGACGAGGCCGCGACGCGTGACGCTGTCCATCACCACCACGACGCTTTCGGGCGGCAGGGGTACCTGGGCGGTTTCGAGGCTGCGGCAGTCGATGAGCAGGGCGCTGCCGGCCACGCCGGCGGCCGAGATCATCTGGTCCATGATGCCGCAGTTCATGCCGACCCATTCATTCTCGGCGTACTGGGCGCAGCGGGCGATGGCAGGCGGCGACCAGGCGAAGCCGGAGACGGCCTGGAAGGCGCGCGCGACGGCCAGCTCCAGCGCCGCCGAGGAGGACAGGCCGGAGCCGATGGGCACGTCGCCGGCCATGACGCCCTGCCAACCCTGCAGCTGGTGGCCCGCCTGTTGCAGCGCCCAGGCGATGGCGCGCAGATATTCCGGCCAGCCGTCGTCCTTGTGCTGCAGGTTATCGAGGGCGACGTCGGCCGTGATGTCGAAATCGAGGGAGTGGGCCAGCACGCGGCCGTCGCTGCGTGGGGCGAGGGCGATCCACAGCGCCCGGTCGATGGCCATGGGCAGCACGAAGCCGTCGTTGTAGTCGGTGTGCTCGCCGATGAGGTTGACGCGGCCGGGCGCGCGCACCAGCAGATTGGGCTCGGCGCCGAAGCGGCGGCGATAGGCGGCCGTAACCTGGCTGGAGAGGGACATGGGTTCCTCCTGCGTTTTCCTGCGCCCTCATCCTCCAGCCCCCTTGAGAGGGGGAGAAGAGCGGGTTGCAGGGGTGGATTATAGCGCTTGGCCCCAAACAGCCATCATCCCCCAACCCCTCTCCAGGGAGGAGAGGGGGAGAAAGCCTGGTGCTAGTGTCTGCTGAACTTGAACCGACCTGAAGCAATGGGCGATTCGACACAGACTATTCCGTTTGCGAAAGCCGGCAGCGCCCGCTAAATTCTGGTCTCAAATTGTGACGTTACAGCGTCCCGACCAAAGGGGTATTGTCCATGCCTTCCCTGTTCACGGTAGCGGAAATGCAGCAGCAGCGTGAAGCGCTGGCTGGTGACTGGCAACGTCCGACCTGGCATTTCCTGCCGCCCTCCTGCTGGATGAACGATCCCAACGGCGTGATCCAGTGGGACGGCAAGTTTCACCTTTTCTACCAGAACTATCCTTTTATGGCCGTGCATCGCGACATGCACTGGGGCCACGCGGTCAGCGAGGACCTGATTCACTGGCGTGACCTGCCGGTGGCGCTGGCGCCGGTGCCGGACAGCTACGACGAAGCGGGCGTGTTTACCGGCTGCGCCGTGAACAACGACGGCGTGCCAACGGTGGTCTATACCGCCACCAGCGGCGCGGGCAGCCAGGTGCAGGTGCAGGCCCTGGCGACCGGCAGCGGCGCGGACCTGGTGAACTGGCAGCGACACCCGGCCAATCCGGTGCTGACGGAGGTGCCGGCGATTTCCGGCCAGCAACGCGACTTCCGCGATCCCTTCGTCTGGCGCGAGGACGATGGCTGGTACATGGTGCTGGGCTGTCGCATTGAGGGCGCGGGTGGCATGATCCCGCTCTACCGCTCGCCGGACCTGGTGGACTGGGAGTATCTCGGGCCGATGCTGACGGGTGACCCGGGCAGGCACGGCAGAATGTGGGAGTGCCCGAACTTCTTCCGTCTGGGGGACAAGTGGGTGCTGTACTTCTCGGCGATCCACGAGGACCGCGACAATATTGTCTACTGGATGGCAGGTGACTTCGACGGGCAACGCTTCCATCCCGAGACGGATGGCGTACTGGACTATGGTTACTACTACGCGCCGCTGAGCATCATCGACAGCCAGGGGCGGCGTCTGATGTGGGGCTGGCTGCGCGAGGGGCGCGCCATCTCCGAGCAGGTGAACGCCGGTTGGTCGGGCATACAGGCCATTCCGCGCGTGCTGTCGCTGGACAGTCAACAGCGCCTGGTGATGGAGCCGGTGCCCGAGCTGGCGGCTCTGCGCGGCGCCCATACACAGCTGGGGCCGCGCGCTGTCGAGGGCGATGACCTGCTGGACTGCGGCAGTCTGGCGCTGGAAATCCACGCCAGTTTCGCGGCACAGGGCCGGGCCGGTATGCGCGTTGCCTGTAGCCCGGTTGGCGGCTTCGGCGTGGAGATCAGCTGGGACGCCGCAACAAGTGAGCTGACGGTGACGCGCCAGGACGACAGCCTGTTCAACGACAGCGAGCCCTGCACGGCGCCGCATGAACTGGCGGATGGCGAGACGCTGGAGCTGCTGGTGTTGCTGGATGGTTCGGTGCTGGAGATTATCGCCAACGGCCGCACCAGCATCACCAGCCGCATCTATGCACCCGCTGCAGACTGCACGGGCCTGGAGCTCTGCGGTGCCGGGGCGCAACTGAACGCGTTGGATGTCTGGCAGATGAAGCCGGTGTTTCCCTGAACGAGAGCGGTCTGGCGATGGGTATGCGGGAAGCGCTGGACAACATGCAGCGGGGTAGTGGCCGCAGGTAACTGCCCCGCTTGCCGGAATGAGTCCAATTCGAGGAAGTTCCGGCCACAGCCCTGGTGGCGCTGTGGACAGAGGGCGGTTAAACTACGAATCGTACGCCTGCGCGGGTATGCCTTAATGCGCTGGCTGGACGGGGGACGGGGGTTCTGCTGCCCCGGTCCTGCAGAGGGTCACAATAGTGTTGGCGGGAACTGGGAGAATTTGAAATGAGCAAGTTAAGTCGACGGGAAATGTTACAGGCGAGTGCGGCCGGTGTAGCTGCAAGCGCCGCCGCCGCGTTGCCGGGCAGCGTCACGCTGGCCTCGGCGCCATCGCAGGACCAGATTTCGATGCGCTATCAGGTCTTTAACATTGATGCTGTGCAGGACATGCTGAACAGTTACATGGAAGCGAACCCGCACGTGTCCATCGAGGCCATTTCGGTCACCGGCGTCGATCATCAGGAAGTGGCGACCAAGATTCTGGCGACGCTGGCCGCCGGCAATCCGGTGGACGTCGGCTTCGCCTGCACCGAGGTGACGCACCTCTACGCCGGAGAAGGTCTGGCGCAGCCGCTGACCTCGCGCCTGATGGACGATGCGGAAGAGTTCATGGAGTACTACGCGGACACCAGCGCGGCGCTGTCGGAGGCCATGCTCTACGAGGGCGACGTCTACCAGTTGATGGACACCTTCAACGCGGCCAACATGTTTTACAACAAGAATCTGCTGGCCGAGGCCGGGCTGGAAGAGCCGGGCAAGGACTGGACCAAGGACGACTTCTACGGCATGGCGCAGGCCATGACCGGCATCGACGGCTCTTTCGGCTATGGCTGGGTCAATCGCTTCTGGGGCAGCTGGATGCCATGGATCTTCGTCAATGACACCAACGTGCTGGTGGAAGAGCGGGCGCCCGGTGGCGAGTGGTTCTGGGACACCTTCTACGAGGGCGACGAGCGCGCCGCGGGGCGCGGTGGTGGCTGGCGCTGGCCGGCGCCGCAGGCCAACAACCCGAGGGTGGTCGAGGCGCTGGAGTTCATGGTTGCCATGATTCAGGAGGGACTGACGCCGGCGGTGGAGATGGGCAGCGGCAACACCCTGCAGGGCTTCTTCACCAGCAACAAGCTGGGCATGACCCCGGCGGGCGGTTTCTGGGCCGGCGGTCTGTACAACGCGGGCATGGAGCCCGGCACCTTTGAAGCCCAGTTCTGGCCGTCATGGCGGACGCAACGGCACCAGCTGGGCATCTGTGGCCCGTGGATTCTGGATGGCGGCCCCAACGCTGATCAGTGCTGGGACTTCCTCAAGCATTACAAGGAACGCGACGTGCAGGCGGGCCTGGGTTACTTCAACCCCGTGCCGGCAACCACGCCGTCGCGACGTTCACTAAACACGGAAGAGCGATGGGGCCCGACGGGCGTGAAGAACTGGCGCATCTTCTACGAAACGATCGACGAGCGGCCGGACACCGGGCCGATCGCGCAGCCGGTGTTTGTGGTGGAACTGACCAACATTTTCACCCGCTACACCAGTCTGGCGACCAGCGGCGAGCAGACGCCGAAGGAAGCGCTGGACAACATGCAGGCGGAGATGGAAGACCTCTACGCGCGCAACGCGTAAGGGGATTTGTGAGGCATGCAGCGGGGCAGTGGCCGAAGGTTACTGCCCCGCTTGCCGGAGTGAGTCCAATTCGAGGAAGTTCCGGCTGCTGCTCTTGTGGCGCTGTGGGCAGAGGGCAGTTAAACTACGAATCGGACGCCTGCGCGGGCATGCCGTGCCGCGCTGGCCGGGCGGGGGACGGGGATTCTGCTGCCCCGGTTCTGCAGAGGGTCACAATAGTGTTGGCGGGAACTGGGAGAATTTGAAATGAGCAAGTTAAGTCGACGGGAAATGTTACAGGCGAGTGCGGCCGGTGTAGCTGCAACCGCCGCCGCCGCGTTGCCGGGGGGCGTGTCGTTGGCCTCGGCGCCATCGCAGGACCAGATTTCGATGCGCTATCAGGTCTTTAACATTGATACTGTCCAGCACATGCTCAACACCTACATGGAGCTGAACCCGCACGTGTCGATCGAGGCCATTTCGGTCACCGGCGTGGATCATCAGGAAGTCGCCACCAAGATTTTGGCGACCCTGGCCGCCGGCAATCCAGTGGACGTCGGCTTCGCCTGCACGGAGGTGACCCACCTCTACGCCGGTGAAGGTCTGGCGCAGCCGCTGACCGCGCGCCTGATGGACGATGCGGAAGAATTCATGGAGTACTACGCGGACACCAGCGCGGCGCTTTCGGAGACCATGCTCTACGAGGGCGACGTCTACCAGCTGATGGACAACTTCAACGCGGCCAACATGTTCTTCAACAAGAATCTGCTGGCAGAGGCCGGGCTGGAGATGCCGGGCAAGGAATGGACCAAGGACGAGTTCTACAGCATGGCGCAGGCCATGACCGGCATCGACGGCTCCTTCGGCTATGGCTGGATCAATCGCTTCTGGGGCAGCTGGATGCCCTGGATCTTCGTCAACGACACCAACGTGCTGGTGGAAGAGCGGGCGCCCGGCGGCGAATGGTTCTGGGACACCTTCTATGCGGGCGACGAGCGCGCCGAGGGGCGCGGTGGTGGCTGGCGCTGGCCGGCGCCGCAGGCCAACAACCCGGCGATGGTCGAGACCCTGGAATTCGTGGTATCGCTGACGGAGGAGGGGCTGACGCCGGCGGTGGAAATCGGCGGTGGCAACACCCTGCTGGGCTTCTTCAGCGCCAACAAGCTGGGCATGACGCCGGCGGGCGGTTTCTGGTCCGGCGGGCTGATCAACTCCGGCCTGGAACCGGGTTCCTTCGACACGCAGTTCTGGCCGGAGTGGAAGTCGCAACGGCATCAGCTGGGCGTCTGCGGCCCGTGGATTCTGGATGGTGGCAGCCACGCAGACCAGGCCTGGGACTTCCTGAAGCACTACAAGAAGCGTGAGATTCAGGACAACCTGGGTCACTTCTCGCCTCTGCCGTTGACGACCCCGACGCGGCGTTCGCTGAACACTGAAGAGCGCTTCGGGCCAACGGGCGTGGAGAACTGGCGCGTGTTTTACGACACGATCGACGAGCGGCCGGACACGGGGCCGATCGCGCAGCCGGTGTTTGTGGTGGAACTGACCAACATTTTCACACGCTACACGAGTCTGGCGACCAGCGGCGAGCAGACGCCGAAGGAAGCGCTGGACAACATGCAGGTGGAGATGGAAGAGCTCTACGCGCGCAACGCGTAGTCCTGTGAAGCAAGTTGACGCGACTGTGCAGTTGCCTGCAGTGCAGCTGCACAGTCGCCAGTCGTCAGGAAAAACGATAAACGGGAGGGCTGCGCGTGGCTTCTGAGGCGACCCTGGGCAGCGGCCGGCGAAGCTGGCTGCCCGCCTGGCTGGTCGGCGACACGGTGCAGGGCATCCGACGCCAGCGCATGGCGCTGGGCATCCTGTTCCTGTTGCCTACGCTGATCGGTCTGATAGTCTTTGTACTGGGCCCGATCCTGGTGGCGGTCGGCCTGGGCTTCATGAAGTGGAACGTATTCCGGCCACCGGTTTTTGTCGGCCTGAAAAATTTCACACGTCTGTTTCAACATGATCTGGTTGGAAACAGCTTCGGCAACACCTTCGTCATGATGGCGATGACGGTGGGTATGCTGGAGGTCTTTGCGATCGCCCTGGCGCTGTCGGTACACCGCTTCGCGCGCAGCCGCCTGGCCTATGTGTTTCGGACGGTCTGGTTCCTGCCGGTACTGCTGTCGGGCGTCTCGGTGGCTGTCACCCTGTCCTATCTGTTTCACACAGATTTCGGTGTCGTCAACTATTACCTGGGAGTCCTTGGCATCGACAAGGTGCGCTGGCTGGTCTCCAGCGACGTGGTGCGCTTCAGCGTCTCGCTGGCGACGGTATGGCGCAACCTGGGCTTCACCTTCATCATCTATCTGGGTGGGGTGAGCGCCTTGCCGAAGGAGATCCTGGAGGCGGCCACGGTGGACGGCGCGCGCGGGCTGAGGCGGCTGTGGCTGATCACGCTGCCGCTGTTGAGCCCAACGATCCTTTTCGCGACGGTGATTGACGTCATCCGCCTCCTGCAATTCTTCGACGAGCCCTACGTCATGACGCGCGGCGGACCGGGCGACTCGAGCCGCACGGCCGTGATGATGGTCTACGATACGGCCTTCGCCAACCTTGAGTTTGGCTACGCCTCGAGCATTTCAGTGGTCCTGTTTCTGATCATTCTGGCGGTGACCGGCTTCCAGTTCCTGCTCAGCAAGCGCTGGGTCTTCTACCAGTAGGGGAGGGGAGACGATCATGACTGTCATCAAGCGGCTTTCTACCCGTCGCAGCGGCGAGGCCGAGGCTGTGGAACGAATCCCGGACTGGATGCCGCGCAATGCCTCGGACTGGCTGGCGATGGCCTTTATGTTAGCCATCGGCATGCTGACGATAATGCCGATTGTGTGGGTGCTGACCACGTCGCTGCGGACACCAGCCGAATCCTTCACGGTGCCGCCGGAATGGATTCCGAGGGACCTGTATTTTGGCAACTATTTTCAGGTCTTTGACGAAATCCCCTTCGTATACCAGATGGGCAACAGCTTTTTTGTGACGCTGTGCACTGTTCTGGGGCAATTGACGACGGCCACGCTGGCGGGCTACACCTTTGCGCGGCTGTACTTCCCGGGGCGCGACGCCCTGTTCTGGATCGTGCTGGCGACGATGATGATTCCCTATCAGGCGACGCTGATCCCGCTGTTCATCATCATTTCGAAGGTTTTCGGGCTGGCGGACACACTGTGGTCGCTGATTTTGCCGGCCCTGCCGACGGCCTTCGGCACCTTCCTGCTGCGCCAGTATTTCCTGCAGATCCCGGTGGAATATGAAGAAGCGGCGATGATGGACGGCGCCAACCAGTTCCAGATCTTCCGCCGCGTCTACCTGCCGATGGTGGCGCCGGGGATGGCGATCCTGGCGGTGCTGGCCTTCAACGGCAAGTGGAACGACTTCCTGACGCCGCTGATCTTCATGAACACGACATCCAGGTTCCCGATCACGCTGGGTATCAACGATTTGCAGCGTTACATGATGACCGGCAGCATCTCGGTGGTGCTGGCGGCGATCGTGATGGCGACGCTGCCGGTGGTCATCGTCTACGTCTTCGGTCAGCGTTACCTGATCGAGGGCCTGATGGTGGGCGGGCTGAAGGGCTAGGGCGCCCTCACCCCCCGGCCCCCTTTGTCCCGTCGCTCACGGCGGGAGCCCTCTCCCTTTACTCAAGAAACAAAGTCCCTCTCCCTGAGGGAGAGGGATTTAGGGTGAGGGCCAGATTGAGACGGACCCGCCCTCATCCCCCCGCCCCCTTGTCCCGTCGCTCACGACGGGAGCCCTTCGGGAGGGGGGCGAGTGCCCCGCGGCAAGCAGGCTACGCCTGGCTCACTTCTTCTACAGGGATCATTTCGCGGTCGGCACGCAGGAAGTTGATGTCGTGGCGCGTAGCGCCGTGCAGGGCGAGGTCGGCCATGATTTCACCAATCACGCTGGCGAACTTGAAGCCGTGGCCGCTGAAGCCGGCGGCGAAGGTCACCTGGTCGTGCTGCGGGTGGCGGTCGAGGATGAAGTGCTCGTCGGGCGTGTTGGTGAACATGCAGACCTTGCGCAGCAGGGTGGGGCCGGCGGCTGCCGGGAAATAGCGCCCGGCGAATTCGCGCAGTATCTGTTCGTCCGCGTCGGTCACCAGCTCGCGGTCGAGCGCGTCGGGGTCGGCGGCCTCGACGAGGTGGTGGTAACGGCCGAACTTGAAGCCCTGGCCTGCGAAGTCCGGGAAGCCGTAGTAGCGGCCCTCGTCGACCATGCAATTGAAGACCGGGAAGCGCGGCGGCGTGAAGAGCTGCGGTTCATGCGGCTGCAGCCAGAGCAGCACCTGACGCTCGGGGCAGGCGTTGGCCTGCAATTCGGGCAGCAGTTGCGCGGTCCAGGCGCCGGCGCTGATGACGAGGCGCTGGGTGTGGTAGCGGCCCTTGTCCGTGCGCAGCTGCACAAGGCCGTCACTGCCGACCTGCCAGTCGAGCACGCGCTCACCGATGCGCAGTGAGGCGCCGTGTGCCTGTGCGGCCTGCACGTGGGCGCGGATGCAGGCCTCCGGGCGCAGGAAGCCGCCTTCGGGCTGGAAGAGGCCCATGATCGCTGCGGGGAAGCGATAACCCGGCCAGCGCGCCGTAATTTCGGCGTTGCCGAGGGCCTCGTGCGGCAGGTCATGCTGCTGGCAGGAGCGCAGCGCGCCGGCGAAGACCTCGTTGTCGGCGGGGCCGCAATCCAGCGAGCCGCAGACGTGCAGCAGCTGTTCGCCAGCGGCTGTTTCCAGCTCACGCCAGAGTTCGTAACTGCGGCGCAGCAGGGGCACGTAGGCCGGGTCTTCGTAATAGGCGAGGCGGATGATGCGCGTCAGGCCGTGGGAGGAGCCCATTTCGTGGGCGACGCCGAACTGTTCGAGGCCGAGGACGCGGTGGCCGCGGCGGGCGAGGTGGTAGAGCGTCGCGCTACCCATACCGCCGACGCCGAGGACGATAGCATCCCAGGGTTTGGTGTTCATTGGTGGGTGAGGGCGGCGCTCACACGGCATCGACGGGGGGTGTGGTGACGGTGGCCAGCTCGAGTTCTTCGGCGAAGTGGCAGGCAGACCAGTGGCCGGGGCGCGTCTCGCGCAGCAGCGGCTCTTCCGTCTGGCAGCGTTCGCGGGCATGGACGCAGCGCGGGTGGAAGTAGCAGCCGGTGGGCGGGTTGGCGGGGTCGGCGACTTCGCCCTGCAGGCGCACGTTGCTGCGCTTGACGCGCGGGTCGGGCGTGGGCGCAGAGGCGAGCAGGGCCTCGGTGTAGGGGTGCTGCGTCTCGGTGAAGAGCTTGTCGGTGTCGCTGATTTCGACGATTTTGCCGACGTACATCACGGCCACGCGGTCGCAGAGGTGGCGCACGACGCTGAGGTCGTGGGAGATGAAGAGGTAGGTGAGGTTGAATTCCTGCTGCAGGTCCTTGAGCAGGTTGAGGATCTGCGCCTGGATGGAGACGTCGAGGGCGGAGACGGGCTCGTCGCAAATGATCAGTTGCGGGTTTAGAGCGAGGGCGCGGGCGATACCGATGCGCTGACGCTGGCCGCCGCTGAAGGCGTGCGGATAGCGCGACATGACTTCGGGGCGCAGGCCGACGAGCAGCAGCAGCTCGGCCACGCGGTCGCGCAGGGCGCTGCCCTCGAGCACGTTGTAGTTGCGCAGCGGCTCGCTGACGATCTGTTCCAGGGTCATACGCGGGTTAAGCGAGGAGTAGGGATCCTGAAAGATGAGCTGGATATTCTGCCAGATGGGCTGCAGTTGATCGCGGTCGAGCTGAGCCAGGTCGATTTCTTCCTGCTCGCTCCGCGTGAAGAAGATTTCGCCGCCGGTGGGCGTATCGGCGCGCAGGATGACGCGGCCGGTGGTGGTCTTGCCGCAGCCACTTTCGCCGACGAGGCCCAGCACCTCGCCGCGGGCGATATCAAAGCTGACGCCATCGACGGCGCGCACGTGGCCGGTGAGCTTGCGACCGAAGAGGCTGCGCTTCCAGATGGGGAAATACTTGCGCAGATCGCGGACGCGCAGGAGCGTTCCGTTGTCGCTGCTCATGAGGTGGGCTTTCTGCTGGTGGCGGACAGGATTTCGTGGACGCGGGCGCAGCGCGCCCACTGGCCGTTGCCGACCTGCACCAGTTCCGGGCTGGCGCACTGCGCCGGCACGTAGTGGTTGCAACGGGGGTGGAAGGCGCAACCGGGCGGGATGTTGTAGGGATCGGGCACGTTGCCGAGGATGGATTCGAGGCGCTCGGTGACGATGTCATGGCGCGGGATAGAGCGCAGCAGGGCCTGGGTATAGGGATGGGCGGCGTGGTGGAAGATAGTGTCGACGTCGGCGACCTCAACTTCCTTGCCGAGGTACATGACGGCCACGTCGTCGGCCATTTCGGCGATGACGCCGAGATCATGCGTGATGAAGAGGATGGCCATGCCGAACTCATCCTGCAGGTCGCGCATGATGTCGAGGATCTGCGACTGGGTGGTGACGTCGAGGGCGGTGGTGGGCTCGTCAGCGATGAGCAGGCGCGGGCTGCAGGTGAGGGCCATGGCGATCATGACGCGTTGGCGCATGCCGCCGCTGAGTTCGTGGCGATAGGTATGCAGCAGGCGCGCCGGCTGCGCGAGGCCGACGCGGTTCAGCAGCTCGATGGAATGTTCGGTGGCCTCTGCCTTGCCGGCATTGCGATGCAGGCGGATGGCCTCGATCATCTGGTTGCCGATGGTGTGCACCGGGCTGAGCGAGGTCATCGGTTCCTGGAAGATGATGGCGATCTCGCCCCAGCGCAGATTGCGGGTTTCCTGGCCTTTGGGGTCAAGACTGGCGATATCGAGCGGGTGGTCAGGGTCGCCATACCAGAGGATCTCGCCCTGGTCGATGCGTCCTGGCCGCTGCACCATGTTGAGGATGGCGCGGGCGGTGACGCTCTTGCCACAGCCCGATTCACCGACGACGCCGAGCGTCTTGCCGTTTTGCAGGCTGAGGTTGACGCCGGCGACAGCGTGCACGGTCCCCTCGGTCAGGTAGAAGTTGACGTGGAGATTACGTACCTCGAGCAGCGTGTCGGTCATGGTTGGCTCCCGTGGCGGCTCAGCGACTGAAGGGATCGGCGGCGTCGCGCAGGCCGTCGCCGAGGAAGTTGAAAGCGAGCACGGTGATGACCACAGCGAGGCCTGGAATCAGCAGCCAGGGGGCGAGGGCGACGGTGCGTACGTTCTGGGCTTCCTGCAGCAGGACACCCCAGCTGATGATGGGCTGCTTGAGGCCGAGGCCGAGGAAGCTGAGGGCTGTCTCGGCGAGAATGATGCCGGGGATTGAGAGGGTCAGCGAGGCGATGAGGTGGCTGGTGAAGGAAGGCACCATGTGACGCAGGATGATGCGCCGGTCGCCGGCGCCGCCGAGGCGGGCGGCGAGGACAAAGTCTTCGGTGCGCAGGGCGAGGAAACGACCACGCACCTGACGCGCGAGTCCGGTCCAGCCGATGGCGGAGAGGATGATGGTGATGCCGAAGTAACGCCACTCCTGGGGCCATTGCGGTGGCAGGGCGGCGCTAAGCCCCATCCACAGCGGAATGGAGGGGATGGAGCGAATGAACTCGATGATGCGCTGGATGAGGTTGTCCACCTGGCCGCCGTAGTAGCCCGAGATGCCGCCGAGGATGATACCGAGGATCAGGCTGAGGAAGACGCTGACGAGACCGATGGAGAGCGAGACACGACCGCCGGTGACGATACGCGAGAACATGTCACGGCCGAGTCGGTCCGAACCGAGCGGGAAATAGACGGCATTGGGGTCGGCATCAGGACCGAGGCCAAACAGATGAATGTCTGTCGCAAAGATACCCCAGAGTTTGTAGGGCACGCCAGGCGTGAAGAAGTAGAGCGGATGCCGGACGGAAGTATCGACCTCGTAGCTGCGGCGCAGGGTCTCGGGATCGCGCACGGTCTTCAGGCCGTAGACGCCGGGGCGTAGCGAGAAATTGCCATCGGCGTCAATGAAGGTGATCGTTTGGGAGGGCACGTTCTTCCAGGCGGCGCTGACACCATTTGGGTTCTGATGCGAAACGAACTCGGGGAAGATCATGCACAGCAGGTAGAGGATGGCGAGGATGAACACGCTCATGAGGGCAACGCGATGTTTGCGGAACTTCCACCACATCAGCTGGCGCGGCGTGGCGATAGCGATCATGTCGCGATCTTCCAGCGGGTCGTGCGCGGAGGCGGCTGCGGTCAGCCGGGCTTTCTCGAGTGCCATGTCAGGACTCCAGGCCTATTCGAGACGGATGCGAGGATCGATAATGGCGAGCAGAATATCAGAGATGAGCGTGCCAATGATGGTCAGCACGCTGACGATGAGGATGATGGCGCCAGCAAGGAACATGTCCTGCGAGAGCAGGGAGCGCAGCAGAATGGGGCCGATGGTTGGCAGGTTGAGCACGACGGCGACGATGACGACGCCGCCGACGAGTTCGGGCAGGGCGTAGCCGATGGTGCTGATGAAGGGGTTGAGGGCGACGCGCACAGGGTACTTCCAGATCAAACGCCATTCGGCAAGGCCCTTGGCGCGGGCGGTTTCGACGTAAGGCTGGGTGATTTCATCGAGCATGTTGGCGCGCATGGTGCGGATGAGGCCGGCGGTGCCGGCAGTGCCGACCACGACCATGGGAATCCACAGATGATTGAGCAGGTCGATGAACTTGTTCAGGTCCCATGGCGCGTCGCGATATTCCGGTGAAAAGAGGCCGCCGACGTGCTGGTCGAACACAGAGAAGCCGATCCACATCAGCACCAGGGCCAGCATGAAGTTGGGGATGGCAAGGCCGAGGAAGCCGAAGAAGGTCGCGATGTAATCGCCCGGTGAATACTGTCTGGTGGCGGAATAAACGCCGATGGGGATGGCCACACTCCAGACGAAGATGATGGTGGAGATATTGATCAGTATCGTAAAGCCGATGCGGTTCCAGATAATCTGGTTGACCGGAATACGCCATTCCAGGGAACGGCCGAAGTCGCCGCGCAGCACGATGGCGGTGATCCACTTGATGTAGCGGGTGGGTATCGGTTCACCGAGGCCGTAGGCCACGCGCATTTGCTCGAGTCGCTCTTCGGAGAGGATATCGCCCTGTTCGGCGAGGGTGGCCGCGTAGGACGTGAGGTAATCGCCCGGCGGCAGCTCGATGATGAGGAAGGCGACGACCGAGATGGCGGCCATGGTGAAGACGGCGATGATGGCGCGACGCACGATGAAGCGCAGCAATGCCTGTGCCTTTCCAACCAGCTGATAGTAGCAGGAGCATACCAGCAAATGGGTTGCGGGGCTATCATTTTCTCAGCCCACCGACGTGAAAGGAAGCCCCCGCGCATTCGCACGGGGGCAATGTGGATTAACTCTGGCGGTAGGAGAACTGGGTCAGCTGGGCGTTGGCCGGGCTGCGCAGGGTGTCGTCGTTGATGAAACCGTCAGGTACATTATAGAGGTTGCTGGAGACGATGACCACTGTGGTGCCCTCGCCAACCGTACCAATCATGTAGGGATGCGCCTTGTGGACGTCCACGATTTGCTGGAAGTATGCGTTGCGTTGCGCCTCGTCCGGCTCGACGCGCGTGAGGTCCCACAGGCGCCAGATTTCGCGGATGGGATGGTCGGCCGGCGGTTCCTCCTTCTTGCGCATGGAGGCCTCGCCCAGGTACCAGTGACCGTAGAGCGGGGCCCAGGGGCCGTCGTCCACGGTGCCGAGCAAGCGGCCCGGATCGGCGATGACGATGGAGCTGCGGTCGACGCCCCAGACACCGACGTCCACGTCGCCGGTACGCACGCGTTCCTCGTAAAGAGAGCGCTCCACGACGTCCTGGATGACGTCAAGGCCGATGGCGCGCCAGTAGTCCTGCACCAGACCGGCCTCGTCCGCGCCGGGGGAACCGGTCTGCGAGCGATGCATGATGGCAAAGCTGACGCGCTGGCCGTTGTCCGGGCGCAGGCGGAAGCCCTCGTCATCGCTGGCCAGGCCGATGTCATCCAGCAGGGCCATGGCGCGCGCCGGGTCGTATTCCGCCCAGCGCGTTTCGAACTCCGGATCGTAGTTGGGCGAACCGCTGACGGGCGAGGCCTGGCGCGGTTTGGCAAGGCCGTCGTGGACCAACTCGCTGATTTCCTCACGATTGATGGCAATCGACATGGCTTCACGGAAGCGGGCGTCATCGAAGAGCGCCCGCAGTTGCGGGTCAGAATGGTTGATGTTCGGGTGGTAGCCGTTGGTCGAGGCATTGCGCCAGCGCAGCACGCGATAGTTGCCAACCTCTTCGTTTTCCTTGTAGAAGGTGTAGCCGGCAGCGCCGACGTGGCGCATCTGGAAGTCGATCAAGCCCTGGGCAATCCACAGGTCAAAGACTGTGTTGTCAGCGAAGAGCGCGTTTTCGATGGTGTCGATGTAGGGTAGCTGGTTGCCATCCGGGTCGACCTGGTGGTAGTAGGGGTTACGCTCCATCAGGTAGGGGTCTTCGACAGGCTGGTTGGTACTGCGCCAGGCGCCGACAACGGGCAGTTCCGGGTTGCGGAAGAAGAAGGCGACGGGACCCCGCAGCCTGCCACTGCCGCCGAACAGCTCAATCCAGGTCTGCACACCATTGGCCTCCATGGCCGCGTCAATCCTGCTCTGGTCGCTGGTGTATTGCGGCATGAACTCGCGCAGGTAGTGACCGGGAGCGGCCATGGTGGGGCCGCCGGGCGGGCCCATGGTGTTCTTGGCGATGTTGATGGGCAGCAGCGGCACGGGCTGGGCGAAGCGCACGGTCCAGCTGAGCTCGTCGACGACCTCCAGTTCCATGAGTACGCCGCCGGGCATCAACTGTTGCTGGGGGCTGGACAGTTCACCCAGGAACACTTCGTCATACCAAAACTGGACCGCCTCGGTGGTAAAGGGCGTGCCATCGGACCATTTCAGTCCTTCGCGGATGGTGAAGGTGTATTCGGTAGCGTCCTCGTTTTGCGTCCAGCCGGCGATGTAG
Organism: Phototrophicaceae bacterium; assembly: GCA_965223965.1. Classification (GTDB taxonomy): domain Bacteria; phylum Chloroflexota; class Anaerolineae; order Aggregatilineales; family Phototrophicaceae; genus JAGWBD01. The sequence goes on from CBDCXX010000005.1 coordinate 170,098, forward strand.
TTGGGCGCGAGAGTGATGGCCCCGGTTGCCGGCGCATACCATTCGATCGCCATTTCCTCGATCAGCTTGATAATGCCCCAACGGTCGGACATACCCTTGAAGCCCCGCCGCAAGGTACCGCCGTATTGTCCGATGTCCTCGTAGGGTGTTAGTACGCGTGGATCGAGCGGGATGCGCTCGTTGACGGGTGGCAGGGCGCCGGCAGCGACCTGTTCGGCGAGCATGGGCGCCTCTTTGAAGGCCATCTGGCGTGCCGGCCCGGCCAGGGCAGGCAAGGCAGTGGCGGTTATGGCGCCGGCAGCGCTGCCGGCCGCGAGTTTCAGAAAGTCACGTCTGTTCAACTGGTTATTCATTATTTATCTCCCTTGTCTCGTTCGTCCTTCGTTCGATGAGGTCTGCGATATGACGTCAAAGGCAAACTCCTCTCTGCTGACCGACGAAGTACCGGCATGCTGACTTAGGCGAAGTCAGCGACAGAGGCAGTTGCTAAAGCGAAGTCAGCGATGCAGGTGGTTGCTATAGCGATGTCGGCGATGCAGGAGGTTGCGTCAGGTGAATTTCGACGCCTGAAAGCGCCCGTTGAGATTGGGGCGCCAACTGTAAAGCATCTGGGTTGTTTGGGGGGGAGGAAGCACGGTCGTGGATTTAAAACCAGAGGGCAAGCGCGCGTGTTGGCTGGTGAGCGGCATCAGCAAGGAGCAGAACCCCAGCCGTTTCCTGTCAGGGCCGTGAAAGACGGGTCGCCGGATCGTTGAATAGTCTGGCATGCGCGACTGTTTTTAAAACATTCACTTAAGGTGCCGATGAATTGATTATAACATGAGTTTTCCGATTGGCAACTTCTCTTTCGTCCGGGGGGGGTGCCGTCGCGCAGCCAGTGCATCGTCAGCCAGGCGTTTCGTCATTCCCGTCCGCCACAGAGGTGGCGACAAGCGCCAGACCTGTTTTCCCGTTCGGCTGGCTGGAGAGTTAACCGGGCAAGCCCGAGATGTTTTCGGCGTCGAGGTCGGCTTCTTCCGGCTTCTGCAGGTGCACGCCGGCGGTCATCATGGCCTCGAAAAACATGGGCAGCCAGTAGTGGAACTTTTCCGGCGTGGCGCCCTGGGCGGTGAGCAGGACCTGGAATTTATGGCGGTAGAGGCCGCGCACCCAGCGTTTGCGCGTCTGGCCCCCGTCGTCGAAGCAGAAGCGCGCCTGAAGATGAATGCGCGGGCCGTAGAGGACCTCCTGCTCGCGTGATTCAATGTCCACGCCGGGGAGAGAATCAATGGAGCCGAAAAAACCTTCGGCGATTGCTTCCTCGTCTTCCGCGCGGATGTCGAAGCCGAGGTCCACATGCTGCGCGCCGAAAATTGTCTGGTCGTCTTCCGCATCTGGGCCGTAGATGACGCCCTCACGGCCGTCTGCCCAGGCAAACTTGTGCCAGTCGAGGGGGATGAAGAAGGAATAATTGTCGTGGCGGTGCCAGCTAAGGCCCCGGAATACTGGACGTTCCTTGTCAGATAAACCTGGCATGCATACCTCCGTGACTGCCAGGAACACCTTACAGCATTTGGGGAGTTGGTTCAACCAGCGGGGTCGGGCCGCCCTCACCCCCCAACCCCCTTTTCCCGCGTCGGAGGGGGACAAGGCCTATAGGGTGAGGGCGGAAAGATAGTCCCTCAGGCGGCGCTGTGGCGGCCACGGAGGCGGGGGTCGAGCACGTCGCGCAGGCCGTCACCAAGCAGGTTGAAGCCGAGCACGCCGGACATGATGGCGAGGCCGGGGAAGATCATGAGCCAGGGCGCGCGCTCGGCGAGGGCGCGGCTTTCGCTGAGCATGACGCCCCAGCTGGCGGCGGGCGGGCGGGTGCCCAGACCGAGATAGCTGAGGGCGGCCTCGGTGAGCAGGGCCCAGGAGAGGGCCAGGCTGACCTGCACGATCAGCGGCGCGGTGACGTTGGGCAGGACGTGGCGCAGCAGAACGCCCAGAGGTCGCACGCCGAGGCAGCGCGCCGCCAGCACGAAGTCCAGCTGCTTGACCGAGAGCACCGGGCCGCGGGCGACGCGGGCGAAGATGGGCAGGTAGACGATGGCGATGGCGAGGGCGCTGTTGGCGGGACCGGGCCCCAGCACGGTGACGACGACGAGGGCCAGCAGCAGGGCGGGGAAAGCGAAGAGCACGTCCATCAGGCGCATGAGGACGTGATCGACGCGGCCGCCGGCGTAACCGGCGAGGACTCCGATCGTCGCGCCGAGTCCACCGGCGAGGGCCACGGCCATGATGGCCACGCGCAGGGAGACGGCGGCGCCGCTGATGAGGCGACTGGCGATGTCGCGGCCAAAGAGGTCGGTGCCCATGGGGAACTCGGCCGAAGGCGGGGCGAGGCGGTGGGTCATGACCTGCGCGGCAGGCGGGCGCGGCGTCAGGCCGAGAAAGCCGGCCAGCGCGACGAGGATGAAGATCAGCACCAGCAGCAGACCGGCGGCGCCGCTGCGATTGCGGCCGAGACGGCGAATGATTTCGAATCTGTGTGTGGATGCAGGAGGCGCGGCCCTCACCCCAAACCCCTCTCCCTCAGGGAGAGGGGCTTTTGTATCCCGGTGAGGGGGAGTTTCTCTTTTGCGCGCTTGCCGGAGCTCAGCCATGGCGCGCCAGCGTGATGCGCGGGTCGATGAGGGCGTAGAGCAGGTCGATGAACAGGTTGAGCAGCAGGAAGGTGAGGGCCACGAAGAGGGCGACGCCCTGCACGAGGGCGTATTCACGCTGGCCGATGGCGTTGATGGTGAGGCGGCCAAGGCCGGGCAGGGCGAAGATTTGCTCGACGATGAAGGCGCCGCCGAGCAGGTAGCCGAGCTCGATACCGATCAGCGTCAGCACGGGGATGAGGGCGTTGCGCAGGCTGTGGCGCAGGATGACGCTGCGCTCCGGCAGGCCGCGGCTGCGCGCCGTGCGCACGTAGTCTTCGCGCAGCACTTCCAGCAGGGAGGAGCGCGTCATGCGCATGACGGAGGCGCCGAAGGCGAAGCCGAGGGTAAGGGCGGGAAAGAAGAGCTGCTGCAGGTTGCGCAGGGGGTCTTCGTGCAGCTTCACGTAATCGCCGGCGTTGGGCAGGATGTTGAAGCCGACGGAGAGGATGAAGATGATCAGGGTGCCGAGCAGGAAGTTGGGGATGGCGAGGCCGAGCAGGGCGAAGAGGCGTCCGGCCAGATCCAGCCAGGTGTTGTGGCGCAACGCAGCCAGCAGGCCGAGCGGCAGGCCGGTCAGCAGGGCCAGCAGCACGGAGAGCAGGGCCAGCTCGAGGGTGAGCGGGAAGCGGCTGAGGATGAGCTGCAGCACGGGCTGGCCGTGGCGGATGCTGTGGCCGAGGTTGCCGCGCAGGGCCTCGCCGAGCCAGACGAAGTACTGCTGCAGCGGTGGCTGGTCAAGGCCGTAGTAGCGCTCGAGGGCGGCGCGCTGGGTCTCGGTGAGCATGCCGGCCTCGGTGCCGAGGGTGGCAGAGATGATGTCGCCGGGGATGAGGCGGATGGCCACGAAGACCAGGATGGAGACGCCCAGCAGGGTGGGCAGGAGGGCGAGCAGGCGCTGGCTGAGGTAGCGTTGCATGGGGCAGGGACTGTAGCGTCGGGGGCGCGGCTGTGCAATGGGGGTGAGGGCGCAGGAGCGGGGGAAGAAATCGGGGCGCTGGCGCGTCAGGGAGATGTAAGTGTGCTACGCTAAAGCAAGTTTGGAGGGAGACTATTGATGATTGCGACGAAAACTGAAGTAGAGGCAGGCTGGCAGCGGGTTGCCAGTGTTAAGGTGCTGGAGCAGGCGGGGCATCTGACAGTGCAGGCCGGCGAGCAGACACTGGCGCTGTTTCTGCATGAAGGCGATGTCTACGCGGTCGACAATCGTTGCCCGCACATGGGCTTTCCGCTGGACCGCGGCACGCTGCGCGACGGCATCCTGACCTGTCACTGGCATCACGCACGTTTCGACCTCGCCAGCGGCGGCACCTTTGATCTGTTTGCAGACGACGTACCAAGCTTCCCGGTCGAGCTGCGCGAGGGCGAAGTGTGGGTCGATGTGCGCCAGAACGGCGACCGGCAGGCGCGGCAGTGCGAGCGGCTGGAGGTAGGACTGGAGCGCAACCTGTCGCTGGTAATCGCCAAGGGGGTGTTGTTGCAGGATGGTCAGGACGATCCGGCGGGGCCCTTCCGCGCCGGCCTGGAATTCGGCACGCGCAACCGCCTTGATGGCTGGGGCCAGGGCCTGACCATGTTGACCTGCATGCAGAACATGCTGCCGCAACTGGACGTGGATGAACGGCCGCGGGCGCTATATCAGGGGCTGGCGGCGGTGGCCAACGAGGTCAGCGGCGAGCCGCCGCGCTTTGCCATCCGGCCGCTACCCGGCGCGGCCAGCGACATTGGCACGCTGAAAGGCTGGCTGCGGCAGTTCGTCGAGGTGCGCGACGATGAGGGCGCGGAACGCTGCGTCATCTCCGCGCTGCACGCCGGCGCCACGCGCGCGCAGATGGCGGACATGCTCTTCGCCGCCGTGACTGACCACCGCTACATTGACGTGGGGCACCCGGCGGATTTCACCAACAAGGCCTTCGAGGCGCTGGATCATGTCGGCGACGGGCAGGCGGCGTCTGCCCTGACCAGCCTGGTGCGCGGTTATGCACAGGCGCGGCGCATGGAAGAGGACAATGCCTGGCGTTACCCGATTGACCTGGTGGCGCTGCTGGAAGCGGCTTTCGAACAGTTGCCGGCGGCGTTGGCAACGGGGCGGGGGAAGGCCTGGACGGGGCGTAGCGCGTTGGCTCGGCTGCTGCTGGACGACGACCCGGCAGCCACACTGAATGCGATGGTCGATGCCTTGCGCGAGGGCGCGACGATGGTGGAACTGGCCTCGACGGTCTCGTATGCGGCCGCGCTGCGCATCGCGCGCTTCCACACCAGCAATGAATTCGGCGACTGGGACACGGCGCTGCACAGCTTCACCTTCGCCAACGCCATCGAGCAGGGGCTGCGGCGCGCGCCCTCGGTCGAGCTGCTGCGCGGCGTGCTGGACGCGGCCATGAGCGTATATCTGGACCGCTTCCTGAACATCCCGGCGGCGCGCATTCCGCAGCCGAACGGGGCCACGCCTCCGGCGCATGAGACGTTGGCGGCGCTGCCCGGGCTGCTGAACAACCAGCAACAGGTGAACCAGGCCGGCGCGCTGGTGGCGCAGTACTTCCACGCGGAGGGCGAGCCGGCGCCGATGCTGGCCATGCTGGGGCGTTTGCTGCTGCGCGAGGATCGTGACTTCCACACCATACAGACGGTCGAGACGGCCATGCGGCAGCATCGGCTGCTGGGGCCGGGCGCGGAAGGCACGCACGTGCTGTTGGCGGCGGCGCGCTATCTGGCGGCGCACTCGCCGACGGTGCGGGCGCAGGGTCAGACCTGGCGGGTGGCGCGGCGCCTGCACCGGGGCGAGAGTCTGTTTGAGGGGTAGGGGAAGCGAGTAAGAGCCCTCACCCCCAAACCTTTTCCCGCTATCCCGTCGTGAGCCCTTCAGGGAGAGGCGATGATTTCCTGCCCTCACCCCCCAACCCCCTCTGTCCCGTCGTGAGCGGCGGGACAGAGGGGTTTAGGGTGAGGGCCGCTCTCTACTTCACGTAGTCCAGTACCAGCACGCGCGTGCTTTCCGGCAGCGAGCCCTGGGTGATGACGGCCTCACAGTCGAGGGCGAAGTCGACGTCAGCGTCCTCGTCGAAGTACTTGAGGAAGGTGGGCAGCCAGTAGATGCCGCGCGGGCGGTAGCTGAGCGTGCGGAAGTGCATGGGCACGACCAGTTTCGGCTGCGCCTCGTCGATGACGGTCTTGAGGTCGTCGAGCTCGATAGTGGGGTGGCCGCCGGTGAGCACCAGCAGCACGTCGACGCCGCGGAAGAAGTCGATCTGCGCCGCGCTGAGCGGGTTGCCGACGTCGCCCATGTGGCCGATGCTGACGCCATCGACGGTGAAGCGAAACATGCCGTTCTGGTCGGGATCGTGGAAGCGATGGTTGAGCGCCTCCATGGCCTCGATGCAGTGGAAGGTGATGCCGTGGGCGCTCTGCTCGCCGCCGGCGCGGGCGACGTCCAGCGCGGTCAGCACCTCCGGCTCGCCGGGCACAAGATCGGCGCGGCAGTGGAAGTCGTCATTGTCCGAGGAGCGGATGACGACGTCGGCGGCCTCGCGCAGCGGGCAGTAACCGGAGGTCTCGGGCGTGTAGGGGTCGGTCACGATCAACGTGCCGTCCTCGGCCGTGACCAGGAAGCAGGCCTGTCCGTACCATTTCAGCTTCATCGCGCGTCTCCCTGCGGATTAATGGTTGAAGCGATTGTACAGGGTTTTGCGCGCGGGCCAAAGAGCTGGCATTTACTGGAGTCGGGAAGTGAAAGGCTGATGGCTGCCCTCACCCTAAATCCCTTTTCCCGCTCATCGCGGGAGCCCTTCGCCGGGAGAGGGACTTTAACAGCCGGATTGACGAGAAAGATGTTCTTCCCTCTCCCTGAGAAGGGCTCCCATCGCAAACGGGACAGCGGGATTTGGGGTGAGGGCTGCGAGACTGGTCGGCGCTGGCGGGGGGCAGTTGCTATAATCGCGGGCTTGTGATGCCGAAAGAGTCTGAACCACTGAAGATGGCCCATATACTCATCCGCCTTGCGAGGGATTGCTGCGTCCGGGCCCGTCCATGCTGAACGCGGTGCTGGCCGGGTTTGTGCTGGCCGTGCTCGCGCCAGCGGTGGCGCGTCAGGTGCCGCGTTACAGCGGCGCGATTCTGGCGTTGCTGCCGGCCGGGCTCTTCCTCTGGTTCCTGCGCAACGCGGAAGCGGCGCTGGGGACGGGCCTGATTGAGCAGTGGCCCTGGTCGCCGCTGCCAGGGGTGGCACTGACGTTCCGGCTGGACGGGCTGTCGCTGCTGATGGCGCTGATCATCAGCGGCGTGGGCGCGCTGATCCTCATTTACGCCGGCGGCTACATGCAGGGCGCGGCGTCGGCCGGCCGGCTGTACGCCCTGTTGCTGGCCTTCATGGCCTCGATGCTGGGGCTGGTGCTGTCGGACAACCTGATTGCGCTCTTCGTCTTCTGGGAGCTGACCAGTGTCACCTCCTTCCTGTTGATCGGCTGGCATTTTCATGAAGAGCGCTCGCGGGCGGCGGCCCTGCAGGCGCTGATCGTCACGGCGGGCGGCGGGCTGGCGTTGCTGGCAGGCTTCGTGCTGATTGGCCTGGTGGGCGGCAGCTGGGAGATTTCGGCGCTGACGGCGCAGGCCAGCAGCTTGCAGGGCAGCGAGCTGTATCTGCCGATCTTGCTGCTGCTGTGGCTGGGCGCGGCCAGCAAGTCGGCCCAGTTTCCCTTTCATTTCTGGCTGCCGGGCGCGATGGCGGCGCCGACGCCGGTCAGCGCCTACCTACACTCGGCGACCATGGTCAAGGCCGGCGTCTACCTGCTGGCGCGGCTGAGTCCGGCGCTGGCGGGCACGAACGAGTGGAGCCTGATTTTCATGGTCACCGGCCTGGTCACCCTGCTGCTGGGCGGCTACCTGTCGCTGAAGCAGGATGATATGAAGCGCATGCTGGCCTACTCGACGGTCAGCTCGCTGGGGTTGCTGGTGACGTTGCTGGGGCTGGGGACGAAGCTGGCAATTGAGGCGGCGACGCTCTACCTGCTGGCGCACGCGCTCTACAAGGGCGCGCTGTTCATGGTGGCGGGGGCCATCGACCACGCGACCGGCACGCGCGATTTGCGGCGGCTGCGCGGGCTGGCGGGCGCGATGCCGACCAGCGCGCTGGCGGCGACGTTGGCGGCGCTCTCCATGGCCGGCCTGCCCTTCTTGGTCGGCTTCGCAGCAAAGGAGATCATCTACGAGGCCTCGCTGTTGAGCGGTGCGGGCGCCGGGCTGCTGACGCTGCTCTTGCTGGCGGGCAACGTCGTCTTCGTCTACGTGGCGCAACAGATGCTGCTGCGGCCCTTCCGCGGCGAGCCGCTGCGTTACGAGCACTTCCACGCGCCAGGCGTCGGGCTGTGGGCGGGGCCGCTGTTGCTGGCCGGCCTGGGTCTGGCGCTGGGGCTGCTGCCGGATGTGACGGCTGAGCTGGCCAGCGGGGCGGCCACGGCGATTTACGGCGCGCCGGCTGCGCTGCATCTCTTCCTGCTGCCGGGAAGCATAAACACGATGGTGTTGCTGAGCGCGCTGACCCTCGTCGCCGGCATCCTGCTGTTCCGGCGACGGGTGACGCTGACGCCCTGGCTGGCATGGCTGGACGCGGGGCCGCGGCTCGGGCCGGAGCGCGGTTTCTGGCGGATGCTGGAGGCGCTGCCGCGTCAGGCGGAACGCATCACCGCGTGGCAGCAGAACGGCCGCCTGCGCTCATATGTGCTCACGATTGTCATTGCCTGGTTGCTGTTGCTGGCGCTGACCTGGGCGGCGCGCGGCGGGCTGGCGCTGCCGGCGGACCTGCTGGCGCGCCTGGCGGACATGCGCTTCCACGAGATCATTCTGGTGCTGGTGATCCTCGCCGGGCTGGCCAGCGCGATGCGCGCCAGCTCGCTGCTGGTGCTGATCATCTCGCTGGGGGTGGTGGGCTTCGGCACGGCCATCGTCTTCATCCTCTTCGGCGCGCCGGACCTGGCAATGACGCAGTTCGCGATCGAGACCCTGGGCGTAATCCTCTTCGTGCTGGTGCTTTACCGCCTGCCGGGCATGGCGCTGCTCTCGTCGCGGCGCGTGCTGCTGCGCGACGGCGTGGTGGCGGGGCTGGCGGGGGCGGCGATGACGCTGATGATTCTGGTGATCACCGACGCGCCGCTTGTTTCGCCGCTGAAGGCCTGGTTCGCAAGCGTCAGCGAACCGCTGGGTCACGGCCACAACGTCGTCAACGTAATCCTCGTTGACTTCCGCGGCTTTGACACCCTGGGCGAGATCACGGTGCTGGGCATCGCCGCCATCGGCATCTTCGCGCTGCTCAAGCTGCGGCCGGGGCGCGACGCCGAAGAGGACAGCGGGGGCGATCCATGACCTCGATCATTCTCGCGGTCGCCACGCGGCTCATCTTCCCGCTGATGCTGCTGTTCTCGCTCTTCCTGCTGCTGCGCGGCCATGACGCACCCGGCGGCGGCTTCGTGGGCGGGCTGGTGGCGGCGTCAGCCTTCGCGCTTTACGCCTTCGCCACCAGCTTCAACCGAGCGCGCGAAGCGCTGCGGCGCAGCACCTTTCGCCTGATTGGCCTGGGTCTGCTCTTCGCCTTCGCCAGCGGCCTGCCGGGGCTGTTCGCCGGGCAACCCTTTCTGACGGCGCAGTGGACTTCGGTAGAGCTGCCGGTGATCGGCAAAATCAGCAGCGTGTTGCTATTCGACAGCGGCGTGCTGCTGGTGGTCGTCGGCGTGACGCTAACCATCGTCTTTGCGATGGCCGAGGCGGACGAGGAGGAAGACTAGGTGGAAGTCGCGCTGGCCTTCGTGATTGGCGCGCTCTACGCAGCGGGGCTCTACATGATGCTGCGCCGCAGCATGGTCAAGCTGATCGCCGGGCTGGTGCTGCTGGGCTACGCCAGCAACCTGCTCATCTTCACCGTGAGCCGGCTGACGCGGGCCAGGCCGCCGCTGGTGAAGGAGGGGGCGCACAGCGTGCTGGAACCCTTCGCCGACCCGGTGCCGCAGGCGCTGATTCTGACGGCGATTGTGATTGGATTCGGCTTGCAGGCCTTCGCGCTGGTGCTGGTCAAACGTGCCTATCAGGCGGTTGACAATGATGACCTGGATCAGGTGACGGCCAGCGACCGGCCGGATTTGCAGGCTTGATGAATGGTGGAAGAGGCGCTCGCTTGCTGGCGGTGTTGCGTGGCCGCCCTCACCCCCGGCCCCTCTGTCCCGCTAGCGCGGGAGCCCTGTCCCGTCGCTCACGACGGGAGCCCTTCAGGGAGAGGGGGAGAAAAGTAGTGGACGGAGAGAAATGCTGCGTGGCCGCCCTCACCCCCGGCCCCTCTCCCTCAGGGAGAGGGGAGAAAGTTTTCTGGAGGGGCGTGGCCCTCACTCCCCTGGACCCCTTATGTTGACCCGGAGGCTGGCCTGAACGTTCTGCTCGTTCTGCCGATCCTCATTCCCTTTCTGATGGCGATACTGTCCATCCTGAACTGGGGCAACCGGGTGCTGCACCGTTTTCTGGCGCTGGCGGGCAGCGTGGGGCTGCTGTTTGCGGCGCTGGCGCTGCTGACGACGGTGGGCGAGCAAGGCATCCTGAGCACGAATGTGGGCAACTGGCCGGCGCCCTTCGGCATCGTGCTGGTGGCGGATTTGCCGGGGGCGATCATGGTGCTGATGGCCGCCATCGTCGGCCTGGCGGTGGTCGTCTACTCCTTCGGCAGCATGAACAAGGCCAACGAACATTTCGGCTATTATCCGCTGCTCCTCATCCTGCTGACGGGCATGTGCGGCGCCTTCCTCACCGGCGACCTCTTCAACCTCTACGTGTGGTTCGAGATTATGCTGATCGCCTCCTTCGCCCTGCTGGCGCTGGGCGGCAGTCGGGCGCAGCTGGAAGGCTCGGTCAAGTACTTCGCGCTCAACCTGCTGGTCTCGGCCTTTTTCCTGGCGGGCATCGGCTTCCTTTACGGCATGACCGGCTCGCTGAACATGGCCGCGCTGGCGCAGGCCCTGCGCGCGGCGGAGCCGGGTTTGCCGGTGACGACGGTGGCCATCTTCTTCATGATCGCCTTCGGCATCAAGGCGGCCATGTTCCCGCTCTACTTCTGGCTGCCGGCTTCCTACCACACGCCGCCGGTGCCGGTCTCGGCCATATTCGCCGGCCTGTTGACCAAGGTGGGCGTTTACGCGATGATCCGCGTCTTCACGCTGCTGTTCGTGCAGGACACGGCGTGGACGCACGGGCTGCTGCTGGCGGGGGCGGCGCTGACGATGCTGAGCGGTGTGCTGGGCGCGGTGGCGCGCAACGAAATCCGGCGCATCCTGTCCTTCAACATCATCAGCCATATCGGCTACATCGTGCTGGGTCTGGCGCTGTACCGGCCGCTGGCGCTGGCCGGCGCCTACTTCTACATGGTGCATCACGTCATCGTGATGGCCACGCTCTTCCTGGTCAGCGGCATTGTGCGACGGGTGGGCGGTTCCATGCAGCTGGCGCGCCTGGGCGGGCTGTATCAGAGTCACCCGGGTCTGGCGCTGCTCTTCCTGGTGCCGGCGCTGGCGCTCTCCGGCGTGCCGCCGCTCTCCGGCTTCTGGCCCAAGCTGGTACTGTTGCAGGCCATGCTGGCAGAGGGTCTGTGGCTGGTGGCGGCGATCGCCCTGCTGGTCAGCCTGCTGACGCTGTTCTCCATGATGCGCATCTGGGCCAGTGCCTTCTGGGGCGCCGCGCCGGCGCACGGGCCGGCAATTGCGCCGCTGCGCACTGCGGAACGGCGCGCGCTGTACGTTCCGGTGCTGGCGCTTACGGGGCTGACCGTCGCCATCAGCCTGTTTGCCGGGCCGGTCTTCGAGCTGGCGCAACAGGCGGCGGCGCAGCTGCTCAACCCGGAGCAGTACATTGCCGCGGTGTTGGGGGAGGGGCCGTGAACTGGTTGCTGGTGCACGTGATGATGGCGCTGGTGTGGGCGGCGCTGAGCGGCGAGCTGACGCTGGCCAACGTGGGCGGCGGCTTCGTGGTGGGCTTCCTGGTGTTGCTGCTGGCGCGCGGGGCGCTGGGCTGCCAGCGTTACGTCACGCGGGTGCCGCGAACGCTGGGCTTCTGGGCCTACTTTCTGGCGCTGCTGATACAGGCCAATTTGCGCGTGGCCTATGAGGTGCTGACGCCGAACTTCCGCGTGCGGCCGGCGATCGTGGCCATCCCGCTGGACATCCGCGACGAGGTGGCGATCATCACGCTGGCCAACCTCATCACGCTGACGCCGGGCACGTTGTCGCTGGACGTCTCCGCCGACCGGCGCGTGCTCTACGTGCACGCGATGTTTGTGACGGACGTGGAGGAATTCCGGCGCGAGATCAAGGAAGGGCTGGAGCGGCGCGTGCAGGACATGTTTACATGAGGTCGATAAATTGCCAAATGCGCCCTCACCCCCGGCCCCTCTGTCCCGCTAGCGCGGGAGCCCTTTCCCGTTTGCGACGGGAACCCTTCAGGGAGAGGGGAGAAAAGCGTGATTCAGGACAGAGATCGCTGATATCCCTTGCACTTCCGATTGTCAGCCCACTTGCTTTCCGGAGAGACGCCCGCTGCAAGCAAGGTTTTTCAACGGGGCAAGATGGAAGAAAATTGACGAGAAATGCATTGAAGGCAGTGCGGTCATGACGCTGGTTGATCTGGCGCAGTATGTGGTGCTGCCGGTGCTGGGCATCTCGTTGTTGCTGGCGCTGACGCGGCTGCTGCGCGGGCCGCGCATGCCGGACCGCATCGTGGCGCTGGACCTGATGGTGACGCTGGGCATCGGCATCATCGCCACCTACGCCATCGCCACCGACCAGGCGGCGCTGCTGGACGTGGCGCTGGTGCTGGCACTGATTTCCTTCCTCGGCACGACCGCCTTCGCCTACTATCTGCAGAGGAGGCCGGAAGCATGACCCTTGACGAGGCGTTGACCGCGCTGCTGTTGCTGACCGGCGCCTTCTTCATGTTCGTGGGCTCGGTGGGCATCGTGCGGATGCCGGACCTGTTCATGCGCATGTCGGCCACCACCAAGTCGGTGACGCTGGGGGTGAGCTTTTCGCTGCTGGCGGTGGCGCTGCACTTCAACGACCTGAGCATCGGCGCGCGCGCGCTGGCGACCATCCTGTTCGTTTACATCACCGCGCCCGTCGCCGCCCACATGATCGCGCGCGCCGGCTATGCGCGCGGCGTCGCGCTGTGGGAGGGGACGATCGCAGACGAGTTGCGCGGCCGTTATGATCCCGAGACGGGCGAGCTGTCCAGCGGCGAGCCGGAGCTTGTGCCGCCGCCGGGGATGCCCGAGGAGTAGATTCTGTAGTGGGTGCCCGCCCTCACCCCCCGACCCCCTCTCCCTCAGGGAGAGGGGGAGAAAAGAAGCCTCGAAGTGGCCGGGGCCCCTTCCCGTCACTCACGACGGGAGCCCTTCAGAGAGAAGGGGAGCAAGATAGTTTGCAAATGCGTTTCTGACACAGACAGGAGTTCATCATGCAGTACACACATCCCGGTCGCAGCGGCCTCTCAGTAAGCCGGCTGTGCCTGGGCACCATGAATTTTGGCCCTATGAGCAGCGAACCCGACAGTTACATCATCATGGACGCGGCGCTGCAGGCCGGCATCAACTTCTTCGACACGGCCAACCGTTACGGTACGCGCGAGGGCAGGGGCCATGCCGGCCTCACCGAGGAGATCATCGGGCGCTGGTGGGCGCGGGGCGGCGGGCGGCGCGAGAAGGTGGTGCTGGCAACCAAACTGTTCGGCGCCATGGGCGACTGGCCGAACGAGGGCAAGCTCTCCGCGCTAAACATCCGCCGCGCCTGCGAGGCCAGCCTGCGGCGCCTGCAGACCGACTACATCGACATTTACCAGATGCACCACATCGACCGCGAGACGCCCTGGGACGAGATCTGGCAGGGGATGGAGCAGCTGCAGCGCGAGGGCAAGATCCTCTACGTGGGCAGCAGCAACTTCGCCGGCTGGCACATCGCCAAGGCCTGCGAGGCTGCGCGACAACGCAACTTCTACGGGCTGATCACCGAGCAGTGCAAGTACAGCCTGAACGAACGCGCGGTCGAGATGGAGCTGCTGCCGGCCTGCGTGGACTATGGCGTGGGCGTCATCCCCTGGAGTCCCCTGGGAGGCGGCTTGCTGGGCGGCGTGCTGCGCAAGATTGAGGAAGGACGGCGCGCGAACGCGACCGTGCAGGCGCGCATCGAAATGCTTCGGCCGCAGCTGGTGCGTTACGAGGCGTTCTGCAACGAGCTGGGCGAGGCGCCGGCGGACGTGGCGCTGGCCTGGCTGCTGGCGCAGCCGGCGGTGACGGCGCCCATCATCGGGCCGCGCAGTCTGATGCAGCTGCAGGGTAATCTGCGCGGGCTGGAGATCACGCTGGACGCGGAGCAACTGGCCGCGCTGGACGAGATCTGGCCGGGGCCGGGTGGGCCGGCGCCGGAGGCGTGGGCCTGGTAGGCCCCCCAACCCCCTCCTTCCCTCTGTCCCGTCGCTCATGATGGGAGCCCTTGGGGAGAAAGGGGGAGATAGAATCTGCAGGCGTGCAATTTCACAGACAGGAGAGTCCCATGCAGTATACGCATCCTGGTCGCAGCGGCCTGAGCGTGAGCCGTCTGTGCCTGGGCACGATGAATTTTGGCGCGCGCACGGACGAGGCGGAGAGTTGGGCCATCATGGATGCGGCGCTGGAGGCCGGCATCAACTTCTTCGACACGGCCAACGTCTACGGCATGTATGGCGGTAATCTCGCCGGCTACCGTGGCCTCACCGAGGACATTATGGGGCGCTGGCTGGCCCAGGGTGGTGGCCGGCGCGAGAAGGTGGTGCTGGCGACCAAGGTCTACAACCCGACGGGCGACTGGCCCAACGAGGGCAAGCTCTCCGCGCTGCACATTCGCCGCGCCTGCGAGGCCAGCTTGCGGCGGCTGCAGACCGACTTCATCGACCTTTACCAGATCCACCACATCGACCGCGAGACGCCCTGGGAGGAGATCTGGCAGGGCATGGAGCAGCTGCAGCGCGAGGGCAAGATTCTCTACGCGGGCAGCAGCAACATGGCCGGATGGCATATCGCGCAGGCCAACGAGGCGGCGCAGCGGCGCAACTTCATGGGGCTGATCAGCGAGCAGTGCAAGTACAGCCTGAACGAACGCCGCGTCGAGCTGGAGGTGTTGCCGGCCTGCATGGACTACGGCGTGGGCGTGATTCCCTGGAGCCCGCTGGGCGGCGGCCTGCTGGGTGGCGTGCTGCGCAAGCTGGAGGAAGGGCGGCGCGCGTCCGCGGAAACGCAGGCGAGCGTCATGGCGCTGCGGCCACAGCTGGAGCGTTACGAAGCCTTCTGCAGCGAACTGGGCGAGGCGGAAGCGGACGTGGCGCTGGCGTGGCTGCTGGCGCAGCCGGCGGTGACCGCGCCGATCATCGGGCCGGCTGACCGGCAGCAGTTGCAGGGCAGTCTGCGCGCGCTGGAGATCACGCTGGATGCGGCGCAGCTGGCAGCGCTGGACGAGATCTGGCCGGGTCCGGGCGGGCCGGCTCAGTAAGCGTGGGCGCGGCAGGCAGCCGGCGCTACAGGCCTTCGCCGGTGACGTAGACCGGGTCGCGGAAGGCGAACTGGTGGTAGCTCTGCGCCAGGTTGTCGCGCAGGATGAAGTGATAGCAGGCGTCGCCCTGGGGCGCGACGGTGAGCGGCTGCTCAATGGTTTCGGTGGCCAGCGTCCAGTCTTGGGGCAGGGCGGGGCCGAGGTCAGGGCGGCCGGTGGCGGTGGCGTGCATGACGAAGCGGTCGCCGGCGTCGCTGGTGAGGATGTGGGCCTGACCGTTGAAGCTGATGTCGTGGCACTTGCGGATGATAGTCAGGCTGACGTGGCCGGGCAGCACCACGGGGCCAAGGCAGCCGAGGCTTGAGGGGTGGCAATCCGTCCAGGCGACGCGAGCCAGCTCGAGCCAGCTGTAACCCTCAATCTCACGATAGCGGAAGCAGTTGTCGCCCGTGCAGGCGACATCCGTGCGCGGCAGCGCTGCGCCAGGGGGCGGGGAACTGTGGAAGCAGCTTTCGTCGAAGAGCAGGTGCCGTTCGCTGTTCTTCGACCAGGGCAGACCAGGCTGCAAGGCGGGCCAGTCCGCCGCGCTGACCGGGTTGGGGCCGCCGGCAACGACGACCAGATTGCCGGGAATGCCGGGAAGTTCGATGAGCTCGAGGGCGCTGTCGGGGACGCCGCAACGTGCCTGCGGCGGGCGTTCCCGGTCTCCGAGAGCGATGGCGAAGACGTCTGTGCGGGTCAGCAGGTCGTTCCAGGCGACGGCCAGCAGGCCGTAGACGAGGCCGACCAGCAGGGCGAGGCGCAGCAGGGTGAGGAGCAGTCGGGCGAGGAAGCGCAAGGGTCCTCCGGGTCGCAGGCGTTACCTGACAAGGCTATTATAACTGGCGCCAAATCGCGCCGCGGCCGCAGGCAGGAGTGGATATGTCCGATTACGTGTTGGCGCTGGACCAGGGCACCACGTCCTCGCGCGCCATCCTTTTCGACCACGCGGGCAGCGCCTGCGCCACAGTGCAGCAGGAGTTCAAACAGCATTATCCGCAGCCCGGTTGGGTCGAGCACGATCCGCTGGACATCTGGCGTACCCAGCTGGCGGTGGCGCGCGAAGCCATGGCGCAGGCGGGAGCCAGCGCGTCGCAGCTGGCGGCCATCGGCATCGCCAACCAGCGCGAGACGACGCTGCTGTGGGAACGCAGCAGCGGCCGTCCCTTGCACAACGCCATCGTGTGGCAGGACCGGCGCACGGCGCGCTCCTGCGACGAGCTGAAGGCGGAAGGCTTCGACCGGGTCATCCTGGAACGCACGGGCCTGGTGACCGACCCCTACTTCTCCGGCACGAAGTTGCACTGGCTGCTGGAGCAGGTGCCCGGCGCGCGTGCGCGGGCGGAACGCGGCGAATTGGCTTTCGGCACGGTGGACAGCTGGTTGATCTGGCAACTGACGGGCGGGCGGCTGCACGTCACTGACGTGAGCAACGCCAGCCGTACCATGCTTTACGACATACACGCGCTGGACTGGAGCAATGTCATCCTCGAGCGGTTGAACATTCCGCGCTCGCTCTTGCCGCGAGTGGTTGCCAGCAGCGAGGCGCTGGGCGAGACGGAGGCGGAATACTTTGGCGCGCCGGTATTGCTGGCTGGCATGGCCGGTGACCAGCAGGCGGCGACTTTCGGCCAGGCCTGTCATACGGCCGGCATGGCCAAGAACACTTACGGCACCGGCTGTTTTTTGCTGCTGAATACGGGCGCGGCGCCGGTGCGTTCCGAAAACAATATGTTGACCACGGTCGCCTGGCAACTGGGCGCGGTGCCGCCGCTTTACGCGCTGGAGGGCAGCGTCTTCGTGGCCGGGGCGGCGGTGCAATGGCTGCGCGACGAACTGGGGCTGATCGGCAGCGCGGCGGAGAGCGCGGCGCTGGCGGCCAGCGTGCCGGACAGCGGCGGGGTGGTGGTGGTGCCAGCCTTCACCGGGCTGGGCGCGCCCTGGTGGGATGCCTACGCGCGCGGCGCCGTGCTGGGGTTGACGCGCGGCAGCGGGCGAGCGCAGATCGTGCGGGCCACGCTGGAGAGCATCGCCTACCAGTCGCGCGACGTGGTCGACGCCATGAGCGCCGACGCCGGCCTGGCGCTGCAGGGCTTGCGCGTGGACGGGGGCGCGGCGGCCAACGACTTTCTGATGCAGTTTCAGGCGGACATCCTGGGCGTGGCGGTGCAGCGGCCGGCCATAACCGAGACGACGGCGCTGGGCGCGGCCTTTCTGGCGGGTATCGCTGCGGGATTCTGGCGCGACCAGGAGGAGATCGCCGGGCAGTGGCGCGTGGAGCGTGTGTTTGAGCCGCGCATGTCGGTTGACGAGCGGGAAGGGCGCTATGCGCTGTGGCAGCGGGCGGTGGCGCGGGCGCAGGCGTGGGAAGCGTGAGTTGGGGGCTGACCTCACCCCCTGGCCCCCTTTTCCCGCCGCTCCCGGCGGGAGCCCTTCTCAGGGAGAGGGGGAGCCCTTCTGAGGGAGAGGGATTTAGGGTGAGGGCCGTTCTCACCCCATGTACGCGAAGGTGTGATTTGTTGCCCTCACCCCCGGCCCCCTTTTCCCGCCGTTCCTGGCGGGAGCCCTTCTCAGGGAGAGGGGCTTTAAGTACGATTTTGGCAGAGATTATTTGAGATACTACGTCACTTGAGTTGATAACCGGGAGACATGCGGGAAGTGCATAAAGCCATGAGGAAAGCAGGTTAGTGGTCGCCCGACAGCGTGAAGCGACACTGGCAGCGCTGCGCGCGCGGCCGGACGTCGATGTGCTCGTGATTGGCGCGGGCGTGAATGGCATCGGCGTCTTTCGCGAGCTGGCGCTGCAGGGCCTGCGCGTCTTGCTGGTCGACAAGGGCGACTTCTGCTCCGGCACCAGCGCGGCCTCCTCGCACATGATGCATGGCGGTCTGCGCTACCTTGAAAACGGCGAGTTCCGCCTGGTGCGCGAGGCTCTGCATGAGCGCAACCGGCTGCTACGCAACGCGCCGCACCACGTCCGGCCGCTGCCGACGACCATGCCGGTGTTTCAGCGCTTCTCCGGCCTGCTCAACGCACCGCTGAACTTCCTGGGTCTGGCGCGGCGGCCGGCGAAGCGGGGCGCGCTGGTGCTGCGCATCGGGCTGCAGGTCTACGACTGGTTTACGCGCAGCGGACGCGCCATGCCGACGCATCGCTTCACGGGCCGCGCCGGGTCCCTGCGCGAGCGGCCGGCGCTGAACCCTGACATTCTGGGCACGGCGACCTGGTACGATGCCTGGCTGGCCAGCCCGGAGCGGCTGTGCATCGAATTGATTGGTGACGGTCTGGCGGCCTGCGAGGAAGCGTTCGCGCTCAACTATGTGTCGGCGCAGGCGGGGGAAGGCGCCATGGTTACACTGCGCGACGAGGTTACGGGCGCGGCGCTGGCAGTGCAGCCGCGCCTGGTGATCAACGCCGGCGGGCCGTGGATCGACTTCGTCAACCGCGCGCTGGGAACGCCGACGCGCTGGATTGGCGGCACGAAGGGGGCGCACCTGGTGCTGGCGCATCCGCAGCTGCACGCTGCCTGCGGGGGTCACGAGCTCTTCTTCGAAACGCCTGACGGCCGCATCGTGCTCTTCTTTCCGCTGGAAGACCGGGTTCTGGTGGGCACCACCGACATCCCGGCGCGCGACCCGGACGCCGCCCGCGTCAGCGGGGAGGAGATTGACTACCTGCTCGCATCGCTGCGCGTGGTCTTTCCGGACATCGAAGTCGGGCGCGACCACATCGTCTTTCAGTTTTGCGGCGTGCGGCCCTTGCCGGACAGCGAAACGGCCTCCACCGGCCAGATCAGCCGCGACCACAGCATCCGCGCGGTGGAGGCCGGTAATGGCCTCGACTTCCCGGTGCTGGCGCTGATCGGCGGCAAGTGGACGACCTTTCGCGCCTTCGCCGAGCAGGCGGCGGACGAGGCGCTGCGTCGCCTGGGCATGGCGCGGCGGGTCTCAACGCGTGAGCTGGCCATCGGCGGCGGGCGCGACTGGCCGGCGGATGATGCGGCGCGGGCGGCCTGGCTGGCGCGGCTGAGTGAGGAAACTGGGCTGCCGGAAGCGCGTCTGGCGCAGCTGCTGGGCCGTTACGGGACTCTGGCGGCGGGCGTGGCGTTTTACTGCGCAGAGGGCGCGGACGAGATGTTGCATGAGCTGCCGGGTTACAGTCGGCGCGAGCTGGCGTGGATCGCTCGGCAGGAAGCGGTGGTGCACCTGGACGACTTCCTGTTGCGGCGTTCGTTGCTGGCGATGTGCGGCCGGGTGACGGCGGCTGGTCTGGCGGAGGCGGCGCAAGTGCTGGGCGCGGCGCTGGGCTGGGATGAGGCGCGGGTGGAGGAAGAACGCGCGCGCGCTGCGCATATTCTACGGGAGCGGCACGGGGTGGTGTTGTGAAGTTACGTTTGCGTCGGGCAGGATTTACGGGAGAATTTGCATGAAAGCCATCATGGTGATGTTTGACACGCTGAACCGGCACATGCTGCCGCCCTACGGCTGCGACTGGACGCACGCGCCGAATTTCGCGCGCCTGGCGCAGCGCACGGTGACCTTCGACCGCTCCTATGTGGGCAGCATGCCCTGCATGCCGGCGCGGCGCGAACTGCACACCGGGCGCTACAACTTCCTGCACCGCAGCTGGGGCCCGCTGGAACCCTTCGACGACTCGATGCCGGAGTTGCTGAAAGACAGGGGCGTCTACACGCACCTGGTCACCGACCACTATCACTACTTCGAGGATGGCGGCGCGACCTATCACCAGCGTTACAATAGCTGGCAGTTCGCGCGCGGCCAGGAAGGCGACCCCTGGATCGGCCAGGTGGCCGAGCCGGAGATCCCCGAGACGCTGGACAACTCGCGCAAGCTCGGCTCGAACTGGCGCCATGACTGGGTCAATCGCGCCTTCATGCAGGAGGAAAAACTGCAACCGCAGGCGAAGACCTTCGCCATGGCCGAGGACTTTCTGCGGCGCAACCAGGGCGATGACAACTGGTTTCTGCAGATCGAGACCTTCGACCCGCACGAGCCCTTCTTCACCCAGGAGCATTACAAGGCGCTCTATCCACACCGCTATGACGGGCCGCATTTTGACTGGCCGAATTACGGTGTGTTGCAGGAGACACCGGAGGAAATACATCACATGCGCATGGAATACGCGGCGCTGCTGAGCATGTGCGACGACTACCTGGGCAAAGTGCTGGATCTAATGGACGAGCTGGGGCTGTGGGAGGACACGCTGCTGATCGTGAACACCGACCACGGCTTCATGTTGAGCGAGCATGAGTGGTGGGGCAAGATCGTGATGCCCTTCTACGAGGAGGTGGCGCACACGCCGCTCTTCGTGTGGGATCCGCGCAGTCGGCGCCAGGGCGAGCGTAACAACGCGCTGGTGCAGACCATCGACCTGCCGGCGACGCTGCTGGAGTACTTTGGCGTCGACCTGCCGCCAGCGATGCAGGGGCGGCCGCTGGGCGAGACGCTGGCTAGCGGCGCTGCGGTGCACGAGGCAGTGCTTTTCGGCCTGCATGGCGCGCACGTTAATCTGACGGACGGGCGTTACGTCTACATGCGTGCGCCGGCCCGGTCAGATAACTCGCCGCTCTACAACTACACGCTGATGCCGACGCACATGCGCGGGCGTTTCCCGCCGGCCGAGCTGCAGGAAACTGCGTTGGCGCCGGCTTTTGAATTCAGCAAGGGTTGTGCGCTGCTACAGATTCCCACACAGGCATGGGGCAATATCAGGCATCCGCTGGAGACCATGCTCTACGACGTGGAAGCGGACCCGCAGCAGACGCAGCCGCTGCAAGACGCGGCGCTGGAAGCGCGCCTGGCGGAGCAGATGCGGGCGCTGCTGGCGGCGAGTGAAGCGCCGGCGGAGCAGTATGAAAGGCTGGGGTTGTAGGGGGCGCCCTTACCCCCCGCCCCCCTTGTCCCGCCGCTCACGACGGGAGCCCTTCAGGGAGAGGGGGTTAGGGGGTGAGGGCCTCCTCACCTGCCCCGATCATAGGCCTTGCGGATTTGACGCGCCTGCTCGATGTTGCCCAGTGAGCGCTGGCGCGTGCGCGCGATCTTTTTGACCACTTCGCGCTCGCGTTCGCGCAGGTAATCGGCGCCGCGCTGTTCGGCTGTGGCGAGGGCGGCCTGCATCTCCGCGTTCAGGGCCGGCGGGTTCCCGACAGCTGGCGCGGATGCGGCCTGCGGATGGCTGGGCAGGCGCTGCGCCACCGGCAGGATGCCGAAGGGCCGGGCCGGCAGGGTCTGGTACCAGTAGGCGGTAGCGGCCCAGTCATCGGCAAGATGGTTGGCGTGGCCGTGCTCCATGGTGACGCGGATGCGACGGCTGAAGTGCACGGGATCCGTCAGGTGAAAGCGGTAGCTGACCTGATAGCCGGGCATTTCGCTTTCGTGCAGGATGGAGCCGTTGAGCGGGAACTTGTTGGCCTGCATGCCCCAGGCGTGGTTGAAATAGTCCTCGGTGCCTGTGCCGTGCAGCGAAGGCGGCCAGGTGTCTTCATCGATGAAGATCATGTCGTCGCCCTCGCCCCACCATGAACCCTGAAAGTGGGCCACGGAGAGGTTGCAGCCGATGTAGTGGCCGCGCCCTTCAGCTTCCAGCAGGCAGTAGTTGCCCTCTCCGCTCAACTGGACGACGTTGGTCTCCGGGCTGTTGGTCTGCAGGCCAGGGCCCCAGCCGTCGGTGGGGTTTTCGCGCGTCCACTGCGCATGGAAGTACGCGGTGTCGTCGCCCTGTGGCTCGCGGCAGAGCTCGTAGTCGATATAGAAGTACTGGCCGTAAGGGATGTCGTTCTGGTTCTCGATCTCTATGCGGGCGCGCTTGTTGAAGGGCATGGGCAGATAGCAGTTGAGCGCGGCGTTGCCGCCGAAGAGGCGCTGTTCCTCAGGCTTGACGGAGGCGGTGAAGGGTTGGGAAGCGTAGTTGCAGGCGATGCCATGGCCGAGGCCGAATAAATCGCCGAGGGGCACGAGGACGCCGGGGTGTTCCTGGTCATCCCAGGTGATGCGCAGCAAGACCTTGCGATAGTAGAAGGGGTCGGTGATCTCCCAGTTGAGGCCGAGGGCGTTGTGGATTTCGAAGATGGGTGCGACGTAGTGGCCGTGAAAGGGATCGATCAGGCCGGGGCCAAGGATACGGCGACAAAACTGGGTCATCCAGATGTGGGTGATGCAACCGGGCCCTTCAATGTCAGCCAGGGTGATGCGTTCGCCAGGCGGGATGAGCCAGTAATCCTGGTTGCGCCCTTCCTGGTCGTAACTGGAGGCGCGCGCCGAGCGCACATCACGCACGCGCGTGAGGTCCTGGAAGATGCCGCAGGTTGCCGGTGCCATGAATGGATCCCTTTCTGCGAAATGCAAGAGACTCAGGTTGATTCGCGGCGCACCAGGGGACAGCTGACGCGCAGCGGCCTGGTGGCGTTGTCGTGCTCATCACTGCTGGCGCGGATGAGCAGTTCCATGGCGCGGCGGCCCATTTCGTGATGAGGCAGGGCCATGGTGGTCAGGCCGGGGCGCAAATGCGCGGCGATGAGTTCCATGTTGTCGAAGCCGATGACGGCGACGTCCTGCGGAATGCGCAGGTCGCGTTCGCGCAGGGCATCGTAGACGCCCATGGCGATGCGGTCATTGCCGCAGAAGAAGGCGTCCGGCGCCTGTGCAAGGTCCAGCAGATGCAGCGCGTTCTGGTAGCCATGTTCCTGCCACCAGTCGCCGTATACCACCAGCGCGTCAACGAAAGGCAGGCCGGCTTCGGTGAGGGCCTGCCGATAACCCGCGACGCGACCCTCGGTGCCGGGATAGCCGCGCTTGCCGGTGATCATGGCGATGCGCCGCCGCCCTCGCTGCAGCAGATGCCTGGTCGCGCGATAGCCGCCATCGTGTTCGTCGGGCACCACGGCGGGGAAGCGGTCGTCACTCACGAAGCAATCCAGCAACACCGTGGGACACTGCTGCAGCCTGGCGGACGGACGCACCTCGCGGTGGTACATGGCGGCGAAGAGGATGCCTTCGACCTGGCGCTCGAGCAGCAGGTCGACCGCGAGGGCCTCAATGTCGGGGTTGCCGCCAGTGTGGCAGGTGAGCAGCAGCAGGCCATGCTGCCAGGCGGCATCCTGGGCGCCACGCAGTATGTTGCCGGAAAAGGGTGTGGTACCAATCTCGTCGGTGACGAGGCCGATGAGGCGGGTCTGCCGTGTGCGCATGTGGCGCGCGACGAGATTTGGGCGGTAATCGAGGTTCTCAATGGCGCGCAGCACCTTCTGGCGCAGGGCGTCACTGACGTGGCGGTCGTTGTTGACGACGCGCGAGACCGTCTTGGGGGAAACGCCGGCGGCGCGGGCGACATCTTTCAGGGTCGGCATGGCCGGGAGTCTGGCAGCGTTTGACATCGATGTCAAACGGGATAGAGTCGCTTGTGTATGAGAATGGCACCCGGTCCGAACGCCCGTGTTCCGTTTCACGGTTCATCTCAGGTAGATGTGACTTACAAGGAACTGGATTTCTCCCCTTCCCTCAGGGAGAGGGGCTTTAATCTATCCTTTGGCCGCGTAGCTGGACTGGAAACGCAGAATCAATCAGGGAGGGACGACATGAACGTATGGCAGCCGAACAGCCCGCTGGCGGGCTTGCCCTTTGTGAAGCGTAACGCGCGCTCGCGGCGCGAATCGAGCTGGGACCGCACGGGCGCCAATCGCGATTTTCGCGTGGTGGCGCCGGGCGCGACGGAGGTGATGGCCGACATCGAGGGAGCGGGCTGCATCCGCCACATCTGGATGACGACGCGCTGCCATGCGCCTCAGTATCTGCGCAAACTGGTGCTGGAGATGTACTGGGACGGTGAGGAGAATCCCAGCGTGCGCGTGCCCTACGGCGACTTCTTCGGCGTCGGCCACGCGACCTGCCGTCACTTCGTCTCGCTGCCGCTGAACATGGTCTTCGGGCAACGGCGCGGCCCCAAGGGCCCCTTCTCGGCCTCCAACAACTGCTACTTCCCGATGCCCTTCGGCAGCCATGCGCGCATCCAGCTCATCAACGAGAGCGAGGAGCCCGTCGGCAACCTCTTCTTTTACGTGGATTACGAGCTCTACACGGACAAGGCGCCGGAAGACCTGGGGCGTTTTCACGCCTGCTGGAACCTGGAGAATCCCGCGCAGGCGCTGCCGCAGGAGCAGCCCTATGCTGACCCCGCCCCCTGGGACCTGGGTGGCATCAACCTGACCGGCGCGGACAACTATGTGCTGCTGGATGCGCGCGGCGCCGGGCAGTATGTCGGCTGCGTGCTGAACATCGACAACTTCGACGCCTCCAACCAGGTCTACACCTGGCCGGGCGAGGGCGACGACATGATCTTCATCGACGGTGAGGCCTGGCCGCCCTCGCTGCATGGCACGGGCACTGAAGACTATTTCGGGGCAGCCTGGGGGTTCCCCAGTGGCGAATACGACGGGCCGTATCACGGCATCTCGCTGGGCAGCGACGTGCAGGAGCACTTTGGCAAGTGGAGCCTGTACCGCTGGCACATCGAGGACCCGGTGCGCTTCACGGAGTCGATTCGCGTGACGATTGAGCACGGCCATGCCAACGACCAGGGCAACATCTACTCCAGCGTGGCCTACTGGTATCAGCTGGAGCCGCACAAGTCGCTGGCGGAGTTGCCGCAGGTGGCGGAGCGTTTGACGCGGCGCTGGCCGGAGTTCGGGCTGTGGGATCGCTGAGTTTCTTCGCTTTAGCGCGTGGCCAGGGCTAGTCGAACTCTCTCAGGCCATCCACCTGGCTGGCCAACATAACCGCTCTCCTCGAAACTCCGCACCCAGCGGACAAATTCCTGCATAACTCCTTCCGGGAAGCGGCAGCGGTGCCCGATGCCCTTCGTGTGAATATCTACACCAGCGAAGAGTGGTAGCGGCGGGCCATCGCCACCCCAGTAAATGAATTCTTCACCGATCAGCACATGGTCTACGCTCGTATCGCGCTCTATGTCCTTATGGCCGTGAAAGGAAGGCTCCTGCTGCCATTCCCCCGTGGCAGGGTCGCGGTGGTAGATGTTATCGCCGCAACGGCTCACGATGCTGATGCTATGCGAATCCGGCCGCTTGTTTCGAAAGCGCGGGTCGCGCCAGTATTCCTCGAAGCCCATGGTCTCGCCGACGCGCATGGCGAATACAGCGTGGCCGGGGCCGCCACCGGCACGGGAGGCGCTCCCGAAGACCCAATCACCCGGCTGCGCGCTGCGGCGGATGCGCGGCTTGCAGTTGGCCAGGGTGCAAAAGTCATGGAAGGGGTTAGGCGCGAAACCGTGATCACTGACCACAACATAGGTATACAGCCTGGTCATCCGCTCACTTCCTCCTTGCTTAGTCCACAATCATTGCGCTCGGGAGTTGCCATCTGATGTTGATGGTTGCTTCAGACTACCCTGTTTATCCCGTCAGCGAACGCCTCACGCGGCGCTGGCCGGAGTTCGGGCTGTGGGATCGTTAGGACGTCTTTTTCCGCTGATGCGGGAGCCCTGTTGCTGCGCCCTCACCCCAAGCCCTTGTCCCGTCGCTCACGACGGGAGCCCTTGTCCCGCTTGCGGCGGGAGCCCTTCTCAGGGAGAAGGACTTTGAATTATTGTCGGGGCTATGGACTACCAAAATTGAGGAAGCGCACAGGCAAACATGTCCCGCGCTGACCGTCGCTATGTGCTGCTGCTGCTGGCGCCGGCGGCGCTGTTCCTGGTCGTCTTCGTCGCCTGGCCGCTGCTGAACCTGTTTCGCGACAGTCTCTATGAGGTCGCGCTGATGACGCCTGGCGAGCGCGCCTTCGTCGGGCTGGACAACTTTCACAAGGCCTTGACTTCCTCGCGCGTGGGCGGGGCCGCGCTGCGCACCCTCGGCTTCACACTCATTGCGCTGTCGGTCGAATTCACGCTGGGCTTCGGGATGGCGCTGCTCTTCAACAGCCTGGGGCGGCGTTCGGAGTTGCTGCGCACGCTGTTCCTCTTCCCGCTGATGATCCCGCCGATTGTGGCGGGACTGCTGTGGCGCTTCCTGCTGATCGACAACTTCGGCATCGTCAACCACATCCTGCACGACCTGGGGCTGCTGGCCGCGCCGAGTGACATCGCCTGGCTGGGCGACCGCGACATCGTGCTCTTTTCGGTGGCGCTGCCGGACATCTGGCTGACGACCTCTTTCGTGACCCTGGTGCTGTATACGGGTTTGCAGAACATCCCGGCCGAGTTAGTGGATGCCGCGCGCATCGACGGCGCCGGCGCGCTGCAACTCTTCCGGCATGTCACGCTGCCGCTGCTGCGCCCGGTGATCGCGGTGGTGCTCATCATCCGCGGCATCGACGCCGCCCGGGCCTTCGACATCATTTGGGTACAGACCGAGGGCGGGCCGCGCTTCGCCTCCGAAGTATTGAGCATGCACATCTACCGCACGATGATTCGCTACGGCGACGTCGGCTACGCCTCTGCCATCGCCACACTCTTCCTGCTGGCGTTGCTGCTGCTGAGTCTGCTGGCCTTCTTCAGTATCTGGCGGCCGGACCAGATACGGCGGGACGCATGACCCGGCCAGGGTTACGTCCCGGACGCCTGCTGGTCATGGCGCTGGTGGGCCTGGTCATGCTGCTCTATATCAGTCCCTACGGCTATCTGGTGCTGACCTCCTTCAAGCCGCCGGAAGACGCCATCGCCATCCCGCCGCACATCCTGCCGCGGCAGTTCAGCGTCAACAGCTATCAGCGTTTCGCCGAGGACCCGGCAGTGCCGCGCGCCTTCGGCAACAGCATCGTCGTGGCGCTGCTGAGCACGGCGCTGGCGGTTACGCTGGCGCTGCCAGCCGCCTGGGCCATCTCGCGCTACAGCAGCTGGCCGGGACGTCTCTTCCTGCTGGCAGCACTCGTCACGCGCATGATTCCCTACATCTCGATCGCCATCCCCTTTTTCGCCCTGATGCGCAGCTTCCGGCTGACGGACACCTGGTTTGCGGTGGCGCTGGCGCACGTGACCATCAGCCTGCCGCTGGCGATCTGGCTGCTGGCCAGCTTCATGGAGAGCGTCCCCTCCGAGCTGGAGGACGCAGCGCGCGTGGATGGCTGTTCGCGCTTGGCCGCCCTGCTGCGCGTGATCGTCCCGGTGATGGCAGGCGGCATCGTGGTCACGGCTATCTTCTGCTTCCTGGCCTCGTGGAACGAGTTTCTCTTCGCGCTGCTGCTGACCAGCGTCAAGGCAAGGACGGCGCCGATCGTGATCGCCGGGCTCAAGACGCAATACGGTCTGAACTGGGGGCCGATGACGGCAGTGGCGACGCTGTATTCGCTGCCGGTGATCGTGTTCTCGCTGTTCATGCAGCGGCGCATCGTGGCCGGGATGACGATGGGCGCAGTGAAGGGGTGAGGGGGAGTTCTCGCCCCCGTGCCCCACTCCCGCCTTCCCGCTTGTCACTGGAGCCCCTGGCGGGAACCTCCTCAGGGAAACGGTGAGAAAACAGCGTGTGGAGAATGAGGAGTTAAAGTCCCTCTCCCTGATGGAGAGGGCTTTAGGGTGAGGGCGCCAGCATGGCAGCCCCCACCGCTTTCCGCTTGTGACGGGAGCCCTTCAGTGAGAGGAGGGGCGGAACCCGGAGCTCTCCTTTCCTGTCAGCCGGGTTCAGCCCGCAGGCCGGGCTGAACCCGGGGGTCCTGCCTGTGTAACAGCTAGTTATGCACGCGGACAAGCGACGCGTGGATGTAGCCGTTTACGCCGTAGCAACTGGCCGTCAGCCATTCTCCGTTGACCGGCGGCAGCCAGACAGTCAGCGCCGATCTGCGCCAACAATGGCCCAGTATGGTGGCCCCCAGCCAGGGCTGTTGCCTTATGCGTGCAGGGCCCCGGCTGATCACGGCGCTGCGTTCAATGGCGGCCGGCATGGCGGCTGGCATGGCGGGTGGGTTGCTGGCAGGCATAACCGAAACAGGTGCAGGCGAACTGTGGATATGGAAGACGCGAGTGCCGAGCACCGGGCCACTGCTACGGTAGTGGCGCACACAGCTATCCGGTGCATCGGCAATCCAGCCATTGCCGATGCCATTTATGCCTTCCCAGTAACGGAACTCGTTCTTGCTGTCCAACTCTTTGGCAAGGTCGTCAACCTTCTTTTGCAACAGCAAGTATTCATCGCTGTTCTGCTGGGCATTTGAATCTGCCAGAGCTGCTCTGGCTTTCGCCAGTCTGGAACGCAGCTTGGCAAACAGCGATTGCTTGACCGATGCATAGTTACTGGCGCAGCGATCCGGGCCTTGCGCCCCAAGGGGTATCAAGTTGACGGACAGAGTTGCGACCAGCAACAGCAGCACAATACGCACCTTGATCATTGACCTCGCCTCCTCCCGATCCGACCAATAATTGTTTAATCGAATATGGCATTATTCAGGTGCAATTATACCCTGTTGTGACATGGACGTTCCATCTGCGTATCGCATATTGTACTTGCTTCATGAAGTTAATCTGCCAGGTTCCGCCTCCTGTCAACAATGTTCTTCACCTGCGCATCAATACTGTCAGGGCCACCAGTGTTGGCGGGAAGCGACTCCAGAAGTGATGACGGGAATGCAAGCCAAAGTCCGGCCTGGATAATCAAGAACAGGTTTTGACAGATTGCCCTGGCAGGGCGGACACAATTGTCTGCCGGGGAAGGAGATGGCTGAAACATGGGTGAAGGTGGTGCCTGGGGCCTGCCAGGAGCGGGTTGGGGTGTGCGCCGGTGGCTGGCCGCCAGGCACCTGGCGCGCTACACTGCTGCGCGGATTGTTTGCCCTGAAAAGAGGAAGCCATGAGCTCCATAACGCCCGCAGTGCTTGCCCGTCTGCAAGAGTTTGACACGCCCACCATCTGCAACATCATCGAGCTGTTCGATGTGCGCCCGCGCACCCAGGGCTTCATGAACAGCAGCATCAAGGCGGCCTTCCCGGAGATGAAGCCGGTGGTCGGCTTCGCCTCGACGCACACCTGCCGCACCAGTTACGATCCGCGCATGGGGGCCGACGCCTACGCCGGGCTGGACGACCAGATCCGCGCCTTCGGCGAGCTGGACGGGCCGGCGGTCGTGGTGTTTCAGGACGTCGACGATCCGCCGCTGGCGGCCACCTTCGGCGAGGTCATGTGCACCTCCTACCAGACCTTCGGCGCGGTGGGGCTGATCACCAGCGGGCCGGGGCGCGACCTCGACCAGGTGCGCGACATCGGCTTCCCGGTTTTCACGAATGGCGCCAACTGCTCGCACGGCTACATCACCATGAGCGCGGTGCACGCGCCGGTGCACATGGGCGGGCTGGCAGTGTACGCCAACGATCTGCTGCACGGCGATCTGAACGGGGTGACGAACATCCCGAAAGAGATCGCGGTGGAAGTCGCTGAAATTGGCGACGAGTTCGTGGCCTGCGAGCGGGTGGTGCTGGATGCGCTGGGTCAGGAAGGCTTGACGCTGGCGCAGTACGCAGAGGCGCGGGTGGAGTCGAAGAAGATGATGGACGTGCTGGCGCGGCGCGTCAGGCGGGGGTAGTTGAGAGGGTCTCTTTCTCCCTCGTCTTATGAATTACGGGGGAGATGAGAGCCAGGAATTTGCACTTGCGCGCACGATTTTGGTGGGGTAATCTTGTGTTGTACCTACAGGTTGATACAGTTATTTCACCAGTATCGGGTTTGGATGGCGATTTACGCGAACTCAAGGTCGATCACGATAGCCTCGTTCCGCTGCATGCACAGCTGCAACGTCAGCTGCGCGATCTGATCGTCTCCGGGCGCTGGGCGCCGGGAAGCCGCTTGCCTTCCGAGAACCAGTTACAGCGCGACCTGAACATCAGCCGCAGCACGGTGCGCCAGGCCTTCAGCGACGCGCAGCATGAGGGGCTCATCAAGCGCATCCCGGGCCGCGGCACCTTTGTGGCCGAGTCCTCGCCCACCGGGCGCCAGAAGCGCCTGATCGCCTTCATCATCAGTGACTTCGAAAGCGAGCGCGAGAGGGAGCTGTTGAACGGCGCGGAGTCCGCGGCGCGCGTCAACGACTGCCACCTCGTCTTATACAACACGCGCCACAACTGTCGCGAAGAGCAGCGCGTTCTCAGCCAGCTGGTGCAGCAGAGCATCAGCGGCGCCCTGCTGTGGTCCTGTGCGCCGCCGGAGTCGGACAGGCTGGCGTATTACGACATGACGCTGCCGCCACTGGTGATGATGGACCGGGACACGCCGTCGCTGCCCACCGATTTCGTCACCAGCGACAATCGCGGCGGGGCATCGCTGGCGCTGCGCCATTTGCTGGCGCTGGGGCACCGGCGCATTGCCTGCCTGACACACGATGTGGTCGGGCTGTTGCCGGTGGCGGAACGGATCCAGGGCTACAGCGATACGTTGCTGGCGGCGGGGGAAGAATCTGCGCCGGCCTGGGTGCTGCCCACCGACGCCGAGCTGTCGCCGGCGAGCGCCCTGCGGCTGGGCGATGACCTGGGCAGCCCGCCGATGCGCTATCTCATCCGGCGGCTGGAGCAGGAGCGGCCGACTGCGCTCTTCGCCGTCAACGACCTGGTGGCGTTGCTGGCCCTGCGCGCGGCGCAGGCGCTGGAGTTGCAGGTGCCGGACGACCTTTCCATCATCGGCTTCGACGACGTCGAATTCAGCGCCTTCATGGCGCCGCCACTGACCACCGTGGCGCAGGATTTCCATGCGATTGGCCGCCGCTCCTTCGAACTGTTGCTGGAGCGCATGGACGGCGCCGCGCTGCCGGCGCGCACGGTACGCATCCCGGTCGCGCTGCGCGAGCGCGCCACAACCAGCAGACTCGCAGATCAACATGATCTGATCACGGTACAATCCTAATCTTGTCAGGAGGTGTTATAGGGAAACCACCATGCCAATTCACTCATATCGTCAAATCAGAAACAGGGAGTAGAGAAACATCATGAGAATCAATCGTGCTTTGCTGCTGCTGCTGACCGTCGCGCTGCTGGTCTCGATGACCGTCAGCCTGGTCTCCGCGCAGATGATGGACGTCCCGCGTGAGGACACCGTCATTTTTGACGTGGACGGCGGCAACCCGACCAACCCGAACCCCTTCAACCACAACCCCTTCTTCGGTTCCAGCCTCGGCGCTGCCGGC
Organism: Phototrophicaceae bacterium; assembly: GCA_965223965.1. Taxonomy (GTDB): domain Bacteria; phylum Chloroflexota; class Anaerolineae; order Aggregatilineales; family Phototrophicaceae; genus JAGWBD01. The sequence goes on from CBDCXX010000005.1 coordinate 201,462, forward strand.
GGGAACACCGGCACCGGCCAGGCGATCTATGAGCCGCTCTTCATCCTGAATTACGAGACCGGCGTCATCCAGCCCTGGCTGGGTGAGAGCTTTGTGCCGGACGAGTCGCTGACCGAGTGGACGCTGACGCTGCGCGACGGCGCCTACTGGCAGGATGGCGAGGCCGTGACGGCGGATGACTTCGTCTTCACGCTGCAGCTGCTGCTGGACGACGACACCCGCCGCCTGTCGCGCGCCGGTTCCTTCCAGGAATGGGTTGCGAGCGTCGAGAAGGTCGATGACCTGACGGCGACGGTCACCCTGACCCGTCCGAACCCGCGCTTCCAGCTGGACTTCTTCTCCGTGCGTATCGGCGGCAGCTTCCAGATGATGCCGGAGCACGTGTGGAGCATGGTCGAGAACATTTTCGAGTTCTCGAACTTTGATCTGGAGAATGGCTATCCGCTGGGCAGCGGCCCCTACAAGATGGTCAGCGCCAGCGAGAACGAGTTCGTCTACGACCGTGACGACAACTGGTGGGGCGCCGCGACCGGCGTATTCCCGCTGCCGGCACCGCAGCGCCTGATCTGGGTGCACACCGGCAACGACGACATCCGCTCGCTGCTGACGATTAACAACGAGCTGGACAGCGTGATGGACATCACTCTGGGCGCCTTCGAGGCCGTCACCGCGCAGAACGACAAGGTGATTGCCTGGCAGGCCGGCATGCCCTTCGCATGGCTGGATCCGTGCCCGCGGCGCATCTCCATCAACCACGGTGTCGAGCCCTGGGGCGGAGCAGACATGCGCTGGGCGCTGAACCATGCGACCAGCCGCAACGAAATCGTGCGCATCGCCTATGAGGGCACGACCATCCCGTCGCAGAGCATGTTCGTGGAGTACGGCGGCATCATCGACCCGTACATCAACTCGCTGGCCGAGGCTGGCCTGACCATGAACTTCGACGCTGACGTGGCCGCCGCCCAGGCGCTCATCGAGGGCAATGGCTACGCTCTGAACGACGCCGGCATCTACGCGAAGGACGGCGCCGAGCTGAGCATCGACATTCAGACGCATGAGGGCTTCATCGAGAAGCGCCGTATTGCCGAGAACGTCGTCGAGCAGTGGCGCGCCGCAGGCATCGCCGCGACGCAGACCAACGTGACCGGCGGCACCTGGAACGACAACAAGTCGCTCGGCAACTTCGAAGCGACCGGTGACTGGGACCAGTGCGGCAGCGTCAACGAGCCCTGGGCCTCGATGGACCGCGACAACGGCAAGTGGTACGCGCCGGTTGGCGAGCGTGTCGTGAACAACAACCTCCTGTCCCGCTGGTCGGGCGAGGGCAATGCTCGCTACAGCGAGTTGGTTGACCAGATCGGCGTGATGCCGCTGGGCGACCCGGCAATCCTGCCGCTCTTCATGGAAGCCTACGAGATCTGGTACAACGAACTGGTCTCGCTGCCGGTCACCCAGGCCAAGAAGCTGATCCCCTTCAACACGACCTACTGGGAAGGCTGGCCGACGGCAGAGAACAACTTCAACCATCCCGCGACCTGGTGGCACAGCACGCACCAGATCATCCAGAACCTGCGCAAGGCCGGCTCGTAAGACGGCTTGACAGCAGACGTCCGGGAAAGGCTCCCGCTATCTCGTCGTGAGCGACGGGAGAGCGGGGGAAAGCCTTTCCCGGGCAAGTGGGTCGGGGCGCCATGGCGCCCTGGCCCGCAACAATGACGATCTGGAGGCAGGGGACGGAAGATGGGCGGCCTGACACTCAATTACATCATCCGGCGTGTCGTGATTTTTCTGCTGACGATCTGGGTATCCATTACGATTATTTTTCTGGTGGCGCGTCTGGCGCCGGGTGACCCGATCTCGGCGATGGTGGCGCAGGCCTCGGCCAGCATGGGCGTGGTGGAAAATGCGGACGCAATCATCGAGGGCTGGAAAGAATACTTTGGTCTTAACGACCCGGTTCACATTCAGTACATAAAATTTTTGGGCAATCTCGCCACGCTCCAGTTTGGCCCATCGCTGATCGCCTTTCCGGCGCAGGTGGGTGATCTGATCGGGCGGGCGCTACCCTGGTCGATCGGGCTGGGAATGGTGACCCTGCCGCTCATTTTTTTCATTGGTAACCTGTTTGGCGCGTTACTGGCCTGGCGCCGAACGCCGGGCGGCCTGCGCGCCATTATCCCGATGACGATGATCTTCACCTCGCTGCCCTCTGTACTGGCGGGGCTGGTGTTCATCTTCGTCTTCGCCTTTCGCATGAAGCTGTTCCCGATCTCCGGTCCCTTCGGGCGTGGCATGCAACCGGGCTTTAACCTGGAGTTCATTACCAGCCTCATCCATCACGGCATCCTGCCGGCGGCCTCGCTGGTCATCGTCTCCTTCGGCTTCTGGGCGCTGGGCATGCGCGGCATGATGGTCACGACCGAGGGCGAGGACTACATGACCCTGGCCGACGCCAAGGGTCTGCCGCCATTTTACGTGCTCTATCGCTATCAGGTGCGCAATGCCATTTTGCCGCAGATCACGGCGCTGGCGATTGCGTTACGGACGCTGGTGGCCGGCCAGATTCTGGTAGAAGCCATTTTCTCCTACCGCGGCATTGGCACGTTGATTTACTCCTCGATCCGCAATCAGGACTACAATGCCATCCAGGGCACTTCCTTCGTCGTCATCCTCTTCACAGCCACTTCCGTGCTGATCATCGACCTGATCTACCCACTCATCGACCCGCGCATCTCGCTGGAGGGCAACTGATATGTCGGCCAACCCGGGTCAGACTGCTACCCTCGTCAGCAGTGGCCTCAAGAAGGCGGGCCGTTTCAACCGCTTCGACAACCCCTGGATTAACATCAAGCTGGTCGTCGGCGTAATTCTGGTGGGCGGCGTCCTGTTGATGGGCGTTGTGGGACCCATGGTTTACAATCTGGACTTGGCCTATGTCGGACGGGGCCCGCTGAATCTGCCGCCGGTCGGCTTCGAGAACATGCGCGGCGAGGGGGGCAACCCGGCCCATCCACTGGGGACGGACAACAGCGGGCGCGACATGGTTGCGCTGATCATCGCCGGCGCGCCCAACTCGCTGATGGTGGGCTTCATTGCGGCCGGCTTCGGCATGCTGGTGGGCATCATCCTGGGCTTCACTTCCGGCTTCATGGGGGGCTTCGTCGATGATGTCATCCGGCTGAGCGCGGACATCACGATCACCATACCCAGCCTGCTGGTGCTCATCGTGATTCAATCGGTGGTGCCGGTGCAGAGCCTGCTGGTGATGGCGGTGCTGCTGTCGCTCTTCGCCTGGCCGCAACCGACGCGCCTGATTCGGGCGCAGGTGATGAGCATGCGCGAGAGCGGCTACGTGAAGATGGCGCAGTTGAGCGGCGTGCCAACCAGCGGCATCATGTTCCGCGAGATGATGCCGAACCTGCTGCCCTATCTGGCGGCCAGCTTCATCGGCAACACCACCGGCTCAATTCTGGCGGCGGTCGGCCTCGAGATTCTGGGTCTGGGGCCGCAGCGGCTGCCGACCCTGGGGCGTACCATTCAGAACGCGATCGATAATTCGGGCATTCTGCGCGATATGTGGTGGTGGTGGGGCCTGCCGACGATCATCCTGATCGTGATTTTCATCGGCCTGCTGCTCATCAACCTGGGCCTGGACGAGGTCGCCAATCCGCGCCTGCGCAAGGCAACGCGGCAATGAGGGTGAGACGGGCCGTCCGCAGCAGCTTCTGGAAGCAGGTGTAGACCTATGAGCGCAGCGAAGACCGAAACGCGCTGGCAGCGCAAGGTCCTTGAGGTACGCAACCTGCGCGTGCATTACGAGACGCCGACCGGCGACGTGATCGCGGTGGCGGGCATCAACTTCGACCTCTACGACGGCGAAACGCTGGGGCTGGTGGGCGAATCCGGCTCCGGCAAATCGACGGCGGCCTACGGCATTCTCAAGCTGGTGCAGCCGCCGGGGCGCATTGTGGAGGGCGAGGTGCGCCTGGAGGGCGACGAGCTGGTCTCGATGGAAGACAGCGACTTCCGCCAGATTCGCTGGACGAAGCTGTCGTTGATTCCGCAGGGCGCGATGAATTCGCTGAACCCGACCATGCGCGTCCACCGTCAAATCACGGACGCGATCGAGGCGCATGAGGGCCGGCAACCGAAGGAAGCGTTACGCAAGCGCGTGATGGATCTCTTCCGTATGGTCGGCCTGCCGCAGCGCATCTACAACATGTATCCGCACGAGCTGAGCGGGGGCATGAAGCAGCGCGTGTGCATCGCCATGGGCATCGCGCTTGACCCGACGGTGGTCATCGCCGACGAGTCGACCAGCGCGCTGGACGTGGTGGTGCAACGCGTGGTGGCGCAGACCATGCTGCGCGTGAAGGAGATGCTGGGCGTCTCAATGATCATGATCGGCCACGACATGGCGCTGATGGCGCAGATGGTGGACCGCATCGCGGTGATGTATGCGGGCACGCTGGTCGAGGTGGCGCCGGTAGGGGCGCTGTTCGAAGAGCCGCTGCATCCCTATTCACAGGTGCTGATCGATGCCATTCCGTCGCTGACGGAACGCAAGCCGCTAAAGATCACCGAGGGCATCACGCACGACCCGCGCAATCCACCGCCTGGCTGCATCTTTCAGTTGCGCTGCCCCTTTGTGATGGATCATTGCCGCAGCGTGGCGCCGCCCCTGCGCGAGGTGCGGGCGCGGCACCAGGTCGCCTGTCATCTCTACGAGGATGACGGCAGTCTGGTGAAGAAGGTGGAAGTTGAGGCGGAGGGGTGAGGGCGAAGATACGCTCCCGCGCTGAATGGAAAAGGAGCTAGCCATGGCGCAGCCCGTGCTGGAAATCCGTAACGCCACCAAGGTTTACCGTACCTCCGGCGGCTTCCTGAGCCCAAAGAAGGAAGTGGTTGCGCTCGAAAATTACAGCCTGACCATTGACAAGAATCCGGCGAGCATCACGACCATTGCCGGGGAAAGCGGCAGCGGCAAGACTACGCTGGCCAACGTCGTGCTGGGCTTCACGCCCCTCACTTCGGGCCAGATTCTCTTTCATGGCCAGGACCTGGCGACCATGAACCGGCAGCAGAAGTTGAATTACCGGCGCAATGTACAGGCCGTATTTCAGGACCCCTTCGGAGTCTACAATCCCTTTTACCGCATTGAGCACGTCTTCAACACGGTCATCCACCACTTCAAACTCGCGCAAGGCGAGGGCGAGTCGGCGAAGATGGTAGAAGAGGCGCTTAATGTGGTCGGCCTGTATGGCGAGGACGTGCTGCGCAAGTATCCGCACCAGCTGAGCGGCGGCCAGCGCCAGCGCATCATGATGGCGCGCGCCTACCTCATCAAGCCGGAGGTGATCGTCGCCGACGAGCCGGTGTCGATGGTGGATGCGTCGCTGCGCGCGGCCATTCTGGACGCCATGCTGAACCTGCGCGACGAGCTGGGCATCTCTTTCCTGTACATCACGCATGACCTGAGCACGGCCTATCAGGTGGGTGACCGCATCAACATCCTGTATCAGGGTTCGGTGGCGGAGTCCGGCACCACGATGCAGGTCATCGACAAGCCGCAGCACCCCTACGTGCAGTTGCTGGTGGAGTCTGTGCCGGCGCCGGACCCGCGCCAAAAGTGGGACACGGAGATCGAGCTGCCGGACGAGGAAGTCATGCGTTCGGCCACGTCGAAGGGCTGCCGCTTTTACCCGCGCTGTCCAATGCGCATGGACCGTTGCCTGGAGGAACAGCCGCCGCTCTACGAGATCGATGGCATGGGGCACGAGGCGGCCTGCTACCTGTACGAAGATGAGGCGCAGAAGGCGCCCGTTCCCTGAGGCGTACCTTGCTCACCTGGCGGCTGTGGCGCGCGCTGCGCTATCCCCCCGTCAGCCCCCTGCTGCGTATGAAGTCGACGCGGCTGCCGCAGTCGCCACTGTGGCCGTTGCCACACTTGCTCGCCTGGCGTGGCATCATGCCGAAGCTCTTGCTGCTGATCGCCGCGCTGGCGCTGATGCAGCGTTTCGGGGTCGCGGGGCTGCTGCTGGGGGCCTTCGCGGTGCCGGGCGCGATAGTGTTGGTCTTCCTGGGCTTGCCGCTGCTGCTGCCGCTGGCGAGCCTTTTTCTCGGCAGCTACTGGGCGGCGGACATCAGTCGCAACATCCGGCGCGAGCGCGTGACGCGCACCTGGGACCTGGTCTGCGCGGCGCCGACCGGCACGCCGGGCGCCAGCCACGCCATCGCCAGCCGCTGCCTCTTGCGCAGCGGCGTCTTTTCCACGGTGCAGGTGCTGCAACTTATCGCGTTGGGTCTGTGCCTGACGGGGCTGCTGCTGATGGCGTCGATCTTCGTCCTGATGCTCTTGCGCGGCGCGCCGGCTGACGAGTTGATTCCGGCGCTGCGCACGCTGCTGGACATCATTGCGCTGGTGGCGGCGCTGTGGCTGCACTGGCAGCAGACGGTGGTGCTGGCGGCGCTGACCGGGCTGCTGCTGGCCAGCGGCGGCGGACAGCAAGCGCCCTGGTTCGCCACGCTGCTGTTCCCCACGCTGCAGCTGGGGAGCTGGACGCTCTTCGCGTTACAGTTACATCTGCTGCATCCGCTGACGGCGCAGTTCGAACCGGAAGCCTGGCTGGTCTGGGCCCTGTTGCCGCTGGCCTACCTTGCCCTCTTCCTGTTGCCGCGCGAGGGCCTGGTGCACGCGCTGTGGCACCTGGTGGGGCAGCGTATGCAGACCGACGAGCTCTTTAGTTCACCCCTGCGCCAAAACGCGACAGCGCAAACAGGCTGATATCCAGCGAACTCTCGCCCACAGTAACGAGGTCGGCGAGGATCTTGCCGCTGGCCACGCCGAACTTGAAGCCGTGGCCGCTGAAGCCGGCGCCGATGGCGACGTGCGCGTGCTGCGGGTGCTGGTCGAGGATGAAATGTTCGTCCGGCGTCATGGTGTAGAGGCAGACGCGGCCCGTCTTCAGGGGGCTGTCCGCCAGCGGAATGTGACGCCGGAAAAAGGCGCGCAGCAGTTCGCAGACGGAGTCATCCACAGTGCGCAAGGTATTGTCTGGGTCGGTGTTTTCGCCATTGGTGTGAATGCTGGCCTTGAAGCCGCAGCCGTCGATGTTGGGGATGCCGTAGAAATGCAGGGGGGAGTCGTATTCGGCATGGCGTGCTCCGTGCTCCCTGAAATAGGGCATGCGCCCGGGCAGGAAGGCGGCCGGCTCCTGCGTATCGAAAAAGAAGAGTTGCTCGCGCGTGGGCTGCAGCGGCAGATCGAGGCCGATGCTGCGCAGCAGGGGCCCGGACCAGCTGCCGGCGCTGATGACGAGGCGGGCGGCGCTGAAGGTCTCGTCGTCGGTGCGCACGGTGACGGAGTCACTGTGGGGCTCAATGGCGGTGACGCGGGCGCCGGTCTGCAAGGTGGCGCCGTGCTTGAGGGCCATGCGCGCGGCGGCGTTGACGCAGCGTGAGGCGTAAAGCGCGCCACCATCCGGCTGGTAGAGACCCATCATGTGGTCGTCGAGGCGGAACTGGGGGAAGCGCGCTGACACCTCGTCCGGCGTCAGCCAGTCGAAGGGCATGTCGGCGTTGCGCAGGGTTTCGCGCGTGGTCAACAGGCTGGCTTCCTCGGCCGGGCCGAAATCGAGGCCGCCGGTGATGTGCAGGAGTTGCTCGCCGGAGTCCTCCTCCAGTTCGCGCCAAAGGGGGTAGGACGTGTGGGCGAGGGGGATGTAGGCGGGGTGATCGTAGGCGTAGCGGATGATGCGCGAGCTGCCGTAGGAGCTGCCATTCTGGTGGTCGAGCTCAAACTGTTCGAGCACCAGCACGCTCAGGCCCGCGCGCGCCAGCTGCCATGCGGCGGTGCTGCCTACCACGCCCAGCCCGATCACGATTGCGTCGTAATGCTTGCCCATGTGTTGCTCCATCTTTCCTGCACCGGTCGGGCGCAAGTATAGCGCAGGGGACACAGTCGGGTAGAATTGCGGGGAAGGAGGGCTCATGGTTTATCGACAGTTACTGGAGCGTTACGGTGACCGGCCTGTGGTCACCGGCGTCATCGGCACCGGCCACTACGCCACGGCTATCGTCACCCAGGCGCAGGCCATTCCCGCGCTGCAGGTGCCAATCGTTTGTGACGTGGATGTGGAAGCGGCGATGCGCGCTTTCATGCTGGCGGGACTGGCGGAGGAAGACTGCGTCGTCTGCGAAAGTCCGGCGGCAGTGATAGCGGCGTATGAGCGCGGGCAGCGCGTCATCGTGCCGGACGCCGCGCTGCTGCAGGCACTGCCGCTGGACGTGGTGGTTGAGTCGACCGGCGTGCCGGAAGTGGCGGCAGGACACGCCTTGCAGACGCTGGAACAGGGCGCGCACCTGGCGATGGTCAGCAAGGAGCCGGACGCGCTGGTGGGGCCGCTGTTGCGGCGCAAGTTCGCGGCGGCCGGCCTGGTCTACACCGCGGTGGACGGCGACCAGCACGGCCTGCTGATCGGCATGGTTGAGTGGGCGCGGGCGTTGGGGCTGGAAGTGGTCTGCGGCGGCAAGGCGCGCGATATAGAGATCATCTGTGACGAGGCCGCCGGTCAGTTGCGGACGGGGCGCAAGACGCTCGATTTGACACCGGCGCAGCTGGCGTTGTTTGCACCGGGACCTCAGGAAGCTGCTCCGGACAAGGTGGCGGGGCGCAAGGAACTGGCCTGGGGGCTGAGCCATCTGATGGGCTATGACCTGGGGGAGCTGCTGATCGCGGCCAACGCCACCGGGCTGGTGCCGGACGTGGACACGCTGCACGGGCCGCTGCTGCGCACCCCGGAGATACCGCAGGTGCTGGCGCCGCAGGAAGAAGGCGGCATCCTGGGGCGGCGCGGCGTCATTGATGGCGTGACGGTGTTGCGCGGGCCGCACGAGGCGGGCATGGGCGGCGGCGTCTTCATCGTCGTCTCCTGCGCCAACGACTACTCGCGCTACATCCTTACGACCAAGGGCCTGATTCCCAATACGCGCGACACAACGGCGCTGATTTTCCGGCCGCATCACCTCTGTGGCGTGGAGACGCCGCTGACGCTGTTACTGGCGGGGCTGTTGCAGGTGCCGACAGGCGCTGTGGACTACGAGCAGCGCTTCGACGTGCTGGCCGAGGCGACGGTGGACCTGGCCTGTGGCGAGGTGGTGGAAGACGATCACAGCCCGAAGCTGCTGGCGTTGATGCGGCCGGCAGTGCCCGTAGCACCGGGCGCGCCGCTGCCAATGCACATGGCCATTGGCAAGGTCTTGCTGCAGGATGTGCCGGCGGGGACGCTGCTGACGGTCGGCATGGTGGCCGAGCCGCCGGACGCGCCGCTGTGGGCGCTGCGGCGTGAGCAGGACGCGCTGGCAGGGTCCGCTCCCTGATGATGCGCGCGCTCTACATCCTGGCTGCGGGCAGGTACGAGCTGATCTACGGCCCCGCAGAGCGCGAGGAAATTGCGAGCCTGGTAGAGGTCGTCGCGCCGCCACAGACTGCAGAATTGATTGCGGCGGCGCCGGAGCTGCTGGCCCGGGCTGACTTCATCTTTTCCGGCTGGGGCGGGCCACGGCTGGACGCGGCCTTTCTGGCGGCGGCGGCGAATCTGAAGGCCATCTTCTACGGCGCCGGAACGGTGCGCTACATGGTTACGGAGGCCTTCTGGCAGAGCGGCGTCAAGCTGACCAGCGCCGCCGCTGCCAACGCCGTTACGACCGGCGAATTCGCCTACGCGCAGATTCTGGTCAGTCTCAAGCGCGGCTGGCAGCACGTGCTGGAGGCGCGGGCCAGCGGACGGCGCGCGCCGCGGCAGCCTGGCGCCGGTCTGTATGGCGCCACCGTGGGGCTGGTGTCGCTGGGCAGGGTGGCGCAACAGGTCGCCAGTCTGCTGGCGCGGCACGAGTTGCGGGTGATCGCTTGGGATCCCTTCGTGGCGCCGGAGGTGGCCGCGCAACAGGGCGTGACGCTGGTCGAGTCGCTGGAGGACGTTTTTCGCCAGGCGGACGTGGTCTCCCTGCACACGCCGCTGCTGGACGAAACGCGCGGCATGATTCGCGGCGAACATCTGCGGGCCATGAAGCCCGACGCCGTGTTCATCAACACGGCGCGCGGCGCCATCGTGCGCGAGGACGAGCTGGTGGCGGCGCTGCGCGAACGCCCCGATCTATTCGCGCTGCTGGACGTCACCTGGCCCGAACCGCCGCTGCCGGAGTCGCCGCTGTACTCGCTGCCCAATCTGGCGCTGACGCCGCACGTCGCCGGGGTGCAGGGGGTGGAGTGCCGGCGTCTGGGGCGCAGCATGGTGGCGGAGCTGCGGCGCTACCTGCGCGGCGAGCCGCTGCACCATGAGATAACGCGCAATAACTTCGAACGCATGGCCTGAGGGATAGCCTGTGTTACACGCCGGACTGGTCTCGGTCACCTTTCGTCAGCTGGAACCCGAGCGCATCGTCGCGCTGGCGCGTGAGGCGCGGCTGGCGAGCATCGAGTGGGGCGGGGACGTGCACGCGCCGCCGGGCGACGAGCGGCGCGCGCGCGAACTGGGCACGATGACGCGCGAGGCCGGCCTGCAGGTCAGCGCCTATGGTTCCTATTATCGCTTGCGCGATGAGGCGGAGGAAGAGGCGCCCTTCGAGGCCGTGCTGGCATCAGCGCTGGCGCTGGGCGCGCCCCGGATTCGCGTGTGGCCGGGTCGGGTCGGGCCCGACGCCACCGACCCTGCGGAACGCGAGCGCATCATCGAGCGGGCGCGCGACATCTGCGCGCGGGCCAATGCGGCCGGGGTCGGCATCGACTTCGAATTCCACAGCAAAACGCTCACCGAGACCAGCGCCATGGCCTGCCTGTTGCTGCGGCGGGTGGGTCAGGCGGGCGTGTGCTGGCAGCCGCGCAACGGCTGGTTTGCACAGGAAAACCTGCTGGCGCTGGAAGCTGTGACGCCCTGGCTGCGCAACATGCACTGCTTTCACTGGTGGCCCAGCAGCCGCGAACGGCTGCCGCTGCAGGAGGGCGCGCGCGACTGGCGGCTTTACCTTGACCGGCTGGCGGCGCTGCCGGGCGAGCGGCACGTTTCGCTGGAATTTGTGCGCGACCAGTCCCCGGCGCTGTTTCTGCGCGACGCGGCCACGCTGCGCGCCTGGCTGACGCACTACCCATGAACGACTGGTGCGCCGCCTTCGTCGACGAGCTGGCGCGCACGAGCATTGCGCCGGGGCTTTTCAACCAGTACGCTCATGGCAGCGCCTGTAACGCGCTGCGGCGTGCGAATCTGCGACGCTATCTGCGCGACATGGAAGCGCGCGAGCCGCGGGCGCTGCTGCTGTTTGAGGCGCCCGGCTATCGCGGCTGCCGCCTGACCGGGGTGCCGTTGACCAGCCGGCGGGTGCTGCTGGAGGGCGTGGCGGCGCTGGGGCTGTTCGGCATTGCGCGCGGCTATCAGGATGTGCCCGAAGCGGGCTTTGAGCGCATCATGGGCGAACAGAGCGCCACGATTGTGTGGCGCACGCTGGCCGTGCCGGGCGCTGCGCCGCTGATCTGGAACAGCGTGCCCTTCCATCCACAGCGGGCCGGTCAGCCCTTGAGCAACCGGCCGCCGCGCGCTGCGGAGTTGGCCCAGGGCCGCGACATCCTGCAAGGTGTCCTCGCGCACTTCAGGCCGCGCGTGCTGGTCGCCGTGGGCCGCCCGGCGCAGGCGAGTCTGCGGGCGCTGGGTCTGGCGCATCACCCGCTGCGGCATCCGGCGCAGGGCGGCAGCCGGGAATTCACCGCCGGGCTGGAGGCGCTGTTTCAGGATGGGGCCTTGTGCAGGGCAGGAGCGCACCGATGAGCCACTACCTGGCGCGGCGGCTGTTGCAGGGCGTGCCGACCTTCTTCGGCGTGACCATCATCACCTTTCTGCTGATGCTGGCGGCGCCGGGCGACCCCGTGGCGATGATCACCTGGCAGCCCAACATGAACCCGGAGACCGCCGACACCATGCGGCGCCAGCTGGGCCTCGACCAGCCGCCGCTGACGCAGTATCTCTTCTGGCTGATCGGCAACGACTGGACGATGGTGGACGTGGACGGCGACGGCGTGGGCGAGACGCCGGGCCAGCGGCGCGGGCTGCTGCGCGGCGACCTGGGCGTGTCAATCAAGCAAAAGCGCCCGGTGGGCGAGCTTATTCTGGAACGCATCCCGGCCACGCTGCAGCTGACCTTCAGCGCGCTGCTGGCGGGCTACAGCATCGGCGTGACGCTGGGGGTGTTGGCGGCGGTGTGGCACCGTAGCTGGGTGGACCACCTGGTACGCGTGCTCTCGGTGATCGGCAACGCAGTGCCGGCCTTCTGGCTGGGTCTGCTGCTGATCATCGTGTTCAGCGTGAACGCGAAGGTGCTGCCGATGAGCGGCATGCGCGACATTACCAGTCGCGGCTTCGACCTGCGCGACATCCTGGAGCACATGCTCATGCCGGTGGCGGTGCTGTCGCTGAACGCCATCGCCTTCATCTCGCGCTTCACGCGCACGGAGATTCTGGAGGTGCTGGAGCAGGATTACATCCGCACGGCGCGGGCGCGCGGGCTGCGCGACCGGCGCGTGTGGTGGGGGCACGCGCTGCGCAACGCGCTGATTCCGGTGGCGACCTTCATCGGGCCGGCGCTGGGAACACTGCTGGGCGGCGCGGTGATTGTAGAGCGGGTGTTCAGCTGGCCGGGGTTGGGCAAGCTGGTGTTGGAGGGCGTGTTTCAGCGCGACTTTCCGCTGGTAATGGGCTCGGTGGTGATCGCCTCGGCGATGTTCATACTGGGCGTGCTGTTGTCGGACGTGCTGTACGCCTGGCTGGATCCGCGCATCCGCCTGCGTTGAGCGTTTACCGCGCTGTCCCGCCGCTCACGACGGGAGCCCTTCACTGATGATGGGCCCGGTGGTGATCGCCCCGGCGATGTTCGTTCCGGGCGTGTTGTTGTCGGACGTGCTGTATGCCTGGCTGGATCCGCGCATCCGCCTGCGTTGAGCGTTTACCGCGCTGTCCCGCCGCTCACGAAGGGACCCTTCACTGGTGATGGGCTCAGTGGTGATCGCCTCGGCGATGTTCATACCGGGCGTGCTGTTGTCGGACGTGCTCTACGCCTGGCTGGATCCGCGCATCAGGTTGCGCCAGAAATCCTCATCTAGGGTCCTGCTCCGAACCGCATGAGTTATACTGTGTACATACATGGCAGGTGCCCGCGCGTTCCGGACGCGCCCGGCGCAGGAGGTAACGCATGAGCACGGAAGAACGACTGGCCCGACTCGAGGAAGGTTACACACATCTGGCGACGAAGGCCGACCTGGAGGCCTTGCGCGGTGAGGTCAAGGCGCTGGCCGGCTCCTTCAAGGTCTGGATCGTCATCGCCGCCATCATTCAGGCCGGTATCAGCACGCTTGTCATGCTTGCATTAGGGTCTGCCGGCTAACGCGCAGGCTACGGGCATAATTCCGAAACTGGATGTATGAACGTCAGGGCCGGGGTGTTTGCCCCGGCCCTGTCCATTTCGGGCATGCATCAGGCATGGCTGATGCTGCGGGCCAGGTTCAGGTGAGGGGCGGCTGCTAGCCCTTGACGCCGGTGAGGGCGATGCCCTCGATGATGTAGCGCTGGAAGATGATCACGATCAGCAGCAGGGGCAACAACGAGAGCGTGGCGCCGGTCATGACGAGGTGCCAGTCCGAGGTGAATTCGCTGGAGAAGAATTGCAGGCCGACCGGCAGGGTGAACATACGCAGCGAGGAAGTGACGATCAGCGGCCAGAGGAAGGCATTCCAGTTGCCGAGGAAATTGAAGATACAGAGGGCGCCGATGGCGGCCATGCTGAGCGGCAGGGCAATACGCCAGTAAAGGCCAAACTCACTGACGCCGTCGATGCGGCCGGCGTCGAGCAGCTCGTCGGGCACGCCCTGCATGAACTGGCGCATGAGGAAGATGCCGGCGGCGGTGATGACGCCGGGGAAGGCGATGCCCCAGTAGGTATCGACCCAGGTGCCGCCGAGGGGCGGGTGCACCGACATGATGTACCAGGGAATGATGAGCATCTCGGTGGGCACCATCAGGGAGCCGAGGAAGGCGATGAAGATGATGCGCTTGCCGGGGAAGGTGTATTTGGCGAAGGCGAAGCCGGCGATGGAATCGAAGAAGGCGACGCTGAGCGTGCTGCCGACCGCGACGATCAGCGAGTTCACGTACCAGCGCGGCAGGGCGGTTTCGGTCAGTACGAAGAAATAGTTCTCAATGGTGGCGTTGCGCGGGAAGAAGTTCGGGAAAAGGATTTCATCGGCGGACTTGAACGAGGTCGAGATCATCCACAGAAAGGGCACGACCATCGTCAGCGCCAGCACGGTGAGCAGGATGTAGGCGAGGGAGCGCATGGCGATGTCGCTTGTGGTGCGCGTCGGGCCGGCCCCCTGCAGGGGGATGGCCTGTTCAGTGCGTCCGAGGCTGCTCATCTGGCCTCCCTCAATCGATGCGGCGCGTGGCGACGCGCAGCTGCAGGATGGTGACGAGCAGGATGACGCAGAAGAGCACGACCGTCAGCGCGGCGGCGTAGCCCATGTTGAGGCGCTGGAAGGCCTCGCGGTAGACGCGCAGCACGACGGTGGTCGTCGAGTTCAGCGGGCCGCCGTCGCCCTGGCTGGTCATGGCCAGCACCGGCGCGAACATGCGCAGGAATGAAATCGACTGCAGCACGACGAGATAGACGATGCTGGGGTTGAGCAGCGGCAGGGTAATGCTGCGGAAGGTCTGCCAGCGCGTGGCGCCATCGACGCGGGCCGCCTCGTAGTAGACGCGCGGGATGTGTTTGAGGCCGGCCAGGAAGATGACGACGGCGAAGCCCAGTCCCTGCCAGACGACGACCGCCAGAATCGAGGGCAGGGCCTGGCTGGGATTGTTGAGGAAGGGTTGTTGCGGCAACTCAAAGGCCTTGAGCAAGATGTTGAAGAGGCCGAACTGGGGCTGGTAGAGCCAGCGAAAGACCCAGGAAACGGCAATGGTGGAGGTTACGAAGGGCAGGAAGAAGGCCAGGCGAAACAACATGACGAAGGAGCGGATCTCGTTGAGCATGAGGGCGATGGCCAGCGCCAGCAGCAGCTGCAGCGGCATCCCCAGCGCAATGTAGGTGGCGGTGTTGACGAAGGAGGCGCGCGTCACCGAGCGCGTCTTCTCCAGTTCGGCCAGCAGGGTTTGGTAGTTCTCGAAGCCGACGAAAGGCTGCTCGACGGCCAGCGGATTGTAGTCGAAGAGACTCATGCCGAAGGCGAAGAAGGCCGGGTAGATGCGAATGCCGGCGAAGAAAAGGATGGGGATGGCGAGGAAGATATAGGCCCAGAGCGTCTTGCGCCGTGACACTGTGAGCTGAATCATGGCAGGTGGCCCTCACCCCCGACCCCTCTTCCCGTCTTCCCGCTTGCGGCGGGAGCCCTTGACGGGAGCCCGTCTCAGGGAGAGGGGAGCCAATGTGTCGTTATCCTGTGGGCATATTCTGCCCGGAATGGTGTGGCTTCAGGCAGCCCGACCGCGGAGGTCAGGCTGCCCGAAGCAGCGATGTTGCTGGTTACGAATGGCTGGCGCGACTAGCCGCGGCCGGCCCAGAAGTCGTCGAGCAGTTCCTGCTCCAGCGCGGCGCCTTCAGCCAGCGCGTCACAGGCGTCCATACCGCCGAGGCGGATGAGGTCGTAAGCGTCGATCAGATGCTGGCGCTGCTGCGACTCATCGACGAAGAAGGTCGCGTGTGCGTACTCCAGACCAGCGGCGAAGGGACCGAGGCGGGCGTCTTCCAGCAGCATGGGATCGCCGGCCGATTCGAGCTGCGCAGGCAGTTCGCCGACCATGTTGACCCAGAGGGCGCCGGCTTCGGCGGTGGTGATGAACTGCAGGAAGCGGGTCGCAGCTTCCATGCGGGCCTCGTCAGCGCCAGCGCGGCGAGTGATGCCGTGCGTCCAGTAGGACCCGAAGGTGTGCTGCTCGCCGTTGGGGCCAACCGGCAGCTCGGCCACGCCGTAGTTGAGCTCCGGGTTATTGCGGGCGATGGTGCCGAGGCGGAAGGAGCCGTCGATGTGCAGGGCGGCCGTGCCGGTGATGAAGGCTTCGGTGGCGCCCGTGAAGAGGTCGTTGCTGCCGGTCAGGTGCTCGGTCTCAAAGCTGGCCAGCCAGGCGAAGGCCTCGCAGCCTTCGGGGCTACCCCAGAGCACCTCGGTGTTGTCGTCGTTGTAGGGCACGCCGCCATACTGGCGCAGCAGCACTTCACGGAACCAGTGATGCGCCTGGCCGGCGAGCTGGGGCGCGTAGCCCTCCTGGGTGATGTTCATGATGCCGGCGTCGCCATCATAGGTGGTGGTGGCGACGGCGATCTCAAGGAACTCGTCGAGGGTCGCGGGCGGCGTCTCGGGGTCGAGGCCGGCGGCCTCGAAGATGTCCTTGTTCCAGAAGAGCGCCAGCGAGCGCACGGCGGTGGGGATGGCCCAGTAGGAACCCTCAAACTTCGATTCGGCGACCATGGGTGAGAAGAAGCTCTCGATCCACTCTTCGGGGAAGTCCTCGGCCGGCAAAGGCACGAGATAACCGGCGTCGACGAAGGCCGGGATCCAGCCGTAGAAGAGGGACACGACATCCGGGCCGACGCCGGCGGGAGCCGAGGCGGCCAGTTCGTCACGGAAGTTGGCGTAGGGGATGTCGCTGTTGTGGAGGACGCGCACGTCGGGGTTGGCCTCATGGAACTGGTCGATGAGCGCGTTCATGGCATCGACGCGCGCCCCGAAGTTGTACTGCCAGTACTCGATCTCGACGACATGTGAGTCAGCAAGCGCAGTACCCGAGAGCGCAAGCAGCACGATGAAAACCAGTAACAGACGGATCTTGTTCATTTGAGACTCCTGTAGATATCACGACGAAACAAGGCTCGTGTGACTCTCATTCTAGCGTCGGGTGCGGGTGAGGGCAAACAAGGGTAGCCCTCACCCTAAACCCTTCTCAGGGTGAGGGGGGAGAAAGACTTGCTCGTTAAATGCAACAGTTAAAGTCCCTCTCCCTGAAGGGCTCCCGTCGTGAGCGGCGGGAGGGGCTCCCGTGAAGCGGGAAAAGAGGGCCGGGGGGTGAGGGCGCCTTTCGCGGGCGCTAGAGTTTGAAGAGGCGGGCGGCGTTCTCGCTGAAGATTGCGCGCAGCTGGGGCTCGGTGAGGCGCAGTTCGCGGCAGTCGCGGATCTGGTCCTGCAGGTAGCGGATGGCGAAGCCGCGCGGGAAGTAGCTGGAGTCGCTGCCGAAGATGATGCGTTCGGCGCCGATGGTTTCCACGTATTTGCGGAAGAGTTTCTTGGTCGTCCACTCGCCATCGACCCAGCGCACCCACTGGTTGGAGCCGGAGGTATCGATGCTGACGTTGGCGCAGGCCCAGCAGAGTTGCAGCGTCTCGCGAATCCAGGCGCAGCCGAAGTGCGGGATGACGAAGGTGACGTCCGGAAAATCGCGGGCGACCGTGTAGAGTTTGAGCGGGTTGATATTCTGGTGCCAGGCGACGCCACCGCCGCCGCCCTGGATGCCGAAGTGCACCAGCACTGGCACGTCCAGCTGCGCGCACATATCCCAGACGGGGTAGGCGGCCTCGTCCTCGATGGGGCGATCGAGCGTGGGGGCCAGCAGCTTGTAGGCGCGAAAGCCAAGTTCCTCGACGCCGCGTTTCACTTCCTGCGCCGCGTTTTCGCCGAAGAGGTAGTTGTGGGCGAAGCCGACGAACTTGTCCGGGTGACGGTCGATGACCCTGGCGAGGTTGTCGTTGCCGCCGCCGGTGACGAAGCCGATGGCGCGCAGACCGTAACTTTCGGCCTCGGCGGCCCAGCGGTCGGCCTGGGTCTCGTCGTCAGGCGGGTCGCTCTCCGGCGGGTCGAAGCCCCAGGTCATGCGCCAGCGCTGGCTGTAGCTCATGGCGTTCTGGCGCGCGAGCTGCGCGCGGTGCTCGCCGCGGCGCTCGCGATATTCGCCGCGCCGGTCGGGCCCCATGCCGGCGAACATGGGCTTGCGCGTCGGGAAGTGCGTGTGAAAGTCGATGACTTCGAGACCGAGGTACATGGCATATCCTGTCACTACTACGGTTGATTGCCGCGAGTATAACGCGGGCGGGCGGGTTGTGTGCTTGCGTGGGGGGTGGCTATGCAGGATAGTGTGTGGGCCGGATCCTGTCCCTCATGTTGCGGTGCCCTGCAAGGAGAGGGGCACATTCCACGGAGATTTGTGCGGCGAGGAGACTATGAGCGTGGCGGAACCTGAAAGCAGGGTCGCACTGTTGGCCGAGACGGAGTTGCGCGCGCCGCGCTCGCTGTGGCAGGACGCGCTGGATCACTTCCTGCGGGACCGGCTGACGCTGCTGGCAGCGACCGTGCTGCTGCTGCTGACGCTGGTGTGCGCGTTGGGGCCGCCGCTGGCGGAGCAGCTGCTGGGCGTTGGCGCCACGCGCACCAGCATCCCGGACCGCTTTCTGCCGCCAGGGAGCGAAGGGCATCCGCTGGGCGCGGATCATCTGGGACGCGACCAGCTGGTACGTCTGTTGCACGGCGGGCGCGTCTCACTGGCGATCGCCTGGAGCGCCAGCCTGATGTCGATCGTGATCGGCGTGGGTCTGGGGCTGCTGGCCGGGTTTTACGGCGGGCGTGTGGACGACGCCATCACCTGGCTGGTCAACACGCTGAGCGCGATTCCGCCGCTGTTCATCCTGCTGATTGCGGCGGCGCTCTTCGAACCGGAAGTGGACACGCTGGTGGTAGTGCTGGCGCTGATCGGCTGGGTGGGCACGAGTCGGCTGGTACGCGGCGAGGTGCTGACGCTGCGCGAACGCGACTATGTGCTGGCGGCGCGGGCGCTGGGCGCCACGCAGGGGCGACTGATGCTGAACCACATTCTGCCCAACGTGCTGCCCATCGTCATCGTGACGCTGACGATCATCGCGGGCAACCTGATCCTGATCGAATCCGGCCTGAGCTTTCTGGGCGTGGGCGTGCGGCCGCCGACGCCGTCCTGGGGCAACATGCTGACGGACTCGCGCTCCTACTTCGTCACCGGCGTGCACCTGGTGGTTTGGCCAGGGATATTGATCATGGTAACGGTGCTGTGCTTCTACCTGGTGGGCGACGGGCTGCGCGACGCGCTGGACCCACGTCTGGGGCATCATGAGCCGCTGGAGTAGGGGGCGGGTTGGTTTCTTGTGCCATGCGGACGAATGCAGGATAGTCCCTGCGGGTCGGGTGGTCCTTTTTTGTTCATATTGAAAGAGCAGAGGTCAAATGAAGAGTAAACGGCTGGGCCTGATTGGGCTGGGTGACATGGGGCTGGCGATGGCGCGCTGCCTGCTGGCGGCGGACTATCCCGTGACGGGATTTGACGTGCGAGCGGAGCGCGGGGCGCTGCTGGAGGAGGCCGGCGGCACGGCTGCCGCCAGTCCGGCGGACGTCGGGCGCGCGTCCGACGTAGTGGTCGTGATGGTGTTCAACGGGCAGCAGGTGTTGCAATCGCTGCAGGGCGAAGACGGTCTTGCATCAGGTATGGCGCCAGGCGGGACAGTCATCATCACCTCGACCATCGAACCGCGCGAGGTGCGCGCTGCTGCGGCGCTGCTGGCGGAGGGCGACCTGCGTACCATCGACTGTTCGGTCAGTGGCGGACGTACCACGGCGCCGATCGGCGCGCTGTCGCTGATGGTGGGCGCGGCGACAGAAGACCTTGAGGCGCAACGCGATGTACTGGAAACGCTGGGCAACAAGATCCTGCACGTCGGCGAGGAGCCGGGCATGGGGCAGACGGTCAAGGCGGCCTTGCAGGCGTTCATGTACACCAGCTCGATCGCCATGCTGGAAGCCATGGCCCTGGGCGCCAGCGCCGGCATACCGGGCGACATGCTGCATGACGTGTTTCGCAACAGTGCCATCCAGTCGGGCGAGACGGGCTTCTTCCGCAAGCTGGTGGACCACGTCTTCGCGCGCGATTTCGTGGACACCGGCAGCCAGATCAGCGTGACGGCCAAGGACGTCGGCATCAGCGTGGCGATGGGCCACGAATGCGGGGCGCCGCTCTTCACCACCGCTGCGGCGTATGAAGTGATCAAGGCCGGCGTCGCGCACTTCCCGGATGAGGACAAGCAGAGCGTGATCAAGCTGCTGGAGGCGATCACCGGCGTGACGGTGGAGCGGCAGAGTCCAGCGCCTGATTCTGCGTGAGGGTGACCCTCACCCTGATCCCCTCCCCCGTCGGCTGAGGCGAGAATACGGATGAACACGATGAAGAAGAAAGGCGTAGGCCTGATTGGCCTGGGCGACATGGGCATGGGCATGGCGCGCAACCTGCTGGCGGCCGGCTTCCCGCTGACCGGCCTCGACCTGTGCGCGGAGCGCATGGCGCTGCTGCAGGAAGCGGGCGGCGCGGTCGCTGACAATGCGGCGCAGCTGGGGCGCGCGTCCGACGTGGTCATCCTGATGGTGTTCAGCGGGCAGCAAACGCTGGCGCTGCTGCAGGGTGAGGACGGGCTGCTGGCGGGCATGCGGCCGGGCAGTACCGTGATCATCTGCTCGACCATCGGGCCGGGCGCAATGCGGACAGTGGCGGAGCTGCTGGCGGACAGTGGCCTGCGCTGGCTTGACTGTCCGGTCAGCGGCGGCCGCGCGGTCGCCGGGGCCGGCGCGCTCGGATTGTTCGCAGCCGGCGCAACGGCGGACGTTGCGGCGCAGCGGGATGTGCTGGAGGCCCTGGGCGAGCGGATCATCCACGTCGGCGAGGAGGCTGGCCTGGGGCAGGCACTCAAGGCGGCGACGCTGGCTTTTTATGCCGTCAGCACCGTGGGGCTGCTGGAGGCGCTGGCCCTGGGCGCCAACGCCGGCGTCTCCAGCCAGGCGTTGCATGAGGTCTTTGGCGGCAGCAGCGCGCAGGCAGATGAGATGTCCCACTTCCGCGACATCGCTGAACACGTGCTGGCGCGCAGGTTCGAAGGCACAGACAACCAGATTGCCTACACGGTCAAGGACCTCGAACTTTGCATGGCCGCGGGACGCGAAAGCGGGACGCCGCTCTTCGTCACCGGCGCGGCCTACGAACTGGTCAAGGCCGCCTGCGCGCGTTATCCGGATGAGGACAAGCAGAGCGTGCTGAAAGTACTCGAGTCGTTGAGCAGGGTGAAGGTGGCGCGCTGAGGGTGCCCTCACCCCCCGACCCCCTCTCCCTCAGGGAGAGGGGGAGAAGCGCTTGTTACGCACTTTCGTAGTAAAGCCCCGCTCTCTGAAGGGCTCCCTTCGTGAGGGGCGGGAAGGGCTCCCACTTTAGTAGGAAAAGGGATTTAGGGTGAGGGCGGCCCAAAATCACTGCTGAAAACCCTTGCGCAGCGCAGGTGAATGCAGGATAGTTCGCGCGGGTTGCTTTACCCCTATGCTTACTTCATTCTGAACTGGACAGAGGCATATGATGACGAAACGGACGGGCCTGATCGGGCTGGGCGATATGGGCATGGGCATGGCGCGCAATCTGCTGGCGGCCGGCTTCCCGCTGACGGGCCTGGATTTGCGGGCGGAGCGCATGACCATGCTGGAGGCAGTGGGCGGAAAGGGCGCAACCAACGCGGCGCAAGTCGGGCGCGCCTCGGACTCGGTCTTCATCATGGTGATGAACGGCCAGCAGATCATGGACCTGCTGCAGGGCGAGGAGGGCCTGCTGGCGAGCATGGCGCCGGGCGGGACGGTCATCATCACGGCGACCATCGAGCCGCGCGAAATGCGCGAGGTGGCAGCGCTGCTGGCAGGCAGCGGCCTGGGTCTGATTGACAGCCCGGTCAGCGGCGGGCGTTCGGGCGCCGAGGCCGGCACGCTGACGATGATGGCGGCCGGCGCCGGCGAGGTCTTCGCGGCGCAGCAGGATGTGCTGGGGGCCGTGGGCGAGAAGCTCTTCCACGTCGGCGAGGAGCCGGGCATGGGGCAGACGGTCAAGGCGGCCTTGCAGTCCTTCATCGGGCTGACTTTCGCCGCCATTTTCGAGTCGCTGGCCCTGGGCGCCAGCGCCGGCGTTTCCGGCCAGACGCTTTTCGACGTGATCAGCAATACGAGCGCGGGTAACACAGATTTCTACCGCAATCACGCCGGGCTGGTACTGGAGCGCAACTTCGTCGACACCGGCAGCCAGATCACCACGATGACCAAGGACCTCGGCATCACCATGGCCGTGGGCCGCGAAACCGGCGCGCCGCTCTTCGCCACCGGCGCGGCCTACGAGCTGTTCAAGGCCGCCATCGCGCGCTACCCGCTGGAGGACAACCACAGCGTGGTCAAGGTGCTGGAGTCGATTTCCGGCGTGGAGGTGCAGCGATGAAGCTTGGCGTCATTACGGACGGCATCAGCCGCAACCCGGAGCGGGCCTTCGCGGTGATGAACGAATTCGGCCTTGAATATGCCGAGCTGCAGTACATCGACGACCTTGAGGCAGGCGACCTGAATGACGCGCAGACGGCGCGCCTGCAGGACTTGCTGGCGGCGCACAAGCTGCAGGTGCCCTGCATTTCGCGGCACATCTTCGGCGGCCTGGTGACGGGCGAACTGGAGCTCGACTCGCCGGTGTACCGGCAGCAGCTGGCGGCCTTGCGGCGCTGCATCGAGTTTGCGCAGGCGCTGGACTGCCCGCTGGTGCGCGTGATGAGCTTCCGCAAGGAGATGATCCTCTTTGGTGGCATGGGCGCCGACCAGTGGATCATCACTGCCGGAGCCTGGGACAAGCTGCTGCAATTGATGGCGCCGGCGCTGGAAATCGCCGAGGAGATGGGCACGACGCTGGTGGTCGAGACCGGCAACAACGCCATGATCACGTCGGCCTGGCTGGGGCGCAGGCTGATCGAAACGCTGGGCACGACCCGGTTGCGGGTGCTGTGGGACCCCGGCAACAGCCTCTACTGCAACGAGCCCGCCTGGCCCGATGGCTATCAGGCCCTGCACTCGCAGGGCGAGAGCCTGCTGGCCCATCTGCACATCAAGGACCTGGTGGTCAATATCCCGCACGCGCGGGTGGATTTCGTGCCCTTCGGTCACGGCGACATGGGGCCGCGGCTGCCAACCATCGCCGCGGCGCTGCGCCGCGATGGTTACGAAGGCGTGGTCTCGCTGGAGAGCGTCTACTGTCCGCCGGGCGGGACCTTCGAGGACGGCTTCCGCGCGTCGGTGGGGCGTTTCATGGAGTGGTACGGGTAGGCGTAGATCGCGCGCCGGTATTGCAGGCGGCCCTCACCCTAAATCCCTCTTCCCGCTCATTGCGGGAGCCCTTCTCAGGGAGAGGGACTTTAATGTCTGGCGCGAAGCATTCCCCAGGCAGAATGAAGGCTCACTTCGTTCTTCTCCCCCTCTCCCGCCGGGAGAGGGGGCCGGGGGGTGAGGACAGGCCCTTCTAGCCAGTCTCGCCCTTGACGCTCCAGACCGAGCCGCTGGTGTAGGTGTTGCGCTCGGACGTGAGGAACTCGACGACCTCGGCCACTTCTTCCGCGTCCGAATAGCGGCCGATGGCGACCGGCGGATTATCCAGAAACTCCTGCGAGAAGCGCGGCACGACCATGTCAGTGAGCGCGCGGCCAGGCTCGACGCCGTTGACGAAGACATCGTGCTGCGGCCAGGCGTTGCCGAGGGCGCGCACCAGCGACCAGACGGCGCCCTTGGAGCAGGCGTAGGGCACGACGTGCGTGGCGCCCTGGCGCGCGTTGGAGGTGATGGTCACGCAGCGGCCCCAGCCGCGCTCCAGCATACGGGGCACGGCGGCCTGGTGGGCGTAAAATACGCCGTGCAAGTTGATGCGCTGCACGCGTTCGAATTCAGCCGCCGTCTGTTCAAGGAAGGGCACTTCGGCGCCGAGGACGCCGGCGCAGCAGACGAGAATATCGAGGCGGCCCAGCTGCGCGACGGTGGTGGCGATGGCCTCGTGCACCGCAGCCTCGTCCCTCACGTCGACGCGCAGATATATGGCGCGCTGTCCCAGGGCCTCAATGGCGGCGACGGTCTGCGCGCCCTCCTCATCCAGCAGGTCGAGCAGGGCGACGTCGCGACCCTCGCGGGCGATGCGCAGGGCGCTGGCATGACCGATGCCGCGGGCGCCGCCTGTGATCAGGGCGACGCGACCTTCGACCGGCGCGGCGAAACGTAGCGCGCTCATGCTACGGCTTCCTCGTCAGCATCCAGCAGCGGGATGTCGAGTTCCGCCGCAATGTTGTGGAAGAGGGCGCTGACCTCGGGCAGGTCTTCCGTTTCTGCGCCTTCGACGATGATCGGATAGTCGGGCGAGAGCAGATGCATCCGGCGGCAGAGCGCGCGGAAATCAACCAGGCCGCGGCCGGCGCAGCCATCGCTGATGTGGATGACGAGGCGGTCCTCGACGAAGACGTCCTTGGCGTGACAGCTGACGATGTGCTGGCCCAGCAGGTCGAAGTGGTGATTGATGGCGGCGGCCGTGTCCCAGGCATTGCTCAGATTGATCCAGTTGGCCGAATCGTAATCGAGGCGCACCCAGGGGGAATCCACCGCGTCCAGCACGGCGCGGGCGATTTCCGGCGACTCGAGCGTGACGGTCTGGTGGGCTTCCACGCTGAGGTAGACGCCGGCGTCTTCAGCAGCAGCGGCGCATTCGCGCAGACTGCGGATGAGCTGGCGGCGGGCGAGGGGCGTCCAGTTGTCCGGGTGCGGGGCCCAGGGGCCGGCGGGATTCATCGAACCAGGGCCGGTATCGATGCCGCGTGCGCCGAGCCAGCCGGCCAGGCGCAGCGCCGCCTGCAGGGTGCGCACGCTTTCGCGGCGCTGGCCTTCATCATCTGTGACGAGGTTTTGCCAGTAGCCGGTAGCCTGGAAGAGGCGCAGGTTTTCGTCGGCGAGCAGATCGCGCAGGCGCTGCGCCTCCGCGCGCGGGGTGCTGTGCGGGTCGTTCTGGCGGAAGCGGCAGAAGATGCCGCTGAAGCCGAGGTGACGCACGCGCCGACAGAGGTCGGGCGTGAAGTCGTTCATGTTTTCCGGCAGGAAACAGCCGCTCATTCCAAGTCGCATGTGGTTTGCCCCGATTCCCTGATGTTCCGGCCTGCCCTCCCGTCTTGAGGGGGGGGCGGGATGCGCAAAAACTATCGCCTTCGGGGGCAGGCCGCAAGTATTATGCACCGGCGACAGCGGGTAGAATGGGCGCGAGTTACTGACAGGGAAGGGAACGCACATGAAGGTCTTGCTGGACACGGACATTGGTTCAGACATCGACGACGCGGTCTGTCTGGCGTATCTGCTGGCGCAGCCGGAGTGCGAGCTGCTGGGCATCACGACGGTCTCGGGCGAGGGGCAGCGCCGTGCCATGCTGGCCAGCGCGCTCTGCCGCGAGGCGGGTGTGGAGGTGCCGATCTACATCGGCGCCGAGCAGCCCTTCCTCATTGAACAGAAGCAACCGGAGGCGCGGCAGGCCGACGCGCTGGGCGGCTGGTCGCACGCGACAGAATTCCCGCGCGGTGAGGCGGTGGAGTTTATGCGGCAGACGATTCGCGCGCATCCGGGTGAAGTGACGCTCTTGCCCATCGGGCCGCTGACCAACGTGGCGCTGCTTTTCGCCGCGGACCCGGAGATCCCGTCCTTGCTTGGCGGGTTGATGCTGATGGGTGGATCATTCTGGAGTGGCGTGCGTGGCTCAATGGAGTGGAACGCCATCCTTGACCCGCACGCAACCGCCATGGTGTACCGCGCAGCAGTGCGGCCACATCGTTCGGTGGGGCTGGACGTGACGACGCAGGTGCGGCTCTCGCCGGACGAGGTGCGGGGGCGCTTCAGCATGGGCCTGCTGCGTCCGGTAATGGACTTCGCCGAAGTCTGGTTCACGGAACGGGGCGAGATGACCTTGCACGATCCGCTGGCGGCGACCTGTCTGTTTGACGCGGAAATTTGTGATTTCACGCGCGGCCAGGTGTCGATCGATCTGGGCGAGTCGCCGGGCAAGACGGGCTGGCAGGAAGGCGCTGACGGCCCGCACGAGGTGGCGACGTCGGTGGACGTGGAGCGCTTCTTCGCACACTACTTCGGAACGCTGGGGGTGGTGTAGGCGGCCCACACCCCCAATCCCCTCTCCCGCCGCTCACGACGGGAGCCCTCTTCCGCCTTCCCGTTTGCGACGGGAGCCCTTGGCGGGAAGCCCTTCAGGGAGAGGGACTTTAACGCTCAAGTTCTGTTCGAATTCACACCAGGTGGTTGGAGAGGCGGCCGAGGCCGTCAACCTCGACGCTGACCACGTCGCCGGCCTTCATCCACACGCGCGGCTGACGGCCGAGGATGACGCCTTCGGGCGTACCGGTGGAGATGACGTCGCCGGCTTCGAGCGTCATGTAGCGGCTGGTGTAGCTGACGATTTCGGCGACGCTGAAGATCATGTCGGCGGTGTTCGAGTCCTGGCGCAGCTCGCCGTTGAGCCAGCAGCGCAGCCCCAGGGCCTGGGGATCGGGCACCTCGTCGGCGGTGACCAGCCAGGGGCCGATGGGCAGGAACTTGTCCAGCGTCTTGCCCAGCAGCCACTGCCCGGTGAGCATCTGCAGGTCGCGCGCGCTGACGTCGTTGCTGCAGCAATAGCCGACGACGTGATCGAGCGCCTCGGCTTCGCTGACGTCGCGCGTCCGTTTGCCGATGACGGCCGTCAGTTCAACTTCGTAGTCGTATTCGCTGGCTGTTGCGGGCAGCGGGATGTCCTCGTCGGGGCCGGCGAGGGTGTTGTTGAACTTGGAAAAGAGCACGGGCGTGCCTGGTATTGCCTGGCCACCCTCGGCGGCGTGTTTGGCGTAATTGAGGCCGACGCAGAGGATCTTGCCCGGCTGCGGTACGCAGGGACCAAGCGTGACCTGGTCGGCGGGCAGCAAGGCGGACTCCGGCGGGTCGGCGGCGAGGTTGCGCAGCGAGGTCAGGGCGGACGCGCCGCCCGCGAGTGCGGCGGCCATGGTGTGCGGCATGCCGGTGATGGTCGTGGCGGAGACGTCGACCACGGTATCGCCGAGCCAGATGCCGAGGCGCATGTCGGGGGCGATCGATACGAGTTTCATGGTTTGATCCTTTGGAAAGGGCCCTCACCCTAAACCCCTCTCCCTCAGGGAGAGGGACTTAAACTCTTGTGTGGAGAGGATGTGATTCTGCAAACGAGCATAACGTGGTGAAGGAATCGTGGCCAGGGGCGGCGCATATATTCCTGTTCATGTCCCTCTCCCTGAGGGAGAGGGGTTTGGGGTGAGGGCCAGTGAGGTTTACATGTATTTGCTCGCCACGGTGAATGAGCGTTCAGTCCGGTCGTTCAGCGCAGGGCCGGCAGTATTTCCTCGAGCACCGCGCCCATGACCTCCTCGTCAGCGATGTCGAGGAGGTCGAGCATGAAATGGCTGACGCCGGCCTCGACGAAGGCCTGCATCAACTCGACGACCTGGGACGACGTACCGACGAAGGCCTTGTCGCGCGTCCAGCGGCCCTCGCTGCGGACGATGGCAGCCTGCTCGGTGGCGGCGACGCTGAGGCGGCCGAACCATGAGATTTCGATGCTGGCGGGATCGCGGCCCAGTTCCTCGCAGTGTTGCTGCAGGATGGCGAGACGCTCGCTGAAGGCGCCGATGGCGGAGTCCGAGTGGTTCCACCCGTCAGCGTACTGCACGGCCAGGCGCATGGTCTTGCGGCCACCGCCGCCAACGATGATGGGCGGCACGGGATCTGGCCGCGGCTCGCACCAGGCGTCGCTGACCTGATAGTGGCGGCCCTGCCAGCTGACCGGGCCGGGTTCGCGCCACATACGCGTCATGATTTCGAGCGTGTCCTGCAGCTGCTCGATGCGGATACCGGCGCGCGGGTAAGGCCAGTTGTAGGCGCGGTACTCATCTTCCTTCCAGCCGGCGCCGATGCCCATGATGAAGCGGCCGTTGCTGATGGACTGCAGGGTGGCGCCCATCTTGGCCAGCAGGGCCGGGTTGCGATAGCTCTGGCCCAGCACCATCGGGCCAATGAGGAACTGCGGCCAGCGGGCGGCAATGTAGCTCATGACAGTCCAGGCCTCGTAGCAGGGGTTGTCGTCCCAGATGAAGTGGTCGGTCATCCACAGGCTCTCGAAGTGGCCCACCAGTTGCGGCAGGGTGAGGTCGAGGTCGTCCATGAATTTGCTGACGCCGCCCATGGTGGGGCCCGCCGGCAGGTTCAGGCCGAAGCGCAGGGTCATGGCTGGTTTCTCCTAGTCACAGGCGACTGGTGCGGAAGTCAGGGCAGTTTACCCTGGCATGAGCGAAGGCGGGTTACGTGGCCCTCCCCTCCGACTCTCGCGCCGGGAAGGTAGCCGCCCTCAACTTCTGCTCCCTTTTCCCACTTTCCCGTCGTGAGCGACGGGATAAGGGATTTAGGGTGAGGGCTGGCAAGCACTGCAGGCACACAACACCCCTCAGGGAGCAGGCAGGTCTGGCGCGCTATACTGCCTGCATGGACGAGCGCAACATTTATCTTGAGGATATTCCGCTGGCGCAGGCGCGGGCGCGTTTGATTGAGGCCTTGCGCCCGAGCGGGCGCGACGGGCCGCTGTCAGGCGAGCGGGTGACGCTGGCGCAGGCCCTGGGACGGGTGACGGCCGAGGGCGTGTATGCGCGCCTGTCCTCGCCGCACTATCACGCGGCGGCCATGGACGGCTACGCGGTGGCAGCGGCAATGACGCGCAGCGCGACCGAGACGCGCCCGCTCACGCTGCGGCTGCCGGAAGAGGCGCAGCCAGTCAACACCGGCGACGCACTGCCGCCGGGCGCGGACAGCGTCATCATGATCGAGCATACGCAGGAACTGGACGGCGAACGCATCGCTATTCGCAGCGCCGTCGCGCCCTGGCAGCACGTGCGGCCGCTGGGTGAGGATATGGTCGCCAGCGAGTTGGTGTTGCCGCCCAACCACGTCCTGCGGCCGGTGGATCTGGGGGCGCTGGCCGGCTGCGGCCATGACAGCGTGCTGCTGCGACGCCGGCCGCGCGTGCACATTCTGCCCACCGGCAGTGAGTTGGTGGCGCCCGGCGTCGAGCCCGCGCCGGGCCAGATCATCGAATCCAACAGTCTGGTGTTGGCGGCCCAGATACGCGCGGCGGGCGGCGAGGCCAGGGTGCTGGCCAGCGTGGCCGACGAGCCGGGGGATATTCGTGAGGCGCTGCTGGCGGCGCTGCGGGATGCGCCTGACCTCGTGCTGCTGCTCTCCGGCTCGTCGGCGGGTAGCCGCGACTACAGCGCGGCGGTGCTGCGCGCGGAGGGGCAGTTGCTGGTGCATGGCGTGGCCGTGCGGCCGGGACACCCGGTGATTTTGGGCATGGTGCGGGACGTGCCGGTCATCGGCGTGCCGGGCTATCCGGTCAGCGCGGCGCTGACCGGCGAGCTCTTCGTGCTGCCGCTGCTGCGCCAGTGGCTGGGTCTGGCCGAGGCGCCACGCGAGCAGGTCAGGGCCATCATGACGCGCAAGCTGGTCTCGCCAACGGGCGACGACGATTACGTGCGCGTCACGCTGGCGCAGGTGGGCGAGCGTTTGCTGGCGGCGCCGCTGGGGCAGGGCGCGGGCGTCATCACCTCGCTGGTGCGCGCCGACGGCCTGGCGCTGGTGCCGCGCTTCAGCGAAGGCCTGAACAAGGGCGCCGAGACATCGGTACAGCTCTTGCGGCCACTGGCGGAAGTGCGCGGCAGCCTGCTGGTGCAGGGCAGCCACGACCCGCTGCTGGATCTGCTGGCGCAGTGGCTGGCGGAGCGCGGCCAGCGTCTGGTCTCGGCCAACGTGGGCTCGCTGGGCGGGCTGGTGGCCCTGCGGCGCGGCGAAGCACACCTGGCGGGCACGCATCTGCTGGATGAAGACAGCGGTGACTACAACCTGGCGGCGCTGCGGCAGTGGTTGCCGGAGGAGCCGCTGCGCCTAGTGACCTTCGCCCATCGCGAGCAGGGACTGATTGTGGCCAGCGGCAATCCGCTGGACCTGCGTGGACTGGAGGACTTGCCTGGGCTGCGCTTCATCAACCGGCAACGCGGTTCCGGCACGCGCGTGTTACTGGATTACGAGCTGGGGCGGCTGGGCATCGCGGCGGCGGACGTCACGGGCTACGGGCAGGAGGTCTACACGCATCTGGCAGTGGCGGCGGCGGTGGCCTCCGGCGCGGCGGATTGCGGCCTGGGGCTGCGTCGGGCGGCACTGGCGCTGGGACTGGACTTTGTGCCGGTGGGAGAGGAGCGCTTCGATCTCTGCATCCCGGAGCGGCACAGCGGGCATCCCGGCGTCGTGGCGCTGCTGGCGGTGCTGGCGGAGGGGGCCTTCTGCGCGGCGCTGGGGCGCGAGCCGGGCTACGATGCGCGGGCGACGGGCCAGCTGGTGTTACGGCAGGGCGGGTAACTCAGGACACGAATGTTGCAGATACGTCATTTCGTGTAGTCAATAGCTTAAGAATTCAGATACACCCACCATTTACCATCGCATGGCTATCGCGCGCCCTCACCCCCCCCACCCCCTCTCCCTCAGGGAGAGGGGGAGAAAGCCCGGCTCGAAACGCAGTTAAAGTCCCTCCCGCTGCGAGCAACGGGACAGGGATTTAGGGTGAAGGCGGCCTGATTGACCGCTGGCGCCGCACGTGTTATATCTTGGCACTGAACGACCAGTCCCCAGGCAAGCACCATGATCAGCAGTCAACCTCCCGCCACCTCTTCCTGGCCGGCCAATCTGGCGCCCGCTGATGCTGGCGGCCACGTATTCCTCAGCTATCGCAGCGATGACGCAGAGTTCACGCTGCTGCTGGCGGCGGCGCTGCGGCGCGCCGGCGTGCGCCTGTGGATGGACCGGCTCAGCATCCTGCCGGGCGAGGACTGGCGCAACGTCTTGCAGGCGGCCTTGCACAGCGCCGTCGCCACCATCCCGGTGATTACGCGCGGCTACGTCGAATCGCGCTACTGCCAGCGCGAACTGTCGCGCGCCGACCGCATCGGCTGCCCGGTCATCCCGGTGCTGCTGGAGAAAATCGATGAGACGCAGTGGCCGATGGAGGTGGAGCGCGCGCAGTTCTTCGATTTCAGCGACTGGCGCAGCCCCAACAGCTTCCGCCGCAACGCGGAGAAACTGGCCGCGGTGTTGCGCACGCACTTCGCCGGGCGCATCAGCTTCGTGCCCGACGAGACCGAGTGCGCGCTGACCGACCTGGCGGTCGATCTCTATACCCGGCGCGGCATGCAGGAATACCTTGAGCAGGTCAGCGAAGCCGACCGCGTCGTCAGTCACGGTCTGGTGCGGCCGGAGCCGCCGGGCATCCGCGCCTGGATGGAGCACGCCAGCTTCGTCGTGATCGACCATACGCCGGCGCTGGGCGAGGTATCGCCGCTGGCCGGGCGCCGCTCGCAGCCGCGGCCGCTGGCGCAGATCCGCGAAAGCCACCCGCGTTGCGTGCTGGTCGGCGAGCCTGGCAGCGGCAAGACCAGCGCCCTGCATAACCTGGTGCTCAATGACATCCACAACTGGCAGCTGATGCGCACCGGGCCGCTGCCGCTGCTCATCAACCTGGTCGACTGGGAAGACCAGATGTCGCTGCCGGATTTGATTCAGGCGCACTGGAAGCTGCCCGGCGATCCACTGCGCCTGCTGGCGCGCGGGGCCATCACGCTTTACCTGGACGGGCTGAATGAAATTGGCGGCCACCGCCATCACAAGGCCGGTTTGCTGCGCAAGTGGCTGGCCTCGGCCACGGCGCCGCAACAGGTGCTGATTACCTGCCGCGCGCAGGACTACAGCTTCGATATCAGCCTGGGCTTGCCGCTGGCGCAGACCGATCCGCTCTCGCCGGAGAACATTCAGTTCTTCGTCCAGAGCTGGCTCGGGCCGCAGGCCGGGGCATTGCTGCTGACGCGCGTTCTGGGTGGGGAAGAGCAACAGCGCGAGCAGGCAACGCAGCCCTTGCGTTTGCTGGCGCGCAACGTCTTCCTGCTGGGGGCGCTCTGTCTGCTGCACAAGAGTCAGGTCGGCGGCGCCGGGGAGGAGAATCGCGGCACGCTGGTGCGGCGCGTGACGGCCGAGATGTGGCGCCGCCAGCAGGACGACAACGCCTTCAGGGGCCTGCGCCTGGAGTCGCTGGAGGCGGCGCTGGGCGCGCTGGCCGGGGCGATGATTGTGGAGGAGCGCGGCGTCTATGTGAGCGAGGCCTTCGCGTTGGGGCACGTCGGCGGGCGCGACCTGCTGGCGGCGGCGGAGCGCGCCAACTTCCTGCAGCGGCACGGCAACCGGCTGCGCTTCACCTGGCAGGCGCAGATGGAGTACTTCGCGGCTGTTGCGCAGCGCGACGGCAGTTTTCTGCAGCAAGTGCGCGCGCCGGTGACGGGGGCGGGCGGCGAGCGTCAGCAGGACAGCCGCGAGATGATGATCATCACGGCGGCCTGCCTGGCGCCCAGGCCGGAAGAGACGCTGCTCGCTATCAACCGCGTCAATCCCTTCCTGGCGCTGCGTTGCATCGCCAACGGCATCGACGTGCCGCCGCGCAGCGTCGAGCCCGTCATCGGCAATCTCGTCCGCGTTGCCCACAGCGCGCAGCATGACGCCCGTGTGGCCACCGCCTGCGCCCTGGCCGAGATCGATCTGGCGCTGGCGCTGCCGGTGCTGCTGACCGCCATGCGCGAAGGCGCGCCCGCCGTGCGCCGCGCCGCCGTGATGGCGCTGTGGCAGCTGGAGGTGCCGCTGATACCATCGCTGCGCGAGAGTCTGGCGCAGCCAGGGCCGGGCCTGGCGGACGCGACGCGGGTGGCCATCCGCAATTTGCGCGAGCGCGGCCTGCCGACGCTGTTGATGTTGCTGATGGATGAGGACGCGCGTTTGCGGCGCGGCGCCTGTCTGGCGCTGGCCTGGCTGCAGGACAAGGCCGGCGTGCCCGGCCTGCTGCAGCTGCTGCAGGACAGCGACGACCTGGTATGCATCGAGGCCAGCGCGGCTCTGGGCAACCTGCGCGACGGCATGGCAGCGCCCGCGCTGGTGACCAACTTGCGGCATGGCAACTGGCGCGTGCGCCGGGCGGCCACGCTGGCGCTGGCGACCCTGGGCGCGCCGGCGTTGGCGACGCTGTTGCCGCAGCTGGAGAGCGACGAGCCCAACGTGCGGCGCCTGGTGACCGCCGCGCTCGCGCGCATCGAAGGGCCGCAGGTGGACAAGGCCCTGCGCCGGATGCGGCAGGATGCGGACGCGAAGGTGCGCAGCGCGGCTGTCGAGGCCCTGCGCAGCCGCGAGGCGGATCAACCCGGCGCCGCCTTTGTACAGGCGACCGTTGCCAGCCAGGGTGCCGGCGCGATGGCGCAAGTGCCCGACACGCTGGAGTCGCTGCTGACCAACCTGCGGCGCAGCGCCTGGGGTGAGCGTGAGCAGGCCTCGCGCGCCTTGACGGCCTGGGCCCAGCACTTCCGCGACAAGCGCAACGACCACATCGTCAGGCGCCTGTGCAGCCTGCTGCGCGACCCGGACTGGATGCTGCGCTGGGCGGCGGTGGAGGCCCTGGCGGCGCTGGGCAATCCTGCCGCCAGCGACGCGCTGGCGCCCCTGTTGCAGGACGTCAACCAGCCAATGCGCATCGCCGCCGTGCGCGCGTTGCTGGAGTGCGGTGACGGGCGCGCCGCGCGGCATCTACTGCCGCTGGTGCGCGACCCCGACAACCTCGTGCGCGAGGCGGTGGCGGAGGCGCTGGGTCAATTGCAGCATCCCCAGGGCATTGCTGCGCTGGGCGAGCTGAGCCGGGACCGCGAGCCGTTGGTGCGGCTGGCGGCGGTGATGGCGCTGGGCGAGAGCGGGCGCCGCGAAGGTGAATCCTTCGCCATCGATGCCCTGCGCGATGCTGACCCCATGGTGCGCTGGTACGCCGTGGCGGCGCTGGAGCATATCGGCACGCGGCGTTGCGTGCCCGCGCTGCAGGCCCTCACCGATGAGTCCGCGCACCCGCACTGGGAGCCGCGCGAAATGGGCGAGCTGGCACGCTATGTGCTGCAGCAGCTCGGCGCAAATGCCGGGCCGACGCCAGGGCGGTAGCGCGCATGAAGTTGTTCGTCAGCTACGCCCGCGTCGACAAGCCCTACTGCGTGCAGATCGTCAGCGTCTTGGGCGCGCACGACATCTGGTACGACCAGCGGCTCTACGCCGGGACGAACTGGTGGCACGAGATTTACCGGCGCCTGGAGTGGTGCGAGGCCTTTCTGTGGCTGCTCTCGCCGGAGTCGATTAACTCGACGGCCTGCCAGCGCGAATTCAACCTCGCCCACAGCCTCGGGCGCGTGGTCTTTCCGCTGCTGATTCACCCGGAGGTGGAAATCCCGCAAGCCTTGCGCGCCATCCATCACGTTGATTTCAGCCGGGGCCTGGAGCAGGAGGCGCTGGACACGCTGCTGCGCTCGCTTGAGGCCGCCGACAAGGCGGTCATACGTCCGCCCGCCACTGCGCCCACTGCAGATGAGCTGGTCGACCCACCGCAGCTGGACCTGGAGCAGAGCATTCGCGAGGCCACGACGGCGATGCAGCAGGGTCAGTTTGACGAGGCGGTGTTCCTGCTGCGGCGCGCGCGCGCCGCCGGCCACCGCTCCCGTTTCGTGGACCTGGAGGCGGTGCTGGCAGAAGCGGAGGCGGGACTGCAGCGCGTGAGCCGCGAGCGCGAGGCCAAACGGGAGTATCAGCAGATTGTGTCACTGGTGCGGCTGGAAAGCACGCGGCGCCTGGGCTGCGAGGCCTTTCAGGCGTTTCGCGAGCAGTACCCGGAGCATGACCCGGAAGGCCTGGCCGCGCTCTGCGCCAGGGAGAACGTGGCGTTGTCTTTCCCGCTGCCAGGTGAGCAGGTCAGCGTCAGCCCGCCCGCGCCACCCGCGCCATCCGTAACACACGCCGGACAGCCTATCCGGCTGCCGCTGCTGGAGTGGTGCGACGTGGCGGCGGGGGAGTTGCGCTGGACGGCGCAGGGCGAGGGCGCGACGGCGCAGCAGCAACGGCGTCAGGTGTCGGCCTTTCGTATTAGTCGCTATCCGGTGACCAACGAGCAGTTCGACGCCTTCGTGCAGGATCCGCAGGGCTACGCCAATGCGCACTGGTGGCCGCCGGCCGCGCGCGAATGGCGGGCACAGAATCCCGCGCCGCGCAATTCCACCTTCAGCAACGGGCAGCGCCCGCGCGAGCGCGTGACCTGGTACGAGGCGATGGCCTTCTGCAACTGGCTCAGCGACCGCCTGGGGGTGGGGGTCAGTCTTCCCACCAGTTTGCAGTGGATGCGGGCGGCGCGCGGCGACGATCTGCGCGTCTTCCCCTGGGGCGACGAATTCGACCGCCAGCGCTGCAACGTGCGCGAGAGCTTCATCCGCATGACCTCGCAGGTCAGCCGCTACCGCGAGGGCGCCAGTCCCTGCGGCGCCCAGGACATGGCCGGCAACGTGTGGGAGTGGTGTCGCGACACGCGGCCCGGCGAGGGCGCAGCGCCGGGCAAACGTCTGGTGCATGGCGGCTCCTTCCTCAGCCAGGCGGAGCGCGCCATCATCGACTTTCGCTATTTTCTGGCGCCGGAACGCGCCCACGCTTCCGTCGGCTTCCGCCTGACCCAGTTGCCGGGGCCGCTGAAGGGTTAGCCCGACGCAACGTCCGCTTCTGCCTGACGCCTGGCGCGGGCCAGCAACTCCGCCGAGCGCGTGCTGACGCGGGTGGCGTGCACCGCCAGCAGCTGCAGCTCCGCGTCCCAGGCGCAGATGCCATCCACCACCAGCTGTTCCTCCGGCTGTGCCAGCGCGGCCTCGACCTTGCGCCACTGACGGGCGCTGAGGTAGAGGGTCAGCGGCAGCGCCCTGTCGGGCAGGGGCGGGACGCCGCGGGGCAGGTCGGGCGCGGCCGGACTGTGCGTCATGGTCGTGATGACCAGCTCGTCACGCTTCTCGATCTGGCCAGGGCGGCCCGTGAGCGAGACCTTCATGGCAGAGACCTTTCCGCTGCGGCGCAGCAGGGGCGCGAGAACTTCCTTGCGTTGTGCGTAATCGAAGGGCGCGAAGCGTTGGCGCGAGTTTTCCTGACGCTCGGCGCGCGAGGGGAAGAGCGCCTTGCGGTCGGCGGCGCTCATGCGGCCGCGGGCCAGATAGAGGAAGACGCCACCAAGGCTGCGCAGACGGTCGCCGGCTTCGGTGAGCATGCCGCCGGCCACCTGGATGGTCTCGCAATCGCGCTGGATCTCGCGGGCGAAGGGGATGCCGCAGCGCTCGACCAGGCGCCGCAGCAGGGCGCGCGGGCCGCGACGGCGCTCACCAAGGGCATCGGCCAGCGTCGCGGCGAAAGTTCGCTCTTCAGTCAGGTCAACCTCGCAAATGACAGGCCCGCGCAAAGCATAGCACGGGCGCGCGACGCGCGGTATTGTGGCCGCAGCAGGGCAGGGCGTTACAATGCCTGTGCCCGTGGTTCACGCCTGTTATGGAGAAGCAAAATGGATACCCGTTGTCTGGACTATATGTTACGCGATGCCGAGCGCCAGTCTTTTGAGCGCGACGGCTACTTCATCGTCGAGAACGCGTTGACGCCCGCTCAGGTTGAGCTGGCGCTGGCGGCTACCGATCGCCTGGCCGACGAAGCGCGCGTGAAAAAGAATCTGGGGCCGCGAGACCGCGTCGCCGTCCACAATTTTGCGGGGCGTGACGAAGCCTTTCTCGAGTTGGTGGACCTGCCGCAGACCTTCGCGCGCGTCTGGGGGCTGCTGGGCTGGAACATCCAGCTCTATCACTCACACCTGAACATCACGCCGCCCGAAGGCCCGGACAGCGGACATGGCCTGAGCTGGCACCAGGACAGCGGCCGGCTCAACCTGGAGCTGGAGACGAACCCGCAACCGCGTGTCTCGCTCAAGGTCGGCTTCTTCCTGACGGACTGCACGCAGCCGGAACGCGGAAACTTCCAGGTCTTGCCGGGCAGCCATCTGCAGAACGAGATGGAATTCCCCGACGGCAACCGCAAATGTGAGCTGCCCGGCCGCGTACCGGTGCTGGTGCCGGCGGGCACGGCAGTCTTCTTCGATCGCCGCATCTGGCATTCATCCAGCGCCAATCACTGGCACAATCCGCGCAAGGTGCTCTTCTACGGCTACAGTTACCGTTGGCTGCGCCCGCGCGACGAGGTCACGCTCGACGAGCGCCTGTCAGACCGGATGGATCCGGTCCGCGAGCAGCTCTTCGGCGCCTCGCCCACCGGCAATTATGGCTACACCTCGCCAAACGCCGTGGACGTGCCGCTGCGCGCGTGGATCGAATCGCATGCCGGCGCGGAGGCCGTCGCCGTCTGAGGTCGGGTTGTTTCCTGACAATTTACGGGAGCACTGCCTGAGGCAGCCGGACAGGGTCGCCATCGGGCTGTTTGTGGAGGGCGGCCCACAGAACCTGAGACCGGGTTAACGCGCTGCCACGCAGTTACCCGCCCCTGACCTTGTCATGGCTGGCCAACCTGATGACGTAGTCCATTGCGGCGCGCAGACTACCCGGGTCGGCGATGCCCTGACCGGCGATATCAAAGGCAGTG
>CBDCXX010000006.1:0-2244117 GCA_965223965.1 Phototrophicaceae bacterium
GAGCGTTTGACGCGCCGCGCGCTCCCAGGTGAATTCGTCCGCCCGGGCATGTCCGTCGCGAATGAGCCGCTGGCGCAGCGCTTCGTCCGCAAGCAGGCGCGTCATCTGCCGCGCGAGGTCGGCCTCGTCCGTCGGGTCGACCAGCAGGGCGGCGTCTCCGGCCAGCTCCGGCAGGCTGGAGGTGCGGCTGGTGATGACCGGCGTACCGCAGTGCATGGCTTCCAGCACGGGGAAGCCGAAGCCCTCATGGAGTGAGGGGAAGAGTAGCGCCAGCGCGCCGGCGTAGAGCGCGCCGCGGTCCTCGTCATCGACGTAGCCGGGCAGGTGCAGGCCCCCTTGCTGCGCAAAGGCACGCGCGTCGAAGAGCCAGCCACGTCCACCGGCCAGCACGAGGCCGGCCTCGTCATGCGGGTTGGCTGCGCGCCAACGCTGCCAGGCGGCGACGATGAGCGGCAAATTCTTGCGCGGCTGCAAGGTGCCGAGAAAGAGGAAGTAGCGTTGCGGCAGGTTGTACTTGCGGCGCAGGGCCGCCAGCTCGCCGATTGCGAGGCGCGTCACGCCGGGGTAGACCACGCGCAGCTTCTCCGGCGCGATGCGATAGAAGCGTTGCAGATCGGCGGCGGTGGCGTGGCTGTCGGCCAGCACGAGGGTCGCGCGCCTGGCGCTGTGGCGCGTCGTCAGCTCCAGGTAGCGGCGCGTCAGGGGCGGATGCGCGGCAGGGAAGTGGCGAAAGCCGAGGTCGTGCACGGTGACCAGCGCCGGGTCGCGCAGCAGCAGCGGTAGCGTATGCGCCGGCACGAAGCTCACGTCCGGGCGCAGCGAATGCAGCGCCGCGGCCAGGCGCAGATGCGTCCACAAACGCGGCAGGGGGATAACGTGTTGCTGCACGCCCGGTCCGCTGAACAGGCCGTCCGGCGGCGCGTCGCGGAAGAAGAGGTGGAACTCATGGCCGGCGCCGACCCGCAGTAGCGCACGGATGAGCTCGCGGCTGTAATGTTCGGTGCCGGTGGCGCGCGCGACGGTGGCGCGGCTGGCGTCGATGGCGATGCGCATGGTCAGAGCCAGCCAGGCGTTACAGGCAGGGCCATGCCTTGTCCGGGGGCACGCAAATCGCTATACTGGGCCATCGGCGACGTAGCCAAGTGGTAAGGCAGAGGTCTGCAAAACCTTTATCACCGGTTCGAATCCGGTCGTCGCCTCTTCTCCCCAATTGCCGTCCGTTTCAGCCACCGGAATGCCCGGAAACGAGGAGCGTGGCCCGGACGCTCATGCGCCGCTTGCCTGCGCTCCCAGTCTTTTCTGCGCCTCATGCGTCACCATGGTCACGAGGCCCATCAGCCCCTGGCCCTTGCCCATCGAGACTTCACGCCCGAAGATACTCAGCACGATGTCTTGCGGGACCTGCGCCACCTGATGCAGCGGCGCGCCGGAACAGCAGTCAGCGAGGATGACGGCCAGGGCCATGGCCGAGAGCCCCTGCGGATTGAGCACATCGAAGCGAAATTGAAGCGTGCCCTGGTCGTCGGACAGCGCCCACACGAAGGCATCTGATTCGCAGCCCAGCACGCGCCGCGCCTCGTCGTAGGGGGGCGTCGCCACCTCGGGCACGACCCGTACCTCGTCGAAACGGTCTGCGGAGTCGATTAGCCAGGCGGCGCGCTCGTTACGGTCCGTGATGAAGGAGAAGTCCTCCAGCACTTCTTCCAGCTTGGCGGGGATCATGCGCGTACTCAGCGCTCAATTGGCACGTTGACCAGGTTGCCCCATTCCGTCCAGCTGCCGTCGTAGTTGCGCACCTGGCCGTAGCCCAGCAGGTACTTCAGCGCAAACCAGGTGTGGCTGCTGCGCTCGCCAATGCGGCAGTAGGAGATGATGTCGTCGCTCCCGTCCAGACCCTGCTCGTCCTCGTAGATGGCGCGCAGGCCGTCCGCGTCGAGGAAGGTACCGTCCTCCGGGTTGGCGGCGCGGCTCCAGGGGACGCTCTTCGCGCCGGGGATGTGGCCGCCGCGCAGCGCGCCTTCCTGGGGCGAACCAGGCATGTGCAACAGCTCGCCGCTGAACTCCTCCGGGCTGCGCACGTCCACCAGCGCCAGACTTGCCT
Organism: Phototrophicaceae bacterium; assembly: GCA_965223965.1. Classification (GTDB taxonomy): domain Bacteria; phylum Chloroflexota; class Anaerolineae; order Aggregatilineales; family Phototrophicaceae; genus JAGWBD01. The sequence continues at coordinate 2,102 of CBDCXX010000006.1, forward strand.
CGACATGGGCCAGCACCTCGTCGCGGAAGGCGCGCTCCGTGCTGTCGTCACGCGCGGCCGCCTTGTAGGTCGTGTGCGGATACGAGGGCACCGTGCGCGTCAACTCGCGCCCCTCCAGCTCCCACTTCAGGCGCCCGCCGTCCATCACGCGCGCATTGCTGTGGCCGAAGAGCTGGAAGACCCACAGCGCATAGCAGGCCCACCAGTTGCTTTTGTCGCCGTAGAACACCACCGTCATGTCCGGCGCGATGCCGTTGCGCGACATCAAGGCCTCGAAACCGCCCTGGTCCAGATAGTCACGCCGCAGCTGATCGTTGAGGTCGACGGTCCAGTCGATCTGGACGGCGCCGGGGACGTGGCCGGAGGTGTAGAGCAGCGGGTCCTCGTTGGACTCGACAATACGTATCTGTGGATCATCCAGATGTTGGGCGACCCAGTCCGTCGCAACGAGCATATCAGGGTGGCTGTACCCCCGCTTCTCGATCTCACTCATGAATATTAGCTCCTGTTTTGCCGCTCTCGCGAATGTACAACTTCTATCATAACTGACCAGGCCCGCGGCGGCAACAGGGCCAGGCGCAGCGTGCCCTTGTCGCAGGACGGCACAGATCATCGCGGAGGTGAGTTTTTCGATCAGCCCTTGTGAAGCAGGGCTGCGAGGAGCGCGCGCTCGGCCCGGCCAAAGCTGTAACGCGCCAGCGCCTCCGGCCGGACCCAGGCGAGTTCCGGCAGCTGCGTCGCAGCCGGCCCACTCAGCAATTCACATTCCCAGGCGTGCAGCGTGATGCGAAAGTGCGTGAAGCCCTGCTGCACCGGCGCCAGGGCCGCGCCGCGCTGCACCTCCAGCGCCAGCGTCGCGCGCAACAGCCTGTGCAGCGCGTCCGGCAGGGTTGCGTCCGCTGCGGTCACGCGCCCGCCGGGGAAAGTCCACAGGCCGCCGAGCAAGCCATCTTGCGGCCGCCGCTGTAACAGCAACTCGCCCTGAGCGTTGCGCAGCAGCGCGGCGACGACGTCATAGTGTGGCCGCTCTGCGCGCGGGCGGCGGCGGGGCCGTTGTGCCTGGCTGCCGCGAATGCGGGCCAGACACTGCGCCTGCAGCGGACAGCGCGGACAGTCCGGCTGACGCGGGCGGCAGATTCTGCGGCCCAGCTCCATCAGCGCCTGGTTCCACGCGCCCGGGCGGGTCTGCGGCAACCATTGCTGCGCCAGGGCCCACAGCCGGCGCTGCGTCGCCGCGCGCGTGGTGTCCTCGTCGAGGTCCAGCAGCCGCGCGAAGACGCGCATCACATTGCCGTCCAGCACCGGCGCGGCCTCGTCAAAGGCGATGCTGGCGATGGCGCCGGCGGTGTAGCGGCCGATACCGGGCAGTTGCTGTAACTCCGACGCCGTACGCGGGAAGCAGGCATTGTGCTGCGCCACGAGGATGCGCGCCGTGCGATGCAGGTTGCGCGCGCGGCTGTAATAGCCCAGCCCCTCCCACAGTTTGAGCACCTCGTCCAGTTCCACGGCAGCCAGCGCCGGCAGGTCGGGGCAACGGCGCAGGAAGCGCTCGTAATAGGGGATGACCGTCTCCACCTGCGTCTGCTGCAGCATGATCTCGGCCAGCCAGATGGCGTAGGGATCACGGCGTCGCCGCCAGGGCAGGTCGGCGGCCTCGCGGTCGTACCAGATCAGCAGGCTGTCGTCGGGGCGCATGTCAAGAGTCCGGAATTGCAGGGCGTAAGTGAGTGTACAATAGCGCTTATGCGCATTCTGCTGCCCGTCATCCTTACCCTGTTGCTGCCGCTGGCCGTCAACGCCCAGGCAGAGCCTGAGTCGCTGCCGGCGCTCGCGACCCAGGTCGCGGCCGACCTGGCTGAGGCCGAGCGCGCGGTCGACCAGGCTTTCAACCTGCTGGGCCTGCTGGAGTCCTTCGGCCTGATCGTCACGGTGGTCGGCGGCGTGGGCGTCATCTTTGGCGTCACGCGCTTCTTCTCCGCCCAAAATCAGCTGCGTGAATCGCGACAAAACTTTGAGGAAGAGCTTGCCAGCTCGCGGCGTTTGCTACAGGAAGAGACACGTCAGCGGCAGGAAGCCTTCGCCGGGCTGCGGAGCTCGTTGCAGAGCACGCTGGAGAAATCGACTGGCGATGCCACGCGCGCGCTGTCCTTTCTGCCACTGGGCGAACGCCAGTATCGCTCCGGCGACTTCCGCGGCGCCCGCGCCATTTACGCGCGCGCGCTGCAGCTGGATCCGCTGAACCCGGTCATCAACTACCGTATGGGCTACACTTGCTCGCAAACCGGCGCGCTGGACGAGGCCGAGCGGCATTTGCGCCAGGCGCTGGCCAGCGAGCCGGACTTCGCGCCTGCGCTGGCCAGCCTCGGCTTCGTCTACCGGCGCCGCGCCGAACAGATGCCAGAGGGCGTCGAGCGTGCGCGCGCCTTCAACGAGGCCGAACGTCACCTGACGCAGGCGCTGAGCCTGCTGCCCGGCCTGGTGGACGACGACGGCGAATCGTGGTGGGGCTCGCTGGGCGGCCTGTACCGGCGCCGCGGCCAGCTGGCGGAAGCCGTCCACGCCTATCGTGAGGCGGCGCGCGTCACCCCGGCCTCCTCCTACGCTTTCGTCAATCTGGCGCTGCTGGGCATGCAACAGGACGGGGTCGAGGCCCTGCGGGCCACCTGGCAGCAGGCACAGCAACTGGCTGCTGCCGAGGTGCGCGCCGACGTCGACAACTACTGGGGCTATGCCGACCTCGTCACCGCCAGCCTGGCGCTGGGCGATGGCGATGGGGCGGAAGCGGCGCTCACGGCCTTCTTCAGAACCACGCCGGCGGACGCCACCCAGGTGCCGCAGGTGCTGCGCGACTCGCTGGAGCGCCTGGCGGAGGCATTGCCGGAGGACGGGAGCGGGGCAGTTCACGCGGCGATCGCGCGTATCAGCGCGCATACGGCGTCCGCCAGCGAAGGAGCGCAGTAGTTACGCGGGCCGTTGTCCCGCCACTCACCGACAACGACAACCCGGAGCAAAGGGGCCAGCCTGCGCTAGCGCTGCTGGCCTGCTGACTCGCCCGCAGCAGGTAGCGGCTTTAGCCCGCTGCCGCGCCCGCCTCTTGTAACGGCACTTCCGGCATGACCTGCAGAGTCAGCAGGAACTTCACCAGCGCCCGCTGGTTGGTGAAGGGTAAAGTCGTGAAGGCGTCGCGGGTCACGCGGGCCTTGCCTTTAGTCCTGCGCCTCAGCCTTTCAGCATGTCGATCGCGCGCATGTTGGCGGCGCCGTCGCCGGCGGCGAACATTGGCGGGCGGCCGAGCAGCAGCGCGTCGGCGAAGTCCTCGACCATCAGCGTGTAACTGTTGGCGGGCGGGATGCTGATGCGGCTGTACTCGCCCTTCGGCCCCCAGTGCTCGATGAGCGAGTCGCGATCGAGCGGCACCAAGAAGGCCTCTTCCACGCGGATGCGCCCCAGCGTGCCGCGCAGGTCGTAACTCTGCACGCGATGACTGCGCAGGGTGTTGTCGACCACGCCGATGGCGCCCGAGGGGAATACAAACACACCGGCAAACACCTCATCCACGCCGCTGGCGGAACCGATGCGGAACAGCGCCTTGCCCTGCATGGGCTCTTCCCCAGTCATCAACCGCGCCAGGTTGACGCAATAGCAACCGGCATCCATCAGGCCGCCGCCGGCCAGTTCACGGCTGAGGCGGATGTTGCCCGTGTCCTTTGGGTTGATGGTGAAGCTGAAGCTGGCGTTGACGAGGACGAGATCGCCGATGGCGCCGTCGCGCAGCAGCGATAATACTTTTTGCGTCTGCGGGTTAAAGCGGTACATGAAGGCCTCGGCGAGGAGCACATTGTGCTGTTCGAAGGCCGCAACCATCATGTCAGCCTCGGTGGCGTTGACGGCCAGCGGCTTCTCACACAGCACCGGCAGGCCGGCTTCGGCGCAGCGGATACTCCACTCCGCGTGCATGCTGTTGGGCAAGGGGTTGTAAATGGCGTCGATTTCCGGGTCGGCCAGCAGGGCCTCGTATGTGCCGTGCGCGCGCGGGATGCCGAGCGCGTCGGCGGCCTGCTGCGCGCGTTCCTGGTCGCGGCTACCGATGGCGACCACCACGCCGTTGCGGCTCTGCTGCATGGCCGGGATGACGCGCTCGAGTCCGATCTTTGCCGTGCTGAGGATGCCCCAGCGAATCTTGTCGCTCACAGCTAACTTCCTTTCTCGCCGCGCATGATGACGCGGCCGCCATAGATTGTCGTCAGGGCACGCAGGCCGCCGTGGAAGATCAGCTGCATCCCCAGGCCGGTCAGCGATGCACTGGGCGGCGCCAGCGTCGTCGTGCGAAACCAGGCGCGCCAGCGCAGCCAGGTACCGCCGTGGCGTTCTGGCGTCAGCGACTGCAGCGCCAGGTGGTCGACGATGAACTCGCTCTCCTCGATGCTGCTGGCCAGCAGATGCGGCGGATGCGAGGCGACGATGTATTCCTGCAGCGTGAACGGGCCAAGGCGCAGCCAGCGTACCGTGCTCACCCCGTCGCGCGCCAGCGCGTGCCGTCGGCTGACCGTGCTGGCCGAGATCAGCGGCAGCCAGTGGAAGAGGCTTGCGTGGTCGCTGATGTGCGCGAAGATTTTGGCCGGTGGCGCATCCAGCAGGGCGAGGCAATCTGCGCGCAGCGGTGCGTCGGTGTAGGTGCCTACGTTAAAGCCCCCGACGATTCGATCCACACTATTGTCCGCCATGCTCACCCGGGGGAGTATAGCGTGGGGGAGTGTATAATCATGGTTACCGTTAATTGCAGGAGGGCCGCGATGGTCGCTCTGCCGCAATTGCATGAGTTGGAAGCATTGCCCCACATCCCGACACCTGTGTTCGGCGAACCGTTCAACAAATTGCTATGTGATAAGCTCGAATACAGTCTTGCCGTGATAGACAAGACAATAGTTCAGGGTTTTGACGAGTTTGTCTCATGGCTTGTGAATCTTGTGCTTGAAGCCGATAGAGCACCGATGTTGTCTAAACAACAGGTTGCCCACTACCTAAATGTAATTGAAATGTTATTCATATATCAATCTGATTTCGATCACGACATAGCCCGATGGAACCAGAATGTTGATGAGAAAGGGGAATGGCACGGCCTTGGTACGTTGAGCAAGTCACAAACAAGACAAATCAAAAGAATAAACTTTCGTTTTAGAAAAATGAGCAAGCGTGTCAGGAAAATGACCAGTCATCAGAAGAAAGATCTCATTGCACACCTGTTGGTACAAGTCGCCAAACAGCGTGAATTGAGCAGAGATGAAAAGATTCGATTGTTGAAGACTATCCCGGACCACAGGCCGATCGACAACCCCATCTCCATGCGGCGCGCCGACTGGTACGGTGACGATGCCTGAAGGCGTGTTCGTAGACACCAACGTTTTCCTCCATTTCGCATACCCGAACATTGGCAACGACCCTCCCGAAGTCAAGCGACAGAAGTTTGAAGCTTGCCGACTGCAACTTGATCGTTATCTGTCAGAAGGAACCCATATCTGGATAAACGGTCAGGTAATCCGGGAGTTTTGGAAAAACGCTTCTCTTGTCGAAACTAATAGAAAGCAGATTCCGCTTGAAAATGTCAGGAAAGAACTTGATCGCATCCTCGGTATTGTCACCGTTGCGGACAACACCCTGGAAGTGCGCAAGCAACTGCTGATGCTCATGCAAGACTATTCCATTCGTGGCAGAGCGATATACGATGCCAACAATGTGGCAACCATGCTCGCGTACAATATAGACACGATATGTGCGCTTGATAACGACTTTGACCGTTACCGCAAGCTCATTACCATACTGTCCCCGCTGACCAGTTCCGCATAATCTTCTGCCGACACTACCATCCTTGCGCGGTCTGGCAGGGCCGTGCCACAATCGCTGCGCAAGCAGACAGGGGAGGAAGAGACAGTGGACTGGATTGCAAGCCCGGACGCCTGGGCGGGTCTGTTGACCCTCATCGTGCTGGAAATCGTGCTGGGAATTGACAACATCGTCTTCATCACGATTCTTGCGGGCAAGCTACCGCCGGCGCAACAGGCGCGCGCGCGTCAGGTCGGGCTCGGCCTGGCGCTGGTAATGCGCATCCTCATGCTCTTCGCCATCTCCTGGGTGATTCGGCTGACGGCGCCGTTATTCGAGTTGCTCGGCCAGGAGATTTCGGGGCGCGACCTGATCCTCATCGCCGGCGGCCTCTTCCTGCTGGCCAAGGCCACGCACGAGATTCACGAAAGGCTGGAGGGCGAGAGCGGCCACGCCAGCGCGCGCGTGCCACCCTCATTCACCGCCGTGGTGCTGCAGATCATGCTGCTCGACGTGATCTTCTCGCTGGATTCGGTCATCACGGCCGTGGGTATGGTCAGCGAGGTCAGCATCATGGTTGTGGCGGTCATCATCGCCGTCGGCATCATGATGCTCTCCGCAGCGCGCATCGGCGACTTCGTCAACCAGCACCCGACTGTCAAGATGCTGGCGCTCAGTTTTCTGCTGCTCATTGGCGTGATGCTGGTGGCCGAGGGCCTGGATCAGCACATCCCCAAGGGTTACGTCTACTTCGCCATCGCCTTCTCGATCTTTGTGGAGATGCTCAACCTGCGCCTGCGCAGCCAGACGCACAAGCCGCCGCTGCAGCTCAACCAGCCTTATGTGGAGTGAGGGGACTCAGGCCAGTCGCCTTGGTCTGTACCCGACACAAAAGGCAATCATGGCGACAACCTGGTCAAGTCTTTTGCTTTCAATACGCCCGAGGTGCCTAACGAAACGCTTCTCCGACACCGATTTAACTTGCGACGCGTCAGCCCAGGAATGTTCCCGCAGGCCATTTTTGCCAGTCTTTGGGACAGGTATAACCCACTGGGCATCCCTGTAGGCTTTACTTCCTGTCGTAAGCGGCACGACAATGTAAAGTCCGGGTCGACCGACGCTCCTTGGGCTAACTACAAGAGCCGGACGTTTTTTCTTCATTTCGCTACCGGCAAGTTCGTTCTCCACTTGGGGATCAAAATTGACTATGTAGATATCTCCACGATTGAAGGGCACTAGATTTCTTCCTCGCCAAACGCCTCGAAGACCTCAATGTCCAGGTCAGCGGCAAGCTCGTAAGAACGCTCCATCCAGTATTCTTGTTCTTCGGCAGGCATATTCAAAAACTCTGAAGTTGTTGGATACTCATCAGTTTCAACGACTGGATCTGCAAATTCGTAATCCGGCAGTGCCTGCAAAATCCGCTCGTCTGTGATCAAATCCTTATCCGTGGCGCGCAGGATCATTTCATCAAGCCTGCCAGGTTTTTCGATTGCGACAAGAGCGAGAGGCTCGGCTTTTCTCCAGCCGCGCCGGCTCACCTCAAGCCAGAATGAGCGCGCCAGTCCCGGCGAAAAGATGCCCAGATCTTTCCCACGATAGACCCAGCCCAGCATGCTTAGCCCGTAGCGGCGTTTCAACGAACCCAGTTCGGCAAACGATATAGAATCTCGCTGCTCTCCCAGTTCTCGCCTGGCAGCCTCTTTGGGGACCAGCAAGGAGCCAGCGAAGCGATGCGCAAGTTTTTCAACCTGGTCAGCGGGCATGTCGTCCGGTGTGTTCATCACCAGGTGGCCCAGCTCGTGAGCTAGGTTGAAGCGCTTGCGGTCCGCGGCAACGTTCTCTTTTGTCACAATGACGGGCACGTCATCGTCGCACCAGCCTGACAGGCCATCAAAGCGTTCTGTCGGGCGGCTCCACTCAATTACGATGACGCCGTTCTCTTCCGCAGTCTGTGTCAGGCTGGCGACTGGCGCGTCGCCCAGGCCCCATTCCTTGCGCAATGCGCCGGCCGCCGCTTCCGCGTCAGCGAAATCGGCGACGTTGATGCGCTCCGGGAAGTTGATTATCGCATCGGGAGAAAGCCGGCTGCGCAACTCAAGATGCAGTTCCGCCACGTCACGCGCATGGTCTTCGATGGCTTCCCGCACTTTGGCAGGCAGGGCAGAGCGTTTGCGGTACGCCAGCCACTTGACTTCCAGTTTGGGTTCATACATCAACCAAACCGGAGGAACAGCGAAGAGACGTGACAAAGCCATAATCGCAGAAGCATTCGGCGATTCCTTGCCCCGCTCAAGACCTGAAACGGTCGTCTTTTTTGCAGGGATTCCGGCCCGTCCCAGCGCATCGGCGATGTCTTGCCGGGACATCCCGGCCAGCAAGCGTGCCTGGCGAATGCGTGTACCAATCATCTTCACACCTCCACCATGCTTCCGAAGCGAACACTTCAACCTCAACTCCCAGTTTAACCGAACATGACCACTTTTTGACAGGCCAGGGCGTACTGGATACCATCCCGGCGTTGTCGACAATCGACAGTTGTAGACAGTCGGTGTCGGCGTATTTCGGCGTGAAGTGAGGAAAAGTTAATGCCATTCGACTCCGTTGCGGCCCTGCTGCTGCAGCATCGCGCCAACAGCGACCTGAATGCAACGGTCATCCCCGCCTCAGCGCGCAGCGCGCAGGACCTGGCCGCTGACGCCACGGCGGGCCCGCTGGACGAGCGGATCATCGAGGCGACCGGTGAGGCCCTTGATGCCGGTCACACGCATTACGAGCCCGTGCCGGGCATCGACCCGCTGCGCGCTGCGCTGGCGCAGCACCTCAGCGAGGCCACCGGTGCGGACTGGCGCGCGGGCAATCTGCTGGTCACGGCCGGCATGCAGGAGGCGCGCTTCCTCACCCTGCAGCTGATTGACGCGCAGGGAGCGGCATTGGCCGTGCCGGAAGTCGTGCACCCTGGCGCGCGCAAGGCGCTGGGCGTACGGCCGCGCGCGACGCATACGCTGGCGGTTGATGCGGAGCGACGGCTGCCACAACTGGATGTCATGCGCGCCGCGCTGGAGGCCGGCTGTCGCCTGCTGTATCTCGAGTCGCCTTCGCGGCTCAGTGGCGCGACCTTCAACGCTGAAGAGCTGGCAATGCTCGCTGCCCTGCTGGAGCAACACAACGCGAATCTGATTCTGGACCGGGGGCTGGCGCCCTGGGTCGGGGGACCAGGCGCGGCCGCAATTACGGAGCGTGTCGCGCTGATTGGCGAGGCCTTTCCCGGCGCCGGTATGGCCAGCTGGCTGGCCGGTTACGTCGCCGTGCCGGAAGACTGGCTGCCGCCGATTCAGTCGCAGAAGCAGATCATGTCCATCTGCACGGCCACGCCCGCGCAATTCGGCGCGCTGGAAGCGGCCAACCTCTACGCGCAGGAGCATCCCGCGCGGCTGCAATATATGACTGCGCTGCACGCCAGTCTTGGCGAACGCGCCCGCGCCGCCGGTCTCGACCTGCTCGCCGGCGGGGCCGCCAGCCTGCTGGCCCTGCGCCTGTCCCCGCCACAGAAGACGCAGGGGCTCGCGCGCCTGGCGGCGGCGGGCTATCAGGTCGCGGACGGGAGCGACTTCGGCGCGCCGGACATGCTGCGCCTGACGGTCAGCGAAGCGACCCGCGCAGCCCTTGACCTGCTTGCCGATGCATGAATGAGGTAGAGAGCCATGCCTGAAAAGAAAAAAGGCGGAACCAGCCTGCTCTACTCCCTGATGGCCGAGGCCGCGGGCTACGATGACACGATTGTGATGGGCCGCGGCGACCCCGATTTCGACACGCCGGCGCACATCATTGCCGCTGCCAAAGAGGCCATGGTGCAGCACCACAGCGATTCCGCGCCGCCTGAAGGGCTGCTGCCGCTGCGCCAGGCGATCGCGGAGCGCGTGGAGCGCGTCAACGGCGTGAGCTACGACCCCGAAACTGAAGTCGTCGTCACCAACGGCGGCCAGGAAGCGCTGTTCCTGATGGTGCTGGCCATCGTCAGCCCCGGCGACGAGCTGATCGTGCCCGAGCCGAATTACAGCACCTATCTCGATTCGCTGAGCTTTGCCGGCGGAAAGAAGGTCGAGGTCAACTCCTTTCCGCAGGATGACTTTCGCGCCGACCCCGCGGCGGTGAGAGCGGCCGTTAGCGAGCGGACGCGGGCGCTGCTGCTGGTCTCGCCCAACAACCCCGCCGCCAACGTCATTTCACCCGCAGACATGCAGGCCATGATGCAAATCGCCTGCGATCACGACCTCTTCGTCATCGCCGACGACATCTACGACCTCTTCGTTTATGACGACTTCGTGCACACCAGCGCGGCTTCCCTGCCCGGCGGCCGCGAGCGCACCCTGACGCTGAACGCCCTGTCCAAGGCCTACTCGATGACCGGCTGGCGTCTGGGCTGGATCACCGGCCCGGCCGACCTGATGGCGCGCGTGCGCGAACTGAAGGCGGCCATCACCGGCGCCACATCCATCATCTCGCAGCACGCCGGCATTGCCGCGCTGACCGGGCCGCAGGATGCGGTGCAGATGATGGCGGACGCCTACAGCCGCCGCCGCCGCATCATGCTGGACGCGCTGGACGAGATGGGCCTCGACTACGGCGTGCCGCAGGGCGGCCAGTTCGTCTTCGCCGACATCGGCTTCACCGGAATGGACAGCTTCAGCTTCGCCAAACGGGTGCTCAGCGAGCAGCACGTGCTGGCCTATCCCGGCGGGGCCTTCTCCGAGGCGAGCAGGCACTACATCCGCATGACCTTCCTGCAGCCGGAAGAAAAGTTGCGCGAAGGGATGGAACGCATGAAGATCGCCCTGCGCGGGATTGTAGCCGAGGGCCGCAACAGCCCCGCGCCGGCTTCGTCGGCAGACTGACCGGACAGCCCATTCATGGCCTACGAAATCCGCAATCCCGATCTGGTCAACCACTATTCTCTGGAGACCCTGCAGGGCTTCGCGCTGGACTGTCTGGGGGCCTTGGGCGCCAGCGAGGAAGAGGCCGCCATCGTCAGCGACGGCGTGCTGACGGCGGCGCAGTGGTGGCACCCGGGCCAGGGGCAGGGCCTGGAGAAGTTTTTCCGCTACCAGCGGCGCGTGCATGGCGGCGGCATCATCCCCGCCGTCGAGATGACCTGGCTGCGCGAGGGCCCCTCATTCGCCCTGCTGGACGCCGCGAAGGGCTTCGGCTACGTCGCCGCGCAGCGCGCCATGAACCGCGCCATCGAGAAGGCGCGCGAGACAGGCATCGCCATCGTTGGTGTGCGCCACAGCAACCACTTCGGCATCGCCGGGTACCATGCGCTGCAGGCCGCAAAGGCCGGCCTCATCGGCTGGGCCTTCACCAACGCCGCCCCCGAAATGGCGCCCTGGGGCTCGGCGCTACCCGTGCTGGGCACCAACCCCTGGGGCTTCGCCATCCCGCGCGCGGAGACGCACGCCATCGTGCTGGACATGGCGCTGACGATGTCCGGCAAGGGCATGATGCGCTGGTACGAGCGCGAGGGCCGGCCCATGCCGGCCAACTGGGCGCTGACGGCCGACGGCCGCGAGACGACCGACCCAGGCGCGGCGAGGGACGGGCCGATGCTGCCCATCGGCGAATACAAGGGCTACGGCCTCAGTCTGGTCAGCGACGTGCTGGCCGGCGTGATGACCGGCGCGCTCTTCGGCATGAACGTGTTTCAGGACGACAGCAACTTCGACGTGGGCCACATCATGGTCGCCATCGAGCCGCAGGCCTTCCTCACAGAGGCGGAGTTTCAGGAGCGTCTCGAGCAACTGGTCGCCGAGGTCAAGGGAGCGCCGTCGCTGGATCCGCAGCGCCCGATATTGCTGCCCGGCGAGATCGAGTTCAAACGGATGGAGGAACGACAGCGCGATGGTATTCCCGTCGCGCGCGAGACGGTCGACGGACTGCGCGAACTGGCGCGTGCGCTGGCCGTGGATTTCCCGCTTTAGCCGCAGGATGCAAACAGGAGAAGGTCAGTGACTCAGGCAATGAAAATCGGCAATGTTAGCGTGATGCCGGGCGAAGTCGGCCGCGGCGGCATCCCGATCGGCGCGGACATGTTTCCGCGCGGGCGCGCGATTCCGCTGATTGTAGTGCGTGGCGCGGCTGACGGGCCCGTGCTGTGGCTGAACGGGGCGACGCACGGAGATGAACCCGAAGGCCCTTTCTCCATCTTCCGCACCCTGGCGCAGATCGACGCGCAGCAGCTGCGCGGCACGGTGGTCGCGGCACCGGTGCTGAACGTGCCGGCCTTCACCGCTGGCACCCGCGGCGACCCGCTGGACGCTTTCGCCTACGACATGAACCGGCTGTATCCTGGCAAGGCCGATGGCTATCCGACCGAACGCGCGGCGCACGCCCACTGGCAGGCCATGCAGGATTGCTGTGACCTGCAAATCTCCATCCATTCCGGCGGCGAACATTCCTACCTGGCGCACATGATCTTCGCCTCGGACAACCCCGCCAGCATGGAGCTGGCCGCTGCCATGGGGCCGGGCTGGCCGCTGGTCTTCCGCAGCGGCACAGGCGGCGGCAATCCCTCTTCGCAAATCGCCGCGGACGGCAGGGCTGGCATCACCGTCGAACTGGGCGGCAACTGTCGCACCCTGAGCGCCGATTTCCACGGCATCGCTGAAAACCTGGCAAACGGCTACCTCAACGTTCTGCGCCATTACGACATGATTGAGGGCGAGGCGAGCTATGAAAGTCGCTGGCACACCGGCTACCAGATCCCGCTGCTGGCGCCGCGCACCGGCATGTACGTCGGCAACGCGGAGCTGCCCTTCGAGACGTTGATTCCGGGCGGGACGCTCATTGGCACGATTTACGATCTCTATGGCGATGTAATCGCCACGGTGGACGCGCCGCAGGACGGCCTGGTCTTCGGCCTGCGCTCGCGCCCGTCGGTGCTGGAAGGACAGTGGTGCTGCTTCTTCGGCGTCGTTGAGGAGACGGTGACCAGCCTGACCTGACCGGGATGGCTACAGGGTTCGAAAGGGGGTTGTGATGGACAGCACGGCAGAACGGCGTCGTGGCCTTATCCCCGAAGACCTGATGAACTTCCGCTGGCTGGAGGAAATTGTCCTCGCGCCGGACGGCAGTATGGTGGCGTACAGCGTGCGCGAGCCGGACGGGGAAGCCAACGGCTACCGTGCCCATCTCTATCTGCGTCACCTCGACGAGAGCAGCGCGCGACGCCTCACCAGTGGCGCCTGTCGCGTCTCCTCGCTGGCGTGGAGCCGTGACAGCGAACAGCTGGCCTGGAGTCACAGCAGTGAGGCGGGTTGTTCCGTACGCATCTGGCAGGTGGCGGAAGCCCGCCGCCAGGTCATCCCGCTGGGTGACGAGCCCCTGACCGCGCTCGACTGGGCGCCGGACGGGAAGCGCCTGGCCGGCGTGCGCTGGACTGTGATGCGGCATCCCGACGAGTCTCGCGGACCGCTGCCCGGCATGCCGAAGCCCAACTTCAAGGTGGTGCGGCGGCTACGCTACAAGCAGGACGGCATCGGCTGGGTGCACGACCGCTTCACCCAAGTGCATGTGCTGGACACCGCCACGGGCGATCTGGCGCAGGTCACGCACAGCGAGTGCGACTACGCCACGCCGAAGTGGAGTATGGACGGGACGCGCCTCGCCTTCGTTGGCACGGCGCGCGAACAGAACATCCCCGCCGGTCAGGGGCATATCTATATCTGCGATGCCTGCGCGGGGACGGCCGGTAGCGGTCCCCGCCCCCTGTTGCCGGACTGGCAGGGCACGGCAGTCAGCCCCGCCTGGGGCGCTGACGATCGCTACATCGCCTTCGCCGGTCACAACCATCCGCCACCGACCAACCGCCGCAACTTCTGGCAGCCGCACCTCGCCGACGTGGCCGCCGGCACGGCCGTCAAGCTGGACGAGGATATCGACGAGGAAGTCGGCAACTACGGCGTGGCCGACCAGCGCGTCAGCCTGACCAACGTCACGGTCAAGTGGGCGCCCGGTGACAAGTGGATTTACTTCCTGCTGACCGAGCGCGGCGCGGCCAATCTCTGGCGCATCGATACGCAGGGCGTGTCCGAACGCCTGCTCGTCGGTGAGTGCACGCACTTCGAGTACAGCCCGGCCTGCGGCGACGTGGCGGCCTATGGTGTGGCCGACCCCTCGAACCCGGGCGACCTGTACCTGTGGCGTGATGGTGAGAGCGAGCGTCTGACCGACCTGAACCCCTGGCTACGTGACATCAGCCTGTCGGCGCCGGAAAGCTACGAGTTCGCGGGCGTGGACGACGCGCCGGTGCATGCCTGGCTGATCCGGCCGCTGGATTACGACCCGCAGCGCAGCTATCCACTGGTGCTCTACCTGCACTGCTCCATGTTCTGCTGGGACTTCAACCACGAATTCCAGATCTACGCCAACTCGGGCTTTGCCGTGGCCTACTTCAACCAGCGCGGCACGACGGCCGGCTATGGCCAGGCCTGGACAAGGGCCACCGAGGGCGACCAGGGCGGGGACGACTTCGATGAAATCATGCTGGGCGTGGACGACCTGCTGCGCAAACATCCCTGGATTGACGGGAAGCGAATGGGTGCCACCGGCGGCAGCTGCGGCGGCTACCTGACCAACTGGATTGCCGGGCATACAGATCGCTTCGCCGCGACGGTGGCCCAGCGGTCTATCGTCAACAACATCAGCATGTTCGGCACCTCGGACATCGGCCCCGAGTGCAGCGGCGGTGAGACCGGCTCCGACCCCTGGAGCGATGTGCTGCAGGTCTGGCGCCAGTCGCCCGTCGCCTACATCAAGAACTTCAACGCGCCAATGCTGATCGTCCACAGCGATGCGGATCACCGTACTGATCTGGAGCAGGCCGAGCAGCTCTTCGCCGCCCTGCGCTGGCATGGCAAGCCGGTGGAGATGGTCATCTTCGAGGGTGAGAATCACGGGCTGTCGCGTGGCGGGCGCCCGGGCAACCGCATCGAGCGATTGCATCGCATTCAGGACTGGTTTTTCAGGTATCTGTCCCCGTAGCGCTGGCAGGTACGGTCAGCGCAGGGGCTTTTGGAAAGGGGGAAGTCATAGAGAGTACGACAGAACGACGTCGCGGTCTCATTCCCGAAGACCTGATGAACTTCCGCTGGCTGGAGGAGATCGCCCTCGCGCCGGATGGCAGCATGGTCGCCTACAGCGTGCGTGAGCCGGACGCGGCCGCCAATGGCTATCGCGTACAGCTCTATCTGCGCAAGTTCGACGATCTGGCCGCGCAGCGTCTCAGCGGCGGCGACTGCCGCGTCTCCGCGCTGGCCTGGAGCCGCGACAGCGCGCAGCTGGCCTGGTGTCAGCGGGACGGGAAGGGTTGCTCCCTGCGCATCTGGCGCGCTGATGAAACCGTCAATCGCGTCATCCCGCTCGGCGACGAGCCACTCGCTGAACTTGACTGGTCGCCGGACGGCATCCACCTGGCCGGCGCGCGCTGGACGCCGATGTTGCATCCCCGCGATCGACGCGGCCCGCAACCCGGTGTGCCTGCGCCCACCATCAAGGTGCTGCGTCGCCTGCGTTACAAGCGCGACGGCATCGGCTGGGTGCACGACCGCTATCAACAAATCGTCGTGCTGGACACTGGCACGGGCGATCTGATGCAGGTCACCCACAGCGAGTGTGACTATTCGTCGCCGAAGTGGAGCCTGGACGGGACGCGCCTGGCCTTTGTCGCCACGGCGCGCGAGCAGGACATCCCGGCCGGCCAGGGACAGATCTACCTGTGTGACTGGCCCGGCGGCGGCGCGCCGCGTCCGCTTTTGCCGGACTGGCAGGGCACGGCCATCAGCCCGGCCTGGGGCAATGACGACCGTCACATCGCCTTCGCCGGTCACAATTACGCGCCGCCGGTGAATCGCCGCAATCATTGGCATCCCTGCCTTGCGGACGTGGCCGCCGGCACTGCCGTCAAGCTGGACGAGGACATCGACGCCGAAGTCGGCAATTACGGCGTCTCCGACCAGCGGCCGGGCCTGAGCAACGTCAGCGTCCGCTGGGCGCCGGGCGACGAATGGTTCTACTTCCTGCTGACCGAGCGTGGCGCGGCCAACCTTTGGCGCGGCGACACAACAGGCCGTAGCGAACGGCTGGTCAGCGGCGACAGCACAGTCTTTGAGTACAGTCCGGCCAGCGGCGACCTGGCCGCTTTCGGTCAGGCCGACCCCGCAAATCCGGGCGACCTGCACCTTTGGCGTGATGGCGAGAGCGAGCGCCTGACCGACCTCAACCCCTGGCTGCGCGACCTGCAACTGGCGCAGCCGGAGAGTTACGAGTATACGGGTCTGGACGGCGTGCCGGTGCATGCCTGGCTGCAGCGACCGCTGGATTTCGACCCGCAGCAAGGCTACCCGCTGGTGCTTTACGTGCATTGCTCCATGTTTTGTTGGGACTTCAATCTGGAGCATCAGATTTACGCCAACACGGGCTTCGCCGTGGCTTACTTCAACCAGCGCGGCACGACGGCCGGCTACGGCCAGGCGTGGACGAAGGCCAGCGAAGGCGACCAGGGCGGGGCGGACTACGAGGAGATCATGCTGGGCGTGGACGATCTGTTGGGGGCGCAGCCCTGGATCGACGAAGCGCGCATGGGCGTGACCGGGGGCAGTTGCGGCGGCTTCATGACCAACTGGATCGTCGGCCATACGGAGCGCTTCGCCGCGGGCGTGGCCCAGCGCTCGATCACCAACAACATCAGCCACTTCGGCACTTCGGACATCGGCCCGGAGCGCTGGACGACGCCGGAGGACGACTGGCGCCAGTCGCCCATTGCCTACATGGATGACTGCCACACGCCGCTGCTAATCATCCACAGCGACGAAGATCACCGCACCAACCTGGAGCAGGCGGAGCAACTCTTCGCCGCCCTGCGCTGGCGTGGCAGACCGGTTGAGCTGGTGATCTTTGAGGGCGAGAACCACGGGCTGTCCACCAGCGGGCGCCCGGGCAATCGCATTGAGCGCCTGCATCGCATTCAGGACTGGTTTATCGAATATCTGGCTCCGTAAGGTAATATGGGTCTTCGGCGCCCCACTTGCGCGCCGACCCAGGCAGGGAGGTGAGGAATGTTGAAAGTTGGGAACATCGCGGCGAAGGTGGGTGAGCGCGCCTTCGGCTATCTGGAAACGACGCGAACGCGTGCCGGAATGGCGCCGGATATCCCGGTGCATCTGGTTGCCGGTGCGTCGCCGGGACCAACGTTGCTGGTTCAGGGTGCCATCCACGGTGGCGAGATCATCGGGTCGCTGGCCATTCTGAACTTTCTCGAGAAGATCGACCCGGAAACCATGAGCGGCAACGTCATCGCCGTGCCGGTGGTCAACCGCGCCGGTTTCGAGCTGGGCGAACGCGGCTCGCGCATCGACGGGAAGGACATCAGCCGGCAGATCCCGGGCGACCCCAACGGCAGCGCGTGCGACCAGATCGCCCATGTCTACTTTCAGGAAGTCATCAGTCAGGCCAACGTGATGGTCGACTTCCATGCCGGCGGGCGCACGGCCTATGAGCGCTACGTGCTCTTCATTGAGGAAGATAACCCGAAAAACCTGACAGAAGTCCAGCTCAAGCGGCGCAAAATCGTGGTGGCCTTCGGCCTCGACCAGGCGGCCTTCTTCCCGCGCGGCACCTTTGGCGGCACCGAGACCAAGAGAGCTGTCGAGGACCAGGGCGTGGTGCAGATTACGCTGGAATTCGGCGGTGGCACCGGCTGGCACAAGAACGGCGCGGACAACGTGCGCGATGCCGAGCGTGGCATCTGGAACCTGCTGAAGTGCATGCGCATCATTGAAGGCGAGTTTGAGACGGATGGCCCGCTGTGCACGATCTACAACGCGGGCGTGGTTATCTGGAAGCCCAATGCCGATGGCCTGTTTATCCGCAAGCGCAAATTCCGTGAGGCGTTGAAGGCCGGCGACGTCTACGGCGATCTGGTAAGCCC
Source organism: Phototrophicaceae bacterium (assembly GCA_965223965.1). Taxonomy (GTDB): domain Bacteria; phylum Chloroflexota; class Anaerolineae; order Aggregatilineales; family Phototrophicaceae; genus JAGWBD01. The sequence continues at coordinate 19,905 of CBDCXX010000006.1, forward strand.
CTGGACCGGCGAACTGCTGGCCGAACTGAAATCACCGAAGGACGGCATCGTGATCCCCAGTGGCCAGGAGTGGCCAACCGTTGGTTCGACTTCCATCGGCATCCTCGGAACCATCGACCGTGTTGAGGACCGCCGCAAGATGGATCTCCATGTTTCCTTTTAGTCTAGTCACCCGTCAAGGGCAGATGCAGGAGGCCTGATCATGAAACTTGGAACAGTGGAAGCCGGCCAGGGCGAAAAGACCTTTGGCTTCTTCAAGACGGGGGAGACACACGGGCGCTTCCCGGTGCACATCCCCTTGCACATCATCAATGGCGCGCAACCCGGGCCCCGGCTCATCGTACAGTCGGGCACCAGCGGTATGGAGATTGAGCCCGCGCTGATTCTGCCGAAAGTCGCGCAGGAGCTGGACCCGGCGCAGATCCGCGGCACGGTAATCATCGTGCCGCTGATGAACACCTCGGGTTTCGATTTCGAGCAGATCACCAGCGCCTGGGATGAGAAGCATCTCAACCGCCTCGGACGCGGCTGCGCCAATGGCAGCGTCAGCGAGCAGTTGGTGGATCGCTGGTATCAGGACGCCATCGCCGGCGCGGAGGGGCTGATCGACATTCGTACCGGTTCGCAGTTTAGCTATCATCGCTTCGCGGGCTGCTGGCAAGCCGGTAATGCCGACAAGTCACAGGCGCTGGCCGTGTCACTCGGCCTGCCGCATGTCCTGAACAACATGCCGGCGGATGACTCGATGGCCGCCGCCGCCGCCGAAGACGGCGTCGCGTCCGTGGCCGCGTACATTGGTGGCGGGCCGGGCCTGCGCGACTATCGCGAGGATGACATGGAGCGCATTCGCAATGCGATTCTGAACGCCATGGTGCACCTTGGGATGACGGACGGCGAGCAATCACGCGAATGCGACGAGATCGCCGTGATCGAGGGGCACACGACCCTGATGCCGACCGGCGAGCGCGGTTTTACCTTCATAGACACCGGCAAACGGGGACAGATGATCGCCGAGGGTGAGGAGATCGGCTACGTGCGCCACCCCTTCACCGGCGAACGGCTTGAAACCATCCGCGCGCCGCGCGCCGGGGTGATGTTGCACGCCGGCCTTTCCTGGCCCGTTCCGCCGGAGGACACTGTACTGGCGATCCTGGGCGACCAGGTGGCAAGCGCATGAGCCGGCAGCAAGCCCTGCACGCAACCAGGCGCAGTCGACCGAAACGCATGGTAGAGGAGGAAATATGCTGACGCACGATGGACTGAAGCGGGACGTGGCGCGCCGCATAACGCGCATTCAGGCAATGATGCGCGACCAGGACATTGGCGCGCTGATCCTCGCCGGACATGCCTCGCCTTCCGGCATGGGCGCTATTCGTTACATCACCCACGCCCATCTCTGGGGCGGAGTGGGCTACGCCATCCTCGGCGTGGACGACCCGCATCCCTGGCTGCAGATCTGGAGTTCCTACCAGGCGGTCTGGAGCCGGAACGAGACCACTACCCTGAAGGAGCGGGTGGAGTGCCCTGCCGACGTCGTGGCGCGCACGGCAGAGCTCGCCATGGAGTACGTCGGCGGCAGCGGACGCATCGGCATGGTCAACATGGACAAGCTGATGTCGTTGGGAACGGCGCGCCAGTTCGAGGCGGCGCTGGCCGGCTGCGAGCTGGTCGAGGTGACGAATGAATTCAATGTCATCCGCCAGATCAAGACGCCCTTCGAACTGGAGGCCATGCAGCAGAACGGCGCCATTCTGGACGCTGCGATGGACGTGTTCGCGGAATACGCCGCGCCCGGCGTGCGCTACTGGGATGCCTGCGCCGAGGTGGAGCGCTACATCAAGTCCTTCGGCGCCTTCTGGGGCCGCACCAAGTTGTCAACGAATCTTTCGCCCGAAACCGTGCCCACCGACAAGGATCAGCGCATCAGCGAGGACGACATCATCAACTTCGAGATCGTCTACGAATCCCCCTGGGGCTACTGGCTGGAGATGACGACTGTTTGCTCCTTCGGGCCCCTGCCGGATGATGTGCAGGCCCTGCTCGATGGTTATCTCTACGCGGTCGAGTGTTCTTCCGCAGTCGCCAGGACCGGCAACACCCTGGGCATGATTGCCGATGCCAACGACGAGGCCATGCGCAGCCTGGGCTTCGAGGTGGTGGGCAAACACACGCCGGATTGTCACAGCACCGGCCTGGATGGTAGCGATGGCCCCAGCGACCAGGCGGCGCCGGACTTTGAGTTGAAGTCCAACATGACGTTGTCCTTTCACCCCGGCAGTATTACACCGAACAATCGCGGCTTCCTGATCTCTGATAACTTCCTGGTGACGCCGGAGGGGGGCGTGCGCCTTTCTCCGCACAACGCCAGCCGCTATCATATGTTGCTGGAGGACGCCTGACGGGGATGCGGCTGCGGCCCGTCCCCGTCAGTGAAATGCAGCATGACAGAGCTGTGGGAAATGAAACATTCCTTGCAGCAAGGTTCGTTCAGGACCGGTTAGACTTGTTATTGTGTCAGTGACCGTTGTGTCGGGAGAGGAGACGCTGCGAACCGCCAAACACAGTTTTCGATAGAGAAAGTCTTAAAAGGAGCAAGCAATGCTTGGTATCAGTCGCAAGGGAATTTTGGTGCTGGCACTTATCTCGGTGCTGGCCCTGCTGGCTGCGCCCACTTTGGCGCAGGATGAAGAAACAGAATTCATATTCGCCCATTCCGGCCCGATCCGCACGCTGGACCCGCCGGTGACCTGGTTCATTTCGACTCACTGGCTGGCCAACCTGCTCTATGACTGTCTGATCTGGCGTTCAGTCGATGGCAGTGGCTACGTGGGCCAGGCCGCGTCATCCTGGGAGAACGTGGATGACACCACCTGGCGCTTCAACCTGCGCCCTGGCATCACCTTCCACAATGGTGAGCCGCTGGACGCCGCGGCCGTCAAGTGGAACATCGACCGCGTGCGCACCCGCGAGGACTTCATGGTGCAGCCGCAGTGGGTGGACATCGCCGAGGTGATTGTGGTGGACGAGACCACGGTCGACGTCAAGACGGTCGGCCCCACGCCTTATTTCGAGTTCATCGTCAGCTTCAACGGCTGTGAACTGCTGCCACCTGGCTACGTGGAAGAAGTGGGTGACGAAGCCTTCTCCCGCGCCCCGGTTGGCTCCGGCCCCTACGTCCTCGCCGAGTTCACCGATAGCGACCGCTACGTCTTCGAGGCCTGGGACGACTACTGGGGTGGCCGTCCCGAGATCGACCGCATCATTTATCAGGTGATCCCGGAGCAGGCCGCCCAGGTGGCCGCGTTGCTGGCCGGCCAGGTGGACATGGTTGTCAACGTGCCGGCAGTGGAACTTGCAGGACTGGAAGCTGCCGAGGGCATCGTGCTGACGAAGGAAACCGCGGCCGTCATGCAGCACATCTACCTGCGGGTGGACACCACAGCCGGCAACATGGCCGAAACCTTCCCGGACTATCAACCGGCCACGCTGGACCTGAACGTGCGTCAGGCCATCTCACATGCGATTGACCGCGATCTGCTGGCCGAGGTGCACGGCGCAGCCATCCCGCGTCTCGGCCGAATCTGTCCGCACTTCCCGGAGGGCGGCGCTGACAGCTTCAACAACCCGGACACGGTAACCGCGCACTACGACCAGGATCTCGCCCGTGAGTTGCTGGCTGCGGCCGGCTATGCGGATGGCGGCCCGACGGTGTACTTCGATACGCCCACCGTCGGCCGCGGCGGCAACGAGAAGGAAGTCTCCGAGGTCATTAAGGTGATGCTGGAGGAAGTGGGCTTCAACGTGGATCTCAACGTCCTCCATCCTTCGGCCTTTGGCGAGCAGATTAACTCGCCCGGCAACAACCGCGACATGATGATGGTAACGCTGGGTTGCAGTGTGCCGCTGTTGCCGCTCTTCTATCGCTGCGTCTGGCGCGCTGTACACCACGATATCTGCGTCGAGGAATGGGATGAAGTCTCCAACGCCATCCTGTCCGAGATGGACTCCGAGACGCGTCTTGAGCTCTGGGGTCAGTGGTGGGGTTACTGGTTCGGCATGTTGCAGAACGTGACGCTCTACGAGGTGCAGGCCAATATCGCCTATTCCGACGACTTCGACTTCACGCCACGCAAGGACGGTTGGTACACCTTCCGTGAAAACCTGCAGCTGGCCGGCGACGGCTAGACTCTGCACCATGCTGACGGGGATGCGGCCCAGGCCCGTCCCCGTCAGCGACCTGAGCCCGTATAAAGGCGCCGAACAACATGCAACAGTTCATCGCGACACGGCTGGTGCAGGGAGCTATCACTCTCATCATTGTGTCTTTCCTCGCCTTTTTCCTGGTACGGCTCAAGGGCGACCCGGTAGATATCACGGCGCCGCCGACCTTCAACGAGGACCAGAAACAACGCCTGCGTGAAATGTGGGGTTTCGACAAACCCCTGCCGGAACAGTACGTCATTTTCATTACCAAGGCGGTGACCGGCGACTTCGGCACGTCTTATCTTGCGAAGCGCCCGGCCATGGAGCTGGTGATCGAGCGACTGGGGGCCACCTGGTTGCTGGCGGGCGTGGCCGCCCTGATCGGTCTGTCGGTGGCCCTGCCGCTGGGCATCGCCTCCGCCCTGAAGCGCAACAGCATCTTTGACTTTGGCAGCACCATGCTGGCCTCGCTGGGTACGGCCATGCCAGGCTTCTGGCTGGGGCTTATGCTCATCATCTTCTTTTCGGTGCGATTGCGCATGTTGCCGGCCTTTGGCGCGCGAGAGCCGGCGGCGATCATTATGCCTTCCCTGACGATGGGGGTGGGCATGGCGGCCTATCTCTCGCGTCTGACGCGTTCGGCCATGCTGGAGGTGCTGAACGAGGACTACATCCGCACTGCCTACAGCAAGGGCCTGATCACCCGTGCCGTAGTCATGCGCCATGCGATGAAGAACGCGCTCATCCCCATCATGACCGTCTTCGGCCTGCAACTGGGCTGGCTGCTGGGCGGCTCGGTGGTGGTCGAGAGCGTCTTCTCTTGGCCTGGTCTGGGGCGTCTGATGATTGATTCGATCGGCGTGCGCGACAACACGATCGTTCAGGCCGCGCTGCTCTTTTTCTCACTCTCCTTCATCATGATCAACATTATTATCGACATACTTTACGCTGTCATTGATCCGCGCATACGCTTCGACTGATGCGAAGGCAGATGATATGAGTGCAAGCCCGGACAGGCCCCTCGACATCATGCAGTCCGAAGGGGAAGTGGCGACGCTGGTTATGGGCCACTCGCGGCAGCCTTCCCTGTTTTCCCTGCTGCGCCGCAGTCCGATCGGCCTGGCCGGAGCGGCCATCACCACCTTTGTGATCGTGCTGGCCCTCATCAGTCCCTACATCGTCCCGCATGACCCCATCCGCGGCAACCTGCGTGAGCGCTACAAGCCGCCCGGTTTCAGCTCCGCCAACGGAACAACCTACCTGCTGGGCAGCGACCAGCTGGGGCGCGATATCTTCAGCCGTATCCTGGTTGGCAGCCGCGTCTCGGTGCTGGTGGGCGTGGTGGCCGTGTTGATCGCCGGCACCATCGGCGTCGCCTATGGCCTGGTCAGCGGTTTCTTCGGCGGCCGGGTCGACGGCTTCATGATGCGTATCTGCGATGCCATGCTCAGCATTCCTTTTGTGATTCGAGTCGTGGCCATCTCCGGCGTAGTGGGGCCGGGCCTCGTCACGCTGATTCTGATCCTCGGTCTGTCGGGCTGGGTGACCTACGCGCGCGTCATCCGGGGCGAGGTACTCAAGGCGCGCGCGAATGACTACGTCATGGCGGCCTGGTCCATCGGCCAGCGCCCCCTGTGGGTCGTGCTGCAGCACATCCTGCCCAACGTCATCGCCTCCGCCATCGTGCTGGCCGCCCTGCAGGTGGGCATCACCATGCTCGCCGAGTCCTCGCTGAGTTTCCTTGGCCTTGGCGTCAAGCCACCGACGGTGACCTGGGGCATCCAGCTGGCCGATGGCAAGTCGGTCATCAACAGCGCCTGGTGGATGACGACCTACCCCGGCATCGCCATCACCATCACCGTGCTGGGCGTGGTGTTCCTCGGTGACTGGCTGCGCGATTCGCTCGACCCCAACATCCGCGGGCGCGATTAGGCGGGCGACAGGAGGGCAGGTGGCCAGCAAAACGCAGGAAGAACGGATATTCGCGGAGCAGGGCAGATTCCGCATACAGCGTTCGCGCGCCTTCCTCGCGCACCAGCAACTGCGCGAGGAAATTCTGGCGGCGCTGGAGCCCATGCTCTTCAGCGCCAACGACAGCAGTTACCGGGCCCGCAAGGACTTCGAGGAGGCCTTCGCGCAGGAAGTGGAGCAGACCTGGGCAACGGGCGTGCATACCGGCACCACCGCGCTGTTTCTGGCCCTGCGCGCCTGCGGCGTGGGCCCCGGCGACGAGGTCATCACGGTCGCCAACTCCGACATCTCGACCACGGCAGCGATCAGCAACTGCGGCGCCACGCCGGTGCTCTGCGACGTGCAGGCCAGTGATTACAACATTAATCCCGACCTGGTCGAGGCGCTAATCACGGAACGCACCGGCGCCCTGCTGCCAGTGGACATGCACGGTCATCCCGCTGACGTGAAGCGTCTGCGCGAGATTGCCGACCGCCATGGCCTGATGATCATCGAGGATGCCTGTCTCGCGACCGGCGCCCGCGATCATGGCCGCAGCGTCGGCGTGTGGGCCGACGCCGCTGTCTTTAGTTTTGCGCCTTACAAGCCCTTCGGTGGCGCCGGCAGCGGCGCAGGGGTGGCCACCAGCAACCCGCAGGTGCATGAGAAGCTGCGCCTGCTGAACGGCTACGGCTATGGTCGCAGCGCCGGGCAGGCGGAGGAAATCCCCGGCCGGCAGTACTTTATCGACGAAGGCTACAACCTCGCGCTGGATGGCCTGCAGGCCGCGCTGCTCTCGGTAAAGCTGCCGTATCTGAGCGAATGGACGCGGCAGCGGCGCGAAATCGTCGAATGGTACCGGGAAGGCCTCGCCGGCACTTCCGCCGTCCTGCCTACCTTTCGGCCGGAATCGGAACCGACCTTCCGCTCCTTCACCCTCTGCGTTGAGCAGCAGCAGGCCTGCTTTCACGGGCTGCGCGCTGTCGGCGTTGAGGCCGCGCTGCACTACACCCCGCCGGTGCACTACCACGAGGTCTATCGCAACGGCCTGCCCAATGCCGACTGCCTGCCGGTAACCGAGCATCTGGCCGACAGGCTGCTCACCCTGCCCGTCACGCCGGGACTCGCGCGCGCGGACGTGGACCATGTCACCCGGGAATTACGTGCCCTGCTGGACTGAGAGCAGGCCGAGAAGCAGAGAGGTGCAATTATGAGCACGAGCAATGGCCGCAGTGCAATCGATATCATCGCCGCGCACGCCGCGAACCTGCGCTACGAAGATCTGAGTGAAACAGCCATCATGCGCGCCCGCCAGGTGATCCTGGACACGCTGGGCACCGCCCTGGGTGGCTATCAGACGCGTCTGGGCCAGCTGGCGGCAGGTTACGCTGCCTACCGCATGCCAGGTGAGGAGTCGACGCTGGTCGCCGATGGCCGCAGCAGCAGTGCCGAGGGCGCCGCCTGGGCCAACGGGACCATGTGCAAATTTCTTGGCATGGACGACACGAGCCGTCTGTCGGGGCACGTCGCCTCGGAGTTGGCGCCGGTCGTGCTGGCGCTGGGCGAGCATTTGCATCTGAACGGTCGCGAGTTGATCACAGCGCTGGCCGTTGGCTACGATGTTTTCGATACCCTTCAGCCGCCAGTCAGGGACTGGCAGCGTGAGCGGGGCCTGGACCACAAGAGTCAGGTGGGCTCGATGGCCAGCGCCGTCACGGCGGCGGTCGCCATGGGGCTGAGTGAGGAACTGATCGGCCAGGCGCTGGCGCTGGCGATGGACATGGCCAGCGGCACCGAGCAGTACGTCTGGGATGCCGGTTACTGTGATACCAAGGACCTGCTGGCCGGTCTGGGCGCGCGCAACGGCATCATGGCGGCGCGCATGGCGGAATACGGTTTTCAGGGCCCGCCTGGAGCGCTGGACGGCGAATACGGCTACTTCCACGCCTTCGGCCCGGGTTACGATCCGGCCTATCTGGAGGTTCTGGGAAAGCGCGGGGGGTTGGCGGAGACCGGATTCAAGCCGCACGCCGGCTGCCGCCACGTGCACTCCTGCGTGGACGCGACCCAGGCGTTGCTGGCAAGCAACGGCGGTCTGGAGCTGGATGCCATCACCTCGATCGAGATTGGCAGCTACCATGAGGCGATCAACCCCTTTTTCCGCATCGACCCCGAGCCGGAGACAACCGGGCAGGCGGGTTTCAGCTTGCCGGTGACGGTCGCCGTCGTGCTGCAGCGCGGCGGTTGGCACCGTTCCGATATCGAGACCTGGGACGAGCCCATGACCCGCCATCTGCGGCGGCTGGTGAAGGTCGAGCTGGACGAGGAACTGGAGAACTCTGGCGGGAACGGCTGCAAGCTGAATATCACCACGCGCGACGGCGGACAGTACTGCAGCCAGGTGGACTACGCACTCGGTGAGCCGGAGAACATGCTGAGCACCGAGGAGTTTGAGGGCAAGTTCCGATATCTGACAGACGACCTGCTGCCGGAGAAGCGCGTCGTGGCGATCTTCGATGCCTGTGCGCGGCTGGAGACGCTGGAGGATGTCGGTGAACTGACGCGCCTGACCGTTGCCAGGGTCAAGGCCTGAGCCATGTAAATCACGCAGGGTTGCGCGACCGTTGCGAGATACCCGCGACGGCGCGCCCTGCCCTGCGAAGAAGGCAGAGAGGTTGACCCATGAACACGAAGAATGGCCGTAGTGCCATCGACATCATCGCCGCGCACGCCGCGAACCTGCGCTACGAAGACCTGAGCGAAATGACGATCATCCGCGCCCGCCAGGTGATGCTGGACACCCTGGGCACCTCGCTGGGCGGCTATCAGATGCGCCTGGGCCGGCTGACGGCGGACTTCGCCGCGCAGCGGATGCCGGGCGAGGAGGCCAGCCTGGTGGCTGACGGCCGCAGCAGCACGGCCGAGGGCGCCGCCTGGGCCAACGGTGTCTTGTGCCATCTCCTTGAGATGGACGACACCAGCCGCCTGTCGGGGCACGTGGCCTCGCAGCTGGTACCCGCCCTGCTGGCGCTGGGCGAGCATCTGCAACTCAGCGGCCGCGAACTGATCACGGCGCTGGCCGTCGGTTACGACGTCTTCGATGCCATTCAGCCGGCGGTGCGGGACTGGCAGCGCGAGCGCGGGCTGGACCACAAGAGCCACGTGGGTTCGATGGCTACCGCGGTGACGGCGGCGGTGGCCATGGGCCTGGACGAGGCGCAGATTGGCAACGCGCTGGCGCTGGCGATGGATATGGCCAGCGGCACCGAACAGTACGTCTACGATGGCGCTGATTGCGACACCATGCTGGCCGGCATTGGCGCGCGCAACGGTATCTTTGCGGCGCGGCTGGCGGAATTCGGTTTTCAGGGGCCGCCAGGGGCGCTGGACGGCGCCTACGGCTATTACCATGCCTTCGGCCCAGGCTACAACCCGTCCTCCCTGGATGGACTGGGGAAACGACAGGGGCTGGCAGAGACGGGCTTCAAGCCGCACGGCGGCTGCCGCCACGTGCATTCCTGTGTGGACGCGACCCAGGCCTTGCGCAACAGCAACGGGGGGCTGGATCTGGATGCCATTACCGCGATCGAGATCGGCAGCTATCCGTCGGCGATCACCCCTGACTTCCGCATCAATCCGGAGCCGCAGAGCACCGAACAGGCCTACTTCAGTCTGCCGGCGACGGTCGCTGTCGTGCTGCAGCGCGGCAGCTGGTACCTCAGGGACATTGAGACCTGGGACGAGCCCGAGACGCGCCGGCTGCGGCGTCTGGTGAAGATCGGGCTGGACGAGAAACTGGTGGCCGCAGACAGTAATGGCTGCGAAGTGCGGGTCACCACGCGCGACGGCGGACAGTACCGGGGCCGGGTGGAATACGCGCTTGGTGAGTCGGAGAACATGATGAGCGCCGCGCAGTTCGAGGGCAAGTTGCGTTATCTCAACGGGAACCTGCTGCCGGAAGCGCGTATCACTGCCCTCATCGACGCCTGCAACCGCCTTGAAGAACTGGACGACGTCGGCGAACTGCTACGCCTGACCGCCGTCGGCATCAAGGCCTGAGTCATCTAAAACACGGCAATGCTCACGCCCCGTCGGACGAGTGAAGGCAGAAAGGTCGAGCAATGAGCGCGAACAATGGCCGTAGTGCCGTCGACATCATCGCCGCGCACGCCGCGAACCTGCGCTATGAAGACCTGAGTGAAACGACAGTCATCCGCGCCTGCCAGGTGATGCTGGACACGCTGGGCACCGCGCTGGGCGGCTACCAGACGCGCCTGGGCCGGCTGACGGCGGACTACGCCGCGCAGCGATACCCGGGTGAGGAAGCGACGCTGGTCGCCGACGGCCGCGGCAGTACGGCTGAAGGCGCCGTATGGGCTAATGCCGTCATGAGCAAGATCCTTGGCATGGACGATTCGAGCCGCCGCGCCAGCCACGTGGCAGCGGAACTCGTGCCGGTCGCCCTAACGCTGGGCGAGCAACTGCAACTGGACGGCCGGCAGATGATCACGGCGCTGGCCGCCGGTTACGACGTCTTCGATGCCATCCAGCCGACGGTCAGGGACTGGCAGCGAGAGCGCGGCCTGGACCACAAGAGTCAGGTGGGCAGCATGGCCAGCGCGGTGACGGCAGCGGTCGCCATGGGTCTCAACGAACAGCAGATCGGCAACGCCCTCGCACTGGCGATGGATATGGCCAGCGGCACCGAGCAGTACGTTTACGACGCCGGCCACTGCGATACGAAAGACCTGCTGGCAGGCTATGGTGCACGTAATGGTATTTTCGCCGCGCGCCTGGCGGAGTTCGGCTTCCGCGGCCCGCCTGGAGCCCTAGATGGCTCCTACGGCTACTTCCACGCCTTCGGTCCCGGCTACGATCCGGACTTTCTGGCGCATTTGAGCCCAGGCAAGGGCTTGGCGGGCACGGGCTTCAAGCCGCACGCCGGTTGTCGCCACGTGCATGCCTGCGTCGACGCCACCCAGGTTCTGCTGGGCAAAAACGGCGGTCTGGAACTGGACGCCATCGCCTCAATCGAGGTCGACAGCTACCTGCGCGCGGTCACGCCCGACTTCCGCGTCAACCCGGACCCGGCTACCTACGGCCAGGCGGGCTTCAGCCTGCCGGTGACGGTCGCTGTGGTGTTGCAGCGCGGCAGTTGGTACCGCGAGGACATCGAGACCTGGGACGACCCGCAGACGCGCCAGTTGCGCCATCTGGTGAAGGTTGGCCTGGCGGAAGACCTTGAGGCCGCCGGCAAGAACGGCTGCGAGGTGCGCATCAGCATGCGCGACGGCGGGCAGTACCGCGGTCGGGTGGATTACGCCCTCGGCGAACCGGAAAACATGCTGACGGACGAGGAATTCGAAAGCAAGTTCCGCTATCTGGTGGGCGAGTTGCTGCCGGAAGAGCGCGTTATGGCGCTTCTTGAGGCCTGCGCGCGTTTGGAGCAACTCAGGGACGTCGGTGAGTTGCTACGCCTGACTCTGGCCGCTGTCAGGGTCTGAAACGTGGAAGATACAACCATGCGCGTCGCCGCCGCTGTCCCGCGACGGCGCTTTCCAGGTGGCTAAAGAAGAAAGGCTATTCAAATGAGTTTGACCACAAGTGAAAATGCTGTGAACGTCATTGCTTCGCACGCCGCGAACCTGCGCTATGAAGACCTGAACGAAAAGACGATCACGCGCGCCCGCCAGGTGATGCTGGACACGCTGGGCACTGCACTGGGCGGCTACCAGACCCGCCGGGGCCAAATGACGGTGGACTTCGCCGCGCAGTGGTACCCGGGTGAGGAGGCGACGCTGGTCGCCGACGGCCGCGGCAGCACGGCCGAGGGCGCCGCCTGGGCCAACGGAATCCTGGCCCATGCCCTCGGGATGGACGATACGAGTCGCCTGGCGGGGCACGTGGCCACGGAGCTGCTGCCCTTGCTGTTGGTGCTGGGCGAGAACCTGCAACTCAGCGGGCGCGAGCTGATCACGGCGCTGGCGGTCGGCTACGATGTTTTCGAGGTCATACAGCCGACGGTCAAGGACTGGCAGCGCGAACGCGGGCTGGACCACAAGAGCCACGTGGGCTCGATGGCCAGCTCGGTGACGGCGGCGGTCGCCATGGGCCTGGACGAGGCACAGATCGGCAACGCGCTGGCGCTGGCGATGGACATGGCCAGCGGCACCGAGCAGTACGTCTACGATGGTGATGTTTGCGACACCCTGCTGTCCGGTATCGGGGCGCGCAACGGCATTGTTGCGGCGCGGCTGGCGGAATTCGGTTTTAAGGGGCCGCCGGGCGCGCTGGACGGCGCCTACGGTTACTTCCACGCCTACGGCCCGGGCTACGACCCGACCTGTCTGGAGTCCCTGGGGACGCGACAGGGGCTGGCGGAGACGGGCTTCAAGCCGCATGCCGGCTGCCGCCACGTGCACTCCTGCGTGGACGCGACCATGGCCCTGCGCAACAGCAACGGGAGCCTGGACCTGGATGCCATCACCTCCATCGAAGTCGACAGCTATCTGAACGCGATAACGCCCTTCTTCCGCATCGACCCGGAGCCGCAAAACGCCTACCAGGCCTGCTACAGTCTGCCGGTGACGGTCGCCGTCGTACTGCAGCGCGGCAGCCTGTACAAGGCGGACATCCAGGCCTGGGACGAGCCGCAGGTACGCCGTCTGCGGCGCCTGGTTAAGGTCGGGCTGGAAGAGGAACTGCAAAACGCCGGCAAGAACGGCTGCGAGGTGCGCATCACCATGCGCGACGGCGGGCAGTACCGCGGTCGGGTGGAATACGCCCTCGGCGAACCGGAAAACATGATGAGCGATGCGGAGTTCGAGGGCAAGTTCCGCAAGCTGGTGGGCGAGTTGTTGCCAGAGGAGCGTATCGCCGCGCTCATCGACGCCTGCAACCACCTTGAAGAACTGGACGATGTCGGCCAGCTGCTGCGTCTGAGCGCTGTCGGGGTCAGGGTCTGAGCCATGTAAAGCAGGGGTACGCGCGTCCTGCCAGGTCAGTGGGGGCAGAAAGGCTCTGGAATGAGTACGGACACAGCCAGGAACGCCGTCGATATTATCGCCAGGTACGCCGCGAAACGGCGCTATGAAGACCTGAGCGAAATGACGATCACGCGCGCCCGCCAGGTGATACTGGATACACTCGGCACCACCCTGGGCGGCTGTCAGACGCGCCTGGGGCGGCTGGCGGCGGATTTCGCCGCGTACCGCTACCCGGGTGAGGAGGCGACGCTGGTGGCTGACGGCCGCGGCAGCACTGTCGAGGGCGCGGCCTGGGCCAACGCAACCATGAGCAAGATTCTGGGCATGGACGATACGAGCCGCCTGTCGGGGCATGTGGCCTCGGAACTGGTGCCGACCGTGCTGGCACTGGGCGAACATTTGCGGCTGGGCGGCCGCGAGCTGATCATGGCGCTGGCGGTCGGCTACGATGTTTTCGATGCCATTCAGCCGGCGGTCTGGGACTGGCAACGCGAACGCGGGCTCGACCACAAGAGTCAGGTGGGCTCGATGGCCAGCGCCGTGTCGGCGGCGGTCGCCATGGGGCTGGACCAGGAACAGATCGGCAACGCGCTGGCGCTGGCGATGGACATGGCCAGCGGTACCGAGCAGTACGTCTGGGACGCCGGACATTGCGATACCAAGGACCTGCTGGCCGGTCTGGGCGCGCGCAACGGCATATTCGCAGCACGCCTGGCGGAATTCGGCTTTCAGGGCCCGCCCGGCGCGCTGGACGGCGCCTACGGCTACTTCCACGCCTTCGGCCCGGGCTACGACCCGGCCTGCCTGAATGGACTGGGGAAACGACAGGGGCTGGCGGGCACGGGCTTCAAGCCGCATGCCGGCTGTCGTCACGTGCACTCCTGCGTGGACGCGACCCAGGCGCTGCGGAACAGCAACGGTGGGCTGGAGCTGGATGCCATCACCACTATCGAGATCGACAGCTACCCGTTGGCGATCACGCCCGAAAACCGCGTCAATCCAGAGCCGGGGACAGCCGGACAGGCTGGTTACAGTCTGCCGGTGACGGTAGCCGTCGTGCTGCAGCGCGGCAGCTGGTACCGTTCAGACATTGAGGCTTGGGACGACCCGCAGGTGCGCCGACTGCGGCGCCTGGTGAAGATCGGGCTGGACGAGGAACTGGTTGCCGCGAACAAGAATGGCTGCGAGGTACGGGTCACCATGCGCGATGGCGGACAGTACCGCAGCCGGGTGGAGTACGCGCTTGGTGAGCCGGAGAACATGCTGACAGAGGTGGAGTTCGAGAGCAAGTTCCGCTATCTGGTGGGTGATTTGCTGCCAGAGGCGCGCATTGCCGCGCTCATTGACGCCTGCGCGCGCCTGGAGACGCTGGAGGATGTCGGCCAGCTGCTGCGTCTGACGGTGGGTTGAAGGCCGAAAACAGTGAGGGAAGAGTCATGAAAATCACAGAAGTACGTTCGACCATCGTCCGCATCCCGCGACGCCGCCTGTTGCTCACCTACTACGGTGGGTCGCCGGATACGGCCACTGTGGTCGCGGAGGTGATGACCGACGAGGGCATAACCGGCATCGGCCAGACGATCGCGCCGGCGCCGTTCTACGGCGATTCGGTAGAAGTCATCAAGGCGGCCACCGACGCCTACCTGGCACCCGCCATGGTGGGCAAGGACCCCTTCGCCATCGAGCAACGCTTCGCCGACATGCAGGCGCTGAGTGTGAGCAACTACGCCATCACCGCGGTCGAGATGGCCCTGTGGGACATCAAGGGCAAGGCGCTGGGGGTGCCGGTCTACGAATTGCTGGGCGGACGCTGCAACGCCGGCGCGCCCCTGCACGCCCTCGCCGACCACGATGAACCCGAGGTGATGGCCGAGCAGATCAACGAACGGGTGGCGGAAGGCTGGACCTGGTTCAAGGCCAAGATCGGTTTCGAGGTGGACCAGGATATTGCCATGTACGCGCGGATACGCGAACTCTGTGACGATCGCGCCCGCTTCCAGCTGGACAGCAACACCGGCTACACCCTGGGGCAGGCGGTGCGGGCGCTGCCGCAAATGGAACAAATCGGCGGTGTGGGGCTGTTCGAGCAGCCCGTGCGTTATGTGGACGAGATGGCCGTTCTGGCCGCTCGCCTGAACACGCCGCTGCAGGCGGACGAAATCACACTCGGCCCGCGCAGCATTTACGAGATCGCGCATGCCGGCGCGGCGCACGTGCTGCATTACAAGCTGGAAAAGTATGGCGGTCTCTTGCCTGGGCACAAGATGAACGCCGTCGCCGAAGCCGCCGGCCTGGAGATCTCGGTCGCGCCCTACTTCGATATCATGGCCGCCGGCGCCGCCCATCTGGCCGCCTCCACGCGTATCGCGCGCTGGCGCGCCGGCTTTTCCGACATGACCGACACCCTGCTGGCCGAGCCCTACGAGCCGGAGGGGCAGGTGCTGGAACCTCTGGATGCGCCAGGACTGGGCGTGGCAATTGACCCGGACAAGCTGGCATACTGTGCAGCGCATGATGGCAATCTTGGATAACGTCGCACAATGACAAACACGAAGGACAGTCAGCAACGACCGCCGGTCGTGACGCAGGACATCCAGCGTCCGCCGGCGCGTCTCATTGAGGGCCTGAAGGGCATCGGCAGCGCTACCGCCTCCGCCGAACTCAGCAAACTGGGCGTGCGCGACGCACAGTTGCGCGGCCCGCTGGCCATGACGCCGGGCGCTTCCATCGTCGGGCCGGCGCTCACGCTGCAGTGCATGCCGCGGCGCGAGGACATGATCGATGAAGACGAGTACCATGACCCGCAACGCCAGTTACATCGCCACGTTCTGTATCATACGCAGCCTGGCGACGTGGTCGTGGTGGACGCGCGCGGCGACATGGCCAGCGGCGTCTTCGGCGAGATGATGCTGACCTACTTCTTTGGGCGCGGTGGCATTGGCGTCGTGGTTGACGGCTGCATCCGCGATTTCACGGAAGCGAAAAAGCTGGATCTGGGTCTTTGGCTGCGCGGTGTCACGCCCAACTTCCATACCCAGACCAACATCATGCCCTTCGCCGTCAACCAGCCCATCGCCTGTGGCGACACGCTGGTCATGCCCGGCGACATCATCGTCGCGGACGATGACGGCGCAGTGAACGTGCCCGTCGGCCTGGCCGAACAGCTGATTGCGACGGCCGGCGAGCACACTGATTGGGAAGTCTTCTCGCGTATGAAACTGGCCGAGGGCGGCGACCTGCGCAAGTATTATCCGCTGCGGGATGACGCCCGCGCCGAATACGAAGCCTGGCGCCGCGACCAGGAATGAGACGTTCGGCCCCCCGGCTTCCAGCGCGCCGGGATAGCCTGCCGCTTTGGCGCCGCCTGGCCGGGCCGTTACTGTTGCTTGCTGCCGGTCTGCTGGTCATCGCGACCGGGGCCTTGTTACTGACCGAGCACCCGCCAACGCGGGAAGCCCCGGTCGCCATGTCTGCGCCGCCGCTGCCGACCCTGCTGCCCACGCGCGTCGCAGTCCAGCCGCTGGCGCGCGCCACTGTCGAGCTGCTGCCCACGCTCGGCCAGGCGCAGCGCGCGGCCCTGCTGCAACAGCCGCCCGCGCCTGCCCAACCCACGTCCGCGTTGCCGCAGTTGATGCGCAACATTTATGATCCCTTTACCGTCATCCCGGAGCGTCAGCGCAACGGCGTCATCCAGTACGAGATCGTCAAGGGTGATACGGTCATCGGCATCGGCGAGCGCTTCGGCCTCGAGCCGAACACGATCGCCTGGTCCAACAAACGTTCTATCATCCAGAGTCTGCGCCCGGGTCGCGTTTTGAACATTCCGCCCGTCGATGGCGTCTACCACACCGTCATCGGCAGTCGCAACATCGGCGAGATCGCCCGTTCCTATCGTATCGATGACCCCTGGCTGGTGATTGACTCGGAATTCAACCAGCTTTTTGGCGCCACGCCGGACACCGTGCTGCCCAGCGGCACGCAGTTTCTCATTCCTGGCGGCGAGGCGGAGCAGATCGCCTGGACGCCGCGCGTCCAACGTGAGGGCACTGTCAACCGCAGCGGCGGCGAATTCGTCTCCTTTGCGCCGGGGCAACCCGGCAGCTGCGGGCGCGTGCAGAATAGCAGCGGCAGCTTCTGGACCAACCCCATGAGCAGCTACACCTTCACGCAGGGCTTCTCCGTGTATCACAGTGGTATCGACCTGGCGGGGGTGGTAGGCGCGCCGGTGCGCGCGGCCAATGGCGGCGTGGTTATCTTCTCCGGCTGGAACAGCTTTGGATACGGCTACACCGTCGTCCTCTCGCACGGGCCCTTCACGACCGTCTACGGTCATCTGAGCCGCATCGACGTGCGTTGCCGCCAGAGCGTCGGCGCCGGCAAGGTCATCGGCGCCCTCGGCAACTCCGGCAACTCCACCGGGCCGCATTTGCATTTCGAGATTCGTTATCTGGATACGCCGCAGAACCCGGCCGCCACTATCGCTTTTTAATGGTTCTGGAGGACCATGTTGCAACAAGACGAAGCCGTTTCCGGCATATGGGGAACAGGTCTCGCGCCCTGGCCCGGGCAAGTTGCAATTGTGATATCAGGCGAAAGGTCAGGGCAGGGCAGTCAGCCAGCCTGATAACGCCTCGCGCGTGGCCTGCGGGTGGCTCAGCGGAAACATATGGCCGCAATCGGAAAGTGTGACGAAGGTGCCTGCCGGCAGGAGCGAACGCGCGCGCTGTAGCGAAACGCCCGGGAAGGTATCGCTGTCCGCGCCCTGCATGAGGAGCGTCGGCAGCAGACCCTTCAGCCGCGTCAGCGCGCTCCAGGTTTCCGTATCCACCGACATGTAGTACCAGGCTTCCCAGTCGCGCGGCCAGCTGAGCTCAAGGCCGGCGCCGTGACGGGCCGCGCGCGTCATGCTGTGCGTGCAGGCCCACAGCGACTCGTCGCTCATGTTCATAAAGAGCGGCTTGGGTCGCCAGTATCTGAATGCCGCCTGCACATCGCTGAAGCGATGTTTGCGCGCCAGCGCGCCCTGCGCCAGCGGCAGCTGCGCCAGTTCGCCGCGCGCGCGCATGGCCCGCACCAGTTCCAGACGTTCCGGCGTCAGGATAGCGGGGTCGAGCAGGGCGAAGGCGCGGAAGCGCTGTGGTTCGCGCAGGACGGCCTGCAGCAACACCGCCGCGCCGAGAGAGTGGCCGACGGCCACGACGTCGCGCAGGTCGTGCTCTGCCATGCCCGCCAGCAGGTCCTCCACAAGTCCGTCCCAGGTGCCGGGCTCCGCTGGCGCGGGGCCAATATCGGGCCACAGGGCGCGCGGCAGCAGGCTGAGCACGCGCCAGTCGCGGGTCAGGGGCGCGAGCAGGGGCGAGTAGCAGGGCGGCGGAAAGCCGTTGCCCGGCGCAAACAGCAGTTTGGGGGCCTGCTCGTCACCACCGAAAACATGCAACGGATATTTGCTCAATTTTCCTCCCTGCGCCGCGCGACGACGCGCAGCCGTATGTAATCCGCCACCCAGTGCCCGTCCTGCCACTGCGTCGGGCGCAGCCGGCGCCCGGTTGCGAGCAGCACGCGCTCCCGCTCACCGGACGAAAGGCCTTCGAGGGTGTCGCCGAGGAACATGTGCAGCCAGTTGCGCAGGCCGGCCTCGCCTGCCAGCGGCGTCGGCCGCGCGAAGAGTCGCGCTGCGAGGACCTCAAAGCCCTGCGCTGCCAGCAGCGCTGCGTAGACGTCAGACGCGGGGAAGTACCAGGGCGATGCGGCGGGGACGGGCAGGCCAGCCTCCTGCAACGCGGCGCAGAAGGCGCTGTACAGCGTTTGCACGTTTCCCTGGCCGCCAAACTCGGCCACCAGGCGTCCGCCCGGCCGCAGTGCGCGCACCATGCAGGCGGCGGCGCCGGTGGCATCCGGCATCCAGTGCAGCGCGGCGTTGGAGAAGATGGCGTCGACAGGCTCGTCGAGCGTGAAGTTCTGGCCGTCGCCGATGACGAAGCGCAGGTGAGGGTAGTTCGCGCGCGCCTGACGCAGCATGGCCGCGTCGCTGTCGAGGCCCGTGACGCAGGCGCCGAGCTCCGCGATCTGCTGCGTCAGATGCCCGGTGCCGCAGCCGAGGTCGAGGATGCGTTCGCCGGCCTGGGGCGCCAGCAGCTCAATGAGACCAACGCCCAGCTGCGAGACGAAGCCGTGGTGTTCCTCGTAGAGTTCGCTGTCCCAGCGCCTGGCGTTCACAGGGCGGTGACCAGCACGGGCTTGCCACGGGTGATGACGACCGTGTGCTCGAACTGGGCGGCCAGCGCGCCGTCTATGGTGCGCAGCGTCCAGCCGTCGGCAGCCTTGCGGATGTGGGGTTTGCCTGTAGTGAGAAAGGGCTCCAGCGTCAGTACCATGCCTTCGCGCAGCTTACTGCGCGCCTGGCGGTTGAAATAGTGCGGCACGGCGTGCGGCGCCTCGTGCAGGCCGCGGCCCACGCCATGGCCGCCCAGCTCGCGGATGATCTGAAAACCGGCGGGCCGCGCCACGCGCTCGACGGCCCGGCCGATGACCGAGAGTCGCTGGCCGGCGCGCGCCGCAGCGATGGCCGCGTCCAGCGCCTGACGGCCCGTCGCCAGCAATTTGCGCTGGGCGCGGGTGAGGGGCGGCACGCCGTAGCTGCTGCCCGTGTCCGCGAAGTAGCCGTCCAGTTCGGCCGAGACGTCGATGTTGACGAGGTCGCCAGGCCGGATGAGGCGTTTGCCGGGGATGCCGTGCGCGGCCTCGTCGTTGAGGCTTATGCAGGTGTGGCCGGGGAAGTTGTAGGTCAGTATGGGCGCCGATCGCGCGCCCTGTTGGCGCAAGAAGCGCGCGCCGACATCGTCCAGCGCGGCGGTGCTCATGCCGGGCTCGATGGCCGCGCTCATGTGCTGCAGCGTCAGGCCGACGATGCGGCCGATGCGTAGCAGGGCGGCGAGCTCCGCCTCGTTCTCGATCGTCATGCGCGTTCAGCCACCGATGTGGTACATCTCCACCTTGTCGGCGCGCGGTCGCACCAGCGCGAAACGCTCTTCGGAGTAACGGTCTTCGCGCTTTTGCCAGGTGCCGCGCACGATGGCTTCGAGCTCGTCATCATCGGCGCCGCTGCGCAGGGGCCCGCGCAGGTCGATGCCTTCGTTGGCGAAGAGGCAAGTGAAGAGACTGCCTTCCGGCGAGAGCCGCAGCCGCGTACAGGCGCCGCAGAAGGGCTGCGTGACCGAAGTGATCAGGCCGATCTCGCCACTGCCGTCGCGGTAGCGGTAACGGCGCGCCACCTCGCCGAAGTAGTTTTGTTGCAGCGGCTCGAGCGGCAGTTCGGCATCGATGCGCGCCACGATTTCTGCCGCCGGCACCACGTCGTCCATGCGCCAGCCGTTCATCGTACCCACGTCCATGTACTCGATGAAGCGGATGATGTGGCCGTGTTCGCGCCCGTAGCGCGCCAACTCGACCAGGGTGTGGTCGTTGATGCCGCGCTGCACCACGGCGTTGATCTTGACCGGGCCCAGCCCGGCTGCGTCGGCGGCCGCGATGCCGTCCAGCACGCGCGCCACAGTGCCGCGCCCGCCGCTCATTTGCCGGAAGATCGCTTCGTCCAGGGTATCCAGGCTGACCGTGACGCGGCGCAGGCCTGCCTCGCGCAGCGCGACCGCGTGCTCCGCCAGGTGCCAGGCGTTGGTCGTCATGGCGAAGTCTTCGACTTCGTCGAATTGGGCCAGCAGACGCACCAGCTCGCTGAGCCGCGGCCGCACCAGCGGCTCGCCGCCCGTCAGGCGCAGCTTGATCGCGCCGAGGCGCACGATGACGCTCACCAGGCGCGTGATTTCCTCGAAGTCCAATAGCTCCGCGCGCGCGAGGAAGCGATAGCCCTCGCCGAAGACTGCGGCGGGCATGCAGTAGCCGCAGCGAAAGTTGCAGCGGTCCGTCACCGAGATGCGCAGGTCGCGCAAAGGACGATTGAAACGGTCTTTGGGCATAATTTTGCCGGCCGTTTTCGGTTACAGTGGCAAATCCAGTGTACAGAATGTCGGGGGGTCTGACAAGCCAGGCCACCCGCGGGACGACCATGCTCAGCGAACCGGCGCTCACCCATGAGGAAATCTGCGCGGCTGTTGCCCAACATTGGGGCCGGCAGGCCACGGCGCTGCACTTCCTCACGCCAGGCGGCGAGTGCTCCTGGAGTTACCGCCTCGACAGTGTTGAGGGTGAACGATACTTCCTCAAGCTCTCACAGTTGCGCGTTTGCGGCACCCCGCTCTGTGAACAAAACCTGGTCGCCGCCGCCGGGCTGGCGCAGGCGCCGGCAGGGGAGCGCATCATCAGCGCCATGGCGGCGCGCAGCGGCCGTTATCTCGAATCCATCGGGCCGTACCAGGCGCGGCTCCAGAAATGGGTAGAAGCCAGGGCCTTCATGGACCTTGGCGGCGGGCCGGATGACGCGGCGCAGTGGCAGTTGGGCCAGCTGGTGGCAGGGATTCACAGCTTCACTCCACAGCAGCGGCCCACGCCCGAGCAGTATGCGGCCGCCGAGCTGCACGACTGGCCGCCGCTGCAGGCAGCGCTGGCGCCGCCGCCATCCTGGAACGCGGA
Source organism: Phototrophicaceae bacterium (assembly GCA_965223965.1). Taxonomy (GTDB): domain Bacteria; phylum Chloroflexota; class Anaerolineae; order Aggregatilineales; family Phototrophicaceae; genus JAGWBD01. Next base: position 41,630 of record CBDCXX010000006.1, read on the forward strand.
GCAGCGCGCGCTGGCAGATCTGATTCGTAATGCGCGGCCGCGCATGGCGCGCTGGATCGAGGAGTATCATTTGGTTGAGCAGCGCGTCCTGGCAGCGTGTCACAAGCCCGTTTTTTGCCACGGCGATCCATCTTCCGGCAATGTCCTGCTGCGACCTGATGGCCAGTTGACGCTCATCGACCTTGACGCGCCGGCCTGGGCCCCGCGCGAGCGCGACCTCTTTCACCTGCGGCTGTGGCCGGCAGCGCTGCAGGGCTACCGCAGTCACTTCCCCGATTATGTGCCCGACCTGGACCTGTTGCGCCTCTATCAGCTGGCCTGGGACATCGGCGAAGTGGTCGCCTTTGGCTGGCGCGCGCTGATGACGCGGCAGAGCGAAGAGCAACAGCGGCACGACCTGCGCGAATTGCGCAAGCATCTGGAGGACGCGACATGACGCCCGAACTCGTCTGCGAAGACTGCGGCAAGGTCTGCGGCCCGCTGGACTGGCACTGCGAGGGAGCGCGCCTGCGCATCCGCAACCTGCCGGCCTATGACCATGCGGCGCGCCAGACGCAGACCTGGGGCCTGTGGCGCTATGCGGCCATGCTGCCGGCGCGGCACCGTGTTTCGCTGGGGGCCGGCGGCACGCCGCTGGTGCCCGTGCAGCTCGCTGAGCATTCCTTCCTTGCCAAGCTTGAATACTGCAACCCGACCGGCTCCTTCAAGGATCGCGGCACGGAGTTGATGATCAACCATTTTCTGGCGCATGACGTCGAGTCAGTTGTCGAGGACTCTTCAGGCAATGCGGGCGCCTCACTGGCGGCTTACGCGGCAGCGGCCGGCATCCAGGCGCGCATCTTCGCGCCGGCCTCCGCGCCCGCCGCCAAGCAGGCGCATATCCGCGCCTACGGCGCCGAGCTGGTGACTGTGCCCGGCCCGCGCGCGGCCGCCGCTGAAGCCTGCCTCGCGGCGGCGGAGAGGGCAGTTTACGCCAGCCACGCCTGGAGTCCCTTCTTCGTCGTGGGTCAGATGACCTGCGCGTGGGAGATCTTCGAGCAGTGCGGCGCGCCCGACGCCATCCTCTGCTGCGCGGGCCATGGCGGCCTCTTCACCGGGATGGCGCGCGGCTTTCAGGCCCTGCAGGCTGCCGGACTGATACAGCAAATGCCGCGCATGATCGTCGCCCAGGCTGCCGCCTGCGATCCGCTGGTGCAGGCCTGGGAACGCGGCTTCGCGCAGACAATGGCCGTGACGCCGGAAGCCAGCGTGGCGGACGGGATTTCCGTGGCGCAGCCGGTGCACGGCGCGGAAATCCTGTGCACGCTGCGCGCGACCGGAGGCGCGGCCCTGCGCGTCAGCGAGAAAGAGATTCTGGCCGCGCAAAAATTGCTGCAGGGGCGCGGCCTGCTGGTTGAGCCGACCAGCGCGGTGCCCGTGGCGGCCCTGTTGAGCGGGCGGGCGCAGTTGCCGGGCCGCGTCGTCATCCCGCTGACTGGCAGCGGCCTCAAGTTGCTGGCCTGACACGCTACAATACCCGCATGCGCGCTCGCTGGATTTCCGTCTACCTCTTCTATCTGCTGCTGGCCGTATTGATCACCTGGCCGCTGGCCGCGCGCCTGGATACGCATCTGGCCGGCAGAACTACCAGTGACAGCTTGGAGCGAGCACATCACGTCTGGTGGCTGAGCCACGCGCTGCGCACAGGCCAGCCACTGTTCTGGCTGCCCAACCTCGGCTGGCCGGATGGCATGGCGGGCATTACGCTACTGGGACACCCGCTGCAACACATCCCCGCCGCGTTGCTGGCGCTGGTGCTGCCACTGCTGGTGGCGGACAACCTGGCGTTGCTGCTGCAGATGGCGCTGATGGGCCTCGGCATGTACGCTCTGGGGCTGCGTCTGGGCGACGGCTCGCGCGCCGCGGCGCTCGTCGGCGGTCTGGTGTTCATGGCCGCGCCGACCTTCCAGGCACATCTCGGCAGAGGACACAACGTTCACCACTCGCTGGCTTTCGCGCCGCTATTCATGCTGGCACTTCTGCATCTGCGCAGCGCCAGCGGTCCTTCCCGGCGACGCTGGTTCGTGGCCGGAGCCCTGTGCTTTGCGCTCGTTAGTGGCGGGCATGCGCTCAATGTGATCCACATGCTGCTGCCACTGACAACTCTCCTTGTTTTACAGCGTTTATTGCAGCGGGACTGGCGCGGCCTGGGGCGACTACTGCTGGTTTGTCTGGCGGGCGCATTGTTGCAACTGTTCTTTATACTGCCCGTTTTCAGCACGACCCTTGACAACCCGGCTTACACAGAGTCCGGAGGCGAGGTGCGCTACAGCCTTGGCCTGCTGGCCATCGTCACGCCATCCCCCAAGCATCCGCTCTACGGCCAGCTCGACTTCACCTATGAGGTGTTGGGTAACAGCTTCGGCGAGCGTTCAGCCTGGATCGGGCTTGTAGCCGGCGCGCTGGCCTTGCTGGCTCTTGTGCGCGGTCGCGGTCGTTTCTGGCTCGGCCTGGCGCTGCTGGCGTGGCTGCTGGCGCTGGGCCCGCTACTTAATCTGTTGGGGGAACCGGTTACCGTGCGGGTGGATGGTCATGCCAGCTACGTGACCTTGCCGTCGGTGCTCTTGCAGGACTTGCCGCTGATACAACTTGAGCGCACGCCCGGGCGTTTCAGCTACGCCCTGGCGCTGGCCATCGCCTGCCTCGCCACGCAGGGTGCGGCCCTGCTCTTCGGGCAGCCACGTTTTCGCAGCCGCCTGCGCCAAGCCCTGTTGCTCGCGCTGCTGCTGGCCGCCGTCCTCTTCGACTACCAGTGGTTCTGGCCATTTCGGACTCGCGATTCTACCATTCCGGTGGAGATTACCGCCCTCGGGCAGCGCGATGATTTGCGCGCTGTACTTGATGTCCCGGTGCGCCAGAGGCCCCCCGACAATGAGGCGCTCTGGCTGCAGACGGCACACCAACTGCCGCTTCTCGGTGGCCACGTAACGCGAGAATCACCCGCCAATCCCGCGCGTCTGGAGCTGCTGGAAGCTACGCTGGACCCGGCGCTGTTGCGCCATGCCGGCGCAGACATCGTCATCGTGCACCGCCGCCATGCCGGGCAGCGGCTGCTTTCACAGGCCGAGGCGCAGCTGGGCCCGCCGATTTATCAGGACGAGACCCTCGTCGTCTACGAGACGCCGGCGACGGAAGCCGCGCCGCTATTGCATGCGCCGCTGGAGTCGTCGTTGCGCTTCACAACGCCTGTCGATGTGCCGCTGTATGCGCCGCAGGACGGCTGGCTGGATGTAAGCGCGGAAATGGGGGCGGGTGGGCGCGATCTGCTGCTGCTGCTGGATAATAGCCCTTGGCAGCGTTGGACATGGTTTCCGCAGAAGGTGGCAATGAAGCACGCCAGTCTGCCGCTGCGGGCCGACGCCTGGAACATGCTGACGTTCGTGCCCGAACCTGTCTGTTTGCGGGCGCTCGCGGCCGGGCTGGTATGTCCTGAGGAAGCGCTGGAGCGCTTCACGCTGGAATTTGTGCCAGCGGCAATGCAACAGGCGCGCTTCGCCGCAGGCGTGACGCTGCTGGCGGGCTCGCTGCCCGCGCGGCTTGCCGCCGGAGACGAACTGGTGCTGCGGCTGCACTGGGAATTCGCGCAGGGCCGCGACGACCTTGACGTGCGTTTCGTGCATTTGCTGGACGCCGAGGGTCGGCTGGTCGCTCAGTCGGATGAAACACTCGGGCTGCTGACGGCGGGCAGTCAGCTCAGCGAGCGCATCTCGTTGGCGCTGCCCGCTGCCTTGCCGCCAGGCGAGTATGGCGCACAGCTGGGCTGGTATCGTTATCCGCAGAATACGCGACTGTCGCTGCTCGAGCCGGCGAACGCGCGGGACGATATCTTGTCGCTGGGCGTGGTACGGATCGACTGATTACTCCATGTCCCCGTGCACCTGGCGCTGCAGCTCCCGCACTTCCTGTGGATTCTCGCCTTCCAGCACCGAGAGCATGTCCCCGCTGGACATGGAGGCATAGTCGCGTGTTGCGCGGGCGACGCCGACCGGGCTGATGAGGCGGGTGAGGGCGCGGCAGTCGCAGTGGGGGCAGGTGGGCGTGGCGGCCGCGTAGGCCGTGACGCTGCGCCAGTGCAACACAAGGCGCCGGCCGCAGCCCTCGCAGCGAAAATCATACTCCGGCATGGAGCGCTCTCCTCCGCGCGTGGGCGTCAGAAGCACAAAAAGCTGACATCATCGAAGTTACCATTAAACTGGCGCCGGGTCGCGTATACTGGCAGCAGGGAGACTGGAGCGCACATGCTGGACGATCAGAACGCGGAGCGCCGCACGCACCCCCTCGAACGGAGGATGCCCGCCGCGCCCGGGCCGTCCGCGCCACGCCCGCCGCAGCGACGGCCGGGACCGCGCCTGCCGCTGGTGCCGCCCTGGGTGACGCTGGCGCTGCTGGCCATCAACGTCGGAGTGTTCGCGCTGGGCACCCTGCTGCCGGTCGTCGGGCGGCAGCTCTTCCAGTATGGCGCCAGCCGCACATATGAGGTGCTGGTGCAGGGCGAGGTGCAGCGCCTGTTCACGGCCATGTTCCTGCACGCCGGCATGATGCACCTCTTCTTCAACATGTACGCGCTTTACATCATCGGGCGCGGCGTGGAGGGCCTGTGCGGCCACGCCCGCTTCCTGCTCATCTACCTGCTGGGCGGGCTGACCGGCTCGCTGCTCAGCGTGGCGCTGGGCTCGCCGGACCCCTGGCTGAGCGCGCCTTCGGTGGGCGCCTCGGGCGCGGTCTTCGCGATCTTCGGCGCGGAGATGGTCTGGCTCTTCCGCCACCGGACCCTGCTGGGCGCGGCGGCCGGCCGGCAACTGCGCAGTCTGTTGCTGCTGCTGGGGGTTAACCTGGCGTTTGGACTCCTGAGCTCGGTGGGCGCGGCCGGCATTCGCATCGACAACTGGGCGCATCTGGGCGGTCTGGCCGGCGGGCTGGCGCTCACCTGGGTCATCGGGCCCATCTTCCAGGCGCAGCCGCATCCTGCGCAGCCGGGCGTGCTGCAACTGCGTGACAGCAATCCGCTACGCGCCGGCCTGTGGCTGGTCGCGCTCTACGCCATCGGCTACGTCGCGCTGGTCACTGTCCTGCTCACCCTCGCCCGCTGAACTGCTGCGCTCCTGTTCGTGACGCAGCAGCGCAATATGCCGCGCCAACTCGCGGTTCTCCTGCGTCAGGCGCGTGATGACGATCGAGAAGTGCATCAGGATGGCGAGCACGAAGAGCAGGGCGACCAGAAAGAGCGCGCTGGGCGGATAGTAGATGCCGGTCAACTCTGCCAGGGTATCCAGCAGCGGGCGCGACAGGCTGAGCAGCAGCAGGACCGCGCCGGTGACCAGCCACAGTAGCGCATATTCCTCGCGCAGTCGGCGGCGGCGCACCAGCTCCAGCACCAGCAGCAGGACGGCGACCGAGCCCGCGGCGCCGACGATCATCGTGCGGTCCGGCATGGCTCCCTCCAGGTTAGCCCTTGCGCCAGAGCAAGGGGTTTTGCGCGTCTTCATTGAGCAGGTCGCCCACTTTTAAACGCGCCATCATCTCCGGCGGCAGGATGTTCTGCTGGCCGTTGAAGGTGCTGCCATCGGGCATGTAGGCGCAGGTCATGGCGCGGCGCCAGCCGGGCGTCATGTTGGCCGCAGCGCCGTGGGCCTGCAGGCCGTTGTGAAAGGAACAGGAACCCGCGCGCATGGGCGCGGCCACAGATTCCCGCTGCGCCCACTGCGGGTAGACTCTGAAGAGGTCGCTCTGGTTTTCGCCGATGCCGACATTATCGAAGGTGGCGCTTTTGTGCGTGCCGGGCAGGAAGTAGAGACAGCCGTTGTCGCGCGTGGAGTCATCCAGCGCGACCCAGATGCTGATCGCCTGGCGCGAAGAGAAAGACCAGTAGGGCACGTCGAGATGCCAGGCGGTGGGATTGCCCCAGGGCGGCTTGAGCAGCGCCTGGTCGTGCCAGATGCGCATGCCAGTGGTGCCCGCCAGCAGCGATGTCATGCGCCCGAGACGCTCGTCCAGCATCAGCTTGCGCATGCCCGCGTGGTCGGTCCACAGGTTGATGCGCTGGACGAAGACGTTGTCGTAGTAGGAGTCGCCACTGCGGCGGCTACCATCCGCCGTCTTGCGATCGTCGCGCTGCGCCACCGCCTCGTCCACGCAACGGCGCCACTCCGCCAACTCCTGCGCGTTGAGGAAGTCCTCGATGATGACGTAGCCATGTTCCTGATAGAAAACAATCTGTTCGGCGCTGATTTCGTGACGCATACTTTCCCCAAGGTCCAGGGTACAGGAGTCGCGGGCACTGTACCGCAATGTCCCGCCATGCTACCATATCCTGGTCAGTCACCCCCGGAAGGAACATGCTGGACAAACTGCGGGACGTAGAGGCGCGCTATGTGGAGCTTGAGCGGCTGCTGGGCGATCCGGCCACGATCGGTGATTATCAGCGCCTGACGCCCCTCTCGAAGGAGCGCGCCGGCCTTGAGGAGCTGGTGCAGGTTGCGCGCGAGCACCGCAGTTGTTCGGAGCAGCTGGCCGAAGCCCGCGTCATGCAGCAGGAGGAGACGGACGCCGAACTGCGCGCCCTCGCCGCCGAAGAGTGCGAAGCGCTGCAGGATAGCCTCAAGGCGCTGGAAGTGCATTTGCGTCTGCTGCTGCTGCCAAAAGACCCGCGCGACGAGCGTAACGTCATCATGGAGATCCGCGCCGGCGCCGGCGGTGAGGAAGCCGGCCTGTTCGCCGCCGACCTCTTCCGTATGTACAGCCTCTACGCCGAGGGCCGCCGCTGGAAGGTGGACGTACTGGGCCAGAACGTTACCGGCGTCGGCGGCCTGCGCAGCATCACCTTTGAAATCCGCGGCAGGGGCGCCTACAGTCGCCTCAAGTTCGAGAGCGGCGTACACCGCGTGCAGCGCGTGCCCGAGACCGAGAGCCAGGGCCGCATCCACACCAGCACCGTCACCGTGGCCGTGCTGGCGGAGGTGGACGCGGTTGAGGTCCAGCTCAACATGAACGACGTGCGCGTCGACGTCTTCCGCAGCCAGGGCGCCGGCGGCCAGTCCGTCAACACCACCGACTCCGCCGTGCGCATGACGCATCTGCCCAGCGGCATCGTGGTCGAGATGCAGGACGAACGCAGCCAGCTGCAAAACCGCGAACGCGCGCGCCAGGTGCTGGCCGCGCGTCTGTACGAGCAGGAGCTTGAGCAGCAACGACAGCAACAGGAGAGCGAACGCCGCGGCCAGATTGGCACCGGCGACCGCTCGGAAAAGATTCGCACCTACAACTTCCCGCAGAGCCGCGTCACCGACCACCGCATCAACTTCAGCAGCCACAACCTGCCGGTCGTGCTCAATGGCCGCCTCGACGAATTCATCGACGAACTGGCCACGCGCGACCAGGCGCAAAAGCTGGCCGCGAGTGATTTGGGGGGTGGGTGAGGCAATTGCGGTACAAGGACTTGCTTGCGGAACAATCGGTATCCTGGGGATGAATTCAATATGTCAGCAAACCGCAATTTACACTCAGCGAAATCTAACAAGAAGGACGAGTTCTATACCCAGCTTGCGGATATAGAAAACGAACTGCGGCACTATTCCGAGCACTTTCGCGGCAAGGTCGTCTATTGCAACTGCGATGACCCGCGAGCGAGTAATTTCTTCACGTACTTCTCACTGAACTTCGCCCACCTCGGGCTCAAGAAGCTGATTACCACCTGCTACAAGAACCGGCAGATGGATATGTTCAGCCAGCACGATGCCGAGAAAGCGATTTACCTCGAATACGATGGCACACGGAACGAGAATGGCGTGCCGTCAATCGAAGAAATCGGCATCCACCACCTGCAGGGCGATGGCGACTTCCGCAGCGAAGAATGTATTATGCTGCTTAAGTATGCCGACATCGTCGTCACCAACCCGCCCTTCTCGCTGTTCCGTGAATATGTGGCGCAGTTGATTGAGTATGAAAAGCAGTTTCTCATTATCGGACACCAGAACGCGATCACTTATAAAGAGATTTTTCCACTGATAAGAGATGGCAAATTATGGCTTGGCCTCACACCACGAGGAAAAGATATGCTATTTGATGTGCCGAAAGACTATGCCCACGAATTGCTCGCGACTAAGAAAGAGGGCAGCGCGTATAGGATAGTGGATGGTGTTGTTAAGGGCAGGCTGGGAAGCGCTAGCTGGTACACCAACCTTGACTACCGGCAGCGTCACGAAGACTTGATTCTGTACAAAAAATACTCGCCGGATGAATTCCCAACGTATGACAACTATGACGCAATTGAGGTGTCAAAGACCGCAGATATTCCAATGGATTGGGCGGGCGCAATGGGTGTGCCAATTACATTCTTGAACAAGCACAATCCGGATCAGTTTGAGATAATAAGGTTCAGAAAAGGAGTTGATGGAAAAGATTTGCGTGTAAATGGAAAAGAGCCTTACTTCCGCATCGTTATTCAGCGCAGGAGGTAGACAAGAAATGGGAGAAAAAATGAATGCTGAAACAGGTACAATTCTTCAAAAGTTCAAGAGAAAGGTGAAGAATGCCAACAAGAGAGCTGCAAAATATGACAACAATCAAACATTAATAGTAGAAGATGTAATTAATAAATGGGAGACGACTATATTTTGCAATCTCTGTGGGCGATTCATAGCACTTGATGATGCCAGTATTGATCATTTGAATCCACTGTCGAAAGGCGGGGAAAATAGAATTGGTAATGTAACGATTGTCCATAAATGGTGTAATCATGAAAAAGGAGACAAGGAGTATAGTCAAACATCTATGAAATTCAAGAAACTGTATGATCCTGGTGATACAGGTAGCTTTATGATAGACAGTTTTGCGGCACACATGTTGCATCCATATCGGGCAAATCCAGTTAAGCGGTCTGACCTTCCTAAAGAGTTTGACAATCTTCCTTACGTCGATCAAATACGAATGGTTTACAACGATATAGATGATCAGATAGAGGCTGAGCACGAATTGATGAAGAAGCTTAAAGCTGGATACTATAAGGAATAATCAATCAATGAAAATCCAACAGCTAGGCCTCACCGTCCGCGACCTCGTCAAGGACTACCTTGACGATGGCGAGGGCGGCGTGGTCGGCTATGGCGGCAAACTCGACATCCGCCCGCCCTACCAGCGCGAGTTCATCTACAAGGGCAAGCAGCGTGAGGCGGTGATCACCTCTATTTTGAAGGGTTTCCCGCTTAATGTCATGTACTGGGCGGACCGCGGAGACGGCACGTACGAGATCATCGACGGCCAGCAGCGCACAATCTCCATTGCGCAATATGTCAAAAGCGATTTCTCGGTGGACGGCCTGTATTTTCACAACCAGCCGCTCGATATTCAGGGGCGCGTCCTGGATTACCCATTGATGGTCTATGTCTGCGCGGGCTCGCACAATGACAAACTGGACTGGTTCAGGACGGTCAATATCGCTGGCGAGAAATTGTACGATCAAGAACTGCGAAACGCGGTTTACTCAGGGTCATGGGTAACGGACGCCAAGCGGTATTTCAGCAAGACAGGCGGCCCATCCGCGGGCTTGGGCGGCGATTATTTGACCGGCGCCCCAAATCGCCAGGATCATCTTGAAACGGTGATCAAGTGGGTTAGCGACAATAACATCGAAGACTACATGGGAATACATCAGCACGCTGCAAGCGCCGCGCCGTTGTGGGAATACTTTCGGGATGTCGTCGACTGGATAGAAGCAACTTTCACAAGAAAGCGGAAGAAGTTTATGAAGGGCGTGGACTGGGGCAGTCTATACAACGCCTACAAAGATGAAGACCTTGATATTGAATGGATTGAAGCGGAAACGAAGCGGCTAATTTTTGATGACGATGTAGAAAACAAGAAGGGGATATATCCCTATATTCTCACTGGCGATGAAAAGCACTTGAATATCCGCGCCTTTAAGGACGGAATGAAGCAGAAGGTCTACGAGGCGCAAGCGAGCAAATGCGCGATTTGCGAGAATGAATTCGATATTTCAGATATGGAAGCCGACCACTTCACGCCCTGGTCCGAAGGCGGCAAAACCAGCGAAGACAACTGCCAGATGCTCTGCCGGAAATGCAACCGCGAGAAATCATCGAAATAGCGATCACAGAGAGATGATGGCCAGGGTCTCGTGGATCACTCGAAGGGTCGCGAGCTCCCTCAACCCGGCGACGGGTGATTGGGCCCGATCCAGACGGTCTCTGACGCCTCGGCCGGCGCGATATCCAGGTTGACGACCACCGCCTGCTGGTCGCTGCGAACGAGGATGCAGCGCAGCGGTTCCTGCGCGCTGGCATTGATCTCCTGGTGCGGCACAAAGGGCGGCACGTAGATGAAATCGCCCGCACCGGCCTCGGCGACGAACTCCAGACGCTCACCCCAGCGCATACGCGCCCGCCCGCTGAGCACGAAGATAACGCTTTCGAGCGCGCCATGGTGATGGGCGCCGGTTTTGGCGTCGGGCTGGATGTCGACGGTGCCCGCCCACAGCTGACTGGCGCCGGCCTGCGCGTGGGTGATGGCGGCGGCGCGCGTCATGCCGGGCGTCTGCGGCGTGTTGCTGTCGAGTTCGTGGCTGCGCACGATGCGCACGCCGTGTTCGCGCCAGTCGACACTCATGTTTTACTCCGTTCGCTTTCCTGTCGCGGGGCCCGGTCGCCGGGATTCAGTCCTGCGCCAGCAGGCCCCTGGCCGCCGCAACCACCGCGTCGGCGGTGATGCCCAGTTGCTCGTAGACCGTTTCGTAGGGCGCGCTGGCGCCGAAGCGCTCCAGACTGATGGCCACGCCCTCGCTGCCCAGCCAGCGGTACCAACTCTGCGCCACGCCCGCTTCCACGCTCATGCGCGCTGTCACTACTGATGGCAGCACCTGCTCGCGCCAGGCCGCGTCCTGCGCGGCGAAGAGCTCGTGACAGGGCATGGACACCACCCGCGCCTTCACGCCCTCGTCCGTCAGCGTATGCCAGGCGTCACGCGCGACGTGCACTTCGCTGCCCGTGGCCAGCAGGATCACTTCAGGCGTTCCCTCGCAGTCCAGCTGGACGTAGCCGCCGCGCGCCACATTCGCGCGCAGGGTCGCCGCGTCCTGCTCGATGACCGGCAGGTCCTGACGCGTGAAGATCAGCACGCAAGGCCCCGGCTGCTCCATGGCGACGGCCCAGGCGGCGACGGTCTCGTTGGCGTCCGCAGGTCGCAGCACGGTCAGGTTGGGGATGGCGCGCAAGGCGGCGAAGTGTTCGATGGGCTGGTGCGTGGGGCCGTCCTCGCCGAGGCCGATGCTGTCGTGCGTGAAGATGTAGAGCGCCGGCACGCCCATCAACGCGCCGAGGCGCATGGCCGGGCGCATGTAGTCGCTGAAGGTGAGGAAGGTGGCGCTGTAAGGTTTGGTGATGCCGCCGTGCAGGGCGAGGCCGTTGGTGATGGCGCCCATCGCGTGTTCGCGCACGCCGAAGCGCAGGTTGCGCGCCGTGGCCACGTCCGCGCCGCTGCTGGCCACGCCGGAAATGAGCGTCTTGGTGCTGCCCGCCAGGTCGGCATCGCCGCCGATCATGGTCGGCAGATGCTGCGCGATGGCATTGAGCGCCTCGCCGTTGGCGTTGCGCGTGGCCATGCTGGTGCCCGCTGCGTAGTGCGGCAGGTCATTGTCCCAGCCAGCGGGCAGCGTGCCGCTCTGTAGCTGATCCCACTCCCCCGCCAGGTCAGGATGCGCCGCGGCCCAGCGCGCATGCAGGGCCCGCCAGTCGCTTTCCTGTTGCGCGCCGCGGCTGATGGCCTCGCGGAAGTGCTCCAGCGCCTCGCCCGGAATGTAAAAGTCTTCGTCGGGCCAGCCGAGCGCCTGCTTCGTCAGGCGCACCTCGTCCGCGCCCAGCGGCGAGCCATGAGCGTCGCTCGTGCCGGCCTTGTTGGGGCTGCCGAAGCCGATCGTCGTGCGCACGGCGATGAGCGTGGGCCGGTCTGTTACCTGTTGCGCCTCGGCCAGCGCCGCGCTGACCTGCTTGGCGTCGTTGCCGTCAGCGACGGCGATAACGTGCCAGCCGATGGCCTGGAAGCGCTGCAGCACGTCCTCGCGCCAGACCATGTCGGTCGGCCCGTCCAGCTGGATTTCGTTGCTGTCGTAGAGGAAGGTCAGCTTGCCCAGGCCCCAGAGTCCCGCCAGCGCGCTGGCCTCCATGCAGACGCCTTCCTGCAGGTCGCCGTCACTGACGAGGGCGTAGGTGCGGTGATCGACCACGGGAAAGCCATCACGGTTGAAGTGCCCGGCGAGAAAGGCCTCGGCCAGCGCCATGCCGACGGCGTTGGCCGCGCCCTGGCCCAGCGGCCCGGTGGTAGTCTCGACGCCGGCCGTGTCGCCGTGCTCGGGGTGGCCGGGCGTCTGGCTGCCCCACTGACGGAAGTTCATCAGCTCCGACAGCGGCAGGTCATAGCCGGTCAGATGCAGCAGGGCGTAGAGCAACATCGAGCCGTGGCCGGCGCTGAGCACGAAGCGGTCGCGATTGGGCCAGCCAGGATTGCGCGGGTTGTGGCGCAGGTACTGCGTCCACAGCGCCCAGGCCATCGGCGCCGCGCCCATGGGCAGGCCGGGGTGTCCGCTGTTGGCGCGCTGCACCGCGTCCATTGCCAGGGTGCGAATGGTGTTGATCGCCAGGGTTTGTACGTCGCTGCTCAAGGGGTGGCCCTCCCGTTGCATTGCTGATTCCAGGCGCCCATGATAGCGCAGAATGCCGTTGTGGTTGAGTGCGGGCCGCCTCCGCGGCATACTCGCTGCAGATTAAATCGGGGAGGAGACGGGGACATGAGCGAGATTTCCGCCGAAAAACTGCTGACCACCACGCGGAGTGTGCGCAAACGTCTGGATCTCACGCGTGCGGTGCCGCCAGAAGTGATTGAGGAATGCCTGGAGATCGCCATCCAGGCGCCCTCCGGCAGCAACCAGCAGGGCTGGCACTTTGTGGTGGTGACGGACGCGCAAAAACGCGCGCAGGTCGGTGCCTGGTACAAGGATTCCTTCCTGCAGTACGCCGGCCCGGGCGAGGTGGACATTCAGGAGCGGCGGCGCAGCATCCGCCTGCTCGACAGCGCCCTGCACCTCGCCGAGCACATGCACGAGGTGCCCGTGCTGGTCATCCCCTGTTACAACGGGCGCGTCGAGGACGCCGGCCAGATGGCGCAGACGGCGCTCTACGGCTCGATTCTGCCGGCTGTGTGGTCCTTCATGATGGCGCTGCGCATGCGCGGGCTCGGCTCGGCGTGGACGACGCTGCATCTGCGTTACGCGGATGAAGTGGCGGATCTGCTCGGCATCCCGGCGGGCGTGACGCAAGTGGCCTTGCTACCGGTGGCGTATTACACGGGCAGCGACTTCCGTCCGGCGCAGCGCCGTCCGGCCCGCGAGTTCACCTATTGGGACGGCTGGGATTCACTTCGTTAGGCCGGACCAGGGACTGCCTCAGGAATCCAGCCACTCGATGGCGGTCAGGGCCGCGGCGCAGCCGTCACCGGCGGCGGTGATGGCCTGGCGGAAGATCTGGTCATGGATTTCGCCGGCGGCGAAGACGCCCTCGATGTTGCTGCGGTAGCGCTGGTCGATCAGCACGTAGCCGGCGTCATCGGTGGCCAGCTGGCCGGCGAAGACATCGCTGTTGGGATCGTAACCGATGAAAATGAAGACGCCGTCCGCCGCGCGTTCTTCCTGCATGCCGGTCTTCAGGTTGCGCATCTCGATGGCGTTGACCGAGCCGGTCTCGTCAGCGCGAATCTCGTCGACCACCGTGTCCCAGATGAAGCTGATCTTTTCGTGCGCCAGGGCGCGCGACTGCAGGGCGACGCTGGCGCGCAGCTGGTCGCGGCGGTGGATGATGTCGACGCGGTTGGCGAAGCGCGTCAGGAAGAGCGCTTCCTGCAGCGCAGAGTCGCCGCCGCCGACCACGACAACGTCCTTGCCGCGGAAGAAGAAGCCGTCGCAGGTGGCGCAGTAGCTGACGCCGTGGCCCACGTATTCGGCCTCGCCGGGGATGCCCAGCGCGCGCGGGTTTGCGCCGATAGTGACGATAACGGCGTCCGCGCTGATACGCTCGCCGCCGCTGGTTTCAATGAGGAAGGGCGGGCCATCCTGTAGCCGGGCACGCGCGACCGAATCGTAGATGAACCCGGTGCCGAAGCGCTCGGCCTGGGCGCGCATGGCCTCCACCAGCTCGGGGCCTGTAGTGCCATCCGGGAAGCCCGGGTAATTCTCGACCTCGTGCGTGGTCGCGATCTGCCCGCCCAGCAGCGGCCCGGTGATAACGGTTGTGGGCAGTTGGGCGCGCGCGGTGTAAAGGGCAGCGGTAAGTCCGGCGGGGCCAGAGCCAATGACGATAACGCGACTGTGACGTTCGTTCATGTGTTTCCTGTCCTCAGAATTTTTCTTTCGTCCCGTACTTTTCCTCGGCGCGCAGCACTGCCAGCAGCGCCTCGTATTCCTCGCGGCAATCCGGGCAGTGCGCGATGTGGGCGGCCGCCTCGGGCAGAATCTGGTGGATGTCAGCACCGTTCAGCGCCTGCTCGCTGAGGCAGGTGAAGTGGCTGGCGGCAGTGCCGCAGTCTATGCCCCCGTCGCGATGGACGGTGGCCAGACAATCCAGCAGCCTGTGCAGGCGTTCGTGAATCACGCTGTCATGCTCCACCAGTCCTGATAGCGTCGGCAGCCTTCTGTCACCAGACGCCGGCAACTTCTCATATCTTACTTATCTTACTGCCCGGAGCGCTCTGCAAACAGGTCAAGCATGTAGGCCACGTCCAGGCCCTGGGCCTCGAGTTCTGCCCGCAGTTTGCGGCGCGCATCGTGCACCAGCTTGTAGAGCGCGTTGCGGTTGCTGCCCATCTGCTGCGCCACGACTTCCAGCGGCACGCCCTGTAACACGACGGCCTCCAGCGCTTGGCGCTGGCGCGGCGTCAGCCCCTCACGCAGGGCCCGGGCGATGCGCTCCTGCACGTCGTCGCGCTCGGCGACGACCTCGGGCGTGGGCGAGCGATCGTTATGGGGGAGCGCCGCAATGCGCGCAGGCAGCAACTCGCCTTCGGCCGTCAGGTCATCGAGGCGAAAATCGCGGTAGCGGGCGCGCCGCAGGTCGCTGATGGCGATGCGCAGGGCGATGCGCGTCGCCCAGGTGGTGAAACGGCTTTCGCCGCGGAAGCTGTCGAGGCGCTGCAGAACGCGCATTACGCTGTCCTGGGCGTAGTCCTCGGCCATCTGCTCCAGCTCCACCTGGGAACGCCCGGCGAGGTCGCTGCGTTCGCGCGCGAGGTACCAGTAGAGACCGCGCTGCAGCCGCGCGTGCAGGGCCGTGATGGCCGCATCCTGCTCGGCTGGCGCGCCGGTCAATGCCCGCAACCATTCCTCGTTGCTGCGCTCGGCCGTGTCCGTCGGAGCCCGTTCGATGACTGTCATACGCGCAGTATAGCATGGGGCCCATATGCCCTTTTCGTACCACCTGACCGGGCCGGTTGACCCGCGGGCCTTCCCTCATTATGATGAGAGTGGACAAGAGGGAGCTTGCTGTGAACAATCGACCAGCGCAGGATGGCAACAACGACAATTCGCCCTTCTCGGGCCGCAACGCCCAGCGACTGCTGATCGGCATGGGCGTCGTTGTGCTCATCCTGTTTGTGCTGACCATGGGCAGCCAGAGCAACTTCCAGAGCAGCAACCGCATCCCGCTCAATGAACTGGCCACCCAGATCCAGCGCGGCAACGTCGAGAAGCTCATCGTGCGCGGCGGCCAGGACGTCTACGTCCAGTTCTTCAGCGGCCTCACCGCCTATTACTACAAGGAACGCGAATCCGACCTCTTTGAGCACCTGCGCGCCTACGGCGTCAGTGACTCGCAGTTGCAGTCCATCAGTTACGCGCCGCAGCCGGGCGACAACACCGGCGGCCTGGTTATCCAGCTGCTCATCGCCGTCGTGCCGACCATCATCATCATCTGGCTGCTGTGGCGCATGATGCGCTCGGTGCGCAGTGGTCAGGACCAGGCGATCAGCTTTGGCCGCAGCCGCGCGCGCGTCACCCGCGACGTGGAGCGACCGCAGGTAACTTTCTCGGACGTGGCCGGAGCGGATGAATCCAAGGAGGAACTGGCGGAGATTGTGGAGTTCCTCAAGGAACCGGAGAAGTTCATCCGCCTCGGTGCGCGCATCCCCAAGGGCGTGCTGATGATCGGCCCGCCCGGCACCGGCAAGACTCTGCTGGCGCGCGCGGTGGCCGGCGAGGCCGGCGTGCCATTCTTCAGCATTTCCGGCTCTGAATTCGTCGAGATGTTCGTGGGCGTGGGCGCCAGCCGCGTGCGCGACCTGTTTGAGCGCGCCAAGTCCGAGGCGCCGGCCATCGTCTTCATCGACGAAATCGACGCGGTCGGGCGCCATCGCGGCGCCGGTCTGGGCGGCGGCCATGACGAGCGCGAACAGACGCTGAACCAGATCCTGGTCGAGATGGACGGCTTCGAACAGGGCACCAACGTCATTATCATCGCGGCCACCAACCGGCCCGACATCCTTGACCCGGCGCTGCTGCGCCCCGGTCGCTTCGACCGCAAGGTGACCATGGACAACCCGGACGTGGCCGGCCGCCTGGCGATTCTCAAGGTGCACGCGCGCGGCAAGCCGCTGGCGCCGGACGCGGACCTGCAGGCTGTGTCGCGCATCACGCCAGGCTTCTCCGGCGCCGACCTCGAGAACCTCATCAACGAGGCCGCCATCCTCACAGCGCGCCGCAACCGCAAGACCATCAGTATGCTGGAGCTGCAGGAGAGCATGGAGCGGGCCGTAATGGGGCCGGAGCGCAAGACGCGCGTGATCTCCGACAGGGAGAAGCGCCGTCTCGCCTGCCACGAGGCCGGGCACGCCATCCTCTTCCATGTGCTGAAGTACGCCTGGCCGGTGCACAAGATCACCATCATTCCGCGCGGCCGCGCCGGCGGCTTCGTGATGCCCCTGCCGGAGGAGGACCAGTTCCTCGTCACCGGCGAAGAGTTTGAGGATCGCATCGCCGCGGCCCTGGGCGGGCGCATCGCCGAAAAAATTACCTACACGAGCCAGCAGCTTTCCACCGGGGCCCAGATGGACCTGCAGCAGGCCACCGGCATCGCCCGCAGCATGGTCACACAGTACGGCATGAGCGAGCTGCTGGGGCCGCGCACCTTCGGCAGCAGCCACACCTCCATCTTCCTCGGGCGTGAAATTGGTGAGCAGCGTGACTACAGCGAGAAGACCGCCGAGCAGATTGATCAGGAGATCAAACGCCTCGTCGAGACCGGCGAGCAGCGCGGGCGTGAAATCCTGATCAAGTACCGTGACAAGCTGGACGAGCTGGTCACCGTGCTGATTCAGCAGGAGACGCTCGACCGCGAGACCTTTGAAAGGCTCATGAACGCGGATGTAGCCGATGCTGACGCTGATGCTGCCGGTCAGCCCGACCTGGCGCCGACCCCTGACAGCGGCGACGGGCCAGCGGGCGACGCCGGCCCGTCGCGCCAGGACCCGCCGACCACTGGCCTGGGTGAGATGTTGCCCGTCCCTGGCGAATAAGGCTCAGAGCTTGTCGGCTCTGCCGTAAATGAAGTAATTGTCCGTGAAGCGCAGCGATGGTTTGAGGCCCTGCGCGGCCAAGCTGGCGCCCAGCCCCTCCGGCTCATGGAAGACCTTGACAATCGTAAAGCGACGACCGTCGTTCAGCAAGCGCTCATGGGTGTTGTTGTCGCTGTAATAGTCGTAGGGCATTTGGTCGCTGGCGCCGGAGTGCGGGTCACGGCGCGAATCGACGAGGAAGAGACGTCCGCCGGGCCGCAAGGCGCGCGCCACCTGCTGCAGGAAGGGCGTTAGCGCGTCCGGCGGCACGTGCGACAGCCAGAAGCCACAGAACACCAGATCGTATTGCTGCTGCGGCTGCCAGGCGAAGAGATCCGCCTGTTCGTAGCAAACGCGATCGGACTGAAGTTTGGCGCGGTTGATGGCCAGCATCTCGGGCGCGGCGTCCAGCGCATGGATGCGCGTGCAGAGCGTGAGCAGAGTCTGCGTCCAGATGCCGGTACCGCAGGCCAGCTCCAGCGCCGAGGCCACAGGCTCGCAATTCAGCAAGGCCTGGCGCACCTCGATCACCTGGTCGGCCCACAGTTTGTTCAGTTCGGGGCCATGATCGTAGCGGCCCTGGCGCAGAAACCACTGGTCATATTCGCCGGCCCGCGCCCGGTAGTAAGCGATCTGCTCTTGCAAGAGCTCGTCCATTACCCGTCCTGTTTGTTCGTGTCCGGCCAGTGAGCGTGCTGCGCCTGGACCTTGTCGGCTGTCCCATAAATAAAGTGGTTGGCGCTTACGCGCAGCGCCGGTTTGAGGCCCTGCGCCGCCAGGCTGGCTCCCAGCGCCTGCGGCTCATGGAACACCTTGATGACCGTGAAGCGTCGCCCGTCATTGAGCGCACGTTTATCGTGGAAGTCGTCGTTGTCCTGGACGCCGTATGCTGATAGTGGTCCACTCTGCGAATCGACGAGGAAGAGGCGTCCGCCGGGCCTTAAGGCGCGCGCCACCTGCGCCAGGAAGGACGACAGCCTGTCCGGCGGCACGTGCGACAGCCAGAAGCCGCAGAAGACAAGGTCGTATACCTGTTGCGGTTGCCAGGCGAAGAGGTCGGCCTGTTCCCAGGTGACGCGATCCGTTTGCAGTTTCGCCCGGCTGATGGCCAGCATCTCCGGCGCGGCGTCGATAGCATGGATGCGCGCGCAGATCTCCAGCAGCCACTGCGTCCAGATGCCTGTGCCACAGGCGAGCTCCAGCGCAGAGTCCACGGGGCCGCAGCGCTGCAGGGCCTGACGCACCTCGGCCAGCTCATCAAACCACTGCCGGTTCCGTTCGGGGCCCAGGTCGTAGCGTCCCTGGCAGCGGTAGCGCTGGTCGTATTCGTCGGCACGGGCACGGTAGTAAACGATCTGTTCCTGCAGGATGTCGTCCATCTATACTCTCTTACAAGTGACTATCTATTTTTTACCTCGTCTCGTTTTGCAATCTGCTTTCTGAGACGCTGAATTCTCCCTTTGTAGTTTCGTGGTGAAGTGCAGCGTTTTGGATCATGCAGTCCTAACCTGACAGCATGTTTACTAACGTCGATTGCCTTTTCATACTCTCCAATTTGCTCATAAATTATCGCCAACTTTTCAAATGAAGGGAATGCAAAGAATTTATCTTCTCGATCAATGATCCTGTTCCATTCACGCTGCAGTTTCATTACTTCCTTGGCAATAGCCATGTCTTTTCGGCAATACTTAATGACTTCTTGCATTGCATGCGGGTCGGTCTTTCGAAGCGGATACAGCTTGTCTATCTCCACAAGGTAATCTTGGTGTAACCTATACTTGCGTTGACTAGTTATCTTCTTTTGCTTTTCAATCTTTTCTCGTGAGACCTTTAGAGACGGCTCCATCTCATTCAATATCTCTTTGAGAGTATCGGAATGACCTGAATTGGCTGTTGAGGATTGCCGCTTTTTTACCGCTTTGTTCTTCTTTCCAAAAAGCATCTTAAATGGCAGCCGAACGAGTTTCCAAATGATGTATAAGAATATTATTGTGACTAGTAGTTCAACCATGATTTCTCCCTCTTGTTCCCCAATTCACAGGTGCCACATCCTATAGTTGCACATCCGCAAGACTGCTGGAACATATCTATAAAATTTGGCGATTGAGTACCAACGACTATTGAGTTTCCGCTGTCACGGCGCGCATCAGCGACAGCACCATCCGGCAGTCGGACAGCGCCCGGTGCTCCTGGCTGAATCCCTCGCCACATTCCCGTTTGAAAGCCCGCTCCAGCCCGTAGCCGCTGATCTCGCCTCTCATTTCTCTGTGCCATCTGGCGTAGTCCTGCATCGCGCAGCGCCAGGCAACCGGGGGCAGTGGCAGGTCGTATAACTCGCAGGTCTGTTGCAGTAGCCGTTTATCGTAGGCGGCGTTGTAGATGATGACCAGCGCGGCCGCCCGCAAGGCCGGCGCCAGTGCGCTGTGCAGGTCCTGCCAGCCGGTCGCGCCGAGTTGCTTCAGTCTGGTTTTAGTCAGGCCGTGAATGCGGGAGGCATCGCGCGGGATGGCGCCCAGCGGCAGGGCGAGGCTGTGCAGCACCTGCGCGCCGCGGGTGTTGATGACCGCCACCTCAATCACCTCCGCGTCGCGGCCGAGGCCGGTGGTCTCGGTATCCAGAATTAGCACGTCGTCGCGGCCCAGCAGGCCCGGCCAGTCCGCCACGCCATTCCGCTTCTTGCGCGCGCCATCGCGGCGCTCCCTGGCCGAGTGCGGTCGCTTGCTGAATTTGCGGCGATAGCGCCATGCGGCCATGCGTAACCTAAAGGTTGGCGGAGGCCTGGCGCGCCTCGTTCTCGTCCAGCGCGCAGGCGAGCTGCCCCAGCAAGTGGCCCTGCACCGGCACGGTCAGCGCCAGCGAAATCAGCCAGCCGACTCCTGGCACGGCGGACACCAGGCCCAGTGCCAGGCTCGAAAGCAGGGTGTAAAGCAGCCACTGCATGAACAGGCCGCTGTTCGCGCGCAGCGTGTCCCACATTTCGCCAGGCTGAAACCAGGAGGTCAGCTGGCGGGTTTGCGCGTAGCGCGTGGCGCCGGCAGCCAGCATCAGCCAGATGAAGAGGTTCCAGACAAGAGCGAAGATCAGCAGGCAGCAGAGGGATAGCAGTGTCAGGAGACCCAACTCCCCGTTACCTGTGGCGGCCAGCAGCAGCAGGCCGCAGAGCGGCAGGCCGTTGGGGATGTTGTAGACGATGATGGCGACCATGGCATTGAAGCCGTCGCTCAGCCTGGCGCCCTGATCCTGCCAGTCCGGCAGCGGACGCCTGGCCCCGGCCCGCATGTTGCGCAGCAAATCGAGGGTGTAGCCGGCCAGCATGGCCATCCCGACCAGGCCCAGCAGCGGGATGAGCGCGACGAGGCTCCAGAGGAGGACCAGCGCGAGCTTGCGGGCCCATTGCTGATCCTCGAACAGGTATTGAAACGCGCGCGACAAATTCACATTGTTTCTCCCGGATTGCGAGCCTGGGTCAGCATGTATGGTAGCAGGTCAGGCCTCCGCTTGCGCGAGCCAGTGCCGAAGATCCGCCGTCGTGACTTCGCCCGTCCTTACGGCCTGGATGCGTCCCGCGCGGTCAATGAGAAAGCTGGCAGGCAGGGCGAAAGCGCCCCAGGCTGCGTTGGCGCGCGAGTCAGTATCGAGCAGGACCCTCAGGTCGCGCACGCCGGCCTCGTCCAGGAAGCTGCGTACCTGCGCCGCCGCCTCACCCACGTTGACCGCCAGCACCTGCACCGCGTCGGGGCCGCTATGCTGCCGCGCAAAGGCTTCGAGCGCGGGTAGTTCACGGCGGCAGGGCGCGCACCAGCTGGCCCAGAAGTTGACGATGACGAGCCGACCGCGCAGCGTGTCGAGGCGCAGCTCCGCGCCAGTGTCGAGGCGGGGCAGGGTCAACTCCGGGGCGGGCCGATTGACCCGCTGATGTGCTGCGGGCTTGGCCATGGGCAGGGTGGCTGCGACGCCGGGGCTGCCGGCGCGTTGCACCTGAATGGCCGCAGCGATGCTGAGTAGCGGCAGCAGCAGCAGCGCCAGCCAGAGCAGACGGTCGCGGCGTGGGCGGGTCAAGGGTCGGCGGGACAAGGGCGCCTCGGGCCTGCAGGACATCAAGCGCCATTTTGCCGCGATTTCTGCCTGCCTGCCAGAGCAGCCGTCGCGGCTTCGCGCTACAGTAGCCCGGCAGCAGAGGGGAATGCAGCGAGGAGAAAATACCATGCTGAAGGAATTTCGTGAATTTGCCACGCGCGGCAACGTCATCGATCTGGCCGTCGGCCTGATCCTGGGCGCCGCGTTCAAGGATATTGTCAATTCGCTGGTGAAAGACGTCTTGCTGCCGCTCATCGGCGCCATTTCAGGCGGTGTGGGTTTTGAGCACCTCTTCATCAATCTTTCCGCCGTGCAGTACGCGACCCTGGCGGAGGCGGAGGCGGCCGGCGCGGCCACGCTCAAGTATGGCAAGTTCATCACGGCGTCCATTGACTTCGTCATCATCGCCTTCTCCATGTTCATCCTGGTGCGTACCATCAACCGCCTGATGCGTGAACTGGAAAACGTGGATGAGGTGCTGAAGTAAGTTTCGCCCCGTCAGGCACATGGCAGCCGGGTCAGGCGGCATTGTCAGGAACGGACTGCAGCGTGTATACTCGCGCTGGCAATCGTGCCGTTAGTGGGCCATGCGGGGGAGTGTGCACATCATGCACGACGATAGACTGCAGGACTTGCGCGTGAAGATAGACGGCATCAATCTGCAAATCCTTGAGTTGCTTAGCCAGCGCGCGGAAATCGCCTCGGCGATCGGGCGTGTGCAGCAGAATCTCGGCACCTCGTTTTATGATCCCGAACGCGAAGCCGCGATGTTGACAGCCCTGCAGCAGGCCAACGAGGGTCCCTTCAGCAACGAGACCATCAGCGCCCTCTTTAGTGAAATATTCCGCGCCTCGCTGGCGCTGGAAGAAGCGGAAGCGCTTGCCAAAATCCTTGTGCAGCGCAAATACCCGGACGAGCGCACCATCATCACCATGCCCGACGGCACCGAGCTGGGCAATGGCGATTTCACCATCATCAGCGGCCCCTGCGCCATCGAAAGCGCAGAACAGGTGGACGCAGTCGCGGAGGCGCTGTCTGCGCGCGGCGTGCGTTTTCTGCGCGGCATGGGCTGGAAGCCACGCACCTCGCCCTACGACTTCCAGGGCCTGGGCATGGAAGGCCTGCGCATCGCGCGTCAGGCAGCCACGCGCCACAATATGTACATCGTCAGCGAGGTGATGGACAAGAGCCTCATCTCCGAGATGTCCGAATACGTCGATGTCTTCTGGGTCGGCGCGCGCAACATGTCCAACAGCTTCCTGCTGAAGGCGCTGGGACAGGTGCGCCAGCCGGTGATCCTCAAGCGCAGCTTCGGCGCCAACATCCAGGAATTCCTCTACGCCGCCGAGTACATCGTCAGCAGCGGCAACCCCAACGTCATCCTCATGGAGCGCGGCATCCGCACCTTCGAGACGCGCACGCGCAATACACTCGATCTAAGCGCGGTCGCTCTGCTGAAGCTGGAGTCGCATTTGCCGGTGGTGGTCGACATTTCACATTCCGCCGGGCGCCGCGACATCGCAATCCCGCTGGCGCGAGCGTCGAAAGCGGTGGGCGCCGACGGCCTGATGTTCGAATGTCACCCCAATCCGCCAGTCGCCATGAGTGACGCCAAGCAGCAGCTCAGCATCCCCGAGATGCACGCGCTGATAGACGAGATCACGGACGAGCAGCGGGTGCTGGCCTGAGGCGACGCGCTGACGTGA
This sequence comes from Phototrophicaceae bacterium, assembly GCA_965223965.1. GTDB lineage: Bacteria > Chloroflexota > Anaerolineae > Aggregatilineales > Phototrophicaceae > JAGWBD01. Next base: position 65,053 of record CBDCXX010000006.1, read on the forward strand.
CAGTCTGAAACCAGGCGGGGGTGGCGACAGCGTTCGCCACCCCCTTTGCTTGCCGCCCCGGATGGGCGCTGCTACACTGACTGGCCGTGCAGGAGGAGCCTTGGCCTTGCCCGAACAAGCCCTGTACCTCGCCTGGCGCCCCATGCGCTTCGAGGACGTCATCGGCCAGGAGCACATCACGCGCACCCTGCGCAACTCCCTGAAAAGCGGCCGCGTCCGCCACGCCTACCTCTTCAGCGGGCCACGTGGCACCGGCAAAACCACCACCGCACGCCTGCTTGCCAAGGCCGTCAACTGCGCAAATGAAGATGCCGGGCAGCGACCCTGCAACGAATGCGCAGCCTGCCGCAGCGTCAACGAAGGCCGCTACCTGGACCTCATCGAAATCGACGCGGCCACGCACACCGGCGTCGATGACGTTCGCGACCTGCGTGACAAGATCGCCTTCTCGCCCGGCGAAGGCAGCTACAAGGTCTACATCATCGACGAGGTGCATCGCTTCACCGGCAACGCTTTCGATGCGCTGCTCAAGACGCTGGAAGAACCGCCGCCGCACGCCGTCTTTGTGCTGGCGACCACCGAAATTGACAAGGTGCCGGCCACCATCAAGAGCCGCTGTCTGCCCTTCGAATTCCGCCGCGTGCCGCTGCTGACCGTGGCCGACCACTTGCAGAAGATTGCGGAAGCCGAGGGCCTGCGCATTGAGCGCCAGGCGCTTGAGCTCATCGCGCGCCAGGGTACTGGAAGCGTGCGCGACAGTATCAGCCTCCTCGACCAGATCGTCACCGACCCCGCCGAAGCGATCACGCTGGCGCTGGCGCAGGAGGTGCTGGGCACCGCCAGCAGCGACTCCGTGCGCGCCCTGGTGGACGCCCTCGTGCAGGGGGACGCCGCGGCCGGGCTGGAGGTCATCAACCGCGCCGTGGACGCCGGCAGCGATCCGCAGCAGTTCGGCCAGCAAATCGTCGAGCAGCTGCGTGCCCTGTTGCTGACGCAGACTGCCAGCGCGGCGCTGGTAGTGGCGTCGGAGGAGGAGCGCGAGCGCTATCAGGCGCAGGCCGGGCAAATCAGCAGCAGTATGTTGCTGCGCGCCCTACGCAATTTCAACAAGGCGCTGGCCGATGATCTGGGCGGCTGGCAGCCACAACTGGCGCTCGAACTGGCGCTGGTCGAGAGTCTGGCCGCGCCGACCGAAGCTGACTTCCCGGCGCCGCCTGCCGCGAGCGTGACGCCGGCAGCAGCGCGGCCACCACAAGCCGACCCCGTCCGCAAGCCCGAAGCCGACCCCGTCCGCAAGCCTGCGGCGGTGCAGTCCGCAAAGAAAGCGGAGGCCGCCCCTGCTCCGTCTGCGTCCGCAGCGCCGCCGGCCGAGCTCACGCTGGAGCAACTGCAGGCGCGCTGGGATGCGGTGCGGCCTGAGCTGGAGCGACCTGGCCGCAGTAACATCCCGGCGCTGCTGGATCATGTCCAGGTGAGCGACCTGCGGGACGATGTGGTCGTGCTGGACGCCTCAACGCCATTTTTCCACGATCGTCTGGACAGCGCGGAAACGCGTAGCGCGCTGGAGAAGGCCGTGGAGGCGGTATTCGGTCGACCGCTGCGCATCAGGGTGCGGCTGCAAAAAGCGGCCACGAGCGAAGACCCGCAAATTAATCTGGATGACCCGCTCATCGCCAGCGCCATGGCGCTGGGCGCGCGCGTCAGCCTGCACGAGAGCGAAGAAAAGGGAGACTGAGATGGCCAAACGGCCCAGCCAGGCCGCCATGCTGCGGCAAATCCAGAAGATGCAGGACGATATGAGCGCGGCGCAGCAGGCCCTCGAACACGAAACGGTGGAAGTCTCGGTGGGCGGCGGCGCGGTGACCGTCGTCATCAGCGGCCACCAGCGCGTACAGTCGATTGCGCTCGACAGCGCGCTGATCGACCTTGAGGACGAGGAATGGCTGGACGATTTGCAGGATCTGCTGGTCGCGGCCATGAATCAGGCCGTAGAGCAGAGCCAGTTGCTGGCAGCGGAAAAGATGGAGGCCATCACCGGCGGCCTCGGCGGCATGCCGGGGATGGGCGGGTTGCTCGGGTGAGAGTTCAGGCTGACGCTCGGGCCAGCTCATGAAGTCCGCCATTCCGGAACCGGTCAGTCGCCTGACCGAGGCCTTCGCGCGCTTGCCGGGAGTGGGCCCCAAGACGGCCTCGCGCCTGACCTTCTACCTGTTGCGCGCGCCGGACGAGGTTGGCCTGACCCTGGCCGAGGCCCTGCGCGTCCTGAAGGCCGAGACGCAGCTTTGCTCGCAATGCTTCAACATCACGGTCAGCGACCCCTGCGCGCTCTGCGCCGACAGCGGCCGCGACCGCAGCATCATCGCCGTGGTTGAGGAGCCGCTGGATGTGCTGGCGCTGGAGCGCACGGGCAGTTACGGTGGCCTCTACCATGTGCTGCATGGCGCCATTTCGCCGGTCAACAACATCGGCCCGGACGAACTGCGCATCCGCGAGCTGGAGCAGCGCGCAGCAGCGGCGGAGGTGCGCGAGGTGATCATCGCGACCAATCCGGGCATGGAAGGCGACGCGACCGCGATGTTTATTGAGCGTAGTCTTGAGGGCGCCGGGCTGCGCATCACGCGCCTGGCGCGCGGCCTGCCGGTTGGTGGCGATCTGGAGTATGTCGACCCGGTGACCCTGACGCGCGCCCTTGAGGGGCGCAGTGAGTTTGATTGAGCCTCTGCGATGATATCTGCAATTGCTGAATACGAGACTTGACAGGCGGGTGATGGTGAGCACATTGCCCGAGGTCCAGTCGAGTTACTGCTGCGCGGTTAGCAATTGACGATATTGATGGAGGGCACAATGCGATGGATAGTCACGAGTCTGCGAAGGTCGCAAGGAGGGCAGCCGCCACGCAGGGCGTTGCGAAGGCGGCCAAACCGTACAATATTTGCGACAGAACAAATGCATTGTTCTTTCTAAATTGTGAAGGCGGATATCTGAATGACCAGACCAGTTTCGTACCGAACCATATCGGTGGTGACCATGCTCGTTCTGGTTTTAGGCGTTATTCACTTTGTGAATTTTCAGCGGTCCCGTGACGACCTGCATCTGTTTGTGACTGCACGACGTGCGGCGCTTGCTTTCGCCGACGGGCTTAGGCAAACCTCGGATGATCTGACCCGCATGGTGCGGCTGTATGCCATCACGGGAGAGTCGTCGTACCGTAGCTACTTCGATGAAATCCTGGCCATCCGGAACGGCGATCTTCCGCGTCCGATAAAGTACTTTGAAGTACCGTACTGGGATATTGTGCTGGACACAGGTGAACAATCTGGCGAATTTGGCGATGTGAAGCCGATAAGAACGCTTGCCCGTGAGGCCGGCCTGACAGAGTCCGAACTCGCCTGGTTTGAAATGTCAGAAAATGCGTCCAATGATCTTGTTTTGCTGGAGAACGAGGTCATGGTTGTCATTGCTGCACAGATCGAAGCCAGCGGAATTGAATATGAGCTGGAGGGCGAGTCGCTCGGAGGCATGTTACGCCTGCATGGCCATGAGTATCATGCTGCCAAGACGCAGGTAATGCGCCCCCTGGTAGAACTTGACGGGGAGGTTAGTTCTCAGCTGTCCGCCGGACGCAGGGAAGCAATAGACCTTAACAACAAATCGATGCAAACTGCCTTTGTCTTGCTGGGTTTGACTTTGCTGCTGATGATTGCGGGCATCTGGACGCGACGTCGGCTCAGGATTTTGATGTTGCTGGCCTTGCTGGCTGTGCTGGTCAGTACTTTTCTGGCAATCAGTTACCGGAGGGAACGCCCCAACCTCAGCGCATTCTTGTCAGCGCGACTCAATGCACTTCATTTCGCTGACGGGCTGCGGCAAACCTCTGATGATCTGACCAGGATGGTGCGGTTGTATGCGGTAAACGGCGACCCGGTTTACCGGACGTACTTCAACGAAATACTTGACATTCGAAATGGTGACGCGCCGCGACCGGAAAAGTATTTTGATGTCCCCTACTGGGACATTGTACTGGACACAGGCGTGCATACCGGTGACGCCGGCAATGCTGCGCCGATCCGCATCCTGGCCGGGGAGGCTGGCCTGACGGCAGCAGAGCTGGCTGGATTTGAGAAGGCAGAGGACGCATCAAACGTGCTTGCGGAACTTGAAAACGAGATTATGGAAATTGTCGCTGCGCAGATTGAAGCGAGCGGCGGCGACTATGTCCTCGGGGGCGAGGCGCTGGCGGCCATGCTGCGGCTGCACGGCCCGGAGTATCATGCGGCCAAGGCTCGTGTGATGGAGCCTCTTGTGGAACTGGATCGAAGAGTAGACATTGCAACGGCTGAGTGGCGGGGGAATGTACAGGCCTTCTATGACCGGGTCATGTTCATCATTATTGCCTTGCTGGGCCTGTCATTCCTGTTTCTCGCGGGAGACATGTGGCTTCAGCGACGTCAGGATCAGCATCTCTAGAGTGACAGGCACGACACTAGTTGCTGGCAACTACGCCTTGACAGGATGTTCGGATGGATGGTAGAGTATGCAACCTTGCGGGGCGCGCGAGCGCGTCGGGAGGCAGCAGGGCTGGAGGATTGGGCTCTGGGCGCAGCTTGACAACAGGAGAGTGGGAAGCAAGCGAACAGCCGGTGCGACCGGCTTGGGGCCGGGTACCGGGGCCGACAGAATACTGGTACAAATGAGCGCGAGGGACAAACGGCGAGTTTGATCCTGGCTCAGGATGAACGTTGGCGGCGTGCCTAACACATGCAAGTCGAACGGGAAGTTCCTTTACGGAGGGACGGAAAGTGGCGCACGGGTGCGTAACACGTAGCTAACCTGCCCCGAAGACCGGGACAACCGCTGGAAACGGCGGCTAATACGGGATAGGGCGAGTATGGGGGGACCCGTACTGGCGAAAGGCTGGACCGGAAGGTTTGGCGCTTTGGGAGGGGGCTGCGGCCCATCAGCTGGATGGCGGGGTAACGGCTCACCATGGCGATGACGGGTAGGGGATCTGAGAGGGTGGTCCCCCACACCGGGACTGAGACACGGCCCGGACTCCTGCGGGAGGCAGCAGTGAGGGATATTGCGCAATGGGCGAAAGCCTGACGCAGCGACGCCGCGTGGGTGATGAAGGTTTTCGGATCGTAAAGCCCTTTTCTGTGTGACGAAGATGACGGTAACACAGGAATAAGTGTCGGCTAACTACGTGCCAGCAGCCGCGGTAACACGTAGGACACGAACGTTATCCGGAATTACTGGGCGTAAAGGGCGCGCAGGCGGCGCTACAAGACGGACATGAAAGCCCGGGGCTCAACTCCGGGAGGCTGTCGGTGACTGTAGTGCTTGAGGGTGAGAGAGGGGTGTGGAATTCCGCGTGTAGTGGTGAAATGCGTAGAGATGCGGAGGAACACCAGAGGCGAAGGCGGCACCCTGGCTCACAACTGACGCTGAGGCGCGAAAGCATGGGTAGCGAACGGGATTAGAAACCCCGGTAGTCCATGCCGTAAACGATGTGCACTCGATGTCCGGGATGCTACGGCAGCCCGGGTGTCCCAGCGAACGCGGTAAGTGCACCGCCTGGGGAGTACGGTCGCAAGGCTAAAACTCAAAGGAATTGACGGGGGCCCGCACAAGCAGCGGAGCGTGTGGTTTAATTCGAGGCTACACGAAGAACCTTACCCGGGTTTGACATCACGGTGGTAGGGACCTGAAAGGGGACTGACCTTCGGGAGCCGTGACAGGTACTGCATGGCTGTCGTCAGCTCGTGCCGTGAGGTGTTCGGTTAAGTCCGAAAACGAGCGCAACCCCTGGTGCCAGTTACAAGTGTCTGGCGCGACTGCCCGTGACAAACGGGAGGAAGGTGGGGACGACGTCAAGTCAGCATGGTCTGTATATTCGGGGCTACACACACGCTACAATGGGCGGTACAACGGGTAGCGAAGGGGCGACCTGGAGCCAATCCTGAAAAGCCGTTCCCAGTTCGGATTGCAGGCTGCAACCCGCCTGCATGAAGTCGGAGTTGCTAGTAACCGCCGGTCAGCAAACGGCGGTGAATACGTTCCCGGGCCTTGTACACACCGCCCGTCACGTCATGGAAGCTGGTCATGCCTGAAGTCGGGAAGCGAACCTTAGGGGCGCTACCGCCGAGGGCGGGGCTGGTGACCGGGACGAAGTCGTAACAAGGTAGCTGTAGCGGAAGCTGCGGCTGGATCACCTCCTTTCTGGGGAAGCGGTGCCGGGTTACACACAGGAAGCGCGTGTGTAACGGGGCAACTGCAGCCACAGGACCAGCAAGAGCAGGTTGGGGGCACTGGATGGGAGCTTGTTTCTCACTGTCGTGTTGTCGGGCGAGGGGCCCGTAGCTCAGTTGGTCAGAGCGCACGCCTGATAAGCGTGAGGTCGGAAGTTCGAGTCTTCCCGGGCCCACAGGAACGGGGGGAGCAGGGCAGGCGGGGGATGTAGCTCAGGCGGGAGAGCGGTGCCTTTGCAAGGCACAGGTCAGGGGTTCGAGTCCCCTCATCTCCACCAGGGGCGGGACAGCAGGGGGAGCGTGGACGCCGATGGCGTCCTTTTTGATTCTGTTGGCGGGCGTGTTGCGGGGACTGGTCATGGACGTGGATGGCGGGCGGGGGCTTGACAGGAGTAGTGGAGGTGTGGCAGGATGCAGGGCCGCGCGGGAGTAAAGGCGCGCGGACCCTGCGGAGAGTGCAGGGGCGCAGCTTGACAAGTGCATGGCGAAGTAACGCGAGAGCATCAATTTCTCCGTATCACATGAACAGGCAAAGCAAGGGCATTCGGTGGATGCCTTGGCGTCAAGTGCCGAAGAAGGACGTGGTACACTGCGAAAAGCTCCGGCGAGGCGTGTGCAGCCGTAAGAGCCGGGGGTATCCGAATGGGGAAACCCGGCACCCGTAACGGGGTGTCACTGCAGCGGAAGCTGCAGGGGGAACCGGGCGAAGTGAAACATCTGAGTAGCCCGAGGAAGAGAGAGGATTCCGCGAGTAGTGGCGAGCGAAAGCGGAGGAGCCCAAACCGCAGCTGGAGACAGCAGCGGGGTTGAAGGACCGTCAGGAGGGTTGCGAGCTGAAGCCGAAGGGTCTGGGAAGGCCCGCCGCAGGGGGTGAGAGTCCCGTAGGCGCAAGGCGAGCAACGTGGACGGGATCCTGAGTAGTGCGGGACACGAGAAATCCTGCATGAAGCCGGGGCGACCACGCTCCAAGGCTAAATACACTTGACGACCGATAGCGGATAGTACCGTGAGGGAAAGGTGAAAAGAACCCCGGCGAGGGGAGTGAAACAGAATCTGAAACCGGATGCCTGCAAACGGTCAGAGCGGGATGGCGCGAGCCATGCTGTGATGGCGTGCCTTTTGGAGAATGAGCCAGCGAGTCAATTTCTGTGGCGAGCCTAAGGGAGTAACACCTGGAGGCGGAGCGAAAGCGAGTCTGAAGAGGGCGTCGAGTGGCAGGGATTGGACACGAAACCAGGTGAGCTACGCATGGACAGGCTGAAAGTGCGGTAACACGCAATGGAGGGCCGAACCCACGACTGTTGCAAAAGTCGGGGATGATCTGTGTGTAGGGGTGAAATGCCAAACGAACCTGGAGATAGCTTGTTCTCCCCGAAACAGCTTTAGGGCTGGCGTCATCTGGAAGGTAACGGGGGTAGAGCACTGTATGGGCAAGGGGGCGCAACGCTTACCGAACCCTGGCAAACTCCGAATACCGTTAGCGGATGGATGGCAGTCGGACCATGGGAGATGAGTTTCATGGTCAAGAGGGAAAGAGCCCGGACCCGCAGCTGAGGTCCTGAAGAGGTGGCTAAGTGGGAAACGAGGTCGTCGTGTCGAGACAGCCAGGAGGTTGGCCCAGAAGCAGCCATCCTTGAAAGAGTGCGTAACAGCTCACTGGTCGAACGCGGTGGCGCGGAAAATGGAACGGGGCTTAAGTCACCCACCGAAGCTCGGGAGTTGCTGCGCAAGCGGCAGCTGGTAGGGGAGCGTTCCACGGGCGGAGAAGGTCAGCCGTGAGGCTGGCTGGAGCGCGTGGAAGTGAGAATGCTGGCATGAGTAGCGAGAAACATGTGAGAACCATGTTCGCCGAAAGCTCGAGGTTTCCGACGGAAGGTCAGTCCGCGTCGGGTTAGTCGGGCCTAAGCCGAGGCCGAAAGGCGCAGGCGATGGACAACCGGTTAATATTCCGGTACCGGATGGTGGAGCGAACGCGCGACTTTGGGGAAAGTCTGGCCGCTGAGTGGATTGCGGTGACAAGCGGGTCACACCCGTGATGTCGTCCCGCAAGGGAAGAAGCAGACGGGACTCCGGGGCGAGAAAAGGCGCGTAAGCGATGAAGGCATCCGCCCGTACCACAAACCGACACAGGTAGGCGAGTTGAGGATACGCAGGCGAACGGGAGAACCCTCGTTAAGGAACTAGGCAAAAAGGTCCCGTAACTTCGGGAGAAGGGACGCCACTCTGGAAGGAGTGGTCGCAGTGAAGAGGCTCTGCCGACTGTTTAGCAAAAACACAGGTCTCTGCGAAACCGAAAGGTGACGTATAGGGGCTGACACCTGCCCGGTGCCGGAAGGTTAAGTGGAAGGGTTAGCGCGCGGAAGTGCGCGAAGCTCTGAAATGAAGCCCCGGTGAACGGCGGCCGTAACTATAACGGTCCTAAGGTAGCGAAGTTCCTTGTCGGGTAAGTTCCGACCCGCACGAAAGGTGTAACGAGCGGAGCACTGTCTCAACGGGGGACCCGGCGAAATTGAAGTACGTGTAAAGATGCGCGTTACCCGCAGCAGGACAAAAAGACCCCGTGGAGCTTTACTGCAGCCTGTCATGGCGTCAGGGCGCATGTTGTGCAGGATAGCTGGGAGACTGGGAAGCAAGGTCGTCAGACTTTGTGGAGTCACTGTTGAAATACCAGCCTGGATGCATTTTGGTCCTAACCGTGCCGTCGGGAGCGACGGGCGGGACAGTGGCAGGCGGGCAGTTTGACTGGGGCGGTCGCCTCCGAAAGAGTAACGGAGGCGCCCAAAGGTCGGCTCAGGCTGAATGGAAACCAGCCGCAGAGTGTAAAGGCAGAAGCCGGCCTGACTGCGAGACGAACGGGTCGAGCAGAGACGAAAGTCGGGCTTAGTGATCCCACGGTACTGAGTGGAAGGGCCGTGGCTTAACGGATAAAAGCTACCCCGGGGATAACAGGCTGGTCTTGTCCAAGAGTTCACATCGACGACAAGGCTCGGCACCTCGATGTCGGCTCATCGCATCCTGGGGCTGGATCAAGTCCCAAGGGTTGGGCTGTTCGCCCATTAAAGCGGTACGCGAGCTGGGTTCAGACCGTCGTGAGACAGGTCGGTCTCTATCCGCTGCGGGCGCAGGGAGTTTGAGGGGAGCTGTTCCCAGTACGAGAGGACCGGAATGGACGCAGCGCTCGTGTACCGGTTGTCGCGCCAGCGGCAGTGCCGGGTAGCGAGCTGCGGAGGGGATAACCGCTGAAAGCATCTAAGCGGGAAGCCCGCCCCGAGATGAGACTCCCGGTCTCGAAAGAGAGGGAGACCGCTGGGAGACTACCAGCTGGATAGGCCGGACGTGGAAGTGCAGCGATGTATGGAGCGGACCGGTACTAAGGGTCGAGAGCCTGTGACGGGGTACGGAGAAGCGGATGCTCTGGTGACGACGCCATGCATGAGAGATAGCGAGAAGCGTGAGCCGCAGGACTGCGGCGCGCAGGGGGTGTTGGTGGCTGGAGCCACGGGGGTCCACCCGGAACCATATCGAACCCGGCAGTTAAGCCTGTGAGCGCGGATGGTACTGCCCTGGCGACGGGGTGGGAGAGTACGCCGCTGCCAACCCCGAAGCGCGCGCGCGACTGTGGCACAGCGTGACAAGTGCATGGCGCAGCACCGGACGTGCCGCCCCGCGGCACGTTTTGTTTCCGCCAGTCTACTTCCGCCAGTCTACCTGGAGCGCAGATTGACGATGGCGATGCCGGCGATGATCAACGCGCCGCCCGTCACCAGCACCAGCCCGATCTCCTCCTTCAGCATGAACGCCCCCAGCGCCACGCCCACTGCCGGGATCACGTAGGTCACCATCGTGGTGCGCGCCACACCGAGTTCCCGCACCAGAAAATAATAAATGCTGTAGGCGATGAAGGTGTTCAGCAAGCCCAGCGTGATCACCGCCACCAGCGCGTCCGGGCTGATTTCCTGCAGCGGCGTGAACCCCTGTGCAAAGGCCAGCGGCCCCGTTACCGCAGCGCCGACGACCATCGTGGCGGTGGCCAGCACGACCGGCGGCATGTCGCGCTGGATGAGCTTGCGCCCCCAGGAGGTGAAAATCGCGTAGCACAGCGAGGCCAGCACCATGGCCACCATTCCTGCCAGGCTTTGCTCGCCGCCCAGGTTACCCTGAAACAGGAGCAGCACCCCGCCAAAGCCGGTCGCCAGCCCCACAATCTTGCGCGGCGTTATGCGATCGTCCGCGAAGAGGAAATGGGCGACCATCAGGCCGAAGAGCGCCGTGCTGGACTGCACCACCGAGGCCACGCTGCTGCTGATGAACTGCTCGCTCCAGGTGATGAGCAGGAAGGGCACGACCACGTTGCCCAGGCCGATGAGCCCCAGCGTGCCCAGCGTGCGCCAGCCCTGCGGCAGGGCGTGCCCGTTCATGCGCGCCAGGGCGCCCAGGCCCAGCGCGGCAATCAGGGTGCGAATGAAGACAATTTCGAAAGTGTCCAGGCCGCCGCCCGGCGTGTCGCCCGCGAACAGGCCGTTGCCGGTGATGCTGATGCGGATGAACAGGTAGGACGAGCCCCAGACCAACCCCAGCAGCCAGAAGCCCACCCATGCTCTCTTGTGCGGGATATTCACATAGCCTCATGCGGAGGTCACTACGGCGCGCCGCATTTTACACTGGCGAATTGCCTGCTGTATACTGCCGCATCGCTGCAATCATGGACGGTGCCATGCCCGCAATCACACGCCCCTGCGCCCTGGCCCTGGTGGGGATGCCAGGCGCCGGCAAAACCCTGTGCGCTGAATATCTTCACCAGTGCGGCTACCCGGGCTTTCGCTTCGGTCAAATCGTCGTCGATGAGGTCGCGCGGCGCGGCCTGCCGCAGACGCAGGACAGCGAGCGCATCGTGCGCGAGGATCTGCGCGCGCAGGAAGGCATGGGCGCTGTCGCCCGGCTGGCCCTGCCGGTGTTGCAGGAACTGCTGCAGGATAACCCGGTCATCGTCATTGACGGCCTCTACAGCTTCGAGGAATATCGCCTGCTGCAGCGCGAACTGGGCGCGACCCTGCTGGTGATCGCCATCGTCAGTTCGCGGCAGCAGCGTTACGAGCGCCTGGGCGCGCGGCCGCAGCGACCGCTCGATCCTGACGCGGCGGAGGCGCGCGACCTGCGCGAGATCGCCATGTTGCAAAAGGGCGGCCCGATCGCCATCGCCGATTACACTCTGTTGAATGATGGCACGCCCGCTGCGCTGACGGCTGCGCTGGATCGTCTGTTGCGGCAACTTGGACTGGGCGACGGGGTGAATCCGTCTAGTGGCTGCAATTGCGACGAAAACAGGCTATGATAAGCGCCCGTCCGTAATGTGCGCGGCAGAGACAACGGGCGGGGTGGCGGTGCGACCATGACCCTCAGCAATACCATGCAGGAATATCTGGCGGAGGCTTGGCGTCTCGCTCACTATCAGCAGGATGATCCCAACGTCTCGGGCGCCGCGCTGGCCGAAGTGCTACAGGTTTCGGCGCCGGCCGTGACGCGCATGGTGCAGCGTCTGAAGAAGGCCGGCTACCTGGAACATGAACCCTATCGCGGCATCGCGCTGACGGCCGCTGGCGAGCGCGCGGCCCTGCAACACATTCGCCGCCACCGACTGGTCGAGGTATTCCTCGTCGATGTCATGTCGCTGGGCTGGCATGAGGTGCATGATGCGGCCGACGACCTCGGCGCGGTGGTTAGTGAGACCGTGCTGGAACGCATGGACGACATCGCCGGGTACCCGCGCCGCTGTCCACATGGCGAACCCATTCCAACGCGTGAGGGTCGCATGCCGCGCATCAGCGACGAGCCGCTCAACGAGGTGTCGGTCGGGCGGAAACTCTGCCTCAGCCGCGTCCACAGCCACGACGGCCACCTGTTGCAATACCTCGACAGTCTGGGCCTGAGGCCCGGCGCGCGCCTGGAGCTGGTGGCGCGCGCCCCCTTCAGCGGCCCGCTGCATCTGCGTCTGGGAAGCCGGGACTGTTTCATCGGCCCCGAGTTGGCCGGCGTGCTACGCGTCTGTGGCGAAGACGAGTTCGCCCTGGTGTGAAGCCTGCGAGGGCTGCGAAACGGCCCATGATGCTTGCCGGTGTCGACATTGGCGGCACCTTCACCGATCTCGTGCTCGGCGTTGACGGGCGCCTGCAAATCCACAAATTGCCCAGTACGCCACAGAGTCCCGCCGACGCCATGCTGGCTGGCCTGAACGCCCTGGGCGTTGCGCCCGACGCGCGTATTTCGCATGGCACCACTGTTGCCACCAACGCCATCCTCGAGCGCAAGGGCGCACGCGTCGCGCTCATCACGACCCAGGGCTTTCGCGATCTGCTGCACATCGGCCGGCAAAATCGCCCCGACCTGTACGCCCTGCAGCCGCAGTTGCCGCCGCCGCTCATCCCGCGCGAACGCTGCCACGAGGTGCCCGAGCGCCTCGACTTCCGCGGCGAGGTGCTGCAGCCGCTGGACATGGCGGCGCTGGACGCGGTGCTCGACGCCCTGGCGGCGCAGCAGGTCGAATCCGTGGCCGTGTGTCTGCTCTACAGTTTTGTCAACCCGGCGCATGAACAGGCCATACGCGCGCGCATCCTGCAGCGCAGCCTGTTGCAGCCGCAGCAGATCTCGCTCTCCAGCGAAGTGCTGCCGGAGTTCCGCGAGTACGAGCGCGCCAGCACGGTCGCGCTGGAGGCCTGGGTGCGCCCGGTGATGAGCCAGTATCTGGGCCAGCTGGAAGCGGCCTTGCCGGCCGAGACGCGCTTGCTGGTGATGAAATCTGACGGCGGCGTCAGCAACGCCGCCGAGGTACGCGAACAGGCGCTGCAGACGGCGTTGAGCGGGCCGGCGGCGGGAGTCATCGGCGCGTCCTGGATCGCGCAGTTGGCCGGCCACGAAGACATCATCACGCTGGATATGGGCGGCACCTCCACCGACGTCGCGCTCTGTCCCGGCGGCCCGGCGCGGCGCAGCGATGCGGAGATCGACGGTATGCCGCTGCGCATCCGCGTACTCGATATCGAGACGATCGGCGCTGGCGGCGGCTCGTTGGTGCGCCTGGACGCCGGCGGCGCCCTGCGCGTGGGACCGCAAAGCGCCGGCGCAGTCCCCGGCCCCATCATCTACGGGCGCGGCGGCCGGCAGCTCACCGTCAGCGACGCCTACGCCCTCATCGGCCGCCTCGACCCGGAGCATTTCCTCGGCGGCGGGATGCGGCTGGAGCTGGAACCGGCGCGCGTCGCCATGGAAGAACTGGCCGCGGCCATGCAGCTCACGCCCGCAGCAGCGGCCCGCGGCGTGATTGATGTCGCCGCCGCCAACATCGACCGGGCCCTGCGCCGCGTGTCCATCGCCCGCGGCCATGACCCGCGCGATTTTACGTTGATGGCCTTCGGCGGGGCCGGGCCGCTGCACGCCTGTGACGTCGCCGAGCGCCTTGAGATGCGGCGCGTGCTCATCCCGCGCTGGCCGGGCGTGCTCTGCGCCTTCGGCCTGCTGGTGGCGGACGTGCTGCGCGAAAGCAGCCAGTCCGTGCTGGCCCTGGCCTCGGCGGCGACCATGCAGCGTTTGCGCGCGCGCCTGGATGAAATGACCTCCCGCGCCCGCGCCCAGCTGGCCCGTGAGGGCATTGCCGACGAGGCCATGCGCTTCCACGCCCTGCTCGACCTGCGCTACGTCGGCCAGTCCTTCGAGCTCACCTTGCCCTTCAGCGACGATCCCGCCGCGGCCTTTCACAGTGCCCACGAACGCAGCTATGGTCATACCCTGCCGCAGCGCGCTGTCGAGGTGGTCAATCTGCGCCTGCAGGCCATCGGCCTGGTGGAGAAGCCGCTGCTCACGCCCGAGGCGCTGACCGATCAGACGGAGGCGCCGCTGCTGTACGAGCGCGCGGGCATCGCGCATTATCTGCGCGAGCAACTGCTGCCCGGCATGCATATTGAGGGGCCGGCGCTTGCCCTGCAGCTGGACAGCACCGTCTGGGTCGCGCTGGGCTGGTCGGCGACGGTCGATCCCTGGCGCAATCTGTTGCTGGAACACGAGGCCGCTGACGATGCACTCTGACAGCGTGAGCGACAGCGGCGCACAGCTGCGCGCACGGTTGACGCAGGAGCGCGAGCGGGTGCTGGCCGAGTTGCGCGCCTACCCGCCGGCGGTGCCGGTCTGCGACGCCCAGTTCAACTATCTGCTGGAGCAGCGCGACGGCCTCGGCCGCGAACTGGGTCGCCTCGATGCCATCCTCGTCGCGGACGCAGACGCGCAGTTGAAGGCGCAGCGTCTCGCGGACTTCCTGCGCACTTCCACCTTCCTCAACACTGACCCGGCAGCGCCTTGACGCGCCTCGCCCTGCTGGCCGACATCCATGGCAATCTACCCGCGCTGGAGGCCGTGCTGGCTCGCATCAAGACGCAGGGGGTCGATCAGGTCGTCATCGCCGGCGACCTCATCAACTGGGGTCCCTTTTCCATCGAGGTGCTGCAACGGGTGAGCGGCCATGGCTGGGCCATCATCCGCGGCAACAACGAATACTATCTGCTGGAGCATGGCACGCCGCGCATGCCCGCGCACTGGCGTGAATACGAGCTGCTACCCTGGCTGAACGGGCCGCTACAGGGTCATTGGCGGCGGACCATCGCCTGCTGGCCGGACGAACTCTCGCTGCGCTTCGCGGATGCCCCGCCGCTGCGCGTGGTGCATGGCGCGCCTGGCGACCCCTGGTGCAGCCTGCATCCTTTGCTTTCGGAAGTGGAGGTGGCGGTGCGCCTGGAAGGCGTGGCGGAAATCACCGTCGTCGCGGCGCATTCGCATCTGCCGCTGGATCGCCGCGCTGGCCGCTGGCAGCTGATCAATCCTGGCACGGTCGGCGTGCCGCTGGGCGGAGAGCCGGGCTTTGCTCACTACGCGCTGCTCGATGGCAGCGAGGCCGGCTGGCGCGTCCGGCAGCAGCGCGTCGCCTATGATCCGGCGCCGCTCTTCGCCGAATTCGCGCGGCAGCGCTTCGTCGAGAATTACGGCGTGTCGGCGCAGCTGGTCGTCGAAGAGTTCCGTACGGCGCGCCTGCAGCTTGCTGCCTTCAATCTCTGGCGTCAGGCGAATTGCCCGGACGCGCCGCTCGACTCCGCTACTCTGGCGCGCTTTCGCGCTGCGGACATCTGGCAGTTCACGCCGCCGGAGTATCACAGCGGGCGCGGGTGAGCGGGGCCTGCGCTATACTCGACGACTTGGGGGCAGCAGGGGGGCAGACCATGCGCAAGAGTCGGGTGATGACGAAAATCCGCGCGGGCGAACCGGTGCGCATCGCGATGCTCGGCCACGTGCTGCCGCCTTTCCTCGCCTACGCCGCCCACAGCGGCTACGATTGCATCTGGCTCGACATGGAGCACCACCCGCTGGATGATAGCGAAGTGCGTACGCTGCTGGCCTTCGCGCAGCTCTTCGATATCGACTGTCTGGTGCGCCCCAACACACGTGAAAAGATGCACCTCGGCCGCTACCTGGAAGATGGCGCGGCCGGCCTGGCCATCCCGCAGGTCTCGACGGCTGAAGAGGTTCGCGACCTGGTGGAAAAGGTGAAGTATCCGCCCCTCGGCGAACGCGGCATGGGCTCACCCAACCTGCAGTCGCGCTACGGCCTGGAGGTCGCGGGCGACCACGAACCCCTGGCCGCTCATGCCCTGCGCGAGACCTTTCTGCTGGTGCAGCTGGAGACGCCGGCCGGCCTCGCCAACCTGGACGAGATGGCGGCCGTGCCCGGCTTCGAGGGCTTCTTCGTCGGGCCGACGGACCTGGCGCTGCGCATGCGCCTGGAGCCGGAAGATCGGCGCGTCAGCTACACGGAGACCCTGTGTCGCCTCAACACAGCCTGTCAGCGTCACGGACTCGTCTGGGGGTCGAACCCGGCCAGCGCGGCCGAACTGCGCGATTTTCACGACATGGGCGCGCGACTGCTGCTGTGGGGCGTGGACACGGGCCTGCTGCGCGCGGGTCTGGCGGCCTGTGCACGCGAGCTGGACTCGCTAACGGAAGGCCTGGCGTGAGCGTCGACGCCATCTCGCTCGAAGTCTTTCGCAGCCTGTTCGCCTCCATCGCCGAGGAGATGGGCGAAACGCTGCGGCGCGCCAGCTTCAGCCCCAATATCAAGGAGCGCCTCGATTTCAGCTGCGCGGTCTTTGACGCGCAGGCGCGCATGGTGGCCCAGGCCGCGCACATCCCCGTGCACCTGGGCAGCATGCCCGCCTCGGTCGAGACGGCCGTGGGCGCCTTCGAGGACTTTCACGAGGGCGATGTCGTCGTGCTCAACGACCCTTGGGGCGGCGGCACCCATCTGCCGGACATCACCATGGTCTCGCCCGTTTTCGCACACGGTAGGCCCGAATACTTCGTCGCCAGCCGCGCCCACCATGCCGACGTCGGCGGCATGACGCCCGGTTCGCTGCCGCTCAGCACCGAGATCTACCAGGAAGGCATCATCATCCCGCCGGTCAAGCTGATGTACAGCGGCTGGCTCAGCGAAGGCCTGCTGGCGCTCATCACTGCTAACAGCCGCGATCCGGACGAGCGCGTGGGCGACCTTGAGGCACAGCTGGCCGCGCATCGCGTGGGCGCCGACCGCATGAAGAACCTGATGATCAGGCACGGGCTGGCGCGCGTGCAGGAGCACGCCAACGCGCTCATGGCCTACTCGCAGCGCATGACCGAAAGCGTCATTGAGGCCATCCCGGACGGCGAGTATCGCTTCGAAGACGCGCTGGAGGGCGATGGCCAGCGCGAATTCCGCATCCCCATTTGCGCGACCGTACAGGTGCAGGGCCGACAAATGACGGTCGATTTCGCCGGCAGCGCGCCCCAGGTGCGCGGCAATCTGAACGCCGTCAGCGCGATCGTCCGCAGTGCCACCTGGTACTGCATCCGCTTGCTGGCCGAGGAGGACGTGCCGGTCAATCATGGCTGTTTCCAGCCGGTTGCCGTGCGCACCCCGCCGCACAGTCTGCTGGACCCGGACTTCCCGGCCGGCGTCGCCGTCGGCAACACCGAGACCAGCCAGCGCATCGCCGACACGGTGCTGGGCGCGCTGGCGCAGGCTCTGCCCGGGCGCATCCCGGCGGCCAGCTGCGGCACGATGAGCAACTTCGTCTGCGGCGGTGTGCAGGACGGGCAGCAGTTCGTCTACTATGAGACCATCGGCGGCGGCCATGGCGGCGGGCCGCAGGGGCCGGGCATCAGCGGCCGCCACGCGCACATGACCAACACGCTCAACACGCCCGTCGAGGCGCTGGAACAGGCGCTGCCCATGCGCGTGCTGGCTTACGGTCTGCGCGAGGATTCCGGTGGCGCTGGCCGTCATCGCGGCGGCGAGGGCATCCAGCGCCGTTACGAGTTTCTGCATCCGGCCACCCTGACGGTCAACAGCGAGCGGCGCATTTACGCTCCCTGGGGCCTGGCGGGCGGCGCAGCCGGCGCCTGTGGCAGTAACCGACTGCTGCGCGACGGGCAGGAACGCGAGCTGGGCGGCAAGTACTCGGGCGAGCTGCAGGCCGGCGACATCGTCATCGTGGAGACGCCCGGCGGCGGCGGCTGGGGCGCAGGGGACGAACCGGGTACGTAAGCGCCCGGCGCAATAAATTGCGAACAGGGAGAAACGATGGACAAGCTCATCCTCACCGCGGCCATCACCGGCGCCATGACCGTGCCGACGCAAACGCCGCATCTGCCGCTCACGCCGCAGCAGCTCATTGATGACGCCGTCGCCTGCGCCGAAGCCGGCGCGGCTTCCGTTCACATTCATGCGCGCGACCGGCAGGACGCCTCTCCCACGCACGACCAGTCCGTCTTCGGCGAGGTGCTGCGCGGCATCCGCGAGCGCTGCGATGTGGTCGTCGTGCCCACCACCGGCGGCGGCGTGCTCATGACACCGCAACAGCGCCTTCAGGTTGTCACCACCTGGGCGCCCGAGATGGCGACCTGCAACATGGGCTCGCTCAACTTTTCCATTCACCGCGTGGCGCGTCGCTACAACAGCGAGGACTGGAAGTACGACTGGGAAGAGGCTTACGTAAGAGGCACCGAGGACCACATCTTCCCCAACACCTTTCGCAGCATCGGTACCTTCATCGCGACCATGAACGAGGAGGACACGCGCCCCGAATTCGAACTCTACGACGTTGGCCATATATACAACCTGGCGCACTTCATCGACCAGGGCCTTGTGCGCATGCCCGTCTGGCTGCAGTTCGTACTGGGCGTGACCGGCGGCATCCGCGCCACCATTTACGATCTGGTGCACATGCTCAACACCGCCGACCGCGTCATTGGCCGCGAGAACTACAATTGGTCCGTGATCGGCGTCGGTTACCCGAACGAGTTCGAAATCGCCACGACCGCCATGTTCCTCGGCGGCCACGTGCGCGTGGGGCTGGAGGACAACCTCTTCGTGCGGCGGCGTCAGCTGGCCAGCAACGTGGAGCTGGTGCAGCGCATGCGCGGCATCGCCGAAGAGTTCGAGCGCGAGCTGGCCACCCCGGCCGATGTACGCGAATTTCTCGGGCTGAAGGGCCTCGACGCAGTCGGCTACTGAGCGCGCCCGTGCAGCAAGCGCTGGCGCAGGTTGCTTACGCGGCGGCGCACGGTGCGCGCGCTGACGTCCAGCGCGTCGGCGATGTCGCGGTAGCTGCGGCCCTCGGCGACTTCCAGGCAGATCATGTGCTCTTCGGGGCTCAGCAGCGAATGGCGCAGTTCGCCGCTAGGCTGTGTCACGTCCTGACGGCTCGACTCAGGCAGGCTGTCCAGCAGCGTCTGGCTGACCTCGCCATCAAACGCGATGTGTTGCAGATGTGCCAGGGCGTCGAAGTGATGCCCGGCCAGCGCCAGTGGCAGAATGGGCCGCTGGTAGCGAAAGGCGATGGCCAGCTCCATCTCGACCCAGGGCGAGCGCTCGGCCGCAGGCGACATGAGCACCAGCAGCGCGGCGCAATCGCGCGCCGAGCGCGTGAGGCGTTGCAGCCAGCGCTCGCCCGGGCGCAGACCGCGGTCAAACCACAGCGCGTGACCCTGCGCTTCCAGGCCGGCCGCCAGGCGCCGCGCCATATTGCTGTCTGTATGGCTGTAGCTAAGAAAAAGTTGGGCCATGCGCGCCTCCCCGTGCCGTCATTATAGGGGCGGGCGTCCAACAGGCGCGCGAATCGTTACATGTGTCAGGCGGGCTCAGACGCCCTCGTCCAGCGTCTCCAGCATGAAGTCGAAATAAGCTGGTTGCTGCGTCTCTTCACTGATGGCGGACACGGCGAAGACGACGGCCTCGTCCGGCGCGATGCGGAAGCTCCAGTCGCCGCTGAGCGCTGTGTCCTCCGGGCTGATGAGGCGGCGCACGCGCGGTGGCCCGGCGCTGTGGCCGCCGGAGATGTACTGCAGCAGGAAGCGCTGCGGCACGAAGTTGTCGCGTCGCTGCCAGCCCAGCAGGGTCCAGCCGGCTTCGGTCTGCGCGTCATCGTGAAAGCCGACCTCGGGGATGCGGATGTTATCGAGCGCGAGGCCCTGGTCGGCGACGTCCGGCGGGCTGACGTATTCGAAGCGCAGCAAAATCTCCTGGCCGGCATGTCCGCTCAGGTCGAGCTCATGCTGCAGCCACAGGGGCGGCCGCGGCCGCAGGCGTACGGTATGCGCGCCGAGGGTGACAGGGATGACGAGGCGTTCCGCGTCTCGCTGGATGGTGAGGTCGATGGTGTCGCCCGGCGCGTGCCGCTCCAGCAGCGGGAAGATGCCGTCGCCCTGCGCCCAGTCTTCGCCGCCCTCGCCGATGATGAGATCACCCAGGCGCAGGGCGCTGCCGCTGGCCGGGCCGCCGGGAGTGACTTCGGTGATGAGGGTCTGTTCCTCGCCACCCAGCATGATGCCCATGAAGGGGTAGGGTTCGGGCGGCGACTCGTTGCTGACGCCGGTCATGCCAGGCCCGTAGGCCAGGCCATGGCGGTTGCCGCCGCGCGCATGCTCCCCGTCCAGCAGCTGCCAACTGTCGCCGTCGTCAGCAGAGACGGCGACGTAGACGTAGCTGCGCTGGTCGGCCAGCAGATGCCAGCTGTCGAAGTGCAGCGTGGCGCGTTCGACCTCGCTCAGGTCGATGCGGCGCGTGAGCACGTGGTCGCGATTGCTGCCATTGCCGCTCCAGTAGAAGCGGTTGGCGAGGTCGTCGCTCTGCGGCAGTGGCAGCAACGCGCTTTCGGCGCCGCCGCGAAACAGCAGACGGAAGCTGGCCGGCTGCTCGTTGAACACATAGAAATAGCGTGTGCCGAACTGTCGCAGCGGCACGTCGCGCAGTCTGGCATCGAGTTGATTCTCGATGCTGATGCCGGCGGGCAGGCGATCCTCGGTCAGTGCTTCCTCCAGCAGGGTGTAGCGCCCGTCCATGAAGGGCTCCGCCGGTAGCACGTAACTCGCGCTGGCGACGACGAAATCGGCGAAGATGTCCAGCCCGGTAGCCGGGCGACCCGTCAGCGCGTCGACATGGTTGATAGCGGCCAGGGCGCTGTCCAGCGCCCTCATGCCGGGCTCCGGCTGCAGAAACAGATAGCGAAACAGATCGAAGCCGAAGCGAAGCAACAGATAATCCAGGAAGAGTTGCTGGGCGCTGCCGACGCCGGGCGTGGCGGGGCCGGCCACCTGCGTCAGCGGCAGGTCGGGCGCTTCCAGATAGTATTCTGGCGCGTTGTCCAGCACCGACTGCAGGCTCATCAGACGCGCCGGGACGTAGTTCGCCAGCGCGCGCCGTAACCACAGTGACTGTTGCGGGGCGTGCGTCTGCGAGAGGAACTCGAAGTGGGCCGCAGAGATGAGCGTGAGCCAGGCGGGGGAATGCAGCGGCTCGTTGCCCAGGGCCGTCGCGTCCAGCAGCAGCAGCTCACGCTGGTTGCTGAAGCCGCCTGGCACGAGCGTCACCGGCAGCAGGTCGGCCTGGGGCAGGCCCGCCGCCTCAATCCCGGTGCCATTGGCGTAAAGCAGGAAGAGGTGCGGGTCATCGTCGACGTCGGGCAGGCTCAGCAGGCTGTGGGGCTCGGCGACCGGGCCGAAGCCTGGCAGCAGGGTCGGGTCGCCATGAATGGTGCGCAGGCGTTGCGTCAGCAGGATGCGCTCAAGCTCGCCGGCCATCTCGCCCAGACCCTGCGCGTCAAAATTCAGGCCCTCCTCAACCCACAGGTAGAGTGCGTCGCTGGCGGCGACCAGGGTGGCCTGTAAGCGCTGCGGCTCATTGGCGTCGGGGCGGCTGACGTAAAAGGATTCGCTTGCGCCCGCCTGGTAACGGGGCGTCAGGGGCGAAAGGGGTACCTCGCCCGTCAGCCCGCCGAGCCGCCGCGCCAGCGCCAGGGGATCGCGCGTGCCGGTCTCCTGCGCCAGCGTCGGCCCGCCGGCAAGCAGCAGCAGCAGCGCGAGACTGACGTGCAGCACTCGTCTGGCTGAAGTCATCGGCGCTCCCCTTCGCCCGCTCCCCGCGCGAGCCGCCAGTGTAGTGGCGGGGCTGCGTCGGCGCCAGCGACTCTCACCCGCGGCTCACTCGTCCGCGGCGTGGACCGTCACGCTCTCCACGCCGACCTGTTGCGCGGGCGGCCGCATGACCTGCAGCCAGCTGTTGCCCGGCTTCAACGCCAGCGGCGCGCCGTTGAGGTCGCTGAATTGCAGCAGGGCGGATTGCTCCGGTCGCTGCCAGCGCATGGCGTAATATCGACCGTCGCGCAAGAGTAACGCCTCGCCGCCGGAGGACAGGTCGATCTCGATACTGTAGTGCGTGACACCCTGCCACACGCTCTCGACGATATCGGTGAAGCGGTGTCCCGCGTATAGCACGATCACATTGGCCGCCCGCAGCTGCCGCCCGGTGCCTGCGTCGTGATGTGGCTCGCCGTCCGCGTAACGCAGGTAGTGGCTGGAGTCCGCGTCGTATTCCCAGCGCACCTGGGCTGCCAGATAGCGCAGGTCGATGCTCAGGGCCGGGCCGCCGTCGCCGGCGGGCGGCTTCGCCTGGAAGACCAGGCCTTGCAGCTCGGGCGTGCTGTTCACCCCTTCGCGGACTGCCAGGTCGCCCAGCGCGGCCACGCTGACGAAGAGGTTGTGCGGCGACGGGATGTTCGGATCGCGCCAGTACAGGGGCCAGTTATAAAGCACGCCCTTGTAGAGTCGCTCGGGGTGCGCGCTGGCGTTCAGCCGGGCCTCCACCCCGATGCTGGCGCCGGACCAGGCCAGCAGCCCCTGCAGCATCGGCAGCAGCTCAAGGTCGATGAGGCGCGCGCTGCGGATCGAGCCGACGCGCTGCGGCCGCTGCCCGTAAAAGATGGCCGAGAAGCGCGTCAGGCCGCCCTCGGCGGAGTGCTCGAAGACGAGGTCGGCCGCTTCAAGGCCATCTTGTGGCCGCACGATGGCCGGCGCGTTGGACACCTTGGCGATCACCGGGTTGCGCAGCAGATAATCCGGCTCGGCCGCGGGCAACCCGGTCAGCGGATTGATGGCGACGGGGTCTTCCGGCGCGTCTTCCTCCTGCGCATTGATGCTGGCAAGCGGCAGCGCGGCCAGCAACAGGGCCAGGCCAATGAGTCCTGCAAAACGTCGCAGCATGCGTTGCCCCTCCCTTGCGAGCGCGAATGCAGCAGTGTACCGTAGCCAGGCTCTCGCAGGCAGGCGACAGGGGACGATGACCGGACAAACACAGGCGCTGATCTTCGCCAATGGCAGACTCGCCGCCGGGCCGCTGCTGCGGCAGACTCGCGCTGAAATGCCGCAGGCGCTGGTTATCGCGGCGGACGGCGGCGCCCGCCTGGCGCGCAGTTGCGGCCTCGCCGTCGATGTCGTCATCGGCGACATGGACTCGATCGACGCGCAGACGCTGGAGGAGTTGGAGGAAGCCGGCGCGCAGCTGCTGCGGCATCCGCCTGACAAGGATGAAACCGACCTCGAGCTGGCGCTGAAGTGGGCGATGAGCCAGGGCATCAGCTGCCTGCGCGTCTTCGGCGCGCTGGGCGGGCGGCTGGACCAGACCCTGGCGAATGTGTCGCTGCTGGCGCTGCCGCAGCTGCGGGACTGCGATGTGCAGCTGCTCGACGGCAGCCAGCGGGCCTGGTTGCTGCGCCCGGGCGCGCACGATCTGATCGGCTCGACAGGCGACACCGTCTCCCTGCTGCCCCTGCACGGCCCGGTGCGCGGCATCGTAAGTGAAGGTCTGCGCTGGGAGCTGCGCGACGAAGCGCTGCTGCCCGGCCCGGCGCGCGGCATCAGCAATCTGCTGACCGGGGCGCGGGCCAGCCTGCGCTTTGCTGAAGGTCTGCTGCTCATCGTGCACACACAGGGGCGCGCATGAACGACATTCTGGTGCTCAAATGCGACCACGAAGGGCGCGAGGTGTTTCGCTACGAGGGCGAAGTGCTGCAGCGCGACGCCGACGTCATCTGCCTGCGCGCAATTTTTGCGTTTGATGACGTTGAGTTCGGCTTCGTGACCTTCAGGCGCGGCGATGTCTTCACCGAGTGGTTCTACAGCGCGCGCTGGTACAACGTGTTCCGCATCGAGGACGGCGCCAGCGGGGCGCTGAAGGGCTGGTACTGCAACATCACGCGCCCGGCCCGGCTCGGGGAACAGTGCGTCAGCGCCGATGACCTCGCGCTGGACGTCTTCGTCGGGCCGGATGGCGCCTTGCAACTGCTGGACGAGGACGAGTTCGCCGAGCTGATCCTGTCCGCGCATGAGCACGCGGCCGCCTTGCGCGCCGTCGAGCAGATCAGTGAGGCCGTGGCGGCTGGCTGCGCGCCCTTTGACGAGCTGCGCGGGCGCCGCGCGCCAGATGGCCATGCTTGACATGGCCCCGGGCATTTTGTACCATTTTGCACAAGTAACCCTGTGAAGGACGCATGGGCCTCTCCCTCGCACGCAACCTGAAGTACGGCCTCTTCCACCTGGGCTCGGGCATGGCGGACGTGTTGACCACCGGCCTGTGGAATCGCGTCATGATCAGTGACCTGGGCTACAGCGCCACGCCGGTCGGCCTGCTGCTGGGCCTGCGCTACTTTCTGGCGCCGCTGGGCCTGTGGGCCGGGCGCATGTCGGATGCGCATCTGCTGGGCGGTTACCGGCGCCTGACCTGGATCTGGGTCGGGCGCGCGCTGATGGCGCTCAGCCTGTTCAGCCTGGGTCTGGCGACGGCCACGCTGGCCCGCGGCGCGGCAAACCCGGCCCTGCTCTGGCTGGCCATCACAATTTCGCTGCTGGTCTTTAGCTTCGGCGTTGCTGTCTCCGGCAGCACCTTTCTGGCCCTGCTCCATGATCGCGCCCGTGCCGAACAACGCGGCCGCGCCGTCGGTCTGGTATGGACCTTCCTGCTGCTGGGCTTCACCCTTGGCGGCATTCTTTTTTCGATCATGTTGCCCTCAGGCGACGAGGGCAGCAACAGCCTGGATCCCGGGCGCCTGGCGCAGGTCTTCGTCGTGGCGGCGCTGGTGCTGGGCGGGCTGTGGTTCTTCGCCCTGCTGGGGGAAGAGAAACGGCATCGCGGTGTCAAGAAGACGCCTGCCGCAGAGACTTCCTTTCGCGCCGACCTGAGGTTTGTCTGGCAGCAACCGCGCACGCGCTGGTTCCTCTTCTACCTGAGTCTCTCGATGGCTTTCGCCTTCGTCCAGGACCTGGTGCTGGAGCCCTTCGGCGCCGAGGTTTTCGGGATGAGCGTTGAGGAGACGACGCGCTTCGCCGCCTGGTGGGGTGGCATGTCGATTGTGGGTTCGCTGCTTTCCCTCATGCTGTCACGTCGCTTCCGGGCGCTCAATAATTCACGCCTGGCAACGGGCGGCGTGCTGTTGCTGATTGCCACTTTCGCGCTCTTCGCCATCGCCTCCCTCGGCGGCCTGCGCCACCTCATCACGCCTGGCCTGATCCTGATGGGTCTGGGCCTGGGGCTGTGGAACATCGGCACGCTGGGCCTGATGATGGACATGAGCCCCGTCGGGCGCGCCGGCACCTTCCTCGGCTTCTGGACCCTGGTCGTCACCCTGGCGCGCGGCGCAGGCGTGGTTGGCGGCGGCGTGTTACGAGATCTTGCGCTGCTGGCTGGCGCAGAAATCCCGCTGGCCTATGCGTCCGTGTTCCTCATTGAAACGGCCGGGATGGCGCTGGCGCTGTACGCGCTCAGCCGCGTCAGCGCGCGTGAGCTGCAGTTGCAACACGCCCCCGAACAGGTGCTGTCCCAGGCCGGCACGCTCGACTGAAGCCTCCGCCTCACTCGAAGGCGAAGTTGCGAATCAACGCGATCTCGGCCTCGTCATAGGCCCGTCCGTCGGGATGAAACACATCATGCTGCCAGCGACCCAGCGGCGCGCTGTTGCGCTCGCGGCGCCAGTCCAGGTAGGTCTGGGTGCGCCCGGCCACGAGGCCCCACTGGTACCAGCCGATGTGCTCGCGCGCGAAGATCGGCAGCGCCGCCTGAACCGTCTGCCCGAAGGGACGGTGCAACCACTCGGTGCAGATAACCGGGCGGCCGAAGGACTTGCACTGCGCCAGGATCGCATCCAGGCCCTGCAGCTCGTAATAGTGATACGAAATCACGTCCGAGGCTGTGAAGATCACCTGCGACATGGGGTCCTGAAACTTCGACTCGCGGTTGCCGCGCCACACCCCGGTCGTCAGCGGTTGCTGCGGGCTTTCCATGCGCGCCCAGGCGAAGGCCGCCTCCACCAGCGGGGTGCTGCGCTCGCCCAGGTCGCTGTTGCCCGGCTCGTTGTAAAGGTCCCAGCAGAGCACGCGCCTGTCCTGGCCGAAGGCGCCGACGATCGCGCGTGCGTAGGCTTCCAGCTGCGGCCAGACGCTGCGATCCTCCACCAGCTTCAGGCCGGGGCTGGGCGTCCAGCCGCTGTTGTGCACGCCTGGCTTCGGGTCATCCTGCACCCCAAGGTAAGGTTCACGGCCGGCGAAAGCGCAGTCGT
Organism: Phototrophicaceae bacterium; assembly: GCA_965223965.1. Lineage (GTDB taxonomy): Bacteria > Chloroflexota > Anaerolineae > Aggregatilineales > Phototrophicaceae > JAGWBD01. The sequence goes on from CBDCXX010000006.1 coordinate 91,256, forward strand.
CAAAGAGGATGAAGGTCGCGGTGATGCCGTGGCCCGCGGCGATGGACAGGAGGCGATCCATGCGCTGCAGCAGGCCGTCGGGATCGTGCAGCCAGACGAGGTACTGTACGAAGATGCGCAGGCTGTTGTAGCCGGCGGCGGCGGCCCAGCCCAGCTCTTCATCGATAGTTTCGGGGTCAAAGCTCTCGGCCTGCCACATTTCGGTGGAGTTGACAGCCGTGCGCGGCAAATAGTTACAGCCGACGATCGGGCTGACGCGCGCGAACCAGTCGTTGGCCTGTTGCGGGCTCCAGATTTCGCTCATGTCTTCCTCTCGTTAGGGAATTGTGCACTGGTCCAGGTCGAGTAACTCACCGTTCGTACAACGCAGTTGCAGGCGCAGGGCGCGGGCCTGTGCGGGCGCACGCGCAACGAGCTCGATGCGCAGGGGGGCGTTCGGGCTGACCGCGCCGCAGTCCAGCGTCGCCAGCTTCGCACCGGCTTCGTCCAGCCAGGCCAGTTCGGCGCGGCCCAGGTGAAAGACGCCGAAGACACCCGCCAGCTGTAGCTGCTCACCAGCCGCTTGCGCGCTCAGGCGTTGCTGTGCGCAGCCGGCGTCCGTGACCGCCAGCACGGGGCCGGGACAGCGCGCGGCTGACCAGGTGATGCGCAGGTCCGTGCGCTCGCCCGGCTGCATGGTACGCAGCGGCCCCAGCACCTCGGCTTCCAGAATGTGGCCGGGCGAGTCGATGGGGATGGGCGAGGGCGCGCCGGGCATCTCCGTCCAGCACTCGACTGTGGCGCCGCCGTCGGGATATTCGGCGTCGGGCTCGTGCGGGAACTGCATGCAGAGCACCGCCTCCGCGCGCTGGTCGGCGAAGGCCAGCCAGCCGCCGGGGCTGCGCAGAGCGATCTTGCTGACGATGCCCTGGTAGTTGAGCGCAAAGAGCCCGGGCCGGAAGTCCGGCTGCAGCTGGGCGTTCTCCTCGCCGAAGAGGATATGCCAGGGACGTGGCTCGTCCGGGTAGACCGGCACGTAGAGCCAGCAGTCGCCCCCGGACTCCGTGCAGTCCAGCTGGGCGATGTCCCAGATGGACCAGCGGACTGTGCGCGCCGCGACGTTCTCGAAGGCCAGATCGAGTTGCAAACGCGAACTGGCCGCAGTCAGGCTCAGCCGCCGCTCGATGCGCAGGCCCGTGCGCGCGTCGGCCGCGCTGCGCAGGGTGACGGCGGCCTCCGTTTGCGTCTGCTGACAGGCAGCGCTGTAGGCGCCACTGTCGAGTACGTTGTCGGGCGGGCCGGGCCACTGGTCAGCGCGCTCCCAACCCTGGGGCGCCGGCCAGGTCTTGTCGCCGCCGTAATTCTTCCAGCTGAGCAGGCTGCCGTCGCCCTGGTGCTCCGCCGGCGTGAAGCGCTTGCCGACCAGTTTCGGATTGACGAAGAGGAAAGGTTGTGCTCCCAAAGCGAACTGCAGCAGACGCCCGCCGATTTCCGGCACGACCAGCGCGCTGACCAGGCCGTTGTCCAGACGCAGCGCGCTCCAGCCGTGAAAGTCGGTCTCCCTGAGCGTAGCGCGCCTGGCGTTCAACCACGCAGGCCGGTGGTGGAGATGCCGCGCACGAAATAGCGTTGCAATAGCAGGAAGAAGATGATGGCCGGCACGGTGGCACCACGGCCGAGGCCATGATGATGCCGAAGTTCATTGAGAGCCCGCGGCCGACGAAGGTCGCTAGGCCGACCGGCAGGGTGCGCGTGGCGTCGGAGTTGGTGACGATCAGCGGCCAGAAGAACTCGTTCCAGCTGCGCACAAAGGTGAAGATGGCGACGGTCGCCAGTGCCGGCCCGGAAAGCGGCAGGAAGATGCGCCACAGCAGGCCGAAGCGGTTACAGTCGTCGAGGCGACCAGCCTCCTCCAGTGCCACCGGTATGGTGCGGAAAAATTGCATCATCAGGAAGACGCCGAAGGCGTTGGCCGCGGCGGGCACGGACAGGTTGAAATAACTGTCGACGATGCCAGCCCAGTGTTGAATTCATCACACTGAGCACGGTCGTTGCTATCCACGTTCAGTCTTGCGTTATGCATTGACCGTCTACGGTGGGACGAGACCATACAACATACCAGGAGCCACAGCTATGGTTCCAGCAGGCATTCCCTTTACAGTCATCCCAGCAGGTCTTCCTGCAGTCACGCCCTTCTCTGAGACAGAGCCCTCCAGACGTGCGTTCCCGATAATCTGTATAGTATTGGAAAACTGCGTAACACTCGTCTGGGGTCGGTATCACTACCGTCGGCGGCACTTCTGTCGGCGGGTCAATCGGCCCGCCGCCGTCATCATCATCATCATCATCGTCATCATCATCACGCTCTGGCGGGGTGAAGGAGATTTCGGCCTGGGCCCAGTCGCTGCTGAGGGAGGTGGAACCGTTGCCCAGGGCGATTACGGCGACGCGATGTGCCACCAGGGCCTGGAGGCCGCCGGGGCGGTAGTCAGTCGTCGCGGCTGACAGTTCGCCGGAGTTGACGACCGGGTCGCTGGCATTGCTCTCGATCACCACGACGCGGTAGCCCGCCGCGTTCGACACGGCATCCCAGCGGATGCGGTCGCCATCGGCGCGCAGGTTGGTCGGGGCGCCGAGCCGCGTCTGGGGCAGGGTCACGGCGTTGCTGGCGGCGTTGTCCATGATGTAATTTCTGCCATCCCCGACGGCCGAGACCGCAACGCTGTAATGGCCGCCGGTGCCCGCATTGCCGAAGGTGTAACTGGTGGCGCTGGCGCCGACGCTGGTGGAAGGCCCGTCGGACCAGCCGAAGCCGCCGTCACCCTGGTTGCGGATGCGGAAGTGGCGCGCTTCAAGAGCGAAGCCGGAGGCGCCGGAGACGGGGTCCCAGGAGATGGTGAGGCCGTCACCCGTCACGTTGGCGGGCGCGGGCAGGGGTTGCGGTGTGGCCGGAATATTGGTGATGCGGCCGTATGAGGGCAGGCTGTCGCGGAAGCCTGAGTTGTCGCCGAGGGCCGTCACGGTGAAGCTATAGACGCGGCCCGGGACCAGGTTCCAGAACAGGTGGTAGGTATTGGGCGATTCCACGCTGCCGCTCTCCTGGCCTGAATCCCAGGCGATCCGATAACCCTGGGCATGCGGCACGGCATCCCAGATGGCCACGAAGGCGTAGTGCAGACAGGGGTTCTGGCTCGAGCTGCCGTCGCCGCTCTTGCAATCGGTGAAGAGGGGTCGATCGAGGCGCGGCAGGGGAGTGTTGGTGGGTGATGGCGTGACCGTCGGCGTGGGGGTATTGGTTAGTGTCGGCGTTGGGGTGTTGGTCGGGGTGTTGGTCGGCGTGGCTGTATTGGTCGGGGTCGCTGTCGGCGTTGGCGTATACGTCGCTGTCGGCGTCGGCGTGTTGGAGGGGGTGTTGGTGGGCGAGGGCGTGAAGGTGGGCGTCACCGAGAGCGGGATGTCGACGATTAGATCGTCGCTCCAGCCAGAGCCGATGGTACCCTGGGCAGGATTGCCCCGGGTTCCTATCCTGAATTGGTACTGGTTGCCGGGGATAAGCCGGTCGGGCTCAAATGAGTAGCTGCGGGGCGCTAGCGGCAGGCTGATCTTGGGCGCGTCAGGCAGCCAGAGTTTCTGGAGCACGTAACCGGCAGCGCGTGGGACCCTGGTCCAGGTGACGGTGATGCCGCTGACGGTAAGGGAGGGGGGCGGCAGTTTTTCAAGAAACAGGCGATCGGCCATGTTGACGGCCTGGCTGAGAGCGCTGTCGACGTATCTCACGCTGTCACCACGGGCCATGACGGCGGCGACGTAACCCTTGCCGGCAGGGGGTTGGGGGATGACGTAACTGGTGCCGGCGCTGCCGGCTTCGGCGCTGCCGTCCCAGGTATCCGGCTGATCCGCGATGCTGCGCGGGGCACCGCGGGCCACGGTATCGTCCTCACTGATGACGTAGCTCTTCCAGACGACAAGATAGCCCGAGGCGTTGGCGACAGCGCCCCACGACAGGCGGTGGCTGGCATCCGCGGCCACGTTGGCGGGGACGGCCAGCGTCTGCGGCGTGGCCGTCGGTGACGGGGTGTAGGTGGGCGTGGCGGTCGCCGTCGGCGTGTGAGTGAAGGTCGGCGTCGGCGTTGGCGTGTTGGTGGGCGTCGCTGTGGGTGTAGATGTCAGGGTATTCGTGGGCGTCGGCGTTGGCGTGTTGGTGGGCGTCGCTGTGGGTGTAGGTGTCAGGGTATTTGTGGGTGTGGGCGTCGCTGTGGCCGTGTTGGTGGGCGTTGCCGTCGGCAGCGGCAGGGTCACGGTTACCGGATTGCTCCAGTCGCTGGCCCCCGCGTCCCCGGTTGCCAACAATTCGACCCGGAAGGCCACGCCCGCCTCAAGCGCGGTGAAGGTGTAGCTGGTTGTTGTGCCCGGCAGCGACGTGTAGTCCTCCACGTCGTAATCCCGGTACCAGATCAGAATGTACTCGCTGGCGCCCTCGATCGCTCCCCAGGAAACCGTGGCTCCTGAAACGTCCAGCACGGGCGCAGGCAGGCCTTCATCCTGGGCCGCTGCGCCGGACAGCGAAAGCAGCAGCAGCAAGAGAATGGACAAAGTCAGCCAGCGCAAGTCAGTCAGTTTCATCAATCAATTCCCCTTACACAAACAAAAACAGGGCGGCTCCACCCTGTTCTCGTTCTCTGGTGTTGCTATGGCACCGGGAACCGCTGTCCCCGGGTTTGCGACGGCGGGCACGACATAACCTTCGCCATCAGCACGTTGGCGATAGTAAAGGCGGAATAATTATTTGCAAAGAATTGTCATGAACTGGTGTCGGTCCGCTCAGCCCTGCGCCGCCGCAAACGTCAGGCTGCTCAAGGGTTTCTTAATTACAAGCCTGTATGCCATGGCATGGCGCAGTCTCCGCCCCCGTGCTACCATGGGCGCCCGTCAGCGGACTTGCGGAGAACTCACATGGGTTTGATGGACGGCAAGGTCGTGCTGGTCTTCGGCGTGGCCAACCGCAACTCCATCGGCTGGGGCATCGCGCGCAAGCTGCACAGCGAGGGCGCGACCATCGCGCTCAGCTACGCCGGCGCCATGCTCGAGAAGCGCGTGCGGCCGCTGGCGCAGCAGGTCGATTGCGACTTCGTGGAAATCTGCGACGTGGCCAGCGACGAGCAGCTCGACGCGCTCTTCGACAAGGTGCGCGCGCGTTACGGTCGCATCGACACGCTCGTGCATTCCGTGGCCTACGCCAACCGCGAGGACCTCGGCGGTCGTTTCGTCGACATCTCGCGCGCCGGCTTCAGCATGGCGCTCGACATCAGCGCCTACAGTTTGATCGCCATGGCCAGACGCGCCGCCCCCCTGATGACAGAAGGCGGCAGCATGCTCAGCATGACCTATTACGCCTCCGAGAAGGTGATGCCGCGCTATCACGTGATGGCCATCGCCAAGGCGGCGCTGGAAGCCATCACGCGCTATCTGGCCAGCGACCTCGGCCCGCAGGGCATCCGCGTCAACGCCATCAGCGCCGGCCCTATCAAGACCCTGGCCGCCGCCGGCGTGCCCGGCTTCCGTTTGATGTTGCGCTATGCAGAACAGGCCGCGCCGCTGCGGCGCGCGGTTTCTGCGGACGACGTCGGCAACACTGCGCTCTGGCTTTCCTCGGAACTGGGCAGCGCCGTAACCGGCGAGGTGGTGCACGTCGACGCCGGCTACAACATCCTCGGCCTGACGCTGACGGAAGAAGATCTGGAGAAGTTGTAGGTCCGGCTCAGCCAGGCAGGATCAGGCGCCGACCGGCGTACAACAGGGACGCAGCCAGCGCCGCCTTGACCAGATCGAAGGCGATGAAGGGCGCCACGCCCGCCGCCCACGCAGCGTTGAAATCCATCCCGGTAACGCTCATCAGCACGCGCAGGCCGAAGGCGTAGATGATGATCACGCCCAGGACGCCGGACAGCCAGCGTTGCCAGGCGCGCTCCGCGGCCCGCTCAACAATCCAGCCCACCCCATAGGCCGCCACAACGAATCCATATATGTAGCCAGCTGTTGCGCCACCCAGCGCTGCCACGCCCAGCGCGCGGGCATCCAGCGGCAGATTCAATGCGATGAGACCGACATAGGCCAGTTGGCTGAGCGCCCCGTCGCGCGCGCCGAGCAGCATGCCGGCCAGCAGGACGGCGAGGACCTGGAAGGTGAAGGGCACCGGCTCGAGCGGGATGGTGATGCGCGCGCCGATGGCGGTCAAGGCAGTCAGCGCGGCAATGGCCAGCAGCCGCTGCGTCAGCGTAAGGTCGCGCCTGGGGGACAAACTATAGAGCATGGGGTCTCCAGTGCAGATCAGCTGGATCAGTTGCGGTTGTCGGCAGTCGCTTCCACGATGACCTCGGCCAGGGTGTATTCGTTGCGGACGCGCGCGGGCCTGTCGGTCTCGCGCGCCAGGTTGACCTCGACCAGCGTGACCTGCGTGCCGAGGCCGGCCAGAATGTGGCGCGTGACCCACTGACCGGTGCGCTGGGCGTTGCGGTAATAGGCCATGCGGCCCATGGGGTCCATGCGCTTCAGCCGGCCGTTGGCGCGCCCGAAGCTCAGTTGCTCCAGCTCACGTTGCAGCGCCTCACGCTCGCTGACGGTCAGATAGGCCATTGCTCTGCTCCCCGCAATCTTCTTGTTGCCCGCTCACGGGCCGCACAAACCGGGCCCCGGGGTGGCATCCGCTCGCTGACGGTCAGCCAGGCCATTGCACTGCACTCCCGTCCCTGCCCGAAGTCTGCCGGATTATAGGGCCGCGGGGTATACTGCGCAATCCTGTCCGGCTGGAGAACGCCATGACCTGGTCCTGGACCGTGGCCGAGTTGACGGCCCGCATCCGCGCCCTGCTCGAGGGCGACGAAAGCCTGCAGGACGTCGCCGTCAGCGGCGAGATCTCCAACATGACGCGCGCCCGTTCCGGCCATTGGTACTTCACGCTCAAGGACGCCAACGCCAGCCTGCGCTGCGTCATGTGGCGTTCCTCCGCCGGCCGCCAGCGATTCGTGCCGCAGGAAGGTGACGCGGTGCAGGCGCTGGGGCACATCGGCCTCTACGAACCGCGCGGCGAGTATCAGCTCTACGCCACGCAACTGCGGCCGCTGGGCGTGGGCGAGCTCTACGCCCAGTTCGAGCAGCTAAAGCGCGCGCTGGAAGCGGAAGGCCTCTTCGACGAGGCCCGCAAACGGCCGCTGCCGGCCTTCCCGCGCGTCATCGGCGTGGTGACCTCGCCCCAGGCCGCCGCCTTCCAGGACGTCTGCAACGTGCTGCGGCGCCGCTACCCGCTGGCGCAGGTCTGGCTCAGCCCGGCCGCTGTGCAGGGCATGGACGCGCCGGCGCAGCTGCGGGCCGCGCTGGCGCGCCTCAACGCCCGCGCCGAGGTCGACGTCATCCTGCTGATTCGCGGCGGCGGCAGCATTGAGGACCTGTGGGCCTTCAACGACGAGGCGTTGGCGCGTGCCATCGCCGCCAGCCGCCTGCCGGTAGTCAGCGGCGTCGGCCACGAGACGGATTTCAGCATCGCGGACTTTGTGGCTGATTTGCGCGCGCCGACGCCTTCGGCCGCTGCCGAGCTGGTCACGCCGGACCTCGGCGAGGTGCAGCAGCAACTCACTGGCGCGCAAGCGCGGCTTGAGGCCTTGCAGCGCGCGCGTCTGGCGCTGCTGGCGGACCGGCTGGGCGCGAGCCGCCGCAGCCTCATGCATCTCTCGCCGCTGCGCGAGCTGGCGACGCTGCGGCAACGCCTGGATGACCAGGAGCTGCGGTTGCAGCGCGCCTGGCATACTGCGCACAGCGCGCTGGCGGCGCGCCTGGCCGAAGGGACGGCGGCCCTCGGCGCGGCCGATCCCCAGGCCATTCTGCAGCGCGGCTACGCCCTGCTGACTCAGGTTCAGGATGGCGCGCGCGTGACCAGCGTGGACGAGGCGGGCGTCGGCGACGCCCTGCTGGCGCAACTGCGCGATGGCGAACTGCCACTGCGCGTAGAGGACAGGGAGAGCCATGAGCGCTATCGCAGAACGCTCTTTTGAGGAGGCCTGGGCCGAGCTTGAGAGCATCCTTGAACGCCTCGAGCGCGGCGAGCTGACGCTGGATGAGTCGGTCACGCTCTTCGAGCAGGGGCGCCAGCTGGCCGCGCACTGCCAGTCGCTGCTGGACAAGGCGGAACTGCGCGTCCGCCAGCTGGCCGCGGAGGCAGACGAAGACGACGGCGTCGCAGCGCTGCAGGACTAGGGGCTCAGCGCCGCAACCGCGCGAATATCAACCGCGGCAGGGCGCGCGCCTCCTCAAGTCCAAACAGAATTCCCAGGCCGAGAAAGACGGCGAGGCCGAGCGCGCCGCCGCCGACCAGCTGCCATAGCGGCGGCAGCGGCTGCAGCAGCCACAGCACGGCGCCCAGCCCCGCCGTGGCCAGCAGCAGCGCCGGCGCGCTGCGCAGGATAGCCCGTTCCTCCAGGCTGCCGAGGCGGCGCCGCAGCAGCCACCACAGCAGCAGCGCCTCCAGGTTGGTGGTGAACGCGTTGGCCAGCGCGAGGCCGGCGAAGGGCCCGCGCGCGAGGCTGTCGGGCTCGCCGAGGACGCGGATGAAGAGCAGGCTGAGCATAATGTTGGCCAGCAACGCCGCCACGCCGATGGTTACCGGCGTGCGCGTGTCCTCCAGCGCGTAGAAGGCGCGCGAAAGCAGCTCCAGCACGACGAAACCGGCTATGCCGGTGGCGTAGAAGGCCAGCGCCCACGCCGTCGCCGCGCTGCTCTCGGCCCGCCATTCGCCGCGTTCGAAGAGCGTGGTGACCAGCGGCTGACCCAGCAGGATCAACATGACCGTGGCCGGGAAGGCGAGGAAGAGCGCGCTGCGCAGGCCGCTGACCAGGCGCGCGCGAAAGCCGGTCATGTCGTTTTCCGCCGCCAGGGCCGCCAGCGTGGGGAAGAGCGCCGAGCCGAGGCTCTGGCCGATGATGCCCAGCGCGAAAAAGAGCAACGTGAAGGCGGTCGTCAGGGCGCTGATGCTGCCAACGACCATGGCAGACGTGAAGGCCGCGTTGACGAGGAAATTAATGCGCGCCACGGCCAGCCCCAGCACGCGTGGCGCCATCAAACGAAGTACGTTGCGCACGGCCGGGTTGCGCCAGTCCAGCAGCGGCCGCAACTGCGCCCCCAGTCCGCGCAGGCCGGGCAACTGCACCAGCAGATGCAGCAACGCGCTGAGCACGGCGCCCCAGGCCAGGCCGTGGACGTTGGCGTTCCCCACCTGGGCGGCGCCCGCGACCGCCGGCAGCGCCGGGGCGATCAGCAGCGCGCCGATCATCAGGCCAATGTTGTTCATACTGATGGCGATGGACGGCAGCAGGAAGCGGTGGTGCGCGTGCAGCAGGCCCATCAGCAGGCCGCTGACGCTGAAGACCAGCGGCGTCAGCATCATGGCGCGCATCAGGTCAGTGGTCAGCGCCTGCAATTCAGGCTCGGCCAATGGCGCCAGGATGAAGCGCGTGATGAGCGGCGCCAGCAGAAAAACGAGGGCTCCCAGCACACCCGCCGCCAGCGCGGACAGCGTCATGGAAGCGCTGGCCAGGCGCCAGGCGGCCGCCTCGTCCTGCGCGCGCAGGCGAGCGTAGACCGGGATGAAGGAGGAGCCCAGCGCGCCGCCCGCCACCATCACAAAGATCAACTCCGGCAGTTGCTGCGCGCGGAAAAAGGCGTCCAGCGCCGCGCCTGCCCCGAAGGTCGCGGAGATGATGGCCGTGCGCAACACGCCCAGCAGGCCGCTGGCGACGAAGCCCAGCAACACCACCAGGGCGGCGCGCATGATTTGTCGATTACTGAGCGCGCTTACGGGCGCGGGCTGTGTCATGGGCGGACCTCGTGCCCTGTGGCGCGGGGCGGGCGCTTGCAGGGCGCCGCCGGACATCCTACTATAGCATCGCTGGTTAATGACAGAAGCAGCGGGGGAGCAGGATGTCCGAAGAGCGCATCCAGGTGGTGGTGGCGATGGATTTTGCGGACGAGCTCGTCGAGAGCCTGGCCGCGCTCGCGCCGCGGCTGCGGGTGGAACGTCACTTCCCGCAGGTGCCCGCCGGCGTCTGGGCCGATACGGAAGTCCTCTACGCCTCGCGCCTCATTCCGCTGCCGGAACAGGCGCCGCGGCTGCGCTGGATCCAGCTGCACAGCGCCGGCATCAATCACCTGCTCGGCAAGCCCATTCTCGCCGCCGAGGACGTCGCCATCACCACGGCCAGCGGCATTCACGCCACGCCCATCGCCGAGCATTGTCTCGCGATGATGCTGGCCTTCGCCTGTCGTCTGCCGCATTTCCAGCGCCGCCAGGCAGCCGCCGAATGGGATCGCTCGGGCCGCACGTCAGACACGCTGCGCGGCCAGACCCTGGGCATCGTCGGTTATGGCAGCATCGGCCGCGAGCTGGCGCGCCTGGCGGACTGCCTCGGCATGACGGTGGTGGCCATGCGCCGCGACCTGCGTCAGTCTGCCGCTGCGGAGCGCTATGCGGAACGCTATATGGAACAGGGCCTCGGTGATCCACAGGCAGAAATCCCGACGCGGCTCTATCCGCCTCAGGCGCTGGCCTCGATGCTGGGCGTCTGCGATTTTGTCGCCCTGACCTTGCCGCTCACTTTCGGCACGCAACATTTGATTGACGCGGCCATGCTGGAGGCCATGAAGCCCAACGCCGTGCTCATCAACGTCTCGCGCGGAGCCATCGTCGATGAGGCCGCGCTCATTACCGCGCTGGCCGCGGAGCGCATCGCAGGGGCCGCGCTGGACGTCTTCGAGCAGGAGCCGCTACCTGGCTCCAGCCCGCTGTGGGGCCTGGACAACGTGATCATCACGCCGCACATTGCCGGCAACATGCGACAATATCACGAAAAGGCCGCGGCGCTCTTCAGCGAAAACCTGCGCCGCTACCTGCAAAACGAGCCCCTGCTCAACCTCTACGACCGCGACCGCGGTTATTGAACCAGGGCGCCACACCGCGCGTAGACACAACACATCAAGACGTTTGGCCATTCATGCCGACGATGAAGAAACGGGGCGCTGTATGAACGAACAGGAGAAGGTCGGGCTGGAAGCGGAAATGGAAGCGGAGGCCAAGGCAACCCTGGTCGACTTCCTCGACTATCAGCAGCGCGCGCTGGCAGCGGCCGGCAGGGCCTGCGAAAAGCTGGGCACGCCGGAGTTTGAGCGCCACATCAAGGACGCCGGCGCGACCAGCCTGGCGGGCTTCCGTTTGCTCATCGGGAACTTCGCCGGGATGGCCGCCGAATGTAAAGAGGCCGGCCTTTGCGGAGAGGCAGCTGCCGACGTTGATGAGCCGGCTGCGCCGACCGAAAAGGCCAAACGCAAACGCGGCATGCGCCTGCGCGTCCGCGTCAGCACGGACTAACGCTGCTTCAGGGCGCGGCGGGGCTTGCGTCCGCCGCGCGGAAGTGAATGTTCAGGCAGGCGTTCTCGAAACGTGCGCCTTCAATCTCCAGCCCGGCCAGCGTGTAGGGCAACACGAAGTTGCGGCGCCAGCGGCCCACCCGCAGCGTCAGTTCGTCGCGTGAGCGGAAGAGGTCGAGGTCGTTGCTGCGCGCGAAGGGCAAGGGCACCGTCAGCAGATAGCCGCCGTCGGGCGCGCTGCTGATGCGATGTGTTTCGCCCGCGAACAGGCGCTCCGCCGGGTTGCGTTCCCCGTAAAGCGCGTCGCCCAGTTGCCGCAAGGCATCCAGACCGCCTGGTTCCAGCCCCAGCAGGGGCGCCGTCAGCAGCGGTAGCTCGCCGAAAGCCTCGCGAATCAGCTCGAGATTTTCGGCTTGGCGTTTCTTCGCTGGCGCGAACCAGGGGTCGCGCACTTCCTCAGGCAGGACGCGATTGCAGAGGATGGCGTCCACGGCGTAACCGTAGAGGTTGAGGCAGGTCCAGGTGCGCTGCGTCTCGCGGATGACCATGCGCTCCGGGTTGACGACCAGGCGCATGCTGCTGATCTGCGGGTCGGCCAGCAGTTCGCGCACGCGGTTCAGCGTCGTGAAGAGCAACTCGAGCTGCTCGATGGCGTCGCCGTCGGCGTGGCTGTCGCCCTTGCCGAGGGCCCTGTTCAGTGGCCCCAGCACGCGGTTGGCGCCGCGCGCCAGCGTCAGGATGCGCGTGAACCACCAGCGCGTGACGTCCGGCAGGCTGAGCAGGCGCAGCGTCTCGGCGGTGGGGGCGGCGTCCACAATGAGCACATCGTACTCGTCCTGTTCGTAGTAATGGTTGATCCACAGCAGATGTGCGCCCTCTTCCAGGCCGGGCAGGATGGTCACCTCGCCGGCGACCAGTTCCTCCAGTTCCTGGTGGCGGAACATACGCAACAGGCGCTGCTGGATGTCGCCCCAGTACTTGTCCATCGAGTGGCGCACGTCGACTTCCTGGGCCCAGAGATTGTCGCAGATGGCGACGGGCTCCGGGCCGATGTCGCGCTCGAAGGAGTCGGCCAGGCTGTGGGCAGTATCGGTGCTGATGACGAGCGTCTTCAGGCCGGCCTCCGCGCAGCGCAGCGCGGTGGCGGCGGAGATACTGGTCTTGCCGGTACCGCCCTTGCCGGTGTGGACGATGATGCGCATGGCATGAATTCTCCCTGAGGATCAGGCGCAGGTGAGTGCGCCTGTGTCAGGCACTACGGGCTGCGCCAGGCTGGCGTTACAAAATCCACCGCGCCCGCGGGTATACTGACAGCTTGATATTGTAGCCGGAGAGACTGATGTGAAAACTGGAATCCTGCATCCGGGCGAGATGGGCATTTCAATCGCGGCCAGCATGCAAAACAGCGGTCACGAGGTTAGCTGGGTGACGCAGGGGCGCAGCGCAGACACGCGCGAGCGCGCCACGGCGCACAAGCTGCGCGAAGTGCCGGACCTGGCGGCGCTATGTGCGCAGGCCGACGCGCTGGTCAGCGTCTGTCCGCCGGACGCCGCCACCGCGGTCGCTGACGCCGCCCTGGCGCAGGGCTTCGCCGGGCTCTACCTGGATGCCAACGCCATCGCGCCGCAGCGCGCGCAGCGCATGGCCGCGGACATGGAGGAGGCGGGTGCAACCTTCGTCGATGGCAGCATCATCGGCGGCCCGGCCTGGAAACCGGACAGCACCTGGATGATCCTCAGCGGGGAGGCGTCCGCGCAAGCCGCCGCGCTCTTCGCGGCCGGGCCGCTGGAGACGCGCATCCTGGAAGGTGAGGTGGGCCGGGCTTCGGCGCTGAAGATGGTCTTCGCCAGCTGGACCAAGGGCACGACGGCGCTGCTGGCGGCTGTGCTGGGCACGGCCGAGGCGCTGGGCGTGCGCGACGAACTGCAGCAGCAATGGGCGCGCAGCGGCATGGCGCTGGTCGAGGAAGCCCCGCGCCGCACGCGCAATGTGACGTCCAAGGCCTGGCGCTTCACCGGCGAGATGGAAGAGATCGCCGCGACCTTCGACGGCGCCGGTCTGCCCGGCGACTTCCACCAGGGCGCGGCCGAGGTCTACCGGCGCCTCAGTGTCTTCAAGGACGCGCCGGAGACGCCCCCGCTGGAGGAGGTGCTGGCGGCCCTGCTCGACGCGGGTGAGGCTGGATGACAGTGCAGCGCTGCGCCTGGGCCGGCAGCGATCCGCTGATGCTGGCCTACCACGACGAGCAGTGGGGCGCGCCGGTGCGCGACGAGCGCATGCTCTTCGAGATGCTCTCGCTGGAGGGCGCGCAGGCCGGCCTGAGCTGGAACAGTATCCTGCAGCGACGCGCCGCCTACCAGTTGCTCTTCGACAACTTCGAGCCGGAAGTCGTGGCGCGCTACGACGAGGCGAAGATTGCTGCGCTGCTGGCCGACGCGCGCATCATCCGCAACCGCGCCAAGATCCGCAGCGTGGTCAGCAACGCGCAGGCCTTCCTGCAAGTGCAGGCCGACTGCGGCGGCTTCGCGCGATTTCTGTGGGCTTTTGTCGATGGCCAGCCACGTTTGAACTGCTTTCAGAGTATGGAAGAGGTGCCCGCCGAGACTCCGGAATCGTGTGCGCTGGCGGCGGACCTCAAACGCCGTGGCTTCCGCTTCGTCGGCCCGACCATTTGCTACGCGTACATGCAGTCCTGCGGCCTGGTCAACGACCACGTGGCCGGCTGTTTTCGCTACCGTTGCTGAAGGCCCTCAGTCCCGCCACACCAGCTCATGCTGCAGGTCAAGCATCAGTCGCGGGAAGGCGATGGCCGTCGGCGAGAGTTGCAGCAGCGGCGGCTGCCAGTCGGCGCCGTATTCGGCCGCGGAGCGCGCCCAGCCGAGGAAGTTGCGCCAGCCGACGTGCAGGCCTGAAGTGTCATCGTCGGGCGCGTAGCCGCTGTTGAGCAGGGACAGCCGTGTTCCGCCCGCTTCTTCCTGCAGCGTCCAGCGCACAATGGCCTCAGGCTCGTCCTCGTCGCTCATGCTGTAGACCAGCAGGCGCTGCGGCTGCAGTTGCTGGATGCACATGGGCTGCATGCCCGGCCAGCCCAGCTCGTAGGCGCCGCCCACGCGCAGCTCGATCTGCGCCGCCGTCGCCATCCAGCGCTCCAGCTCGCGCTCCTCACAGAGCACGGCCCAGACGCGACTGGCCGGCGCGTCCACCAGGCAGCTGATTTCGATGTTGCCGAGCAGGTGTTGCGACCAGGGGATGCGGATATCCGCCGCCTTGCCGTCCAGCCAGCGGCGCAGGTTCTCCAGCGCGATGAACCACTCGTCGGCTAATGCGTAGGGCGCAATGTCGTCTTCGTGCCGGTTGCTGCCGGCGCTGTGCTCCAGTGCCACAATGCAGCGCTCGCCGCGTGGATGCAGCGTGAGGCGCACGATAGTGTCGAGTTCTCCGCGGCGCCAGGAATATTCGAGCCAGCGGCCCGGTTCACAGCCCTGCAGGGGGTGATGTCCGGCTTCTCTATTCGGCGTGCCGGCGCTGTACTGGCCCCAGAAGTCGTAGCGGCCACCGTCCAGGTCAACCGCCGCGTGTTCGGCGAACCAGGCTTCCAGCGCGCCGCTGTCGGTCAGCGCCGCCCAGGCCCGTTCCGCCGTCGCGTTCACGGTCACCTGCATACGTACGATGGGCTTGTTGTCCATGATGCACTCCTGCCACGTGGCCCGGCCGGCCATCGTATCACAGACGCATGTTTTGTCCCTGCACGCGGCAAGCGGCTATACTCGCATGACTGGTGAGGTGGACGGGGAGCCAGGCGGAGCGTGTGAGCGAGGCGACGGCGGTACTCGAGGTTCGCGGGTTGACCCGGCGCTTCCCCGGCGTGCTGGCCAACGACCACATCGACCTGACGCTGCACAAGGGCCAGGTGCTGGGCCTGCTGGGCGAAAACGGCGCCGGCAAGTCCACCCTGATGAACATCATCTACGGCCTCTACAGCCCGGACGAAGGCGACATCCTCGTCAACGGCAGCGAGGTCAACATCCGCAACCCCAACGACGCCATCGCCTTGGGCATCGGCATGGTGCACCAGCACTTCCAGCTGGTGCCCGTGCTCACGGTCACCGAGAACATCATGCTGGGCAACGAGAGTACGCGCGGCCCCTTCCTCGACCGCCAGTCCGCGCGCACGCGCATCCTCGAAATCTCCGGCCAGTACGGCCTGGCCGTCGATCCCGATGCTCTGGTCGAGGACCTGCCGGTGGGCGTGCAGCAGCGCGTCGAGATCATCAAGGCGCTGTATCGCCACGCCGACATCCTCATCCTCGATGAGCCAACTTCTGTGCTGACGCCGCAGGAGACGCAGGGCCTCTTCGCCATCATGCGCACGCTGCAGGCGCGCGGCGTGAGCATCATTTTCATCACGCACAAGCTGAAGGAAGTGCTCGAAATCTGCGACCACATCACGGTGCTGCGCGACGGGCGCGTCGCCGGCCATGCGGAGCCGGAGCGCTCCACGCAACAGTCGCTGGCCTCCATGATGGTCGGCCGCGACGTCATCCTGCAGGTGGAGAAGGAAGCGGCGCAGCCGGGCGAGCCGGTGCTGGTCATCGAGCAACTGAACGTGCTGGATGACCGTGGCCTGCCGGCCGTGAACGGGCTGGCGCTGCAGGTGCGCGCCGGCGAGATTCTGGGCGTGGCCGGTGTGCAGGGCAACGGCCAGACCGAGCTGGTGGAGGCCATCAGTGGGATGCGCAGCGTCGCCGGCGGACGCATCCTGCTGGAAGGGCGCGACGTAACTGACGACACGCCGCGCCAGATCACTGCGGAAGGCGTGGCGCACGTGCCGGAAGACCGCCAGAAGGACGGCATGATCATCAGCTTCCCGGTGGTGGACAACCTGGTGCTGCAGAACTACTGGCAGCGCCCTTTCGCGCGCGGCATCCTCGCCGACGATGACGCCAGGGACGACTACGCCCGGCGCCTCGTCGAGGAATATGACGTGCGCACGCCCGGCATCTATGTCCGTCTCGGCAGCCTGTCCGGCGGCAACCAGCAGAAGACCATCGTCGCGCGCGAGTTCTCACGCCTCAGCCGTCTGCTCATCGTGGCGCAACCCACGCGCGGCCTTGACGTCGGCTCGATCGAGTTCATCCACGGCCAGATCATACGCATGCGCGACGAGGGCACGGCCGTCCTGCTGGTCTCCGCCGAGCTGGATGAAGTCCTCTCGCTGGCCGACCGGGTCGCCGTCATTTACAGCGGCCGCATCATCGACACCCTGCCCGCGGATCAGGCCGAACGCGAACAGGTCGGCCTGCTGATGGCGGGCGTGCGCGCCGGCGAGACGCCTGGTGACTGAAGGCCGCAGCGCGCGCAGTATGCCGGCGCCCTTGCGCGCCTGGGCCCGCATCTCGCCGAGGCTGGTGCCGGTGATGGCCGTCGTCACGGCCTTCATTATCGGCATTCCCTTCATCGTCTTCACCGGCGCCGGCGGCAGCCTGAGCCAGGGCTTGCACATCGCCGGTGTGGCCTACAGCGCGCTCATCGAGGGCGCGACCGGCATCGTTATCAACGAGCTGGTCACCGATGAGGACCTTGGGCTGGCGCGGCAGCTGCTGGCGCAGGAGGATATGAGCGCGCGCGACCTGGGCCGTCTGGGCCGCGCGACCGCGCGTCTGGCCGCTGCCGACGTGGAGGAACTGGGCGCCTGGGCCGCCCTGCTGGAGCGTTACGAGCTCACAGACGAGGCATTCGATGAGTTGGGCACGCGCCTGCCCGCCATCCGCAGTATCGGCGCCGGGACGCTCAGTGACATGCGTCCGCTGCTGGCGGAGCTTGACGCCTTGTCGCGCGGCGACGTGCGCCGTCTGGCCGAAGCCTGGGCCGACCCCGACGCCGATCTGGCGCAGTTGCGCGCGCAACTGGAGGCGCTCGCGCCCGCAGCCGCCAGCATCAATGACGATGCGCTGCTGGCGCAGATGCGCCTGGTCAACAGCGAAGGCATCGTCACGCTGACGCGCCTGCTGGCTCAACTGGAGCTGGCGCGCGGGCTTGAGCTGGAGCCTGCGGGCGCGGATGCCGACCTGATCGTGCGCCTGGCGGAAGAGACGACAGAGGATGCGCGCGAGCTGCTGGGGACGCTGCAGACGCTGGAGCGCGCCGGCATCAGCGACGCCGCCGCCGCCAGCGAGCAGTTCACGCTGCTGCGGCGCTTGATCGATGACGAGGTGTTGCTGAATGCGGACAGCGCGCGCGCAGCGCTGGAGCTGGAGCTGGCCGACGCCCTGACCAGCAATTTGATCGTGCGGCGTCCTGGCAACCGCTTGCTGCTCGACCGGGCGCCGCAGGGCTCTCTGGGCGTGATCTACGAGGACAGCGCCAACACGCCCGACGACCCCGCTGACGACCGGCCGGAAGTGGCCTGGCTGCGCCTGGGCCAGCGCGTCCTGATGCTCATCATCCCCAACCTGGAGAGCATGTTCGTGCGCTCGATTCCTTTCGTCATCGCCGGTCTGGCGGTGGCGCTGGGCTTCAAGGCCGGCCTCTTCAACATCGGCGCCGAAGGCCAGCTCTACGCTGGCGCCATCGTCGCCGTGGTGCTGGGCTTTACGCCGTCCCTGAGCGAGCTGCCGGGCGTCCTGCATCTGGCGCTGGTGCTGCTGGGCGGCATGCTGGGCGGCTTTCTCTGGGGGGCGCTGCCGGGCGCGCTGCGCGCCTGGACGGGGGCCCACGAGGTCATCACGACCATTATGCTCAACTTCATCGCCATCCTCACGGTGGACTGGCTAATCAAGACGCCTGGCCTGTTGCGCGACCCCGAGGCCAGCCTGCCGCGCACGCCCTTCATCGCTGACTCGGCGCGGCTGCCGGTCTTCAGCCAGATTGGCTCGCAATGGTTCGTCCTGGCCGGCCTGCTGGTGGCGCTCTGGCTACTGTGGCGCCGGCGTCATGCCTTGCGCGGCAACCCGCGCCTGCTTGTGCGGCCGCTGCTATGGGGCGTGTTGGTGCTGGCGATCGGCCTCTTCCTCTCCGGCATCGCCGTGCGCGACAACCTGCACCTCGGTCTGGTGATTATGGTGCTGACCGTGTGGTTCACGGACTGGTTCCTCAACCGCACCACGCCGGGCTTTGAGCTGCGCACGGTGGGCGCAAACCCGAACGCGGCGCGCTACGCTGGCATGAACGTCCGCCTCAATATCGTGCTGGCCATGGCGATTAGCGGCACCTTGGCAGGCATCGCCGGCACGATTCAGGTGGTCGGCGTGCAGTTCAACCTGCAGCCGGAGTTTTTCGCCGGCCTCGGCTTCGATGCCATCGCCGTGGCCCTGCTGGCGCGTACCAATCCGCGCAACATGATTCCTGCCGGTTTTCTCTGGGGCGCGTTGCTGACCGGCGCGCCGCTGATGCAGGTGAACGCCAACATTTCCATTGATCTCGTCATCATCATTCAGGCGCTGATTATCATGTTCATCGCGGCGGATTCCATCATTCGCTACCTGTGGCGCGTGCCGCAGGCCAGCGTCGAGGAGCTGGAAGCGGCGATGTTCTCGAAGGGCTGGGGAGGCTGACCGTGGCGACCATGGAGCTTGCGCCCGCGGCGGCCGGCTGGCGCGAGCGTTTTCGCGAAGGCGCCCGCATCACGCGCAGCGGCATCTTCTCGCTGGTGTTCGTGCTGCTGGGGTTGTGGCTGCTGCTCTACGCCGCGCCACAGGTGCCGGGAGATACGATCACCCGGCTGACGGCCGGGCGCCAGGCCGGTCTTGAGATTGCGGTGCAGCCCTGGCTGTTGGTGGTTGGCGCCTGGTACGTCATCGCCGGCGCCCCTGGACTGCTACTTGGCGGACGGCTGAAGCGCTTCCACTTCCGGGCCATGCTGCTGGCCGCGCTGCTGCTCTTCCCCACCATCCTCATCCTGGCCGCCGCCGGACGCAGCACCAACGCCGTCAGCATGCTGGCCTCGAGTCTGCGCCTCGCCACGCCCATCGTCATCGGCTCGATGGCCGGCCTGTGGTGCGAGCGTTCCGGCGTCATCAACATCGCCATTGAAGGCATGATGCTGACCGGGGCGGCCTTTGGTTTCGTGGCCTTCTCGCTCATCGCCCCGAGCATGGACAACAGCAGCGCAATCTTCATCGGCGTCATCTTCGCCGTGCTGGCCGGCGGCGTCATGGCCGCGCTGCACGCCTGGCTCTCGATCACCTTCCGCACTGACCAGATCGTCAGCGGCACCGTCATCAACATTCTGGCCGTGGGCCTGACCAGTTTCATGCGCCGCGAGATTCTGCTCAGCGCCCAGGACGCCGGCCGCGAGACGCTGCAGGCAGTGCCTTTTGAGCAGATAGCGAACTTCCCGCCCCTGCGCAGCCTGCTCGACCAGCTGGGCGGCATCCCGCTCTTTGGCGACCTGCTCTTTCCGCTGCTGGAGGAGGTGATCTTCAGCGGCAAACCGATTTTTTACATGATGTTCATCCTGTTGCTGCTGACGCACCTCATCCTGTTTTACACGCGTTGGGGCCTGCGCACGCGCGCCGTCGGCGAGAACCCGCGCGCGGCTGACACGCTGGGCATCAACGTTCAGCGCACGCGCTGGATCAACGTCATCATTGCCGGATTCATTGCGGGGCTGGCGGGCGCCTGGCTCTCGCTGGAGACGACCGGCACCTTCGACGACAACATGACCGCCGGGCGCGGCTTCATTGCGCTGGCCGCCATGATTTTCGGCAAGTGGCTGCCTTTCGGTGCCTTTGGCGGCGGACTGCTCTTCGGCTTTTCCAGCGCGCTCGAGACCCGCTTCCAGATTCTGGGCGTCACCCTGCCGCCGCAGTTCCTGCAGATGACGCCTTATCTGGTGACGATCATCGTGCTGGCCGGGCTGGTGGGCCGGGCGCGGGCGCCCTCGGCCATCGGCACGCCCTACGAGAAGGAGTGAGGCGCGCCCAGGGGCCACCGGGGCAGCACCTCCATGTCCAGCCCGTCGCGCTGGCCAGCCAGCCAGCGCCAGTGCGCTGCCAATGCAATCATGGCGCCGTTGTCGGTGCAGAGCGCCAGCGGCGGGAAGTGCAGGGGCAGCGCGCTGGCCGCGCGCAAGGCAGCGCGCAGCGCCTGGTTGGCGCTGACGCCGCCCGCGACCAGGATGGCCGTCGCATTCTGCCGCTGCGCCGCGCGCGCGGTCTTCTCAGCCAGTACCTCCACCAGCGCCTGCTGGAAGCCGGCCGCCAGATCCGCCACGGAGAGCTCCGCGCGGACTTGCGGTCGGCGCGCATTTGGGTCTTCGCAGGCGGCGCGCAGCAGGGCCGTTTTCAACCCGGAGAAGCTGAAGTCGTCGCTGCCGGGCAGCCAGGCGCGTGGAAAGCGCCAGACGGCGGGGTCGCCGGTCTGCGCCGCCCGCTCGATATGTGGGCCGCCAGGGAAGGGCAGGCCCAGCAAGCGCCCGACCTTGTCGAAGGCTTCGCCGGCCGCGTCGTCGCGCGTGCCGCCCAGGCGTTGCCAGCGGCCATGCCCCTGCATCAGCAGCAGCTCGGTGTGGCCGCCCGAGACAATGAGCAGCAGCAGGGGGAAGTCGGGCTCGCCCTGCAGGCCCGGCCACAGCGAGTAGACGTGGCCCTCGAGGTGGTTGATGCCCAGCAGCGGCAGGCCGGCGCCCAGCGCCAGGCCCTTGGCATAGTTAACGCCGACCAGCAGCGAACCCACCAGGCCCGGCCCGCGCGTCACGGCGATGGCGTCCATGCGGGCCAGCGGCAGGCCCGCCTGCGCCAGGGCCTCGTCGACGACCGGCGTGATGGCCTCCACATGCGCGCGTGAGGCCAGCTCCGGGAAGACGCCACCGTACTGCGCGTGCAACTCGATCTGCGAGGCGACGACGTTGGCCACGATTTCGCGGCCATCGATGACGACGGCCGCCGCCGTCTCGTCGCAGGAAGTCTCGATGCCGAGCAGTACGCTCATGACGCTACTGGCTCCAGCTGTAGCGCGGCTGCCTGGCCGAGGAAGCGCCCGACGTCCGCGACCTCGGCCTCAAGCTCAGGCAGGCGCGCTCGCGGCAACGTTTCGAAGGGCGTGATGCTGATGGTCAGTGCGCGGCGGCTGCGTTTGAGCTGCCAGCGGCCGCGCGTTACGCCATCCAGCAGCAGGGCGGGCCGGATGATGCCGCCGCCCGGGTGGATGTTATGGCTGTGCTGCTGCGGCAGGATGAGCGCGCGCGCTACGTGGCTGAGCAGCAGCGCGTCGAAGGCCGGCAGCAAATGCAGGCCATGTTGCGCTGGCGCGTCCAGCCAGGGCAGCTGTTCGTTGAGCAGGAAAGCCGGCTGGCCCGCAGCAGACAGTGGCGTCAGATCTGTGGCGAGCGCGTCGAAGCCGGCGCGCGCCAGACGCAGGGACAGGCCGGACCAGCGCGCGAGGTCCGCGGCCGCCGCCGGGCCGAAACTGCGGAGATAGCGGCGGGTTAAATGGAGCATGTTTTCGGCGTCATCTTCAGCACCATCCTGAGGCTCATCCGGTCTGGCGAGCCGGTTTCCAGGCACATCATGCGCTGCGTTGGAGGGCGCGGATGCGAGCAGGCGATAGTCCGGGCGACTGCCGCTGCGGGGCACGCAGACCAGCGCGCCCTCGAGCGCGGCGCGGCGCAGCAAGTGCGGGCAGGCCTGGCCCTCCACCGGGATGCCTTCCGCGGCCAGTCTGGCCTTGAGTTCAGCGCGGGTCTGCGGGCCGTCCGCGAGGAACTGGCGCAGCAGCGCGGTCGCACGCGCGCAGATCGCTTCATCGAGACCCAGCTGCGCATAGCGGCGCGCGGTCTGGCGGATGAATTCCGGGCCGAAGAGCGGCAACAGCCAGGGCAGATCCGCGGCGGCGACGAGGTGCAACGTGCCGCGCATCAGCCAGGTCCAGCAGAGTTCGCCTCCGTTCAGCGCGCTGCGTAGATCCCCGGCGACCAGGCCCTGGCTACGCACGCGTACGCCGAGGGCTGCCGCGTTGTAGTCCTGGGCCTGCAGACTGCCGGCGGCGGCCAGCAGGGGCGCCAGCGCGCTGAAGGGGGCAGCGGGGCCCTGCGCGCGCAGGCGCAACTGAAGCAGCTGAGCCGGATCGAGCGCGAGCGTCACGGCAGCTGCCAGAAGGGGCCGACCAGACCGAGCGCGGTGAAGAGCTGCTGCGCCTGCTGCGGGCTGCGGCCGCGATACGTCAGCGACATGCGCTCGCGGTACCAGGCCTGGGCCAGCGCCCAGGTTTGCGCCAGGGTCAGTGTAGCACCACGCGGTCGCCGCACTTGCGCACACCAGTCATCGATTTCCGCTTCCGACCGGAAGAGCAGGATGGTCGCTCAGGTTTCGACGAGGTCGTCATACCAGCGGCGGAAGGGCAGCGCGAAGTGCACAAGGCAATCTTCTGCCTGCAGTTCGCCTTCGCGGACGCGGAAGTGCGCTATTCTGCCGCGCGGGCTGTAGCGCATTTCAATGTCGGCGTCTTGCTGCAGCATGGCCGGGATGGCGGGCGCATCCCAGGCGCAGTTGGCGTAGAGCCACTGGTCGCCGACGCGGGCGCGAAAGTCGGTCGGCCGGGCCGAGAGCGGGTTGGCCATGCGGATCTGGTCGCCGTCGGCTTCGAGCAGGATGAGATGCGCATTGTGCAGGCGCTGCCAGGCCGCGAGCGCTTCAGCCGCCGTGATGCCGCAGGCCGCCGCGCTCTCGGCCAGAGTGGGCGGACGCGCCCGATCGCACCAGAAGCGGTAGATATGCAGGCGCAGCGCCAGATCCTGTTGGCGCAGGGCATCGCTGCTCATGCGCGGCTGGCTCGCAGACGCGCCGCCGCCGCCACGAAGGCCGCGCCGGCGAAGACCCACCACAGGGGCAGCGTCGGGAAGAGGTAGCGTGGGATGGCGTAGAGCGCGAGATGCAGCAGCAGGGTATAGGCGATGAAGCCGGCCAGCGGCAGGGTCTGGCGCCAGCGCTGGCGCGTGAGCCAGAGGCCGGCCAGGCCCGCCAGCAGGCCGCCGAAGTGCAGGAGGTAGATTAGCAGGCGCGGCCAGAAATTCTGCGCCGTTGCCATCTGCAGCAGGTCGATGGATGTGCGTCCGCCAAGCAGCCAGTCCCGAGCCAACAGGCGCAGTGGCGGGCCGTCGTAGTGCCCGGTGCCGAAGGGCTGCAGCAAGGCGCCCGTCAGTTCGCGCAGCCGCCGCAGCAGATGTCCGGCGGGGTCGGCGCTGATACGCTGTTGCGCGCCCTGGATATAGACGCCCTGGCGCTCGGGGGATTCGGCGGGCAATTCGCCGGTGTCCGCCAGCAACTGGCTGTCTAGTTCTGCGGGGCCCTGCCAACCCTCGTCCTGCGCGCCGATGTAGAGGAAGGCGGCCAGGCCCTCGCCGGCGATGACGAAGCGATCCCAGCGCGCCAAACTGTAGAGGGTCCAGCTGCTGACGACCAGGCTGTAGACCGCGAGCAGCAGCAGCGCGCGGCGCAGGCCCTGGCGCCGGTCGTTGAGCAGCAACAGGTGGATTGCGATGCCGAGGGGGAAGAGCAGTAGCACGGCGCGCGTCAGCGCGGCCAGGCCGAGCAGCAGGCCGGTCACGGCGACGCGGTCGGGCCGCTCGCTGTGGTGGGTCAGCGCGGCGAGCAGCAGGAAGATGTAGAGCGTCTCGGTGGCGATCTGGGCGGATTCGTAGATGAAAGCCGGCGAGATGGCCAGCGCGGCCGCGGCCACGAAAGCGGCGTTGGCGCTGCCCGTCACCCTGCGTCCGAGGCGCCAGACCAGCCAGACGGTCGCCGCGCCCAGCAGCGCCTGGACGGCGCGAATGAGCCACACTGCAATCTCGCGCGGGAAGAGCGCCTGACTGCTGCCGATGAAGACAAGGTAGAGCGGCGGCGCTGTCAGCCCATTTAGCGCGATGTAAAGGCCGTCGGGGTGGGTATCGACGCCGTAGCCGGGCAGGCGCCCCTGGTCGAAGCCGGTCATCAGGGCGTAGCCATTTGCCAGGTACCAGGTGCTGTCGCCCCCGCCGGTCTGGTAGCCAGGCGCGTGATCCAGGCCGCTGCCAGTCGCCAGGCGCAGCAGAAAGGCGAGCAAAATGAGGAATGGCAGCAGGCGGGGCAGACCACTCGTCTGCCGCAATCTGATCATGACTCCAGCAAATGCCAGGCGCACAGGTTGCTACGTCCTCATTCTGAGATGGTCGGGTGCGGCAGGCCGCGAGCCGTCATTATACCCCTGCGCGCGGGCTGGACGGGTGACGAAAGACTGGCGACGGGGTGTCAGGCTGGACGCAGCGCCAGGATGCGGCCGCCGGTCATGCTGACGTAGAGCCAGCCTTCGGGGCTGACCGCGACATCCAGCGGGCGTTCCGGCCAGAAGCCGCTGCCGCGGTAGTTCATCACTGGAACGGTGAAGAAGCTGTCGAAAGTGGCGCTGGTCTGTTGCGGCAGAATAACCTGTGGCGGCAGCGGCTGACCCTGCGCGTCGAAGGTGATGACCGCCAGCGCATAGCCGCGCAAATCGACGCGGTGGCGCGAGCCGTGCAGGGTCAGCAGCAGCGCGCCCTGCAGACCGGGCAAGGCATCGTGGTCATAGTGGGCCAGGCCAAGCGGCTGGCTGCCGGTGGCCAGGGACAGGGCGGGCGCCTGGGTCTGCTCGCAGGCGAGCGCGCCAGGCAGGGCCGGCAGGCGCTGCGCGCCGAGGCACCAGGGCCAGCCAAAATGCGCGCCAGGCGTTATCCGGTTGAGTTCGTCGAGCGCGTCGCCCTGCTGTGGCCGGGCGCGCGGGGCGCTGTCGGTGGCCCATAGCTCGCCGTCGCGCAGGGCGAGTCCGGTCGGCTGGCGCAGGCCGCGGGCGAGCACGCGGCGCTGGCTGCCATCCGGCGCCATGGCCAGAATTGAGGGCGCGTCGCCCGGGTCGCAGGCCGCACAGGGGGCGGTCAGCGACACATAGAGCTCGCCGTCCGCGCCGACGACGAGATCGCCGCCCCATTGGCCGGGCAGGAGCGGCAGGTCGCTGACCAGGGTTTCGGCCTGCTGCGCGCCGGCGGGCAGGCGCCAGATGTTGGGGCCGCCGGTGATGTAGAGCGCATCGCCGCCCCAGTCCAGGCCGGAGGGCAGGGTCAGGCCCGTCACTGCCAGCTGCGCGTCGTCCGGCAGTTGGTCGCCATCGCTGTCCCGCAGGGCCCATACTTCGCCGCGCAGGGGGCTGGCGGCGTAGAGCGTGCCGTCGGGCGCGACCGCGAGGGCCGCCAGGGCCAGCGCCTCGTTGTGCGCGCTTTCGTAGACCAGTTCCGCGCAGAAACGTTCGGTATCGACCCAGGGGGGATCGCGAAAGGTCGGGCGGACGTGACAGGGCGGTAGCGCAGAATCAGCGGCCTGGGCGGCGGCGGTCAGCAGCAGGCCCGCCAGCAAGAGGGCGAGGCAGCGCAAAACAAGGTTAGGGTTTGCTGAATATCCAGACGGACGCTGCACGGAACCTCCGTTTGCCGCTACAATGCTATATTACACACATCGGCGGCAAACAGTCTGCCGGCGTCGGCAAGCGCCGGCGCCGGAAGCGGAGAGTTCATGGTTCCGGGAAGAATGCGAGGTCTGCTGACGCTCACGCTGGTGCTGGTGGCCGGATGCAGCGCGCTGCCCGGGCTGGGGGTGTTAACGGGCCAGGAAGACGAGAACGAGGCGCTGCGCGCGCTGGAGGTCGTCGACCTGGTTATGGCCGACAAGACCGGCGCGACCGACCCGTCGCTGATCGCCGCTGCCGACCGCATCGAGGCGGCCACGGTTGGCGTGGACATCATCGAGATTCGCAAGAACCTGAGCGAAGACGCGCTCGTCGTCAACATGCTGTTTGTGCCGCCGGATGACGCCAACACCCAGTCTTCGGCCGGTCTGGTCAGTTTCTACACTTCGATTCAGCGCGCCATCGAGCTCACCTGGCGCGGCACTGTGGCCGAGAGCGAGGGCAGCGGCGTATTGCAGGTCAACTTCCTCTCGGCGCAGGGCATTTCCACGCTGGACAGCGGGCCGGGCTTCGTCGGCTTCGTGACCGTCAATTCGGAGATCGGCCGCACGGACGCGCTCACCTACCTGGGCGGGCCGCACGAGCTCAATGACTTTCTTGATCTCATCGCTGAAGGCACGCTGCTCTACGAAAACCCCGAGGGTGGCCAGCTGTACAACGGCGAACCCAACCATCCGCTCTTCATGTTGAGTTCCGCCGGGCAGGCCAGCTCGTAAGCGCAGGGAGGACGGCCCAATGACCGAAATCCGCAGATACGACCCGGCCAGCGAGAGGCGGGCCCTGCAGCGTGAGCGTTTCGCCTGGGAGAGCGAGGAGACGCTGGTTGACCAGCGGCGCAAGCTGCGCAACCGCGTCCGCGCCTTCTTCAGCGAGCACATCACTCGCAACCTGTTTCTGGTGCTGATCGCAATCACCCTGCTGGACGCCAGCGTGATGCGCGGGCTGCTGGGCGCCCTGGAGGGAGCCGTGCCCTATATCGGCCGTTTCCTGTTTATCGGGGCCTTCATGATCGGCCAGTTCGGCCTGATGTTCTGGTTCCTGGGGCGGGCGCGGGCCTACACCATCTGGCCTGGCTCTGACACGCAGGGGGTCAGCTTCGAGGACTATCGCGGTCAGCCGGAGCTGCTGGCGCAGGCGCGGCAGATCGTGACGCTGGTGCGCGGCGTGCGCGCCTTCGAGGAAGCAGGCGGCGAGCCGCTCAACGGCCTGTTGCTGGAGGGGCCGCCCGGGACGGGCAAGACCTGGCTGGCGAAGGCTATCAGCACGGAAGCGGGCGTGCCCTTCTTCTACATCGATGGCTCGGGCATGCAGTCGATGTTCTTCGCCATCGCACCGCTGAAGGTGATGAACCTCTACCGCAAGGCGCGCAAGGCGGCCAAGGATTATGGCGCCTCCATTATTTTCATTGACGAAATCGACGCGGTCGGTTCGCGCGGCGGTGTGGCGCGCAAGCGCGAGGAATACCGCGAGGGCGCGCCCTTCACGCGCCTGCCGATCATGTTCGGCGGGATGGGCGGCGCCAACGTCGGCCTGCTCAGCACGCTGCTGGTGGAGTTGAGCGGCTTCGGCCAGGAACATGGCTGGATGGCGCGCAAGAAGAAGTGGTGGTACCGCAATATATTGCGCAAGCCCTTCCCGCGGCCGCCGAAACGGGTGCTGACGATTGGCGCGACCAACCGCGTCCACGCGCTGGACGACGCTCTGATGCGCCCCGGCCGCTTCGACAAGAAGGTGCGCGTCGACGTCCCGGATCTGGAGGGTCGGCGCGAAATCCTTGAGTATTACCTTTCGAAGATGTCCCATGACGACACGATGGACCCGCTGACGCTGGCGGTCGAGACGCAACGCTATACACCGGCGGACCTCAAGTACCTGCTCAACGAGGCCTTGCGCCATGCGCTCTTCGACGGGCGCACGATCATGAGCTACAAAGACTTCGCCCACGCCCAGCCCGAGCACGAAATGGGGCTGCGCGAACCCATCAAAAATTTGACGCACAAGACCAAACGTCGGCTTGCGGCGCATGAAGCGGCCCACGCCATCGCCGTGCGGCTGTATCGGCCGGACTGGCGCATCGCGCGCATCACCATCATTCGCCAGGGCAGGGCGCTGGGCCACGTGATGCCGATGCCCGCAACCGAAAGCTACGAGTACATCAGCACCGAGGACTCGCTGCGCAACCGGCTGCGCATCTCGGTGGCGGGCAAGGCCGGCGAGATGGAATACGGTGGCGAACAGGAGCAGACGCTGGGCGTTGGCGGCGACTTCAGCAACGTGCGCTACGTGCTGCGGCGGATGGCCGGTGCCGGCATGTTCGGCCCGCTCGGCATCGCCGATGAGCCGGAGACTGTGCGTGAAGTGCGGCAGATGATGGAAGAGACCTTCATGCAGGCGCTCGACGAAGTGCGCGTGGACCTGCGCCTGCACAAGGAGATGGGCGAGGCCCTGATCGACCTGCTGACGGAGAAGGAAGAGCTCTTCTCGACCGACGTCGAGACTTTCTTCGACGGCTACGGCCTGTACACGCCCAGGCCGCAGATCGGCAGGGGCGAGCAGGACGAGGCCAGGCGTCAACTCACACATTGAGGCTGGCAACATAGCATCCCTGATGTGCACATTGGGCCAGCAGCGCGCGAGGATGCTTAAGCGAAGACTCATCCGCTGGCGGCAGCAACGCCTGACCAGCGGCCACAATACAGACAGGCGCGCAGGGCCGGGCGAAAGGTCACAGCACGTCGTCAGGGCCAGCCAGGCCGGTTTCCCGAGGGGGCTGCCAGAATGACATCCACTCAAATTGAACCACAGCGCAAGCGCTTCCACTGGGAAGAGGAAGAAACCTGGGTCGAGCAGCGGCAACGCCTGCCCTGGCGCATCCGGCGTTTCTTCAAGAGCATCCTGATCCCCGGGGTGCTGCTGGCGCTTGTCGCGGGCGTGCTGCGGGACGCCGAGTTCACGCGCAGCATCATCCCCATCGCGGGCCAGGTGCTGCAGATTGTGCTCTTCATCCTTATCTTTTTGTCGCAATTCATTTTGCTGTTCTGGTTCCTGGCGCGCACGCGCAGCTACACCATCATGCCCGATACAGGCGGCGACGGCATCAGCTTCGATGACTATCGCGGACAGCCGGAGATTCTTGAGCAGGCGAACCAGATCGTGACGTTGTTGCGCGGCGTAAAGGTATTCGAGCAGGCGGGCGGCGAGCCACTCACCGGCCTGTTGCTGGAGGGGCCGCCGGGCACGGGCAAGACCTGGCTGGCGCAGGCCATCAGCACCGAAGCGAAGGTGCCCTTCCTGTACATGGACGCCTCTGGCCTGCAGGCCATGTTCATCGGCGTGGGGCCGATGAAGGTGATGGGCCTGTTCCGCAAGGCGCGCAAGCTGGCGAAGCGCTATGGCGCCGCCGTGATCTTCCTCGACGAGATCGACGCCGTCGGCTCACGCGGGGGCGTGGCCTCGGTGGACGAAGAAGATGGCGGCACGGGCGGGATGTTCGGCGGCGGCGGCGGCGGCAGTTCCGGCGGCATGGGCGTGTTGAGCACGTTGCTCATAGAGATGGACGGCTTCGGCCAGGACCTTGGCCGCCGCGCGCGCTGGCGCGCCCGCTGGTGGAAGATTGTGCGCCGGCGCAAGCCGCCGCCGTCGGAACGACGGGTGCTGGTCATCGGCGCCACCAACCGCATGGGGGCGCTGGATCCGGCGCTCCTGCGGCCCGGCCGCTTCGACAAGAAGGTGCGCGTGGACGTGCCTGACATGGAGGGACGGCGCGAGATCTTCGAGTATTACCTCGACGACTACGCCCACGAAGCGGACATGGAGTCGGCGATCCTCGCATCCGAGACGCCGGGCTATACGCCCGCCGACATCAAGTATTTGCTCAACGAGTCGCTGCGCTACGCTTTCTTCGACGGGCGCACGCTCATCCGCTATCAGGACTTCATGCACGCGAAGCCGGAGCACGAGATGGGGCTGCGCTCGACGCTGAAGCATATGGAGCCGGAGGCCAAACGCCGCCTGGCGACGTACCAGGCCGGAGTGGCGCTGGCCGTGCGCCTGTTCATGCCCTCGCACCGCATCAGCCGCATCACCATTCTGCGGCAGGGCTCGTACTACGGCCACGTCTGGCACTATCCCGCCCAGGAATCCTACCAGGGGTTGCAGATCAAGCCTGAACTGATGCAGCGCGTCAAGGTGGCCGTGGCCGGCAAGGCTGCAGAAATTGAGTATTGCGGCATTGGCATGCAGAGCACGCTGGTCGGCCGCGACCTGAACCGCGCCTACAGCCTGCTGGCGGCCATGGCCAACGCCGGCATGCTGGGAACGATGGGAGCGACCAGCACGCTGGTCTACGACCCCATGAGTGGCATACGCAACAAGTGGACGCGGGAACAGGCCCGCGCCATCGAGGAAGCCTATCAGGAAGTGCTGCGCGAGACGCGCATCGCCCTGCGCGATCACGCTGAACTGATGGAAGAACTGGTCGATCTGCTGCTGGAGAAGGAGGAACTGCTCACGGACGAGGTGCGCGCCTTCTTCGTCGGCTACGGCCTGCACACGCCAGAGCCCACCATCGTGCGCGACGGTGAGGAATACCACATCTTCCCGCGTCTGGAACCCGGCGCAGGCAGCCCCGAGGCACAGGTAGCGACCTGAGGCAGCGGGCCGGTTGACGCGCGAGCGCGATGGACATTCGCCTCATCGAATTCGTCCGCGCCCTGCGCGCGGCTGGCGTGCGCGTCTCGCTGGCGGAGAGCCAGGATGCCGGTGAGGCGCTCGACGCGGTGGGCGTGGCGGAGCGCGAACGCTTCCGCGCGGCCCTGCGCGCGACGCTGGTCAAGGAAGCGCGCGACCACGCCACCTTTGACTATTTGTTCCCACTCTTTTTCGGCAGCGGCCAACCGCCGCTGGCCGACATCCCCACCGAACTGACGGAAGAGCAGCGCGAGACCCTGCGCGAGGCGCTGGCTGCGCTGGCGGGCGACGCAGAAGCGCTGGCCGCGCTGCTGCGCCAGCTGCTGGAGGGCCAACACTTCTCTGAGTCACAATTGCAGCAACTGGGCGAGCAAAGCGGCCTGGCAGAGGGCGAGTCGCTGATGCAGCGGCGCTGGTTCGAGCGGCGCATGCGGCGCGCGGCCGGCCTGCGCGAGCTGGAGGAGCTCATCCGCGAGCTGATGCAGGCGCTCGCGGAACTTGGCATGAGCGCGGCAGCGCGCGCGCAACTGCTGCAGTTGCTGGAAGCCAACAGCGACGCGCTGGGCGAGCAGCTGGCGCAGCACGTGGGCAGCAGTCTGGCGCGGCAGATGGCCGAGCGCGGGCCGGAACCGCGGCGCGAACTGCTGGACGTGCCTTTCACACAGTTGCGCCACAGCGAAGTCGAGGCCTTGCGCGAAGAGCTGCAGCGGCTGGCGGCGCGATTGCGCACGCGGGCCGCGCTGCGTCAGCAACGGGCGAGGGAGGGCAAGCCGGATCCGCGGCGCACCCTGCGCGCCAGCTTGCGTTACGGCGGTCTGCCGCTGGAGATTCAGCGGCGCTCGCGGCGCAGAAAGCCGGCGCTGGTGCTGCTCTGTGACCTGAGCACCTCGATGCGGCATTGCGCCAGCTTCCTGTTGATGCTCATCTACCAGCTGCAGGACCAGGTCGCCAAAACCAGCAGCTTCATCTTCATCGACGACCTGGTGGAGATCAGCGACCATTTCGCCAGCCGGGAGCCGCGCGAGGCCCTGCTACGGGTGATGCGCGAAAACCCGCCAGGTCATTACAATACCGACCTCGGCCGCAGCCTGGAAACGCTGTGTGAGCGGCACCGCGACTGCGTCGATCCGCGCGCCACACTCATCATCCTGGGCGATGGCCGCAACAACTTCAACGATCCGCGTCTCGATCTGGCGCAAGATTTGCAGCGCCGCAGCCACCGCCTCTTCTGGTTCAACCCCGAGCCGCGCGCGCAGTGGGGCAGCGAGGACAGCGACATGCCGGACTACGCGCGTTGCGCGGACGGCGTTTATGCGGTGAGCACCCTGCGCGAACTGGCCAGCGCGGTCGACGACATCCTGGCGGCACGCTAGTCAACATGCTGGCGGCGCGTCAGGCAATGCTCAAGGCAGCACCTCGAACGTGATTTCGTAGTCGTTGGCGGCATCCAGCGCCAGCCAGTACGGCCGCACCAGTTCGTAATCGCAGTCGCCAGCGCTGTGCAGCCGCAGCTGCAGGGTGATGCGGCGTGCGACGTCGTCGCGCTGCCACTGCACGACCTGGTGCTGCGCGGTGCAACCCCGCGTCGCGCTCCACAGGCCCGCGAGCACCCGTCCGTCGGCGAAGTCGAAACCATGGCGCTGCACCGGCTGACGGCAAAGCTGGCTGTTGTCGGCGAGGTCGAAGAGATTTTCCAGCTCGGCCGCGCTGCGCAGCACGAAGAGGCGCCCGGCGGCATCCTGGGCAGACGCGAAACAGATGCCGGCCATCACCGCGCTGGCGTCCGGCGCCGGGCTGGTCACGGTAGGCATCGGGACGTCCTGCAGCTGCATGACATCCAGCGTGCCGGCGACGAGGTTGCAGCCGGCGAGCAGGAGCAACAGGCAAAGCCAGAGAATATATTGCAGGGAAGGGCCTGACGTGGCAGGATAGGGGCTCATTGAGTCCGGCTTCTCCGGCAATTCAGGAGCGTGCATGCGCATACTTGTCATCTCGGATATTCACGCGAATCTTGACGCCTTCGACGAAGTACTGCAAGACGCCAACGGGCAGTGGGACTATGTGTGGTGCCTGGGTGACGTGGTGGGCTACGGGCCGGACCCCAACGAATGCGTGGAGCGGCTGCGCGAGTTGCCGCATCTTTGCCTGGCCGGCAACCACGACTGGGCCGCGTTGGGGCGCCTCGATCTGAACAGTTTCAACCCGGACGCGCGGCATGCCGTCAACTGGACGAGCAAGGCCCTGACGCCCGCCAACCGGGTGTGGCTGGAGGCCTTGCCCACGACCTTTGTAGTGGGCGAATACACCCTGGCGCATGGCAGCCCACGCGAGCCGGTATGGGAATACATCCTTGAGCCGCGGGTGGCGGCGCTGAACTTTTCGCACTTCGAGACGCCTTTCTGTCTCGTGGGCCACACGCACCAGCCCGTGATTTACGAGCAGCAGGAAGGCCTGGGCCTGGTCGATACGATCCTGCCCGAATCGCGGCAACGGCGTCAGCTCAATGGCCTGCGCCAGATCATCAACCCTGGCAGCGTGGGCCAGCCGCGCGACGAAAATCCACAGGCGGCCTACGCGCTGCTGGACGTGCCGGAGGGCACCTGGGAATACCGGCGCGTGGCCTACGACGTGACGGCGGTGCAGGAGCGCATGCGGTGGCACGACTTGCCGGAGCGTCTGATCAGGCGTCTGGAGCATGGCTGGTAAGGCTGGCGCGGCGACTGCGCCTGCCCCGGCCATGCGCGCCTGGCTGGCCCAGATCTGGCGTCTGAGCGAACGCCTGCGCCACGATGATTCGACCTGGGTCGGCACCGCCGAACTGGGCGAGGCCATGGAGGCCAGCCCGCCGGTAGTCAACCGCATGGTCACACGGCTGCGGCGCGACGAGCTCTTGTACCATGAGCCTTACCGGGGCGTACGGCTGAGCGCGGCGGGCGAGCACGAGGCCTTGCTGGAGCTGCGGCGCCAGCGCATCGCCGAGGTGTTTCTTGAGCGCGTGATGGGTTTCGGCTGGCACGAGGTGCACAGTGAGGCCGCCAACTTGTGCAGCGGCCTGGGCGACCTGCTCACGGAGCGCATGGCGCAGATGAGCGGCCAGCCGCAGCGTTGCCCGCACGGCGAGCTGATCCCCGCCGCGGATGGCAGTCTGGCACCGGCGCAGGACCGATTGCTCTCCATGGTGGCGCCGAATAGCGGCAGGTTGCGGCTGACGCGCGTGTTGACGCGCGAGCCGGGCCGGCTGGAGTATTTGGCGGCGCTGGGGCTGAGGCCCGACACGGAGCTGGAGCTCATCCACGCGGCGCCTTTCGATGGCCCGCTGCAGCTGCGCACCGGCAGGGAATATCGCATCATCGGTCACAGTCTGGCGGTATTAATTTGTGTGGCGCCCGTGTCCTGAGCGGCAACCCGCGTGTACAATAGGGAGGGAGGCAGTGTCGGGGTACGCCATGCGAAGCGGTTCCTGCAGCAGGGTGCGCGTTGCAGCGCTCGTTCTTGCGCTGGCGCTGCTCTGCGCCATGCCGGCCATGACGCAGGACGAAGCGGAAGCTGCCAGCACGCCCACGGCCGTGCTGATGACGAATTTCCAGTTCGAATTTCAGGGTTGGAACAACTGCGGCCCGGCCACGCTCACCAACGCGCTGACGTACTTTGGCTACGGCGACGACCAGACGCGCGCGGCCAGCTGGCTCAAGCCCAACCGCGAGGACAAGAACGTCACGCCGCAGGAGATGGTGGCCTTCGTCAACAGCGAAGTGCCCGAGTTGCCGGTGCGCGCGCTCACGCGCAGGGGCGGCGATCTGCAACTGCTGCGCGAGCTCATTGCCGTCGGTCACCCGGTCATCATCGAGCAGGGTTACAACCCGCCGCCGGGCGACCTGGGCTGGATGGGTCATTATCTGCTGCTGATCGGCTATGACGACGAAGCGGCCGAATTCACCGCCCACGACAGCTACAGCGGGCCGCAGAAAAGCTACAGCTACGATCACGTCAATGAATACTGGCAGCACTTCAACCATAGCTACATCGTGCTTTACGAAAGCGGTTACGAGCAGGAGCTGCTGGACATGCTGGGCGCGGACGCCGACCCGCAGCAGAACGTGCTGACCACGCTGGAGGAACAACGTCTGGCGGCGACGCAGGAGCCCGAGAATCCCTTTTTGTGGTTCAACATCGGCAGCAACTACGCGGCGCTGGCGCCGGTCTACGGGCGGGAAGCCTGGGAATTCGCGACCGTGGCCTTCGACGAGGCGCGCCGTTACGGTCTGCCTTTCCGCATGTTGTGGTACCAGTTCGGCCCGCTGGCGGCCTACAACGCGGTGGGGCGATACCAGGACACGCTGACGCTGGCGAACGTCAATCTGAACGACGGCGGCGGCCACTTCGTCGAGGAGATCTGGTATCACGTGGGGCAGGCGCGCGAGGGCATGGGCCAGACGAAGTATGCGCGCGAGAACTACCGCCGGGCGCTGGAAGTCAACAGCAACTTCACGGCGGCGCGCGAGGCGCTGGACGCGCTGCAGGCCGGCTGAGGCGACCCGCGACAGGGGGGCGCGCTTGCGCTACACTGCGGCCTGGGCGGCGGCAGCGGGAGACTCACAGGTGCAGAAGATTAAGCCTGAAGGCGCGCTCGCCCTCGCCGGCATCGGCCAGCGCTTCCTCGCCCTCATCCTCGACACGCTCATCCTCGCCGTGCTGCGCTTCGCCATGATGTTTTCGCTGGCGCCGCAGACGATGGCGCAGGAGCTGGTGCTGGCGCTGGTGCTCGATATTGCCACGACGGTGCCCTATTACTGGTACTTCTGGACGCGCAGGGGCGGCCAGACGCCGGGCAAGAGCATGCTGCGCATCCGCGTGATCAGCGAGAGCGGCGCAGTGCTGAACGACCGCGAGGCGCTGTTGCGGGTGCTGGGCTACTACCTCGGTCAGCTTTCGATGGGGCTGGGTTACGTCTGGGCGGCATTCGACCGGCAGCATCAGGGCTGGCACGACAAGCTGGCGCACAGCCTGGTCGTCACCAGCGACGAGCCGGCGCGCTTCTTCCCGCAATAGGCATGACGTAACGCAGGTTTCGTATCCTGGCGGAAACAGGGTTACGCTATTCGCGTACTGTTTTCCATTTCGTGTTGTGTCAGAAAGGGGCCGGACTGTGAAACCCAAATTCCATGAAGCCGAACTTGCCGGGACTGGCCGGCGCTTTGTGGCCCTCTTCATTGACGTGATTGTGCTGGGAATAGTCAGTTTTATCATCGGGGCCGTCTCAGGGGGTGGTCTGGAGACCAGCGGCACATTCCACTTTCTGTTGACCATCGTCTACACCTGGTACTTCCTGACGCGCAAGGAGGGACAGACGCCAGGCAAGAAAATAATGAAAGTCCGCGTCGTCAAGCTGGATGGTTCACCCCTGAGCGACGGCGACGCGATTTTGCGCGCGCTGGTGTCGATGGTGAGCGGCGCTGTCATTCTGCTGGGCTACCTGTGGGCCTTTGCCGACAGCCGCAACCAGACCTGGCATGACAAGGCCGTCGGCACGCTCGTCGTTGTTGACGATGGACTGGATCGACGCCCGTAACCTGCAGTGAGCGTCTCTTTCTGGCAGGCGGATGGTGAGCAGCCCCGGCGCGAGGTCGACTTCCTCGTGGTGGGCGCGGGGCTGGTGGGCTGCGCAGCCGCGCTCTTCGCCGCCAGCGCCGGCCGGCATGTAACGATCACTGACGCGCGCGACCTGGGGCTGGGCGCCAGCAGCCGCAACGCCGGCTTCATGATAACCGGCCTTGATAGCTACTATCACCGCGCCATCGAACGCTACGGCCGCGCGGTCGTGCGTGAAATGTGGGGCCTGTCCGAGACCACGCATCGCCATTTGCATCAGGTCATCGACGCTGCTGACGGGGCAGTGCAGCGGCAGCGCTGCGGCTCATTGCTGCTGGCCGAGAGCGCGGAAGAGGCGCGGGACCTGGAGCAGGCGGCGCGGGCGATGGACGCGGACGGCATCGACCTGCAGTTTCACGCGCGCGACCCGCTGCGCCGCGGCTTCCACGCGGCCATCGAGCAGGCGCGCGACTCGGCCGTGCAGCCCTATGCACTGGTGCAGGCGCTGTTTCAGCAGAGCGGCGCGGAGCTGATCCCCAACAACGAGGTCTGGCGCATCGAAGCGCTTGATGCGGAGCGCGTCCGCGTCCACAGTCGGCGCTTCCGTTTCGAGGCGCGGCAGGTGCTGGTATGCACCAACGCCTGGTCGGCGCAGTTGCTGCCGCAGCTGGCGCGCAGCATCGTGCCGGTGCGCGCCCAGATTCTGGTGACGGCGCCGCTGGCGCAGAGTCCGCTGCTCAACACCTGCGGCTACAGCGACTATGGTTACATGTACTACCGCGACACTTTTGACGGGCGTTTGCTGCTGGGCGGCGGCCGCAAGCAGAATCGCTGGTTGGAGCACAACCGCCTCGACGAGCGCATCAGCGAGCCGGTTCAGCGCGTGCTGGAGGCCTGGCTGCGGGCGCGCTTCCCGGAGGTTGAGGCGCCCGTCGAGCGGCGCTGGGCGGGCATCATGGGCTTCAGCACGGACGGGCTGCCGCTGGTGGGGCGCTTGCCGGGCATGCCGCGCGCGGGCTACGCAGTCGGCTTCAACGGCCACGGCCTGGCGCTGGGGGCGGGCACGGCCGAGCGCGCCGTTGACCTGCTGTTACACGACCGTCACCCCGGCGCCGTCAGCGCGGAGCGTTTGCTGTAGCGGCTATTCGTCGTGGA
This sequence comes from Phototrophicaceae bacterium, assembly GCA_965223965.1. GTDB lineage: Bacteria > Chloroflexota > Anaerolineae > Aggregatilineales > Phototrophicaceae > JAGWBD01. Next base: position 128,543 of record CBDCXX010000006.1, read on the forward strand.
TCACCGCGCGGAAGGCGCGCAGGGCCCCCGTAAGGTCGTCGTGGCCCCAGATATTACGTCCGATGACCGCGCCGCGCACGCCGGCTTGCAGCAGGTTGCGCATCATCTGCAGCGCATCATCGAGCGTGGCAGTCTGCGGGCCGCCGGCTGCTACCAGCGGCACCGGGCAGCGCTCCACGATCTGCGTATGGGCGGCCAGATCGCCGCTCCAGGGCGTCTTGATGACGTCCGCGCCAATCTCGGCCGTGCAGCGCACGCCCCAGGCGATATCTTCCGGGTTGAAGACGATCTCGTTGTTCGCTCCACGCGGGTAGACGTGACAGATGACGGGCAGTTCGTGGCGGGCGCCCTCGCGCACCGTGTCGGACAGGATACGCAGGTACTCCACCTCGCTGTCGCCGCGCACGAAAACGACGACGGCAATGGCATCCGCGCCGAGGCGCAAGGCTTCCTCGACGCTGACGATTTGCTCGATGGCCGAGTCGTCTGTGCGGACGAAGCTGGACTGCAGGATGAGTGGCACCTTGCCGGCGTAGCGTCCCCAGAGGGCAGCGGCGGTGCCCTTGTGCATGGTCACCGCGTCCGGCGGGCCGGCCATGACGGCCTCCAGCGTGGTACGCAGGTTCAGCAGACCGGCGGGGATGCCGGCCTGGTAGCCAATGAAATGGTCGATGGCTACCGAACAGAGATTGCCGGAGGGATTGGCGAAGATGCGGCTCAACCGAATTTGTTTGCCCAGACCCATGTTTGCCTGCTCCTTGTATGCGGGAAATCGCTGACGTGCTTCAGCCGGCGCGCGCGATGAATTCGTGCAGTTCAGCGAGCGGCGGCACGCCGATCAGGCCTTGCTGCGTGGCCTTCAGGGCGGCGGCGGCCGAAGCGATGCGCGCGCATTCGCGCACGGGCTGGCCCTGGGCCAGCGCTAGGGCCCAGGCGCCGTGAAAGACGTCGCCGCAGCCATTGGTATCCACCACTTCCACCTGAAAGGCTGGCTGGTGATGCAAACCGTCTGCGTCCAGCCACCAGCAACCCTGCTCGCCCGCGGTGGCTGCGACCACCGCCCGCTGCGGCGTCCACAGGCGCGGCAGGGCTTCCTGCGCTGTGTCGCTGCCGGTCCAGCTGCAGGCGAATTGCTGCGAGAGGATGAGATGATCGACGAGCGCCAGCAACTCCTCAAACAGTGGCCCCTCGCCGTGCTCAAAGTCGGCCACGACGGGGATTCCGGCGTTGTGCGCGATGCGGGCGGCGCGGAGTTGCCCGGCCAGGCCCCAGGTATCAACGAAGAGCACGCGGGCGGACTCGATGAGCGCCGGCGGTGGGTGGCTGTCGTGCGCGCCGGGTTTACCGCTGCGGTAGTGGAAGATGGTGCGCGTGTGGTCCTGTTCGCCGATGACGACGACGGCGTGGACGGGGCCAGTATCGTCCACGCTCAGCACGTTGGTGACGTCCACGCCGGCGCGGTCCAGTTCGTCGATGACGAAGGTAGAGAGTTCGTCGCGGCCCAGCGTGCCGGCGTAGGCGCAACTGCCGCCCATCCTTGCCCCGGTCAACAGGGCCGCCGCGGTCAGGCCGCCAACGCGGCGCTGGCGTTGCCTGACAGGAATCTTGGTATCCGCCGCGGGGAAGCGCTCGACGTAGATGGCGTCATCGACCGCCGCGCAGCCCATTCCCAGCACATCCCAACGCTTGCTCATCTTGCTACTGGCATCACATCTGCACGTCGAGGATGAAGCGCGCCGCCGGGCTGAGCCGCTGCCAGGTGGTCTCGCGCAGATAGCGCTGCTGGTCCAGCTGCTGTTCCTGGTCGCGGCGACAGAAGTAGGAATGCAGGGCGCGGCGGCGTTTGCCGGAGCCGTTGAAGGTGCCGCCGTGCCAGGTGTGGGAGTTGAAGATGACGACGGTGCCGGCCGGCGCTTCCAGCAGCTGTTGCTGCGGATGCGGCGCCTGCGGATCTTCCAGCGCGTCCTGCGGCAGCATGCCGCTGCGCTGCGAGCCGGGCACGACGCGCGTCGCGCCGTTGGCCGCGCTGAAGTCATCGAGCAGCCAGATTGAGTTGCAGACGAAATATTCCCCCGGCGTAGCCGCCTCGGTCCAGTCCACGTGCAGCGGCTGCAGGCCGCTGCCGGGCAGGGCGGCGCGGAAGTTGAGCGAGGACAGGCGGAAGTCCGCGCCCAGAACGTGCCAGATGGCGGCCAGCACGCGCGGATGGGTGAAGCAGACGTCGTAGCGCGGGTCCTTGTTGATGAGGTCGGAGAGGCGGTCGGCGCCCGTCTCCTGATGCACTTCCAGGCCGGCGGCCTCGCCCTCGGCGGCGACCAGTTCATCGGCGCGCGCGCCGAGCTGGTGCACCTGCTCCGGCGTCAGGATGTTGGGCAGCGGCAGATAGCCGTCGCGCGTCAACTGCGCCTTCTCGGCGGCGCTCAGGGTGTCCGGGCGGATGCCACAGGCATCCAGCACGGTCTGCATGTCCATCGCCATTCTCCCGTTGCCAGCGTTTCAGTCGCGGAGTATAGCACCCTTGTTGCCGCCCTGATATGCGCTAGACTGGGCGCGATGGCCCTCACACTCCTCAGCCTGCTCTACCTCCTGTGCGCGCTGCTGCTGACGCTTTATGCAGCGGGCACGGCGGTGCTGTTGCTGGTCTACTGGCGCACGCGCCACGAAACCCTGACGCCGCCGCCAGTCAAGGAGTGGCCGCGGGTGGCGGTGCAGCTGCCCGTCTACAACGAGCGCCACGTCATTGAACGCCTGCTGGCCGCGGTCGCCGCGCTGGACTATCCGCGCGAGTTGCTGACGGTGCAGGTGCTGGACGACTCGATCGACGACACCAGTGACCTCATCCGGCGGGCGCTGCCTGCGTTGCGGGCGCAGGGCCTCGACATCCGGCACCTGCGGCGCGCAGCGCGCAGCGGCTACAAGGCGGGCGCGCTGGCCGAGGGCCTGGCGCTGCTGGATTGCGAGCTGGTGGCCGTGCTGGACGCCGACTTCGTGCCGGCGCCGGACTTTCTGCGGCGGACGGTGCCGCACCTGGCGGCGGACGAGCGCATCGGCATGGTGCAGACGCGCTGGGGGCATCTCAACTGGCCTGACAACGCGCTAACGCGCGGCCAGGCGCTGGCGCTGGACGGCCACTTCATCGTCGAACAGACGGCGCGCAACCGGGCCGGCTGGTTCATGAACTTCAGCGGGTCGGGCGGCGTATGGCGCCGGGCCTGCATCCGCGAGGCCGGCGGCTGGAGCGCGCTGACGCTGACCGAGGACCTCGACCTCAGTTACCGTGCGCAGCTGGCGGGCTGGCGTTTCCTGTATCTGCCGGACGTGGTGGTGCCGGCGGAGGTGCCGCCGCAGATCGCTGCCTGGAAGCAGCAACAGGCGCGCTGGGCGCGCGGCAGCACGCGCACCCTGCTGGGGTTGTTGTGGCCGCTGTGGCGCGCGCCGTTGCGACCCGGCCAGCGTATCATGGCCACGTTGCATCTGTGTCAGTACTTGCCGCAGCCATTGATGCTGCTGATGCTGCTGCTGACGCCGCTGCTGCTGCTGGGCGGGCGTTTCAGCGCGCTGCCGCCGGGGCCGCTGGGTCTGCTGGCACTGGTGCCGGCCCTGCTCTACGTGCTCGGACAATACGCGCTCTACCCGGACTGGCGCCGCCGGCTGCGCGCCTTTCCGATGTTGCTGCTGCTGGGCACGGGCATGACTTTTAACGCGACGCTGGCGGTGCTGGCGGGGCTCGTGCCGGGCGCGGCCGAGTTTAAGCGCACGCCCAAGTTCGCGCAGTCCTGGGCGGCCAGCCGCTATGCGCTGCGCTTCGACCGCACGCTGGTGGGCGAGCTGCTGCTGGCCTGCTACGCACTGGTGGCGACGGGCATCGCGCTGGCGCAATATCCGGCGCTGGTTCCCTGGCTGGCGCTCTACAGCGTCGCCTTCGCGCTGGTGGCCGGGCTGAGCCTGCGCGACCAGTGGCTGCTGCGTCCGGGCGCATGACGCGACTGGCGCTGCTGGCCGACATCCACGGCAACCTGCCCGCGCTGGAGGCAGTCATCGCGGACATGGCGGACGAGCAGTTCGACCAGGTCATCGTCGCCGGCGACCTGATCAACATCGGGCCCTTTTCGCGCCAGGTGCTGGAGACGGTCTTCGAGCGCGGCTGGGTCGCCATCCGCGGCAACCACGAAATCTACCTGCTGGAGCACGGCACTGCGCAGCAACCGGTCGCGCGCCGCAACTGGGCAGCGCTCACGCTGTTGCAGGAGCAACTGGCAGGAGACTGGCTGCAACGAATCGCCGTCATGCCCGACGAACTGACGCTGCGCTTCGCCGATGCGCCGCCGCTGCGTGTGCTGCATGGCGCACCTGGCGACCCCTTCAAGGCAGTGACGCGCGTCACGAGCGAGGCGGAGGCGCGCGCGCTGCTGGCCAGCGTCGCCGAGCGCAGCGTGGTCTCCGGCCACTATCATCTGTCTTTCGAGCGCCAGCTGGCGCACTGGCAGATCATCAACCCGGGCGCGGCCGGGGCGCCGATGGACGGCCTGCGCGCTGCCAGCTACGCAATCCTGGAGGGGGACGCGTCGGGCTGGCGCGTCGAGCATCGGCGCGTACCGGTAGAGTTTGCGCCAATCTTCGCTGAGTTCGAGCGACAGGACTTCGTTGGCCGCTGCGGCGTGACCGGCCTGCTGCTCGTCGAGCAGTTTCGCCAGGCGCGCCCGTTGATACCGGCCTTCCGGCGCTGGCAGCGCGAGCACTACCCGGAAGCGGCGTGGAGCATGAAGCAGGCCGAAGCATTCCTCGCCAGCGGCCAGCTGTGGCACTACCTCAAGCCAGGCTATCGCTTCAACTGCCATTTGCTGCACGCTGCCCCGGCTGCCCCGATTGACCGTCAATCGGCGGACTGCTAGACTGAATCGCGGGGTTGTGATGGAATGGCAGACATGGGTGACTTAAAATCTCCTGCCTTAACCGGCGTGCGGGTTCGAATCCCGCCAACCCCAAGCGAAATCCGGCGCCCCCGGCAATGCCCGGGCGCTGCCGCAATGACTGGTTAACGAAGAACAAAGGTCCTCGACTGTGCGCCTTGGCATCATCGGCCTGCCCAACAGCGGCAAAACCACCATTTTCAACGCCCTGACCGGCCAGAACATCGAGACGGCCGCGGCTGCCGGTCGCTTTGAAGTGCACACGGCCGTCGTGCGCGTGCCGGACGAGCGCGTGACGCAGCTCAGCGCGTGTTACCAGCCGCGCAAGACCACCTACATCCAGGTGACCTACAGCGACATTGCCGGCCTCGACAAGGGCGTGGGCGAGGACGGCATCCAGGGACGCTTCCGGCAGGAGCTGGAGCAGGTGGACGGCTTTGTGCACGTGGTGCGCAATTTCGTTGATGACAAGGTGCCGCACCCTTACGACACCATTGATCCCGTGCGCGACATTGAGCTGCTGGAAGGCGAGCTGCTGCTCAACGACCTGGTGGCGCTGGAGACGCGGCTGGAGCGCATCGAGAACGAGATTCGCAACAAGGGCCGGCGCGTGCTCAAGGCGGTGCGCGACGAGGGTGAGCTGCTGGCCGGCATGCAGCAGGAGCTGGAAGCCGGGCGGCCGCTGCGCGCCTGTGCGCTGACGCCCGCGCAGCACAAGGTCCTGCGTGGCTACAGCTTCCTGACGCTGAAGCCGACGCTGATCGTGCTGAACCAGGACGAGGCGGGGCAGGACGTGGCGCTGCCGGCAAGCGGGGCGGGGACGCTGGTCACCGGGCTGCAGGGACTCATCGAGGCCGAGATTGCGCGTCTCGAGCCAGAGGACGCCGCGCTGTTCATGGAGGAATTCGGCATCCGTGAGCGGGGCGCCGACAAGGTCATCCGGCTCTCCTTCCAGCTGCTCGACCTGCGCTCCTTCTTCACCATCAACGGGGATGAAGTGCGCGCGTGGAGCATTCCGGCCGGCGCCTGCGCGCCCGAGGCCGCGGGCACGGTGCACTCCGACATGCAGAAAGGCTTCATCCGCGCCGAAGTGATGCGCTGTGCCGATCTGCTTGCGGTGGAGGGGCGCGAAGCCGCGCTGCGCAGCGCCGGCAAGCTGCGGCTGGAAGGGCGCGACTACGAGGTGCAGGACGGTGACGTGTTGCGCATCCGCTTCAATGTGTAGGACAGCTGTCGTCGAAGCAGCATGCCGCGCCTGCTGGTAGCCTCCGGCATCGTTCAGCCCGAGGCGGGCGGCCCGGCTACCTGGCTGCAGGAGATCTTGCCGGCATTGCAACAGCGCGGCTGGGAGCTGGAGGTCATCAGCTACAGTGACGCGGCCGCGTCGGAGGAGCCCTGGCCGCTGCAGCGCATACCGCGGCGCATTCTGCCGCTGCGTGTAGCCCATTATGCGTCCGCCGCGTGGCCGCGTCTGCGCCGCGCGGACCTGGTGCTGATCACCACGCCGGGCTTGCCGCTGCCCGGCGGCAAGGCGCCGCGCGTGTACAAAATCGTCGGCGACCAGGCCTGGGAGCGCAGCATTCGCCGCGGCTGGATCCCGCCTGACGAGGACATCGATCGCTTTCAGCAGCGCCGCTATGGCGGCAAGGTCGAGACGCAGAAGGCCGCGCGGACGCAGGAGTTGCGTCGCGCCCACCGTGTCATCGTGCCCTGCGACTGGTTGCGGCGCATGGTGCTCGGCTGGGGCGTGGCGCCGGCGCTGGTTCAGGTCATCCCCAACGCGTTGCCGCCGCTGGCCAGTCCCGCCGCAACGGGCCAGGCTGCCGCGCGCGAACAGCTGGGCCTGGACGAGAGGCCGTTGCTCTTGACCGCCGCGCGCCTGAATCCCTGGAAGGGCGTCGACCGGCTGTTGCGGGCGCTGACGCAGGCGCCGCAATTCCAGCTGATAGTGGCCGGCGACGGCCCGCAACTGGCAGCGCTGCAGCGTCAGGCTGTTCAGTTGCAACTGGAACCGCGCGTGCGCTTCATGGGGCAGATCCCGCGCGCGCAACTGGCGCTGTATATGCAGGCGGCAGACTGGTTCGTGCTGTATTCTGGCTACGAGGGGCTCTCACATTCGCTGCTGGAGAGTCTGCGCGCCGGTACGCCGGTCATCGCCAGCGACAAGTGCGGCAATCCTGAAGTGGTCCGGCACGAGCACAACGGCCTGCTGGTGCCCTGGCCGGACGATGAGGCGTTGGCCGCCGCGCTGCAACAGGCGCTGCAGCCGGGGCTGCGCAAGGCGCTGGCGCGCAACACGCAGGACGGCCTCGAACGCTTCAGCTTCGCGCGCATGGTCGCGCAGACGGACGCCCTGCTGCGCGATTGCTGCGAGTAAGGCTTATTGCAGGGTCAGCAACTGCCCGTCGATGACGCGCCGCGCCAGAGCGATGAAGTCCGCCACGGGCATGGCGCCCAGGTTCTCGTCATCACGCAGACGCACGCTGACCGTGCCTTCCTCGAGGTCGCGGTCGCCCAACACCAGCATGTAGGGGATTTGCTGCTCGCGCGCGCGGCGGATCTTGTTGCCCATGCGGCTGCGGCTCTCGTCAACGTGGGCGCGAATGCCGGCAGCGCGCAGTTGCGCGGCGAGCGCCTGGGCGGGCGCGTTGTGGCGGTCGGCGATGGGGATGAAGACGGCCTGCTGCGGCGCCAGCCAGACGGGAAAGGCGCCGGCGAAGTGCTCGATGAGGATGCCGATGAAGCGCTCCATGCTGCCGAAGGGCGCGCGGTGGATCATGACCGGACGCTGGCGCGTGTCGTCGCTGGCGATGTACTCAAGGCCGAAGCGCTCGGGCAGGTTGTAGTCCACCTGCACGGTGCCCAGTTGCCACTCGCGGCGCAGCCCGTCGCGGAAGATAAAGTCTAGCTTGGGGCCGTAGAAGGCGGCCTCGCCCTCCTCGATACGATGCTGCAGGCCCAGCTCGCGGCAGGCCAGCAGGATGGCTTCGGTGGCTTTCTGCCAGAGTTCGTCGCTGCCGGTGTACTTGTCGCTCTGTGGGTCGCGCAGGCCGACGCGAACCTGAAAGTCGGTCATGCCGAGGGTGCCGAAGACCTGCTGAATCAGACGCACCACCGCCTGAAACTCCGCCACCAGTTGATCCGGCCGCACGAAGAGGTGGGCATCATCGACCGTGAAGCCGCGCACGCGCGTCAGGCCGTGCAGCTCGCCGGACTGTTCGTAGCGGTAGACCGTGCCGAATTCCGCCAGGCGCAGGGGCAGGTCGCGCCAGGAGCGCAGCTCGCTTTGATAGATGGCGCAGTGGTGCGGGCAATTCATCGGCCGCAGCAGGAACTGCTCATCGTCAACTTCGATGGGCGCGTACTGGTCGTCGGCGTAATAGGGGTAGTGGCCGGAGGTGCGGTAGAGCTCGAGCCTGCCGATGTGCGGCGTCATGACCGGCTCGTAGCCGTTGTCCACCTGCACGTCGCGCAGCCAGCGCTCGAGCTTGTCGCGCAGCACGGTGCCTTTGGGCTTCCAGAGTGGCAGGCCCTTGCCCACCAGTGGACTGATGGTGAAGAGGCCCAGCTTTTCGCCCAGCACGCGGTGGTCGCGGCGGCGCGCTTCCTCAAGGCGCTGCAGGTAATCCTGCAATTCGTCGGCGTTGTGCCAGGCGGTGCCGTAGATGCGCGTCAGCTGCGGTCGCTTTTCGTCGCCGCGCCAGTAGGCGCCGGCGGGCGGGCGGAAGGCAATGCGCAGGGCTTTGGGGTCAATCTCGCTGCTGCGCGCGACGTGCGGGCCGCGGCAGAGGTCGGTGAAGCGGTTCTGGGTGTAGATGGTGAGCGATTCGGCCGGCGCGGCGACGTGCTCGCCGTTCTCGTCGACGCGGCCGTTGACGAGGTCGTCGATCAGCTCCAGCTTGTAGGGCTGGTCATGGAAGAGCTCGCGCGCTTCTTCCGCGCTGACCTCGCGGCAGGCGAAGGGGTGGTTGCCGCCAATGATCTTTTTCATGCGCCGCTCGACCCACTTCAGGTCTTCATCGGTGATGGGACGCGGCAGGTCAAAGTCGTAGTAGAAGCCGTCCTCAATGGGCGGGCCGATGGCGATTTTCGCCAGCGGAAAGCGCTCCAGCATGGCCTCGGCCATGATGTGGGCTGCCGAGTGGCGGATGCGATACAGCTGATCAACGTCGCTGGACATGGCATTCCTTCAATCGCGCGGCGCTGCGGCACGAGGCGCAGCGGCAGAACGGCGCGGCGGACAACAGGTGGAGGCGGGTGGGGTTCAGGTGACGCCGGTGACGCTCAGCACATCGTGGATCACAATGGTTACCATCTCGTGGGTGACGCAGCGCGTTCGTTGGCCGCCGAGGTTCACCGCCTCGTCGCCGTTCACGCGAGTGAAGCAACTCTCGAAGGTTTCAAGGTCGATCATGCAGTCGATGACGTCCAGCAGGGTGTCGCACTCCAGGTCATCGACGACGACGTGCGGGGTGTCGAGGGCGACGTAACGCACGGGGTGGCAGTGGGGGTGATCGCAGGAGCCGTGATAGCCTAATTCCAGCTGTCGTCGCAGCCAGGCCATGGTCACGAAGACGGCGGTGTAATGGCTGCCATCCTCCATGCGGACGATGACGTCGCAAACGTCGTCTTCGGCCGGTTCCGACTTTTCGACCCAAATATGGTTGGTGATCATAGTGATTTCATCCTGGCCTGCTCCCCCCGGCGCATGTCGGCATCCTGATGTGGCCGCTGCCCAAAGCATAGAACAGGGGCGGAGGGCTTGTCAAGCAGGGCGCGGCAGCAGAACCTGCATGGCAGGATGCGGGCGGGACGAGTATACTATGGCTGGTTGAACAGAAGAGGATACTCCCGCATGAGCCTGGGACCGACTGAACTCGTCATTATTCTCGTGATCGTGCTGCTGCTCTTCGGCGTAGGGCGCGTATCGCGCATCGGCGGCGAGCTGGGCAGCGCGGTTGCCAACTTCCGCAAGGGCCTCGATCAGGGGGGCAAGGAAGCCGCCGCCAGCGGTGAAGCCGCCGCCAAGGGAGAAGCCGCCGAGGCAAAGCAGGCAGAAGAAGCCTGAGCCGCTGAAGCCGGCTTCGCTGCGGCCCGTCAGGAATCCGGCGCGAGCAGCGCCTTGCGTGGCACGCCTGACGGCGCCATGAGGTTGTAGCGCAGAACATCGCGATTCAGGCGCGTCAGTTCTTCCACGTCCTGTGGTCCGCCCCGACGCAGCAAGCGCGCGCGTCGTTCATCCACATCCTGACCCAGCGATATCCATTCCGGCGCCAGCTCGTGGGCGCGCAACAGGCTGTGCGCGAGGCGCAGTTCTGGCGGCGTGTGCGCATCTTCGAGGGGTGGCAAAGGCTTGCCCTTGCCGGGCAGGTCGTCAAATGCGCCAGCCGCCTGCGCGCGGAGCAGGCGCTGCTCTACCAGGGATTCCCAGGTCTGCGTCATCGTTACTGTCCCGGCGCATCAGCTCCCGGCTGAACTGTCCGCCAGCGAGAAGGTGGCCTGCAGCTCGCCATCGGCATTGCGCAGCATGGCGACGCCGCTGGTGGCCTGCCACAGGGCCGCGTCCATGCCCTGGTAGAGCGCATTGGGCGTGTTATTGCCGCTGCGCGTGAAGACCATCATCTGGCCGCCGGCGAAGAGCCGTTGTTGCGGGAAAGTGAAGACGTTGCCGGCGCCATCTTCCAGCGTCCAGCCCTGCAGGTCAACGCCGTCACTGAGGTTGCGGATTTCGACGCCCTCGGCAGTGATGTCACCGGCGCCGACGATGCGCGAGATTTCGAGTTGAACGGCCACCGCCGTGGGCGGCAGCGTGATGGTCACCCGGGGCGCGGGGCTGGCCAGATCATCCACGGTCCACTCGCCGCTGAGGAAGCCCTGCACCTGTTCCGGCGTCATGGGGCAATTGTTCACGGGAACGACCAGCTGGTCGCCGACGCGCAGGAAACGCGCCGTATCCTCGGTCAGGCTGTTGATTTCCAGCATGGCAATGGGGTCTGCGCCATAAATCCCCGCCAGCTCGTAGGGCGTGTCGCCGGAGCGCAACTCATGCAGGAGGCAGCCGGCGGGCAGGCCTTCGGTGAAGGCCTCGACCGGATAGGGCACGATGATCAGCTCTTCGGTGCCTTCGGCATTGATTGCCGAAGCGGCGGCGGGTGTGCCGGCGAGCCCAGGCAGGGCGGTGCCGCCGGACTGGCCGCCACTCTGCGGCGAGGCCGAGGTGACCACGACCACGAAGGAGGCATCGGGGTCGATTGTAGCGGTGACAAGCACGGGCACGGTGATGATCTGCGGCGCCAGTTGCTGCAGGCTGTTGCCGTTGGCGGCGGGGCCAAATGGCAGGGAGGGCGCCAGCAGCACACCCAGTGCAAACCCAACCAGCAGGAGAGACAGCACGCTTATGGTTACTGATACCGCAAACCGGCTCATAGCCTGCCTCATATATTGCGCGGGCTTCAGGCCGCCAGTGTAGCATAGCAGATAGCAAGGGGCAAAATACCCCCATGGCCCTTGAGACGACTGTAGCGCCCGTTATACTGGGTGGCACGGGAGGGCTGCATGCGCTACATCATCGACGGACACAACCTGATCGGCGCGCTGCCGGAGCTCTCACTCGACGACCCTGACGACGAAGCGAAGCTGGTGCAGCGGCTGCGGAGCTTTGCCGCGCGCACGGGACGCAACTGCACCGTCATCTTCGATCATGGCCTGCCGGGCGGCAAGTCCAGCCTTTCCAACCGCGCGGTGCAGGTCGTCTTCGCCTCGATGCGTTCCAGCGCCGACCGGGTGCTGCGCGAGCGCATGAAGAAACTGCCGCAACCACGCGGCTGGACGGTGGTGAGCTCCGATGAAGAAGTGCTGGGCTTTGCGCGCCGGCGGCAGATGCAGACGCTGCGCAGCGCGCAGTTCGTGGCATTGCTGGAGCGGCCACAGACGGTGGCACCGGACCCTGGCGAAGACCCCGATGCGCAGAGCTCGCCCGAGGAAGTGGAAGCGTGGCTGGCGGCCTTTGCCGCCGGCCGTAACGGCGACTGAAGCAAGGACCAGCGCGTTGTGGGACCACCTGGATTCGAACCAGGAACCGATCAGTTATGAGCCGACAGCTCTGCCATTGAGCTATGGTCCCCTGCCGAGGCGGGCAGAAGCGGGTAACGGGACTCGAACCCGTGCCAGAACCTTGGAAGGGTCATGTGCTACCATTACACCATACCCGCCTGTCGGGGTGATCGGATTCGAACCGATGACCTCGCGCACCCAAAGCGCGCGCGCTGGCCGGACTGCGCTACACCCCGCAGTCGTTTCCATGCTACCACTGGCCAGCAGCGGCGTCCAGCGGATTAGCCCGCAGCCAAAAGTTCCTCGTCGATGATGAGCGCGAATTCATTGAAGTCGCGCGCGCCCAGCAGTGGCCGCCCGTTGATGAAGAAGGCCGGCGTGCCGCGGATACCCAGCGCCTGTGCGTCGCGAAAGTCGGCGACGATGCTTTCAATGGGCGATTGCTCCGACAGACAGGTGTTGAAGGCCACCGGGTCGAGATCAAGGGCAACAGCGTAATTAAGGAAGATACCCACTTCGCCGAGCGACCCCTGGTTTGCAAAGAGCAGATCATGGAAGGGCCAGAAGCTGTCCTGGGCGCCGGCGCAGCGGGCGGCAATGGCGGCCGCGGTTGACAGATCGCCGAGGATCGGGAAGTCGCGATAGACGAAGCGCACCTGATCGCCGTAGGCCGTGCGGATTTGCGGCAGGGTGTCGCTGTGGAAGCGGGCGCAGTAGCCGCAGTTGAAGTCGCCAAACTCGACGATCTCGACGGTCGCGTCTGCTGCGCCGAGAGCCGCGCTCTCACCTGCGCTCACCGTGAAACGGCTGCCGCTATCGTTCAGGTCGAGCGGGCGCGACGCGAGGATCATCTCGTTTAGACGCAGCTCTTGCTCGGCGAAGGCTTCACTCAGGCTCGCGTTGAGCCAGGCACGGGTGTCTTGCTGCTCGTTCGCGCTGCTCCAGCGGCCGATGAAGACACCCAGCAGCAGAAAGAGGGCCGCGATCACTAGGACGCCGGCGCCTGGGCGGCGTGGCGCAGGCGGGGCTGGCGTTGCTTCGACTTCTGGAGGTGCCACGCCGGGGTCGTCGCTCACAGTCGGCCTTTCTGCAATTGCTGCGTATGGAAGGTTCAGGGGCGCCGCAGGTGCGGGCCCGCCGCGAACAGTATACCATTGATGCCAGGCAGCGACGGCGAAAGCAGCAGGGAGGGCACTTGCCCGCAGCGTGTGAAGGACTGATCATCAGGGCCCGTAGCGGCTTCTTCGACGTGGAGACGGACGATGGCGGGTTAATCCGCTGCCGGTTGCGCGGTCGTTTGCTGGAGGAAGCCAGCGCCACGGACGTGGCGGCCATCGGCGACCGCGTTCGCATCGAGCCGGTCGACGAGGCAGAGGGCGTCATCCTGGCAGTCGCTGAACGTCGCAGTACGCTGGCGCGCGCCGCGCGCACGGAAGGCAAGCGCGGCGCCGGCGAAGCCACGCGCGAACAGGTCATCGTCGCCAATGCCGACCAGGCGCTCTTCGTGTTCGCCGCCGCCAGCCCGGAGCCGAGCCTGCGGCTGCTGGATCGCTTCCTCGTGGCCGGCGAGAGCGCCGGCATCGAGACTATCTGCATCGTTGTGAACAAGCTCGACCTGGTGACGCCGGAACAGGTTCAGGAGCGCTTTCAGGAATACGAGCGCATGGGCTACCCCGTGCTGGCCACCAGCGCGCTCAGCGGCGCTGGCGTCGAGGCCCTGCGCAAGACGCTTGAGGGGCGGCTCTCGGTGTTCACCGGGCCTTCGGGCGTCGGCAAGACCAGCCTGCTCAACGTCATCCAGCCCGGCCTGGGCCGGATGGTCAAGGCAGTCAGCCGGCGCCGGGAGGAGGGCATCCACACTACGCGCGACAGCGAACTGGTGCGCCTGGGCCCCGGCACGTGGCTCGCCGACACGCCGGGCATTCGCTCGCTGAACCTGTGGGACATCGAGCCGGAGGAGCTGGACGCCTGGTTTGTGGACATTGCGCAGCTGGTCGCGGACTGTCGCTTCGGCAACTGCGCGCATCGCGATGAGCCCGGCTGCGCCGTGCGCAACGCGGTGGCCGCGGGCAGGCTGGGCGAAGGGCGCTGGCGCAGCTTCCGCCAACTGTATGATGAGCTGGCGGCGCAGTACGCGCTGTAGGAGCGGATTACGCTTCGCTGACCAAATTCTCAACAATCTCGCGGGCGCCCGCCACATCCAGCACATCTGCTGCCCAGGCTGCGCGCAGCAACGCTTCCGGCACGTAACGGTCGAATTTGTCGCGCGGCAGCAAATTGGCAGGCACACTCTCGGCCAGGGTCTGTGTATCGGGTATGTTTTTGAGTAGTTGCTTTACGCGTTCACGCAAGGCTTTGTGACTGTTGCCCTTGATTCCAAGCGCATAGGGCCAGGCGATCACGTATGCCTCAAGGCCAGCCCACGCGAGCATTCGCAGCAAGGTATCGACTTCGCGCGTGCCGCTCCAGGGCAGCAACAAACAGCTTGTGCCGCCAATGTCATGCAACGACACGTAGTCAAAACGACTCGTCCGCGCCAGCTGACGTGCGGATGCCAGGCGCTGAACCGCGTTCGGCTGCAACCATGGGTACTGCGTATCCTCCGTCAGCACCTGACGCAGGCGCTGCGCGATGCGCCGGTGCAGGGGCGGGCCGGCACCTGTCCATGTGGCGAGTGTACGACCGCGCGTTTGTTTCACAAAGACAATGCGCCGCTCCGGATCCAGATCTGTCACTTCCCAGGCGCGTCCTGCCAGACGAAAAACGTCGCCCACAGTCGGTAATGACTGGATGCTGCCGATCTCGCGCGCGCCGGCGCGGACTGTGTATTCCACTTTCGTTTCGAAGGTCGCCAGAAAGCGCCAGTTGCTGACGATACGCTCGCCCTTCTGCCCGATCAGCAGTTCTCCAATTTCGGAGCGCTCCAGCACGTCGAGCCGTAACAGATGCTGCAGCAGAAGCCTGAACTGCTCCGTTGTCACCGCCATAAAGGGTGAGAGCGTCAACACGCACTGAGCCAGATCCCGCGGCTGCATGCCATGGCCGGCGGCCAGCACGCTCAGGGTTTGCTGCACTAGCAGACTCGTGGGCAGTGCGGGAATCTGCGGCGGTTCGACCCAGCGCTCTTCATGGTACAGCTGAACAATGGCGATGGCCTGCAACATCCTCCAGGGGATTTGTCGCACAGGATCTGCGACGGGCAGGGGTTCATCCTCAGTTGAGTAGAGGAACATCCGCGGCGGATTGTTGCGGCGTCCGGAGCGGCCAAGTCGCTGCACCAGGCTGGAAACCGAGCTGGTGGTATTCAGTTGCAGCACCTGGTCCAGCGCGCCGATGTCGATGCCCAACTCGAGCGTCACTGTGGCCGCCACACAGGCGTGGCGGGTTTCGTCGCGCATGTCCGCTTCGGCGGCCTCACGCAAGGTTGCGGAGACGCTGCCGTGATGGGCATGGATGGCGGCGTTGTGCTCCTCGGGACGGCGTCGCTTCAGGTTATAAACGACTTCCTCCGCGTCAGCGCGCGTGTTGACGAAGACCAGGGTTTTGGGCCGGGCCGCCACCAACTCCGCCATGTGGTCATACGGGCCCGGATTTTCCCCTTCCGGCGTGAGGATGAAATGCTCCAGACCAAGATGCACCCGGCGGCGATTTGCATCCGCTTCAACGAGTGAGACATCTTTCCTGGTGCTGCCAGCCAACCAGGCGCCCACCTGTTCCGGCTCGCCGATGGTTGCGGAGAGTCCGATGCGTCGTGGGGGATGCTGCTGTACATGTTGCAGGCGTTGCAGCTGACAAAGCACCTGGCGCCCGCGGTCGCTATTGATGAATGCGTGCACCTCGTCCAGCACGACGAAGCGCAGATCGTGGAAGAGGCGACCCAGGTCCAGATGGCGCCGCATCAGCATGGCCTCAAGAGACTCCGGCGTGATCTGCAGGATGCCGCGCCCCTCGCGCAGAAAACGCTGTTTCGCGCCCTGCGCGACGTCGCCATGCCAGCCCTGAACAGGGATGTCGCTGCCCTCGAGCAAGCCGTCGAGGCGCTGGAACTGGTCGTTGATCAGCGCCTTGAGCGGGCTGATGTACAGCGCGCCGATGGACTCCGGTGGTCTCTCAACAAGTGCCGAGATGATGGGAAGGAAGGCCGCCTCAGTCTTGCCGCTGGCGGTGGGGCTGCTGAGCAGAACGTGATTCTCCGTTTCGAGAATTGCAGGGATTGCAGCCAGCTGTATTGGTCGCAACTCGTCCCAGCGTTCGCGCCGGATGTACTCCTGAATGAAGGGCGCGAGTAGCTGAAAGGGGTCGCTCATAACTCGAAGTCTGCGAAGGGCGAAACCACGCTACCGTTGCTGCTCTCGCCAGCCAGGGCCGCCAGCGGGCCCGGCTGTAGCGGCGAGGGCTGGAAATCCTCACTGCCAAGGATGTTGCCGAGACTGCGCTCCGGGTACTGGCGCAACAGATTCAGCACCGTCAGAAAGTCAATCACGACTTCGCGCGGCGTCAAATGGCTGTCCGCACCGGGCCGGCGCAGCAACTCGCCGAGGAAGCGCTCGCGCTGGGATCCGTCCAGGTTCGGTGTCCAGCCGTGATGCCGGGCGTGGATCTCCTGCAAGTTGCCCAGCAGCGTCAGCACTTCGTCAGCGCGCAGCGGCTCGAGGTGGATGAGCGGACTGTCAAGGTCACGCAGGCCGTCCCTGAGGAAAGCGCTGGGCTGCAGGCGCGTGCGCAGCGCGTTATTGCTAAACATGCCGCGTCGGTCGTTCTCCACCACTTGCAGGGTGGCGCCGAGGATGACACCGAGGTGGCTGGCGTGGCCCTGGGTTACATCATTGAACATGTTCAGCAGGCGTTCGTAGTTGTTGTCACGGGCCTGTCTGTGCTGAATCTTGTAGAGATGGTCGATCTCGTCGAAGAAAAGGATCAGGCCACGATAGCCGATTTGTCTTACAAAGCCGGCCAGCAACCGAACGTAGTTGTACCAGCCGCTGCCGCCAACCAGAACGCTGACACCGAGCTCCATTTTAACCTCGCGCGTACTGTTGTATTCGCCGCGCAGCCAACGCAAGGCGGCGTCCTTGCGCGTGTCATCTCCCCTGTGGTGTCCATCGTGGTAGGCGAGGATCACCTTTGCGAAATCAAAACTGTGGGTCATTCCCTCCAGGTGATCCAGGGTTTCGTTAATGCGCACCTGCATCTTCGGCCGGAATGCCGGTTCGAGATAGCCGATGCCGTCCACGCTTTCGACCTGGTTTTGAATGTCGCTCAACCAGCGCTCCAGCAGAGCCGGCAGGGCGTTGCCCCCGCTGCGCGTCTTGGTGGCCGTACTGGCTAGCAGCATGCGATAGAGCATCTGGCCCTGCCCCGCCGATCCGGTGAAGCGGGCGTTCTGGCCCAGCTCAGCCTGCATAACCACGAAGTTGCGCTGCAGGGCGCGCTCGCGCAGCATCTGGCCGAGGAAGGTTTTGCCGGAACCGTAGCGGCCCATGATTATGCGGAAGCTCGCGCCGCCATCCGCAATTGTGGCGAGATCCTGTGTCAGTGCATCCAGTTCGCGCTCACGCCCAACGGCGATGTGCTCGAGACCGTGCGTGGGCACCACGCCGCCCAGCAGCGACTGTAGCACAGCATTTGACTCGCGCTTCGTCATTCTCTTTCTGGTTGCCATTGACTTGCCCTTTCAGGTCAGAGTCGACGCAGGGGAACTGCCCGCTCGTTCAGAAACAATGTCAGCGCGTCGCGGAATTCTTCCGTGATGACGTAGCGATCCCCCTCCTCGTAGAACAGGATGTCGCCCAGCGCATCCTGCGCGCGCCCGTTAATTTCGTCCCGTACCACTTCGGGGTAGCGCCGATCCAAAACAACCCGAATACTGTCGCTGTCCGGCTTCCCGTTCTCCCGCAGCAACAGCCGCAGCAATTCCCGCTCGTAGTCCGCTGTCAGCACGTGCGTGAAATCTGCCGGCACAAAATTAACTGTCTCGAAAGCGTCGGGCGGAGAATCCGCGGTGGCCGGCTCAGCGTTATCCACTGCGCCGGGAGGGCCGGCGCCATCTTCAGCAGCACCTTCCCGGTCGGGCGCATCCTTAATGAAGTTCTCAGCGGTCGGGGGCGCGATCTCTTCTGTCTCCTTCACCCTGGTTTCCAGTGTTGGCCGATCCCGCTCACGCTCCAGCGCCTGCGACAGGGCCGCCAGTTTATCTGCCAGCACGGACAGGGTCTGTGTAAACTCCCGCCGGGTTTCCTCCTGAAGTTGCCTGCTCTCTGCAAGACGCAGCAAGGCTTCCGCGATCCTGGTCTGATTCTGTTGCAGAGCGGCAAGTGTCTTGTCGGTTCGTGTATGTTGCCGCTGACTTTCACGGAGGAGCTGCGCCAGCTCTTCTCTCCATTCGCGGGAACGTTTCAACTGTCGCGCTTGCTGCAGCAAGGTTATCAGCAGCGGAAGCGCCAACAGAACCAGGGCCACCAGCAACAACTCGACAGGGATAACCAGATACGCCGCAACTCGCTCCAGCAACGCAACCAGCCCGTCCAGGAACTCCATATGCTTCTCCAACTTTCGCGCAAGTGTAGCGAATTCCGACCGGGCCGCGCCAGCTCAGTCCGCGTCGTCCGCGTCGGCGGCGTCGGCACTGTCTTCCTCGTCCTCGGGGCGCCAGACTTCCGTGGCGAGGTCGATGTAGAGGATGCCGTTGAGGTGGTCGAGCTCGTGCTGGAAGACGCGCGCCAGCCAGCCTTCGGCGCGGATGCGCAGCGCCTTGCCATGGCGATCCTGGCCCTTTAGCGTCACCGCGTCCGGTCGCTCGACCGTGCCCAGGTAGCCTGGAATGGACAGACAGCCCTCGACGCCTTCCTCAAGCACGCGACTGACGCGCACCAGCTTTGGGTTCACGATGATGTGCTGCGCGCCTGCGTATTCGCCGAATTCCTCACGCGCTTCCTCGCTGTCGTCCGGCAGGCGCACCAGGAAGACGCGCTGGCTGACCCCGACCTGCGGCGCCGCCAGGCCGATGCCTTTGGCCTCTTGCATCGTCTCGAGCATGTCGTCCACCAGGCGCTGAAAGCGCCGGTCGAAGCTGACGACGCGCCGCGCCTTGCGTCGCAGCAGTGGATTGTCGGGCTGAATGATGTTGCGCAGGGTCATGGCTTAATGCTCGTTCAGGCCAGGGGGCGCGCCTGCCGCTGCTGGCGCGTCTGCCAGGCGTCGATCCAGGTCGCAAATTCCTCGCGCCGCCGCAGCGCCTCGCTCTCCTCGCGCCGCGCCAGCACTGCCGCCCGCTGACCGGATATTTCGTCCTGCACCGTCAAGGGCCGGCCGACGCCGCTGAAGTTGCGCTCCGACCCCTGGTCGTCGCCGATCAGCGAGATAAGCAGGTCGCCGCGATTCATGAGCATGTTGAGCGGGCCGTTGCGATTGATGGTGACGCTGTCCACCTGGATTAGCAGAAACTGTTCGTTGCGGTCCTGCAGCCACCATGGCCGCCGGTGAATGATGCGCAGGGTCGTCTGGCCGATGAACAGCATGTCGTTGCGCCAGTCCCAGTCAGACCAGTAGAGCCACAGCAGCCCGGCAATGATGCCGCTGCCGCTGGCCAGCAGACCGGCCAGGCCGAGGTCGGGCGCGACGTCGGGCAGCAACTGGACGAACAGGAGGGCGGCGGCGCCGAGCAAGACGACCAGGGGCAGGAAGATGTGCGCCAGCCAGACCGAGAGATGCTTGCGATAGACGATGTTGCCCTGCGGGTCGCTGAAGCGCGTGCTGAACAGGCCCGGGGGCACGTGGCTGGCGAAGCCCGGCGGCGGCGGCACCGACGACAGGGGCCCGCCCTGCAGCAGCGCATCCATGTCCGCGTCGATGCTGGCCTGCGCCCGCTCTTCCAGGCGGCGCTGGAATTCGAGCCGGTTGCGCAGCAGCAGTTGCTGCAGCCCCTCGGGGTCGGTCGTCATGGGCAGCGTCATGTTGCCGGAATCGCCGGCGGTGCGGATGAAGACGGTGCCATAGCCGAAGACCCGGGCGAAGGTATCGCGCCTGGGGATGTCGAAGGTCACTTCGTGCACGCTCTCCAGCGGCAGCTCGGCGAGGGTTTCCTCGAAGGCGAGAATCGTCTTCTCGCGCCGGATGACGCGCTGGTCGGTAATGATGAGGTGATCGTTGTGCCACTCAGCCACCAGATACAGCAGCCACAGGGCGGGGACGAGCAGTCCCGCGCCCGCCAGCGCCAGGGTGAGCGCCAAATGGTCTGCCAGGGAGGCCGCGATGAGCAGCAACAGTGCCAGCAGGACGGGCCAGAGCGCCTTGTGGCCCCAGGCCCAGGGGTGACGCCGCCGCAGGGTGAGCACGCGTTCGCCGCGGCGCTGGCCGCGGAAGACTGCCATCTCTGCGGCCGGGGCCGACCCGTCTGCGCCCTGCAGGCGCGTCAGCAACTGCGGGTCGCGCTGCGCAAGCTCCTGCAGCGCCGTCGCCGTCAGCAGCAGCACCCAGGTGTCTGCCGCGCTGACGACCAGGTTCGTTTGCGCCGGCAGCTCGTTGAAGAGCGCCTCCGCGCCGCGGTATTCGCCGGCGCGCAGCTCCGCGCCCTGTTGCACGGCGCCGGTTTCATCCTGCCATTGCTCCTGCGCGCCGCCGCTCGCCAGCAGCAGCAGCCCCGGCAGCGGCTGGCCCTGCTGCGTGAGCAGATCGCCTGGCTGGCAGTGAAGCGCCTGTACCGCAGCGGCCAGCGCTGTCTGCTGCGCGCGCTCCAGCTGCGCGAAGGGCGCTGCGTTGCGGATGTGCTGCAGAATTGCGGACTCAGCCACGCTGCGCGCCCCTGGCCAACGCTTCTGGCGGCGCCTCGTTGGGGGAAATCCTGTTGGCCAGCTCCAGGTAGCGCGAGAGGAAGAACATCAGCGCCTGACGTTCGTTTTCACTGACCATTTCGAGCATGGCTTGCAGCTGTTCGAAGGCATCATCGCGCACGGCTTCAAAGCGCTGCTGGCCGGTCGGGGTGAGCTGGACGCTGACCGAGCGACCGTCCTTCGTGCTGCGCTGACGCGTGACGAGGCTGATGCTTTCGAGACGCTGAACGAGGCCGGTCATGGTTGCGCGGCTGAGGTGATGTTCGCGCGCGATCTGACCGATGACGCAGCTGCCGCCGTGCTCGATGAGCGTCTTGAGCACGAAAAACTGCGGCGGAGTCAGGTCATGGCGCGACATGTGGGCAGCCAGACGCTTCTCGGCATCGGTGATGATGTCGAAGAGCAGCGCCCAGAAGGTGGAGACGTCCTGCTCCAGGTCGGCCATGCTGTCAGTGTAGCAAATCGCGGCCAGCGGTGCACAGGGCGGGGGCTGTGCTACACTGGGGGTCGTGGGCAGGTGAGCCTCGCTGCGCAGCGGGAGATGCCACATGGCAGCAGTGAATCTACAGACTTCGGGAGTAGCGGGATTCCCGGCATCCCTGTCAACGCTGCAGGGACATCTGGACGACACCTGGTCGCAGGCGGTGAATAAAACGGAATTGTGGATCAACCATCCAATGACTCGCGAGTCTATTGTCCGGGCCACGCAGCCTGACACGGTTGCCAAAGAGCCACATATTGAGAAGGTGACAGAGGTGACTGTAGCCTCGTCAGGGCGTTTCATCCGGCGTTACGATGGCCGGGTTCCCATCGATTTCATTTCACCGACTGACCAGGTCGTTTGAGCACAGAAACGACGCACACGCTGCAGTCCCTTGCCGCCGAGGCCGCGCAATGCTTCGGCATCCAGCTTTCGCCGCAGCAGGAGGCGCAGCTGCAGCGGCACGCCGATGAACTGGCCAGCTGGAACCAGCGCGTCAACCTCACCGGCATCAGAGAGCCGCAGCAAGTGCGCGTGCGTCACTTCCTCGACTCGCTATCCGTGGCCGCGTACGTGCCGCTGCATGAGGGCATGCGCCTCATCGACGTGGGCACCGGCGCCGGCTTTCCCGGCCTGCCGCTGCACATCCTGTGCCCGGGCACACGCCTCACTCTGCTGGACGCCACCGCAAAGAAGTTGCGCTTCCTCAAGCATCTCATCGAGGTGTTGCAGCTGACGAAAGTCAGAACCCTGCACGCCCGCGCCGAGCAGGCCGGCCAGATGCCCGCCGAGCGCGCTGCCTACGATCTCGTGCTGGCGCGCTCGGTCGCGCGCATGCCGGCGCTGGCGGAATTATTGCTGCCGCTGGCGCGCGTGGGCGGGCAGTGCGTCGCCATGAAGGGCGACGGGGCCGAGCAGGAAGCGCGCCGCGCCGCGCGCGCCATCGGCCTGCTGGGCGGACGGCTCAACCGCATCGAGACGCTGCAGCTGCCAGGCGTCGCGCAGCAACATCACCTCATCATCCTCGACAAGGTCGCGCCCACGCCGCGCGCCTGGCCGCGTCAGCCGGGCACGCCCGCGCGCCAGCCGCTCTGAGGTAGTTGCAGGCATCGTCCGACGCTGCTATCTTGTGAAGCGTTGACCAGCCAGTCAGGAAAATCCTTGTTAGCGGCCCAAACAAGCGAGCTCTACACTGCGACGGTCCTGCCAGGGGCCGCGGGGGAGGGCTCGCTGCCGGCGTTGCTGATATACATCGCGTTCGCGCTGGGCGTTTCTTTCGTCTGTTCGCTGTGCGAGGCAGTCCTCTTTTCCGCGTCACTTTCGCATATCGAGGTGCAGGTGCGGGCGGGCCGGCGCGGGGGGCTGCTGCTGCGGCAGCAAAAGGAAAATGTGGATCGCCCCATCACGGCCATCCTGACGCTGAACACGATTGCCCACACGGTTGGCGCGGCCGGCGCCGGCGCCGAGGCGACCTTGCTGCTGGGCAACGAACTGTTCGGCATCGTCACCATCGTCCTCACCCTGCTCATCCTGGTGTTCTCGGAGATCATCCCCAAGACGATTGGCGCCGTCTACTGGAAGCCACTGGCCATGCCCGTCGCGTGGGTGATTCAGGGCATGATTACCCTCTTCTATCCCTTCGTCACTGCATTCGAGCGTTTGACGGGCCTGCTGACGCCGCGCGAAAAGGCGCCCACCGTCACGCGCCCGGAGCTGGAAGTGCTGGCCGGCATCAGCCACGGCGAGGGCGCGCTGGAGCAACGCGAACACGCCATCCTGACGAACCTGTTGCGCCTGGGGGCGGCCCAGGTCAGCGACATCATGACGCCGCGCACAGTTATGTTTGCGCTGCAGGAAGACATGTCGGTCGGCGAAGTGCTGCGGCGCCAGCGCGTTTTGCCCTATTCGCGCATGCCCCTCTACAGAGAGACCACCGACGACGCGCGCAGCTTCGTGCTGCGCAACGAGGTGCTGATGGCGGCCGCCCGCGACGAACACGAGCGCACGCTGAAGGACATGGCGCGCCCACTCCATCCGGTGCCGGAAAGCATGAGCGTGGCCGCGGTGCTGGAGGAATTCACTACTCGGGGCGAGCATATGTTTCTGGTGTTCGACGAATATGGCGGCACCGAGGGCCTGGTAACGATGGAAGACGCCATCGAGTCGCTCATCGGCGTCGAGATCACCGACGAATCCGACCTGGTGGCGGATCTGCGCGAGCTGGCTGACCAGCGTTTCCGGCGGCAGCAGGAACTGCTGGGTGTGATTCGGGGCGGGGGCGACGAGGAGGACTGAGGCGGCCGCGCTCAGTCCAGCGACAGCGTGACGCGCAGATCGCCCAGGGCGTCGCGGCCCGCGTGCCCCAGTAAGAGGCGGTAAACGCCATCCTCAGGCAGCACGTAGTCCACAATGCGGGAATCCATGGCGCCGGCGCCGTCGTCATCGGCGATGAGCGCGGCGCCCGCCGCATCTGTTAGCACCAGCAACGCGTCTACCTGTTCGGCGACGACGCTGATCGCGCTGGCCCGCAACGTGTCGCCGGCCACCCCCTCGAATGTGAAACTGTAGGCGCGGCCAGCCTGCATGGGGACCGTGGTTTCGCCGCCAGCGGCGAAGATGTCGGGGCCTTCAAACAACTCGCGCTGGATGAGTTGCAGCCACTGCAGATAGGCGACCGCGGCCTCCGCAGTGTCACCGGTGTATTGCAGCAGCGAGGCACGGAACAGATATAAACCACCGTTCCCGGGGTCGAGGCGAATGGCTGCATCGATATCTGCGAGGGCGGCAGCGATCTGCCCCGTGTTTGCGCGGAAGGCAGCCCGTTCGGCCAGGACCGAGGGGTCTTCCGGCGCGACCGCGACTGCCGCGTCGAAGTCGCGGGCTGCTGCGTCGCGGGCGCCGCGCTGCATATGCACGTAGGCGCGTTCGAGCAGGATGTCGACGTCGCCGGGCAGCAGCTCGAGCAGGGTCTCATAGTCGGCCAGGGCCGCCTCGTTCTGATTCTCCAGCGCCATGATGCGCGCGCGCAGCCGTCGGCTGTCCACGTCCTCTGGCCAGACCCTGACTGCGGAGGAGAGATCTCCGAGCGCGTCATTCATGCGATCCTGGCGCAGGTAGACGTTGGCGCGGTCGTAGTAGACGTTCGCCTGGTTCTCCGGCAGGACGCTGAAATCGAGGGCGCGTGCATAGTCCTGCAGCGCGCGAAAGTAGTCGCCGTTCTGCGCGTGGCTGATGCCGCGCCCGTGCCAGGCCTGGCCGAGCGTGGGATTGAAGAGCAGGAAGAGGGAGTAATCGAGGATGGCCTGGCTAAAATCGCCGGCCTGGGTGGCTTGCGCGGCGCGATCAATCAGGTCGGGCAGGGTCACCAGCGCAGCGAGCGGCAGGCTGCCTTCCGGCTCCGGAGGCACTTGTTGGGCGGCCAGCGGCAGGGCGCCCACGAGCATGAGGGTGATGAGGAAGAGCCGGGCCAGGAGCTGCATGGGCGTTTATCCTGCGGCGGTTTCGACCAGTATACATCACTGTGTACGTGGTGAATTGCGGGCGCGCGATCTCCTCATTGACCTCTCTTTCTGGCAACAAAAGGCCCCGACTCCCTGGGGGAGCCGGGGCCGCTTGCTGGTCTTTGGCCCTTACTGCGGCGCAGCGCCGGCGTTCACGGCGATGCGCTGCGGGCGATGCACTTCCGCCTTGGGCAGGCGCAGGCGCAGCACGCCGTCTTCGCAGCTGGCCTCGGCTGCCTCGATGTCGACCGGCACGTTCAGGGTCAGGCGGCGCTCGAAGCGACCGTGGAAGCGCTCGTGCAGGACGAAGTCAATGTCCTCTGCGGGGGCCTCCAGCTCGCCACGAATGGTGAGCACGTCGTCGTTGAGCGTGATCTCGATGTCTTCTGCGCGCAGACCAGCGACGGAGGCCGTCAGGAAGAGCGCGTCTTCCGTGACCCAGGCGTCGACGGGCAGGCGCAGCGCCGGCATTTCTTCACTGTTGACCGGCAGGGGACGGTTGTAGCGGACTAGGGGGAAAGTCTGACGAACCAACATGATGACACTCCTGGCCTGTTATTCAACGATGCAGGCAGTATCGCAGGCCCGCGCAAGAATCTTCCAGGCGCAGCGTAAGCGGCTTGTCAGAAGGATGTTGGAGATGTATTAGCGGGTTGGCAGGGCCAGCACAGCGCGCAGGCGCGCCTCAAATTCGCTGAGCAGCATGATTTACTTCCTTCTTTCAGGGACGAAAACAGATTACTTGCTATATTTTGCTGATGGAAATTCTGTGTATCGCTCTTTTTGCCTTTGCCGTATTTGCTGTATTGGGAAACATTTTTGGTTCTGGGAAAAGTGGCACTCGTGCTGAACGCCGTGCCCACAATCGTGCTGAACACGCACGCCAGCAACGTGAGCGTCGTCGCGAACTCAACCGTGCCCGAGCTGAACGTCGTGCTCGCAATCGAAGTGAACATGCACGCCAGCAACGCGAACGCCGTCGGGAACGCAACCGAGCAAGAAAGTGACAGGTGGTTTTCTTGGAGACGTATTAGCGGGTTGGCAGGGCCAGCACAGCGCGCAGGCGCGCCTCAAATTCGCTGAGCAGCATGGCGGTCGCGCCCCACACCATCTGCTGCCCCAGCGCGTACCAGGGGATGCGCAGGTCGCGCCCGTCAATCTGCCGCAGCGACTGGCGTTTGTGCTGCGCGTCGAAGAGCCGGGCCAGCGGCACTGACAGCACTTCAGCGACTTCCGCAACGCAGGGCCGAAAGTCCGGCGTTGTGGCCAGCGCGCCGACATGGGGGTGCACCAGGAAGTTGCTGGGGGGGATGTAAATCTCGTCCAGTTGGCCGAGCAGCTGTACCGCGCTGGCGGAGATGCCCAGTTCCTCCTGCGTTTCGCGCAGCGCCGTCGCGGCCGGGTCTGCGTCCGTCGGGTCGCAGCGGCCACCGGGCAGGCTGATCTGTCCGCTGTGACCGCGCAGGTCCTGGGCGCGGCGCGTCAACACGAAGTGCAATCCCGCCGCTTGCGGCCAGAGCAGCAGCAGCACGGCGGCCTGGCGCGGCCTGGCTTCGGTGGGCGGGTAGAGATGGCGCGACTCCGGCGTCATCGGGGCGCGGGCGGCCTGCGCGTCAAAGTGCGGCAGCAGCAGTGACTCGCGGACGGCGGCGAGCGTTAGCGCGGCCGCCGGTATTTCAGCGCACATACCAGGCGCGCCGTTTGCGCAGCGATACGCCGGCTTCGGCATCGCTGCGGCGGGCCGTTCGCACCCGGCCGCGCCCGTCGATATGCACCTGGCCGGCGTCCTGCAGGCGCGCGAACTCCTCGGGGGTGACGGCCGGGGCGGGTTCGCCGCCCAGGTTGCGCGCCTGTTCCACGTCCTCCGGCGCCGGCTGGTCGCTCAGGCGCTCGCGGCGCTCTTCCAGGTCGTCCTGATCCGGGGCAGGTCTCTCATCCATGCGGCTCACTCCTCGTTCTCTCCCCGCTGCGGCGCCATGCGGTTCACGGCCAGCAGCTCGTCCAGCGACAAGTCCTGGCACGCCTCCTGCGCCTGCATCCGGGCCCCTTCGCTGCCACAGACCAGGCAGTCCGGCTTGCGTTCGATGGTGGCCCAGACGGCGCCATGGGCCGGCGTCAGCTGTCCTTCGATGATTTCCAGCGCGCGGTTGGCGAGGATCACCGTATTGCCGGGCAGGGCCTCATGCGCCGGGCAGCCGCGCAGCAGCTCGTTCAGGGCCAGCTGCGCCTGCACGGCGGCCACGCGCGTGACGTGCAGCCACAGACCTGGCTCCGCCGCCAGCGTACCTGCGGGGCCGATCATGCCATAGTCCAGGTCGGCGCCCGCGTCGTCAGCGCCCAGGCCTCGCAGTTCCGCCGCCCAGCAGGCGTAGCAGGGGCCCTGGCCGGGATGCAGCAGGGCCACGTCGCCGCCCACGCCGCGCTCGTAGACGCCGGCATAGACGCAGGTCAGGCGCCGTTGCAGCGCGGCCTCGTTGAGCAGATGGCGCGCGGGTTCGTTGTCCACCGCGGCCAGCAGCAGATCAACGCCGTCCAGCGCGTCCAGGTGCTGCTCGATGCGGCCGATGCGCGTTTCGACGTCGACTTGCGGATTGCGCTGCCGCATCAGGTCGGCGACGGCCGTGACCTTGGGCTGGCCGACGTGGCGCCGGTCGGCGACGTGACGCAGCACGTTGCCTTCCTCCAGCAGGTCATCGTCCACCAGCACGAAGCGCCCCACGCCGCTCATCGCCAGGCTGAGCGCTGCGGCGCCGCCGCCGGAGCCGAGGCCGACGATGGCGACGCGTCTCCGCGCCAGCAGCGCCATACCCTCCGCCCCCAGCAGGCCCGCGACGCGCGACCAGTCGGTCATGAGGCATCCCCGTCCGGCAAGGCTGTGCGCGCCGCTTCTGCTGCGGGCGGCCTTGTGCGCAGTTCGGGATTGCGCTCCAGCAATTCGACCAGGCCGGCGAGCGTACTTTCCGGCTGCCAGGGCCAGTCCGCCGGCGCGGGCAGCGGCGCTGTGTCTTGCCACAGTTGCGTGAAGCGTTCGTGCAGCCCGGCTTCGTCCTCCAGCCCGGTGGAGGGCGCCAGACGCAGCTGCGGCGGATGTGCGGGATAGTCTGGCGGCGTGGCGACGAGCAGCATCTGCTGCGCGCCCGCGCGGCCCAGCATGAAGCAGACGTCCAGTGCGCTCGTGTCGAGCAGGTTCAGAAACACGAGCGGCGAAGGATTGAAGCCGCAGTCCTGCAGGCGGGCGAATTCCTGCTCAAGGCGTTCAGGTTGTTGCAGATGCCAGGGCATGCCCGTCAGGAAGGGCAACTGCATGTCCTGGTAGACCGTCACGTCGATGGCGCGGAAGTCGCGGTCGTTCAGCTGCAGAAACCAGAAGTCGACGCAGGTCTGTTCGTCTATGCGGATGCGGTTGGCGGTAGCAGCATTGTCATGGCTGTGCAGGGTGACGATGGGCGCCAGCAGGAAATCCATGTCATTGCCGGGGTCTTCCAGCCAGTCGCGCGCGGTGCGCAGGTCGCCGCGGCTGGGGCGGGTCATGGCGCCGGGCTGCTTGTGCCAGTCGCCCAGATAGCGCAGCGGCACATTCCAGTGCGGCGGCAGCTCGTCGCGTTGCCGGCGCGCGCGCCAGTTCTCCTGCTGCCACCAGAGCAGTTCGTCCTGATACTGGTCGCCCTGTTGAAAGGTATGTGCCATGCGCAGCGCGCTCTCGTCCGGCGCGATGGTGTCGAGCAGATAGATGCCGGGCACGCCATTGGTGTGGACGCCCGGCTCGACGAGGCCGACCAGCGCCTCGCCGGTCTCGTCCGACAGCCAGGCCCGGGCGGCGGCGGCCATCTTGTCCAGCACGCGCTGCGCGACCACGAGGTTGGGCAGGGGCAGGGGACTCTGCCGCGCCAGGCCGGCCATCAGGCGCCGCGACCGAACTTGCCGGCGACGCGTTCTTCCAGGCCGGGCCAGGTGCCGGTGGCCTTCCAGGTGTAGAAAGCGTAGAGCCACTGCACCGCCCAGCCGGCCACCGTGACCGCCGTGGAGCGGCCAGGGTTCCAGCCATACTGTTTGCCGTCCTTCGGGTTGAAGAGGCAGAGCTGGCCGTCTTCGAACTGGTGCTTGCGGCTGACGATCTTCGGCTGCTGGACGTAGGCTTCCGCCGCCTGGCCGGGGTAGCTGGCGGGATAGACGATGCGCAGCAAATGCTCGCGCTGCGGGATGGAGGTCATGTTCAGCTCAACCATTCCTTCCCAGTAGAGATTGTCAGCTTTGGGCACGCTGAGGCGAAAGGTAGTGCCGAAGGTGTCGCGCATGGCGGCCACCTCAAGCTGCAGTCGCGCGGACACCCGCGCGCGCGTTCCCCACCACGCCGCCATCAGCGTTCCCCACAGCTCATGAAGGGCATTGTACCACGACGGCGTCCGGCAGGGCCGAAGGTTGCGTGATAGAAATCACAAAGTTAACCGCCGGCAAGGACTGCGCGCCCTGCGTTTAAGGCCTGCTAGGCTGCTGCAACAATCAGGAGGTTGACCACTGGCGTGGACAGGCGCGGGCGGCGCCCCGATACTCGCACGATGTCCAGCGCCAACTCTGCGATCGGGGGATCCGGGCTGACGCTGAACAACCCGTGCAGGCGGAATGGTAGCGCACCTGACCGCCTTTTGAAAGGAGTAGTCATGCGCAGAATGATCGTTCTACCTGTCGTGCTGGCGGCCCTGCTGCTGTCGGTGATTCCCGCCCTGGCCCAGGATGATGTCCTGACCATCTATTCTGGCCGCAACGAAAGTCTCATCGGCCCCCTGCTGGAAAGCTTCAGCGACATCAGCGGCATCGAGATTGCCGTGCTCTACGGGGGCACCGCCTCGCTGGCGGCGCAAATCCTTGAGGAAGGCGAAAACAGCCCGGCTGACATCTTCATCGCGCAGGATGCCGGTGCTCTCGGCGCGCTGGCAAAGGCCGGCCTGCTCAGCGAATTGCCTGAAGCGCTGACCGACCTGGTCAGCGACCCCGCCTTTGTTTCGCCTGACGGCCTGTGGCTGGGCCTGAGCGGACGGGCGCGCGTGCTGGTCTACGACCCGGACGCGCTGGCAGAAGCGGAGTTGGCGCTGCCGGAGTCAATTCTCGACCTGACGGACGAAACGTGGCGCGGCAAGGTTGGCTGGGCGCCGACCAACGGCTCCTTCCAGGCCAACGTGACCGCCATGCGCCACCTGCTGGGCGACGAGGCAACGCTCGCCTGGCTTGAGGCCATGATCGCCAACGACGTCCAGAGCTACCCGAAGAATACGCCCATCGTGCAGGCTGTCATCGACGGCGAAATCGTGGCCGGCCTGGTCAATCACTACTATCTCTTCCGCTTCCTGACGGAGGACCCCTACATCACGGCGCAGCTGTACTGGTTCGGCGCCGGTGACCCTGGCGCGCTGGTCAACGTGGCCGGCGCGGCCATCCCGCTCACCAGCGGCAACCCGGCGGCCGCAGAGGCCCTGATCAACTTCATGCTGGGCCCGGTCAGCCAGACCTGGTTCACGACAAAGACCTACGAGTATCCGGTAGTGGACGGCATCGCACCGGCGGCGGAGCTGAAGCCGCTGGCGGAAATCGAGACGCCTGACCTTGACCTGAGCGACCTTGACGACCTGGCGGGAACGCTGGAACTGATTGAGGAAAGTGGCGCGCTTGATCAATAGACGGGGCGAAGACAGCGGCTCGCAGCCGGGAAAGTGGACTTGTGGTCGCTGATCTGACCCGTGGACTCACACGTTTTACTGCAGCGCGGCTGGCGGACAGTCTGATGGACGCCAGACCGCATTTGCCGCGCCTCGACCGGCAGCCGGCGCTGCAACTCATCGCCGCCGTCACCGCGCTGATCGTCCTGTTGCCGCTGGCCTGGCTGGTGTTGCGCGCGACGGGCGCGGGCGTGGATGGGCTCGTCTGGGCCTTGCGCCCGCGCACGTTGACGATCCTCGGCAACAGCGTGGTACTGACCGTCAGTGTGGTCGGCGGCGCGCTGCTGATCGGCCTGCCATTCGCCTGGCTGACGGCGCGCAGTGACTTGCCGCTGCGGCGCGTCTGGCTCATCGCCGGCCTGCTAACGATGGTGGTGCCCTCCTACCTGGGCGCGGTGACGCTTATCGCTGCCTTCGGGCCGCGCGGCATGCTGTTTGACCTGCTGGCCGGTTTTCTGCCGCTGGAACGGCTGCCTGATATTCGCGGCTGGTTCGGCGCCTGGCTGTCGATCACGCTCATCACCTGGCCCTTCATTGCCCTGCCGGCGCGCGCCGTGCTGCTGGGCAGCGACCCCGCGCTGGAGGAAGCGGCGCAGGGGCTGGGGCTCGGCCGCTGGCAAGTGTTCCGGCGCGTGACGCTGCCGCAATTACGGTCGGCGCTGGCGGGCGGCAGCCTGCTGGTCGCGCTCTACACGCTCAGCGACTTCGGCGCGGTAGCGGTCATGCGCTACAATGCCTTCACCCGCGCCATCTACCTGCAATACACCAGTTCCTTCAACCGCGAACGCGCCGCCATCCTCGCGCTGATGCTCATCCTGCTCACGCTGTTGTTGCTGCTGCTCGAGCGGCGCGTGAGCGGGCGGGCGAATGCTGCGCGCCTGGGAGCCGGGGCGCAGCGCATTGCTGTGCCGCAGCGTCTGGGCCGCTGGCGTTTGCCGGCGCTGCTCTTCTGCGGGACGCTGGTGGGGCTGGGGGTGTTATTGCCGGTGGGCGTGCTGGGCTCGTGGCTGACGGGCCGCGTGTCGCTGGCCGCAACGCCGCCGGACATGGGCGCGCTGACGCTGACGACCGCTTCCATCAGCGCGCTGGCGGCGCTGGCAGCGGCCCTGCTGGCCCTGCCGCTGGCCCTGTTGCTGAGCCGCCGCCACAGTCGGCTCAGCCACTGGCTGGTGGCGCTGACCAGCAGCGGCAACGTGCTGCCGGGCATCGTGATCGCGCTGGCGCTGGTGTTCTTCGCCGCGCGCTATCTGCCCGCCTGGTACCAGACTTTGCCGCTGCTGCTGCTGGGCTACGTCACGCGCTTTCTGCCGCTGGCGATCAGCGCCAGCCGCGGCGTCCTGCTGCAGATCAGCCCGCGCCTGGAGGAGGCGGCCCGCGGCCTGGGTCAGCGCCCGTGGCAGGTCGTGTTGCGCATTCACGTGCCACTGGCGCGCGCCGGGATTCTGGCCGGGGCGGCGCTGGTCTTCCTCAGCGTGATGAAGGAGCTGCCGACCACGCTGGTGCTGGCGCCCATCGGCACGCGCACTTTTGCCACGCACATCTGGTCCGCTTACAGCGAGGCCATGCTGTCGCTGATCGGCGGGCCGGGCCTCTTGTTGCTGGCAGTTTCCGCGCTGGGGCTGATCGCTATCCTGCTGCGCGAGCGACAGCCAGCCCCGGTGCCGGGCGCCAGCGTCGCGCTGCTGCGTGACCTGCCGCGCCGGGCCCGCGCGACCGCGCTGGCCATTCTGGTGCAGCAGCGTTGAACGACGCATGACGTTTGCCCTGACCTGCCGCGAGCTAAACAAGCGCTACGAGGACATCCAGGCAGTGGCCGGCCTCGGCCTCACGCTGGAGGCCGGGCAATTGCTGGCCTTGCTGGGGCCCAGCGGCTGCGGCAAAACGACGACGCTACGCCTGATCGCCGGCTTCGAGCGGCCCGACCAGGGCGAAATTCACATTGACGGGCGCGCGGTGGCCGGCCCGCAGGGTTTCGTGCCGCCGGAGCGCCGGCGCGTCGGCATGGTCTTCCAGGATTACGCGCTCTTTCCGCATCTCGACGTCGCCGGCAACATCGCCTTCGGCCTGCAGGGCAGCCGCGTGCAGCGGCGGCGGCGCACCCATGAGATGCTGGCGCTGGTGGGGTTGGAAGGCTTTGGCGCGCGCAGCCTGCAGGGGCTTTCCGGCGGCCAGCAGCAACGGGTGGCGCTGGCACGCGCGCTGGCGCCGGCGCCAGCGCTGGTGCTGCTGGACGAACCATTCTCGAACCTGGATACGCATTTGCGCGCTCGGCTGCGGGCGGAGGTGCGCGCCATATTGCGCGCGGCGGGCACGTCGGCCGTCTTCGTCACGCATGACCAGGAGGAAGCGCTGAGCCTGGCGGACGTCGTCGCGGTGATGTCCGCGGGCCGCATCCTGCAGCTGGCCGAGCCCTGGCAGCTGTACCGCGAGCCGGTCAGCCGCGACGTGGCCGAATTCGTCGGCGAGAGCAACTTTCTGCCGGGCCAGGCCAGCGGTTACAGCGCAAGTTGCGCGCTGGGCGCAGTGCGGCTCATTCGTCCGGCTGACGGCCCGGTTTCGCTGTTGCTGCGCCCGGAAACGCTGGGGCTCACGACAGACGGCCCCGTGCGCGTTGAGGAGGCCGAATTCTACGGGCACCACCAACGCCTGCGCCTGCGCCTGCTGGATGACACGCTGGTCATCGCGCGCGCGGACAACAGCCAGCGCTTTCAGGTCGGGCAGCAGGTGCGCATTGCAGTCAACGACGCCGTGCTGGCCTTCCCGGCCTGATCAACCCGGCTCCAGCGTGGGCTCTGGTTCTGCCGGGCTCTGGATCACGGGCAGCGGCTGCAAGGTGGGCTGGCTGTTTTCGACTTCCGTTTGTGACAGGCTGATTGCTTCCTCAATGACGTTCACACCCGAGTCGGCCGTCGTCGCGGCGACTTCGGCGGCGCAGCGGAAGCCGACCCACAGGGCCTGCTGTTCCGGTGCGAGGCTCTGGCGATGCGGGCTGCGGGCGAAGAAGATGCGCGCATCCCAGGAACCGCCGCGCAGCACCTTCTCGGTGCCCACGGGCGGGCCGGCGGGGTTCAGGCCACTGGCCTCCAGCTGACGGTAATAGTTTGGCGAGTACCAGTCCGCGACCCACTCGGCGACGTTGCCCGCCATGTCCTGGATGCCATAGGGGCTGGCGGCGCTGGCAGGATAGCTGCCCACGGCGTCCGCGCCGCGCTGCTCGGCCGTGCGGTCCACACGGCTGCTGGTGTTGGCGAGGGCGATGTCGCGCAGCTGGCCCCAGGGGTAGACGCGCCCGTCGTTGCCGCGCGCGGCCCGCTCCCATTCGCCCTCGGTGGGCAGGCGGCGGCCGATGGCCTCACAGTAGGCCCGCGCGCCGAACCAGGTGACGCCCGCGACCGGGAGGTTGGCCAGCACGCCCGGCACGCGGTAGTTGGCGCTGTCAAAGGTGACGATGCTCAGGTCGGTTTCGTTGAGCGTGGCGAGGCAGGCCCGACCGTCACAGCCGTTCAGGTGGCTGCGCGGGCCGAGCCAGTTCAGGAAGGCCAGATACTGCGCGTAGGTGACCTCGGTCTGCTCCATGCGGAAGGCGTCCAGCGTGACGTTGTGCGGCGGTGAGGAATCTTCGCCGAAGGCGAGCTGGCAGTTGCCGCCATCGGCGACGCAGGCCTGCATGGCGTTCAGCACCTCGGCCGGCGTGGTACCCATGGTGAAGCTGCCACCGGCCACCGGCAGCAGCGTGCTCAACTGGCCGCGCAGCGCGTCAGGGATGTCGGCTGCGGCGTTGCCGGGCTCCGGCGTGGGGGTGTCGGTGGGCGGCAGCATGGTGGGGGTTGGCGTGTCGATCACCTGCACCTGCACCACTGTGGGGCTGGGTTGTGGTGTGTTGGTGGGCGGCAGGGTGGGCGTGGCGGGCAGCGGCGTCGCGGTGATGATCCGCACGTCCGGCGTCTGCGTGGGCTGAATGCCGAGGCCGATCGTCAGCTGTTCCAGGGCCACGCCACCCAGCAGCAGGGTGATCGCGCAGCCGAAGCCGAGCGCGAGGCCGATGATCAGCCACTGCCAGGCGCAGCCGCTCCTGCGATTGCTCGCTGCTGGCGTGCGATACCTGCCTCTCGCCATGATCCGCTCCCTGCCAGTTGCCAGTTGCCGGTTCCCGTTACGGGTATCCTAAAGTCTCTGCGGGCAAGTCTCAAGACCAGGTCAGTACCGCTTGCGCCCTGCGCTGCGGGCTGCATACTTGTGGCATGGACGCTTCAGGTGAGGCACAGGACGGGCAGGAGACGAGGCCCGGGACGGCAGCGGCGCGCCGCGGCAGGACGCCCTGGCTGCTGACCTTGCTGCTGACTGCCGGCTTGGTCGTCCTGTTTGCCGGCCTGATATTGCTGACTGTCGACCCGGGACGCTTTCCCGCGTTACTGTCCTTCGCCAGCCCCACAGCCGTTGTCACAAGGCTGGCGACGCCCACGTTGCAGCCCGTAGCCACCGCCGGCCCGACTGTCAGGCCTGCGCTGCCCGCCAGCCTGCGCTTCGCGCTTGACCCCGCCAAGATTGAATATGTCCCGCGCGCCGGCCGCTGCGACTGGTCGGGCGTGGCCGGCCGCGTGGAACGCAACAACGGTGAAGGCCTGCCCGGCCTGCGCATCCACGTGAAGCACGCGGGGAGCGACCTGGAGTTGAGCGCCACCACGGACGCCAGCGGCAACTTCGAGCTGCGCTTGGGCGACGTGCCCCTGCTGGCCCCGTGGCAGGTGCAACTGCAGAACGCGGCGGGCGCGCCGCTCTCCGACGTCACGCAAATTGTGACCAGCGAGCGTTGCGACCAGAATCTCGTGGTCATCATCTTCAGCGAGTCGGGCTGAGGATTGCCGGAGCCGGGCTGCGTCGCTCCAGCGCCAGCAGCCATTCGTGCGTCAGAAAGCTCAGCAGGGCGATGAGAAAAAGATAAGCGCCGATGGTCTCCAGGCCGATGCGCTCGGCCAGCAGCGCGGCCAGGGCGGGCAACAGGGCGATGCCGATGCCGGCGCTGCCGATTTGCAGCCCGATAGTGTTGGGGGCGTTTGCCGGGCCAACGCGCTGATGCGTGTCCGCCAGCAGCAGTGGCAGCACCGGCGCCAGCGTGAAGCCGATGAGCGCGATGCCGGCGAAGCTGGGCGACTCGCCCAGGTTGGCCCAGAGCAAGAGGGCGCCGACGATGGTGAGCGCCATGCTGGCGCGCAGGAAGCGGCCGTTGCCAATACGTTCGACCACGAGGGCGGTGAGGACGCGGCCGAGAGTCAGCCCGGCCCAGTAAATGCTGATCCACAGCCCGGCGAGGTCGGCGGCGACGCCACGGCCATCGACCAGCAGGCTGTTGCCCAGTGTGCCGGTGCCGGCCTGAATGCCGCCGTGCAGCAAGAAGAGCAGGATGCCGAACCAGGCGGGGGCCAGACGCAGGCTGGCGCGCAGGGGCTGGATGTTGCGCGCGGCCGCGTCCTGGCGCTCCGTGACTTGCCAGGCGCGGCGCGTGCGGGCGATGAGCAGGGTCAGGCACAGCTGCAGCGCCAGGAATACGAGGTAACTCCAGCGCCAGTGCAGTGACAGGCGGAACACGATGATGGTGACGACCAGCGGGCCCAGCGCCGAGCCGAGGCCGAAGCCGGTGTGCAGCCAGTTCATGCGGCCGCTGGAATAGTTGGCCGCGGCGTGGATGTTGATGCCGGTATTCAGCGCCGACACGCCCACGCTGAGCAGGCCATGCAGCAGGATCATGGCCGGAAAGTCGGGCGCGAGCGCGATGCCCGCCAGGCCAGCCAGCATCAGTAGACAGCCCGTCAGCAGGAAGTTGCCCGCGCCCATGAGGCTGATCAGGCGCCCGCTATAGACGCTCATCAACACGCGGCCCAGCAAGAGCGCGACCAGCACCAGGCCCAGCGCTTCCAGCGACACCTGATAGCTGCGCTGCATCTGTGCCCAGGCGACGCCCAGGGCCGCCGCCGGTATTCCTACGGCGACGAAGCCCAGAAAGCCGATGGCAAACAGTTGCCGCCCGCTGCCTTGCCCGCTCACACGCAGCGCTCCGCCGGCGGCGGCCGGAACGCGCGACTTGTGCTGGTACATCTGCTACACTTGGGGCCGATTGTCAGGCAATGAGGAGCAGCACCATGGCCGAAGACAGTATCCGCGATGCGCTGAACATGATTCCCTATGGCTTCTACGCCATTGGTTCGAGAAACGGCGACGACGTCAACCTGATGGTGGCGAACTGGCTGACGCAGTCTTCCTTTTCGCCGCGCCAGGTGAGCTTCGCGTTGTCGAAGACCGCCGTCACGCACGGCATCGTGGCCGCGGGCAAGGTCTTCTCGGTGAACATCTTCGACAAGGCCGACGGGGAACTCATCAGTGGCCTGACGAAGAGCCGCGCGAAGAACCCCGACAAGGTCACGGATGCTGATACCAGCCCCGGACCGGAGACTGGCTGCCCGCTGGTCACGGGCGCGGCGGCCTGGCTGGAGTGTCGCGTGGTGGGCAGCGTGGACAGCGGCGGCGACCATGACGTGATCGTTGGCGAGGTCATCGGCGCCGGCGTCAACCGCGCCGGCAAGTCCGACGAGACGCTGACGCTGGAAGTCATTGGCTGGAGCTACTCGGGCTGACAGCGCTCAGCCTGGCTGCAGCGTGAGTTGCCACGAGGTCACGCTGACGACCACGCCCCCGCTGCGGACATAAAGGGTAGGCAGCAGCGCCAGGCCCGGTGCCAGCGGGATGGGCTCGCCCAGCGCCTCGTCATTGAAGAACACGCGCAATGTACCGTCATCCATGTTGCGATCCAGGCGCAGCCGCGCCACCACGGCGTTGACCGTGCGCTGGCCAAGTGTGCGCAGCGCGGTACCACTGCGTTGCGACAGGTTGATCACACCAGGCCGCACCAGGCGCAGCTGTACGCCAGCCGCCGCTTCAGGATCATCGGCAGCCTGCAACGCTGCGCCGAACCAGACTGCTTCCTCCTGCAGCAGCGACGAGTCATAGTCGCTCAGCACCAGGGTCACTTCCATGCGCCGGATGCGCGTGGCGGCCTGGTTGCCATAGGACAGCTCCAGCAACTCTTGCGTCAGCCCGACCTCGATGCGTCCGCCATCGCCGCCGCTCTCCAGCCCCAGACGCCAGGCGTCCCCCGAAACCGCGGGCGCGAAGACCTCCGCCGACCAGGGCAGGTCAGTCTCTTCACCCAGATCGCCCGGCAGGGCCAGTAGATTCTGGCGGCCCTGCAGCCCTAGCGGCGGCAACGTGGCCGTGGGCAGGGGCGTGGCGGTCAGCACGGTGGTCGGCGTGAGGGTGACGGTCGGCGAGGGTTGCGTAGTGGCTGTGGCAGGCGGCGGGGTGGCGCTGGCGGACACGATGACCGCCACCGGACTCTCGCTAATAGACGGAGCTTCGTCCGCGGCGGGCGGCGCAGTTACCGGGCTTTCGGCGGGGCTGACCAGCTCCAGGCCGCGATCGCGGCCGGGGACGTAGACGAAGAGCAGCGCCAGAATCAGCATGCTGACGACGATCAGGGCGATAACCGTGGCCCTGCGCGAGATACGTCGCGGCTCTGGCTCGCTCGCCGGCATCTCCGGGAATTCGTCCTCGCCGGCAAAGGGCACGAGCGGTTGATCGAGCGCGGGCAGGCTGGCCGGCGCAGGGTCGCGCCGCCGGCGCGGCGCGCGGGCCACGGGCGGTGGCGCTGCCACTACAGGGGATTCGCCTGAGGCAGTGGGGAACTCGGGCTGCTTTTCGGCAAGTTCGAACCAGTGGCGATACAGTGGCCAGGCCGGATGGCGGTCAATGAACATGGCGCGGAAGAGCTCGTTGAAGCGCGCCATGCGGGCGCTGCGACGCAAGTCCGGGTCGATGTGGGCGGCGAGGAAGCCTTCGTAAGTCTCCTGCCACAGGCGCAGCGTCTTGCTCTGGTCCCCGCCGAGCAGCTCTTCGGTCTGGCTGACCAGCCAGCGATGCGCCTCCAGCAAGGCGTTGTCGGGGGTCTCGGGACGTTCCTCGATGACCTTGTGCATGCGCCGCAGGCGGGTGTGCAGCCGGGCGGCGCCGGATTGCAGCGAAACCAGCCAGGTGCGATAGCCCGTCAGGGTGATGGCGGCGCTCTGCTCGGCGTCGTCGATGGCGTTCATGGCGTTTTCGAGCTTGATGCCGGCGGGCCGGAACTCACCATCCGACCAGTCGCGCAGGGCGGCCTGCAGCTCCGCCAGGCTCAGTGCGACCGGCGCCAGCAAGCGCGCCTGGGGGCTGGCCTCCAGCCGTTCGACGAGTTTGGCCAGGCCGGGCAGGGCCTGCGGCCCATTGACTTCGTTGAGCAGCGCGGCGGCGTCCTGCAAGTCCTGGCGGCGGCTGATGAAGCCTTCCAACGCGCGCGCAGCGGCATGTTGCGCGCCGTCATCGCCGAGGGCGCGTAGCGCGGCCTCATGCCAGAAGCTCGCATCCTCGAGCTCGTCTTCATGCGCGTCCAGCGCGCCCAGCAGCAGATAATTGAAGAAGAGGATACGCACCGCGGCGGTGCTGCTACGGTCGTAGACCTCGACCAGGCCGCGGTTCATGGCCTTGAGGAAGGTGTCCTTGCCCGGCATCTGCTGCGCGAAGTCGTCGCGCAGGGCCAGCTCTTCCGTCGTAAACAGCTGCTCGACGGCGGCCAGGGCCGACTGCGTGGCCTCTGCACTGGTGACGCCGTTGCGCTCCACCCAGGAGCGCGAGGTATCAGCCAGCTGCAGCAGACGGTCGGCGGCGAAGCGCTGCTGATTGTTGCGGGCGATCTCCTTGGCGCGCTGCGCGAGGCGCGCGGCTTCGGCCAACTGGCCGCGATCCCAGGTTTGCCAGCCATCCGCCAGCGCGCGTCCCAGGCCGCCGAAGAGCGCGTGGCGCTCCACATAACGCGCGCCGGCGACCACGCTGCGCAGCTGCGAGAACCAGGCTGAGAGCGTGGGGCTGAGCGTATTGACGGCGTCAGACGCCTGGGTCAGGGCGTTGAGCGCGCTGGCGCGGTTGCCCTGGATGGTGGCGATGGCATAGCCATCCCAGGCCTTGGCGGCAATCTCGAGGCCGGCCGCCATATCCGTCAGCGTTTCGTCGAAGAAGTACTCGAGGAAGGGCCCCAGATCGGAGCGCGTATCGCGCAGCCAGCTGTCAACGCCGGAACCATCGGCCAGCGGCACCCAGGTCTGGCAGGCGCCCAGCAACTCGTAGAGCATGTCGAGGTGCCGCTGCAGCAGCGCCCAGGCGCCGTTGACGGGGTCGATCGCCTGGCAGTCGGCGAGCGCCGAGGTGGCCTCACGCGGGCTGTTGGCGGCCTGGCTGCCTACGATGCGCAGCTGCTCTCCCAGGGAACGGCTGGCCTGCAGCGCGCGTTGCAGGGCGCTG
Source organism: Phototrophicaceae bacterium (assembly GCA_965223965.1). Taxonomy (GTDB): domain Bacteria; phylum Chloroflexota; class Anaerolineae; order Aggregatilineales; family Phototrophicaceae; genus JAGWBD01. The sequence continues at coordinate 168,407 of CBDCXX010000006.1, forward strand.
CGCAAGCCCTCGCTGCCCGGCAACTGCTGGCCGCCGCCGGCGGAATCGAGCAGCGTTTGCAGGGAGTCCAGGCTTTCGCTCACCTGGATGTAGCGTTCGTGCAGCGCGCCGGGCGCCAGACGCGGCGTGGCGTTGATGTCCTTCAGGATGGTCAGCGCCTCGTCGAGCACGACCTGAGGCTCGCTGACGGGCAGGCCGGCACTGGCGAGGTCGGCCAGTGCCAGGCGCACGCGCAGCAGGTTGGGCTGCAGCAGGTGCACGTCCGGGTAATGCGCGGAGATACGCTCGGCCAGCAGGTGCTGCAGCTCGTAATCGCGCTCGCTGGCGTGCCGCGTGATGAGCTCCTGGGCCGCCTCGGTCACCTTGCCATCGAAGAGCAGCGCGATGCTGTCCTCTACCAGCGCGGGAATGTCCTCGTGGCGCACGTCCAGCAGCAGACGCGCCATGTCGTCCAGCAGGCGCACCAGGCGGGTGGTCTCGCCGCCGGCGCGCGGGCGCAGCTCGGACAGTAGCTCGGCGCTGCGCTGCCAGTTGCCGTTCTCCATGTAGATACGGATCGCGTCGAGGTCAGCGGCGATGGCGATGTCCAGCAAGCGCGTTTCGATGGTTTGCTGCAGCTCACGCGCCTGGGGATAGCCGGGGTCGACGGCCAGCGCCGGCGCCAGCGTCTGCATCAGGCCGTGCAGTTCGTCGCGGCTGCGGTCGTGACGCAGACGGCCGCTGACGCGGCTGAGGACGAGATCGCGTTCGCGCTGGAGGGGCGCGCGATACTCCTCAAGGTCCTTGCGCAGGGCGGTAATGGTCGCATAGCGCAGGCGCGGTCGCGGGTGCGCCGCGCGGCTGACGATGGCCTGCAGGCGGCTCGAGACGCGCTCCCTTTCTGCGCCGAAGTCGACCAGGTAATGCTCGCTGGCGTCGCGCGGCAGCTCGATGCGGCGGCCGCCGGTCAACAGAAAGTAGAGCAGCTCGCCAACCTGGGCGACGTCGGACTGACGACTGACCCCCTGGGGCGTGCTCTCGTCGCCCTCGAGGAAGACGGCGTTGCCCCAGTCGATGACCTTGAGGCGCCAGGTCTCGCGATTCCAGAAGAGGTGCCAGGCGTCCACGTCGTTGTAAACGATGTCGCGCTCATGCGCCGCCTGCAGCAGATCGAGCAGGCCATCCACGATGACCAGCAGCTCCAGCTCCGGCAGATACTGGCCGCGGGCCTTGAGCGCCAGCACCGTGTCAGTGACAATTTCACCGCGGGCGCGCTCCATCACGATGTACTGATGCGGCAGGCCGCCGACGGGGTACTGGCCGGAACCGAGCAGCTCGGTGAGCACGGGGTGGCCGGCCAGGCGCTGCAGGGCCTTGCGCTCGTTCAGGATGCTGACTTCCTGGCCGGCGCGGATGGGCGGCGCGTCGTTGGGCGCTGGACGTTTGATGATGACCGGACGCTCGTTCGCCCGCGTATCGACCGCGCGCAGGGTCTCGCCGGAGCGGCCGCGCGGATAGATATGGTCGTAGCGATAGCGGTTGTCGAACAGGCTGTCCGCCATGCAAGCTCCTTCCGGCGACTCGCACATTGTACGCCACGGACGTTCGCGCGCAAGTTGTTGACGCTCTGGCGGGCCAGGCGTAAAATTGAGTCAGAAGTAGCCGGAGTGGCAGGAGATGGTCAGGCGCGACTACGAGTTTCTGGATGATGAGGTCGATCGCCGGCAGTTCATCGCTCGCATGCGTGAGGTGCGCGAGGCCGTCATTGGGCTGCGCTCGGTCGTGCCCGAGGCGCGCTGGTACGAGGCGCGCCATGAGGGCTGGTCGCTGGCAGCCCTCATGGGCCATCTGCAATGGATGGACCGCCTGCATTTGCTGCAGGTGCAGCTGGCCATCTGGAACCTGCCCTTCCCCTTTTCCGCCCGCACCTGGGCGCGCGTCAGTGGCTGGCAGCAACGCGTTTTTCGGCGCCGCCTGTTGCGCAGCAGCGTCAATGGCATCCGCGCGGCCCTGCCTGACCAGGAAAGCTTTGTGCTGCAACTCTCCGTCGAAGACTTCAGCAAGCGCCTCACCTATGCGCCCACCGGCCAGACCCTGACTGTCGAGCAGGCTGTGCAGGAGTTTCTGCTGTTTTACTGGCGGGACCAGCTGCGCGCCCTGCGTATCGCCGAGGGTCTGCGCCAGGCCCCGGGCGATCTGCCCCGCTGAAGCCATGCGCGTCGTATTGCAGCGGGTGACCCGCGGCGAGGTTCATGTGGCGGGCGAGCTGAGGGGCGAAATCGACAATGGCCTGGTGGCGCTGGTGGGCATCGCGCAGGACGATGGCCCCGCCGAGGTCGAGCGCCTGGCGCAGAAGACCGCGCAGTTGCGCATTTTCCGCGACGACGAGGCGCGCATGAACCGCTCCGCACTGGAGGTCGGCGCCGGCGTGCTGGTCATCTCGCAGTTCACCCTGTATGCGGACATGAAGCGCGGCCGACGTCCGGGCTTCACGCGCGCCGGACGACCGGAGCTGGCCGAGCCGCTGGTCGAAAGTTTCGCGCAGCGTCTGCGCGAACTGGGTGTCGCCCACGTGGCCTGCGGCATCTTCGGCGCGGACATGCAGCTCGTCATCCACAACGACGGCCCGGTCACGCTGATTCTGGACAGCGCAGAGCTGTAGGCGCGCCCTGCGCTACAATCCGCGAAATTCGGAGGGGCAGCCCATGCGGCCGAACATTCTGTGGATTTGCACCGACCAGCAGCGTTGGGACACCATCGCCGCGCTGGGCAACGCACACATCCGTACGCCCAACATCGATCGCCTGGTGCGCGAGGGCACGGCCTTCGACCACGCCTTCTGCCAGAGCCCGATCTGCACGCCCAGCCGCGCCAGCTTCCTGACCGGGCGCTATCCCTCCACAGTGCACGGCACCTGCAACGGCAACACCGTCTGGGGCGAGGGCGCCCCGCTGATTAGCAAGCTGCTGGCGGATGCCGGTTACGACTGTGGCCTTGTCGGCAAGTTTCACCTGGCTGGTGGTTTCCGCCGGCTGGAGCCGCGGCCGGTGGATGACGGCTATCGTGTCTTCGAGTGGAGTCACGCGCCGCGCGACGACTGGCCCGTCGGCCACGCCTGGCGCGAGTGGGTTGAGGCGCAGGGACAGGATCTGGGCGCGCTCTGCGCCGACATGACGCAGTTCCCGCCCGAGCTGCACCGCGAGACCTGGTGCACTACGCGGGCCATCGACTTCATCGAGACGGAACGTCCGGGCGATCAGCCCTGGCTGATGAGCATCAACTACTACTATCCACATCCGCCCTTCACGCCGCCGCAAAAATATCTTGATCGTTACGCCGCCGCCGACATGCCCGGCCCGCTCTTCCGCGAAAGTGACCTTGCGGCGCAGCAAGCGCTGGCAGCTGTTGACTTTCAGACTGAGGTGCGCCGGCCGGAGGACTTCGACGCACGCGCGGTGCAGGCGGCCTACTACGGCATGGTGGAACAGCTGGACGATCAATTGGCGCGGTTGCTGGAAGCGCTTGAGCGCAGCGGCCAGCGCGAGAACACGCTCATCCTCTTCATGAGCGACCATGGCGAGATGATGGGCGACCACGGCCTGCTGATGAAGGGCTGCCGCTTTTACGAGGGGCTCGTGCGTGTGCCCATGATCTGGGCCTGGCCCGGGCAGATTCAGGCCGGCTTGCGCAGCAGCGCGCTGACCGAGCTGACGGACATCTTTCCGACCTTGCTGGAGCTTTGTGGCCTGGACGTGCCGCAGGAAACACAGGGGCGCTCACTGTGGCCCATCCTCCGCGGCGCGGCTGACGCGCAACAGCACCGCGACTTCGTGCGCTGCGAGTTCTATCGGGCGTTACTGAACGACGCGAGCGGCTTTGAAGGCACCTATGCGACCATGTACCGTGACCGGCGCCACAAGCTGGTGCGCTACCACGGGCACGACCTGGGCGAGCTCTTCGATCTGCAGCAAGACCCGGGCGAGTTCAACAATTTGTGGGATGAGCCGGATTGCGCGCAGTTGCGGCTGCGCCTGCTGCAAGCGAGCTTCGATGCCCTGGCCTTCGCGGTCGACACCGGCCCGCCACAACGTTTTCATAGTTAGGGATCGTTCAGGTCCAAACCAAAGCCAGACCCTTGCAGGACATCCAGAACATGAACCTGCTTGCGACTTTCGACAATCCCGAAGAAGAGAGTCATCGGCTGGACAACCCCGATCTCGCTGATGTAGAGGCTGGTTTTAACGAACCCGATTCCCGAGCGCTCGCCTCTTTCGTCCACAACCCTGGCGGGCCTGAATGCGTACGGGTTGTTGCCAAGATCGGTGAGAACGGTCGCAAGCACTTCACGCAACAGTTCGGGTGGGGCCATGCGCTCCAGTTATTGTCTGCATTCCTCAGTGATACTGATCTGGTAATCAGGCAAAGTCGCAGTCCCTGTATTTCAGAGCCAGTTCCTGAGCGCGTGCAGTTTCATCTTCCGTGAGAGGCTCATCTGAATACAGGGCATATTCGTAAGGGATGTAATGCTGACCCTCTGACAATCGCCATGCGATGCCATGTGTGCGATTGCTTGGTTCACTTGCATTCAAGTGAATCAATTCATCGATTACCTGGTTGACTACATCGATTTCTTGTGCAGAAAAGCTGCTTAGATCGGCCTTACGCAATGCAACAGGTCTCTTCTGAACATAGTTGTGGACATCACTTGAAATAGTTTCGACGAGACCATTGGTCTCCATTTCAATCATGATCGAATTGTATTCATTGGGAACTGGCCCGTGAGGCAAGCGAATGTATCTTGATCCCGATACAGGACGCCCATGCATTGTGTATGACCTAAAATCTGAAAAGTAAATTACTTTTGCGAGCTTCGTGCGACCGAAGTTGGGGTCGTCCTTCAGCTTTTCAGCGATGTAGAGGATCAGTTCCCTTAATCGTTCTCTGGGAGACATTTCAGGAAACTCGTAGGTAAATTCTTCTGAGCCCTTCATCTTGCCAGCCCCTGTTCGACATAGAACAAATGTTTATATCATTGTAGAGTTCACCATGTTATTTGTCAACTTGCTGCCTGTCCTACCCCCTTGCGCGAGGGGACCCGCACGGCCACCACGCGGGCGCGCACTGTCTCCAGGTCGCCGGCGCGCAGGCTGCAGCGCACAATCGCCTTGCGCGCGCCCAGCTCCTCAATGTGCGCGCGCAGCTCCAGCGTCTCGCCAGTCGGCGTCGGCTTGAGGTAGTCAACCTGCAGGCTGGCGGTGACGCAGGTGATCTCCGGCGTTGTGTCCGGCGCGCGTCCCTCTGCGTCATACATGGCCGCGACGGCCGTGCCGATGCTGTGGCAGTCGATCAGGCTGGCCAGCAGGCCGCCGTAGACCACGCCGGGGAAGGCCGTGTGATGTGCGGCCGGTGTGAAGCGGCAGACGCCCTCCGTCCCGTCCCAGAAGCTGCGCACGCCCAGGCTCTGCGGGTTGTTGCGCCCGCAGCCGGCGCAGATGGCGATGTCGGCGTTGTAAAAGTCCTGGATGGCGCGGGGCTCAGCCGCCGGCTGCTGCGACATAGTCCCCCGAGACGTAGCCGTCGCGGCCCTGATGGCGGATGCGGAACCAGCCGTCCTGCTCGCCGTGCCGCCGGTAGACCTCGCCGGGCGCGATGAGGCCGATGACCTCGTGCGTGACTCCCGGGCCACTGCGCACGTTGAGCACGTCGATCGCCGTCAGGCCGGGCGGCAGCGGCGCGGCCTGCCTGGCCGCCGTGCCAAAGTCTTCCCGCAGCAGGTCCTGGATGGCCTGTTCAGTTTGTTCGTAGCGACCTTCTCCGAAGTGGCGGTAACGGATGCGGCCCTGCTTGTCGATCAGGTAAAGCGCGGGCCAGAAGCGGTTGTTGTAGGCGTTCCAGGTCTCGCGCCCGTTATCCTGCAGCACGGGGTAGGGCACGTCGAGGCGGACGATAGCATCTTTCACGGCGTTGATGTCGCGCTCGAAGTTGAATTCCGGGTAGTGGTTGCCAATGACCACCAGTCCCTGGTCTGCGTACTGCTGATGCCATCCCCTCAACGAGGGAATTGTGCGGATGCAATTAATTCAGCCGAAGGTCCACATCTCCAGCAGCACCACCTTGCCGCGCAGTCCTGCCAGGCTCAGGGGGCTGGCGCTGTTGAGCCAGGCGCCGTCGTGCAGTTCCGGCGCGATACCCAGCACCGGCAAATCAGCGACGAAAGGCGGCGGGGTCGTGGCGGTAGGCGCGACGGTCGTTGCGGGCGCAGCGGGCGTTGCGTCGGCGGCGAGGAAAGGGTCCAGCGCAGCCGGCATGGTGCAGGCAGTAGCAATGAGTGTCAGCAGCGCGGCTTGCCCCGCGCGAAACAGGGCGTTCATCGTTTTGCAGGGTGTGGACCTGAAGGGACTCGAACCCTTGACCTCATCAATGCCATTGACGCGCTCTCCCAGCTGAGCTACAGGCCCCGGCGGAAGCAGGGTAGCGGCGCAGTTGTTTGATGTCAATGGTGCTGCTGCCCGGGGCCTTCACCAAGGGGTCGCATGCTATAGTGACAGAGGGCAGTTGATGGAGGGCGGCGTACAGCGATGAGACGCGTGGCGGCGGTGGGTCTCGCAGTGCTCGCCATCCTCGGCTACGGCATCAGCCTGATTGACATGGGCGGAGCCAGCGCAGAGGACGAGGTCACGGCCTCTCTCCTGCTGCAGCTCGACGAGGAGAATCTGGCGGGCTATCAGAGCGCGACGGGGCCGCGCGAGTGGAGCTTCCCGGCGGACTTCGGCCCGCACCCGGACTACAGCACCGAGTGGTGGTATTACACCGGCAATCTGGACAGCGAAGACGGCCGCCACTTCGGCTACCAGTTCACCCTCTTCCGCCGTTCCATCGCGTCAGCGACGCCCGCCGGCGACTCCGAATGGCGCAGCGAGCAGGTCTACATGGGGCACTTCACGGTCAGCGACGTGTCCGGCGGCCGCTTCCTGCACGATCAGCGCTACAGCCGCGACGGCGCGGGACTGGCCGGCGCAACCAACGACCCGCTGCTGCATATCTGGCTCGAGGACCTGGACATGCAGGCGCTCAACGACGTGGCGAGCCAGATTCGTCTCCGCGCCAGCATGGAGGGCGCGGCTATCGATTTCACGCTGGAACATATGAAGCCGCCGCGGCTGCGCGGCATCGAGGGTTACAGCCAGAAGGGGGTCGAGGCTCACCAGGCCAGCTATTACTACTCAATCCCGCGTCTGGCGACGCAGGGCACGCTCACGCTGGGCGGGGAGCGCATTGAGGTGCAGGGTGAGTCCTGGATGGATCATGAGTTCTTCACGCAATACCTGACGGCGGACGTCGTCGGCTGGGACTGGTTCGCCCTGATTTTCGATGACGGGCGCGAAATGTCGCTGGGCTGGCTGCGCCTGCGTGACGGGGAGCAGCGCTACTATGGTGGCGAGGGATCAGCCGCCTTCCTGGTCGCGGCGGACGGCAGCACGAGTCAGATTGCGCCGCAAGACTTCCAGGTTGAGGTGACTGGCAGCTGGGTCAGCCCGCACAGCGGCGCCAGCTATCCCTCCGGCTGGCGCGTACAGCTCGGCGGCGAGCAAGCGCTGGACTTCACGCTGCGCCCGCTGTTGCTGGATCAGGAACTGTACAGCAGCGACATCGTTTACTGGGAGGGCGCGGTCGAGGTCGCGGGCGACGTCGCTGGCTATGGTTATGCCGAGCTCACCGGCTATCACAAGCCGATGGGCAGCGATTTCTATCCGACTGTCGACGCCTGAGTCCCACGCTCACGCGCCTGGCCCGGCCAGCAACAACCCCACAATGCCGCCGAGCAGCACAAGCCGGGTGGCGTTGACGCGCAACTGCAGCAAGGCAATCAGGGCAAAAGCGCAGAGCGCTGCGCCGGGCAGCCAGAGCTGACCGGCTGAGTCGGTCAGCGCCGTGCGCGCCAGGCCGAGCAGGGTGACCAGGATGGCGGCCACGACGGCGGCGTGCACGCCCGCGAGGAAATGGCGCACCGGCTGACTCCGGCGCAGGCGCGGAATGAAGGGCGCGCTGAGCATGACGAAGACAAAGGAGGGCAGAAAGATGCCCAGCGTGGCCAGCAAGGCGCCTGGCAGCCCTGCCACGATGGCGCCGATGGCCGTCGCGGTGGTCAGCACCGGGCCGGGCGTTGTCTGGCCGATGGCGATGGCGTCCAGCAGTTGCTGCGCGCCCAGCCAGCCGTAGCTGCTCACCAGGTCCTGCTGGATGTAGGCCACCAGCAGATAGCCGCTGCCGAAGAGAATGGCGCCGATGCGCAGGAAGTAGAGGAAGAGCTCGCTCGCAGCCGGCGCTGCGATGACGGCTTCGCCCGCCAGCGCCGGCAGACCGCTCAGCATGAAGATGGCGGGCATTGACTGGCTGGCGCGCGACTGCCAGGCTAGCTGCAGCAGGCCGGCCAACAACATGACGACGACCTCCGGCAGCGCCGTGATGACCAGCACAGCGGTGCAGAGCGCGAAGAGCGTCCACAGCGCGCGGCCCTGCAGGGCGCTGCGCAGCAGGCGCCAGCCCGCGCTCGCGATCACGGCCACGATGACCGGCTGGATGCCGCGGAAAAGGGCCGCGACTTGCGGCAGCGTCCCGCTGCTGACATAGAACGCGCTGAGTGCCAACGTGATGAGAAAGGCCGGGACGATGAAGCAGGCGCCGCTCACCAGCGCGCCGGGGATGCCGCGCAAACTGTGGCCGACGTGGATCATCACCTCGGTGGAGTTGGGGCCGGGGATCAGGTTGGCGGCGGCGATCAGGTCCAGATAGTGGTCGCGCGTCAGCCAGCGTCGCCGTGTGACCAGCTCGTCCTCGGCCAGGGAGATGTGGGCCACCGGCCCGCCAAAGGCCGTGACGCTCAGGCGCAGGAAAACGCGCGCCAGTTCGCCGTAAGCGACCGCTTCCCCATCCATTGCTGCTTCAGCCCAGGCCCAGGCGCGCCAGCGTCTCCGGCGGCGGGTCGCATTCCGCCAGACCGGCGCGCAGCAACTCCTGCATACGGCGCACCTGGGCCGGTTCCTGCGCGTGCAGGTTGCGCGGCGTAAGCGTGAACTCCTCACGGCTCCAGAGGTAGTCCGGGCAAACTCGCGGTTGTGACGGAACGCGCCACTGCGGAACGTCAACACCGGGGATGAAATGCCCGCTGGTCATGTCCGGCGCGCTGTTCATGCCGGTGGTCGAGTACCAGTTGAGCGGGCCGTCCGGGCGCGAACCCTGCGCCAGCGTCCAGTCCGCGTCGCTGACGACCACGCCCTCGCCGAAGCGGCCATAGAGCAGCAGGTCGCGGTGACTGTCGGTCTCGCCGCGCAGCAAGGGCATCAGCGAGCGCCCGTGCGGTTCGTTCGGCTGCTCGATGTTGAGCATGTCGCGCAGGGTCGCGCTGACGTCGAGGGCGTTGCTGAGCGCGTTGATGCGGCGGCCCTTGCCCGGGTGCTGCGGATGCCAGATCATGAGCGGAATGCGCGCGTGCGATTCTGGATGCGGGAAGTCCTTGGCCCAGATGGTCGGATTGTGGAGGCCGTTGTAGCAGAGGTCGTGGCCGTGGTCGGTGGTGACGATGACGGCCGTGTTGTCCCACAGGTTTAGTTCATCCATGCGGTTCCACAGCCGCCCCAGCCAGGCGTCGACCATGGTGACGTTGCCTTCGTATTGCGCGCGGATCCAGGCCAGTTCGTCGGCAGAGGCGTTGCGCACGAAGCGTTTCGTTTCCTCTGGATCCTGATACGGTGGCCAGGGGTTGAAGTCCGGGCTGTCGCTGCCGCCGCTGTACATGCTGCGGTAGGGCTCGGGTACGTGGAAGGGCTCGTGCGGGTCGAAGGACTCGACCCAGAGCAGGAAGCGCTCGTGCTCATGGTTGGCTTCCAGCCAGTCCGCCGCCCGGCTCATGACCTGGGCTGCCGGGAACTCCTCCTCGATCAGCCAGTTGCGCGCGTTGGCGTAGTACTGTGTGCCGCGGCCATCAAAGCAGCGCGATCTGGAGTTCGGCTTACCGTTGCGGGCGCGGTTGATGGCGCGGGCCCAGCCGGGCGCGTCGTCCACCGGCGCCGTATCCCACATGTCATTTTCGGAGCCGCGCACGAATTCCACGCCGTGGAAGGGTTCGAAGTAGCCGTGCGCCTTGTCCTCCCAGTAGTGATAGTGGTCGGTGACCATCTGCGTCACGCAGCCTTCAGCGCCGGCCTCCGCCGCCAGGTGGCGGTCCCAGGGCTCGATATGGCCCCAGCCGCGCCACAGGAATTCCTGGCGGCCGGTGAAGAGTTCGCGGCGCGCGGGCATGCAGGGCGCGGAGCTGATGAAGTGGTTGTCGAAGATGGCGGCCCGTTCAGCGAAGCGGCTGAAGTTGGGCGTCTGCACGTGGCTGTCCTGGTAGGCCTGCAGGGCGTGAAAGTTCAAACTGTCGATGAGCACGTTGATGACGTTCATGACGGGACTCCGCGGGTGGGCCGTTAAGAAAGATCAGGAAAACAGAATCGAGCCGCGCATCTCCATCGGCTGGCTGAAGATCCAGACGGCACTCAGCGCAATTGCCAGCAGCAGCAGCGCCCAGGGGAGCATACCGGGAACGGCGTCGCGCCGGTACATGCGCGTCGCCGCCCGCTGCGCGATGAGCAGGCTCCATACACTCCCGCCGCCGATGGCGAGCAGCTGCACGAGGCCGATCAGCGTCGCGTCCAGGCTGCCGCCGAAGCGTCCCCAGTCGCCGCCCTGGCCGAGAAACTCCTGCAGCACGGGGATGATGCTGCCGGGAGCGATGAGCAGGTGAAAGCTGTAGTGCGCGATCCACACGCCGAGCCCCACGGGCACGAAGGCCGGCGCGAAAAAGGCCACCGTGGCGCGCAGGCTGTACTTGCGCGTCGTGCCGCTCAGCCAGCGGCCCAGGGTCGCTGCCAGCAGCGTGAGCAGGGTCGGCAGCAGCAGGCTGGTCGCGCCGAACACCAGCAACAGGATGAGCAGTTCGCTGCGCAGCCCCAGGGTCTCCGCCAGCGATTGCTGCAGCGCGTAGACCGGCGGCACCATGCCGAAGGCGTTGGTCAGGCCCATGGCCGCCAGCAGGATGACCAGTAGCGAGACATCCAGACGCTGCGGCCAGGCGCCAGGCTGCAGCAGCTCGCGGCCAGGCAGACGCGCCATGAGGCCGATGTTCTCATGTGGACAGGCGCGCACGCAGTCGAGGCAAAGCGTGCAGTCGAGGTTGCTGCGGATCTGCGGCGCGAAGAGCAGGGTGCCGCAGCCGGGCGTGCCCTGTGGCCCGTGGCGCACGGTCAGCGTCCCACCGCCGGGGATCTCGTCCACACGCAGCAATGGCGCGGGCGCGTAACTGCCGTTGACGCATTCATGGCCGACGCAGTGATGGCAGATTTCGGGGTCCTTCACCGCGATCTGTGTGGGCGCGCTGGTCGAATAGACGAAGTTGAAGCTGCCGAGGGGACAAACGTACTTGCAGAAGGCGGATTCGCTGAAGGCGGCCTCGAGCAGGAAGGAGGCGAGAAAGTAGGCCAGGATGAGCCAGGCCGTCAGCCACGGGCTGGCCCACAGGTCCAGCCATTCATAGAGCAGGAAGAGCGTGAAGAGACTGGCGATGGCCAGCCACTTGTTGCGCAGGACGCGTGGGAACTGGCGCCCGCGGCTCAGCCGCTTGCCGAGGCTGCGCGGCAGGGCGAAGGGGCAGGCCATGCAGAAGAGATTGCCCGCCATTAGCAGCACCAGCACGATCAGGCCGCGATAGTGCACCCAGGGCGCGACCGTGGCCAGGTTGCGCGCGGCGGATTGTGGCCCGGTCAGGCCGTCAATGACCAGCGCGGCCGCCACCAGCAACATGCCCAGTTGCAGCACCAGGCGGCCCCGGCGCCAGCGCAGGAAGCGCCCGATGAGCGGCACTTGCAATATGTCCAGCAGGCCTGCGGGACGATACATGCTGCTCATGGGCGCCTCCTGCCCGTTGCGTTGCGCGCGCGTCAGCCCTCGGGCTCAGGCGTTTTTGTCGCCTGCCAGGCGCCAAAGGGCGTTTGCGCCGCCGCGCCGCCGCGGCTCATGCCACCCATGCCGCGCAGGGTGGGGACTGCTGTGGGTTCCGCGTTTGCTTCGGCTTCTTGCGTCATGGCCCGCTGCGTCCGGTCGGGCGTGCCCTGCCAGGCGCCAAAGGGTGTTTGCGCTGCCGCGCCACCGCGACTCATGCCGCCCATGCCGCGCAGGGTGGGCACCGGCGTGGGGCCGTCGCTATCTTCCGGCTCCGGCGTCGTGGTGGCTGCTTCGACCGCGCCACTCACGCTCAACTCGAAGGTCTTGCTGACGCTGCTTTCATCCGCAAAGGTGAGCGTTACTTCAACAGTCCAGTCGCCGGCCATGGTCCATTCGAAGGGCACGCGGTAGCGGCCATCCTCGCCCTGCACGTCAGCGCGCAGGACCGGCACCATGCCAGCATGAGACATGTCGCCACGTACATCCACGCTGGCGGGGGATACAGGCTCGCCATCCGCATTCGTCACGCTGATGAGCAGCTCCGCGTCGCCGACGGTGGATTCTGCCGGCTCAACTTCCAGCGAAATATTGAGCTCGGCCTCCGCGGCTGGCGTACTCTCCTGGCGACAACCGGCAAAGAGGAAAATGCACAACATCAGGGCGATGATTCTGCGCATCTGCAAGATTCCTTTCCCATCACGCACGTACAGGGTTAAGTGTAACAGCAGGGGCAACGCTTGTCAGCAGTGATGCTTTCCGGCAGACTCGCGAAAACTGGTGACGACTGCGGAAAGCAGGAACGTGGCCCCGACCTTTTACGTCGTACACGGCACACAGGAGTTGCTTCTTGAGGAGTGGCTGCAACGTCTGCGCGCCAGGATGCCCGCGGGCAATGCCGACTTTAATATCACAGAACTGGATGGCAGCGCTGTTCGCGTCGCGGAGGTACTGAATCTCGCCAGCACCAGTCCCTTCCTCGCCAAACAGCGCCTGGTGATCGTGCGCGGTCTGCTCACCTGGCTGTCCCGCGCGGGCGCCGGCAAGGCCGGCAAACGCGAGGCCGACGCCCTGTATGAAGGCTTGCCGACCCTGCCGCCCACGGCGCGTTTGGCGTTGGTCGAACCGCGGGACCTGGAGCCGCTGACCTACGGCAGGCAACGCAGCAATCGCTTTGTGCAGCTGGCGCAACAGGAGGCCAGCGGCTTCACGCAGGCCTTCCGCTCGCCACAGAACCCCGGCGCCTGGATTCAGCGGCGGGCGCAAGGAAAGTATGAGGCGGAAATTGAGCGCAGCGCGGCCCAGGCCCTGGCGGACCTTACCCGCGGCGATCTGCGGCGCGTGGACAACGAACTGCTCAAGCTGGCGAGCTATGTGGACGGCGCGCGCGCCATCAACGAGGAGGACGTGGCGCTGCTGACGCCCTGGGTGGCCGAGGCGCGCACCTTTGATTTCACCGATGCCCTCGCCGAGCGCCGGGTGAGGTCGGCACAGGAGTTGCTGCAGCAAATGCTGGCCGAGGACACCAGCAGCGACGGCCTCATTCTCTTCGCTACGGTCGTGACGCATTTTCGGCGTCTGCTGCTGACGCGTGAACACATGCTGCTCAATGGCTCGACGCAGGGCCTGGCAGAGGCGCTGGGCGTTCGGCCCGGCAGATACCTGAACAAGCTGCAGCAACAGTCGCGGAAGTTCTCGCTGCAAGACCTGGAACAGATTTTCCGCGCGTTGCAGGAAGATGACCTGGCGATGAAGACAGGCGGGTTGCAGGTCGGTCTGGCGCTGGAACTGCTGGTGGCCGGGCTCGCCTTGCAAGCTTAAGCACGGCCAGATTTGCGACATCCGGCGCGCAGCAACGTAGAGTCACTGGAGACTGCAAGGAAAACGAGGAAGCAAGAGATGAGCGTAATCGGGATCATCGTGCTGCTGGTGCTGATCGTAGTAGGTTTTCAGGCGCTGGCGGCGGTGCTGGGGCTGACCATTGGGTTGTTTATCGCCCTGCTGCCGTCGATGTTAGCCGGCTACCTGGCCGGACACATCATGAAAGGCGCCGGTTATGGTGCCGTCACCAACGTCCTGCTGGGTCTGGGCGGCGGCATCGTCGGCAACATTTTGCTGAACCTGCTGAACATCGAGGTCGGCGACGGCTGGGTCGAGCGCATCGCAGTAGGCGTGGTCGGGGCTATTGTGCTGGTGTGGCTGGGGCGCATCACGGGCGTCGGCGAAAAGCGCAAGGCTTACTGAGCGGGCTGGCGCTTCAGGTTTTCCAAAGCGCGAATACAGCGCGCCAGGCTGTCGGAGCGTTGGGCGGCGTCTTCGGGCCGCCAATGCTCAAGCGTGAAATCCCGAAGGATGGCTGCATAGTTTGGGCCAACCCGGCGGCCACTGCCGGGCATCGGGAGCATGTCCCTGCGCAGGCGACTTCTTCGACACTTTTTGGCTATCAGATCGACAAGGGATTGTTTTGGGTCTGCTTCCTCGTCAGGAAGAGGCGGAAAGAGCCTCACATTTATGCCGGTATACGCACTCATTCTCTCGTAGTCTGCCATGAGCCATGACTCGCAGGCACGAACTACAAGCCGCAATGCCATATTGTCTGAACGTTCCGGCAGAATCTGGCGCAAGTACTCCGGTGCGCAATCAGCATCCTGATCCAGGTCCATGAAAACCAGCCAGTTGCCACCGAACCTGGCTGACTGGTTGTAGCCTCTCAACTTCTCCAGGATTTTTGACTTTCCGCCAGCCACGTTGATACTGTCCAGGAAGATCCCTGTGCCCTGCAGAAGTCTGGTGACGACGACCGCATCTGTTTCTCCTTCCACCACGATCTGTAGTGGTGCCACAAAATCAGGCATGCTTGGGATGCCTAAAGAAGAGACACTTTATACAGGTCGGAGGGTTGGGTGCGCGCCAGCGCGACATCAGCAATCGACAAGCCGGCTTCGAGTTCACGAATGATTGATTCACAATCAGCGCACAAGTGGACTTCCGTCCCTTCTTCCGAAGGGCGAAGCAGTAACGTCTCATGCGCGCCGATACCTTCATCCTCAAGCAACTCGGGGCTGTGCGTACTGACAAAGGTCTGGCGAAGCGGTCTGCCATTGTAAGAGCGTTGAATGGCGTACATCAATTGTGGCAGAAGCCGGGCCACTCCGTAGTGCAGAGAAATTTCCGGCTCTTCCAGCAAGAAAGGGCCATCCCCCTCTTGCAGTGCCCAAAGGAGGCCAATCAGGCGTAACGTGCCATCAGAAAAATCACGCTCAGTTTGCCATGCGCCTTGCGGACGCCAGTGTTTGTACTTCGCACGCAAATGTGGCGTCCCAACCCTGTCCTGCCAGAGCGCAACTTCGGACAGTTGCGGGACTGCCATGCGCAATACTTTCTGTATTCTGCCCAGGCGCGCTTTCCGGGTGCTTGCGTGGGTTTTCGCAATCTGCTCAATGAAGTCACTGCCAAACGGATCATTCAGGTATCCGGCGGCAGTCCGTTCCGGCTCCCGTACCAACTGTGGGACCGTGTGTATAAAGTGAATCGACTCAAAAAAGCTGGCGATTTCCCGAAAACCCCGGTTGGTGCTGACGTGCTCAAGGTGGGTCCTGCCAAGACGTGCCACATCCTCCAGGTCAGTCCTGTCGGGTCGGTCCAGAATCAATTCATCGGCCTCATTCCAGACTTTCTCCTCGCGCAGGACCGGATGGCTGCGGTTCTCCTGATTGAACACAATGCGGTAACGCCACAACCGGCTTTCATCCGTGCCAATGTCGACCTCGATAGCAATGTCGTTATTTTGACGCGCAGCCAGATTACGGATGGAAGAAATGCCACCACGGTCTCTAATCGCCTTCTCAAAATCACCGCCGGAAATGACCAGTTCGCGCAGAAATCGCAACGCGTCCAGAAAGTTCGACTTGCCGCTGGCGTTGGCGCCCACCAGAAAGACGCGCGTTGACACCGGCACGTCGACTTTGCCGAAATTACGCCAGTTCTCCAGCCGGATTCGCGAGAATTGCATCTTCAGGCCTTTCGGATGATCTCGTCCCCATCATTGTAGCATCCCGTTCGCAACTGGCGCCTGGACGCGCGGCGGGTTAGCATCGACGCTCGTCATTGAAGGAGCGAAAGGCCGCCCGTGGAACTCAATGCCAACCAGTTTCCCCAGGCCGCCAAACGCGCCTTGCAGGATCCGCAACTGAAAGCGGCGCTGGACCGTGGCGCGCGCACGGCCGACGCGCTGCGCGTGCAAAGCATGGACGCGACCACCGGCTCAGAGGCGCTGCGGCAGCAGGGGCGCGGCGCCAGGTTGCGCGGCCTGGCCGATTTGCCCGAGCTGCTCGAGCAGGCCGAAGCGCAGATCACGGCGCGCGGCGGCCATGTGCTGTGGGCGCTGGATGGCGACGAGGCCAACCGCCACGTACTCGACATCTGCGAGCGCCATGCGCTGAAGTTTGGCGTCAAGAGCAAAAGCATGGTCACCGAAGAGTTGGAACTCGTGCCTCTGCTGGAGGAGCACGACATCCACATGCTGGAGACGGACCTTGGCGAGTTCGTGGTACAGATCGACGAGAGCCGCCCCAGCCATATCGTCGCGCCCATCATGCACATGACCAAGGAAAGGGTGCAGGAACTCTTCGTCGAGAAGCTGGGTATGGAGCCGCTGGCAGGCGAAGTTGACCCGAACGCCATAGCGAGCTTTGCCAGACGTCATTTGCGCGAGCAGTATTTCCGGGCGGATTTCGGCATCACGGGTGGCAACTTTCTCATCGCCGAGACCGGCACCATCGCCCTCACCACCAACGAGGGCAATGCGCGCCTCGGTACCGCGTTGCCGCCAGTACACGTCGCCATCGTCGGCATCGAGAAGGTCATCCCCACCTGGGAGGACTACGCCACACTGGCTCAGACCCTGGCGCGCAGCGCCACCGGCCAGCAGCTCTCTGTCTACAGCACGCTTTACAACGGCCCGGCGGAGGCGGAGGAAGGCGACGGACCGCAGCACTTCTACCTAATCCTGGTCGACAACGGCCGCAGTTCAATTTACGGCACGGCCTACTCGGAAGCGCTGGCCTGCATTCGCTGCGGCGCCTGCCTGAATACCTGTCCCGTCTACCAGAACGTGGGCGGCCACGCCTACGGCTCGGTCTACCCTGGCCCCATCGGCTCGGTCATCACGCCGCTGCTGCAGGGCCTCGAGAACGCCACGCCCTTGCCCTTCGCCAGCAGCCTCTGCGGCGCCTGCAAGGAAGCCTGCCCGGTCGATATCAACATCCCGGACATGCTGCTGCAGTTGCGCCACGATATGCAGGAGCAGCAAAGCCCGCTGTGGCGCCTGGGGATGCAGGCCTGGGGCTGGAGCTTCAGCCATCCCTTGCTTTACGAAACCGGGCGCAAGGTCACGGCCGCGCTCAGCAAGGCCATGGCGCCGGAGGGCGAGGCGCATCGCAATTTGCCCGGGCCGCTGGGCGCATGGACCGATCATCGCGATTTACCATCGTTCCCGAAGGAGTCCTTCCACGACTGGTGGCGCCAGGAGCGTCCGGAGCAGGGTGACCAGGACGACGCAACATGAGCGAGGCGCGCGCACAAATCCTCGAGCGACTGCGCAGCGCCCGTGACGGTCTGCCGCCCGCGCCGCCGCGTCCGATGCACTATCAACCCGTCATGCAGGTTGAGGATGACTCGCCCACGGCCTTGCTGGCGCGCTTCAGCGCCGAGCTGGAACGGTTGGATGGCGAGGTATTCGTGGCTGCGGACGAAGCAGCCGCGCTGGAGCGGCTGCTGGCCTTGCTGGCGGACTGTGAGGCGCGTTCGGTGTTGACCTGGGACTGGTCGCACATCCCGCTGCCCGGCCTGCAGGCGGCGCTGGCTGCAGCCGGCATCACGGCGCTGCAACCCACAGCCGACAATTATGAAGCCTGCGAGGCGGCTGAAGCCGGCATCACCGGCGTCGACGCGGCCCTCGCGGCCACGGGCTCGCTGGTGGTCAGCACGGCCCCGGGCATGGGTCGTCTGCCTTCCCTGTTGCCGCCGCTGCACATTGCGCTACTTCGTCAGGAGCAGGTCTTGTCGAGCCTGGAAGCGTGGGTGGCGCAGCAGCGCGCCGAAGGCCTTGCGCAACTGGGCGCGCGCAGCAACTTCTGCATCATCTCCGGTCCCAGCCGCACCGCCGACATTGAGAAGAAACTGGTGCTGGGCATGCATGGTCCCGCCAAACTGCAGGTGATCGTGTTGCCCTGAGAGGGGCCACGCCTACAGGCCGAGGATCGGCAGCAGTTCCGACAATTCGTCCAACAGATGATCCGGCTGCGCGGCCAGCAGGTCAGCGCGGCTGCTGAAGCCGGTGGTCACGGCCACGGCCCGCGCCCTCAGCGCCCGCGCGCAGGCGACGTCGGCCGGCGTGTCGCCGACAACCGTGACTTGCTGCGGCGCGATGGCCTGGCCGCTATGCGCCATGGCGCGCTCCAGGGCGAGGGCGGGCAACTTGTTGCGGTCCGCGGCCTCGTTGCCGCAGGCGCATACGGGGAACCAGGCTGGGTCAAAGCCGGCGGCCTCAAGCTTGAGCGGGGTGGTGGCGGCGGTGTTGCCGGTCACGATGCCGGTGATACTGCCGGGCTGCGCGCGCAGGGCGTGCACGGTTTGCAAGGCGCCCGGCAAGGGCACTATTTCAAACTCCGCCAACAGGTCGCGCATGTGGCGCTCGACGCAGCGCTCGTAGGCGGGCATGTGGCGCCCGATCTCCGCCTCGCTCAGGTCAAGGATCTCACAGAGCGTACCCCAGTCGGTCTTGCCGCCGAAGCTGTGCGTGTCGAGGCGGCCGGCCCTGCCGAAGTGTTCGAGCAAGGCGCGGTGGGTGGAGGCACGGCCAATGCCGTGGCCGTCCAGCAGCGTTCCGTCTATATCGAAGAGGACGAGTTGCAAGGTCACACAGGCGCCTGACCGGGGCCCGCGGCGGGCACTTCCAGCTCGATGAGCTGCTGCACCAGATCACGCAGGGCGTGTTCGGGCAGGGCGCCGGGTTGACTGAAGACGATGTTGCGGCTTTTGAAGAGCATGAGGGTGGGGATGCTCTGAATGCCGAACTGCGCCGAGAGGCCGGGGTTCTCGTCCACGTTGACCTTGGCGATGCGGATCTGGCCGGCGAATTCCGCGGCCAGCTTGTCCAGCACTGGCGCGACCATGCGGCAGGGGCCGCACCACTCCGCCCAGAAATCGACCAGCACCGGCAGCGGCCAGTCAATCACCGCCTCCTGAAAGTCCGCGTCGCCCACGGCGACGGGGGCGGCCTCGACGATGGTCTGTCGCGGCGTTTCCTCTTCCACGGCGGGCGGCGCCGGATTGAGTTCGGCGACGCGCACGTTCATCTGCTCGATGGCCAGCGGCATGTCGCTGCCCCAGGGCTTGGAGCGCCGCAGCACGGTCTCGCCGCAGTACCAGCCGACCAGCAGCGGGCGGCCCTCCGCCTCAAAGAGCGTGGCGGCGCGCGGGTTGCTGTCCGGGTCGATCTGCGCGAAGAGCATGTCCGGCTGTTCGTCGATGGCCTTGCGAAAGGCGGTGACGAAGTCGCCGCGCAGCCCGCCGCCACCGGAGAGCAGCAGCATCACGGGCCGCTCGCCAAGCAGTACCTGGTCGAGACTGTCGTCAGTCAGTGTCTGGATTTCCTGCATGGCGCTGCGCTCCCTGTTGGCCTGTGTCCAGTGTAGCGTCGGCAGGGCGGGGACTCAAGGCAAGGTCAGCATACCCGCGGTCGACAAGGCGCGCGGGGCGGGTAGAATGCGGAGCGCGGCGCATCTGTTGGCCGGGCCGACTGGCTGCCATGCTACGACGATTTACACCCGACCTGCGCATTCTATTGCTGCTCGCGCTCCCGCCCCTGTTGCTCTTCTGGCAACAGACGCTGGGCGGCCGCACCCTGCTGCCGGCTGACAACCTCTACCAGTACGAGCCCTGGGCGGGGATGCGCGAGCAGGTCGGCGCGCCCGCCGTGCCGCACAACGCGCTGGTCTCCGACCTCGTGCTGCAAAACTATCCCTGGAAGCAATTCCTGCGCCAGAGCCTGGATGCGGGCGAGGCGCCGCTCTGGAACCCGCAGCAGTTCAGCGGCATCCCCTTCCTCGCCGCCGGGCAGCACTCGGCGCTCTACCCCTTCAGCCTGATCTTCCACATCCTGCCGCTGTGGCTGGCCTATGGCTGGTTCACCGTGTCGCAGTTGTGGCTCGCCGGCGCCGGCATGTATCTGCTGTTGCGCGGGCTGCAGGTCGGGCGCTTCGGCGGCGTGGTGGCCGCGCTGGCCTGGCAGCTCTCGGCCTTCCTGGTGATCAGCGCCGTCTTCCCGATGATTCTCGCGGCGGCGGCCTGGTTGCCACTGCTGCTGCTGCTGGTCGAGCTCACCATACGCGCGCAGCCACTGGCCGGCCGGCCCGCGCGCGCGCCCTGGACGGCGCTGGGCGCGCTGGCGCTGGGCTGCGTGCTGCTCGCCGGTCACGCCGAGCTCAGCTACTACACTCTGCTCGTCACGGGCGTCTGGGCGCTGGCGCGGCTGTTGCAGCGCTGGCAAGCTGATGGGCCGCGACCGGCGTTGAGCGCGCTGCCCTGGCTGCTGGCGCTGGCCGCCATCGGCCTGGCGACCGGCGCGCTGCAGCTTGTGCCGCTCTTCGAATTCGCCGGCATGAACTTCCGCAGCGGCGCGGCCTCCTACGAACAGGTCGTCGCCTGGGCGCATCCGCCGCGCGACCTCGTCCAGTTTCTGCTGCCAAACTTTTACGGCAGTCCGGCGCAGCACAGCGTGTTCGACCTCTTCAGCGGCCAGCAGCTGCCCCTGCGCTCGACTGAATGGGGCATCAAGAACTACGTCGAGGCCGCGCTCTACAGCGGTATCCTGACCCTGGCCTGCGCCTTGCTCGCCCTCGGCAACCTGCGCCGCCGCATTGCCGGCGGTCAGGCGCGCGCATTGACCTGGTTCTTTCTGCTGCTGGTTCTGGCCGGGCTGAGCTTCATGTTCGGTCTGCCGACGTACCGTCTGCTGTGGCTGCTGCCGGGCATCGACCAGCTGCATTCGCCCTTCCGCTGGGTCTTCGCCGTGAGCCTCGGCCTGGCAGTGCTGGCGGGCTTCGGCGCGGACCGGCTGGCGCGGGGCGCAGCGGAGTCCTGGCGCCGCCGCCTGGGTCTGGCTTTGACCGGAACTGGTCTGGCGACGCTGGCCGCGCTGCTCGTCATCCGGCTCTTCTACCCGCAGCTGGAGCCGCTGGCGGAGCGAGTTTTCCATGGCCTGGCGCAGGCGGACCAGGTCTTCGCCGACGCGCGCATGTTCACCAGTTTTCAATTCGGCAACCTGTTGACTTTCGCCCTGATGACGGGCGGCGCAGGACTCATCCTGCTGTGGGCGGGCCGCAACCTGCGCGCGCGCGGCTGGCAGCTCGGCGCGGCGGCCCTGCTGACGCTGGACCTGATGCTTGCGTCCGGCGGCTTCCACGCCGCCGCCGACCCGGCGCTGCTGGAGGTCACGCCACCGGCCATCGCCTGGCTGCAGAGTCAGCCCGGCGCCTGGCGCTTTACGACGCTCGAGGCGGACCAGGCCATCCTGCCCGCCAACAGCGGATGGGTGCACGGCCTGCGCGACATCCGCGGCTACGAGAGCATCATCCCGCGCCAGTACGTGGACTTCATGCAGCGCATCGCTCCGCAGAGACAACTGCCCTACAACCGCGTGGCGCCGCTCTACATCGACCAGTTGGCCGATGTTGACTGGCAGCGCCTGGCGTTAACCGGGACGCGCTGGTTGCTGACATCGGCCGCGCTTGAGCCGGAGCCGCTCTTGCCGCCAGGCAGCGCGCTGGCCTGGGAGGACGCTGCGCTGCGCATTTACGAGCTGCCAGCGTATCCCTTGGCCTGGCTTACGACCGAAACGCTGCCGCTGCAGCCGGAGTCGCTGCCAGCGCCGCTGCCGGTCGAGCTGCTGCGCGAGGGCGGCCGCGAGAAGCTGCTGCAGTTAACGCTGCCCGCCGCGGCGGCGAGTCAGCTGGTGGTCAGCGAGACCTGGCTGCCGGGCTGGCGCGCCTGGCTGCGGCCCGCCGACGCGGCCCGGAATGCCGAACAGTCGCTGCCGGTGACGCGCGTGCTGGAGAACTTCCAGGGCGTCACGTTCAACAGGGCGGAGCTGGAAACACGTTTCGGCCAGGAACTGGCGGCGGATGCGCAGTTCATCCTGCGCCTGAGATACAGTCCTGCCAGCTTCCAGGTCGGCCTCTTCGGCTCGGTCATCGGCGCCGCGCTGCTGCTCTTCCTGCCGGGCGTGTGGCTGTGGCGCCTGTATACCGGACGCAATGACAGCGACGTGGCGCGCGTGGCGCGCAACAGCGTGGCGCCCATCCTGCTCCACCTCTTCAACCGTGGCATCGACTTCGCCTTTGCGCTGGTGATGCTGCGCATCCTCGGCCCGGAGGATGCGGGCGTCTATTTCTACGCGGGCTTCATCTTCCTGTGGTTTGATATCCTCACCAACTTCGGCCTCGACGTCTGGCTGACGCGCGAGGTGGCGCGCGACCCATCGCGGGCGCTGCGCGTCCTGATCTCCAGCAGCGCCCTGCGTCTGGGGCTGACGCTGGCGGGCCTGCTGCTGCTGGCGGCATTCCTGCTGGCGCGGCAACAGTTCATCACGCCGCCGCTGGGCGAAGCGGGCCTGCTGGCGATCCTGCTGCTATACCTCGGGCTCTTCCCGGGCAGCCTTGGCAAGGGCCTGACCTCGCTCTTCTACGGCTTCCAGCGCGCCGAGTTCCCGGCGGCGGTCACCACCCTGGCCACGCTCAGCAAGACCGCGCTGGGCCTGCTCGCGTTGCTGGCGGGCACGGGCGTGGTCGGCCTGGCGGCGGCCAGCATCCTCACCAACGTGCTGACGCTGGCGCTGCTGGTCCTGGGCGCGCGGCCCCTGCTGCGCGGCATGGCGGCGGCGCGCCCCGACGTCGCGTTGCTGCGGCGCATGACCGGCGCCAGCTGGCCGCTGCTGACCAATCACTTCCTGGCGACCATCTTCTTTCAGATCGACGTGCTCATCATCGAGGCGCTGCACGGCGCGCGCATGCTCGGCCTTTACAGCGTGGCCTACAAGTGGGTGGCGGCGCTGAACATCATCCCGGCCTTCTTCACCCAGGCGCTGCTGCCGGTGATGTCGCGCCAGGCGCAGGAGGATCCGGCGACGCTGCGGCGCACCTGCATCCTGGGTATCAAGCTGCTTTCGCTGCTGGCGCTGCCGCTGGCGGCGCTCTTCACCGCGCTGGCCTGGGCGCTGACGAGTCTGCTGGGCGGGGCGCAGTATCTGCCGGACGGCGCCATCGCCACGCAGCTGATGATCTGGAGCATTCCGATTGGCTGGATTAACAGCTTCCTGCAGTATGCGCTCATCGCGCTTGACCTGCAGCGGCGCATCACGCGCGCCTTCCTGCTGGCAGTGGGCTTCAACATCGTCGCCAACCTGCTGCTGGTGCCGCGCTATGGCTATCAGGCCGCCGCGCTGACTACCATCGCTTCGGAGCTGATCCTGCTGCTGCCCTTCGCCTGGCTGCTGCAGCGTGCGCTGGGGCCGCTGCCCTGGATTTCGATGCTGTGGCGGCCGCTGCTGGCGACATTGCTGTTGCTGTTGGTGCTGGTGGGGTTGTGGCCGCTGTCGCCCTTGCTGGCGCTGGTGGCCGGCTGCGCGCTCTACGCGCTGACACTGCGGCAGTTGCGGCCGCTGACGGCGCTGGAGCGACGGTTGCTGCGGCCGCTGGTGCCGCGGCGCCTGCGCGCCCTGTTGTAACCTGGCTCAGGCCTCGACAAGCTCGGCGAGGGGACGCGAGTCAATCTCGCCTCGGCGCATCAGGCTGCGCACGAAGGGGTTGGCGAAGACCGGGACGCGCAAGGTCTCGGCCGCGCGCTTCAGGGTTACGTGGTAGATGGTGACGGGGCGCGAGCCACTGAGCCAGTGCTCCTCGTGGAAGACCTCGTCTGACAGCTGCCAGCCCTGGGCGAACAGGGTGACGAGCACGTCGCCGCCGCCAAGCTGGCCGGAATGCGGTGACCAGTGGCGCGTCACGTCGGGATAATCGAAATGTGCGTTCGCAGCGTCGAAGTTAACCATGCGCTCATTCTAGCAGCGCGGGGCAGGCCGGTCAGCGGGGAATATGCCGAATTCGGCGCGCAGTTTTTGTCAGATTTGTGGCAAAAATGTCTGTTTCGCGCAGCCTTGTCAGGGTCACCTTATCTCCAAATGGCGCCGCGCGTATCGAGCCGCTGCAAGAACACAAAAGGGTTGTCACAGTGGCCGAAGCAATGGCAGAAGCATTTTGCGGGAAGACGCCAAACTCGCTAAAGTCAGGCAGGGTGTCGCCGACCTGAATGGCAGACTGCCGCAGGACTTACGATCTTGTAGCCCTTCGGTGTTGAGATCCCTGGAGCAATGCAAGCACGAACGGCAAGGCATATTATTAAGGAGAGTGTTATGACGAACAAACTTTCCCGCCGTCAATTTCTGCGCATGGGCGCAACTGGCGCCGCAGCCACGACCTTGGGGAGCGGCCTGTTGCCGTCGCTGGCCCAGGACGACATTGTGCTGCAGTGGTGGGATCATTTTCTGCCGCTGCAACCGCTGAGCGAGAGCGTCTTTGCCGCCTACAACGAGGCCAACCCCAACGTGAGCGTGGAGTACACGGTCTTCTCGCCGCCGGACCTCGGCAAGTCGCTGCAGTTGGCCTTCCCCAATGGCCAGGCGCCGGACATTCACGCCCTGGCGGGCGTCAACCTGCCGCTGCCTGCGCTGCACAAGGAGGGCTGGTTCACGCCCATCGGCCCCTACGTCACTGAGGAATGGATGGCCTCGCTGCCGCCCGAGGTACTGATTGAAGGCCGCACGACCTTTGGCGGCGAGCTCTACAGCTTCCCGATCTTTGGCTTCCGCCAGCATGCCATCCTCACCTGGTTCAACGTGCCCCAGCTGGAAGCCGCCGGCGTCGACCCGGCGGTCGGCCCGGTGACCTGGGACGACTTCCGTCAGACGGCGCGCGTCGTCACGGAAAATGGCGGCGGCAACGTCTTCGGCTGGGTGCAGGGCATTGCCCACATCGGACGCATGTCCGCCACGCTGACCCAGCTGGCACAGCTGGCTGGCGCCTCCGGCGAGGTTGACTGGACCACTGGCGAATACGCGCACGCCAGCGATGCCTATGTGAACGCGCTGGAGTTCCTCGTCTCGATGGAGCGCGACGGTAGCCTCTTCCCGACCGGCCTGACCATCGACACGCGCAACGCGCGGGCGCGCTGGGCGGCCGGCGATGGCTGTCTCTTCCTCGACGGCCCCTGGAACATCGGCGTGCTGCAGAACAACTTCGCCGAGTTCATGGATGTGACCGGAGTCTCGCAGGCGCCTGTGCCCGAGGCCGGCGTTGACGCCTGGATCTATGCCAATCCCAAGTCCGGCGATTTCTGGGTGTCCTCCCAGACCGACCACCCGGAACACGCCGCCGCCATTCTGCAAGACTTCACTTCCGAGGAATACCAGGTGCGGCTCGCCGAGCGCATGGACCAGCCGCCGCTGGACCCGACCGCGGTTGGCAAGGCCAATGTGCATCACACCTACAGCCGCGCTATCGAGCTCTTTGCCGACATCGCGCGCCTCGCGCCGGACCCGCTGGTGCGCAATCCGGCCGTGGCCGAAGCGCTGTCGCGCATGTCGGACGTGCGCCCCAACCTGGGCGAAATCGTGCAGGGTGCGGTCAGCGGCGAGGTCGATGACCTGCGCGGCACGCTGCAATTCTACGCCGACCAACTCAGCGCCCAGCGCGAGAGCGCCGTCGCAGCCGCCCAGGCCGCCGGGGTCGATGTCAGCCTTGATGACTGGGTCTTCAGCAACTGGCAGCCGGGGCAGGATTACACGGCCGGGATGTACACAGAGTCCTGAGCCGGACATGCTCGCTGGACGGAGCGAAAGCAAAAGCACGGGGCGGAGTCTGGCGTGGCAAGCCGCGCCTCTCCGCCTCGTGCGACGTCTCTGGCGTGACCGTCTGATCTATCTGTTTCTGCTGCCCACGCTGGTTCTCTTCGCGATGTTCACTGTCTGGCCGATCATCGGCAGCTTCTGGATCTCGTTGCTGGACTGGAACGGGTTTACGCGCGAGGCGCGTTTCATCGGCCTGGCGAACTACGTCGAGGTGGCCGCCGACCCGCTGTTCTGGAACGCCTTCCGCAACACCTTCTTCTTCATGGGCATCAGTGTGCCCGTGCGCGTGAGTCTGGCGCTGGTGCTGGCGCTGATTCTGAATGACCGGCGCCTGCCTTTCGCAAGTGTTTTCCGCACGGCGCTGTTCCTGCCGGTGGTGACCACGATGGCCATTATCGGCGTGGTGATGACCTTCGTCTTCGACCCCGCCGGCGGGCCGGTGAACCAGGCGCTGCTCGGGCTCGGCCTGGTCGAACGCCCGATCAACTTTCTGGCCCGCTCGGCGACGGCGCTGCCCACGGCGATGGGTATTCACGTCTGGAAGTGGCTCGGCATCACCCTGATTTATTGGCTGGCGGCGCTGCAGACCGTTCCGCGCGAGCTTTATGAGGCGGCCCAGGTGGATGGCGCCGGCCCGCGCCAGAGTTTCTGGTACATCACGCTGCCGCTGCTGGTTCCCTTCGGCATCATCATCGTGCTCATCACCGCCATCGATACCCTGCGCGTCTTTGACCTGATCCTGACGCTCACTGGCGGAGGCCCCTTCCTCAAGACCGAGGTGGTCGAGGTCTACATCTATCGCTGGGCCTTCAACTCCAGCATCCCGCGCCTGGGGCTGGCCTCGGCGGCAGCGGTCTTCTTCGGCCTGGCGACCATGTTGCTGGCCATCTTGCAGGCGGCGGGCTATGGCCTGGCGCAGCGCCTGCGGGGGCAGTGATGACCGCGCGTCTGTGGCGCGACCCGCGCCGCCTGGTTACGGTGCTCGGCCTGACGCTGCTCTGCCTGGTCTGGGTTTACCCCTTTCTGTGGATGGTGTCGGCCTCGCTGAAAAACTCGATGGACATTTTCCGCAGCGGACTGAACCTCATCCCGCAGCACTGGCGCTTCGAGAATTACCTGCGCGCCTGGGTGGATGCGAAGTTCAGCCGCTACATGCTCAACACGGTGGCGGTGACGCTCGGCACGGTCGCGCTGACGCTGGCGCATACCAGCCTGGCCGGTTATGTGCTGGGGCGTTACCGCTTCATCGGGCGGCGCGTGATTCTGGCGCTGCTGGTGGGCACCATCTTCGTGCCCGCCGGCTACACCATCATCCCCACAGTGCAGCTGGCCAACACGCTCGGCCTGCTTAACAGCCTGGCGGGCATCATCCTGGCGCTGGGCGGCGCCGGCCACGTGATCCACATTCTGCTCTTCGCAGCCTACTTTGGCAGCCTGCCGAAGGAGCTGGAGGAAGCGGCCATCCTCGACGGGGCCGGCTTCGTCGCCATTTTCGCGCGCGTGATGCTGCCGCTGGGTGGGCCGGTGATCGCCACGGTGACCATCCTCACTTTTCTCAGCGCCTGGAACAGCTTTTTTCTGCCGCTGGTCTTCACCTTCAGCCGGCCGGATCTGCGTACGCTCAGCGTGGGCATGTTCGCTTTCGTCGGCGAAAACGAGACGGACTGGTCGGGTATGGCCGCCGCGGCCACCCTGTCGCTGATCCCGGTGGTCTCGGTTTTCTTTTTGATGCAGCGTCATTTTGTGGAAGGCATTGCCGGCGCGGTGAAGCAGTAGCGCCATTCATCCATACAGTCAGGAGCGAGCATGAACTCCCGTCAGCCCAACATTCTCTGGATCTGCACTGACCAGCAGCGCCACGATACCCTCGGCTGCCATGGCAATGACTTCGTGCGCACGCCGCATATCGACGGCCTGGCGGCCGGCGGCATGCAGTTCACGCGAGCCTACAGCCAAAGCCCGGTCTGCACGCCCAGCCGCGCCTCCTTCCTGACCGGGCGCTATCCGCGCACGACGCGCTGCCGCCAGAACGGCCAGTCCATCCCGGCCGACGAGATGCTGGTCACGCGTCTGCTGGCCGACGCCGGCTACAATTGCGGCCTCTCCGGCAAGCTGCACCTCGCTCCCTGCAATCCCCGGGCAAATCCCGGCACCGAGCGCCGCATCAACGACGGCTACAATGAATTTCACTGGTCGCATCATCCGCGTTATGGCGACTGGCCCACCAACGAATATTTCCACTGGCTGCGCGAGCGCGGCCAGACCGACCAGGTGGGACCGTCGCCGCTGTCGGACCATATCCTCACGGGCATGCCGGCTGAGCATCACCAGACGACCTGGTGCGCGCAGAAGGCCATCAACTTCATTGAGGCCCATGAAGACAGCGAGTTGCCCTGGCTCTTCTCCGTCAACATGTTCGATCCGCACCATCCCTTCGATCCTCCGCCTGAGTATCTGCAGCGCTACCTGGATGTGCTCGACGACATCCCGCTGCCTGTCTGGCAGCCCGGCGAGCTGGCGGACAAGCCGCCCTGGCAGCACATCGACCACCTGGGCGCCTACAACAACCCGCGTTCCTTCCCCTTCGACGAGATGTCGGCGCGCGACCACCGCCTGGTGACCGCGGCCTACTGGGCCATGGTCGACCTGATCGACGACCAGGTGGGGCGCATGCAGGCGGCGCTGGAGCGCACGGGTCAACTGGAGAACACCCTCGTCATCTTCATGTCCGACCACGGCGAGATGCTGGGCGACCACAGCATCTATCTGAAGGGGCCCTACTTCTACGAGCCGGCCATCCACGTGCCGCTGATCCTGTTGCAGCCGGGCACGATCGAGGCCGGCGGGCGTTGCGACGATCTGGTCGAGCTGGTCGACCTGGCGCCGACCTTGATGGAGGCGGCCGGTGAGCCACGCTGGCCGGGCATGCAGGGGCAGTCGCTCTGGCCGCTGCTGAGCGGCAGCGGCGCGCCCGCTCCCGCGCGCGAGGACGTTTACTGTGAGTACTACAACGCCATGCCCTGGCATGATGTGCCCCGGCCACAGCTGACCATGCTGCGCACGCAGATGCACAAGCTGGTCGTCGCGCATGGGCTGGAGAGCGGCGAGCTTTACGATCTGGAGGCCGACCCGCAGGAGACGCACAACCGCTGGCACGATCCGGCGTACGCCACTTTACGCATGGCACTGCTGCAGCGCCTCTGCGACCGCATGGCCTGGACGGTCGATCCGTTGCCCGCGCGCGAAGGGATTTTCTGAGGGGCTTGCTTCTGGTGAGGAGTTGCGGGCCTCAATCAGTGCAAAAGCAGGGGAGTTCCTGTTGCATGGGTGCGTCCCTGGCTTCAGGTTCCAACAGGGTAGCGAAAGATCTGTCCGCATTTTTGCCGAAGAAGCCGAAGCGGGTTTGCTTGCCGGTGGTCACGCCGTCCACTACTTCGGGCACCGTACGTGAGTAGCGCTCCTCCAGATCGACCCACCAGGACAACTGCCCTGGGCCGGGAGCCCTGGTCTGTGTATCCTGTGCGATTACGCTCAGGTTTCGTTTACCCTTCATGAAGCAAAACACGCAGTTGGAATACCTGCTGTCCAGTTCCAGGTCCCAGTCCTGTCCCTGCCAGAAATTGCTCACATCATCGCCGTCAATTCCGGCATCGTACATAGGCGCGTAGGGCAGTGCGCCATCCCCCTGGCATCGGCTGAGCATGCTGCGCACGCGTCTGGGCTCGTCGGAGCGCAAGCCGAGGATGCCAATATAGGGAACGCCCAGGTCGCCGATCATCGGCACCTTGTCGTTGATTGCTCTCTCGGCAAGCTCCGGGACTCTCACCCGCGGCACCGATGTGTAGTCCGCGTATTTTTGTGAATGTCGCACGAAGGGGCGGCTGCGCACAAACTCCGTGTAGCGCAACAGCTCCTCGGGCGTCAGGGAGCGGCCGCGGAAGGCACTGAGGAGCTCGCGCTCATCAAGCTGACTGCGCTGATGCCAATGACCGAGGCGCTGCGTAGCCGGCGCGCCGCTGAACCACTCCGCCAGGGCCTGGCGTGTAACCTGTACCTTTAGATGGTCGGTGCAGAGGCGCTGAAAGCGGTTGGGCAGGCGCGTATCGAGCGATGTGCTTTCTTCAAAGATCTCGCCACGATGGCGCAGCCCCAGGGGCCTGTTGCGCCGCCACAGGTAAGGTTTGGCCAGGCGCCAGCTGCCGACCCGACGCCAGTAGCCATCGCGCGCCGTCTCGATGGTTTGAAACTCGGTGAGCAGGAAGGGGATGTCGCTGATGCGCTCTGCCTCGCGCTTGCAGCGAATGACGAAATCGTAGGTGCGCCGGTGCTCGGCTGAGGTGTTGTTGAAGATGATGACGTCGCCGCGCCTTGCGTCCAGCTGGTCATTCTCCAGCAGGGCGAAGAGCAGCAGGGCGCTGGATCGCCCGCCAGAAAACTTGACGACGTGAGGGTAGTCCCGGTGCTCCGGCTTGCAGTAAGAAAGGGTCAGCGGCGGGACGGATTTCACGCCATGCTCTTTCGCACTTCGTGTAAGTGATCACGTACCTCAGTGGCCGTCCAGGCGTGCAGGTCGACGGTGCTGAACTCTTGGCCGATGCGGCGCAGCAGGTCTTCAAGTTCGGCGCCGGTCCTGACGGGGAATCCGATCAGGTGGGCGATGAGGCCGGAAGTCAACGGGGGCTTGGCGAGAATGGTCAGGCGTCTGATCACATACTCGGCGATCAGGCGCCAGTGCGGGTTGACAGCCTCCCACGCTGCGTCTGCATCCAGCAGCCCAGGCTCGCGACTCGCGTCTTCGACCAGTTGACCCATCCACCAGACGCGTGACAGGTTGCAGTTGCCGATTACGCTGGTGTGGCCACGTATGCTGTGCAGGCCGCCCATGCTGCGGAAGGCAGTGCGGACACAATCATCCACTGCCTGGTTCAGTTTTTCTGTCTCCGTTTTACTGACCGTCCTTTTTCGTCCGATGATGTTTTTGGGCTGGAGATTGTTCAAGGCATCCTGAATTCTGGCCCTGCCTGTTTGCTTGCCGCCTGTTGCAGCCAGGAAGGCCGAGTCGATTTTGCCTGCATGGATGTTATGCAGGGTGATCACGTTCCAGACGGCAACGCTTGAGGCGGCCTGCTGCGACAGCGCCCGGTAACACTTCCGAATTGCCCGGGCCGTGGACAGCGGGGGTCTGGTGAATTCCGTTTCCTGCATACGAAAGGGGAGCACCGCGTTCAGTGGCGCGAGATTCAGTTGCCCGAAATCAACGACAACGTCCTGCCCGGAGAGATACTCTAGGAAACGGTTTTCAGCCACGGCCTCAAGGAAGGCGACCTGTTCCGGGCCGCCGCGATGGCCCTTGCCCTTGTTCACCAGATTGTTGCGCAGTTCGGTCAGCGGATCCGGTTTGCGCCCGCCAGGGTTCAGGGCCAGACCTGCCTGTTCCATGAAGGGATCCGTCATGTCCCGTTCTCCTCAAGGCCTGGGGCGCGCAGGCCACGCAACTCTGTTGCCAGATGCAGGGTGTCTCTCCACTCCTCGTTGTCCGGGTCCGTTTCCCAGGGCGGAGCAACACCGGCCTTTTCCCGCAGCATGTCAGCGAGACTTCGCACGGCGTCGTAGGGTGGATATTCCATCGATTTGAATTCCACCTTGATTTCGTTGAGCATCTGCGCGAAACAGCCGATGTAGAATGCCTCTTCCCAGTCCCGGTGCTGCGGGTCGCCCAGCGCTTCATATATATCTGGCGGAACGCGCACGACGAACTGCCAGTTGTCCCCCTGTGGCTCGGCGCCGGATCCCACTATTCCTGACCCGTGCTGCATGTCACCCCGTTCAAAACGAATCATATGGAAGACCTTTTCCAGGTCCTCAAAGACCGTCCCGCCGGCAAGGATTGCGCCTTTCGGGAAGCGCACCTTGCGGCCATGCCACAGGGAAGACACGCCATGTTCGTCGCTGTTCAGCATCAATTTGCGCTCATCACGCAGCACAATAAGCGGCAGAAAATAGAGGTTCTTGTTGCCGGATTCCGGCAGGGGGAAACGTTGTTTGTACTCCCATGTGCCATATTCAGGTACTTGCAGATCGGATCGGCACACAATAGAGCGGCGGCTGTAGAGCATATGCGGCATACGGACTTCACAGCACAGGTCGGCCAGTCCCGCGCGCAGCCATTGAGCGGGCAGGCAATGGACATCGCCTAGATGATGCGTAACTTCCAGTTCCGCCCCGGTTTGCTGCAACTGCACCGTGTACCTGTCCGGCGTTTCATAGTCAGCTGAGTCTGGCCTCAGGACCGGGTAGGCAGCTAGTTTCATTTTCTGCTTCCTTCGTAGAGAACTGCGCGCAATGGGGCGTTCACGATTTCGTCACCGGCCAGTTGCAGGGACAGGCGCGTGGACAGGCCCTGATCGAGTTTGCCCAGATGCACCTCACGCCCGGTGCCACGTCCGTTCTTCAGCGCTTCGCCATCCCGCAGACAACGGGACAGATCAAGCGTTATTTCCTTGCCACGCAGGGGAGATTCGCAGGTGGCGTCCGACCCGGTCAGCGTTTCCAGATACAGGATGACGTTGTTCACTGTTTTGGAGGAAGGGCCAATATCCAACTCGATCTGACCTGTTTCAGCAGGGACAGGTCTGCTGGCCGGCAGGATGAGTTGGCGGCGCACACTACGTTTCTTGCCACGTCCGCCACTGCCTCCCGTCCCATTCCCCCTTCTGCTGCCAATATCGATTTCTTCTCCCTCACCAGGACGACTGGTGCGATCCGGCTTGGCTCTGGCCAAGATGCGCGGTGGTGTGGAGCCGCGTTGCGAACGCCCCTTCACCCCAATGAACTCCGGCGTATAGGACTTGCCTTTGGGCCTGCTTTCCAGCACCTTGAGCAACTCCGTTTTGATTTCACCAAAGAGTTGCCGGGCCTTGCTACCGTTCACACTGCGGGGATCGAAGCGAATGCCGGAATGTCCGGGGTCCTCGGCCAAGCGCAGGATGTTGTCGGCTTCAGTGGAATCATTCAGATTGTCGGCAAAAAGCAGGACGGCATGGAAAGGCTTGCAGTTGCCAAAGTGACTCCGCGCCAGTTCTCGTGGCAGTTTGCTCTCATCATCAGTGATGAACATACCGGCGCGCAGGATGGCGATGCGGGACCGTTGCTGGTCGTGGTAGCGAATGCGGCCTTTCACCTTGCCAAAAGAAGTGTTCAGGGTAATAAGCTTCCCTTCCCGATAGGTCAGCCATGATTCGTGGCTGCGTTGGCCGGCAATCAGGCGGTTGCCGCGGGCACGCTTGTTATTCTTTACCCTGTTCAGTGAGCGTACCACGTCATCAGCGTCGTCCAGTTGATCCTCCAGCACCGTGCCATTTCCATTTGCCGAATGATCGCGCACGAAGACATTCAGGCGATCCTGAGCGACGGCGACGAAGAAGTGCTTGGCGATGTCTTCACATATCAGACGGACGATATCTGTACCATCATCATTACTGTCGCCAGGGAAACGGTTGAAAGCGGGGATGATGACTACGGAGCCGGAGTCCTTGATATTTCCCAGTTCCTCATGGATAAGAGGTGGGATGCTGCGTTCATTGACGATGATGGCAACACCTGAGAGTGTGTTCCGGGTCACATCAGACGAGAGGTAGCCATGCCCGCCCCAGCGCGTCTCCGGATTTTTGCGCAGATGTGTCGGAAAAACGACATGTCCTGATGCCACTCTACGCAGTTGACCACCCTCGCGGTTGACGCCGCCGTACATCACGTAGTTCATATCGCCGGCGGCAAAGGCAGTATCATGACCAACACCGTGTGTCCCGCCGCTGGCGCCGTCGTCTTCACGCTTTCCGGTGATTCCCTTGCCGATCAGACCTTCCATACTCCTGGCATCCATGCCCACGCCGTTGTCAAGGACCAGAAGGCACTCCGTCGTCTTGCGATTCGACAGGGAACGCAGGCGCTTGATTGCCTCGATATATTTCTTCTGACTCTTGACAAACCACTCCTGCATGTATTCTTGGCACAGGTGTTCCCGATATTCTACGATGCCCGGCAACATTTCTGTGGGCAGCTCGCGAATTTCAAATATAAGGTCGCAATCGCGCTTGGCCTCGCGCGCAGCGTCCAGCGCATTCTGCGTCAACTCGCGCACAATGGTTTCGTGGCCGGTATCCTCATACTTTTGAACGCATACCGTGGGCGCCACCGTGTCGCCGCCGGGTCTAAATTGCAGGCCTGTCGTCAATGCAACCTCTCCTTTGTTGCCGAAAAGTGCAGACACACGACGCCATATTAACGATTCCCTTGAATAATGCTAGGCAATCCCGCATCACAGCGCCCGTGCTATACTCCCCGCCCATCCCCGGCACAGGAGCGCAGCCCGTGGCCAGCCCGACCCTCATCCGCATCGCTGACATCGCCGCCCACGAAGGCCAGCAGGTCCTGCTGCAGGGCTGGGTGCAGATGCGCACCGGCAAGGGGCGGCTGCACTTCATCCGGCTGCGCGACGGCAGCGGCGTCGTGCAGTGCGTCGCCTTTCGCCACGAATTGAACGAAGACGACTTTGCGCTGGCTCGGGGCCTGACGCAGGAGGCCGCCATCCGCGTGACCGGCGTGGTGCGCAGCGACGCGCGCGCGCCGGGTCTGCCCGGCGGCTATGAAGTTGGCGTCAGCAGCCTGGAGCTGGTCGGCGCGGCCGAAGACTTTCCCATCACGCCCAAGGAGCACGGCACCGAGTTCCTGATGGACCGGCGCCACCTCTGGGTGCGCTCCAGCCGCCAGTGGGCCATCCTGCGGATTCGCGCCACCATCGTCAGCGCCATGCGCAACTGGCTGGACGACGAGGGTTTCCTGCTGGTGGACACGCCGATCATCACGCCCGCCGCCGGCGAGGAGACCACCACCCTCTTCGACATCGACTACTTCGGCGAGCCGGCCTTCCTCGCCCAGACCGGCCAGCTCTACAACGAGGCCAATATCGCCGCCTTCGGCAAGGTTTACTGCTTCGGGCCGACCTTCCGCGCCGAGAAATCGCGCACGCGGCGCCACTTGCTGGAGTTCTGGATGCTGGAGCCGGAGCTGGCTTTTTGCTCGCTCGAAGAGTTAATGGATTTGCAGGAGCGCTTCATCAGCAGCGTCATCACGAGCGTCATCAAGCGGCATCCGCAGGAGCTGGCGCTGATCGGGCGCGACATCAGCGCGCTGGAGCGCATCCAGGCGCCTTTCCCGCGCATCAGCTATGACGAGGCCGTGCAGCGCTTGCATGCACTGGCCGCGGACTGCGAGGACGCGGAGCAGCGCGCGCTGCTGGCCATCGAGTGGGGCGAGGACTTCGGCGCGCCCCAGGAGACCGCCATCGCCGAACAGTTTGACCGCCCGGTTTTCGTCTACCATTACCCGACGGCGGTCAAGGCCTTCTACATGCAGCCGCTGGACGGGCGGCCCGAGCTCTGCCGCAGCGTCGACCTGCTGGCGCCGGAGGGCTACGGTGAGATCACCGGCGGCAGCGAGCGCATTTACGACCTGGCGCTGATCGAGGAGCGCGTGTCGCAGATTGGCCTGCCGCGCGAGGCCTACGACTGGTACCTCGAGCTGCGGCGCTACGGCAGCGTGCCGCACAGCGGCTTCGGCATCGGCCTCGAGCGCACCGTCGCCTGGGTCTGCGGCCTGGCGCACATCCGCGAAAGCATCCCCTACGCGCGCATGCTCAACCGCAAGACGCCCTGATGGCGCGCATCCGCACCGAACATTTGTTGCATTGCCAAATCTCACTCTTGTCTGGACATAGTTGCGGATTTATGCCTGTACAACTGTGCAATCATGTTGGGCTTTTGGCAAAGGGGGATGATGTCCTCGAAAAGTGAGAAATCAACGGTATTAGTCACCGACCCTTACAATCGTCCTGAACGATTTGAATGGCTAATTTCGCAATTTGACAAGTATTTGGTTCGATTTCAAGAAGGTCGCCAGAGTCTGAATCGAAAAGCAACCTGGACACTCGCCACAGCTACGGGATTTGCAGTTTTTTCTGGCTTGACGAGAGGCCCGTCTATCGTTGCCTCCTTAGGGGAAGGTGTGACCAACTACAAGGTCTTTGTATTTGTTGTCTCAATTCTGTTTGTGTCGGCATATCTTGCCTTGCTCGGTGAAGTCCTGAAAGTCTATAGGCCCCAAAGTGTTGGGTACCCTGTTTCACCATTCAACTTTGAAGTTACCGGTCCCATTGACCGCCGACAAGTAGACAGTGGCGACTTTGCAAAGAAGAGTTGGCAAGAGCTCTTTGAGAGATTTATCAAGCCTGAGCAAGAAGAAATACACCACAATTTATTTCGAAATTACATTGATGAACTTGCTGAGACATATTTGTTACATGAGGATATGTCACATCATCTTAGCAATGCCTATAGGTTACTACCCGTATTGGCAATACTGTCCTTTGTTTTGTTTCTTTTGGCCTAGCCTTGGAATACTTCCCCAGAGGGCTTGTCCTCCGTTTCTTTGACAACTTCACGTGGCTGCCGAGGAGGCGCAGAAGGCGGCTGAGGCTCTGTGGGATCAGCCGCAGGCGTGGTCGAAGGACTCTCACCCTTGTTTGTTTCACTGGATTCAGGTGATTTCTCGTTGTCTGGCATGTACTTCACTCTTTTTGTTTGAATGCCCAACTCATATTATACAATCGCAGGCCAAATTGAAAGTGATGATCGTGGCAAGGCGTGGGGGGATAATGGCAGAAATGCAGCACAAAGTCACTATCACAGGAGCCGGCTTTGGCATCGGCCTGGCGCACATTCGCGAAAGCATCCCTTACGCGCGCATGCTCAACCGCAAGACGCCCTGATGGCGCGCATCCGTACCGAACATTTGTTGCTGCGGCGCTTCACGTCCACGGACGAAGCCGACTGGGCGCGCGCGGTGCTGGCCAACCCGGTCACCATGCGCGCGCTGCCCGCCGGCAAGCCCGCGCCGCGGCAACGCGCTGCCGGCATCCTCGCCGACTTCGACGAACACTGGCGCCGGCACGGCCACGGCATGTGGGCCGTGGAACTCTGCGCCCGCGGCGCGCTCATCGGCCACTGCGGCCTGCAGCGCGTGGACGGCGGCCAGCGCGTCGAGCTGGTTGTCGCGCTCTGTCCGCCACACAGTCGCGGCAACCTGCCGCAGGAGGCCGCGCAGGCGGCCTTGCGGCACGGCTTCGAGGCGCTGCGGCTGCCCGAGGCGATGGCCGTGGTGCTGCCCGACAACGCGCGCGCGCGCCGGCTGTGGCGGCAGCTGGGCATGCGGCCCAGGGGCAGCGTACACCTCTACGACCAGCGCCTGCCGCTCTTCACCCTGCGCCGCGGAGATTTCGTTCATCACGACGAACGCTACGAATTGCATGAGGAAGAGGCCTTACCATGACCCTGCACCGACTCGAGCCTGAACGCCGCACGCTGCACGGCCACTGGTCGAAAGACCTGCCGCCCGTGCTGACCATCAACCCCGGCGACGCGGTCGATTTCCGCACGCTGGACGCCGCCTGGGGCGTGGAAATGCCCGCGACGCCCCGCTATCCGGACCTGCAGTTCGAGCCACGCGACCCCGAGCTGGACGCGGGTCACGCGCTGACCGGGCCTGTCTACATCCGTGGCGCGCAGCCAGGCATGATGCTGGCCATCACGGTCGAGGAGCTGGTCACCGGCAGCTGGGGCTGGAACAGCGGCGGCGGCCTCTGGCTGGAGGAGGATGGCCAGCCCCTGGGCGACATGGGCGCGATGCACTGGAACCTGTGGCAGCTGGACATGGGGCGCATGGCCGCGCGCAACCAGAGCATCGTCACCGTGCGCATGACGCCCTTCCTCGGCGTGATGGGCATGGCGCCGGCCGAGCCCGGCGTTCACAGCACCCGGCCGCCGCGACTCAACGGCGGCAACATCGACTGCCGCGAGCTGGTGGTCGGCAGCACGCTCTACCTGCCGGTGGCGGTGGCGGGCGGCCTCTTCTCAACCGGCGATGGTCACGCCGCCCAGGGCGACGGCGAAGTCTCCAGCACGGCCATCGAATGCCCGATGGACCGCGCGCTGCTGCGCTTCAACCTTTGCGAAGACTCGCCGCTGCAGACGCCCTGGGCCGAGACGCCCGCCGGGACCGTGACCCTGGGCTTTCACGCCGACCTGCAACAGGCGGCCAACGCGGCGCTCAGTGCCATGCTGACGCTGCTGTCGACGCGCATGAACATCAGCCGCAGCGAGGCCCTGTCACTCGCCAGCCTGGCCGTTGACCTGCGCGTGACGCAGATCGTGAACGCGACGCGCGGCGTGCACGCCCTGCTGCGCCCCGGCGCGCTGTGGTGAGACGGCCTGCCGCCGTGAATCCTGGCAGAATTGACCAAATTTACGTTATATACCTGACAACAGAACGCCCATTTGAGAGGATGTGCCTTCATGGAATCGGTTAATATGGCAAGCGTTGCGTGGGTGATGGTTTCTGCCGCTCTCGTCATGATCATGTTGCCAGGCCTCAGCCTGTTTTACAGCGGGCTGGTGCGCGGCAAGAATGCGCTGGCGACGGCCATGCAAACTTTTTCCTGCCTGGCAATCGTACTCGTCGTCTGGATGCTGTGGGGCTATTCGCTGGCCTTCGGCCCCAGCGCCGGCGGCATCATCGGCAACCTCGATCATCTCGCCCTGAACGGCATCGGGCTGGAGCCACGCGCCGGCCAGGAGATTCCGGAACTGCTGTTCATGCTCTTCCAGGGCATGTTCGCGGCCATCACGCCGGCGCTGCTGGCGGGCGCGCTCGCCGAGCGCGTCAAGTTCCGCGCCTTCGGCGCCTTCGTCGTGCTTTGGGTCACTTTCGTTTACTGCCCGATCGCGCACTGGATCTGGGGTGACGGCTGGCTGGCTTCCATGGGCGCGCTCGATTTCGCCGGCGGCTTCGCCGTGCACATGGCATCTGGCGTGGCGGCGCTCGCGGCCGCGCGCATCCTCGGCCGGCGCATTGTCAAGGATGGCGAGACTGCGCTGCAGCCGCACAGCCTGATGATTGTGCTGCTGGGCGCCGGGCTGCTGTGGTTCGGCTGGTTCGGCTTCAACGGCGGCAGCGCGCTGGCGGCGGATGGCATCGCCGTGATTGCGCTGGTCAACACCAACGTGGCCGCGGCAGCCGGTGCGCTGACCTGGATGCTGCTGACCTGGTACCGATCGCATAAACCCAGTGTGCTGGGGGCGGCCTCCGGCGCGATTGCCGGCCTGGTGGGCATAACGCCCGCCGCCGGCTTCGTGGACGTGGTGCCCGCCCTCATCATCGGCATCGGCGCCTCCGTCGTTTCCTACCTCGCCGGCGAAAGCCGCATCAAGGCCATGGTGGATGATGCCCTGGATGTCTGGGCCATCCACGGCATGGCCGGCACCTGGGGCTGCATCGCGCTGGGTCTCTTCGCATCGACGACCCTGGCCAATGGCGGACTGCTCAGCGGCAACAGCGAGTTCTTCATCACACAGATCATCGGCGCTGTCGTCATCTGGGTCTTCGCCTTCGTGGCCACTTGGGTCGTCTTCCGCGTGATCGAGGCAGCCATCGGCCTGCGACCCACGGAAGAGGAAGAGGCGCTGGGCCTGGACGAGGCCGAGCACGGCGAACCTGCCTACTCGACCCTGATTGGCTAGTATTTTGGCATCAGTGACACAGGTCCCGCTGCGCGGCAAGCCTGCGCGGCGGGGCCTTTTTATGTGAAGGGGAACGCAGGCCCTCACCCCTGTGTACGCGAAGTCATGCTTCGCGTCCCGTCGCTCACGACGGGAGCCCCTTCCCGTTTGCGACGGGAGCCCTTCTCAGGGTGAGGGGGAGAAAACCAATTTACAGGTAAAGTAGTTAAAGTCCCTCTCCCTTGGGGAGAGGGATTTAGGGTGAGGGCGCGCAAGGAGAAAGCCTGAATGCCAGCAGTAACCATCAAGCCGACCGACGCGGCCATACGCAACTACCACAGCACGCTGCAGCGACTCAAGCAGCAGCAGGGCGTCGAGCACGAGGGCGGGCTGCGCCGCGCCTTCGGTGACATGCTGCGCGTCACCGCCCGCAAGCAAAGCTGGACACTCGTTGAGGAGCTGCGCGTCAGCGGCGGCCGCGTCCGCCCCGACGGCACCCTGCGCGACCGCTGGCAACTGCCGCACGGCTACTGGGAGGCCAAGGACGGCCGCGACGACCTTGAAGTCGAGATCCGGCGCAAGCGCGAGCGCGACTATCCCTTCAGTAACATCATCTTCGAGGACACCAACACGGCGGTGCTCTACCAGAACGAGCGCCGCATCCTGCAGGCGGACTGCAACAACCGGACGGAGCTGGCCGGGCTGCTGACGCAGTTCTACCGCCATGAAACGCCGGACTTCAGCAGCTTTGAGGAGGCCGTGGCGCGCTTCGCCGGCGAGGTGCCGCAGATCGCCCAGGGCTTGCAGGGGCGCATCAACGAGGCGCGCGTCAGCAACGTCGCCTTTCAGCGCGCCTTCGCCGACTTCATGGCGCTCTGCAGCGAGGCGCTGAACCCCAACATCAGCCGCGATGCCGTCGAGGAGATGCTGATCCAGCATCTGCTGACCGAGCGCCTGATCCGCCGCGTCTTCGACCAGGAGAACTTCGTGCGCCGCAACGTCATCGCCGCCGAGGTCGAGAAGGTCATTGACGCGCTGACCGGTCAGCACTTCAACCGGCGCGAGTTCCTCGGCTCGCTGGACCGCTTCTACCTGGCGATCGAGGGGGCCGCCGACCGCCTGGCCGACTTCAGCGACAAGCAGGGCTTCATCAACACCGTCTACGAACGCTTCTTCCAGGGTTTCAGCGTGCGCGTGGCCGACACGCACGGCATCGTCTACACGCCGCAGGAAATCGTGGAATTCATGGTCGCCGCCACCGACGAGCTGCTGCAACGCGAGTTCGGCAAAAAGCTGGGCGACGCGGATGTCTGCGTGATCGACCCCTGCACCGGCACGGGCAACTTCGTGGTGCAGCTGTTGCGCCGCGTGGCGCGCGAGAACCCGCGCGAACTGGAGCGCTTTTACCGCGAGCGGCTCTTCGCCAACGAAGTGATGCTGATGCCCTACTACATCGCCAGCCTCAACATCGAGCACGAGTTTTACGAGCGCAGCGGGCGCTACGAGACCTTCGACGGCATCTGCTTCGTGGACACGCTGGACCTGGCAGAAGGCGACATGCCAGAGATGTTTCAGGAGTTCAGCCAGCGCAACAGCGCGCGCGTGGAGCGGCAGAAGAAGGCGAAGATCAACGTGGTGATCGGCAACCCGCCCTACAACGTGGGTCAACTGAACGAGAACGATAACAACAAGAACCGCAAGTATCTCAACGTGGACAAGGCTGTGCGTGAAACCTATGGGGCTGATTCACGTGCGACCTTGCGCATGCAACTTTATGATGCCTATGTGAAGTTCTTTCGCTGGGCCAGCGATCGGTTGGATGGCCGCGACGGAGTTGTCTGCTTCATCAGCAACAACAGTTTCGTGGACGGCAAAGCCCTTGACGGCATGCGTCGCGAACTTCTGCAGGACTTCACGCGCATTTACCACCTCGACCTGCATGGCAATGTGCGGCGTAACCCTAAGCTCAGCGGCACCACGCACAACGTCTTCGGCATCCAGGTGGGCGTGGGCATCACCGTGGCGGTATGTAGCGCGGCGCACGAAAGCCACGAACTTCTCTATCATCGCGTGCCCGAATCGATACGCCGGGAGGAAAAACTGGCATATTTGGCTGAATGCGTCGCGAACCACAGGGGCGTCCTCGACGCGGTCGCGTGGCAACAGTTGAAGCCGGACGCGCGGCACACCTGGCTGCGCGCCAAACACGCGGAGGAGTTTGCGCGCTTCCTGTCTCTGGGTACGAAAACTGCGAAGGCCGCCAAGCGTGACAAGGCGTTGGCGGTAGAGACTGTTTTCAAGACATATTCCGGTGGTGTAAAGACAAACCGAGATGCGGTGGTCTACGATTTTGACCAGCGGAAGTTGGCTGTGGATATGGAAACATTCGTCAAAAAATACAACGCACAGGTGGACTACTATAAACGCGAAGGTCAACCCGACGATGTAGATAGCTTCGTGGACTACGAGTACATAAAGTGGGATGGTACCCTTAAGGATCACTTGCGAAACTTGCGTGACGCGCGATATAGTGACGCGCGTATCCGCAACTCACTTTACCGACCCTTTACGAAGCGACACTTCTACTTTGACCGTCTGTTAATTAACAGTGTTTACCGTCAGCCGTACTTTTTCCCTACTCCACAAACAGAGCAGGAAAATGAGGTAATTTGTGTGTCCGGTGTTGGGCACGATGTGTTCAGAGCATCGATATCGGATTGCATTGTGGAGTTAAAATTCTCCAATTCTGCAAATGGTGGCACGCAATGCTTCCCCCTCTACACCTACAACCCGGACGGGACGAACCGGCGCGAAAACGTCACCGACTGGGCGCTGGCGCAGTTCCGCGCGCGTTACGGCGACGCGGGCATCAACAAGCTGGACATCTTCCACTACGTCTACGGCCTGCTGCATCACCCAGGCTACCGCGAACGTCACGCGGACTCGCTGAAACGCGAGTTGCCGCGCATCCCGCTCGCCCCGGACTTTGCCGCCTTCCGCGCTGCCGGCAAGGAGCTGGCGCGGCTGCACCTTGGCTACGAGCACGAGCGGCCCTGGCAACTGGACTGGGAAACGGCGGACGGCCCGGTGGACTACCGCGTCGAGAAGATGCGCCCGCTCAAACGCGTTCAGTCCCAAGACGGCGACTACAAAATCTTCGACTCGCTGCAGTACAACGACACGCTGACCCTGCGCGGCATCCCGGCCGAGGCCTTCCGCTACCGCCT
This sequence comes from Phototrophicaceae bacterium, assembly GCA_965223965.1. Lineage (GTDB taxonomy): Bacteria > Chloroflexota > Anaerolineae > Aggregatilineales > Phototrophicaceae > JAGWBD01. The sequence goes on from CBDCXX010000006.1 coordinate 211,162, forward strand.
CGGCACGCGCTCGGCGCTGGAGTGGGTCGTCGACCAGTACCGCGTCAAGACCGACAAACGCAGCGGCATCGTCAGCGACCCCAACGCCTGGAGCGAGGACGAGCAGTACATCGTCAACCTGCTGGGCCGCGTCGTCCGCGTCAGCATGGACACCGTGTCCATCGTGGACGACCTGGCGGGCCTGCCGCTGCTGGAGGAGTAGCAGGTAGCTTTTGTTCGGCCTAACGGGGAATCTCCCTCACATCCGGATCGCCAATGTCTTCTCTTGGAGAATGCATCTCTCTTAAGTCAGGGTTTTCATTGACCATTATGTCTAGGACTCGTTCACCCATTCGAATGAGGCTATCGAAACTCATCACCTCGACTGACCGGCTGTCATCGTTGAAGAGTTTGCGAGCTTCCTCTTCTTCGTCGGAGCCATCCCTGCCTATAACAACCTTCCCTCGGACCCCTGTAACGTCAATTCTGTTTTCTTTCAAAATACGGTAGTTGTCTGCCTTAAGCGCAGACAAATAACTCAAGACTTGCGACACGCTTCTGTAAATTTCCGCTCGCGGATACAAAGGGTTGTGAGAACCATCCTGTGAAAACCCGGACCTCCTTCCTAAGGGTCTCTTTATTTCAATTACCTCAAGGTAACCATCAACAGTTCTTCGTAGTGGAAAGTCTAGCTGTTGCCCGCGAACCAAAATCCTTTCTTCCAATAGTTCACTGTATTCGCTTCCAAACAGCCAGTAATTTTCTTCCAGGAACTTTTGATAGTCCTGCTCAGGCAGATTTTCTTCAACCATCTCTTGAAAGCGAGTAAGCGACTTGCGATAGCGTCTAAAGTTTAAAGCGGCGAACAAAGATTGGCTTATATGCTGATCATCTGACAAAAGTTGCGTTAGCAGTAATTGGGCTTGCGGGTCTACCTGTATCCACTCAAGAAATTTCGAGAAAAATTCACTCTGTTTCCCAGTTTTTGAAACAATTTTCAATACTTCACTGAGCTTTTCTAAATCTATTCCTTCGGAGTCGAACATGATGAAGTTACCAATTTCATTGAGCGAATTCATGGACGGAAAAATCATTTGTGGTTTCTCTACAGCCTCAGCGTCACTCTTGTCACTTGATGAAAAGGAGTGATGAAGTTCTAATTCCCAACCACGTTCTTTCGTCCTTCTTAGAGTTTCGAATTTAAAACTGCTGTGTCTAACCTCTCCAGTGCTGCTTCGGATGTCCCAAAAGCGCGCGACCTTGGTTACTATTGGGCCTTCATGGAGAACAAATGTCTTGACGGATTCCAGATCTGGTTGTTGATCACTTGTTAAATTAGAGACAGTAATCTGAAGAGCTTTCCTGATCGCTTCTTCTCTTGTTAGACTTGCATCACCGAGATGGACAATCCGATAATTCTCGTTCGGCATGTTGAAGTCCTTTGGCCCTCGCCGCTCTACAGGGCAATATGCCACAAACTTCAGAATCTCTAAACCAATAATTTTGACTAATTTGTCCACCGGCGCCCAATGTTCCCGGCCGTCTGGGCCTTGCCCGTATAACCCAGCCTGCGCAGGAGCTGCCGCGCCATCTGGCGCTGCAACAGTTCTCCAGGCAAAAGTTCGCCCCTTGCGCCCCTCAATGTTACGACTTCGTCGATCTGCGAAATTCACGCAGGATCTTGACGTAGAATGTTACAGGCAGATGCGGGGCGACAATCGCATGAACGATCTTGAAATGCAGCAGTATCTCTTTGATTTGCAGGGCTACCTGGTCATCGAAAACGCCTTGAGTCCCAAAGCAGTGGCGACACTGAACCAGTTAGTCGATGAGCCAGACATCGACTTCGCTTTCCAGTTGAGATTCAATCAGTTGACAGGCTTTGTCAGTGAGTTGGCTGCCTAATTCCGACAAAAAGGATTTGATTCCATATCCCTGATGCTTTATCCTGGAATACATGACGTGACTCCAATTATTCTGCTTTGCCAGGATAACTGGCATGAATTGGTTTTCACGTCATTTCTATTTCAACCGACTTCGATACACTACCTGACTGGCAATAATGCGCTATAATGAACAAACAGTCATTACTAAGGAGAGTTAGCCATGCGATACATCTTACTTACCCTTATCTTGCTCCTATGCGTCGCGCCAGCACTGGCGACCGACTACACGCTGGATGAGGAATGCGGCCTCGCCGATGCCCTTAGAGCGGCCAACGCCGACCTGGAGCGCCGCGCCTGCCCGGCCGGCGACGGCGCCGACCTCATCACGCTTACCGCCGACATCACCCTGACCGGAGAACTGCCGCGTGTCATCTCCGACATCACCATTGATGGCGCGGGCTATACCATCAGCGGGGACGGCGAGTTCCGCGTCTTTTATGTCGATATGGGCGGCGCGCTTACCCTGCAAAACATCCATCTGACGGACGCGCGGGCTCACAACGAGGTCACCTTCATCAGCGTCTGGGGCTCGACCGACTATAGCAAGAGCGGCGGCGCCATCTTGGTCAACCGCGGCAGCCGGCTGGAACTGGTTAACAGCCGTTTCACCGACAATGCGGCGGCGGACTTTGGCGGCGTGCTGGATACTTGGGACAGCGAAGTTATTGTCATCGACAGCGAATTCAGCGGCAATAAGGCGGAGGATGGCGGCGCGATAGCTGCGGCCCTCAGCGTGGTCACCATCAGCAATAGCACTTTCGACGGCAACCGTGTGAGGGACGACGGCGGCGCGCTGCAGGTGTTTAACAGCACGGCGCATGTCAGCGATTCGCAGTTCACTGGCAATGTAGCAGCGCGTAATGGCGGGGCGATCGTCAACTTTAGGGGCACGGTGGAACTAAGCGGCAATACCTTCAGCGACAACGTAGGCGGTGACTGTTACGGCTGTGAATAGCGCGCCGCATCGCCTGGATGACGCTAAGCCAATAATGTAGACCAATAGATGCCGCGGCTCTACCAGGCCGCGGCATCGCCTTTATTTTGGCACTTGCGCCTCCACAGCTTTGTTGTACAAATGCGTCGCCATGCTCTTGAACAACTCGTCGAATTGCGCAGCACCTGCCGGGCTTCACCCACGACCACAGCCACGCCGACCTGGTGGGGCGCGTGGTCGCGGTCAGCGTGGAGACCGTGACCATCGTGGACGGCCTGGCGGGCCTGCCGCTGCAATAGAAGCCCGCCAGCCCGCCCTGTTTTTGTTTCCCTGACGCAAAGTTAGGAAATTCTATGCCAAAAACCTGGACTAGAAATATCGGAATTCCGTTAGGGTTTGTCAAGTGGTATTGCAAAAATTAGTTAACTGAATTAAGTTGTATGTATATCAGGGCATTCTGGTAACGGCCTCAACTACTGATTCTTGTTGCCACTTATCCTGATAGAGGCCACGGCGGGACTTGAACCCGCAATCCCCGGTTTGCAATTCCGGGTGCCTTACCCGATTTGGCTACGTGGCCAATAGATGCCGCGGCTCTACCAAGCCGCGGCATCTTCTTACACTAAGCACCAACAATTCCACATTGCCTAGAGTTCCACATGATCATTTCTGTTCGCCGACATTTTTGTTGCACAGAATATTCGCCATACTCTCGAAGATCTGCTTGATTTGCTCTTCACTTGTATCGGAAGTTATGTTGATTTGAACGTCTATGTTTGTGTTTAGCGAGTGAGTGAGTGCTTGATTGGCAACCTGTGATTGCGGCGGCAGTCCCGGATCGCCCTCTGCTGCTGGCGCGTCTTCTGGCGCTGCTTCGCCTTCTGGCGCTGCTTCGCCTTCTCGTTCCTGGCCAAAGTCTGCAAGCGAACACAATGTCATGAACGTATTGGCGGTTCGCCTGACTGTCTGTCCTCCTGCTTCAGTCTGAGTCCTGAAGAAATTTTTCAAGTCGTCATCATCTCGCAGATGAGCATCCGGATGGATCTGATACAGAGCTGAATATCCTTCCCTTATCGCGGCCGCGAGTACAATCCCTGAACTGTTGGCGTCTCGGAACTTCCTCCATTTGTCCGTCGGCTTTCTGGACGAATCGACGAAACCGATAAACTCAAGTATTCTCGGTATGGATTGATCGTTTGAGGAGGTGTATCCGACGGTCTTGAGCCAATTTAGGTTGGCCTTCTCCGGAACTCCCAGACGCTTTACATCCTCCATAAATGTTTTGAGCTTGCTTGATACCGCTATATAGGGAAATTCTGCCATCGTCATCTCCAATACGCACTTCATTACGTCACGTACACTGTACCGCGCTTTCAGCGATCTGTCAACATAATTCAGTCGAATTCACGTGATGTTTGGAAAGACCTGACTTTACAATACGTCAAGACTTGCGTAGAACATTATCACTCATCGCTTAGCGAGCGAAGGCACTCGTGAATATTGAGGTGAATCCCGGTAGCTGGGAAAAATGTGAAACTGGCAAATTGCCGTTTTCAGAATTTATCATAATACGATACTTATGTCAATCAGATACTGCACCAGCAATTCACTCCCCCGGACGCTTCGCTCTCCCCGTATACTCCAGCTTGCGCAGACGCTCGCCCTCGAGACGCTCCAGTTCGGCGGCCACGCGCGCGTACTCCGCTTCCGGGAGGGCGCGGTCGACGCCGCGGGCGTCCCACACTCCGCGAAAGCCTTTGACGGCAGCCCTTCAGGGCCGTCTGCCGCTGCCAGCCCCGGGGCGCTGCAACAGTTCTCCTGGCAAAAGTTCGCCCCTTGCGCCCCTCAATGTTATGGTCTCATCGATCTCTTGTATTCACGCAGCATCATGACCAACAAAATTTCAGGCAGACGCGGGGCGACAATCGCATGAACGATCTTGAAATGCAGCAGTATCTCTTTGATTTGCAGGGTTACCTGGTCATTGAAAACGCCTTGAGTCCCGAGGAAGTGGCGGCCCTGAACCAGATAATCGACGAGCAGAACTTGCCGCCGCCAGGCAAATCCCCGCGCTTCGGCAGCGCGCCAACCCTGGAATCATCGCTGCTCTCGCGCCGGCTGACGGCGGACGGCAAGGAGCATGAGGCCCGCAGCGCGGCCGTCGGGTCGGGCTTTCTCAACTGGGGCCAACCCTTCTGTGATTTGCTGGACCATGCGGCCATCATGCCTGTGCTGCGCTTCCGCTTTGGCGAAGCCTTTCGCCTGGATCGGCTCTACGGCATGTACATGCGCAAGGGCATGGGCTATGGCGAGTTGCATGCCGATTATGGTGCAACGGCCTGGAATTCGGGCGCGCAGCCTGGCGAATATTACCCCTTCCGCCTCAACCAGATTTACGAGGGCTTCATCGTCGTCGCCTGGGCCCTGTCTGACGCCGGCCCCGGGCATGGCGGTTTCTGCTGTATTCCTGGCAGCCACAAAAGCAATTTCAGGCTGCCTCAGCAAATCAGCGATAATTTCGAAGAGTCAGCGCAGGTCATCATTCCCGAAGTGCCCGCCGGATCGGTCATTCTGTTTAGCGAGTCCCTGACCCACGGCACAGCCACCTGGCAGGCCGACCATGAACGGCGCACGCTGCTGTACAAATACTGCGTATCGCACATCGCCTGGACGTCGAAACGGGTGGAAGCGCCGACGGCGGTCGAACTGACGCCGCGGCAACAGCTGCTGCTGCGCGATCCCGGTGATCCGCTTATCCACTTCCCCTCGCTCTTTGCAGAATCCACTGTATAAGACCGGCATGTGACCGGAATTTGGCCGGAATTTGGCCGGCATATGGCCATGTGATCAGCATATGGCCGGAATATGGCCGGAATATGGCCGGAATATGGCCGGAATATGGCCGGGGAAATGGCCGGGGCAATAGCCCGTCAGGGGCATCAATCCCCCGGACGTTTGGCCTTGCCCGTATAGCCCAGCTGGCGCAGACGTTCAGCCTCAAGGCGCTCGAGCTCGGCAGCGACGCGCGCATAGTCTTCCGGCGGTATCGCGCGGTCGACGCCCTGCGCGTCGCGGTAGACGTAGCCACAGCCCTGGCACCAGTCGCAGTCGGCGACGCTGCCGTCCAGCTCGTCCTCGAACCAGCCGTAGCCCTCGCAGGAGGGGCAGGGCGCGAGCGATTCTGCGGGGGATTTTGGTTCAGCCACCAGTAGCGCCCTCCGGGATTTCCAACGGGATGTAGGGTAGTTCGTGCCACCATGCGGGCCAGTCTGCGCGCGCGACGCCGAAGTAGTCGTCCATGATGCGGCGCACGATGGGGGCGGCCACCTCGCTGCCTTCGCGGCTATGCTCGCCGATGACGACGACGATGATTTCAGGTTCTGCGGCGGGGGCCCAGGCGGCGAACCATGCGTGCGGGAAGCCGTTGGTCTGCGCGGTGCCGGTCTTGCCGCAGGCGCGGTAGCTGGCGCTGCGGAAGACGATCTCGGCGGTGCCATGCACGCTGTCTGTCGTGACGGCGCAGAGGCCGGCGTGCAGGACGTCCCAGGTGCTGTCGGCCAGCATGATTTCTCGGGGCGGGGGCGCGCTGTAGCTTTCGAGCACCGGTGTGTCGTTGGGGCCGCCAATCTGGCGCAGCAGCCAGGGCTGGCGCAGGGTGCCGCGGCTGGCGACGGCGGTCATCATCTGCGCGATCTGCAGCGGGCTGGCCAGCACGTTGCCCTGGCCGATGGCGTTGTTGATGGCGGTGGCGGGTGAGCCGGGCAGGGGCAGGGCGCCCTCCGCCTCGGGGCCGAAGACGGGCAGGCCGCTGCGTTGGCCGAGGCCGAATTCCTGCGACAGCGTGACGAGGGCGTCCGCGCCGCTTTCGTTGAAGAGGCGCGCGCCGGCTTCATAGAAGAAGGGATCGCAAGAGGAGGTGAGCGCGCCGGCCATGGTGACGGGGCCGGTGGCATCGAGGCCGTCGGTGAGGCGCCAGTCCGGGCGCTCGAAGCCGACGGTATCGCCGAAGGGAACGCCGTCCCAGGTGAGCGCGCAATCATAGAGCGCGTCGGGCGCCATGAGACCGGCCTCGGCGAAGGCGGCAGTAGTCATGATTTTGTAGACGGAGCCGGGGGGATATTGCTCCTGCGTGGCGCGGTTGCGCAGCGGGCGGCGCGGGTCGTTGACCAACTCGGTGATGCGGGCGCCGGCGGAAATGAAGCCGCAGCAGAGCGTGTCGGGGTTGAAGATGTCGGGCTCGTAGGCGGGGAAACTGGCGAGGGCGAGGATGCTGCCGTCGCTGGCGTCGAGCACGACGGCGGCCGCGCCGGTGGAGACTTCGCGCGCGCCCCAGTTATCGTCGGCGACAGTGAAGGCCTCGGCCAGCGCCTGGCTGGCGGCCAGCTGCAGCTGGCGGTCGATGGTCAGCGTGAGCGGCAGGGGCGGGCTGCCGCTGCTGGTGCCCAGATCACGCAGCACGATGCCGCCGGGCTCGATGACCTGTAGGGTGCGGGCAGGCTGTCCGGCGAGCTGATTCTCATAGTAGGCCTCAATGCCGCTGAGGCCCACCAGGTCGTCAATCTGATAGCCCTGCGCCTGGCGGACGGCGAGTTCGCCGGCGGGAATCTGGCCGATGCTGCCGGTGACGTGGGAGATGGCCGCGCCGTGCCAGTAGCGCCGCGACTGGCGCTGCTGCGTGCGGATGGCGCAGAAGGCGCGCAGGCCGTCAGCGTTGGCGTTGAAGGCGGCCTCATCCGCCTCGCCGACGTAGAAAACCGTGTTGCGATTGTAGCGCCCCAGGAGCGTGACGAGGTCGGCGCGCTGGCGCAGCAGGGTCGCGGCCAGCACGTCGAGGCAGCGCTCCTCGTTGGGCGCTTCGTCGCGGCGGAGGTAGAGGGCGAGCAGGGTCCCGCCCTGGGTAACGAGGGCCTGGCCGCGGCGGTCGTAAATGTTGGCGCGCGGGGCGCGGCGGCCTATGGCACGCAGGCTGCCGCCGCCGCCGAGGCCGTCAAAAATGTCCATGGCGGACCAGGCTACGCGCCAGCCTTCGGCTTCGCGCAGCAGGCGCATGGTGCGGCCGGGGTCGTGGATGTCACCGAAGAGGGTGCCAGCCAGCGTTAGGTCGTAGGTGACGGCTGCCGCATGGCCCTGCAGATGCGTCAAGTCCGGGTCGAGGCGATACTCGAGGGCTTCGGCTTGCAGCAGCGCATCGAGCTCCTGGTAGCGCGCGAGGAAGGCCTCGCGGCCGTACAGCTCGCGGCTGCGCTGGCTGAGCAGCTCGTACATATCGTCGTATTCGCGCAGGGCCTGGTGCGTGAGAAAGCGCTCGACGGTGGCGGCCGGCGCGTCCTGGGCGCGCGCAGTCCCCGGGAGCAGCAGCGCGAGCAGGAGGATCAGCCGGAAGGCAGGCATGGGTCGCTCAGCGCGGCGGGCGCTCGCTTTCCTGCAATAGTTCGTCGAGGCTTGTGACCAGCTCGCCGTCGTCGCCGACCTGCGTGACCTGGTCATCGCGCTTGCGCTTTGGCTTCTCCCCACGCTTGCGCTTGCCCGCCCAGGGCGTGCCGTTGCGGGAGAAATCGAGTCCGCTGGTGATGGCCATGATGCCCAGCAGCACCAGGATGCCCGGCCACCAGAAGCCGGTGTACGCCAGCGCGGCGATGCCGATCAGCCACAGGCCGCCGCTCAGGGCTTGCCACCGCCGGCCCTGTAGCCAGCCGCTGGCGATGGCCGTGACGCCCAGCACGACCATGATTCCCGGCCACCAGAAGCGGGTGAGCGCCAGCACGGCGATGCCGATGAGAAAGATGCCGCCGGTGATTTGTCCGCTGCGTTTGCTGTTCATGTCACCGCCTCTCTGCGTTGTATTACGCGCTCGCCGCCCATGTAGTTCACAAGGACGTCGGGCAGGGCCACGCTGCCGTCGGGGTTCTGGTAGTTTTCGAGGATGGCGATGATGACGCGTGGCAGGGCCAGAGCGCTGCCGTTGAGCGTGTGGACGTGCAGCGGGCGCTTCACGCCTTCGCGGCGGAAGCGGATGTTGGCGCGCCGCGCCTGGAAGGCCTCGGTGTTGCTGCAGGAGCTGACCTCGAGCCATTCGTCGCAGCCGGGCGAATAGACCTCGACGTCGTACTTCTTGCTGGCGCTGAAGCCGAGGTCGCCGGTGACGATTTCGAGGCGGCGGAAGGGCAGCTGCAGCGCGCGGCAGAGGTCTTCGGCGGCCTCGGTCAACGACTCGAGCGCCGCGTAACTCTGCTCCGGCGTGGTGAAGAGGTACTGCTCCACCTTTTCGAACTGGTGCACGCGCTTGATGCCGCGCGTATCGCGGCCGGCGCTCATGTGCTCGCGGCGGAAGCAGGGCGAATGCGCCACGTATTTGAGCGGCAGGTCACTTTCCTCAAGGATTTCGTCGCGGTGCAGGTTGGTGAGCGCGACCTCGGCGGTGGGCAGCATGTAGAGCCCGGCGTCGGCATCCTGGTAGACTGTGTCGGCGAATTTCGGCAGTTGCGCCGAGCCTTCCAGCATCTGCGCCGGCACCATCAGGGGAACGTAAACCTGCTCGTAGCCGTTCCCGCGCGCCTGATCGAGGAAGAAGTTGATGAGGGCCTGTTGCAGGCGGGCGCCGGCGCCTTTCAATACGTAGCCGCGGCTGCCGGCGAGCTTCACGCCGCGTTCCAGGTCGAGGATGCCGAGGGCCGGCGCCAGTTCCCAGTGCGGCAGCGGCGGGACGTCGAATTCGCGGAAATCGCCCTCCGGGAGCCCGGGGCGATTGTCCTCTTCGCTGGCGGCGACCAGGACGCTGGCGTGTGGCAGGTTGGGCAGCCACAGCATCTCGTCGCGCAGTGCTGCCTCTACAGCGCGGATCTCCGCCTGCCAGGCGCTGTGACGCTCGCTCATGCCGCGCAGGGCCGTAACCAGCGACTGCATGGCCCTTTCAGGGTTAATTAAGGAACCTATTGATGGGATTCCGGAAGTAATCTGCAACGATCCTTGTTGCAACATATCAAACGCTTCATTGTATTGTTGATTTTCCACGAGCTGCGTCGTATCCTCGATTCGCCTTGCTCTTTCTAAATCGTCAACTTGTCGATTTCCACGTAATTTCCCCAAGGCGCTGTTGAGTCGGTTGCGCTGTGCCTGCAGACCTTCCGCGCTGGACAGTAACTCGCGCCTCCGGGCATCCAGTTTAAGGATGCGATCGACGCGGGAGGCCGATTCCGGGTCGTTCAAAGTCTGGAGCTGCAATTTGACGTTTTCAGGCTGCGCGCGGATCAGCGCGATGTCCAGCATGCTTTACTCCTGCAGGGGTCGGGTGTCCTCGTCAGGGCGCGTGCGGCGCAGGTCCCTGCGCAGGCGACGCGCGGCCAGCAGCAGGCCGACCACGATGACGAGCAGAACCAGCCAGTCGAAGAACTGCGGCGTCAGAACGGAGAGCGCGTCTCTCAAAGCCTCCATGACGGGCGCCGCAGCGGGTTACTCGATCGATTTGATGGTGAAGACGATGTTGCCGTCGGGCGCCTGCACGGTTACGCGCTGGCGCACCTTCGCGCCCAGCAGCGCCTTGCCCAGTGGGCTGCCCGCGGAGATGCGCCCTTCGCCAGGGCGGGCCTCGGCGGAGCCGACAATCTGGTACACCTCGGTCTCGCGCGAGCCCTTTTCCGTCACAGTGACGCGCGACCCCAGGGTGACCTCGTCGCCCGTACCACTGTTCTCGATGACCTCGGCGTTGTTGAGGATCATCTCGAGGCGCTGGATCTCACCCTCGATGAAGGCCTGCTCGTTCTTGGCGTCTTCATACTCGGCATTCTCGGTAAGGTCACCGCCTTCCGCGACGGCGAGGTGCAAACGTTCGGCAACCTCGGCGCGGCGCACCTGGGTCAGGTAGCGCAGTCGCTTTTCGAGTTCATCGAAGCCTTCCGGCGTCAGGTATTGCGGCTGGTCGACCATGGCGTTGCTCCCTGAACGTTATTCTGCTGCCCCCCGGCAACAGGGTACAAAAAACACAGCGTGGGCTGTGTCGTGGTGGAGGTCCTCCAAACGCTGTCTGGAATGTAACACGAAAGACGCAGGCTGTAAAGTGGCGCGCCTACGCTCCCGCCTCCTCACGCTGAAACCAGTCGCAGCTGGCGGTGAGCGGGCAGCGGGAGCAAGCGGGGCGGCGGGCGTGGCAGAGTTCACGGCCGTGCAGGATCAACTGGATGTGGAAGCTGTAGTGTTGCTCCGGCGGCACCAGGGCGGCCATCAAGGGGTGGGCGCGCTCCGCACTCATTTTCTCCGGGATGAGGCCGAGGCGTTTGCTGACGCGGTGCACGTGCGTATCTACCGGCAGCGCGGGCCGGCCGAAGGCGAAGCAGAGCACGATGGCGGCGGTTTTGGGGCCCACGCCACGCAGCGAGGTCAGCCAGGCCGCCGCCTCCTCGAGCGGGAGATCTGCGAGGAAGTCGATGTTGTACGCGCCCCGATACTCGTGGATGGCGCGCAGCAGGCCCTGGATGCGCGGCCCCTTCTGGTTGGCGAGGCCGGCCACGCGGATAGTCGCGATCACTTCTTCCGTCGGCGCGTCAACGACGCCCTGCCAGTCCGGCCAGCGTCCCTTGAGCGCAGCAAAGCCGCGATCGCGGTTGCTGTCGGTGGTGCTCTGGCTGAGGATGCAGCTGACCAGCTCGTCCATGGGGTCGACGCCGGCGCGCCATTCCGGTTGACCGTGACGTTCGGCCAGCAGCGCTGCGACCGGGGCAACTTTAGCCTGGCGCTGAGCGAATTCTTCTGTGGACAGGGATATGCTCATGCGGTCATTGTACTGTGCGGGCTTCAGCCTGTCAGGGCGCCCAGCCAGCTGGCCGCAGCGACCGGCAGCAGCGCGCCATCAGACAGGCGCAGCTTCCATGTACCATCGCGCTGCGGGTCGGCGCTGGTGACGAGCACCGCGCCGTCCTCACTCCAGACGAGCGGGCGCAGCAGGTCGGCCGCAGGCGCGCCGAGGATGCGGCTGCTGCCTTCGGCCAGGTCGGCGAGCACGAAGACGCTGCGCACGGCCTGTTGGCTGCCGCCCGCGTCACGCACCTGGGCGAGCGTGTAGAGCGCCTGCGCGCCGTCCGGCGCCAGCAAGAGGTGACGCGCCTGCGTGAAGCCGGGCAGGGCCGGCGCTGCGATGCGCCCGCGCAATTCTCCCGCCGCATCACGCAACATTAGCTCATGGCCGCCCGGAATTTCGGCCAGCTGCAGACGCAGCAGCAGGTCGGTGCCAAAGGCCGCGCCGCAGAGGCAGCCGGGTTCGCCGGGCAAGCGGCGCGCGAAGCCTTCCGTCAGCGTCAGGGCGAAGAGGTCGGCGTAGCCCTGGCGGCGGGGCGCGTCGGCGAGGGGCAGCGACTGATAGTCCATGTAGAGCGTGGCGCCGTCAGCGCTGAAAGCAATCGGCAGCGCGTGCCGTTGTGCGTGCGGCCCGTCAACCAGCACGTCGCGCATGCCGCTGCCGTCGCTGGCGGCTATGCGTGTGAAGCTGCGCAACTGGCCGGTTGCGGTCTCTTCAGTCAGGGTCCAGGCGATTTGTGAATTGTCCGGCGCGACGAGCCAGTCCACGCGCAGGGTGGCGCCGGGCAGCTGTATGAAGGGGTGGTCGCTGATGGCGCCGGCCGTAGTCACCTGGCGGACGCGCCCGTCGGCGATGTCGAAGTAGAGCACCTGCTCACGCAGTACGGTGTAGCGTTCGCCGGGGAGGTCGATGCTGGTTTCGGCGCCGCTGCGCCGGTCGATGAAGTGCAACCGGTCACGGCCGTCGTCGTCGATGTTGCGCTGTAGCCAGACCTGAACGGGCCTGCTGCTGACCGCCGGCGTGTCCTGCGCCAGGTTGAGGCCTGGCGCGGCCAGCAGGATCAGCAACAGGCCCGCGAAAAACGTCAGACGCGATGTTGCCAGTCGAACAGCTCGCTTTCCTGTGCCTGGATTTGTACGCCGCTGCGGCGCAACTCGTAACGCGCGCCAATGTAGCGGGTACACCAGGTGGTCTCGTCCGTTTCCGGAGCGTTGATTGTGGCATAGACCAGCAAGGTTACTATGGCGCTGGCCAGCACAAACGCGAATAGCAGAGCGGGGATGAAGGATACGGGGTCAAGTGTCATTTCGGTTCTCCTGTCCTGCCCGTCGGATCGGGAAAACTGTTAAGGATTAAGTTTCGCTGGTCCTCATTCACCTGCCACTATGAATACTGTACAATGATTTTGGAATTTAATGCAAATTTTGCTGATAATTGCCTGGTTGCAAGCTGCCGGCCCGATTGACCCGGGGGCGCAGCACGACTATACTCGCGCCACGATTGTCCGCCTGTGAGGATGTGTTACGTGCCCGAAGCGCCCCTCGACCCCGAGCTGCTGGACATCCTGCGCTGCCCCGTGGCCGTGCACTACGAAGACCGTGGCGATGACCCCGGCCGGCTGGAGTTGGTCAAGGGCGCCTGGCTGGTCTGCGAGGACTCCGGTTACAAGTATCCCGTGCGCGACGGCATCCCCGTCATGCTGGTGGATGAAGGCGCGAAGTGGAAGGACACTCCGGTCGAGGACCTGCCGCTGCCGCCGCCCGACTGAGCTGAAGCCGGGCATCCCTCAAACTCAAAGTTCAATTGAATTGGCCAGCAAGGCGCCCAACAGGTCGATGCAGGCCTGCACGTCGCGGCTGTCAGCCGTTTCGCTGGTGGTGTGCAGAAAGCGGCAGGGGATGGAGATGCAGCCGCTGGGCACGCCGGCGCGCGCGCTCTGTATCACGGCGGCGTCGGTGGTGCCGCCACCGAGCAATTCACGCTGTACCGGAATTCCCGCTTCACGGGCGCGGGCTTCCATCCAGGCCACGATGGCCGGCGGTACGACCAGGCCGCTGTCGTGCACCTTGATGGCCGCGCCAGCGCCCAGTTTCACCGCCATTTTGCGATTGCGCAGTTCGTCGCCGGTAGCGGTCACGTCCAGCGCGATGCCGACGTCGGGGTCGATGCCGTAGGCCGCCGTGCGCGCGCCGCGCAGCCCGACCTCCTCCTGCACGCTGAAGACAAAGTAAAGCTCGTTGGGCGCCTGGCGGCCCAGGGCGCGCAGCGTCTCGATGGCGACGACGCAGCCGATGCGGTCGTCCAGCGACTTGGCGATGAGGCGTGTGCCGCGCGTTTCAAACTCGCGCCAGAAGCCGGCCGCGCTGCCCGCTGCCACGGCTGCACCATTGCCATCGCTGACGTCTATATAGAAGTCGTTGAACGAGGGCACGCTGATGCGCCCTTTACCGAAGCTGTCGTGCACGCCGATGACGCCGGTGGTGCCGTCCTCAAAGCGCACGCGGTTGCCGGCCAGCGTGCTGTGCAGCAGGCCGCCGATCGGGTCGAAGCGCAGATAGCCGCTCTCCGGCTCGGCGAACATGGCCATCACGCCGATCTCGTCCATGTGGGCGGAGACCATGACCTTCTTGCCGCCACTGCCCACGCGGCAGATGAGGTTGCCCAGCGCATCGACGCGCATCTCGTCAACGAGGTCGGCCACTTCTTCCTGTATCAGGCGGCGCACCTGATGCTCATAGCCGGACGGCCCCCAGGCCTCGACCAGTTTGCGAATGAGTGCGTTCATGGTCTTCACTCCCTGTGGTGGCAGTCGGACAGTTCAGTCATGCGCCAGCAGCGCCGGCGACACACTGTGCAGCGCGGCCCGCAGCAGCGCCAGCGTGTGGTCGTAGTCGCTCACGCGCAGCAGCGCGGCCGGGCCGTGGATGTAACGGGCGGGCATGGAAATAGCGGCCGTGGGCACACCACTGCCGGCGATGTGGATGGCACCGGCGTCGTTGCCGCCGCCACTGGCGCTTTTCAGCTGGACGGGAATTGCTTCTGCGGCGGCAGTGGCGCGCAGCCAGGCCAGCAGACGAGGGTTCGTGATGGTGCGCGAATCCATCACGGTCAGCACCGGGCCGGCGCCCTGGCGCGTGGCCGGGTTGAAGGCGATGCTCTCATCAGGATCGGCAGTGAGATCTGGCAGGTCGTGCGCCGGAGTGTCCTCCAGCACGATGGCGAAGTCAGGCTGCAGCGCTTGGGCCGCGACCTGGGCGCCGCGCAGGCCGATTTCCTCCTGGCAGGTAAAGGCGACCAGCACATCGCAGGGCAAGGCATCGCCCTGCAGTAACTCGACCAGCAGGGCACAGGCGCCGCGGTTGTCCAGCGCCTTGCCACGCACGACGCCGGCGTCGGGCTGCGTGAAGGCTGTGGCGAAGGTAATCATGTCGCCTGGTTTGACCAGGCTGCTTGCATCCGCCCTGTCACGCGCGCCGATGTCGATGCGGAGGTTGTCCAGCGGCAGGGTTCTCTGCTCGCGGCCGAGGTGTATGGGCTTCCACATGATCACGCCTGGCAACGCCTCCGCGCCCACGCAGACCCTCAGGCCAGGCAGGATGCGCGCATCGACGCCGCCCACGCTGTAAAAGCGCAGCAGGCCCTCGCCGTCGACGCTGCGCACGACGAAGCCGACCTCGTCCATGTGCGCCGAGACCAGCGTGCGCGGCAGGTCCGCGCCCTTGCTGCCGGGTTTAAGCGCCAGTACGTTGCCGAGCGCATCGACGCGAACGTCCTCGACGTGGCCGTCGATGGCCTCGAGGATGAGCGCGCGCGCGGCTTCCTCCTGGCCGGAGATGGCGCGCGCATTGGAGAGCTGCCGCAGGAGGTCGAGCTTCATGAGTCAGCGCTTTCCGGGGCGGCGGGTTGCAGAAAGTCGCCCTCCACTTCCGCGATGAAATACGCCAGCAGACGCCCGGCGCGCTCGATGTCGCGCGGGTCAAGCGTCTCGACCGGCGAGTGCATGTTGCGCAGGGGGATGCCCAGCAACGCGGTGGGGATGCCGTCGCGGGCAACCTGGATGGCCCAGGCATCGGTGCCGCTGGCGCCGGGAATGAGCTCGTCCTGCAAGGGGATTTCGTGGCGGCGGGCGACATTGCGCAACTGCTCTGCCAGTTTGGGATGGAAGTTGGGCCCGATCGGCAGGCCGGGCCCCCTGCCCAGCTCGACGCCAAAGTCCGGTTCCACACCTGGCTGGACGGCGAAGGTCACGTCCAGCGCGATGGCGAGGTCCGGCTGCACGCGCCAGGCGGCCGTGCGCGCGCCGAGCAGGCCGGTCTCCTCCTGCGCGGTGGCCACGGCGCAGACCTCATGGCCGTGCTGCAGGGTCTGCAAATGCTGCAGGCAGACGCTGATGGCAGCGACCGAGGCGCGGTCGTCCATGGCCTTCGCGGCCAGGCGTCCGTTCTGTAGCTCGAGCATCGGCACGTCCAGGGTGATGAGGTCGCCGGGCTGTACCAGTTTCTCTACTTCGGCCGGCTCCAGGCCGACGTCGACCAGCAGGTCGTCCATGGGCGCATAGCGCTCGCGTTCCGCGGCGGGCAGCATGTGCGGCGGTTTGGCGGCCACCACGCCGGGCAGGGGACGGCGTCCATGCACAAGTACCGGCTGCGCCGGCATGACGCGGTTGTCGATGCCGCTGATGCGATGCACGCTGATGAAGCCGTCCACCACCTCACGCACCATCAGGCCGATCTCGTCCATGTGCGCCGCCAGCATGATGCGCAGCGCAGGCTGCTGCTGGCGGGTCGGGAGTTTCGTGGCGATCAGGCTGCCGAGGCCGTCGGTAGCCAGCGAATCCGTGAGCGGCCCCCAGGCGTCCCGGAGCAGCGCGCGCAGGGGGCCTTCGTGGCCGGAGGGGGCGTGGGCCTCCACCATCTCGCGCAGATGTGCGTTCAGGTCAAACACGGATACCTCCAGGGGGCTGGCACACAAGGGGGTTCATGGTCCGCTTCCCTGCACCGGCACGACGGTGGGGCTGGCGCCAGGGGTCGGAGTGGGCTGCCCGACGGGCTGCTGCACGGGGGCCGGGACGACTGGCAGCGAGAGGTCGGCGGGCGGCTGCACAACCGGTTGCACCGGCTGCACTGGCTGTGGTTGTGGTCGCTGCACAGGCGGCTGGAACTGGCGCGGCGTGGGCGGCAGGGGCCGGGTGACGGTGACGAGAACGCGGCGGAAGGGCGTGTAGGTGCGCGTGGCCGTGGCCGTGCCGAACAGCGGCGTCAGGGTGGGCGTGAGCGTGGCGGGGGGCCGCGAGCCAGGCGCGACACCCCAGAGGAGGAAGCCGAGGCAGTAGAGCGGCGTCGTCGCCAGGATGATGACGAGGAGCAGGACGCGCAGATTGCGGCGTCCGCCGGATGGCCATGGCAGGAGTTCTGACATGCAGCGGAGTGTATCTGGCGGGGGCGGGAGACTCAAGTTGTGGGGCGAGGGTTGACAATTGGAACATATGTTCGTATGCTAGGATGGTCGGGTGAGAAGACCGACTGCAGCGTGGAGGAAGCGATGCCAGCGCGTGAACCCTTGACAGAAAAAGAGCGCAGTGATGTTCAGTGGGCTTACCACAAGGGAACTGAAGCTCAGAAACAGACCATCCAGAAACTGTTCGGCCGCCACATCACACACGCAAGCTGCATGGCGATGGTGGATATGTATGTACGCAGGGCCAAAATGGATGGGGAAGCAAAGGCAGTCGCGAAGCCAACGGAGGAAGAACTGTGGGACTGGCTTTGTTGCGCAACCTATCACAAACATATCTGGAGCCCGGTTGCGGAAGGGAAAATCCGCAACTGGATCGAGATTCATTGTCAAGTTATGGGAGAATCGATCTGGGAAGAAGCGGAGCCTGAATTTTTCGAACAACACATAGTTCCTGATCCGATTCCCATTACCCCATGGATAAGGATCCATCTGTTCCTTTGTAAGTTGCCAAAACTTTGGCGTGAGGTATTGGGGGCCATCGGGATCGTGTGGGTACTTGAACGTGTGCAAGAAGTAGCTATTTCCTTCTCAGGGAAAATCCCATGAACAAACTCTACTACGGCGACAACCTGCCCATTCTGCGTGAGTACTTCACCCTGAATCAGCAAGACCTGGAGAACTGACATGACCATCTCCCTTGACCGCGCCCGCGACTACGTCTTCACTCACGGCATGCTCTGGGAGCGGGCGTTGTTCAGCTGGCGCTTCGATGACGGGCCGCTGGAGCAGCTGCAGCGTTGCCTGCTCTGCTACAAGAACGCAGACGGCGGCTGGGGCCACGGCCTCGAACACGACCTCAAGGCGCCGCTCTCGCACCCCGCCGCGCTGGAGTATCTGCTGGGCGTGCTGCGCTACCACGACATCCCGCCCGGCACGCTGCTGGATGGCACGGTCGCCTGGCTGGAGCGGCAGCAGCAGCCGGACGGCTCGCTGCGCAACCCGACGGAGCTGGGCAATTGGCCGCTGGCGCCGTGGTGGACGGAGTGGGGCGGCCAGAAGCAGCCGGACTCAATCGTCGGCAACCTGCACGCCCTGGGTCTGGCCACGCCGCGGCTGCAGAATGCGACGCGCCACTGGGCGGAACAGCATCACAGTCTTGAAGGCATCCGCAGCAACGACTGGCTCTTCATGACCTACCACGCCTTCGACTACTTCATGAACATCGACGACTTCCCGCAGCTGGCCGGGTTCCGTGCGGCGACTCTGGCGCACACCGTCGCGCTGGCGGAGACGCTCATCCCCAAACGGCATTACACGCTCTTCTTCTTCGCGCCCGATCCGGCTTCTGCCGTGGCGCGGGCCTTGCCGGAGGCTGCCCTCACGCGCTGTCTGGATACGCTGGCGACGACGCAGCGCGAGGATGGCGGCTGGGCTGACGAGCACGATCTGCCGCAATGGCAGCCCGTCACCACCATCAACGTGTTGACCGCGCTGCAGCGCTACGGTGGCCTCTAGTGCAGGTCCACCGGCAGCCGGACGCCGCGCAGAAGCTGGAGCGCATGGGCAACGTGACCTTCTTCGAGCCGGCCGGCGAGCCTGGCGTGCGCGAGAAGCGCGTGCCGCGCCAACACAAAAACCTGTACGACTGCGTCTCGCAGGTGCAGACGCCGAAGGGCCCCATGCCGGTGCTCAAGACCATGCTGACCACCGCCTGCGAGCGCAATTGCTACTACTGCCCCTTCCGCGCCGGGCGCAGCACGGCCCCGCGCTATACCTTCCGCCCCGAAGAGATGGCGAAGACCTTCGACGAAATGGCGCGCGCGGGCCTGGTGGACGGCCTCTTTCTCTCCTCGGGCATCATCAAGGGCAGCGTGACCACGCAGGACAAGCTGATTGATACCATCGACATCGTGCGCCGCAAGTACGGTTACCGCGGCTACATTCACGTCAAGGTCATGCCCGGTGCAGAGGAAGACCAGTTGCTGCGTTCCATGCAGCTGGCGGACCGCGTCTCGGTCAACCTGGAGGGGCCCACGCCGCAGCGCCTGCAGGCGCTGGCGCCGAAGAAGGACTTTCACCGTGAGCTGCTGGGGCTGCTACAGGCGGCGTCCAGGTTCAGGCGCGAGCGGCGCGAACGCCTCGCCAGCCTGGTGACGCAGTTCGTGGTGGGCGCGGTGGGCGATACCGACCTCGAGCTGCTTTCGCTGGGCGAGCGCCTCTACAACCAGCTGGGCCTGGCGCGCACCTACTTCTCGGCCTTCCACCCGGTGTCCAATACGCCTTTCGAGAACCTGCCGCCCACGCCGCTGCAGCGCGAGTTTCGCCTCTATCAGTCCAGCTTCCTGCTGCGCGACTACGAATGGGACGTGGAAGAGTTGCCCTTCGTGGACGCGGGCAATCTGCGCCTGGACGTGGACCCCAAGCGCGCCTGGGCGGAGGAGAACCTGCGCGAGGCGCCGCTGGACCTGATGAAGGCGGAGCGGACGCAGCTGCTGCGTGTGCCGGGCATCGGGCCGAAAGGCGTGCAGGCCGTCCTGCGCGCGCGGCGGGTGACAAGGCTGCGCGACCTGTCGCAGTTGCGGGCGCTGGGCATCCGCGCGCCGGAGCAGCTGGCGCCCTTCGTGTTGCTCGACGGTCAACGGCCCTTGCAGCAGCAGCGCCTGTTCTGACGCGCTGAAACCGCTGCCCTCACCCCCTTGTGACCCTTCATCCCGTCTGCGACGGGTGCCCTTCGCTCCGACGCGGGAACCATTCCCAGGAAAAGGGGGAGAGAAGCCATCTTGAACCAGACTTAAAGTCCCTCTCCCGGCGGGAGAGGGATTTAGGGTGAGGGCGCGTCGGGTCAAGCCCGGCAGCCCGCCCTGTAATGTGGCTGCCCGCTACGCTATAGTCGCCGGGATTTGCACAACCAACGACGCAGGAGGGGACGATGGCGCGGGTTGCGATTAACGGGCTGGGGCGGATCGGGCGCGCGGCGCTCAAGGTGGTGATGGACACGCCGCAGCTGGAGCTGGTGGCGGTCAACGACCTCGGCTCTGCCGAGAACTTCGCCTATCTCATTCGCTACGATACGGTCTACGGTCGCTACGATCGCGAAGTCTGCGCGGATGGCGGCGACCTCGTCATCGACGGCCAGCGCATCCGCTATCTGAGCGAGCGCGACCCGGCGCAGCTGCCCTGGGGCGAGCTGGACGTCGACCTGGTGTTCGAATGCACCGGCTTCTTCACCGAAATTGAGGGCGCCGGCAAGCACATCACGGCCGGCGCCGGCAAGGTCATCATCTCCGGGCCGACCAAAAGCGCCGACGTGCCGATGGTCGTGCACGGCGTCAACAGCGCAAACGGCGCTCACGTGGTCTCCTGCGCCAGCTGCACGACCAACAACATCACACCGGTGATGGAAGTCATGCACCGCCGCATCGGCGTGCAGAAGGCCATCATGACCACCGTGCACGCCTACACCTCCACCCAGGCGCTGGTCGATTTCCCCGGCGGCAAGGATATGCGCCGTGGCCGCGGCGCCGCCGACAACATCGTGCCCTCCTCGACCGGCGCGGCCATCGCCACGACGAAAGCGCTGCCGGCCATCGCCGGCGTGTTTGACGGCCTGGCGCTGCGCGTGCCGGTGGCGGTGGGCTCGATCGCCGACGTGGTCTTCGTGGCGGGACGCAACACCACGCGCGAGGAGATCAACGACATCTTCCGCGAGGAGGCCGCGACCGAGCGTTACGAGGGCATCCTCGGCGTGACGGAGGACCCGATCGTGTCCTCGGACGTCATCGGTGACGCGCGCGCCTCGATCGTCGACCTGGAGCTGACGCAGGTGGTGGCCGGCGACCTGGTGAAAGTGCTGACCTGGTACGACAACGAGTGGGGCTACACCAACCAGATGGTGCGCGAGGCGTTGACGCTGGTGGGGTAGGGGTCTGGCGCGAGGCGTCGGAATTTACAACTTGGTGTAAGTAAGGGGCAGGCTCAGGCCTGCCCTTTTGGTTGTCCCCCATCCCATTTTCCATTCTCATCATAGTTGAGGGAACATGGAAGACCTGCTGCCTGCCAAACCATGTCGAATACCGGACGCATATCCGCTTGTAAATCAGAATCGTACGAATACATCATTTCTTCAGGAATTATTAGCGTTTCTAGGTTAAATCTCCTGTCATCTTCAAATACATAGTGGCCAAATTCTTTTTCAAGACGGTTACTTTGGAGATTGCTCAAATGAAAACTCCGACCATTCCCACCAAGTAGCGTCAGCATTACATAAAAAGGTGGGGACACCTTCAACTGTTTGAGCCATTTCATCATTCTGGGCAACACAAAAAGAATGTTGCTTTCAAACAAAGTGCTATCAATATATTTGTTCTGAAACGTTGCCAGGTTACCTTTTACGTACTCTATGCACCCATTTCGATACAAATGATAGAAAAAATGCTCATCAATTCCCGCATACATTCCACTCAAGTTGAACCCTGTCTTGTTTCCGACATCAAACACTTCACCTTGCAGAGCACGGAAATCCACATTCTGTTGAGAGCTTTCCGCGCTGAACGGCACAAGGTGCAAGGCTAATATCGGCTTATGACCTTGAAACACAGGAACATCGCCCTCAAGGATGCCTTTAGCTCGATTTCCACGGAAAGTACGGATCCGTTCTGCAGCAGTTTCTGATAACACAAACAACTCCCTTACGTTGCGGATGTCAAGATGATCCTTGCCGCCTGAAGTCCTTGTGTAGAAGGTTCTGCAACCCTTTTCGCCTACCCAGTGAGGTTTGGACCAACTGGATGGAATGTGAATCAACAGGGCGATTTTCTCGACGTCAAGTTTTACTTGGGCCATATCGACACCAAACAATTGAGGTTCAATGCCTTTATCAATTATTCCGTGGATTTTCAACTTTAGTTGATCGAAATCATCCGGCTTGTCGATGCCACAAATTCCATCTTTCTGTGGCATCCCTTTTTCATCTGCAACACCAAAAATAAGGTAACCACCATCTGCATTAGCGAATGCAGAAATTTCCGCACAGAACTTTCGCTTTTCCGCCTTCAAGTCAATCGTTGTTGGATCTTTTTGAATGTTGAGGTCTCGCTTGTACTCAAGACCTCTATCCTCCATTACTTCTTCATCGACCAGGCTTTGAAGAAACACCTTGTCTACTTCGTCAATTCGCCTGTAAATCGGCACGGCAACTCCCTTCTTGCAATCGCATCATTAAATCACACATCCAGCAACAAACGCACATCCAGGCGCCAGGCGAGATACAGCGCGTGCAGGAAGTCGCGCATCTCGGCGGTGGAGTCGTCGTCGCTGTCCGCGCCCGCCGGGATGAGGAAGTCGAAGGCCGCGCGCTCCGCCAGCGGCAGTTCACCGAGCTGCGTGATCTGCATGGCCTCCAGCGTTTCGCGCTCGATGGCGTGAAAGAATAGCAGCAGGATTGCGGCATGATTGGGCTGGATGTGGCCGGTCAGGAAGGTCATCTCGAAGACCTGGTCGGAATCGACCGGCAGCTCGCCCAGTTCGCGCCGGATGCTGCGCACTTCAGTGAAGATGTTGCGGTCGGCTGCGCGCAAGGGGTAGGCGCTGCTGCCGTCATACTTGAAGTCGCGGATGCCCTGCTTCAGCAGCAGCCAGATCAGCGGCGCAGAGGGCGGATCAGGCAGGCGGTTGAGCAGGAAGGCCTCGGCGAAGGGCGAAATCGGGTAGCTGATGTGGCCGATGCAGCCGAAGGGCGCGCCGCTGCGATTGGCCGGGCAGCCCGCGCAGTGCGGCGCCAGCGGGTCGAGCTCGGCGGCGCTGTCCAGCAGATGCTGCACGACGACGACCTGGGTCTCCTCGCTGCCGTCGGCGGCGCTGCGCACCATCTCGAAGCCCATGTCGCGCGGCGAGCGCTGGTCGCCGTTGCGGCGGTAGAGGCGAATGATGGTCGCGGCGCGCTCGCGGGCCTTCAGCCGCTCAAGAATGCCGGCCGTGCCCAGCGCCTGCTTCGGCGCGCAGTCGTAGTCGATGAGGGTGTCGAGTGCCATAACAGCCGCTGCCTTTCGTTGACTGCGGGCAGCGCTCGCCCGCCGGGCTATCGTCCACCGCAGCGGCACTGCTGTCAACGGGCATTGAGCCAGGCAACGGAAGCCGCTACACTGACAACGGTCTGTTCACTGAATGCAGGCGAGACTCGCGGTGAAGCTGCAACTGGCGCTCGACGGCCCGCTGGAAGACAGTCTGGCTGTGCTGCAGGCGACGCGCGAGTATGTGGACCTGGCCGAGATCGGCACGCCGCTGGTGCTGCGCGAGGGCATCCGGGCCATTCAGCGCCTGCGCGCCGAGTTTCCCGCACTGCCGCTGCTGGCGGATTTCAAGATTATGGATGCCGGCGGCGAGGAAGCGCGCATCGCCTTTGCGGCCGGCGCGGACGTCGTGACCGTGCTGGGCGTCGCCGCTGACGCGACGATTGCGGCTGCGGCAGCGGCGGCGCTCAAATGCGGGGGCGAGTTGATGGTGGATCTGATGGCCGTGCCGCAGCCGTTGCAGCGCGTGCCCGAATTGATGGCGTTGGGCTGCGACCAGTTCTGTGTGCACCGCGCCCACGATGCCAGTGGCGACCCGGTTGGGCCCTTGCGCGTGCTGCGGAAGGCGCTGCCGGACCTGCGCCTGGCCGTGGCCGGCGGCATCAGCGTCGAGACGATTGACGCGCTGGCGGCCCTGCACCCGGATACAGTGATTGTGGGCGGCGCCATCACGCGCGCTGCACAACCGGCCGCAGCCGCGCGTCGGCTGAAGGAAAGGATGCTGGCCCATGGCTGACTACCGAACGCTGCTCATGGATGTGCTGCAGGAACTTGACGCGGCCCTGGACGGCATCGATCCCGAAGCGGTTGCCGATCTGCGCCGCGACATTCTGCAGGCGCGGCGCATCTTCGTGGCCGGCCGCGGGCGTTCCGGGCTGCAGATGCAGGCCTTCGCCATGCGCCTGATGCATCTGGACCTTGACGTGCACGTGGTCGGCGCGGTGACCACGCCCGCCATCGGCGCCGGCGATCTGCTCATCATCGGCTCCGGCTCTGGCCGCACGCCCTCGATCATCGGCCAGGCGCAGCGTGCCTGCGAGCTCAACGCCAGGGTCGCGCTGATCACTATCGCCGGCGAGTCGCCGGTGAGCCAGTATGCGGACCACATTCTGCGCATTCAGGCGTCCAGCCCCAAGTTGGCGGACGAGGAGGCCGGCAGCGTCTCGGTCCAGCCGATGGGCTCGCTCTACGAGCAGTCGCTGGGCATCCTCTGTGACGTGCTGATCGGCTTGTTAATGGAAGAACTGGGAACCGACCCCGGCCTCATGTTCGCGCGCCACACCAATCTGGAGTAGGCGCAGGTCGCGCTCAGCCGGGCACGCTTTCCGGCGCGCGGTCATGGTGGCGCATAATGAAGGCGGTCAGGGCTTCGCTGTCCGGCGCGTCGAGCGGCAGCAGGCGCCCCCAGGCGGCGGCCACCAGACGTTGTTCGTTCTCCGGGCGATAACTGACCACGACCCACTCCGGGAACTTCTCATGCAGGCGCCGGAAGGTCTCGACGACCTCGTGGTCGCCCAGGTCGCGCCAGGAGAGCCAGATCTGCCCGTGCTCGAGGTTGTGGATGAGGTAGGCGTCCGGCAGACGCTGTTCGTAGAAGCCGGCGCGCACCGGCGCGGCGTAGTGGTCGCCGGAGGTGGGCGGGTCGGAGTTGTAGCGTGTGGGCGGCACGCCGACCGGGATGTGCTCGCGGCCCACGATGGGGAAGGGCTGGCTCTCGTCGGGGATGGCGGCGAGGTTAATGGGGGCTTCCTGTCGCTGACTGAGCACGAGCAGCAGCAGCAGCACGATGACACCGGTCAGTCCGGCGATGGCAATGATTATTCTGTGTTCCCGGGGCATGTGAGCGGTCAGCCATTTAGCGGGTAGATACTGCGGTCAGTGTACAGGAAAACGCCGGCCGGGGTCAGGGATTCGCCGCGCGCCAGGCGTACATCAGCACGCCGCCCGCCACGGCGACGTTGAGCGATTCGGCTCTGCCACGTAGCGGCAACATGGCCAGGCGCTCACAGCGCGCGGCGAGCCTGTCGTCCAGGCCCTGCGCCTCGTTGCCCAGCGCCAGCGCAAGGCCGCCGCGCCAGTCCAGCTCTGTCCAGAGTTGCCCGCGCGCGGCGTCGGCGCCACAGAGCGGCAGGCCCTGCTCCTGCAACCAGGTCAGCAGCGTCGGGACTGATTCCACCTGGACGACGGGCAGGCTGAAGAGCGAGCCCATGCTGGCGCGCAACACTTTGGGGTCGCAGGGATCGACGCAGGGCGGCAGCAGCAGTACGGCGCTGGCGCCGACCGCGTCCGCCGTGCGCAGCAGGCTGCCGAGATTGCCGGGATCGCGCAGGCGGTCGAGCAGCAGCAGCAAGGGCTGCGCGGTCAGGCGCAGATCTGCCAGCGTGGTCTGTGGCAGCGGGAAGGTGACGACCAGGCCCTGGGAATTGTCGCGGTTGGAGAGCGTCTGCAGCAGCGGCTCGCTGACTTCATACAGCCGTGCGCCGCCATCCTCGAAGCGTTGCAGCAGTTCCGGCGCGGCCGGGCCCGTGAAGCGCGCCTGACAGTAGAAGACCTCCTGCGCCTGCCAGCCTGCCGCGAGCGCCATGTGCAGCGCCTGCAGGCCTTCGGCGGCGAAGCGACCCTGCAATCGGCGCTGGCGGCGCTGGCCGAGCTTGCGCAGCGCGACGATCTGCGGATTGCGGAGCGAAGTGATGATCATGGGTCCATGTTACGCTTGGGCAACGCTGCCTGCAGCGGATAGCATGGCCGCCCGGGTGGCCTTCTGTCAACGGCCAGCGATCGCCCTTGACACGCGATTCTGGCGCTGCTAATATGCCGCGACGCATCGGCAGCACACCCTGGCTGCAGGCAATGGGTTGTCGGGAACCGGACACATATGGCGAAAGCGCCCTTTTGGGGGATGGCTCGTCATGGCGGAGACAACCAGGGCGTTCTGTGCGAAACGCCTTTTTTATGTGAAGACAGGCAGGTACGGGAGCGACAGATGCCCACCATCAACCAGTTGGTACGCAGGGGGCGCAAGAGCCGCAAGTCCAAGTCCAGTTCGCCGGCGCTGCAGTACACTTTCAACGCCAACAAACAGCAACGGAAGCGGCAGGCACGCGGCGCGCCGCAGAAGCGCGGCGTCTGCACCCAGGTGAAGACCATGACGCCCAAGAAGCCCAACTCGGCCCTGCGCAAGGTAGCGCGGGTGCGCCTGACCAATGGCATCGAGGTGACGGCCTACATTCCGGGCGAGGGACACCAACTGCAGGAGCATAGCGTGGTGCTGGTGCGCGGCGGCCGGGTGAAAGACCTGCCGGGAGTGCGTTATCACATTGTGCGTGGCACGCTGGACGCCGAGGGCGTTCCGAATCGTGGCCAGGCGCGCAGCAAGTACGGCAGCAAGCAGCCGCGCAACTGAGCGACAGGGGTCTGAAGGATGCCTAGAAGAAATCGTCCACCCAAACGCAAGGTGACGCCGGACAACAAGTTCGGAAACATTCACGTCGCCATGTTCATCAATCGCATGATGCGCGGTGGCAAGAAGAGCACGGCCGCCCGCGTCATGTATCGCGCGCTTGATATCGTCGAGGAACGCGCGAGGCGCGACCCGGTCGAGGTCTTCGAGCAGGCGTTGCGCAACGTGCAGCCCACTGTCGAGGTCAAGCCCAAGCGCGTTGGCGGCTCCACTTACCAGGTGCCGATTGAAGTGGGCGGCGAACGCTCGTTGACCCTCGCCATGCGCTGGATCCTGGAATTCGCCAGGTCGCGCGGCGGGCGCGGCATGCATGAAAAGCTGGCGGCCGAGTTGATCGATGCGGCCAACAGCCAGGGCAACGCCCTCAAACGCAAGGACGACACGCATCGTATGGCGGAGGCCAACCGCGCCTTCGCTCACTTCCGCTAGCGTCAGCGGCGAAATACAGGAGAACGTGAGCAACACATGAGCAGTAAAGCGGCAGGCAGCCTGGATCTCAACCGGGTGCGCAACATTGGCATCATCGCTCATATTGATGCCGGCAAAACGACCACCACCGAGCGCGTGCTGTATTACACCGGCATGGTGCATCGCATTGGCGAAGTGCATGACGGCGCTGCGACCACGGACTACATGGCGCAGGAGCGCGAACGCGGCATTACCATTACCTCGGCGGCGGTGAGCGCCAGCTGGAACGAGCACCAGATCAACATCATTGACACCCCGGGCCACGTGGATTTCACGGCCGAGGTGCAGCGCAGTCTGCGCGTGCTGGATGGTGGCGTGGTCGTCTTTGACGGCGTTGCCGGCGTCGAGCCGCAGTCCGAGACGGTCTGGCGTCAGGCCGACGACTACACAGTGCCGCGCATCTGCTTTATCAACAAGATGGACCGCATCGGCGCCGATTTCCAGCGCTGCGTGCAGATGATCGTTGATCGTCTGGGCGCCAACCCGGTGCCGATCCAGATGCCCTACGGCGAAGGCGAAAGCTTCGCCGGCATCATCGACCTGCTGACCATGGAGCTGGTTACCTCGGGTGACGAGCTGGGCAGCGCCATCGAGCGCTACCCGATCCCGGAAAGCCATCGTGAGCAGGCCGAGACGATGCGCGCCGAGATGATCGAGAAGGTCGTCGAGGTCGATGACTACCTCACCGAGAAGTATTTGCTCGAGGAGCCCATCAGCGACGAGGAGTTGCTGGGGGCCCTGCGCGCCGGCACGCTGAAAAGCAGCCTGCAACCGGTGCTCTGCGGCTCCGCGCTGAAGAACCGCGGCGTGGAGATTTTGCTGGATCGCGTGGTCGACCTGCTGCCCTCGCCGCTGGATGTCCCGCCCGTCGAAGGTCTCAACCCGAATAACAACGAGAGGGTCACGCGCGCGCCTTCAGATGAAGAGCCGCTGGCCGCGCTGGTCTTCAAGATCGTCACCGACCCCTTCGTGGGCCGACTGGCGTTCTTCCGCGTCTATTCCGGCGTGCTGCGCACGGGCACCATGTTGCAGAACACGACCAATGGCCGGCGCGAGCGCATCGGCCGCATTGTGCGCATGTTCGCCGACCGGCGCGAGGACGTTGAGGAGGTGCACGCCGGCGACATCGCGGCCATCCTCGGCCTCAAGACCACCTTCACCGGCGACACGCTCAGCGACCGGCAGCGTCAGATCGTGCTGGAAAAAATCAGCTTCCCGGAGCCGGTGATCGAAGTCGCCATCGAGCCCAACACGCGCGGCGACCAGGACAAGATGGGCCTTGCCCTGCAGCGCCTGGCGGAAGAGGACCCGACCTTCAAGGTCGAGGTCGATGACAAGCTGGGCCAGACGCGCATCCGTGGCATGGGCGAGTTGCACCTCGAGGTGCTGGTCGACCGCATGATGCGCGAATTTGGCGTGGAGGCCCGGGTGGGACGCCCGCGCGTGGCCTACCGTGAAGCTATCACGCGCCCGTCCCGCATCGACACGACATTCCGGCGCCAGACTGGCGGGTCCGGCCAGTATGCGCGCATCACGGTGGAGTTCGAACCGCTGGCCAGCGAGGAGCAGGAGCTGGCGCGCGACGGCCTGTACTTCGAAAACAAGATTCGCGGCGGCTCCATTCCGCGGGAATTCATCCGCCCGACCGAGAACGGCATTCGCGAGGCGATGCAGGGCGGCGTGCTGGCCGGTTATCAGGTGGTGGACCTGAAGGCCACGCTGGTCGATGGCAGCTATCACGAGGTGGACTCGAGCGAGATCGCCTTCAAAATCGCCGGTTCGATGTGCCTGAAGGAAGGCGTGCAGAAGGCCGGCCCCGTGTTGCTGGAGCCGACAATGCTCGTCGAGGTGGTGGCGCCGGACGAATACACCGGCCCCGTCGTCGGCGATCTTTCCTCCCGGCGTGGCGTGGTGCAGGGGATGGAACCCCGCGGTGACGGCTCCGCCTCCATTCGCGCCAGCGTGCCGCTGGGCGAGATGTTTGGCTACGCCACCGGCCTGCGCAACCTGACCCAGGGGCGCGGCAATTTCACGATGGAATTCGACAGGTATGCGATTGCGCCGCCCTCCATTGCCGAAGAGGTAATGCTCGGCGGCGGATAGGGCGAAATTTCGTTCGCAGGCGCGAGTGCGCCACATCGATTGCAGCATGCAAGAGGATAAACCATGGGCAAGCAGAAATTCGACCGCAGCAAACCGCACGTCAATATCGGTACCATCGGTCATGTTGACCACGGTAAAACCACGTTGACCGCCGCCATCACGCGCGTCCTCGCCATGGCCGGCCGCGCCAAACAGATGGCCTATGAAGATATCGACAGCGCGCCGGAAGAGAAGGCCCGCGGCATTACCATCAATATCCGCCACGTGGAGTACGAAACGGTTAACCGCCACTACGCCCATGTGGACTGCCCAGGCCACCGCGACTACATCAAAAACATGATCACCGGCGCGGCGCAGATGGACGGCGCCATCCTCGTGGTCAGCGCGCCCGACGGCCCCATGCCCCAGACGCGCGAGCACGTCCTGCTGGCGCGCCAGGTGGAAGTGCCGGCCATGGTCGTCTATCTCAACAAGATCGACCAGATGGATGACGAGGAGCTGCTGGAGCTGGTCGAACTGGAGCTGGCCGAGCTGCTGGACAGCTACGATTTCCCGGAGGACACGCCCATCGTGCGCGGTTCGGCGCTGGCGGCCATGGAGAGCACCAGCAGCGACATCGACGCGCCCGAGTACGCCTCCATCCTCAAGCTGATGGATACAGTGGACGAGTGGATCCCGACACCGTTGCGTGAAGAGGACCGGCCCTTCCTGATGCCAATCGAGGACGTCTTCTCGATCAAGGGGCGTGGCACCGTGGTCACCGGGCGCGTAGAGCGCGGCCGTTTGAAGAAAGGCGAGGAGATCGACATCGTCGGTCTGCGCGATGCCATCGACAAGACCGTCGTCACCGGCATCGAGATGTTTTACAAGGAGCTGGACGCAGCGGTGGCGGGCGACAACGCCGGCATTCTGCTGCGTGGCAAGACGCGCGACGAGGTCGAGCGCGGCCAGGTACTGGCGCACGCCGGCAGCATCGAGCCGCACAAGCGCTTCAAGAGCCAGGTGTACGTGCTGCGCCGCGACGAGGGTGGCCGTCACAAGGCCTTCTTCCCCGGCTACCGGCCGCAGTTCTACATCCGAACCATGGATGTGACCGGCACCATCAACCTGCCGGAGGGCGTGGAGATGGTCATGCCGGGCGACAACGTCGAGCTGGAAGTGGAACTGATCATCCCGGTCGCGCTGGAGCAGGGCTCGAAGTTCGCCATCCGCGAGGGTGGTCTGACGGTTGGTGCCGGCTCCATCACGCAAATTCTGGACTGACGCTGCCCGCTGGCAGCGAAGATGCCATGAGGATGCCGGGGGGCGACCCGCCGCCGGCATCCCCGGTGAATGAGACGAGGCTTATGGCAGCAAAAAGCAGGATCCGGATTCGACTGAAGGCCTACGACCACCGCGTGCTGGATCAATCCGCGCGCCGCATCGTGGAGACGGCCGAGCGCACCGGCGCCAGCGTGGTGGGGCCAGTGCCCCTGCCCACTCGCCTCGAGCGCTTCACCGTGTGCCGTTCGCCCTTCATTGACAAGACGTCGCAGGAACACTTTGAAATTCGCACCCACAAGCGCCTGATCGACGTGCTGGATCCGGACAGCAGGACCATCGATACGCTGATGCGTCTGAACCTGCCCGCCGGCGTCGACATCGAGATCAGGATATAGCGCGCACGCAGGCCTGCCCGGCCTGCCACTGCGGTGAAGAGGCGCGGGGGATACTGCCCCGCCGGAGGTTGTGATGAAGGGCATCATCGGCAAGAAGGTCGGCATGACCCAGGTGTTTGACGAGGGTGGTGACGTCATCCCGGTCACGGTCATCGAGGCCGGCCCCTGCTATGTGACCCAGGTGCGCAACGAAAAGCGCGACGGGTATACGGCGGTGCAGCTGGGCTTTGGCGAAACGCGCCCGCGCCGCCTCACCCAGGGTCAACTGGGGCATCTGCAGCGTAACAACCTGCCGGCCCTGCGCTACCTGCGCGAGTTCCGCATTCGCGAGGGCGAGCCGGACGTCGAGGAAGGTCAGCAGATCAACGCCGACGTCTTTGAGGTCGGCGACCGCGTGGACGTCATTGGCAAGAGCAAGGGGCGCGGCTTTCAGGGCACGATCAAGCGCCACGGCTTTAGGCGCCAGCCGAAGACGCATGGCCAGTCCGACCGCGAGCGTGCGCCAGGTTCCATCGGCGCCGGCTCGACGCCCGGGCGCGTCATCAAGGGCATGCGTATGGCAGGACGGATGGGCAACGACCGCATCACCATGCAGAACCTTGAAGTGGTCGTGGTAGACGCGGAGAAGAACCTGATCGCGGTGAGAGGGTCGATCCCTGGCACCCGCGGCGGCATCGTCATGTTGAAGCCCGCGCGCGAGCGCTACCGTACACGGCGCGAGAGGAGCTGACCAACATGCAGGTTCCGGTGCTGGACCAGAGCGGCAACGAAGTACAGCAGATTGAACTGCCGGGCGACATCTTCGGCGTCGAGATTAACGTCGGGCTGATGCATCAGGCGTTTTTGCGGCAAGAAGCCAACGCGCGTCAGGGCAACCACAAGACGAAGACGCGCAGCGAAGTGCGCCTGACCAAGAGCAAGTGGTATCGACAGAAGGGCACCGGTCGCGCCCGGCATGGCGCCCGCAGCGCGCCCCTTTTTGTGGGCGGCGGCGTGGCCCATGGCCCGCGGCCGCGCAAGTACACCAGCGCCATGCCGAAGAAAATGCGGCGCGGCGCCGTCCGCTCCGCGCTTAGCGCGCTGGCGCGCGACGACCAGCTCATCTTCGTCGACCGCTTCCAGGCCGACCAGCCCAGGACGCGCGTGATGCGCGAGACCATCACCAGGCTGGCGGGCGACGGCAAGACGCTGGTGTTGCTGGCGGAGCGCGACGAGAACGTGCAGCGCGGCATCAGCAACCTGCCGCAGGTGCGCTGGCTGCGGGCGAACTATTTGAACATCCGCGACCTGCTGGGGCACGACAAGGTCATTATCCCGCTGGACGCGCTGGACACCATCCAGCTCATCTGGGGCCAGGAGTAGCGAGCATGCCCGAGCTGCATATTTACGATGTCATCCGGCGCCCGGTCATCACTGAAAAGGCGACCGCGCTGTCAGACGAGCTGAACCAGTACGTCTTTGAGGTGGCTCGCAAGGCCAACAAGATCCAGGTCAAGGAAGCGGTGGAAGTTATCTTCGAGGTCAACGTGACGAAGGTGCGCACCATGGTGCAGCCGGCCAAACGCGGTCGGCGCGGACGGGACTGGGCCGTGCGAACGAAGGAATGGAAGAAAGCCATCGTGACGCTGGCGCCCGGCGACCAAATCGACCTGTTTAACGCATGAGCGACGGAGGCGAGGGACAATATGCCGGTTAAAGTCTACAAACCCACCTCGGCTGGTCGCCGGGGTATGACGGGCCACTCATTCGAAGAGATTACCCGGAAGCGCCCGGAACGCTCGTTGACCGAGCCGCTGCGGAGCAAGGGTGGCCGCAACAACACGGGGCGCATCACCGTGCGGCACCGTGGCGGCGGACACAAGCGACGCTACCGCATCATTGATTTCCGGCGCGACCGCATGGACGCGCAGGCCGAGGTGGTTTCCATAGAGTACGATCCCAACCGCTCGGCGCGCATCGCGCTGGTGCTTTACGAAGGTGGCGAAAAGCGCTACATCATTGCGCCGCTGGGCCTGAAGGTCGGCGACCGCATCGGCAACGGCAGCGCCAACACAAATTTGCGCACGGGCGACGCCCTTTCGCTGGGCGAAATCCCGCTGGGCACGATGATTCACAACATTGAGCTGCATCCGGGTCGCGGCGGGCAACTGGCGCGCGCGGCGGGCACTTCGGCCCAGTTGATGGCGCGCGAGGGCGACTGGGCGCAGGTGCGCTTGCCCAGCGGCGAGGTGCGCCTGATTCATCTGCGTTGCATGGCCACCATCGGCCAGGTCGGCAACACCGACCATGGCAACATCAAGATCGGCAAGGCGGGACGCAAGCGCTGGATGGGCTGGCGGCCCACTGTGCGCGGCTCGGCCATGGACCCGTCCAGTCACCCGCACGGTGGTGGCGAGGGTCGCTCGCCGATCGGTATGCCAGGGCCGAAGACGCCCTGGGGCAAGCCGGCGCTGGGTAAGCGCACGCGCCGCAACAAGCGTACCAACCGCTACATCATCCGTCGGCGCGGCCGGCGGCGGTAGCAGAAGGGGAACAGCGTATGTCACGTTCACTGAAGAAGGGGCCCTTCGTCAGCCACAAGCTGATGCTCAAGATCGAGCGGCTCAACCAGCAGAACCAGAAGTCGGTGGTGCGTACCTGGAGCCGGGCCAGCACGATTTTCCCGCAGATGGTGGGGCATACCATTGCGGTGCATGACGGCCGGCGCCACGTGCCTATCTACATCACCGAGAACATGGTCGGCCACAAGCTGGGCGAATTTGCGCCCACCCGCACCTATCGCGGCCATCTGGTCGAGCGCAAAAGGCGGCCGGTGTAGCCATGGACGTACGCGCAAGCACCCGACATCTACCCATTTCGGCGCAAAAGCTGCGTCTGGTCGTTGACCAGGTGCGCGGCATGGGGGCCGACCAGGCGTTGACCGTGCTGAAGTTCATGCCGAAGAAGGGCGCGACCTATGTCCGCAAGTCGCTGGCCTCGGCGCTGGCCAATGCCGAGAACAACTTCGACCTCAACCGGGGCGCGATGGTCGTGTCCACCATCCACGTCGACGAAGGCGTGACCCTGAAACGCATGAAGGCCGGCGCGCGTGGCCGCTTCAAGCCCCGTCTGCGCCGTTATTCGCATCTCACGGTCATTCTGTCCGAGCGAGAGGAGAACTAGCCATGGGTCGCAAGGTTCACCCGATCGGCTTTCGGCTGAAGATCACCCGCGACTGGGATGCGCGCTGGTACGCAGAGCGGAAGCGCTATCGCGATCTGCTGCTGGAAGACTTCGCCATCCGCCGCCATATCGGCAATCAGGGTCCGCGCGCGGCGATTTCGCGCGTGGAGATCGAGCGCTATCCCAACCAGTTGCTGATCAACATCCACACCGCGCGCCCAGGCATCGTCATTGGGCGCAAGGGCGAGGCAGTCAAGGAGTTGCGCGGCGCGCTGGAGAAACTGGCGGACGGCAAGAAGGTCAAGGTTGAAGTCAGCGAAATTGACAAGCCGGACACCGACGCGAAGTTGGTGGCGGTGAACATCTCCGGCCAGCTGGAGCGCCGCATCGGCCACAGCCGCGCCATCAAGCGCGCTATTGGCCAGGCCATGCGCCAGGGCGCGCAGGGCATTCGCATCGAGGTCAGCGGCCGCCTTGGCGGCTCCGACATGGCCCGGCGCGAATGGCAGACCGAGGGCCGCATTCCGCGCAACACGCTGCGCGCGGACGTGGACTACGGCACGGCAGAGGCCCTGACGACCTTCGGCCGCATCGGCGTAAAGGTCTGGGTCTACAACGGTGAGGTGCTCGACTATGGAGAGCGCGGGCGGGCGCGTGCCGGCGCCGGCGGGCCCGGCTGAGCAGGAGATACAGCGATGTTGATGCCCAAGCGAGTCAAATGGCGCAAGCAGAGCCGCGGTCGTATGCGCGGCAAGGCGCAACGCGGCAACCGCGTCCAGTTCGGCGAATATGGCCTGCAGGCCACCGAACCGGTCTGGATGACCAGCCGCCAGATCGAGGCGGCGCGACGCACCATGGTGCGTTACGTGCGCAGGCGCGGCAAGGTATGGATCCGCGTGTTCCCGGACAAGCCGGTAACGCAGAAGGCGGCCGAGACGCGTATGGGCAAGGGCAAGGGGTCGGTCGAGAAGTGGGTCGCCGTCATTCGTCCCGGTCGTGTGCTCTTCGAAATGGGCGGCATCAGCGAGGAAGAAGCGCGCGAAGCGCTGCGGCTGGCATCCTACAAGCTGCCCTGCAAGACGCGGATCGTCAAGCGCTTCGATCCTATTTCCGGTCAGGAGCTGGATTGATGTACATCAAGGAACTACGCGAAATGGAGCAGGATGCCATCCTCGACACGATCGAGGACCTCAAGGCGACGCACTTTCGGCTGCGCCTCGAGATGGCCTCCGGCCAGCTGGCCAACCCCAACGTTCTGCACGAGACAAAGCGCGACATCGCCCGCTGTCTGACCGTGCTGCGCGAGCGCGAACTGGCGGCTGAAATCGCAGGTGAGGGAAACTGAGATGTCTGATAATCGCAGGAGACTGACCGGGCGGGTTGTCAGCGACAAGATGGAAAAGACCGTCGTCGTTGCCGTCGTTCTGCGCCGCCGTCATCCCGTTTACGGCAAGGTCGTGCGCACCACCAAAAAGGTCTACGCGCACGATGAGTCCAACGCAATCGCCACGGGCACTATGGTGCGCGTCGTCGAGAGCCGGCCGCTGAGCAAGCTGAAGCGCTGGGTCGTCGATGAGGTGCTGGTGGGCAACGCACAGCCGGAGGGCCAGGAGGCGAGCGACTCATGATCCAGCAAGAATCGCGCCTGAAGGTTGCTGACAACAGTGGCGCGCGCGAGCTGCTGGTGATCCGTGTGCTGGGCGGTTCGGGCAAGCGCTATGGTCGCGTCGGCGACGTGGTAGTGGCGACCGTGAAGGCGGCCACCAGCGACGGCAACGTGAAGAAGAGCGAAGTGGTGCGCGCAGTTATCGTGCGCACGGCCAAGGAATATGGCCGGCGCGACGGTTCCACCATCCGCTTTGATGACAACGCCGCGGTGGTGTTGGCAGAGGATTTGACCAACCCGCGCGGCACACGCGTTTTCGGGCCGGTGGCCCGGGAGCTGCGCGACAAGGGCTACATGAAGATCGTGTCGCTCGCGCCAGAGACGCTTTAGACAAGGGCGGGCTGAGAGGCTGACATGCAGCGAATCAGAAGCGGCGATCAGGTTGAAGTGATCGCGGGCAGGGACGTGGGAGAGCGCGGTAGCGTGATCTCGGTCTACAAGAAGCAGAAACGGGTGGTGGTTGAGGGCGTCAACATCCTCAAGAAGCACCAGAAGGCGCAGCAGGCGGGGCGGCAGCAGGTGCAGGCCCAGATCCTCGAATTTGAGGGGCCCATCCATGTCTCTAACGTGATGCTGGTCTGCCCCGAATGCAACGAGCGCACCCGCGTCGGTCGCCGCCTCCGCGAGTCGGACGGCTTCAAGACGCGCTACTGCAAGAAGTGCGACGCAGATTTCGATTGACCGGAGCGCAATAGATGACCGCTATGCCAGTAATGCAGCAACGCTACCGGGAAGACGCCGTGCCGCAGCTCGTCGACGAGTTTAGCTACGGCAACCGCATGCAGGTACCCGGCATCCAGAAGGTCGTGATCAACGTAGGCGTGGGCGAGGCGCTGGATAATCCCAAGGCGCTGGACAGCGTGATCGAAGACATCCGCATCATCACCGGGCAGCAGCCTGTGATCACCCGCGCGCGCAAGAGCATCGCCAACTTCAAGTTGCGCGAGGGCCGCGCCATCGGCGTCAAGGTGACGCTGCGCGGCGGGCGCATGTGGGCCTTTCTGGATCGTTTCGTAAACATCGCGCTGCCCCGCGTGCGGGATTTCCGGGGTGTTTCGCCGGATACCTTTGATGGCCGCGGCAACTACACTATCGGCCTGCGCGAACAGTTGATCTTCCCGGAGATTCATTACGACCGCATCGACAAGGTGCGCGGGATGGAGATCACGATTGTGACCACGGCGCGCACGGACGAGGAAGGCAGGCGCCTGCTGCGTCTGCTGGGTATGCCGTTCCAGGAAAACCAGGGAGCCTGACGATGGCGAAGAAGTCAAAGACTGCCATGGAAAAGAAGCGCAAGTACGCGGTGCGCGTGCGCAACCGCTGCCAGTTCGTGGACCCCAATTCGGGCAAGACATGCGGCCGGCCGCGCGGCTACATCCGGCGCTACGGTCTGTGCCGCATCCACTTTCGCGAGCTTGCGCTGCGGGGGCAAATCCCCGGCGTCGTGAAGTCGAGCTGGTAGGAGATGCAGCCATGATGACTGACCCGATAGCAGATATGCTGACGCGCATTCGCAATGCGCTGATGATCGGCAGGCAGGAGGTTCGCATCCCGTCGTCAAAGCTCAAGGTGGAGATTGCGCGCATCCTGAAGGCCGAAGGCTACATCGACGACTTCGGTGTTAGCGATGAACAGCCGGCGAACATGATCACCATCCAGCTGAAGTATTTCGGCTCGCGGCGCGAACGGCGCCCGGTGATTTCCAAACTGCAGCGCGTGAGCAAGCCCGGCCGGCGCGTCTATCGCGGCACGCGCGACATGCCGCGGGTGATGAGCGGCATCGGTATCGCAATTGTCACAACTCCCCAGGGAGTCATGACGGATCAGCAGGCACGGCGCCAGCGAATCGGCGGCGAAGTGCTCTGCTACGTCTGGTAAGGAGGAACAGGATGTCACGCATCGGCAGGCAGCCTGTCCCGCTGCCCGAAATGGTCAGCGTGACCATTGACGGGCAGATGGTCACGGTGAAGGGGCCGAAGGGCGAGCTGGGCCACGAGGTCCATCCGGTCATCACGGTCCAACAGGATAACGGGGCGCTGCTGGTTACGCGCCCGAGCGACCATCGCAAGCATCGGTCGTTGCATGGCCTGACGCGGGCGCTGGTGGCCAACATGGTGACTGGCGTCTCCGAGGGCTATCGCAAGTCGCTGATGACAGTAGGTGTCGGCTACAGCGCGGAGTTGCGCGGAACGACGCTGGTGATGCGCCTCGGCTATTCGCACGAAGTGGTGATGGAGCCGCCAGCGGGTATCAGCTTTACGACCGAGCGCGCGCCAGGCAACCGCTATCTCATTCATGTGGATGGCATTGACAAGCAGCTGGTCGGTCAGGTGGCGGCCAATGTCCGCAGCAAGCGTCCGCCGGAACCCTACAAGGGCAAGGGCGTACGCTATCAGGACGAGAATGTCCGCCGTAAGGCCGGCAAGGCCGGCAAGGTTTAGGACGGAACAATGGATCCCAACAAGAAAAAGCACAAGGCACGGCAGCGGCGTCATCGTCGTCTGCGCGCGCGTGTGGAGGGCAGCGGCGCGCGGCCGCGTCTGTGCGTCTATCGTAGCCTGACAAATATCTACGCTCAGTTGATCGACGACGAACAGGGCCATACCCTGGCCTCGGCTTCTACCATCGACCGCGACGTGCGCGTGCAGGTCGATGGCAAGAGCCCGATCGAGGCGGCGCGCCTGGTCGGCCAGGTGGTTGGCGCGCGCGCGCAACAGGCCGGCGTCAAGCAGGTGGTCTTCGACCGCGGCGGCTATCGTTATCACGGCCGCGTGGCCGCCTTGGCGGAAGGCGCGCGCGCCGCCGGGCTGGACTTCTAGTTTCGGGAGCAAAACATGGCAGACAGACGACGGGAACGGCGCAGCTCGCGCCGGGATGACGACCGCGAGGAACTGGACGAGCGCGTCGTCGATATCAAGCGCGTTGCCAAGGTGATCAGCGGCGGGCGTCGCTTCGCCTTCCGCACCGTGGTCATTGTGGGCGACAACCGCGGCCGCGTGGGCGTGGGCGTAGGCAAGGCGCGCGGCGTGCCGGACAGCATTCGCAAGGGTTCGGAACGGGCGCGGCGAAACATGGAACGCGTGTCGCTGGACGGGCAGACCATTCCGCACCAGATCACCGGGCGGCATGGCGGCGCGAAGGTGCTGCTCAAACCGGCCTCGCCCGGCACGGGCGTCATCGCCGGTGGCGGCGTGCGCGCTGTGCTGGAAGCGGCTGGCGTGCGCGACATTCTGACCAAGAGCCAGGGCAGCTCCAATCTGCTCAACGTGGCCATGGCGACCGTGCAGGCGCTGCAGGAACTGCGCAGCCCGCATCAGGTGGCGGCCATGCGCGGGGTGCCCGCTGCCAGGCTTATGCCCTTCGGCAAACGCGAAGAGGCCGGGGAAAGGCGCTGATGACTGCCAGACTGCGAATCACCCTGCTGCGGAGCGCCACGCGCCGGGCCCCCAACCAGAAAGCGACGGTGCGTGCGCTGGGCCTGCGCAAACTGCGCGCCAGCGTCGTGCACAACGATACACCGGCCATCCGGGGCATGATCAACACGATCAGCCACCTGGTGGCGGTGGAAGAGGTGAACGAGCATGAGACTGCATGATCTGAAGCCGGACGTGGGCTCGCGCAAGAAGCGCCGGCGCGCGGGCCGCGGCATCGCCGCCGGCCGCGGCAAGACTGCCGGGCGCGGCCACAAGGGTCAGGGCGCCCGTGCCGGTGGTGGCAAGGGCCCCTACTTCGAGGGCGGCCAGTTGCCGCTGGTCCGCCGCTTGCCCTTCAAACGCGGCTTCACCAACATCTTCCGCATCGAGTATGAAGAGGTGAACGTCGGCCTGCTCAACGAGCACGAGGGGATTGAGGACGGCGCGGTGGTGACGCCCGCCTTGCTGGCGCTGTTGGGAATCATCCGCGACGCGGACAAGCCGGTCGTCATTCTGGGCGACGGCGAGTTGACGAAGAAGCTGCAGGTCAGCGCGCACCGCTTCACGAAGAGCGCGACGCAAGCGATCGGCGAGGCCGGTGGCTCGACCACGACGCTGGAGCTGTTGCTGAAGGGCGCGCGCGCGACGGTGAAGCTGCTTAAGAAGGAAGAAGTGGCCAGACTCAGGGCGGCGCGCGACAGCGACAACGCACAGGGCTGACGCCCGCACCGCTGACAATTCTGCCAACAGGCGTTGAGGAGTTCCATGCAGGCAATTGATGCTCTAAGGAACGCGTGGCGACTGCCGGACGTGCGCAGCAAGCTGCTGTTCACCGGCCTGATTCTGGTGGTCTACCAGTTCGCCGCGCACGTGCCGGTCATCGGCGTTGACCGCGGCGCCCTGCAGGCTGTGCTGGAGAGCAATGCCGGCGGCCTGGTGGGCGTGCTGAACCTGCTCTCGGGCGGGGCGGTCTCCAACTTCAGCGTGATCGCGATGGGCGTCTATCCCTACATCACGGCCTCGATCATCTTTCAGTTGCTGGTGCCGGTGATCCCGC
This sequence comes from Phototrophicaceae bacterium, assembly GCA_965223965.1. Taxonomy (GTDB): domain Bacteria; phylum Chloroflexota; class Anaerolineae; order Aggregatilineales; family Phototrophicaceae; genus JAGWBD01. The sequence goes on from CBDCXX010000006.1 coordinate 251,324, forward strand.
AGCTGGAAGCGATTCAGCGTGAGCCGGGCGGCCAGGAGAAAATCCAGCGCTTCACCTACTACCTGGCGATCCCGATGGCGATTTTGCAGGCGGTGGGGCAGATCGCCATTTTCGGCAATCTGGGCGGTGCGCCCATCATCCCCGAGTTCGGCCAGAACCTGCTGGTGACGATGACCGTCATCACGACCATGACGGCGGGCACCATGTTCGCGGTCTGGCTGGGCGATCTCATCACCGAGGAAGGCATCGGTAACGGCATCTCGATCATCATCTTCGCCGGCATCGTGGCGTCCGCGCCCTCAAACCTGGGCAACCTGCTGACGACCTCGACGCAGCCGATCTACAACGCCGTGCTCTTCGTGGTGATCGTGCTGGTGACCATTGTGGTCATCGTGTTCATCCAGGAAGGGATTCGCCGAATCCCGGTGCAATATGGCAAGCGCGTGCGCGGGCGCAAGCAGTTCGGCGGCGCCAGCACGCACATCCCGCTGCGCGTCAACCCGGTGGGCATGATCCCGCTGATCTTCGCGCAGTCGATCATCACCTTCCCGGCCATCCTGGTCAATCTCTTTCCGGAGGGGCCGGTCGGCCAGACGATCAACAACACCTTTGGCAACCAGCAGGGTCTGTGGTACTGGGGCAGCTTCTTCCTGCTCACCGCCGGCTTCACCTTTTTCTACGCCGAGACGATGATCGCCAACCAGAACCTGGCGGAGAACCTGCAACGCCAGGGCGGCTACATCCCCGGCATTCGCCCGGGCAAGCGCACCCAAGAGTTCATCCTGCGCGTCTCGCGGCGCATCACGCTGGTGGGCGCGCTCTTCCTGGGCACCATTGCGGTGGTGCCGGGCCTCATCGACCTGCTTAACGGGCTGTTGTTCCCGACCGAGTTCGTCGCCGGCGCCAGCTCACTCAACGCCGCCAGCGTCATCACCGGCTCCGGTCTGATCATCGTGGTTGGCGTGGTGATTGACACCATGCGCCAGCTGGAAGCGCAGCTGGTCATGCGCAACTACGAAGGCTTCATGCGCTAACAGGAGCAAGCCAACACAATATGGGACTCTATCTAATCCTGCTGGGCGTCCAGGGCGCCGGCAAGGGCGTTCAGGCCGCCTGGATTCAGGAGCGTTACGGCATTCCGCACGTTTCTACAGGCGACCTCTTCCGCGCCATGCGTACGCGCGAGGACGAACTGGCGCAGCGCATCCAGGCCATCATGGCCTCCGGTCAACTCATTTCCGACGAGATTACCAATGAAGTGGCGCGCGATCGACTCGCGCAGCCGGACGCGGCCACTGGCGCCATCCTCGATGGTTTCCCGCGCAACGAAGTTCAGGCCGAGTGGTTAGCGCAGCATCTGGCTGAACGCGGCGAGGCCGTCAACGCTGCCCTGCTGATGGAGATTGACCTGTACGTCGCCTTCAAGCGGGCCTTCGGGCGCATTTCGACGGAAGATGGCGTGCGCGTCTACAACCTCTTCTTCCACAACGACGGCATCGACTGGCAAATGGAAGAGCACCCGCAGCGCGAGTGGCCGCCGCGCGTGACCGGTCACGAATGCAGCAGCGGCATGCCTCTGGTGCGCCGCCCCGACGACGCCAGCGCCAACGCGGTCATCCGCCGCATCGACACCTACATGCAGACAACCATGCCGCTGGTGGACTGGTACCGCGAGCGCAGGCTGCTGCGTTGTATCAACGCCGAACAGGCCATTGAGCAGGTGAGCGCGGACATTGAGTCGGTCATCGAGGGAACCCGGGCCTGAGGTGACGGGCGGCATCCACTACAAGTCGGCAGAAGAGATCGCCATTTTGCGCGAGGCCGGACGCATAGTCGCCATCGCGCACCGGCAACTGCGCGCGGCGCTGCGGCCCGGCGTCACCACGGGGGCGCTCAACGACCTGGTGGAAACGGTGTTGCGCGACCACGGCGCCGAGCCGGTCTTCCTCGGCTATCCGAAAGAAAATGCGCCGGACTTCCCGGCCTCGATCTGCGCCTCGGTCAACGAGGAGCTGGTGCATGGCATTCCGGGGCCGCGCACGCTGCAGGAGGGCGACATTCTCAGCGTGGACATCGGCGCGCTCCATCAGGGCTTCGTGGGCGATGCGGCCTGGACCTACGCCATTGGTGAGGTGCCGGCGTCGGTGCAGCGCCTGCTGGCCGTTTCGGAAGAAGCGCTGTGGGTGGGCATCCGCGCCGCAGTGATGCCGGCAGAGACCAGGGACATTGCGCTGGCGATCCAGCGCTTTGTGCAGCGCCAGGGCTACAGCGTGGTGCGCGAATACACCGGGCATGGCGTGGGCCGCGCGATGCACGAGGAGCCACAGGTGCCCAACTGGTGGCCGCGCAACCGGCGCCACAAGCAGCAATGGGTCAGTCACCCCTTGCGGCCGGGCATGACCATCGCGCTGGAGCCGATGATCAACAGCGGCCGTGCGGAGACGGAGGAGCTGGCGGATCAATGGACGGTGGTGACCCGCGACGGCTCCCTCTGTACCCATTTCGAGCACAGCATCGCCATCACGGAGGGGGCGCCGCTGGTGCTGACGCTGCCCTGACTCCACACTGGACAGCAACGGCGGCCAGTGCTATAGTGCCGCTCCTGCGCGGCATGCAAGGAAAGTTACCATGAGAGTATCGGCTTCGGTTAAGAAACGTTGCCCCAGGTGCCGCATTATAAAGCGCCACGGGCGGGTGCGGGTGATTTGCGAAAACCCGCGTCACAAGCAGCGTCAGGGGTAGGGGAGCAAAGCCATGGCACGTATTGAAGGCATAGACCTGCCGCGGGACAAGCGCGTCGAGATTGGGCTGACCTACATTTATGGCGTGGGCAAATCCACCAGCAACAAAATCTTGGCGGCAACCGGCGTGAACCGCGACGTGCGCATCAAGGACCTGAGCGAGGTGGAGTTGCAGCGCATTCGTGAGCAGTTGTCGCAATTGACGGTCGAGGGCGACCTGCGGCGCGAGGTACAGCTGAACATCAAGCGCCTGCAGGAGATCGGCAGCTATCGCGGCTTGCGTCATCGTCGCAACCTGCCGGTGCATGGCCAGCGTACGCGCACCAACGCACGCACCTTGCGCGGGCCGAAGAAGACGGTCGCCGGGCGCGGCCGGCGGCGCGGCACGACCAAGAAATAGACTACAGGCAGTAATTTTACGGGCTCTTACCGTTTGGGCCGTGACCGGGCGCATTTCCCGTCAGGAGAGCATGCATGGCACGTCAGCAGGCCGCCAGGAGTGGCACCCGTCGTACAGCGCGCCGGGTGGCCAGGAATATCCCCTATGGACAGGCACATGTTTTCGCAACTTTTAATAACACCATCGTCACCCTGACCGACCAGTCCGGCAATGTGCTGACCTGGGCGAGCGCAGGAACCTCGGGCTTCAAGGGCAGCCGCAAGAGCACGCCCTACGCGGCCCGTCTTGCTGCCCAGACCGCTTCCGAGAATGCGCAGGGGCACGGTATGCAGGAAGTCGACGTCTTCGTGAAGGGCCCCGGGCCCGGACGCGAGGCCGCCGTGCGCGCCATTCAGGCGAGTGGCCTGAAGGTGCGCTCGATAACGGATGTGACGCCGATCCCGCACAACGGGGTGCGCCCGCCCAAGAAACGCCGCATGTAACACGTGTGAATCAGGAGGATCGGCCTTGGTCGCAACCTGGAATTTTGTGCTGCCCCATAATGTGCAGGCGGAAGCTGCTTCACGCAATTATGGTCGCTTCATCATCAGCCCGCTGGAGAGCGGTTACGGCCTGACGCTGGGCACGGCGCTGCGCCGTGTGCTGCTGTCTTCCCTGCCGGGCGCCGCTGTCACCAGCCTTCGCGTCTCGGATGTGCATCACGAGTTTTCGGCCATCCCTGGTGTGCGCGAGGACATGACCCAGTTGATGCTGCAGGTCAAGCAGTTGCGCCTGCAACTCTTCGACTCGGCCGAATCGGCGCGTTTGCGGCTTGAGCATCACGGCGAGGGCACGGTCACGGCGGCGGACATCATCTGCCCGGCGGATGTGGAAATCGTCAACAGCGACCTCTACCTCTTCACGGTAGACGCCCCGGACACCCGGCTCGAGATTGAATTTGAGGCGCAGCCCGGGCGCGGCTACAGTCCCGCCGAGGAGCGCGGCCGGTTGCCGATTGGCGAGCTGCCGGTGGACGCCATCTTCAGCCCGGTGCGCCGCGTCAACTTCGACGTGGAGCGCGCCCGCGTTGGCCAGCGCACCAATTACGACAAACTGGTCATTGAGATCTGGACCGACGGCACGGTGCGTCCCGAGGATGCGCTGGGCAAGGCGGCGCAGATATTGATGCGGCATCTCACGCCGATCGCAGGCGTGGAACCGCTGATGAACATCGATTCGGACGATAGCTACGTGTTGCCCATGGGTATCGATGATGATGAGCAACGCAAGAAGAGTGAGCTCTACGAACGGCAGATCGAGGAACTTGATCTGAGCGTGCGCGTCTTCAATTCGCTCAAGCGCACCGGCATCACCTCCATCGGCAGCCTGCTCGACATCCTTGATCGCGGGCCGGATGCCATGCTGGCGATCCGCAACTTTGGCGAGAAATCGCTGGATGAACTGGTCGAAAAACTACAGGAAAAGGGCTATCTGCCCCAGCCGGAGAGCATCATCCCGGATGTGAGCGGTATTGCCCCGGATGTGGGTGAACAGGCATGAGACATCGCGTAAAGGGAAAGAAACTCAACCGCAGCAGCGCGCAGCGCAAGGCACTTGCGCTCAGCCTCTCGCGTGAACTGATCGCGCGCGAGCGCATTAAAACCACACGTGCCAAGGCGGACTTCGTGCGCGGCAAGGTCGAGCGCATGATCACTCTTGCCAGGCGCGGCCTGGAGCATGAGGACCCGCAACGTGCCGTGCACGCGCGGCGCCTCGTGGCCAGCCGGCTGAACAATGACCGCGACCTGGTGGGCAAGGTCTTTGACGAGCTGGCGCCGCGCTACGAGGGTCGTCCCGGCGGCTACACGCGCATTTATCGCCTGGGGCCGCGCAAGGGCGATAACGCGCCCATGGTGATGCTCGAGCTGGTCGACCGCAAGGAGGAGTAGGCTGCCGCGTTACCGCGCGACGCTGGCCTACGACGGCAGCGCCTACGCCGGTTTCCAGCGCCAGCGCGCCGCTACGCCCACCATCCAGGGCGCCGTCGAGGCGGCCCTGCAGCGGCTCGCGCAGCAGCCCGTCACCGTCTACGGCAGCGGCCGCACTGACAGCGGCGTGCACGCCAGCGGCCAGGTGATCGCCTTTGATCTGGAGTGGCGCCACAGCGAGTTACAGTTGCTGCGTGCGCTCAACGCCCTGCTCCCGCAAGACATCGCAGTGCAGGCCCTGCAAACGACGCAGCCACATTTCCATCCGCGCTTTGATGCCCGCGTCCGCGTTTACGAATACACCTTGTTGCATGCGGAGGCGCGGCAGCCGCTGCTGCGTCAGCGCGCCTGGCACGTCTATGGCGCGCTCGATGTTGCGCTGTTGCGGCGCGCCGCTGTGCTGCTGGTCGGCGCGCACGATTTCGGCGCCTTCGGTCAGGCGCCGCAGGGTGACAACACGCTGCGCGAGGTCATGCGTTCGGAGTGGATGCAGCAGGCGCTACCTGTGGGACGGCTGTTGCGCTATCGGGTGGAAGCCAACGCCTTTCTGTATCACATGGTGCGGCGCATGGTAGGGATGCAGGTGGACGTGGCCCAGGGACGCATGAGCCTGACAGAATTCGAGGCCGTTTTTCGCGCGGCCGACCTGGCGCAGGCGGGCACGTTGGCGCCGCCAGGTGGCCTGGTACTCTGCGAGGTGCGTTACCCGGACTGATTGCGTCTTGAATCCCGGCGCAGAGGGCCTTACAATGCAGCCGTTCAGACTGGAAAGCGGGCGGAACGGGGGCAATGTGGCGAAATACAGAACCTGGGTGGCCCGGGACAAGGAAATCGAGCGCGACTGGTGGCTGGTGGATGCTGAAGGGCAGACGCTCGGTCGCCTGGCCTCGCGTATCGCGCCGGTGTTGCGCGGCAAGCACAAGCCCACCTTCACGCCCCACACGGACGTCGGCGACTACGTCATCGTCATCAACTGCGAGAAAATTAGCGTAACCGGCAACAAGCTCGACCAGAAGATGTACTATCGCCATTCCGGCTACAACGGCGGCCTCAAGACCATCTCGCTGCGGCGCCAGTTGGAGCGCTTCCCGGAGCGCGTCATCGAGGCGGCGGTGCGCGGCATGTTGCCGAAGAATGTGTTGGGCCGGCGTACGTTCAGGAAGTTGCGCGTCTACACTGGCGAAATGCACCCGCACAACGCCCAGAATCCACAGCCACTGTCCTTCCAGGAGCTTTAGCATGTCGGCACAATATTACGAAGGTATCGGCCGCCGCAAAGCCGCCTCCGCGCGCGTACGCTTGTTCCCCGGCGGCACGGGCAACATCATCATCAACGACCGCGAGGCAGGTGACTATCTGCCGCGCGCGGGCGACCTGGATAACATCGCCGCGCCGCTGCGCGCGGTCGGCCAGGAGAAATACTACAATATCAGCGTGCACGTGCAGGGCGGCGGTATCTCCGGCCAGCGCGACGCCATCCGTCTGGGCATTTCCCGCGCGTTGCTGAAGATTGACCCGGATCTCAAGCCGGACCTGAAGGCCAGTGACCTGCTCACGCGCGACCCGCGCGTGAAGGAGCGCAAGAAGCCCGGTCTGCGCCGCGCGCGCAAGGCACCGACTTACACCAAGCGCTAAAAGCGCAAGGCGATCAATTGACGTCAGGCGCGAGGTGTGCAGGGCGATACGGTCAGGAACAGCCAGAGGCAGGCCTGCCGGCCTGCCTTTTGTACAGGGGGTGGCGCATGAGCAATTTCACTGACTTCCGCGATCACCTGGGGGCGCGGGCGGACAAGCATTACAAGACCACCCTGTTCAATGGCGAGCAGCTCATGGTCGGCATCAATTGCCTCGAGCCCGGTCAGGAGCAGCCAGTACACGACCATGCGGACCAGGACAAGGTCTACAGCGTGCTGGAGGGCAGTGGCGTCTTCACCGTCGGCGCGGAGCAGCGCAGCGTCGGCGTTGGCGCGGTGGTATGGGCGCGGGCCGGCGTGGCGCATGGCGTGCGCAACGAGGGCGCGGAACGTCTGACGCTGCTGGTGTGCATCGCCCCGCCGCCCTGATCCTGGCTTGGCAGAAGTCGCTCAGACCCCGAGTTCACGACGTAACTTCACCCGGAACTGCGCGTTGCCCTTGCGCCCGAATTTCAGCTGCGTCGCCCCATGGAAGGCCATGAAATCGCGCAGGGCCGCCGCTACGTCGGCAACCAGGCGCTCGTCCGCTGCCACGTCTGGCTGCAAATGCAGGGCGCGGATGTGCAGCGTGTTGCTTTCCCGTTCCAGTTTGGGGTCGAGGCGACCGATGAGCCGGTCACGCTGCAGGATGGGCAGCGTGAAGTAGCCCCATTTGCGTTTGGGCTGCGGCACGTAAAGCTCGATCGCGTGGTGGTAATTCCAGAGGGTATGGCCATGGCCCTTGGCCCAGAGCAGGCTGTCGAAGGGGCTGAGCAGGGTGCTGTGCTGCGGCTGCAACTCGCCGTCCAGCGCGCGTTGCAAGTCGGGCAGGCGGTCGCGATGGATGACCAGCTCGCGCGTCGCGCCGCCGCTCACTTCCCCCTTAACACCGAGCAGCACGCCCTCCGCCCGCATTGATTCAAGGGCCGGGCGCGCGCGCTGGCGCTGCATGTAGGCGTAGTCGGCGATGCTCGCCACGTCGCAAATGCCCAGCGCGCGCAGGGCCTGCTCGACGTCGTGGCGGTCGGCCTCCGCTGCGCTGGCGGGATTGGTATCCACCCAGGCGGGCAGCACGCGTTGCGGCAGGTCATAGACGCGCTGAAAGTTGACGCGGCCGCTTATCATCAAGTCGCCGCAGCCGTAGAGGTACTCAAGCGCGCGCTTGGCCGGCTTCCAGTCCCACCAGGCACCCTGCCTCGCCCCTTCGTAGTCAAAGTCGGCGGCGCGCAGGCCGCCCTCGGCCGCGATGCGCCGGCGCACCAGCGCGATGGCGGGCGCGGCTTCGTCAAGCGCCAACCAGCGGCGCCAGCTCAGGCGGGGCCGCTCACGACGCTGCTTCATGCGCGCCATGCTGAAGCGATAATGCTCCAGCGGGATGAAAGACGCGGCCTTTTTCCAGTACTCGAAGTAGCGTCGTTCGCCGGGACGAAAGAGCAGCGCATCCAGCTGGGCCGGGTCGTAGCAGCCGAGCCGGCTCCACAGCGCCAGGTAATGACTGCGCGCGACCACTTGCAGCGTGTCAATTTGCAGGCAGCCCAGCGCCAGCACGGTCGCATAGATAGCCTCCGCGTCCGGCGTTGCGGGGGGCGGTGCGGCCAGGCACTGGGCGTGCAGCGCCAGCGCGCGGCTGGCCTGCAAGGGAATCGGACTGGCGGTGAGCGCGGGCACGGACTGGTCCTGGCTTGCGTAGGTGGTCAGCGGCGGTTAGCATAGCACAGGTGTTCGCGGGCAACAACGACGGGAGAGGCGTGGATGAGCATCACGATTGTGGGGCTGGGGCCGGGCGCGGCGGAAGATGTGACGCGCCGTGCCTGGCGTACCCTGAACGCGGCGCAGCAGCTGTTTCTGCGTACGGCACAACACGGCTGCGTCCCCGCTCTGCCGCAGACGCTGCGCTACACAAGCTTCGACGCGCTCTACGAAGCGCACGATCGCTTCGAGGAAGTTTACGAAGCCATCATCGCGCAGCTGCTACTGGCCGCGCGTGCGGGCGACGTGGTCTACGCGGTGCCGGGCGACCCGCTGGTGGGCGAGGCCACGACGACCGGGTTGCTGGCGGCGGCCCGCGCGGAAGGCATCGCGCTGCACGTCGTCAACGGCGTCAGCTTTGTGGAGCCGTTGCTGGCGCAGCTGGGCGTGGACGCGCTGGATGGCCTGCAGCTGCTGGACGGCCTGCAGGTTGCCGCCATGCATCATCCGCCGCTCAATCCCGCCTTCCCGGCCCTGCTGGCCCAGCTTTACAGCACGGCAGTCGCTTCCGACGTTAAGCTGACGCTGATGAACCAGTATCCCGACGACTTCACGCTGCAGCTGGTGCATGCCGCCGGCACGCCCGGGGTACAGGTTGAGACTCTGCCGCTCTACGCCCTCGACCGCAGCGCGCAGATTGGCCCGCTGACGGCGCTCTACCTGCCCGCGCTGGGCGAGCACAGCAGCTTTGAATCCGCGCAGGAGATCGTTGCCCATCTGCGGGCGCCGGAAGGCTGCCCCTGGGACCGCGAGCAGACGCACGAGTCGCTGCGGCGCTTCCTCATTGAGGAGGCTTGGGAGGTGCTGGAGGCTATCGAGGAGGGCGATGCGGCGTCGCTGGCCGAGGAACTGGGCGACCTGCTGCTGCAGATCGTGCTGCACACGCAGATCGCAACGGAGGATGGCCGCTTCCGCATGAGCGACGTGCTGCAGCACGTCAACGAGAAGATGATCCGGCGCCACCCGCACGTCTGGGGCGACACCGAGGTCAACAACGACCCGGAGCAGGTGCTGCGCAACTGGGAGGAAGTCAAGCGCGCAGAGAAGGCGGCCGTCGGCAAGGGCGACGAATTTCTGCTGGACGGCTTGCCGCGCGGCATGCCGGCCCTGCTGCAGGCGCTGCGCATCCAGGAGCGCGCGGCGAAGGCCAACTTCGACTGGACGCACCAGGAGCAGGTGCTGGACAAGCTGCGCGAGGAGCTGGACGAGTTGCTGGCGGCGCAGACGGAGGCGGAGCGCGAGGAGGAACTGGGCGACCTGTTCTTCACGCTGGTCAACCTGGCGCGCTGGCTGAAGCTGGAGCCGGAGGGCGCCCTGCGCGCCGCCAACGCTAAATTCCGCCGCCGCTTTCGTTACATTGAGGAGCGCGCGCGGGCAGCTGGCCGGCCGCTCGCCGCGCACACTCTGGCGCAGCTGGACGCCATGTGGAACGCGGCCCGCGAAGCCGGGCTGTGAGGCCCTTGCTTCAGGCGTGCCGCTCAAGCAGATAGATGCGCGGGTGCAGGCCGCCCTGGAAGACTTTCACCTCCTGCTGCAGCGTCCACAGCGCGGCGCAGTCGCGCAGCACCCGTTCCATCAGCCTGATCTCGTGCGTGATGAAGATGGCGCGCGCATTCGGCGCCGCAACGCGCCCCGCCTCGGCCAGCACCTGCGGATAGAGCGTCGCGTTCGCCTCGTGCGTGCCCAGCAGCTGGCCCCAGGGCAGGTCCGCGCAGAGCACGTCGATGCTGGCGTCCGGCAGTTGCAGCTGCGTCGCGTCCATCGCGAAGAGCTGCCCGATCTCCTCCGCGCCCGAGGCCCGCAGATTGTCATTGGCGCAGCGCAGCGCCTCCTTGCTGGTATCGCAGCCGGCCGCGGCCTGCAGCGGCGCGCGCAGCAGACGCTCGATGAGCAGGGTGCCGGTGCCGCACATCAGATTGAAGAAGCGATCTTCCGGCTGCGGCCGGGTCATCTCGATCATGGCGGCGGCGATGGTGGCGTTGAGCGCGCCGGGCAGATTGCAGACGCGCCAGCTGCGCGCGGAAAGCGGCCGCGGCGTCAGGCGGATCAACATCTCCCAGCCGCTGTCATGCAGGTCGGCCGCCCGGATGCGCAGCAACAGGTCGCCCTCCTCCTCATCGTAAACCAGCCCGGACTGCGCCGTGATGGCCTCGCGCAGCCGCTGCATCACGCTCGAATCGCGCCCGGCGGCGCTGATGCGAAAGCTGCGGAAGCTGTCGCTGTCGTGCAGGCTGCGCACGCGCTCGATCTGCCGCAGCAGGCGCGTGAGGTGCTGATGGCCCAGCAGGCCCGCCGGCCGCGGGATGGCGAAATGCTGCACCAGATAGATGGCGTTGCACTTGCCGACCGCGCCCAGAGCCGCCAGATCACCGCTGTAGCCGAAGGGTAGTTCGTCGGGCCGCTGCTTGCGCAGCAAGCGCGCGTCGGCGCCGAAGCGCGAGAGCAGCTCGCTGGCGGCCTCGGCCTTCAGGCCGGCGACGACCTCGGCCTCGCACAGAATGCGCTCCCGCTCGGGAGCGATGCGTTGGCGCGTCCGCTTCATGGGGCTGGCCCTGGCGGCGGGCCGGAATGTGGCATGGTGGGGCAGGTGGGCAAGCGCTGTCTCCTTCGCGGCTGTGGCTGCGCCAGTATAGCAGCATGAGGCCGCGCGGCTGACAGCCCAATGCGGAGCCGCTATGCTGGTCACATGAGCGCGAGCATGAACCACGATGCGCGTCTGGTCCTGCTGGAGGCCGCCGCCCCGCAACTCGGCGCGGCCTTCGGCATCGAAGTGCTGCGCGTCCGTCGGCTGCCATCCATCAGCCGGGCCGTCTTCGCGCTGGAAGACGCGGGCGGGCGTTACGTCCTGCGCGTACATCAGGAGCATGAGCGCGGCGACCACCTCGACTCGCTGTTGACCTGGCTGCAGGCGCTCGCCGTGGCCGGGCGGCTCTGTGTGCCGCGCCCGCTGACCACAATGCAGGGTGCGTTGCTGGCGGAAGTGCGCGTAGCCGGACTGCCGGGTCTGCAACCTTGCAGCCTGCTTAGCTGGCTGCCGGGCGCGCCGCTGCCGCCGGAGGCGCTGACGCCAGGGCAGGCGTGGGTCATGGGTGATTTTCTGGCGCGGCTGCACGACTTTGCCGCGCGGTGGCGGCCACCGCCCGGCTTTGCGCGACCGCGGCTGGATGCGGCCGGGCTTTTCGGCGAGCGTTCGCCCTACGCCTCCGACGCTGGTGACGCGCTCTTCTCCAGCGAACTGCGGCAGCTGATGGTCGCAGTGGCGCAACGAACGCATACCTTGATGCAACGCCTTGACGCGGAGCCGGACGCGCGTGGCCTCATCCACGCCGACTTCATCGCTAAAAATTGTCTTTTCACTGACGCGGGGGCCTGCGCGCTCGATTTCGACGATTGCGCCTGGGGCTATTTCCTCTATGACCTGGCGCCGGCCATGTTGCAGTTCAGCGCGCTGCCCGGCCATACTGACCTGGCGCAGGCCCTGTGGTCGGGCTACACAGCGCGCCGGCCCCTGCCGCAGGCGCAGCGCAATGACCTGGAGACTCTGGTCGCGGCGCGCCTGGTCGCTTCCTGCCGCTGGCTGGCGGCCAACCAGCAGGTGCCGCAGGTGCGCGCTCAGACGGCGGAATTGCTGGCGCAGCGCGCGGCGACCCTGCGCGACTACCTGGATACGGGTCGGGTTCGGCGGCGCTCGGCCATGCTGTGAGCGAGGGTCAGACAAGAGAGAGAAGGAGAGCAGGCATGACCGCACTGGCTGAGCACATCCAGCACACCTGGCTTTGTGATACGCACGAGCACTTGCGGAAGGAACGCGTCTACCTCGAGCAGGGGCCGGACGTGCTCGTCGATCTCTTCGGTAACTACGTGTCCGCAGACCTGATCTCCGCCGGCGCTTCGCAGGCGGCCGTCACGGCCCTGCTCGACAGCGGCAACGCGGACGTCGAGCAGCGCTGGCAGGGCGTGCGCGCGGCCTGGCAGCACTGCCGTTACACGGGCTACGGCGAGGCTGTGCGCAGCGTCGCGCGTGAGGTTTACGACATGGAAACGATCACGCTGGCTGGCATCGAGGCCGCGGCGGATCTCAATCTGCGGCTGCGGCGGCCCGGCGAGCGGCTGCGCATCCTGCGCGAGCGCGGGCGGCTCGACCATGTGCAGACCGACGACATGCAATGGGCCTGCGCGCCGGATGAGTCCGGCCCCGGCTTCTTCCTCTACGATCTCTCGCTCGTCGCCTTCGTCGCGGGCCGCTTCGATGCGCAGGCGCTGGCGGCGGAGACGGGCATTGAAGTCCGCGACGTGGCCAGCCTGGATACGGCCATGTCAGCGCTCTTCGCGAAGTACGGCCCGCTGGCCGTCGCAGTGAAGACGCAACATGCCTACGAACGCACGCTCCGCTGGCGCTCGCGCTCGCGCGAGGAAGTCGCGCCGGTGTTGACGAAGCACCTGCGCGGCGCGGCGCTGGACGTGGCGGAGCGCAATTGTCTGGGCGACTGGTGCCTGGAGCGCGGCGCGGCGCTGGCGGCGGAGCATAATCTGCCGCTCAAGATCCATACCGGCTACTACGCCGGCAACAACCGCATGCCGGTGGACTTCATCCGCCCCGGCAATCTTTGCGCGCTGCTGGCCGCGCATCTGGACACGCGCTTCGTGCTGATGCACAGCGGCTGGCCCTGGGATGCCGAGCTGGCGGCGCTGGCCAAACACTATGCCAATGTGTGGGTGGACATGTGCTGGGCCTGGAGCATCGACCCGCACAGCAGCGCCGACTTCCTGCGGCGTATGATCCACAGCGTGCCCGTCAACAAGATATTCCTGTTTGGCGGTGACACTGCCTGGCCCAACGTCGCCGTGGCCTATGCGCAGCAGGCCCGGCGCGGGCTGACGCGCGCGCTGCAGGCCGAGATCGACGACGCTGAGCTAAACGAGGCGCAGGCCATGGCGCTGGCCACACAGTTGATGCAGGGCAACCAGCAGGCCTGCTTCGACCTGGCGGGCCTGCGCGCGCGACTGGCGGGCTGAAGCGCAGGGCGACGCGGCCTGTACCTCGCGCAGCGCTTCGACTACCATGGCCGGGAAAGACAAATCCCGCACGTGAAGTGCGGGATCCTTGTCGGGGCGACGGGATTTGAACCCATGACCTCACCGACCCGAACGGTGCGCGCTACCGGGCTGCGCCACGCCCCGATTGCCGCGAGTGTAGCGATGGCGCGCGTGAAAGGCAAGAGCGTTTTGTGAGCAGCGCTTCGGACACGCTGACCGCGCGCGCGCGCCGTTTGACGGGTCGGCGCCTGGCGCAACTGGGCATGGCGCTGCATCGACTGGGCGTCTCCGCGGACGCCATCACCATCGCCGGCCTGCTGCTGACGCTGCTGGCGGCGCTGCTCATCGCGGACGGGCAGTTGCAGCAGGGCGGGTTGCTGCTGCTGCTGAGCCTGCCGCTGGACGCGCTGGATGGTGCGGTCGCCCGCGCCGCGGCGCGCAGCGATTCATTCGGCGGCGTGCTCGATTCGACGCTGGACCGCTATGCGGACGCTGCATTGTTCGCGGCGCTGGGGTATTATTTCGCTGGACTGGGGCAGATGGAGGGCCTGGCGCTGGCCTTGCTCGCGCTGGTTGGCAGTTACGGCGTCAGCTATGTGCGGGCCCGCGCCGGCGAGGCGGGCATCTCGCTGCGGGACGGCCTGTTTACGCGCCTGGAGCGCGTCGTCGTTTTGCTGTTGGCGCTGTTGATTCCGGCGCTGCTGCTGCCCGGGCTGTGGTTGCTGGCCCTGGGCACCAACCTGACCGCGCTGCAGCGACTGTGGCTGGTCTACCGACGGGAACGTTGAGGGAGTTGGCTGATGGAATTTGAGCGAGAGCTGATCGTCCTGTTCGACCGCGTTCAGCTGCGCTACTACGGCATTATCCTCGTCGTGGCGATGCTGGTGGCGGCCAACGTGGCCGCGCGTCTGGCCCGGCGCAGTGGCCGCGACCCGGAGCACATCTGGGGGGCGCTGACCTGGGCCATCATTCCGGCCATCATCGGCGCGCGCTTGTGGTTCGTCTTCTTTCCGCCGGCTGCACTGGTCGACCAGGGCGTCACCACGACTTGGATGTTGCAGAACTTTTTCGACACGCAGAGCGGTGCCATCGCCATCTGGAGCGGCGGCCTGGGCATCTTCGGCGCGGTCGGCGGCGGCCTGCTGGGCGTCTGGATCTACCTGCGCCGCAACCAGCTGATGCCCGGCCCCTGGCTGGACATCGCCGCGGTGGCGCTGCCGCTGGGCCAGGCGATTGGCCGCTGGGCCAACTTCGTCAACCAGGAGCTCTACGGCACGCCTACCGACCTGCCCTGGGGCATTAGCATCGACGCCGCCAGCCGCATCGAACCCTACCGCAGCCTGGTCGAGTATCCGCTGGAGACCGGCTTTCATCCCATCTTCCTCTACGAATCACTCTGGAGCCTGCTGGGCTTTTTCATTCTGCTCAACCTCTACCGGCGCTGGCAACGGCGGCTGCCCGGCGACCTCTTCCTCGTCTACCTCGCGTTCTACGCGGTCGCGCGTTTCCTGCTGGAATTCATCCGCGTCGAGGTCGTGCTGATCAACACGCTCAACGTCAACCAGACGCTGGTCGGCTTGCTCTTCCTCGCCTCGATTGCGTTCCTGCTCTACCTGCGGCGTGGTGGCGCGGCGGCCTTCGAAGTGCGCCTGGCGCTGGCCGGGCAACAGGAGCGGGCCTCCCGTCACGTCGAGGAAGAGGCCCGGCTCGCTCGCGTGGCCGCTGAAGAACGGCGCAAGGCGCGTCAGCAACCGCTGCACCTTGCCATCCGCGCGCGCATCAACAAACTTCGCGGCCGCGATGCCTGATCCCCTGCGCATAGCGCAGCTGGCCGCCCAGGCCGACAGCATCCGCCAGCTCTGCGCGGGCGTGGGGATGGAACAGGCGCGCTGGCGTCCTGACGCGGACGCTTGGTCGCTGCTGGAGGTGATCAACCACCTGGCGGATGAAGAGCGCGCAGACTTCCGCACGCGCCTGGATTACCTCCTGCATCGTCCCGGCGAGCCCTGGCCGCCCATCGATCCCGGCGCCTGGGTGCATGAGCGGGGCTACAACCAGCGCGACCTGGCAGAATCGCTGGAACGCTTCAGCGCATTGCGCGCCGACTCGCTGGACTGGCTGCGTTCGCTGCGAGCGCTGCGAGCGCCGGACCTTGACAGGTCGGAGCCGTCTCCCCGGGGCGGCCGCTTTCACGCCGGCGACATGCTGGCGGCCTGGGTCGCGCACGATTTACTGCATCTGCGCCAACTGGTCGAGTTGCATTACGCCTGGACAGCGCAGCAATTGCAGCCTTACAGCGTGGCCTACGCCGGCGACTGGTAGCCTGGCTGCATGGCGCGCTCCTGGAATCGTGCAAGAATTGCGGATTCCAACGCGGGATTAACTCCCCTGCGCTTTCATGTTCAGGTACCCTGCATGGCACAGCCTTGTTAAGGACCTCGACGAATCTTATGAGTGAACCCATCGTGGAACGCGACGATCCGGTCGAAACGACCGGGCTCGCTGAAGAAAACGGCGCCACGGCAGCGCCGGAAGAAGCCGCGGAAGAAGAAGCATTGCAGCCGCTGGAGCTGCCGGTGCTGCCCCTGCGCGGCCTGGTGGTTTACCCCCAGACGGCCGTGCCGCTCACTGTGGGCCAGGCGCGCAGCATGAAGCTGGTCGACAGCGTCGTCAATGGCGACCGGGTGATTTGCCTCGTCGCCTCCAAAGACCCGGATAATGAAACGCCTGGGCCGGACGAGGTCTTCCGCATCGGCACCCGCGCCTCCATCCACCGTCTGTCGCGCTCACCGGACGGTTCATTGCGCCTGCTGGTGCAGGGTCTGACGCGCCTGCGCATCGATGGTTTCGTGGAAGAGGAGCCCTGGCTGAAAGCATCCGTCAGCGAAATCCCGGAAGAGCTGGACGCCGACGAGCTGGAGCTGGAGGCGTTGATGCGCAACGTCGTCGACCAGTTCACGCGCATGGCCGAGTTGGTGCCCAGTATCCCGGGCGAGCTGATTTCCTCCGCGCTGAACATGGAAGACCCGCTGCAGCTGGTTTACGCCATCGCCACCTACGTGCGTATCGAGCTGGACGAAGCCCAGAATCTGCTGGAGATCGACTCGCTCGAAGGCAAGCTGCGCCACCTGATGGCCCTGCTGGGCAAGGAACTGGAGGTGCTGGAGCTGGGCCGCAAGATCCAGACCGAGGCGCAATCCGGCATGGAGAAGGTGCAGCGCGAATATTTTCTGCGCGAACAGCTGAAGGCCATCCAGCGTGAACTGGGCGAGAGCGACGAGCAGACGGTGGAGGTGGAGGAGTTTCGCGAGCGCATCATGGCGGCCGGCATGCCGGAGGAGGCTCAGAAGGAAGGCCTGCGTGAGCTGGAGCGTCTGTCGCGGCTGCCGACGGGCGCGGCCGAATACGGCGTCATCCGCACCTGGCTGGACTGGCTGACGAGCCTGCCCTGGTCGCAGCGCAGTGAGGACAAGCTCGACATCGGCAACGCGCGTGCCGTGCTTGACGAGGATCACTATGGCCTGAAGGACATCAAGGAGCGCATCCTTGAGTATCTGGCCGTGCGCAAGCTGCGCGCCGAACGCGCCGAAGAGCAGGAAGCGGATGAGCCGCAGGACCACATCCGCCGCGACCGCCAGGGCGCCATCCTGGCCTTCATTGGGCCGCCAGGCGTGGGCAAGACCTCGCTGGGCGCCTCGATCGCGCGCGCCATGGGGCGCGAATTCGTGCGCATGAGCCTGGGCGGCGTGCGCGACGAGGCGGAGATTCGCGGCTTCCGGCGCACCTACGTGGGCGCCATGCCCGGCCGCCTCATCCAGACCCTGCGCCGCGTCGAGTCCATCAACCCGGTCATTATGATGGACGAGGTCGACAAGCTGGGGCGCGACTTTCACGGCGACCCCGCCAGCGCGCTGCTGGAGGTGCTGGATCCGGAGCAGAATCATGAGTTCCGCGACCACTATCTGGATGTGCCGCTGGACCTGAGCGAGGTGCTTTTCATCACCACCGCCAACGAGCTGGAGCCCATCCCCGGGCCGCTGCGTGACCGCATGGAAATCATCCATCTCAGCGGCTACACCGAGCAGGAGAAGGCCGAAATTGCGCGTCAGTATCTGGTCCCGCGCCAGATCCGTGAAAATGGCCTGCGCCGCTCCGAGATCGCCTTCGACGACGAGGCCCTGCTGATCCTCATCCGCGATTACACGCGCGAGGCCGGCGTGCGCAGCCTGGAGCGTGAAATCGGCCGCGCCGCGCGCAAGGTGGTCACGCGCATCGCCGAGGGCGAGCAGGACTGTGTGCAGATCGACGAAACGCTGCTGCGCGAACTGCTGGGCAAGCCGCGCCACGGCTGGCGCGAGGAGATCGCCGAGCGCACCGACAAGCCCGGCGTGGCGACCGGCCTGGCGTGGACGCCGGTGGGCGGCGAGGTGCTCTTCGTCGAGGCGGCGCGCATGCCCGGCGGCAAGGGCTTCCAGTACACCGGCCAGCTGGGCGAGGTGATGCAGGAGAGCGCGCTCACGGCGCTGAGCTACATCCGCTCGCAGGCAGAAACGCTGGATATAGACCCGGCGCTTTTCGAAAGCAACGACATCCACCTGCATGTGCCCGCGGGCGCCGTACGCAAGGACGGCCCCTCCGCCGGCGTGACCATGGCCGTGGCGCTGGCCTCGCTGCTGACCGGCCGGCCGGTGCGCAGCGAAGTGGCCATGACGGGTGAGCTCACCCTTCGTGGCCAGGTGCTGCCGGTGGGCGGCATCAAGGACAAGGTGCTGGCTGCACACCGTCTTGGAGTTACGACCATCATCCTGCCGCACAGGAACGAGAACGACCTCGACGACCTGCCGGATGAAGTGCGCGGGTCGCTGGAGTTCGTGCTCGCCGAGCGCGTCGACGACGTGCTGGCAGCGGCGCTGGTGGTTGGGGATGGCGGGTGACGTGACGCGACACTTGCGCTATACTATTAGTGTGCGACCTTGCGCGGCGGATGCGCGCGCCGGTTCGCGTCCCGGCTCCCCTGACGCATCCCTCATATTGTCCGAATAACCAATCCGAAGACGCTGCGTCGAGCTTAACGCCTGCCGCAACGAGAGAGACGAACCCGTTGGCTTCCAGAAAAAAAGCGCAGATGAATTGGTATCGCGCTGACTTGCACTTACACACTCCCGCTTCCGACGACTATCAGGAACCCGCAAAATCCACCCTGGACATCTTGCTTCGGGCCGAAACCCGAGGCCTGGATGTCATCGCCTTTACCGACCACAACACGATCGGCGGCTACGCCGCCATGATGCGCGAGATCGAGCAGCTCACCTGGCTGGAGGAGCTGGGCCGCGCCCAGGATGCCGAGCAGCGCAAGCTGGCGGACTATCGCCGTTTGCTCGACAAGATGCTCGTGCTGCCGGGCTTCGAATTCACCGCCACGCTCGGCTTTCACATCATTGGCGTCTTCGCGCCGGACACGCCCGTGCGCCAGATCGAGCACGCGCTGCTCAGCCTGAACGTGCCGCCCGAGGTGCTGGAGTCCGGCTCCTCGCGCGTGGGCGCCTCGGCCGACGTGCTCAGCGCCTATCGCGTCATCAACGACTCCGGCGGCATCTGCATCGCGGCCCACGTCAACAGCACGCACGGCGTGGCCATGCGCGGCGTGGATTTCGGCGGCCAGACACGCATCGCCTACACCCAGGACCCCAATCTGCACGCGCTCGAGGTAACTGACCTGACGAGCAAGGCGCGCGGCAGTACGCAGCGTTTCTTCTCCGGCACCAAGCCGGAGTATCCGCGACGCATGCGTTGCATCCAGGGCTCGGACGCGCATCGCCTGGTCGGGGCCGGCGGCAATGAACGCAACCGTAACCTGGGCGTCGGCGACCGCGTGACGGAAGTGCAGCTGCCGGAACGCTCCTTCGCGGCCCTGCTGGAGCTCTTCCGCAGCGACGATTTCTCGCGCTCGCGACCCTACACGGTCAGCCGCAAGACCTACGACTACGTCGGCCTGGCGCGCGAGGAAGGCAGCAGCGTGATCCAGTCCTTCCACGAAACCATGACGAAGCGCGGCGGCCGTCTCTACAACATCATTGCCGACGTCTGCGCCTTCGCCAATGGCAACGGCGGCACCGTCTGGGTGGGCGTCAGCGCCGTCGGCAAGCAGGAACCCGTGGGCGTGAGTCGGGTGACCGAGAGCACGAAGGCGCTGTCAGAGGCTATCAGCCGCATGCTGACGCCGCAGCTCAAGGTCGAAATCGACGCGCTCGAAAGCCAGGGCAAAAAGGTGGTGCGCATGCGCGTGCCGCGCGGCGAGGACAAGCCCTACGCCATTGAGGACTCCAGGATTTACGTGCGCTCGGATGTCGAAACCAGCCTGGCAGTGCGCGACGAGATCGTCAACCTGGTGCGCCAATTACCGCAGGTGGAGCAGCCAGTTGCGCCCGCTGCACCCGTTGCGCCCGCTGCGCAGCCTGTCCCTGCGCCGGCGCGCCGTCGGAAGGCGGCTGCATCCGGCAACGGCGCCGTCCCCGCTGAGTCTGTTGAATCTGCTGCTGAGTCCCGGGGAGCGGACGGAGTCATCAAGCCGCCGCGCGGCGGCGTCGAAATCATCGGCACCGAGCTGCGCAACGATACGCGCTATCATGTGCTACGCGACCTGCGCAATGGCAACATCGTCAAAAACGTGACGCGTTCGTCAGCGCGCCGGCTGTGGCACTATGCCATCACACGGCGCGAGTCCAACCCGGTGCGCGCGAGCGACGTGCAGTGGCAGGGCGATATTGGCCTGGTACGTCGTTACCAGCGCGAGGGCAAGACGCGCTTCGATCTGGCCCAGCGTAAAAGCGGCAATATCCGCATTTACTACGGCGTCGCCGAGAGCGGCATGCACAGCGACTGGCAGGTCTTCCTCGCGGACGAAGAGAGCTGATCAGGCCTGCGCCGCCGCTTCCCCGGGCCGGTGGTAGCGACTGTGAAAGGCCGCGTCATCCATGTGCCAGGGTTCGCCCGCCAGACCAATCAGCAGCCAGTTGCCAGCAGCGACGGTGACTGGCTGCGCGCGCTCCAGCGACTGGACGCGCCGAGCCGCCTGCAGACGTAACGCCCACACGCCGCGAAATTTGTACCAGGGCCGGCAGCCCGCCTGTTGCAGCGCCTCAATTCCTGCCAGCTGCGGCAGCGCCTCGTCCCAGGGCTGGTAGACGCGTTCGAAGAGTTCGCGGCGCACCGGCCAACGCTCCCCTTCTCCAGATTGCGTCGGGTCGTCCGGTCGATAGCAGAGCATGTCGCCTGGCAGGGCCTGCAACGGACCGGCGTTGCTCATCACCGTCTGTGCCGCGCTCAGTTCACGCGCCATCACGAGGCGCTTGCGCGGCAGCCAGAACCGAAAGCCCGCAGCCCGCAACGCATCCTCTGACCAGTCGCGCTGCCGCAGTACCTCGGCCGCGTCCATCGCAGCTGTCATGGCAAGGGCGCCTCGTCACACTTCAGGCGGAGTATAGCAGCCCAGCCGTGCGGCGCAGCTTCGGCGCTCAGGGCCAGCCACGCACACTGCGGATGTGCTCCCAGGCTTCGGCGACGGCGCGAAAACGTTCCTCGGCCAGCGCGGTCGGCAGGGCGCTCACGTCCGGGTGCACGTCGAAGACCTGGCGCCGAAAGGCCTCGCGCACCTGTTCATGGCCGGCATCCAGCGTCACGCCCAGCAGCTCGTAGCTTTGCTCCAGCTCCCGTTCGGCGCGGGCCTGTGGATCAAGTGGCATGTGAGGCGCCGCGCCAGCAGAATCCTGTGGCGCTGCGAAGCGCCCGGTCGTCTCGCGCTGCCAAAAGGCCTCCGCGCCGAAGTGCGCAATGTTCCAGAAGCCGCGGATGCTGCGCATGCGGATGTTGACGCGGCCGGCGTGCAGCCGACGCGGCAAGAGCTGCGGCCCGTAGCGCGCGACGTGGCGCTGGCCGCCCTCCAGCGGCTCCAGATGCACCGGCTGCACGCCCGGCGTTCGTCCTGGCGCAGAGCAGACGTAGACCCGTTCGTTGCCGAGGCTGTGCAGGGCCAGCAGCCAGTCCGGCGGCGCGAAGCGCTGGCCAGGTTGCGGCGCGAGGGCGGGGGCGAGGAGGAAGAGCGAGGCGCTGCTGGCCTCCTCGTCGCGTTGCAGCGTGCGGCGCAGCTGCCGCTTGCCAGGCTCTGCGTCGAGGTAATGCACGTGAATGAGAATGCCCGTCCACAGGCCGATACACAGGGCCGGCGTGGCTGAGTGGTCGCCTGATAGCGTCTGCGGCGGCGGCGCGCAGAAACGCACGTCCACCAGCGGCCGCAGTTGCTGGCACAGCCAGTCGCGCAGATCGCGGTTCATGTCTTTTGTTTACCCTCACTCCCGGCCCCCTCTCCCTGAGAAGGGCTCCCGTCGAAGACGGGAAGAATGGGGGTCGGGGGGTGAGGGCCTGCTGTAGACAAGTGCGCTTTCACGCGCAGCAGCCGGCAGACCAGGCCGAGGCCCAGGCCGCTCAGGGCAAAACTGAGGGCCATTTGCGGCGCGAGCTGCAGGGTTGCCAGCAACCGGTCGACCGGGAAGTCCGGGATGCTGTGGGCGTGTCGCACGTTCTTGAACAGCATCAGGCCGACGGCGCAGAGACAGGCGCCCGTCCCGGCCAGCAGGCCGCCGCCAAACCCGAGGCCGATAATCTGCCCCGGGCCAGGCTGACGACCGCGCAGGCGACCGAGCAGGAATTGCAGCGTTAGCAGGCTGGCGAGGGCCGCGCCCAGCGCCAGCGGCGGCCACAGCGCCTGGTCTTCCAGCGCGAGCCAGAAGAGCGCGCAGCTGCCGCTCAGCAGCAGCGCCAGGCGCGGGCCGCGGGTCGCAGCTGTATAGTTCACTGGCGCAAAAAGCGGAACAGATGCGCGCCCCGGGGCGGAAGCACGATGCCAAGGCCCTGTTGCGTCATGTCGCCGCCCGCGCGCGGGTAACGCGCGCCATCAAAGACATCTTCCAGCAGCCAGTCGCTCTCCGCGATTTTCGGCCAGGCGGCGAGCGGGACCCGTCCACGAGCCGGTTCATTGCTCATGTTGACGGCGATCAGGCGCCAGTCATCAGGGGTGGCCCAGCCCTGCACGATCAGGTTGGCGCAGCTTGCGTCGCCCTGGTGCAGGGGCAGTGCGTCGAATTGCCGCCAGCTGCCATGCTGGAAGGGACTGGCGCGCAGCTCACGTAGCAGCTTGCGCTGAAAGGCCTCCAGACCGGGCAGGGGCGTTTCCTGCGGCTGCCGCGTCAGTTGCACCGGCAGCCTGATGCGCCGGCCCTCCAGCTGGCCGCCATGCAGCAGCAGCGCGCCTGGCAGGCTGGCCGCCAGCGCCAGCGCGGCGCGGCAGCGCGCTTCGCCGAAGGCGCTGGCAGCGCGTTGCTCGTCGTGATTTTCGGTGAAGCGTAGCAGCCGCTGCTGATGAGCAAGTCCGGCGTCCAGCTGCGCGCGCAACTGCGTCAGGTCATTGTGCAGCAGCACATCGTAGAGCGCTTTGTCATAGTAAAGGTCAAAGCCGAGCTGCAGCATGTCGACTTCCATGTCCCAGTAGACCTCGGCGACGAAGCGAAAGTCCGGATAGCTGGCGCGCAGGGCCGGGATGAGCGCATCCCAGAACTCCGTCTCCGGCACGGCGTCCTCGTCGTAATGGCCGCGCCAGGTGTCGGCGAAGACGGCAGTGCGCAGCAGCATGGCCATGTCGCAGCGCAGGCCGTCGCATTGTGCGGCGAGGTCAAACAGCACGTCGCCCGCAGCCTTGCGATAGTCTGGGTTGAAGGCGTTGACCTGTGCGCTGTCCGTCCAGCCCGGGAACCAGGGGTCGCGGCCGTGCGCAAAGATGCGCCGGCCTGTTTGCGTCTCCGCCGCGAAGAAGTCGCCAGGGCGCGCGGCCAGGTCACGCTCGCTGCCCTGTATGAACCAGTCGGGGTTTGTCTGCAGCCAGGGGTGATCGCGCGCCACGTGGTTCGGCACGTAGT
This sequence comes from Phototrophicaceae bacterium, assembly GCA_965223965.1. Taxonomy (GTDB): domain Bacteria; phylum Chloroflexota; class Anaerolineae; order Aggregatilineales; family Phototrophicaceae; genus JAGWBD01. The sequence goes on from CBDCXX010000006.1 coordinate 274,859, forward strand.
CCAGCAGCAGGCCGATGCCGCGCTCGCGCAGGCGCAGGCGCAGTTCGGCCAGCGCAGCGCGTCCGCCCAGCTGCGGCGCGACCTGCCAGCCGTAAACGGCGTAGGGCGAGCCGACCACGTCATCTTCGCTGATGTCCGGCAGTGCCTGGCGATATTCTGGCAGAAACTCAAGCGCCAGCTCGCGCCCGCGCGGGCTGCGCGTCCATACGCCCATCAGCCACAGCAGGTTGACCCCCAGGTCGGCCAGTTCGTCGAGCGCCTCCTCCGGTACCTGGGCGAGGGTGAGCGGCTGGCCGCAGCGCTGCCCCGGAGTGTGCAGCCAGACCCAGGTGTTGAGCTCGAGGATGAGGGGCTTTTGCGACCAAAACATGGAGTTACCTGAAGCAGCGGCGACCGCGAACCATTGTAGCAGGGCGTGGCCATAGCCGTGGCGGTGGCCACGCGGCATAATTTGTTTGTCAGACTGAGGGAGCATGGAGCCATGGGCTATTTTGTAACTCCCGGCGATGCCGGGCAAATTGAAATGGCTACCGGTATCCGGCGGCGCACGATGGCGACGACTGACGAGGCCATGCTCTGCGAGTTTTTTCTGGAGCGTGGCACGGAAATCCCGCCCCACAGCCACCGTAACGACCAGGTAGGCTACCTCGTCTTCGGAAGAGTGCGGATCACAATCGGCTCCGAGACGCGGCTGCTGCAGCCGGGCGACAGTTATGCCATCCCCGGCGGCGTAATGCACAGCGCGCAGGCTGAGGTCGACTCTCTCGCCATCGATGTCTTTTCGCCGCCGCGCCGGGACTATCGCAGCGAGGCGCGCTGAACTTCATGTATACTTAACCAGCATCCCGGACGTCCAGCACACGACAGGGAGAGTGTGTAGCAGTGGACGAAACTTATCAGCCGCGCCGGCGCCGGCCTGAAAGCCGCGCCCGTGACCGTCAGCGCCGCCGGCGGCAGCGCGCGACGACCGGGTCGCCGGTCTCCGCTCACTATGTGCCACAGGTAACGCAAGGCCTGCAGCAGGCGCTAATGCCCCTGCGCGACGGCTTGTGGCATCTGCGCAACACGCGCGTGGCGCTGACCTTCGCGAGTGTAGTGCTCATTGTCGTTCTGATGGTCTTCGCCGGCATGCATTTGATGCAGGGGCGGATCTTCCCGGGCGTGTGGGTGTCTGGCGTCTACGTCGGCGGAATGATCATGGAAGATGCGGAGGCGGCGCTGCTGTATGGCTGGGGCAGGGACGTGGTGCTGCGCCTCGTGGATGTTGACCGCTACTGGGAAGCGACACCGGCGGACCTCGGGCTGCGCCTCAACAGCGAACAGGCCGTCGCGGCCGCGCGCGCCGTGGGCCTGGCCGGTATCCCCTTCGGCTGGGACGTCGAGCCGCAGATCGAAACCGACTATCTGCTGGCGCAGACCTTCCTGCTGGACCTGGTGAACGAAGTGAATGTCGCCCCGGCCAACGCCGCCTACAGCCTGGAGAACCAGCAGCTGGCCGGCATCCGCGGCCGGGTGGGCAAGGTGCTGGAAGTTGGCCAGACGATGTCTGTCCTGACCGGCAACACTGCCGAAACTGTGCGCCGCCGTCAGCTGGATCTGATTACGCGCCCGCTGGTGCCCGACGTCATCGACCCCGCACCCCACCTGGAAGAGGTGCGCGATCTGGTTCAGCAGCCCTTTCAAATGGTTGGCTATGATCCCTATTACGACAAGTCGCTTGTTTGGGAAACTACGCCGGAGACCTTCGTCTCCTGGATCGAGGTAGATGAATTCGGGTTGACCTTGCGCGAGGAGACTTTCATCCCCTTCTTTCACGCGCAAAACAACTCGCTCAACCCGCCCGGGACGCCTGATCCGCGCTACCTTGACCAGGTGGCCACGCTGGAAAAGATGCGCCGGGCCATTGCCAGCCGCAGTCCGGTCGTCCACCTGCGCGTGCGCTACCGTCCCTCGCTTTACACCGTGCAACGGGGCGACCGCGGCTTTTTCATTTCGCGCAAGACGGGCATCCCCTTCTTCCTCATCGAGGAAGTGAACCGTGATCGGGACCTGAACCAACTCTACCCGGGCGATATCCTCAATCTGCCCTCGCGCGACGTGGCCGTGCCGCTCGACCCGGTTGTCAACAAGCGCATCGTGGTTGACCTGACCTACCAGCGGCTGACAGCCTACGAAAACGGCCGGCCGGTGTTCAACTGGAATATTGCTACGGGCATCGAGGGCAATCCCACGTCGCCCGGCATTTATCAGATCCTCACGCACGACGAGATCGCGCACGGCAGCAGTTTTAATCTCTGCGGCGCACAGGGCTGTGGTCAGTGGAAGATGAACTGGTTCATGGGCGTGTACGAAGTGCGCCCCGGCCTCATGAACGGCTTTCACGGCGCCGTGGAACTGCCAAACGGCTCGTACCTGAACAATGGCCTCGTGGGCGTGCCAGCCACCTTCGGCTGCGTCATGTCGGTCGATGACAACGCCCGCTCGCTCTATGACTGGGCCGAGGTGGGCACGCTGGTCGAGATCATCTCCCCTGAGTACGAGCCCAAAAGTGAACTGGCGCTGCAGGCGCGCATTGCGACCGAGCGCGACATCTTCGCCTGAGGCAAGGCAAACAGGGAGAATCACGAATGGAACAGGAACTGCGCGCCTGGGGTACCTGGCCGAGTCCCTTGACGCCTGGCTCACTGGCGGCCGGGCTGCGTCTGGTTGACGTACAGTGGGACAGGGCCAGCGACACCCTCGTGTGGCTTGAGAATCGTGGCGCCCAGGGCGTCCTCGTCGCACAGCAGGGACAGGATGCCGCGCGCGACCTGACGGCGGAACTCTCCGTGCGCGCGCTGGTGGGCTACGGCGGCGGCGATTTCACCGTGGCCGCGGGCCAGGTTTACTTCGCCGGGCCGGAGGGCCGCCTCTATCGGCAGGCGCTCGCGGGTGGCGAGGCGCAAGCCGTCACGCCGGGCTTCGGCGCAGTAGCAGCGCCGCGGGTCTCCGCGGACGGGCGCTGGCTGGCCTATGTCTACAGCCATGAAGGCGAGGATGGCCTGGCGCTGGTGGATTGCGCCGGCGAGGCCTGGCCCACGAAGCTCTTCGCCGCCAGCGACTTCGTCATGCAGCCGGCCTGGCATCCCGATGGCAATGCCATTGCCTGCATCACCTGGAACCAGCCGCAGATGCCCTGGGACGGCACGTCCCTGCGCCTGCTCACCCTGGAACAGAATGACCAGGGCCTGCCGCGCTGCGTCGACACGCGCGTGCTGGCCGGGGACGAGGACACGGCCATCCTGCAGCCGGAGTTTTCGCCGGACGGGCGCTGGCTGGCCTTCGTCAGCGATGTCAGCAATACGGGCCAGCTCTGGTTGCACGACCTGCAGAGCGGGGCCCAGCGTCAACTGACGACGGCGGATGCTGACCATGGAGGCCCGGCCTGGGGGCAGGGCCTGCGCGTTTTCGCCTGGTCGCATGACGGGGCCGCGCTGTTTTTCCTGCGCAACGAACGGGGTTTCCTCAGCCTGTGGCGTTACGAACTGGCCAGCGGCGCCGAAACGCGCCTCACACAGCTGGCTGACTACACCAGCCTGGGCCAGCTCTCCGCCTCGGCGCAAGATGATTCGCTCGCGCTCATGGCCAGCGCCGCGCAGATTCCTTCACGCATCCTCACCCTGGATGCGGTGGGCGCGCTGCAAGTGCGGCGACGCTCGTCCACCGAGAATACCGGCCGCCAGCAGCTGGCGCCGGTGCAGGCCCTGACCTGGCGCGGCGCGGATGAGGAAGAAGTGCACGGGCTTTACTACGCGCCCCACAGCGAGCGCTACTGTGGCGAGGGGTCGCCACCGCTGATCGTCACTGTGCACGGCGGCCCGACCTCGCAGGTCAGCGCTGCCTATGACGCGCGCGCCCAGTTCTTCGCCACCCGCGGCATCGCGGTGCTGGACGTGAACTATCGCGGCAGCACCGGCTACGGGCGCAACTACATGCAGCGCCTCTACGGCAACTGGGGCATCTGCGACGTGGAGGACGCGCTCAGCGGCGCGGAGCATTTGGCGGACCGCGGCCTGGCGGACCGCGAGCGCCTGGTCATCATGGGCGGCAGTGCCGGCGGCTTCACCGTCTTGCAGGCGCTGGTGGATCACCCCGGCTTCTTCCGCGCGGGGATCTGTCTCTACGGCGTGGCCAACCAGTTCAGCCTGGCCATGGAAACGCACAAGTTCGAGGCGCGCTATCTGGACATGCTGCTGGGCCCGTTGCCCGCCGCCGCGGACGTCTACCGCCAGCGTTCACCGGTGTTCCACGCGGACAAGCTCGTCGACCCGATCGCCATCTTCCAGGGCGACGTCGACAAGGTCGTGCCGCGCAACCAGTCCGACGCCATCGTGGAGTCGCTGCGCGCGCGCAACGTGCCGCACGAATATCACGTTTACGAAGGCGAGGGGCATGGCTGGCGCCGGCCCGATACGATCGAGGCCTTCTATACCAGCGTGTTAGGCTTCCTGCAGCAGTACGTTATCTATGCCTGACGAATCTATGACCTTTTTGTGGCCGTGACATGGCCATGGCCAACCAACATGGCCATTTTATGGCCAACTCATGTCCGCGCTGACTCAGTCGTCAGACAGGGTCAGCCAGCGTCGTTCAGCCGAGGAACGGCGGATGCCATCCAGCGCCACCTGGCACTTCAGGCCATCCCGGAAAGTGGCGCCGGCCTGCAGCGGGCGCTCCTCGCGGATAGCGGCGCAAAGCTCCTGCATTAACGCGACGAATGACACGTTCCAGATGCCGCTGTTGACCGTAGGCAGGCTGGCATTGGGGTCACTTTCGCTGAGATCCACGAAGTCCTCGCCGGCGCGGGCGAAGAGCAGCCGTTCGTCGGCGTCTGCCAGGCTGATCGTGCCCTCGCTGCCGAAAATGTGCAGCGTGCTGCCTGTGCCGTGGCGCGCGGCGCCGCTCATGAAGACCGATACCAGCGCGCCGTTTTGCATTTCCAGCATGAAGCTGTTCTGGTCGTCGGCAGTCGCCTGCCAGGCCTCGCCGCTGTTCGCGTCGGTACGCTGCGGCACCATGGTAGCAACCTGGCCGCTGAGCGCGCCGATATCTCCCAGCCACCAACGGATCATGTCGATCACATGCGAGCCGGCGGCGCCGAGGCGGCCGCCGCCCATATCCGCCAGGGACCACCAGTCGCCGGCCGGCCGTGAGGCGGGGTCGCCCCACATGGGACTTACGCTGTTGATATTGACATGCCGGATCGAGCCGGGCTCGCCGGCGTCCAGCAGGGCCTTGATACGCCGGCGGTTGGGGTTGAAGCGCAATTCGTGGCCGATGATGTGTAGCTTGCCGGCTGCCTCGGCCGCCTCCAGCATCGACCTCGCCTCGCCGGCGTTCATGGCCATCGGCTTCTCGCAGAGCACGTGCGCCCCGGCCGCCAGCGCGGCCAGGGTCATTGGCGCGTGCTGGACCGTGGGCGTGGCAATGCAGACCAGGTCGACCTCGTGGCGATCCAGCATGACGCGCCAGTCGTCGTAGGCCTGTGGGATGCCGAACTGGTCCGCTGCGGCCTGCGCGCTGCTCATGCGCGCGCTGGCGAGCGCCACGACCTGCGCGTCCTTGATGTTGGCAAGGGCTGGCAGGTAGGCGTCGCGGGCGAAGCTGGCGCCGATAACCGCCGTACGTATGGTCATGTTTTTCTCCCTTTACAGTAATCAGCGCTGCGTTGTGAACTGTCCTGGTTGGCGCGCAGGTCCCGCCAGCAACGCCAGCAGTCCCACCCCCTCACTGGCCTCCACGGGGCAAGGGGGTCGGCATCGTGTCGGGTTCCCAGTCTTCGGCGATCAGGTCGCCGGCGGTGGCGACGTGCGCCTGAATGGCCTCGGTGGCACGTGCTTCGTCGCGGCCGCGGATGGCTTCGAGGATGGGCAGGTGGCTGTAGGCGACCAGGCGAATGTCGCTGTTGCGCATGTTGCGCAGGGTCATAACCCGGCGCACGCGCAGCGCCACCAGATTCCAGGTCGTCAGCAAGAGGCTGTGGCCACTCATGGTGATCAGCGTATCGTGAAAGCTGTGGTCGAGTTCGTTGAGTTTGCGAATGCGACCATCGTTGGCGGCCCGCAACATGCGCTCGCAGATCGCTTCCAGTCGCCGCAGATCGCAGGGATCGCTCTGGTCGATAATGCAGCGGATGGCGAGCGCCTCAAGCACGCCGCGCAGGCTGTAAAGCTCGACGATGTCCTTGCGTTCCAGGCTGCGCACGCGCGTGCCGCGCCTGGGAATCGTCTCGACCAGACCTTCGCTGTTGAGGATTTGAATGGCCTCGCGCAGGGGGGCGCGACTGACGCCCAGTTGCGCCGCCAGTTCGGTCTCGATCAGGGGTTGGCCGGGGCGCAGGTCGCCGGAGAGTATTGCTTCGTGCAAGACATCGACGACGTGCTCGCGTAGCGATTTGTTCTGCAGCTGGCCGAGAGCGGGGAGCGCGTCAGGCATGAGCGAATCTTTGACATCGAGGAAGCATCATCCTATACTCCCGGCGCCGGTTGGCTGTCGACAATCGACTGGCGACTGGCTGAAGTATAGGCAATCTGGCCAGTCCTGTCAACAGGATACGCGGCACGTTCAGGAGGTCACGCAGATGCCACCCCCCGCGACCAACGCTGCGCAACTCGTGCAGATCGCCGTCAGCGGTCGGGTAGCCCAGCCTTCCTTGCGCTACCCGGGTTACATCGCCGACACCAGCGGCCGCTCGGTCGTGCTGCCGGGAATGGCCGGCGTGGTCTACAACGCGCGCGTCGGCGACCCGGCCTTTGGCTGGGCCGGCGATCATGTGGAACCGGGCGTCTCCATCGACAATCCGGACAGCCCGGCTGATTTCGCCATGCACTATCTGACCTGCGTTGGCAACCGGGCGCGCGTCACCAGCGGCCTGGCAGCAGGTGCCGAGGGCATCGTAACCGGCGAGCACGCACGCCTGCTGGTCGACTTCGCGCCCGAAGTGAACGAGCTGCTCTGTGTCGGCGACAACATCCAGATCATGGCGCTGGGGCGCGGACTCGCCTTTGGCGACCTGCCACAGATCGAGGTCAAGAAGTGCAGCCCGGTGCTCATCAAGGCCATCCCGCTCAGCCTTACGGAGAGCGGCCGCCTGCGCGTGCCGGTCACCATGGCCTTGCCATCGCACATTATGGGCTCGGGCGCAGAGCTGAACTCCGAGTTCGTCGACCAGGACCTCATGTCGGGGGATCGTTCGCTGATGGCCGAGCTGGGTATCGACCAGATGCGCCTGGGCGACCTGGTCGCCATCCCGGACGCGGATCACCGCTGGGGTCGCGGCTATCGCAAGGGCGCAGTCACGATAACCCTGTGCATTCACGGCGACTCGGTGATGAACGGGCACGGTCCAGGCATGCTGGCCCTGATGAGCTGCCCGGAACCGGACATCGAATGGGTGATTGACCCACAAGCCAATATCGCCCGCTATCTGAACATTCGGGAGCTGGCATGAACTTGCGCAGCAATGGTGACCGTCTGGTGACCGTCTCCGCGATGGGGCAGATTGCCTCGCCGGGTTTTCCCGGTCTGCCAGCGCTACCCTACCAGCTGAGCGCGGAGGGCCAGCCCTTCCTGTTGCCGGCCTTCGGCGGAATTGTGTACAACGTCTCGGTCGGCGACCCGGCCTTCGGCTGGCTGGCGGACTGCGTCCACCCGGGCGTCAGCATCGCACTGGCCGATGACAACGGCAATCGCGGCCTCAACATCCTTTCCTGCGTCGGCAACGTGGGCGTCGTGATGTCTGGCGGAGCGCAGGGCGCGCGCGGCGTGGTGACCGGTAAGTCCGGCCGCTTTGCCGACCAGGTCATCCTGCATTTCCCGCGAGCAGTCCGCGAGCAGATGGCCATCGGCGACAAAATCGTGGTGCGAACGCAGGGCGTCGGTCTGCAACTGACGGATCACCCGGACGTAAAACTGAAGAGTTGCGCGCCCGGTCTGCTGGACAGCCTTGAAGTCACCAGCGACGACGCGGGCCGTCTGGCGGTGCCGGTGGTTGGCACGGTGCCGCCGCATCTGCTGGGCGCCGGCTCCGGCCTGGACAGCGAAGGTGGCTCGCTGCATATCCAGAGCGCGGACCGCGCGGCGCTGTCCGAGGCCGGTCTCGACGGCCTGCGCCTGGGCGATGTGGTCGCTCTGACGGGGCTGGATAGCAGCTGGAATCATGGCTACCGACGCGGCGCGAGCGCGGTCGGCGTGGTCGGGCAGGGCGATAGCCCGCGCAACGGCTACGGGCCCGGTGTCACTGTGCTGATGACCTCGGCCACGGGCGGGATTGCGCCCATGGTTACGGCCGGCGTCAACCTCAAGGCGCTTTTTAACCTGGACGACTGAAGCGGGGCAGGAGGAACGCAATGGCGGGGGAACGCTACATCAAACACATGGCTTTCGCGGTGCAGGACGCGCAGGCGGCCTGGCAGCAATACAAGGACTTTCTCGGCGTGGGCCACGACGGCCGCATCGAGGACTACGAAAAGTCGCGCAACCGCGTGGCCCTCTTCAACGTCGGCGGAGTCGAGTATCAACTCTGCCAGTCGATGGACGAAGGCGGCCGCTATGACGCCTGGATCAAGGAACGCGGCCAGCAGGGCCTGCATCACATCTGCTACGCCGTGCCGGACATCGAGGTGGCGCTGTTGGAGGCCCAGGAACGCGGCGCTGCGCTGAAGGACTGCCCGGCCTGCAAGGTGATGGGCAGCCACGTCCACCCGGAAGGCTGGGTCGCCTTTCTGGAAGAGGAGCCCGGCGGCATCGAGCTGGAGCTGATGCAGGTCTACACCGAGGCGGAACTGGAAGAATACAAGGCCGTGCAGGGTATCTGACAAGTGCCTGCGCGGCAGATGCCCGCGACACTCGCGCGTCCGCTGGCACGCAGGCTGTCCGCGCTGACTCCCGCTGCGCCATCCCGCAGCGACGACCCTGCGCTGCCGCCAGCGGTGGCAGCAGCAGCAGTGCAGGCGTTGGCCGACGGCCACACACACTATGCCGATCGGCCAGGCATCCTGCCGCTGCGGCAGTGGGTCTGTGCCGACCTGGAACGACGCTGCGGGCTGCGTCTGGCGCCGAAAGACGTCACCATCACCTGCGGCCGCAGCAAGGCGCGCTACGTCATCCTCTGCGAGCTGGCGCAACAGGCGCCGGTGTATTGCCCCGACGCGGACGACACTCTGCGTACCACAGCACAACTGGTCGGTGCCAGCGTCGTTACGGAGCCGGCAGCGCCGGAGGCCATTCGCCTGGCCCTGCTGGACGCGAGCGCCGGTCGCGCATTACTGGAACAGGCCGTCGCGCTGGCCGAGGCGCATGGGTGGTGGCTGGTCTGGGATGCCACGCCGATTGCGACCGAAGCGTCGCTGCCGCACCCCGCCCTGCAGCCCGGCCTGGCCGGGCGCGTCATCACCACCGGCTCGCTCTCACCCTGGCTGCCCGGTTGGCGAATCGGCTGGATGGCCGGTTCCACAGCGGCAGGGCGGCTGCTCTTGCGCAAGCTGGAATTAACGATTTGCAGCACCAGCATCTCGCAATGGGCGGCTCTGGGGCTGGTGCCGACGCTGTGAACCACGTGTCAATCAATCCGCCGCAGAGTCGCGCGCCCGGCGGCCAGGGGCTGCGTCTCACGCTGATGAACATGGCTGCACAGTACGAAGACGTGATCGAGCTCGGCCGCGGCGATCCGGATCTGGCGACTCCGCCGCACGTCATTGCCGCGGCGCAGCAAGCCATCCGCGAAGGACGCACTGCGCCCACGCCGGTGGCTGGCATGCCGCAGTTGCGCGAGGCCATCGCGCGCAAGCTGCGCCGGGAGAATGACATCCCGGCATCGCCCGAAAACGTGATCGTGACCGTCGGCGGGCAGGAAGCGCTCATGCTGGTGATGCAGGCGTTGCTGGACCCCGGCGACGAGGTACTGATGCCCGACCCGCGCTATACGCCCTGGGAGCAGGCGATCCTCGGCGCGGGCGGCCGTCAGGTGCTCATCGAAAGTGACCCCGGGGACGCCTTCAACCTGTGCGCGGAAGTCGTCGAGGCGGCCATCACACCTCGCACGAAAGCATTGCTGCTGGTAACGCCGGGCAACCCCACCGGCGGCCTCGTCAGCCCCGACCGGCTGCGCCAGATCGTGGACGTCGCCATTCGGTACAACCTGATCGTCATCGCGGACGAGATTTACGAGAAGTTTGTTTACGATGGCTGGCAGCACCTCAGCATCGCCTCGCTGCCAGGTATGGCGGAGCGCACGGTCACGCTCAACGGCTTTTCCAAGTCCTGGGCCATGACCGGGCTGCGCGTGGGCTACGCCGCCGCGCCGGCCAACCTCATCGCGGCGATGACGCAACTGAAGCGCTGCACTACCGGCCCGACCGCCACCGTCTCACAGATCGCCGCCCTGGCCGCGCTGAACGGACCGCAGGAGGCGCTGGCGGAATATCATCGCATCTATGACGGGCGCCGCCGGCTGTTGATGGAGGCGCTGACGCAAATGGGCCTCGATTACAGTGAGCCGCGTGGCGCCTTCTACCTGTGGACGCGCTGCGAATCCACCGGCTTGCATGCGACCGAACTGTCATTTCTGCTGCTGAAGGAGGGGCACGTGCTGATATTCCCCGGCACGGCTTTCGGCGAGCGCTGGAACAGCTATCTGCGCGTCAGCGTGCTGCAAACCACCGCGCGCATCCACGAGGGGCTGGAACGCATGGCAGCGGTGCTGTCGCACTACCGGGCCCGCCAGGGCGAGAGGAGTATGAAGCATGCGCTTTGACACAGTCATCAGCAATGGCGAGGTGATCACGGAGAATGGGGCGCTCGCGGCCGACGTCGCCATCCGCGACGGGGTCATCGCTGCGCTGCTGACGCGCGGCACAGAAGTCGAGGCCGCGGAGGGCATCGACGCCAGCGGTCAGCTTGTGCTGCCTGGCGCCATCGACATTCACTTTCACTGCCGTGCGCCGGCCTGGCCACAGCGCGGCGACTTCTCGACCGAGACGCGTGCCGCGGCTGCCGGCGGTGTGACTACTATCTTCGAGATGCCGGTCTCCAAACCCTGCTGCTCGACCGCCGCCATCTTCCGTCAGCGCAGGGCGTTGGCGGATGCCAATGCCTGGGTCAACTTCGCCCTCTACGCTGCGCCGGGCATGCTGCAACGCGACGAGGTGCACGCGTTGGCAGCGGAAGGCGCAATCGCCTTCAAGATCTTCATGACCTCTGCGCCCGCGGGCCGCGATGACGAGTTCGAAGGGCTGTGCCTGACAGAGGCGCCTGAGCAGTTGCGCGCCATGCAGCTGGTGGCGGAGACGGGACGGCTGTGCGTGGTGCACGCGGAGGACAACGCGCTGCTTTCGCATTACACAGCGCAGCTGCAGGCGGCCGGCCGCAATGACCTGCAGGCGCACATCGAGTCGCGTCCGCCGCACGTCGAGGCGCTCGCCATCGCCACGCTGCTGACGCTCAACGCGGAAGCCGGCGTCCGCCTGCACATCGCCCACGTGACGTCCATGGCCGCGCTGGCGGTATTGCGCCGGCATCAGGCGGAGGGCGCGGACGTCAGCGGCGAGACCTGCCCGCAATACCTGTTCTTCACCGAGGAGGACTTCCTGCGCATTGGCGCCTGGGCGCGCATCAATCCGCCCATCCGCGGCCAGGCCGACCAGGATGCCCTGTGGCAGGCGCTGGCGGACGGCACCCTGCTGGCCGTCACTACCGACCATTCGCCCTTCACGGTCGAGGAGAAGGAGCGGGCCAGCGAGAGCATCTGGAGCGTGCCACCGGGCGCGCCTGGCGTCGAGGAGCTGGTGCCCTCGATGCTGGATGCTGCGCTGGCGGGCCGCCTGAGCGTCGACGAGGCCGTGCGACTCATCAGCACCAACGGCGCCCGACGCTTCGGCATCTACCCGCGCAAGGGCGTCATCGCCCCCGGCTCCGACGCTGACATTGTGCTTTACGACCCGGCGGCCAGCACCACCATTCACCAGGACATGCTCTTCAGCAAGGCGCGCGCCAGCGACAAACTCTACGAAGGCATGACCTTCCGCGGCCGGGTGACGCGCACTCTGGTCAACGGCGCGACGGTCTACGCAGACGGCGAGATCGTCGGCGTGCGCGGCGGCGGGCGTTTCGTGCGGCCGGATACCGACTGAGTACGACGATCCAGGGCAAGCGACCTCAGCGAATTCTTCAGTCCTGAGGAGTTACGGCTGGCGCTGGCCACTGCTGCGACGCAGGCGTCTACGCACTGTGCTCGCGGCATATACCAGGCCGAAGACCGCGCTCAGCTCGAGCACGATGGCGCTTCCCGGCGGGATGTTCAGCCCCCAGGAAAGGTAGAAGCCTATTACGCCGCCCGCGCAGCCCAGCAGCGCGGCGACCAGGATCATGTGCGCCATGCGCTGCGTCAGCAGGCGCGCCGTCGCCGCCGGCGTCAGCAGCAGGGCCAGCATCAGCGCGACGCCCACGGCCTGCAGGCTGGCGACGATGGTCACCGCAATGAGCACCAGCAGCAGGGTGCGCAGGAAGTTGACCGGCAGGCGCAGCACGCGCCCCAATTCGGGGTCGAAGCAGATGATGACCAACTGCTTGTAGAAAACGAGGATTACCAGCAGCACGAGCCCGCCGAGCAGGGCCATGGAACCGAGGTCGGAATCGCTGATGCCGCTGATGCTGCCGAAGAGGATGTGCGCGAGGTCGACGCTGTAGCTGGGCCGGCTGCTGATGATGGCGATGCCGAGCGCGAACATCGTCACAAAGGCGATGCCGATCGCCGTGTCTTCCTTCACGCGCCGGTCACGCGTCAACAGGACGATGGCCAGCGCCGTGAGAATTCCGGCGCCGAGTCCGCCGATGAAGAGATTGCTGCCCACCGCGCCGCCGCCGGTGGTGTAGGCAATTGCGACGCCAGGCAACACGGCATGGGACAGCGCATCGCCGAAGAAAGCCAGGCCACGCGCCACCATGAAGCTGCCGACGACCGCGCTGAGACCGCCGACCAGCACCAGCGCCAGCAGGCCTCGTTGTGCAAAGCTGTAGGATAGCGGCTCGAGCAGGGAGGCGAGAAAGCCATCCATTTGCGACTACCCTTTAGTAACCGGTGCCGATGATGATGCGGCCGTCACGGCTACGCATGAAGACGTTCTCGGTCTTGCCATAGGCCGCAAACAAATGTTCCGCGGAGAGAACTTCCTGCGGCGTACCATCAGCCAGGATCGTGCGGCGCACCAGCAGGATGCGCTTGAAGTCGCGCGCGGCGCGTACCATGTCATGCGTGGTCATCAACAATGTCAGGCCCTGATTATGCAGAAACCTGAGTGTCGCGGTGATTTCCGAGGCGGCGGCCACGTCGACGCCACTGAAAGGTTCGTCCAGCAGCAATATGTCGGCTTCCTGCGCGAGGGCACGCGCAATGAAGATGCGTTGCTGCTGGCCGCCGCTGAGGGCGCTGAAGGGACGCCTGGCAAGATCTTCGAGGTTTAGCATTTCCAGCACTTCGCTTGCGCGCGTCCGGGCCTCCTTCGGCCACCAGGGTAGCCAGCGACTGGCGCGCGTGCAGCCCATCATCACGACTTCTTCCACGGTAACGGGGAAGTTGGGATCTATGGCATTGCGCTGCGGCACAAGTCCGATTTGCACGTTCATGTGCTGGCAATCGTGACCGTGCACGCGGACCACACCTGTTTCGTGGGGGACGAGCCCGGCGAGGGCCAGTAGCAAGGTGCTCTTGCCGGCGCCGTTGGGCCCGAGTATGGCGACGCTCTCGCCGGGCTGGACGATAAAGTTAATGTCAGTGATGGCGCGCGGCATCATCTGGTAGCCAGCGCAGAGTTCACAGACCTCCAGCGCCGCCGGCGAGGGCGGCCCGGCGCTCATGCTGTGCTTTCCCTCTCGAGGGAGGCCACAATGCTTGTGACGAGTTTGCGCATCATCCCGAGCCAGGTGTCGGCAGGGCTCCCGGCTTCACCCAGGGATTCCGGTTGCAGGAGCACAAGTTGCGCGCCACTTTCAACGGCCACCTGTTGCGCTACATCGTTGCTGGCCGTCGTCTCACCAAAGATGACCGGCAGGTTGTGCTCCCGCACCAGATCGATCAGGGCCGCGAGCTGCGCCATGGCCGGTTCGGCCAGGGTACTGGTGCCAGGCAGCACGCTGCCCGGCGTTTCAAAGCCGAAGCCAGCGGCAAAATAGCCAAAGTTGAGGTGGTTGCTGACCAGCAAGCGTTGTTCCTGCGGCAGCGCTGCAACCAGCAGCAGCAGCTCCTTTTCCAGCGCTGCGATATCGTCGAGGAAGACGTCGCTGCGCGCCTGAAAGGCCGTTGCGTGGGCGCTGTCGCGCGCCGCCAGGACATCCCGCGCCAACAGGGCCCACAGCGCGACGTTGCGCGGCAGCAGCCAAACGTGCGGGTCGCAGCCCTGCAGCGCGCTGCAATCGACGGCATGGAGCGGGCCAGGGCTGGCCTGGTCCGGCAGGGTCAGGAAGCGCTCACCCAGCTCTGCTGCGTGCCGCTCGCAGCGGCTTTCCATTGCCTCGTGGTGAGCGTCTTCCTCACCCGCGGTAACGTCGTCAGCGTGATCGTCGTCTTCGTGTTCGTGACCGCCGCGCAGGATCGGTACGCAGTCCGAGAGCGTAACCAGCGCGTCTTCGGCCGCCGTCAGTTCGATGGCGGAAAGCAGGCCTTCCTCATAGCCGGCGCCGTTGATGAAGACAAGGTCGGCATCGGCCAGGGCGCGCAGGTCGGAGGGCGCCGGACGGTAGCTGTGGGGATCTGAACCCCGGGGAATGAGGGTGGTGACTTCGGCGTCCGCCCCGGCCACGCGCGCCAGGACGTCGGCGGCGACGCTGTGGCTGGCGACGATGCGCAGCCCCGTCTCCTGCGCGGCCAGCGAGGCTGTAAGCAACAGTAGAAGCAGAATCACGAGCGTCACTCTGCCCGGACGCATATCATCCCTTCTCGAATTCCTCTGGAGTTTCGAGTCTGGCCAAACGATAGCGAGAATTAAACCGGGGTGCAAGACTGGTGCCAGGGCGCACTCCCGGTTGACGCACCCTGCCAACGCGGTCAGAATCAGGCGCGAGCAAGCCCGGAGGGGCATGGACACGTGCGCAAGGCCCAAGACGCTGCTGGTCATCCCGGCGCTGAACGAGGCGGCCAACATTGGCCAGGTGGTTACGCGCGCGCGGCAGCAGCTGCCCTGCGTCGATCTGCTCGTCATCAACGACGGCTCCAGCGACGACACCGCCGCGGTCGCGCGCAAGGCCGGCGCCATGGTGCTGACGCTGCCCTACAACGTGGGCATCGGCGCGGCCGTGCAGACCGGCTTCATCTACGCTGACCGGCACGGCTACGAGATTGTCCTGCGCAGCGACGGCGACGGACAACACGATGCTGGCGACCTGCTGCGCCTGCAGCAAGCCTTGCAGACAGGCGACAGCGATGTCGTGACCGGCACGCGCTTTGGCGCCCACGCCGGCGCCAGGGTCGTCACCCTGGGACGGCGCCTGGGCATCATCCTGCTCTCCCGCCTTATTTCGCTCCTCATCGGCCAGACCATCACGGACCCGACTTCCGGCCTGGCCGCCTTCAATCGCAAAGCCATCAAGCTTTTCGCGCAGGAATATCCGCATGATTATCCGGAGCCGGAGGGCATCGTGCTGGCGCAGCGCAACGGGCTGCGTCTGCGCGAGCTGCCCGTGACCATGCAGCCGCGCCTGCAGGGCCGCTCGTCCATCAGCCAACTGGATGGCGTCTACTACATGAGTAAGGTCACCCTGGCGATCCTGATCAGCCTGCTGCGGCCGCCGCGGCCGCGCTGAGCAACGGAACTTTGGCATGCGCGTCCTGATGCTCTCCAAGGCCTGTCTGATGGGCATCTATCAGCGCAAGCTTGAGGAGATTGCGCGCCTGGGCGTGGAGCTGCTGACGCTGGTGCCGCCTGTCTGGCGCGACGCAAGCGGCGCGACGCAGCTGGAACGGCTGTATACCAGCGGCTATCGCCTGGAGACCACCGACATTCGCGTCAACGGCAACTACCACCTGCATCACTATCCGCGGCTGGGGGCAGCATTGCGTGCATTTCGCCCCGACGTGCTACACATCGATGAGGAACCCTACAACCTGGCGACCTGGCAGGCGCTGTGGTTGGCGCGCCGCCATGGCTGCCGCGCGCTGTTCTTCAGTTGGCAAAACATCCGGCGGCGCTATCCGCCGCCCTTCAGCCTTGGCGAGCGCTACGTGCTACGCGGCGCCGACCACGCCATCGCCGGCACGGAGAGCGCCGCTGATGTCCTGCGCGCCAAGGGCTACGGCGGGCCGCTGAGCGTCATCCCGCAGTTCGGCGTCGACCCACAGCTCTTCCGCCCTCCGAGTGCGCCCTTGCCGCCGCGACCCTTCACCCTGGGTTACTTCGGCCGCCTGGTGCCCGAAAAAGGGTTGTCCAGCCTCTTGCAGGCGCTGGCCTTGCTGGATGGAGAGAGTCGACTTCGCCTGGTTGGCGAGGGGCCGCAGCGCGCGGAACTGGTCGCACTGGCGCAACTCCTGGGTCTGGGCGCGCGCGTGGACTTCTGCGCGGCAATACCCTCGGCCGCCATGCCGGCGCAATATCATCAAATCGACGCGTTGGTCTTGCCCTCAGTGACGCGGCGCAACTGGAAGGAACAGTTCGGGCGCGTGCTGGTGGAGGCGATGGCCAGCGCCGTGCCTGTCGTCGGTTCGGACAGCGGCGCGATCCCCGGCGTGATCGGGGACGCCGGCCTGACGTTTGCGGAAGGCGACGCGGCAGCGCTGGTGGCGCAACTGAAGCGGCTGCAGCGGGACGCAGATCTGCGACGGGCGCTGGCGCAACGGGGCCGCGAACGCGCGCTGTCGCAGTTCACGCACGTGAATGTTGCAGAGGCGACCGTCGCGGTCTATCGAACGCTGGCGGGCAGGCGCGAGACGAACTGAGACAGCCTGCCTCAATCCGTGTCGCTGGCATCATCTGCGCCGGACATGGCGGCGCGCGCCCGCAGGGGCCAGGGCAGGGCGTGACGCAACTGGGTCAACAGCACGCGGTCGCCGGCGTCGAGGATGCGCGTCAGCCCGGCCAGGTAGATTAGCACGCCGGTCACCATGCCGGCCAGCGGGCTCCACAGTTGCGCTGTCAGCCACATGCCCAGGGCCATCACGAGCGCCAGCAGCAGCAAGGGCATACTCTGCGCAAGCAGGGGCCACCAGGCCGGAGTGGGCGTACTGTAGAACAGCAGGCCCAGGGCCAGCAGCATTGAAATCAGGGCGGCGATTGCGGCGCCGGTGACGCCCATGCGCGGCAGCAGGAAGGCGTTGAGCGCGAGATTCAGGGCCAGACCGGCAGCGCTCACGAGTAAGATCCGACCTTGTTGATTGCTGGTGATGAGCGCCTGGATGTAGACGTCGGCGACGAGGCGGACCAGTGCATACCATACTAAAATGCGCAGGATACCGGCCGCCGGGGCGAAGTCCGCACCGAAGAGTGGCACGGTGATCTCGGGAGCGAAAAAAGACAGCAGTAAGGTCAGGGGCAGGCTGGCCAGCAAGGTGAGCCGTGCCAGATGGCGCACGATATTGTGCAGGGTGGCGCCGCTGTAGCGCGACATCATGGGAAAGAGCGACGTCAGCACGGTCGTGCCCAGCAGCTCGGTCATGCCAAAAACGATGACGAAGGCGGCGGTCAGCCAGCCGGTCTGTTGCGCGCCGAGCAGACGTGCGGTCATCAGCTTGTCGGTGTAGAGCCAGGCGATGGAGAGGAAGCCGGTGAGCGCGAGCGGCAGGCTGCCGACCAGCAGGCTGCGCAACTGGTCTCCGGAAAGTCGGCCTGGTCGCACGCCGCTACGCAGCACTGGCGCCCGCAGCATGGCGGCGCGCGCCAGCCCGGCCGCGATGGTCGCGAGATAGAGTCCTGCCAGGCCAGCGCCGCTCGCCAAAGCCAGGATGGCAAGGGCCAGCAGCAGCAGCATGTGCAACACAGTTACAAGCGATGTTGTGCGTATGCGCTCCTGCGCCAGAAGGGTTTCATAACAAAGGTTGCCCCATGTATCGACTAGCAGGCTGACGGACGCAAGCGTCAGTAGATTGCGTAGCTCCGCATCGTAGCCGGCCAGGTGCGCAATGCCATTCAACACCAGCAAGGCCAGCAGCGCCAGGCCGCTGCGCAACCAGAACATCACGCCCAGATAGTTGCCTGCAAGGCCTGGCGCGCGCGCCACTTCTCGCACAATGATTGCGCCAGTACCGAAGTTGGCAAGGGCCGCACCAATGGCGATGAAGGCGCCAATTGTGCCGTAGAGCCCGTAACCCACTTCGCCGAGGAAGCGTGCCAGCACCAGCTGCCACAGGAAGAGCAGGCCCTTCGAAACGACGGTGGCCAGGGTGAGGGCGCTGACGTTGCGCAGCGCCCGTTGCGTTTCCGCGGCGGGGACGGGGACGGCGTCCGTCACGCTGGCCCGTCCACGGCTGCGCGCCACTCCGCGAGCACGGCGGCGGCCCCGGCATCATCCTCCACGAAGCGCAGCAGGCGCCGGCCATCGCTGTAGCTGCCGTCAGCGCCGCCCAGCATGGCTGCCAGCGTTGGCTCCAGGCCGATTATAATGAGGCGGTCGCGCATGCGCGGGTGCAGCGCCAGACCCAGGCTGCGGATGTGGCCGAAGGCGCCGAGTGGTAGCCTGGGCGACTGGCGCAAGTCCAGCAGTAGCTCGACCGGGCCGCCTGTTGCGGCCAGCTGCAGGGCATTACGGCGCATGCCCTTGTGCAGGTCATTCCAGTTCCAGGGCGGCGTCAGCGTCAGGCGCAGGGCAGTGGCGGCCTCGTCCTCCCAGGCGCAGTTCAGCGGCACGGCGTCGGCTGCAGCAAGGCCGTCAGCCCCTCCGGAACCAGTGGCGCGTCGCCCAATGCCAACGGCGCCAGCCAGCGCGCGCAGATGCGCCGCTCGCCTTCATGCGCCTGAAGGAACGAGCGCTCATAGACGCTGCGGTCGACGAACTCTGCATCATAGATGCGCAGCAACTCGTGCCGCGGCCTGTCGCGATAGTGAAAGATGCTCTCCAGTGTGCCCAGATAACGCAGCGCGCAAATCTCCTCCTCCAACTCCTCACACAACTCGCGCACGAGGGCCTGCGCGCCCGTTTCGCCGAAGCGGATGCCGCCGCCCAGCGGCCGGTAAAATTCCGCGCCGTTGCTGCGATCGCGGCCCTTGGCGACCAGGATGCGGCCCTCGTGCTGAAACACGCAGAGCGCCACCGGACGGATGCGCAGCTTGCGCGCCATCAGCTGCCCTGCGCGCGGGCGAGGGCCCGCTCAATGCGAATATGCAGGTCGGTCAGGCGCTCGCAGGCGTCGCTGAGTCCGGCGAGGTCCTCGCGCCGCTCGATCAGCGGGCGCGTGGGATGACTGATGCGATTGCGGATGCCCTGCAAATCCATCGCCTTGCGGCACTGGCTGTTGGATGTGAAGTCCAGCAGCTCACGCACCGGCACGTGCTTGCGCGCAATGTCGACCATGTCGCCCAGTTCCATCATCTGCAGCAGATCCAGCTCGACGTCGCCGCGAGCCTGGCGAATGCGATCCTCCTGCAGCCTTTGCCAGCGCGTTGCGGTGAAGAAGGAGCGATAGTCCTCATCGCCAGCGAGCACCAGACGCAGCAGTCGCGCCAGCTCCAGCTCGAAGTGAGCGATCAGCAGGTAGACGCTGGCCCGCGCCGGAATCTTGTTGAGGTCCGCGGGCGCTACCAGGCCGACGATGTTGCTGGACTGCAACACGAGGAAAATGCGCTGCGGCTGTTGCGCGAAGAGTTTGATGAGCTCGAGCACGCGCGTGTCCGTCGCCAGCAGCCAGTCCGCCGTCAGCGGCAGGGCGCCGCCGCCGGCGTCCAGCTCCGCGCGACTGATGATGCCGCAGACGCCGTTCTCGTCCAGCACCGGGATGTAGGTCAGGTTGTTGGCGTGGGCCGCTGCCACGACTCGGTCGCGCGGCTCATTTTCCCGCCAACAGGTCAGTTGCGCCAGCGGAGTGACGATGTCCAGCACCGTGTAACCTGGCTCAAAACGTGCCTGCATGTGGTTCCCCGTTCGCTTCTGCCCGGCCAGTGTACCACGGGGCCTGCGCCAGGGGGCTGACGTCAACTAGACCTGAAGCTGCGATTCCTGACCGGATGCTGTCGGGCAATTGTGAGCGCAGCGCTGCGCGTTTATACTCGACAGGGCAAGGCAGGGAGCCCCGCGTACATGCCCATCTCCGAAGCGGCCCACGAGCTGCTGGACGCGCTCGATTTTCGCGATCGGAACGCGCTTGCCAAGCTGTTCGCGGCGGACTTTCGCTGCAGCGGCACGGTCAGCGCATTGTTGGGCAGAGGGCGGGCGCTGGCAGTGCTGGACATTTGCGCGGCGGCCTTTTCGGACTTCTCCTTCAATTTTACCGAGGCGCGCGAGCAGGCCGGCGTCCTGCGGCTGCGCTACGCTCTCAGCGGCACGCACGACGGCCCGCTCGACCTGTATCCCCTGGGCATTCCGCTGCAACTGCCGCCCACCGGCACCATCTTGCGTCTGCCCGCTTCGGCCGCGGCCGTCACTTTCAACAGCTCGGGCGAGGTTTCCGACCTGTTTTTGCAGGTTGCCGCGGGCGCGGGACCGGGGGACATGATCACGCGCCTGGGCGGGACGCTGCCGCCGGTGCCCAGCGGCTGAATGGGCGAGGTCAGCGGCCTGAATCCGCAGCGCATCGTGCTGGTGTTGCCCTGTTGCATCGGCGACGTGCTGATGGCGACCGCTACCCTGGCGGCCCTGCGCCGCGCCTGGCCAGACGCGCACATCGCCTGGGCGGTTGGCGGCGCCGCGCGCGCGGTCATCAGCGATCACGATATGCTCGACGCCACGCTCGAGTGCGATCCTCTGCCGCAACGTTCGCCGCGGCTGCTGCTGCGCTTGGCGCGTCAGTTGCGCGAAGGCCGTTACGACCTGGCCATATCGCTGACGCGCTCTCCGCTGTTAAGTCTGGCGGTGCGCATGAGCGGCATCCCGCTGCGCGCCGGCCTGGACAGCGCTGGACGCGGCCTGGGCTACAACCTGCGCGTCCCGCTTGACCCGGCGCAACTGCGCCACGAGGCGGAAATCTACCTCGACGTGGCGCGCGCCCTGGGCCTGGATGCGGGCGGCTGCCAGGCGAATGTGCCCGTGCGGGAAGCCTTGTGGCCGGGGCTGCGGCATCGTCTGCTCGCGGCCGGCGTCGACCCGGAGCGCTATGCGCTGCTGCTGCCCGCCGGCGGCAGCAACCCCGGCATGACCATGACGCAGAAGCGCTGGCCGCCGCAGCATTACGCGCAGCTCGCGCGGCAATTGGGGATAGACATCGTGCTCGTCGGCGGGCCGGAGGACAGCGCCATCCTGGCTGCTGTGGGCCAACGGCTGGACGGGCCGTTTCTTAGCCTGGCGGGCGAACTATCCTTCGCCGGGATTGCGCTGCTGGCACGTCGGTCGCGCGTCGCCGTCGGCAATGACAGCGGCCTCACGCATCTGGCCGCCGCCGCCGGCGCGCGCACGGTCGCCATCTTCGGCCCCAGCGACCCGCGCCGTTACGCGCCTTTCGCGCCCGACGTGTTGGTGCTGTGGCGATCCAGCCCCCTGCACGCGACCGGCGTGAGCGCCGGCGCCATGCCCGGCTGGAACTGGCAGAAGCATGGCATCGGCGCGGATGAGGTTTGCGCGCGGGTGCAGGACTTCCTCGCGACGGACGCTACCAACGCGTCGCCTTGAATTGCCAGCCCGGATTCACCTTCTGCATCTCGACCTCGTCGTTGCGCCGCTGCAGGCCGCTTTCCAGATACTGCGCATGCAGCTCCGCCACCTGCGCGCGATCTAGCGTGACGCCCAGGCCAGGCTCGCGTGAGACCGCGACCGCGCCGTCCTCAAATGGGATGCGTCCGCCGGTAATGACCTCCTCGTACTGCCAAGGGTAGTGAGTATCGCAGGCGTAGGTCAGGTTAGGAACGGCCGCCCCCAGCTGCACCATCGCCGCCAGCGATATGCCGAGGTGACTGTTGGAGTGCATCGACAGGCCGCGGCCGAAGGTCTGGCAGATGCGCGCCAGCGCCACCGAGTTGCGCAGCCCGCCCCAGGAGTGATGGTCGCTGAGGATGATGGCTTCGGAGCCGAGGCGCAGGCTGCCGGGCAGGTCGGCGAAGGAGGTGGTGCACATGTTGGTCGCCAGTGGAATGTCCAGCGCCTGCGCCACCTGGGCCATGTTCGCCTGGCCGCGCGCCGGGTCCTCGAAGTACTCGAGCACCCCCTCCATGCGCTTGCCGGCGCGGATGGCCGTCTCAACGCTCCAGACGGCGTTGGGGTCGTGGCGCAGCGGCACCTCCGGCCCGAAGGCCTCATGGAGGGCGTGCATGGCCGCGACTTCGGCATCCGGCTCGAAGACGCCGCCCTTCAGCTTGATGGAGTGAAAGCCGAAAGCCGCGCACATGGCCTGTGCCTGCGCGACCACGCCCGCCGGGTCCAGCGCTGCCGCCTGCCGCGCCGCCGCCCAGCCAGTTGCCTGCGGATCGGTGTCGAAGCCGAGCGCGCCGCCGGCCCCTTCGTACTTGTAGAAAAGGTAGGCCGCGAAAGGCACCTCGTCGCGCACGCGACCACCCAGCAGGTCGCAGACCGGGCGGCCGACCGCCTTGCCCACGAGGTCGAGACAGGCGACTTCCAGCGCGCTGAGCACGTGCATAAACTGGCGCGCGTCCCAGGGCGCATCCCCGCGTTGCCCGCCCTCGTCCACTGTGAGCCAGGACCTCAGCGCCGCCTCCAGCGCGTTACGCTGAAAGGGGTCACTGCCGATGACGACTTCGCGCGCCGCATTCAGGGCCGCTTCGGTCTCCACGCTGCCGGGGATTTCGCCGAGACCGCTGATGCCGTCGTCACTGAACAACTCGACGATGAGGCGCAGCGCGTAAGGCGCGTGCAGGCCTGCGGCGTTGAGCAGGGGCGGGTCGCTGATGGCCACCATGGTGACCTGCATGTCTGCAATACGCATGTAATTCTCCTTGTCAGCCCTGGCCTTGCTGCCGGTTGCGCAGCACGCGCAAGGTCATCTCGTCGCTGGCCTGGTTGCCGACCTCGTCGTAGGCTACCGCACGAAAGGTATCCGTGCCCGTGCCCTCGATGCGCCAGTCAAAGCCCCAGGGCCAAACGTGGTCGCTGCCCAGCAGCTGACCGTTCCGATAAAAATCTACCCGGTTCACCGCCAGGTTGTCCTCCACCTCAGCGCTCAGGTGAATCTCGCGCTCTGCGGGCCAGATGGTGTTCGTATCGCCTGGCTCAAGCCGCAGCGTCGGCGCCTCATTGTCGACCGTGACCTGGCGCAGCCCGGATTCGCGCGTGCCGTCCGCGCGCACGATGGTGAGGCGCAGGCTGTGCAGGCCGGCGAGCCCGCTCGTATCCCAGCTGCCCAGCAGGCCACGTTCGGGCGGCGCGCTGCTGCCAGCGCCTATGTGCTGCCAGACGAGCGGCTTCAGGCCGGCGCCATACTCCAGCAGATAGTAGTTCATATCCTGTGGATCGAGGCTGCCGCGAATCTCCACCACGCCGCCCACCCAGTCGAAGGGTTCCGGCTGCGCCAGGCCCGTTGCCGCCTGGTCGGGCGCGTCGAGCAGGTCCGGCGGCAGCGGCAAGGCGCCGGCCCGCCACCAGGCCAGGGCCTCCGGCGGCGGGACGAAGTAGATGCGCTGGCTGAGTAGCTCCGGCGGCGTGGTGACCGTGGCGAGGCGGCCGTTGCGCGCGTTGAGGGCGAAGAGCTGCCAGTGGCTGTCCACCCGCTGCGGCAAGACGCCGCTGATGAAGCGTTCGCGGCGCATGGGGCAGATGCCGTTGGGCAACAGACCGGAACGCTCGCACACTTCCGCCTCAACGATCTCTTGCGGCGCCGTCCAGTTTTCGGGCGCCTGGCCCTCGTGCAGCGCCAGCATCAGCGCGCGCCAGAGCTGGGCCGCGGGGCCTGTGCCGCTCAGCTCGGCGCTCATCGAGCCCCCGTCGCTGCGTCCCAGATGCACGCCCACCAGGTAGCGCGGCGTGTAGCCCAATGCCCAGGCCGCGCGTCGCTGCCCGGTCATGCTGCTGACCACCGCGGCCGGCCGGTCAATGTCCAGCAGACGCACGTCCGCCTCGCCCAGCACACGCGCACGCGCCGCCTGGTCTGCCAGCACGTCGTTCACCAGATAGCCCAGCTCACCGGCGAAGACCGGCGTGCAATCCGGCGCTGCGTTGCAGTCCGCGCCATCAGTGCGCGGCGCCTGCCACAGCAGCTGGCCCTGCGCGTCCTCAATGCGTAGCACGGCGAGCGGATCTCGTCCGCGCGTACTGGCCGCCGTCGGCTCCAGCTGCAGCCCGCGCTGCTCGCCCTGCGTGGCGAAGAGCGCGTAGGCGTAGGCGAGATCCAGCATGGAAACCTCACCGCCGTGTTCCAGCAGCGAGAGGCCGGGACTGGCATTTTCATCAAGACTGACCAGGCCCAGGCTGCGCGCGCGCGAAAGGATGGTTTCGAGGCGCAGTTCGCTGGCCAGCTGCACCGCCGGCGGCAGCAGGCCGGCGCTCATGGCCTCGCGCAGGCTGAGCGGGCCCCGATAGCGCCCGTCAGCGTTTGCCGGTGTGTAGATCAGGCCCTCGATTGCGCCAGGCAGTTCCAGCGGGATGTCCAGCAGCATGTCCGCTGTTGTTCTGCCGCTGCGGAAGGCCTCGAAGTAGACGAAGGGCTGCAACAGCGGCCCGGGCGGAAAGCGCAAGCTGGTCGCGTCGCCGTGCATTGCCAGCAGCTCGCCGTTGCGCAGGTCGATAAAGACCAGCGCAGCCTCCTGCGGTGGCTGCGCCATGGCGAGCGCCGGGGCCAGTAGTTCCGTATCGGCGCAGGGCAGGGCCGGCGATTGCGCTGCCGCCAGCTGCCCCAGATGCAGCTGCAGCAGACAGTCGGCGCGCTCCTGCAGCGAGAGGTCGAGCGTGGTCAGGATGCGCAGGCCGCCGCGCGCCAGCAGGCGCTCACCATCCAGGTCCTGGGCATCAAGGATGGCGCGCGCCTGGCGGCGGGCGTAGGCGCTGAAATCCGGCGCGAAGCGGGGCGCCTGGCTGTTGCGGGCCTGCAGTTGCGTCACCGTCGCGGAGGCCGCGGCAGCTTCATCAGCGCTGATTGCAGCCGCGACCTGCAGGTTGCGCAGCACTTCGTCCTGGCGAATGCGGGCGGCGACCTCGTTCTGCAGCGGATTCAGCGCGGGCGCGGGCGGGATGGCGGCCAGCAGGGCGATCTCGTCCAGCGCCAGTTGCGCCGCAGCTTTGCCGAGGTAGAGGCGGGCCGCGGCCTCGATGCCCC
This sequence comes from Phototrophicaceae bacterium, assembly GCA_965223965.1. GTDB lineage: Bacteria > Chloroflexota > Anaerolineae > Aggregatilineales > Phototrophicaceae > JAGWBD01. The sequence goes on from CBDCXX010000006.1 coordinate 300,222, forward strand.
AGGCTTCGTTGCCGTAATGGCTGGTGTTCAGCTGCCACTCGAGCAGAGCCTCGCGCGAATGTAGCCGCTCCAGCTCTGCCGCCAGCACAATCTCGCGTTCGCGCGTCAACGCAGCGGGCGGCGCGTAGAGGTTGCGCACGAGGCGTGCTGTCAGCGTCTGCTCCGGCGGCAGCGGCCTGCCGATGAGATTTTGCCACAGGCGCAGTGCCGTGGTCACGGGGGAGGGCGCGGGGCGCGTCAGGAAGTCGGGGTCTTCCATGAGCAGGGTGGCTGCCACCAGGGGTTCTGGCAACTCCGCCAGCGTCACCCAGGAAGTTGCGTCGTTCGTGACTTCACGCACGCTGAGCAGCAGGGTCGCGCCGCTGCGATCGTAGAAGTGAGACGGGCCGGCAGTGGGCGCCGCCTGGCCGCCTGCTGGCAGTGGTGGCAGCGCAGACAGCGCGTCCTGATACATCCACCAGGCGCCTCCGGCCGGCAGTATCAGCAGCAGCGCAGTTGCCAGCAGCAGAGCGCCCAGCCCCTGGCCCAGGCGCTGCTGACGGGCCCTGCGCAGCGCTCTGCGCCGCCGTCGCCGCTGCAAGATTCGGGTCGCCGCAGTCAAGTCCGCCTCGCTTCACACGGGAGCCGCCAGTATAGCAAATGCCGGGCGCAAGGCCGGGCACGGGCTGCTATACTGGGCGCCGCAGAGGGGAATGGTTGTGTCCCGGTGGATGCCCCGGTCTTCAAAACCGGTGGCGGGTTGCGCTGAGCAGGCCGCGGTGGGTTCGACTCCCATCCATTCCCGAACGAGGCGTTTTTCCAGGAGCGGGAAATGAGCGCGCGGATCGTCGTCGTAGGCAGCTTCAACATGGACCTGACCACCACCATGGCGCGGCTGCCATTGCCCGGCGAGACGGTGCATGGCAAGGTCTTCAGCACCGGGCCGGGCGGCAAGGGCTCCAACCAGGCGGTGGCGGCCGCGCGCCTGGGCGCGGAGGTCAGCTTCGTTGGTCGCGTCGGCGCAGACGCCTACGGCGCGGAGGCGCTGGCCTTTTTGCAGGGCGAGGGCATCAACACGGAGTTCGTCGTGCGCGACGCAGAGCTGGCCACGGGTGTTGCGCCTATCTGGGTGGATGACGCCGGCGAGAACGCCATCGTGGTCGCGGGGGGCGCCAACCTGGCAGTCTCGCGCGCCGACGTTGACGTGGCGGCAACGCTCATCGCCAGCGCCGATCTGCTGGTCCTGCAACTGGAGATTCCGCTGGACACCGTGGCCTACACCATGCACCTGGGACGGGAAACAGGCGTGCGCAGCATCCTCAATCCGGCGCCGGCCGTGCCTTTGGATCAGGAGTTCATCGCGGGTGCCAGCTGGCTCACGCCCAACGAAACCGAGCTTGCCACGCTCTTCGGCGCGACTCCGGCGGACCTGCGTCCACTGGTCGCGCATGAACAGCAGACGCTCATTCAGACTTTGGGCTCTGCGGGCGCACGCTGGGCAACGAAGACGGAAAGCGGTCAGGTGCCCGCCTTTGATGTGCAGGTGGTGGATACCACCGGCGCCGGTGACGCTTTTAACGGCGGCCTGGCAGTAGCGCTTGCGGAAGAGCTGACGCTGGAAGCGGCCCTGCGCTTCGCCAATGCCGCCGCGGCGCTCTCCGTCACGCGCTTCGGCACCTCGCCGGCCATGCCGCGGCGCGCGGAAGTGGAAGCCTTGCTGGCGCAGGGCTGAACGCGCTCACTGCAGCGCGAAGAGCGTCAGGGGCACCAGCACGCCCACCAAAGCGCCGCCCAGCAACTGCGCCGGGTTATGGCGGCCCAGTTGCAGGCGCGCCGCCGCCACCAGCAACCACAGCGGCAACACCAGCAAGGCCCAGCCAGGGTCGAAAAAGGCGTAGGCCGCGACCATCACGCCCGTGATGCTCATCATGTGCATGCTGACCTGCCAGACCAGCGTAATGAGCGCGATCGACGTGATCAGCGCCAGGCTGCAGAGCGCGAAGAAGGGCATCACGCCGGGCGCGCCGCTGCTCTGCAAAATCCACCAGGCGAGGGCCGTGCAGGCGATGGAGACGAGGAAGGGCCGTCTGCGCTGCGCGCGCAGCGGCATGTCCATCGAGCTGATCTCTCCGCGGCGCACCATCAGCGCCACGTAGAGCATGGGCAGCAGGCTGACCAGCAGCCCGTAGAGGCCCGCATTGCGCAGGCCCTGCGCAGTGCTCTCCGCATCGCGCAGCGCCACCGGCACGGCCATCAACGCCCAGACTGGCGGCGGACTCAGCAGCAGGGAGACGAGGCGCGCCCAGTTCACTGGCAAGGCCGTTCAGCTCCGAGTGACTCGTAGAGCGCTGCGTAGCGCACTGCGACCTGCTGCCAGCTGTACTGATCTTCGACAAGTTGCCGTCCTGCGCGCGCCAGTTTGTCGCGCATCGCGGCGTCGTCCAACAGGTTTTGCACTGCAGCGGGCAAGTCACTTCGATCTGCCAGCAGGGCATGCCGGCCGGGCACGACCGCGGTGCCGTCCACGCTCAGTGGCGTAGCAACCAGCGGACAACCCGCCGCCAGGGTCTCCAGCACCTTGAATTTGATGCCCGCCCCCAATTGCAGCGGACAGACAAAGAGAGTCGCCCGCGCCAGCCAGGGCCTCAGATCCGGCACGCGTCCGCTGACGTGGATGTCCTCGCTTGCCAGAGCGTGTGTTGCAACATGGGAAACGTTCCCTACCAGCCATAATTTTGCTCCGGGTACTTGGTGGCGTAGCACTGGCATCAGTTCGTGGGCCAGCCAGACTGCGGCTTCTGCATTCGGCTCGTAGTCAAAATTCCCGGTAAAGATCAGTGTGGCCGGCTCACGCGGTTCCTGCCGCGGCTGAAAATACTCGAGGTCGACGCCAATCGGGATGACTTCCCAGTCCAGTCCCGGATTGATGTTGCGCAACTCCGCGCGGTCGCTTTCGGAGATAACCACACGGCTCAGAAAGGGAGTAAACATCCAGGATTCGAAGCGCCGTGCCATGTGATGACGCATCCTGGAACCTGGCGCCAAACCGTTTCGGGCAGCAATTTCATGCTTCAGGTACAGGCTGTAGGACTCATAGGGTGTGATCAGGGCAGGCAGATCTCCAATGGCATGGCGGTATTCACTGACCTGAATGCCGCCGAAAAAATGCACGCAATCATAGTTGTACCTGCGGACCCGGTCTTCGATGGCCCGCCACATGGCTGGTGAGCTGGCCCGGGCTGCAAGTTGCGGAAAGCGCGTCTGCGGCAGCAGCAGTCGGCGTAGCAGCGTGCTCTGGCTGCGCAATGGCTCGTCGAAGAGTGAGACATCACCGAAGTATGATCGGTAGCGGGAGATCTCGTCGTGATCTTCGGGCTGTCTGGTGAAAGCCAGCAGGTCGATGGTATAGCCGCGCTGTGCCAGTTCGCGCGCCAGATGCCAGATGATGAGGCGGTCGCCCAGGTGCAGTGGCCAGGGCGGGCAGCGGGAGATGAGCAGGACGCGCGGCATGGCGACCATGATAGCACAGGGCCTGTTCAGGGCTGCAGGTAGTGGCTATCATTCGCGGCAATCAATAAGGAAACTTACATGCGCACATTGCTGCGGATCATTCTGGGTCTGGGAATCGTCGTCGCACTGGCCCTCGGCATTCTTGCGGCCGTGCTCTACTTTCAGGGCGGCACTGACCTGGTCAGCGAGGTCGTCAACTCGGCCTTACTTTTTGTTCAGGGAGGCTCTGAGCATCCCAGCGAGGCTATTAGCGCGCCCGGCCTGACGGCCGCTGACAACGCCACAGTATTCAGCATCGTGGCGGAAGAATCTGAAGTACGCTTCATCATCGACGAGGTGTTGAACGGCGCAGACTTCACTGTTGTCGGCGCCACCGACCAGGTCGCCGGCGACATCAGCGTCAACCAGGGCAATCCGGCGGCATCGACCATCGGAGTAATTCGCATCAACGCGCGCACCTTGGCAACCGACAACGGCAATCGCAACCGGGCGCTGCGCACCTTCATCCTGAAATCGGGCCAGGACGAATACGAATTCGCGGTGTTTGAGCCTCAGGAACTGAAGGGCCTGCCGCAAGGCGTGACAGTCGGCGAGCCCTTCGAACTGCAGATTGTCGGCGAGCTGCGCATCGCCGGCGCGGTTCAGCAGCTCAGCTTCGACGCCAGTATCACGCTGGAGAGCGAGGAGCGTTTGAGCGGCACGGCGCACACGTCGCTGCGCCACGCCGATCTCGGCCTCACCATCCCCAGCGTGCCTTCCGTCTCGAACGTTTCGGAAGAGGTCAGGCTCGAGATCGACTTCGCGGCCGTGGCCGCTGCCGCGGGATAGCGCTTACGCGTCCTCTGCAGCGGGCGGAGCGGTGCCCAGCTCACGGTCGAGCAGGAAGAGGCCGGGGCCGAAATCGCCGACGAGGTTGAGGTCCTGGATGGCCTCGTCAACGATGGATTCCTCTTCCACCTGCTCGTCCACAAACCATTGCAGGAAGCTGAAGCTGGCCTGGTCGTTCTCCTTCGTCGCCAACGCGACCAGTTCGTTGATGAGTTGCGTGACGTGCTGTTCGTGCTTCAGGGCGTCCTTGAAGGCCGCCAGCGGCGTGTCCCAGTCGGTAGTGGGTTGCGGCAACGGTTTCAACAGAACGCGGCCGTCGCGCTCGTTGACGAAGTCGTAGATCTTCATGGCATGCGCGAGCTCTTCGTCCGCGTGCCGGCGCATCCAGGCGGCGAAGCCGCGGAAGTCGCGATATTCGAACCAGGCGCTCATGGACAGATAGGTGTAATATGCACTCAACTCGGCGTTGATCTGCGCGTTGAGCGCGGTCTGCATCACATCTTTAATCATGATGTCCCCTTTGTCGTAGCAGTGACTCTGCAAAGTTAATCTATGTAAATCTTATCATATTCAGGCTTTATCTGTAAAGTTAACCAGCGGTCACACAACGTCGTTGGTGAAAGCCAGGCACAGGAGTCTCCCATGAGTTTCACCGTCCATCTGGTTCGCCACGGCGAAGTACATAACCCGCAGCACCTGATGTATGGTCGTCTGCCCGGCTATCGTCTCAGCCAGTGCGGCCAGCAGCAGGCGCAGGCTGCAGCGCAATGGTTGAAATCGCGCCCGCTGGCTGCGCTGCATGCCAGCCCCATGCAACGCGCCCGCGAAACGGCCTCCATCCTCGCCGCCCACAACGGGGGCCTGCCGGTTCACATCGACGAGCGCCTGATCGAGGTGAACACGCCGCATGAAGGGAGACCCCTGAGCGAATTGTTCGCGCGGGACTGGGACCTCTACAGCGGCAGCGGGCCGGAGTATGACCAGCCGGAAGACGTGGCGCGCCGGGGCCAGGCCTTCCTGGCAGACATGCGCCGGGCCTGGCCGGAAGGCGAGGTGGCCGCGGTCTCACACGGCGACGTGATCGCCTTCGCTATCCTGCTGGCCGCCGGAGATCCGCCGGATGTCAAGGGCAAGCAGAGCCTCCCACAATACGGGGTGACGGACGGCTACCCGGAGACCGCCTCGATCAACAGCTTTCACTGGCGTACTCAGGATCCGGACGAGCTGCCCGAATTTAGCTACCTGCGTCCCTGGTAGCCGGCCCCGGCGCCAGCAACATGGCCAGCATGGCCGCCAGCATGATACCGGTGGTGAGCCATAGCATGGGCCCGTAGCTGCCGAAGTGGTCGTAAAGCGTGCCGGCGCCGACGGGCGCAATTGTCCCGGCCAGGGTCAGAAAGACGACCATCACGCTGCTGATGCGGCCGAACTGCGCCGCGCCGTAGCGCTGCACCAGGATGGCGGGCCGCAACAGGGTGGCCGCGCCGATGCCCGCGCCGAAAAGCAGCACGAAGAGCCAGATGCCCCAGGCGGCCCTGACCGTCAGCAACAGCAGCAGGGCCAGCGCCTGCAGCACGAAGGTGCCCGCCGTCAGCAGGCGCAGCGAAAAGCGCTCGGTGAAGGGCGCGAAGAACAGCCGCCCCAGCACCTGCGCCGCGCCGATTGCGCCGGCGCCGGTCGCCGCCAGACTGGACGTCACGCCCTGGTCCAGCAGGAAGGGGACGAAGTGGACACGGATGGCGTTGCCGGCCAGCATGGCCAGTGAAAAGGCCGCCGTCAGCGCCCGGAAGCCGCCGCCGCGCAGCACCTCGCGCACTGACCGGGAAGGAGCCGTTGCCGCAGTGTCGTCCGCCTCCTGTGCGCCGTCCGGCTGCAGGCCGATGTCCGCCGGGCGCCGCCGCAGCACCAGCGCGTGCAGCGGCACGGTGGTGATGGCCAGCACAATGCCCAGCAGCAGGACGGCTGTGCGCCAGCCATGGCGCTGCAACAGCAGGTCGGCCAGCGGCAGAAAGATAGTGCTGGCGAAGCCGGCGATGAAGGTAATGAAGGCCAGCGCCCGCGCCCGCCGCCGCAGGAACCAGTTGGCGATGACCGTGAAGGCCGGCTCATAGAACAGGGCCGCCATGCACACGCCCAGCCCGACCCACACCAGATAGTACGTCAGCGGCCCGCTGGCCTGCGACCAGAGGATCACGAGTCCGCTGGCCAGCAGCGACGCCGTTGTCATCAGCAGGCGCGCGCCATGACGGTCGATCCAGATGCCGACGGGCACGGCCATGGCGCCGCGCAGCAGCAGCGCCAGCGAGAAGGCGCCGGTCAGTTGCGTGCGCGTCCAGCCGGTGTCCAGCTCCATCGGGCTGATGAAGACTGAAAATGCGTAATAAATGATGCCCCAGGAAACCGTCTCGGTGATTGCTAGGGCCAGTGTGATGCGCCAGCCGTAGTAGACGCTGCGCAGATTGCGCAGTCGTCTCACGATTCCGCTTGCTGCGCGTGCGACGCAATCTGGCCGGCGACGATGTGTAGTACGGCGGCGTGCTGCAGGAAGCGCGGCGTGAAGATATCCAGCTCGGTGGTGGTCAGCAGCGTTTGCGCCGAGCCATCCAGGCGCTCCAGCAGCCAGTTGCGGCGGTTGGCATCCAGCTCCGCGACGACCTCGTCCAGCAGCAGCAGGGGCGGCTCGCCGATGCGCGCGCGCATCCAGTCCAGCTCCGCCAGTTTGAGCGCCATCACCGCGGTACGCGCCTGGCCGCGGCTGCCGTAGAGGCCGGCGTCATGGCCGTTGATGTGGATGCGCAGCTCGTCGCGGTGCGGTCCGCTGAGCGTGAAGCCGCGGCTGAGCGACTCCGCGCGTTCCTCCGTCAGGCGGGCGGCGTACTGCGGCGCGATGTCGGCGGCGTCCAGTTCACGATGCAGGTCAAGGCCCTGCATGTTGAAGGAGAGCTGGCCGTCGCCGGCGGCGGTCGGCGCGAAGCTGGGTTGATAGCGTAGCGCCAGCGTCTCGCGGCCGCCCGTCAGGTCGTGATGGGCGCGGCAGGCCGTGCCCTCCAGCTCGCGCAGAAAGCGTTGCCGCGCGGCGATGAGTACGGCGCCCGCCTGCACCAGCTGCGCGTCCCAGAAGTCCAGTTCGTGCGGCGCCGCGCGTTGCTCCTGGATGCGACGTAGCAGGGCGTTGCGCTGCGGCAGCAGCTTGCCGAAGCTGGTCAGCGCGTCCAGATAGTCCGCGTCGACCTGCGCCAGGGTGTTGTCGATGAACTGGCGCCGGTCTGCGGGCGAACCCTCGATGAGCGAGAGGTCGCGCGGCAGGAAGAGCACGGCGTTCAGCCGCCCGACGAGGTCCATCACGCGCTTGTCCGCGCCATTGAGGCGCAGCACTTTTTTGAAGCGCGGCGTCGCCATGCCCGCGTCTTCCAGCAGCAGCGTGACCTCAAGGCGCTCCAGCGGGCTGTGCCGTGAGCTGATTTCGGCGGAGAGGCGCGCGAAGGGGATGGGCTCCTCCTGGGCGCGCCAGTGGATGAGCTGACGGTCGCTGCTGCTCCAGGGCGAGCGCGACAGGGCCAGGTAGCAAATGGCCTCCAGCAGGCTGGTCTTGCCCTGGGCGTTGGCGCCGTGAATGAGGGTGGTGCCAGGCGGCAGCGTCCATTCGAGGCGGGCGTAGTTGCGGAAATTGATCAGCGAAAGATGTTCGATGCGCATGGTCTGCCCAGGCTGCCGGTCTGCGGAGACGCCGGAGGCGATTGTAGCGTCGCAGCCATGGCCCTGCACAGGTGTTGACAGGAATAGAACATATGTGCTAATATTGTGTTAATTATCATCACAAGGGTTTGGCGCCATGTCCCGCATGAACCGCATTATCCTGCATCTCGATCTGGACGCCTTTTTCTGCGCCGTTGAAGAGCTGCACGATCCCTCCTTGGCCGGCAAGGCCTTCGCGGTCGGCGGTCAGCCGGGACAGCGCGGCGTGGTCGCTTCCTGTTCCTGGCCCGCGCGCAAGTATGGCGTGCGCTCCGCCATGCCCACGGGCGAGGCGCTGCGCCTCTGCCCACACTTGCTGATCATCTCGCACAGCTTTGGCAACTACAGCGAGATCTCGGCGCGGGTCATGGCCCTGCTGCACGAGTTGACGCCGATGGTCGAGCCGGTCTCGATCGACGAGGCTTTCCTCGACATCACCGGGCTGCCGGGCGACCCCGCGCTGATCGCGCGCGCGCTGCAGGCCCGCATCCAGCGTCAGCTGCAGCTGCCCTGTTCGATCGGCGCCGGCACCAGCAAGCTGATCGCCAAAATGGCCACCAACGCGGCCAAGCGCAGCGGCAGCGGTGACGTCCCGCCGCGCGCCATCAAGGTCATCGCGCCGGGCGCGGAGGCGGACTTCATCGCGCCGCTGGCGGTGGACGACCTGTGGGGCTGCGGCCCGAAGACCACGGAGCGCCTGCGCGCCATGGGCGTGACTGCCATCGGCGAACTGGCGCGCTGGCCCGTGCGCGACCTCATCCGCCGCTTCGGCAAATACGGTTACGAACTCGGCCAGCACGCCCGCGGCATCGACGAGCGCATCGTCGAAACTTCCTTCGTCACCAAATCCGTCGGCCACAGCAGCACCTTCCTGCGCGACCAGCGCGAGAGCCCGCGCATCCGCCGCAAACTGCGCGATCTGGTGGAGGGCGTCGGCCTGCGGCTGCGGCGGCAACGGCTGCGCGGCAAAACCGTGACGCTCACGCTGCGCTGGTCGGATTTCACGACCGTGATGCACCAGACGACGCTGCCCGTCGCCGTCAACGACGACCTGCTGATCTGGCAGGCGGCGGAGGCGCTCTTCGAGAGTTACTGGCCGCGCGGCCGGCCGGTGCGCCTGATTGGCGTGCGCGTCAGCAGCCTGGAGCCGGACGAATACGGGCGTCAACTGGAGCTGTGGGAGGCGCGGCGCGAGCTGGCCTTGCAGGCGGCCATGGACAACATCCGCAACCGCTTCGGCGATGGCGCAGTGCGACGCTGCAGCGCGCTGGGTCAGTCCGGCAGCTACGCCGGCCCCACGCCCGTGTTCCGCATGAACAACGGCCGCGGCGGCTCAACCGCGCGGGCGTAGCCAGGAGGCTCAGCCGTCGAGAGGGGACTCAATGAAATCGAGGAATCTGTGACCGAAGTTTGTCAATTCTGGACAGTAACTCCTTCTTGACGGGGACGAAGGATGAGATTCGTCCGAGTGGTAGTTGGCAATCAACGCTTTGTTGTAAACATCGGAAAGAATCGAAATGAAAAATTGATACTGTGGTCTGGGCTCTTGAAGATGTTTGCTCAACAAGTCATACAGTGTATTAAGTTGCGAATTAATTCGCCACTGAGGATCGGATAGGGAAAGAGAAAGCCCCTGTGGAGCCTTAAACTGCTTGAGAGAAAGGAGAATCATAATGTGTGCTACAGAAAACTCTTCAATCAGGTTGATAAATGCAGTTCGCTCATCGTCTTCAGGTGCATCAGGCAAGGCGGAATTCAGGACAGCGTTGCGTAGCATCTCGTGCTTTTCTTTGCGATGTGTGTAGGAGACAATTCTTGCTGCATTCAGCATCGTCGTCATGAATTCCTCGTCTTCCGCAAGGGCCTTTGCATCAAGTTCACCCACCTTCTTCTCAAGTTTCTCAAAGTCCTCTTTCAACTCCATGAGCCACTTGATCAATTTGTTCCCGAATGGTGAAGGCAACACCATGTCAACAACCGGGGCAGCGAAAGGAATGACAGACGCAATTGCTACCATTGCCTTACGAGCCAGGTCGCTACCGTCTGGTTTAGGGACTTCGGGGAGTCTATTGCTCACTTGTTACTCCGAAGATCGACAATAAATCAACCGCCCGCGCGTAGCTCCGGCATTAACTGACGCAGCGTGGGCAGGATGCGCGCGGCGGCCAGGCTGCGGTGACTGTGGCGATTCTTCTCTTCCGGCGGCAGCTGCGCCCAGGAACGTTCGGCGCCCTCGGGAATGAAGATCGAGTCGTAGCCGAAGCCGGCCGGCCCAAGCATCTCCGCCTGGGCGATGCAGCCTGCATAATCGCCGCTGGCCAGCTCCAGGCGCTCGCCCCAGGCGACGGCGATCACGCAGCGGAAGCGGGCGCCCCGCTGCGCCGGCGGCAAGTCGCCCAGCGCCTCCAGCAGACGCTGACGCCGCTGCGCTATGCTCAGGCCCGGGCCGCCCCAGCGCGCCGGGTAGACGCCGGGCGCGCCATCCAGCGCGTCCACGAAGAGCCCGGTGTCATCCGCCAGGGCGGGCAGGCCGCTGGCCGCTGACCAGACGCGCGCCTTGTGCGTCGCGTTGGCCTCCAGCGTGTCGCCGTCCTCGGCGACCTCGAGCGCCTGCAGGCCGACGTCAGCCGGGCCGACCAGCTTCAAGGGCAGCGCCGCCAGCAGCGCGCGAAACTGAAGCAGCTTGCCTTCGTTGCCGGTCGCGATGAGCAGTGTCACGGGCTGATGCGCCGCGTCAGGGTGAGTTTGAAGCCGCCCGCAGTATTGGTCGCGCCATCGTCGCCGCTGTAGCGCGTGGCCCGCAGCAGATAGATGCCGTCGGCCGGCAGCGTAAAATTGCCGATGCGCGCGTTGCGCCCGGGGCCGGTATCGTCGTCGCTGACAAGCAGTGTCTGCTCTGCGTCGAGCAGGTAAAGTACGGCGTCGAGGTTGCCGCTGCTGCGATCCATGGTGATGGTGACGACGTCGTCGGCCCCGCCCGGGAAGGCATACAGCCGCGCCGGCCTGTCGTCGTCGATACGCGCCTGCTGCGCGCGGTCCGGACTGATCAGCTGCGTATCCGGCGGCAAGTCTTCGAGGACGAGGGCGGGCAGCAGTAGCTCGAGGCGGTAGCGGCCGCTCGATGTGCCTGCGGCGCCCTCGAAGCGCGTGGCGAGGATGGTGTATACGCCGTCCTCCGGCAGGACGAAGTCCTCGATCAGGGCGTTCTTGCCGCCAGCGCTGTCGTCGTCGCTGATCAGCTCGCGCGACCGGCTGTCGCTCAGCACCAGCAGCGGATCGAGCGAACCGCTGGCCCGCTCCATGCGGATGTTGACCAGCTCCTCCGCCGCACCCGCAAACTGGTAGTAGCGCAAATGTTGTTCGTCGTTCAGATCGCCGCGCCCGCTGATGCCGGACTTCAGCGGGATGGCGGTGCCCGGCGTGTTACCAAGGCCGCTGAAATCGGCCTCGTTCAGGGAGAGCACGAAGTTGCCGCTGCTGGTTCCGGCCTCCTGGCCATAGCGCGAGGCAATGATCTGGTATTCGCCGTCGGCCTCGACCAGATGCTCGCTGATGCGGCTGTCACGCGGCGCTGGCCCGTCAAGGGCGTCGTCATTGGTGGCCAGCACGCGCCCTTCGCTGTCTTGCAGCTGCAGCCAGGGGTCGAGATCGCCGGAGGAGCGGCGCAGGCGCAGGCTGATGACGTCGCCGCGACGGGAGTGGAAGCTGTAACGGACAATCGGCGTCTCCTGCGAAATGCGGTTGATGACCTGATCGCCGTAACGCAGCACGCTGCCGGCGTTGGAACTGACGCCGATCTGTGCCAGGCTCAGGCGGTAGTTGCCGGAGGTCGTGCCCAGCGCCTGCCCCAGGCGCGCCACGACGACGCTGTAGCGCGCGCTGGCGGGCAGGCTCAGCGGCGCCAGCTGCGGCACGAGACTCCCGGCGCTGTCGTCAGCAGCGGCCAGCGCCTCGCCTTTGGCATCCAGCAGAAGCAGCACAGGATCGAGATCGCCGGAGATGACCTCCAGCTGCAGCTTGATGACCTGGCCGCGCAAGCCGTCAAAGACCCAGGTCGCGCGCGGCCGCCGGTCGTTCAGCGTCCCGTCCACCGTCGCGCCGACAGTGAGTACGTTGCTGGCTTGCGCGTGAAGGGGAGTAGCGCTCAACAGCAGCAGCAGCGCGGGCAGCAGGAGACGGGCAAGCGATCGCAAGGGCCGTCAGCCGCGCTTCAGCCGCCGCGCCGGTCAAGCCAGACGGGCAAATCGAGCGCCTGCGCGATGTGCAGCGCGACGGCCTGGGTGTTCGTGCTGCAGCTGTTTGAGTCCAGCACGTTCACGCCCTGCACTGCGTCGCTATCCTCTCCGGTGATCAAATGGGGCTGCGCGCTCTGCAGCAAATGTTGAAACTGGTTGCTGCTCAGGTGCAGGTTCAGCTCGGCGTACTGCAGGCCATCCCCGCGCCGGCGCCGTTTGCGCTGCAGCTCCGACACGTAGATCGACTGGATCTGCTCCGCGCGCCTGATCCAGAGGACTGCGGCGCCACGCCGGGCGCGGATCTGGCGTTGATAGTTGTCAATAATAATCAGGTCTGGCGCGTTGTGCCGAAGAACAAGGTTGCGCGCGATGAGCAACACCAGTACCAGCGCGGAGAATGCGGCCAGCAATGGCAGAAAAGGCGGCCCGGACGTGGCAATGCCGCTGAGATGACTGGCGACGATGAGGAAGACATAGACCGCTGCCCACAACGTGTACCACAGGATGCGCCGCGTCATGGCGCGGGCCACCTTCGGGTCGCGCACCAGTTGCAACATGTCGGTCGTGCCGATTTCAAGTGACCAGGTATCGCTGAAGGCCAGCGGCAAATGCGGCAGGGGACGCTCCGGCGGAGGCGGCGCCTCCTCGAAGAGCGGCTCGCGCACCTGCGGCGCCGGCGCCGGCGCTGGCGGCGCAATCAGCTGGAAGGGGCGTTCGGTCAGCGCAGCCAGGCTCTGACCGGCGCGCTCGGCCAGCTCAAGAAAGTCGCTCTGGTCCGGGTCTGGCCAGCTGGCCAGTTCGCACCAGCGGCTGTCGCGCAGCGCAGCCAGCTGCGGCGTCAGCAGCAGACCCAGATGCCAGGCCTGGTCGCTCTCCGACCAGCCAAGCACGATCCGCTCGACGTGGCCGTTTGCCAGCGCGCCGCTGGCAGGCAGATGGCGCGACCAGGCGAAGGCCTCCGAATAGCGCAGCATGGCATCGGGCCCGGTACAGAGCAGTTCGTGAGAGCCACGCAGGTCGCTGTGCAGCAGGCGCCAGGCTTCCGGCGCCAGCTCGACAGACAGGTTTTCAGCGGCAGGGACTGTGTCCATGGACCCTCGTTCAGTTCCGCCGGGGATTGTAGCACGGCGCGCGCATCATTCGTAGCGCAACACGTTTTGCGCGCGTTCGTTGATGGCCACGCGCGCGCTGAGCACCGTCGCCAGGGCGCCGATGGCGACGGCGGCGATGACCAGCGCGATGGCGACCGGCGTTGCGTCGGCGGGAATGAGGATGGTCGCCTGAATGCCGAAGCGGCTCATGATGGCTACGCCCATGGCGCTCAGGCCGAGGCCCAGCAGGCCGCCCAGCAGGCTGATGAGCACATTTTCGAGCAACATGATGCCGAGTACGCGGCGCCCCTTGAGCCCGACCGCCTTGAGGATGCCAATCTGGCGCCGGCGTTCCAGCGTGGCGAGGGCGACGGTGTTGGCCATGATGACGGCTGCCGCGCCCAGCGACAGCAATCCCACCAGCGTGGGCAGCGCGCTGAACTGGTCGATGAAGCGGCCGATGAGGCCGTCGATGAAACTAATGTCGATAGCGAAGACCAGTGGCAGGGCGGAGAGGCTGAGCAGCGCGGCATCGAGGTGCTCGGCATCAATTTCGGCCAGCGTGAACTGAATGGCCGGATCGCCGCCGCCGCTCAACACGCCAGGCGGCGCGACTGCCTCGCCGGCGCTGAAACTGGCGGAGGTCTGCACGCCGACGATTTCGACCTCATACTGTGTGTCGTCAATCTCCAGCGTGAGCATTGCGCCGAGAGGCGCGCCCAGCTCCTGCAAGTCTTCCTCCAGCACAATCAACACAGGCTGGCCGATGTCGTCCATATTCAACGGCCGGCCGGCGACGATGCGCGCGTTGCCGCCGAGGTTGCTGCCGGTCGTGTCGCGCACCGAGATGTCGAGGGTGTAGTCCGGCAGCTGGTCCAGTTGCTGGCCAAGCTCGGCCGTGCGGCCGAAGTTGCCGTCGCGCGAAGCCTCGCGCATCTCCTCGCGCAACTGGCGCGACCGGGCGATGATTTCTTCACTGGCGACTGGCGCGCCGTCGATAGCGATAACCTCGCTCCGGTAGCTGAGGACGCGGGTGCGCGAACTGACGCCGTCCAGGGAGTCGAGGCGGCCGTCGATGAGCGGATTGGCGAGGATTGCCGGCACGGGCGTGAAGATGATGACGTTGCCGCCAAGGGTGTCGCTGAGCGTGGTTTGCAGAATCTGACGCGTGCCGGCGCCGAAAAAGGTGATGCTGCTCAGGGCGAACATGCCCGCGCTGAGGGCCAGCAGCGTGGTCGCCGTGCGCGTGCGCCCGGAGCGCAGGTTGCGCAGCGCCAGGCGCAGGTCAACGAAGCCGAAGGCCGGAATGCGCCCGACGACCCACACCAGCAGCCAGAGCAGGCCGATGAGAACGCCGAGTAGCAACACGGTTAGCGCGGTGCCAATGATGCCGGCGAGCGTGTTCACCAGAATCTGTCCGGCGATGAGCCCCAGCGCCAGCACGACCAGCAACAGTGCCAGCAGCGAGTGCAGCAGGCCGGTGCGCGGCAGAATCGTCTCGTTGGGGCGCAGGATGATGCCAGGGCGCACGCCCACGGCAGTCAGCACTGGCAGCACCCCGAAGACCGCGGCAACAATCAGGCCGATGACGACGCCGAAGAGCAGGGCCTCTGGTTGCAGGCGCCAGCCGAGCGGCTGCTGGATCAGCGCCTCGCCGTAACTGTTGGCGAGGCGGCCCAGAAAGATGCCCAGCAGGGCGCCCAGCGCGCTGCCCGCCATGCCCATCAGCAGTGCCTCGACCATGAAGAGGATTGCGACCTGGCGCCCGTGCAGGCCGAAGGTCTTGAGCGCAGCGATCTCCAGGGTGCGGCGGCGCACCATCACCAGCATGGTGTTGACAATGCCCACGCCGCCGATCAGCATCGCGCCGAGCCCCATGACCACGATGAACTGGCCGGTCAGGTCGGCGATGAGCTGGTTCTCGGCGCGCAGGTTGGGCACAGTCGTGTACCTGAAGCTGCGCCCCAGCAGCCGACGCAGGCCGTCGGTCAGCGTATCCGACTGTTCCTGCGTGTCTGGCGCCTGCTCTGGCGGGAGCAGAATACTGACGCGGTTGGGGCCTTCGTCGAGCGAGAGCTTATCCGCGCTGGCGAGATCGAAGTAGGCGAAGCCGAAGAAGGCAGCGAAGGGGTTGCGCAGGCCGGCCTCATATTCGGTGGCGACGATGCCGCGCACCGTGAATTCCTCCTCCGTGCCGCTGACGCGCACCTGGTCGCCGCGCACAATGCCCAGCGATTCGGCCAGGTTCTGGCTGACGACGAGCTCATTGCCGCCCGTGAACAGGCTGGCGAGGGGCGCCTGCGGCGGGTCCAGCGCGACCACTTCATGCGAGAGCGGCCAACTGGCCGTGTCGACGAACAGCGAGGTGATGAACTGCGGCCGGCCGGCAGCGCTGCTGTCTGGCAGGGCAATCTGTATGGCAGGGCTGGAAAGCCAGGTGCTCCACACGCCATCGCGCTCGCTCACCCAGTCGTCGAGCAGGGCGAGGGTAGCGTCGTCCAGTTGCCTGTCCGCGTCGTCGCTGCCGCCTCCCTGGCCGCCAAAGGCGAAGCCGAAGCCCGCGCCCCCGCCGGCGACGCTGATGGTGATGTCGCCGTGGTTGCTGGCGCGCAGGTTGCTGGTGAGCGAGTCGCCGATGGCGAGGCCGAGGCTGCGCAACGCAACGATGCTGGCCACGCCCGCTGCGATCGAGAAAACGGCGAAGAGTGACCAGCGCCGGTTGCGCCAGAAGTTGCGCAGCGCGTACTGTAGATAAAACATGCATGTTCCTGTCAACTGTGCCCTGCGCTCCAGTGTAGCGCAGACGCCCTATTCGTAGCGTAGCACCTGCGCGACCGGTTCATTAATCGCGCTGCGCGCCCCCGCCAGGGTCGCCAGCCAGGCGATCAGCAGGACGGCCAGCAACAGCAGCAGCATGAGCGGATGCGCCTCCGCCGGCAGGGGCAGTGGCACGCCTGTGCCCAGCGCCGTTAGCAGCGACTGGCTGGCTGCGGCCAGCGCGATGCCCGGCCCGGCGCCCAGCAGGCCCAGCAGCAGGTTCTCCATCAACATGATGCGCAAGACGCGCCCGCGGCCCAGTCCGAGCGCGCGCAGCACGCCGGTCTGACGGCGCCGCTCCAGCGTGGCGAGCGTGACCGTGTTGCCCATGATGACTGCGGCCGCGGCCAGCGACAGCAAGCCGACGGCAGTTGGCAGCGCGCTCATCTGTTCAATCAGGCGCGCGACGAGATCATCGAGGAAGGTCACGTCAACGGCCAGCAGCAGCGGCATTGCGCTGAGGCGCCCCAGCACGCTGTCCACCTGTTCGGGCGCGACGTCGAGCATGTTGAAGCGCGCCAGGCTGTCGTTCAGGTCGAGCAGGCCGGCTGGCAGAAAGGCGGCGCCGACGCCGGGCACGATGGCGTTGCTGCTGCTGCTGACGATGCCGATCACTTCCAGTTCGAGCGTCTGGCCAGCGACGCGCAAACGCAGCCAGCTGCCCGGCCCGATGTCCAGCGCCTCCAGCGAGCCAGCGCCCAGGGTGCGCTCCAGCGGCGAGCCACGGGCCAACACGAGCACCGGCTGACCGGCGTCCGCGGGCGTCAGATCCCGGCCGGCGATGAGCGTACCGCTACGCAAGTCAGGCTTCTGCGTCTCGCGCACGATGAGCGGCAGGCGCGGGTCGGCGGTAGCCCCGGCGAGCGCCTGGTCATCGACGGCCTGCAGCCGCGCGACGAAGGCGCCGGTCTGCGTGTTGTGGCGCACCTCTTCCTGCAGGTCGGGCAGCAGGTCGAGCATGACTTGGCCAATGCCCTGTTGCACCAGTGGCACGACCAGCACGTTGCCGCCCAGCGACTCCGCGAAGCGAAAGCGCAGCACCTGGCGCGCACCCAGGCCGAGGAAGCTGACGATGCTGAGCGCGAAGACCCCGATGCCCAGGGCCAGCAGGGTGACGGCGCTGCGCAGGCGACGCGCCCCCAGGTTGACCAGGGCGAGGCGCATCTCGATGCTGGCGCCGGGGGGCAGGCGACCCACCAGCCAGAGCAGCAGCCACAACACAGCCGTCAGCGCGCCAAGCGTCGCCAGCGCGGCGGCGACGAAGGCTACGCCGGCGAGGGTGGCGTCCGGGGCCCTGCCGGCCAGCCCCCGCTCGAGAACAGGTTTGATAATCTGGCCGGTGATGGCTCCCGCCACCAGCAGCAACACGCTCAGAGCGAAGGCGAGCTCCGCCAGGCCTGCGCGCGGGATGTGGGTCTGCGCTGGTCGCAAAATGATGGCCGGGCGTACGCGCGCCGCGATGCTGACCGGCAGCACGCCGAAAATCAGGGTGACCGCCAGCCCCATGCCGAGCCCAAAGAGCAGCGCCTCCGGATACAGGCGCAAGGTCAGGGGCCGCTGGACCAGGGTTTCTCCGAAGCTGCTGACAGTCAGGCTGAGCAGGAAGCCTGCCAGCATGCCCGTCATGCTGCCCGCCAGGCCCAGCAGCAGCGCTTCGCTGCCGAAGATGGCCGCGATCTGCAGACGACGCAGCCCGAAGGTCTTCAGCGCGGCGATTTCCTGCGTGCGACGGCCGGTGAGCACCAGCATGGTGTTGACGATACCCACGCCGCCGATGAGCAGCGCCACCAGCCCGGTCAGCACCACGAAACGTTCGATGAACTCGGCCAGCGCGGCATTGCGCAACAACAGGTCCGGCGTCGTGGTCATCGAATAAATGCCGGCGCGGGTGGCCCACAGGGCCAGCCCCAGCTCGCGGATCGTCTCCGGCGCGCTGCCGACGGGCAGCAGGATGCTGATCTGGTTGGGCGCAGGACTGAGCTGCAGTTGCTGCGCCTGGTCGCGGTGAAAATAGGCGAAGCCGAAGAACGCCGCGGCCAGATCGCGGATGTTGGCCTCGCTGTGGTCGGGCACGATGCCGGTCACTGTGTAAGCCTGGTCGCTGCCTGACACCCGCACCGGGTCGCTCACCTGCAGCGCCAGCGCATCGGCCAGCTTGCGGCTGACGACCACCTCGCGTTCGCCCGCCAGCAACTGGCTCAGCGGCACGTCCTCCGGCTCGTCGGTGCGCACCTCGTGGCTGATGGCGAAGGTCCGCGGGTCGATGAAGAAGCTGCTGATGATTCCGGGCCGGCCGGCAGCGCCAGCGTCGAAGGAGGCCAGCTGCACGTTGTTATAGACGCTGTAGTGGGTCAGGCGACCGTCATATTGTGCGACCAGGTCGCTGATGCGCTCCAGCTCGCCGTCACTAAAGACGCTGCTTTCCCAGACGCCCTGATTCACGGTGAAGACGAAGGGGCCGCTGCTGACGCTGCGCACATTTATGTCGCCGCGATTGACCTCGCGCAGGTTGAGCAGCAGGGCGTCGTTGATGGCGAGCCCCAGGCTGCGCAGGGCGACCATGGCGGCCACGCCCGCGGCTACGCCGAGGATGGCAAAAATCGTCCAGCGTGCGTTGCCGCGCAGGTTCTGCCAGGCGAGGCGCAGGTAGAAACGCGGACGATGCATCCTGGCTCCGGGGTAGTGACTGACGGAGAGCCTTTACTATACACCAGCGCAGCGCTCGCAATTTCCGCCGCAGACTCTTGAAATCTCTGCACAGCAGGTATACTCGGCGCAGTGCAAGCAAGGCGCATTCGCGAAGGACGCAGAACATGATCTCGCAACAGGATGTGAACTTTTACAATGAAAACGGCTTCCTCCGTATTCCCGGGCTGTTCACGCAGGCCGAGGCGGATGAGCTGGCCGATGAACTGGACCGTCTCGTGCAGGACTGGTCCTTCACCAGCGAAGGCTGGAGCGGCCCCTGGCGGCAGGCCTACATGAACCCGGAAATCGAGAAACAGTCGAAGCTCACGGCCATGCACGACCTGCATCTCTATTCCGCCGCCTGGTCCAGGGCGGTGACCAATCCGCGTCTGGCGTCGGCGCTGGCGGCCCTCATCGGCCCCAATGTCGAGCTGCATCACACCACCATGCACATCAAGCCGCCGCAGACCGGGCATCCCTTCCCGATGCACCAGGATCATCCCTTCTACGCCCACGAGAACGGCCGCTTCATCGACGTGCTGGTACACCTCGACGACACCTGCCACGAAAATGGCGAAATCCGTTTCCTGAAGGGCTCGCACAAGAATGGCGCGCTCAAGCACATCACCATGACCGAAGACGGCCCCTGCACGCCGCATCTGCCCACGGACAAGTGGAAGCTGGAAGACACGGTGCCGGTGCCGGCCAAACGCGGCGACGTGGTGCTCTTCTGCTATCACACCGTACACGGCTCCTACATCAACACCACGCGCAATCCGCGGCGCATGGTGCGCATGGGCTATCGCGACCCGCACAACCGCCAGGCCTATGGCCAGAGCATGGGTCGGGCCGGGCTGATCGTTGCCGGCTATCGTGAGCGGGTTGAAGCCGAGCCGCTGCTCAAGCAGACCTGAGCGGGTCAGGCAATATGAATGACGAAACGCTCGCTCTCGTTCCACTGCCGCGTTCGCTGCAGCGTGAGGCGGGCGTTTTCGCGTTCACTGCGGCGACGAGCATCCAGGCCGCGGCCGGCCTGCAGCCCGCGGCGCAGCGTTGCGCCGATCTGCTGCGTGCGGCGACGGGTCTGCCGCTGCCGCTGACAGAGGATGCAGACGCAACGAACTGTCTGAGGCTGACGCTGTCATCCGACATAGACGCGGAGGGCTATCGGCTGCATGTGACGCCGAAGTCGGTCGCGTTGCAGGCGGCGGACGAGGCGGGCCTGTGGTATGGAGCGCAGACGCTGCGTCAGCTGTTGCAGGGTGAAGCCACCGCGGCGACCATGCCCTGCCTGAGCATCGAAGACGCGCCGCGCTATCGCTGGCGAGGCCTGCACCTGGATGTCGGCCGCCATTTCTATCCGCTCGATTTCCTCTTCAAGACGCTCGACCTGATGGCGCTGCACAAGCTGAACCTGTTTCACTGGCACTTGACCGAAGACCAGGGCTGGCGCATCGAGATCAAGGGCTGGCCGCGTCTGACTGAAGTGGGCGCGCAGCGCGCGGAATCGCCGTTGCCGGCGGATCGCAACACGCTCGACGGGCAGCCCTACGGCGGCTATTACACGCAGGACGAAATACGTGCGCTGGTCTCATACGCCCGTAAGCGTCACATTACGGTTCTGCCCGAGATAGAAATGCCGGGTCATGCCTTGGCGGCTCTGGCCAGCTACCCGCAGCTGGGCTGCCGCGGCTCGGGCTATGAGGTGCGGCGGCGCTGGGGCATCAGCGACGAGGTGTTCTGCGCGGGCAACGATGAGGTCTTCGAATTCCTCGAGAGCATACTGACCGAGGTGATGGCCCTCTTCCCTGGCGAGTACCTCCACATCGGCGGCGACGAATGCCCGAAGACGCGCTGGGCGGTCTGCCCGAAGTGTCAGGAGCGCATGCGGCAGGAAGGTCTGCGCGACGAAGAGGAGCTGCAAAGCTGGTTCATTCGCCGCATCGAACGCTTCCTGAGTAGTAAGGGCCGGCGTTTAGTCGGTTGGGACGAAATCCTTGAGGGCGGCCTCGCGCCCGGCGCCACCGTGATGAGCTGGCGCGGTGCCGATGGTGGCATCGCAGCCGCCAGCGCCGGTCACGACGTCGTCATGTCACCCAACACGCACTGCTACTTCGACTACTATCAGCGTGCCGACGTGGGAAGCGAGCCGCCGGCCATCGGCGGCTACCTGCCGCTCGAGCGCGTCTACGAATTCGAACCGGTCGCCGGTATCGCTGAGCCGCAGCAGGCGCATGTGCTGGGCGGCCAGGGCAACGTCTGGACGGAGTATCTGCCGCAGGAAGCGCTGGTCGAATACATGACCTGGCCGCGGGCCGCGGCGCTGGCAGAGGCGCTGTGGACGGCTCCGTCGTCGCGCGACTACGCGGACTTTCAGCGGCGCCTGCGCGGGCATCTGCCACGGCTGCGGCGTCTGGGCGTGAACTACTGCGACCCCTTCCGCGATTGATTCAGCGTACCAGCCCGCGCGCAGCAACCTCCCACTCCTGCTCAACCTGGCCATCGCGTACGCCGTAGAGATGGTGGTGCAGGTTGCTGACGACGCAGGTGTGCACCGGCACGACATGCACCTGCTCGCCGATGCGCGGGCGGCGCTCACAGGCCGACAGATCGACGAAGCCGTGCTCCTCATTGAGCTTGTAGATGCGCGCGCCCGGATACTCGCGGATGTGGCCGTGGCCATCATTCACGCGGTCCGCCGCCAGCGTCTTGCTGCCGCTGTCGAGAATGGCGCGGTCAGGTGATGGCCGGCTTACGACCGTGACCTGCACGCTCATGGCGCAGTCGTCCAGCGTAGCCCAGCCGCCCTGCACTGTGTTCATGTCGTTGAAGATGTAGGTGCCCACGCGCAGCTCCGTTAGCTCGGGTAGCTCATGCGCGGTCTGCGCGGCGCCGGTGCCGCCCCCGCTGACCTCCGGCACCTCGATGCCGGCGCTGGCGAGACGCGCCAGTGTCTCCTGCAGGCGCGGACGGATGACCGGGTTGGCGGGGTAGACGAAGAGGCCGGCGAACTCCAGGTGCGGGCTGGCGACGATCTGCTGCGCCAGCGCGACGACCCGCTCCGGCGATGCGCCGGTGCGCTCAATCTCAGTCTCGAGGTCCGGCATAACGCGGATGCGGACGCCCTCTGCCGCGGCGGCGGCCTCCAGGCCATCCAACACTTCGCTGTGGTCGGCGCTGACCGTGATGCGGCCGCGGCGCGAGAGCACGGCGAGGCGCGCGGTCTTGTGCGGCCCGACGATGTTGTAGGGCAGCTGGATGTCCTCGAAGCCGGCGTCGAGAAAGACCTCGACCTCGCCCAGCTTCTGGCAGGCGATGCCGACCGCGCCGGCCTCGCGCTGGATGCGTGCGATGGCCGGGATCTTGTGCGTCTTGATGTGCGGCCGAAAAGCCAGGCCGTGACGGTCGCAGTACGCCTGCATGCGCTCGATGTTGCGCTGCATGCGCGTGAGGTCGATGAGGACGGCGGGCGTGTCGAGGTCGCGCGAGTGGATCATGGGGCGGGCTCTCCTTTCGGGCGCGAGCGCAGTGTCATGCGCCTGGCTCTCGCTGCGGGATGCTCCTCAGCGCGTCGCGGAACACCTGAAAGCTTTTCGAACGATTGCGATCCGGGTCCATGTGCTTGGAGATTTCACAAGCTGCAAGGCTTTTTTTCAGCCAGTTGCGATGTTCCCGAGTTCCCTTTAGCAGCTTCTCTAGCTGTTCACTTGTACCGCCACGGATTGCGTCAGGGTCACGAAATCTTGCTTTCTTGTCAAGGTTAGCCGGGACACTAGGATATGCCTTGTTGATTGCTTTCATATCGCCGAAAAACCACGCCTCGAGTTCTTCCACAACGATACGATTTATCAACTGGAATTGGTCAGGGGAACTGGAGCGCGTCTTCAGTCCGGCTTCTACGGCGATTTTTTCCATCCTGGTTTTCAATTCTCGACAATCATCGCTATCGCGATCCAGCATAACAATGATTACTTGATCATCAGCGATCCAATTTTTGTAAGCTCTTAAACGTTCAGGCAGTTTCTTAAGCAGATCTGGTTTTCCGTGAAACGGGTGAAAATACACAAGACATTCGGTGTCCGGAAGAATTTTGCGCACGAGATTTGCCAAGGCTACTTCTGTTGATCGCTCCTCAATGAGAAAATCCAGCCTCATCAAATGCCCAGCCCCAGTTGCAATCCACCATTATCCGTCAGCGGATCGCCAGCGTCGAAGTGCCCCTCCATCCACAGATCACCTAGGAAAGCGCCATAGTCCCTGAATTCCTTAATGCCTGGCATATTTGATGCGCGCCTTGCATGGGTATACCCCTCTTTGTCTCGATACAGAATCCATACTTCTTCAGGATTCAGACCGTCTACAAAGTCAGGTGAATGAGTAGTCACCATCAGCTGTGTCCTTGTGGAAGCCTGACGGCATTCGTCAGCCAGATCCCGCAAGAGTCGGGGATGCAACTGGTTTTCCGGCTCTTCAATGCCTATGAATTTCGGTGGGTAGGGGTCTTGTAGGACCGTGAGATATGCAAGCATTTTGAGCGTTCCATCGGAAGCATATTTCGCCAGAATCGGGCGCTCGAATGGTGCATCTTGGAATTGCAACACCAGACGGCCATCGATTGTTTCCTCAGCCATAAATCCGGCGAGACGAGGAACACGTTTGGAAAGCCTGCCAAGGATTTCCTCAAGTCTGTCTGGATGTTGTTCCCAAAGATACTGGATGACATTTGGAAGATTATCTCCAGTCTGGGACAGACGTTCCTTCGGGCCTGATTCGGTAATCACTTTCGCGCTGTCTGCGTTGATATATGAGAGATACCATCCAGTGATGAATGAGCGCAATGCGCTGACGCGAGGATGCCTCGCAAATTGCCCTAGCGTGTTGACTGCAAGAACATCTCGGCCAGTAAGCGATTCTTCAATGCGATTGGCTTTTTCTTCAGGCTCTTCACCACTTAACACCTCTCCCTTCCCTCTTTGGAAGTTTAGAAATTTAAATGGGCGTCCACGCTGTTTCCCCCTCCTCCAGGCCAACCACTCATCGGAAATAAATGGCCCAGAATCATCTTCGTCAACGGCGAGATGGTAAGTTATCAGCGGACTTTTCTTATACTCCCTATATTTTACTTCGAACACTATGGGGCCCACCGCGTCTCTGCTTCTGAGCTCCCTAAAGCGATTTCTCCGATCCCACGCGCTTCGTAAACCCACCGTGAAGCACTCAGACAGAAAAGCAAACGCGTCGAAAACAGTAGATTTTCCGGACCCATTGGGCCCTAGCAGCACCGTCAGGGGAGTCAAGTTCTTCATCTCAAGATGACGCAATGCCCGGTAATTCCTGACAGTGAACGATTCTATTCTTGGAACATCAGGTGCTTTACCCGTAGACTTTCTGCTAGCATTCATATTCATCCCTCCACCTGTGACAACGCCTCAATCGCATTCCTGCCGATCAGCTCCAGTGCCAGGTCTCCCGAGGGCGGGTGCGTCAGCCCGCCGCGCCCATCGTATATTAACGCTCCAGGCGGAGCGTGTGTGATTTGGGCAGGTTGCCGGTGGCGCGAAATATCTGGTCGGCGATACAGATTGCAGTCTGGTTAGTCACTAGGGGTGGCGATGGCAGTGTAAGGCACTGTGGCGACGCCTGGACCGTTCGGGTGGGAACTAAACAGTTCGAGAATAGCGCCGGCCTCGACACCGTTTCTTGCTTCCAGGTAATCGATGTAATAAGCCACATCTCCCTTGCGAAGACCCTTGTCCGGCAAATCGCAGGTCAACACGACTTTCTTGTAAAGCACAGGTGGCCTATGCTGTTGCTGCATGTCACTTCCCTCCAGGGAACAGCGTGACAAAGCGCCAGATGTTGGTGTCTCCAACCTTCATGATCCAGATGGTTGTTACCAACATATCACGACCCGCCAGGGCTGGCAATTGCCCTGTAACCCTGTAGCGCTGCCCAAATTCATCATTGAAATCGGGCACAGCGTCATTTGTCGCTACTTGCTCACGGATTGCCGCTTCAAGTGCGTCCACGTTATCCACGGTGTAACCGCACATCGCCAGAAACCGGGATTTGTCGTCGTTGTCTTTCCGTACAAGCAGATAGTGGGTCAGCTTGCGACGGTCGATGATTAGTCTGTCTGCTGGCAATCTCACGCGTCAGACTGACCCGCCAGCCCCTCAATCGCATTTCTGCCGATGAGCTCCAGCGCGAGGTCTCCCGAGGGCGGATGCGTCAGGCCGCCGCGCACGTCGCGATAGCAGCGCTCCAGCGGCAGTGCGTGCGTGATAGCCTGGCCGCCGGCGATGCGCATGGCCCGGTCCGTCGTGCGGATGGCGACGTCGTTGGCGAAGAGCTTGGCAGCGACGACGCCGGACATGTCGCGCTCTTCATCCCACAGGCGCGCGGCCTCCAGCAGCATCAGACGCGCCGCCTGTAACTCCATGTCCAGTTCGCCGACCTGGCGCTGGATGCCGGGAAGTGATGCAATTGGCTTGCCCAGCGCGGTCGGCACGCGCTCCAGCGCGAAGCGGATGGCGGCCGCGCGCGCGGCCAGTGCGACTCCCAGATAGGTGGCGGCCGTCAGCAGCGGGAACCATGGCGTGGGCCGGTTGCGGGCAGCGCCGTCGCTGAAGCGCGCCAGCAGATGGTCGGCCGGGACGAAGATGTCGCGCAGGTAAACGTCGTCGCTGTCGCTGGCGCGCAGGCTGAGCGCATCGCGCCAGGTCGGCTCCCAGCACACGCCGGGCGCGTCGTTGGGCACGAGCACCTGGGCCGGGTCACCTTCAATGTCCAGGCTGACCAGTAAATGCGTCAAGTGACGCCCGCCGGTGGACCAGTTCTTGTGGCCGTTGACGAGCCAGCCGCCCTCAACGCGCTGCGCCTTCGTGCGAAAGATGGCTCCGCGCGAGGGGCTGCCCAGCTGCGGTTCACTGGCGACGCTGTTGAGCAGCGCGCCTTCGCTCGTCATGCAGCAGAGCTGTGCGAAATGCTCATCTGACCAGGATGTACGCTCGCGCTGGGCGCCGAAGAGGTGCAGTGGCATGGCTGCCACCATGGCTGTTGAGCCGCTGGCCTGCGCCAGTTCCAGCTGCGCCAGCGCGCAGTCGCGCAAAGAAAGCCCCTGGCCGCCATGCTCGCGCGGAACGCTGAGCGCCAGATAGCCGCTCGTGCGCAGGTCGGCGACGTCTGCCGCAGGCAGTCGCCCGGCCCGGTCCGCCGCGTCGGCGCGGGGAGCGATGCGGGCTGCCAACTCGCGCACGCGCTCTATATCAAGGCCAGCCTGGGTGGCGCCTGCCATACGGGATTCCTTTCCGATGAATCACAGCGCTGCGATTGTAGCCTGGCCCTGCGCCGCCGCGAAATTCTGTTGACACCCGGCACTTGCTGGCGGCGGTCAGATGCCTTCGCTATAGTTTCCGCCCACTGGCGAGCCAGAGACAGGATGGAACATGATGAGCGAGAATCAGGTGCGCTTCGATCTGCCGCAGGATGCAATTCCGCGGCAATGGTACAATATTCAGGCGGACCTGCCGCGTCCGCTGCCACCGGTGCTGCATCCCGGCACGAAACAGCCCGTCGGCCCGGACGATCTGGCGCCGCTCTTCCCGATGGCGCTCATCGGCCAGGAGGTGAGCCAGGATCGTTTCATCGACATCCCGAACGAAGTGCGCGAAATCTACAAGCTGTGGCGGCCAACACCGCTGTTGCGCGCCTACCGGCTGGAGCAGGCGCTGGATACGCCGGCGCACATCTACTACAAGTACGAGGGCGTTTCGCCGAGCGGCAGCCACAAGCTCAACACGGCCACGGCCCAGGCCTGGTACAACAAGGCGGAGGGCATCAGCGGCCTGACGACCGAGACGGGTGCCGGTCAATGGGGCACCGCGCTGGCGCAGGCCTGCAACTTCTTCGGCCTCGACTGCCGCGTCTACATGGTGCGCATCAGCTACGACCAGAAGCCTTATCGCCGCGCCATCATGCAGTCCTTCGGCGCGGAGGTCAGCGCCAGCCCTGGTGATACAACCCAGTCCGGGCGCATGATTCTGGAACAGTCGCCGGACAGCCCCGGCTCGCTGGGTATCGCCATCAGCGAGGCCGTCGAGGCGGCGGCCACCAGCGGCGGGCGCTACAAGTACGCCCTGGGTTCGGTGCTGAACCATGTGCTGATGCACCAGACTGTCATCGGCCAGGAGACGCTGCAGCAGATGGCGCTGGCGGACGAGTACCCGGACGTGGTTGTGGCGCCGGTGGGCGGTGGCAGCAATTTCGCCGGCATCGCCCTGCCTTTCCTGCATCGCAACCTGAGCGAAGGCCAGACAACGCGGCTGCTGGGCGTCGAGCCCGCTGCCTGTCCCAGTCTGACGCGCGGCACTTACGCCTACGATTTCGGCGATACGGCCGGCATGACGCCGCTGGTGAAAATGTACACCCTCGGCCACAGCTTTGTGCCAGCGCCGCTGCACGCCGGCGGCCTGCGCTACCATGGCATGGCCAGCATCATATGCGAACTGTATGATCAGGGGCTGATGGAGGCGCAGTCAGTGCCGCAGATGGAGACCTTCGAGGCGGCGCTGACCTTTGCCCGCAGCGAGGGCATCATCCCGGCGCCGGAGGCCGCACACGGCGTCGCGGGCGTCATCCGCGAGGCGCAGGCGGCGAAGGAAGCCGGCGAAAAGCGCGTGATCCTCTTCAACCTCTGCGGCCACGGTCACTTCGACATGAGCGCCTACGATGCTTACCTCGGCGGGCAGTTGAGCAACTACGAGTATCCGCAGGCGGAGATTGAACGCGCGATGGCGGAACTGCCGCAGGTCTGAGCGGCAGCGCTCAGCGGGCGCGCAGCAGACGCATGCCGTTGAGCGTGACGAACAGGGTCATACCGACGTCGGCGAAGATGGCGGCCCAGAGGCTGACTCCGCCGGTGATGGCCAGAATGAGGAAAGCAGCCTTCATCGTGAGGCTGAGCGCGATGTTCTGACGGATAGTCGTCAACGCGCGCCGGCCCAGACGAATGGCAAAAGGCAGTTGCTCCAGGTCGTCGGCCATGAGTACCACGTCAGCGCTTTCGAGGGCCAGGGCGCTGCCGATGCCGCCCGGCGCCACGCCCAGTGACGCCGCGCTCAATGCCGGTGTGTCGTTAATGCCGTCGCCAACCATGGCGACCGGGCTGCCTGGCGTTTGCAAAGCGCGCACTGCGGCCAGTTTCTCCTGGGGCAACAGCCCGGCGCGGATGTCGCGCACACCCAGTGTGTCACCAATTGACTGTGCGGCGTGCGCATTGTCGCCGGTCAACATTGTGGTTGACAGACCCAGCGCATGCAGTTGTTCGATCGTTCTCCGCGCACCTTCACGGGGCTGGTCCGCCAGACTAATGAAGCCGCGGACGCGCTCGCCGTCACAGAGCAGCACGGCAGTTTCCCCCCGCGATTCGCTTTCCTCAATCATGTCGCAAAGGACCTGCGAGTGCGGATGCTCGTTCTCGAAAAGCGTATGGCTACCCAACGTGACCAGCTGATCGTCCACGTAACCCTGTACGCCCCGGCCGGCCAGGGCCGTAACCTCGGTCGCGGTGGCGTAGCGATTGCCCAGGTTGCGCGCGTTGGCATCGGCGCTGATGGCCATGGCGAAGGGATGGCTGCTGCCGCGTTCGACGGCGGCCGCCAGCGCCAGCACATCCTCACAGGCATCGCAGACCATTTCGTGGTCGGTACATTCGAGCGAGTACAGGTTGGTGATGCCTGGTTCGTTGGTGGTCAATGTTCCGGTCTTGTCGAATGCGATCTTTCGAATGCGTCCCAGCATTTCCAGATGAATACCGCCCTTGATGAGCACGCCCCGTCTGGCAGCTGCGTTGATCGCCGAGATGACGGTCACCGGCGTGCTGATCACCAGGGCGCAGGGACAGGCGATTACCAGCAGCGCGAGACCGCGGTATATCCAGCCCGGACTGCCGCCCTCACTGAGAAAGGGTTGCCCGAAAAACAGCGGCGGCACAGTAGCAACCAGCAAGGCCAGAAGGGCTGCCAACGGTGTATAGACGCGCGCGAAGCTGTCGATCATGCGCCAGGAGTGCGCGCGGGTCTCCTGTGCCTGTTCCACGAGACGAATAATGCGGCTGATGGTGCTGTCCGCCGCCAGTTTGGTGACGCGCAGTTGCAGCCCGCCGATGCCATTGAGGGTACCGGCATATACCTCGTCACCAGGACCGACTGTGCGTGGCAGACTTTCGCCGGTCAATGGCGCCTGGTTTATGTCACTGTGGCCATCCAGCACCTCGCCATCCAGCGGGATGCTGTCGCCGGCGCGCACGAGGATCTGATCGCCGGGTTGCAATTCCGAGACCGGAACCAGTTCTTCCCTGCCGCCGCTGACGCGCAGGGCTTGCGGCGGCGCCAGTTCCATCAGGCTGCGCAGGCTGGCGCGCGTACGCCCCATGGTGTAGCCTTCCAGCGCCTCGCCAAGGGCGAAGAGGATGACGACGGCCGCGCCTTCCAGGAATTCGCCGAGGGCGATGGCGCCTAGGGCCGCGATCGTCATGAGCAGGTTGATGTTGAAGGCCCGCCTGCTGCGCAGGGCATTGAGGCCGCTGCGCGCGATGGGCCAGAGTGCGATCAGCAGCGCGATTGTGTAGGCGAAGTAGATAACCAGCAGGGGCAGGGCCAACGTCAGACTGGCCAGCAGGGCGAGCAAAACGCCGGCTGCGCCGACCATCGCCAGGCGCGTCTCCTGCCGGGCGCGCAAATAATCAACGAAGCCCGCCAGGCCATCGCGCTGGACGACATATTCGTGGCCGTGATCATGCCCGTGCTCTGGCGCACAACAGTCCATCTTGTCAGGCGCACAACAGTCCATGTTGCCGGTCTCCTCTGTGCAACATGCGTCTGACATCAGTCTAGCGCAAATGCAGGCTCTGGGCCTGCATTTCGTCCATGGCCTCGATCGTGTCCTGCAAGGCGCCCAACTCTTCCTGGATTTCCAGTCGCAGCCGCTGCGCGCCGGCGCTGTCCACCTTGCGCGTGCCCAGCAGCGTCATTTGCGCGTGCACCGTGCCCAGCGAAGACAGCGTATTCTCAAGGCGGATGGCGGCGCGTTTGCCGCTGCTCACGGTCGCATTCAGGTTTTCGAGCTGCTGACGCAATTGCTCGAGCTGGCGCTTCAACTCGCTGCGCAGCGCGGGATCCTGCTCGCGTTCCAGACGCAGCTGCACCTGCTCGATCTTGCGTGGCACGCTGCGCAGGTCGCGTGAGATGAGCTTGTTCTCCTCGAAGGTGTCGATGTGCCGCGCGAGGGTGGCCATGTGGTCAATCCAGTCCTCGACGTCCGCCACCGTCTGCCGCAGGCTTTCGCGCAGGGCGCCCTGATGCAGGTCGACGAGTTGCTGCATGGCGGCGCTGTATTCAAGCGCCCGGCGCAGGCGCTCGCGCGAGGTGGCGTTGCGAATGCTGTCGATATTGATTTGTGAGGCGAATTCCTGTCGCAGCGCTGCGCGGCCCCCGGCCTCGTCCCTCAGATGGCCGGCCCCCAGCGCCACCAGGGCGAGCGCCCCGCCGACCAGCCAGTACCAGGGCTGCCAGTCCGGCAGGGGCTGCAGCCCGCTGCTGGCCAGCAGCGCGGTCAGACCCAGGGTGATCAGGCTCTCGCGCCGCAGCAGGGCGCGGCTCACCAGGGTTGTGCGCGCGCGTTGCCGGATGGACATTGCGTTTTCGCTCACCAGGTACTTCTGCCGCGTTCTGCTTGCCTTGGCTACGCGCTGACTAGTGAAACGGTTCAGAAGACCAGCATCAGGCCAGTACGTAAGTTGCGAAGATGCGCTGCACGCCGGCAATGTCCACTCTGGCCTGCAACTTGCGCTCGATGGGCTGGCTGTGGCCGGAGAGCCAGATTTTCATCTCGGAATCCAGGTCGAAGGTGCCGACAGTCTCGATGGCGAAGCGGGTTACCGAGCGATAGGGGATGGACTGGATCTCCACCTTGTTGCCGGTGACGCCCTGCTTGTCTACCAGGATCAGCCGCTTGTTGGTGAAGACGAGCAGGTCGCGCACCATCTTGAAGCCCTTGTCGATGTATTCGTCATCGGCGAGGATGTTGCCGAGCGAGCGATGCAGTTCCTCCGCGCCAACCTCACGGGCATTTCCACGTATCGCATCGATCATGGAGACCTGCTCCTTTCCTGCCCAGGTCAGCCGCCGGCGCTCATTTGCCCGGCAGCCTCATCTTCATTGCTGCTGAGGCCCAGGCGTTTGCGCCGCTCCTCCAGCTGCCGGTCCACCTCCGAATTGCCGATCGCGTCCTCTATCCGGCTGCCGAGGTTGCTGGTGGCCATTTCGAGGCGGGCGTCCTCGCGGTCCAGATTGCTGCGGATGCGCTCCGCCAGATCGGTGATCTGGGCATCGCCGCTGTGGGCCAGCTGGTCGAGACTTTTGATTGTTCTGGTCGCCACCTTGCGCGCCTCGGTCAGCTCAATAAGCGCGATCAGGCGTTCACGTTCCTGGCGGATGGTCGTCAGGCGCGCCACCAGTTTCAGGCGCATGTCCAGCATCATGCGATATTGCTTGTCCTGCTCCTGCCACTGCACATAATAATCGGCGGCCAGCTCCTGTTGGGCGTTCAGTTTCGTCTGGGCTGCGCTGGCCAGGTCGTTCCTGCCGCTGATGATGAGCGAGTCGATGTCGCGGTCGAGCGCTTCGGCGGAAGCGGCCAGCTCGTCATACTTGCGCTTCAGCGTTTTCACCGTGCCGCCGACGGTGGCCGCCGAATCTTCCAGCGACTCCAGGTTGCGTTCCACCTGGCGGATGTATTCGTCCATCACGCGCACGGAGTTGGTTTCCAGCGCCCGGTCGACGATGCCGTGCAGGTTGGCGTTGATGAGCGTGTTGATTTTGTTGAAAAAGGAAGGAGCCATGAATCTCTCCGGGAATTGCCTGCAGTTTTCAGTGTAGCACAGACGCCACAAGGCTGCCCTTATGCAGGCGCCTGCATGCGATGGATGGCGAGCAGGTCTGACAGCAGGCCGTAGGCGGTGGCCTCCGCGCCAGCGCCCGGGCCGACAAGGGTGACTTCCTGCAGCGACTCCGTGGTCCAGGTGAGCGCGTTGCTCACGCCGCTCACCGCCGCCAGCGGGTGCGCCAGCGGCAAACGCAGGGGTTCCACGCGCGCGCTGGCCGCGTTCACGGTCGCAATTAGCTTCCAGCGTTCGCCGGCAGCGCGCGCCGCCTCAATGTCCGCCGCGTCCAGGCCGGAGATGCCCTGCACCGACATGTCGGCGAGGCGCAGGGAACGCCCGAAAAGTGCCCAGGCGAGGATGACGGCCTTGCTGGCCGCGTCATGGCCCTCGACGTCGGCGCGCGGATCGGCCTCAGCGTAGCCCAGCGCCTGGGCCTGGGTGAGGGCAGCACTGTAGTCCATACCGGCTTCCATCTGCGTCAGAATGTAGTTGCAGGTGCCGTTGAGGATGCCACGCGCCTCACGGATGCCGCTGGCGGCCAGGGCGTCGCGCGCCAGGCTAAGGACCGGCGTGCCCGCCATGACCGTGGATTCATAGCGCAACTGCCGGCCCGCGCGTTGCGCCAGGGCCTCCAGCTCCGCCGCGGCCAGGCAGAGCGGCCCCTTGTTGGCGAGCACGAGATGCAGGCCCCGCTCAAGCGCGGCACGACAGTAGTCCAGCGCCGGTTGGGCGTCTGTCAGGTTCGTGGGGCTGACCTCGACCAGCGCGTCGGCCAGGCCGGCGCGGATGAGCGTCTGCGCATCCAGGTCGCGCAGCAGACCGCTCTGGTCAGGGTAGTGCGCCAGGCTGCCCGTTGCCAGCGCCTGCAGCAGCGCGTCCGGGTCGAGCCCGGCGTGATGCGCCAGCGTGCCATGACTGCCGGTCACCACGCCGGTGATGCTGGCGGGGAAGTTGTGCTGGCTGCGCAGGGAGTCGCCCCCCCGCGATAACAGTCGCACCAGCCCCTGGCCGACCACGCCGAAGCCAATCAGAAGCAGTCTCATGATGATGCGCTCCAGTCTCCGCTCATGCGGTTCTTCGCAAGCTACAGGAAGGTGGGCGGCGCTCAGGTGCTGGTCACGACGTTGCGCCAGTCGCCGTGCAGCAGGCCGTCGCGCAGCAACTCGGCCGCCTCGATGGCCACAGTGATCTGTGCGCCGTCGGTGCTGGCTGCCAGATGTGGCGTGTGGATGACGTTCGGCAGGTTGAGCAGGGGATAGTCCGCGGGTGGCGGCTCTGCAGGGTAAACGTCCACAGCCGCGCCGGTGACCTGACCGCTCTGCAGGGCGGCGGCCAGCGCCGCATCATCGATGAGTGCGCCGCGGGCCGCGTTAATGATGCGCACGCCCGGCTTCATCTGCGCAAGGCTGGCGGCATTGATCATGTGCCGGGTTTCCGGCGTCACCAGGGCGTGCAGCGTCAGAAAGTCGGCGCGCGCATAAAGCTGCTCCAGCGTCGCCAGCTTCTCGATGCCGGCGGCCTGCGCGCTGGCCGCATCAACGAAGGGATCGAAGCCGATGCAGGTCATGCCGAAGGCGACCGCGCGCGCGGCGACCGCGCGCCCGATGCGGCCCATGCCGATGATGCCCAGCGTCGTGCCCAGCACTTCCACGCCGCCGAAGGCCACCCGCTCCCACTTGCCACGCGCCAGCGAGCTGTGCCCCTGAGGGATGTTGCGCGCCAGCGCCAGCAACAGGCCGAAGGTGTATTCCGCGGTGGAAATAGTGTTGCCGCCGGGCGTGTTCATCACGACGATGCCGCGCGCGTCTGCCTGCGTCAGATCGACATTGTCGATGCCGACGCCGGCGCGCGCGATGGCGCGCAGTTCGGGCGCGGCGGCCAGCAGCTCCGCGTCCACGGTGGTGGCGCTGCGGATGATGAGCGCGTGCGCCTTGCTGACGGCGGCCAGGGTCTCGGCGCGCGTCATGCCGCCGGGCGCCGTTACGCTGAATTCGGGGACGGCCGTCAGGATGTCGATGGCGCGCTGGTTCACGTTGTCAGAGACTAAAATATGCCAGCTCATGAGCCCGCCTCCAAAAAGGCGCTCAGGCCGGCCAACACTTCTTCTAGGGTATCAATCTGCATGTCGCCCATGTGCGCAATGCGGAAGGTCTTGCCGCGAATCTTGCCGTAGCCCTTGTCCATGGCGAAGCCGCGGCCGGCCATGAAGTCCGCCATCGCATTGACGTCGATGCCGCGCAGGTTGTCGACGGCGGTGACGGTGACTGAGCGGCAGCCTTCCTGCGCATAGAGCCCGAAACCATGTGCCAGCAGCCATTCGTGCGCCCGGTCGCGCAGCTGAATGTGTCGCGACCAGCGTGCGTCCAGCCCCTCGGCGAGGATATCGTCCAGCTGGCGGTCAGCGGCGAACATCAGCGCGACGGGCGGCGTGGTGGGCGTGTTGTTCTTGAGCAGGCTTTTCTCCAGCTCGAGGAAGTCGAAGTAGTAGCCGCGATGCTCGATCTTTGCGGCGCGCTGCAGGACGCGGTCGCTCACGCTGGCGAAGGCGATGCCGGGCGGCAGGGCGAAGGCTTTCTGCGAGGAGGTGAGGGCGACGTCGATGCCCCAGGCGTCCACGCGCAGCTCGGCGCCGGCGATGCCGCTGACCGTGTCGACCAACAGCAGCGTGTCTTCATGCTCGCGCACGGCCGCGGCGATCGCGCGCAGCGGGTTGGTGACGCCGGTGCTGGTCTCGTTATGCACGACGCAGACGGCGTCGTATCGCCCGCGCTGCAGCGCTGCGCTCACCATTTGTGCGTCGTGTGCCCGCCCCCAGTCCACGGCGATGACGTCCACGTCGATGCCGTTGGCGCGGCTGACCTGGGCCCAGCGCTCGCCGAAGGCCCCGCCGGTCAGGTGCAGCACCTTGCGTCCCGGTCGAATGCTGTTGCGCAGGGCGCCTTCCCAAAAGCCGCTGCCGGAGGAGCCGCTGATAAAGACGCGCGAGTCCGTCAGGAAGACCTGGCGCAGCTTTTGCTGCAGGCTGGCGAAAAGCGTTTCGAAGGCCACGCTGCGATGGCCGATCATCCAGGTGGTCTGCGCCAGCAAAATCTCCGCGCGCACCTCTACCGGGCCCGGGAGGATCAGTCGCTGGTGACCGCTGTCGGGCATGGGCTCTCTCCCCGTCCTGAATTGAACAAACCGGCGCAATGATAGCATAGTTGGGGAGATGCTGACCTCCCGTCTTGCATCACGGTGCCCCCAGGGTATACTCTTGGGCGAGGGCAATTAGCTCAACTGGCAGAGCGTTCCTTTGACGTGGGAGAGGTTACAGGTTCGAGTCCTGTATTGCCCAAAGTTAGTCAAGTAGTGAGACCGGCCAGGGGCCGGTTTTCTTTTTTCCTCAGGCGGCCCGCTGCGGCCAGTCGAGGTCGTCAGGCGCGCAGTCGATTGCAACCTCCTCTGGCATCAGTTCCGGCAGCAGGTAGAGGATGGCGACGCCGTCACCGAGGCCGGGCACTGCGAAGCAACGCGCCGGCTGAAAATCGTGATCGATGAGCCATTCAGGCAGTCGATCACAGCCCTTGTCCCAGCCTGGCGTGTAGATGATTGCCTGTGGGTTCATTAATGGCCAGTATTCCGGCTTGCCCCATGAAAAGGAACAGGTACCGGCAAAGTTCAGACGTTGCGGCATGCCGAGATACAGCTCGACCGTTCCGGCAACCACAATGTCAGCGGCAGGCAACATTCTGTCTATTTCCCTGCCGACCTCAATTAGAAATTTGTTTTCCTCGTTTGCGATCCAGTTTGCTCGAGTCATATCATCGAGATGTAGAGTGCTAAGCAGCAGGAAGGCCAGCAATGTGTACAGGCCCCCAAATGAAATCTGTTTGGTCCTTCCGGGAGGAAGTATTGCGCGGGGACCTGGAAAGCCAGAAAGCCAGGCCCCTGGCCACAGGCACAGAAAAGGCATCCAAAACACGACATAGTTTGGATTGAAATGAGCAATTGTCAGAAACACCATGATAAAGGAACCGGTGGCGATCAATAGCAAGGGGCCATCCGTTGTTTTCCGGCGCCTAAGCCCGGAAAGCAGGGAAGGAACAAACAGAATGAGAATGTACGGTTGCTGATACAAAATGGCCTGAAAGAACCTCAACAGATAGACCAACTGCAATCCACTCCCGGACTGGGCGCCTCCGATATTTGCTTCCCAGGCCCAGGTTTTGCTGATCAGATCGGGTATTGCAGTCAGATGAACGCCGGGCAGGGCGAGGTGATAACCTGACCAGAGCAGCCCGTATGCGGCAGCACCCGACATGAATCCAGCAAGAGTTGCGCCCCTGGACATGTCGCCTGCCGAACGCAATCCATTCAGAAATTTCAACAGAAAAAGCAATGTAAACATGAACGCAAAAAAGGCGCCGTACGGATGGCCGTCTATGGCCGAACAGGCCAGGAATCCGCAGAGAAAGCTGAGTAGTCGAGGCCGACGTGCCTCTGAATCATGTGCATATACATAGCAGCACAACGCAATGCCGGTTGCGGTGGCCACCCAGACATCACTGCGGGCGGACACAAGGTGCAGGGGAAGCGCGATGCCAAACACTGCGCTTACCAGGGCTGCGCTGCGTCCGTAGAGTTTGCGCGCGATCAGGTAAAGAAAAGGTATCGTCAGCCAGGCGAGCAGAAGATTGAAAAAGCGCGCCTGCAACAGACCTTCACCAAACAACCACATGTATGCGCCGGAAACAAGCCAGATCCCCTGAAAGTACAGCCAGCTATCCACATTGTGACTCGCATCCAGCAGAACAAATCTCTGTGGGGAACTGAATTGTCGCAGGGCATTGCCTATGACCCGGGTCTCATCAACGAAATTATACACGGAGACTTGGCCAACATATTGTGCGGCGAGCAGCAGATATACGACTGCAAGCAGGAGAAGGACAAGCCTGGCATCAGGCAGGGATACGGACCTGTTTGCAATGTCGGCTCGGTAAAACAGGTACAGCATCACGACCGCAATACTTGCCAGGGACAAATTCACGAAAAGAATAATTACCCTGTCCTCATTGCTGGCCAGCCAGCTATGCAAGACATGATGGAGAACGGGGAGGATAGCCAGCCCGGCTGCGATCATTGCCCACCCCTGGCGCTTCGAAGGCGGGATGGTATTTTGGCGAAAAATGCGGGCGCGCAGGGAAGTGTTAATTAGCAGGGCGGTCAGGAACGTGGCTATGGTCACAAAGGCAAGCAGAAATGCATAGCGCGATGACCAGCGTCCCAGCACCGTTGCTTCTGTGCTGTTGTGACGGGCCATCAGGAAAAGAGCAACCAGCCCGATTGCTGCAAGCAATCGAAGGATGGTAGTGGTCGTCAATCCCTGCATCTGTGAAATCCTTACAGCAATTGGAAGTGGATACTACCATCATGTGCCTTGTAGCCAGGCCAAATCGTCATATGTGCAATCGATGGCGCGATCCGGTGACGTCAGCTCCGGTTCCAGGTAAAGGATGACGATGCCGTCGCCCACGCCAGGCAAGGTGAAGCAGCGCGCCGGACGGAAATCACGTTCTCTGAGCCAACGGTCCAGATCTGAATAGCTCTCGTCCACACCGAGGGTAACAATTATGGCCTGAGGGTCATCAAAGGCCCAGTAGGCAGGCAGATCCCAGGTGAAACTGAAGTTGACGCCGTAGTTCAGCCGCTGCGGCATGCCGAGGTAATAGCCCGGGTCGCCGGCGACGACGATGTCCTCTGCCGGCAGTATGCCCTCAATCTCGCGTCCGATTCTTTCCATTTCCAGAATTTGTGCCTGATTTCTGCGCAGGGAAGTTTCCTGTGCCCGGGCGTGACCGAAGCTGGCGTAGAGAAACAACGCAGCCAAAAGCACATAAAATGCGGCGACAGACAAACGTACGCTGCCCGGGGGCGGGTTACCGGCACTATTGAAAAACTCTCCCAGCCATGCGCCAAACCAGAGGCAAACGAAGGGGAACAGAAAGATCAGATAGTAATCATTGACGTGTCCCAGCAGCAGGCCGACGATCAGCAGGGCCCCGCCTGACAGGAACAGCAGCATGCCGTCCGCTGCGCTGCGCCGCTTCAGCGCAGCAGCGAGGGCGATTGTAAGCAGCAGCATTTCCGCTGGCGCGCTGTAGAAGTAGATTTTGAGTTGGGCCAGGATGTTGCTCGGGGTAAGGCCCACCTGTGCCGCAGCATTGCTGATGCTGGATTCCCAGGCCCAGGTGTCGCGCAACCTTTCCGGCACATCTGCAAGCGATGTGCCAGGCAGCGCAATGTGATAGCCCGCCCACAGCAGTGAGAAGAGCGCGCAGCCGGCCACAAAACTCCAGAAGGCTGTGTCGCGCCAGCTTTCACCCTGGCGCAATGCGCGCAGCCAGCGCCACAGCCAGAGCAGACAGAACATGAGCGCGAAGGCAGCGCCATAAATGTGGCCCTCCACGGCAGAGACTGCTGCAAAGCCGCAGAGGAAGCTATAAATCGCCGGCCTACGAGCATCGCGAGCGCGCAACATGGCATAAAGCGCGATCGATGTGGCGCTTGCAACCCAGCTGTGAGCGAGAATCCAGTTGTATTGCAGGGGAATGGCAAGGCCCAGAGCTATCGCTGCAAATGCGGCCGTTTTTCCGAAGAGTCTACGCGCACTGAGGGTGATGAACGGTAATGCCAGTGCGCTCACCAGCAGATAGAAGAAACGCGCCTGGTTCACCCCAACGCCAAAGATGCGCATGTAGACGCCGGACAGCGGCCACAGCATGAAGAAGTTAAACCAGGTGTCGGAATTACGCTCGGGTGACATGATGAAACTGCTAATGTCAGCTGCCTGGCGCACACCGCTGTTCAGCACGATAAGATCACCGGCTCGATGAACCTCGGGTGCCAGGCCGATCCACAACGTCACTTGCAGCAGCTGCAGGCCAATCAGCAGGATCAGCAGCAGACCAGGTCGGCGCAGCTGCAGCGGCAAATAGCCGGCGCCGCTGCGATGCATCAGCCACAGCACTGGCAGGGTCAGGCCGCAGAGCGTCAGGATGAGCAGCGCACGCATCAGACTGCTTTCCTGCGCGGGCAGTAGCACCTGCAGCACAAGGCTGGCCACAGGCAGCA
Organism: Phototrophicaceae bacterium; assembly: GCA_965223965.1. GTDB lineage: Bacteria > Chloroflexota > Anaerolineae > Aggregatilineales > Phototrophicaceae > JAGWBD01. The sequence continues at coordinate 339,158 of CBDCXX010000006.1, forward strand.
GCAGCAACCCGCCTGCCAGCAGCGCCCAGGCCTGACGCCGCGTGGCCGGCCGTGCCGACCGGCGCAGGAGTCGCGCGCGCCAGGCAGGCACCGTCAGCACAAACAACAAGAGCGTCCCCGTGGCGGCCAGCGCCAGCAAATACGTATAGCGCAGCGACCAGCGACCGAGCACTTCAGGTGTTTCGCTGCTGCGCGCAAGTAGCAATGCCAGCGCGAGCAGGGCCGCGATGGCCGGCAGCCGGGTCACCAGTCGCATAATCGACCGCTCCTTCAAATGAGTTTCCTGAATTCGCGCAGCACGCAGTACATGATGCGGTTGGCATCGTGGAAGCGGACGGCGCCGCGATACGCCGCGCGCACAAGGTAGATGAGGTCGTCGCCGTCAAATTGCCAGTCGACGTACTGAAAGCCGGTCAGTCTAATCGAATCCTGCTGCCCGAGACCACTCTCGTCCTGCATCAGCGTCTGTATGAGGCGCCAGTCCCGCAGATTGCTCGAGGCTGACAGGGAGAGAATATTGCGCTGGCTGGGCCAGGCCGGATCCGTGTTGTTGTTGACCAGCGCCAGGTATCTGGCGGACCGTGGGTCCTGGCGGATCGTAAATTTGTGGCCGCCGCCAGGAAAGTCGAGAAATCCGCTTGCCGGGTCGAAACTCAAGCGACGTCCCTCGTCATAAATTTGAACGAAAGCGGCGCGGTCCACCAATGGCCGGGCGTTGAAACGCAGAATGTTGCACAGTGTGCCGTCGGGGGTGGCTACCACGTTGCCTTCCAGCCAGCCAGGCTTCTCCAGCGCGCTCATGTGCGCCGGCAGCCAGGCGGGGTCGAAGGGCAGTTTGTTGCTCATGGTCCAACTGGCCGCATCAAGCAGGTCGGCGTCCGCGGGCGCGGAGATGACGCAGGACTGAAAGCCAACGCCCCACACAAGCGGGTCGCAGTCCTCAAAGGCCTTGTAGAGACGACCTTCGTGCAGCAGCACAGGGACGGGCGCACAGTGATAGTTGGGCGGGGTATGGTGTACGCCACCGCGGAAGAGCAGGCCGCTGCCGCTGTCGGCAGGATGGCTCCAGGTGAAACCGCCATCGTCACTACGGCGGATGACGACCGAGCCGTACTGCTGTGAGGTTCCGAGAATCCAGGCGCTGCCCCCGTGGAGGAAGAGGCTGCTCCAGTAGCAGTTCATGATGTGATTGACGTTGACCCAGGAGTGGCCGTCATCTTCGGAGCGATAGATGCTGGTGAGCGCTTCCTCGCCCTCGTGGTTGCGCGGACAGCCGCCACGCAGGCCAAAATAGTCATGGGAGGCCAGCAGCGCGCCATCGGGCAGGCGCAGCAGGGAAGGGCTGCCCAGGTAGGTGCGCGCCCGCTCTGGCTGATATTTTACTTCGTGCCAGCGCAAGGTGTCGGGCCTGACAACTGGCTGCGGAAACTGTACATCAAGGTTTTCTCGCCCCGCCTTTTCCACCGGTCGTCGGAGGCAGTGAGTGAGAGGACGTTGCGCTGGCAGAAGGCGCGCTTGCCACGAGGTACTCGCCCATCGCTGCTCAAGACAGACAGGAAGCGGCGACGTCCAATCCCGGCTGAGTCAAGCGACACCATCCAAAATTATAGTCGTGTCTGGCATACTTTACCTCACCGCAGGGCTCGCCCTGCGCTACACTGGGTCAGGGCGAGACTCAAGGGAGGGGCACCCATGCACGTCATCGGCGCGGAACACACCTGTTACACCGTCACTGACCTGGAAAGCGCGCGCATCTTCTATTGCGACCTGCTCGGCTTCGAGGTCGCCCACGCGCGGCCGCGCATCACCAATCGCTACTTTCGCGACATCATCGGCATTCCGGACGCTATCGTGCGCGATCTCTACCTGCGCATTCCGGGCACCGACCATCACCTTGAGCTCTTCGTCTACGAGCATCCCGCCGGCGTCGCCATGGACAACCGCCCCCAAAATCCCGGTAGTAGCCACATCGCCTACATCGTCGATGACCTGCGCGCCCTGTATGCGCGCCTGCAGGAACAGCAGCTGGTCGCCATCGAGTTCATTTCGGAGCCGGTCTATCTCGACGAGGGGCCCAACCAGGGCGGCTGGGCGCTCTATATGCGCGACCCCAACGGCATCATTATCGAGCTCTTCGAGCAGGCTGCAACAGGCTGAGCGTTCAGTCCGGCAGCTGCGGATAACAGAGTGGCAGCCCTGCCACCTCCACAGATGCGCGCAGGAGTTTGCGGCCGTCCAGGTTGGCGACCAGCAGGGTCTTCAGGTCTGGTCCGGCAAAGGCGACGTTAGTGGCCGAATCCAGCATAAAGCGCTCCCATTCCTCATAGAGCGTCACCAGCCGCCCGTCTGGCTCAAGACGGTAAATGATGCTGGGCGTGTAGACTGAAATGTAGAGCCGGCCGTCACTGTCGAAGGCCACTCCGTCGGGCACCGTGCGCGGCAGCTCGAGCAAGAGCTCGCGGCGACCGGCGCTGCCATCCGCGTGGAAAGGGATGCGCGAGATGCGCGGCGGTGAGGATTCGACCACGATCAACGCCTGGCCATCGGGCGTCAGACACATCCCGTTGGGGAAGTCGCTCGCCTGGCGGTCCCAGATTTCTGCCTTGCCGCCTGGCCGAACGCGCCAGATGCAGCCGTCCCGCCGGGCCCATGCGCCGGAATCGGAGACGTACAGATTGCCAGCGCGGTCGAAGACCGGGTAGTTGGGGACGCGCATGCGCTGCTCCGCGTTGCCCTGCGCATACACGCTGACCACGCCCGCGGGCGTGACGCGCATGATGGCACGGTTGCCGACGTCGCAGGCGTAGACGTTGCCGGCAGCATCGTGGGCGAGGCCCGTTATGAATCCGCCGGTACAGGCGATGGCCTCGCAGCTGCCGGCCTCCAGATCGACGCAATAAATCTGCCCGGCCTCGCCGCCCGCCCGCACCAGCCCGTCCGGCCCGAGGGCGACGCCCTCCGGGTGATCCATGTCGTGTGGCAGCGCCTGCAGCTCGAGTTCACAGGTAGTCATAACGATCTCCTGCGCCCTGAACGCGAGCGACTTCACCAAAGACAATCAAGGTGTGACGAAGGGCAGGGCTACAGGTCAGGAAACTGACCCGGCTAAAACGTGCTCGTCACCCCGCCATCCACCACCAGCAACTGGCCGGTCAAGTAGCGGCAGTAATCCGAGGCGAGGAAGACGACGGCGCCAGAGACGTCCTCGGGCATGCCTTCGCGCCGCAGCGGCACCTTGCCGCGCTCGACGTAGAAATCCTGGAACCAGGGCTGTGCGCTCTGGGGCGCGCCATCGACGTAGGTGGCCGGGGTGCACATGAAGCCGGGCGCGACGGCGTTGACGAGGATGCCATATTCGCCCAGATCAATCGCCGCTGACTTTGTCCAGGAGATGACGCCGCCCTTGGCCGCGTTGTAGGATCCCACGCCCGGCGTCACGGCGAAGGCCTGAATCGAGGCGATGCTGATGATGCGGCCGCTGCGCTGCGCCACCATGTGCGGCGCGACCAGGCGAGCGCCCATGTAGACGGCCTCAAGATCGACCGTGATTATGCGGCGCCAGTTCTCCAGCGTGCTGTCGAGGATGCTCGCCTGATGGCTGATGGCGGCGTTGTTGACCAGCACGTCAATGCGGCCGCGCCAGTCCATCACCGCCGCGACGGCGTCCGCGTAGCCATCGTAATCGCTGACGTCGAGTTGCCGGGCGATTACCGCCCCACCAGCCTCCTCGATTTCAGCGCGCGCGGCTTCGAGCGTTTCCGCGTTGCGCTCCAGCAAGACGACGTCCGCGCCTTCCGCCGCAAACTCACGCGCGACCGCCAGCCCAAGGCCCTGTCCGGCCCCGGTGATGATGGCGACCTTGCCTTCCAGCAACCCCATGATCCTTCGCTCCCCGCTTGTGTCGTCTAAAAGGCTTCGTCGAAGGGATGGAAGAGGTGATAGGCTGTCCAGCCGCCGTCGACGCGCAGCACCTCGCCGGTCACAAAAGAGGACTCCTGCTCGTCGGCCAGGAAGAGCGCCGCCTCCACCAGCTCCTGCGGCTGCGCCGCGCGGCCCATGGGGATGCGGCCCGGCAGATGCGCGTCGGCTGGCTGCGATCCCTGCTGCACGATGCCGCACGCGATGGCGTTGACGCGCATTCCCTGCGCTGCCCAGTCCACCGCCAGGGATTTCGTCAGCATGAACAGGCCGGCCTCGCGTGCATTGCGCAGCGCCTGGCCCGAGCGCGCGAAGAGTCCGGCGACCGAGGCGACGAAGACCACGCGGCCGCAGCCCTGGCGCTGCATCACCGGGCCAATGGCAGCTGCGCAATTAAAAACGCCGTCGAGGGAAGTGACGGCAACTGTCTGGTTGCTGGCTGAACCGGCGTTATGCAGCCAGATGTCGATGTGGCCGAACTGGTCGACGATACTGCGCAGTACAGCCTGCACCGCCGGCGCGTCACGCGTATCGAGAGCGTAATAGCGCGCGCCATGCGCTTCAGCTGCGCTGCCGCCCTGACCGTCACTACCCGCCAGGGCGACCTGCGCGTCCTCGGCCATAAAGGCCCGCGCCAGCGCCAGACACAGGGCATCGCCGGCGCCGGTTAGCAGCGCGACCTGGCCGGAGAAGCGCGCGCTCATCGCCCGGCCTCGTCGGGCAGACCATCCCAGGCGATCCAGCCGCCGTCCACTGCGATGGTGGTTGCGGTGATGTAGCTGGCGCGGTCGCTGACGAGGAAGCGCGCCACGTTGGCGATCTCCTCCACTTCCGCCACGCGGCCCATGGGCGCGCGCCGGTTGTACTGCTCCAGTGAGGCCACGCGCTGGTCGACCATCAATTGCAACATGTCGGTGCGCGTCACGCCCGGCGCCACGCTGACCACGCGCACGCCACGTCGCGCCCATTCACAGCCGACGTTCTCGGTCAGGCTGATGACGGCCGCCTTGGCCGCGTTGTAGGCGCTGCGCAGCGGCCAGGCGCCGTAGCCGGCGATCGAGCTGATGTTGAGGATGACGCCCGTGCCCTGCTGCAACATGACCGCGCCCGCCGCGCGGATGCAGAGGAAGACGCCGTTGAGCATCACGTCGATCTGTTGTTCCCAGTCGGCGCCGGGGTAGCTTTCGGTCGGGCCGGTGAGCGTCATGCCGGCGTTGTTGACGAGGATGTCGATGCGGCCGTGCCGCTGCTGCACGGCGGTGACCAGCGCATTGACGCTGTTCGCATCGCGCACGTCGCAGGGTTGCGCCCAGGCGCTGTGGCCATTGGCCTGCAACTGCTGCGCGGCCCGCTCTCCCGCTGCGGGGTCCAGCTCGGCGATGATGGCGGTGGCGCCGGCCTCGCAGAAGGCGCTGGCGACGCCGAAGCCGATGCCCCGCCCGGCGCCGGTCACAATAGCGATGCGCCCCGCCAGTTCAGAGTCGCGCGTGTTCATGCGGTGGCCTGCGCGATGGCTGTGAGCAATGTTGGAAACAAATATGCAGCGAAATCAGTTTCAAAACTTCCACTCCATTTCACGCATGAAGCCGAGAAAATTTATGTGTTTGACGCTGTATTCTTTGCAAACGTATGGAATCTTGCCTTCGTTCTTGGACTCGCTGTTGGTCAGTTGTTCTTCTGACACAACCGTGAAACCATGTAGTTTGGCCAGTGCGATCACAAACGGGTCTGCGCCAACTATGGCACTTGGTCTGACAATCTTTGGGAATCTATTTTGGATTTCACTGGCGAGTTTCTGGACCGATTCATCTGGTTGAAACTCAAGCTTCTTTCTCTGTTTCACCCACTCTTTCAACTTGTCGTCGTAAAACTCCAGTTCCTTAATTACCGTTAAATGTGAGACGACATGACCATTATCAATGGCATCTGACAGGTATTCCCAGATTTTTGGGAAAACGTCCAAAGGGTACAGGTCGTTCCATGATTCGATCAGGGCGCTGGAGTCAAAGGAGTATTTCACGCCAGCGCCTTTACCAGATTGTCCCTGATGTCCTCTACGTGCTTCAACTTGGAGCCAAGGTACTCGGAAAGTTGACCCGCGTGAATAACGTCCTGGTCGTATGCATCCAACACGGTGGAAACAAACCGTGCACCATGGCAGCGGACAAACTTCGTGTGGTAAGCAGGCCCGCCTCCACTTGCACTGCGGGATGAGTCTTGCCTTCGCTCCCAATCTTCTTTCCACTTCGCTTGCATGTACGAGTAATGTGCGTTTGTCGTTTTGTTGTTTTCAAGCAAGCGGCGCAGAATCACTTCCTTGCTAACCCAATATCTTCGGGAAAGTGCTGTAAGATCATCATCATCCCATTGCTTGCCTGGATGGTCGCCGACAATTGACTCTTCCAACAAATGGACAGACGGTACGAGCAATTCACCTGCGAATTCGTTGCAAAAGACTTCGTCAGCGACAGGGCCTTCGTAATCAGTGAAGTTGCTGAGACCTGACTGCCTCAGAATCAGATGGCCGAGTTCATGCATGATCGTAAAAATTCGGCCTGTCACCGAATCTTTTGAGTTCATGATGATTATGGGCAGACGGTCGAAGTGGAGGGCGACCCCACGCATGTCCTTCTTAATATCGACAGGGTAGTGGCCGCCGAAGAAACCAGTTTGAAATACAAGGACGCCCAGACTTTCGACGGCCTGACGCCACATCTGTAGAGCATCAGCCTGCGTCTTGCACGATTTCTGATCTTCAACCGACTTTCCCAGTATTACCCTGACTCGCTTTGCGAGAGCGGCCGGAGGTTCACCCGGTTGGCGAACTATGTCGAATTCCGGGAGTTCCTCATCCATCTCCTCTGCAAGATCGACCAGGATTTCACGTCGCCGTGCCGCCTCACGCAACTCAAGCACAAGACCAGGCGACTTTTTTGCATTCCCGGATTCAGGAAGGGTGCGCCAGTCGTTGAGCTTGTCGTACGGTTCGTCCCAATGTGTGGGGGGGGCAGAAAAATAAAAGGCAGCAAAAGGGCGCCTGTATACGTTGGCAATTTTGAATAGTTTCTTTACTGTCGGTCGTGCGACTCCCTTTTCCCAATCGGCCAGACGCTCGGGCTTGACACCGATCTTCTTCGCGGCGCTTTCGAGTTCGTAGCCGATGGTTTCCCGCCCCCAAACCAGCAATTCGGGGTTGATAATGGCGTCTGCGCTTCTACTCATACGGCATCATCGCGAGGCATCTTCATCATGTCCAGTCTACAGGCCTTTGGCAGAGGCCGCAAAGACCGCGGCTGACCGTGGCCGCGCTTGCGAAAGAGGCCTCTGCGTGGATGGGAATGTTTGTTGGAGGGAGTTGGTCAGGCAGTCAGTTCGCGCGCGTGCAGCACATCGCGGCTGGTCACAGGGCGCAGCTTGCCAGCCTCGACTGTTGTGACGGCTATCGTATCACCCCCTGCTGTGAAGAACTCAACAATCCAGGCAGCATCGTCCGGATACGCGTGAACAATCGTGCCCACATCGCCTGGACTGAGGCCATGTTCCGGCAGCGCAACCGTGAGCACAACGCTGTCAAGTTCACTCATGGATTTCATGGGCTTTCCCCGGATAGGCAGTCACAAATCGCGGCAATGTCTCACCATGAGGGATGATCCACACGGTACGAACGTAAGGAGAACGACCGTCCGGCGTCTCCAATTCACCCTCAACGGTAAACATAAGCCCATGGATTGTCAATTCATTTTCGCAGATTTCATGGGTAGCAGCATGTAGTTGAAAGTACTGTGCCATTGCCTCCCACGCATCTCGCCTGAAACCATAGCCGAGAAAGAATCTTGCTTTCGGCCTGCCTTGTGGATGTGTGAGGTCGAGCAGATAGTGAGTGATCTTTTTCTGTGGAACGAAGGCCTGAATGTGATTGGGCAGTTTCAATCTGTCATCCTCGAAGATACAGGCTCGCTCATCCTACTTTCTTCCAGGCTTCAGAGCAAAGGCCGCGCTTGCGGGCGGAGGCACGCGCGCTACACTGGCCGGGCTGTGCTTGCGAGACGAGGACGCCCTGGTGCAAATCGAACTGACGGTGAGCGGCTTTGCGGAGCGCGCGGTCTTCCCTGACGAGGAAGTCGAGGCGCTGCACCATCCGCTTTTGCAGCGCCTTACCCGGCTGGCTGCTGACACAGCGCCGCCATTCATCGTGCTGCTGGCCGCGCCGCCGGGCGCTGGCAAGTCCATCCTCTCAGCCTTCTGGCAGTGGCTTGCGCAGCAGGACGATTCCCTGCTGCCGGCACAGTCACTGTCCATCGACGGCTTCCACTTCCCCAACCGTATCCTCAAAAGCCGCCGGATCCAGCGCGACGGGCGCGAGCATGCGCTGCACGACTTCAAGGGTTCGCCCGAGAGCTACGACCTGGCGGGGCTGCTCGGCAAGCTGGCAGCCCTGCGCCGCGGAGATGCTGTGCGCTGGCCGCTCTACGACCGCAACATTCACGACCCGGTCGATGATGCCATCGCGGTTCAGGAACCCCTGCTCATCGTCGAAGGGAACTATGTCCTGCTGGACGCGCCGGGCTGGCGCGCGCTGCGCGGCCTGGCCGACTTCGGCATCTTCCTCGAAGTAGACGTAGCGCTGGCGCGTGAACGGCTCCGTCAGCGCAAGCAGCGCGGCGGCTACTCGCGCGCCTGGATCGAGGGGCATTACGCGCGCAGCGACGGCCCCAACACGCAGCGCATTTTGCAGCAGCGGCTACCGGCGGACGTCACCCTGGTCTGGCGCCAGATGGACGGGCACTGTGGCTGGCAAGTAGTGGCCGACGCGCATACAGGAGAGAAGACTGGATGAACATCGAACGCATCCGCCTGTACCCGGTGATGATTCAGCGGCGCACGGGCATCGACAACCGCCACGTCATCGTGCGCCTGGACGCCGCTGGCGACTGGAGCGGCTGGGGCGAGATGAGCGACCTTTCGCATCTGCCGCTGTACCAGATGGACCTGGTTAACCTCGAGGGCGCGTTGAACGATTTGCTCTGTGGCCAGGACGCGCGCGAGCTGGCGCAGATCGAGCAGTTGATGGAGCGCGCCTACACCGTCGAGGGCCACAAGTACAGCCGTTCCGGCCTGGTGCGTCAGGGCATTGATCTGGCGCTGCACGATTTACTGGCGCGGCGCGCCAACGTGCCGGTGCACGCGCTGTTGGGCGGGGCGCTGCGCGATCGTTTCAAGGTCTGTTACCCGATCTTTCGCATGCGTTCGGAAGCAGAGATCGCGCCCAATCTGGAGCGCATCGCGACCATGTCCGCGCTGGGCTACGATCTCATCCGTGTCTACGTCGGCGCTGATGTGGAGGCGGACGTACGCTTCTTCGAAGCCTTCAACGCGCGTTTCGGCGACAGCGTGCGCATCAAGTCGCTGGACTTTTCAAATTTGCTGGACTGGCGCCGTTCGCTGGCGGCGATCGACCGTTACGCCGCGCTGGCCGACTGGATGCTGATCGAGAGTCCGGCGCCTGAAGAGGATTACGAGGGTCTGGCCGAGTTTCGGCGCCGCAGCCGCTGGCCGGTCTCCGAGCACGTCAATCATCTCTGGCACGGCTGGCAACTGCTGCGCGGCGGCTGCGTCGACATCCTCAACGTCTCGCCCTACGTGCTGGGCGGCATCCGGCCCTGCCTGCGCGCCATCGCCCTGGCCGAGGCGGCCCACGCCAGCGTGCTCATCGGCACGACCCAGGAGCTCAACCTGGGCACGGCTGCTGTGGCGCAGCTGGGCGCGGTCGCGCGCGTGCTGGACTATCCGGCGGACAACACCGGCCCGGAGCTCTACACGTCGGATGTGGTCAGGGAGCCACTACGTTACGAGCAGGGCCATCTGCTGGTGCCGCAGGGGCCGGGTCTGGGCGTCGAGGTCGATGAGACTCTGCTGGCGCAACATGGCAGCGAGCTTGTCAGCACCTTCGGCACCGACCTCGTCGGCCTGCTGGACCGCACCTCGGCAAAGGAACGCGGCGACTCGCCGGACTAGCGCTGCACTAACTCCGCGAGTGGACGTGGACTTTCCCCGGCTTCCAGCATCTCGCTGAACAGCACGCCGCGGCGTTGCCAGATGCGTTCCGCGTGCGCGTCTGCGCGACTCTTCAAGATGCGCCAGCGGCCGTCGCTGATCTCGATGGCGCAGTGATCGTCGAGCGCCAGCCCGACGCAATACTGTCCCCGCATGAATTCACGGAACAGTTCCAGCCGCGCCTCGGCGACGGCGTGGGCGCAGAAGATGGCGTTGAACCAGCCCAGGGCGCGGATGCGGATATAGGAAAAGCTATCCGGATTGTTATAGCGGCGTGAGGCGCTGTAACCATAGCGGAACCAGCAGAGCGCGCCGGCGCTGGTGCCGGCGAGCACGCAGCCCCGCTCACGGGCCGCCAGCAGCAATTGACCGATACCATGACGCCGCCACATATTCATCATGCGCAGCGAGTTGCCGCCGCCCACGTAGATGAGCTCGGCCTGCGCCATCATGTGTGAGATTTCTTCCGCCGGCGGTCGGTCGTGAAACAGGGTGAGCGCCTCCGTTTCGCATCCGAGTCGCTGACCGTAGTGCGCGTGGAAGTCGGCAATTTTTTCGGGGTCATCGCCGCCGGCCGTGCCGATGAAGAGCGTGCGCGGACGCTGTTTCCCGCTCCACGTGATGATGCGCTCGTCGATCTGCAGGTTTTCGCCCTCCACCATGCTCCCGCCGCCGATGGCCACAATTGCGCTCATGCTGTGTTTCCCTTCCGCGCTGCCGCGATTAAAATCTGCTCGTAATTCCGTCTTGTTACTTCCGCATCGCAATGGGCCTCGGCCCAGGCGCGCCCCGCGCGACCACAGCGCGCGCGCAACGCCTCGTCGTCCAGCAGCCTGACGATGGCCGCAGCGAATTCATCCACCGCGCCCGCTGCCACAGTAATGCCCGTGCCACTCTCCCTGATGATGCGCGCGGCCTCGCCGGCGCCGGCGGCGACCACAGGAGTGCCGCTGGCCATAGACTCGTAAAGCCGCGCCGGAAGCGTGCCGCGATAGAGCGTGTGCTCACGCAGGGCATAGCAGGAGACATCGGCGGCGGCCCAGGCAGCAGGGATTTCCGCGGCCGGCAACCAGTCGATGTGCTTCACGTTGGGGCCGGGGTCGCGCAGGCTTTCACGCTGGCTGCCAGCGCCGATGAACAGGAATCGCAGATTGCTACGCCCTTCCAGCTGTCGCGCCGCGGCCAGCAGCGTGGTGAAATCGTACTGGGTCGCGAAGCTGCCAATGCAGGCGACCACCTGGCAATCCTGCAGGCCGTAACGCGCGCGGAAGTCCGCGGCCGGCAAGTCGGGCCGCAGGCGCTGCAGATCCACCATGAAGTATTGTGTGTGCAGGGCTGGCACGGGGCGAATGCGTTCGGCGATACGTCGTGTCCAGGCAGGACTGAGCGTCACGATGGCGGCGGCCTGGCGATACATTGTGTCCACCACGCGCCGCGCCAGTCGATACGCCGGATGCGTCTCGCCTAGCGCGCCGACGCTCAGTAAATGGTCCGGCCACAAATCGCTAACGCTCAGCACATAAGGCCTTCGCAGCCATTTGGCCAGCAACACGCCGGCCAGACCGGCGGGCATTGGCTGCGCCTCGATGAGCACCACGTCCGGCCGTGCCAGGCGCAAGCCGCGCAGCAGGGCGCAGACCATGAAGCTCAGCTGACTGACCAGTTTGCGGCTGATGCGCGGCGAGGGCGTCGCCCACAGCCACACGCGCAGCACGCGCACCTGGCCGCGCCGCTCCTCCCGCGTCCACGCGCCGCGGTAGTCAGGCGCGATGCGGCCCAGGGGATGGTGCGGCATGGGCGCCAGCACCGTGACCTCGTGACCGCGCGCGGTCAGGCGATGCGCCAGCTGCGAAAAACGCGCGGAAGCCGCGCCGGAGTCGGGCTCAAACCAGGCGGTGACGAGCAGGATGCGCACGATCAGCGGCGTGCAGGTTGCAGGGCCGGGCTGAAGCGGTCTGCATGTGCCAGGCGCGCATGGATAGCGCTGCTGCGCTGCTGCACCATTCTGCGCGCGGCGGGGTCGTTCAGTTCGAGCCGCATGTCACAGGCGTCCTCGTTGCCCTCGCGGTAGTAGCGCGACTTGATGCCAAAGAGCTGGAAGCCGTATTTCTGATAGAGGTCGCGTGCGATGCGGTTGCTCTCGCGCACCTCCAGCACGATGAGGCTCGCTCGCCGCGCCAGCGCGCGGCGAATGAGCGCGGACAGCAGCAACTCGCCGAATCCCTGGCCGCGAAGTTGCGGATGAGTGGCGAGCGTGCAGATGTGGGCTTCGTCGGCGACCAGCCACATCCCGCCATAGCCCAGCACGCGCTCGGCGGGCGGGCGGCGGCCTGGAATGCGCAGGCGACTGCGCCAGCCCTGCGGCTGTGGCAAGCTGCCGTAGCTCAAAACGAGCATGTGGCTGTGGCTTGCGGCGAGCTCCACGCGCCAGGAGCGCTTCGGCCAGGGTGGCCGGAAACATTGCTCGTCGATCGCCACGACCTGGTCGATGTCGCCATGGCGCATGGCTCGCAGCAAGAGGCTCATGGCGTGTCCCTGGTGGCGATGTAGTGCGCCGTCACCAGCTCGGGCGCGAAGTCCTGCGCCTCACCGCTGCGCAGGCACTCCAGCGCGAGCTGCGCAAGGAAGCCGGCGCGCCGCAGCGAGCGGGCCGCTGGCGCAATCTGCAGCAAGGCGCCGTTCTGCTGCGCCCGCAGCAGCGTTGCCTGGCCGGCTGCGTCGAGCTCGCCGGCGATGACGGTCGACGTCAACAGTGACTGTACCAGCTCGTCCAGAGTCAGCAGCTTCGCTTCGTCCTCTGCGTGCCAGCGCTCCGCGCACCACCGGTAGCGCGCTGCGATGACGCGGCCGCGGCCGGCGGCCAGCAGGATCAGCAGCGCATGGCCGGGGCAGGGCGGCTGCGCGGCCGCCAGGATGTCCTGCGTCGTGATGCCGACCAGCGGCAACGCCCGCGCCGCCGCCAGACCCTTGGCGAAGGCCACGCCGATGCGCAGCCCGCTGAAGGAGCCCGGCCCGCAGGCCACCGCCAGCGCGCTCAACGCCCCATCCTGCTGCGCCAGCATACGCGCCACCGCCGGCGGCAACTCGGCGCTGTGCCGGTTGACGCTGCGCCAGCTATGTTCCGCCAGCACTTCATCGCCATCGTGCAGGGCGAGGCTGATGCGCTGCGTGGCGCTGTCGATGGCCAGCAACATACTCAGGCTCCGGGCGCGCAGGGCTGCAGCGCGGCCAGCAGCGCCTCGTGCCGCTCGCCGACCGCGCTCATTTGCAGGCGACGGCGCGTGGCCGACAGGATTTCCAGCTCAAGCCACAGCCGTTCACGCGGCAGCGCGGCTGCGATGCGCCCCGGCCACTCTATCAGGGCCGGTCCGCAGCCGCCGAGCGCCTCCTCAAGGCCGGCCTGCAAGGCTTCGCGCGCGTCGCGCAGCCGATAGCAATCGAGGTGGTAAAGCGTACTGTCGTCGCGCTGGCGTCGGTGTTCATGGATGAGCGTGTAGGTCGGGCTGGTCAGCGGCTGCAGCGCGCCCCATCCCTGACCAATGGCGGCTGCCAGCCATGTCTTGCCCGCGCCGAGGTTGCCATCCAGGCAGATGAGGTCGCCGGGCAGCAGTTGCGCGCCCAGGGTCAGGCCCAGCTGATGCGTCTCCGCGGGGCTGTCGCTGATGAGCTGCAATGTCCCTCCCGATCTGGCCGGCCCGAGTATAGCGGTTGGCCGGACGCGGTACACCTGCGGTTCGCGCCGGCCCGCCATCATGGCTACACTTTCGGGCGTTGCATCAGGCAGGGGAGGAGCGACATGAGCTTTCGTGAGGACGCGCTGGCGGACAAACACATCGTCATTTCCGGCGGCGCGGGAGCCATCGGCTGCGGCATCGTCAGCAAACTGACCGCTCACGGCGCGCACATGACGGTCAACGACATCGTGGACGAGGATGAGGCGCTCTCGCGACTCGCCGCCGCGGGCGTCGAGTTGAGCCGTGTGCACTACTGCCGCGCCGACGTCACGCAGGAAGACGAGGTCAACGCGCTGGTCGCCCAGGCCCACGCGCACTTCGGCCCACTGTACGTGGCCTTGTGCCACACCGGCATGGTCGCCCCCGGCCTGCTGCTGGACTATCCGCTGGCGGACTGGCAGCGTACGCAACAGGTGAACGTGACTTCGGCCTTCCTGCTGGGCCGGGCAGCCGCGCGCAGCATGCTGGCGGACGACGTCGCCGGGCAACTGGTCTTTACGACTTCCTGGGTGGCGGAGACCCCCTGGCCCGAGATCGGCGCCTACAATGCCAGCAAGGCCGCCATGAGCCAGTTGATGCGTTCCTTCGCGCGTGAACTGGCGCAGCAGGGCATTCGCGCCAACGCCATCGCGCCCGGCATCGTTAACGCGGGCATGGCCAGAAAGCAATGGGACACGGACCCGTCCTACCAGGCGCGCGCGCGCCGGGCCATCCCGCTGGGCATGCTGCAGCCGCTCGATTCGGTTGCGGACGCCTTTCTGTTTCTCTGCAGCGATGCGACAAGTTATATGACCGGCACGGTCTTGACCGTGGACGGCGGTTGCAGCCTGTATCCGCTGGACTAGGCGGAGCTGTCGCGCACGACGCAGGGGTTCTCCAGCGTCCCGATTCCTTCCACGCTGCAACGCACCACGTCGCCGTCCTGCAGATAGAGCTTCGGCTTGCGGCCCTCGCCGACACCGGCCGGCGTGCCGGTCATGATGATGTCGGCCGGCTCCAGCGTGAACATCTGTGAGCAGTAGTGGACGAGGTAGGCGACCTGGAAAATCATGTCGCGCGTGTTGCCGTCCTGCATCGACTCACCGTTGACCTCGGTCGTCAGGCGCAGCGACTGCATGTCGTAGATCTCGTCGCGCGTGACGATAACCGGCCCCAGCGGACAGAAAGTGTCCAGGCTTTTGCCGCGCGTCCACTGGCCGTCCGTGCGATGCTGCAGGTCACGTGCCGAGACGTCGTTGCCAACTGTGTAGCCAAAGACGTGCTGCAGCGCGTCTTCCTCACGCACGTGGCGGGCGCGGCGCCCGATGACCACCACCAGCTCCACTTCCCAGTCGACCTCTTTCGTGATGGCGAGGTCCCAGCAGATGGCGGCGCCGGGGTCGATAATGGCGCTGGGGAACTTGGCGAAAATCAGCGGTCGCGGCGGCGGCTCGTTGCCGGTTTCCCTGGCGTGCTCGGCATAGTTGCGGCCAATGGCAATGATCTTGCCCGGTCGCAAGGGCGCGTTGAGCGTCACTTCTGCCAACGCAAATCGTTGGCTGACGCGGTGTGGCGTGATGCCACGGGCAATCATCTCATGCATGCGCATGGTATCGGTCGAGGCGACGCAATAGACCTCGTCGCCGACAATTTCGCCCAGCTGCCGCCGCCCGTTGTGCGTGAAGGTAACCAGTTTCACCTGCTTCTTCCCCTCCTGTGTCTGCGCATGACGGAAAGTCGCCCGCGCGCTGCCAGCCAGGCAGTATAGCGCTACCATTGGGCGCGGTCGACCCGGGCGCGCTCTCGCGCACGGGCGGAAAAGGAGGAGACATGCTGCAACTGGCGGATGTGACCCGCGCGCGCGCAAACCTGGCGCCATGGTTGCGGCCCACTGCGCTGGAACCAGCGCCGGGCCTGGGCGAGCAGGTCTGGCTGAAGCTGGAGAACAACAATCGCACGCGCTCTTTCAAGGTGCGCGGGGCCCTGAACGCCATGCTGCAGCTGGACGAGGCGGCCCGCGCGCGCGGCATCATCGCCTGTTCCTCCGGCAACCATGCGCAGGGCGTCGCTTGGGCAGCACAGTTGTCAGGTGTACAGGCGCGGCTGCTGATGCCGGAACACACGCCGCGGCGCAAGCTGGCCGGCGTGCGCCACCACGGCGCGCAGGCAGAGCTCTTCGGCGCGACCTATGACGAGGCCGAGATCGAGGCGCGGCGCCGGCAAGCGGCGCAGGGCCTGACCTTCCTCTCTCCCTACAATGACGCGCAGGTCATCGCCGGCGCTGGCACCATCGGCCTCGAGTTGCTGGACGACCTGCGCGAACTGGAGCGCGTGCTGGTGCCGGTGAGCGGCGGCGGCCTCATCTCGGGCATCGCGCTGGCGCTCAAAACGCTGCGCCCGACGCTTGAGGTCATCGGCATCTGCGCGCAGTCAGCGCCGGCCATGTACAACCTGCGCCATGGCGCGGCCTTGCCCCAGCACTGGGATACCCTGGCCGAGGCGCTCTCCGGCGAGGTGGAACAGGGCTCGCTCACCATCGAGCTGGTGCGTCGCCATGTCGACCGAATCGTGCTGGTGCCGGAAGCAGCCATCGCCGCTGCCATGCGCTGGTTGCTGCTGGAGCATGGCCAGGTCGTCGAGGGCGGCGGGGCGGTCACGGTCGCAGCATTGCAGACGGGCGCGCTGGCGCTGGACGCGCGCCCAACGGCGCTGGTTATCAGTGGCGGCAACGTGGATGAAGAGACCTTGCGCGCGATCTTGGGCTGAGTTCAGGCTCGCATGGCCGTGCTTGGCCTAGCGGCCCCTGCGACGCACACCGCGCAGCAGCGAGAAGATCAGCAGCAGGCCCAGCAACCCGACCAGCCCCAGGGCGGCGCACAGGACGACGACCGGCGTGATTAGCCCTTCGGCTGGCGTGGTCTCGGCCTGGGCCGGGACGAGCGTACCACCGGGCGTGATGCTGGCTACCGGCGTATCCGGCAGGGCAGTTGCGCCTGCTTCGGTCGCTGTCGGCTCGGGCGTGGCCGAAGACGTGGGCGAGGCGATCGCGGCTTCAGTCGCCAGCGCGGACTCCGTCGCCAGCGCGGCCAGTAATTCAGCTGCCAGGACCGTGGCGGTAGCGTCGATGTCAGCCTGGGCCGTAGACGTGGCCTGCGCGTTTCTGACCTCGCGCACACGCTCGGTCGCCGCGATTACGTCCAGAGCAACCTGCGCGTCAAAGGTCGCCATGGCGACGACCTCTGTCGCAGCCAGCGCGCTCTTGGTGGCCCGGGAGTCGGCGGTTGCCTGCACGACCGCGGTCTGTGTCGCCAGCACGGCTTGCGTACTGCTCGCGGCCTCTGCCGTAGCTTGCAGATTTGCAAGTTCCGTAGCGGTCACGCGCGCCGCGACTGTGGCCCGCACCTGCTGATTCAGCGCTGCGGCCTCGTCAACTACAGCGGCCAGGGTTGCGCGGCGTTCCACGACGGCCTGGGTGGCGGTCTGCAATTGGCGCGCGGCCAGAGTCGCAGCGATGCGCGCGCGGTTGCGTTCTGCCTGGCTGGTGGCGCGCGCAGCCGTTGTGGCGCTGCGTTCAACGGCGACCTGGCTGGCGGTAGCCTGAGCCGCGGCGATGGCGTTCTCTTCAGCAGCGACCTGGGTAGCCGTGGCCTCGTCAGCAACCCGGGTGGCGCTTTGTTGCGCTCGCGCCGTGACGGTCGCAGCGATGCGCGCCCGATTGCGCTCGGCGACTTCGGTGACGCGAGCCACAGCGGTGGCAATGCGTTGTGTGGCGACCTGGGTAGCCGTGGCCTGGGCCGCAGAAGTCGCCGTGGCGATGCGTTCCGTCGCCGCCTGGGTTGCAGTCGCCTGGGCCGCAGACGTAGCGGTTGCGATTTGCTGCACAACGACCTGAGTAGCCGTGGCCTGGGCCGCAGAAGTCGCCGTCGCGATACGTTCCGTCGCCGCCTGGGTTTCAGTCGCCTGGGCCGCAGAAGTCGCGGTTGCAATTTGCTGCACAACGACCTGGGTAGCCGTGGCCTGGGCAGCAGAAGTCGCCGTGGCAATGCGTTCCGTGGCCGCTTGGGTTGCAGTCGCCTGGGCGGCAGAAGTCGCGGTTGCGATTTGCTGCGCAACGACCTGAGTAGCCGTGGCCTGGGCCGCAGAAGTAGCGGTTGCGATACGTTCCGTCGCCGCCTGGGTTGCAGTCGCCTGGGCAGCAGAAGTAGCGGTGGCGATGCGTTCCGTGGCCGCCTGGGTAGCTGTGGCCTGGGCAGCAGACGTGGCCGTGGCGATACGTTCCGTCGCCGCCTGGGTTGCAGTCGCCTGGGCAGCAGAAGTAGCGGTGGCGATGCGTTCCGTGGCCGCCTGGGTAGCTGTGGCCTGGGCAGCAGACGTGGCCGTGGCGATACGTTCCGTCGCCGCCTGGGTGGCAGTCGCTTGGGCAGCAGCCGTGGCCGTAGCGATTCGCTGCGTGGCGATCTGGGTAGCCGTGGCCTGGGCGGCAGAAGTCGCCGTGGCGATACGTTCCGTCGCCGCCTGCGTTGCAGTCGCCTGGGCGGCAGAAGTCGCGGTTGCGATTTGCTGCTTAACGACCTGGGTAGCTGTCGCTTGGGCAGCAGCCGTGGCAATACGCTGCGTGGCGATCTGGGTAGCCGTCGCCTGCGCGGCAGCCGTGGCGATACGCTGCGTGGCGACTTGAGTAGCCGTCGCCTGGGCAGCAGCCGTGGCCGTAGCGATTCGCTGCGTGGCGATCTGGGTAGCTGTCGCCTGGGCCGCAGAAGTCGTGGTTGCGATTTGCTGCACAACGACCTGGGTAGCCGTCGCCTGAGCAGCAGCCGTGGCGATTTGTTGTGTGGCGACCTGGGTAGCCGTCGCCTGGGCGGCAGCCGTGGCAATACGCTGCGTGGCAACCTGGGTAGCCGTAGCCTGAGCGGCAGCCGTGGCAATACGCTGTGTAGCAACCTGAGTAGCTGTAGCCTGGGCAGCAGCCGTGGCAATGCGCTCGGTGGCGACTTGCGTGGCAGTGGCTCGTGCGGCCCTGGTAGCAGTTATGCGGGCGCGGTTGCGTTCTGCGGCAGCGGCCGAGCGTGCGGCTGAAGTGGCGCGTCGCTCCGCAACGACCTGTGTATTCGTCGCCTGGGCGG
This sequence comes from Phototrophicaceae bacterium, assembly GCA_965223965.1. GTDB lineage: Bacteria > Chloroflexota > Anaerolineae > Aggregatilineales > Phototrophicaceae > JAGWBD01. The sequence continues at coordinate 357,966 of CBDCXX010000006.1, forward strand.
CAGCCGTGGCGATTTGTTGTGTAGCAACCTGGGTAGCCGTGGCCTGGGCGGCAGCCGTGGCAATGCGCTCGGTGGCGACTTGCGTGGCAGTGGCTCGTGCGGCCCTGGTAGCAGTTATGCGGGCGCGGTTGCGTTCTGCGGCAGCGGCCGAGCGTGCGGCTGAAGTGGCGCGTCGCTCCGTAACGACCTGGGTTGCCGTCCCCTGTGCAGCCGAAGTAGCCGTGGCGATGTGTTGTGTTGCGATCTGGGTAGCCGTGGCCTGGGCGGCAGCCGTGGCGATCTGTTGTGTAGCAACCTGGGTAGCCGTGGCCTGGGCGGCAGCCGTGGCGATTTGTTGTGTAGCGACCTGGGTGCTGGTGGCCTGGTCCGCAGCGGCAGCAGCCGTGGCGATGCGCTGTGTGGCGACCTGGGTTGCAATGGCCTGAGCAGCAGCGGTGGCGATGCGCTCATTGGCCGCCTGTGTGGCAATGGCGCGGGCAGCGACGGTCGCGGTGACTCTGGCGCGGTTGCGTTCAACGGCAGCAGCCGAACGGGCGGCGGAAGTGGCGCGCCGCTCCATGGCAACCTGTGTAGTCGTTGCCTGTGCCGCTACTGTGGCAATGCGCCCGGTCTCGGCCTGGGTGGCAGCGGCGCGGGCGGCGACGGTTGCCGCGACGCGAGCGCGGTTCATTTCAACGGCGGTTGCCGCGCGGGCAGCAGCAGTAGCCTGACGTTCCTCGACGGCCCGGGTGGCCGTATGCGCGGGGCCAGGGCTGACGCTGAAGGGATAGCTCGCCTCGCTAATATTGCCGGCATCATCCTGGGCGCGGACTTCGAGTTCATGTTCGCCCGGCTGCAACGCCAGGATGGAAATTGTGGCGCTGCCGTCCTGCAGCAGCATCGGTTCGCCATCCAGCAAGGCCTCCACCGGGAAGCCGCTGCCCTGGCCAATGACGTTGAGCGTCAGCTCAACATCGCTGTCGATCGTCTCGCCGGCCGACAGCCCCGCCACCTCGATTTCCAGTGGCAGTCGCGCGACTTCAAATGCGAGCGTTTCGGTCTCGACCTGGCCGCCGGCATTTCGTACGCTGACTCCCAGCGTGGCCGCGCCTGGCGCGAGTTCCGCAGCCACCAGCGTGATCTGGTCGTCCTCGTCCGCCAGGGGAACATCGTTGAGCGTGTAGTCGATGCCCGTAACCGGCAACTGGCTGCTCTGCACCGCGACGCGCACCTCGGCGCTCTCTTCCAGCAACTCGCCTTCCTGCAGTCCTTCAACCTCGAACAGGATTGGCAGCGGCGGCACGGTGAAGGGGTAGCCGGGCGTCGACGACTCGCCGCCAGTGTTGGTGACGTCGAGCTGCAGGATGTGCTCGCCAGGCGCCAGCGTGTTGGGGTCGATGGTAAAACTCAGGCGCTGATCCAGTGTGACGCTCGCGCCCTCATCCACGCGCAAGGCTGCCTCCGCCAGAGAGGTCTGCCCCCCGACCGTCACAGTGAAAGTTTGCGCCGCTTCAATCTCCCCGGCCAGTTCCGGCTCGATGCTGACTTCAGGCGGCAGAGCGCCGACTGTTATATCCACAGTGGCGCTGCCGCTGTCGCCGTCGCTGTCGGTCGCGCTGAATTGCAGGCTGTGCTCGCCAGGGCTGAGCGTGACCGGATCGATGAGGATGCTGTAGGGCGGCCCGGCGACGGGCAGTGGCGCCTCGCTGTCCAGCGTAACCATCACGTCGGCAACGTCGTCATCCGCGATCACCTCGGCCACGAGCTCAACGGGCGACAAGACGGGTGCCGGGACGGGTGGGAAGCGGAAGATGGGCACAGGAACCGGCGCGCGCACGGTACCGCTGGTGCGCACCGGGCCCCAGGGTGTGTCGACTTCCAGCTCCAGCTGCCAGACTCGCCCGTCCAGCGGCACGTCGACATCCAGCGTCACGTCATATTGCGTGCGCAGCAGGTCGGCCAGGCCGGTGTATATCTCAATCAGTTCAGCCGGCGTCGGGGATTCGCGGAAGACGGCGTTGGTGTCTTCAGAGAGTTGGGTTAGATAGCTGCGGTCCGGGCCAAAGCCGAGACCAATGGTGTAGACGGGCACGCCATCGATCACCGCGGCCCGGTGAGCTTCATCCCTGCTTACAGCGGAACGTTCGAGTTCGTCGTAATGGGCACCGTCACTGAGCAGGATCACGGCGCGGCGCGGGTTGTCAATTGCGGCGGCGTGGGTGATGGCCTGCAGCGAGGCATCATAAAGCAGCGTCTGGCCGCCATAGACCAGCCCGTCGATAATTGCCAGCAAGGTGTCGCGATCGGTACTGAAATCCTGAATGAGGCTGCTTCTCGAAGAAAAGGTCAGGATCGCAACAGGGTCATCATCAGCCATGGTATTGACGAAGGCCGAGGCGGCTTCCTTCGCCTTGATGATCGGTGTGCCGGCCATGCTGGTGCTGACGTCGATGGCCAGCAAGACGGAAATGGGCACGGCTTTTTCGTCGCTGAAGCTGACGACTTCCGTGACGCTGACGTGCTCCGCCAACTCGCCCACCACACGGAAGTTTTCAGTTACGAGGTCGGGCAGGGGCTGGCCAAGGTTGTCGAAAGCGTTGACCATCACGGTGACGCGCGGCAAGGCGACCGGGTTGACACCCGTAATCTCGATGCGCGGCCCCAGGGTCTCCTGGGCGAACGAGGAACTGACCATAAGCATGGCCAGTACCGATGCAAGCAGGAACCTTCTCAAACGCCCCCCCTGTCGCCCGATGCGTCGCACAGCAGGCCCTGCGCGCACCGACGCCGCATGTTAACCTCTCCACCCCGTTCTGTAAACAGCGGATGCGCCAGGCGCGGCGTGATATACTTTGTGCGCTGCCGCCGTGTTCACAGCGGAGGAAATATCGTGGAACTGGGCCCGGAAGCCGTGCGCGAAATCGCCGCGCTGGTGCGTCTCGACCTGGACGAGGAGGAAGTCGCGCTCTTCGCGGAGCAGCTCTCCGCCTGTTTGCGCCACTTTCAGAATCTGCAGCAGGTGGATAGCGCCCATGTCGAGCCGACTGCTTCCGTGCTGCCGCTGCGCAACGTCCTGCGCGAGGACGTTGCCGGGACTCCCCTGACGCCGCAGGAAGTCATCGCCAACGCGCCCGATGCGGAGGGGCATCAGTTCCGCGTGAGCGCGGTGCTGGAGGACTGAGCGTCCTGTTCGTTTAGCCAGTCCTGCACTTGCGCGAGCATCCATGCGTCCATCTTTCGCTCGACCTCAGCCAGCTGCTTCCGTGTAATCCAGGCCCAGACCTCGCGCTCCAGCGCCTGCGGCTCGTCCAGCGTGGCCCGGAAATCCTCTGGCGTCAGTCCCCAGCGCTTGCTGAGAATGTCAAGTGTCTCGCTGTGGCCGCGCAACTGGCGCAGAATGAGGTCGCGCATGGTTGCCAGGTCCGCGTCGCTGACGAAGGGCAGCCACGACGCTGGCCGGGCCCCCTCCAGCGCCTCGATCAGCGCAGCGTCGATGTAGCCATAGTCGCGCTCGTCACAGCGCGTCATCAACAGGGTCATTGCCAGCGCGCGCCGGCGCCGGTCAGCGGAGTCGCTGGCAGGCTGCAACAACGGCCACGTCACTTGCTGCGTCCAGATCTCGTCCATCGCCAGGTGCGCGACGTATCCGGCGAGGAACATGCGTTGCGCCTCGTCCTGCGGCCGCTGCAATTCGGGATGCTGCTGCAACATCAGGCGCCAGGGATGGCCGTGCATGGGTTCGTCGTACTGGTAGAAATGCGTGTCCTGGCGTGTGCCGGGCGCGTGCAATCGCGTGGCGTCCGCGGCGATGTTGCCCAGCAGGAAGGCGGGCAGTTCGGCCACCAGGCGCTCCTTCGTGCGCTGCGGCAGCGCCGGACTGGCGAGCAGGCGCCCGGCGGCGGCGAGATGCGTGAAGGGCGTGGGCACAGCAGTCCGCTCAGTGGCCCCGACGGCCGGCGAAAGCGATGAGCGCGCCGAGCAACAGGCCGGGCGGGATTCCCAGCAGCAGGTTACCCAGCAACAGCCCCATGGCCACGCCGCAGACGAGGCCCGCGCCCATGGCAAAGCCGATGCGCTGGCCGTACCCGGCGATCATGCGGGCGCGTCGGTCTCGCGGAATTGTATGTCGTGCCAGTCCTTGAAAGCCGATTGCAACTTGAGGCGCTGATACTTGCCGGTCGACGTGACCGGAATGTCCTCGCCAAAGATGACGACCTTGGGGCTCTTGGCGAAAGGCAGCCGCGTGCGACAGTGGTCCAGCACGGTCTCCTCATCGAGTGCTATACCATCGTGTGGCACGACCCAGGCGCCGACTTCTTCACCGTAATAGGTGTTGAAAAAGGCGATGGCCAGGCCGTCCCGGACGCCCGGCAACTCCAGCAGGACTTCCTCGATGTCAAGCGGGCTGTACTTGACGCCGCCTCGGTTGATGAGCTCCTTGATGCGCCCGGAGATGAAGAAGAAGTCGCAGCCTTCCGCGTCACGCAGGAAGAACCCTTCGTCACCGCTACGGAACCAGCCGAAGCGAAAAGTTTCCTCGTTGGCATCGGGTCGGTGGAAATAATGCTTCATGATATTGTGACCGCGAATGCAAATCTCGCCGCGCTCGCCCGGGCCAAGCTGTTTGCCGCTGCCATCGGCGGCGAAGATCGCCATCTCGTTGGGCGCGATCGGGCAGCCGATGCTGGGATAGCCGTGCGCCAGCAGCCAATGCATATGCTCGTCACGAGCCAGGCTGACAGGCAGGAAGCAGCTGTAACAGGTGGTCTCACTGAGGCCATAGCCATGCAGCAACGTCAGGCCAAAGCAATCCTCAAAATCCCGTGCCAGGGTGAGCGACAGGGTTCCGGCGCCGCAGATGAAGTGCCGAAAATGAGTGAAATCCTCATGGGCCAGGTCACCACCGAAGATACTGTGACCAGACAGGGTGTTGATGTCGGCCTGTTCGAGCAGATACTTCAGCATGGTGGGTACCACGCTGACGACATTCACCTTCTCGTCTGCAACACGTTTCCAGAAGGCATGCACTGAAAAGTGATTGTTGAGCACGATCGATGCGCCCGCCAGCAGCGGCGTGATCAGGGTGACGACGATGCCGTTGACGTGATGGACGGGCAGGACGCACATCATGCGCTGGTTGCCGGTGATTCCCTGCCAGGCGCTGATGCCGGCCGCGTCCACCAGCAGGTTGTACTGTGTCAGGACGACGCCCTTGGGCGCGCCGGTGGTGCCGCTGGTGTAGACCAGCAGAGCCTCATCTTCCAGGCCTGGTGCATCATCAGTCGGCCAGACGGACGGTTCGTCCTGCGTCTCCGTAACAGGCAGGTCAGCAGTGGATAGCAGGTGCCGGATGCCGGTCACCCCGTCCCCGTTTTCAGCGCTGATGAAACGCTGTGCGCGTTGCAGTTGGCCCGGTTCGGCGAAGCAGGCCACAGCCTCACTGTTGCGCAGGATGAAGCCGATGCGGCGATCATCCTCGTCGATGTTCTGCGGTGCCACGACCGCTCCAAGTGACCAGCAGGCGAAATAAATCAGGACAGTGTCACTGTGATTGCAGCAGAGCGTTGCCACCCGGTCGCCGCGCCGGATGCCGAGCACATCATGCAGGAATCGTGCAGTCCCCTGCACGTGCGCCAACAGCTGTGCGTAGCTGAATTCGATTCGTTGACCGTCTTCGTCGTAGTAAACGAGAAAGGTCTTGTCAGGAGAGACGCGTGACTGCAGTGTGATCAAGTGGCGAAAATTGCGCCAGGGAACCATGCGACGCTGCGGGACAACGCCGTTGACCACATGTGCCGCTGCCAAATTCTCTATCGTCTTCTGCCCGGCGACGCTGTCCTTCATGACCCGGTCTCCACACTCTCTCCAGCAGGCAATGCGCAGCGATCCCGATCACCTGGCTGAGAAAACGCTTATGCAGGACGTGACTATACTGGTTGCCTGACCGCTCACAGTTTATAACTGCTGCGGCTTTACCGCAATTTGTTGACGGATGAGACAGCTTATGCCTGCTGCAACCATCGTCATTGGCGCCGGACTGAGCGGCCTCGCAGCGGCCAGTGAGTTGCTGCGTCTCGGACTGTCCTGCGCCTTGATTGAGGTTCGCGCTCGTCCCGGCGGCAGCATCTGCAGCGAACGGCGCGACGGTTTCGTGCTGGATGGCGGTCCCTTCGCCTTCGAGCGCGCGACGGCGGGGGCGCAGCAACCCACGCCCTGGCCCGAAGCAGCCTTCATCGAGTTGCAGCAGCAGGAAGGTGGACGCCGCCTCTTCGCACTGCGTGACGGCAGTGAAGCGCTGGTCACATTATTGACGGACGCGCTGCCGGCCGGCGCGCTGCTGACGCGCATGGCCGTCAGCTCGCTGGGCGAAGCCGGAACGGGCTTCGCCCTTTGCCTGGAGAACGGCATGGTGCTGACGGCGCCCGCGCTCATCGTGGCCGCGCCGGCGAGCCGCGCCTGGCGCATGCTCTATGCGCTGCGCCCACAGGTCGGCGCGGCCCTGCGCGACTTTCGCTACGATTCGATCACGCGCGTCTCGCTGGGTTACCGCCGCGCTGACATCCCGCTGCCCGTGCCGGCGCCGCCGGACACCGGCTTCGCCTTCTGCCACTGGACGGAGCATGAGTCGCGCGTGCCGCCCGGGCATGTGCTGCTGCAAATGGGCCTGCGCATGGTGCCGCAGCATGTCCTGCCGCAGCAACTCATCGTCGAGCTGCAGGCCAACATGGGCTGGCCGCCCACGCATACAGTCGCGCGCGTGGATCACTGGCCCGAATCGCACTGTCTGGAGGTGCATGCGCCGGAGCATCCCGAACGGATGGCGGCCTTGCGGGCGCAGTTGCCGCCGGGCCTGGCGCTCATCGGCAGCGACTATGGCGCCCCCCAACTCGAAGATCGATGGCGCCAGGGCCGCCGCGCCGCGCGCCACATCGCCGCCTGGCTGTCGCGTTAGTCCGGCAAGCGCGCCAGATAGCCCGCGCCGCTGAACACCACTTCCGTCAGCTGTGCCTCGGCCAGCGCCTCCACATCCAGTAAGCCGAGCAACACGCGCGCCCGGGCCGCCAGGCGCAGCGAGCCGCTGACGACCACCAACTGCGCGTCAGTCGCACGTGCCGCCTGCAGCGCGCGCGCCAGCTCCGGTTCGAGCGTGAGCTGCGCCCGCTGCAGCCGGCACTGCGCCAGCACTTGCTGCGGCTCTGCCGCCCGGTGGCCTGGCGCGCGGGTGAGCGTGATGTGGTAGCGCGGGTCGTCGAAGACCTGCAGCCAGGCCCCTGCGTCCTTGTCGGCCAGGAAACCGGCGACCAGCTGTACGCAGCCAGCGTCTGCCGTCCTGAGCCGACTTTCGATAGTTGCGCGCAACAGCCGGGCAGCCATGGCGGTGTGACCGCCATCGATCAGCAGGGGCGGGCCCTCGGGCAGAGTCACGGCCTCCAGCCTGCCAGGCAGGAAGGTAGTCTGCGCCGCAGCCGGGGCCGGCGTTGCCGGCACCAGTCCGCGCTCGACCAGGCTGGCTTGTGCAGCGTCGGCCAGCGGCTCGTCCGTGAAGCGCAACCGCGCGCTCACCCGCGCCGCTTCGTCCTGCAGGATTGTGCGCACTGCCGGTTCCTGCGGCACGCTGATGGCCTGGCTTCTAGGCTGCATGATCCCTGCCTTGTGCCAGGCCACGCCCGCAAGGTCGCCGCCCAGCAGGGCCGTATGTTCGGCCTCGATGCCGGTGAATAGCGCCAGACAATTTCCCAATGCGTTGACCGCGTCGTAGCGGCCGCCGAGGCCGGTTTCGAGCACGACGGCCTGCGCGCCCTGTTGACGAAACCACCACAGCGCCAGCGCGGTACTGCGCTCAAAGCTGCTGACCGGGCCGGGCAGGCTATCCGCTGCTTCCGAAACGATAGTCGCGCCAGTGCAGAAGTCTCCCACGTCGATGATCCTGCCGTCCAGCAGGAAACGCTCGCGGAAACTGTGCATGTGAGGGCTGAGGTAACAGCCGCAGCGCAACCCCTGCGCCTGCAACCGCGTAGCCAGCTGATGACAGACGCTGCTTTTGCCACTCGAGCCGGTGATGGTGACGGCCGTCAGCGAGCGCTGCGGCTCGCCCAGGGCGCGCAGCAGGGCCTGCATCGTCGCCAGCGAACGCGGATAGTCGCGCCGCCGCACCGGTTGGCAGAGTTGCTCAAGCGCCTGCTGCAGGGTCATGGTCGTCTCGCTTTCCGGGCCGTTGCCTCGGTTGCAGCCAGACCGCTGGCCAGGTTGCGCGCATGGCGCAGTCGTGCTAGAGTGTAGCGAGCAAGTCGAGATGTTGGTTGCCATTGGCCGTGTCCGAAGACACCGACCCACCTGATTCGTATAATTTAAATAGCGGCAGCGAAAGTCAGCGCCGACCCGCCCTGGCGCGGATTGTCGTGTCTGCTTGCCGGAAAGCGTCCGCTCATGCTGGCGCCTGATGCCCTGCAGGCCGGCCTGCTGCTCTTGCTGTTGCTGCTCTACGCTCTGCTCAACCTGCTGTTCGCCGTGTTGGCCAACATGAGCAAGGCGCCCCTGCGCAGCCTGGCTGATGCGGGTCACGCCGGCGCCCGGCGCGCGCTGACACTGGACGCCGCGCCACAGCGGCTCAAGTTGACCCGGCAGGCATGCTCTTTACTGCTGCTGCTGGCCATCGCCTGGCTGTTGCGCAGCGCCTTGCTGCCGGCGGACGAGCTGCGGCAGGTCATTCTGCTGTTCGCGACGGGTCTGCTGCTGCTCACCCTTGGCAACCTCTTGCCCGCCGCGCTGGGCGCGGCCTGGGCAGGCCGTCTGGCCCCGCTGCTCTCCGGCACCGCGACCCTGTTGCTGTGGCTGGCCTGGCCCATGTTGGCGCTGCTCTTGCCGGCCAGCCGCTTGCTGGCGCGCATCACAGGCACGTCGGAGCAGGGGGTCAGCGTCACCGAAGAGGAGATCATGACCCTGGTGAATGCCGGCCAGAAGGAAGGCACCATCGAGGATGAGGAGAAGGCCATGATCTTCTCCGTGCTGCAGTTCACCGACACGCTGGTGCGCGAGGTGATGGTGCCGCGCATCGACGTCGTCAGCGTTTCGCTGGATACCCCGCTGCGCGAGGCGCTGGGACTCTTCGTCAACAGTGGCCATTCGCGTCTGCCGGTGCACGGCGACAACCTCGACCAAATCGAGGGACTGCTCTACGCCAAGGACCTGCTGGCCGCCTGGCACAGCGACGCCGCCCATGAGCCAGCCATCCGCGAGCTGATGCGGCCGGCGCACTTTGTGTTCGAAGACCGGCGCGCAGATCTCGTGTTGAATGAGCTGCAAACCAGCAAGATTCATCTGGCCATCGTGATCGACGAATACGGCGGCACGGCCGGCATCGTGACCGTGGAGAATCTCGTCGAGGAGATCGTCGGTGACATCCAGGATGAATACGACGGCGGCGAAGAAGCCGACTATGTGCAGCAGGCCGAGGACGAATACAGCATCGATGCCAGCATGGACCTGCACGATGTCAACGAGTTGCTGCAGGTCGATCTGCCTACCGAGGGCAGCGACACGCTCGGCGGCTACATCTACGATCGCTTGGGACGCGTGCCGCGCCTGGGCGAGGTGCTGCCCGTGACCAGCCACGGCCTCAGCCTGCGCATAGATTCCATGGACGGACTCCGCATCCGCAAGGTGCAGGTCACACGCGCCGGACAGGTGCTGACGTCCGCCGGAACCAGGGAGAACGAGACATGAGCGCAGACTGGAATCGCCAGCAGCTGGTGCAGGCGGCAATCGCCGGTGCAGAGCATGCCTGGGTGCCCTACTCACAGTTCCCGGTGGGCGCCGCGCTGCTCACTACCGATGGCAAGGTCTACCGCGGCTGCAACGTCGAAAACGCCGCCTACCCGGCCACAATTTGCGCCGAGCGCACAGCGTTGGTAAAGGCCGTCAGCGAGGGCGCGCGCAGCTTCCGCGCCATCGCCGTGGTCACGCGCAGCGGCGGCTCGCCCTGCGGCGTCTGTCGCCAGATGCTCTACGAATTCAGGCCTGACATGCGCGTGCTGGTGGCCACGTTGGACGGCGAAATTTGTTACGAGCTTGCGCTGAGCGAGCTGCTTCCGCACGGCTTCGGGCCAGACAAGCTGGGCGAGTGAACGACGCGCCGGCCTCAAGGCGTCAACGCGCCTTTCGCACGGACGCCATCATCCTGCGCCGCCGCAACTTTGGCGAGGCGGATCGTTTGCTGACCGTGCTGACGCCCCAATACGGCCGACTCGACCTCATCGCCAAAGGCGCGCGCAAGCCCGCCAGCGCCAAAACCGGCCACGTCGAACTCTTCACGCGCAGCGAAATGCTGGTGCACCGGGGCCGCGATCTGGGCCTGGCGCTGCAGGCGGAGCTGCGCAAGGCTTGGGAGCCGCTGCACGAAGACCTGCAACGTGGCGCCTGGGCCAGCCATATTGCCGAGCTCCTGGAACGCTTCACCAACCCCGGCGACGACGAACTGCAGCCGCTCTTCGAGCTGCTGGACGCGACCTTCACGCGCCTCTGCGAAGAGAGCGACGCGCGCCTTGTAACGCGCCACTTTGAATTACAGTTGCTGGAAGAGGCTGGCTTTCGGCCGGAGCTGCAGCGCTGCGTTGTCTGCGACGAAGAAATCGTCGCCCAGGATCAATTCTTCAGCCACGCTTCGGGCGGCGTGGTATGCCCGGACTGTGCTGCGCGCGGCCTTGGCCATCTGCCGCTGCCGCTCTCCACGCTCAAGCTGCTGCGGCATTTGCAGCGCAGCCCCTGGGCGCAAGTGCGCGAGCTCGCAATTCCGGAGGCCCTGCACAACGATGTGGAGCGTATCCTGACCGGTTACATGACCTGGGTGCTGGAGCGCAGGCTGCAGGGCGTGGAGTTCGCGCGCCGCGTCCGACAGTTGCCGCCGGCGGCTGCGCGCCCGGCACAGGAGAACGTGTAAATGAATGACGCAACACCGGCCCGCGAGTCCGACCGCATTGCAGGCGTTTACACGCTGGCGCTGCGCGCCTTTGCGGATGAACGCGGGCGCTTTACGGAGACCTTCCGCCGCGAATGGTTTCCCTGGGTGACCTGGGAGCGGCTGCAGCTCAACCGCTCCGACAGCCGCCGCCATGTCATGCGTGGCCTGCACTGGCACAAACATCAGGTGGACTACTGGGTCGTCACGCGTGGCCACATCCGCGCCGTGCTGGTTGACTTGCGGCCCTCCTCGCCGAGCTGGCGCGCGGTGCAGCTGGTCGATCTGGAGGAGGGCGCAGGGCCGGGGCTCTTCATACCGATTGGCGTGGCGCATGGCTTTGTCGCGCTCAGCAATGCGACGCTGACCTATGTCGTCAACAACTATTATGACAGCACAGACGAGTACGGCCTGGCCTGGGACGACCCGCAGCTGAAGATTCCATGGGGTGTGGCGCAGCCGCTGCTCTCGGAACGCGACCGCAATAACCCGACCCTGGCCGAACTGGAAGCGACCGGCCTGCCGCGCTGATCAGCGCTGGTGGTCCGGCTTCGCCTGGCCGTTTTCATCCGGCTCGTCTGTTGGCGCATGTTCCAGCCAGGCGGCCACCCACTTCAGGGCATCGACCGCGCTCTCCGGCGCGTGCTCGCCTGTGAGGATTTGCCGCTCGATGTGTTGCCGCACCAGCGTATTGCGGCTGCGCAGGTCGCCCATGCTGCCAATCAGCAGCGCCAGCTCGCGCAGGTTGTGCGCCAGCACGACCCGCGCGTTCTGCGAGAGTTCACTGCTTTGTGCGTCAAGCTCGGCGCGGATCGTCGCGTCGTCAAAGCCGACAAGCTGGTGATTGCGCGGGTCAAAGGCGGCGGACAGATGCTGCAGCAGGTCGTAGACATCGTCGATCGCGCCGGCAAATTCGCTCATGTTGCGCGTGCCCAGCATCCGCCGGAAGGCGAGGATGGTCTGCACGACCTCGCGCTTGTGGGCGAGGGGTCTGTTGGCGGCCAGGCTGTCATCCACCCGTGACAGCACAGCCGTGCCCTGCGTGCGGGCCCAGGCGCGCCACCAGGTGGTCAGCTGCAGTTGCAGGTCTGAACTCCACGCTAGGCTTTCCTGCAACCGCAGCAGCACCACGGCCAGTTGTGCGTCCGGCGCCGCAGTGCAGCGTGCGCGGAAGAGGCGGCGGGCGGCAGCGTGCGCGACTATTTCCGAGCGGGTTTCACTGGCAAATTCCAGCAAATGCCAGAGCGCCTCATCTCCAAGGCGCAACGCCCCGTGCTGCTGTAACAGGCGGGCGAGCATCTCACCGGCCGGTAAGGCCTCGCTGCGCCAGGCGCGCATCCGCAGCAGCGCGAGGCAGCTGTCAGCGATGATTTCTCGAGACAAATCAGCGGGCAACTGCCCGAACACTTTCACAATATCTGCGCTGCTGCGCTGGCTGCGGTGCGCGGCATCCGGCAGCGCGCCGGCCAGCAGGTCCTGCTCCGCCAGCCTGACGGCGAAGTCGATGAAAAGCGCGTCACGTCGGTCAGTTAACAGCAGGGAGGCGATGTTGCCAAGCGCCGAGGCAGGCATCCATTGCGCGCCCTCTTGCAACCATGCGTCGACGATGGCCTGTGGTTGAAAGTGGGCGGGCAGGGCGCTGCTGTGTTCGCCGCGATACAGCAGCCAGGTCTGCTCCAGCACGGCGCTGCTGATCGCTCCCGCCACGCGGGCCTGGGTGGCGCGGGCGATTGCCACGAGGAAAAATTCCGGCCCCCGGCGTTGCAGGGTCATCAGGGGATCGCCGGTGTGGTCGCGCAGCACGAGGCCGACGTTGTCCGGCAGCGCGGCCAGCAGGTCCGCGTCCGCCAACAGCTCGTCCAGTACGTCGGGTGCGTGACGTACGGCCAGCTCCAGCAACTGCAACCCAAGCTCACCGTCGCTGTGGGCCCGCTCGCGCACGGCCAGCAAGCCTTCTTTCAGAATCTCTGCCAGGCCGTATTTATCTGGCTCAAGGGCGATGAGGCGCAACCAGTTGACGACAGTAGCAGCGTCGGCTTCGCAGATGGCGATTTGCAGCGAACAGAGCGCCGCCGCCTGCAAGCGCAGACACCACGACTCCTCTATACCGCCTGCGGCGGCGAGGCGTGCGCGCGCGAATACGTAGACTGCATCAGGGCGCTGCTGCAGGCTTGCGGCCAGGGCTGCGCCCAGTTGGGCATCCAGCGCGGAGTCAGCGTCCATCTGTTGCGCCACCAGCAGGGCGGCCTCGCTGTCGCGCTTGTCCAGCGCATCCCGCAGCAGGCGCTCCAGCACCACCGGCAACAGGGCCGGGGCGACGGGCTGGCCGCTGCCCAGCAAGGCCTTGAGTTCGGTCGACGGAATCTCCTGGCCGCTTTCAATGCGCTGGCCGAGGAGGTGCTGCTGCGCCAGCTGGTCGAGTCCCGCGGCCAGCTCGCTGCCCGCTGCCAACACACCCAGGGCATCGATGGCCTCCAGCAGCCTGGGCAGGTCGCCAACCCACCACTGCGCCAGCAATGCGACGAAGTGTCCGCCCGGCAGGGAGGGCAGGGCCATCTCGTCGCCGGCGCGCCAGCGTCTGCTGTCCAGGTCGGCGTCGCTGAAGAGGATGGCGGGCGCGCCTTCACTGACTTCATTGACGTTGCTGGCGAAGCCCAGCAGCGGACGCGCACTGGCCGGCAGCAGGGCCATGAGCCCCTGCACCACTGCGATGCGGCTGCGAGTGTTGCGCGCCTGGCCCTCCAGCAGCAGCCCGCGCTCATCCAGCGCGGCCGCCAGCAATTGCAGCAGCGGCGTCAGTTCGCCATTGTGCTCCTGCAGCAGGGCCTGCAGGCTGGCCCGGCGCGCTTCCTGCGGCCAGGGCGGCGCCGCAGGCAAGCCATCTGTCTGACGCGTCTGGACGAAGAAGGGCAGCAGGTTGCCGGTGGCCTGTTGCAGCAGACTGCGCGGCAGCCAGGTGAATTCGTGACGGGGAGCGTCCGCCGCTTCCTGCCAGGCGCTGGCCAGCAGCAAGCGGTCATTCGGCCCCGGAAAGATGCCGACGGACAGCGTCTGCTGGCGCGAGACGCCGGGCAGCGGCGCCAGCGATCTCGGCGCGGGCCCGACCGTGGCTGCTGCTGCGCCCTCGTCTTCAGCTACGGTGAAGGTCTGCTCTTGAATTGAGTCGGGCTGGGGCGGAGCAGCATCAGCGCTGCATTGCGCGATCTTCTCGCTCAAGGAGTCCCCCGGAGCCAGGTTCCGCGAACACTGTAGCCAGGTTGGTTGCGACCGGCAAGAGCCAGCGCGCTCAGCAGAGGACCAGCACGGCCTGCACCAGCCCCTTCAAATAGCCCGTGCACCAGGCGCGTCCGCGATGATGCCAGTCGCTGTCGTCCAGCATGGCTGGCACATGGTCGTCGATGAGGAAGCCGTCGAATCCGACTTCGTGCAGCGCGCGCAGGATCGCAACCGGGTCGACATTACCTTCGTTCGGGAAGCATTCCTGGAAGCTCGGCACGCTGCCCTGCACATCGCGGAAGTGTACGTAGAAGATGCGGCCCTGTGCGCCAAAGTGGCGGACGGCGTCCAGCACGCCCTCGCCAGCATAGCAGTCGGCGTAGAGCATTTCCGAGAAGCAGCCCATGCAGAAGTCGAGGCCGTGGGCAGGGCTCGGCAACGCCGCCAGCACCTTGCGAAAGTTTTCCGCCTTGTAGAAGAGTCGCTCCTGCCTGCCCAGCGCCGGCAGGGGCGGGTCGTCCGGATGCAGCGCGATCTTGACGCCGCTCGCTTCCGCCACCGGCAGCACCTGTTCCATGAAACGCAGGTAGCTCTCCAGCAGTTGGCTCTCGCTGTACTCCTGCTGCCTGTCGCCGCTGCTGATCTGGCCCGCCAGGGCAGCCTCCAGATCGAAGGCCGTAACCGTCACGCCGCCGCGACCGCGCTTCGTGGGCGTGCGCCAGACGCCGCCAGGCATCCAGTTGAGGCCCAGCAGCGGGATGCCCGCCGCGCCCATGTTCTGCACAGTGCGCTGATAGTTGCTGACCTGCGCCTCCTCGCCCGGCAGGCCCAGCATGGCCTTCAGGTAGAAGTTGCGCGGGACGTTCTCGATGGCCTCCAGCTGCAGGCCGAAGTCGTTGACGCGCTGCTTCAGTCGCCGTAAGTTGGCCAGCGTCCAGTAGCCATCACTGCCAGGCAGGTCCTGCGTGGGGCCCTGAATGTTGAACTGCACGCCGCTGACGCCCAGCTGCTGCGCGTAGGTCAGGTACTCGTCCGTGGCCGTGTGATACTGCCCGATGGCGACGCGCATCTGCTGACTCATGACCTCACTCCCCTCTGAACTGGCCTCTGTTCCCTTACGGGGCTCTCTACTATACTCGCTTGCCCGGTGAACAGGCAGGAGCTGACATGAACTCTGGCAAGGTACTGGTCACCGGCAGCGAGGGACTCATTGGCAGCGCGGTGCTGCGCGAACTGCGCGCGCATGGCTACCAGGTCACCCCGGTCGACCGCAGCCAGCAGCATCAGGAAGACACCAGGCTGGTCGACATGCAGGATCTGGGCCACGTGCTGGGCGTCATGCACGGACAGGACGCGGTCGTCCACCTGGCCGCCATCCCTGCCCCAGGCCATCATCCCTCCGAAATGGTCTTCCGCAACAACGTCATGTCCACTTTCAATGTGCTGGAGGCCGCGACCCTGCTGAACGTCCGCAACCTGGTGCTGGCCAGCAGCATCTCCGCGCTGGGACTGGCATATCGCCATCGCGATTTCAACCCCCTGCGCATCCCCGTTGACGAAACACATCCCTTGCTTTCCCAGGATTGCTACGGGCTTTCCAAGACTGTCGGCGAGGAACTGGCAGAAGGCTACGTGAGGCGCACGCCGGAGCTGGCCGTGACCAGTCTGCGCTTCACCTGGGTGCTGGATGAGGAGAATGCGCAGGTTGCCAGAAACGCCCGCAAGCAGGGCGAGGAGTCCAACGGCGGTGCCTTCTGGACCTGGGTGGACGTGCGTGACGCCGCCAGCGCCTGTCGTCTGGCGCTGGAGCGTAACCAGCCTGGACACGAAGCCTGTTACATTGCAGCGCCCAAAATATTTCCGGCCACAGCGATAGAGACTTTGCTCGCCAGACATTTCCCCGGCGACTATCCTGTTGCGCCGCATATACGTGGCTCGGTCAGCCCGGTCGATTGCAGCAAGGCGCAGCGCCTGCTGGGCTGGCAAGCGCGCTGGAACCTCGACGGAAGCGAGCGTTCGTAGACCCCGACCCTGGGCAACGCTATACTGCCCTTGTCGCGCTTCTGCCCGCGGGGACGCAAATGCCGGAAATCATGCAGGTCGTCCCCATCCTCCTCGTGGGCTTCGCCGCCTCGCTGGCCCTGACGCCGCTGACGCGCCAGTTGGCCCTGCGCCTGGGCGTGATAGATAGACCCTCGCAGCGCAAACTCCATCTCGACAGCAAGCCGATGATGGGCGGCCTGGCGATCTACCTCGCGCTGGCGTTGGCGCTGTTGCTCTTCAGCCCGGCGCGCCACATCGCGGCGCTGGCGGCGGTGCTGGCCGGCGCGGCCCTGCTGGCGTTGCTGGGCCTGCTGGACGACCGCTACGATCTCTCCTGGAGCAGGAAAGCTCCGGTGATGCTCCTGGCGGCGGCGGGCATCGTGGCCAGCGGCGTGAAGGTGTCGCTGGTCGGCAACGACTGGATCGACGTGCCGCTTACCGTGATCTGGATCTTCGTCATCACCAACGCGGTCAACTACCTCGATAACATGGACGGCCAGTCCGCCGGCTCTACGGCTATCGCCGCTTTCTTCTTCCTCCTAATCGCCTGGACGCAGGACCTCAGTCTGGTGAGCCTGCTGGCTGCCGCCGTGCTGGGCAGCGCGCTGGGCTTCCTCGTCTACAATTTCAATCCCTCCAGCAGCTTCATGGGCGACATGGGCACCCTGCCGCTGGGCTTCATCCTGGCGGTTCTGGCCATCAAGCTGCAGTTCGACCAGGCCTTTTCGCTGCGCTGGTTCATCCCGGTCTTCGTGCTGGCGCTGCCGGTCTTCGATGTTAACCTGGTGACCTGGACTCGCATTTTCGAGGGGCGTTCGCCGACGGAAGCCGGCAAGGACCACAGCTCGCACCGCCTCATGGGTCTGGGTCTGGGCCAACGTCAGGTGCTGGCCCTGATTTTCGGCTACTGCGCCCTCTTCGGCCTGCTCGCCACGCTGCTCAGCGAGGCGCCGGAGGCGCAACAGCCGCCACTGGTGGCCGCCGGCCTGCTGGCGCTGCTGCTGCTCGCAGCGCTGATGACCCGGCTGCGGCGACGCCAGCGACTGGCCATCGCCGTCGAACAGGGTGAGCGGCTGCAACCGGACGGCACCTGATGCGCGTCCTGCACGTCATCCGGGCCACCGGCATGGCCGGCGCCGAAACGCATTTGCTTGCGTTGCTCAGCGGCCTGCGCGCGCGCGGCCTCGATGCGCAGCTGGCCTTGCTCACCACGCGCGATCAGCCGCTGCACGACTACCGCGAACTGTTGCGGGGGCGCGGCATTCCACTGCACACCTTCGCCATGCGCGGCCACCTGGAGCCGAAATTGCTGCTGCGCCTGCGCGCGCTGATGCAGGAGCTGCGCCCGTCGCTTGTGCACACACATCTCTTCCACGCTGACCTCTACGGCGCGCTGGCGGCTCGGTGGGCGCAGGTGCCGGCCCTTGTGAGCAGCCGTCACAACGACAACGCTTTCCGGCGCCGTCAGCCCTGGCGCGGACTGAACCGGCGGCTGTGGCGCATGGCTGACGCCGGCATCGCCATCTCGCAGGCTGTGGCGGACTTCGTCGTCGAGATCGAAAATGCGCCGCGCGACAAGCTGCGCGTGATCCATTACGGTCTGCAGTGGCAGCCGCCGACGAATGCCGAACGCCAGGCCCTGCGCCGCAGTATGCGGACGCAACTGGGCTTCGCTCAAACGCAGCCATTGCTGGCCATGGCCTGCCGCCTCATAGAGCAGAAGGGCGTCAGCGACGCGCTGCAGGCCTTCGCCGGCACGCGCAGCGAATTCCCCGAGGCGCGCCTGCTCATTGCGGGCGACGGCCCCCTGCGCGCCCGGCTGGAGAGCGAAGCGACGCAGGCTGGCCTCACGGGCAGCGTGCGCTTCCTCGGCTGGCGCGACGATGTGCCACAATTGCTGGCAGCCTGCGACCTGTTCCTCATGCCCAGCCTGTGGGAAGGCTTTGGCCTGGTGCTGCTGGAGGCCATGGCGCAGGGGCTGCCGGTGGTCGCCTCCCGCGTCAGCGCTATCCCCGAGATAGTGGTCGCCGGGGAGACCGCGCTGCTGGCGCCGCCGCGGGACGTGCCGGCCTTGCGGGAAGCACTGCTGACCCTGTTGCGGGATCCGCCGCTGGCGCGTCACATGGGGCTGATGGGCATGGAACGCCTCGAAACGCATTTCAGCGAGCAGCGCATGCTGGACGAGACCGTCGCGCTCTATCACGAGCTGCTGCCCGGGCCATGACAGCGCGCCTGCTTTACCTGGTCAACATCCCGCGCTTCTTCCTCACGCATCGCCTGCCACTGGCGCTGGCGGCTCGCGACGCGGGCTACGAGGTACACGTCGCCACCTCGCAATACGATCGTGAAAACGTCGCCCGCATCCGCGCCACCGGCCTCACACATCACGCGCTGCCGCTGCAGCAACATGGCACCGCGCCGCTCAACGAGCTGCGCGCCCTGCGCAGCATCCTCGCGCTGTACCGCGAGCTGCGCCCCGACCTGGCGCATCACATCACCGTCAAGGCCCTGCTCTACGGCGGCCTCGCCGCGCGTCTGAGCGATCTGCCGGCCCTGGTCAACACGGTCAGCGGCCTGGGCTATGTGTTCTCGACGGACGACCTGCGCGCGCGTTCACTGCGCGGCGCCGTCAGTCTCGGCTACCGGCTGCTGCTGCGCCACCCCAACGCCTGCACCATCTTCCAGAATCCCGACGACCGCGATCACTTCGTGCAGCGCGGACTGGTCGCCGCCGGCCAGACCTGCGTCATTCGCGGCTCGGGCGTGGACGTGACGCGCTTTCGCCCGCAGCCGGAGCCGACGGGCACCCCACGGGTGCTCTTCGTCGGACGGCTGCTGTGGCAGAAAGGCCTGGCCGAATTCGTGGCAGCGGCGCGCCAGCTGCGGGCAGAGGGGCTGGACGCGCGCTTCACCATCGCCGGCTATGGCGAGGCCGGCAACCCGGACAGCGTGCCGCCGGAGGCCCTGGCCGCCTGGCAGCGCGAAGGCATCATCGACTTCCTCGGCCAGCGCGACGACATGCCGCAGGTCTATGCCGACGCGCAAATCGTCTGCCTGCCATCCTGGCGTGAGGGCGTGCCGCGCGCGTTGATCGAGGCGGCCGCCTGTGGCCGCGCGCTGGTGGCCAGCGACGTGCCCGGCTGCCGCGAAATCGTGCAGCATGATCTGAATGGCCTGCTGGTGCCAGCGCGCGCGCCGGAAGCGCTGGCCGCGGCCCTGCGCCGTCTGCTGCAAGATGCGGCGCTGCGGCAGCGTATGGGCGCGGCGGGACGTGAACTGGTGCTGCGTGAGTTTTCGCTGGAGCGCGTGAACGCGGCGACCCTGGCGCTCTACGCGCAACTGCTGGCTGCCCGCGAAAGTCGGCTCAGGGACTGACCAGATTGTCTCGGATGTAGTCGAAGTTGATGTCCAGCCCAAGTCCCGGCCCCTGCGGCACGTGCACGTAGCCCTCGTCATCCATGGGGTCGGCCAGCGCGTTCAGCCAGGGCGGCGGCGTCTCGTAATCGATGAAGGGGTGCAGCAGCCCGCGTTCGTGATACTGGCCGGCGACGCTCATGGCGCAGAGCGCATGCAGGTTGCCGACGCCGCTGCCATGCGATTCGCACTGCATGCCGAAGGCCTCCGCCAGATGCACGATCTTCATCATCGGCGTGAGGCCGCCGACGTCGCCGGTGCCCACGCGCGAGATGTCCGCGGCGCCGCGCAGCATCCACTCGCCCCGCGTTTTCAGGCCGCCCCGGGCCGTCTCCGGGCCGCAGATCTGTAGCTGCAGCTGCTCCGTCAGCCAGACGTAGGACGAAACGCTGGCCTCGTCCATCGGCTCTTCCATCCAGTAGTAATCCAGCTTTTCCAGCTCGCGCCCCAGGTAGAGCGCCTGCTGGCGCGTGTAGAAATGGTAGGGATCCAGCATGAGCACGATGTCCGGGCCGACGGCCTCGCGCACGGCGGCGCAGGCGGCGACGTCCCGCTTCGGGTCCGGCGCGCCAGGCATGGGCGGCTGCCAGGTGTGCAGCTTGATGGCCTTGTAGCCGCGCACCACCAGCTGCAGCGCGAAGTCGCCGTAGGCCTGCGGCGAATCGAGCCCGCCCGCCAGGTCATCGCCGCACATGGTGCTGCCATAGGCCGGCACCTTGTCGCGGAAGGCGCCCAGCAACTTGTACACCGGCTGGCCCACGGCGCGCCCGGCCAGGTCCCAGAGCGCCAGGTCAACCGCCGCCAGCGTCCCGTCCGTCAACGCGGCAGTGAGGCGCTGGCGTTCGTAGAGCGTCTGCCAGATGCGCTCGCGGTAGAAGGGGTCCAGGCCGGTCAGCAACGGCCGCACCAGAGCGTCCACGACGTGATTGTCGATGCCGAAGCTGCGGCCGCTGATGCCCGCATCTGTGGTGATGGTGAGCAGGGTCTGCCGCGCTTCATGCATGTCGGCCGGATGACCGTGGCCATCGCTGTCGGTGCTCTTGTTGCTGCTGTATCGAAAGGTCTCGCACAGAACGTCAGTGATAATCATGGACACACCGTAAAATATGCGTTGGCCGGGGCGCCGTGGTAAGATGGCCGCTGAGAAAAAGGGCTGAGCAGACCATGCCGATTATCGAGCACCGGGTCAACATCAATCGGTCAGTGACGGATATATTCCGCTTCATGAGCGATTTTGGCAACAATCCGCGCTGGCAGCCCTCCGGCATTAAGCTGGAGCGCGTGGGCAAGGTGCGCATGGGCGACATGATTGTCGGCCACCAGCGCATGTTGGGCCGTATGCAGTTCGTGAACGCGGACGTGGTGGATTACCTGCCCAACCAGCGCCTCGCCTACACCGGCGTGATGGGCGGCTACACCTTCCGCACGACCTACGATTTCAACCTGGCCAGTGGCGGCACGGATGTCATCATCCGCACCGACATCCGCATCCCCTGGTTCCTCTTCATGTTCCGCCCCTTCGTGCTTGGCGGCCTGCGCGGCCAGATCTCGGCCTCGCTGGAGCGCCTGAAAACGGTGATGGAAGACCGCCTTGACCTGGGCAGCCCCCGCGCATGACGGCGGGCAGCGACCCCGGCAACACCCAAATGCCAATTCAGCAACAGTCGCAGTCCGGCGGCCCTGGTTGCCAGAAGGTCATGGGCGCCCTGACGCTGCTGCTTCTGGCAGCGATGCTGGTGCTTGGAGTCCTGGCGTGGAATTCAGTTGGCGGCTTCTTCGGCGGAATCCGCAAGGGTTTTGAAGATTTCGGAGAATCCGTCACCAGGAGGGTTGATGAGTTCGGAGAATCCGTTGCCGCCTTGCCACAAACCGTCGCTGAAAACGTCATGGAAGCTCTGGAAATTGAAAAGCGCGCCAGCGTGGAATTAAGTGATTTAATGGCGCACTCGGTTCAACCTGTGGGCCATCTGGTTACGGCCAGCAATCCAGTGGATACGAAGGTAAAGGTCGGAATCGAGGCAGGCCTGTTTAACCTTTGTGGTGCTTCTGTCGATCACGCCGTCGAAGGGACAATTGAGGCGGGCGTCGACCTCTCCCAGGTGCAAGGCAGTGATTTCACCCATGATTTGTTTACGAACAGCTGGACCTTGCAGCTGGGGCCTGCGCAGGTGACCAGCTGTCGTATCGACTACATTCGGCAGACCGGACATTCTCGCTCAATTTGCGGACAAGACTGGGACGAGTACCGGCTGCTGGCAGAAGCTGTCGTCTTGCCGGAGTTCCGCAAGGAAGCGCTGGCGGAAGGACTGTTGGCACAGGCGGAACAGGAAGCTCAACTCGTGTTGGGCAACTTCCTGCAAGCTGTAACGGGAAGCGAGAACGTCAGCATCGTTTTCCAGAGCGACCCAACAATTGAATTCCCGGAATCCTGCCTGCGCGAACCGCCGCGCGGCTGGACATTCGACGAAGAAAGCGACACCTGGAAGCGCGAGTAGCAACGGCCCCGACTCACCAGGCACCGTGGTGCAGTAGCAGATGCGGCAGCGTCATGGTGATGATCTGCAGGTCGAGCCGCACCGACCAGTTCTCAATGTAGTAAATGTCCAGCAGGCACATCTCGTCGAAAGGCACGTTGCTGCGGCCGCTGATTTGCCACAGGCCCGTGCAGCCAGGGATGGTCTGCAGGCGCTGCAAATGCCAGGGCTCGTACAGCGCCACCTCGTCCGGCGTGGGCGGGCGCGGCCCCACCAGGCTCATCTCGCCGCGCAACACGTTGATGAACTGCGGCAGCTCGTCAATGCTGGCGGCGCGGATGAAAGCGCCCACCCGCGTGATGCGCGGGTCGTTGCGAATCTTGGGGTGGCGCGGGTCCTGACCTGAGGCCTGCACCAGTTGCTCGCGCATTCTGTCCGCATCCGGCACCATGCTGCGAAACTTGTACATGCTGAATTCGCGGCCGCCCTCACCGACGCGGCGCTGCGGGTATATCACCGGCCCACGACTCCCGATGCGAATGGCGAGCGCCGCCAGCGAGACCAGCGGCAGCCACAGCGGCGCGCTGACCACCACCAGGCCAACGTCAATGGCGCGCTTGATGACGCGGTCCGTGCCCCGGAAGCGCTGCTCCCGGCTGCCAAATCCCAGCAGGGGGATGCCGTCCAGATTCTCGACCTGCATCTGGCGCGTGTTCAGCTGGAACACATCCGGCACGGCCATGACGTCGGCGCCGGCGTGGCGCGCCGTGTGGGTGATTGACTGGATCCGGTTGTGGCGCGACCAGGGCAGGGTGATGATGACCAGATCAATCTTGTGCCGGTGGATGGTCTCGTCCAGCTTGTCGAGCGTCCCGAGGCTCTTGATTCGGCCAAGATTGAACTGCACCAGATCGGGATTGTCGTCCACAAAACCGATCGGCTCGTAGCCGAAATCCTTGCGCGCCAGCATCACGCGCAACACGGCGCCGCCGCTCTCGCCCGCGCCGACGATGAGCACGCGCTGTACCCCTATGCCGCGTGCGCGCAGGGCGGCCAGCAGCAGGCGGTGTAGCACACGAACGAACGCCATCAACAAAAGGGTCAGCATCGCATTGTAGACCAGCATCAGACGGCTGCTGGCGTAGGATTGCGTCACGTAGAAAAGCGCCAGTTCGGCCACAGTCGCAGTGCCGATGCCGTTGATGCTGATGCTGAGCTCCTCGACGAAGGAGCGGCCCCGTACCTGCTGATAGAGGCCGTTGCTGTTGTGGGCGAAGTAGAGAATGACGGCGTAGATCAGGGCATAGGGGATGTAGGGCTCGAAGGGCACCTGGTTGATTTCCATCACCTGCCGGAAAGTCGTGAGCTGGTAGCGGGCGATGTAACCCAGCACGAAGGCCAGCAGCGCCAGCAGGAAGTCGGCGGCGGGCAGTGACCAGGCGGGCAGGGGCATCTTGCGCGGCGGCGGCGGCGGCCTGTCCGCGATGGAGGCCGAAGCGCCTGCCGCTCTGCTCCGGGAAGGGGTTTTCAGGGCTCTGCCTGATCCAGGGCGCATGCATAGCTCCCGATAGTCCGCTCTGCGGTGGCGCGCCAACTGAAGCGCCGGGCCTGTTGCAGGCCGCGAATGCGCTCCTGTGCTCGCCATGTATCGCTTCGCAGACTGTGCTGCAGGGCAGCGGCCCAGGCGTCCACGTCTGTGGGCGGCAGGTTGGTGCCGTCCGCTCCGGCGACTTCTGGCAGCGACGATGCGTCGGCGACGATGACTGCTGTGCCGCAAGCCATCGCCTCAAGCACGGGCATGCCGAAGCCCTCATAGAGCGAGGGGTAGACGAACACTTCCGCACAATTATACCAGAGCGCGAGTTCTTCTGCCGCGAGGTAGCCGGGAAAGTGTACGCTCTCGCCCAGCCCCAGCCGCTCCACTGTCGCGAAGATCTGCTCGTAATCCCAGCCCTTGCCACCGGCCAGCAGCAGCGGCAGACGTTCTGGCAATTGCGCATAGGCCTGCAACAGCGTCACGAGGTTCTTGCGCGGCTCCAGCGTGCCGACGAAGAGCCAGAAGCGCTCCGGCAGGCCCTTGCGCTGCCGAAAAGCCGCGACTTCCGCTACCGGCAGCGGGCGAAAACGCGCCGCGTCGTATCCCGGCGGCGCGATGTCGATGCGTTCCGGCGCGATGCCCAGCAAGTCGGCGACGTCCGCCGCCGTGCTCTGCGAAATGGCGATGACGCGCCGCGCCCGCCGGCAGCTGATGCGCGTCAGCAATTGCAGATAACGCCGCCGCGCCGGCGCCAGCACTTGTGGATAGCGCAGGAAGCTGAGGTCGTAGACCGTCACGACCAGCGGCCGGCTCAGCAGTAGCGGCCCCACAAAGGCCGTGGCGTGCAGCAGGTCAAAATCGCCGGGCTGCGTTGGCTGGGCCACTTGCTCCCACAGAATGCGTCGCAGCGGCGCCTGCGTATCGAAGCGGGAGCGGCGCAACTGCAGGCCCGGAAAGTCGGCCTGGCTGTTGCGGCCGCACATAACCGTGAAGCGCCAGTCCTGCGGCGCGACCGCCGCCAGCTGCGCCAGCGTGTGATAGATGTAGCCATGGATGCCGGCGCTGCGATAGCCGCTCTGGCCGGAAAGCAAATGGGCGTTGATGCCGATGTGAGGCATGGCTGCGGTCGCCTTTGTGTACAGCGCTCCACCAGGCCATTATAGTCCTGTCGAGAGCAGGAGGCAGGCTTGACGTGACCATGGCGCGGGAATCGCTGGCGAACTGGACGATGCAGGCGGAGGCCCGGCGCGGCTGGATCAGCGAGCTCGCCTGGGCGCCAAACGGCCAGGCGCTGGCGCTGGCTTCCGCGACAGGTGTCGCGCTCTACGCCTTCAGGCAAGGTAAACTGATTTTGCGCAATGTGCTGGAGGGACACGCCGGCCCGGTCAAGGGGGTCGCCGTGTCCGCCGACGGGGCGCTGCTGGCGTCCGCCGGCGCCGACCGCCTGATCCATCTGCGCGATCTGCGTCAGGGTGGCGCGTTACGGGTGCTGGCCGGACATGAAGGTTCGGTCGAGCGCGTGGCCTTCGCGCCCGATGGCGCGCAGCTGGCTTCCGCCGGCGCGGACGGCACCCTGCGTCTGCACGAGCTGGCGACGGGGCGCGAACTGCGCGTGCTGCGCAGCCACGACGATGAAGTGCGCGCGCTCTGCTTCTGTGATGGCGGACGCCTGCTGGTGAGCGGCGGCCGCGACAATCAGGTGTGCGTGCACGATGCCGCCAGTGGCGCGCTGCTGCGCCGGGAGCAGCACGACGACTGGCTGCGCGCGCTCCTGCCCTGGCCCGCAGACGACGCCTGGTTGCTCTCGGCGAGCCGCGACGGCGAGCTGCGCCTGTGGCCCGGTCGCGGCGGCAAGCCGCGGCTGCAGCTGCGCGCGCACGCTGGCGGCCTGGACTGCGCGGCTTTCACGCCGGACGGTAGCTTGCTGGTCACCGGCGGTCGCGACTGCGCGCTTCGTGGTTGGCGCGTGGCGGACATTGCGCCCCTGGGCGACGTCGCGGCGCACGAGCGACCGGTGCTCGGCCTGGCGTTCAGCCCGGACGGGCGCTGGCTGGCCAGCAGCGGCGGCGACAACTGGCTGCGCCTCTGGCGCCGGGCTGCGCATTGAGCGACGCCCCCGCCTCTGCTATACTGCGGCGCCGGAGCCCCTGTAGCTCAGAGGACAGAGCAGAGGTTTCCTAAACCTTGTGCACAGGTTCGAGTCCTGTCAGGGGTACAACAGTAGAAGGAGCCCCGCGGCATGACGGCCATTCTGGCGCACGGACAGCTGGGCGCCTGGGACGAGTTGATCTTTCTCGGCATCACCGTCCTCTTCGCGCTCATCATGGTGTTCAGTTGGTTGCGTAGCCGCAACCTGGCAGCGGATGAGCCTGAAGATGAGCCTGAAGATGAGCCCCACGGAGCGGCTGAACACTTCGGTCTGGACTGAGCGAATGCCTGTGTCGCCGTTACTGTTGTTGTCGTTTGGCAGGCGGTCGCTCCTGTGGACGAAAGCAGGAAGTTAATCGTGCTGGTGGATGTCGTTCTACCTAATCTGGGCTTCGGAATGGAAGAAGGACAGCTGCTTGCCTGGCTGAAGGCCCCCGGCGACGCGGTGTGCAAGGGCGAACCCCTCGCTGAAATCGAGGGCGACAAAACGACGGTTGAGCTGGAAGCCCTGGCGGACGGCGTGCTTGAACAGCAGCTGGTGCCGGCAGAAACTACCGTGCCGGTCGGCACTGTGCTGGCGCGCATCCGCAGCGGCGCCAGGGCTGCCGTGAGCAGCGCGCCCGCCGCTCCCGCTCCCCCTGCTGCAAAGGCTGCAGCGCCTCCGCCTCCGCCTCCCAGGCGAGAATCTGTTGCCGCGCCTTCACCCAAACTGCGCGTGTCGCCGGCCATGCGCCGCCTGGCGCGGGAGCATGGCATTGCGCTGGAGGAGTTGGCGGCCAGCGCCCCGGACGGTCGCGTTACGCGCGCGGACATTGAGGCCAGGATTGCCGCGCAGTCCTCTGTGCCTGCGGCCCAGGCTGAACGCGAGGCCGTGCCGCTTTCGACCATGCGGCAGATCATCGCCCGCCGTTTGGCGCAGGGCATGCAGGAGATGCCGCATTTCTTAGTACGCGCTGAACTGGATTTCAGCGCCGCCCTGGACGCGCTGCCGGAGGATGTGGGCGTCAACGCCCTGCTGCTCTGGCTGACTGTGAAGTCCCTGCAGGACGTGCCGCAGTTCAACGCCACCTTCGAGCAGGGCACGCTCTGGCGCCACGCGCACGTCGACCTGGCGCAGGCCGTCGCGCTGCCGGACGGGCTGCTGACGCCGGTGCTGCGCAAGGCCGAGGGCGAGTCGCTGGCGGGCCTGGCCCAACGCTCGCGCGAGCTTGTCACGAGGGCGCGTACCGGTCGCCTGCGGCCGGAAGAGATGCAGGGCGGCAGCTTCACGCTCAGCAACCTGGGCG
Organism: Phototrophicaceae bacterium; assembly: GCA_965223965.1. GTDB lineage: Bacteria > Chloroflexota > Anaerolineae > Aggregatilineales > Phototrophicaceae > JAGWBD01. The sequence goes on from CBDCXX010000006.1 coordinate 385,017, forward strand.
TGGTGCAGCAGGTAGACGACTTCGCGGCCATCATCAATCCACCACAGGTCGGCATTCTGGCCGTGGGCGCGCTGCGCGAGCGGCCCGTAGTGATTGATGGCGGTCTGCATATCCGGCGGACGGCGCATCTGACCGTTTCCGCCGATCATCGCATTGTGGACGGCATGCTTGCGGCGCAGCTGCTGGCGGCCTTTGACCGGCATTTGCAGGCCTTTAGCGCCTGAAAAGGCGGGCCGCGCAGTGAGAAAGGACGAGGGATGAATACGAGTCTGGACGCGGCAACGCGCCACAAGATGCTGGGTAACATGCTGCTGGTGCGTCACGCTGAGGAGCGCATTCAGGAGCTGTTTCTGGAGAACGTCATCCGCGGCACGACGCATCTCTGCATTGGCCAGGAGGCGGTCTCGGTCGCCATGGCCGAAATCGTCGACGCGCCTCGCGGCGACACCGTAACCTGTACCTATCGCGGCCACGGCCATGCCCTGGCACTGGGCATGCCGCTGGAATCGCTGATGGCCGAGATGATGGGCAAGAGCAGCGGCTGCTCGAAAGGCAAGGGCGGCTCGATGCATCTGACTGACCTTGATGTCGGCCTGCTGGGTACCTTCGCCATCGTGGGCGCGGGACTGCCCGTAACCAACGGCGCGGCCCTGACGGCGCAGATGCGCGGCAACGGCGCGCTCTCCATCTCCATCTTTGGCGATGGCACGCCCAACATCGGCGCCTGGCACGAGGCCGTCAACCTGGCGGCGGTTTGGCAGCTGCCGGTCATTTTCCTCTGCGAGAACAATCGCTATGGCGAATACACGCCCTACGAAGACACGGCGCCGGTGCCAAATGTGGCCGACCGCGCGGCCGCCTATGGTATCCCCGGCGTGATCGTGGACGGCCAGGATGCCGAGGCGGTACATGCAGTACTGCTGGAGGCGGCCGAACGCGCCCGCAGTGGTGCGGGCCCCACCCTGGTTGAGGCGCAGACCTATCGCTATCGTGGACATTCGCGCAGCGACCCGGCCCCATATCGACCGGAAGGCGAGCTTGAACGCTGGCTGGCGCGCGACCCGATCGACATTCTGGCGCAGCGCATGCAGGCGGACGACCAGCTGGACGCAGCGCAGTTCGATGCGCTACGTGAGGAGCGCAAGGCGGAGGTGCAGCGCGTCACTGAGTGGGCGATGAACGAACCCTGGCCGGCGCTGGAAGACGTTTTTGAGGACATCTGGGCGCCGTCCGGCGAAGGCGTCTCGCAGCAGGAGGGGGCGTAATGGCTGAAATCACCTGTCGCGACGCAGTCGTGCGCGCGCTGGATGAGGAGATGGCGCGCGACGAGGATGTGATTTTCTTCGGCGAGGACGTGGGCAAGGCCGGCGGCGTGTTCAAGGTCACGCCCGGCCTCTACGAGAAGTATGGCGGGCGGCGAGTGCGCGATACACCCATCTCCGAGAACGCAATTGTAGGCGCGGGCGTGGGCGCGGCGGTTACCGGCATGCGCCCGGTGATCGAGCTGATGTTCGCGGACTTTGCCGCGGTCACGCTGGACCAGATCGTCAACCAGGCGGCCAAGTTGCGGTACATGTCCGGCGGCCAGATCAGCGTACCGCTGACCATCCGCATGGCCCAGGGCAGCGCCGGCGGCTTCGGCTCGCAACATTCGCAATGCTGCGAGGCCTGGTTCATGCACGCGCCAGGCCTTAAGGTCTGCGTGCCTTCCAACCCGGCCGACATCCTGGGCCTGCTCAAGAGCGCCATCCGCGACAACAACCCGGTCGTGTTCCTCGAGCACAAGGGCCAGTACAACGACCGTGGCACAGTGCCCGACCACGCGGATTATCTGGTGCCGCTGGGCGAGGCGCGCATGTCGCGCGCAGGCGGTGACGTCACCCTCGTTGCTGTGCAGCGCATGGTGGGCGTGGCCCTCCAGGCGGCTGAAACGCTGGCGGCCGAGGGCATTGAGTGCGAGGTGATCGACCCGCGCACGCTGGTGCCGCTGGATATGGAAACCATCACGCGCTCGGTGCAGAAGACCGGGCATCTGGTCACCGTGGAAGAGGCTGTGCGCGCCGGCGGCTGGGGCGCAGAAGTGGTCTCACAGATCACGGAGAACAACATTTGGTCGTTGGAAGGGCCGGTAGTTCGCGTCACGCTGGGCGCGGGCATCATCCCATTCAGCGCGCCGCTGGAAGATTACCTCATCCCTGGCCCGGACGACGTCATCGCAGCCGTGCGCCGTACCCTGGAGTCCTGAGCATGCAGACCGTGGTGCTGGAGCAGCCGGGCCGCCTGGCGCTGACGGACACCGCGCCGCCGGAGGGACCGCTGGCGCCGGACGAAGCCCTGGTGCGCGTGCAGCGTGTGGGTATCTGCGGCAGCGATCTGAAGGCCTTCAAGGGCGAGATGCCCTTCCTCAGCTATCCGCGCATTCTCGGCCATGAGCTGGGCGTGGAGCTCCTGGACATCGGCGCCAACGACCTGGGCCTGCAGGTCGGCGACAGGGCGGCGGTGGAGCCTTACCTCAACTGCGGCCGCTGCATCGCCTGCCGCCGCGGCCGCACGAATTGCTGCAGCGAGCTGCGCGTGCTGGGCGTGCACACCGACGGCGGTATGCGCGAGACCATTCGCGTGCCAGTGAACAAGCTGCATCCTTCGCCAAAGCTGTCGCTCGACCAGCTGGCGCTGATAGAAACGCTGGTGATTGGCGCGCATGCCGTTCGACGTGGCGCGCCGCAGGCGGGCGAGCAGCTGCTGGTGATTGGCGTGGGCCCTATCGGCCTGACCGTCATCGCCGCCGCAGCCGCCACCGGCGCCGAAATCATCGCCATGGACGTCAACCCTGCGCGCCTCGAATTCGCCCAGGAGATGCCCGGCGTCGCGCACGTAGTCGATGCCAGGGACAGGCCGCTGGAGCAGCTGAATGCGCTCACCAACGGCGACATGCCGACCCAGGTTTACGATGCTTCCGGCAGCGCTGCCGCGATGAACGCCTCTTTCGACACCCTGGCGTCGGGCGGGACGTTGATCTTCGTCGGCCTGGTGACCGATGACATCTCCTTTCACGATCCGGAGTTCCACCGCCGCGAGATGACGATCATGAGCAGCCGCAACGGCACGGCCGAGGACTTCCGCCACGTCATCAACCTGGTCGAATCCGGCGCCATTGACACCACGCCCTGGATAACACATCGCGCCGCGCCCGCCGAACTCATTCGCGAGTTGCCCGGCTGGCTGGATCCGGCCAGCGGCTGCCTGAAAGCGATGATGCACTTCTGACACGGCGTTGTGGCATAAACCGTGAATAACTGTAAAGGCCCTGCGAAGTTGCACGGCATTTTTCGGCTGGCGGACTGAAACCCCGAATGCGAGCGAGTCTGGCCCTGGTCTGTGTGCTGGCAGCATTGCTGCTGGCGACGCCGGCGTATGCCCACGGCTATATCGTCCGCGCCCTGCCGGAAGACCGCGCAGCCCTGGAACGCGCACCTGCGCGCTTGCAGTACTGGTTCAGCGAAAGTCTGGAACCGGCCTTCAGCACGCTCGCGCTGCGCGACCGCGCGGGCCAGCTGCTGGCCACTGGCGAAGTTGACCCCGACAACCAACTGCGCATGAGCCTGACCGTGCCGGCTGACCTGACCGATGGCGCCTACCTGGTAGATTTGCGGCCGGCTTTCGCCAGTGACGGACACGTGGTGGCCGAAACGCGCGTCTTTTTCGTGGGCCAGGCGGCGGACGCTGCTGTGAGCGGTCGCAGTGGCTATGCGCTCGAGCCGCTGGAAGTGCTGTGGCGGACGCTGCTCTACGCCGCCTGCCTGCTGCTCTTCGGCGCGCATGTGCTTTACAGCGCGGTGCTGCTGCCGTCATGGGGCAGGAGCCGGCACCGCGCCGGCGGGCTGCCGCCGCGGCTGATGCGCCGCCTCGGTCATATCGTGCTGGCCGCGCTGGCCGTCGCTTTCGGCGCCAACCTGTTGGCCATGCTGCAACAGACGATGGTCTTCTTCGCCGCGGACGCGGCCCGGGTGCTGGAACAGGGACTGTGGCAGGTGGTGCGCGTTGGCTCGCGCTTCGGCGACGTCTGGACACTACGCTTGTTGCTGCTGGCGGTCTGCGCGCTGCTGACAGCGCTGGCCCTGCGTTGGCGCGATCGTCACCCGGAGCAGGTGGGAGCCTGCTGGTCGGCCAATCTCTGGGCGACGGCGCTGCTGCTGGGCAGCTTCAGCGTGAACAGTCACGCCGCCGGTTCGCTGCGCTTTCCCTGGCTGGCGCTGCTGGCGGACTGGCTTCACACCCTGGCCGCGAGCGCCTGGAGCGGCGGGCTGGTCGCGCTGGTTCTGCTGTTGCCGCTTGCGCTGCGGCCGTTGACAGACGCTGGGCGCGGCGCAGCGCTGCGGCCAGTACTGCGGCGCTTTTCCTGGCTGGCGCTGAGGGCGCTGGCCGTACTGGCGGCGAGCGGGATCTTCAGCGCGCTCAACTGGCTGCAGCGGCCAGCGGACCTGGGCGACACGGGCTGGGGTCTGGCGCTGCTGGCCAAGCTGGCGCTTGTGGCGGTAACTCTGTTGTTGGCGCTGGGGCAGCGACGAGCGCTGCGCCACGAGCGTTGGAGGGGAGCCGTCGCGTTGACGAGGTTGCGGCTGGAGGCGCTGCTGCTCACGGTTACGCTGATCCCGCTCGCCCTGCTGGCCGCCTCCGCCGTGCCGCAGCCGGACTTTGGGGCGCCGGTAGCCGCGCCGACTGCTGCGCAGGAAGTTGCTGGCCTCCACGTTGAGCTCAGCATCACGCCCGGCGGGCCGGGCATCAACAGCCTGGACTTGCGCATTCCGGGGGCGCAGCAGGTTCAGCTGCAGCTGGCCATGCCTCAGCGCGACTGGCGCAGCACCTGGCTGGAGGCCGCTTCGGTGGATGACGCGCTCTTCGTGCTGGGCACGGATGTCATCGACAGCGAGGGCGCCTGGCAGACGGTGGTGAACTTTACAGACGAAGCGGGCCAGCTGCAGCGGGCTGCCTTCGCCTGGGACATTCAGCGCGAGGCGGCGGTGCCCACGAACTTGCCGACCTTTGCGCAACACTGGCTGGCGCTGATTCTCCTGGCGCTGGCCTGCATATTCGCGCTGTGGTCGCCGCTACAGCGCGCCCTGCGCTGGCTGGACTGGGGGCCGGCGAGTGTGGCGACTGCCCTGGGCGCGACGCTGGCTTTCGGGCTGTTCCTCGTGCTGGGCGTGGCGCTGGTCGCGCGCAACGAGGCCGCCTATCAGGATGCCTTGTGGCCGCCGCCGGCGCTGGTCAACACGGCGCTGCCGGACGCGGCCTCACTGGCGCGCGGACGTTCGTTGTATGATGCGCACTGCGCCTGGGAGTTGGCCGCGCTGGAGGAGTTACGTACCCGCCTGCCGCGCATCCGCGACGAACAGCTCTTCCACATCACGCAGGATGGCTGGCGCGCGCTGACGCCCTGCCGTGGCGAATTTGCAGCGGAGACGCGCTGGCATCTCGTCAACTACATTCGCAGTCTGGCATGAGGATCCATGATCGAAATCATTCATCATTCCGCTGACGCCGTCGCAGCGCAGCGTCTGCGGCAGCAACTGGCGCAGTCGGAGGCGCAAGCGACGCTGGTGCTGCTGACCGCCGCGGCCGCGGACGACGCGCAAGTGCTGGCGCAGCTGGAACGCGCCGTCGATGAGGGGCGGCGTATCCTGCCGCTGCTGACTGAAGGGGTGAGTATGCCCGCGCTGATCGAGCACCTGGAGCCGCTCGCGCCGGACGATGCGGCAGGCCTGGCCCAACGCCTGGCGGAGGACGAAGGGGCGTTGCCGCTGCGCGTCCACACTCCTGCGCTACGCTCTACCAACCGACGCTCGGCGCAGGTCATACTGGTCTTCGTCGTCATCATGTTCCTCGCGGCGCTCTATGGCATCGGCGTGTTGGGCATTCAGGCGCCGCAGGAGGAATACGACCAGACCGTGACGCAGGTAGTTGCGACGCGCAACGCCTTCATCGAAGCCGCCCTGCCGCGCAGCACGGAAGATGCAGTCGTCTTCGCAGCAACCGTCAAACGGGCTGCCACCGCGCTGCAACCGTTGCTGGCCGCTACGGCCACCGCCCGGGCGGGCGGCTGAACGGGATGACCAGGCGCGACGAAGTGCTGGTCATCGGTGCCGGCCCTGCCGGCATCGCCTGCGCCTCAGCGCTGGAGGAGGCCGGCATCGCCTGTTGCGTCATCGACCAGGCCCATGTCATTGGCTCCACCTGGGACAGCCTCTACCCGTCGCTGAAGCTGAATACCTCGCGCTTCTATTCGCACATGCCGGGCATGAAGTTTCCCTTGCGCTATGGCATCTACGCCTCGGCACGGCAGTATCATGACTATTTGCTGGACTATGTGGCACGCCATGACTTTAACATCCGGCTTGGCGTGCGGGTTGAGCGTGTCGCGCCGGCGGCGGTTGGCTGGCTGGTGGAGAGCAGCGCAGGCACGGCGGTCTGGTCCGCGGTGATTTTGGCGAGTGGGCGTTTCTGCCAGCCACATGTCGCGCGCCTGCCCGGCATTGAAGGTTTCAACGGCCAGGTGTTGCATTCGAGCGAGTTTCGCGACGAGGCTGATTTCGCCGGACAGCGCGTGATGGTGGTTGGCAACGGGCCCAGCGGCGTGGATCTGGTGGTCGCGCTGGCGCAGGCGGGGCAGGCGCCGGTGTACCTGGCACAGCGCACCGGCATCGTGTTGAAGCCGCGTTACCCCTGGGGGCTGCCCAAACACGCCTGGATGCTGCTGGTGGAGAAATGGCCCGGTCGGGTGTCGCGCTGGCTGGAGCGGCGTGCGCTGGCGCTGGAGTACCGCAACGTGGCAGCCAGCGGCATCAAGGTGCCGGGGCCGGGCGAAATGTCCGGCTCGGCCGGCACGCGCGGGCCGGAATTGCTGCGGGCTGTGCGCAGCGGCCGGGCCGAGGCCGTGGACACGCCCGTCGACTTCCAGGGGGAAACGGCCCTGCTGCCGGACGGGCGTCGCATCGCGCTTGACACAATCATCCTGGCGACGGGCTTCCGAGCGGCGCCTGGTTTTCTGGATTTCGATTTTGGGGTTGACGAACAGGGATTGCCCTTACGCGAAGTGCGCGACTTTCCGGTCTACGATGGCTACCTGCCACACACGGGCTACCAATTGCGCGACCAACCCGGCCTGTACGTCACCGGAATCTTCTACAAGGGGCGCGGCGCCTTTTACAACTTTGTCGTCGAGGCCCGCATCATCGCGCAGCAGATCGAGGAACAGTTCGTGCAACGGGCGCCGGCGGCCAAATTGCCCGACCTGGCGCCCGTTCTCTGAAGCTGGCGTTACTGCTGCTACGCTTCCGATTCCGTCTCCATCCTGAACTCGGCATTGCGACCATGGATGCCGGTCGCGCCGCTGGGGCGCGTGCCGCGAACTGTTTCGAGTTGCGGTTCGCCCTCGCCATCGACGCTGCGCACCTCAATGCGATGGCGGCCTTCGCTGAAAGGCATGTCGAAGCGCCAGAGCACCCAGGTCTTGTCGGAGAGCGGGTCGCGCAACTGCGCCTCCTGCCACTCCTCGTTGTCCATGCGCACCTCGACCTTCGAGATGGAGCGATCGCCGGCGTGGGCGATGCCGCCCACCGGGATGTAGGTCACGCCGTCGCTGACGAAGGCCTCGTCCGTGGCCACCACATCCACCACCGAGGTGGTCTGCATCAACGCTTCCTCGTCCCAGCCGCGCGTGACCCAGTAGCCCTGCTGGTAGTCCGCGACCACCTCAATGCCGGTGATCCACTTGGGCTGCTTCATGCCATAGCGGTCGGGGATGTAGATGCGCAGCGGGAACCCGTTGCGTTCCGGCAGCGGCAGGTCATCCCAGGCGTAGGCCAGCATGATGCGCTCGTCCGAGTTGATGAGGTCGATATCGACCGTCTCGTGGAAGCCGTCCCCGCCGAAGATCCGCAGATACTGCGCATCCTCCTGCAGTTTGGCTCGCCCGAGCAGATCCTGCAGCCGCAGACCGGTCCACTTCTGCGTGCCGATCAGGTCGCCACCGACGCGGTTGGAGATGCAGGCCAGTGTCAGATACTGATCGACCGGCTGGAATTCGCTGCGCAGGTCGGCCAGTGTCATCTCCAGCGGGTTGTCGACCAGGCCACTGACGGGCAGGGTCCAGGTTTCTTCCTCCAGCACGGGTGGGCGTGAGCTGATGTCGATGCGGTAGTGCTTCTCGACCGGCGTCAGTTCCGCGCGTGTTCCGGGCACGGGCTGCAGCGCGGCATCCGCGTTGGGCAGGTCGCCACCGCCGCCTGAGCTGGCCAGGCGCACCGGCGTGGCCGTGCTACCGCTCTCGCGCAGCAAGGCGCCGACGCCGGCGCCGACGACCGTAACCGTAGCCGCGGCCCCGCCCATGCGCAGCAGGAAGCTGCGGCGGTCGAGCGCCTGGACGGAAGCCTCCTCCGCTGGTGTCGGGCTGCCCGCATGGCTGAAGAGCAACTCGTTGTATAGTGCTGCGAGCGCGAGGCCCCAGGCGACGAAGGCGACCAGGATCCAGAGGAAGCTGACGGCCGGTGTGGTGAGGGCGGAGAAGTTGACGGCGTTGCTCAGCAGGGCCACCGGCAGGCCGAGGATGAGCCCGGGCACGAAGCCGGCCAGGGGACGCAAACGGCCTGGGTTGCGGCGCTGCGCGTAGAAGAAAAGCGCGCCGAGCACCACGCCGGTGAGGATCATGCCGGCGATGCCCATGAACTGTTCGGCTGCCTTGGCCGCAGTCGAGGTTTCGCCCAGTTGCAACGTGATGATGAGCGAGACCATGGTGTCGATGGCGAAGGTGATGAGCCCGCCCGGCAGATTCCGCGCCGCCCAGTCGAGCACGTCGAAGGGCACGAAGGGCGTGCCCAGAAACGCATCGGCAGCATAGAATATGGCCACCAGCGGCACTGTCAGCAGCAGGCCCGCCAGCGCGCCGAGTCTGAGGGCTCGTCCGGCCCCTGCACCCTCAATGTTTTTCTCATCTGTCATGACCAATTCCTGTCCTGTCTGACCAAAGTATACAACACATTCTCCCTGCCTGTCTTGCGAAACCCTTACGCCGTGGCAGCGAAAGGGACAGGGGCGTACAATCAGTTTCATTGAAGGAGGAGCAGCATGTGATCATCGTAGATGCACACGAGGACATTGCCTTTAACTGGCTGGCCGGCGGACGGGACTGGCGTCACAGTGCGCTGGCCACTCGCCGAGCGGAAGCGGGCCGGGCGGACAAGAGCCGCGCCGGCCTGGCCAGCACCGGGTTGCCGGAATCATTGGCCGGGCGGGTCGGCCTGATTTGCGCCACGCTCTTCACCGCGCCGCGCAGCCGCCACGCTTCCGGCCCCTGGGACAACCTCAGCTACAGCGATGCCCAGGAAGCCTATGTCCTGGCGTCGTCCCAGTTAGACTATTACGAGCGCCTGGCCGACGAACACGGGCAGATCAGCCTGGTACACAATCTGCCGCAGCTGGACGCGGTGCTGGCGACCTGGGAGGAAGGCGTGCCGGAGCAGGAGCGCCAGGTCGGGCTCGTGTTGCTGATGGAGAACGCCGACCCGATCATCGAGCCGGAGCAGTTTGAGGAATGGTACGAGCGCGGCGTGCGCATCGTCGGGCCGGCGTGGACGGCCTCGCGCTATTGTGGCGGCACGGGTCAGCCCGGGCCACTGACGGACGAGGGCCGCGCGCTGCTGGAGATCATGGCGGAGTACGGCGCGCTGCTCGACCTCTCGCACATGGCGGAGGAGGCCTGTCGCGTGGCGCTTGACCGCTATGAAGGCCCGATCTTCGCCAGCCACAGCAATCCCCGTCGCTTCTGCGATACTGACCGCCACCTTGATGACGACATGCTCCGTCAACTGGCGGAGCGTGGCGGTGTGGCGGGCGTTGTGCTCTTCAACCGCTTCCTCAGCAATTCCTGGAGCGGGCCGCCGCGATTGCCGCTCGACGTGGTGCTGCAGGTCATCGACCACGTGTGTCAGTTGACCGGCAGCGCCGCGCACGTCGGCATTGGCAGTGACCTCGACGGCGGCTTCGGTGCGGAAAGCGTGCCGCAGGGCATTGAAACTGTGGCCGACCTGAACGCGATTGGCGTCGGGCTGGCTGCACGCGGCTACGGCCAGGACGACATCGCGGCGATCCTGAGCGGCAACATGCTGCGCCAGCTGCGCGCGACGCTGCCGGAAGGCTGAAACCGTGGAACGGGTCAGTCAGGTCGGGATTTTCCTGGGCGTGCTGGGCATCGTGCTGGCGGTGACGGGGCTGTTTCCCGACATCGCCGGAATACCCACGACCCGCGGCATCGGCGCAGTGCAGCTGGTCACCGTGCTGGTCGGGCTCAGCCTGCTGATATTCGGCGCGCTGCTGTACGTCAGGTCCACGTTCTATCCCAAAGCTTCCGCAAACTTCACGCAGCAGATTGCGGTGCGCCTCTCACTGACCGCGCTGCTCTTCGCCAGCATGTCCGCTGTGGCGGACATCCTCGGCTTTGGCTCTAACGTGCGTGTCTTGTACGAGGAAGACATCTTTTTCGGCCCCCTGCAGGCGGCGGGCCTGATCGGCGGCTTTCTGGTGGCCGCCGCCGGCGTCCTGCTTTACGCGCTGGGCGGGCCTCAGGAGCCGGATGACGCGGACTGAACAAGCCTCGCCAGGGTGATTCCCTGGCCCGTCAGGCGCGGGCGAGCCGGTACAGCACGCCCGCGTGGTTGAGCACGTAGAGTTCGCCAGCCTCGTCCTCGCCAAAAGAACTGATCTGCAGCCCTGTGGCGGCGAACAGCCGGGTTTGCCAAACGCCATCCGGGTCGCGCCAGGCGGTCCAGATGTTCCCACTGCACCAGTCGCCGTAGAAATAGATGCCCCGCAGCTCCGGCAGGGCCGCGCCGCGGTAGACATAGCCGCCGGTGATTGAACAGTCGATGCCGTGGCCATATTCAAAGGCCGGAGCCTTCATGTCCGGCGTGACGCGCCCACCGGAGTAAGGCAGGCTGCCTTCCATAACGCGCCAGCCATAGTTGATGCCGCCCTGGCTGTTGGCGGGCTGGACGTTGACTTCCTCAATGCGATTCTGGCCGACGTCGGCAATGTACAGTTCGCCAGTGACGCGGTCGAAGCTGAAGCGCCAGGGATTGCGCAAACCCCAGGCCCAGATTTGTGGGGCGAGCAGCAGGTTGCGCACCAGGCCGGGATTGTCCGGCGGAATGGCGTAGCCAGAGTCTACGTCCACGTCCAGGCGCAGGATGCTGCCCAGCAGCGTGGCGGGATTCTGGCCACTGTTCAGCGGATCGCCGGCGGAACCGCCGTCACCGAGGCCGAAGTAGAGGTAGCCGTCCGGGCCGAAGGCGATCTGGCCGCCGTTGTGGTTGGTGTAAGGCTGGGAAATCCTGAGGACAATCTGACGCGAGGGAATGTCCACCACGCCCGGGTCATTCGGGTGAAGCGTGTAGCGGGCCAGCACGCTGCTGCCGTTGTGATCGCTGTAATGTACGAAGAAGCGGCCGTTGTCGGCGAAGTCCGGGTCAAAGGCCAGCCCCAGCAGCCCGCGTTCGGAAAACTGCCGCAAAGAGTCCCGACTGACGTGTACGCTCATGTCGAGAAAGGGCTCCGGCTGCAGCACGTCGTCGACGAACACCTGGATCAGCCCGGGCTGCTCCAGCAGGAAGAGGCGGCCGCTGCCGTCGCCGGCGTGGGTGAGGTAGACAGGGCGGTTCAACCCTGCGGCCAGCGGGTGCAGACGATAGCGCGCAGGGTCGGGCGCGATGATCGCTGGCACAGCAACGGGTGTCTGCGCAGTGGGCGTCTGTGCTATGGGCGTCCGCGCTACGGGCGTCTGCGCAGTGGGTGTCTGTTCCTGCGCAGCGGCGGGAGTCCGCGTTGCGGGCGTCTGTTCTTGCGCAGAGGCGGGCAGCAGCGTCAGGGCCAGCATTAAGAGTGCGATGAAGTGGCGCATCAGCATGGCTCGCAACTGGATGGACTCCAACAGTATACAGCGGACTGCTTGCGCCGTTCCGCATGGTCCAGGCTGGTCATAAGCCGGATTGCACTGAACCGGACGGCAGGAAGGGCGAACCGACCGCCAGATAGCGGTAGCCCTTTTTGAGCAAGTGCTCATAGTCAGGGATCATGCGGCGCCCGTCCACGATGAGCGCCGGCGGCGCAAGGTGGCGTTCGATACTGCGGGTGAGACCACGAAACTCCTCCCAGTCCGTCGAGATGAAGAGACAGTCGCTGCCGCGCAAGGCCTCCTCCGCAGTTTCGTGGTACTGAATACGGCTGAAGAGCGGGTTGCGCGCGGGATCGAGGGCGCGGCTGGCTTCCGGGATGGCCAGCGGATCGTAGGCGTGCAGCGCGCTGGCGCCACTTGCCAGCAGCGCTTCCGCCACGGCCAGCGAGGAGGAATCGCGCACGTCGTTGGTCTTCTTCTTGAAGGCCAGGCCCAGCAGGGCGACGGTTTTGCCGTGGAAATCGTAGCCGGCTTCTTGGCGGGCGCGCTCGATGAGGTAGACCTTCTGAAACTCGTTGATCTCGTGCACGGCCTGCAGCAGGCCGGTGTGCTGTCCGGCGCTGCCCAGCTGGTGGATGAGCGACTGAATGTCCTTGCCGAAGCAGGAACCGCCGGCGCCGTTGGAGACGTAGGAGCCCCAGGTGCTGATGCGATGATCGGAGGTGACGCCGCGTTTCAGGTCTTCCATCTGCACGTTGGCGAAGGTCTCGGCCAGGCGCGCGCCGACTCCATTCCAGAAAGAGATGTAGGTCAGCAGCAGGGTGTTGCTGACGTACTTGATGGCTTCGGCAGTTTCGGGCGTGGTCTCAATGTACTGGATGCGCACGTGGTTGTAAAACTGGGAATAGAGGCGGCGGATTGTCCCGAAATCTTCCATTGTGTCCGCGCCCACGACCACGCGGTCGGGGTGGCGCGAGCGGGCGACGGCCTCGCCTTCGGGCAGAAATTCGGGATTGGAGGCGATGCCGAAATTCGTAACGCCGTGCTGCCGCAGGAATGCCTCGAGCCTGCGCGCCGTGCCGACCGGGACTGTGCTCTTGTTGATGATGACAACGCGCCGCGCGTCGCTGCGGCCAGCCAGCAGGGGGGCGATCGTGCCCAACGCCTCGAAGTAGTAACTGAGGTCGGCGGAACCGTCAGCGCCGGAAGGCGTTGGCAGACAGAGGAAGAGCGCGTCGGCGCCCTCGATGACGGGCCGCAGGTCATCGATAAAGTGCAGCGAGCGGCCGGCGTTTTCGGCGATGATGTCGGCCAGGCCGGGCTCGTTGACGTAGGCCTCGATGGCATCGCGGCGGGCGCTGCGAAAGGCCGCCAGTCTGTCGCAGTCGACGTCATAGGCGTAAGCTTCCTGGCCGTATTCCGAGCAGACTGCGGCATGGGTCAGGCCAACGAAGCCGGCTCCAACGACGATGAGTTTCACAGGCACCCCCAGGGTGGCAAGCTCAGGTTACCGCGCCAGTCTATCACAGACGGGCGGCGCTCAGCCCGGCTGCTCCGGCATCATGCGCGCGACGCGCCGGCCCAGTTCGACGGCGTAGTTGGTGCCGCGATCCCAGGGGTACACCTGGCTCATATTGGCCAGGAAGAGGCCAGGCCAGGGCGTTTGCAGCTCCGGGATGGCGGCGCTGTGATTGATGCCCGGGACGGGCTGGGCGTAAGGTGCGCGGAAGACCCAGGCCTTGCGCACCCAGTCCTCGGTGAAGTCCGGGTTGAACTGATTGAACACAGATGTGAAACGCTGCACCAACTGTGCTTCTTCCAGCTGAAACCAGGCGTGGTCAGGCGCGACGTAATCGCCACAATAGACCAGCACGTCGCCGCCGTAGTGGCGCCGGTCAATCATGTTGGTGTGCTCCACCAGCGCCAGAAAGGGAAAACGGCTGCGTTCCCGGTCCGGGCTGGATGCCGGCAGGCTGAGCCAGTAGGTGCCGTCTCTGAGCAGCGAGTGTTTGAGCGCCAGCACGACGCAGAGCCCGCCGATGCTGCGCAGCGCGGCCAGCTGGCGGCCATAGGGACTGTCCGCCAGGCCCTCGCAGAGGCGCAGCATGAGGCGCGGCGAGGTGGTGCTCAGGATGCGGTCGAAGCGCTGCGCACTGCCGTCGGCGAGTTGCAGCGTCAGGCCGTCTGCGTCCGGGGCGATGCGCTCTGCGCGCGCGTTGAAGTGGATGGCAACGCCATGGCGGCGGCAGTCGTCGGCGAGGGCATCGAGAAAAGCCTGAAAGCCGCCCTCAAAAGTTCCCAGGCGCAGGCTGCGCGAAACGACGCGCGCCCACAGCCAGGCCATATTCACCTCGCGGTAGCGCTCGCTGAACTTGCCGATGAGCAGGGGCTGCCACAGGCGCTCGTAGGCTTCGCGGCCCATGTTGCGCATCAGCCATTCATGGGCTGTTATGCCTTCCAGCGCCTGCCAGTCGCGCATAAGCTTTAACCTGAGGCCGGTCAGCCCCATGCGCAGACTGGCCAGCGGCGAAAGCGGCAGCAGCAGCGCCGAGGGCGAAATCTCGGCACGATAAATCTTGCCGTCAATCCAGTAACTGGTTTTGGGGCGCGGGAAGCGCAACTTGTCACTGAGCCCCATTTCTTCGATGAGGCCAAGGATGTGGTGGTCGCCCTCGAACCAGTGGTGATAGAATTTCTCAAGTTGCCAGTCCCAGCCCTCGTCACGAAAGCCGGCAGCCAGCCCGCCCACGCGCGCCTCGCCCTCGAAGAGCTGTACCCGGTGCCCGGTGCGCGCGAGATCGCGGGCGGCGCTCAGCCCGGTTGCGCCGGCGCCGATGATGCCCACGTCAAGCGCTGTCGTCATGTCCCCAATCTGCTCCAGGTTGGGCATAATGTCATCAGCCAGGTCGGCGCAATGGTGGTACACTGGGCGCGGGTGTGCTGCCGCAGAAGAGGACCCCCATGAGCGACCATCATGACCACGAGGACTCCCCCGACTGGCTGCGACCGATCGAGGACCTGGCGAACGAACAACTGGGCGACGGCTCGGCCTGCGAACAGGTGCACCCGATTGTGGCGCGCTGGTTCGAGCGGCTGATGGAAGGCGAGCCACCAAGCTCACGCGATGCGGTGCAACAGGCGGTTTCCTGCCTGGCTACGGAAGTATACTACAGTACGCCAGAAGAAGTGGTCGAGGTGCTTGAGAGCGCGCTTGATGAGGAAGACGTCATCCTGTGGGTGGAGCAGATCCTGCTGATTGGGCGCGCCTTCGAGAGCAGCCTGCGCAAGGGTGAGCTGGACGACCTCTAGCGCGCAGCGTCGTCCTCATCATCCTCCCACCAGTTAAATCCTTCAGGCAGGTTTTGCATGCCCGGCGCTTCATGTCCCAGGTCAATGACGGGTAGCGCGTCATGGTCGACGGGGCGTAGCAGGGGCGCGGGCAGGGCAGCCGGCTGACGCATGCGGGTGACGGGACTGCGCATGTGCCACAGCGCCAGGCTGATGGCGCCAAACCCTGTAACCAGCACCAGCACATTGGCCAGCGCGCCCAGCGCCGGCAAGGTCACCAGCAGGGCGACTGGCAGAGCGCCGGTCAGCAGTTCCTGACGGATTGTACGCGCGTGGCTGCTTCTGTGCAGCAACAGGAACAGCAGGGCGCGACCCAGCGCCAGCGCGACCAGGATGCGCGCTGCGTGTAGCAACAGAAAGGCGACGACCCCGCCGCCGCCGATGCTGAACACCGCGACCGCCATCAGGCCAATGCCGCTCAACTGGCCCAGCCCGGCCGCCGCCAGCAGTGCGGTGGCCACGGCCAGCAGCAGGAAGAGCACAATCCACAGCACAGCCGCAAGCAGGCTGCCCACGACGCCGGCGCCGACGCAGGGCAGGGGGCTGAAGCGCAGGTGGTGCAGGGGCGCCTGCAGCGGATGATGTAGCAGACGCAGCAGCACGAAGCCGACCAGCAGGATTGTGAAGAGCTCGCGCACGACGGTTAGCAGCCAGGTCGCCAGATCCAGGGCGGGGCTCGTCTCGACGAGGCGCGCGGCCGCATACTCCGGCGCGGTGTTGAGCTGTGTGAAGACGACGTCCGGTGGTGGCGAGACTCGGATGTCTGCGGGAAACGGGGCGCTGTAACTCAGGCGTCCGCCCAGGCTGGCAGTTTCGCTGACCGCCAGGCCGCGCGGCTCCAGCTGCATGCCGAAGCGGAAGAGCGATAGCAGCGTGCCCAGCTCCACCGGCACCCGGTCGCGGCTGTCGCCGACCTGCACGTCGATGTTGCCGCCGACCGCGCCGCCCAGACGCAGCGCCTGTCCCGCCCAGGCCAGGTCGCGCTCAACCGCGCCATCCAGCAGCAGCTGATAGCCGAGGCCGTAGAGGTTGCCGGTGAGCGTCACGCCCTCGGCCAGCGAGGTGCTCAGGCTGGCGCTGATGAGGTTGCTGCGCAAATCGTCAAAGCGCGCTGTCGGTTGAACGCGCAGCACCGGGCCGATGAAGACCAGATCACGCCCGACCCTGCCGCGCAGGTCCAGTTCACCGGCCAGCAAATAGACGTTGCCCTCGACACTGCCCTCAAGGGTTGCCGAGACCGCCGCCAGCAGCAGGTCGCCCTCGATGCTGCCTTCGAGCAGGAAGTTACGGCAGAGCACCACCAGCGTGCCTGGCAGGGTTTCGTCAACCGGAACGTGGCACTGGTTACCGGCCAGCACGTCCAGGGCCGCGGCCGACCCGACTGGCAGCAACATCAGCGAGAGCAAGACTATGGCGAGTCGGCGGCGCATCGCTCCTCCAGACTGTAGCTCGATTGTACGCCAGGGCGCTGTCGCCGCAAGCGGCTGTGCTATACTGGCCCTCCCGTTCGACCCCATGTGACCAGCCATGTTCGAACCCCGACATTACGGCCTGTTTTTCAGTGAGGCGCAGGGCCAGCTCGCTCGTGAACAGCGCGACACAGAGCCGCTGCGCAGCGCCTGGGACGCCCTGCGGCGGCGGCGCCCGACGACCATGCTGCTGCAGGCGCAGCAGGATGCGCTGCTCTTCCGCCTGGCTGGCGATGAGGCAGCCGGCGCGCGCGCCCTGCGCAGCCTGCAGGCCGAGGAAACTGAGGCGGCGAATGGCGCCGGCCATCTGGCACAGATCGTCGCGTTGCTGACGCAGGCGCAGTGCCATGAGATGCTCCACAATCATCCGGCTTTCACAGCCCGCGCGGCCTGGCTGCAAGGCTTTGCGGAGCGCGTGCGCGTGCGGCTGAATGCGGATGCGGAGCTGCTGCATGTGGAGCGCATGTGGCTGAACGCGCTGCGCTTGGCGAGCGCGATCGTGCTGGAAGACGAAGGCCGGTTCACCAGGGCCTGCGACGTCTTCCGCGACTGCGTGCAGCATGACCTGCACTTCGACGGCTACATTCGCGCGGCAGCGCAGGGCAAGCGAGGAGGAAGCCTCGGGCGTATGTTGCTCACGGCCCAGGCGCTGGCCCTTTGCGCCGAAGCCGGCACCCTGGCCGGCGAGCCGCTGTGGCAGTTCGATGACCGCGG
This sequence comes from Phototrophicaceae bacterium, assembly GCA_965223965.1. Taxonomy (GTDB): domain Bacteria; phylum Chloroflexota; class Anaerolineae; order Aggregatilineales; family Phototrophicaceae; genus JAGWBD01. The sequence goes on from CBDCXX010000006.1 coordinate 402,492, forward strand.
CGTTTCCGCGCTGACCCCCATGCCCTACCTGCTTTACTACTACTGGTATCCCGAAAAGTGGCGCTGGGACGGCGACAGCGAGGGTGACGAGGTGCCGCAGGAGGGCGCAGGCGCGCCGCGGGAGGAAGAGGCGCGCGAGCTCTATCGCAGACATGCGGGCCTGTGGGAGCTGGCGCAGGCGCGCAGCCCCTCGCGCGATGTGCAGTTGCTGCTGGACGAGTTGCGCCCGGTCTTTGATGAATGGGGCGGCGGCCCGCTCACGCTGACGCATGCCAGCGTCAGGAAAGCCTCAGGTCGGCGACTCTTCGGGCGCGGGCGGCGCTAAACTCGCGCTACAGGTTGCCGGTCAGCAATAGCCCGGCGATGCTGAGGTAGATGAACAGGCCGCTGGCATCCACCAGAGTCGAGATCATCGGCGCGGAGACTACGGCCGCGTCTACGCCAAAGCGGTTGGCCAGCATCGGGATCAGCGAGCCCATCACGTTGGCCCAGGTGCAGATCGTGACGATCGAAATGCCGATTACCAGCGAGAGACGCAGGTCGCCATCCCAGAGCCAGGCGCGCGTTCCCGCCACCAGACTAAGCGCGAGGCCCAGCAGCAGCCCGCCCAGCAGTTCACGGCGCAACACGCGCCACAAATCGCTGAAGTGGATGTCGCGCACGGCCAGGCCGCGAATGATTGTTGAGACAGTCTGCGCGCCGGTGTTGCCGCCGGTGCCGATCAGCAGCGGGATGTAGAAGGAGAGCTGCACCACGGCGGCCAGGCGGGTGCTGAACTGACGCAGCACGGCGCCGGTGAGCGTGTCGGCAACCATCAGTAGCAGCAACCAGCCGAAGCGATTGCGCAGCACGCGTAACAGCGGCACGGTGAAGTAGGGCTGGTCGACGCTGCCGCGTTCCACCGCGCCGAAGCGCAGGATGTCCTCGGTGTTCTCCTTGACAAGCACGTCGATCACGTCATCGACGGTAATAATGCCCAGCAATTTGCGCTCGCTGTCCACCACTGGAATCGCGAGGAAATTGTACTGCGCCACCTCGCGCGCCACATGTTCCTGGTCGGTCTCGGGATGCACGCTGACGACGCGTGTCGTCATGTGGTCGGCGACGCGCGCCTGCGCCGGCAGGTTAATCAGCTCGCGCAGAGAGAGCACGCCCAGCAAACGTCCCTCGTCGTCCTGCACGTAGAGATCGCTGACCGTCTCGGCATCGTCGTCCATGCTGCGCACCTGCGCCAGCGCCTCCGTCGCGCTCATCTGCGGCTGCAGGCTGACGAACTGCTCGGTCATAAGCAGGCCGGCGCTGTCAGGCGGATAGCGCAGCAGACGCCGCACCCCGGCCGCCTCGCCTGCATCCATGGCCGCCAGCAGCGCGTCCTGCTGCTCCGGCACGTCCTCGACGAGGATTTCGGCTGCGTCGTCCATCGGTAACCGGCCCAGCAGCTCGGCGGCCTCTTCAACCGGCAACCTGTCGAGCAACGTGCGCGTGGCGTCGCGGCCAATTTCATCGAGAACGCTGGCCGCCAGCTCGTCATCGAGCAGCTGGAAGATCTGAAAAAGTTGCGCCGCTTCGAGGCGCTCAAGCAAGTCCGCCAGGTCGGCCGGATGATGGTCGGCCAGCAGCAGGCGCAGGCGCGCCAACTCGCCTGCATCGTAGGCCTCGTGCACCTGGGGCGTCAGCCGTTCGCGTGGCGTGGTCATGGCATCTCCCGCAATCCTGGGTTACTGCCCGAGGGAATTAACCGGACGTGCTTCAGGGCAGCTGGTCGTAGAGCCAGCCGGATTCTTCCTCGTCGTCGGCATCATCATCATCATCATCATCCCCGTCGTCCTCATCGGGGTCGTCCGGCAGGTCCTCGTCGCCGGCGATGTAGAGCTCATCATCGTCATCATAAAGCGAACCCTCTTCTTTTTCGTCGAATTCGCTGATGTCGAAGCCCTCATCGTCCAGGGGTTCCGACTCCTCCTCCCCGGCATCCGCTTCCAGATCGAGGTCGTCCGGTTCCGGGAACGCGTCATCGTCTTCGAGGATTGGCGCATCGGCTTCGAACAGGGGCGGTTCAAGGCTGTGCATGGGGTTCTCCCTGAGGTGACGGGGCCGGGTGATGACCGGTAATGTGCGCGGCTGTCAGCCACACTGCTCTGTCATTTGCAGAAACCAGGCGTGGAAGCGCAGGTCGTCGGTGAGTTCAGGATGGAAGGCCGTGGCCAGCAACTGTCTCTGGCGCACGGCGACGATGCGGCCGTCGTCCAGGCGCGCCAGCACCTCGACGCCCGCGCCCGCGCAGGTGACGACTGGCGCACGGATGAAGACGGCCTGCCACGGCAGCTCGCCCAGCACCGGCACGTCCAGCGCGGTCTCGAAGCTGTCCAGCTGGCGGCCGAAAGCGTTGCGATCGACCGTGATGTTCATCAGGCCGAGCAAGGGCTGCGCGTGATTGTCGAGCGCCCGCGCCAGGAAGATCATGCCGGCGCAGGTGCCCCAGGTCGGTCGCCGACAGGCGAAGTCGCGCAGGGGCGCCACCAGCCCAGCGCTGATGGCCAGCTTGCCGATGGTGGTGCTTTCGCCGCCAGGAATAATGAGGCCGTCGAGCCCGGCCAGCTGTTCCGGCTGGCGCACCTCGATAGCTTCTGCGCCTGCGCGCTGCAACATGTGGACATGCTCAATGAATGCGCCCTGCAGCGCCAACACACCAATCTTCGTCATCACTTGACCCGGGAAACTGTCACTGCGGGCAATGGTATGCACAGGTTGGTTACGGTCAAGTGGGCGTTAGGGCCAATGCAGGCGCGCCAGCCGCGTTGCCGCGCGCGGGCGAAGCGGGTAGGCTCGGCGCGAGGCAGCGGGGAGGGGAGCGTATGACGCAGGTGGAACTGGTGCTGGATTGCCGCAACACCCTGGGCGAGGGCCCGATGTGGAGCGTAACCGAGCAGGCGCTGTACTGGGTGGACATCCTGGGCGAAAGTGTGCATCGGCTCGACCCTGCCACGGGCGCGCACGAGCAGCACGAAGTTGGCCAGCCGGTGGGCGCCATTCTGCTGCGGGCGGGCGGTGGCTTCGTGCTGGCGCTGCGCGACGGGCTTTACACCTGGCAACCCGGTGATTCGCCGCAGCTCATCATCGACCCCGAGGCGGACAAACCGGCGAACCGCTTCAACGATGCAGCTGTGGACCGTCAGGGACGAATCTGGGCGGGCACGATGGCCGACGGCAGCGAGCCGGTCGGCTCCCTCTATCGCCTTGATGCCGATCGCAGCCTGCACATCATGGCCACCGACATTTACGTCTCCAACGGCCTGGGCTGGAGCCCCGACAACAGCATCATGTACTACTGCGACAGCGGCACTGGCAGCATCCACGCCTGGGACTTTGATGCGCAAACCGGCGCGCTCAGCAATAAACGGCCTTACGTCAGCGCGGAACCGGTCGGTGGCGCGCCGGACGGCCTGACCGTCGACAGCGAGGGCTGCGTCTGGTCGGCGCGCTGGGGCGGCTGGAAAGTCGTGCGCCACGATCCGCAGGGCCGCGTCATCAGCGAACTGAAGGTGCCGGCTTCCTGCGTCAGCAGCGTGATGTTCGGTGGGCCCAATCTGGACGAGCTGTACATCACCACGGCGCGCACGGACATGGCGCAGCATGGTGGCGAGCAGGAGCAGGCCGGCAGTTTGTTTCGCGCGCGGCCGGGAGTCAGCGGGCTGCCGGAAGCAACCTGGGGAGGGTGAGATGCAAGGCACACGTGATTTTCTGATCAGCCGCGGCCTGCCCTCCGGCGACCCGGGGGAACTGCCGGAATCGGCGAAGCGCTTTCCGGACGGGGCGCAATGGCGCATCGAGATCCCCAGCTGCGAAGGGCCGGAAGTCCTGCGCGCGGTGCTGGAGGAGGCCGAAGCGCAGCAGGTGCTCCTGCATCGTATCTCGCAGGGCAGCGGCATCATGCTGATGACGGACGCCGAAATCCGCGAGATGGCGCAACTGGGGCGCGAGGCCGGCATCGAGGTCAGCCTCTTCGTCGGGCCGCGTGCCGCCTGGGACACCGGCGCACAGGTAGTGGCCAGCGCGGGCAAGAACCTGGGCGCGCGCCTGCGCGGCATGGAGCAGGTGATTTTCGCCGTCGAGGACATCCGTCGCGCCTGCGCCCTGGGCATCCGCTCCGTGCTGGTGGCGGACGAGGGCCTGCTGTGGCTGGTCACGGAGATGAAGCGCGCCGGCGAGCTGCCGGCGGAACTGGTGCTCAAGGTCTCGGTGCAGATGGGCGCGGCCAACGCGCTCTCGGTGCGCTGGATGCAGCAGCTGGGCGCCGGTACCTACAACACGCCCACCGATCTTTCGCTGCCTCACCTGGCCGCCATCCGCCAGGCCTGCGAACTTCCGCTGGACATCTACGTGGAGGCGCCAGACGACTTCGGCGGCTTCGTGCGTCATTACGAAATCCCGCAGATGATTCAGGTCGCCGCGCCCATGTACGTCAAGCTGGGGCTGCGCAACGCGCCCAACATCTATCCTTCCGGCTACCACGTCCAGGCGACCGCCGTGGCCCTTGGGCGCGAGCGCGTGCGCCGCGCCGCTATCGCACAGGATATTATCCGCCGCTACTGTCCGGATGCGGTCACTTCGCAGCGGGGCGCCGCCGACCTGGGCATTCCGGTCTGACTTTCGGTCTCATTCGCTGCGGCGCAGGCGCGGGTCGAAGATGTCGCGCAGCCAGTCGCCCAGCAGGTTGACCCCAAAGGCGGTGATGGAGATGGCCAGGCCGGGGTAGATCGACATCCAGGGGAAGATATACAGAAACTTGCGCCCCAGGGCGAGCATGTTGCCCCAGCTGGGAATCGCCGGCGGCACGCTGAGGCCGAGAAAACTGAGGCCGGCTTCGTAAAAGATCATGGCCGACATCTCGAAGGTCATCAGCGTCACCAGCGGGCCCACCAGGTTGGGCAAAAGATGGAGCAACAGGATGCGGCCGGTCGGCGTGCCCAGGCTGCGCGCAGCATCAACGTATTCCATGTTCTTCAGCCGCAGTACTTCGCCACGGGCGAGTCGCGCGAAAATGGGCGCGTCGGTGATGCCAAAGATGATGATGATGTTCAGAAGATTGCGGCCAAAAATCGACGCGACCACGATGACCAGCACCAGGTAGGGGAAGGACAGCAGCAGGTTTACTGCGGCGGAGATGATGCCGTCCACTCGGCCGCCCAGATAGCCGGCCGTCATGCCAAGCGTCACTCCGATGCTGCTGGCCAGTACGACGCCGAAGAAACCGACCGCCAGCGAAACGCGCGAACCATGGACAATGCGGCTTAGGATGTCCTGACCGAGCTGGTCCGTGCCCAGCAAATGGCCAGGCAGGCCGCGTTCCTGCCAGGCTTCCGGTCGTTTGGAGTTCGACAGGCTGCCTTCAGTCGGGCCAAAGGGCGCGACCTGTTCTGCGAACAGGGCCGTAAGCACCACCAGCAGCACCAGCACCATGCCCAGGGTCGCGCCAGGATCCTGCAGCAGCCGCCGCAGACCGTAGGGCAGGGTTATACCCGGCTGCCGGCGCGGCGGGCTCTGGATGATAGTCATGTCAGGCTTGCCGCGCTCGCGGATCAAGCAGGTCGTAGGCGATGTCGGTGAGCAGGTTGATGGAGATTGCGAAGATGGCGATGAAGATAGTGATGGCCTGCACCAGCGGGAAATCGCTGTCGCCAATTGCGTCGTTGAGCAGGGTGCCCAGGCCTGGCCAGGCGAAGATCGTCTCGATATAGACCGAGCCGCCCAGCATGTAGGTGAAGTTGACGCCGATGACGCTGACCAGTGGGATGGTGGCGTTGGGCGCGATATGGCGCAGGGCGATGACAGTCTCACTGAGTCCCTTGGAGCGGGCGGTACGGATGTAATCCTCGCGGGTGATTTCCAGCACGGCGGAACGCAGCAGACGCACCATTTGTCCCGTGCTGGCCACGCTCAGTGCGACGGCGGGCAGGATCAAATGTTGCGGGCTGTCACGGCCGAAGGAGGGCAGCAGACGCGCGTTGACGGCGAAGATCAGGATCAGAATCATGGCCAGCCAGAAGGACGGAATCGTCTGCCCGGCGAGGCCGATGCCGCGCGCGAGCAGGTCCAGCACGGTGCCAGGGAAGAAGCCGCTGATGATGCCCAGTGGCAGCGCGACGACCAGCGCGATGAGCAGCGCTGCCAGTGCCAGTTCGATGGTGGCGGGCAGGCGCTGCAGAATCAGATCGAGATTGGGTAAATGCAGACGCAGCGATTTCCCCAGGTCGCCGCGCAACGTGTCGCCAAGATAGTCCAGAAATTGCTCTGCGAGCGGGCGGTCAAAGCCGTGGGCCACGCGGAAGGCCTCGCGCTGTTCGGGCGTGGCGCTGCGGGCAACCATCAGGCCAACGGGGTCGCCGGTAAGCCGGACGGCGAAGAACACCAGCACCAGCACCCCTGTGATGAGGGCGACGGATTGCAACAGGCGCCGGAGGATGGTGTTGAGCACGTTCGAGGCTCCCGGATATGGCCTGGCAATTTGGCCCCGACTTGACCTGCCCGGGGCCGCGCTGTTTCGTGATTAGCCGTCCAAACCGACCTCGTTCAGGTAGTAGGTCTCGGTAGCGAGAGGTTTGTAGCCGGTGACGCGGCTGGTGGTCGCCTCAAAGATATTGAGGGCGTATAGGTAGACGAAGGGCGGATTGTCGAACAGGTAGCGCGACACCTCGCGATACACTGCGGCGCGCTCGTCACGATCGATGGTGGTGTTCAGGCGGTCGATGTAGGCCGTGATTGTGTCATCGACCCAGCTGTTAAAATACAGGCCGGGGTAGTGCGCGCCCTCAATCCGGGGCAGGGCCTCGCCGGCGGGAGTAGACCAGCCGTCGACGAACATGGGGCCGGTGCTGCCGTAATCTGCTTCGGACCAGAACTTGTTGGTGGTCAGGAAATCGAGCTCGATTTCCACACCGACAGCGCCCAGGTCGCGCTGGATGGAAAGGCACACCTCGTTGATACTGGTGTAGGCATCGGCGGGACAGCTCAGCTGGATTGCGAAGCCATCCCCATAGCCGGCTTCCACCAGCAACTCTCTGGCGCGCTGCGGGTCGTAGGGGTAGGGCGCGAGCTCCGGGTCATGGCCCAGGTTGCCTGGGATGGTAAAGCCGGAAACCAGTTGGCCGTGACCGTTGAACAGGGCCTGCAGTATTCCTGGTCTGTCAATGGCAAGGTTGAAAGCCTGACGCACGAGTCGGTTTTCGATTGGCGTGCCAATACCGCTGTTCAGATTCTTGAAGGCGACGTAGTAAACCCGGTCGTTGGGGTAGGTAATGAGCTTGACGTTCGGGTCGCCCTCCAGCAGCGAGGCTTCGTCAACACCCAGTCGATTGACGATGTCCACTTCTCCCGTCCGGACAGCGGCCATGCGTGTTGTGGCATCAGGAATGATGCGCATGATGACGCGTTCCACCTTTGGTTCCTCCGGATTCCAGTAATCCGGGAAGGCGCGCATGACGATGCGGTCGCCTGGCAACCACTCTTCCAGCATAAAGGGGCCAGTGCCTATGGGAGCTGCTTCAAACCTCTCCAGGCCAACCTCTTCCAGATAGCGTGGTGGCAGCGCGAACCAGCCTTCTACCACGTCGTTGATGAACAGGGCGTCTGGCTCCGGCGTCGTCACACGCACTGTGTAATCGTCCAGCACTTCCACGCTTTCGGCTGAGGAATAGTACTGTGGGTATTCGTTGCCTGGTGTCAGACCGTATTCCCACGCCGCAACAATGGCTGCCGCAGTGAAGGGCTCGCCATTGTGGAAGGTGACGCCCTGGCGCAGGTGGAATGTGTACTGCGTGGCTTCCTCGTTGACTTCCCAGCTTTCGGCCAGACCAGGGCGGAGTGTCCCTTCGCTGTCGAGCCATACCAGGCCGTCATACAACTGGCGCGTGGCGCTGATGGCGGTCACGTCAGAGGCGTTGGCAATGTAAAGTGAAGTCGGGTCATTTGGCAGCGCGATGACCAGTTCCCCGGAAGGTTGAGCCTGAATCAGCATGGCCGGCCCGATCAGCATCAGAGCGAGCAGGAAGCAGATTGTGGAGCGCATGGCTTTTCTCGTTGTCCCTTCAGTACAAGGTGAACTGTGGCGCCGAATGGTGTCGGGTTTGTATCAACCCGACCAGGAATAACGAATGGCTAAAATTACCTGGCGCGCGGACAGGCAATGTGGCTTGGTCATCCTGCGGCGCGGCCCCGTCTTGACCTGCCCGGGGCCGCGCTATTCTGTGATTAGCCGTCCACACCGACGCCGTTGAGATAAAAGGTCTCGTTGGCCAGCGGGTTGTAGTCGGTGACGCGGCTGGAAGTCGCCTCAAAGAGATTGAGGACGTAGAGATAGATATAGGGTGGATCGTCGTACATGTAGCGCGAGAGCTCGCCGTAGAGCGCAGCGCGCTCCGCGCGATCGACCGCCGTTGCTATTTGCCCCAGATACTCGACGATGGCTGAATCGGTCCAGGTGCTGTAGTAGTAGCCGGGCGTCAGGGAGCCTTCGAGCCGCCAGAAAGCCTCGCCGTTGGGTGCGGACCAACTGTCCACGTACATGGGGCCGCTTGCTGCATATTGGGCTTCGGACCAGTAGGCGTTGGTCGTCTTGAATTCCAGGTCGACTTCGATGCCGATGGCGCTCAGGTCGCGCTGGACAGAGAGGCAGACCTCGTTGATGTTGGTATAAGCGTCGGCCGGGCAGCTCATGCCGATCGCGAAGCCGTCCGCAAAACCGGCCTCGGTCAGCAGCTCTCTGGCGCGCTGCGGGTCATGGGGATAAGGCTCGAGAGATGGGTCGTAGCCGAGGTTGCTCGGGATGACAAAGCCGGCGATGGTTTGGCCAAAGCCGCTGAAGAACGCATCGATGAGGCCAGGGCGATCGACGGCGTAGTTCAGGGCCTGGCGCACCAGTTTGTTCTCCAGCGGGGTGCCGGCGCCGCTGCCGATGTTCTTGAAGGCGACGTAATAAACGCGGTCGTTGGGGTAGCTGACGATGTTGACGTCGGGGTTAGATTCCAGCAGGACGACGTCATCTACGTTCAGGCGCGTGACGATGTCGACTTCGCCGGTCTGAATTGCGGCCAGGCGCGTGGTTGCGTCCGGGATGATGCGGAAGGTCACACTGTCCACCTTCGGCTGCTCGGGGTTCCAGTAATCAGGAAAGGCGCGCATGACAATGCGATCACCTGGCAACCATTCCTCCAGCATGAATGGGCCGGTACCGACCGGCGCCGCCTCGAAGGCTTCCAGGCCGACCTCCGCCAGGTAGGCAGGCGGGATGGCGAACCAGCCATTTGCGACTTCGCTCAGGAAGAAGGCATCCGGCACTTGCGTCGTAATCTCGACTGTGTAGTCGTCGATGACCACGATGTCATCGGCAGATGCCACCGAATCGTAGTAGGACAAATACTCATTGGTGGGAGTCATGCCATATTCCCAGATCGTGCTGACGGCGTGGGCGTTGAAGTCCTCGCCGTTGTGGAACTTCACGCCTTCGCGCAGATGGAAGGTGTAGCTGCGGCCATCCTCGCTGATTTCCCAGCGTTCGGCCAGGCCCGGCTGCAGCGTGGCATCGGGCCCGTACCAGACCAGCGCATCGTAAAGCGGACGCGTGGCGCTGATGGCCGTCACGTCCGAGGCATTGGCGATGTAGATTCCGGTTGGGTCGTTGGGCAGCGCAATGACCAACTCGCCGGAGGGCTGACCCTGGGTCAGCGCGACCGGGCCGATCAGAAGCATAAGTAGCAGGATCGCGAAATTTATCGTACGCACATTGACACCCCGTTTCCTTAGTCGTCGATGACGGGATTGTAGCAGAAGACTTGAGGGCTTGCGAACTGGCTATGCGTCGGGGGCCTGTGTCGGCTTGCTATACTGGAGATTAACGGGCAGGAAAGGGTCGCATGTACTTTCTGGTCAAACAGCGGCAGGTTGCCAGGGACAATCTGGACAGGCGCGTCTTTCTTGAGGGCGTCGCCGGCACCGGCAAGACCACCGCCGGCATCGAGCGCGTCAAACAGCTCTTGCATGCTGGCGTGCCGCCCAATGCCATCCTGGTGCTGGTGCCGCAGCAGGCGACTGGTCTGCCCTGGCAGGAGGCCCTGCGCCGGTCGCGCGCGCCGGGCGGCGCCGAGGTGCGCGTCACGACCCTAGGGAGCCTGGCGCGTGAACTGCTGGAGCTCTTCTGGCCGCTGATTGCCGAAAACACCGGCTGCGCCCGGCCGCTGGCGCCGCCCCGCTTTCCCGGCCTCGAACTGTCGCAGTACCTCATGCGGCGTTTCGTCGCTGCGGAAATCGAGCGCCGCGATTACTTCCGCAGCGTGACCATCAGCCGCAACCGGCTCTACACGCAGATCGTCGACAACCTCAACAAGGCGGCCCTGGTGGGCTTTCCGCCGGAAGAAATCGGCTCGCGCCTCAAGGATGCCTGGCGCGGCGAGCCGGAACAGGCCTTCATCTACGATGACGCCCAGGCCTGCGCCAGCCTGTTCCGCGCCGGCTGTCTGCAACACAATCTGATCGACTACTCGCTGCTCATCAGCATCCTGCGCGAGCAGCTCTGGCCGCTGGAGCCGGCGCGACGCTATCTGACCGGCCGCTACCGGCATCTGGTTGTCGACAACCTTGAGGAGGACACGCCGACTGCCCATGACCTGCTGCGCGACTGGCTGCCCGAATCTGAGTCGGCCCTGCTGATTTACGACAGTCAGGCGGGCCTGCGCCGTTTTCTGGGCGCTGACCCGAGGCTGGCCCGGTCGCTGAAAGCGCTGTGCGAGGTAGAAGTTACGCTGGAGCGGCGGCGCGTCATGTCGGAGGACGTCGCGGCCCTGCATCATGCGCTGGCGACGGTGCTGGACAGGGAAATTGGCCCACCGCCGAAGAGCGGGGATGCACGCGCTGCGCTGCGCTGGCCGGGCAAGGCGCGCTGGCATCCACAGATGATCGACTGGGCCGTGGATCACATCGCGAACCTGGTGCACGAGGAGGGCGTGCCGCCGCAGGAGATCGTCGTGCTGGCGCCCTTCCTGCCGGATGCGCTTCGCTTCGCGTTGCAGGTGCGCCTTGAAGAGCGCGACGTGCCGCAGCGCTCGCACCGGCCCTCGCGCGCGTTGCGCGACGAGCCCGCAGCGCGTGCCCTGCTGACCTTTGCCAGGCTCGCCCATCCGACGGCGGGGCAGGGCCTCAGCCGCTTCGACGTGGCCAGCGCGCTCACCGGCGCCATTGCCGGGCTGGACCTGGTGCGCGCGCGCCTGCTGGCCGACGCCCTGTTTCGCGATGGCGGCCTGCTGCCCTTCGAACGCATCACGGACGCGCGCCTGCAGCAGCGCATCACCTTTCACCTGGGCGAGAAGTACAACCGGCTCTGCGACTGGCTGGCGGCGGCTCCGCCGGACACGCCGCTCGACCTCTTCTTCAGCGCGCTCTTCGGCGAACTGCTTTCGCAGCCGGGCTTTGGCCTGCACGACCGCCTCGCTGCCGGCGCCACCGTCGCCAACCTCGTCGACTCAGCGCGCGGCTTTCGCCAGCTGCTGGCTGAAATCGACCCGCAGGCCGCCGTTGCTACCGAATACCTGCGCATGGTGGAGGAGGGCGTGCTGGCCAACCAGTACCTGCGCGACTGGGCGCTGGACCGTGACGAGGGCGTACTGCTCGCCCCCGCGCACACCTTCCTCATGGGCAACCGTCCGGTCGACTACCAGTTCTGGCTGAACGTGGGCAGCAGTGGCTGGGGTCGGCGCGTCTACCAGCCCCTTACGCAGCCCTGGGTGCTCAGCCGCAGCTGGCAGCAGGGACGCACCTGGTTGGACGCCGACGAGGAAGCGGCGGGCGCCGAGGCGCTGGCGAGCGTGGCGCTGGGGCTGCTGCGACGCTGCCGCAAGCGCGTGTATCTGGGCATCAGCGAGTTCGGCGAGCGCGGCCACGAAGAGCGCGGGCCGCTGTTGCTGGCCCTGCACAACTTGTATCGTAGCCTGCCGCCGGAGGATGCGAATGTTTAGGCCGCGGCCGGCGCAGGCACAGGTGCTGGCCTGGCGCGGTGGGAAGCTGGGCGTGTCCGCCGTGCCGGGCAGCGGCAAAACCGCCACGCTGGCTGCGCTGGCGGCGCGTCTGGTGCGCGCAGGCGGCCTGGCGGCAAATCAGGAAGTGCTGATCGTGACGCTGGTCAACTCCGCGGTGAACAATTTCTCGTCGCGTCTGGCGGGGGAATTGCAGCGCGAAAGCGCCTTCCTGCCGGGACTCGTGGGCTATCGTGTGCGCACCCTGCATGGCCTGGCCAACGACATCGTGAAGGAGCGGCCCGGCCTGGCGGGTCTGGCGGACGACTTCCGCGTGATCGACGAGCGCGAGACGCAGGACATCCTGCAGGAAGCGGTGGATGGCTGGCTGCGCGGCAACCCGGGCACGGAACAGGGCTGGGTCGACGAAGCCCTGCAGCAGCGCAGCGACGTGCGCCAGCGGCACTGGCCGGCCTTGCTGCGCGACGTGGCCGGGCGCTACATCCGCCAGGCGAAGGATGTTGAAACCGACGTTGATGATCTGAACGCGCTGCTGAGGAATCAGGGCGATGCCTTGCCCCTGGCACAGATCTGCCAGGAGATTTACGCGAGTTACGAGCATGGCCTGCGCTATCGCGGCGGCATCGACTTCACGGACCTCATTCGCCTGGCGCTGCGCGTCCTGAAGAGCGACGCGGACTACCTGGCGCGGCTGCAACGGCGCTGGCCCTGGATTCTTGAGGACGAGGCCCAGGACAGCAGCTGGCTGCAGGAGCGCATCCTGCGTCTGCTGGCCGGCCCGCAGGGCAACTGGGCGCGCGTCGGCGACCCCAACCAGGCGATCAACGAGTCCTTCACGACGGCCAGTCCGCGCTACCTGCGCGATTTTCTGCAGGAGCCGGACGTGCAGGCGCATCCCATGCCCAACAGTGGCCGCAGCGCCCCGGCCATTATCCGCCTCGCCAACGGCCTCATCGACTGGGCTCAGACGCATCCCCAACCCCAGGTGCGCGCGCGGCAGCCACTGGCGCCGCCGTATATTGAGCCCGCGCCGCCCGGCGATCCGCAACCCAACCCGCCCGACGTCGAGGGTTATCCGCATTTGCACAACGAGGCGCTGACCTCCGACCAGGAACGCGCCCTCATCGTGAGTTCCCTGCAACGCTGGCTGCCGCAGAACATGGAGCGCACGGTCGCCGTGCTGCTGCCGACCAACGCCAGCGGCAGCAAGCTGGTGGGCGCGCTGCGCGCGGCCGGTCTGCCCTACAAGGAAAACCTGAGCTCGACAGACGGCACGCGCGCGGTGGCCGGCTCCCTCTGTCACGTGCTGGAGTATCTGGGCAATCCGCGCCATAGCGGTTACCTGGCGCAAGTCTACCGCGTGTGGCGCCGCGATGAACGCGGCAACGAGGATGCCGAGCGCAGCATCAGGCGTGTGGCCAGTGAACTGCGCGGCCTGCGCCAGCCGGAGGACTACCTGTGGCCGCTGCTGGACGACGACTGGCTGGATGATCTGGCCGGCCCCGACGAGGACCTGCGGCAGCATCTGAAAGACTTCCGCACCATCATGCGCCGCTGGCAAGAAGCGGTCGACCTGCCCGTGGATCAACTGCTGCTGACCGTCGGTGCCGACCTGTTCCGCGCCGAAGCCGAAATCGCCACCGTCTGGAGCCTGGCGTTGGATCTGCGGCAGTTCGCAGAGCTGCGCCCGGAAGCGCGGCTGCCGGAGTTCACCGGCGAGCTGCGCCAGATCGCCGCCGGCCGCCGTCGCTTCCAGGGCATGAGCGAGGAAGACGCCAGTTTCGACCCCGAACGCTATCGCGGGGTGGTGGTCGTCACCACCCTGCACAAGGCCAAGGGCCTGGAGTGGGACCGCGTCTACCTCCTCTCGGCCAACAGCTACGATTTCCCTTCGGCCATGGAGGGCGACCAGTTCTATTCCGAGCGCTGGTTCCTGCGCGACGGGCTCAACCTGGAGGCCGAGGCCCTGGCCCAGCTGGAAGTGCTTACGGATGGTACGACGTATACCGCAGGCGCGGCCACGCGCGCGGCGCGCGAACTGGTGGCGGCGGAGAAGCTGCGCCTGCTCTACGTTGGCATCACGCGCGCCCGCAGCGAGCTGGTCATCACCTGGAACATGGGGCGAAATGGTGACCAGCGCGAGGCGCTGCCGCTGGCTGACCTGCGCGCATTGCTGGCCGGGGAGCGCGCGCAATGACCCTGCCGCCGGACTTCGTCTTCACCCAGGGCAATCTGCAGGACTACGTAGATTGTCCGCGCCGCTTTGAGCTGAAGTATCTGCAACGGCAGCGCTGGCCGGCGGCCGAAGTGGATGACATGGTGGCCTTCGAGTACCATATTGAGCAGGGCGCGCAGTTTCACCGCCTGGTGCAGCAGAGTCTGCTGGGCATTCCGCCCGAGACGCTGCAGTCACGCATCGCCGATGAGGAGGTCGCGCTCTGGTTCTATACCTGGCTGGCTAACGGCCTGGCCGGCGTCCCGGCTCAGCGCTGGCCCGAGCTGACCCTGACCGCAACGCTGGGCGAGCGTCTGCTGCTGGCGAAGCTGGACCTGGTCGCAATCGAGCCCGGCGGGCCGGCGCTGCTACTGGACTGGAAGACTGGACGTCACCTGCCGCGCCCGGAGCGTCTGGTGCAGCGCATGCAGACCCTGGTCTATCGCTACGTGCTGGCGCAGGCTGGCGCGCGCCTGAATGGTGGTGAGCCGCTGACGCCGGAGCGCATCGAGATGCGCTACTGGTACGCGCAGCATGGCGGCGCAGTGCAGCGCTTCCCCTACAGCGCAGCACAAATGCGGGCGGACCGCAAGCAGCTGCTCGCCCTGTTGCGCGAGATAGAAGGCCGCGCGGAGTTCCCGCTCACCGCAGACGAGCGCCGCTGCCGCTTCTGCGTCTACCGCTCGCTCTGTGGCCGCGGTGAAAAAGCCGGTGCATTGGAAGAGTGGGAGGGCGAGGAGGAGATGGCCCTGCTTGCGTCTGCGCTCGACATCGACGCCCTGGACGAGATCGCATTTTGACGTCTCCACCGCAAGCCGTCACTTGGCGCCCCCCGCCACCCATCCTCGTCCCGGCGGCGCTGCGCGAGGCCGTCGGTGGCCACCCGCTGGTCGCGGCCAGCCTGGCGCAGCGCGGCATCCTCACACCCGCTGCCGCCCGCAGCTTCCTCGACCCCTCCGCCTACAAGCCCGCTCCCGCTGACGACCTGCCCGACATCGACGCGGCGGTCGCCTGTGTGCGGCGCGTGATCCACGAAAAAGGCGAGATCCTGGTCTGGGGTGACTTCGACGTCGATGGCCAGACCGCGACCGCGCTGCTGGTCTCCGCGCTGCGCGAGCTGGGCGCCTTCGTACGCTGGCACATCCCCAACCGCTTTCGCGAGGGCCACGGCGTCCATCTGCCCACCTTGCAGCGCGAACTGCAGGGCGCCGATCTGCTCCTGACCTGCGATACCGGCATCGGCGCGCATGACTCCCTCGCCTGGGCGCAGCAGCAGGGCGTGGCGGTCGTCGTCACTGACCATCACAAGCTACCTGCGACCCTGCCGCCGGCCAGCGCGATCGTCACTCCGCAGCGCCTGGCGGAGGGCCACGCGCTGCGCGAGCTGCCCGGCGTAGGCACGGCTTACAAGCTGATTGAAGCGCTCTTCGACGGGCGCAGCAGCGAGCATCTGCTGGACCTGGTGGCGCTGGGCATCGTGGCCGACGTGATGCGCCAGGTCGATGACACGCGCTGGCTGCTGCAGCGCGGTCTGCAGGTCCTGCGCGCCGCCGAACGTCCCGGCCTGCGCGCGCTAATGGCCGCCGCCGGCGTCAACCCGACGGAGTTGACGGAGAGTGACATCAGCTTCGCGCTCGCGCCGCGAATGAACGCGCTGGGCCGCCTCGATGATGCCAATGTGGCGGTCAACCTGCTAACGAGCCGCGACGCCGTGGAAATTGAAGGCCTGGTGCGCGACCTGGAGGCGCTCAACCAGAAGCGCCGCTTCCTCACGCGCCAGGTGCATGAGGCCGCGCAGCAGCAAATCGCCAAAGACCCCTCACTGCTGGATTATGCCGTGCTGGTGCTCTGCCAGCCGGGCTGGCATACGGGAGTGGTCGGCATCGTAGCCAGCCGCCTGGCCGAGGAATACGGGCGTCCGGCCATTCTACTCGGCGAGCAGGGCGGGCTGGCCAGCGGTTCGGCGCGCTCGCTGCCAGGCTGCGACATCGTTGCCGCGCTGGATACGCAGGCCGGCCTGCTGCAGGGCTACGGCGGACATAGCATGGCGGCCGGCATGCGCCTTGACGTAGGCTGCGTCTCCGAGTTCCGGCGCGGGCTGTCGCGCGCTGTGCGCGAGCAGACGGGCGAAGAGCCGCTGACGCAGGAGCTGCAGCTCGACGCCGAACTGGAACTCGGTTACGTCACGCTGGAGTTGGCGCAGCAGCTGGCGCGTCTGGCCCCCTTCGGCAACGGCAATCCGCCGCTGACTCTCGTGGCACGCGATCTGCACTTGCTGCGGCGGCGCAAACTGGACCGGCGTGGCGACCACCTCGAGCTGACTGTTGCTGACAAGTCAGATGTAGAGCGGCGCGTCATCTGGTGGTCGGGCGATGCAGAAATGCTGCCTCAGGGCCGCTTCGACCTGGCCTTCACGCTGCGCGTGAACGTGTATCGCGGCCAGCGCGAGGCGCTCATGGAGTGGCTGGGCGCGCGTTCCATCGAGGACGAGGACGGGATCGTCCTGCGCCGGCCGACCTGGGAGGCGCTCGACTATCGCCGTCACCCGGCGCCGCTCAATCAGCTGACCGCCGTCCTCGCCGACGATCCCGCGGCGCTGGTCTGGCGCGAGGGGCAAGTCGACCTCGAGGGCGTCGACCGCATGGGCTTGCGTCCGGCAGAAACCCTGGTCGTCTGGACTGTTCCTCCGGACCAGGACACCTGGAAGGCTGCGCTGAACACAGTTGCGCCGCAGCGCGTTTTGCTCTTCGCCTATGAGCCGCCATGGCGCACGCCGCAGGCCCTTGTTGAGCGGGTTGCGGGCCTGGCCAAATACGCGTTGCAAGGGCGCGCGGGCCGGCTCACGCGGGACGAACTGGCTGCCCTGACCGCGCAGCCGCTGGCGACGGTGCAGACCTGCATCGACTGGCTGAACGTAGGCAGTCGGCTGCGCTTCACGCTCCTCAACGAGGACGAGTGGCGCGTGACGCTCGCGCCGGCAGCTGCTCCGTTGACGCCGGACAAAGGTCTGGGCGAGCGTCTGGGGCAGCAGATGCGCGAGACGGCGGCTTGGCGCCGCTACTGGCTGCGACAGTCCTTTCCGGGCTGATGCGACCTGGGCGTCGCGGCAATGAAGCGCATACGCTATTTTTACCGGGCGTTGACACCGGGAGACAGACCATGAGCAAGCGCGAAACTGCCTTCACCATGGATACCTCAAGCATCAAGTTCGGCCCGGGCGTGACCCGCGAGTTGGGCGAGGACATGGCCGCCCTGGGGGCGAAGCGCGTGATGCTGCTGACCGACGCGCGACTGGCGCAGGGCGAGTCGGTGTCCGTCGCACTCACGGCGCTGCGCGCGGCGGGCATCGGCGTAGCGCTATTCGACGACGTGCGCGTTGAGCCGACAGACGCGTCCTTCCAGGCGGCCATCGCCTTTGCCCAGGACGGCGCCTTTGACGGCTACGTGGCGGTCGGCGGCGGCTCGGTGATGGATACGGCCAAGGCCGCAAATCTCTACGCCTGCTGGCCGCAGGATGACTTCTTCGCCTACGTCAACCCGCCCATTGGTCGTGGCCTGCCCGTGCCCGGCCCGCTCAAGCCGCTGATCGCCGTGCCCACGACGGCCGGAACCGGCAGTGAAACCACCGGCGTCGCCATTTTCGATTACGAGGCCATGCGCGCCAAGACCGGTATCGCGCAGCGCGCCCTACGCCCCACGCTGGGCATCATCGATCCGCACAATACGGCGACGCTGCCGCCCATGGTTGCTGCCTGCAGCGGCCTCGACGTGCTCAGCCACGCCATCGAATCGCTCACTGCGCTGCCCTTTTCGCTGCGCGCCGCGCCGGGCCACCCGCGCGAGCGTCCGGCCTATCAGGGCGCAAATCCGGTCAGTGATGTGTGGGCGGCCGAGGCCCTGCGCATGGTGGGTGCCAACCTGCTGCGCGCCATTCGCGAACCCGACGACGTCGAAGCGCGCGGCAACATGTTGATGGCGTCCGCCTGGGCCGGCATCGGCTTCGGCAATGCCGGCGTGCATCTGCCGCACGGCATGTCCTATCCCGTCTCTGGCATGGTGCGCGACTTCCGCCCGCCAGGCTACGAAGTCGACCACGCTATCGTGCCGCATGGCATGGCAGTCATCCTCAACGCGCCGGCGGTCTTTCGCTACACGGCCTGCGCCAACCCGGAGCGGCATCTGCTGGCGGCGCGCTTGCTCGGTCTGGAGGTAGACGGTGCCTCAGCGCAGGACGCGGGCGAGATTCTGGCGACGGGCATTATCGACATCATGCGGGCCACCGGCATGCCCAACGGCCTGGCGGCGCTCGGCTACAGCGCGGCGGACGCGCCGGCGCTGGCTGAGGGCACGCTGCCGCAACACCGCGTCACGAAACTGTCGCCGCGCCCGGCTGAGCGTAATGACCTCATCGAACTGTTCCGCGCAGCCATGCGCTACTGGTAAACGTCGTCTAGCGCAGCAACATCTCGCAAGCGGTGAAGGAGAGCGGCGGCAGCAGCAACTCACTGCCCGTAGCCAGTGACTCTACAGCCAGCGGCCGCGCCACCACGCGCTCCGGCGCGTCGAAGCTGTTGGCCGCCTTCGGGTCGTTGCCACTGAGCTGCCAGGCCCGGACGCTGCCGTGCGGGCGGCGGTCCTGCCAGTTCAGGGTCAGCGGCACGGCGTCGGTTTGACTGCGGTTGACCAGAAAGAGTGCGCCGATACCTGTTTCGGGATCGTGTGTGGCGGAGACGTCCAGCAGAGGCACTGCGCCGAACTGCGTCGTTTCGTGCTGCGGCGCCTGCACCAGCACGTCGAGCGAGTTCCCGCTTGCCAGGCGGCTGAAGAGCAGGAAGGGGTAGAAAATCGACTGCTTCAGCAGCGCGTCCGTCTCCGTCAGGATGGGCGCGATGACGTTAACGATCTGGGCCAGACAGGCGATCTTCAACACGTCGGCACGACGCAGTAACAGGCTCAACCACTGGGCCGCCATCAGTGCATCCTCAAGGTTGTAGACATCCTCGGCGAGCCGCGGCGCCTGTCTCCATTCACCCGTCGCCTTCGAGTAATTGTACGAGATGTTCCACTCGTCCCAGGAGAGGTAGATCTCCCGTTTGCTGCGCGTCTTCGCCTTGACGTAACGCAACACACCTTCCAGCGTGTCGACAAATTCCTCAAGGGCAATCGTCGTGGCGAGGAAGCTGTCGGTGTCGTTATTGCGGTTG
Source organism: Phototrophicaceae bacterium (assembly GCA_965223965.1). Lineage (GTDB taxonomy): Bacteria > Chloroflexota > Anaerolineae > Aggregatilineales > Phototrophicaceae > JAGWBD01. The sequence continues at coordinate 421,931 of CBDCXX010000006.1, forward strand.
CCCGCGTAATGGTGCATGGAGTGGTAATCGACCTGCTCGTAGCAATGTTCCAGCGCGACCCGGTCCCATTCGGGGTAGGTCGGCATCATTGAAGTGGAGGTGCCGCAGAGCACGAGCTTGATCTCCGGGTCGTGCCAGCGCATCATTTTGGCGGCTTCCAGCGCCTTGCGCCCGTATTCCCCCGCCTCCAGATGGCCGATCTGCCAGCGGCGGCCATCCATCTCGTTGCCAAGGCACCAGAATTTCACTCCGTGCGGCTGCCTGTGCCCGTTGGCGACGCGCATGTCGGCATACTTCGTACCGGGCGTTGCGTTGCAGTATTCGACGAGGTTGGCGGCGTCCTGGATGCTGCCGGTGCCCATGTTGACTCCGAGCATGGGCGCCGTGCCCAGTTGCGCGCAGTAGTCGATGAATTCGTCGGTGCCGAACTGGTTGGTCTCGATCGATTGCCACGCCAGATCGCGCTTGGCGGGACGCTGGTCACGCGGGCCTACGCCATCCTCCCAGCGGTATCCACTCAGAAAGTTGCCGCCCGGGTAGCGCATGCTGCGGAAATTTAGTTCGCGCAGGGCCGCCAGCACGTCGCGCCGCAAGCCGTTTTCGTCAGCGTGCGGCGAGCCGGGCTCGTAGATGCCACCATAGATACAGCGGCCCATGTGCTCGGCGAAGCCGCTGAAGAGCAACGGCGAGACCGGGCTGATGATACGGTTGGTGTCGATGTGAACGTGAGCTGTTTTGTTGTCGGACACAGGCTTTCCTTCCGTGTGGAAATCTGACAGACCTTATGCCATCGGTTTTCAGCGGCCGCCCATGCCACCGGTCAGGGTCACGCCCTGGATGATGCGGCGCTGGAAGATGATGTAGACGATCAGGATGGGAATGGTTGAAAGCACGGCGCCGGAAAGTACCATGGGCCGGAACTGTTGGCCATAGGCCGAGTTGAGGATGGTCAGTCCCACCGGCAGGGTACGCGTCTCCAGGCTGTTGGTGACGATGAATGGCCAGAACAGGTCATTGTAGTGACCCAGAAAGACGAAGATGGCCAGCGCCGTCAGCGCGTTGGACGAGAGCGGCAGGATGATCCGTGTGAAGCGGCGCAGGTAGCCGGCGCCATCCAGCACGGCCGCTTCCTCCAGTTCAAGCGGAATTTGCATAAAGAACTGACGCAGCAGGAAAACGCCAAAGACATTGGCCGCGCCCGGGAAGATAAGGGCGTTGAAGGTATCCAGCCACTTCAGGTCGCGCATCAGCAGGTAGTTGGGGATGAGGGTGACCTGGGAAGGGATCATGATGGTCACCAGCAGGAGCGCGAAGAGGGCGTTGCTGCCACGGAAACGCAGGCGCGCGAAGGCGTAGGCCGCCGGCGAGCAAATGAGCAGCACCGCGATGGTATAGCAGGTAGTGGCGAAGAGGCTGTTACGCAGCCACAGGTCGAGGCGCAGGTCCTGGCGCGTGAGCACGTCATTGTAGTTGAATAGCGTCGGGTTGACCGGAATGATCTGCGGCGGCCAGCGATTGACCTCCTGGTTGGTCATGAAGGACTGTGAGAAGACCACCAGCAAGGGCATCAACACGAAGAGGGACAGCGCCACCAACACTAGGTAAGCCCAGAACCTGTTGTGCCACGCCCGTCTTTGATGCCTGGTTGCCATGGCCCGCTCTCCCTGGTACTAATATTCCACGCGCCGGCTGATGACAAGAAATTGCACGACGGTCACGATGGCCATGATGATGGCCAGGGCCACCGCTACGGCAGCGCCATAGCCCATGCGGAAGGAAGTCCAGGCGGTCTGAAAGAGGTAGAAAATGACGGTGTAGGAGGAACGCCCTGGCCCGCCATCGGTCATGATGAAGGGTTGGCCGTAGACCTGAAAATGAGCGATTACGCCGGTGACGGTGACGAAGAGGAGGGTTGGCCTCAACAGGGGCAGGGTGATGTTGAAGAAAAGCTGGCGGCCGTTGGCGCCGTCGATGCGCGCCGCCTCATAGAGGTGTTCGGGGATGCCTTGCAAACCCGCGATGAAAATCAGCATGGGAAAGCCGAAGCCCCACCATATGGTTGTCAGGCTCAGCGCCGGCATCACCAGAGCCGCGTCGCCCAGCCAGTTGATGGGTCGAATGCCGAAGAAACTGAGACCATAGTTGATGACGCCAAACTGGGAATTCAGCAACCAGACCCAGATGAGGCCCACCGCGCCAACCGAAAACAGTGATGGCATGTAGAGCAGCACGCGGTAAAAGTTGGCCCGCCGGACAGGTTGCGAGACTGCAAGGGCTGCAGCAAGGGAAACTGCAGTCGTACCCACCACCGTCATGGCGGTGAAGACGACGGTGTTTTTCAGGGCGCTCCAGAAGACATCGTCCCTGAGCAATTCCTCGTAATTTTCAAAGCCAATAAATGGCCGCGAGGGACGCAAGGCGCGCCAGTCATAAAAACTCATCTGCAGGGCCGCAAGAATTGCGCGAGCGACGAAGATGACGAAAAAGACTAAAAACGGCGCCAGGAAAAGCCAGGCGGCTATTTCTTCCTGCCTCTTCAGGTTGATCTCCGGCAGCCAGGAAGGCCGCCGGTTGTGCCCTGCGCCGGGATTGGCGGATGCGCGCGTCATGATAGATCCTGTCTCGTCACGTTGGCGTTCATCAGGTGGCGTTGCTCGCGCCGACCATGGCCGGGGGAGGGACTACCGCCCCCGGCCATCTTGCTCAGAACGAGCTATTCGGCGCGATCAAGGATCGCCTGCATACGCTCGGCTGCGTCGTTAAGCGCTTGCTCAACCGTCTTCTGGCCGCTGAGCGCTGAGCGCAGCTCCGGATCCAGGCTGATCCGGTACATCTCCTGGGTCACGGTGCTGGTGAAATCGAGAATGGCGTATTCGGTGAAGCTGGCGCCCAGCACGACGTTGGAGGGGAAGTTCTCGGCGTCCAGCGATGCCTGCACGGACAACAGGGCCGGCACCTGTCCGGAGGTGGCCCAGTGCGCCTGGTTTGCGCTCATCCACTTCAAAAAGGTCACGACAGCCTCAAACTTCTCGCCCTCAAGGCTTGCCGGCACGAAGAAGGTGTGTGCGCCAATCCAGGTGGCCGGCACGGCGCCGAACTGGTTAAAGGGCACGGCCTTGCCGTTGATGTCGGTCGAGTCGGCGAAATTGCGGAACCAGGTACCGACGGGAAGCACGGATACGACGCCGCTGGCAAAGCCCTGCCAGTCATCGAATCCGCCAGGCACTGGCGAGACGTTGTATTTGTGGACCAGGTCATAGGAATTCTGCAACGCAGCGATTCCGGCCTCGGAGTTGACGGTGATGGTCGTGCCGTCCTCGCTGACCAGACTGCCGCCATGCTGCGCCAGATGGGCGAGGAATTTTACACGCGGGCCCCGGGTCACAGTGTAACCCCACTGGACGACGTTTTCGGCGTCAAAGTCATCGGAGGCAGCGTTGTTGCCGTTGGCGTCGAGGGTCAGCTGCTGGTACAACTCGACCCAACCCTCGTAGGTGGTCGGCATGGGGCCGTTCGGGTCCAGGCCGGCCGCCTCGAAGTGGTCGATGTTGATCCACTGGCCCATACCGTGGTTATCCAGCGGTATGCCGTAGAGCACGCCGTCGTAGAGCATGCTGGCGTAGGTGGCGGCGGAGAGATCATCATCGGGCAGCCAGCCGCCGCCGGAGGTGTAGAGATCGCCCAGCGGGCGCATCACGCCAAAGCTGGCGTATTGCGGCAAGTTGGAGGCGCCCATGAGGACGAGGTCTGGCGGGTTGCCAGCCAGGAAAGAGGCCTGCAGCTTCGCGAAGAGCGTGTCCCAGGGGAGAAGTTCGGCAGTGACGCCGATATCCGGGTTCTGATCGACGAAATCAGCCAGCATCTCGTTCATGGTGATGCCGTCGGAGCCGCCCAGGCCGTGCCAGTAAGAGATCTTCTGGTCGCTGGCGCCGAGGTCAGTGACGACGGGTTCCGCGTCCTGAGCTACTGCAGCAAAGGGCATGGCCAGAACTGCCAGCAGCACCAGAATGACCAGACTGAAAACGTTTCTGTTCATGACTTTCTCCATTTCTACCAATATTTATAAGACGATACTATATGTGCAGACTGGCTCTGGCAACAATTATTGCCTGGACCAGCCTGCACTATAGTACAAGACATGCAGCGAGGATTACAAAAACCTCCCCACACGACCTTGAGACCTTGAGTCGGGCCGAAGCCGGTTATTCGGCGCGGTCAAGAATTTGCTGCATGCGCTCGGCTGCGTCGTTAAGCGCTTGCTCGACCGTCTTCTGGTCGTTAAGCGCCGCGTTCAACTCCGGCCCCAGACCCGAGTGGGACAGCTCCGCGGTCGCGGTGCTGGGGTAATCGATAACGCCGTGGTCGGCGAAGCTGGCGCCCAGCACGATGTTGGAGGGAAAGTTCTCGGCGTCCAGCGATGCCTGCACGGACAGCAGGGCCGGCACCTGGCCGGATTGGGCCCAGTGTGCCTGGTTTTCCAGCATCCACTGCAGCAGGGTCTCGACGGCCTCAAGCTTCTCGCCCTCAAGGCTGGCCGGCACGAAGAAGGAGTGCATGCCAAACCAGGCGGCCGGCTCGGGGCCGAACTGGTTAAAGGCGATGGCCTTGCTGTTGATGTCAATCGTTTTGGAGAAATTCAGGAACCAGGTGCCGGCGGGAAGCACCGACACGACGCCACTGGCATAGCCCTGCCAGGCATCGAATCCGGCAGGCACTGGCGAGACGTGGTATTTGTAGACCAGGTCATAGCTCTTCTGCAAGGCAGCCATTCCGGCCTCGGAGTTGACGGTGACGGTCGTGCCGTCCTCGCTGATCAGGCTGCCGCCATGCTGCGCCAGGTGGCCGAGGAAATTGACGCGCGGATATCGCCTTACAGAGTAACCCCACTGGACGACGTCCTCCGCGTCAAAGTCTTCAGAGGCAGCGTTGTTGCCGTTGGCGTCGAGGGTCAGCTGCTGGAACAACTCGACCCAACCCTCGTAGGAATCCGGCATGGGACCGTCCGGGTCCAGGCCGGCCGCCTCGAAGTGGTCGACATTGATCCACTGGCCCATGCCGTGGTTGTCCAGCGGTATGCCATAGAGCACGCCGTCATGGTGCATGCCGGCGTAGGTGGAAGGGGAGAGGTCATCATCGGCCAGCCAGCCGCCACCGGAGGTGTACCAGTCGGACATTTGGCGCATCACACCATAGCCGGCGTATTGCGGCAACTCGGAGGCGTGCATGAGGACGAGGTCTGGCGGGGTGCCAGCCAGGAAAGAGGCCTGCAGCTTCGCGTAGAGCGTTTCCCAGGGGAGAAGTTCGGCCGAGACGCCGATATTCGGATTCTGATCGACGAAATCAGCCAACATCTCGTTCATGGTGGCGCCGTCGGAGCCACTCAGGCCGTGCCAGTAAGAGACCTTCAGGTCGCTGGCGCCGAGGTCAGTGACGACGGGTTCCGCATCCTGGGCTACTGCAGCAAAGGGCAACGCCAGAACTGCCAGCAGCACCAGAATGACCAGCTTGAAAATGTTTCTGTTCATGACTTTCTCCATTCCTCACTGAATTGATAAATAGATATGATATCGCAGACCGGGTTTGGCATCAATTATTGCCTGGACCAGCCTGCACTATAATACAATACATGCAGGGAGGTTTCCAGGAGTATCCTCCCCAAAAGACCTTAAGTTGTGCCGAAACCGGCTATCCGGCGCGGTCAAGGATTGCCTGCATGCGCGCGGCGCCGTCATTGAGGGCATCCTCAACGGACTTGAGTCCATTCAGGACGGCATCCAGCTCCGGATCCAGCGCAGCGTAGAGTTCCTGGGTGACGGTGCTCTTGAAATCCAGGAAGCCGTAGTCCGTGAAGCTCTGACCCATGACGATATTGGAGGGGTAGTTCTCCGGGTCCAGCACTGCCTGGGCGGAGAGGCGCGCGGGCACCTGACCGGAGCCGGCCCAGTAGACCTGGTTATCGCTGTCGCTGATCCATTGCAGCAGTCTTTCGACCGCCGCGAGCTTGTCGCCCTCCAGGCTGTCGGGAATCAGGAAGGTGTGGATGCCAAACCAGGTCGACGGGTTCTCGCCGAATTGCACCGTCGTCCAGGCCTGGCCATTGATGTCGGTGTGGTCCATGAAGAAATTGCGGAACCAGGTGCCGGTCGGGATCACTGCAAGCTGGCCGGCCGCAAAGGCGCCCCAGGTATCAAAGCCTGCCGCTGGCGGCGAGACCTGATACTCGTAGACCAGGTCGTGATACTGTGACAGGGCCTTGATGCCAGCTTCGGAGTTGATGGTGATCGTGCTGCCATCCTCGCTGACCATGCTGCCGCCATGCTGGATGAGCAGGGTCAGGAAGTCCGCCAGCGGCCAGTTGCCGACCCCGTAGGCCCACTGGACGACGTTGTCGACGTCGAAATCATCGGAGGTGGGGTTGTTGCCATTGGCATCCAGGGTGAGTTGCTGGAAGAGCTCCACCCAGCCTTCGAAAGTCGTGGGCTGGTCCATGTTCGGGTCCAGTCCGGCAGCCTCGAAGTGATCGCTGTTGATCCACAGGCCGCGGCCGTGATTGTCCAGCGGAATGCCGTAGTTGGTGCCATCCCACTGCATGCCCGCAAAGGTGACGTCTGAGACGTCGTCATCGGGAAACCAGCCGCCACCGGATTCGTACATGTAGCCGAGGTCCTTGACCACGCCGTAGCTGGCGTACTGGGGTACTTCGGAGGCATGCATCAGGATCAGGTCGGGCGGGTTGCCGGCCACGAATGCCGCCTGCAACTTCGCGTAGAGCGTGATCCAGGGGATGATCTCACTGGTCACGGAAATATCCGGGTTGTCAACGACGAAATCCACCAGCATTTCGTTCATGGTGACGCCATCGGAGCCGCTGAGCCCGTTCCAGTAGGAAATGTTGAGTTCGCCCTCGCCAAGCATGGCGACGTCCGGCGTCGGCTCGGCGTCCTGGGCGAGGGCGCCGGGCAGCAGGGCGAAGAGCAATATGAAGAGCACCAGGGCCAGGGCAGAATGTCGGCAAAACAGTAAGTAGTTCATCATACTATCCCCTTGTTTGTCGGTGTCGCCTTTCTACCTAGTAAGGCGTCACCTGTCAAACGGGGTGGAGTTCAGGCGCGCAGCGCAGCCGTGGCCGCCTCGTCGATGCTGAGCGTGTCCGCGTCGATGACAACGCCATAGTCGCGCCGGGCGGACTCGAGCGAGACGAAGTCGTTGATGACGTCCTCAAGCACCCGCTGCGGGTCGCGCTTCTTCGCGTCACCCCAGCCGCCACCGCCACCCGAGCGGTTGATGAGGATGTCTCCTGCCTGCAGATCCTTTTCATGCAGGGAGCCATTGACCCGTTCCCGCTCCGTGTCCGGCCAGATGGTGATGGACCCCGCTTCACCTTTCTTGCCGCCATGCATGCCCCAGGGCGCGGATATCGTTTTCTTGACGATTGCCAGCACAGCTGCGTCATGTTTGAAGTGATAGGTACGTTGCACCCCGACGCCGCCACGATACTCGCCCGGGCCGCCGGAATCCCGGCGCATGCCGTAGTTCTCGATGAGCCAGGGTCCCTTGGTTTCCACAACCTCGACCGGGTTGTTGCGGCAGCCAGGCTCGCTCAGGTGCATGATGCCGTCCTCGCCGTCGTTGCCGGCGAAGGCGCCGAAGCCGACCGCTTCGTTGGTCGCTTCCAGCCAGGGCAGGCCCGTTTCCGGATGGATGCCCAGACCCATGACGCTAAAAATGTCGCCACCGGAGCAGGCAGGCACCTTGTCAGGCATGCCCTGGGAGAGCGCCTTGAGAATAACTTCCGGCATCAGCAGGCCGGCCCAGAGGGTGAAGGTCGGCGATGGCGCGACGGCGTGCGTCATACTGCCTTCCTCGGTGATGACGCGCAGCGGCCGGTAGTGACCGGCGTTGGCCGGGTATTCCGGCGTGGTGATGCCCTTGAACCCCAGGCCGCTGACCCCCCGCGTCAGGCCGATTGGCAGATTCATCGGCCCCTGGGTCCGGGGTTGCGAGCCGGTCCAGTCCACGATGAATTCATCATCGGTGACGGTCACCCTGCATTTCAATTTGAGCGGTTCGTCGCGGTTGATGCCGTCGTCATCAACGTAATCCTCGGCCGTCCAGGTGCCTTTGGGTAACTCCGCCAGACGCGCGCGCGAGATGCGTTCGCCATGGTCGAGGATGGCTTCGATGGCCTGCAACAGCGTCTCCACACCAAAGCGCCCGGCCAGTTCGGCGACGCGACGTTCGCCGGTGCGGCAGGCGGAAATCTGCGCGTTCATGTCGCCGATGACGCGGTCCGGGATGCGGCTATTAAACTTTATCAGGTTGACGATTTCCTCGTTGCGTACGCCGGCCCTGTAGAGCTTCATGGCCGGCATGATGAGGCCTTCCTGGAAGACGTCGGTGGAATCCAGCATGTAACCGGCTTCCTTCTGTCCCAGGTCGACCCAGTGCTGCTTGATGGCCGTGAAGCCGATCAGTTCGTCCTTGTAAAAGATGGGTGACGTGGCCAGCACGTCCATCGGGTGCGCTGAGGACCAGTAGGGATAGGAGGTGAGCATGAGGTCGCCCGGCTCAAGATTCTCCACACCGATGAATTCGACGGTCTTCTGCAGGCCATAGTCGTTGCCACAGGTGAAGACGGCCAGGCCAGGCGACTCAGCCAGCATGCGAAAATTCCTGTCGTAGATGCCGAGGCCGAAATCGCGAATCTCGTAGACGATGGTGGTGTAGGAGGTGCGCATGAGATTGCGTTCCATCTCGCGCGCGGCGGAAAGGTAGTAGTTGTGGATGACCTCGGTGGTGATTGGGTCCAGTGCGCCCATGCTTGTGTCTCCTCCTCGTGTCGGCTCAGCCGCGCAACGCCGCCGTCGCTTCCTCGTCGATGCTCACTGTGGCCTCGTCAATGGCGACGCCGTAATCGCGGCGCGCCGACTCGAGCGAGACGAACTCGTTGACGACGTCCTCAAGCACCCGCTGCGGGTCGCGCTTCTTCGGGTCGCCCCAGCCGCCGCCGCCGCCGGCGCTGTTGATGATGACATCTCCAGGTTGCAGGTCTTTCTCATGCAGGGCGCCATTGACGCGTTCCCGCTCCGTGCCCGGCCAGATGGTGATGGAACCGGGAGCGCCATCCATGCCGCCATTCATGCCCCAGGGCGCGGTTTTCGTTTTCTTGACAACCGCCAGGGCGGAGGAGGGGTGAAGAAAATGATAGGTGCGCTTCACGCCGACGCCGCCGCGATACTCACCCGGGCCACCGGAGTCCTGGCGCATGCCGTAATTCTCGATGAGCCACGGCCCCTTGGTTTCCAGCACCTCGACCGGGTTGTTGCGGCAGCCAGGCTCGGTGAGATGCATGATGCCATCCTCGCCGTCATTACCGGCAAAGGCGCCAAAGCCGATGGCTTCATTGGTCGCTTCCAGCCAGGGAAGGCCCGTTTCCGGGTGAATGCCGAGGCCCATCACGTCAGCAATATCGCCGCCCGAGCAGGCGGGGATGAGCTCTGGCATGCCCTGGGAGAGCGCCTTGAGGATGACCTCCGGCGCCAGCAGGCTGGCCCAGATGGTGAAGGTCGGCGCCGGCGCGACGGCGTGCATCATGCTGCCTTCCTCCGTGATGACGCGCAAGGGCCGGTAATGGCCGGCGTTGGCCGGGTACTCGGGCGTGGTGATGCCCTTGAATGCCAGGCCGCTGACGCCCCTTGTGAGGCCAACCGGCAGGTTCATCGGCCCTTCCGTCGTCGGTTCCGAGCCGGTCCAGTCCACGATGAACTCGTCATCGCTTACCGTGACCTTCACGTTCAGCTTGAGCAGGACGTCGCGGCTAATGCCATCATCGTCAACGTAGTCCTCTGCCGTCCAGGTGCCTTTTGGCAGTTCGGCCAGGCGCGCGCGCGACAGGCGCTCGCCGTGGTCGAGGATGGCCTCGATGGCTTCATTCAGCGTGTCCAGACCAAACCGGTCAGCCAGTTCGGCAACGCGGCGTTCCCCGGTACGGCAGGCAGAGACCTGCGCGTTCATGTCGCCGATTACGCGGTCCGGGATGCGGCTGTTGAAGCGGATCAGGTTGACGATTTCTTCGTTGCGCACGCCGCCGCGATACAGTTTCATGCCCGGCATGATGAGGCCTTCCTGAAAGACATCCGTGGAATCCAGCATGTAACCGGCTTCCTTTTGTCCCAGGTCAACCCAGTGTTGCTTGATGGCCGTGAAGCCGATCAGTTCATCCTTGTAGAAAATCGGCGACGTGGCCAGCACGTCCATGGGGTGCGCCGATGACCAGTAGGGGTAGGAGGTGAGCATGAGGTCGCCCGGCTGCAGATTCTCTTTACCAACGAATTCGACGGTCTTCTGCAGACCGTAATCGTTGCCGCAGGTGAAGATGGCCAGTCCCGGCGATTCAGCCAGCATGCGGCAGTCACGGTCGTAGATGCCCAGGCCGAAATCACGAATCTCGTAGACGATGGTGGTGTAGGAGGTCCGTATGAGATTGCGTTCCATCTCGCGCGCGGCGGAAAGAAAGTAGTTGTGGATGACCTCGGTGGTGATTGGATCGAGTGCGGCCATGGTTATGTCTCCTCTTTGTGTCGGCTCAACTGCGCTGCGCGGCCGTCGCGGCCTCATCGACCGTCATCGTTGCCTCGTCAATGACCACGCCGTAGTCGCGGCGCGCCGACTCGAGCGAGACGAACTCGTTGACGACATCCGCCAGCACCAGCTGCGGATCACGTTCCTTCGGGTTGCCCCAGCCGCCGCCACCGCCGGAATTGTTCTGAATTACGTCTTCGGCGTCCATCTGATAGTGAATGGCGCCGGTGACCTCCTGCTTGTCCGTGCCGGGCCAGACGACGACACGACCAGCCTCGGCATCGTGGCCGCCTGCCATGCCCCATGGCGCAGATTTGGTCTTCTTGACCAGCGTCAGCGTGGTGGAGGGATACAGGAAGCGGTAGGCACGCGTCACGCCCACGCCACCGCGGAACTTGCCCGCCCCGCCCGAGTCCCTGCGCATGCCGTAACTCTCGACGATCCAGGGCGCCTTGGTCTCCAGCACCTCGACCGGGTTGTTGCGACAGCCGGGCTCGCTGAGGTGCATGATGGCATCCTCGCCGTCGCTGCCGGCGTAGGCACCGAAGCCGACTGCTTCGTTGTTGCCTTCCAGCCAGATGATGCCCGTCTCCGGGTGAACGCCCAGCCCCACCACGCTGAAAACGTCGCCGCCACTGCAGGCGGGGATGCGCTCCGGCATCCCCTGCGACAGCGCCTTGAGGATAACCTCCGGCGCCAGCAGGGCGGCCCAGACGGTGAAGGTGGGCGCCGGCGGGATGGCGTGCATCATCTCGCCCGGCGGTGCGATGACCCGCAACGGGCGGTAATTGCCGGAGTTGGCGGGCGTGTCCGGCGTGGTAACGCCCTTGAAGGCCAGAGCGCTGACGCCTTCGGTCAGGCCGATGGGCAGGTTCATCGGGCCGCGCGTGGCCGGTTGTGAACCGCTCCAGTCCACGATGAATTCATCGTCAGTAACGGTGACCTTGACCTTAAGTTTGAGCATGGTGTCATGGTCGATGCCGTCGTCGTCGGCCCAGTCCTCGGCGCTCCAGGTGCCGTTGGGCAGCGCCGCCAGACGCGAACGTGACAGGCGTTCGCCATGGTCGAGGATGGCCTCGGCGGCCTCACGGAATTGCTCCAGACCGAAGCGTTCCACCAGCTCGATGACGCGCCGCTCGCCAGTGCGACAGGCGGAGACCTGCGCGTTCAGGTCGCCAATGATGCGGTCCGGCAGGCGGCTGTTGAATCGCAACAGATTTACGATTTCCTGATTGAGCACGCCGGCCTTGTAGAGCTTCAGGCCGGGCAGCAGCAGGCCTTCCTGGAAGACATCCGTGGAATCGAGGATGTAGCCAGCGTCCTTCTGACCAAGGTCGAGCCAGTGCTGCTTGATGGCCGTGTAGCCGACCAGCTCGCCGAAGACGAAGATGGGCGAGACGGCCAGCACGTCAAGCGGGTGTGCCGAGGACCAGTAGGGATAGCTTGTAAGCAGCAGGTCGCCGGGCTCCATGTTCTCCTCGCCGACGAACTCGACCGTCTTCTTCAGGCCGTAGTCGTTGCCGCGCGTGAAGACGGCCAGGCCGGGCGCCTCGGCCAGCATGCGGCATTCCCGGTCGTAGATCCCCAGGCCGAAGTCGCGGACCTCATAGATCACCGTGCTGTAGGAGGTGCGCATGAGGTTGCGTTCCATTTCGCGCGCCGCAGACAGCAGGTAATTGTGTATAACCTCTACCGTGATGGGGTCGAGCCCGGAAGTAACGCTCATCGCTGACGTTCGCCTTCCTGATTGCCCTCAGTTCGCGCGCAGCGCAGCCGTCGCGGCCTCGTCGACCGTCATCGTCGCCTCGTCGATGACCACGCCGTAATCGCGGCGCGCCGACCCGTGCGAGACGAATTCGTTGACCACATCCGCCAGCACCAGCTGCGGGTCGCGCTCCTTCGGGTTGCCCCAGCCGCCGCCGCCGCCGGAATTGTTCTGAAGCACGTCCTCGGCATCCATCCGGTAGTGAATGGCGCCGGTGACTTCCTGCTTGTCCGTGTCGGGCCACACGACGACTCTGCCAACTTCAGCGTCATGGCCGCCGGCCATGCCCCAGGGCGCGGATTTGGTTTTCTTGACCAGCGTCAGGACGGTGGCGGGGTGCAGGAAGCGGTAGGTACGCCTTACGCCAACGCCGCCGCGAAACTTGCCCGGCCCGCCGGAGTCCCGGCGCATGCCATAATTCTCAATGATCCAGGACGCCCTGGTTTCGAGTATCTCGATCGGTACGTTGCGGCAGCCAGGCTCGCTGAGATGCATGATGCCGTCCTCGCCATCACTGCCGGCGCAGGCGCCGAAGCCAACCCCCTCGTTGGTCGCCTCCAGCCAGGGCATGCCAGTCTCGGGATGCACGCCCACGCCCATTACCGAAAACACGTCGCCACCGCTGCAGGCCGGGATGCGTTCCGGCATGCCCTGGGAGAGCGCCTTGAGGATGACCTCCGGCGCCAGCAGGGCGGCCCAGACGGTAAAGGTTGGCGCGGGCGGGATAGCGTGCATCATCTCGCCTGGCGGCGCAATCACGCGCAACGCGCGATAGTTGCCGGCGTTGGCGGGCGTATCCGGCGTGGTGATGCCCTTGAAGGCCAGGGCGCTGACCCCTTCGGTCAGGCCAATGGGCAGATTCATGGGGCCGCGCGTGGCAGGTTGTGAACCGCTCCAGTCGACGAGGAACTCGTCGTCGCTGACGGTAACCTTGACCTTGAGTTTGAGCATGGTGTCGTGGTCGATGCCATCATCGTCAGCCCAGTCCTCGGCCGTCCAGGTGCCATTCGGCAGTTCGGCCAGGCGCGCGCGTGACAGGCGCTCGCCATGGTCCAGGATGGCCTCGACAGCCTCGTGGAACAGTTCCAGACCGAAGCGTTCCACCAGCTCGCTGACGCGCCGCTCACCGGTGCGGCAGGCGGAAATCTGGGCGTTCAGGTCGCCAATGATGCGGTCCGGCATGCGGGTATTGAAACGCAGCAGGTTTTCGATTTCCTGGTCGAGCACGCCGGCCTTGTAGAGCTTCAGGCCGGGCATGAGCAGGCCTTCCTGGAAGACATCCGTGGAATCGAGGATGTAGCCGGCGTCCTTCTGGCCGAGATCGAGCCAGTGCTGCTTGATGGCCGTATAGCCCACCAGTTCACCGCTGGCGAAGATGGGCGAGACGGCCAGCACGTCCAGCGGATGGGCCGAAGACCAGTAGGGGTAGGAGGTGAGCATGAGGTCGCCCGGCTCCAGGTTCTCTTCGCCGACGAATTCGATCGTCTTCATCAGGCCGTAGTCGTTGCCGCGCGTGAAGACGGCCAGGCCGGGCGCCTCGGCCAGCATACGGCATTCCCGATCATAAATACCGAGGCCGAAATCGCGCAGTTCGTAGATCACCGTGCTATAGGAAGTGCGCATGAGGTTGCGTTCCATCTCGCGCGCGGCGGAGAGCAGGTAGTTGTGGATGACCTCCACGGTGATGGGGTCAAGCCCTGAACCATTGTTCATCACGCAACTCCTGTCTTTCTGCTTGCCCTCAATTCGCGCGCAACGCAGCCGTCGCGGCTTCATCAATCGTCATCGTAGCTTCGTCGATTGCTACACCGTAGTCGCGGCGCGCCGACCCCGGCGAGACGAATTCGTTGACCACGTCCGCCAGCACCAGCTGCGGGTCGCGATCCAGCGGGTTGCCCCAGCCACCACCGCCGCCGGAATTGTTCTGTATCACGTCCTCGGTCTCCATCTGGTAGTAAATGGCGCCGGTTCGCTCTTCCCTGCTGGTTTCAGGCCAAACGATGACGTGGCCGACTTCGGCATCGTGGCCGCCGGCCATGCCCCAGGGGGCAGATTTCGTCTTCTTGACCAGCGTCAGGACTGTGGAGGGGTGCAGGAAGCGGTAGCTGCGCCTTACGCCGACGCCGCCGCGAAACTCGCCCGGCCCGCCCGAGTCCCGGCGCATGTGATAGGTCTCGATGATCCAGGGCGCCTTGGATTCCAGTACCTCGACGGGATTGTTGCGACAGCCGGGCTCGCTCAGGTGCATGATGGCATCCTCGCCATCATTGCCAGCGAAGGCGCCAAAGCCGACCGCCTCGTTGGTCGCCTCCAACCAGGGCGTCCCGGTCTCGGGATGCACACCCAGACCCATGACGGAGAAAATGTCGCCGCCGCTGCAGGCCGGCACCCGTTCCGGCATCCCTTTGGCCAGCGCCTTGAGGACGACTTCGGGGGCCAGTATGCCGGACCAGATGAAGAAGGTCGGTGCGGGATGCACCGCATTCATCAGTTCCCCCGGCGGCGCGATGACCTTCAGCGGGCGATAGTTGCCAGCGTTGGCAGGTGAATCCGGCGTCGTGACTCCCTTGAAGGCCAGGCCGCTGACGCCCTCGGTCAATCCGATCGGCAGGTTCATGGGGCCGCGACAGGCCGGATGCGAGCCGCTCCAGTCGACAATGAACTCTTCGTCGGTCACGGTGACCGTGACCTTCAGTTTGAGCATCGTATCCCGGTCAATACCGTCATCGTCGGCCCAGTCCTCGGCCGACCAGGTTCCCTTCGGCAGTTCTGCCAGCCGCGCACGCGACAGGCGCTCGCCATGGTCAAGGATCGCCTCGACGGCTTCACGGAACAGTGCGGTGCCGAAGCGCTCTACCAGTTCCGAGACGCGACGCTCGCCAGTGCGGCAGGCGGAGATTTGCGCGTTCATGTCGCCGATGATGCGGTCCGGCAGGCGGCTGTTGAAGCGCAGCAGGTTGTAGATCTCTTCATCCCGTTTGCCGGCCTTGTAGATTTTCAGGCCGGGCATGAGCAGGCCTTCCTGGAAAACGTCGACAGAATCAAGGATGTAGCCGGCGTCCTTCTGGCCCAGATCGAGCCAGTGCAGCTTGATAGCCGTGTAGCCGACCAGTTCGCCACAGGCGAAAATGGGCGAGATGGCCAGCACGTCCAGCGGATGCGCCGAGGACCAGTAGGGGTAGGAGGTAAGCAGCAGGTCGCCTGGCTCCATGTTCTCTTCGCCGACGAATTCGACCGTCTTCATCAGGCCGTAGTCATTGCCGCGGGTGAAGATGGCAAGGCCGGGCGCTTCCGCCAGCAAACGACACTGGCGGTCGTAAATACCCAGGCCGAAATCGCGGATTTCGTAGACGATCGTGTTGTAGGAGGTGCGCATCAGGTTGCGCTCCATCTCGCGTGCGGCGGAGAGCAGGTAGTTATGGATGACCTCCACAGTGATGGGGTCAAGCCCTGTACCATTGTTCATCACGCACCTCTCGTCGTTCTGAAAGCCCTCACTTCGCGCGCAGGGCTGCGGTGGCCGCTTCGTCGATGCACATGGCAGCCGCGTCGATGGCGACGCCGTAATGGTGCCGCGCCGACTCGAGCGAGACGAAATCGTTAATGACATCCTCCAGCACCCGCTGCGGGTCGCGTTCACGCGGATTGCCCCAGCCGCCGCCGCCGCCGGAATTGTTCTGGACGACGTCCTCGGCATCCATCTTGTAGTGAATGGCGCCGTTGACTTCCTCCCTGTCCGTGCCGGGCCAGACCACGACGTGGCCGACTTCGGCATCGAGACCGCCGGCCATGCCCCAGGGCGCGGACTTCGTCTTCTTGACCAGCGCCAGGGTGGTGGAAGGATGCAGAAAACGGTATGAGCGGGTAACGCCCACGCCGCCACGGTACTTGCCCGCCCCGCCCGAGTCCCTGCGCATGTGGTAGGTCTCGATGATCCAGGGTGCCTTGGTCTCCAGCACTTCGACGGGGTTGTTGCGACAGCCGGGTTCGCTGAGGTGCATGATGGCATCTTCGCCGTCATTTCCGGCGTAGGCGCCGAAGCCGACCGCTTCGTTGGTCGCCTCCAGCCAGGGCGCGCCCGTTTCGGGATGCACACCCAGGCCCATAATGTCGAAGACGTCGCCACCACTGCAGGCCGGAATGCGATCCGGCATGCCCTGGGATAGCGCCTTGAGAATCACTTCGGGCGCCAGCAGGCCGGCCCAGACGGTGAAGGTGGGCGCAGGCGGCACGGCATGCATGATCTCCCCGGGCGGTGCGATGATCTTCAGCGGCCGATAGTTGCCGGCGTTGGCCGGCGAATCCGGCGTCGTAATGCCCTTGAAGGCCAGGCCGCTGACGCCCTCGGTCAGACCGATGGGCATGTTCATGGGGCCACGCGTGGCCGGGTTGGAACCGCTCCAGTCGACGATGAACTCGTCGTCGGTAACGGTGACCGTCACCTTCAGTTTGAGCATCGTGTCCCTGTCGATTCCGTCATCGTCGGCCCAGTCCTCGGCCGTCCAGGTGCCATTGGGCAGTTCGGCCAGACGCGCGCGCGACATGCGCTCGCCGTGATCGAGGATAGCCTCGACGGCTTCGCGGAACAGATCCAGACCGAAACGCTCCACCAGCTCCGTGACGCGGCGCTCGCCGGTGCGGCTGGCGGAGATTTGTGCGTTCAGGTCGCCGATGATGCGGTCTGGCAGGCGGCTGTTGAAGCGTAGCAGGTTGTGAATCTCCTTGTCGAGCACGCCGGCCTTGTAGAGTTTCAGGCCAGGCAGGAGCAGGCCCTCCTGGAAGACGTCGACTGAATCGAGGATGTAGCCGGCGTCCTTCTGGCCCAGATCGAGCCAGTGCTGCTTGATGGCGGTGTAGCCGACCAGCTCGCCACAGGCGAAGATGGGCGCAATCGCAAGTACGTCCAGCGGATGCGCCGAGGACCAGTAGGGGTAGCTGGTGAGCAGCAGGTCACCAGGCTCCATATTCTCTTCGCCGACGAACTCCACAGTCTTCATTAGCCCGTAGTCGTTGCCGCGGGTGAACACGGCCAGGCCGGGCGCTTCCGCCAGCAGGCGGCAGTCCCGGTCGTAGATGCCCAGGCCGAAATCGCGGATTTCGTAGATCACCGTGCTGTAGGAGGTGCGCATCAGGTTGCGCTCCATCTCACGCGCGGCAGACAGTAGATAGTTGTGGATGACCTCTACGGTGATGGGGTCAAGGGCATTCATCAGGCGCCGCCACTTTCCTGGCCGATGTCAATCAGCAGTTCACCATAGTCGCCTACAGTGAGGCGGTCGCCACTGTGCAACACGGTCGTCGAGCTGGGCTCTTCGACGATGGCGGGGCCGTCCAGGCTGTCGCCAGCGCCGAGGCGCATGCGGTCGATGACCGTGTAGTCGAGGTGCGTCCTGAGCTCGCGGTTGTAGACCTTGCGGCTGCCGCGGGTTGCGGCGGCGATGTTGCCATCGCCGGCAGCGATGCGGGCGAGGTCCGGCCGCGGCAACAGCCCCACTGCACGCAGACGCAGCGTCACGATTTCGATCGGGTCAAGCTCCATGCTGTGGCCGTACTGCTGTTCATGCATTGCATTGAAGGCAGCGGTGATGGACGGAATGTCCGCCGTCGTCGGTGCCAGCCCCGGCAAGGGGATGTTGACCGTGTGCTCCTGGCCGCGATAACGCATCTCGGCGGTGGGGATGAACTGCTGCTTGTCTGCCTCGAAGCCGTCGCTGGTGAGCGCCGCGCGACCCTGGCCCGCCATGATGCTGTAGAGTTCGCCGACCTGCTGCGGGTCCATATCCTTCAGCCCGGTGATGTGGGTGCGGGCGTAGTCGTGCACCACGTCGACCATGAGCATGCCGAGGGCGGAGAAGTTGCCCGGTCCCGGCGGAATGATCGCTTTCGGGATGCCCAGCTCGCGCGCGATGTTGGCCGCGACGAAAGCGCCGCCGCCGCCGAAGGTGCAGAGCGCGAAGTCGCGCGGGTGATAGCCGCGCTCGACGGAGATGACACGCACCGCGCCGGCCATGCGCGCCTCGCTGATGCTGATGATGCCCGCCGCCACGTCCGGCACTGACATGCCGAGACCCTCGCCAAGACGCCCCACGACGGCTTCCGCCTGTGCCGTGTTGATGTCGATCTCGCCGCCGAGAAAGTTGGCCGGGTCGAGGTAGCCGATCAGCAGGGCCGCATCGGTGAAGGTAGCTTGCTGGCCACCCTTGTTGTAGCAGGCGGGGCCGGGGTCGGCGCCCGCGCTCTGCGGGCCAACCTGCAGGTGCCCGCCTTCATCCACCCAGGCGATGCTGCCGCCACCGGCGCCGATGGTGTGGATGTCGATAGTGGGGATGGAAATGGGCAGGGACTGGAAGATCTGCTCGTTCTCGACGGTGGGTTCGCCCTCGGCGATGAGCGAGGCGTCCAGGCTGGTGCCGCCCATGTCGAAGGTGATCATGTTGGGCAGGCCGATCAGCTTGCCCAGATAGGCGCCACCGATGACGCCGCCGGCCGGGCCGGAGAGCACCAGGTGGGCCGGCTCTCCACGCGCGGTGTCCAGCGTCATGGCGCCGCCGCCGGAACGCGTCATCAGGAATGTGCCGCTGAAGCCGCCGCTAACCAGATCCTTGTTCAGGTTGGTGAGGTAGCTGCGGGTGATGGGCTTGATGTAGGCGTCGATGACGGTGGTGCTGGAACGCTCGTATTCGCGGTAGACGCGGCTGAGATTGCTCGAAATCGTGACCGAGATTTCCGGCGCAACCTCCTGCATGACGGCTTCGAAAGCCTCCTCGTGCTCGGGGTTGGCGTAGCTGTGCAGGAAGCAGACCGCGACCGATTCCGCGCCCTGCGCCTGGATGCGACGCGCCACCCCGCGCGCCTGCTCAGGGTTGAAGGGGGTCAGAACATTGCCGCGATAGTTCAGCCGCTCTTCCACCTCGAAACACAGCGAACGCGGCACCAGCGATTTCGGCTTCTTGAACTTGAAGTCGTACATCGGCTCGCGGTCGGTGCGGCCAAGGACGTAAATGTCGCGGAAGCCGCGCGTGGTGACGAAGGCCACCTTCGCGCCGCTGCGGGTCAACATGGCGTTGATGGCCAGGGTCGTGCCATGGACGAAGTATTCGATCTCCTCCGGCTGGGCGCCGACCTTTTCAAAGCTTTGCAGCACCCCTTCGGCCGGATTGACGGGCGTGGTCGCCACCTTTTCCAGCTTGATGTTGCCACTTTCTTCATCCAGGACGATCACATCGGTAAAGGTGCCGCCTACATCGACTGAAACGCGCATACCTGCCTCTCTCTCTCAGGAATCCGAAACCAGTTGTTGTGACACGTTCTGGCGCACCGGCAATACCTGCACCAGTTCGAGCGTATCCGGGTTAAAGCGCAGGCCATATTGTCCCGCTGCCTGCTGCGGGGTGACGAGGCCGGCCTGCAAATCCGCGCGCACGGCTTCCACCGGCCGCAACAGCGGGTCGCCACGACCACCGCCGCTGCCAGTGATAATACGCACCAGGTCGCCTTTGCACAGGGGGTATCGCGTGAGTTTGCCGCGTTGCACCTCAGGTTGCTGCGCGCCGACGCGCACGACGGCCGCGCTGTTGGGGGAACCTGGCAGACCGCCATCGGCGCCCCAGGGCGGAAAGCGGTGTCGGCCGTAGGTGGTGGTGACGTTGCCCCTGGGGCCTGTCAGCCGGTATTCCCGCACCAGGCCGCGGCCGCCGCGCCAACGGCCGGCGCCGCGCCCGGTGATGTCCAGCGCGTAGCGCTCCACCAGCAGGGGATAGCGCGCCTCGCACACCTCCACCGGCACGTTGCGCGTTTCGCCGTTGCCCTGGGCGACGAGGCCGTTCTGTCCGTCACGGGCGGGCGCTGCGCCCCAGCCCCCGGCCTGCGGTTCGGTCAGCACGAAGAGTTCGCCGTCGTCGAAAATGCCGCTGAGGTTTGTGCCGCAGATGCTGAGGAAGTGGCCCGCCGAAAGGCGGTCACTGGCGATGGGCCAGAGCGCCTGCCACAGCAGGTCAATCGCCAACGCGCCGGCTTCCCAGTAGGTGGAGACGGGTGCGGGCCGCTGCGCCGTGAAAATGGTGCCGGGCGGGCAAATGACCTTCACGGGGCGGAAGCAGCCGCCGTTGTTGGGGTAGTCCGGCGCGGTGATGACCTTGAACATCACGCGCGCGGCAGATT
The DNA here is from genome assembly GCA_965223965.1 of Phototrophicaceae bacterium. Taxonomy (GTDB): domain Bacteria; phylum Chloroflexota; class Anaerolineae; order Aggregatilineales; family Phototrophicaceae; genus JAGWBD01. The sequence goes on from CBDCXX010000006.1 coordinate 442,437, forward strand.
GCAGCCGCGCCCAGGTGCCGTTGACCGGGCCAGGCACCTGTGGCGAAGAGCCCGTGAAATCCGCCGTGAAGCTCTCGTCCGTGACGGTGATGCGCACGCGCACCGGGATGGGCTCGTCAGTGAAGCCGTCATCGTCCATGAAGTCCTGCGCTTCCCAGGTGCCTTTGGGCAGCGCTTGCAACGCGTTGCGGGCGACGAACTCGCCCTGGCTCAACAGACTCTCGATGCTTGCGCCCAGCGCGTCGGCGCCATAGCGTTCACAGATGGCGTGGATGCGCATTTCGCCGACGCGGATGGCGGCCACGCCGGCGTAGAGGTCGCTGAGCGTCATGTCGGGCAGGCGCACGTTGGCGGCGATCAGGTCGATGATGTCCGGCAGGGGCTGGCCGGCCTCGTAGACGCGCAGGGCGGGCAGTTGCAGGCCTTCCTGGTAAATCTCGGTGGCGTCTGTAGTCCAGCTGCCGGGCGCCATGCCGCCGACTTCGGTCCAGTGGCCCTTGTTGGCCGCGAAGGCCACCAGCTCGCCTTCATGGAGGATCGGGCCGATCAGGCAGACGTCGCTGAGGTGGGTGCCGCCGCCGGCATAGGGGTCATTGGTGGCGAAGACGTCCCCGGTGCGCATGTTGGCGGCGCCAAACTTGTCCAGAATCGAGCTCACGGCAAAAGGCAGGACGCCGGTGAAGCCCGGCACGCCCTGGGCCTCGGCGATCAGCTCGGCCTCCGGCGTCAGCAGGGCGCAGGCGTAATCCAGCACCTCATAAATGATGGGGCTTTTGCTGGCGCGGCCAAGACGCAGGAAGCTCTCGTCCGCCGCAGCTTGTAACTGTTCCTGAATGATGGTCAGGGTGAAGGGGTCATGCGTCACGGCCGCGCTCCTCCACCATACCGGCGCGCAATTCAGCCGTGGCCGCTTCGTTCACCTGGCCCTCGCACAGCGCGACGCCGTAGCTCTGCCGCGCCAGCTCCGGCGTGAGGTAGCCCTCGCGCACGTCTGCCGCCACCCGCGCCGGTTCGCGCTGCAGGGGGTCGCCATAGCCGCCGCCGACCGCCGTGATCAGGCGCGCCACGTCGCCGCGTTGCAGGCGCTTGCGCGCAAATCGTCCCGCGCGCTGGCTGGCCTTGTGCGTTCCTGCGGGAATAATCTCGATGGCGTTGACCGAGCCGTCATCGCCGCCGGCTGCGCCCCAGGGCGGGAACTTGAAGCGGCCAAAGGAGGTGGTCAGGTCGGCATGCGCTGCCGTGACTTGATAGTCGCGGATGAGGCCGAAGCCGCCGCGCCAGCGTCCGGCGCCGCCCGCCTCGGTGTTGAAGGCAAACTGGTCGACCAGCAGCGGATAGCGCGTCTCGCAGACTTCGACCGGCATGATGTAGGTCTCACCGTCGCCGGAAGGCACCAATCCACTCTGGCCGTCGCGCTGGTGGGTGGCGCCCCAGCCGCCGGCCTGCGGCTCAACCAGCACCCAGGGTCTGCCTTCCTCGTCCGTGCCGCTGACGATGGTGCCGCAAATGCTCAGGTGGTGCCCCACCGGCAGGCGCTCGCGAACAATGGGATAGAGCGCGCGCCAGATGAGCTCGCTGGCGTAAGCGCCGGTCTCCCAGTAGGTGGAAGTAGGCGCCGGGCGCTGCGCGGTGAAGAGCGTGCCAGGCGGACAGATGATCTCAATCGGGCGAAAGAAGCCGTCGTTGTTGGGGAAATGCGGGTCGAGCAGGCATTTGAAGATCTCGCGCACGACGACCAGCAGCCCGACGTGCGTGGTGTTGATGGGGCCAACCGCCTGGGGCGCGCAGCCGGTGTAGTCCGCCACGAAGCGCTCGCCCTCTAAGGTCACCTTGACGCAGACGTACTGCGGCTCGTCGCCGATGCCGTCATCGTCCAGCCAGAATTCGGCCGACCAGCAGCCGTCGGGCAGGGCGGCCAGGCGCTCGCGCGCGACCGTCTCGCCACGGCTCAGCAGCAGCGCAATGGCCTCGCGCAGGGCGTCGGCGCCGTACTTCTCACAAACGCTGGCCACGCCGCGGGCGCCGGCATGCAGCGCGGCAATCCCGGCATACATGTCGCCCAGCGTCATTTCTGGCAGACGCACGTTGGCCTCAATGATGTCTAGCAGGCCCTGATGCGGCTGCCCGGCATGATAGAGGCGCAGGGCGGTCAACTGCAGGCCTTCCTGGTAGATTTCGGTGGAGTCGGTCGTCCAGCTGCCTGGCGCCATGCCGCCGACCTCGGTCCAGTGCGCCTTGTTGGCGGCGAAGGCGACCAGCTCGCCAGCGTGGAACAGCGGCATCACCAGCACGACGTCGCTGAGGTGCGTGCCGCCGCCGCCCCAGGGGTCATTGGTGGCGTAGATGTCGCCCGCTTGCAGCGCTTCACGCGTGAACTTGTCCAGCACTTCGCGCACAGCAAAGCCGAGGCAGCCGACGAAGCCGGGCACGCCCTCGGCTTCCGCAATCAACTCGCCCTGCGCCGAAATCAGGCCGCAGCCCATATCCAGCACTTCATAGATGATGGGGCTTTGCGCGCTGCGGCCGTAGGTGAGGAACATCTCGGCGGCGCTGGCGCGCAGCATGTCGCCGATGATTTCCAGCGTGAAAGGATCCGTGCTCATTGCGGCTGCGCAACCTCCGCCAGGCGCACGCCAACCGGCGCGACGTCGCCGAAGAAACCGCGCCGCACGACTTCTTCAGTGGGCGGCGCCTCGCTGCCGCCGACGCGCGAGGGCAGCCAGTCGAAGCGCAGCGCTGCCTCAGCCATCATTTCCGCGCTCTTCAGCGCCGACAGCACCGGGTCAAGCACCGGCACGCCCAGCTCCTCCTGCATCTTGCGGTAGAAGCCGTATTCCGCAGTGCAGCCGAGGATGAGCAGCTCTGCGCCGTCCTCTTCAACGGCCGCGCGGCCGGCCTCAAGCATCCGCTCGCAGGTCAGCGCGTGGTCAACCTGGAAATCGCGCACACCCATGCTCATGTGCCGGAAGGAGGCGAGTCGTTCACCATGTCCGTAGAGCAGCAGATTCTCGCGCATTTTGGGGATCCACTTGCGCCGCCCGACCAGCACGGAGAAGCGGTGACCCAGCACAGCGGCGATGGCGCTGCTGGACTGGCAGGGAGCCACCACTGGCGCGCTACCCGAGACCTCGCGCGCCTCGCGCAGGCCCACGTCATAGAAGCAGCCGATGATGATGGCGTCAAAGGCCGGTGCCTCGTGCCAGGTGATGCGCACGATGTCGGCGATGACCTGCGCCTCGTAGGCGTGATATTCGACGTGGTGCGGACGGCCCTCCGGCAGCGCGACCAGTTCGATCTGCGTGTCCGGGCCTTTGGCTGACAGCAGCGCGTCGTAGATGCCGGGGTCGAGCGCGTCGGCGCCGATGGGGTCGATATAAAGCAGTTTCATGCCTGTTCCTCCCCCTCAATGTGAATGAAGCCGTAGCGATCGCGCCAGGCCCGCTGCTGCGGAAATACGAGGATGGTGGCGGTCGGTTCCTCGATGACGGCGGGGCCAGCAACCGGCTCATCGACCGGCATGCGCTCGCGCTCATAAATATTGGCTGACAGCGCTTGCGGCTCGTCGAACAACACCTCGCGCTGACCCTTGCTCGCGCCCGCCAGCGTGAGACCCGTCGCAGTGACCATCTCGATCTCGGGCGTCGGCACATGGCCAAAGGCCGTGACGTGGAAGTTCACCAGCTCGACGGGCGACTCCAGGTGGAAGGTATAGGTCTGTTCGTGCACCTGGTGGAAGCGCTCCAGCAGCTCCCTGACGGCCGCAGCGTTTATGCAGCCCTCCGGCAGCGCCACCTTGACCGTGTGCTCCTGGCCGAGGTAACGCATGTCGGCGTGGCGCTCGCTGCGGATGTCGGCCTCGGCCACGTCTTCGGCACGCAGTTCGTCTTGCACCCTGGCGCTCATTTCAGCGAATGTAGTGTCCAGCGACTCTGCGGCGGCCTCGTTCACGCGCGTAATGCGCGTGCGGATAACGTCGCGGCGCAGGTCGCTCATCAACATGCCCCAGGCGGAGAAAACGCCCGGTCGGTCGGGAATAACGACCTTGCGCGTCTGCAATTCGCGCATCAGGGCGGCCCCGTGCAGCGCGCCGCCGCCGCCGAAAGGCAGCAGGACGAAGTCGCGCGGATCATAACCGCGGCGCACGGAGACCAGCTTGAGCGCGTTGATCATGTTGGCGTCGGCGATGCGGATGATGCCCAGCGCCGCCTCGGCGATGGACAGGCCGAAATGCGCGGCAATCGGCTGCAGGGCGGCCTGCGCGCGCGCCAGACTGAGGCGGATGCGCCCGCCGAGGAAATAGTCGGCGTTGATACGCCCGGCGGCGAGGTTCGCGTCGGTGAGGGTGGGTTCCTGCCCCACGCCCTGACAGGCCGGTCCGGGGTCTGCGCCGGCGCTTTGGGGCCCCACGCGCAGCGCGCCGGTCTCATCCACGTGGGCGATGGAGCCACCGCCCGCGCCAATTTCGACGATGTCGACGGTCGGCACGAGGATGGGGTAGCCGGCGCTGCGCCGGTCGTGTTCGATCTTGTAGTCGCTGGTGATGCGCGGCGCGCCATCCAGCACCAGCGAACACTTGGCCGTCGTTCCGCCCACGTCCAGCGAAATGACATTCGGCTCGCCGATCAGTAGGCCAATTTGGGCGGCGCCGATGACGCCTGCCACCGGCCCGGATTCGACCAGGTTGACCGGCAGTTGCCGACCGGCGGCAAAGCTGGCGCTGCCGCCGTTGGACTGCATCACGTGTAACGTATGCGGCGGCACCCCCATGTCGCCCAGGTCGCGCTCAAGGTTGTTCAGGTAGCGCGCCACGATGGGCTGGACGTAGCTGTTGAGCACGGCCGTGTTGCTGCGCTCGAATTCACGCCACTCCTGCGTCACCTGGTGAGACAGCGTTACCGGCAGCTGCGGCGCGAGTTCGGCCAGAATGGCGCCGCACTCCAGCTCGTGCTGCGGGTTGATGTAACTGTGCAGGAAACAGACGGCGATGGCCTCCACGCCCGCGGCCAGCAGCTGTTGTGCCGCCGCCTCAACGTCCGCGCGCTCCAGCGGCCGCAGCACTTCGCCCCGGAAGTTCAGGCGTTCGCGCGCCTCCAGGCGCAGCCGGCGCGGCACGAAGGGCGTCGGCTTAACGTAGGTCATGTTGTAGATGTCGGGGCGGTTGGCGCGCCCGATTTCCAGCACGTCACGGAAGCCCTGGGTGGTGATGAGCCCGGTGCGCACGCCCTTGCGTTCGGTCAGCGCGTTGATGACCAGGGTGGTGCCGTGCACGAGGAAGGCGGTGCCCCGCGCGTCCTGGCCGCTGTCCCGGATTGCGGCGACGACGCCGGCGCCGAAGTCCTGCGGCGTGGTTGGCACCTTGGTGCTGCCGATTGTGCCGTTGCGCTCGTCCTGCCAGACGAGGTCCGTGAAGGTACCGCCGATGTCGGTTGCGACGCGCATGTCAGGGCTGACCCTGACCGTTCGGTTGCTCAAAAAGGTGGCAGCGCACGATGTGATCGCTGCCGGTCACGCTGATGGGCACCATCAGCGGGTCGATCCGGCGGCAATGGTCCATGACCTGCGGGCAGCGCGTGTGAAAGCTGCAACCAGAGGGCAGATCGACCGGGCTGGGAATCTCGCCGCTTGAGCGGATTTGCACCGGACGCAGCGCCTCTTCCTGCTCGGTGAGCACGGGAATCGAAGAGAGCAGCATCTGCGTGTAGGGGTGTTGTGGCGATTCGAAAAAGTGCAGCGTTTCGGCTACTTCGGCGACGCGCCCGAGATACATGATGGCGACGCGAGTGGCCAGGTTGCGCATCACGCTCAGATCGTGCGTGATGAAGACGTAGGTCAGGTTGAGCTCGCGCTGCAGACGTATGAGCAGATTAATGACCTTGCCCTGCACCGAAACATCCAGCGCGGAGGTCGGCTCGTCGAGGATGATTAGCGAGGGGTCGGTGGCCAGGGCGCGCGCTATGGCGACGATCTGTCGTTCGCCGCCGCTCAACTGGCGCGGGTATTTATGTACGTATTCCGGCGGTAAATCGACCAGCTCCAGCAGTCGGAGCACCTCGGTCAGGCGGTCACTGTCCGGCCGGTGGATGCTCAGCGGCAACTCGAGGATCTGGCGGATGGTGCGGCGCGGGTTGAGCGAGGAGCCAGGGTCCTGAAAGACGATCTGGATTTCCTTGCGCAGGTCCTGCGGCCGCCGGTCGCCCTGGGCAAAGAGGTCACGTCCGTTGAAGGTGATGGTGCCGCTGGTTGGCAAATACATGCCCATGGTGATATAGGCGATGGTGCTCTTGCCGGAGCCGGATTCGCCAACGATGCCGAAGGTCTCGCCGCGGCGCACTTCAAATGAAACGCCGTCCACGGCCTTGACCGTGATTGGCTCGCGTTTGATGAGGCCCTTGCGCCCCACGATGAAGTGTTTGTAAAGATTGTCGATGTGCAGAATGACGTCTTCGCTCATACCGGCACGGGCTCCGCCTTGTACATGGTCACCTTTTGCGGCTCGTCGTAGAGGAAGCAGGCCACCTCGTGCGAGTTTTCATAGGCTCGTTCCACCTGGAAAACCGGCGGCTTCTCGCGGCTGCAGACCGCCATGGCATGTGGGCAGCGCGTGTGGAAGCGGCAGCCCGTGGGCGGGTTCATGTAGTCCGGGATGCGACCCGGAATACCTTCGCTGATGCCGCCGCCGGTGAGCCGCGGCACGGCCTCCATCAACCCCTGGGTGTAGGGATGCAGCGGGTTGGCGAAGAGGCGGCGCGTCGGCGCAACCTCGACCATGTTGCCGGCGTACATCACGTAGACGCGGTCCGTCATCTGGCGCACGATACCCAGCGTGTGGGAGATGAGGATGAAGGAGTTGCCCTGCTGCTCCACCAGGGCCTGCAGCAGACGCAACACCTGATCCTGAATCGTGACGTCCAGCGCTGTTCCCGGCTCGTCCGCGATCAGCAGGCCGGGGCGTGTGCTGAGCGCCATGCCGATGCACACGCGCTGGCGCATGCCGCCGCTGAGCTGGACGGGGTAGCTGTCCAGCAGGCGTTCGGGGTCGGCCAGCGCGACCTCGCGCAGGGCCTGCAGCGCGCGCTCACGCAGTTCTTTGCGGTTCAGGTTCTGGTTTTCGGCCGCGGCGTAACGAATCACAGTGGTGAGCTGCTGGCCGATGGTGAAGACCGGGTTGAGCGCGGCCGTCGGGTCCTGGAAGATCATGGAAATGCCCTGGCCGCGCATCTGCACCAGTTCGCGCTGGCTCATCTTCAGGACGTCGCGCTCCTGAAAGAGAATTTCGCCCTGCGGGATTTCGGCCGGTGGTGTGGGCAGGACGCGCAGGATGGTCTTCATCGTGGTCGTCTTGCCGCAGCCGGTCTCGCCCACCAGGCCGACTCGCTCCCGCGGCTTGACGTGGAAGTTAATGTGATCCAGTACCCTGAGGACTCCGCCGTAGACGCGGTAATGTACGGAGAGGTCGCGCAGCTCCAGCAGGGGAGCGTCCGAATTCACCATTACACCTCTTCCGCGGAGAACAGATCGCGCAGGCCGTCACCCAGCAGGTTGAAGCCGAGCACGACGACGACGATGGCGAGGGCCGGGAAGATGGCCATCCACCATTGTCCCGTCGGCAGATAGTCCGCGCCTTTGGCGACCATGGTGCCCAGGCCCGGCTGGGGCTCCTGCACGCCCAGGCCGAGGAAGCTCAGCATCGAACCGATGATGATGACCCAGCCCATGTCCAGGCTCATCTTGGTGAAGATGGGCGAGATCATGTTGGGCAGGATCTCGCGGAACAGGATGTGGCGCGTACTGGCGCCGATGGTTTCGGCTGAACTGACGAAGTACTCGGTGCGCAGGGCGCTGGAGAGCCCATAGACCAGACGGGAATACCAGGGCCACCACATCAGCGAGATGGCGATCATGGAGTTGGTGAGGTTGGGCGTCAGCACGGAGGCGATGGCCAGCGCAAGGATCAGCGGCGGCACGGAGAGGAAGATGTCCGTGATGCGCATAATCACCGTGTCAATGATTGTCCCCTGGAAGTAGCCGGCAATCATGCCCAGGGTCACGCCGACGGGCACAACCAGTGTCAGCACCATCACGCCCATCAGCAGGGAGAAGCGGAAGCCGAAGATTATGCGGCTGAAGATATCGCGCCCGAATTGATCTGTGCCGAGCAGATTTACGCCGTCAGGCGGCGCTTTGGCGTTGGCGAAATCGGTAAATGGTTCAACATGACCGGGGAAGGGCGTCACATACGACGCAAAAATGGCCAACAGGACGATGATGATGACCATCGCCAGGCCGACGATGGAGAGTGGATTGCGCGAGAATTTGTACCAGGCGCGGCCGATGTTGTCGCGTCTGTTCTGGCGCTGTATGCGCGCCAGCTCGGTGGCATCAAGCAGTGCAGGAGCCGGTTGCGCGGTCATTTCAGCCATGCTCAGTCGCTCCTTGCTCCGCGCAGACGGATGCGCGGGTCCAAAATACCGACCACCAGATCAACAAGAATATTTACGACAATGAAGGTAACGCCCAGTATCAGGATTACCGCCGCGATGGCGTTCAGGTCCTTGCGCAACATCGCGTGGGTGGCGTAACGGGAAATGCCCGGCCAGTTGAAGATTACTTCCACCAGGAAGGCGTTGGAGAGGTTGGCGGCGAAGTCCAGGCCGAAGATCGACACGGTCGGAATCAACGAGGGCTTGAGCAAAAAGCGCCCGGTTACTATGCGCTCCGGGATGCCCAGGGCGCGCTCCGCGGCGATGTAATCGCGCGTCAGATTGTCTGCCATTGTCGAGCGGGTGATGCGCGCCTCCTGAGCGAGCGAGCCGAGAGCTAGGGCCACCGCGGGCAGTATCAGGTGGTGCAGCGCATTGATAAAGGTCGAGAACTGACCGGCCAGCAGCGAATCCACGGTGAACAGGCCGGTAACGTGTGGCGGTGCATCGACATTGCTGCTCAGACGGCCGATAGACGGAAAGATATCCAGACCAAATTCTGAAGTGGTCAGGAAGGTGAGAAAGATGATGGCAAAGACGAAGGCAGGGGTCACCACGCCCAGATAGGAAACGACGCGCACCAGGTTATCCACCCAGGTGTCCTTGTGGCGCGCGCTTAAGGTGCCCAGAGTGATGCCGCCAATGGCCGAGATGAGGCCCGCCAGCAGCACCAGCTCCATCGACGCCGGCAGGAAATTGACGACATCGTCGATGACCGGGCGCCGCGTAACCAGCGAATCGCCCAGGTCACCGCGCAGGGCGTTGAAGAACCAGTACTGGTATTGCACCAGCAAGGGCTCGTCCAGGCGCATTTCGTCGCGCAGACGTTGAACAGTTTCCTGCGGTGCCCTTGCCCCCAGCGCCGTGCGGGCCGGGTCGCCCGGCAGCACGCGGCTGAGCAGGAAAATGAGGATGCTGAGCCCGAAGAGCACGAAGAGTGACTGGAAGATACGTCGTCCGAGGAAGACAACCAGCCGTTGCAGCTCTTCACGGTTGAAGAAATTCATCGCGCCGCCCCGTTTGCCTGTTCGCAGTGGGGGAGGTGTGGCCGCAGCCACACCTCCCGTTGCATTCGGTAATGGTTACCGTTTAGTTGTTGATGTTGATGTTCGCGGCGAAGATCTGGTAGCCCATGACCGAGCTGTTGGCCTCGGGATCCCATTCGACGTAGTCCACAACGGCGTGCTTCTCCAGCTGATCATAGAGGAAGAGCGAAGGCGCCATAGCGGCGATCTGCGCCTGCAACTCGGCGTACTTGGCGAAGCGATCGGCCTCATCAACGGTCAGCAGGGCGTCGGCGATGGCCGCGTCCAGCTCTTCGTCCAGCAGCCATTCGTTCTGCTGCCAGGTATTAGCCGTCGGCGAGGTGTAGCGCTGCTGCAGCATCAGGCCGGCTTCCGGCAGATCCGTCGAAACGTAGATCGTGACGATATGCGGGCTGGTCTCCATGCTGCTGGTGTTCTCCACCACGCTCAACCAGGGGCTGGTCTGAACGTTCACCGGCACGCCGATATCAGCCATGTTGGCCTGGAAGAGCAGGGCAAACTGCTCCTCGAAGGGCACTTCGCTGATCCAGACGACGTCGATCGGGTAGTCAGCAATGTTGTCCGCGTACTGGCACTGGGCCAGATGTGCATTGGCCTGCTCCAGGTCGCGCCGGTAGACGGTGACATCCGGGTTATGCCCGCCGACAGTCTGCGGGACGGGGCCGATCATCGCCTGCGTGCCCGGCCATTCGAGGGCGACAACCTGGTCGTAGTCGAAGGCGTAGGACAGGGCAATGCGGCAATGGACATCATCCAGCGGCGCCAGCCGTGTGTTCATCATGTAGTAGAAGCTGGTCATCGTCGGGAAGGCCTGGATGTCGATGTTGTCGCGGGCGGCGAGGGCATCCAGCGCCTCGATGCTCTGCCAGGCGTCCGAGATTTCCAGTTCGCCATCAAGCATCAGGGAACGGACGGTGGCTGCCTCGGTCGTGTCGATATAGGTGAGCGTTTCCGGGGCGTTCTCGGCGAAGTTCTCTGCGTTCCACCAGCCGTCAAAGCGCTCCATGTCCAGATAGCCAACCAGCGGATAGTCGGTCACCAGGAAGGGGCCGGAACCGGCGTCATTGGTGAGCAGATAGCGCTTGCCGTAGTCGCCGTGATCGCCGTAAAGGGTCGATTCCATGTCGTAGTTGGCACGGACGAGATCCTCGTTGGCGATGTAGAGACGCACCAGCTTGGGAATGAAGAGGCCGTCGGGCTGGTCCAGCGTGAACTGGACTGTGTAGTCATCCATCGCCTCCGCGGCAGCGTCTGGCACCAGGTAGGCGTAGCCTTCACCAATGTCGTTGATACGATTGATGCTGTAAACGACATCGCTGGCCAGCATCTCTGAACCGTCGTGGAACATCACGCCCTGGCGCAGGTTGAAGGTGTAGACGAGGCCGTCATCGGAAACTGCCCAGGAATCTGCCAGATGGGGGCCTACGCCACCGTCCGAGTTCGGGAAGATCAGCGTGTCATAGATACTGGCCAGCGCGTGCGAACTGGAGAAATCGTCGCCAACAGCCGGGTCGATCATGGTCGGAAAGGAGAAGGTGATACGCAGTTGTTTCTCACTATCCTGGGCCATGGCCGTTGCCGAGATGACCAGCATCAACAGCAGGGTCAGAACAAGTAACTTTCTCATGGTGCTTCTCTCCTCATGTATACGAAACGATAAGCCGAAGCCGATAAAGTCGGCAAAGGTAATGATGCGTTGGCTGTCACCATGTTATCCATCTGACGGGTTGTTCACACCAATCTGCGGCAGATAGAAGTGATAGCCCTGAATGCGGGCCCCAGCAGACGAATCCCACTCCACATAGTCAGCGACGGCGCGCTTCTCAAGCTGATCGTAGAGGAAGAAGGAAACGACATCCGCGGCGAGCTGCTCCTGCAGCGCCTCGTATTTGGCGAAACGCTCGTCAATGTCCACCGTGGCCAGGGCGTCGTCGATGGCTGCGTCAAGCTCTGCATCTTCCAGCCATTCGTTCTGGAAGAAGGTGGCGGCCGTATCCGAATGATAACGTTGCTTGAGCAACAGGCCCGCTTCCGGCAGATCGGCGCCGGTGTAGAGCGTAACGATGTGCGGGCTCAGCTCCTTGCTGGCAGTGTTGTTCACGACGCTCAGCCAGGGCAGGCCCACCACATTGGCCGCCATACCGATTTCCGCCAGGTTCGCCTGGAAGAGCACGGCGAACTGTTCCTCGTCCGGCACTTCCGTCACCCACACGACATCAATGGGGTAATCAGCGACGTTGTCGGCGTACTGACATTCGGCAAGCGCGGCGCGGGCGGCGTCCAGATCGCGGCGGGGCGTGAAGACGTTCGGGTTGTGCCCCGGCGTGGCCTGGGAAAGGATGCCGACCATCGCCTGGGTGCCGGGCCACTCGAGGCTGACGATGGTGTCGTAATCGTAGGCCAGGGCCGCCGCCTTGCGGCAGTTCACGTCATCGAAGGGCGGCAGGGTGTTGTTCGCCATGTAGTAGAGCGAGCTGCCCATGGAGGTCGTGTCAATGTGCACGCCTTCGAGATTGCCCATGGACTTCAGCGCCTCAAGGCCTTGCCAGGGGTCGCTGATTTCCAGTTCTCCATCGACCAGGAGGGAACGAATGGTGACGGACTCGATCGTGCCGATGAAGGTGACCTCGTCGGCCGCGTTGTCCACAAAGGCGTCCTGGTTCCAGTAGTCGTTGAAGCGCGACATTTTGATGTATTCGGCGAGGGAGACGTCTTCTACCTGATAGGGGCCGGAGCCGGCGTCATGGGTGAGCAACCATTCCTTGCCGTAGTCGCCATGCCCCTCATAGATACCCTCACCGTAGTTGGCGCGTACCACCTCCTCGTTCAGGAAGTAGAAGCGTGCCAGGCGTAGCGTGAAGAGCGGATCGGCGTTTGACAGCGTGAAACGTACGCTGTAGTCATCAAGCGCCTCTACCTCAGCCGGGGGCAAGAGGTAGACGAATCCTTCGCCAACTTCGTGAATGCGATTGTAGCTATAGGCGATGTCGCTGGCCTGCACTTCGCTTCCGTCATGGAAGCGCACGCCCTGGTGCAGGTGGAAGGTGTAGCTGTGCCCGTCTTCAGATACGTCCCAGCTTTCTGCGACCCAGGGAATAACGCCGCCGGCGGGATTCGGGAAGATGAGCGTGTCGTAGAGGTTGGTGATTGAAATCGAACTGGAGAAATCGGAACCGACGTGGGGGTCGATGAACGTTGGCCAGGCGAAATTGGCGCGCAGTTGGCGGACGCCGTCTTCCTGGGCCAGGGTCGTTGCCGAAAAAATCAGCAGGAGGACCAGAGTCAACACAAGGTTACGTTTCATGAGGAAGCTCTCCAAATCAACAACAAGGGATTAGTGTCAGGACTCGCGGGGCGGGCAGTTCTCGCGAATATAACCTCCTCCGGTCGCAATCGGGCAGGTACATGAAAACGGGTTGGCACACATCGATTTCGTTGCTGCTGGACGGTGAGCGCCTGGCTGTCTTCAGGGTCGGGAGATGCGCCCGGTCTCCGGACCCGCCTGGGCGGGCGGGGATACGGTGGTGGAATAGCGAGGCGGGTGGCCGGCCACAAATGCCATCTATGGCACTGCAGGAACCCTGCGCCTACCGTTGCGATGAGTTTCGCCATGCCTGTTCCGGCTTATCGGGGCGAACCGTATATGCACGGAAGGTAACGCGCACTTCTGCACTTGTCAAAAACTCGACTGGTTCATGTGGCACAGGGTGCTAACCTGAAGTAATGTGGGGGCATCCGTCTCGCAGGTGAATGACTTGGCAGCCACAGCGGAAGCGTTAAAACCGGCAGCATCTGGTAAACTACTGTACAGGTGGCAGGGAGCGTGGATTCCCGGCCTGACAGGCCGACGCCGGGCCCATTTTGCAATTCTGTTCCGCAGAAATACAAATGGTGAGACGGTCGGCTGCTACGAGACGCAAGCGCCTGATCAGGCTGGAGGGTCGCAGAGGATAAGATAAGCGAACAGCCTCGAGCAACAATCTACGGTGCCCACTGGTGCCCGGACTGTCGGCGCTGAAAGACTTTTATGGGCGAGCATGGCGTGCCCTACAAATGGCTGGACATTCTCGAGAATCCCGCTCTCACCGCGGAAATACTTGCCAAAACCGGGGGTAAGCGCGTGCTCCCGACGATCGTCTTTGATGATGGCGACGTACTGTTGCGGCCGACCAACGTTGAGCTAGCCAAAAAACTGTCCCTCAACCTCCACATGAACCGTACCTTCTGGCCGCTGATTATTGTTGGCGCAGGCCCGGCTGGCCTGACCGCTTCCATCTTTACATCGCGTGATGCGACAGAAACGCTGGTCATTGAGCGCGAGGCCGTCGGCGGCAATGCGAATTTTACCGGCTATCTGGACAAGGTACCCGGTTTTCCCCAGCCGATTACGGGGTTCGAGTTCAGTGAGCGTCTGCGCGAGCAGGCGGAATTTTTCGGCGTGGAGATTCTGCAGTCCTCCAGCATCGCGACGATACGTAGTCACGACAACTATCACACGGTCGTTACGACGACCGGCGAGGAATACAGCGGCAACGCCATCATCATCGCCACCGGCAGCCGTTACCGTCGCCTGAATGTCCCGGGTGAGGACAAGTTCCTGGGAAACGGTGTTCACTACTGTGCCTCCTGTGACGGTCCCTTCTACAGAGGTCAGCATGTAGCTGTACTTGGAGGCGGCAACAGCGCGGTTGAAGCAGCGCTGGACCTGGCCGGGATCGCTGACCGGGTTTCACTGCTGGTACGCGGTGAAACGCTGTCAGCCAACAGCCTGTATCAGGACAAGTTGAACGAGCAGGAAAACATCAGCGTTCGCTTCAATAACATGACGATCCGGTTTGAAGGGCGGAGTCGACTGCGCCGCCTGCATGTTCGTGATATCAAGACCGGCGTGGAAGACAGGCTGCATGCCAACGGGGCCTTTGTATTTATCGGGCTGGAACCCAATACATCATTTCTGGAAGATACCGGCGTTGTGCTGGATCGCTGGGGGTTTATATGCACCGGACACAATTTGCCCCAGGACAACGGGTGGATCTCCAACTATGATGGACGCCTGCCCCTGATGTTGGAAACCTCTATACCCGGCATTTTTGCAGCCGGCGACGTGCGCGAAGGCAGTACCAAACAGGTAGCCGCCGCCGCTGGTGAGGGCGTTACTGCAGCCATGGTGGTGCGTGAATATCTCAAGGGAGTTAAATTCAGGATTTAGACCGATGTGGTTCGTGTAACGGTGAAAGGTGAAAAAGTGAGTGAGCGAACAGTAACTTACCTTGGTGACATGATTGTGCACCTCGACGGGCCAAGTCTTGGTGCCGGTGACCAGGCGCCAGAAGTTACCGTCGAAAGCAAGTTCCATACGCCATTCAGGCTCTTGGCAGATACGGCCGGCAAAATCCGCCTCGTCAGCTCCGTGCCCAGCCTGGACACCGCCATTTGCGATGAGCAGACCCGTCGGCTGAGCGGGGAAATTGGCGCCATGGGCGATGATTTCGCCTTCCTCACGGTCAGCATGAATCTGCCCTTCGCGCAGGACCGCTGGTGTGCCGACGCTGGTGTCTCACGCAACGTTGTGCTGTCAGACTACCGTGACGGCTCCTTTGGCCGGTCCTACGGCACTTCGATTAAGGAACTGCGCATTTTGCACCGGGCCCTCTTCGTCGTCGATGACGAGGGCTACATTTGTTACGTGCAATATCTTCCCGAGGTCCACGAGCATCCCGATTACACGACCGCGATGAATGTCCTGCGCGGGCTGGCCTGACGCGGGTGTTGACAGGCAAGAGATCGTCCACGCTGGTGCAGGGCTACAGCGCATAGGGCGCGACGGCACCATCCAGGCTGATGCGGGGCACCGGCAGGGCTACGTTTCGCGGCACGTGGATTCGGATATGCCGAATCTCGTGGAATGCCTCGGCGTTAGCGTGGGGCAGGGATTCATCAAGGGTTATGGACGTTTGCTCGCCGAAAACCGCCGCCATGAATTGATCTCTGCGGCATTGCGTAAATGTTCAATCTCGAAAACGAGGCGGAATAGAGCCTCTGTTTATTGAGTCGCCAGGCGTGCCATCGCCTCTGGCATAGTCGGCAAGTTCGTCTGACAACCAACGGCTTCCACAACAAAACTGGCGACGCTGGCCCCGAGTCGGATGGCTACTGGCAGCGCTTGCCCCTGCGCCATTCCTGCCGCCAGACCCGCAACGAAGCCATCGCCGGCGCCAGTGGGGTCGGCGATGCGGCGTGGGGCGATGGCCGGGCTGGTCGCGCTGGCCCCTGCCGTCTGCCAGCTCGCGCCTGCCGCGCCGCACGTGCGGACTATTGCTGATAGCCCCATCTCCAGTAGCGCACACGCCTCATCACAAACCAGCAGCGAGACGAGTTGCGTCAGCTCATGCTCGGTGCAGACCAGGATATCTGATGTGGCAATGAAGGCAGCGGCCAGCGCTGGCGCCGTCGCCAGGGCGCCGCTCAATATCACGCGTGCACCACCCGCCCGCGCCAACTTCGCCGCGCGCAGGGTGAAGCGGTCGAAACGACAGGTGATGACGGCCACTTTTCCCGCTGCAGTGGTGGCCGCATCCGGCGTGAATTCTTCTTGTCGCGCGGCGACGCCAAGTTGCGATATGCAGACAGAATTCTCACCGGCATCACGAAACAGGAAACTATGCCCGCAGCGCTCGCCGGTGATGAGTTGCACCGCCCGCTGGTTGACGCCGCGCTCATCCAGCCAGGCTGAGTAACCACGTGTACGGAAGTCATCGCCGACCACGCTCACCAGGGCTGCACGCGCTCCCAAACGCGCGGCGCCCACCACCACATTGGGCGCACAACCGCCGAAATACACACGCTCCACTTCATCGACAGGGCTGCTTATTTGCACCGTGTCGCCCGGCGCGGGCAGAGAAGTTACCTCAAGCAGGTGGTCAAAATTTGTCCAGGAGCCGATGGCGACCACATCAAACCCGGGTGTGGGTCCGCTCATGTTGATTCGGCGGAGAAGCCCCAGATGCGCTCGGCGTTTTGGTGGAAGATCAGCTCCAGCTCCGCGTCGCTGAAGCGACATTCCTCTACCTTGACGCGTTCCACGAGCGGCGACTGGAAGGGCGCATCGCTGCCATAGAGCAGGCGTTCGGCGCCGACAGCGCGCACGAAGGCCTTGATATCGTAGGGCCAGGCCTGGCTCATAGCGGCGAAGACGTTAGGCGCCTCTTTACAGACCAGGATGGTCTCCGTCAGGTAATCGTGCAAACCGATGTGAGCGATGATGACCTTTACCTGCGGGTACTGGCGCGCCGCATAACCCTGCAGCGAGGGCAAATCGCGGCCGGGATGCCCGGAATGGAAGAGAATGGGGATGTCGTATCGCGCCGCCGCCTCGAAGACCGGGCCGATCACGCGCAGGCTGGCAGGATTGTAGAAATCGGCGCGCGCGACCAGCTTGATGCCCCCAAGGCCCCGTTCTTTCACAAAATGGCGCACCGTCTCCCAAACGAATTCCTCTCCGAAGAGCGGATTCAGGCGGATCGCGCCGACGAGCCGGTCCGGATATGTGGCGACGGCACGCGCGACGGCCTCATTTGCCTCCCGATACCGAACCAGAGGATGAAGAAAGGGATGAGAGCGATCGGCGGAATGGGACGGAGCGATTCGAGGACAGGCACCAGCAACGCGAAAACCACGCGAAAACGGCTCATCACCAGGCCGACCAATACCCCCAGCGCCGAACCCGCGAGGAAACTGAAACTCACACGGTAGAAGGTAACCAGAGCCTGGCGCAATATCGTGCTGCGTACCTGCACCAGCGTATCCAGTACGCGCTCCGGACTGGGCAATTTGAGCGATGAGACCAGCTCCCATTCCGTAGTAACGAGGTACCAACTGAGGAAGACCAGCACGATCGACGCCAGGCTGATAATGCGCATGCGTCGCATTCGCTGGCGTACGCCTTCTTCCGGCAGCATCAGGCGGCAGGTTCCGCTTCGTTCTGGCTGAGTATGTCCATCAACTTTTTACGGAGCGCCTGAAAACTGGCGCTGGTCTTGCGCCGCGGGTCCAGCTCGCGTTCAAAAGGCACTGCAACATCCGCCGCCACGCGCGCGGGGCGGGGCGTCATCACGACCACGCGATCGCCGATGAAGAGCGCTTCTTCAATGTCATGCGTCACGAAGAGGATGGTCAGCGCTTCTTCCTGCCAGAGCCGCAGCAACTCAATTTGCATTTTTTCCTTGGTCAGCACGTCCAGCGCGCCGAAGGGCTCATCCATCAGCATGATGGCTGGCTTGTTGGCGTAGGCGCGCGCCAGGTCGACGCGCTTCTTCATGCCACCGGAGAGCTGTAACGGGTAGAGATCGCGATATTCTGCCAGGCCGACGAGGGCCAGCAGCCGCTCGACGATGGGTGACACTTCACGGGCGGACAAACCACGCGCATTTGGGCCATAGGCCAGGTTCTGCGCCACCGTCAGCCAGGGGAAAATGGAATCCTGCTGGAAGACGACCGCTCGCTCCGCCCCCGGCCCGGACACCGGGGCGTCATCGACGAGAACGCTGCCAGCGCTCGGCGCGAGGAAACCGGCCACAAGATTCAGCAGGGTCGATTTGCCGCAGCCCGATGGCCCGACGATGCAAACGATTTCGTTGGTGGCGATTTTCAGGTTCGTTTCTTCCAGCGCGGCGACAGTGCCCTGCGGCGTGCGCCGCGGGCAAATATAACGCAGGCACACGTTGGTCTCAACAAAGAGACATGGTATTTCTTGCCTTGCACGTCTTGTGTGCGTATCTTCCCGAGGTGCATGAGCAGCCTGACTACACTACAGTGATGAACGTCTGGCGCGGGCTTGACCGGGCAGGATGGCGGGACGATGGTCAGAATTGTGCGCAAGCGCGATGTGTGTGCCCGGCGACGGGCCGGAATGAAGGGATCCGGGTCGAATGACTGACGAAGCCACACCGCAACAGCTGGTAATCTTGATCTCTGGCGGCAACATCGGCATTGGCCGGGCAGCGGCATTGCGCTTTGCCCGCGCTGGTGCGTCGATTGCAATTGCGGCGCGCAATTCGGAGACGGCGCAGGAAACTCTCGGTTTGATACAGGCCGCAGGCGCGCAAGGTCACTTCGCAGCCTGTGACGTACGCGACGACTCGCAATGCGACCGCGCTGTCACGGAGACGGTCGCCCGTTTCGGACGCCTGGATGTGCTGGTCAACAATGCCGGCAGCATCATACGCAAACGCACCGTGGCACAACTCACCACGGCCCAATGGCACGAGATGATGGACGTCAATCTGCACGGCGCCTTCTATCTAAGCCGGGCGGCCCTGCCGCATTTACTGGCCACGCGCGGCAACATCGTCAACGTCGCCTCCTATGCCGGTCTTGTGGGCTTCGCCGGCTCGGCGGCCTACTGCGCCGCCAAGGGCGCCCTCGTGCAGTTGACGCGCGCCATGGCGCTGGACCACGCGGCCGAAGGCGTTCGCGTCAACTGCGTCTGTCCGGGGAGCGTCCGTACGCCCATGATCGCGGCAGCCTGGGAGCAGCATGGCCCTGGCGCAGCCGAAGCCTGGGCGGAGAAGCATCCCCTGGGACGCATCGCCGAGCCGGAAGAGGTGGCCGAGGCGATCTACTGGCTGGCCTCCGCCGCCGGGAGCTTTGTGACGGGCGTCGCGCTGCCGGTGGACGGCGGCATCACCGCCGGCTAGCAGCCCCAGACCTGCTCGAACACGCGCAGCCAGTTGCCGCCCAGCAGGGCCGCCAGGTCCTCGCGCGAAATGCCACGTTTCACCAGCTCTGCCACAAAGACGGGCATCTGGTCCGCGCTTTTGCAATCCGGAATCCAGTTATCCAGCATGTCCGGGCCGATTGATGATTCAACCAGCGCGAGCTTGCTCACTTCGCGCAGCGTGCCTTCGAGGAAGTCTGTGCCGATGCCGAAGTGCTCAATGCCGACCAGGTCGACCATGTGCTGCAGGTGGTCGGCCATGCGCGCGCAGCTGGGCGGATCGTCGATGTAGCCGCCGTAGAAGTTGAGGCCGATGACGCCGCCGCAATCAGCAATCGCGCGAATCTGGTCGTCGCTCAGGTTGCGCGGATGATCGTAGACGGCGCGCGCGTTGCTGTGCGAGGCGACCAGCGGCCCGTCGACGATGTCGATCGCGTCCCAGAAGCCCGGCTGCGCCAGGTGGCTGACGTCAAAGATGACCTTGTCCTTGCAGAGACCACTTAGCGCCTCGCGGCCCGCGTCGGTCAGGCCGCCGGGATTGCGTACGCCGGTGCCGTCGGCGAAGGCGTTGCGGCGCTCCCAGGTGAAGGCGACCATGTGCACGCCAAGACGACAGAGCGCGCGCAGCACCCGGGCGTCGCCCCCGAGACCATCGCAGCCCTCCAGGGCCAGCACGCCCGCCAGCTTGCCGCTCGCCGTAATCGAGCGAATATCGCTCACGCTGTGCGCCAGCTGCAGCGCGCTGTCGTCACTCTCGACATCTTCCAGCGCCGCCTGAAGCGTGCGCAGGATTTCGCGCAGGCCCAGGCCGGGCAGGAAGCGGTCATCGACGTAGACGGGTAGCACCTGCACGTCGATGCCGCCTGTGCGCATCAGGGGCGCCCAGTAGCCGGAGAGCGCGCCGCGTTCGCCCCTGTGATGACGGGCAAGGACGTCCATCAATATGTCGTGATGCGAATCAATGAAGAACAGCTCCTGACAAAGTGACTCTGCTTGCTGCTGGAATTGCATCAGTGCCTCCTGGCGGGCTATGCTCGCGCGCGGGAGTATGCCACAAGGGAGTTGCAAATGCCTGTGAACAACAAGCCAGAGACCGCCGACGTCGTGGTCATCGGGGCCGGTATTCAGGGCCTCAGCGCCGCCTGGCACCTGGCGCGGGCCGGCATCCGCGACGTCGCCCTGGTGGAAAAGTCCACGGTCGGCAGTGGTTCGTCGCGTTGGTCAACGTCGATGTTGATGCTGCAGATGTGGGAAGAGTGGCAACTGCGCTTCTCATGCTACACCTTTGAGCGTTACGCGTCCTTCAGGGACGACACTGGTTACGACCCCGGCTTTATCCGTACCGGTACCTACACGCTCGTTACGCCGGAAGTGGCCGGGAAACAGCGCGAACTGGTGGCGCTGCGCCGCAAATATGGAGTGGATACCCAGGTGCTCACACCTGACGAACTGGCGCGCCGGCTGCCCGTGCTGGCCACGGAGCATCTGGCCTTTGGCGTCTATGGCCCGGCGGACGGAGCGCTGGATACGCCCAACATC
Source organism: Phototrophicaceae bacterium (assembly GCA_965223965.1). GTDB lineage: Bacteria > Chloroflexota > Anaerolineae > Aggregatilineales > Phototrophicaceae > JAGWBD01. Next base: position 463,217 of record CBDCXX010000006.1, read on the forward strand.
CTGAAAGGCTGGCGCGCGTCGGCGCAAGACATGGGTGTGGAGCTCCATGAAGGGCGCCGCGCTACCGGACTGGAGCTTCAGGGCGGGCGCATCGCCGCGGTGCAAACGACTGCCGGCAACATCGCGACCCGGCACGTGGTCAACGCGGCCGGTGCGGACGCGGACGAAGTGGGCGCCTGGGCCGGTCTGCGTATTCCGCTACTCAACCGGGTGCGTAACGTGTATCTGGTCGATTCACCACCCGGCATGAAGACGCAGGTATTCGTTTACGATGCTGCCTCCCAGTGGTACTTCCGTAATACAGGCGAGATGATGATGGTAGGCATGGGAATCCGTCAAAATGCGCCCGTGCAGGATCGGCCCGATATGGACTACTGGCCGGAAATGCGCGCGATGTGCCTGCGCAAGGCGCCGGCCCTGGCAGAGGCACCGATAACCGGTGGCTGGTCCGGCATCCGACCCTTGACCCCCGACGGCAGCCCGATCCTGGGACCAGTGGCTCAGATACCCGGTTTCATCAACAACTGCGGCTGGGGCGGCGAGGGCATCATGAACGCGCCGGTCGGAGGCCAGCTGGTTGCTGAGCAGATCTGTGATGGCAGGACCAGCACCTTCGACGTCACGCCCTTTCTGCTGTCCCGCTTCGACGCAGCCGATTAGTCGATCACGCGTAGTTCACGTGGGAACGTGGTCAGCGACTCGATGCCGTCTTCGGTGACGACCACGTTGTCCTCCACGCGCACGCCCAGGACGTCTGGCACGTAAAGGCCTGGCTCGATGGTGAAGACCATGCCCGGCTCCAGCAGCGCTTCGTTGCCACGCGTGATCCAGGGCGCCTCGTGGACGTCGAGGCCGAGCCCGTGGCCGGTGCGGTGCAGGATGTATTCGCCGTAGCCGGAGTCGTGCAGCGCCTGCGACACGATTTCGTCCAGCTCGCCACAGGCCATGCCGGGCCGGGCCGTCTCGCGGCCGACCTTGTTGGCGTTCAGCACGGCAGTGTAAATGGCGCGTGACTCTTCACTGGCTTCGCCGATGAAGAAGGTGCGCGTGATGTCCGCCGGATAGCCCTCGATGTTCGTGCCAAAATCGAAGATCAGGGAGTCGCCACGTTGCAGCGGTACGTCATCCCGGATCTTGCCGTGCGGGCGCGAGCTGTTGTCGCCGCCCAGCACGAGCGGTTCGAAGGAGAGTCCGTGGCCACCCAGTTCGCTCATCTGGTTAATGAGGATGTTCGCCACTTCGCGTTCTGACATGCCTTCGCGCAGGGTCTCAATGGTGTGCTGCAGGGCGGCTTCGGAAATGCGGATGGCCCGACGCTGAAGCTCGATTTCGCCCGGCTCCTTGCACAGGCGGATGCCGGCGATGAGCTCCTGGGCCTCGACCAGCTGCGCAGCGGGAGCCTGGCGGCTGATCGCCTCGGATTCGAAGAAGCGCATGTACTGCCCCTCGACGGCGATACGACCTTCCAGCAGCTCCAGCCGGGCGAGGGCGCCCGCGAAAGCGTCGTCGAAGCCCTCGGCGTCGGCCCAGCGGAAGTGCATGGCATCAAAGCCCTTGCTGGCGAAGAAGTCCGCCTCCAGCGAGGGAATGACGATGGCGGGCCGGCCTTCACTCGGCACGAAAAGCACGATGGGCCGTTCCATGACGTGGTGCACCGAACCGGTCAGATACTGAAAGCCGGGGCCCGGGATCAGCGCGGCGGCGTCCAGGCCCTGCTCCCTGAGGATCTGTTGCAAATGCTGCAGTCGTTTTGCGGACGGCATGTCAGGAAGACTCCTCGCGGTTGACAGTCTGGGTCAGTATTTCAGTAACGAGGAAAACGGCGTCGGAGATGCGTTCCACGTCTACCTTGAGGTTGGCTTGCGTTGCCGGACTGTAGAAACTGGCCTCAAATTCCTCGCGCGTACCCCACTCGGCCACGGTCATGAAGCGCCAGGGCAGGGCGTTGGGCGCCTTCCCCTGGCCGGGCAGTGGCGACTCCGTGACTTGCGCAAAGTCAGTGCGCAGCACGCCCGGCCTCGAGGCATTCGACTCCTGATGCTCGCCCAGACGCCAGCGCAAAAACTCTTCTTCGTCGCTGCCGGGCGGAAGGTTGTAAAGCACGGTGAGCCGAATCATGGCCGCCTCCTGTGGCTGAATAGTTAACGCCGTCCAGCCTGACACGTTGCAATGGATTTTGCAACGACTGCGGCCAGGAAGTACACTTGCGCCGGATTTCATGCATGAAAGGGAGCACTTGTTATGCGCAGAAAGTTTTCACTGACCGTCTTGCTGGCCCTGTTTCTGGTCTCGCTGATGCCGGTTGCCGCCCAGGATGGCCCCGCCATCGCCCTGCTGCTGCCGCTGAGCAACAATGAGTATGTCCGCAACGCAGCAGAGGGTGTGCGCAGCATCATCGAAGGCGCCAACGGCAGCGTGGCCGAATTTGACGCCGGCTTCAATCTGGAAGAGCAGATCAACCAGATTCAGGACGCCATTACATCCGGGAATTTCGATGCCATCATCATCTACACCGTTGACGGTGTTGGTATTACCGTGGGCGTGGACATGGCTTGGGAGGCCGGCCTGCCGGTCATCGCTCTGGATGCGGCCATCAACGCGGACCGCAAGACCCTGGTCCCCTACAAATACGTGGCCGGTCAGATCGCGCGTACCGGTGATGGCGACGGTGGGCACATCGGCCAGGCCATCGTGATGGCCTGCGAAATGGTCGATCCCTGCGAAGTGGCCTTCATGATCGGCTTCGAGGGTTTCCCGCTGGACCTGGACCGCTTCCAGGCCGTGGAAGCGATCCTTGCGACGCACGACCACATTGAGATCGTCGCCTTGCAGGCGGCTTCCTACACCAACGAACATGGCTTTGAGGTTTCCACCGACATGCTGCAGGCCAACCCCAACATCGACGTCATCGCATCAGTTGGCGACCAGATGACCCTCGGTGCCGAACTGGCAGTGGAAGACGCCGGGTTGACCGGTCAGGTGGCGCTGGTCGGCAATGGCGCCAGCATCGATGGCTACAATGCCGTGAAGGAAGGTCGATTCTTCGCAACGGTGGCCAACATCCCCTACACCAACGGGCAGATCGCGGGCCAGATGGCGCTGCAGGCAATCTCCGGCGACCTCCTCATCCGCTCGGTCAACATGTATGACCAGGCGCCGCCCTTCCCGGCCAGCGGGCCCATCATCACCCAGGACAACTACGAAGACTTTACGCCTCAGTGGTAAAGACAGGACTGCAGCGCCTTGTCCACGACTCCCTTCGTTGAGCTGCGCAACGTTTCGCGGCGTTTCGTCGCGGTTCAGGCGCTGCAGGACATCAATCTAACCATCAACCAGGGCGAAATCCACGCCCTGGTTGGTGAAAATGGCGCCGGTAAATCGACGCTGGGCAAAATCATCAGCGGCATCGAGCGCCCCGACGAGGGCGAGCTTCTCATACGGGGTCAGTCCCGCAGCTACACGCATCCCCAGGATGCCCTGCGCGACGGCATAACGACCATCACCCAGGAAATTTCGCTTCTCAATAACCAGAGCGTGCTGCACAACGTGCTGCTGGGCCAGGAGATCTGCCGCGCCGGCGTGATGCAGCGACGCAAGATGCTGGCCGAATTCGAACGCCTCGTCGAGTTGACCGGCTTCGAGCTGGATCCGGACGAGAAAGTCGGGCGGCTGCACATGGCCGACCAGCGCAAGGTCGAGGTGCTGCAGGCTATCGCGCGCGATTCCCGCCTGATCATCATGGACGAGCCCACGGCCATGCTGGACGGTGATGAAACGCGAGTCTTTCTTGACATCGTGCGCAGCCTGCAACGCAGCGGCCACACCATCGTCTACGTCTCACATTTCCTGGAGGAAGTTCTGGCGCTGGCGGACGTGGTCACTGTGATGCGCAATGGCTACATCGTGCGCACGGCGCCCACGGCCGAAGAGACGACCCCTTCGCTGGTCGAGGCCATGCTGGGCCATAGCATGCTGGAGATGTATCCGCCACGGCTGCCGCGCAATCCGGACGCCCCGGTCGTCTTTGAGGTGCGCGGGCTGCAGGCTCCCGGCCTCGGCAGCATCGACCTGCAGCTGCGCGCCGGTGAAATCACGGGCCTGGCCGGCCTGGTCGGCAGCGGCCGCAGCCGCCTCGCGCGTACCCTGTTCGGGGCCATTGAGGCGGAGGCGGGCGAAATCCTCGTCCGCGGCGAGCCTGTGCAGTTTCGTTCAACGGCTGATGCGATCCGCGCCGGCGTTTTTCTGCTGCCGGAGAGCCGCAAGGAACAGGGGCTGCTGCTGAAACAGAGCATCCGCAACAACCTGTCGCTGCCCCACATGCGCCGTATCGCGGGCCGGGGCGGCATCGTCAACCAGTCGCGCGAGAACGACCGCATCCAGCAGTTGCTTGAAATGCTGAACGTGGTGCCGCCGGTGCCGCAGTTGATCGTCAACCGGCTGTCGGGCGGCAATCAACAGAAAGTGCTCTTTGGCAAGTGGCTCTTCGAGCAGCCGGCCGTCTTTCTGGTCGACGAGCCCACGCGTGGCATCGACATTGGCGCCAAACGCGCGATCTATCAGCTGATGGCGGAGCTTGCCGCGCAGGGCGTGGCCATCCTGATGATCTCTTCTGAAATCGAGGAGATTGTTGGCCTGGCGCAGCGCGCGCTGGTGATGCGCCTGGGCCACATCGTCGCGGAAGTCGAGGCTGACGAGGGCGGATCGCTGAACGAGCAGGCCATCATGCGCGCCGCCTTCGGCGCGGAGACCTTGCAGCCAGCCGAAACCGGGGGAGAGCGTACGTGACGCAGAAAACCACCACTGGCAGCGAACGCTCCGCCAGCACGATCAGCGCCTTCCTGCTCAATTACGGCATCATCTTCGCCATCTTCCTGCTTTACATTCTGCTCACCTGGCAGACTGATGCCTTCCTCTCCCTGCGCAACCAGCTCAACATCCTCGACCAGGCCCACCAGATCGGCCTGATCGCCGTGGCCGCCACGGTCGTGATCATCGCCGGCGGTTTTGACCTCTCGACCGGCGCCATCTTCGCCATGAGCGGCGTGGTGGCTGCCATGGTCGCGCGCGACCTCGGTACGCACGAGGCGGTGGCGCCGGCGGCGCCCTGGATGGGCTGGGCAGCCGGCATCGCCGCTGGTGCGATGCTGGGCCTGCTCAACGGCGTGCTGGTGACCTTCTTCCGGATCAACACCTTCGTCGCCACCCTGTCCACCGGCATCGTCTTTCGCGGCTTTGCCCTGCTCATCACGCAGGCGGAGCAGGTGCGCGTGGTAGACAGAGCCTTTCGCGAACTGGCGCGCGGCGATTTCCTCGGCGTGCGCTTCACCGTCTTTATCTGGCTCGGCTTCGCGCTGGTGCTATCATTCATCCTCTTCAGGACGCGCTTCGGGCGCTACATCTTCGCCGCCGGCGACAACCCGGAAGCGGCGCGGCTCTCCGGCATCAACGTCGATCTGGTGCGCACCATCACCTTCGGCATCAGCGGTATGGCCGCCGGCATTGCGGGCGTGCTTTCGGCCTCCAAGTTTCTCAAGGCGCAGAACGACGCCGGCCAGGGCCTGGAGCTGATCTCCATCGCCGCCGTGGTCATTGGCGGCACCAGCATCATGGGTGGCGAGGGCGCCGTGTGGCGCACCGTGCTGGGGGTGATGTTGTTGCGCCTGATCGAGAACGGCTTCAACCTGACGAACGTCGCGCCCTTCTACCAGGACATCTTCCAGGGCCTCATCATCCTGCTGGCCGTCGCACTGGACGCGCTGCGTCACCGGCGCAGTTGAGATCGAACAGATTTAATCGTAGCTGACCGGCCTGACGTTTCCCGGACAAGTACTATTGTATTAATGGATTGCAGGGGAGTTGCGTAATTGTGAAAGCCAGAGGCCGCCTTCCCGGCGACCCCATTGGTGTAGGTACAGCAACGATTTACGTTGTCAGCGCTCTCATGGCAGGTCTTACTCGCTCCAGGGTTCCGGCTCATCGAGCTGGACGATAGTAAACACGGCGCCGGCCGGCTCCCTGATGATGCGAAAGCGACCGAAACCAGGCGCACCCATCGTGTCGTACATGGCCTCGCCGCCCAGGGCGCCAACCTTCTCAACGGCTGCGTCGATATCGGCCACTGAGAAATAGACGCTCCAGTGGGCGGGCATGAAGTTGCCGTCCGGCAGTTTCCACTCGTCGGTCATCTGCAGGATGCCGCCGTTGCTGCGGCCACGGTTGCGGGCGAGCATGTAACCAGGCGGCCCTTCCGCCGCGAATTCCCAGCCGAGCAATGCGCCATAGAACGCCTGCGCCGCTTCGCTGTCGGGCGTGGCCAGTTCATTCCAGGACATGGCGCCCGCGCAGTTGACGAGGCCGGCGCCGATATGCGAGCGCGGCTGCCAAAGGCTGACGCTGGCGCCGGAAGGGTCAGCCAGCACCAGCATGCGGCCGGAGTCGAAGACGTCGAAGGGCCCGGCCATCACCTTTCCGCCAAGTTCTCCGATGCGGGCTGCAATGGCGTCCACGTCGTCAACTGTGATGTAGTTGTTCCAGTGCGACGGTGCTTCCGGAGGGAAGCTCTCCTCATCCATCTGGAACGAGGCGGCGACGTTCTCCCCGTCCAGCGAGTACATCGTGTAGTGCATGCTCTCGCCCATGGGAACGTCGACGAAGGACCAGTCGAAGAGTCCGGTAAGGAACTGCTTGCTGTACTCGCCCTCCCGGCTGACCAGTTCCGCCCAGGAAAATGTCCCGTGCGGATACTTTGTAACCTTGTACATTCATTTCTCCTCGGTGTAGTCGCGAATGCATTCAGAATCCATGCGAGAGCTTCAGGGAAAAGCCTGTAGTTTCGCTCTACTGCTCGCCCTCCGGGTCAAGCGCCTCGGGGAAGAGCGTCGCGAGCAGATAGGTCTCGCTGCCCAGGGCGAATTCCGCCTGCGCCTGGATGGCCGTAGCACTCAGGTTTTCCCAGAGCGCCGCGGAACCCGTGGTGTAGCCGTAGTCGTCCTCCACGCCGATCATCACCCTGCGCAAGCTGCCGAGCCAGTAGCTGTTTTCCTCGCGCGCCTCCTGCAGGTTGTTCAATCGTTGCGCGCGCACGCTTTCCACTTCCTCTTCCGTCGGGCCGTCCGCGCGCAGGTCTGCCAGGATGGCGAAGGTGGCCGCCCGCAACTCTTCATACTTCTCGGGGTTGGTGTAGAAGACGCTTTGCAAGATGAAGCTGCGCCGCGGGATTTCATTGACCGAAGCGCTGGCATAGGGCGAATAGGTGCCGCTCAGGTCTTCGCGCAGGTCCTCGACGGCGCGCATCGCGACAATGTCGCCCAGCGCGCGCATGGCAGCGGCATCCTGTTTGTCCCCCTCATAGTCCCCGCCATAGGCGAGCAGGAAGATGACCTGTTCCTCCAGGCCGGCGAAAACGTCGCGCGCGCGAATTTCGTCCGGGAAGGGCAGATCGCGGTCGACCCACGATTCGCTAATGCCGCTGCCAGGCAGGTTGCCGAGGTAGCGTTGCGCCAGTTCACGGACGTCGTCCGGCGCGAAGCTGCCGACGAGCGCGAAGGACAAGTCACCCGTTTCCTGCCAGCGCGCGCGCCAGCTGGCGAAGGCCGCGTCGGCATTCAGCGCTTCCATTTCCTCAATGGTGGCGGGCCGGTAGCGCGGCGACTCATTGTCGCCGGTGATCAGTTCGCTGATGGCGTCATTGAGGGCGACGATTGGGTTCAGATCCCGGTTCTTGATCGCCTCGATCCGCCGGGCGCGGGACGCTTCAAAGGCGCCAGTATCCAGCTGTGGCTGTGTGATGTAGAGATACACGAGCTGGAACAGCGTCTCCAGTTCATCGTTGTTGGCAAAGCCGCTGACGCGCTCGTGCGTGCCAGAGAGGCCGAGGCCGGCGCCGACCGAGCGCCCGCTCAGGTAGCGTTCCAGCTGATCCTGGCTGAGTTCGGCGATGCCGCTCTGGTGCACGACGCTGTTGACGAAGGTGCCGCCCAGGTACTCCTCGTCGCTCAGCAGGGAACTGCCGCCGGGGCTAAGCCCGGTCAGCACGACTTCGTTTTCTGCCAGGTCCGTCGGCATCAGCAGCAGACGCACGCCGTTGGCGAAGGTCCATTCGGTCAGCGGCCACTCAGCCTCATCGATGCTGCGCTCGGCGACGATGGCGGCGGCCTCCGGCGGCGTATCCAGCAAGGCATCGACCGCAATCACTTCCTCATAGGCTGCCACCTCGTGGCTCGCCGCCAGTTCGGCGCGCAGCACTTCCTCGTTCGGCAATACGTCGAGGGCGCGCTCCGGTCCTATTACGAGCAGGACGCGATCTTCATCCTGCAGCATGACATCTGCCAGCTCGTTGATCGATTCCAGCGTCAGCTGCGGCAGAAATTCCGCCAGCAGCTCCAGCTCCTTCTCTATTCCAGGAGAGATTTCGTCATCCAGGAAATGACGGCGATATTCGCTGGCGATGGATTCATTGCTGCGGAATTCGCGCTCGTCGAAGGCATTGTCGTAGGATTGCTGCAGGTCCGCCTTTGCGTCGGCCAGTTCGCCTTCGCTGAAGCCATCGCGCCGCACGCGCTCGACTTCGCCCAGCACGGCGGAGATCGCGTCAAGCACGCCATCTTCGCTGCTGCCGGCGCTGAAACCATGCATTTCCACGTTGCCCAGCGTGCCGCCACCGCCGAAGGCCGAAGCGTACAGAAACGGTGCATCTTCCTGGCGCTGGCGTTCCTGCAGGCGCTCGTTCAGCATGGAGTAAAACAGGCTGTTGCCCAGGTAATCGCGATAATGGTCGATGGTCACCAGGCCGCCACTGTCCACCTTGCGCAGCAACTGGACGGCGGTGGCCGGGAATTCCGGATCTGTGATGATGCCGATGCGCGTGTCGCCATGCGGCTCAACGTCGTATTCCTGCAACGCGGGCGCATCCGGCGCGTTGCTCAGAGAACTAAAATGCTCGCGCACCCGCGCTTCGGCGTCGTCCACGTCGATGTCGCCGACGATGACGACGGCCATCAGCTCCGGTCGATACCAGGTTTCATAGAAGGAGCGCAGCTCGTCGACCGAGGCGCGCTTGACGACGCTCATGTCGCCACCGATGACGTCGCGGGTGACGAAGCGCGACTCCTCGCCAAAGATGACGCGCCAGGCCTTCTCGTTGATGCGGCCTGAGGCATTTTGCCCGCGCTGGCGCCATTCCTCAACGACGACGCCGACTTCCTTTTCGACCTCGACCGGGTCCAGCGTGGCGTTGACCGCCCAGTCAAGCAACACGTCGTAGGCCGTGTCGTAAAGCTCGGCATCGGCGGAGTTCACGCTGAGCAGATAGGCGGTCGCCCTGTGGCTGGTGAAGGCATTGAGGTCGGGGCCGAACTGCATGCCGTTAATTTCGAAGTAGTCGACGAGTTCGTTGGCGGGGAAGCGCTCGGTGCCATTGAACATCATGTGTTCCAGGAAATGGGCGAGCCCCAGCTGGTCCTCCGTCTCCTGCAAGGCGCCAACGCGCAGGACGAGGTGCATTTCGGCGCGCTCGGCCGGTTGCTCGTGATGCTGGATGTAGAAGGTGAGCCCGTTATCCAGGACGCCCTGGCGCACATCCGGCGTCAGGGGCAGTGAAGCCTCCAGATCGAATGACTCCTGGGCGTGGACGCCAGCGCCGCTGACGGCGAGCAGCAGGATGAGCAGAATGAGCTTTCGCAGAATCAACACCATCGTCTCCTTGTTGTCACGTTACGGATGCGCGCGCGAGTCTATCATACGTCGGGCATTGTGATTGTGTTGTGAAACGCTGTATGAGAATAACTGTTGGCTGGTGGCAGGGCACTGCGCGCGTGCTGCCGTCCTGCATCGCGAGCGGCAAGAAAAAGTCGACCGGAAGTCCTGTGGAACTCCGGTCGACCAGGGGATTCTGCAGTTTCGAGACTGCCGCGTGTTTACCAGCCGCGCTTGCCCAGCACGACCTCTTCCGGGCCAACGGCGATGCCGGACATTGCCGCGCCCAGGTCGCGGCTGACGCGCAGCAGCACGTCGGCGTCCTGATAGTGTGTCACAGCCTCGACGATGGCGCGTGCGCGTTTGGCCGGGTCGCCGCTCTTGAAGATGCCGGAGCCAACGAATACGCCGTCCACGCCCAGCTGCATCATCAGCGCGGCGTCGGCCGGTGTGGCCACGCCGCCGGCGGCGAAGTTGACGACCGGCAGGCGGCCCAGTAGCGCCGTTTCCCGCACCAGGTTGAGCGGTGCGCGAATCTCCTTCGCGTAGCTGAAGAGCTCGTCTTCGTCCATGCTGGTCAGACGGCGGATTTCGCCGCCCACGGCGCGCGCATGGCGCACCGCCTCGACGACGTCACCGGTGCCGGCCTCGCCCTTGGTGCGCATCATGGCGGCGCCCTCTCCGATGCGGCGCAGGGCCTCGCCGAGGTTGCGGCAGCCGCAGACGAAGGGCACGCTGAACTTGTCCTTGTTAATGTGATGTTCCTCGTCGGCGGGCGTAAGCACTTCGCTCTCGTCGATGTAATCGACGCCAAGCGACTCGAGAATTTGCGCCTCGACGAAATGGCCGATGCGCACCTTGGCCATGACCGGGATCGAGACCGCCTCCATGATCCGGCTGATCATGCCGGGGTCGCTCATGCGCGCTACGCCGCCCTGGGAGCGGATGTCCGCCGGGACGCGTTCGAGTGCCATTACGGAGCAGGCGCCGGCTTCCTCGGCAATGATGGCCTGTTCGGGAGTGACCACATCCATGATCACGCCGCCCTTGAGCATCTGTGCCAGGCCGGCCTTCAGACGAAAGCTGGCTGCTTCATTCCCGGATTGCCTGTTGCCGTTCCCGCTCATGTCATTGCCCCCATCCTTCATTCCTGCCCAGCGTACGAGTGGCGCCAGGCCGGCAGTATGTCCAGTTGAGTCCATTGGACTCCAGTTGCCAGTTCAACCGCGGGGCCGCACGTCGAAAGCGCCGGCGTCCCGCTCCCTGTCCGGGTAAAGCAGGTCGAGCGCTTCCTGTTCCAGCTGCCACAGTTCCATCCCGGCGTGTTTGCGCAACAATCGCAGCAGGCGGGGAAAGCCGTCCTGCTGCTCCCTGGCCCAGTCGCGCGAAAATGTGCCGCTGCGAATGTCTTCCAGCGTCAGGCCCATCAGGGTCGCCAGGCGATTGTCCTGAAAGCGCTCAAGTCGGCTGAAGAGGCCGTACTGGCTGGTGAGTGACATCGTGCGCAGCGCCGGGAACAGCCCTTCACGGCCGGCGCGGTGCAGCAGGTCTTCCAGCTCGCCGGACAAATACAGATCGATGAAGGCGGCCTCGGGCGGATAGCCATGATCAATGAGCACCTGGCCAGCGGTCTGCAGCGCGTATTGCAACACCGGCATAACGGCCTGCTGCATGAAGAGGTCGAGCTCGGCCTCGCGCGCGAAGCTGATTTCGATGCCGCCGGCTTCGGCTTGCAGCGAGCCGATGGCCCGGGCGAGGGCCAGCAGACTGCGCCAGGCGCGGCCACTGGCATCCTGATGCACGGCCAGAAAACTGAAGAAGCCGCGGCCGGCGAGGTAGCGTTCGCGTACCGCCACGGCGAGCGTGCGCGGCGCCAGCAGGGTCACGTCGACCATGGGCGGCGGCTCGATGAAGCCGAAGGCGATGTTGCTGGCGCTGGCGAAGATCAGCATGTCGCCGCGCGCCAGCCACGGCGAGATGTCGCGCAGGAATATGGTCTGCATCAATTCGTCCGGCAGCAGCAGGAAGATGAGGTCGGCGCTCCGCACCAGGTCGGGCAGGGGGACGGGACGAAAGCCCTCACGCCGCGCCAGCGCCTGACGTTCGCTGTCGCGCTCGCTGAGGATGACGTCCAGCCCGCTGTCGCGCAGGTTGAGCGCGAAGGGTCGTCCCAGGTTGCCGTATCCGATGATGCCAGTCCGGCGTCCCGCAAGGTCGTCGAGGCTGGCGTCCTCGGCGCGGAAGATCTTTTTCATGATGGCTCGCCTGCCTGGTCAAGCGGCTGCGACCAGACCGTAAAATCGTCGCCGTTGCGCAGGAAGCCGAAGCGCCGGTAAAGGCGCAACGACCGATAATTGTCCGCCTGGGTGTTGACCGTCAGTGAGTCGAACTTGCGGCTGTCAAGGCGTCGGATGACATCGACCAGCAGCTGCCTGCCGAGGCCCGCGCCCTGATGCTGCGGCGCCACCGCGAGCCGGGCCAGATGTACATCGAATGCGCCCCGCGTCGTGACCTGGAAGCCATGAATGTGCCCGTCCGCCACAGCGACCGTGAAGCAGGCCGCCCGCCGCAGATTGCGGCGCAACTCGCCGTCGGACATGTGCCAGCGTGGCGCGAAGGCAGCTGCGTCGAGTTCGCGCAGGCCCTCAAGGTCGCTGTCAGTAGCCGGGCGGATGTGCGCCAGGTCGTCGCCGGGAGGAGCGGACAGCGTGAAGGCGCGGCGCAGGCTGATGACCTCTTCACTGCGGCGGAAACCGCTGTCCGGCAGGCAGTCGCGCAGCCAGTCCTGTTGGCCGCAGAGCAGGTTGACCTGGATGACGCCTTCCCCTTGCAGGGCCGCGCGCAGCTGCAGCCACAACTCGCGAAAGCTGGCGCGGGCGTCCACGCCATCCTGCAAGGCGCAGATGCGCAGCCAGCTGTTGCCGGAGAGCGGCACTGTGCAGGCCAGCAGGCCGACGAGCTGCCCGTTGCGCCACAGCGCGCGCGTCCACTGCGGATGCTCGCGCAGCCAGTCCGCCGTGTCGCTCCAGTGCATGCTGGTGGCAACGCGCCCGCTGCTGAAGAGCAGTTCTTCGATGCGGCCGCGCGTGGCGACTGGTCGCGCGCTGCTGACCCGGTCGCTGATGCTCATCGTCGCGGCCCGCTGTCCTTGTTACGCAGCGCGTAGGCGCGCGCGGTGATGGCGAGGATGCGGCAACGGCGCCGGTCGTAGAGGCGAGTGGCGATTCGCTCATCCAGCTGCTCGATCTGGTTGGCGCTGGTGAACACCGTGGGCAGCTGGCCGGTGTAGCGATACTCGATCAGCTGAAACAGTTTCTCGCGTACCCAGGGCGTGCCCTGGCTGGTGGGCAAATCGTCCAGCACCAGCAGGGGCGCGTCCCGCAGCATCTGGAAGCGCTGCTGAAAGCTGAGGGTAGAGCCGCTGTTGAAGGACACGCGTAGCCAGTCCATCATGTCGGGTACAGTGCTGAAGACGACCTTGAAACCGCGGTCGATCCGGTGGTTGGCAATGGCGGCGGCGAGATGTGTTTTGCCGCTGCCGTAATTCCCCAGCAGCGCCAGCCAGCCATCGGGGTTCTCGGCATAGTCGCGCGCGGCCCGGAGCGCCTTTTCCAGGTTCTTGCGCTCGTCAGTGCTGGCTCCGGCGCTGACGTCGAAGTTGTCGAGACTCATGTCGCGGTAGTGGCTCGGGTTGGTGAGCTGTTGCTGACGCAGGCCGGTCTCCGTGCGATAGTCCGGCGCGGAGATGCTGGCGTGGCGAAAGAGCTCCTCGTCGAGCATGCGGCTGCGGATGCGGCCCTCGATGCTGTCGAGGTCGACGTTGGTGGTGATGACGGTGGGCAGGCGCCGGCTGTGGCGGTGATTGAGCAGCTGGTAGAGCTTCTCGCCGGCCCAGGGGCTGGGGTTCTCGGCGCCGAGATCGTCGAGGATGAGCAGTTGCGCGCTGCGAATGCGCTCGAATTGTTCGTCGTAGCCGACTTCGGAGGTGGGCCCGTAGGTGCTGCGCAAATGGTCGAGCAGGTCCGGCGCGGTGATGAACAGGACGACGTCGCCCTGTGCCAGACGTTCGTTGCCGACTGCTGCCGCGAGGTGGGTCTTGCCGCTGCCATAGGTGCCGCTCAGGATGAGCCAGCCCGTCGGCTCTTCGGCAAAGTTGCGCGCGCTGTCGCGAGCGAATTTTAGCGATTTGTTTTCGCCGGCGCTGATCTGGGCGCGCGGCACCTCGAAGTTGTCGAAGCGTTTGTCGGCGAAGGCTTCCAGGTTGCTGAGTCGCCGCAGCCGGGCCTGGCGCTCCTCGTCGCTGGCCGCGCCGAGGTGTGGGCAGCGAAAGAGCTTGCCGAAGTCGGGATGGTCGTAGGGTACGTCGTGGCTGAGCACGCCCAGGCCGTCGCAGAGCGGCAGCTCGCCACAACGCTCGCAACGCTCCGCTTCAGCTGTCGATGAATTCGGCATAGCGACCGCTGACGAAGCGTCGTCCATCTTCTCCGGCAGCTCGTCCGGCAATTCCACGATCCCGTCCCTCTTTGTCCCAGCGTTCCAGAATGGCGCGCACATAGCGCCAGTTGCGCTTGTTGTGTTGTACGGCCAGCTGCAGCGCTTCCTCCAGCCAGGCATGGGGGAAGCTGGCCTCGGCGTCTTTCAGCTCATCGGCGAGCATGGGCGTGATTGTACCCACGTTGGCCTCGTAAAGGCGGAACAGGCCGGGCCGCTCCGGCATCAGCTCGACCGGGTGCTGTGCGTCGCCGGGCAGCCACTCGCCGGCCTCGATGCGCGCGACCGCGTCGCGGCCGGCCGGGCTGTTGAGGAAGTAAAGCTCCTGCGCATCTTCTTCGGCGCCGACGCTCACAGCCAGCAGGCTGCGCCGGGCCAGGGCGCGCTGCAGGGCTTGCTGCAACGTGTCCGTCGCCGCCTGGTCGGGCGCGCTGCGCTGCAGGGCGGCCAGCAAATGCTCATCTGCCTGCAGCTCCGCCAGGTGCAGGTAACGCTGGGGCGCATCCTTCTGCGCCAGCGCGCGGCAACAGCAGAGTGTCAGCTGCAGCTCCGCCAGGTCGTCGATGAGCGGCAGCAGTTCACTGAAGAAGCTGGCGGGCAGGGGCGTGTGCCGGCTCAATCCGGCGCGGAAGCCGGCGAAGGTCTGCATCAGTTGCGCCCCAGGTCGATCCGCTGGGCGTTGACGTCGCGGAAGCGGGTGATGGTCTTGTCGAAGAAGAGCGAGATGGTGCCGGTGGGGCCGTTGCGATGCTTGGCGACGATGATGTCCGCTTGGCCGGGGATATCGGTCGCCTCATTGTAGACCTCGTCGCGATAGAGGAACATGACGATGTCGGCGTCCTGTTCGATCGAGCCTGATTCGCGCAGGTCGCGGAGTTGCGGCCGTTTGTCCTGACGCTGCTCGACGGCGCGCGAAAGCTGGGCGGCGGAGAGCAGCGGCACGTTGAGTTCGCGCGCCAACTCCTTCAGGCTGCGGCTGATGTAGCTGATTTCCTGCACGCGGTTGTTCTCGTAGGCGCCGCCCGCGTTCATCAGTTGCATGTAATCGACGAGGATAAGGTCAATGCCGTGCTCCAGGTGCATGCGGCGGCATTTGGCGCGCAGCTCCAGCGGGTTCAGTGCCGGCGTGTCATCAATGTAAATCTGTAAATCGCTGAGCCGGCCCATGGCCTCCAGCAGACGCCCCTGCTCCTGCGGGCTGACCTGGCCGAGGCGCAGCTGCTGCATGTTGATGCCGGTTTCCATGGAGACCAGGCGCTGGACGATCTGTTCCACGCCCATCTCCATCGTGAACAGCGCCACGCGACTGCCGAGGCGGGCGACGTTGAGCACGACCGAGAGCATGAAACTGGTCTTGCCCATGCCCGGTCGGCCGGCAAAGACCAGCAGGTCCGAGCGCTGCATGCCGCCCATCAACTGCTCGACGGCGCGGAAGCCGGTGGGCAGGCCGAGCGGCGTATCGCTGTGGCGAATGAGATACTCAATGCGTTCGTAGTAGTCGCTGATGGCCACGCTGATGGGCAGCAGGTCACGGCGCGTGCGATTCTCGGTGGCCTCGAATACCAGCGCCTCGGATTGCTCGATGACGCTTTCAATCGTCTGTTGTTCGTCCAGGGCCACGCCGCGGATCGACTCGGCGGCGGCAAGCAGGCGGCGGCGCAGCGCCGCGCGCTGCACGATGCGGCCGTAGACTTCGGCGTGCACCGAAGTGGGAGTGTTGTTTATGAGGCGGATGAGCCAGGCAGTGCCGCCGGTTTCTTCAAGGTGCCCCAGTTGCGCCAGCTCCTCGCCGACCGTGAGGAAGTCGAGGTTCTCGTTGCGTTCTGAGATGCGCTGCATCGCTTCCCAGATCCAGCGATGGCGCAGCAGGAAGAAATCGTCCTGTTGCAGGAAGGCGGCGATGCCGAACCATGCGCCCGGGTTGCTGAGGATGGCGCCCAGCACCGCTTCTTCAGCCTCGGGGCTGAAGGGCGTGCTGCGTTCCTGATGTTCGGAAGGAGGAGGATCGCTCATGACGGCCTCGCGCTGAAGCGGACTCACGCGGGCGTCTGGTCGTCGTCTTCCAGGTCATCAAGGTCAAGGGTATCGAGGAAGTCTTCAAAGACGCTGAGGGGAGCTTCGTCCCCATTGTCTTCGTTGCCGACTCCCAGCTCGTCCTCAATGTCGCCCTCGCGGCGGATGCCGGCTTCGCGCATGACCTCGTCCTCGACGTAAATCGGGGAGCGGGTGCGCACGGCCAGGGCGATAGCGTCGCTGGTGCGCGAGTCGATTTCCAGCTTGCGCTCGCCGACCTCGATGACGATGTGCGCGTGGAATACGTCCTTGCGCAGCGAGCGAATGATGACGTGCAGCACCTTGCCGTCCATGCTGCCAATCACGTTGCGCAGCAAATCATGCGTCAGTGGACGGGGCCGAACTTTTTCCTGCAGCTCGAGGGTGATGGCGTCCGCCTCGCAAGGGCCGATCCAGACGGGCAGGTAGCGGTCGCTGTCCGGGTCCAGCAGCACCACAAGGCGTTCCTGCGACATCAGGCTAACGCGGATGCTGTCGATGACGACTTCAATCATGGGCGATTGTCCCGGTCCCGTCCCGCCTGGCGATCGTCAGCATGCACTGCGATTATACACCCATGCAGATATTCAGCAAAGGATTCGGCCAATCCTGAACCCCGGACAGTGGCGCAGGGCCCGCGCCAGGGGGTTGCGCCGGGCTGCGCTCGTATTACTCTGCGTCTTGCCGACGCTGGTGGCCTGCGCGCCAGCCATCGAGTCAGTCATGGGCGTGCGCGGGCCGACCCGCAGCGTCCGCGCCGGCGCAGAGCTGGCAAACTACACCTTTCAGCGTCCCGCCACCTGGGACCTCTTCGACCTCGGCGAGGAAATTGCCAGCGCCAGGCTGGAGCGCAACGCCCTCGCGCTCAGTGTGGGGCCGGAGCTGGGCTACCTGACCGCCGGCAACAACGTGACGCACAGTGACCTCCTCATCAACGCGACTGTGCGCCAGACGGAGGGCCTGCTCGGCAACGGCTTCGGCCTGCTGTGCCGGGCGGACAAGGCGGGCAACGGCTACTGGTTCCTGCTCTCCAGCCGCGGCGAATTCAGCATCCAGGTGGCCAACGCCGCGCGCGAAATGCTCTTCGAGCTGGTGCCCTGGCGCTACCACGGCGTCATCCGTCAGGGTATGCACGCCAACCAACTGCGCATCGTGTGCGCGCAGAATTACCTGGCCCTTTTCATCAACGACGTGTTCGTGGCCGAGGCCTTTGACGACGAGTTTGACAGTGGCGAACTGGCCGTGGCGTTGGGCGCCACCGGGCGCCGGGCCAGCGTCAGCTTCGATGACATCCGCCTGCGCGCGGCAACCGTGACCGGCAGCCGCTAGCCGCCTGGCGGGATCACGATCTCCTGGCCGACGTCGAGACGGTCCGGATCGGGCAGGTTGTTGGCGTCGATCAGGTCCTCGGTCGTTAGGCTGTAGTTTAGCGCGATATTGAACAGCGTTTCCCCGCTACGCACAATGTGCACCCGGAAGCCGAAAGGCATGCTGGTCATGACGATGAGCGCCGGCGCCGGCGTCACGACCGCGCTGACCGGGCTCACGAAGTCCCCGCTCTGCAGCTCCGCGCAGCTGGCGATGACCAGTTGCTGCCCGGGGAAAATGATCGGGTTGTCGCCCGAAAGCGAGGGGTTGGCCGCGCGCATGTCCTCAACAGTGCTGTCGTACTGCAGGGCGATGCCATACACCGTGTCTCCGCCGCTGACGATGTGGATGCACTCTGCGCTGACCTCGTCGACTCCCGGCGGTCTCGGCGTAAAGGTGGGAGTTGGCAGCGAAAAGGTGGTGAATCCTCCGCTTTCGCCTTCCGCCATCGAAGGAACGTCCGGGCTGCGCGGTGTGATGAAAAACCCGCCTGCCACAACCGCGACAGTGGGCGCAATGGCAGGCCCGTCCTGCAGTGGCGTGGGCGCGATCACCGTGATGGGCAGCGAGGACGTGGCTTGCAGGGTGACACTGCGCTCGCTGCGGCGGGCGGGCAGCAGTTCCACCTCCAGATCCCGGGGCACCTGTCCGACCTGTTGAAAGCAACCGGCAGCGGGGATGATCAGCAGCAGCGCAAGCACCCGCAGCAGGATCCCCGGCCGCATCCGCCTTCCTCCTCACACTTTCGTCAATAAAAGGTACACCTGCACCGGTGCCGGCGCAATGCGGTTGCGCTCAGGGCGACGCGGGACAGTCGGCCTGCTCGCGCCAGGGAGGTGAAAATTGCCAGGCCTCGTAGCCATCGTTTTCCCACGCCACTGTGACCGCGAAACCGGCTGCCCGCATGGCCTCCAGCCAGGGGCCGACCTCGACGTCGCGCGGGGCGGGCAAATAACGCGGACCGAATTCACAGAGCCGGCGCGCATCCGCGGCCAGCGCGGTGGGGTCGGGGTACCAGGTCACGCGCTTGTCATGCCAGGTGCCCAGATAGAAGCCCAGCTGCCAGCCCAGCCAGCGGTCATAGACGACGGTGGCGACGGGTCGCCCGGCCAGCCAGGCGCCCAGTTCGTCGATGCCGGCATGCGGGTCCGGGCCAGGCGCGGGTTGCAGCAGAACAAGCAGCAGCGCTGTCAGCAGCAGGGCCGGACGCGGCCTGATTTGTAGCGGAGCCAGGCGTGAGGCGAACAGCATCGCGCTGCAGCAAAGTCCGCGCGCGCAGAGCGGCAGGAGCGCGGGCAGCAGCAGCAGCAGATAACGCGCATATAGTGGAAAGGCCGGCAGCAGCAGCAGCAGGGAGTAACCGGCGACGAATATGGCCAACGCCAGGTCCGTGCGATTGTGTTGCTGCCACGCTCTGCTGCGCACGCGCCAGACGAGAGCGAGGAGTCCGTTGAGCAGCAGCAGGCCGCCCGGCCAGCCTGGCCAGAAAAGCGCATTCGCATGATCCAGCCAGATACGCAGGCGGGCCGGCAGGGCGCCGAACTCCGCGAGTCCCTCCGGAGTGTTGTTGGCGAGGGCCAGCAAGTTAATGCTCGCGCCAGGACGTGCGACGTCCCACCACAGTATCAGGCCAATACAGAGCGCCAGCGCCACGCCGAAACGCAACATGCGACGCGCAGTCAGCGGCGCATGGCTCGTGGCGGCCCACAGAATCAGCGGCAGGCTGAAGAGCGCCTGCTGCTTGCTGGCCAGGCCGATGCCGAAGAGCAGGCCACTCCAGCCCAGGCGTCCGCGCACAGCCAGCCACAGCGCCGCCGCGACGCAGGTCAACATGAGACCGTCCGTAAGCGCGCTGGCGCTGGCGGCAGCCAGCAGCGGTGAGCAGGCCGCCAGCAACAGACTGAGTGCAGGCAGGGCAGGGGGGCTGTGCGGGTAGAGGTCGCGGGTGAGGACGTAGAGCAGCGGCAGCAGCAGGATGCCCGCCAGGACGCCAGGCAGACGCGCCGCCTGCTCCAGCGGGCCCACAGCGACCTGCGCCAGCGCATTCGCATACAGCGCCAGCGGTGGCTTGTCCAGCGCGCCGCCGAGCCACCAGTCTCCCTGGATGGCGGCCGCGCGCGCGAAAGTGCTGAAGAAGGCTTCGTCCGGTGTGAAACGCAGGCCCGCCATAAGCGCGCGCCAGCGTAGCCAGGCGCCCGCCAGCAATATCAGCAGGGCGACGGCTGGCACGCGCCGGCGCCCGCCCGCCCGCGCTCTCGCAGCCCCCATGCCCGCCCCTTCGCGTCTTTTTGAACGAATTACCCGTGACAAGTATACTATCCGGTGCGGTAAGCAGGAGCGCGCATGAACATCAGCGGCATCAGGGCGCTTGTCTCGGATATGGACGGGGTGCTCTGGCGCGGCGACGATCCCTTGCCCGGTCTTCACGACTTCTTCGAACTGCTGCAACGCAGAAACCTGCCCTGGGTGCTGGCGACCAACAACAGCAGCAAAACGCGCCATGACTATGTGCGCAAGCTCGCTGCCTTGGGTGTGCCTGATGTGCCCGCCAGCTGCATCGTGACTTCCGGCACGGCGACTGCCACCTGGTTGAAGCGACATCACGCGCCAGGCACGCGTGTGCACGTCTTCGGTGGCGCCGGCCTGCGCGAAGAGCTGCGCGCGGCGGGCTTCTGTGTGGCGGATGAAGATGTGGCCGTGGTGGTTGCGGGCCTGAACCGGGATCTGTCCTACGATGATTTGCATCGTGCCAGCCACCTGATCCGCAGTGGCGCCCGCTTCATCGGCACCAATCCGGACACCACCTTCCCCGCGGCCAATGGCATCGCGCCCGGCGCCGGCAGCCTGCTGGCCGCGCTGCAGGCCGCCAGCGGTGTAGAGCCGCTCGTCATCGGCAAGCCGCACGCGCCCATGTTTGAGGCGGCGCTGGAGCTGCTGGGCAGCCAGCCGGCGCAGACCCTCATGATCGGCGACCGCATGAACACGGACATTCTGGGCGCCGCGCGCGTGGGCATGCGCACGGCGCTGGTCATGACCGGCATTGCCACACAGGAAGAACTGGACTCCAGCCCGCTGCAACCCGATCTCGTTTGCGACGCACTGCCGTCACTGGTGGCGGCGCTCACTGCGGAATAAGTCATGATGCTCAGCCGCCGTAGCTTGCTGACCCTCGTAGCAGGTCTGCCCCTGCGGCGCAGCGACACAAGCCAGAGCGTCCGGGTGCCGGCGGATTCACTGGAGCGCATGCGCGAGCAGTTGCAGAATGCTGTGGCCGGACACAATATGGCGCTCGATTTGCGCGCGCTCGGCGAAAGCGGCGACGAGCTGTTCCGCATCCAGATCAACGCGAACAGGCTTATGCCGGTGGCCAGTTGCTTCAAGGCCTTCGTGGTGCCCTGGTACTATCTCCATGTCCCGCCGGAAGAACAGCAGGATGAGCCGGACAGTGCCATGTGGGACATGGCGGTGCACAGCGGCAACTACTTCACCGCCGTCGTGCTGGATCATGTGGCCAGCCTGGTGCCAGGCGAGGACAACGCCCTCGAGAAGTTCAACGATTTCCTGCTTTCCATCGGCATGCAGAACGGGCTCTTCGCCTGGGATATCGGCCCTACCCTTGGCCTTTTCGACTTACGCTTCCAACCTTCTGAAAAGAACGGGCGCTTGGTTAATGTCGGGGAGCGCGAGTTTTGGATCTTCAACGCCTTCACGGCAAGTGACCTGGCGCAGGGCTACGATTTCATAGCGTGCGGGGAACAATACCACACTGGTGCCAGGGTAACGAAAGCCCTGCAGAAGACGCGTAGAATACTTGGCATAGCGGAAAGAGGGTTCCGCTCCCCGATCGAACGCGTCTTCGCGCCCGGCTACATTGGCAAGCAGGGAATTATCCTGACCAGTGAGATCGCCACCGGTGCCGTCTACAACGATGCCGGGGTGCTGGATTTCGGGCCGCGACAGTACATCCTCGCCTTCATGTCCACGGCCGAGCCACCTGGCAAGGCGCTTAAGGCGCTGCGCGAGGTCGTCAGGCAGACCAGCCTGATGGAGCAGGTGCTGGAGCGGGTGCAAAAGCCCGTGCTGCGCCCGCCGCGGGTACAGGGCTGAGCGTTGCTGGCAGACTCCAGCGACCCCTTCAATCCCTTGACACTGTGGCTGCAAGTCGTGTACACTGACCGCGCAGCCACTTGACAACGGATCTCACAGGTTCTGTTGAATCCAATTTGAAATCAACCTTTCCATACAGACGTATCCGCGTTGACCGGAGCCGCCAGGCTGCGGCTTTTGTGCTCGCATATTGGCAGAGAATGCCCAGGGGGCAAGGCCAGTGCAACTGAGAGACCGTACCAAGAATTACGCCCGCACACACAATTCGATGCCCTTGCCGTCGCTCATTCAGGTTCAGCTGGATTCTTTCGAGCGTTTCCGGAATGAAGGGCTGGCCGAACTCTTCGATGAAATCAGCCCGATCGAGAGTTTCAACGGCAAGCTGCGCCTGTATTTGCCGGGCAACAGCAACGAGGCGAAGGAATTCGGCCTGGACTACTGGTTCGAGAAGCCTTCCTACAGCGAAAGCCTCTGCCTCGAGCGCGACATGTCCTACGGCTCGGCGCTCTACATGCGCGTGGCCCTTGTCAATCATGAGGCTGGCGAAGAGGTCATGCTCTCGGACATTTTCCTCGGCGACTTCCCGCTGATGACGAAGAAGGGCACCTTCATCATCAACGGCACCGAGCGCGTGGTCGTCAGCCAGTTGATCCGTTCGCCCGGTGTCTATGCCGACGCACAAGAGGACCGCACCACCGGGCTCAGGCTCTCTTCGGCGCGCCTGATCCCCGACCGCGGCGCCTGGATGGAATTCGAAACGCGCAAGAAAGACTATCTCACCCTTAAGTTCAACCGCAAACGCACTGTGCCGGTGACGCTTCTGCTGCGCGCGCTGGCCGCCGTCGATGATGCGCTGCCGAAGAAAAAGTCGCCAGTGAAGAAGGGCAGCGACCAGGAGTTGCTGAAGCTCTTCCGTGATGTCGACAATGATCCGGACCGTCCCTTCATTCAGAACTCCATCAACGAAGAGCCGGTGTGGGAATTGAAGAAGGGGCAGACGATCGCCGAGGCTGCCCTGATCGAGTTCTACAAGCGCATGCGACCCGGCGACCCGCCGACGCTGGACAACGCCCGTGAGTTTCTCTACGGCCAACTCTTCGACCAGCGCCGCTACGACCTCGAGCGCGTGGGGCGCTACAAACTCAACCAACGCCTGCAACTGGATGGTATCGTGCCGATGGAAGTGCGCACCATCACCAAGGTCGACATTGTCAAGCTGATTGCGCGCATGATTGCCATTAACAACAATCAGGCCAACCCGGACGACATCGACCACCTGGGCAACCGCCGCATCAAGACGGTTGGCGAGCTCATCCAGAACAAGATGCGCGTGGGCCTGCGCCGCACCGAGCGCGTGGTTAAGGAGCGCATGTCCATCCGCGACTCCGACAACCTGACGCCAGTGGCGCTGGTAAACATTCGCCCGGTGGTGGCTTCCATCCGCGAGTTCTTCGGCTCATCGCAGCTTTCGCAGTTCATGGAACAGACCAACCCCCTGGCTGAACTGACGCACAAGCGTACGCTGTCAGCGCTGGGGCCGGGCGGCCTGCGGCGCGAGCGAGCAGGCTTCGACGTGCGCGACGTGCACCACAGCCACTACGGCCGCATCTGCCCGATCGAGACGCCCGAAGGCCCCAATATCGGCCTCATCGGTCGCCTGGCGTGCTACGGCAGAGTCAACCAGTACGGCTTCGTCGAAACACCCTACCGCAAGGTCGTCGCCACCATAGCACCGGACAACCCCGGCATCATTGGCCGCCGTGTCGGCGAGGATGTCGAGGATGAGCAGGGGATACTGCTCACCGAAGAAGACGCGCTCATCGACAGCGGCCTGGCCACAAAGCTGGCACAGGCCGGCATCGAGAACGTTCCGGTCATACCCTTCGTCACGGACGAGATTGCCTACC
Source organism: Phototrophicaceae bacterium (assembly GCA_965223965.1). GTDB lineage: Bacteria > Chloroflexota > Anaerolineae > Aggregatilineales > Phototrophicaceae > JAGWBD01. The sequence continues at coordinate 486,835 of CBDCXX010000006.1, forward strand.
TCTCGGCCGATGAGGAAGACCGCTACGTCATCGCCCAGGCCAACGCGCCCCTCGACGACCGCTACCAGTTCGTAAATCAGCGCATCACCGGCCGCCAAAACCAGCAGTTCGCGGTCTTCCCGGCCCGGCGGGTGGAATACATGGACGTGGCGCCGCGCCAGATCGTGGGTATCAGCGCCGCGCTGATTCCCTTCCTGGAGCACGATGACGCCAACCGCGCCCTCATGGGTTCGAACATGCAGCGCCAGGCGGTGCCCCTCTTGCAGCCGGATGTCCCGCTCGTGAGCACCGGCATGGAAGGCGAGGCAGTCAGCCACAGCGGCCAGGTGATGATCATCGATTACGATGGCGAGGTGCTTGGCGTTCAGGGCGACCTGATTACCATTCGCAGTGACGAGGGCGAACTGCGCGAGCACCGGCTGCGCAAGTACAATCGTTCAAATCAGTCCACCTGTATCGACCAGCGCCCGGTGGTGTTCAAGGGGCAACGCGTCACCAGCGGCATGATCATCGCAGACAGTTCCTCCACCGACCACGGCAACCTGGCGCTGGGGCATGACGTGCTGGCGGCCTTCCTTTCCTGGGATGGCGGCAACTACGAGGATGCGCTGCTGGTCAGCGAGGATTTGCTGCGCCGCGACAAGTTCACCAGCATTCATATCGAGAAGCACGAGCTGGAAGCGCGCGACACCAAGCTGGGCGCGGAGGAGATCACCTTCGACATCCCCAACGTCGCCGAGGACGCGCTGAAGGACCTCGACGAAGAGGGCATCGTGCGCATCGGCGCCGATGTCGGTCCCAACGACATCCTGGTCGGCAAAATCACGCCCAAGGGCGAGAAGGAGCTGAGCCCGGAGGAGAAACTGCTGCGCGCAATTTTCGGCGAGAAGGCGCGCGAGGTGAAAGATTCCTCACTGCGCTTGCCGCACGGCGTTTCAGGCAAGGTGGTCGATATCAAGACCTTCACGCGTGAGGAACACCGCGACCTGCCGGCCGGCGTGGAGAAAATGGTGCGCGTCAGTGTGGCGCAGAAGCGCAAGCTGACCGTGGGTGACAAAATGGCCGGGCGCCACGGCAACAAGGGCGTCATCTCCAAGGTCGTGTCCATCGAGGACATGCCTTACCTGCAGGACGGGCGTCCTGTCGAGATCATCCTGAACCCGCTGGGCGTGCCGGGCCGCATGAACATCGGCCAGGTGCTGGAAATTCACCTGGGCTGGGCGGTCGAACGCCTCGGCTTCCGCGCGCTGACGCCGGTGTTCGATGGCGCGCGCGAGGAGGAAATCCAGGTGGAGCTGGGCCGCGCCTGGCTCATCGACCACGCCTGGCAGATCATCACCGAACGCGCGCTGGTGTGGGTGAAGGCGCGCTTCGAGGCGGAAGATCTCCAGGACGATGACGAAATTCGGCGTATCTACATCGCCGAATGGCTGGGCGCCAACGACAGCCTGGACCAGGAACTGCTGCTGACTGATCCCTTTTATGCGCGGCGCGTAGTGCTGGAGGAGTGGCTGCGCGAGCGCGACGTCAACCCCGACGACGTACTCATGTTCAGTACCGATGGCTTGACCGCGCGTGAGCGCGAGCGGCGTGATACAAACGCGCTCGAGCTGGTGTTGCGTCTGTGGATGGAGTGGGCGGAGCCGGACATCGAGTTGCCGCAGGATACGGACAGCGCCGCGCTGCTGAAGCTGGCCGACCAGGTCATGTTCCGCAGCGGTCAGCCCCTGCCGCTCTATGGCAAACAAACGCTTTACGACGGACGCTCCGGCGAGCCCTTCGACCGCGCGGTGACCGTGGGCATGATGAACATGCTCAAGCTGGCGCATCTCGTCGAAGACAAGGTGCACGCGCGTTCGACCGGGCCCTACAGCCTGGTAACCCAGCAACCACTGGGTGGCAAGGCCCAGTTTGGCGGCCAGCGCTTTGGTGAAATGGAAGTGTGGGCGCTGGAAGCCTACGGCGCGGCCTACACGCTGCAGGAAATGCTGACCGTCAAGTCTGACGATGTCCAGGGTCGCGTCAAGACCTATGAGGCGATCGTGAAGGGCGAGCCGATTGAGGAGCCGGGTATTCCGACCAGCTTCCGCGTGCTCGTCAAGGAACTGCAAAGCCTGGGTCTCTCCGTGCAGGCGATCGACGTCCATGGCGAACCCATCAACTTTGGCAAGGAAGACGAAAAGGCGCGCCAGCCGCGCATGAGCAGCCTCTTCAGCATGGCCGGCGACCTGCGCCGCAACTGAGTAGTGCCGAACGGCAAGCCACAGGGTCGACCGCAGGCAGCAGGGCCTGCCGCGCGGTCGGCCCGCCTGCGTCCCAAGGGCATGTCAACGCGACCATGACAATTCAGGGATGAGCATGGCTCCAGATTTTCAGGAAGTGATTCTCCGGCTGCACCGCTTCTGGGCGGAACAGGACTGCGTCCTGTGGAATCCCTACAACGTGCAGGTCGGCGCGGGCACCAACAACCCCGCCACCTTGCTGCGCGTGCTCGGGCCGGAGCCCTGGCGCGTGGCCTACGTCGAGCCCAGCGTCCGCCCCGATGACGGGCGCTACGGCGAAAACCCCAACCGCATGCAGACCTTCTTCCAGTATCAGGTCATCCTGAAGCCGGACCCCGGCAACCCGCAGGAGCTCTATCTCGACTCCTTGCGGGCGCTGGGGCTGAAGGCGGAGGAACAGGACATCCGCTTTGTGGAAGACAACTGGGAGAGTCCGCCCCTGGGCGCCTGGGGTCTGGGCTGGGAGGTTTGGCTCAACGGCCAGGAAATCACCCAGTTCACCTATTTTCAGCAGGCCGGCGGCCTGGAGCTGGAGCCGGTGTCGGTGGAAATCACCTATGGCATCGAGCGCATCGTGCTGGCGCTGCAAAATGTGGACAGCGTGTGGGACATCAACTGGCTGGGCGGCCTGAGCTACGGCGATGTCTTCCTGCAGAGCGAGATCGAGCATTGCCGCTACTACTTCGAAATCGGCGACGTGCAGGAGCTGCACCAGGTCTTCAACGCCTGGGAACGTGAAGGCGCGCGCGCGCTGGCGGCCGGCGCCATCATGCCCGCCTATGACTACTTGCTGAAGCAAAGTCACCTATTCAATGTACTGGACACGCGCGGCGCCATCGGCGTCACCGAGCGCGCGACCTTCTTTCGGCGCATGCGTGAAAAGGCGCGCGCTGTGGCCCACGCCTGGGTCAACCAGCGCGATGCGCTCGGGCATCCGCTGCGCAACGAACGCTGGGCCGCTCCGGTCGTGCCGCAGTTGCCGCCGCCCTCCTTAGCAGCGACCAATCCGTCGGACTTCCTGCTGGAAATCGGCGTCGAGGAGCTGCCAGCAGCAGACGTTGATCACGCCTGCGCGCAGCTGGAGGCCGGAGCGCCGGGCTTTTTCGAGGAGCTGCGGCTCAGCCATCAGGGGCTGACGGTGGACGCCACGCCGCGCCGGCTCGTGCTGCATGTGCGCCAGCTCGCCGCGCAGCAATCTGCGCAAGAGCAGCTGGTCAAGGGCCCGCCAGCGAGTCGCGCCTTTGACGGGCAGGGTCAGCCGACGCGCGCCGCCCTCGGTTTTGCGCGCAGCCGCGGCGTCGCAGTCGAGGAATTGCAGGTGGCCGCCATGGACGGCGGCGAATACGTCGTCGCGCGGACGCACATATCGGGTCTGCCGGCCGCCGCAGTATTGGCGGAGGCCTTGCCCGGGTTGATCGCCGGTCTGCGCTTCGGCAAGACCATGCGCTGGAACGCCAGCGGCGTCGCCTTTTCGCGCCCCGTACGCTGGCTGCTGGCCCTGCTGGGTGAGGCGATCATCCCGCTGCGCCATGCCGACGCGGCCAGCGGCCGCATGACCCGCGGGGCGCGCCAGTACGGCTCGCAGCAACACGAGGTTTCTGATGTCGCGGACTACTTCGGGCAATTGAAAGGGCAGGGCATCCTGCTGCAGCGCGCGACCCGGCGCGAGCGCATCCTCGACCAGGTTGACGCCCTGGCGGCCGAAGTCGGCGGGCGCATCCCGGACGATCCTGGCCTGCTGGATGAAGTATGCAACCTGGTGGAAGTGCCGACGGCGCTGCGCGGCGCTTTCGACGAAGACTTTCTGCGCCTGCCGCACCAGGTGCTGGTGGCCGTCATGCGCAAGCACCAGCGCTATTTCCCCGTGGAAGACGGGGCGGGGCAGTTGCTGCCCTGGTTCATCGCGGTGCGCAACGGCGACGAACAGGGCCTCGCCAACGTGGTTGCCGGCAATGAGCATGTGTTGCGCGCCCGCTTCAGCGATGCCCGCTTCTTTTTCGAAGAAGACCTGCGCAAGCCGCTGGCGCAGCATCTGCCACGCTTGGCAACGCTGACCTTCCACGAGCGCCTCGGCTCGATGCTGGAAAAGAACCAGCGCGTCGCGAAACTGGTGCCGGCGATGGGCCACTTGCTGAAACTGGACGCTGTAGCGATTGCGGTCGCGCAGGAGGCGGCGCAACTGGCGCGGGCCGACCTGGCGACACAAATGGTCGTCGAAATGACCTCGCTGCAGGGCACGATGGGCCGCGAATACGCGCTGCAGGGCGGCCATGCGCCCGAGGTCGCCGATGCAATCTTCGAGTTCTGGCAACCGCGCAGCGCCGGGGACGCCTTGCCCGCCAGCGCGGCGGGCACGCTGCTGGCGCTGACCGACCGCCTCGACACTCTGGTCGGTCTCTTCGCTGCCAATGTGCTGCCGCGCGCCAACGCCGATCCCTACGGCTTGCGGCGGGCTGCGCTCGGCCTTATCCGCATCCTCTGCAACAGCGACCTGGACATCGACCTCGACAAGCTGCTGACGCCGATCGCTGCGGCGCAGCCGCTCGACGTGAGCGAGGAGACGCGCCAGGCCCTGCTGGACTTTCTCGGCGCCCGCCTGCACGCCTGGCTGCAGGAGCAGGGCTTTGCCGCGGATGCTCTCGAAGCCGTGCTGGCGCAGCAAGCGGGCAACCCCTGGCGCGCCCTCAACGCCGCGCGCCAACTTGAGGCCTGGCGTGCGCGGCCGGACTGGCCAACGATTCTGGACAGCTTCGCGCGTTGCGTGCGCATCACCCGCAACGAACCACAGCGTTATTGCCTGCAGCCAGAGCTGCTGCGCGAGCCGCAGGAGCAGGCGCTCTACGCAGCGCTGCAGCAAGCGCAGCCCGCACAGCTGCCCTGCGCCGACGTCGACGACTTTCTGGAGGCCTTCGCGCCGCTGGTGCCGGCGGTCAGCGACTTCTTTGATGAGGTTCTCGTTAACGTTGAGGACGTGGCCCTGCGCCACAATCGCCTGGCATTGTTGCAGGCAATCGGCGCCTTGCAGGAAGGCTGCGTGGATCTCTCCCGTCTGAGCGGTTTCTAGGTAGCGGCTCCGTCGCAGACGCAGTCACGACAGCGCATTTCAAACACCGGTGTTGACAGAATACGAACATATGTGCTACACTTCCGTTTCGGACTCACGGCACTGGCTGCGCTTGCCGCCGCTGTCGGGCCTCCGTATACTCGCAGTGATATTCAGAGGACATTACGATGTCCGTAGCTGACGAAATCAAGTCCCGCATCGATATCGTAAGCTACATTCAGCAGCATGTGGCGCTGAAGAAGGCCGGCCGCTACTACAAGACCAACTGTCCCTTCCACGGCGAAAAGACGCCCTCCTTCATCGTCAATCCGGACACCCAGAGCTGGCGTTGCTTCGGCAGTTGCGCCGAAGGCGGCGACCTCTTCACCTTTGCCCAGAAGCATCACGGCTGGTCCTTCCGCGAGGCGCTGGAGGAACTCGGGCGCCAGGCGGGCGTTGAAGTGCGCCGTCAGAGCGACGAGCAGCGCCAGCAGGCTGCGCGCACAGATGTGCTGCGCGGCTTGCTGCAGGCGGCGGCGGACTGGTATCAGGAGCGGCTCTGGGATACGCCACAGGTGCTGAACTACGCGCGCGAACGGCGCGGCTTCGCGGACGAGACCCTGCGCATTACCGCGCTGGGCCATGCGCCGGAGGGCTGGCAGCATCTGCGCGAGCATTTGCGGCAGCTGGACTACAGCGACGAAGACCTGCTCGATGCCGGCCTGGCGCGGCGCAACGACAATGGCCGCATCTACGATTACTTCCGCAACCGTCTGCTCATCCCCATTCGCGACGAACGCGGGCGCGTAGTCGGCTTCGGCGCGCGCGCGCTGAGCGACGAGGATGAACCGAAATATCTGAACTCGCCGCAGTCCACCGTCTTCGACAAGAGTCGCCTGCTGTACGGTCTGGATCGCGCGCGCCGGGCAATTCGCAACGAAAGCGCCGCGGTAATCGTAGAAGGTTATATGGACGTCATTCAGGCGCATCAGGCCGGCCACATGAACGTGGTGGCGCAGATGGGCACCTCGCTCACTGAATCCCAACTGCGCCTGCTGACGCCGCGCCTGGCGCAGAAGGTTATCCTGGCGCTGGATGCCGACAGCGCCGGGCAGAACGCCACCATGCGCAGCCTCGAGGTGGCGCGCCAGACACTGCAGGCGGATTACAGCGGCCGCCTGGCGCTGGATATCCGCGTGTTGCAGTTGCCCGGCTCGAAGGACCCGGACGATCTCATCCGCGTCGACGCGGCTCGTTGGCCGCAACTGGTGACGGACGCCACGCCGGTGGCGGACTACGTGATCGAGACCGAGATGGCCGCGCTGCCGGCGGCGCCCACGCTGCAGGAACGCGAGGCGGTGGCGCGTCGGCTGCTGCCGCTGTTGCTGGCGTCGGAGAACCAGCTCTACACGAACGACAATCTGCAGAAGCTTGCGCTGCGCCTGCGTATTGCCGAGGCCGATCTCTTGCAGTGGGCGCAGCGCCAGCCTCCCGCGCAGGGACCGCGTCGGGGTGGCGCGACCCAGGCGCCGCCAGCAGGGCAGCGCGCGCCACAGCCCCTGCGCGATGAACAGCGCCGCGAACGTGACTTCCTCGGCAACCTTTTGCGCCAGCCAGAGCTGCTCTTTCAGATCAACCGCAAGTTTCGCGAGCTGGCGGATGGCGCTGTGCCGCTGATGCGCGGCCCGCTGGTAGATTTCGAGACGGCGGACTTCATCAGCAGGGATTGCATCAGCCTGCTGGACGGCCTGATGGGTGCGCTGGAACAGGACGAACTGGCGCCCCTGGCCTGGGTCCACGAGCACGGCGACGACATGCAGCGCGAGACCCTGCAACAGCTGGAACGCGAGATGCAACCCACCGACCTGGAACACGCGCGCACGCATCTGCGCGAAGGCTTCGCTGCAGATCTGGTGATTGTGATGAAGCGCGCCGACACCATCGACTGGCGCCGCGAGCTGGTGCGCATGGCCCTGCGCCTGCGACGCCTGCGCCTCGAGCGCGAGCGTCAGGAGCTTTACTACCTGATGAACGACGTCGACGAAGGTAAGGACGGCCTCCATGAGCGCATCAAACTGTCAGTGATAGCGCGTAATCTGATTGACGTGGAGTTGGAGAATCCAGGTACTGCCAAATAGCTCTCACCCTTACTTCGCAACATTTGGAAGGGAGCCGACATGGTCCTTGTTTCGAATGGAACCCGGCAGGCAGAGGCGCCGCCGCAGCCCGCACGGGATAACGCAACGCTCGATGAAGTAGCCTGGGAAGCCAGGGACATGGACGAACTGGGTAGCTACGACGAGGAAGAGACTCTCGCAGAGCGCAGCGATCCGGCCGATGACCCGGTGCGCATGTACCTGCGCGAAATTGGACAGGTGCGTCTGCTGGACGCCACCCACGAGGTCTGGCTGAGCATGCAGATTGCTGCCGAGCGGCAGCTGCAGACGGTGATGGACGCGCACGCTGCCTCGGAGGAAGACTCGGTCTTCGTGAACCAGGCGCCGGCCGGGGCTGTCAGCGAGCTGGTTTATACGGAAGTCCAGCGTGATCTGCATCAGTTGCGCGAGCTGGCAGCGGCGCAGGAGTTGATGCCGCCCGGCCTGGAGGACTTGCTTGAGGAAGTGCAGGACATCAGCGCGGAGCGCAAGACAACTGCCGACTCCGGGGCTCGCGCCTGGCTGGACCAGCGCGGCCACGACCGCGACGAGGCCTGGACCGGGCTGGCGCGCGCCCTCTTCCGCGTCATGCAGGGGCTCTACCTGCTGCCGCCGACCGTACAGCGCTGGCTGGCGCAATACTGGCGCGAGCAGGGATTGCTGCCCGACGCGGCTGCGTATCACCAGCTGCTGCAGGCGGAGCCGGAGCTGCCGCAGGAACTTGAGGAGCATTTCGAATTGGTCGAGCAGCGCGCCCTGCTGGCCATTGAGGCCCTGACGCGCGCCAACCTGCGCCTGGTTGTCAGCATTGCCAAGCGCTACACGGGGCGCGGCATCAACTTCCTCGACCTCATCCAGGAGGGCAACATCGGTTTGCTGCGCGCAGTCGAGAAGTTCGACCACACGCGCGGCTACAAGTTCAGCACCTACGCGACCTGGTGGATTCGCCAGGCCATCAGCCGCGCCATCGCGGACCAGGCGCGCACCATCCGCATCCCGGTGCACATGATCGAGACCATCAACCGCCTCGCGCGGGTGCAGATGCATCTCACACAGGAACTGGGCACCGAGCCGGACGCGGAGCAGATCGCGCTGGAATTGGAGTTTCTGGAGCCGGAAGAGACGAAGGCCATCCGCGAGCTGCAGGAGAACGATCAGCCGCTCCCTGTCGAGTTGCAGCGCAAGCTGCGCCGCGCTGGCCAGAAGGTGCGCCGCATCCAGCGTATCAGTCAGGAGCCGATGAGCCTGGACAGCCCGGTTGGTCACGAAGACAGTAGCACCCTCGGCGACTTCATCCCGGACGAGGAAGTGACGGGCCCGGTGGATGCCACCAGCCGTCAGATGCTGAAGGAACAGATACAGGCGGCGTTGGGCGTCCTCAGCCCACGCGAGCGCGAAGTGCTGGAACAGCGCTATGGCCTCGTCGATGGCAAGGCCCACACGCTTGAAGAAGTGGGGCGCGAGTTTCACGTGACGCGCGAGCGTATTCGGCAGATTGAGGCCAGGGCACTGCGCAAGTTGCGCCACCCTTCGCGCAGCCGTCAGCTGCGCGACTATCTGACGCTGTAATGCCCGCTTCCCCTGGCTGCGCGCGCCGTTGCAGCCAGGGGATTGTCCCTTTTCGGCAGTCAGCGGGTGCCACCTGTACCCTGAATTAATGCGGCAAACTATTTGACGTGCCGCGCCAGTTATGCTAACCTGCGCCTGTTTGCTCCAAAATGAACAAACGGTCGGGGAAGGCGCTATGGCGTTGCAGGAATTCGCACCCATAACCGCGCTGCTGGTGATTTCGCTGGCGGTCGCCCTGCTGATCCTGTTCATCTCGCGTATCTTCGGTCCGCAGCGTCCGTCGGAGCGCAAGTCAGCGCCCTACGAAAGCGGCGTCAAGCCGATCGGGCCGGGCACCCGCCGCCTGCCGGTTCAGTTTTACCTGGTGGCTGTGCTCTTCATCCTCTTCGACATCGAGGTGATCTTCTTCCTGCCCTGGGCCGTGATTTTCCGTGAGCTGGCGTTGTATGGCCTGGTGACCATGGGAGTCTTCACGCTCATTCTTACCATCGGCCTCGTCTATGAGTGGAAGTCAGGAGCGCTGGAATGGGAGTAAGCACGAAACTTGGCAACCTCGGCGTGGTGACAACCACGCTGGATCAGGCGATCAACTGGGCCCGCACCGGCGCAATGTGGCCGCTGCTCTTCGGCCTGGCCTGTTGCGCCATCGAATACATGAGCACCCAGGCCTCCAGCTACGACATGTCGCGTTTCGGCATGGAACTGAACCGCGCCACGCCGCGCCAGGCCGACCTGCTCATCGTGTCCGGCCGCGTTACGCGCAAGATGGCGCCGGTCGTGCGGCAGCTCTACGATCAGATGGCCTCGCCCAAATGGGTCATCTCGATGGGCGACTGCGCCTCCTGCGGCGGCATCTACAACAACTACGCAATCGTGCAGGGCGTTGACGAGATCATCCCGGTCGATGTCTACATCGCCGGCTGCCCGCCGCGCCCGGAACAGCTGATGCACGGCGTGCTCACGCTGCACCAGAAGGTGCATGGCGAGACCATCATGGACTGGGCCGGGGAGGCGCCGCGTGTCTGAAATCGCGCCGCCGCAAGACCCTGCTGCCGCGCTACAGGCCGCCATGCCCGGCGTTCTGCTGGCGACCCAGGGCTTCCGCGACGAGACGACCCTGGTGGTCGCGCCACAGGACGTGGTGGCGGTATGCCGCTTCCTGCGCAACACCTCCGGCCTCGTCTACAACTTCCTCTCCGACATCAGCTCGGTGGATTACTGGCCGGAGCAGGAGCGCCCGGAGCGCTTCGGCATTTGCTACCATTTGCTCTCGATGCTCTACAGCCGGCGTCTGCGCGTGAAGGTTTTCGTGCCGGAAGACGAGCCCGGGCTGCCCAGCCTGACCTCCGTCTGGCCGGCGGCCAACTGGCTTGAGCGCGAGATTTTTGACCTGATGGGCATTCGCTTCACCGGTCACCCGGACCTGCGCCGCCTGCTGATGCCGGCGGACTGGGACGGGCATCCCCTGCGGCGTGATTACCCGCTCGGCTACGAGCAGGTGCAGTTCTCCTTCAACGCCGAAGAGATCATGAAGCACAAGCCCTTCGCGAAAGAGTAGGCAGGGTACGAACATGGCAGTCGTTCAGACGCCGACGGATGCCCCTGACGTCAATCGTTGGGAAGGTAACATCGAGGAGTTGCGCGGGCTGGTCTCGGAACGCGCCTTCACCGGCGATACCATGCTCCTCAACATGGGGCCGCATCATCCCAGCACGCATGGCGTGCTGCGCGTGCTGCTGGAGCTGGACGGCGAACAGATCATCAACTCCGTGCCGGATGTGGGCTTCCTGCACACCGGCATCGAGAAGACCATCGAGAACAAGACTTACGAGAAGGGCGTCACGGCGACCGACCGCATGGACTACCTCTCGCCGCTCTCGAACAACATGGCTTTCTGCCTGGCGGTCGAGAAGCTGGTCGACCTCGACGTGCCGCCGCGCGCGCAACTGATCCGCGTGGTCTGCCTCGAGCTGCAACGCATCGCCAGCCATATGGTCTGGCTCGGTACCCATGCCATCGACCTGGGCGCCATGAGCGTGCTGCTCTACGCCTTTCGCGAGCGCGAAAAAGTGCTCGACCTGCTGGAGATGCTTTCCGGTCAGCGCATGATGGGCAGCTATATCCGGCCCGGCGGCGTCTGGCGCGACATCACGCCGGACTTCAAGCCGACGCTGATTAAGTTCCTCGGCGAGTTCCCGCGCGCAGTCGAAGATTACCAGCGCCTGCTGGAGAAGAACCCCATCTGGATCGACCGCACCCAGGGCGTGGGCGTCATTGAGCCGGACAGGGCGCTGGCCTGGGGCATGTCCGGCCCGACCCTGCGCGGCAGCGGCGTCAACTGGGACCTGCGCAAGTCCATCCCCTACAGCGGCTACGACCAGTTCACCTTCAACGTGCCGCTCGGCGAGCACGGCGATGTCTACGACCGCTTCATGTGTCGTGTCCTCGAGCTCTGGGAGACGATGAAAATCCTGCACCAGGCGCTGGAGCGCCTCGAAGACAGCGGCCCCTTCCGCTCCGACAATCGCAAGTTTGTGCCGCCGCCGCGCAGCGAGCTGGGCCAGAGCATGGAAGCGGTCATTCATCACTTCAAGCTGTGGACGTCTGGCTTCGATGCGCCGGACGAGGAAGTCTACGCCGCCGTCGAAAGTCCGCGCGGCGAGATTGGCTGCTATCTGCACGGCACGGGCGGCAACATGCCGCGCCGCGTCCATTTCAAGACACCGTCCTTCATGCACATCAGTGCGCTGCCATTGCTCAGCCAGGGGCATTTCATCGCCGACCTGGTAGCGATTATCGGCAGCGTGGATATTGTGCTGGGCGATTGCGACCGCTAGGCGCCAGGGACGAATGTAATGTCGATTCACGACCGCAAGTACAAGCAGCGTATCGAGCAGCACCTGGCCAAGTACCCGGACAAGCGCTCGGCGGTGATGCCACTGCTCTACATCGCCCAGGAAGAGTACGGCTGGGTCAGCCCGCAGGGTATCCAGGAAGTGGCCGAGCTTTGCGATATGGACCCGACCCAGGTCAAGTCCATCGCCGGCTTCTACACCATGTACTCGGAACGCGAAAAGGGACGCTACTGGTTGCAGGTCTGCACCGATCTGCCCTGCGCGCTGAACGGCGCCGAGGTCTTCCACCGCGAGCTCAAGGATTATCTTGGAGTGGAGGAGGGCGGCACTTCGGCTGACGGCCTGTTCACGGTCGAGCACGTCATGTGCCTGGCCGCCTGCGACAAGGCGCCCATGCTGCAGTGCAACTTCCACTACATGGAATCGCTGGACATGCACAAAATGAAGGCCTGGATTGAGGAGCGCCGCGCCGAACTTGAGGCCGCGGCACAGGGATGAACAACCCATGCTGATTTTGTTGCGGGGGCGCGAAATCCCCGATCTGCACAAGCTGGCGGTCTACCAGGCCAACGGCGGCTATGAGGCGCTGCAGAAGGCGCTTGCCATGCAGCCCGCCGAGGTTATTGACGAGGTCAAGGCCTCCAACCTGCGCGGGCGCGGCGGCGCCGGCTTCCCGGCCGGCGTGAAGTGGAGCTTCATCCCGCAGAACGAGCCAGTCAAGTACGTCGCGGTCAACGCTGACGAGAGCGAGACCGGTACCTTCAAGGATCGCGAGATCATGGAGGCCAATCCCCACCAGCTCATCGAGGGCGCGCTGATCTGCGCCTGGGCCATCCAGGCGACCGCCGTCTACATCTATCTGCGCGGCGAGTTCTGGGATGTCGCGCAGCAGCTGGATCGTTGCATCGATGATGCCGTTAAGGCCGGCTTCGCGGGCGACAACATCCTCGACAGCGGCTGGTCTTGCCCGGTCTACACCCATCTCGGCGCGGGCGCCTACATCTGCGGCGAAGAGAGCGCCATGCTCAGCAGCCTCGAAGGCGTGCTGGGTCAACCGCGCGTGCGCCCGCCATTCCCGGCGCAGAAAGGCGGCGGCCTCTACCGCGAGGCCACGGTCGTCAACAACGTCGAGACCCTGGCGAACGTCCCCTGGATCATGAACAACGGCGCCGCCGCCTTCCGCGCGATCGGCACGGAACAGAGTTCGGGCACCAAGGTCTTCTGCGTCAGTGGGCACGTGCCGCGGCCCGGCAACTACGAGTTGCCGCTGGGCACGCCCTTCCGCGAGCTGCTGGTCGACTGCGCCGGCTGCGATCCCGCCAACATAAAGGCGATCTTGCCCTCGGGTGGCTCGGGCCCCATCGTGCCAGGCACGGACGAAGTTCTGGATACGCCGCTCTCCTACGAGGCCATGCAGGGCCTGGGCACCATTCTCGGCTCGGCCTCGGTCATCGTGATGGACAACTCGGTGGACATGACCTGGGTTGCCTCGAAGGTGACCAAATTCTTCACGCACGAGAGTTGCGGCAAGTGCACGCCCTGCCGCGAAGGCACCTTCTGGCTGGACAAGGTGCTCGATCGCATCCTGGCGGGCGAAGGTCAACCGAGTGATGTGCAGCTGATCGACAACGTGGCGAAGAACATGGCCGGGACGACGCTCTGCGCCCTCGGCGATTTCGCCGCCAACCCCATCATTCACACCATCCGCCAGTTCCCGGATGATTTCAACGCCCACGTGCAGCCGAAGCCCGCAGTAGAAGAAAAGCCTGCGGCCAGTCCGGCGCCTCGTGGCCGTCGCCGGCGGGCAAGTGCCTGAGCCGCGCCCGGTTGGGCGCAGCAGCGGAGGAATGCATGGCTGAGACCGTGACCATCGTCGTCAACGACCAGGAGTTTCAGGTGCCGGCTGGCGTCAACCTGATTGATGCGGCGCGCAGCATCGGCGACCATATCCCGGTGTTCTGCTATCACCCCAAGATGGACCCGGTCGGCATGTGTCGCATGTGCCTGGTGGAGATGGGCAGCATCCAGCGCGACCGTGCCAGCGGCGACGTCATGCTAGACGACGAAGGCCAGCCCCAGGTGCGCTGGTTCCCCACCTTGCAGACCGCCTGCACCACCAATGTCTACGATGGCCTCGTCATCCGCACCGACACCGCAAAGGTCGCCGAGGCGCGCGAAAACGTCCTCGAGTTCCTGCTCACCAGCCACCCGCTGGATTGTCCCATCTGCGACAAGGGCGGGGAATGTCCGCTGCAGAACCTGACCATGGAGTACGGCCCCGGCCAGACTCGCATGGTCTTCACGGACAAGCTCAAACTGGACAAGCATGTGCCGCTGGGCGACCTGATCTTCCTCGACGAGGAACGCTGCATTCAGTGCGCGCGCTGCGTTCGCTTCCAGGACGAGGTTGTCGGCGACGACGTGCTGGCCTTTCACGAGCGCGGCCGCTCGCTGCAGATCATCACCAACAGCGAACCCGGCTTCGATAGCTACTTCTCCGGCAACACAACCGACATCTGTCCGGTCGGCGCGCTGACCACGGCGGACTTCCGCTTTGGCGCCCGCCCCTGGGAACTGACAGAAGTGCCGAGCATCGACCCCTGGGACGCGGCCGGCTCGAACATCAGCCTCAGTACGCGCCTGGACCGCGACGCTGGCGGGCGCGCCATCATCAAGCGCGTTTTGCCGCGCCAGAACGAGTACGTCAACGAGATCTGGATCAGCGACAAGGCCCGTTTCGGCCATCATTTCAGCCGCAGCGCGGACCGCCTGGCCAACCCGCTGACCGGCGAGTCGCGCGCGACCTGGTCCGAGGCCCTGCAGGCGGCGGCGGATGCGCTGCGCGCGGCGGGCGCGGATGTCGGCATTATCGCCGGCAGTGGCCTGAGCAATGAAGACCTCTTCGCCTTGCGCCAACTGGCCGACGGACTGGGCAGTGCGCGACTCGGTGCCTGGCCGCCCACCCATGGTGGCGCGGACCTCGTCGCTCAGGTCGGCGTGGGGCAGGGCACCAACCTCGGACAGCTCGGCCGCGGCGACGTCGTGCTGGTCATCGCCAGCGATCTTGAGGAAGAGGTGCCGCTCTGGCGTCTGCGCATCAAACAGGCCAGCGACCGCGGCATCCTGCTCGTGGTCGCCAATGCGCGCCACACGCGCCTGGATGACTTCGCCTGTCAATCGCTGCGCTACCCGACCGGTGGCGCCGCCCACTTCCTTGCCAACCTGCGCGAGCAAGACGAGTATATTTACGGGCGCCTGCGCGACGCTGACAACCTGGTCATCGTCGCCGGCGCGGAAGGCCTTGATCTGGCCGGAAGCCGCGCGCTGATGCAGGTGGCCGCCAACATTCTGATCGAGACCGGTCACGTTGGCCGGCCCAACAACGGCCTGCTGGCGCCGCTGCCTGGCCCCAACGGCATGGGCCTGCGCTATCTTGGCTTCACGCCGGAGAACACCCTGGAAATCATGGCCCGCCCGCCCAAAACACTGCTCGTCGCCCAGGCGGACCTGCTGGCGGACGACCCCTCGGCGCCGCAATGGCTGGGCGGGGTCGACAGCATCATTGAGCTGTCCCTCTTCCAGGAGTCGCTGGGCGATCGCGCTGCCATCACCCTGCCCGTGCAGAGCTTCGCGGAACGCGACGGCAGCTTCACCAGCGGCGAACGCCGCGTTCAGCGCTTCTACCGCGCCCAGGGGCCTGTTGGCGAGGCCATGCCTGCCTGGCAGGTCGTGATGAAGATTGGCGAGGCCCTGGGGCAGGCGCGGGCGAAGGCTTCGGCCGCCGCCGTCATGCTGGAACTGTCGCAACGGGTGCCTGCCTACACCGGCTGCCGCTATCGCGAGCTGGCCTGGACGGAAAAGCAGGACCCGCCCATTGGCGAAGACTTGTGGTATGGCGGCACAGCCTTGCTCAATCGTGGTGGCCTCGGCGTGCAGATACCGTCCACGGCCGATACGGGCCCGGTGCAGGTAGATGACGTCATGCTGCCCGAGGCGCCGCGCAGTAAACGCGGCAAGCTGCTGGTCGTCCCGCTCGTCAGTCTCTACAACCGCGAGCGCGCCTTCCGCCCCAGCGACGTCGTGGCGCCGCGCGTGCCACTGCCCTTTGCCTTGCTCAATCCAGATGATGCGAAGAGGCTGAAGCTGGCTGCAGGCGATACGGTGGAAATAGAGATCGACGACGGCCCGGCTGTACAGGTGCTGGCAAAACTGGACGCGGGCATGCCGGCCGGCAGCCTGGGTCTGCCGCGTCATCTGACCACGACCGCCATGCCGCAGTCGCTGGCTGCGGCTGTGGTCTCGCGCGTGGTCGTGCCGCAGACCGGCAAGGTGGCTGAACATGACGCTTGACATCGACATGCGCCTGGTGCGGCGCCTGCTCATCGGCGCCGGCGCCGTCATTGCGCTGCTGCTCACGCTGCTGACTGCCCTGGGCACGCTGGCGGCCGCGGCGGATCTTCCGCTGAAGATTGGCGTGTTCGTGGTACTGGCAATCGGGCTGCTGCTGCTGGCGCTGGTTTCGCGCGTGGCCGGCATCATCTGGTTGCTGCTGGTGAACCCGCTGGCTTTCGTCGTGGTCAACTGGTCAGCCATCTTCGACTTCCTCGACGGCGCCCTGCGTTTCGTCTTCGAACCTGCCTCGCGCCAGATGAACATCATCGAGTGTGGCCAGGATGCCGGCTGCGCTGGCCTGTGGCCAATCGTTTTTGCCGCGCTTTTCTTCTTTGTAGTGCTGACCAGCTTCGCCTATACGACCCTGCTGGAGCGGCGTCTCCTCGCCTTCTTCCAGCAGCGCATCGGCCCCAACCGGGTGGGGCCGCTGGGCTTCCTGCAACCGGCGGCGGACGGCGTCAAGCTGGTCTTTAAGGAAGATTTGCTGCCCGCTGGCGCCTATCGCGCGGTTTACACCTTCGCGCCGCTCATGAAGGTGCTGCCGGTGCTGCTGCTCTTCGGCGTAATCCCCATCGGCCCGCCCATTATCCTGCCCTGGTTCGCGCCCACGCTGGGCGATGTCTGGTTCCGCGTGCCCCTCGGCCTGGCAGACCCCAACGTGGGCCTGCTGTTTCTGCTGGCCATCACCAGCCTGGGCACCTACGGCGTGGTGCTGGCCGGCTGGGCCAGCAACAACAAGTACGCCATGCTGGGCGGCTTGCGCGCCTCCGCGCAGATGGTCAGCTACGAGTTGAGTTTCGGTCTTACGCTGGCTGTGCCCATCATGCTGGCTGGCAGCATGGGTATCGGCGACATCATTCGTGGCCAGGAGCTCATCTGGGAGTGGTACATCTTCCAGAATCCGCTGGCTTTCGCCATCCTCTTCATCGCCGTTCTGGCGGAGACCAGCCGCGCCCCCTTCGATTTGCCGGAGGCGGAGCAGGAACTGACCCAGGGCTATCAGACCGAGTACAGCGGCATGAAGTTCGCGCAGTTCATGATGGCCGAGTATCTGGGCATGATCGCGGTCAGCGCCCTGGTGACGATTACCTTCCTCGGCGGCTGGCAGGATGGCTTCGGCCTGGTGCGCACCGCGCCAATCCTGGGACCGCTGGTCATTGGCGGCAAGATCCTGCTGCTGCTGGTCCTGATGATTTGGGTGCGGGCCACGCTGCCGCGTATTCGCTACGACCGGCTGATGCAGTTTGGCTGGAAGGTCATGCTGCCGCTGGCCCTGGTGGCAGTGGTGTGGACGGCGCTGGCGGTCGTGCTCGGTGACATGTTCGACAGCCCGATCATTTACGGCATGGCAGGCGCCTTGTTCTTCGTGCTGATCGTGGGCGGCGCCTGGCTGCTGCTGGGCCGCGGCCGCAGGGAAGAGGACGAGGAAGCGCTGGATCCGATGATTACTGGCGAGCGCCGTGGCCTCGGCCACACCGTGCTCAATGTCGTGGGCGGCCTGCTGGCCGTGCCCTTCGTGCTCTATCGTTTCACCTTGACCACGCTCGACAACCTTTCCGGTGTCGCCCCTGCGGAATCGGGTGAAATGACGAGCGAAACCGCCAGCTCTGGCCAGAGCCAGGGTTGACACGCGGGAGGATGTGAATGAACCTGATTCGCGGCTTTCAGACGACCTTCCGGCATGTGCTGGAAGAACCGGTCACGATCCAGTATCCGGAAGAGATGCGGCCCTTTCAGCAGCGTTTCAAGGGGCGCCATGAGCTCAAACGCTATGACAACGGCCTCGAGAAATGCATCGGCTGCTCCTTGTGCGCGGCGGCCTGCCCGGCGGACGCCATCTGGGTCGAGGCGGCGGAGAACACCGACGAAGAGCGTTACAGTCCCGGCGAGCGTTACGCCCGGACCTACGAAATCAACATGTTGCGTTGTATCTTTTGTGGCTACTGCGAGGACGCCTGCCCGACCGAGGCCATCGTGCTGACGCGCGAACATCGCATGAGCTTCACCGACCGGCGCGACGCGATTTACACCAGGGACATGCTGCTTGAGGCGCCGGCCGAAGGTCAGCCGGATACGCCGCAGCAGGTTGAGCCGGGCAGCTACGACCGCTCGATACCAGACATGGAAGACGGGAAGTAGCGCGGCTACGGCTGCAGGTACGGGGAACGACAGGGGATTCATGGGAACGGAAGTCTGGCTTTTCATCCTGACAGGCGCGGTCGCGGTGGTTGCGGCCGTGATGTTGCTGCTCAGCCAAAACGCGGTGCACAGCGCCCTGTTTCTCATAATAAATATGGGCTGCATCGCCTTCCTCTTCCTCCTGCTCGACGCGCCCTTCCTGGCAATGGTGCAGATCGCGGTCTACGCCGGCGCCATCATGGTGTTGTTCCTCTTCGTCATCATGTTGCTGGGAACCGAAAAACTCGGCGGCACAACGCCTTTTGGCTGGCTGGCGCCGGGCGCCATCGTGCTGGCCATAATCTTCCTGGTGACGGTGGGCGTGGCGCTTTCACAGGGCGGCATCAGTGACTTGCAGACGCCCCCCGCGCATCCGCAGCTGCGCCTGGCCCATTTTGCGCCGGACGCGGGCCCGCTGGAGTTGCGTATCGATGGCGCCACCATCGCCAGCGGCCTGGACATCGGCGCGCTGCAGGAATACGAAGCCCTGCCGCCGGGCGAGTATGAACTGGAGCTGCTGTCGGCGAATGGCCTGCTGCTCCGCCAGACCCTTGCGCTGGAGGCCGGCCAACGCACGACGGCGCTCTTCCAGGGTACCGGGACGCCGACCCTCAGTCTGGTGTCGGATGTGGCCGGGCCTGGCAGCCTGAGAGTCTTCAACGCCTGGAATGTGCCGGTCAGCCTGGTCGATTATGCCTCCGAGCTGAGCGACGAGGACACGCTCGTGCTGGCCGGGGATATCCCCAGGGGCGAGCTGTCGCCGCCGTTGGCCGTCGCCGCAGATGCGGACTTCAGCACCTGGGCGCTGGTGAGGGCGGCGGATGGCGAGCTGCTCGCCCGCATGACCACCGGGTCCGCCTTCAGCCCCGCAGATGGCGACAGCGCGCTGCTGGTTGTCTCGCCCGTGCGGCGCTTCGAGGGCTCGCTGGAAGCGTCGATGAGCCTGCTGATGACCCCGGGGATGGCGCGTTTTGGCAGCCCTTCTGACGTGGGTCTGAAGCTGTTCAACAAGTACCTGCTGCCGATGCAAATCGTCGCTATTCTGCTGCTGGTGGCGATGGTCGGCGCCATTGTGCTGACGCACCGGCCGAAGGTCGCGCCGGAGCTGGAGCGCGCCCGCCTGGGCAGGCGCCGCGTCAGTCGCCCCCTGACGAGCGTGATCGCCTCGCAGCTGGGCCAGCCCGACAGCGCCCCCGATGCCGAGACGGCGGCCCTGCCTCAGGCAGGGTCACAGGAGCGCTGACATGCTGCAGACCGAAGCCTACGTAATGCTCAGCATGGTGCTCTTCGTGCTCGGCGCGATGGGCGTCATGCTCCGCCGCAACGCCATCCTCGTGTTTATGTCAGTAGAACTGATGCTGAACGCGGCCAACCTGGCATTGGTGGCCTTTGCGCGCCAGTGGGGCAACACGGATGGTCACCTCTTTGTGTTCTTCGTCATTACGGTGGCCGCGGCCGAAGTAGCGGTGGGGCTGGCGTTGATCGTCGCCATCTTCCGCACGCGACGCAATATCAACATCGACGAACTTAATCAGCTGCAGGGATAAGGACCGGGAACGAACGCATGGCAAGTTATGCCCAACTGGTACCCCTTATAATCCTCATCCCCGCGCTGGGAGCCTGCCTGAACTACTTTTGGGGAGCACGCCTCGGCGAGGCCTGGGCCAGCCGGGTCGCGATTGTGGCATCCGCGCTGTCCTTTGTCATCGCCCTGCTGCTCTACGCCGGGCTGAACGCCGCGCACGGCCAGGCCTCCGTGGTGGACCCGGCCCTGCTGAATGGTTGGATCCGCATCGGCGACAGTGTCGAGATTCCATGGCAGATGCGCGTCGACACGCTGAGCGTGACGATGATGCTCTTCGTGTCCTTTGTAGGCACGCTGATCCACATCTACGCCGTCGGTTACATGCATGGTGACCCGCGCTTCTCGCGCTTCTTCGCCTACATCAACATGTTCCTGGCCTTCATGTTCGTGCTGGTGACGGGCAACAACTTTTTGATGATGTTCGTCGGCTGGGAAGGCGTGGGCGTCTGTTCCTTCCTGCTCATCGGCTTCTGGTTCGACAAGCCGAACGGTGAAGGCTGGCGCAATGCCAACGCCGCCAAAAAGGCCATGATCGCCAATCGCATCGGCGACTTTGGCATGTTGATGGGCATCTTCCTGATGTTCTGGACCTTCGGCACTCTCGATTACTATCGTCCCGGCGAAATCCCCAACGTGCATTTCCTCGAAGAGGCGGTGCACGAATACGAGCTGGAACACTCTGCTGCAGCAGAAACGGGCGACGAGGGGCATGCTGAAGAAGTGCCCGCCGAAGGCACGCATGGAAGCCTGTTGCTGACGGGACTGGCCGTCGCCGAAGCGGAAGGCGAGGGTGGCGCTGTCTTTCCTCCGGCACATCTCGACAACGAGCACTTCGCTACCGCAGAGTTGGGCGTCTTCAGTCAGGCGGAGCGCATGCTGGCGGCCGGCACGGAAGTGCACTTCGGCAACTTCTCGCTGCCGATCGAGACCGTGCTGGTGATCATTACGCTTTTTCTGCTTCTGGGTGCGGCGGGTAAATCTGCGCAGATACCGCTCTTCGTGTGGCTGCCGGACGCCATGGCCGGGCCAACGCCTGTCAGTGCGCTGATCCACGCGGCCACCATGGTCACGGCCGGCGTTTACATGATGGTGCGCGCCAACGTCTTCTTCTTCAACGCACCTCTGACCTCCTTAATTGTCACGCTGGTTGGCGCGCTAACGGCGCTGCTGGCCGGCTACATCGCCATGGGCCAGTGGGACATCAAGCGTGTGCTGGCCTACAGCACCATCAGCCAGCTTGGCTTCATGGTGGCGGCGGTAGGTGTGGGCGCCTACAGCGCGGCGATGTTCCACATGGTCACGCATGCCTTCTTTAAGGCGCTGCTCTTCCTGGGCAGCGGCTCGGTGATCCACGGCATGGAGCATGGGCAACATCACGTCCAGGAACATGGTCATGCGCACGGGCAGGGCGAGTTTGATCCGCAGGACATGCGCCACATGGGCGGTTTGCGACGGCGCATGCCCATCACCTGGTTCACCTATCTGATTGGCACGCTGGCGCTGGCGGGCATCATCCCTTTTGCCGGCTTCTGGTCGAAGGACGAGATCTTGGCGGATTCCTGGCTGGCCGGGTTGCATGGCAAGGACCTTTACCAGCAGTTCGGCGGCTACATCGCGCTGGCGATGCTGTTGCTGGCAGCGACCTTCACGGCATTCTACATGTGGCGACAGATGGAACTGGTCTTCTATGGCCGGACGCGTAGCCAGGCCGCCGAGCATGCGCCCGAGAGCGTAGCCTCGATGACGGTGCCGCTGCTGATTTTGGCGCTGTTCAGCGTGTTCATCGGCTTTGTCAATACGCCGAAGGCCTTCCTCGGCCTGGGCAATGTGCTCGGCGAATCGTCGCTGACGCACTTCCTCGAATGGTCGCTGGCCTACGTACATCCCTGGTTGCCGCAGGGAGGTGTTTTTAACCCGGTGATTGCGCTGATCGCGCTGGCGCTAGGCATCACCGGCATTCGCGTGGCGCGCATGATTTACGGTGACGGCCGCGCGCTGAGCGCCGCCGGCAGCGATCCGCTGGCCGCCAGACCCTCAACCGGGGCCATCTGGCGTCTGGCCAATGCCCGCCTGTATTTCGACGAGCTCTACTTCCGCTTCTTCGAGAATCCCTTCAATCGCATCGGCGCCTTTCTGGCCGATGAGCTGGACTGGAAGTTCTGGCACGATTACGTCCACAACAGAGTCGTGTTGCGTGGCTTCAACAGCCTAGGTGAATTCCTCGGCCGGCCCGTCGATCTGGGCGTGGTGGATGGCGCCGTCAACGGCGTGGGACGACTGACCGTCTGGCTGAGCGGACGCATGCGCCGTGTGCAGACCGGCTACGTGCGCATGTACGCGATTAGCCTGTTGCTGGGAGTCGTGCTCGTTATCCTGCTTCTCTTGCTGCCGCTGCTGCAGACCTGACCCGGGGGACCGTTTTTTCATGGAATCTGGCGCACTTTCGCTACTCACTTCTGTGCTGTTCCTGCCCTTGATTGGTGTGTTCGTGCTGCTCTTCCTGCGTGAGGAGCGAACGGAGCAGATCAAGTGGACGGCATTTGGCTTCAGCCTGGCGACGTTCGTCGGCACGCTGCTGCTGTGGCTGGCCTTCGACAGCAGCGCGCCCGGTCTGCAACTGGTACAGCGCGTGGACTGGCTGCCGCAATACAACATCAGCTACTACGTCGGTCTTGACGGGCTAAGTCTGCTGCTGGTGGTACTTACGGGCTTCATCATGCCCCTCGCCATCCTCAGCTCCTTCCGCAGCCACGTGCTTGAGGAACGAGGCCGCGTGCGGCTCTACTTCATCTTCATGCTGCTGCTGGAATGGGCGATGATCGGAGTCTTCGTCGCCCAGGACCTCTTCCTCTTCTACATCTTCTGGGAAGTGACGCTGGTGCCGATGTACTTCCTGATCGGAATCTGGGGCGCGGAGCAGCGTGTCTACGCTGCGGTCAAGTTCTTCCTCTACACCATGGCCGGCTCCATCCTGATGTTGCTGGCGATCCTTTTTCTCGGCAGCCGGGCGGGTACCTTCGCCCTGCCGGAACTGATCGCAATGGTAGAGAGCGGCGCGCTCGAGCTGCCCTTCACGGGCCTGTTGAGTAGCGGCAGCGTTCAGTCCTTCCTCTTCCTCGGCTTCTTCGTGGCTTTCGCCATCAAGGTGCCGATCTGGCCACTACACAGCTGGCTGCCCGACGCGCACGTGCAAGCGCCCACGGCTGGCTCGGTCATTCTGGCCGGCGTGCTGCTAAAGATGGGCACTTACGGCCTGGTGCGCTTCAACCTGCCGCTCTTCCCGGAAGCGAGCGTCGCCTGGGCGCCCGCCATCGCCGTGCTGGCGGTCATCGGCATCATCTACGGCGCCTGGGTCAGCTACGCGCAGAAGGATGTCAAGAAGCTGGTCGCCTACTCCTCAGTCAGCCATCTTGGTTTTGTCGTGCTGGGTATCTTTGCGCTCAACGCCCAGGGCATCGAGGGTGGTCTGCTGCAAATGGTCAATCACGGCATCAGCACAGGTGGCCTCTTCCTTGTCGTGGGGATGCTCTATGAGCGGAGGCACACCAAGGCGATAGACGCTTTCGGCGGCGTGTGGAAGGTGATGCCTTTCTTTGGCGCCGTCAGCCTGATTGTGGTGCTAAGCAGCATGGGGTTGCCTGGACTGAATGGCTTCGTGGGCGAATTCACCATCCTGCTGGGCTCGATGGGCAGCGAGGTGCTGGGCTTCTTCTTCACCATGTTTGCCACGCTGGGTGTCATCCTGGCCGCGGTCTACATGCTTTACATGTTCCAAAAGGTTTACATGGGCGAGGTGGACAAGGAAGAGAACCGCACGCTGGCGCGGTTGCACTGGCAGGAGATTGCTGTCCTGCTGCCCATCCTTTTCGTCATCCTGCTCATCGGCCTGCAGCCCGCGCCATTCTTTGACACCATGACGGCGACGGTCGACGAGCTGGTCGCGGACGTTGGCGAGTTCATCCCGCGTACGCAAGAGTCGCTGGCCGCCTCAACGCAGCTCAACACCTTGACACTGAGCACGGACACACAGGGCTCCTGATGACGACCATGCCGGTTCTCGCTGACCTCAACCTGGCCTGGACCTGGCCGGTCGTCGGCCTGGCGCTGGGGGCGACGTTGCTGCTGGTCGCGGATCTGTTCGTGCCGCGGGAGCGTAAACAGCTCACGGCCTGGCTGGCGCTCGCCATTCTCGTCGTTGCCTTTCTTCTCAACCTGGCGTCCTTCACGATCACCGACAGCGCGTTCTTCGGCATGTTCGTCGTCGACCCCTTCAGCGCCTTCCTCAACCTGATCGCATTGCTGACAGCATTCATCAGCATCCTGCTCAGCGTGGATTACATGCAGCGCAGCGGCATGCAACGTGGTGAATACTACGCGCTCATCCTCTTCACCACAGCTGGTGTCATGCTAATGGGCCACGCCAACGACCTGGTCGTGGTCTTCGTCGCGCTGGAGCTTCTGAGCATTCCGCTCTACATCCTGGCGGCCTTCCGCTATCCGGACGCGAAGTCCAGCGAAAGCGGCATGAAGTATCTTGTGCTGGGGGCCTTTGCCAGCTCCTTCTTCGTCTTCGGCGCGGCCCTGATCTACGGCGCAACCGGCAGCACCAGTCTGCCCGCCATATTCGAGGCGGTTGCGCGCGGCTTTGCGTCGGGCGGCGCGCCGGAGTTGCTGCTGCTGGTCGGCTCGGGCCTGGTGCTGGTGGGCCTGGGCTTCAAGGTAGCGGTGGTGCCCTTCCACATGTGGACGCCGGATGTCTATGAGGGTGCGCCGACGCCTGTCACCGCCTTCATGAGCGTGGGCGCCAAGGTGGGCGGATTTGCCGCCCTGTTGCGCATCCTCGTCTTCGCGTTGCCGTTGTTGAGCACGGGCGCGGTGGATGCCAGTGCCTGGCAACAGGTCGTGGCGCTGATCGCGGCCGCCACGCTTATCCTGGGCAACGTGGTCGCGATCTCTCAGCAAAACGTCAAGCGCCTGCTGGCCTATTCTTCCATTGCGCATGCGGGTTACATCATGATGGCGCTGGCGGCTGCCGGCAGCTCCGGCTATGGCGAACAGGCCACTCGCGCCGCCCTGGTCTACCTGCTGGCCTACATGTTCACCAACCTTGGCGCCTTCGCCGTGGCCATCGCCGTTGAACGCGATGATGGTAGCGGCACTGATCTCAAGAATTTCGTCGGCCTGGGGCGCAGCAAGCCCTTGCTGGCCGGGATGATGGCCGTCTTCATGCTTAGCCTGACCGGCATCCCGCTGACCGCGGGCTTCATGGGCAAGTGGCTCATCTTCCAGGCAACCATTGAATCGGGCCTGATTGCACTCGCCATCGTCGGCGTGCTTACCAGCGTCGTCAGCGCCTACTACTATCTGGGCATCGTGGTGCGCATGTTCCTGCGCGACGGCGACGGCGACCCGGCTGTCGGTAGTACGCGGCTGCTCAACGGGGCGGTCTACCTCACCTTCGCCGGCACGCTGCTGCCTGGCATCTTTCCGTTCCTGATGACCGATCTGACACAGGTGGTTACGACAACGCTGGTCGGCGGCTGAGCGCTGACCGGTGTCATGTTGCTGACGCTGACCCGGCGCAGACGTCTGCGCGCGGGCGCGCGCGTCATGTCCCGCAGCGGCGTCCCCTACATCCTGGTGGGGTCGATTGGCTACGCGCTATTGCCGGTGTGGGTGCGCTGGCTGGAACCGAGTGGCCTGTCGCCGCTGGATCTGACCTTTTGGCGTTACCTGATCGCCGTGCCGGCGGTCTGGCTGCTGCTTACCTTGATGAACACCCCGACGCCCGCGAAACCGATGCCATACCGGGGCCTGCTGCTGCTGGGCGTGATTCTGGCATCCTCGGCGCTGACTGCCTTTATCGGCCTGCAGCTCATGCCGGTGCCCACCTACGCCTTACTGATCTACAGCTATCCGGCGCAGGTGGCGTTCATCAATTTTCTGCGCGGCGAGCGAATGTCGCGGCGTAGCTGGCTGGCGCTGTTGATGACGAGCTCCGGCATTGTGCTAACCCTGTATGGAGTCGGCGGCGGCTTCGCGAGCATTGGCGGTGAGGGTGTGCTCGTCGCCCTCCTCAACGCCTTTTTAATTGCGCTTTACTTCCTCGTCAACAATCATGTCATGCGCGATCATCAGTCGCTGGAGCGCGCCGGCGCCTGGGCTATTACCGGCGCGCTGCTGGTCATCCTTCCCGTCAGCCTGCTGGCCATGGTGACTTTCCCGCCCGACGCGCTCAGCTGGGTCCTGCTGACCGCGTTGGCGCTCTGCAGCACGGTGATGCCGATCTTCATGTACATGACGGGCATCAAGCGACTGGGGGCGTCGCGCGCAGCAATCCTGAGCACCAGCGAGCCGGTGCTTACTGCGCTGCTGGCCCTGCTGTTGCTGGGCGAGGTGCTGCAGCCACTGCAGCTGCCGGGCGGCGCGCTGATCCTGGCCAGTATAGTATTGCTGCGCAGTCCGGCCCGTTCACCACGGACGGCTCCCGGGACGAGCGTCTGAGCGCGGGGAGGGCCTGATGGCGCAGCGTATTTCATCCGGCATGCGCAGCCGCCTGGAGCGGAACCGCGAGGGTCGCCTGGCCGGCGAGCAATGGCTGGCCGTGGTGACGCAGCCGCTGACGGCCCTGCTGGTGCTGTTGGCGCCGCTGGTGATTGTGTTCGGGCCGCGTCTGTTGGTCTTCTCCCTGCGCGGCATCGGCCTGATCGCCTTGCTGGTTTTTGTCCTGCTGCTCGTACCGGCCATATTCCGGGCACGGCGCTACGCGCGGGCGCCCCTGCACTTCGCGCAGCTGACGGCCGGCGCCAGCCCTGTTGCTTTCCTGTTCTTCTGGCGGTCCCTGGTTATGCAGGACGCGCAGGGCGCATCGCTGCGTTTTCAACGAAAGCTGGCACCGCTACCCCGGCTGCAACCTGGTCAGGACTATCTGGTCTACTACCTGCAGGAAGCGGACCAAATGGTGCTGCTCAGCCTGGTCAGCGCGGATTACCCGGATGTGGAGCGCTACCAGCCGACGGAACGCTTCAGGCGGCGGGCGCAGCAGCGTTCCTGACGCTCAGGCTTTCTCAACCGGGCGGGCCCGCGCCAGCATGTCGAGCAGTTGCTGCAGGAGCGGCTTCCAGTCCGGCCGTACCTCATCAATGTCGAGTTCGATGGCGATGCGCGTCACGCGCAGGTCCATGCCCAGGGCCTGCTGCAGGCGCTCGCGGTTGACGGTGGGCAGCCAGGGCAGGCGAATTGTCAAGGTGGCGTTGCGCAGGGCGATGACTGTTGCGCCGGCCGCCTGACCCTGCAGCTTGACCTCGATCTGATACAGCAGGTTGACGACCGCGGGCGACAGCGTCCCGAAGCGGTCGCGTAGTTCCTCGCGGATTTGCGCCACTTCCTGCACGTTGTCGAGGCCGGCGATGCGCCGGTAAATCTGCAGGCGCAGCTCCATCTCATGGATCCAGGCCGAAGGCAGATAGGCCGGCAGTGGCAAATCGATTGCGAGGCGGGCCTCGCCCACGCCATTGGCGCCCTGGCTCTCATCCTTCAGACCGCGCACTGCGTCGGACAGCATGCGCGTGTACAGCTGGAGGCCTACGGCGGCGACCTGGCCGGTCTGACGGTTGCTGAGGATGTCGCCGGCGCCGCGCAGTTCCAGGTCGCGCATGGCGATTTGCAGCCCGGCGCCCAGCTCGCTGTTCTCGGCCAGGGTGTCCAGCCTGGCGAGCGCTTCCTCGCCAGGTGCGCGTGTGCCGCTGTGGAAGAAGTAGGCCCAGGCCTGGCGCGCGCTACGGCCCACGCGGCCGCGCATCTGGTAGAGCTGGGCCATGCCGAACCAGTCCGCGCGGTCGACGATGAGCGTGTTGACGTTGGGGATGTCGAGACCGTTCTCGATGATGGAGGTGCTGACCAGCACGTCATATTCGCCGTGCGAAAAAGCGCTCATTACGTTTTCCAGAGTGCGCTCATGCATCTGGCCGTGGCCGACGATGCAGCGGGCTTCCGGCACCAGGCGTTCGAGCCGACCGCGCACCATTTCGATGGAACGCACGCGGTTGTGCACGTAAAAGATCTGGCCGCCACGCTCGAGCTCGCGCAGCAGGGCCTGGCGCAGAAGCTGCTCGTCGAAGTGGCCGGTGTGCGTGATGACCGGCAGGCGCTCTTCGGGCGGCGTCTGAATCATGCTGATGTCGCGCACGCCAGTCAGGCTCATGTAAAGCGTGCGCGGGATCGGCGTTGCCGTGAGCGTGAGGATGTCCACCTGAGTGCGCAGGCGCTTGAAGTGCTCCTTGTGCGTGACGCCGAAGCGCTGCTCCTCGTCGATGACGATCAGGCCCAGGTCGCGGAAGACCACATCTGAACTCAGCAGGCGGTGAGTGCCGATGACGATGTCGATTTCGCCGCTCGCGAGTTTTGGCAGCAGCGCGGCCTGTTCTTCGCGGGTGCGAAAGCGCGAGAGCATCTCCACCTCGACCGGAAACTGTGCCAGGCGTCGGCTAAAGCTTTCAAGATGCTGTTGCGCCAGCACAGTGGTGGGCACGAGCACCGCAACCTGCTTGCCATCCATCACGGCCTTGAAGGCGGCCCGCAGCGCGACCTCGGTCTTGCCGTAGCCAACGTCGCCGCAAATGAGGCGATCCATCGGGAAGTCGCGCTCCATGTCGGCCTTGACCTCGCGCACGGCGCGCAACTGGTCCTCGGTCTCAATGAAGGGGAAGCCGGCCTCAAGTTCGTGCTGCCAGGAATTATCCGGGTTGAAGGGGGCGCGCCGGGCCTGGGCGCGGCGCGCGTAGAGCTCCAGCAGCTCGTGGGCTTCCTCCTGAATGGACTTGCGTGTTTTGCTGCGTACGCGTTCCCAGTCGGGCCGGCCGAGGCGGTTGAGCGCGGGCGTGCGGCCGTCGGCGCCGATGTAGCGGGTCAGCCGGTCGGCCTGGTGGATGGGCACGAAGACCATGTCCGTACCTTCGTATTCCACCAGCAGGTACTCGCGTTCGTTGCCGCCGAGCGTGCGCCGCCGCATACCGGCGAAGCGACCGATTCCGTAGTCGATGTGCACCACGATGTCGCCTTCGTGCAGGTCGGAATAGCTGCTGTCCGGCGCTCGTTGACGGGGTGCTGCCTGGCGTCGGCGCGGTTCGGGCCGGCTCCAACCGAAGATCTCCTGGTCGCTGAGCAGCAGCAGATCGCCATCCGCGCTGCGTAAGCGCCAGCCTTCCTGCAGTGCGCCGTTGACGAAGCACAGCGAGCCTGGTTGCGGCGGCTCGTCCAGCG
This sequence comes from Phototrophicaceae bacterium, assembly GCA_965223965.1. GTDB lineage: Bacteria > Chloroflexota > Anaerolineae > Aggregatilineales > Phototrophicaceae > JAGWBD01. Next base: position 516,156 of record CBDCXX010000006.1, read on the forward strand.
TGTTCAGCGTGGGGATGAAGCTCTGCTGCTCGCGCCAGAGTTCGGCCAGGCGCGGGGCCTGGGCGGTTACGACGACGATGCGCTCCCGCTCCTCACGACGCGACTTTCGCAGCGCGTCCAGCATCAGGCGCAGCTGGCCGCCAAAGCGCGGGCCGGGCACGAAGAGTTCGCGCAGGGAAGGTCCGGCCGACTCACTGCCATCTGCGGGCCGTCCCATGTGGAGCGGTCGGCGCTCCTCCAGGGCTTCGACCAGCGCATCCCAGGTGAGGAAGGGCAGGGGCATGTCGGGCGCGATCTGCTGCGCGGCGATACTTTCTTCACGCTGTTGCAACGCGCGTTCCTCAAGGCCGGCGACGGTATCTCGCAGCGCCGACCAGTCCTCAACCACGATCAGGGCGTTGGCGGGCGCGTGATCCAGCAGGCTGGCGGGGCGCTCGTCAAGCCATGGCAGATACTGCTCCAGACAGGGGAAGAGGGCAGCGTTCTCCAGCGGGCCGAGGTCGTTGCGCGGGCTGGCGGCATCGTCCGTGGACAAGGTGTCGAACCAGGCGCGTAGCTGTTCGGCCAGAGGCTGAGCGCTCTGCGGCAGAAGCTCATGCGCGGGAGTGATGCGTGCCTCTTCGAGGTGAGCCAGTGAGCGCTGCGACGCAGGATCGAAGCTGCGCAACTGCTCGATTTCATCGTCGAAGTAGTCCACGCGCAGCGGAGTCTGCGCCGACTGGGGGAATATATCGACCAGGCCGCCGCGACGGCTGAAACTTCCGGGCGTGACCGCCATTGAGGATGCCGTGTAACCCAGACGCAGGCAGCGAGCCAGCAACTCGTCAGGCGGCAGGCGCATGCCGGGGCGCAGCGTCAGCGTTTCCTCCTGGAATTGTCGCGCCGTCATGCTGCGCTGCATCAGCGCGCGCGCCGAACAAATGATGACGGGCGCCGGTTTGTCCGCCGCACTTTCGCTCAATGCGCTCAGGGCTGTGATGCGGCTGCGGATGGCTGAGTCGCCCCAGGGAGCGCGCTCGTAGAAGTGCGGCACCGGCTCGGCGAAGCGTTGCACGGGCGTCTGTGGCAGCCAGACCGGCAGCTGCTCGGCGACGTTCCAGGCGCGGTCCACGCGCGCGGTGATGTAAATGAGCGGGCCCCGCCACTCCTGGCTGAGCGCGGCCAGCACGATGGGCCGCGCCCCGGTGATGACCTGCAGGTCCGGCGGCTGTGTATCCTGCGCGAGACTCGCTTGCAGCGCGCGCCAGGCGGGGCTGGCGGACAACAGGGGCAGCAGGCCGCTCAGTTCGGTCACAGGCGAGGGGCCACAGGTGAGCAGTAGCGCGGAAGACTATACACGGACTGCAACCGGCATTTTGCGTTCGGCGCTTTCTATGGCGGCGTGTACCATCGCAAGGCTGCGGATGTTGTCGCTGGCGACAGTCTCGACGCTGCCGCCTTCGCGCACTGCACGCAGGAAGTCACGAATCAGGCCGCCGTGGCTGCCGGTCTGCTCCGGCGGCACCGGGGCGTCCGCCATGATGTCGGTCAGCGGCCGCCGGAAACCCTGGTCAGCGGCCACCACCTGAGCCCGAATGCCTTCCGCACCGTCCCACAACACGCTGCCGCGCGTGCCCACGATACGCCAGTCGCTCTCCCAGGAGGTGTTCAGGCCTTCACTGCACCAACTGCCGCGATAGGTATAGACAAGGCCTTCGCTCATTTCGAAGATGGCCACGGCTGAGGCATCGCGATCGTACCAGGAGCCGACGGGATTCCATTCGTGGCAATAGACCGAGCACGGCTCGGAGCCACTGAGGTAGCGCGCAGCATCGAAAGTGTGGATAGCCATGTCGGACAGCAACACATGTGCCATGTGGTCGCGGAAGCCGCCGAAGTGGATGCTGAGGTAGAAGTCGCTGTTGACCGTGGTAAGCTGGCCTATGGCGCCACTCTCGAGAAAGGCGCGCAGACGCCGGAGGTTTTTGTCGTAGCGTCGATTCTGGATGACGGCGAAGAGCAGGCCGGCTTCCTGCGCGGCAGCCACCATCCGGCGCGCGTCCGCCATGTTGTCGGCCAGGGGCTTTTCGCCCAGCACGTGCGCGCCATGGCTCAGCGCGGCCAGCGTAACTTCTGTGTGCGCCTCGGGCACTGTGCAATTGAAGACAACATCCGGGCGAGTGCGTTGCAGTGCGACCGCCAGTTCGTTGCTGACCAGAGCGTTCGGCGCCTGCCAGGCATCTGCGCTACGGCGGGCGGCGTCGAGCCGGAGGTCGACGAAAGCGACCATGTTCAGGCCAGGCAGGTCCGCCGCGGCCCGACGCCAGGCGTTGCTGATTGCGCCGCAGCCGACCAGGACAACCTTTAGTTCAGCGCACATGCGGACCCTCACGTGACAGGCTGCGCATGATACACGAGTGGCCGGAACGCGGCAATGTGCTGGACTGGCCGGTCGTGCCTGATGTATGCTGAACATGAAGAAGAATTGAGGGGGTCATGGGCTTTCGCGGCGGCGGCGGATACTGGCGGCACATGCGCAATGTGGAGGAGCACAGGGCGAACGTGACCTGGGTGCTGTTACGCCGCGTACTGGTCTACGCCTGGCCCTGGCGCCTGAGCCTTGCACTCATGCTTCTGATCATCCTGCTCTCGGCCGGGCTGGGTCTGCTGACGCCGTTGATCTTCCGCGACCTGATCGACCGCACGCTCCCGACCGGCGATGCACAACGCCTGCACTTTCTGTCAGTCCTGCTCATTACCCTGCCGCTGGCCATAGGCGGCCTGCGCCTGTGGCAGCGCAAGCTTGGCGCGCTAATCGCTGAAAGCCTTATCTTCGAGCTGCGCCTGAAACTGTTCGAGCACATGCAGCGCATGTCGCTGCGTTTTTTTACGCACACGCAGACCGGCGAACTGATGAGCCGCCTGAACAACGACGTAATTGGCGCGCAAACGGCCATCAGCAACACCATCGTCGACATCGTCAGCAACGCCGTCACGGCCATCGCGACCCTTGGCGTTATGTTGACGCTGGAGTGGCGACTGACCTTGCTGGGCGTTGCGGTGCTGCCGGTCTTTGCGCTGGCCGCGCGGCGTATTGGCTTGCGCCTGCGCGAGATTGCGCGGCGGCAAATGAACCAGAATGCCCGTATGAACGCGACCATCAACGAGACGTTGAATATAAGCGGAGCGTTGCTGGTGAAGCTCTTCGGACGTCAGGCAAACGAGGTCGCGCGCTTTCGCGAGCGTGCCGCAGACTTGCGTGACACGGGCGTGGAACAGGCGCTGACCGGCAGCAAGTTCTTCATCCTAATTGGCCTGGTGAGCGCGACCGGAACTGCTCTGGTCTACTGGGTTGGCGGCATGCTGGTTATCGAGCAGGTGTTCACGGTGGGCACCATCGTGGCCTTTGGCGCCTACCTAACCCAGCTTTACGGGCCGCTGCAGGCACTGACAACGGCTCCGGTCGCCTTTGCCCAGTCGATGGTCAGCTTCGAGCGGGTGTTCGAGGTGCTCGACCTGCCGCCGGACATTGCCGAGCGCGAGGACGCGATCGAGTTGCAGCATCCGCGCGGCGAACTGACCTTCGACGATGTCAGCTTCTCCTATCGCGAATCGGGCAGCAATCTATTGCGCGATGTGACGCGGCACGGGCGTCTTGAAGACATCGCCGTGATTTCCGGCACAGCGCGGCAGGTTGATGAGCGGCGCAGCAGTAACAACAGGGCCAATGACTCCACAAGTCAGGCGCGCGTACAGGCCCTTGAGGAAATCAGCTTCAGCATCGAACCGGGACAACTGGTGGCGCTGGTGGGCCCCAGCGGCGCCGGCAAGTCCACCATGACCTGGCTCATTCCGCGCCTCTACGACCCGGACTCGGGCCGTATCCTGATCGACGACATCGACCTGCGCGCGGTGACGCTTGAGTCACTGGTGCGCCAGATTGGCATGGTGACGCAGGAGACCTACCTCTTTCACGACAGCATCCGCAGCAATCTGCGCTATGCGAAACTGGATGCCGGTGACGCGGAGATGGAAGCTGCCTGCCGCGCCGCCAACATCCATGACTTCATCGCAGACCTGGACAAGGGCTACGACACGCTGGTGGGCGAGCGCGGCTATCGGCTCAGCGGCGGCGAGAAGCAGCGCATCGCCATCGCGCGTGTCATCCTCAAGGATCCGCGCATCCTGGTGCTGGACGAAGCAACCAGCCATCTGGATAGCAAGTCCGAGGCCCTGATCCAGCAGGCGCTGAAGACCGTGCAGCAAGGGCGCACTTCGCTGGTGATCGCGCATCGTCTCAGCACAATTCTCGCCGCCGATCTGATTCTGGTGCTGGATCGCGGCCGCGTCATAGAGCGCGGTACGCACGAATCGCTGCTGGCCCGTGGCGGCCTGTATCAGCAGCTCTACGAGACACAGTTTCGGCCAGCGAGTGAAGCGGCGATGGAAGCGCAGGCGTGAGCGAGCGCTGGCTGATCGTCGGCCTCGGCAATCCCGGCCGCAGGTATGCGCAGACGCGTCACAACGTCGGCTGGTTCGCGCTGGATGAACTGGCGCAACGGCACGGGCTGGAGTTCAGTCGCAGCGCCCAGGGAGCGCGGCTGGCCGAGGGGCGCATTGCCGGGCGCGCTGTGTTGCTGGCAAGGCCACAGGGTTACATGAACCGCAGTGGTCAGCCGGTACGCGGCCTTATGCGCTACTGGCGTATCGAGCCGGAGCGGTTGCTGGTCGTGCTGGACGATCTTGATCAACCGGCGGGGATGCTACGGCTGCGCGCCGAGGGCGGCGCGGGCGGCCAGCGCGGGCTGCAGGACATTATCGCGCAACTGGGCACGCGCGAGTTCAGCCGCATGCGCCTCGGCATCGGGCGACCGCCGGGCCGGATGGAGCCGAGCGCCTGGGTATTGCGTCCCTTTCGTGGCGACGAGGCCAACAGCGCCCGCGAGATGGTTAGCAGGGCCGCGGACGCGGCAGAAACCTGGCTGCGCGACGGCATCGAGGCGGCCATGACCCGGCATAACGGGGACGGGACGACACCGGCGGCTACGGCACCGCAGGAGACTCCGGAGGAAGCATTGCAACGCTGGCTGCGGGCGCAGGAGCTCAATGGCAGCGACCCCGGCCCACCCGAGCAGATCAGTCGCGCGCTGCTGCGTCTGGGTCGCGAACGGGAAGCGGCGGACTGGCTGTTGCGCGCGGCTGCGCTGCACCTGGAAGGCGGGCAGATCGCGCGGGCGCTGGCGCAGCAGGAACGCGCCCTCAAGCTGCATCCCGGCCATGTGGACGCGCAGCGCGCGCTGGCGGCGCAGTGGCTGGCGCAGGGCAATGCGCGCAAGGCGGCGCAGCGACTGTGGCTGCTGGCGGAGTGGCTGGCGCAGCAGGGACGTAACGCCGAAGCCCTGGCTGCGCTGGACGAGCTGCTGGCGCTCAACGAACAGCACAGCAACGCGCTGGCGCTACGCCAGCGCATCGTTGCGAAGTCTGGCGCGGAGGGGTTGCCTCAGACCAGCGAGCGATAGAGCAATTGCTTCCAGCGCGGCACATCAATCTCCCAACAGACGCTCACTTTCCCGTCCGTCAGGGCCTGCACCCACAGGTCACGGTTGCGCACATCGCCGGCGTTGTCCAGTTGATCAATGACGGTCATGCCGCGCGTGAGATCGCTCTGCGTCTCGACCTCGACGGCGTGGCTGCTGCTGCGGATGCAGATCTCCGGCTCCAGCGCGACAGCCATGGCAACGGGATCCGGCAGCTCGAGGTTGTGCACGCCGGACTGGATGCGGATGGCCTCCATCGCGCTGCGATTGCAGTCGATGCTGAAGTGTGCCAGCTCCGTATCCAGGCTGCGCACGTGGGTAACGTCTGCGGGAGTAAGGCCGGCATCGAAGCGGCACAGCTCCCAGCCGACCAATTCCACTGGCAGACCGGAGAGGAAGACCATACGGGCGGCTTCGGGGTCCTGCCAGATGTTGAATTCGGCAGCGGGCGTGACGTTACCGACGGACCAGGCGGTGCCGCCCATGACCACGCAACGGCTGACCAGCGAGGCGAGCTCCGGCGCGCGGGCCAATGCCAGGGCGACGTTGGTCAGCGGCCCCAGCGTAACCAGGACGATGCCCGGATTGGCGCGGATGATGTTGACGAGGGCATCGACGGCGTGGCCTTCAGCCGCGATGGCGCGGGGCGCGGGATAGTTCATGTCGCCCATGCCGTCCTTGCCATGGAACCACTCCGCGCGCGCGTCGGCGCGCAGCAACGGCCTGTCGGCACCGGCGTAGACGGGGACGTCGCTGCAGCCACATAACTCAAGCGTGGTGAGGGCGTTGCGTACGCCCTGCTGAACATCCACATTGCCGGAGACGACAGTCAGCGCGCGCACATCCACGTCCGGCGCGCGCAGCGCCATGATGAGTGCCACGGCGTCGTCCGAGGCTGTGTCGGTGTCGATGATGAAAGCGCGGGTCATGGTCTGCTCCTGTTCTTATAGCGCCTGGCCATCGGCGTCACGAATGCTGAAAGTGATGGCGCCACTGGCCGGCGTTTCATTGAGCTCGAGGCGGGCGTTCCATGTACCGGCGGCGAAGGGCAGGTCGCTCTGGTCAACGAAGAACCAGATGCAGTTGCCGTCAATGGATGAGCCTGGGCGCCATTCGTGCAACACTTCACGGCCAGAGATGACGAAGCGGGCTGCGAGCAGGGTACCCGCGCGGACGTTGTGCGCCGTGGCGACAATATAGATTCGGTCGGAGTTCGTTGCGAACTCGTAAACGGGTTCGCTGGCGCAATCGTCGTTGCGGACGTAAGCGGCCATGATCACGTTCGTCAGAGCTGCCTGGCCTGGCGCGAGCGGCGTGAGGCTGGCGGAAGGTGCTGCCAGCGCTGTGGGCAGGGTAGTGCCGGGAAGCGGGAAGGGCGTGCCGGTGGGGACGGTGGAGCTGCCGGGCGCGGGCGAGCCCCTGGCGACGAGGGTGTGTTCCAGCTCCTGGCGCTGGCGTCGGGCCACTGCGGCGCGCGTGGCCATGTATTCGACCGTGATCTGCAGGCGTTCGGCACCGATGGTGGCGGTCTCGCGCAGGGCGGAGATTTGAGTCTCGAGGTTTAGTCCGCGCGCGACCAGGGTCAGCTCGACGCTGTTCTGGCGTTGGCAGGCGATCGGCAGGGTTAGCGCGAAGAGTGTGCAAAGCCGCCAGGCGAGGGTTCTCACGCGACCTCCGCAACCAAAAGGCCGCCCGAACAAGGGCGCGGGCGGCCTGACTGTGGAGGTGAGCGGAATCGAACCGCTGTCCAGAAGATTCAACCCGGTGCGTCTACAGGCATAGTTGGCGCTTGGGTCTCGTCAGCGATGTCCCTGGCCAACCCGGTTCATCGCCGACCAGCCGATATGTCTTTGTCCCTGTCTTATCGGCGTCAACAGGGACGCACCTCACCTTTGGTGTCGCCCGCCGAACCTTCCGGGTGAAGACGGACGGGGCAGACGGCCAGCCTCGCAAGGCTGACAACGCTGCTTATCGCCTAAGCGGCGACGGGCAGCGCGTAGGGGTTGAAATCGTTGGCAGTTAATTGCCGTGCCCGTTTTAACGCAGTTCCGGGCGCTGCGGCCTGCAACACAGAATTAGCCTCCCCTGTCGAAGCCATGGCACCCCCATAGCAAAAGCATAGCATGACTCTTTCTCGCTGTCCACAGCCAGGCGCCTCAGCCTCCGCCTGCTCGGGCGCGCAGGGCTGCCGTCAACGCGGGCACGATTTCGTAAAGGTCGCCAACCAGGCCGTAATGCGCGAGGCGGAAAACAGGTGCTTCGGGGTCGCGATTGATGGCGACGATGATTTTGCTGCTGCGCATGCCCGCCTGATGCTGGATGGCGCCGGAAATGCCGCAGGCGATGTAGAGGTCGGGGCTGACGACCTTGCCGGTCTGGCCCACCTGATGGGCGTAGTCGATGAAGCCGGCGTCCACCGCCGCGCGGCTGGCGCCGATGGCCGCACCGAGCGCTACAGCCAGTGGCGCGAGCGTGTGCTCAAAGCCCTGTTGTGCCTTCCAGACGGCGCTGTCGGCCGCATCCGGTGGCGCTTGCGCCGGGTTACCGGCCATGCCGCGTCCGCCGGAAACGATGATGGCCGCATCGCTCAGGCTGACCATGCCTGCCGGCGCCGCAAAGCCCTCGATCTTCGTGGAGATGTCGTCTTCGACCAGGGCCGGCGCGACCTCCGTGACGGAGATTTGTGCTGCTGGCCGCGGGGCAGCGGGCGCGAAGGCGCGGGCGCGCAGCGCAAGATATTGTGTCTGCACGGGCGATCCCTGGGCCGTCATGATGAGCTTGCCTGCGTAGACCGGTCGTTGCACCTGCAACGCGCCGTCCGCTTGCAGCGCAATGCTGCTGATTTCGGTCAGCAGGCTGCAGCCGCCGTCCGCGGCGGCCGCAGCCAGCAGCTCGCGGCCGCGCACGGTGCCCGGCGCCAGCACGGCATGCGGCTGATGTTGCGCGACCAGACTGGCAAGCAGCGCGGCGCAGGGCTCAAGGCGCAGACGGTGCAGCGTGGCGTCCTCGCAGACCAGCGCCTGATCGGCGCCCAGCGCGCCCAGGTCTGCGGCGATGGACGCTGCGTTTTCGCCGAAGATCAGCGCGACGAGCGGGACCTTGAGCTCGCCGGCGAGTCTGCTACCCGCGCCCAGCGCTTCCTGACTGAGCGGGATGGCCTTGCCGAGGAAGGTTTCGACCCAGACGAAGACGGCGCTCACAGCACTTGCTCCTCAGCAAGACGCTCAAGCAGCGCAGCGGCCTGTTCAGCCGGAGTGCCCGGCAGCAGCTCGGCATCCGCGATGCGCTGCGGCGGCAGCGACAGAGAAAGCGTTTGCGCCTGTGGCGCCGGTAGCTCGACGTCGAGCTCTTGCAGCGACCAGACAGGAATTTTGGCGCGGGCGGCGCGGCGGATGCCCATGAAAGAGGGATAGCGCGGCTCGTTGATGTCCTTCAGCACGCTGATGACAGCGGGCAGGCGGGTGCGCAGGGTCTGACGGCCCTGCTCCAGCGAGCGCTCCACGCGAATGCTGCCGGCTGAGACGTCGAGTTCGAGGATGCGCGAGACGGCGCCCAGCAGCGGCCAGCCGAGCAGGCGCGCGGTTTGGATCTGGTGCTGGTCGCTGCCAACGTCGACGGCCTCCTTGCCGAAGATCACCAGGTCGACTGAATCGAGCTGGCGCACCGCCGCCGCTGCTACTGTCGCCCAGCCGAGGCTGTCCACTATATCCAGCGAAGGGCCATCGATGCGCAGGGCTGCATTGGCGCCCATGGCCAGCGCCTGCCGCAACGCTTCCTCGTGCAGCGCCGGGCCGATGGCGATGATGGTGGCGCTACCGCCGCTGTCCTCGGCCTGCGCGATGCTCTCCTCAAGCGCGTATTCATCCCAAGGATTGACCACCATCGCGGCGTCCCCCTGGCTGACCGCGCCGTCCGCGTCAACGCTCAGACGCGCAGCGGTGTCCGGTGTGCTGCGCGTAAAGCAAACGACATGCAAGTCCGCACCTCCTCATCCACAGGCGGGCGCCAGTGTAACGCGAAGGTCAGGATTGCTGTAGTCCCTGTGCCGCGACGCCCGCTGGCAGGCAGGTGCGGTCGTTGCTTCGAATGCCGCGCAGGTTGGCGCTGTCGAGTCGCGCGCCGGTCAGATTGGCATTGCGCAGGTCTGCCTGCCACAGGTTGGCATTGCGCAAATCCGCGTCGCGCAGGTCGGAGTCGCGCAGGTCGGCGGCTGCCAGATGCGCGCTGCGCAGGTCTGCCGCGCGCAGGCAGGCGCCGGTCAGCAACGCGTCGCCCAGGTTGGCGTGCTCCAGACAGGCGCAGCTCAGGTCTGCCTGGCGCAAATCGGCTGCGTTCAGATAGGCTCTGTCGAGCCGGGCCTCACGCAGAATAGCGCCGGTCAGTACGGCGCGGGCCAGGCGCGCCCGCTGCAACTGCGCGCCCGTCAGATCCAGGCCACAGAGCGTGCCGTCCTGCGTCACGCCGCCGGCCTGCAAACGGCGCAGGGCCGTCAGCGCGGCAGCGTTGTTGCCTCGCTGCAGGTCCTCAATGAGGGCGCGCCTTGAGCGCGGGATGCGGTCCAGTAGATTGCGCAGGGGTTTCATCCGGGCAGGCCGTTGCGGCGCAGGAAAGTAACAATTTCCCCCGCGATCTGCTGCGCCCCGGCGGGCGTGGGCTGGAGGCCATCGCAGCTGTAACTGAAGCCGCCCCGTTCGCGCAGACGCTCGAAATCTGGCGCGCGCAGCTGCCAGGCCCTGGTGCGCAGCAGCCAGGGCAGCAGTTGCAGGGGAGGTCGCTGTGGCAGGGATGCGGGCGTGTGGCTGAGCTGCAGGTTTAGCACTGGCACTTGCAAGGACTGGCAGAGTTGCTGCGTGGTGCTGTTGACCTCGCGCAGGGCTGTCACCAGTTGCGGGCGATATTCTGCGGGCGGCAGGGCGACGAAAGTGCGCATGTCATTACGCCGCAGCATCTCTAGCAGCGCGCGCAAGTTTTCGCGGCAGGCGATGGGTGAGAGCCGGCCGCCCCGTATGCGCTTGTGCCAGCGATACCAGGGACGCAGCGCCGGCTCGCTGCGCGAGAGGGCGTCATGCAGGCCAGCCATGAGGAATACGGCCTGCGGCTGCAGCGCCAGCACATCGCTCTGCGCGCGCCGGTAAAGGTTGAGGCTGGTATCACCGTGTCGGCCCTGGTTGACGAAATGGTGGCCGCGCAGCCCGGCGGCGACGCAGTCAACGATGCTGGCCCCGGGCAGACCCTGAATCAGCTCGTCGCCGAGAAAGACGATTTTCATTACGCAGCCTGCATTAGGGCATCTCTTCGTCGCCCAGCCAGAAGTCTTCATCCCAGGCGGGCAGCTCGCAGCGCAGTGGCCGGTCCCTGCGCAGGCCAAGGGCGTAGTCGGCCTGCATCAGTTGATGGATTTCGCTGGTGCCTTCGTAAATGGTCGCGCCCTTGCTGTTGCGCAGGTAACGCTCCACCGGAAACTCGTCGCTGTAGCCGTAGGCGCCGTGCAGTTGTACGGCCTCCAGCGCAGCCTGAACGCTGTGATCGGTCGCGTACCACTTGGCCAGGCCGGTCTCGCGCGTGTTGCGCTGGCCATGGTTCTTCAGCCAGCCGGCGCGCAGCCAGAGCAAACGCGCGCAGTCGTACCACTGCTGCATGTGAGCCAGCTTCTGCTTGACCAGCTGATGCTGGCCGATGGCCTGGCCAAAGCTGCGGCGCTCCTGCGCATAGCGCAAACTGGCTTCAAGGCAGGCGCGTATGAGGCCGGTAGCGCCGCTGGCGACGGTGAAGCGGCCGTTGTCCAGCGCCGACATCGCGATCTGGAAGCCTTCGCCCTCTTCACCAAGGCGATTTTCAACGGGCACTGCGACGTCCTGCATGGCAACCCAGCCGGTGGAGCCGGCGCGAATGCCCAACTTGCCGTGAATGTCGCCGCTACTCACGCCAGCCATGTCGCGGCTGACGATGAAGGCGCTCATGCCCGCGTGCGTCGGCTGAGCGTCCAGGTCGTGGCGCGCGACTACGAGGAAGTTGTCCGCCTTCGTCGCCAGGCTGATCCACATCTTTTCGCCGTTCAGCAGGTAGCAGGCGCCATCGCGGCGGGCGGTCGCGCGCATGGCGGCCACGTCGCTGCCGGCGCCGGGCTCGGTGAGGCAAAAGGCGCCGACCTGTTGGCCGAGTCCCTGTGGCGTCAGCAGACGGCGTTTCTGCTCTTCGTTGCCCCATTGCAACAGCGACAGGCTGTTCAGGCCCATGTGAACTGACATAATGACGCGCAGCGAGGTATCCGCGCGCTCCAGTTCTTCACAGATGAGGCCGAGGGTGAGGTAGTCATAGCCCTGGCCGCCGTAGCGCGTCGGCAGGCAGATACCGAGCAGGCCCAGTTCCGCCATGCGCGACAGCAGTGCCGGGTCCATGTGTTGTTCGCGGTCCCAGGCAGCGATATGCGGCATTACCTCCCGCTCCACGAAGTCGTGCACCATGCGTTGCGCCTGCAAACGCTCCTCGCCAAGTTCGAAGTCCATATCACCCCTCTCGGCAGCCAGTACATTCGTAGTATAACAGCGGCCAGTCGGCCAATTCTGCTAAAATCGCCGCCTATGCAGGGAGCACCACATGAACTCAGTCCCGGACACGCTCGTTACAACTTACCTGGAGATGAAGGACAGGCAACAGTTTCGCCCGGCCGTCCTTGATGCTGCGGCCAGCGCGGACTGCCGGCTGCTGCAGCTGGAGCGTATTGACCTGGACTACTATCGCTTCTTGTATCGGGCTGTGGGCGAGCCCTGGCGCTGGCGTTACCGGCTGGACATTTCGCTCGCCGAGTTACAGGGTCAGCTGGAACGACCTGGTGTGACGGTGGATGTGTTGTACGTGGCGGGCGCGCCTGCGGGCTACATCGAACTGGGCCGGGAAGGAAGCGACACCGAGCTGGTCTATTTGGGGCTGCGCGAAATGTTCTTTGGGCGCGGCCTGGGCAAGCATTTGCTCAGCCTTGGTGTACAGCGCGCCTGGGACGAAGGTGCACAGCGGGTTTGGGTACACACCTGCAACATGGACGGGCCATTTGCCATGGTGAACTATCGCAAGCGCGGCTTCGAGGTGTACCTGGTCGAGCAAGAGCCCATGCCAGACCTGTACCTGGACGGCTAATGCCCTGGTAGCGTTTCTTTCAAGCGCTGGCGTACATGTGCGGCGGCGGCCGGTCAGACATAATCGAGACGATTTCCGACTGTGCGGGATAAATATGTAGATGTCGACTACTATCGCTTTTTGTACGGAGCGGTTGGAGGCCCCTGAAACTGGACAGACCGGCTGCTCGAGTCTTGTACGGAGGAGCTGCGGCAAGAACTGGCGAGCCCTGAAATGATGGCGGATGAGTTCTATGTGTCAGGCGCGCCGGTTGGCTTCATGGAAACGATCCGTGAAGCTAGGAAAACGGAGATCATTTACTTTGGCTTGCGCGAAGCCTTCTTCGGGCGTGGCCTGGGCAAGCATTTTCTCAGCGTGGGCGTGCAGCGCATCTGGGACAGTGGCGCACAGCGTGTGTGGCTGCATACCTGCAACATGGATGGGCCGCATTCCATGTCAACCTATTTGAAACGTGGTTTTCAGGTGTTCCAGGTCGACGAAGACTCCATTCCGCCTTGGCTGCTACCGGACGGCGAGCAGGCCGCGCCCAACCGTCCGGACTACGAGGATGTGCCGCAAAGCTGGCGCCACCTGCGTCAGTAAGTCGGCAGTGAAGGGTCGATCTCGCGCGCCCAGGCGTTGATGCCGCCGCTGAGGTTGAGCATTTTGTTCTCGTAACCGAGCAGGCGCAGGAAACCGATCGAGTCAGAGCTGCGAATACCGGTGCGGCAGTGGACGACGAGTTCGCGGTCCGCCGGAATCCTGGCCAGAACCGTCTCTTCGCGCGACTTGTTGCCGGCCAGCACGTCGTTCATGGCAGCCTCGATTAGGGGCTTGGGGACGCGCAGGGAGTCTTCAAGTGCGGAGATCTCCCACTCGATGGGATTGCGCACATCAAGGATGAACAAGTCCTCGCCGGCGTCAAGGCGCTCCTTGAGCGCAGAGACACTGATCTCGTGTATGGCGACTTCTGCTTCCTGATGGCCGTTGGCGCCGGTGAAAGTGCTGTGGTCGTGCGCCGGCATGCCGCAGAACTGCTCGTAGTCGATCAGCTCGACCTGCTCCGGCGGGATGCTGCACACAGGGCAGGCGGTGTCGCGGCGCACACGAATGGTAGTGAAGGTCATCTCCAGCGCATCGTAGAGCAACATTCGCCCGATCATGGGGTCGCCGATGCCCAGCAGCAGCTTGATGCCCTCGGTGGCCTGCAGCGTGCCGATAGTGCCGGGCAAGATGCCGAGCACGCCGCCTTCAGCGCAGCTGGGGACGAGGCCGGGCGGCGGTGGTTCCGGAAACATGCAGCGGTAGCAAGGGCCTTCCTTCGCGTAGAAGACGCTCAGCTGGCCCTCGAAACGGAAAATGCTGCCGTAGACGTTGGGCTTGCCCAGCTTGACACAAGCGTCATTGACCAGGTAGCGCGTCGGGAAGTTGTCCGTGCCGTCGATGATGACGTCGTAAGGCTCCATAATGCGCAGCGCATTGGCGGAGGTCAGTGGCTCGTTGTAGGTATCGATCTGCGTGAAGGGGTTGATGTCGCGAATGCGCGCCACTGCACTTTCCAGTTTGCTGGTGCCGATGGTGCTTTGCCCGTGGATGATCTGCCGCTGAAGATTGCTCTCGTCAACGACGTCATAATCAACCAGACCGAGGCGGCCGATGCCTGCAGCTGCCAGATAGAGTGCCAGCGGGCTGCCGAGACCGCCGGTGCCAATGAGCAGCACGCTGGAGGCCTTCAGCAGGCGCTGTCCATCGACGCCAACTTCCGGCATGATGATATGACGATTGTAGCGCCGAATTTCCTCGTTGCTCAACGCGCCCGGGTTGCTTGCCAGTGCCTGCATGATGCCTTCCCTCACTCCTGCCGTGGTTTGCTGGCGGATCTCTGCGCTTGCGCTCAGCCGCCGGCGATGCTTGGGATGATTCGGAGGCTGTCGCCCGCGTCAATGCCGGTGTCCAGTCCGTCCAGAAAACGAATGTCTTCCTCGCCGAGAAAGATGTTGACGAAGTTGCGCAGCTTCTGCCCTTCGTAGAGGTGCTGCCGCAGCTCCGGATAGCGCGTGGTCAGGTCTTCCAGCGCGGCGCCGATGGTATCGCCGCCAACCTCGACGACAGCCTGGTCAGCCGTGTAGGCGCGCAGGGGGCTGGGAATTCGGATAGTGACCATACGTTTGCTGCTCCTTAGGCGAATGCCTGCAAGTATACCAAAAAAGGTGCGCGCGGGAGTCGAACCCGCTCTCGTCGCATTTGCAGTGCGATGCCTCACCGTCCGGCCCGCGCACCAGGCCTGCAACTCTCAAACTGCCTCCAGCGTCCCCTCGTCAAAACGGCTGCGGTCCGCGCTCAAATGCCAGGTGAACATCTCTTGCGCCACGCCGCCCTGCACGCGTGTGATGAGATAGATGAAGTTGGGCAGCGCGTGCTCACGGTCGTAGTCCGAGGGGATGGCGGGCGAATCCGGATGACTGTGATAGTAGCCAAGTAGCACCAGACCGCGGGCGTCGGTCTCGTCCTCGAGCCGCATCCAGTCCTGCGGCGTCATGGCGTAGCGATGGTGCTGTTCGGCCGCCTCGAAAACGTTCTCCACGGCGATGCTTTCGCTGATCCGCGCGCCCACTGCGTCAACCTGTCCCAGCAGGAAGCCACCGCCCTCGTTGGGCCAGGTCGCCTCCAGATGACGGAAGATACGCATCTGCAAGTCTTTCGTGATGCGGACGAACATGTGCGCCTGTCTCCATATTCCAAACAAAATGCCAACCGGGAGGGTTGGTATGGTCGCCACTGCTGTGAACTGAACAGCGTCCCGGAATCAAATCCCTCTGTACGGACAGGGACAGGTCATGCGCAACTCACCGGGGACGCACACTTGATTCATGGACGCAGTGTAGCAGCATCTGCAGTGATCTGCAAGCGAATAGCGCCGCACTCCTGCCGTTGATTCAGGTGGGCCCCGTTGCTATACTGGCTGTGCGCAGCATCAGGACAACCAGAAACCGGCACGCGGGCGACCAGAGGGACTGCCGGAAGCGGATTAACTGCCGAGGAGCAGACCATGGCGGAGCAGGTAAGCAGAGGGCTGGAAGGCGTGGTCATCGGCGAGACTCGCACCAGCCTGGTGGACGGAATTGCAGGCAAGTTGTCTTACGGCGGCTACTGCATCGAAGACCTGGCCGCCCATGCTACCTTCGAGGAAGTCGTCTTCCTGCTCTGGCACAATCGTCTGCCGGCCGCCGCGGAGCTGGAAGCGCTGTGCCTTGAGATTGCGCAGAACGCGGCGGTGCCAGAACCCATGCTGGCGCTGCTGCGCGCATTCCCGCAGGATGCAGACCCCATGTCAGTGCTGGAGGCGGCCGTGGCCGCGCTGGCCTTCCATGATGAGGACGCGACGGATAACTCGCTGGAAGCCTCTCAGCGAAAGGCTCTTCGTCTCATCGGCCAGATCACCACGCTCTGCGCCGCCTGGAACCGCATTCGCGCCGGTGCTGCCCCGGTTGCGCCGCGCACGGACCTTACGCTCGCGCAGAACTTCCTCTACATGTTGCGCGATGAACTGCCGGACGAGACGGCCGCGGCAGCGCTGGATGTGTACCTGGTGCTTCTGGCCGAACATGGTATGAACGCCAGCACCTTCACCGCGCGCGTCGTCACTGCAACGGAATCCGACATGCACAGCGCAGTGGTGGCGGCTATCGGCGCGCTGAAGGGCCCGGCCCACGGCGGTGCCAATTCGGCGGCCATGCGCATGTTCCTTGAGATCGGCGAGCCCTGTCGTGTCGCGGACTGGTTCCGCGAGGAAGTGCAGGGCAAGCGCCGTCGCATCATGGGCATCGGCCATCGCGTTTACAAGTCTCCGGATCCGCGCGCAGGTGTACTCAAGCAGCATTCGCGAGCGCTCGCCGCCAGCTCCGGCAACGGCAAGTGGTTTGACATCGCGGAGCAGTTGGAGCAGGCTGCCCGCGCCGATGACTACTTCATCGAGCGGCGCCTCTTCCCCAACGTCGACTACTACAGCGCCATCCTGCTCTACACTTTCAAGCTCGACGTGGACATGTTCACGCCGCTCTTCGTCATGAGCCGCATCGCCGGCTGGTCGGCCCACATCTTCGAGCAGAAGCGCAACAACCGCCTCATCCGGCCCAAAGCCAGCTACGTGGGCCCGCAGGACCGCGAATGGGAGCCGCTCGCCACGCGCGAGGCGCAGTAACCGGAAGTCCCCGGCCCGCCTTTCAGGCGGGCTGCACGCTATACTCGCCTAATGGGCGCACAATCATTACCCAGAGTTCCGGTGCCGGCGCATTACGCGCAGGCGCGTGCTTTCGACCTGCTGCACGCGCTGCCTGGTCGTGTCGCCAGCCCGCACACGCACCGCGCCTACTTCCGCTGGGTCGATGTCTGGCTGGCCGACAACGCCGGCCTGCCGCGCACTCGCGGCGACCAGCGCATCGCCCGCATGCGCGCGTTGCCGCTGCAGCAGTTGTGCGAGACGCTGAGCGCGGCGCGGCTGCGCGCCTGGCTGGGCTGGCAGGCCGAGCGCGGCCAGAGCCGCCCGGCAGTCGACCAGGCGCGCGCGGCCATCGTCACGCTGACGCAGCTGCTGGTCGAGGCCGGCTGGCTGGATGACTACATCGGCGCGACGGTGGCCAATGTACGTGCGCCGAAGGCGGCCAGTGGCCGTCGGCCCGGTCGCTGGCTCTCCACCGACGAGATTAATCGCCTCATTGCCGCGGGCTCCATGACAGGCAATTCGCGCAACCAGCGCCTGCGCAACCGCGTTGTGCTGACCATGCTGTGCACGCTGGCCCTGCGTCGCGACGAGTTGGCGCGCGCGCGGCTTGGTGATTTCAGCATGCAGAACGGTCGCCCCGTCCTGCGCGTGCAGGGCAAGGGCAACAACGTCGCTGTACTCGATCTACCGCATGCTTTGCTCGCCGCGCTGGCGGACTGGCGCCAGGCGCTGGCAGAGGTCGAGACGCTGAATCCAGAGGCGCCGTTGGTGCGGCGGCTGTGGAAGGGCGGCCGCATTAGCAGCGACGGACTGTCAACGGAAGGCATCTGGAGCATTGTGGATCGGGTTTCGGCGCAGGCCGGCCTGGGCCACGTGGCGCCGCACGATCTGCGGCGCTCGGTGGCCGGAGCCCTGCAGGAAGCCGGCGTCACGGTCGACGTCATCAACCGACTGCTGCGACACGGCAACGTCGCCGTGACCGAACGCTATCTCAGCCGTCTGCCGCAGCGCAACGAGGGCGGCGTGCTGATGAGCGAGTTGCTGGAGCTGGATGCGAAATGAGGAGGAACGCGCGGTGAGTGTTCAGGCGCCCTGGTTGGCGAGATAGGGCAGGAAGAGCAGCACAAGGTTGACGCCGATTTGACAAAACCAGGCTGCGGCCAGGCCGTTGCGCTGCCGGACGTAGCTGTAGAGCAGGTTCATCATGAGCAGGGCGAGCGCGACGATCAGCGCGATGGCCGGGAAGCGCATAATTTCCAGCAGCGGCAGATACAGCAGGAGGGACCACAGGCTGGCCATCAGGCCGGTAAGCCAGAAGGCGTAGCGTTGCTGCAGCACGCCGCGGAAGAAAAGCGTCTCCGCGAGCGGCATGGCGAAGACCAGCAGGGCCAGCACCGGGCCGGCGCGCATGTCGCCGAAGAGGCGCAGGCTGATGACGCCCAGGGTGTTGCCACCGAAGGCCAGCAGCGGCCCCGCGAGGATCAGCGCGAAGGCCAGCCCCCAGGCCAGGTTCTCCGTCGCTTCGCGCTCAATGCGATCCAGGTCCGTGAGCAGCCAGGCCAGCACGCCATAACCTGCCAGCGCCATCCAGAGCAGCGTGAAGCGCAGATCATGCTGCCCGGCGGGCAGGGAAATCAGGCCGATGGAGATCGCCAGCGCAAGCAGGTAGGCAAAGAGCGAGTCGTCGCGGCGCCCGCCCGCGTCAGGGGGATCAAGTAGCGCTTCCGGCAGGTCGGCCTCTACAGCTGCTTTGGAGTCATGCGGGTCGCTGTCGCCGCTTTCATTAGCGTCGGGCTCGAATTGTTCCTCGTCCTCGAAGGCATCGGGATCTTCAGGCAGCTTCATGAGAGGAGTTGTCGGAACCCTTGCAGGACCTGGTCGACAACAGCGCCCGTCACCCAGTAATGAGTTACGAGGCGAATGCTGCCTGGCATGTAGCGATTGGCGGCGATGCGCACGTTGTGTTCGCAGAGCATGCGCCTGGCCAGCTCGTCTACCGTGAGCGGCGCGTCCGGCGCCAGGTTGATGTAGACCATATTGGTGTAGACTTGCGCCGGGTCGACGTTGATCCAGGGCACCTCAGTGAGGCCTTCTGCCAGAGCGCAGGCGTTAATGTGATCCTCGTGCAGGCGTTGCGGCATGCGGCGCAGGGCAATGAGTCCGGCGGCTGCCAGAATGCCAGCCTGACGGAGCCCGCCGCCCAGCGCCTTGCGTGTGCGATGCGCGGCCTGGATGAACTCCGCGTCGCCGAGCAGCAGTGAACCCACTGGCGCGCAGAGTCCCTTGGAGAGACAGAAGGAGACGCTGTCCGCCGCAGCTACCAGCTCGCTGGCGGATGTGCCAAGGGCTGCGGCCGCATTGAAGATGCGCGCGCCGTCGATGTGCAGCTTCAGCTCGTGTTCGTGCGCCAGATCGCCGACTGCATCTGTGTAAGCTGCGCTGACCGGCACCCCGCGCAGAGTGCCCTGGGTGTTCTCCAGCGCGACGAGGCGCGTACGCGGCATGTGCTGGTCGTCGCCTCGAATCGCTGCCTGGATTTCGTCGAGGTCGAGCGTGCCGTCCTCGTTGACCTCCAGCGTATTCAGCTGGATGCCGCCGAATGCCGCGGCGTTGGCGGCCTCGGAGCGGAAGATGTGCGCCTGCTTGCCGAGGATGACCTCTTCGCCGCGCCCGCAATGGGTGAGCAGGGCAGTGAGGTTGCCCATCGTGCCACTGGTGACGAAGAGCGCGGCTTCCTTGCCCAGCATTGACGCCGCCTCTTCCTCAAGCCGATTGAGTGTGGGGTCCTCGCCGTAGACATCGTCACCAACCTCTGCCTGCGCCATGGCGGCGCGCATCTCGTCGGTGGGCCAGGAAACGGTGTCGCTGCGCAGGTCAATCGTGTCCATGTGCTGTCCTGATGCATTTTGAAGTGCCAGGTCGGGCGGATACAATCATAGCAGAGGAGCGAGACGCATGGCCACAGTAACCTTCCGTCACGTGAGCAAGATTTTCAACCAGCGCCGCGACGGGCTGCAGCGCGCGGTGCGTGCGGTAGATGATGTCTCGCTGAAGCTGGAGGAGGGCGAATTGCTGGGGGTGCTGGGCCCTTCTGGCTGTGGCAAATCGACCTTCCTGCGTTTGATCGCCGGGCTGGAGACGCCGGACGCCGGCGAAATTTACTTTGACAACCAACCCTTGCAAGAGATTGACATCAAGGATCGCGGCATTGGCATGGTCTTCCAGACCGGCGCCCTGATGCCCCATTGGGAAGGCTGGCGTAGCGTGGGGCTCTTCCTCAGCCTGCGCCAGCGGGAGCGCGAGCTGCCGGAGCGCGTACGCGAAGTGGCGAAAGTTACGGGCATCGGTATTGAGGGTCTGCTGGCGAAGCGGCCGAAACAGCTCTCCGGCGGCGAGGTGCAACGCGTGGGCATCGCCCGTGCCCTGGCGCGCGACCCGCGGGTGTTCCTTTTCGACGAACCTTTCGCCAACCTGGACGCGAAGATCCGCGCCCAGGCACGCGTGGAGCTCAAGCGTCTGTTGAACGCATTCCCGGTGACCTCGGTTTACGTAACCCATGACCAGGTCGAGGCAATCACGCTGGCGCAGCGCATCGCCGTCATGAGCGACGGGCGCTTCGTACAGATCGGCACATACCGCGAGCTATATAACAACCCGGCAAACCTCTTTGTCGGTGGCTTCATAGGCACGCCGCTGATGAACGAGTTCCGTGGCCGGGCCTCGCAGGGACGCTGGCAGGGGCGCTCCTTCGGCGGCTTCCCCATCCGCAAGGACCTGGAGGACGGTGCGCTCATCACCCTGGGTGTGCGCCCGGAGCGTATGCGCCTGGTGCCTGTTGGCGGCATCCCGGCCGTCGTGGAGCGCGTGACACCCTTCTTCGCCGAACGCTACCAGCTGCTGGAGCTGCAACTGGAACGGGAGCGCTGGAACATGACCGTGCCGCCGGAAACGCGGGTGACAGTGGGCAGCACCATCCACTGCGAGCCGGACCCTGAGGGCATCCTCTACTTTGATACCCTGCGCGGCAACCGCGTAGGTTAGTCGAAACGCAGCAGGGCTTCCAGGTCGCGCAGCAGGGCCGGGCCGACGCCATCCACCTTGTCCAGATCCACCATACTGGCGAAGGGGCCGTTCACCTCGCGCCACTCGATGATGCGCTGCGCCAGTACAGGGCCGACGCCGGGCAGGCGCTGCAAGGCCTCTGCATCGGCATGATTGATGCGCAACAGGGCGCTGCCTGTGGCCAGCAGGGGCGTGGGTTTTGCCAGCTGAGCCACATGAACCTGCATCCCGTCATGCAGCGGCGCCGCCAGATTCACGAGCGCGAGGTCGGCATCCGCCAGCGCGCCTCCCGCCGCTGCAATGGCATCGCGCACACGGCTGGCCGGTGGCAGGCGCAGCACCTGTGGAGCGCGCACCGCACCACTGACGTAGACCGTGAGCGGGCCGGGCGTGGGCCTGGGAGTCGGCGTGTAGGTGGGCGGCGGCGGGATGACGCGAATTTCAAGCGGCTGCGGACGCGTTTGCTGCCATAGGAGCGCGATGCTGGTGACGATCAGCACCAGCATGGCGAGCGCAAAGAGGACTCGTTGCAGGTGCAGGGCGCCGGGAGACTGCTTTTCCTTGAGTTTTTCGGGCATGGGTGCGATGTGGTCGGGGTTGTCAGGGTTGCCCGTCTGCTTCTCCCCAATTCCTCACAAAATCTTCCAGCTCGACGCCCAACGCGTCGGCCATGCGGTTGATGTAGTTGAAAAAGCCGATAATCTGGGTAGCATCGTGAATACTGCGGTCGTCGAGGCCGATGCTGCGCAGTTCCTCGATGACCTCTGGCCCTGTCTCACGCGGAGTGCACGTCAGCTGTTCGGCGTAGGCGCAGAGCGCTCGGTCAGCGGGGTCAAGCTGTGCCTGACGCCAGTCGCTGGCGATGGCGTGCACCCAGGCGTCGGCCTCCGCCTCGCACTCGAACCAGTCTACCTCTGCACGGAGGTCATGTGCATGACCATACGTTCAGTAACGGCAGCCGTTGACCTTGCTGGTGACGACCGCGAGCATTTCACGTTGCGCCCGGCTGAGCGGCGATGGGCCAAACATCAGGGCGCTGTAAAAGTCCATGCAGGTTCGTAGCGCCTGGGGATTGGGCGTCATAATGCGCACAATGTTCCAGACGCGACCGGCCCGTTGACGCGCGCGGTCGAGCTCACGTTTGACCGCGCCCTGCGCTTCCGCATCGCTAACTTGATGGATGTAGGGCATCGTGCCTCCTGGCGCGCAGTTTACCTTTTGCGTTTTTCAGGCGCGAATTCCGGTTCAACTCACGGGGCCGTGCAGCGCGTCCAGTGTGGATTGCAGGTCGGGCGGCAGCGCTGACTCGAAGGTCATTTCTGCCGCGCTGGTCGGATGAAGGAACTTCAGGCCGGCAGCGTGCAGGAACTGGCGCGCGAGGACCAGGCGTTGCTTGCGCAAGCCGTAGACGGGATCGCCGACGATAGGGCAGCCAATGTGGGCCATGTGCACGCGGATCTGGTGCGTACGCCCTGAGAGTGGCCGCACCTCAACCAGCGCGCGTCCGCCAGCCAGACGTTCATCCAGCACATTGTAGTCGCTGATGGCCGCCTTGCCATGGGCGACGACAGCCATGCGCTTGCGTTGCTTCGGGTCGCGGCCCACCGGCGCGTCAATGCGACCGCTGGCTGCCGACGGGCAGCGCTCGAGCAGCGCCAGATAGCGCTTTTTGATCAGTCGCTCCTGAAACTGACGCATCAATTCGCGTCGGGCGACATCCCTGAGCGCCACGATAACGAGACCGCTGGTGTCCTTGTCGAGGCGGTGAACGATACCGGCGCGCTTCGGCTCACCAGGCATGGTCGCAAGTTCCGGCCAGCGCGTCAGCGCGGCAGCGACCAGGGTGCCACGTTCGTCGTGGTCGCCGGGATGGACGATCATGCCGGCGGGCTTCTCGATCACAGCCAGGTGCTCATCCTCGTAAAGGACAGCCAGCGCGATGCGTTCGGGTCGGACGCCTTCCGCTAAAACCGGCGGCGGCAGTTGCAGAATGATGTGCTCGCCGCCCTTCAGACGCTCGCCGGCCTTGCGCTGGCGGCCGTTCACGCTGACCTGGCCGCCGGCAATGAGTGCCTGCAGCTGCGCGCGGGAAAGGCTATTGCCAATATGCTCCAGAATCGTCATGTCGAGGCGCTGGCCGGGCGCAGCGGCAGTCATTTCAAGGGTCTCGTGAGTCATGCTCGCTCACCCTGGGCCTGGCGAAAGGCGGCGGCTTTCGCGACATAAGCGCGCGCGCTGGCGCTGTTGGCCTCAATCTCCGCGTCGTTGAGCGCGCGTACGCAACGCGCAGGGCTGCCCAGAATGAGTGAACCGGGCGGAAAGTGCTTGCCCTGGGTGAGCAGCGCGCCGGCCCCGACAATTGAGTCTGCGCCCACCGAAACGCCGTTGAGCAGAATCGCGCCCATGCCCACCAGACTGTTGCTGCCTACTTGCGCGCCATGCACGATGGCGTTGTGGCCGATGGTGCAGCCAGGGCCCACGATCGCCGGAAACCCTGGATCGGCATGCATGACGGCACCATCCTGGATATTGCTGCCGGCGCCGACTTGCAGCGGGGTTGTGTCGCCGCGTAGCACGGCATTGAACCAGACGCTTGCCCTGGCTTCGAGCGTGACGTCACCGATGACGACTGCGCCAGGCGCGATGAAGACCGATGCCGCGATCAGTTCGGGCCGTCGCGCTACCTGGAATGCTGGCGTGTGGCCGGGCATGCTGTCGCGATGTCGCTCCTGCGTGGGCATGACGCGACTGTACACGACATTGCGGGCCGCGCATACACCGGTGTCACGTCGTAGCTGCGTGACAGTCGCGTGAGCCCATGCTACACTGGGCATCTGACACAAGAGAGGAGACTGTACTGGACCCGCAGGAGCAGCTCGCGCGCCACATTGTTGATGTACTGGAAGAAAACCGGGCGACGCAAATTACTTTGCTGGACCTGCGCCCGGATACGATAATTGCGGACTTCTTTGTGATTTGCTCCGCCACCAGCGAGCGTCAGATCCGCGCGCTGGTCGGCTATGTGCGTGGCTCTGTACGCGACAGCCAGCAGCAGTTGCCCGCCTCGATCGAGGGTTCCCATGATAGCGGCTGGCAACTACTGGACTACGGCTCGGTCGTCGTGCACGTCTTTCTGGCCGACGTGCGCCGCTACTATGACCTGGAAGGGCTGTGGCGCGAGGCCAATGTGATGGTCAACATCGTCTGAACTCGCGCCGCCGCCCTCCCGCTTTACTCCTGCTCGTAAATCCAGCGCTCGCTCGTGCGCGACCAGTCGAGCAACTCTTCAGCAGCGAAGAAATTGTCGACTTCGGCAATGCCGTTCGCTATGCTGTCCGACCCGTGAACGAGGTTGAAGCCTACCTCCAGCGCAAGATCGCCGCGGATGGTTCCTGCCGCCGCTTCAGAAGGCCTGGTGGCGCCTATGGTCGTGCGCGCCGCGGCGACGGCATCGCTGCCCGCAAACGCGATCACTGCCACTGGCGATAAAGTGATGTAGTCGATGAGGCCGGCGTAGAAGGGCCTGCCTTCATGTACGGCGTAATGTCTGGCAGCCAGTTCGCGCGAGATTTGCATAAACTTCATGCCGATGATGCGCAGGCCACGTGACTCGAAACGGCGCAAAATTTCGCCGCACAAGCCCCGCTGCACGGCATCTGGCTTGATGATGATGAGGGTGCGTTCCAATGCTTTCTCCTTCAGGTGAGATGAATGTTCCGCCGCGGCAGCTGCCTAGCCACGGCGCAGGCGCAGGCCCCTTCGTCTGGCACGGCCTGGCTTGCTGGCCCGCTTCAGGACGGGCAGCCCCTCGGCCGGCACGCGCAACCACAGGGGCAAACGTGAGAATACGAATTGCTGCTGCCGTGAATGCGCGCCGTCAGGGTCAACGCCCACTGGTGGCAGCGCAGAACGCCAGGGTTCGTTGGCAGTCGCTGGCGCCGGCGGCCGATGCGCATCTGGCTTTTCTGACCACGCCGTGCTTGCTGCGCCTGGATTCGTTGGGGCGCTTTCTGCCATCCAGTCCGTCTCACCGGCCGCCGGATTGTTGAGCCAGTCCAGCTCGTCGCCTTCGTCGTGTGACGGGGGGGATGAAATAAAGCGTGGCGAAACCGGCGCATTGCTCTCCCATGGCAGGACTCCGTCTGCCGAACTGGCTGCGGCAGTGGCGGGCGCATCGCCCTCAAGCCAGGCGAGCTCATCCTGTTCAGATTCGGAGGTGACGCTTTCCTGTAACCAGTCGGGCAGGGAACCGTCGGTGATGTCACTCTGAAAGTCGTCCCCTGGTCGCCCCCGTGGCCCTCTGATTCCGCCTGGGGCGGAAATTGCAGGTGACTGGTTCGCCGGCGGGTTGATATTGCCAAACTGGCGATAGTCCAGCTCGGTGAGGGTGAAGGAATGCTCATCTGGCGGATTGTTACTGGCGAGGCGCAGCGCAAGATAAGGGTCGACGTCGTGGATGCGTTCCAGAAACTGTTGCGCATCCGTAGGGCGTAACTCGGCCAGCCACAGATTGGCGACGATGCGATTGGCGTGCAGGCACCAGGGCAAGGCCTCTAGTACATCGAGCGCCGTATCCGCGGCATCGACGCGCTTTTCCACATCCCACTGGGTGCGCGCGAGCAGAAGACGCAAATCCTGGCGGCCAGGCGCGTCCTGCAGGGCATTTTGTAAGGTGCGGATGGCCTGGACTCGCTGGTTCTCGCGCAGTTGGCGGCGCGCCACGGCGCCCGGCAGACCTTCAGGAAGCTCAGCGCCCGCTCCCCTGTGGAGGCGATAAAGGCTGCGCAGGCGTTCCCGATAGCTGCGGTTTTCCGTGGCGTGTTCGCTGGCGCGCTCCAGATGCCAGATCGCTTCCTGGAACAGGCCGTTGTGTTCGCTGACCTCACCGAGCGCGGCGTGGGTCGCGGCATCGTCCGGCATAATAGCTAAGACACGGCGCAAGACAGCCTGCGCCTCTGAGGCGTTGCCGCCCATCTGGACGAGCGCCTGGCCCAGCATATGGCTGGCCTCAGCGTTGCGCGGGTAGCTGACGAGAATGTGTCGGCAATGGTGGACCACTTCATCCAGGTTGCCGACGGTCAGCAGCGTGTCTACCCGGCTGATATAGGCCTTGAGACTGATGGTCGCCATATCGCCCTTCCCACCGGGCAGCAGACTATAACACGGCGCAAAAAAGCCTGCGACTTACGATTGCTGGCCGAGAAGTGTCTGTGCCGCAGCTAGCCCATGTCGAGCGGCTCAACTGCGACGTTGATGTAGGTGATGCGCCCCTCTGCCACGGGAGCCACCGGGCTGTGGACCTCAATGTAGTCCATGGTGATGTGGTAGTCCTCGTAGCCATAAACTGCGGGATCTGTGGCTTTTGCAGCCAGGACCGAGTGACCTTCACCACCCTTGCGGATGTAGTCATTGCCGGCGAAACGGTAAATAGCCACGGGGTCGAGCGCCACGTGCTCCCCGGCATCGTTGAGCACCTCAACGCTGACAATGCGGCTGCCTGGCGCCCGGTTGGGGTCTGCACTGTAACGCGCGCCAGAGAGTTGCAGAAAGCCGCCGCCGATGTCGCTGCGTTTTACCTGGCCTTGTTCGTTCAGCGTCAGCTGCGAGACGGCGTGCTCAAGCACAGCGACGAATTCTTCGCCGGTCAGGCTGAAGGTTTCGATGAGATCGTTGTAGCGGTGCACGACGAGCAGGTCACTCAAGGTAATCGCGCCGGCATCAATGTCACCGAAAAAGCCGTTGCCATTGATGTAGGCGATCTGCGCGCCGCTGTGTTCGCGCAGGGCGTCCGTAATGAGGTTGCCGAGAGCGCATTCTTCCACACGGCAGACCAGACTGTTACCGCTTAGCGCGACAGTCGTCTCCCCAAGCACGCGCTCACCCAGCGTTGCAACCGGTTCAGCGAGGGTGGCCACCAGATCGGAAACGTCCGGCGCCGGCGCGATGTAGCGCGAAAGCAGGATGACGTCACCGCCCCAGTCAATCAGTACGCCGGCATCGTCGAACTCAACGTCCAGCCGACCCAGAATGCGCGTATGTTCGCCGGCCAGAACGATAAGCACCGGCTCGCCGGCGGGACTTTCCTGAACGACAGGATAGAAATCTGCGGCCCCGACATAGCTATTACTCGTGAAAATACTGCCCGTGCCGCTCACGATGACATCCACGCCGCTGACCTGCCGAGCGACCTCGACGACTGACTCATAGCCGATGCTTGTGAGCAGGATTATCTTGTTGACCCCTTCAGCGGTCAGGGTATCGATTGCCTTGCGGGTCACGGTAAACAGGTCCCGGTCGACAAGGGGCGCAGGCCCAGGCGCGGAGATCATGGCTTGTACCGTCGTGACGAGCCCGATAATGCCGACCTGCTCGCCGTCCACTTCCAGTATTACCCAGGGCTCGACCTTGCCGGCCAGCGCGGGAGAATAGTTGAAGTCGATGTTGGCGGTGACGACCGGGAACTCCAGCGCGTCGACGAAGGCCGCCAGCACCTCATCACCTTCGTCAAACTCGTGGCCACCGAGCGTCATGGCGTCATAGCCGAGCAGATTCATGATCTGCGCGTTGTCCTGACCCAGCCACTGGATGTGGAAGAGGGTGCCGGTGAAGCGGTTGCCGGCGTCGAGCAGCAGACTGTTGGCGACTTCAGCGCGGATCTGGCGCACGACCGACGCCTGACGCGCTGCGCCGCCATCCCTGTTGCTGTCGGGCTCATGTTCGGCATTCACGTCATTGCTGTGCATGATGGTGAGCGCGAAGCTGTCCTCCTGGGCGCCCAGTGGTAACGCGAGCACCAGACTCATAATCACGGCCCACATTAGTGCCACATTGCGTTGCATGGTTCCTCCCTGATCAGGACAGCCCAACAGTTCATAAGCTCTAACATTGTCAATTATGCCTGCGGTCGGTGACGATACCAGAGCTGAATCCACCGGTACGACGTGCACGAGCACAAAAATACCGGCGACCCGTTTGGGCCGCCGGCTGTGAAATTGCTGTTGATGTACCGAAGTTTAGCCCGCGTCGAGCGGTTCGACCTCGGCGTTGATGTAGGTAATCCGCCCCTCGGTAACAGGCGCCACCGGGCTGTTGGCCACGATGTAGTCCAGCGTGACGTTGAAGTCCACGCGGCCGCCGTCATAGGGATCGATGGCGTTCTCTTCGAGGACAGAGTAGCCGTCGCCGCCGTTGCGCACAAAGTTGTTGCCGGCCATGCTGTAGATGGCGTCGGGATCAAGCGCTTCATATTCGCCGGCATCGTTGAGCACCTCGACGCTGACGATGCGGCTGCCGACTTCCTGCGTGGGGTCGACCGAGAAGCGCGCGCCGGAAAGTTGCAGGAAGCGACCACTGCCGCCGCCGCGCTGCACCTGGCCCTGCTCGTTCAACTGGATGCGCGAGACGGAGTTCTCCAGCATGGCGATGACGTCCACCCCGCTCAGGCCGAAGGTGCTGGTGACGTTGCCGAAGGGCTGCACGGTGAGGATTTCACCCATGGTGATCTCACCGGCGTCGATGCCGCTGCGGATGCCGCCGCCATTCATGTAGGCGATCTGCGCGCCGGTTTCCTCACGGACGGCGTCCGCGATGAAGTTACCGAGGTTGCATTCTTGTATGCGGCAGACACTGCGATTGCCTTCCAGCACGACTGCAGATTCACCAACCACGCGGTTTCGCAGTTCGGTGATGGGTTCCTCCAGGCCGGCGACCAGGTCGGAGACGTCCGGCGCCGGTGTGATGTAGCGCGAAAGCAGGATGGCATCGCCATCCCAGTCCGACAGCACGCCGCCGCCGTCAAATTCGACGTCGAGGCGACCCAGATAGCGCGTCTTCGTGCTGGCCTGCACGACCAGCACCGGCTCGCCACTGGCGCTTTCGAGGACGGTGGGATACTCGCCCTGGGCTCCGCTGTAATTGTTGCTGAGGAAGGTGTTGGTGTGGCCACCGACGACGACATCGACGCCGCTAACCTGCTGCGCGACCTCGACATCAGCCCTGTAGCCAATGTGCGTGACCAGGATGATCTTGTTCACGCCGGCTGCAGTCAGTGCATCCACCGCGTTCTGGGTCACGGACACCAGGTCATATTCGAAGACCAGCTCCGGCCCGGGCGAAGAGAGGATTTCACTTTCCGGCGTCACGAGGCCGATGATGCCGATGCTGCCGTCCCCGACTTCAAGCGTCACCATGGGCTCGATCTTGTCGGCCAGCAGCGGCGAGTCGCTAAAGTCCACGTTGGCAGTGACGACCGGGAATTCCAGCGCATCGACGAAGGCGGCCAGCACCTCGTCGCCGTTATCGAATTCGTGGTTGCCCAGGGTCATGGCGTCATAGCCGATCATGTTCATGATCTGCGCGCTGTCCTGGCCCAGCCACTGAATGTGGAAGAGCGTGCCGGTGAACCGATCGCCACCATCCAGCAGCAGGTGGTTGGCGACCTCATCGCGGATTTGACGTACGACGGTGGCCTGGCGGGCTGCGCCTCCATCGCCACTGCGACCGGGCTCGTGTTCGGCATGCACGTCGTTGGTGTGCATGATGGTGAGCTCGTAGCTGTCTTCCTGGGCGCCGAGTGGCGCGATCAGCGCCAGGCTCAGCACGACGGCGAGTAATAGTGCCGCATTGCGTTGCATGATTCCTCCCTGAATTAACTGCTTAACGGGTTAAAAAACATACTACTCCCTGATTATCGCTGGAGACATCCTTGATAACCAGACCAAATTGTTAGTTTTCCCTTGTCGTGGCGGTTTACACGGGCGGCCAGGGGACGTTGGGGCCGTGCCCGGGATTTGGCCAGCGCTCCTGCTGCAGCAACAGGGCCACACGCCGTTGCAACGCTGCGATCTCGTTGTCGTCCAGCAGCTCTGCCAACCGGCAGCGGAACGCGCTCTCGTGGTCATCGAGCCGGGCGCGCAGGCCGGCGATGTCGTTCAGCAGGGCGAGCGGGATCTGCTGGCCGGCGAAATCCCAGATGACCGTGCGCAGGCGATGATCGGCGTTGAAGGCGAGGCCGTGGTCAATGCCCCATACCCGTCCCTGGCCATCCAGCAGGCAGTGCCCGCCCTTGCGGTCGGCGTTGTTGACGATGTGGTCGAAGAGCGAGAGCCGGCGCAGCCGGGGTTGAACCTCCGGCGGAAAGGTGAAGTAAGTGAGTTCCGGGTCATGCTCCACAAAGAACTGCACTGAGCCAGGGCCATGGGCGCCTTCGCGCATCACGGTTGGCGGCACGATGTTCCAGCCGAGGGCCTGCGCTGTCTCCCAGGCGGCGACTTCGCGCAGACAAAGGGTGCCGTCCGGGAAGTCCCAGAGCGGGCGTTCGCCACTGCGCGGTTTGTAGATGACCATGAAGTTCAGGTCTTCAAACGTGACGGTCGTGAGGAAGGTGTAGTTGGAACTCCAGCGCATCAGGCCGATGTCGCCGCCGAGTTCGCCTTCTCGCAAGGCCTGAAGCAGGCGCGTCACACTGAGTGGTGTCGTCTGCTGGAGCGAGGGTTCGCCCGTCACGACCAGTAGTAGATGACGCGACCGTTTTGGCGCGGGTCAGCCCGGCCGGATTGTGCGCTGTCAGTAGCCCGCGAACTAAGCGCGCGCATCTGGCTGCGACTGCACCACAGGCGCACAACGCCGGGCTCTACCTCATCTTCATCATCCTCGCGCACCACCAGCTCCTGGGCCAGTAGCACTACCATGCGCGACTCGTCATCGTAGCCCAGGCCCATTTCTGCGACGCGAAACAGCGGTTCAATCGGCTCGCGCAAGTCCATGTCAGCCCCGACGACTGCAGGCTCGTCCTCTTCGCCAGGTGGCGGGAAGCGTTTGTCAATATCGTCCAGAAGTTCGCGCACCGCTTCGCTGAGCGCCAAAGCCTGCTCTTTCTCGATGATCAGGGTGACGATTTGGGCTTCCTTGCCAGCCTGGAGGTAAAAGACGCGCTTGCCCTTGGGGCCAATGGTGCTAATCGTTACGTAGTCAACCGGCCTCAGTTCAATTTCAGTGCCTGGCATGCGCCCGCCCTCCTCTCCGCCCCGACTTGCTGGCGTTGCGCCCCTCATCATGTTGCCGGGACTTCAGGTCCTGCAGGTGCGCCACATCATTCAGGCCGCTGATCCAGGGGCGACTGTGGCCCAGGGTCAACCTGCTGATAGAGGCCGGCGCGATATCGATGCGCTGAAAGTTGTCGAGGTGCATGCCCAGGTAGTGCGCCAGGGCCATTTTGGCCAGGTCCGCATGGAAAACGATGGCCACCGTAGCGCCTGGCCAGCGCAGGGTCAACTCTTCCAATGCGTCAACGATGCGCATTTGTACCGCCCGCATCGTTTCGCCGTTGGGGAAGCGCGCGCGAGAGGGATACTCCTGCACCACGCGCCAGGCCTTGCGCCGCGCCAGCTCGCTAATATTCGCGCCTTCCCAGTCGCCATAACGGACTTCGCCAATGCCCGCATGCTGCCGGATCTGCAGCTGCGGGTGATGTTGCTGAATTGCTTCAGCCGTCTCCATCGTGCGCTCCAGCGGGCTGGCATAGAGTTGGTCGAGCGTTTCCTGAGCCAGGCGCGTGCCCAGGGCCGCTGCCTGCGCGCGTCCTTCTTCGCTGAGGTGGACGCCCGCCGTCCAGCCGGCCAGGCGATTGGTTTTGACGTAGTCGTTGACTGCGTGGCGGATGAGCAGGAAGCGGGTCATGGTCAGGTCCGCTGTCGTGCGGGAGCGGGGATGATAGCATATCCGCTGCAAAGTCGCAGGTCTGCAGGATTTGTTATACTTGGAGCAATCTTGTTCAGGTGTTCCGATGAAGTTGGGGATAATTTCAGACATTCATGGCGACCGTACAGCGCTGAAAACGGCGCTTGAGCGCCTCGAGCAGGTGCATCAGGTCGAGCAGGTGTTGTGCGCGGGCGATTTGCTGGGAGGCGATTCCGGCCCGGCGGGCGTGGTGCGCATGATGCGCGAGCGCCGCATCGTCACCGTTCGTGGCAACCACGATGACTGCCATAGTGAACTGACGCAGGAAGACGCGCACTTTCTGAAAGCCCTGCCTATGGACTGGGAAGGCACCCGCGGCGGGCGCCGGATTTACATGTGTCACGGCAAGCCGGGCAATAACATCTGGGGGCTGTATCGCGATCACCTCTCCGACACCCTGCTGAACATGATGCTACGCTCGCTCAACGCCGACGTGCTGGTCACTGGCCACACGCATCTGCCCATGTGCGTCCAGGTGGAGCAGGGTTGCGTGGTCAATCCGGGCTCCCTGTTCCGCGCCAGTCACAGCTCGCGCGACACCTCGCATTCCTACGGCGTGTTGCATTTGACGCAGCTTGATTTTGAGATTTACGACGTCGACTGTCCTTCGCTGCAACCCCTGTCCTGCGTTTCCTGAGCGATTGTGAGAAATATGTGAGTGACGAGTTTCCGGCTGCGCCGCTGCAGCACTACGATCGCTCGTATTTCTTCAAGTGGAACTACGCGGATCGCGGCCTGGGGCGCTTCAGTATGTACTGGTTTGCGCGGCGTTATTACGCGGCGCTGGTGCGGCGCCACGCCCCCGCCGGCAATGGCGCGCTGCTGGAGCTGGGCTGTGGCCTCGGGCATATGCTGGGTCTGCTGCAGGACGACTTCCGCTGCACCGGCATCGACCTGATCGACCACGCCGTCGAGCAGACAAGACTGAACGCGCCGCGTGCGCGGGCCGTGCAGGGGGATGCGGCGGCGACCGAGGTTTTCGCTGACGGCGAGTTCAGCGCGGTCGTGGCCCTGCATCTGGTCGAGCATCTACCGCAGCCGGAGGCGATCATCCGTGAGGTGTATCGCATCTTGCGGCCAGGCGGCCTGTGGCTCTTCGCCACGCCTCACCCGGAGTACGCCTTGCGATGGCGCAAGGACCGGACACGCGACGCGGCCGGCAAGGACCCCACGCATATCAACGTGCATCCTCCCGCGACCTGGCGCGCCTGGTGCGAGGAGAGCGGCTTTGTCATCCTGCGTCACTTCGGCGACGGCCTGTGGGACGTGCCTTATGTGCCGCTGCTGCCACTGAAATTGCAGTTCGCGCTTTTCGGGCTACCGGCTTTGATTCAGGTGCTGACGCGCACGACGCGCATGCCGCTGGCGCTCGGCGTGAACCAGATTGTTATTGCTCGCAAATCTACCTAAGTCCAAATCAGTCCAGTTCGATTCCAGGCTCTTGCGACAGGAGTAAACTGCTCGCGGTTCGGTCGTGGGCACCCTCGCCCGCTCGTACTCACTACAGGTCCCAATGCAAAATATCCTCCACATCCGTAGTCTGCATGTCGTCTCGCGTTGTCCCGTCTACTATGGCTGGGTTGTTGTGGTGGCCGCAACGCTGGGGCTCATCCTGCCCTTCTTTGGCCACAACACGACCATCGGCCTCTTTGTCGATGACTTCATCCTCGATTTCGGTCTGGATCGCACGACACTCTCCGTCCTTTTCGGGCTGGGAGGGTTCGTGGCGGCCTTGAGTTTGCCCTGGGTGGGCAAGCTGACGGACCGCCATGGCAGTCGTCTGATCGGTGCCATCGCCGGCGCGGTATTCGCCGTCTCACTCATCGCGCTCTCGACCGCGACCAACCCGCTGGCGCTGCTGCTGATGTTTATCGTCATGCGCGCAGTTGGGCTCGGGCCGCTGTGGATCGCCAACAGCACGGTGTTGGCCCAGTGGTTCCGCAGCCGCCGCGGACGGGTCTTCAGCATCACGGTGATCGTGACCTGGCTCTTCCAGGGCTTATATGTGCCCTTCATACAGGAGCTGCTGACGACCATGAGCTGGCGCCAGATCTGGCAGATGCTGGGCCTGCTGGTCGGCATCGTCGTGGTGCCGCTGGTGTGGTTGCTCATGCGCAACAAGCCAGAAAGCTACGGCTTGCTGCCGGACGGGCGGGTGAACAGCGGCGAGACGAAGATCGAGGTCCAGGTTCAGGAAGAGGAAAGCTGGACCCTCGCGGAGGCGCGTCGTACGCCGATCTTCCGTATCTTCGTGCTGGGCCGCGTGTTGACGCCGGCGGCAGGCTCGGCGCTCATTCTGCACCAGGTGTCCATTTTCAATCTGATGGGGTATGACGCGCTGGTCGCCGCGCAAACCTTCGGGATGCTTTCAGTGGTTGCGGCGGGGATGTCCATCTTCGCCGGCATTCTGTCCGACCGGCTGCGGCCTGGCCACCTGATGGTATTGCAGCTCTTCACCTCTGTTGTGTTATTGGCGCTGGCCGCCACCATGACCCAGCCCTGGATGCTGTTTCTCTATGCGCTGTTCTTCGGCACAAACATCGCCCTGGGCGGGGTCTTCGACAACTCGGTCTGGGCCAATCTGTTCGGCCGTGAGCATCTTGGGGAGATTCGGGGGTTCATCGCCATTCTGATGTCCGCCGGCGGGGCCCTTGGGCCGGTGATGTTCGGCTGGTGCTTCGATACCTTCGGCGATTACAAACTGATGTTCGCGCTCTTCATCGGGCTGATCCTGGTGCAGGTGGTGCTGGCCTGGTTTGCGCCCATGCCGCGCCGCGAGGGCAGCGATACGCCCTCCGTCACAGCGCTCCTGCCAGCCAGCGTTTGACCAACGCCTGGGTCGGCAGAAAGGCGAGCCTCGGCAGATCGTCGCGCTGAAACCAGGCGACAGCGTCGGCATCGTCGCCGGCCCGCAAGTCGCCATCGCTGATGGTGGCAGGGTAGACCAGCACCAGGTTTGCAAGGCCACCATCCGCGGGCGTATGGAAAAGCTGCAGGAGGCGCTCGATGCGCACTTGCAGGCCGGTTTCCTCAAACACCTCGCGCCGGACGGCATCCTCGGGATCTTCATCGTATTCCATGAAACCGGCCGGCATGGCCCAGTAGCCGGCCATGGGCTCGCCGCGCCGACGCACCAGCAGCAGCCTCTCATCCTGACGGATCCAGGCGGCGACGGCTACCTTGGGGTCGAAGAAGACCACGTGGCCGCAGGCCGCGCAGGTCGGGCGCAGGGCGCCTTCCCTTTTTTGCCATGCCAGCGGCTGGCCGCAAGCCGGGCAATAGCGCGCGATGCGACTCATGGCCGGGGGCTGGAAAACATTGACAGTTCCGGTCGGGCTTTCTATGATGCAGGTATTGGCCGATGTGGCGGAATTGGCAGACGCACACGACTCAAAATCGTGCGCCCGTGAGGGCATGTGGGTTCGACTCCCACCATCGGCACAGGCCCGGATGCTATCCCTGCACCTCCTGAAAGTCAACTGACCTGCGAGCCGTAGTATACTGCCGCCCATGATGGCAAGGCGCTCCGCACGCGGCGTTGCCCCGCTGCTGGCGGGCGGGCTTCTGCTTGGTTTGCTGGCCGGCTTGCTGTTGGGGCAGCTGCTGGGTGGCGGGCTGTTCAACGCAGGCTTTGCAGACGGGCAGGGGGCGCGCGACGACTATGTGCTGATGGTCGCCACGGCCTACACGGGCGATGGCAACCTGCCCACCGCGTGGCGACGCCTGCAGCAGGTCGCGGCGGGTGACAGCGTGGCCTGGCTGCAGACCACCACCGAGCGCTTCATCGCCAACTCGCGCAATGTGCAGGATATTCGCCGCCTGGTCGCGCTGGCTGAGGGGCTGGGCCGCCTGACGCCGGCGATGGAGCCCTGGCGACAAAGCGGGCCGTCAGGCACGCGGCCATGAGTCGGCCATGAATCGGCCATGAGCAGGGCAGGCGGCCATGAGCCGGCCATGAGCCGGGCGCGCCGGAGCGGACTGCGATCCCCCGGACAATTCCTGTTTTTTGTCGGCGCGCTCGGCGGCATTTGTCTGGGATTAATTCTCACCTGGGCCAGCGTCCCGACATCCACGCCAGGCACGGCAGCGGCGCTGCGCGGGGTTGAGCCGGAGCTCTATGCTGCGTTGGTAGCGCAGGCCTGGTCCGTCGATGGGGATGACGATCGGGCTGTTGAACGACTTGCAGCGTCCAGCCCGGGAGTGAGGCCGGCACAACATATGGCGGACATGGCCTGTCGTTTGGCAGCCTCGGATTTCGTGACCAGCCCCGGCGGACTTGCGACCCTGCGCAGCATGATTGATTTCTATCTGGGAGAAGGATACAGTGGCTGTGCGGACAGATTACTGCCGGCCCTCGAAATGGACTCGCTGATGCTTGCCGATGGCAGCCCGACGCCTGTGCCAAGCGCCTCGCTCGCCCCGCCACCCAGCAAGACGCCAGCGCCGACTCTTTCGCCGAACGAGACTCCGACGGCAACTGCGTTGCCGACAGTCACTGCCGGGCCATTGCGTCAATTCGTGCTGGTCGGCCTGGGCGCGTATTGCGATGCAGAGCGTCCGGCTCTGCTGACGGTTTACGTCCAGGAGCGCAACGGGCGCGGCATACCGGGGATGGCACTGCGCGTGCATTGGGACAACGGGGAGGATCGCTTCTTCACCGGCCTGAAGCCGGAACGCGGCCTGGACTACGCAGACTTTGTCATGCAGGGTGACGTGCAGTATCGCGTCGACATGCCGGGGCACGCAGAGAGTTCGCCGGTGTTTGCGACCGGCGACTGCGTGGACGAAGAGGAAAGCACGCTGCGCTCCTGGCGAGCCGTGTTCCGGCCCGCGAACTAAGGCCTCTTGCGTGGCACGCAGCGCCGCGCTGCGTCGCAGGGCAGGGGTGTGAGGGCTGGCGCCACGATTGCCCGCAGCCAGGGGAACCGTTATCCTGTGCGCATGCGCTGGCGGGCGGGGGAAGGAGGCCGACGTGCAAATCGATGTGCTGACCCTCTTCCCGCAGATGTTTGCCGGCCCGATGGACCTGAGCATGATGTGGAAGGCGCAGGAACTCGGGCTACTGCAGCTGCAACTGCATGATCTGCGCGACTGGGGCGAGGGCCGGCGCCGTCAGGTGGATGACACGCCCTGCGGCGGCGGCGGCGGCATGATCCTGCGCGCCGACGTGCTAGTGCGCGCCATCAAGGATATAACGGCCGCGGCGCAGCAACCGGTCATCCTGCTTTCGCCACAAGGCCGCGTCTTGACACAACAGATTGCCTGCGAACTGGCGGTCCAGGAACGCATGTTGCTGGTTTGTGGCCACTACGAAGGCGTCGACGAACGCGTACGTCAGCTGGTCATCACGGACGAGATCAGCATCGGCGACTACGTGCTGACCGGCGGCGAGCTGGCGGCCATGGTCGTCATCGACGCCACGGTGCGCCAGTTGCCGGGCGTGCTTGGCGCAGAGCGTGCGGCAGCACAGGACAGTCATGCCGACGGCCTGCTTGAGGGCCCGCATTACACGCGTCCGATTGAGTTTCGTGGGCTGCAGGTGCCCGAGCTGCTGCTGAGCGGCGATCACGGGCGCATCGCGACCTGGCGCCGGCGCCAGTCCTTGCTGCGCACCCTGCAACGCCGACCTGATCTTCTGACCGACGCGACGTTGCAGCCGGAAGAACAAGACTGGCTGGCGCAGCAGGATGCGAAGGGTCAACCCTGCGCCACATGACGCGCGCGGCTGCCCTGCGCAACCTGTTGCTGGCGGCCATCCTCCTGTTGCTGGCCAGTGCGTTGCGCCTGCAGCGCATCGCTGCCCAGAGCCTCTGGTTCGACGAAGGCTGGTCGGCCTGGGCCGCCATCCAGCCCACGCTGGCGCAGGCCCTGCTCGCCGACGCGACCAATCCGCCGCTCTACTACCTGCTTTTGAACTTCAGTACAGGCTTTCTGGGCGACAGTGAATTCAGTCTGCGCCTGCCTTCCCTGCTGATCACCTTGCTGCTCATTGTGCTGACCTGGCAGCTGGCGCTGCGCTGCTGCGGCCGCCGGGCCGCCTGGCTGGCCACCTGGCTGGCTGCCTGTTCGGCGCCGTTGTGGTGGGCCGCGCAGGAAGCACGCATGTACGCCTTGCTGGCCTTGCTGACGCTGGCGCTGCTGCTCGCCTGGCAGCGGCTGCTGCGCCGGCCGGACTGGCGCTCGTGGCTGCTGCTGCTGTCCTGCGAGACGTTCATCCTCTATACGCACAATACCGGCCCGGTCTTCGTGTTGTGGCTCAACCTTGCCATGTTGCTGCACTGGCTGGCGCGTCGCAGCTTGCGGCAGCCGGACTGGCGCGCCTGGCTGGCCGGGCAGGCGCTGGTTGCGTTGTTGTGGGCGCCCTGGCTGCTGAACCACTTTTTGAACGTGGCGGCTGCCAACAGCGCCTTGCGGGACGGGCCGCAGCCAGGGATCGCTCTTTTCAGCCACATGTGGGGAGCCCTTTTGCTGGCCCCATGGGAACTGACGGTTCGTTCGTCACTGACTGGAATTGCCGGTTTGCTGGCGTTGGCGCTGCTGTTGCTCGCTCCCTGGCGGCAGGCGGCAACGCGCTGGCTGCTGCTCCATCTGCTGTTGCTGGCAGGCCTGCTGACGCTGGGTCTGGGTCTCATCGGCAACGGCATGCACGGTCGTTACCTGGTGCCGCTGGTGCCATTGCTCTGTGTCCTGCTGGGCGCAGCCGCGGCACGACTGCCGCGGCTTTCGTTGCGCCTGGTGCCGGCTGCGTTGGCTGCCGCGTTAATGCTGACGAACCTGCAGCTGGCGGCGGACCCGGAGCTGCAGCACGATGACGCCCGTGGCATGGCGCTCTACTACGCCGGCGCGCTCACGGCCGGGGACAGCGTGCTCGCCTGGTCCTACGCCGAGCGCTACGATCTCAGCTACTACTGGCGCAAGCTGAAGCTTCCGGCGCAACTCATCACCTTGCCGGAAAACACCGGTATGCAGCGGATTGCGGAGCTCTTGCCGCGGCAGGGCAAGGTCGCGCTGAACCTGTGGTACACACAACGCGCCGACTATCGCGGGATGGCCGGCTGCCTGCTCGCGCATGGCGAGGCCCACATGCCCGAATCCTTCACCGTCTACGGCATGAGCACTTTGCTGTTTGACGCGCCACCAACGAACCTGCCAGAGTTTCAGTCACTTGAAATGACAGTCCAGGTAGATAGCGCGGAGCGCGCCACGCTGCTCGCCCGGGGTGCGCTGCAAGCACAGCGCGCGGACCAGGCGCTGTGCCTGCCAGTATCCCTGCTGGCCGGGCCGCAACTGGCGAGCGAAATTCAGGCCGCCATACTGCTGCGCAACAGACTGGGTCAGATCGTCAGCAAGCGCAGCGCAATCTTCGCGACGGATGACCAGCGCAGCGGGTTGCAGGCGCGCCCTGGCGACGTATTGAGCGCGTGGCCGCTGCTCAGGCTGCCCTTCGGCGCAGCGCCAGGCGATTACGAAGTCTGGCTGCGAGTCTTCGACGAGAAGCAGGCGCCGGATGGTTACGAGTTGCGTGCCGCCAGTGGCGCGCCTGCGGGGCGCGAACTGTTGCTCGGACAGTGGCGCATATTGCCGGGCGCAGACTGGCAGGCGACAGGGCGCGAGACAGACTTGACGCAGCGCAGAGAGCTGGCAGTTGGCGACGAACTGCGGCTGCTCGCGCACAATCTGGCAGGCGAGACGCTGCATCCGGGGCAGCGGCTGGCTGTGAGCATGTTGTGGCAGGGGCGTGCTGCGCTGCCCTTGCTAAGCCTGGCTGCTAGCGATGACAGCTGGGCGCGCGACCTGAGGCCACAACCGGGCGCACGCGATGAAATCACGCTGGACTGGCGCGAAGTGACGGTGCCGGCCATGGCGCGCGCCGGTGAGGCGCAGTTGTTGCTGCCGGACGGGACAGCGCTGGCACGCTGGCGCATCGAGGAATTGCCCAGAGTTGATGAAGCGCCCGATTTCGCGGTCACTGTTGAACAGTCGCTGGGCGAGCTGGGCACACTGGCAGGCTTCACGCTGGCACATGACGCTCCGGACCGTGACGCGCCGCTGGATGTGGCGCTGGTCTGGCTGGCCGGCCCCGCCGGCACGGAGCTGAGCTACACGGTCTTCGTGCAGCTGCTGGACGGGCAGGGACGCCTAATCGCCCAGAGCGACGCGCTGCCGGCGGCGGGCGCGCGACCCACGAGCGGCTGGCGCAGCGGCGAATACATCGTGGACGAGCACCGGCTGCGCTTCAATTCAGTAGCGCAAGCCGGCCCGGCGCGGCTCATTGTCGGGATGTACGATGCGCGCAGCGGCGAACGTCTGGCGGGTTGGCCGGGCGGCGCGGATTACTTCATGCTTCCGGGCGAACTGCTGCTGCGCTGATCTTGTCCGTCGGGCGCGCAGCCCGACACGCTACGGCAAGGCAGGTGGATCAGCACTTGCTCCAGTAGATTTCAGTCCTGCCAGTATCGAGATACTCATAGGCCCGGTAACACGAGCTGATACTGGCATCGAAGACGACCAGGTCACGTCGCCCGTCCTGTGGATGCTGGGGCTGTACCTGCAGCACCCTGAATTGACCGTCAGCAGTGCAGGAGATCACGAAGTGGTCGCTTGTCGCCAGGGTATCGCCAGGCTTGCAGCGCCCGATGGCGGACAGGGAATGATCTTTGTCGGCGTCTTTGGCATTGATGTTGCCGCCCTCATCGATGAATACGACGAGAGAGCTGCCTGCATGTTGCGCGACGACCTTGTTTTCCTTGACCACATTGATCTCGACTGGCACCTGTTCAAGTGTGCCAGAAATCTCCAGATCCGGTGACAATGTGATGGTGCCATCAGACGGGGCTGGCAGAGCCACAGGAGTCATCGGCGGTGGCATGGAGCCATCATCCACCCAACCCAGAGTGCCGGACACATTGATGTCAGGAGACAAGCCCGTCCCTGGTGATATACCTCCGACAGATACCGCCCCGTTCGTCCCGGCTTCAGGCACAGTTGACGTAAATACTGCTCCGTATTGCGTTACACCTCCAGCAGGTTCAGGAGGCTTTGAGGGATCGCAAGTCCCTCCGTTCGTGGCGCTTCCTCTTCCAACTACAGAGTATGGAACACCGGTGTAATGTCCGGCATCTTCTTTCAGAGCGCGGACAATGACTTCATAGCGCACATTGTCGTCATAGTCAGGTAAATGTGCCTGGGAATGCCTGCCTACACCGTGAAGACTCGTACCAATTGAAGATGCCCAAGGCCCGCCACACTTGCTGTAGGAAAGTTCATAAATGTATGCATTCGCAACGAAGCGATAGAACACCCGTGTATCCTTACCAGAGCCGGTAAAGCGAACTTCGATTTGAGGTACGCCTGATGGATTGCCGGATCCAACCTTTGGCAGGGATTGGGGCCTTGGCGGAATCCAGCAGGAAACATCACCGTCAGATTGGAGGTTACTGGTTTGGTTTCGTATTACTTCCTCATGACTTATCGGGGATATGTAGTAAAAGGTAAGTTTCAGGTACACTGCCAGCCCGGGTTGATAATCAGGCACCTGATAACTGGATGCCGAGCCCGGGATCTCGACTTCACGAATCGGGCCTCTGCACCCCATATAGAAATACAGAACATGGCGGGTAACATTGCGAATTGGATTCCAGGTAACGATACCTGTACTGGTGTTCAGCCCAAGGTTTATAATGGACTGCGCGCCTGCCGGAAATGGGGTTGTGAAGACAAAAAGAAGAAGCAGGAACCCCATAGCGGCGTTTTGTTTGTTACTGAATGAAATCATTTTGTGCTCCTCAACTGGTTGCGCAGCGTAATTTATTGTCTCAACATAATAATAATAATTATCCGCGAACGAAACATTGCAAAACGGTCACATTGTTCAAAATAGCTGCAAGGACAATGCTTGTACCCGGTTAAGGGTGCATAGTAGCGACTGACTATGTTCCCGTAAAGTCCTGAATTGACGCTACAATGCGGGCACTTGACTGACGAGAGGAGCAAGACAATGGAATACCGTATGTTGGGGCGCACGGGCGTGCCGGTTAGCGCGCTGTGCCTGGGCTGCATGAACTTTGGCAATTCAACGCCGGAGGATGAATCGATTCGCATGATCCATCACGCCATGGCGCAGGGCATCAACTTTCTGGACACGGCCAACGTCTATTCAATCGGCATAAGCGAAACGGTCGTCGGCAAGGCGCTGCAGGGCGGCCGGCGCGAGAAT
Organism: Phototrophicaceae bacterium; assembly: GCA_965223965.1. GTDB lineage: Bacteria > Chloroflexota > Anaerolineae > Aggregatilineales > Phototrophicaceae > JAGWBD01. The sequence continues at coordinate 558,022 of CBDCXX010000006.1, forward strand.
GTCGTGCTGGCGACCAAGGTGCGCGGCCAGATGAGCGACAACGTGCTGGACATGGGCAACAACCGGCGTCACATCATCCAGCAGTGCGAGGCATCCTTGCGGCGGCTGAACACTGACTGGATCGACCTGTACCAGCTTCACCGGCCGCAAAGCGACATCGGGGCGGACGAGACCGTGCGCGCGCTGGATGACCTGATCCGCGCGGGCAAGGTGCGTTATGTGGGCACCAGCAGTTGGGCCGCCTGGCAGGTCCTCGAATCGCTGTGGATTGCGAAGGAGCTCGGCGCCAATCGCTACGTCAGTGAGCAGCCGCCCTACCACATGCTGGACCGCGGCATAGAGCGTGAACTGATCCCGATGGCACAGACCTACGGCATCGCAATTCTGCCCTGGTCGCCGCTTGCGCGCGGCTTCCTCAGCGGCAAGTATCGCAGCGGCATGGAAGTACCGGCGGATTCGCGCTTCGCCTCGGACCGCAAGGGTGCTGCCGGTCGCCTGGCCGAGCGCTGGAACGAGCATTTCGGCGAACGCGCAACGGCGATGATCTCTCTGCTGGAGACCCTGGCGGCGGAGAAGGAAGTGACGATGGCACAGGTCGCCATGGCCTGGGTCATTCGTCAGCCGGGCGTGACCAGCCCCATCGTCGGCCCGCGCACAATGGCGCACTTTGATGACAACCTGGGCGCCCTGGCCGTGAACTTCACGGAAGAGGACCATGCACGGATTGACGCCGTGTGCGCCCCGGAAGAGGCCATCGTCTCCTACTACAACGGCCGCTCCATGGACTTCGCCGCGGCGCAGTACCGCTGGTAAGCGCTGCGGGCTAGTCCTTCGCGCGGATGGGCTCCAGCGACTCCTTTTCGTTGGCGACGTCGTCGAAGCCCGGGTTATCCGGTGCGGCCCAGCGCACCGCGTTGGAAATCACGCGCAGGATTTGCTCGTTGTGGAAGTGCGGGTAGCTTTCGTGGCCGGGCCGGAAGTAGAAGATTCGGCCCCGGCCGCGGTTCCAGCAACAGCCGCTGCGAAACACGTTGCCGCCCTCAAACCAGCTGACGAAAACCAGGGTGTCCGGCGCAGGGATGTCGAAACGTTCGCCATACATCTCCGCCTGGTCAAGCTCGATGTAGCGGCCGATGCCGGCAGCGATGGGGTGGCCTGGCTCGATGACCCACAGGCGCTCGCTTTCATCGGCCTCGCGCCATTTCAGGTGGCCGGTGGTGCCCATCAGCCTTCTGAAGATCTTCGAATGGTGGCCGGAATGCAGCACGATCAGCCCCATGCCGGACAGCACGCGCAGCTGGACGCGGTCGACGATTTCATCAGCGACCTCGGCGTGGGCCATGTGGCCCCACCAGATGAGCACGTCAGTGGCATCCAGCACCTCCTGCGTCAGCCCGTGCCCGGGCTCGTCGAGCGTGGCGGTGCCGACCTCCAGGCCCTGCTGCGCCAGCGCGGCGGCGATGGGCGCGTGGATGCCGTCGGGGTATATCTGGCTGGCTGCGTGGCTCGAGTCCTTCTCGTGACGAAATTCGTTCCAGACGGTAACGCGAATTGACTCAGACATAGGGTCTCCTTGAGCGATCAGAGCTGCACCAGGGCGCCGCCCTGGGCAGAGGATTCGGTGATGGCGTCCCACAGGCGGGCCATGCGCAGGCCTACCTCGGGCGGGCAGGGGTTCGCCAGGCTGCCATCTTGTACGGCCAGGAACTGTTGCCAGGTGCCCAGCGACTCCGGCACTTCAACCGGCGTCAGTTCGGTTTCGCCGGCGAGGGCCATTTCGAGGCGTCGGCCCCAGACGCAGGTGCGGATCAGGCCTTGCGTGCCGTAGACGCGCACGTCCGAATCGATGAAGCCGGGCGCGCTGTGGCCGCAACCGTGCAGCGTGACCAGCGCGCCTGAGGCGAGGCGGCCCATCACCACGCCCAGCAAATCCACGGTGCTGCCCAGATTGTCCAGCCAGGCGCCCACCTCGACGAACTCTTCACCGGCGAGATCGACAACGGTGTTGAGCATGTGCGCGCCGGTGTCGAAGAGAAAGCCACCGCCAGCGATCTCGGGTACCTTGCGCCAGGTACCCTCGGTGAGGCGGTCCCAGTCCTGCCACACGGTCGCGGTGATGGACTGCAGCGTGCCGATGCGGCCACTGCGCAGCATGTCGACGGCGCTGCGCACGTTGGGCGACATGCTGCCGTTGAAGGCCACCACCAGCAAACGACCGGTGCGGTCGCGCGTTTCAATCAGGCGCACTGCCTCTTCGCCGGTCATCACCATGGGCTTCTCGAGCATGACGTCCACGCCGGCCTCAAGGCACATCGAAGCCTGGCTGTAATGCAGATTGTGCGGCGTAACGATCAGGGCGGCGTCGAGCGCTGCGCCGTATTCGTCAAGCAGGTGTTCAAGATCGGGCACATTGGGCGGCGGCTCCTCGCCAGCCTCCTCAAAGAGCGCAGAAGCAGCAGCCCAGGCTTCCGCAGAGGGCTCGCAGGCGACGCGAATACGGGTTGTGTCCCTCTGTTGCAACATGCGGCGGATATGATCACGGGACATATTGCCGGTGCCAATGATGGCGGTTTGTACCATTCTCCCCATGATTTCCTCCGGGAGCTGTGCCTGCCTGTTACCGCGCGCGATTGTAACCGCGAGCAGAACTGTTACAAGCAATCCGTCGCCACACGCGGCGTTTGCTTGCCGATGCAGGCAGGATGTGCATAATCGGCCCGTCAGGCGGGAGGAATTCATGAACAAAATTCAGGAACTGGGGCAGCTGGGTCAGTCAATCTGGCTGGACTACATTCGGCGCGCCTTTATCACGTCGGGGGAACTGCAGGCGCTCATTGACAAGGGAGTGCGCGGCGTCACTTCCAACCCGGCCATCTTTGAGAAGGCCATCGCCCACAGCGACGACTACGATGAACAGCTGCAGGAAATGGTGGTGGGCGGGGCAGGCGTCGGCGAAGTGTATGAAGCGCTGGCGCTGGAAGACATCCGCATGGCGACCGGCCTGTTCCTGCCGGTCTATGAGCAAAGCGCGGGCGAGGACGGCTACGTCAGCCTTGAGGTCAACCCCAACCTGGCCTTCGACACGGAAGGCACAGTGACGGAAGCGCGTCGTTATTTTCAGGAGCTGGATCGTCCCAACCTGATGATCAAGGTTCCGGCCACGGCCGAAGGCATTCCGGCGGTCGAGCAGCTCATCGCCGAGGGCATCAACGTCAACATCACGCTGATGTTCTCGATGGCGCACTACGAGGCGGTGGCCAACGCCTACATCACGGGGCTGGAACGTCTGGCGGCCAGTGGCGGCGACCTGCGCAAGGTAGGCTCAGTGGCCTCCTTCTTCGTCAGTCGCGTCGACGTCAAGCTGGACGCCCCGCTGGCCGAAGCCGGCGCGCCGGAGCTGCAGGCGACTATCGCCATTGACAACTCCAAACTGGTCTATCAGCGCTTCCGCGAGCTCTTCTCCGGCGAACGCTGGCAACGGCTGGCGGCGCAGGGCGCGCGCGTGCAGCGGCCGCTGTGGGCCAGCACCGGCACCAAGGACCCCGCGCTGCCGGACACGCTCTACGTGGATACGCTCATCGGCGCCGACACGGTCAACACGCTGCCGCCCGAGACGCTCGACTCCTTCCTCGACCACGGCACGGTCGCCCTGACGGTTGAAGATGACATGGAGGGGAGCCGGGCGCGCGTCGCGCGTCTGGCAGAACTGGGCATTGACCTGAACGTGGCGGGCGAGGAACTGCAGGCCGAAGGCGTCGACAAATTCATCGCCCCTTTCGAGGCCCTGCTGGGCACCATCGCCGCGCGGCGCGACCACATCCGCGCGGAGACGCAGCACATTTCGGCGCGTCTGCACGGTCACCAGAGCCTTGTGGACGAAACCCTGGTCGAGATGACCGCGGCCGACATCGTGGGGCGCATCTGGCGTCGCGATCACACAGTGTGGCGGCCCGACCCGACGGAAATCGCCGATCGCCTCGGCTGGCTGGATTGCGCGCAGGACATGCTGGCGACCTACGGTGCGGATGTGGCGGACGCGGTCAGCGCTGACCTGGATCTGTGTCGTGCCTGGAGCACCGTCGGCAGCATCCGCGGCTTGGTGGACAATGTGCGCGCCGATGGCTACACCCACGTGCTGCTGCTGGGCATGGGTGGTTCCAGCCTGGCGCCGGAGCTTTTCGGCACGCTTTGGGGTGAGCAGGCCGGCGGACTGGCGCTGACCGTGCTGGACAGCACGAACGCCGATGCCATCAGGGCGAAAACGCAGGGCCTGGATCCGGCGCGCACGCTTTACGTCGTCTCCACAAAGTCCGGCGGCACGGTAGAGACGCGCACGCTCTTCCAGCATTGTTATGCCCAGGCGAGCCTGGCACTGTGCGGCACCGAGGTCGGGGCGCACTTTGTCGCCATTACCGACCCGGGTAGCGCGCTGGTCGATCTGGCAAAGAAGCATGATTTTCGCGCAATCTTTCTGAACGACCCGAACATCGGTGGCCGCTACTCTGCGCTTTCGTACTTCGGCCTGGTGCCCGCGGCGCTGGCGGGGGTGGATGTGCCGCTGTTGCTGGAACGGGCGCAGGCGATGGCCAGCGGCTGTCAGCTGGAAGCGGCGGAAAACCCGGGCGCATGGCTGGGCGCGGTGCTGGGCAGTCTGGCGCGAGCTGGCCGGGACAAGCTAACGCTCCTCTGCTCGCCGCAGCTCGCCAGCTTTGGCGACTGGGTCGAACAGCTTGTCGCCGAGAGCACGGGCAAGGATGGCACGGGCATCCTGCCGGTCGCGGGCGAGTCTCTTGCTGAACCTGAAACCTATGGCCCGGATCGCCTGTTTGTGCAGTTGCAGCTGGAGGGCGACGACAGCCAGGACGCTGCAGTGAGCAAACTGGAAGAGGCCGGTCATCCCGTGCTGCGCCTGACGCTCAAGGACAAGTATGACCTGGGCGCGCAGTGTTTCCTGTGGGAGTTCGCGGTGGCGGTGGCCGGCTGGCGCATGGGCATCCACCCCTTCGATCAACCAGACGTTGAAAGCGCCAAGGTGCAGGCGCGCCAGATGGTTGCGACCTGGCAAGCGACCGGCTCGCTGCCGCAGCCCAGTCCGCAGCTCTGTGAGGCTGGCGTAAGCGTCTACAGCGCGAAGAACGCCGACAGTCTGGCGGAGGCACTGGCAGACTTTCTGGGTCAGGGGGCGGCCGGTGACTACATCGCGTTGCAGGCCTGGCTCATGCCGGACGCCGCAAATGCGGCTGCGTTGCAGTCGCTGCGGACTCAACTGCGCGCGGCCAGCGGCCTGGCCACCACGCTCGGCTACGGGCCTCGCTTCCTGCATTCCACCGGTCAGCTGCACAAGGGCGACGGCGGCAATGGCCTGTTCCTGCAGCTCACGGCGGACGCGCAGACTGAACTGAAAATCCCGCGCGAAGGCGGCATGAGCTTCAACGTGCTAAGTCAGGCGCAGGCGCTGGGCGACCGCGAGGCGCTGCTGGCCGGGGGTCGCCGCGTGTTGCGGCTGCATCTGGGCCGCGACGTCGTCGCCGGTCTGCGCGCCATCGCAGGCGCCCTGCAGGCTTCCTCCTGAGCGGCACGTCGATGGCGGCCAGCGAGACGATTGAGCGGCTAAAGCAGCAGGCTGCCGAACGCGCGCTTGATTTCGTGAAGCCGGGAATGGTGCTTGGCCTGGGCGAAGGGAGCACCTCGCTGCTGGCCATCCGCCGCCTCGGCGAGTTGCTTGCGGCGGGTGAACTGCATGACATTATCGGCATACCGGCCTCGCGCAGAATGGCACAGGAAGCGCGCCGCCTCGGCATCCCGCTGACCAGCCTGGAAGTGCAGCCCTGCATCGACCTGACGATCGACGGCGCGGATGAAGTGGACCCGCAGCTGGACCTCATCAAGGGCGGCGGCGGCGCGTTGCTGCGCGAGAAGATCATCGCCCAGGCCACCCGGCGCGAACTGATCATTGTGGACGAGAGCAAGTTGGTGCCGCGTCTGGGGAGCAACTGGGCCATTCCGGTCGAAGTTATCCCCTTCGGACACGGCGCGCAGACGGCATGGTTGCGTTCATTGGGCGCCGAGCCGCGGCTGCGTATGCAGGATGGCGAGCCCTTCCGCACGGACGGCGGCAATTTCATCTTCGATTGTGCCTTTGGCCCGCTGGAAGACGCGCGGGCGCTGGCGCAAGCGCTGAAAATGCGCACTGGCATCGTGGAGCACGGCCTGTTTCTCGGCTTGACCAGCGATGTCATCGTGGCCGGTGTTGACGGTATTCGGCATCTGCGGGCGTCGCGCGCGCAGATGCCCAAGCAGGAAGAAGGATAGCCAGGATGAGTGAAGCGACCAGCATCGTGATCTTTGGCGCCTCGGGCGACCTGGCCCGGCGCAAGTTGCTGCCCGCGCTCTACAACCTGCATCTGAAGGGTCGTCTGACTGGTCCGTTGAACATCGTCGGCATTTCGCGCACCCCATTTAGCCATACGGAATGGCGCGAGCGCCTGTGCGCCGGTGTCCTGGAACATTCGCCCCTGACCTGGGAACGGGCGCGCTGGGACGAGTTTGCGCGGCACATCTGGTATGTGCCAGGCAATGCTGGTGAACGGGAAGACATGACGCGCCTGAACAATTTCCTGGCAGAACGGGAACAGGGGCCGAGCAGGCGTCTCTACTACCTCTCGGTGGCGCCGCCGCTGTACGTGCCGATAGTGCACAATCTGGGCGCGCTGGGCATGCACCTGGCTGAAGAGGGCTGGCGCCGCGCCATATTCGAAAAGCCCTTCGGCACAGATCTGGACTCCGCTCGCGCGCTGAACAGCGAGATTCACAGCTACTTTGCCGAGAATCAAGTCTACCGAATCGATCACTATCTGGGCAAGGAAACCATCCAGAACATAATTTACTTGCGCTTCGCCAACGCCATCTTCGAGCCGCTGTGGAACCGCGAGCACATTGAGAACGTGCAGATCAGCGCGCTTGAAGCGGTGGACGTGGGCACTCGTGGCGGCTACTACGATAACTTCGGTGTCTTTCGCGACATGTTTCAGAACCACATGCTGCAAATGATGATGCTGACCGCCATCGAGCCCCCGGATCACCTCGATGCCGATCTTATCCGCGACGAGAAGGTGCGTCTGCTGCACGCCGTACGGCCGATCGCGTCGGAAGACATCGTCAGTGGGCAGTACGAAGGCTACAACCCCGCTGACGGGAGCGATGGGACTGTGCCCACAGCGACCTACGCCGCGCTACGTCTGTGGGTCGACAACGAGCGCTGGCGGGGAGTCCCGTTTTACTTGCGTTCCGGCAAGGCGCTCAGTCGCAAACGCACGGACATCATCATCAATTTTCGGCGGCCGCCGCAGCGCATGCCGGGCGAGCGTCAGTCGATCCCCAATGCCCTCTCCATCTGTCTGCAGCCGGATGAAGGTGTGCAACTGGCGATTGATGCCAAGGTGCCGGACACCAGCAGAGAAACGCGCCGGGTGCACATGGGCTTTCGCTATGACCATGCCTTTGCCGCGACGCCCATACCGGAGGCCTACGAACGGCTGTTGCATGATGCGATGCAGGGCGATGCCTCCATGTTCGCCCGTAGCGACGGGATCGAGGTCGCCTGGCAGCTGATAGATCCGGTGATTCGCGACAGTGAAATGCGCTCGCCGCTGCTTTATGAAGCGGGCGGACAGGGCCCGGCAGCGGCAGCAGCGCTGCTGGCGGAAGCCGGACATACCTGGGCGGAAGGTTGCGTGCGTGACTGAGCGACTCGTCCAGGAGTCATGGTAGCCCTGAAGCACAAGGAAAGTGGTCCGCACTCATGGCAACCTGGCAAGATTTTGAGCGGCAGGCGCTGCAGCTAATCCGGCAAATTCCCTGTGGCCGGGTGAGCAGCTACGGTCGCATCGCCGCCTGCATCCCGCCGCCGCCAGGCATGGATCCGAACGGCTACCGTCGCATTGCACCCCGCAAGGTCGGCATCGCGCTACACAACCTGGGCCGCAAAATGGCGGGTCAGTCGCCACCGGAGGCAGACCGGCTCGCCTGGCACCGCGTCCTCAACAGTCGCGGCAGCAGCAGCCTGGAGGGACAGGCTGCCGCGCTGCAGCGGGCCTTGCTGGAGGCCGAGGGCGTACCCTTCGACGCGAAAGGCTGCGTAAACATGGCGCTTTACGCCTGGGAGTTTCCAGCTGGCGCAGCAGAAAATCAGGCCTGACGTTACTGGCGAAACACGAGACGGCTGCGTTCCATGTTTATCTCGTCGCGCAGCGCGCGCGCTGCGACTCCTGGGTCAGCAGCGTAGATGATGCTGCGCGCAGCGTTGATGATTAGCCCACCGCCCTGCGCATCAAGGCCCGCCCGCATGGTCGCAGCCACCTCGCCGCCCTGAGCGCCAATGCCCGGCACGAGCATGGGCATGTCGCCCACCAGCTGCCGCGCCTGCGCCAGTTCCTGCGGCTGCGTCGCGCCCATCACCAGCATACAGTTGCCATTCTCGTTCCAGCGCTCGCTGACTGCCAGCACCACCTCTTGCCACAGCGGTCGACCACTGACGGGCAAATCCTGAAATTCGCCCGCGCCCGGGTTTGAAGTGCGGCAGAGGATGATGCAAATGCGGTCGCTGCGCTCGAGAAAGGGGGCCAGGGACTCGCGCCCCAGCCAGGGATTAAGTGTCACAGCGTCGAAGCCGAGTTCGTCGAAGATGGCGCTGGCGTAGGCCGCGCTTGTGCTGCCGATGTCGCCGCGCTTGGCATCGCAAATCGTCAGAATGTCAGGGTGTCGCTCGCGCAGCCACAATATCGTGCGGCGCAGGGCCATCAGGCCGGGTTCGCCCTGGGCCTCGTAGAAGGCGATATTGGGCTTGAAGGCGCAGACCCAGGGATGTGTGGCCTTGATGATGCTGCGGTTGAAGGCGAAGAGGGGCAGCTCTTCCTGCCGGAAACGCTCCGGAATGCGCTCCAGGCGACTGTCCAGCCCCACGCAGAGCAGGGAATCGGCGTTGGCGACGCGCCGGCGATACTTCGCGATGGCGGTCATAGCGGCGGCTGCGGCTGCCAGCTCCGCGGTTCCCGCTGCCAGGCCTCGAGCTGCGCGCGCGTCGCCGCATCGATCAGGCCACGCTCAGCGGCAAGTGACAGCAGACAGCCGAATCCGGCCAGGGGCCAGAGGCGCACGCGCTCACTAAAAAAGGCCTGCTGTGCTTCCGCCAGATCGAAGCTGGTGATGGACAGGCAGTCCGTGACTTTGGCGCCGGCCGCGCGCAGCGCTGCCACGCCGGAAAGACTGCTGCCGCCTGTGGTGATCATATCCTCAATCAGCAGCACGTGGCGGCCCGCCACTTCTCCGCCATCGATGCGGCTCTGCAGGCCGTGACCCTTCGCTTCCTTGCGCACGAAAACTGCCGGGCAACCGAGCGTGAAGGCCAGCGCCGAGCTGTGCGGTACGCCGCCTACCGCGATGCCGGCGATGACGTCGCAATTCAGTTTGGCCTCCTTGATGAGGGCACGCATGCCGGCGATGACGGTGTGCCATTGTGGCGGGTGGTGGATCAGGCGGCGGTTATCCACATACACTGGCGACTGGATGCCGGAGCGGAAGGTCACAGGGGAATCTGGCGCATGGCGGAAGGCGCCTATATCCAGCAGGGCATTGGCCACAGCGGCCTCTGTGCTATTCACCATGTCGTCCCTCGCGCAGAATGAGCGCAGCGGCCAGTGGCCCGCGCCAGACCAGCGCAGACCAGTACTGGGCGGTCCGCGCCGGACAGGCCCGCCAACTGGCACCATCCAGTATACCGCCGCAAGCGACCAGGTCGACCGCGCCCGCCGTCTGCTCAAGTCCTTCCTGCAGCAGGGTTTGGGCCGCAAGGGCGTGTCCATGCAGCCCTGCGCCGCCGAGACCGGCCTGCAGGCGCGCATCACCCGGCGCGGGTTGCGCCAGCGTTTCTTGAGTGAGGTGCTGGCGTCGAAGAGGATTTGCAGGTCTTTGTGCGAGAATTGTTCGACAGTGAGGATGTGTTTGCCGGTGAAATTGCCATTGATGCGCGGTGGCTTGTAGAGACTGGCGAAATCACGGGCGTGTCGGGTGTCCGCCAGCGGGGGAAGCTGTGTCCATTTACTCTCCTGACCATTAAAAATGCCACCTCAGGGGGTGGCTTGTGAATTGCTGCGGGGTCGGTCCCTGCTGCGCCGGACCCGGTGTTGCGCGTTGCGCAGTTCGTAAAGCAGCTGCTTGATGCTCTTCAGCATGACCCAGCGCTCGCCCATGGTCATGCGCTTGCTGAAGCGCGCGAAGTCGTCGCCCGGGCTGACGGGCACGACCAGCTGGCGAATGACCTGGACGGGCGCGCCTTCCTGGCCGACCTGAAACACGTGGCAGCCGCTCCAACGAATGTCGCCGCGCTGACTGGCCTGCCATGCCTGGCGCGTCGGGTCCTCGCCGGGGAACTGTCCGGGCAGTGCTGCGTGCAGCGCGATGACCTTGTGCGCAAAGCGCTCATGAAAATCGCGCGTCAGAGTTTGCGTCCAGACCGTCTGCACGATGATGGCCGGATCGCACTGCTCTGCCACCTGCGCCCCCAGCGCAGCAGCTGAAGCAGGCGTGAGCGTTTCGATGCCAAGCGCCTCCGCCAGTGCCCGCGCCTGACTGTCTGGCGAGACGAGCAGATGTAGCACGCCATCCTTCAGGTTGCGTTGCAACTGCGCCTCGAGCAAAAGTTCGAGGCGGCTGTCCACGCGATCGGCGAGCACGACAATGTCCGGCACGTTGCCCTCAGCCCTGTTCGTCACAGGCGGCCAGCACCTGCGCCGCCATACTGCGCGCGCGTTTCACAGCGTCACCCACGTATTCCTGCGCGCGCATGAGTACGCGGATGCGCGCTGCCGGCAGCCAGCGCAGCAGCTCTGCTTCGCCGCAAAGCGCATCAAGCAGCGGGTTGGCCTCGCCGCGGGCGAGCGCCTGCCAGGCGTTCATGCTGTGGCCGCGGATGCACTCGTGCAAGTGTTGGCGGTCGCCGCCGGCCAGGCTGGCCGCCATCAGCACGCGCTCGGTGGCGGCGAAGCTGCCATAGCGCTCCAGATTGTGGTTGATTGCGCGCGCATCCAGGCGCAATCCGGCGAGGATTCGTCCCGAACGCTGTAGCAATTCCTCGCAGCACAGGCTGGCCTGGGGCAGGATGATGCGGCGATTGGCGGAGTCGTCGAGCGTGCGTTCCAGCAGGTTGTGGGCGCCGTTGTCCCAGGCCACGCGCGGCAAGGCTGCCAGGTAACGCGCCAGGCTGTCGATGTTCTCCGCGTTGACCGGGTTGCGTTTGAAGGGCATGGCCGAGGAGCCCACCTGTTGCGCGGCAAAGGGCTCGGCCCATTCGCCAATGGGCGGGCTTTGCAGCAGGCGCAGGTCAAAGGCGAGGCGGTACAAGGTCATGCCGATGCCGGCCAGCAGGGTCACATAACTCCAGTCCTGACGACGGCTACAGGTTTGCGTCGCCACCGGGAAAGCCTCCAGGCCGAGCGCGCTCATGATGTCAGTTTCCAGCTGCAACGGCGTGAATTCTGTGCCTTCCAGCAACTGCTGCCAGGAAGCCGCGGTGCCGACCGCGCCTTTGAAGCCCTTGCCGCGTAGCCCGGTGCGCAGCTTGCACAAGTCCTCGTAGTCAGCCAGCAAGTCCTGCGCATAGCCGGCCAGGCGATAGCCGACGGTGGTGGGCTCGGCCGGCTGCAGATGCGTCCAGGCGATGCACACGTGGTCGACTTCGGCCGCTGCCCGCTGCGCCAGCGTGACCAGTAGCGAGCGCAGGCTCTCGCCCAACAATGTCAGCGCCTCGCGCATGCGCAGCACATCGGCGTTGTCCTCGATGTCCATGCTGGTGGCGCCCAGATGGATGATGCCGCCGCCGACGGAACACTGTTCGGCAAAGCAATGCACTTCGGCCATCAGGTCGTGGCGCAGCGTTTCCTCCAGCGCGTGCGATCGATCGATGTCGACGTCCTCCATGTGCGCGCGCAAATCGTCGACCTGCTCCGCGCGCACGAGGCCGGCGCGCTGCTGCGCATCCGCCAACGTGACCCAGATGCGGCGCCACAGCCGGCGTTTGTGCGCCTCGGACCAGATGCGACGCATCGCCTCGCTGCCATAGCGCCAACTGAAGGGGCCGAGATAAGTCTCGTGCGTGAAGGACATCAGGTCAACGTACGTAGCCGTTGGTGACGCCACCGTCAACCGGCAGCATGGTTCCGGTGGTCTTGGCCGCGCGCGGTCCAGCGAGGAAGGCGATCGCCTCGGCGATGTCCTCGGGCAGGATTTCCGCACCCAGCACATTGCGGTTGGCGTAGAAGGCGTTCAGCTCATTTATTTCCACGCCGTACTGTTTGGCGCGGGCCTCCTTCCACTCGCTGTTCCAGATGCTGCTGCCGCGAATGACAGCGTCCGGCAGCACCGAATTGACGCGGATGCCGTGGGCGCCGCCCTCCTCGGCGAGGCAACGCGCCATATGCACTTCGGCGGCCTTGGCCGCGCTGTAGGCAGCTGCGCCCTTGCCGGCGGCCACGCTGTTCTTGCTGCCGACGAAGACCATGCTGCCGCCGATCCCCTGGGCCTTCATCACGCGAAAGGATTCGCGCGCCATCAGGAAGTAGCCCGTGACCAGAATGTCGATGTTGCGCTGGAACATGTCCAGCGAAGTTTCCTCGATGGGCGCGCCACCGGCAATGCCGGCGTTGTTGACCAGTACGTCGAGGCCGCCGTAGCGCAGCACGGTCTGCCGCAGCGCTTCCTGCACTGCCGCCTCGCTGGTGACGTCGGTATGCACGAAGAGCGCGCGTCCCGCCCCAAACTGCGCCTCGATGCTGGCGACAGTCTCTGCACCGCCTTCGCGATTGATGTCGGCCACGACGACGTGCGCGCCGTCCTGCGCCAGACGATACGCGGTGGCGCGGCCGATGCCGCTAGCGGCGCCGGTGATGAGCGCGACCTTGCCGGCGAATTCGCGGTCAGGCGGGGCCAGCTTCAGCTTGTAGAGCTCGAGCGGCCAGTACTCGATGTTGTAGGCTTCATTGGGCGTCAGGCTGACGAAGCCGCCCAGCGCCTCCGCGTCGCCAATGACGGCGATGGCGCGGTGGTAAAGCTGACGGCTGACATCGGCGTTGGCGATGTCCTTGCCGGTGTTGACCATGCCCAGGCCGGGGATGAGGATGACGCGCGGGGCGGCGTCGCGCAGCTCGTCGCCAGGATTGCGGTTCTCCTCAAAATAGCTCACGTAGCGCGCTTCATAGTCGGCAATGCCGCTGCGGATCTTCTCTGCCAGCGTCGCCGCGCCTTCCTGCGGCGCCCAGTCGACGTAGAGCGGCTGGCGCTTCACGTGCACGAGGTGGTCGGGGCAGGCGGCGCCGATCTGACTAACTTCGGCTGTCTTGGCGCTGCCGACCATCTCCAGCACGCTGTCGCTGCTGTCGGTCTGCAAGATCGCGCAACGGCGGGTGGACACGGCGCCGCGGATGACGGGCAACACCTCGGCGAGAATTGCGTCGCGCTCGCTGCGGGTTAGGCCGGGCACCTGCAGCTGGCCGAAGACCTTCTTGCCCACCCGCCGGTCGGCGAGATAGTTCTCAGTCTCCTGAATGATGCGGATGCTGCTGTCGTAGGAGGTCTTGCTGTCCGGCCCCCAGGTGACCAGACCGTGCTTGCCCATCACCACGCATTCGATGCGCGGGTTATCGCGCACCATGCCGCCGATCCACTTGCTGAGCGTGAAGCCGGGGCGGATATAGGGCACGTAGGCCGCGCGCTCGCCGTAGACGCGACGTGCTTCCGCCTCGGCATCCGTGACGCACATCAGGCTGATGAGCGCGTCGGGATGGGTGTGGTCTACGTGCCTGGCTGGCACAAAGGCGTGCAGCAGAGTCTCGATGCTCTGGCGCGGCCGGCCCGGTTCAAACCAGGTGCGTTCCAGCCAGGCGACCATATCCTCATCGCTCATTGTGTCGCGCTGGTAGAGCGGCTCGATCTCGTCCATCTTCAGCAGCGCGAACTGCGGCTCGGTGATGGTCAGTACGTCGGAGCCGGAGGCCTTGACGGCCAGAACTTCCTGTTCGCGGCCAACGTGATCGATCATGCGCAGCTTGGCACTGGTATTGCCGCCGAAAATATTGACCACGGCGCGGTCGCGGCCCAGCAGGTTGCTGCGGTAGACAAGTCCGTCCAGGTCCGGCAGACGGGCGGCTTCGCTGGCATTCCAGAGGTTTTGTGGCATCGGGGCCCTTCCAGCCTGCTGTGCAGGCACATGAGCACAGGTGGAACGGGCGCTCATTATACATAAACCGGGCCACGCGGGCAGTGTGAATTGGTTGTCGGCGGGGGTAAACTGGCGCTGTTAATGAGTTGCACGAGCGGGGAGAAACCCTGTGCCGGCAAGAAAGGGCGATAGCTGGAACGAGAGCGAAACCTGGCGCGATGCCTGGACGCTGCGCGCCTGCCGGCGCCTGACCACGCTGGGCGAGATCAACCAGACGCCCAACTATCACACCAACATCGGCTTCACGGCGGACAGCGAGTTTCTGGTCTTCTGGACACTGCGCGAAAACCAGGGCGCATTCTGCAAGGTTGAGGTCGCCACGGGCGAGATCACCCAGCTGACCGAGCCTGCAGCGGACTACGGCTTCTGCGTTCATATCCAGGGCGGTCCCTATCCGCGCATGTGTCTGGCGCCGCACAGCCGCTGGCTGGTCTACACCGGAGCGCGCTCGCTGCAGGCGGTGCAGCTGGACACGCTCGAGGAGCGCACACTCATCGCCGACACCGGAGCATGGGAGTTGGGTTACCCGTCCATCCCGGCAGACGAGCAGCAAGTGATTCTGCCGCTTTCTCCCTTGCATCCTGAAGTTGCGGCTGGCACGCGCGTGACCCGCTCCTATCGTGAACACTTCGCGGACGGGCAGGGAATGCATTTGCGCCTTGCCAGTGTGCCACTGGCGGGCGGTGAAGTTCGTGACGTCTGGCAGGAAGCAGGTTGCCGCAGCTTTCACGCGCCGTTCTCGCCGACAGATAACGATCTGCTGTTGCTGGATCGTGACTTCCCGCCGCGCTACTGGAGCGGCAGCGACGGTCGCACCACGCGCGTCTGGAGGCTGCGGCTTGCCAGCGGAGAGCTTGTCGAGCTTGCGCCGCGTGACGCCAGCTGTTTCCAGACGCACTGTGCCTGGAGCTTTGACGGCGAGCGCGTGCTCTACCACGGGCGCAACGACGTCGGTGGCTGGACGCTGGGCGTGTGCACGCCTGCGGGCGAAGTGCTCCACGAGTTCGTCATGCCTGGCGCCCGCCATTACGGCCATGTCTCCGCCATGCAAGGTCGCGCGGCCCTGCTGCTGGATGGCAACGTCAGCGACAACCTGCTGACCTGGCTCTACTTCGACGGCGAGTTGCCAAGGGTCGAGGTGATTGCGGCCCACAACACGCAGTGGAACAGCCTCCCCGGCCAGACTACCCATCCGCATCCCCTGTGCTCGCCAGACGGGCGCTGGATCTCCTTCAACACGACGCAGAAGGGCCGCAGCGACGTAGCGGTCGTTCGAGTCTGACTGCAAAGGCATGACGCAGCGAAGTGATGCGCGCGGACTGAAGGTCTGCTGGGTGGATACCATGCGCTATACGCGGCCGCTGGGCCAGAGCCAGGCGCGCAAGTGGCGGCGACTCTGCGAAGACCTCGGCGTGGAAATCCATGTGACCAGCTTCGCGCCGGGCTTGCGCCCGCAGCGCTTCAGCCAGCACGCGCACTTTACCCAGTGGCCGGCGCTGCCCTTCGCGCCGCTGCGCTGGCTGACGGCCTGGCTGGTGGTGCCGCCACTGGTGCTGTGGCTCATCCTGGCGCAGGGAGTCGAGGTGCTGGTGGCGCATGACCCCTACATCGGCGGCGCTGCCGCGCTGACGAAGGGGCTGGCGCGGCTCTGCGGGCGACGCGTGGCGCTGGTGGTCGAGACGCGTGGCGAAATGGACAAGGGCCTCTTCGGCCAGCGGCGCATGCGCTTCGAGGCCGTCTGGCGCCAGGTAATGCGCCGTGTGGCGCGCTACAGCGTGCACAGGGCAGATGCGCTGCGCGCCATTTCGGCCGCGACGCGCAGCCAGGTGCGCGCCATCGATGAGGGCAAGCCCCTGCTGTCCTTCATGAGCTGGACGGACAGCAAGGCCTTCGCGACGGTTGTGGCCCAGCGCCCGCTGTCGCAACGCAATGAGATTCTCTTCGCCGGCGTGCTTATTCCGCGCAAGGGCGTTCACTTTCTGCTGGAGGCCTTCGCCCGCGTGCAGGCCGACCTGCCGCAGGCACGGCTGCGCCTGGTGGGGGACGTGGCCAACCGTGACTACGCGGCGCTGCTGCGGCAACAGGTCCAGGCGCTGGGACTGACAGAGCGTGTGACCTTCGAGACGCATGTGCCCCAGACGCAGCTGGCGCAGCGGATGGCCGGCGCGCGCGTGCTGGTATTGCCGTCGCAATCCGAAGGCCTCGGCAAGGTCATCATTGAGGCCATGCTCTGCGGCACGCCGGTGCTGGCCAGCAATGTGGATGGCATCCCCGAAATTGTCGAGGAAGGCGTCACCGGTTACCTGGTACCGCCGGGCGACGTCGTGGCGTTGGCGGAGCGCCTGCTGTATCTCTTCCGGGATGCTGACGTCGACGCCATGGGTGCGCGAGCGCGGGCCTTTGCCAACGACTATTTCTCGCCGGAAGCCTACGTCGAGCACTACGGCCGCCTCTTCACGCTGGCCTGGAATGAGGCGCAACGGTGAACGAACGGCCGTTGCGGCTGCTGTGGTTCAATCTGGTCACGGACGCCGACGCGCCCAATCTGGGCTTCACCACAGAGTGGATCAATGCGCTGGCGCCACACTGCGAACGCATTGACGTGATCACCATGCGCTCCGGCCGTATCGCCGTGGCGCCAAATGTGAAAGTCTTCTCGCTGGGCGCCGAGCAGGGTCACAGCGAATCCCGGCGCGCGCTGAGGTTTTACCGTCTGCTGTGGCCGCTGCTGCGCCGGCAGGAATACGACGCCTGCTTCGCTCACATGCAACCGCTCTTCGCTGTGATGGCCGCGCCACTGTTGTTTCTCTACAAAACGCCCCTGACCCTGTGGTACACGCACAGCTCGGTCACGCTGCGCCTGCGCCTGGCGGAGCGCGCAGCGACGCGGGTGGTGTCGGCCTCACCCGAGAGCTTTCGCCTGCCCAGCGACAAGCTGCGCGTCATCGGCCATGGAATCGACACGCGGCGCTTCACGCCCGCGCCGCCGCCTGGCCCCTTTACCATCCTCAGCCTCGGGCGCATTGCGCCGGTCAAGCACCTCGAAACCATCATCGCTGCTGCGCAGCTGCTACAGGCGCAAGACCAGGACTTTCGCCTGCGCCTGGTGGGAGAGGCCTATCCGCAGGATCGGACTTACGCGCAAATGCTGCGGGTACAGGTCGAGGAAAGCGGCCTGCAAGCCCGCGTTGAATTTGCCGGGTCGGTGACGCGCGAACAGGTTCCGGCCGAGCTGCAGCGGGCGCATGTCATGGTCAACATGAGCGCGACGGGCAGCCTCGACAAGGCTGTGCTGGAGGCGATGGCCTGTGGCCTGCCGGTGGTCACAGCCAATGAGGCCTTCGTTCATCTGCTGGCTCCCTGGCGCGAACAGTTGCTGACACCGCCGGACGACCCGGAATCCCTGGCCCGGCGCATTCGGGCGCTGATGACGCTGAACGATGATGAGCGCGCGGGACTGGGTATTGCGCTGCGGGCGCTGGTGCGGCGCGAGCACAGCATGGAGCGGCTGGTCGCGCAGCTGCTGGCCGTGCTGCGCAGCGGGGAGCCGCTGTCGTGAAGCTGCTCTACGTCGCCAACGCGCGCATCCCGACGGAAAAGGCGCATGGTCTGCAAATCATGCAAAATTGCGAGGCCCTGGCAGAGGCCGGCGCCGCGGTCACGCTGTGGGCGGCGCGGCGCATCAACACCGTGGAACTGCGGGGCGTCGCGGACCCCTGGGCGCACTATGGCGTGACACGTAACTTCCCCCTGCGCCGCTTGCCCTGCCTCGACCTGCAATGGCTGGTAGGCGAGCGCATTGTGCCGCTGCGACGGAGCGCTTTCTTTCTTCAGGTAGTCAGCTGGCTGCTGGCGCTGACGCTGGCCCTGCTCTTCAGCCGACGCGCAGATGTGTATTACACGCGTGATTTGCCGGCCGCCATCCTGCTAATTCTGCTGCGCGGCGGGCGGCAGGTGGCTTACGAGCCGCACCGTATCGCCGGCACCGGCGTCGGGCGTCGACTGCAGACCTGGGCGCTGCGGCGGGCCGGGTCGCTTTTCCCGGTGACGCAAGCCATGGCGCGCGAGATTGAGCAGCTGGGCGCTGTGCCAGAGCGCATTTGCGTTGCGCACGACGGCATTCGCGCGGAGCGTTTCCACAATCTGCCGACCAGGGCAGAGGCTCGCCGTCAACTTGGCTGGCGTGAAGACCTGTTCGTCGTCGGCTACGTCGGGCGCCTGCACACCATGTCGATGGACAAGGGCGTGGGGACGCTGCTGCAGGCGCTGGCAGCGCTGGAGGGCGCAGCGATCGCCCTTGTGGGCGGCCCGCAGGAAATGGCAGAGGAGTTACGCGCGGCGTGGCGCGCAGCGGGTCAGGCGGAGTCGCACTTTCTGGCGGCAGGGCAGGTAGCGCCGGACGCGGTGCCCCTGTATCTGGTGGCCTTCGACGTCTGCGCCATGCCATTTCCATGGACGCAGCACTTCGCCCACTACGCCTCGCCCGTCAAGCTCTTCGAGTACATGGCCAGCGGCCGGCCGCTAGTCGCCACCGACCTGCCGGCAGTGGCGGAAGTCGTCCGGAACGGTGAGCACGCGCTGCTGGTACCGCCAGGCGATGCGGAGGCGCTGGCCGGGGCGCTGCTGCGGCTGCGTAAGGATGCTGCGTTGCGCCAGCGTCTGGCGGCCAACGCGCGCGCGCGGGTGCTGGCGGATTACACCTGGACAACGCGGGCGCGCCGAATCCTGCAGCAGATAGAGCGCGACCTTCCCACCGACTGAGGCGCGGCATACAAAGCATGTTGCCTGTTGACCCTTATGAACCCTTATGATATGTTGTTGCCTGAGTGAGACGGGCCAATTGGCCCGTGCACTCGCTACCTGACGGGCGTATGATGCCCATGACGAACTGGTTGCCTGACCCGGCGGCGCTGGCGGAATGAACAGGTCATGACGATTCACATCCCCGAGACAAACCTGAAGGAAGCGCTGGCGGCTGGCCGGTTTCGCGCTGTGTTCAGGTTGCTGGACGGTTTCTACTGGCTGTATGCGGGCGCCATTGGCAGCCTGATGCTGGCCACCATGGCGCAAACCGCCACCTGGTTGCTGCTTGCCTGGTTTGCGGACAGTTTGCTGGCCAGCATGGGCACGGCGGGCGCGCCTCCTGTGCAGCTGCGCGATCTCTTGCTACTGGCTGGCGTGTTTCTCGGTCTGGCGCTGCTTCAGGCGGGCTTCAGCTTCAACAGCGGCCGCCTGGCCGCGCGTGCCGCCGAAGGCGTGGCCCTGCGGCTGCGCAATGCGCTCTTCAATCACATCCAGTGGCTGACCTTCCGCACGCTGGACCGGCTTCAGACGGGCGACCTGTTGCAGCGTTCCACTTCGGATGTAGATGCCATCCGCCGCTTTTTCTCGGACCAGGGGCTGGAGATCGGCCGCATTCTGGCGCTCTTCATCGTCAACCTGTCGGCGATCCTGGTCATTCACGTGCCGCTGGCGCTGGTCTCGGTCGCGACGGTGCCGATCACCGTGCTCATTTCCGCCCTGTTCTTCAAGCGCCTGGAAAAGGTCTATCGCGCGTATCAGGAACAGGATGCCGTGCTCTCGACCACGATGCAGGAGAGCCTGACGGCCGTGCGCGTCGTGAAGGCCTTCGCGCGCCAGGAGCACGAGATCGACAAGTTCGGGCGCGAAAACCTGCAGCGTCTCACGCTGGGCCGGCGCATGTTGCTCATGTACTCGCTCTACTGGCCGAGTTCGGACCTGATGGGCGCCCTGCAACAGGTGACCGGACTGGTTGTCGGCGGGCTGCTGGTGCTGGATGGCGGGATCAGCGTGGGCGCCTACATCGCCTATGCCGGCATGTTGCACCAGGTCATCTGGCCGATCCGCGAGCTGGGCCGCCTGATCATCCACTTCTCCACCGGCATCGTCTCCAGCAAGCGTGTGCTGGAAGTCATCGGCGAGGAGCGTGAGGCGCTTGATGAAGGCCTGAGGCCACAGCGCGAACTTCGCGGCGAGCTCGAGTTTCGTAAAGTGGGCATGAGTTACGGCGAGGGTGAAGCCGCGCTGCAGGACATCAGCTTCCGCTGTGAGGCCGGGCAGACCATCGCGCTGCTGGGCGCCACCGGCTCGGGCAAGACCACGCTGGTCAACCTGCTGCCGCGCTTCTACGATTACACCTCTGGCAGCATCATGTTGGATGGTCTGGAGCTGCGCGAGCATGCGCGCGGCTGGCTGCGCGAGCGCATCGGCATCATCGAGCAGGAACCATTCCTGTTCTCGCGCAGCATCCGCGAGAACATCACCATTGGCGTGGCACGTGAGGTCACTGACGAGGAAGTGCACGCCGCGGCGCGCGCAGCGGCGGTGCACGAGGTGATCCTCACCTTCCCCAGGGGCTACGACACGGTAGTCGGCGAACGCGGCGTCACGCTTTCCGGCGGTCAGAAGCAACGCCTGGCGCTGGCGCGCACCTTGCTGCGCGACCCGAAGATTCTTTTGCTGGATGATACAACCTCGTCAGTGGACACCGAGACCGAAGCAGAGATCCGCGCGGCGCTGAACGTGCTGATGCAGGGGCGTACTACCTTCATTATCGCGCACCGCATCCAGAGCCTGATGCAGGCCGATCTCATACTGGTGCTGGAGCTGGGACGTATCGTGCAGCGCGGCACACATGAGCAGCTGCTGCACCAGCCGGGCATTTATAAACGCGTGCACGAGGTGCAGGAGCGCATTGACGAGGAACTGGAGCGGGAGGTGAGCCATGCCTGAGCCCGCATGGTTTGAGGAAGAAGAGTTCGGTGATACCCTGGACGGGCGCACGCTGCGCCGAATCCTGGGACTGGTGCGGCCACACTGGCGCCACGTTGCCGGCTTTCTGCTGGCGATCTCGATAATTTCTGTGCTGGAGTCCTGGTTCACCTATCAGGGCAAGCGCATCATTGACGAGGTCATCATCCCGCAGGACACCAGCGCGCTCAGGGGAATCCTGATCAACTACCTGATCATCGCTCTGGGCTTCGGCACTGGCGTATTCATCTTCATCTACCTGACGGGCCTCCTCGGTCAGCGCGTACAGTACGAGCTGCGCCAGCGGCTGTTCACGCATTTGCAGACGCTGTCACTCGGCTACTACGACCGCACGCCAGTCGGCTGGATCATGTCGCGCCTGACCTCGGACACGGAGCGCATCGCCGAGCTGGTCACCTGGGGCCTGCTGGACACGACCTGGGCCTTGACCAACTTGCTGGCCGCTGCGGCCTTCATGCTTTACATCAACTGGCAGCTGGCGCTTGTCGTGCTGGCCCTGATGCCGGTCCTAATCGTGGTGGCGCTCTGGTTCCGGCAGAAAATCGTGCTTCAGTTTCGTATCGCGCGTCGCATCAACTCAATCCTCACCGGCGCGCTCAACGAAAACATCAGCGGCGTGCGCGTGGTCAAGGCTCTGACGCGCGAGCGCGCCAACCTGAGCGAGTTCCGCGGCCGCACAGAAGAGATGTACCGCGCTTCCTACCGCGCGGCCTGGCTGTCGGCGCTGTTTCTGCCGCTGGTGCAGATCATCAGCGCGCTGGCGCTCGTGTTGATCGTCCTGCGTGGCGGGCAGCTGGCCATGGAGGGCGCGCTGACCATCGGCGGCATCCAGGCCTTCATCTCCTATCTGATCATCATGCTCTGGCCCATCCAGGACCTGGCGCGGGTCTACGCCGGCTTGCAGCAGGCTGTCGCCTCCGCCGAGCGCACCTTTTCGCTGATCGATACGCAGCCGGAGCTGACTGATCGCGCCGGGGCCTTTGATCCCGGCTCACTGGCGGGCGACATCGAATTTGACCACGTCGACTTTCGCTACGAGGAAGAAAAGACTGTTCTGCAGGACTTCACGCTCACCGTGCACCAGGGCGAGACCATCGCCATCGTCGGGCCGACCGGCGCCGGCAAGACGTCCATCGTCAACCTGGTGTGTCGCTTCTACGAGCCGAGTGCTGGCACGATCCGCATCGCCGGCGTGGACTACACCCGCTATCAAATGAGCGCTATCCAGTCGCGCATCGGCATGGTGCTGCAGACGCCGCAACTCTTCTCCGGCACGATCCTGGAGAATATCCGCTACGGGCGCCTGGATGCGACTGACGAGGAAGTGTTCGCGGCTGCGCACGTGGCGGGTGCCGACGGTTTCATCCAGCGCCTCAAGGCCGGCTATGAGTCGGGCGTGGGGGAGAGCGGCGTACTGCTCTCCACCGGTCAGAAGCAGCTTATCAGCCTGGCGCGCGCGGTGCTGGCGCAGCCAGACATCTTCATCATGGACGAGGCAACCAGTTCGGTTGACACGCTGACCGAGTCGCTAATCCAGCAGGGCATGGAGGCGCTGATGAAGCAGGCAACCAGCTTCGTCATCGCGCACCGCCTCTCCACCATTCGCCGCGCCGATCGCATTCTGGTGCTGCAGGATGGCCGCATTGTAGAACTGGGCACGCACCGCGAGCTGCTGCGGCAGCGCGGGCATTACTACCGGCTCTACACCAGACAGTTCCGCGCGCAGGTCGAGCGCGCCTGGGACCCCTGGAACGGCGCCTCTCCCACGTCCCTGTCAGCTACGGAGTGATGCTCCGTCCGGCTTGACAGGAAGTGCAGCGCGTTCCACAATCGCGGACAAGTGAGGCTGCGACATACGGAGATTCGCGATGGAAGCGCTGGTGCTGGAACGCAAGGATGAATTGAACCTGCGTGAAATCGCGCTGCAGGAGACGCTTGGGCCGCTGGACGTGCGCATCGCCATCCATACGGTCGGAGTCTGCGGTAGCGACGTGCATTACTACACCCACGGCGGCATCGGACCCTTTATCGTACGCAAACCGATGGTCCTCGGCCATGAGGCGGCTGGCACCATCATCGAGACCGGCGCGGAAGTGGAACACCTGATTGTTGGCGACAGGGTCTGCATGGAACCGGGCGTTCCGGACCCCAACAGCCGTGAATCTCGATTGGGCATGTACAACCTGGACCCGAATGTGCGCTTCTGGGCCACACCGCCGGACCATGGCGTGCTGCGGCCGACGGTGGTGCACCCGGCGGCCTACACCTTTAAACTGCCGGACAACGTTTCCTTCGCTGAAGGCGCCATGGTTGAGCCGCTGGCGGTAGGCATGCATGCGGCCAGCAAGGCGGGCATCCGTCCAGGCGACGTGGCAGTGGTTTCCGGCGCCGGGCCGATTGGGATGGTCACGGCGTTGTCGGCGCTGGCGGGCGGCTGCAGCCACGTCTTCATCACGGACGTCATTCAGGAAAAGCTGGATCTGGCGGCTACTCTGGGCCAGATAATTCCGGTCAACGTACGTGAGCAAAACCTGGCACAAACCGTGAGGGGCCTGACCGGTGGCACGGGCGCGGACATTGTCTTTGAGGCCAGTGGCAACCCCCAGGCCGCAGCGGCGGTCTTTGAACCGCTGGCTCCCGGCGGGACAGTGGTCTATATCGGCTGCCCGGTGGAGCCGGTGTCCCTGGAGATTGTGGCGGCACAGGTGAAAGAAGCGCGTATCCTGACAATCTTCCGCTACGCGCATGTCTTCCCGCGGGCGCTGGGATTGATGAGCAGCGGCGCTATCGACGTCAAGCCGCTCATCACGGACCGCTTCACCTTTGCGGACGGCGTGGCAGCCTTTGACTACGCCTGCCACATGCCGCCCGCCTCGGTGAAGGTGCAGATTGACCTACCGGTCTGAGCGCGCTCAGCCGTCGAGACGAACCTCGCGCCCGATGCGCTGACTCTCGTAGATCGCGTCCAGAATTGACAGCACCTGCAGCGACTGTTCCGCCGGCACGGGCGAAGGCGCACCCTCGGCCACGGCCCTGGCGAATTCCACGCACTCAAGAGCGTGCGGCTCCATCCTGTCACGCGTGATCTTAAGCGTCTGGTTGTAATGCTGCTGTGTCTCGTAGTTGGTTGAGTAAATCTCGCAGCGCGGCCAGAGACTGCCGCCGCGCGTGCCGTAGAGCCACATCTGCATGTCTTCGCCGATGATGTCGTGGTGCAACAGCCAGCTGACCTCAAGCACCAGCGTGGCGCCATTGTCGAAGCGCACGAAGGCTGCGGCGAATTCCTCCACATCCATCTCGGGAGGGATCTCAATGCCGGACCAGACGCTGAATGACCCGGGAATGCTGGCCAGATCGCTGCGCGCCACGCCGCTGACGGCGACCGGCTGCGGGTTACCCATCATCCACAGGGTGAGATCGAGAATGTGCACGCCGATGTCGATGGTGGCACCGCCGCCGGCATGCTGCTTCAGGATAAAGCCTGGCGTGGGGATGAGACCGGCACGACGCAGCATCCAGCCACGCGCGTGATAGATATCTCCCAGCACACCGCGATCGATCTCGGCCTTAAGAGCCATGGAATTGCCGTTGTAGCGGAAGTGCTGGGCGGTCATCAGCAGCTTGCCGGCAGCATCACGGGCTGCGATCATGTCGCGAATTTCGCCCGGTGTAGGCGCCAATGGCTTCTCACAGATGACGTGCTTGCCCGCCTGCAACGCCGCAATCGATAGCGGCGCGTGATAGCGATTCGGCGTACAGACGTCGATGATGTCGATGTCGGGGTCGCTGAACAGGGCGGAAGGGTCCGTCTCCAGGCGTGTGACGCCATTTGCTTCGCCCCATGCCTGCAGGGCAGGCTCGCTGATGTCGCTGCCGGCCACTACTTCCGCGTCTTCCGAAGCGGCCCAGCCGGGCATGTGGGTGCGGGCGATACCGCCCACTCCGATAACGCCAACTTTCAGGGTCATGTCAGCCTCCCCGGCTACGTGTCGAGGCGCACTTCGGCGCCGCTGGTCTGACTGCGATAGATACCGTCGAGGATGGTCAATACCTGCAGTGACTGCTCGGCGGGCACTGGCGAGGGCGCGCCATTACGTACAGCGCGCGCGAACTCGACGCATTCCAGCGCGTGCGGTTCCATGATGTCTCTCGTGATCTTGAGCGTCGTGTTGTAGTGCTGACGCGTCTCATAGTTGGTGGCATAGAACTCGCACTTCGGCCAGTGACAGCCGCCATCCACACCGTAGAGCCACATCTGCATGTCTTCGCCGCGAACGTCGTGATGCAGCAGCCAGCTTATTTCGATCACGAGCGTGGCGCCGCTTTCAAAGCGCACGAAGGCGGCAGAGAATTCTTCCACATCGGTTTCGGGCGGGACGTTTCCCCAAAGGCCGAAGGCACCTTCAATGTGGGCCAGATCAGAGCGGGCCACACCGCTGACGGCAACCGGTTGCGGATTGCCCATCATCCACAGCGTGAGATCAAGGATGTGCACGCCAATATCTATGGTGGCGCCGCCACCGCTGTGCTGCTTGAGCACGAAGCCTGGGCGGGCGGGCAGACCGGCGCGGCGCAACATCCAGCTGCGCGCATGATAGACATCGCCGAGCGAGCCCCTGGCGATTTCGGCCTTGCAGGCGCGGGAGTCGCCGCGGAAGCGAAAGTGTTGCGCGGTCATCAGCGACTTGCCCGAGCGATCACGGGCGTCAATCATCTGACGAATGGCATCCGGCGTGGGCGCCAGCGGCTTTTCGCAGATGACGTGCTTGCCGGCCTCGAGAGCGGCGATGGAGAGCGGGGCGTGATAGTTGTTGGGGGTGCACACGTCGATGATGTCGATGTCCGGGTCGTTGATCAACGCGGCCACGTCCGTCTCCAGGCGGCCGACGCCGAATTGCGCGCCCCAGGCCTGCAGCGCGGCCTCGCTGATGTCGCCGCCGGCGACGACCTCGGCGTCTTCCGAGGCCGCCCAGCCGGGCATGTGGCTGCGCGCGATGCCGCCAACCCCGATGACTCCCACTTTCAAGCTCATGTTGTCCTGCTCCTGTTTGCCTGAAAATCAAGGTGTTCGTGCAGGGCCGACATCAGGTGCCAGCCCCGGACCTACTTGTCGATTGCTACCCAGGCCTGAGCGTCGGCGGCCTGATACAACGCTTCCATCACCGTGCTGCGCATCGCGGCCTCGTTCGGGCTAACGAGGGACGCGCCTTCGTCGCCGGCCAGGCGGTTTAAGAAGAGGTCGAAGGCGTGCGGCCAGGCCTCCGGCAGCGCCGTCCAGGGCGTCTTTCCGTCAGCACCCTCTACGTGGGCGCTGTTGAAGTAGAGCTCGCCATTGCGCACGAGGGCGTGGCCTTCGGTGCCGCTCAGCAGGACGCTGACCGGGTGTTCAATGTCCAGCCAGCCGGCGCCCAGGCTGCCGATGATGCCGCTGTTGAAGCGCAGCAGGGCCTCACCGGTTTCGTCGAGGCCGTTGTAGTGGCCGGTGTGGCTGGCAAAGGTCGCTGCAACTGCTTCCACGTCACCCAGCAGCCAGAGCATGATGTCGAGCGAATGGGTGCCCAGGTCGCCAAAGCCGCCGATGCCACTCTCGTCCAGGCGCGTCATCCACAAGTAGTTCGGCGTGAAAATGTCGCGCAGCGCGCCGGCGTGGAAGTTGCTGTGGCGCAGGCGCGTGATGCTGCCGAAGCTGCCGGCGCGCACCTGGTCGCGCAGGAACTGATGTGCCGGCATGCCGCGCATGAAGTAGCCGGTCTGAAAATGGACGCCGGCATCCTCGATGGCGCGTGCCATGCGTTCGGCATCGCTGCGGCCCATGCCTAGCGGCTTTTCAACGAAGAGGTGTTTGCCGGCAGCCGCGGCCGCCAGCACCAGAGCTTCGTGCAAATTGGTCTCGGCGCAGATGACGACGGCGTCGATGTCGGGATCGGACCAGATAGCGTTCACGTCGCCGACTTTTGTGGCGTTAAGCTCGGTGGCACCTTTTTCCGCGCGGGCGCGGTCATGGTCCCACACACTGCGCACCTCAATGTCTTCGCGATTGTTGAGGCGGCGCACAAATCCTGGCGTGTGGATATGGGCGCAACCGACCAGGGCAGTTCTTTGCATGGTGGACTCCTGATGGAATTGGCAGGGCAGGATGAATACAGCAGCAGCGAATTGTAAACTGCGCACTGTCGCTGCGCTATACTGACTGCCATTGCGGTCGAATATCTGACAGGACTTGCAATTTGGAATCTACTGTGTCAGAATGCGTTTTGTGCCCGGAACATGGGCGACAGGGAAACCAGCAATGAGCAACTACGCAGCGCACAAGCAGGTTAAGCGGAGCAAGTCTGGAGCGTGATCCGGGGGCTGCTGCCCGCTTGACGGCCTGCCCGGGACACCGGCGCAGGCCTTTTTATTTGTCGGCATTGATGTTCAGAGCAAAGACGGGACGACATGCAGGGACTGGCTTTCAGGGAATTTAACATCATCGAATCCACCCTGCGCGAGGGGGAACAGTTCGAGGGCGGTCACTTTACGCTGCCCGAGAAGCTGGAGATCGCCGCAGCGCTGGACGCTTTCGGCGTGGAATACATGGAGTTGACCACGCCGCTGGCCAGCCCGCAGAGCGAGGCAGTGCTGCGTGCCGTCGCGAAGCTGCAGCGCGGCTTTCGCCTGTTGACGCACATCCGCGCCCGTATGGACGAGGCGCGCCTGGCGGTGGATTGCGGCGTAGATGGCGTGGACATCTACATCGGCACCTCGGCCTATATGCGCGAGTTCAGTCATGGCCGCAGCCTGCAGGAGATTATCGACAGCAGCAGGGAGATAGTCGCCTGGCTGAAAGCGCAGGGCATCGAGACGCGCTTCAGCACGGAGGACACCTTCCGCAGCAACCTGGCGGACGTCTTCACCGTCTACCGCGCGATGGACCTCGCCGGCGTGGATCGCGTTGGCGTGGCGGACACAGTTGGTATTGCCGACCCCCTGCGCACGCACAGCCTCATCAGCAGTTTGCGCCAGGCGGTGAGCTGCGACATCGAGTTTCACGGCCACAACGACAGCGGCTGCGCCGTTGCCAACGCCTGGTGCGCCCTGCAGGCCGGCGCCACGCACATTGATACCACCGTGCTCGGCATCGGCGAGCGCAACGGCATCACCGCGCTGGGCGGCCTCGTCGCGCGACTCTACACCGTCGATCCGGAGCTGGTGCGCAAGTACGATCTGCCGCTGTTACGCGAGATTGAGGAGATGGTGGCGCGCAAGGTCGGCATCGAGGTGCCCTTCAACACGCCCATCACCGGCCGCACCGCCTTTCATCACAAGGCCGGCGTGCACACCAACGCCGTGCTGCAAAACCCCACCAGTTACGAGGCAATTGACCCGGACGAATTTGGCATCGGGCGCAGCATCGACATCGCGCATCGCCTGGTCGGCTGGAACGCCGTGCGCGACCGCGCGGCCACGCTCGGCATGGCGCTGGACGAGCCCGCGCTGCGCGCCGCCACCCTGCGTATCAAGGCGCTTGCGGACGAGCGTCGCATCACGCTCGCAGACGTCGACCAGGTGCTGCAGGATTCGGTCGCGGAGCCCGGCTAATGGCTGCGACCTTCAGCGAGAAGCTACTGGCGCGCAATGCCGGGCGCGCGCAGGTGCGGCCGGGCGAGGTACTCGACATCACGCCCGATGTTATCCTCAGCCACGACAACAGCGCAGCCATCGTCCGCATCTTTCGCCAGCTGCCGCAGCAGCGCGTGCGTAATCCGGAACGCCTGGCAATCACGCTCGACCACGCCGTACCGCCACCAACGCCGCGCCACGCACAAAATCATGCTGAAATCCGCGCTTTCGTGGCTGAACAGGGCATCCCTCACTTCTTCGAAATGGGCCGCGGCATCTGCCACCAGGTGCACTGCGAAGAGGGCGTGGTCGGCCCCGGTATGATTCTGCTGGGCGCGGACAGCCACAGCCCGCACTGTGGCTGGCTGGGCGCCTTTGGGGCCGGCGTGGGCCGAACGGAGATTGCCGCGCTGTGGGCGACGGGCCAGCTCTGGCTGCGCGTGCCGGAGACGCTGCGCATCACCTTGACGGGGCGTCTGGCGCCAGGCGTGATGTCCAAGGACCTGGCGCTGCGGCTCATCGGGCAACTGGGCGCGGACGGTGCCAACTACATGGCAGTTGAATTCGACGGGACGGGTGTGGCGACGCTGTCGGCGGACATGCGCGCGGCCCTGACCAACATGATGGCCGAGATGGGCGCCAAGAACGCCTTCATCGCCCCCGACGCGCTGACCTGGGAGTGGCTGGAAATGCAGCTTCAGCGCAGCCGTCCGGCGGACTGGCGCGAACGCTTGGCCCACTTCCGCGAGCGGGCGTTGCTGCCGGATGCGGACGCGGACTGCGCGCAGCGGCTTGATATGGCGCTGGATGAAGTCGAGCCGCTGGTCTCCTGCCCGCACCGCGTCGACAACACGCAGCCGGTCACGGCGCTGGCCGGAACGCGCGTGGACATGGCCTTCATCGGCACCTGCACCAACGGACGCCTCGAAGACCTGGCGGCGGCGGCGCGCATCGTGCGCGGTCGCAAGCTGCGCGCCCGACTGCTGGTCATCCCGGCTTCGGCTCAGGTGCTGGCCGACGCGCTGGCTGCCGGCTGGCTGGCCGACCTGATCGATGCCGGCGCGAGCATCGGCACGCCGGGCTGCGGCCCCTGCATGGGGGTGCACGCGGGCGTGCTGGCGCCAGGCGAAGTCTGCATCAGCAGCGCGAACCGCAATTTCCGCGGGCGCATGGGCGAGCGCGAGGCGGAGATTTACCTGGCGAATCCGGCTGTGGTCGCGGCCAGCGCAGTGGCCGGCGAGATTGTGCATCCCGCCGACCTGCTGGCATTGCAGACCTGAGGGCATTACGGATGACGCATCGCATCTGGAAGTATGGCGATCACGTCAATACGGACGTGATTTTCCCCGGTAAATACACCTACACCGTGCAGCATGACCCGGCGGCGCTGGCGCGTCACGCGCTGGAAGACCTGGACCCAACATTCGCAGCGAATGTGCGGCCCGGTGACGTCATTGTGGCCGGGCGCAACTGGGGCAATGGCAGCAGCCGCGAGCAGGCGGTAACCTGTCTGCTGGCCTGCGGTCTGCGCGCCGTCATCGCAGACTCCTTCGCGCGCATCTACTACCGCAACGCCATCAACAACGGCCTGCTGGCGCTGGCCTGTCCCGGGGCAGCCGCGCTGGCGCAGACCGGCGCGGAATTGACGCTGGACCTGGAATCTGGCGCGCTGGAGATTGCGGGGCGTACGCTACGCTTCGCGCCGCTGCCGCCTTCTGTACAGCGAATCGTCGCGGCCGGCGGGTTGATTGCTTCCTTGCAGGCGCGGGCAGGGGAGTAAGCGAGGGCAGGCGCCGGGCCCGCCCCCGTACTGCCTTCAGGCTTCGTAGCGAATATCGACCATGCGGCCGGTCGTCGCGGATTCCTCAATGGCGTCGGTGATGACGTTGTTGCGATAGCCATCCACGAAAGTCGCGCCCCAGGGCGCAACGTCCTTGTCGTTGACGATGGCGTCAAAGAAGTGGTGGAACTCGTGGATGAAGGTGTGCTCCCAGCCGATCATGTGGCCGGGCGGCCACCAGTTCTCCCAGTAGGGATGGTAGTCCTCGCTGATGAGCACGTTGGTGAAGCCGAGCGTCTCGCGCCGGCCGTCGCCCCAGTAGACGTCCAGCTCGTTGAGACGCTCCAGATTGAAGCGGATGCTGCCATTCTCGCCGTTGACTTCCCACATGTTGCCATTGCGGTGGCCGAGGGCAAAGCGCGTGGCCTCGATGGTGCCCAGCGCGCCGTTCTCAAACTCCAGCAGGGCGGTTACGGCGTCATCGACGTCGACTTTCGCGCGCCCACCCATGCCATCCGGGCGCTCGTCGATGAAGGTCTGCTTCATGCCCATCACGCGCGTGGGCTCGCCGACGAGGAAGCGGCCGATATCGAGAATGTGGGAGGCGAGGTCGCCAAGTGCACCGCTGCCGGCGGCTTCCTTGCTGAAGCGCCAGGTCATCGGAAACTCGGGGTCGACGATCCAGTCTTGCAGGTAGACGGCGCGGAAATGGAAGATGCGCCCCAGGGCGCCGCTCTGGATGAGGCGGCGGGCCTGGATGATGGCCGGCACGAAGCGATAGTTGTAGGCGACCATGTGCTTGACGCCGGCCTTCACGGCCGCGTCGAGCATGGCCTTCGCCTCTTCAGCCGTGCGTGCCAGCGGCTTTTCGCAGAAGACGTGTTTGCCGGCCTGGGCCGCGGCGATGGTGGGCGCAGCGTGCACGTTGTTGGGGCCGCCATTGTCAAAGACGTCGATGGCGTCGTTTTCCAGCATGTCCTGCCAGCGCGTGTAGGTGTTTTGGTAGCCATAGCGCGTGGCTGTCGCCTGCAGGTTTGCCTCACTGCGGCCGGCAAGCCCGACCAGGCGCGGAATGGCGACCGGCGGATACATCATGTGGGGAATGCTCAGGAAGGCGTTGGTATGGGCATTGCACATGAAGGCGTAGCCCAGCATGCCGATACCCAGCTGCGGCGCATCTTCGCCGCTGCCGGCCACCGTGC
Source organism: Phototrophicaceae bacterium (assembly GCA_965223965.1). Classification (GTDB taxonomy): domain Bacteria; phylum Chloroflexota; class Anaerolineae; order Aggregatilineales; family Phototrophicaceae; genus JAGWBD01. The sequence goes on from CBDCXX010000006.1 coordinate 589,667, forward strand.
CCATGCGGGAGATTCCACCTGCTTCGCTCATAGCGTTACTCCTTACTCTGCAAAGGAAGCGTCAAATGCGCGTTCGGATTTGGCGAAATCAACGCCGCGCACGAATTCGACTGATTCGGCCGCGCCATGTTCGCGGTCCATGCCGCTGTCCTCCCACTCGACCGAGAGCGGGCCATCGTAGCCGATGCGGTTGAGGGCGCGGATGATGCCCTCGAAATCGACGTCGCCGCGGCCTGGCGAGACGAAATCCCAGCCGCGCCGGTGGTCGCCGAACTGCAAATGTGAGCAGAGAATGCCGGTTATGCCGTTCAGGCTGATGCGCGAATCCTTGACGTGCACGTGGTAAATGCGGTCGCTGAAGGCATTGATGAAGTTGACAGGATCGAACATCTGATGCACGAAGTGGCTGGGATCGAAGTTGAAGCCGAAGGCCGGCCGCCGGTCGATGGCCGCCAGCGTCAGCTCCGAAGTAACGATGTCGTAGGCAATCTCGGTCGGATGCACCTCGAGCCCGAAGCGGACGCCGACCTCGTCAAAGACATCCAGAATGGGGTTCCAGCGATCGGCGAACTCACGATAGCCGGCGTCGATGAGTTCCGGCGAGGTAGGCGGAAAGTGGTAAAGCATGGGCCAGACGGAGCTGCCGGTGAAGCCGTTGACGACGTCCACGCCAAAGGCCTGCGCGGCGCGCGCTGTGTTCTGGATTTCCTCCGCGGCGCGTCCATTGACGCCCTGAGGATCGCCATCACCCCACACGTAGGGCGGCACGATGTCCTTGTGGCGCGCGTCAATGCGGTCACAGACTGCCTGGCCAACGAGATGGTTGGCGATGGCGAAGCACTGCAGGCCGTGTTTGGCCAGGATGTCGTGTCGCGTCTGCAGATAGCCATCTTCACCGAGCGCGCGACTGACTTCGAAGTGATCGCCCCAGCAGGCCAGTTCGAGGCCGTCATAGCCCCAGTCGGCGGCCTTCTCTGCCAAGGTGTCCAGCGTCAGATCGGCCCATTGTCCGGTAAATAGCGTTACTGGTCGTGCCATGGAATCTCCTTCCGCAGCGCATCCTTGAATCAACGCGGGCAGTGTAGCGTGCGACTCGCGTCGCTGCCATAGCCTCTGGCGTGGGAGGAGCTGGCGCCGCCCTCAGTCCGTCGCCTGCGCGGCGGCTTCAATTAGCCCCTGCATATAGCCAACCGCGTAGATCTTGCCGAGCAGCATGTAGCCAGGATGCTCGTTGCTTTCGCCCTCCAGCGTAGGTGCGTGATCGGGGCGAACGGGGCCCGGGAAGCCAACGTCACGGTAGGCGCGCATGCAGGCCAGCATGTCAGTGGGCCCTTCGTCGTGGAAAACCTCGTCGAAATCAGGCACCTTGCTGCTGACATCACGGAAATGCGCAAAGAAGATTTTTTCGCGCGCGCCGAATTCGCGAATGGCGGCCGGCACATCAGGCACGTCGCGCATGGCGGCGAAGTTGCCCTGACAGAACGTCAGGCCGTTGTTGGGCGAGGGCGCCAGCTCGATGACGCGGCGGAAGGCAGCGGCGCTGCGCATGATGCGCGCGATGCCGCGGATTGGGGAGATGGGCGGGTCGTCGGGGTGCAGCGCCAGTTTGACACCGGCCTGCTCGGCGACGGGCAGCACGCGCTTCAGGAAATACTCGAAGTTCTGCCAAAGGCGCTCCTCGCCGACTTCGCCGTATTTGGTGAGCGGGGCGCGCTGCATTAGCGCGTGGCGATAGCTGCTGACCAGCGCGCCGCCACGGCCGCGATCGGCCAGAGAGGTGCGCAACCAGCCGAAGGCCGACATGAAGTTGTAGCAAAGCACCGGAATACCGACGGCGCCCATGTTGGCCAGCGATTCGCAAAAGTGATTGAGGTCCTCGTCCCGGCCTGGCAGACCCAGTTTGATGTTATCACTGACAAGGATGCTTTCGATGACGCTGAGGCGCAACCCCGCCGCCTCGATGCGCTGACGCAGCCGCAGCAGGGCGAGAAAGTCCCAGACCGGGCCGCTGTCCCCGGCCGGACGCCCGCTGACAATATCGCTCACGCCAATCTGGGCGGCGAGACGCAAGGCGCTTTCGTCGGGCGGTACGGGCAGGAGCGCAATACGCATGATGCCAACCTCCATCTTTGCCAAGATTGTAGCGTTGTCGCGGCAGGGTGGCCCCCAGGTGAGCGGGAACTCGCTTCGCCCGGCAGGAAGTCACTGCGTGCTATACTACCCGCCAGATTCGGAGGCAATATCCGGGAGAACGAGATGTTTCGCTGGGGCATCATCAGTACGGGATCAATCGCCAACCGCTTCGTCCAGGGCGCGCAGAGTCTGCCGGACACCACGGTACTGGCTGTGGGCTCGCGAACGCAGGAATCGGCCGACGTCTTCGGTGAGCGCCACGGCATCGAACGGCGCTATGCCTCTTACGAGGCGCTGGCCGCCGACCCGGATCTCGACGCGATTTACATCGCCACGCCACATCCATTTCATGCAGAAAACTGCATTACCTGCCTTGAGGCTGGAAGGGCGGTGCTCTGCGAGAAGCCTTTCACCATAAACTCAGCCGAGCTTGAAGAGGTGGTCGCGCTGGCGCGCGCGAAGCAGCTGTTTCTGATGGAAGGCATGTGGTCGCGCTTCATGCCGGCTACTGTTCGGCTGCGCGAACTGCTGGCAGCAGGGGTCATTGGCAAGCCCCAGGTGCTGGACATAGACTTCGGCTTTCGCACCGGCTTCAACGCTGAGGGCAGGCTGTTCGCGCCCGCCCTGGGCGGCGGCGCCCTGCTCGACATCGGTGTCTACACTCTGTCGCTGGCCTCGATGATCTTCGGGCCGCCGCAACGCATCGCCAGCATGGCGCATCTGGGCGAGACGGGCGTTGATGAGAACTCCGCCATGATTCTGGGCTATGAAGGCGGGGCGCTGACGACAATCTGCGCGGCTATCCGCACCAATACACCGCAACAGGCTGTGCTGAATGGCACGCTGGGCCGCATCACGCTGCATGCGCCCTTCTGGTTCCCGGAGCGCCTGACGCTCGAGGTCTACGGCGTGGAAACAACCGTTATGGAGCTCCCGATGAACGGTAACGGTTTCAACCATGAGGCGGCCGAGGTGGCGCGTTGTATTGATGCCGGTCAGCTGGAAAGCGAAATAATGCCGCTAGACGAGTCGCTGGCGCTAATGCGGACCCTTGATGAGATTCGCGCGCAGTGGGGCCTGCGCTACCCGATGGAGGAGGGGCAATGAAATACGGAACGATTGAGGGCGTGAGCAAACCGGTCTCGCGCATTGTGCAGGGCACCACGGCCATCGGCCGGTCAAACATGGACGCGAGCTTGCGTCTGCTGGACGAGGTCTTCGAGTTGGGCCTGACGACCTTTGACATGGCGAACAACTACGGCGGCGGCGACGTGGAGCGCGTGTTCGGCCACTGGCTGAAAACGCGCGGCGTGCGCGACGAGATCGTGTTGCTGACCAAGGGCGGGCATCATTCGCAGGATCGTAAACGCGTGACGCCTTACGACATCGAGAGCGACATAAACGACTCGCTGGCGCGCTGCGGCACGGACTTCCTGGACATCTATCTGCTACACCGCGACGACGAGACGAAGCCGGTGGGACCCATCGTTGCCAAACTGAACGAATACCACCAGAAGGGCGTGATCGGCATCTATGGTGGCTCCAACTGGTCCATTGAGCGCATGCAAGAGGCCAACGCCTGGGCCGCGGCCAACAACGCGCAACCCTTCCTGGCCAGCAGCCCCAATTTTAGTCTGGCCGACCAGGTGAAGGTCCCCTGGGAAGGTTGCATCAGCATCAGCGGGCCGGGCAACCATGACGAGCGCGCCTGGTACGCAGAGGCGCAAATGCCGCTGTTCACCTGGTCGAGCATGGCCGGCGGCTTTTTGAGCGGACGCTTCCGCCCTGACAACCTGGACAGTTTCAGCGAGTACTGGGACCAGCTTGTCATCGATGCCTATTGCTACGAGGACAATTTCGAGCGCCTGGCGCGGGCGCAAATCCTCGCGCTGGAGAAGAGTCTGACAGTGGCGCAGATCGCCGTGGCCTTCATCTTCAACCAGCCGCTCAACCTCTACGCCCTCATCGCCAGCCGCAGCGGCGCCGAGTTGCAGCAGAACATCGAGGCGCTGGAGCTGGAGTTGAGTCCCGCCGAGCTGGCCTGGCTCGATCTGCAAAGCGACACGCGCTAGCCAGCGGAGCCGGGATGCGCATCCGTAACGGCCGTATCCTCACGCCAGCGGGCGAACTGCGCGAGCAGGAACTGGTGGTCGCGGAGGGCCGCATCGCAGCGCTGCGTTGCCCAGGTGAAGATGGAGGCGAGATTCTCGATGCGCAGGGGCTGTTGCTTGCGCCGGGGCTGATTGACCTGCACGTGCATGGCGCGCTGGGTTGCGACGTGATGGACGCGACGCCGGCGGCCCTGACGACCATGGCGCGTTACTTCGCGCAGCACGGCGTCACCAGTTGGCTGCCGACGACGATGAGCGCATCGCAGGAGGCGATTGTCGCGGTGCTGGACGTTGTGGCGGCCTGTCCGCAGCCGCCAGATGGGGCGCAACACCTGGGCGTGCACGTCGAGGGGCCCTATCTGAACTGCGCATGGCGCGGCGCCCAGGCGCTGGCGGCGCTACGCCTGCCCGACCCGCAGGAGTACGGCGCATGGTTGGGCAGCGGCGTGGTGCGGCTGATCACGCTGGCGCCGGAACTGCCGGGCGCAGACCGGCTGATAGACGCGGGCCGGCGCCTAGGCATCGAGTTCGCCATCGGGCATAGCGGCGCAGACTACGAGACAGTGCTGGCAGCTGCTGAACGTGGCCTGGGCCAGGCGACGCACACCTTCAACGGCATGGCCGGCCTGCATCATCGCGAGCCGGGCACCCTTGGCGCCGTACTGGACGACGATCGCATCCTGGCGCAGCTCATTGGCGACGGGCTGCACGTGCATCCGGCCATGATGCGCCTGTTGCTGCGCGCCAAAGGCACAGAGCGCGTGATACTCATCAGCGATGCGATGCGCGCCACCGGCCTCGGTGACGGCGACTTTGAGCTTGGCGGCCAGGCCGTGACCGTGCGCGGCGGCACGGCGCGCACGCTGGATGGCGCGCTGGCCGGCAGCACGGTGACGCTGGACGAAATCCTGCGGCGGGTGATGCGTTACGCCAGGCTGAGTCTGGCGCAGGCACTGCCCATGGCCTCGGCAGTGCCGGCAGCGGCGCTGGGCCTGGCCGGACGCAAGGGATCGCTGCAGCCTGGCGCCGACGCCGACCTCATTCTGCTCGACGACGAGGCGCAGGTACGACTGACGATGGTTGCCGGGCGCGTGGTACATGACGCGCGCGGTTAGATATTCGCAAGGATTATGCTGTAGGCTACAGGCATGTACAGGAGCGAAAGGACCACATGATGGCGAAGATGGAGCAGGCAACGCTGGGCGGCGGGTGCTTCTGGTGCCTGGAGGCGGTCTATCAGCAACTTCACGGGGTGAGTCAGGTTGTCTCCGGCTATGCCGGCGGTCACATGGCCCTGCCGGACTATCGGACGGTATGCAACGGCACGACCGGCCATGCCGAGGTCGTGCAGGTCAGCTATGACGCGGAAGTCATCAGCTATCGCGACTTGCTGGATGTCTTCTTCACGATCCACGATCCGACCACGATGAACCGTCAGGGCGCGGACGTGGGCACGCAGTACCGCTCGGAAATATACACGCATTCGGACGAGCAGGCCGAGGTCGCCAGAGAAGTTATCGCCGCCATCAGCGCCGACGGTCTTTGGCGCAACCCGATCGTCACCGAGGTGACGCCGCTGGAGCGCTTCTGGCCGGCGGAGGACTATCATCAGAATTACTGGGCCAACAACCCGAATCAGGGTTACTGTCGCGTAGTCATTGCGCCGAAGGTGGCGAAGTTCCGCAAGCAGCACATGGAGCGTTTGACAGCGGTTCGCTGACGTTTTTCCTCAGGGGGAGCAGTTGCGGCCGGCCTTGCCAGGCTGACCTGTAAGCCGCATTCTGTTCCCCTTGCGGGGCGACGATCATCTATCTGTCCCGCAAGTTGCCTCGCGGGATCGAGCAGCACACCCGGCGCTTTTTACGGGACGGGCCGCCCCCTTGCGCCTGCTTGGCCTTGCTCCCGGTGGGGTTTGCCTGGCCGCCGACATCACTGCCGACGCCGGTGGTCTCTTGCACCACCTTTTCACCCTCACCCCCTCGCGGGGGCAATCAGTTCTCTGTTGCACTTGCCGTCGCGTTGCCGCGCCTGGCCGTTAGCCAGCACCGTGCCCTGTGGAGTGCGGACTTTCCTCCAGTCCCGCAGGACCGGCGACCGCCCGGTCAACCTGGCCCCTTAAGTATACCCGTCGTTGTGGCGGATTACAGAGTGCTATACTGCCTGCGTTACTGGGGATCGTGCAGCCACATGACCGGAGTCGCCACGGCCCAAAAACAAGACAGCAGTATGCGTACGGAGCCTGGCATGACGGCGCGCAGGGCTCCGCTATCACTGCTGACCCTTGCGCTGCTGTTGGTCGCAGCCAGTCGCCTGCTGCGCCTCGACGACCTCACGATGAACCCCGACGAGGTCTGGTCAATCTGGCAGACCTTCGGCAGCGTGGATGACATCCTGCGCTGGACACCCAACGACTGGCCGCCGCTCTACTATCTGATTCTGGGCGCCTGGAGCCAGGTCGCCGGCATTCAGCCGCTGGCGCTGAGAACGCTGTCGGCGCTGGCCTTTCTGCCCGGCGCTGCCTGCGCCTTCCGGATAATGCAACGCTGGGGCGGCTGGCGCGCGGGCCTGCTGGCGCTGCTGACCTGGTCAGCGCTCGGGCTGGTCATTCGGCTCAGCCTTGAAGTGCGTGGCTATGCGCTGCTGCTGCCGTTGACGATGCTCTCACTCTGGCTGACCCTGCGCTATTTCGAGCGACCTGGCTGGCGGCGCGCGCTGGCGCTGGCGCTTTCGATGGCTGCCATGTTCTATCTCTCCTACACCGGCGGCATGGTCATCCTGCTGCTGGTCGCCTGCAGCCTCATCATCTACCGGCGCAGGATCTGGCGCTGGTGGCTGCCGGGTCTGATCGCCGGCTTGCTGGTGCTGCCGGAGCTGCTCGATATTGCCTCTCTGCTGGTGGGACGCGTCGCGTCTACGAGTACAATCGTATTGTCGCCGTTGCCACAGGCCATCGCGCAACTCTACGTCGATTTCAGCGGTAGTTTCTGGCCGCTGTGGGCTTTGCTGGCCGCAGCTGCGCTATGGCTCCTGCTACGGCGTGAACGCCGGCGCAGCGCTGTCGCGCTGGCGCTGTCAGTCTGGGCGCTGGCGCTGCCTTTCCTGATTTACCTGCTCAACCCCGTACTAGGCCTCTTTCACGGACGCTATGCCTGGTGGATCCTGCCGGGCATCGCGCTGCTGCTTGCGCGCGGGCTTTCGTGGTTGCCGCGCAGGGGCATCCGCATGGCGATGTTATTGCTGGTGGCAGCGCTCTTCGCGCCGCTGCCCGACGTCAGTCCCTACCAGATATTTGACGTGCTCTCGCCGCTTGAGGACAACTTCCGCTGGCTGCGAGATCAGATGCAGTGGGGCGACGTGCTGCTGACGAATGTGGAGCATCGCTGCGGCGCAGCCGAAGAGTGGGACTATCACCAGCGCGCCTGGCTGCCGAATGGCTTGCAGTTCATCGACGAGCCGGCGGATCAGCGACGCATCTGGGTGTTGAACCCGAAGCAGCAGGCGCCGGAGCTGCGCGCGCATCTGGCTGCGGAACGAATCCCCGGGCGTTTTGTGGGGCCCTGGGGTTGCCTGCTGCGCCTCTTTGAGGCGGCCCCGGACCCCGAAGGCATTCCCTATGCGAACGGCATGCGCTTTCACGGCGCCGAGCTGATGCGGGGTTCGCGCTTCATCGCTGGCCAGCCGGTGCTTCACGAAGGAGAGGCGCTGCAGTTGCGACTTTGGTGGTCGGTGGATACGCCTCCTGCGCGCGACTACAGCTTGCACACCTGGCTGGCGAATGAGGGGTTGCTGCTGGATGAAATCAATGGCCCGCCGCGACCATTCTGGCCGCCGGAAGCGACCGAAGAAACGAGCCGCTGGCAGCCCGGCAGCCGCTACGTCGAGCTGCGCGAACTGACGCTGCCGGCGCAGGCAGGCACTGGCAGTTACGAAGTGAATCTGAGGCTTTACTATTGGGAGGATCTTGAAGCGGTGCAGGCGCCCGGCCTGGGCCCGAACGGAGAGCGGCAAATCCTGTTGCTCAGGGTGCGCAGCTATTGAACAGCGGGCGGGGAGCAGTCAGGTTGACCGCTCCCCGCCTGGTGCATCAGACTTCTATTGCTGCTTCCTCTGCCTCACTTATGGCGTCCACGATTTCAAGGATGAACTCACCTTCGTCACCATCGTTGTAGGTGGTGACCTCGACGATCACGGTCAGGTCTACGTCGCCGGCCTCCACGCCATAGAGGGCCGAGCCCGAGCCCGGCAGATCGATGTCATCGTTGCTGTCGAGCAGGGTCTCGCCACTCGCGTCGTAAAGGTTGAGCAGGGTGTCCAGGTCGCCTTCTTCACTGCCGAGCAGGATGTCCGTTACGCTGCCGGCGGGAAGGACCAGAGTGTAGCGCAGTCGCTCCCGGCGCAAAATCTGATCTATGATCACGTCGCCGACCGCAATCTCGCCGGCATCGTCGGGCTCAATCACAATGGCCCCATCCAGCCAGGCGATGGCCGCATCGAGCACCGGGTCTCCCTCACTGAAGAGCGTTTCCTCGGTCACCGGGACGCGCAAGGTTGGCACCACGCCGATACCCTCCAGGTGAATAATGTGATCTGCGTCCACTGCCCGCCCGACAGTGAATGTGACTTCCATGTCATCCGGCATGTAGAAGGTTTCCACGCTGCCGCCGGCGCCGGCAGTGGCGGTGTGGCCGACGATAGCTGCCCGGCCCTCGACAGTCATGTAGTAGCTGAAGAACTCGCAGGCGCTGTAGCAACTGGAGTAGACCAGGACGGCGACCTCGCCATCGTAACGCAGGTCCTCGGGCGGCAGGATGAAGTCGTCCTCCGTGTCGGGGTCAAAGAAGAAGTCTTCCGTGTCCTCGTCATAGAAGCCGGAGTTACCCAGTACATGCGGCTCATTGAAGAAGTAGGCCGCCATCTGCTGCGCAAGCCAGCCGCTGCCGCCGCCGTTGCTGCGCATGTCGATGACGAGGCCGGGCACGGCGTAGTAATTGAGTTCTTCAATCAGCCGTTCCCAGAGGTCAATCGTCAGGCGTTCGTTGTCGCTGAACGAGTGGATCTGTACGAGGGTGAAGTCACTGCCCTCTATTTCCTCGAACTCCAGTGGTAGCCGATGCCTGTCGCGTCCCTGGAAGAACGATGAAAAGTCGAAGCTGTCCCGTTCATCGCTCGTGGGTAACTCGGCGCTGGAGATTTCTTCGGCGCCGGGGTTGCGCCAGCTGAGTTCGACTTCGCTGCCGGCCGGGAAGCGCGTCGCGTAGCGCAGTTGCTGCAGCCGCTTTTGTTCCTCAAGGCTGAAGGGTTCAGACCAGGCGACTGTTTCGCTGACGTACTCAGCGGCGGGCTGCCCGTTGATTTCCAGGATTTCGGCGCGCAGCTCGATGCCGGCTGCGGCCGCCGGACTGTCCTCAAGCAGGAAATTGACCACGATGCGTCCGTCATCCAGCTCTCGAAAGGCGATGCCCACGCCGCCGGCGATCGCCTCGCGGAATCCCCGGTAAACCGCCGGGCCGAAGGAGACGCTGACATGGCTGTCAGGGATAGACCAGGTGAAGTCACGCAGGGCGAACTCGTAGGTCTCGGGATTTCCGTCCGCCTGGGCCTGCTCGAAGCGCGGGCGGTATTCCGCACTCTTTGCATCCCAGTCGATGCCCTTGTATTCGGTGAAGGCGTATTCGCGGCGGAACTTGTCCAGCATGGCGTCGAAGGCGGCCGTGTAATCCATTTCGGAGAAGTCGTCCGCCTCGGAGGCTTCGCCCTCAATGAGGTTAACAACGGGCTCTGCCGAACGGTCGAAGGTGAAAGGGTCGCTGTCGAGGCTGACCAGGGTGTAGCCGGCCGGCAAACCCACTGCCGGGTCGTCCTCCGTGAAGAGCAGGCCGTCCTCGCCATAACCTGAGGGGAAGCCCTGCGCATCGTCAGGGGCGTAAACCAGAAGCTGGCCGCCGATGACTTCGTTCAGGGTTTGTGAGCGGTTGCTGGTGTCCGTAGAGGCATAGGCAGTTGACCAGCCGCCTCCGCCCAGATCGCGTTCTTCCAGCTCGGGCGGGCCCCAGATATTGGTCCAAAAGGCGACCGCAAAAATCTGGACGCCGCCGTCTTCTTCGCTGTCATTGTCTACGTCGCGAGGGCTGCCCTGGGGTTCAAAGGGCAACTGCAGCACATAGCTGACGGGCGACGTGAAGAAATCGCTGGTCAGGCGACCCATAACCTGCGATTCCGGGGAAAAGGTGAAGTCACGGTCGCGATCGACGAAGCCCGCCTGATCTTCAAGGATTATGAGTGGCTCGGCAACACCGTCGGTCAGGTAGGGGTTGGTGTAGCTCATTTCACCATAAACGGCGCGCGTACCCCCTTCATCGTTGAGGATGGGGGCCGGTACCAGGTCTGTCTGGGCCGCCACGGGAAAACAGGTTGCCAGCAGCAGGCCGGCGAACAACATATATCTGAGCACGAGTAGACTCCTGTGACTGCGGGCAGAGGGTTATGCGACAGTCTGACAAAACTTGCTTGCCGTAACCTTAACGCATACCTGGCGCCAGATTAACGCTGCTTTCCTGTCGCTTGTTGCTGCGACTCCCGACCTTTACAATAGCATGCCTTCACCCGGAGCAAAGCAAATCGCGTGAGCGCGGGAACAAGACAGGCGAACTCACCGCCACTCTGGCTGCAGAAACGAGCTGCCAGAGTGCGCCGGATGCTGGCGGCGGCCGAGCCCGGAACCCTGGCCGTGCTGCTGCTCATGTTGCTGATGCCCCTGTTTTCGCTTCGCGCAGCCGGCTGGCCCCTGGCCGTAAACACGGCCGTCCCCGCCCTGTTGATGTCCGTCCTGTTTGGCTACTGGCTGGCGCGCAGCCAGCACGGCGAGTTCTTCTCCTTGCTGCTCAGTTGGGTCTACGGCTTCGGCTGCGTGTTCCTGCTGGTGGCGACCAACGAGCCTGGCGACCTGCTGCAGGGCATCTCCCAGGTGCTGCGGCGCATGCTGACCTGGGTGAACGACGCCCTGGCCGGCAGCCTCAACCAGGATGTGATGATCCTCAACCTGCTGCTGGCATCGTTGTTGTGGTTTCTCGCCTACAGCGCAGTCTGGCATGTCTTTCGCATCGACCGGGTATGGCGCGCAGTGCTGCCCACCGGTCTGGTGCTGGTGGCCAACGCCTTCATTTACAAGGGCAACGCAGATCTCGATCCTTTTCTTGGCATCTACCTCTTCCTCGCCCTGTTGCTGGTGGCACGATCCAGCCTTGAGACGCGCGCATGGTACTGGTACGTCAACAAGGTGCGCGTGCCACCGCAACTGCGGCGCCAGTTCTATCGCCTGGGAGCCGTGCTGGCTCTGTTGACGTTGCTGCTGGCCTGGTTGTTGCCGCCGACGGATTTCCAGCAACGGCTCGACCAGCTTCAGGAGTTGCTGGCCGGTGAACCACTGACTGAAATCACCCAGCTGCTGGACCGGCTCTTCACCTCCGGCGAGATGCCGGGGCCGGCAACCGCCGACTTCTACGGCGGCGATGCCCTTCAGCTGGGCGGCGCCGTGCAACTGGGTGATGACGTCGTCATGCAGGTCGCCGCACCCCTGGGTCACCGTTACTACTGGCGCTCGCGTGTGTTTGACATCTATGAAAGCGGGCGCTGGTTGCCGGCCGCCGACACTCGCCTGACGGACCCGCAGGCGCCGCTGGACTTGCCGCAGGAACTGGCAGCGGCGAATGCGCGGGAGGCTGTAGAGCAGACCTTCACGATGGCCTTGCGCGCCTCGCGCCTGATCTACGCCGCGCCGCAGGTCTCCTCTGTCGCCTTGCCGACGCGCAGCGATCTGCGTTACATCGGCCCCGACGGCAGCTTTCTGCAACCACCTGCCCGGGACCAGAACATCCAGGCCGTCAACGTATCGGTAATTCGCCCCTTGCGGGTGCTCAACAGCGGCGACAGTTACCAGGCCACCAGCCTGATGAGCATTGCCAGCGCTGATCAGCTGCGCGCGGCAGGGCGGGACTGGCCGGACTGGGTGAACAGCCTGTATTTCTATGTCTCACCCTCAGTCACACAGCGCACCCGCCAGCTGGCGCGCCAGATCGTCAGCGAGGCCGGCGCGGCAACTCCCTACGATCAGGCGAAGGCGCTGGAAGGCTGGTTGCGGCAAAACATTCGCTACAACGAGCGCATCCCGCAGCCGCCAGCAAACCAGGACCCGGTCGACTGGATGCTCTTCGACCTGGGTGAGGGCTATTGCAACTATTACGCCTCGTCCATGATCGTCATGTTGCGCTCGCTGGGGGTGCCGGCACGCCTGGCAGCCGGCTTCGCGCAGGGTCGCTGGGACTCCGAGCTGGATCATTACGAGGTGTTGGAGCGCGACGCGCACTCCTGGGTAGAAGTCTACTTCCCTGGCTACGGCTGGATTGAGTTTGAGCCGACCGCCGCCCAGGCGCCCCTGGACCGCAGGGACCTGGAGCGGCAGGTCATTCCACCGGATGAAACAGAGCCGTCGCCAACGCCGACCGCCACGCCCACAGACCTGCAGCCCATCGCAACCCCCACAGCGAAAGACGACGCCTGGTCTGACGAAGAGCGTCCGTTGCCGACGCCTTCGTTAACGCCGACGCCCACTTCTACGCCGACGCCAACCTTTACGCCCACGCCATCCGCCACAGCGCCCGGGTCCTCGCCACCGCCACCGCCCCCGGCAGAACCGCCAGAACCGCCGCAGGAATCGCCGCTGGATCCTCCGGTTCCCGAAGCGCCGGACCGTTCGTCCAACGTGCCGCCTCTGCCGGGCGGTCTGCTGGCCGCGTTGTTGCTGCTGCTACTTCTGTTGCTGCTGCTGTTGTTCCTGTGGTGGTGGTGGGAGTGGCGTGGCCTGCGCCGCCTGAACCCGATTGCGCGCGCCTGGGCGCGCCTTGAACGTTACACGCGCCTGATCGGCATCAGGCTCGATCCCGCGCAGACGCCGGCCGAGCGCCGCCGCCGCATCGTGCAGGACCTGCCGGTCGCCGAAGCCTCGGTGACGACGATCACCAACATGTACATGCGTGAACGCTACGGCCCGACAGACCAGCCTGGGGCGGATAGTGGCCAGGCCGGTCTCTCTTGGGGCAGGGCGCGCTATCGTATTCTGCGTCGCTGGCTGGGGCGCAAGTTGCTTCCCTGGCGCCAGCGACGCTGAGGCTTCCTTACTGTTCGTCGATGATGCTGAAGACCATCGGACGACGACGGGTCTCGTTGTAAAGCACGCGGCTCACCCTTTCCTGGAGACGCTCCCGTCGGCGGCCATTGCGGCTCGTGCGGACCTCTGCAAGCGCTTCTTCCGCCGTGCGCCGCACGGTCTCGAGCAGCTCATCTGCCTCGCGCAGGTAGACGAAGCCGCGCGTCAGGACTTCCGGTCCAGAGAGGATTTCCCCGCTTTCAGCGTCGATGCTGGCCACGACCACCAGGAAGCCGTCCTTGCCCAGGGTTTCGCGGTCGCGCATCACCGCCGGGCCGACGTCACCGACGCCGCTGCCATCGACGAAGACATAGCCGCCAGGCACGCGTTCGCCGACGTGCAGGCCATCCTCACTGACGCTGACCACGCTACCGTTTTCGATGACACGGATGTTTTCTTCGGGCAGGCCTGACTCGAGCGCTAGGCGGGCGTGAGCCATGAGATGTCGCAGCTCGCCATGTACGGGGATGAAATACTTTGGCCGCGTCAGGCTGAGCATCAGCTTCATCTCTTCCTGGCAGGCATGCCCGGACACGTGGACCGGCGCGACCGGGTCGTAAAGGACGTTGGCGCCTTGCTGGAAGAGCCGGTTGATGGTGCGGTAAACCATCTCCTCGTTGCCAGGGATGGCGTGCGCAGAGACTACGATGGTGTCGCCCGACTGGATCTCCAGCTGATGGTGGCGGCCCTGGGCGAGGCGGCTGAGCACGGCTGAAGGCTCGCCCTGGGTGCCGGTCACCATAACGACCACCTTGTCCGGCGGCAGGCTGTTGCTCGCTGACAGCTCGACAAAGGTATCTTCCTCCAGCTGCAGGATGCCCATCTTGCGCGCCATGCGCACGTTGGCGTTCATGCTGTAGCCAGCGATGGCCAGACGCCGGCCATGACGTTTGGCACAGGCGGCCACTTGTTGAATGCGTTGCAAATGCGAGGCGAAGGTGGCGATCATGATACGCCCCTGCGCCTGCTCGAAGACGTCGTCGAAGGCGGCGACCACCTTGCTCTCGGAAGGCGTCCAGCCAGGCTGGTCGGCGTTGGTGCTGTCGGCCAGCAACAATAGCACGCCCCTGCGCGAGAAGTCCGCCAGTTTGGCGTAATCGGGCCGTTTGCCATCGGGCGGAGTGTTGTCGAACTTGTAGTCGCCGGTGTGCACGATGAGGCCCAGCGGCGTGTTGATGCCGTAGCCGACGCAGTCGGGAATGCTGTGGCAAACGTGGAAGCTCTCGACGGGGAAGGGGCCGACCTGGAAGTCGGCGCCAGGCTGGAAGATGTTGACCTCGCATTGATCCAGCAGGCGGGCGTCCTTGAGCTTGGCGTTCAGCAGGGCGGCGGTGAGTGGCGTGGCCCAGACGGGCGTGCCAGGGAAGGCCTCGATGACGTGGGCGATCGCGCCGGTGTGGTCCTCGTGGCCGTGGGTGTAAAGGATGCCGTGGAGCGTCAGGTCCTCGCGCTCGCGCTCGCGCAGCCAGCTGAAGTCAGGGATGATGTAGTCCACGCCGAGCATGTCGTTGTTGGGGAACATGATGCCGCTGTCGATGAGGATGGCGTCATTGCCCCACTCGATGACCGTCATGTTCTTGCCGATTTCACCAAGTCCGCCGAGTGGGATGATACGTATTTCGGGAGTTTGCATAATACAAGGGCACCCGACGTCCGGCCGGGCGCTGTCCTTTCCTGTTCAATTGTCGGATCACAAGGAAAAAGAAGTCAGCACGATTGACACGCCAGTATAACACAGTTTGCACAGATGTCAGTGGCAGATACGCCACAGTGCAGGGAGCGGTGGTACAATGGCCGCGTTTCCGCCTGCGAGGGTATTCGGCAGTGGGCAATCAGGAACCCGGCTCTTGATCCGCTTCGGCACGGACGGCTGGCGCGCGGTCATCGCAGACAGCTTCACCTTCGCCAATCTGCGCCTGGTGACACAGGCGGTGGCGCAGGCCGTGCATCGGCAACACGTCGGCCCGGAGCCGCCCGAGGTGGTCGTCGGCTACGACACGCGCTTTCTCTCCGACCATTTTGCCAGGGAGGCGGCCTGTGTGCTGGCCGGAAACGGCATCATCGCCTGGTTGACGCGCACGGACGCGCCGACGCCGGCCATTTCCTGGAATGTGCGTTTGAAAGGTGCCGCAGCCGGCATCGTCATCACCGCCAGTCACAATCCGCCGCGCTATAACGGCTTCAAACTCAAGGCAAGCTATGGTGGCAGCGCAACCCCGGAGCAGTGCGCGCTGGTGGAATTCGAACTACGCGCGCTGGAGCAGACCGGCCGCGGCGCCGTGGCGCTGGACTACGAGGCTGGCCTGGAAGACGGGCTCATTCGCCGCTTCGATCCCGGCTGGGAGTACTATCAGCATTTGAGCAGTCTGGTCGATATCGACCTGATCTCCCGCTGCGAGCTATCGATCATGGTCGACGCCATGTGGGGCGCCGGGCGCGGCGCCATCAAGACCATGCTTTCGCGTTCCCGCTGCCAGGTCAACGAAATCCGCGACGTGCTCAATCCCGGCTTCGGCGGAATCCACCCGGAGCCGATTCTACGCTATCTGAACGAGCTGGTGGCCGCAGTGCAGCGTGTGCAGGCGGACGTAGGCCTGGCGACGGATGGCGATGCCGACCGCATCGGTGCGATCGATGCGCTGGGCAACTTCGTCGATCCGCACCTGATTTTCGCCTTGACGCTGCGCCACCTGGTGGAGCAGCGCGGCCTGCGCGGAGCGGTGGTCAAGACGATCTCGACGACCTTCATGATCAACAAGCTCTGCCGGCGTTATGGCCTGCAGCTGCACGAGACGCCGGTCGGCTTCAACCACATCGCGGACCTGATGATGCAGCAGGATGTACTCATCGGCGGCGAAGAGAGCGGCGGCATCTCCGTGCGCGGCCACATCCCGGAAGGAGACGGCATCCTGATGGGCCTGCTGCTGCTGGAAATCATGGCGCAGGCGCAGGCCCCGTTGCACGAAATCATCGCCGACCTGCAGGCGCAGTTCGGCCCGGCACATTATGGTCGCATCGACGCGCAGCTGGGTCAGCAGCTGCCTAAGGGTGAATTGCTCCGGCGCATTGCAGAGAACGCGCCCGCCCGGCTGATCGGGGAAGCGGTGACGAGCGTGGATACTACGGACGGAGTCAAGTTCTGGCAGGCGGATGACAGTTGGCTGCTCATCCGGCCCAGTGGCACCGAACCCCTGCTACGGATATACGCCGAGGCGAGGTCGCCAGACGCGGTGCAGGGTCTGCTACGTGAAGGCCAGGCGCTTGGCAAGGCAGCACTGGATTCAGATTGATTGAAGGGAGACTCGCATGAAACAAGCGACAATTACAGGCGTGGAGCAGGCACAGGCGAAGGTGTTCCCGGATTTGCAGGCTGATGCACAGCGTGTGCTGCTAAAAATTGCGGTGGCGCCGTTGTGCACAGAGTACAAGGCCTTTGCCGCTGGCAAGACAAGCGAGTACCTGGGGCATGAAGCGGCAGGTGAAGTGCTGGAAACCGTTGGCCCGGCCAGCGTTCAGCCGGGCCAACGCGTGGTCGTGATGCCTCAAACGACCTGTGGCGATTGTTTCTATTGCAACAGTGGCGATTATATTCACTGTCTGGCGGGAGCGGGCTTCAGTTCGCCGGCGGGCAGCGCCACCCTTGCGCAGCAGATGCTCAAGCAGGACTTGCTGCTGCTGCCGATTCCGGACGACATCTCGACGGAGCACGGGGCCATGGCCTGCTGCGGCCTTGGGCCGACTTACGGCGGCATGGAACGCATTAATCTCCAGGCCGGCGAAACCGTGCTCATCACAGGGTTGGGGCCGGTGGGTCTGGGTGGCGTTATCAATGCCTGTTACCGGGGCGCACGCGTCATCGGCGTCGAAATGAACCCGTATCGTGCGCAACTGGCACAGGAACTTGGTGCGGAGGTCGTTCTCGAACCGGACGGGGCACTGGAGCAGATCCTGGATCTGACCGATGGTCGCGGCGTGGACAAGGTTGTGGATTGCTCCGGCGTGGTGGCAGCGCACCGTCTGTGCATCGATGCGGTGCGGCGCCTGGGCGCGGTGGTCTTCGTGGGCGAGTGCGGCGATCCCACGCCGGTCTACATCAGCAGGGACATGATCCGCAAGGGACTTACGCTGGCAGGAACCTGGCACTACAACCTGGGCCTGGGACGGCGCATTATGCAGCAGATTCGCCACGTCGGTCCGCAACTGGACAAGCTGGTAACGCATCGCTTCAGCATCGATGACGTCCAGCAGGCCTGGGAATTGCAACTCACTGGCCAGAGCGGCAAGGTGCTCATCGCGCCCTGGGGCGTGACTGACTGAGCGCCGCGGAGGCGACCTGACAGCGCCGCAATCTATGCTATACTGCGTGGCTATTAAGGACCGGAAGAGGAGGCGGGCGTACGATGGCCTTCGACAAGATCAGGGTGCCCGAAACAGGGCAGAAGATCACCGCAAGCAATGGCGCGCTGCAGGTGCCGGACAACCCCGTGCTGCTGTTCATCGAGGGGGACGGAATCGGCTACGACATCATGACGGCCAGCAAGCGCATCTGGGATGCTGCGGTCGAAAAGGCCTTTGACGGCCGGCGCAAGATTTCCTGGATGGAGATCTACGCGGGCGAGAAAGCAGCCGGGATTTATGACGGCAACTACATGCCGGAGGAGACCTTCGACGCCCTGCGCGAGTACCTGGTCGGCATCAAGGGGCCGCTGACGACGCCGGTGGGCGGCGGTTTCCGCAGCCTGAACGTTACGCTGCGCCAGGTGCTTGATCTCTACAGCTGCATCCGTCCCGTGCGCTGGTACGAAGGCGTGCCCAGCCCGCTGCGGCAACCGCAGGACGTCGACGTTGTGATTTTTCGCGAGAATACCGAGGACATCTACGCCGGCATCGAGTACGAATCCGGCACGCCCGAGAACGAAAAGCTGGCGCACTTCCTGCGGGAAGAGCTCGGCGCCACCGGCTTCTTCGAAGGCGCCGGCCTGGGCATCAAGCCGGTCAGTTCCTTTGGCAGCAAGCGCCTTGTTCGAGCCGCAATCCGCTATGCGCTGGAGCGCGGCCGCAAGAGCGTGACCTTCGTCCACAAGGGTAACATTCAGAAGTTCACCGAAGGCGCCTTCGTCAACTGGGGCTACGAGGTGGGGCGCGAGGAGTTCGCGGATGAGACGATTTCCTGGGACGAGGTGGCCAGCGAGCACGGTGGCCAGGTGCCGGAGGGTCGCATCCTGCTGCAGGACACCATCGCCGATATCATGTTCCAGAAAATGTTGCTGCGCCCGCGTGAGCACGAAGTCATCGCTACCACCAACCTGAACGGGGATTACCTGAGTGACGCGGTGGCGGCCGAGGTGGGCGGCGTGGGTATCGCGCCCGGCGCCAACGTTGGCGACGAAATAGCGCTCTTCGAGGCGACGCACGGCACCGCGCCCAAATACACCAACCTGGACAAGGTAAACCCCGGCTCGCTGCTCTTCAGCGGCGTGATGATGCTGGAGCACATCGGCTGGAATGCGGCGGCGGATATGATAACCGCGGCCTATGAAAAGACCCTGGCGCAGAAGATCGTGACCTACGATTTCGCGCGCCAGATGGAAGGCGCGACCGAGGTAGCCACCAGCGCCTTCGCCACGGCCATCATTGAAAACATGGGCTGATGCCCACGACATTGCAGCAGGGAAGGGCGCTGCGGCGCCCTTTTTTGTTTATTATCTGCGCTTCATTCACCGCAGGGGTTCCTGAATCACTGTAAAATCGGGGTACGTCAGAGTTAAACGAGGGGCCAATGAGGCGTGGATCGCAACCGGCATGGCTCATCATGCTGATCGCGGCGGCGCTGGTATTCGCTGGCTGGTACCTGTGGCAGGGGCTGCAGACCTACCTGCGCAGCGGCGGTCTGGGCGTACAGGAAGCCGTCCAGCAAGCCGAACAGCAAGCCAGCGCGACAGTCATCCGCGCCCTGACCAGAACTGTGATCTTCGCGCCACCGCCCACACGTACGCCGATTCCGGAATGCCAGCCCTTCGTCGTCGTGGTTAAGGAAGCCATTGTCCGCGCAGAACCCTCCCGCGAAGCGCGCATCAAGCGCGCCGTGTTCGAGGGCGAAGAAGTGTGCGTGATCGCGCCGGCCTCCACCGACCCGGACTGGATGCTGGTGGATGAAGAGCCCCGTTCGCGGCGCATCGAGTCCGTCTACATGCACCGCTCGCTGATTCGCGCCGTGAACCCGACGCCGACCCCGGTCGCCACGCCCACGCCGCTTTCCACCATCACGCCCAAACCATCCGACACGCCCGAGCCGACTGCCGCGATTACTATGACCGCGCCTACGCAGACGCCTGTCGTGAGCGCCACCAGCCCCCTGCGCAGCGCCTGAACGGGGCGCCTGTGGTAAGGTTGGGATGACATAGGGGATGAAGGGCTGACTCATGCGTTCTGACCTGGAAATCGCAAGACGGGCGGACCTGAAACACTGTCACGAAATTGCCGCACAAATGGGCCTTGAGCCAGAAGATCTCGACCTTTACGGCTCACCGCATGTGGCCAAGTTGCGCCTCGAGGTGCTGGACAAGCTGCGTGACAGGCCTGATGCGAAGTACATCGACGTCACGGCCATCACGCCAACGCCCCTGGGCGAAGGCAAATCCACAACCACGGTGGGTCTTGGTCAGGCGATGAAACACCTGGGCAAGCGTTCGGTGGTGGCGTTGCGGCAGCCCTCGATGGGGCCGACCTTTGGCATCAAGGGCGGCGCGGCCGGTGGCGGCCATGCCCAGCTGGTGCCGATGGAGACCTTCAACCTGCATCTGACTGGCGACATTCACGCGGTCGCCGCCGCCAACAACCTGCTGGCTGCGATGATCGACAACCGCCTGCTGCGCGGCAACCCGCTTGACATCGACCCGGACAGCATCACCTGGCGTCGGGTGGTGGACATGAACGACCGCGCGCTGCGCAACATTGTGGTGGGCATGGGCGGCAAGTGGAACGGAATGCTGCGTGAGACGGGCTTCGACATCGCCGTCGCCAGCGAGGTGATGGCCATTCTCGCTGTGACGACTTCGTTGCAGGACATGCGCGAGCGCTTCGACCGCATTGTCATCGGCCTCAACAGCAAACGCGAGCCGGTGACAGCCGGTCAGATCGGCGCCGCCGGTGCGATGACGGTGTTGATGAAGGACGCGATTCGCCCCAATCTGCTGCAGACCCTGGAAAACACGCCCGCGCTGGTGCATGCCGGACCCTTTGCCAACATCGCCCAGGGAAACAGCAGCGTTCTGGCCGACCTGATCGGCATAAAGTGCGGCGATTATCTGATCACCGAGTCTGGTTTCGGCGCGGACATCGGCGCGGAGAAGTTTTTCAACCTCAAGTGCCGTGCCAGCGGGTTGCGGCCGGACGCCGCTGTGCTGGTCGTCACAGTGCGCGCCCTGAAATTGCACAGTGGCCGGCATCGCGTCGTCGCCGGCAAGGCGCTGCCTCCGGCCATGCTGGAGTGCAACGTCGCGGAAGTCGAGCAGGGTGCAGTCAATATGATCCGCCAGATTGAAAATGTGAAGCGCCACGGCGTGACGCCCGTGGTGGCCATCAATGTCTTCGAGAGTGACCATCCGGAGGAGCTGGCGGCGATCCAGCGCATTGCGGTGGAGGCGGGCGCCCTGGGAGCTGCCCAGGCCAGACATCATGCACAGGGCGGTGCTGGCGCTGTGGAGTTGGCCGAGATGGTCGTCAGCGCCGCGCAAACGCCATCCACTTTCCGCTTTCTGTATGATGTGAATCAGCCCATAAGAGACAAGATTGAGACGATCGCCACACAAATCTATGGCGCGGCTGGCGTCAGTTACGAGCCGCAGGCCGGGCGCCAGATCGACAACTATGAGGCGCACGGCTTTGGCAACCTGCCCATATGCATGGCCAAGACGCACCTCAGCCTCAGCCACGACCCGCAGCTGAAGGGCGCACCCACCGGGTTTGAATTACCTGTGCGTGAAGTGCGCGCCAGCGTGGGCGCAGGCTTTATCTATCCCCTGTGTGGCGACATGCGCACCATGCCTGGTCTCTCGGCACATCCTGCCGCCGAGCAGGTTGACATCGACGAGAACGGGGAAATTATCGGCCTGTTCTGACGCGCGGCGGATTCAGGTCCGGGGAAGCGAAAGGACGCACGATGACTTTTCTGCGTGATCGACG
Organism: Phototrophicaceae bacterium; assembly: GCA_965223965.1. Lineage (GTDB taxonomy): Bacteria > Chloroflexota > Anaerolineae > Aggregatilineales > Phototrophicaceae > JAGWBD01. Next base: position 611,297 of record CBDCXX010000006.1, read on the forward strand.
GGACGTAACCGTGTCTGACAGTCAGGAAGCAGCGCGACCCCTGCCACGTGCCACACTGCCGGTGCCGATGGGCTTTGAAACTGTGCTGGGCGCCAACTGCGCGCTGGAAGGCCTGTTGCGCAGTGAAGCCAATGTCCGTCTGGACGGCACCTTCGACGGCGAACTTGAGATTGATGGCAACGTGCTGGTCGGCGAAACGGCGCGCATCAATGCCGACATCAGCGCGCGCAACATCTCGATAGCGGGCGCCGTCCGCGGCAACGTCAGCGGGCGCAAGGTGCAATTGCTACGCACCGGGCGCGTCTGGGGCGACATCCGCGCCACAGCGCTATCTACCGAGGAAGGCGCCTTCATCGACGGCAAGATCACCATGGTCAGCGCAGAATCATCCTCGCCAGCAACCCCTTCGGACATCGATGCAGATGACGACTGAACGAATCCTGGGCCAGGCGCACAGGGGCCGGTTGAAGATGACGTGCAGGCCGTGATTTACGACATCACGCGGCCGGTCAATGCGCAGACGGCGGTTTGGCCGGGCGACCAGCCCTATCGGCTGCGGCACACGTTGCGCCGCCGCGAAGGTGCGTCGGTGAATCTGACGGCGCTGGAAGCGACCCTGCATCTGGGCACGCACATGGACGCCTGGTACCACAGCGCCGACGATGGCGCAGCGGCCGCTCAGATGCCGCTGGCGGCCTGCATCGGCCCGGCCCGTCTCGTTACGTTAACGTGTAACGACGGACCGCTGGAGCTGGCTGACCTGGCGCATGTGTCGCTGGCCGGGGTGCAGCGTTTGTTGCTGCGCAGCGCAGTCAGCGAACTGGCGGCGAATGCGTGGCCGACGGCCTGGCCCTGGCCGGGCGCCGCGCTGATCGAGGAACTGGCTGCCGGCGGTCTGCGTCTGCTGGGTCTGGATTCACCTTCGGTGGATCACGGGGACAGCACGGCGCTGCCCGGTCATCATGCCTTGCGCCGGCACGGCATTGTCACGTTGGAAAGTCTGTGGCTGAGCGACGTGCCGGACGGCGACTATGAACTGGTGGCCCTGCCGCTGCGTCTGGAAAATGCCTGTGCCTCGCCAGTGCGCGCCATCCTGCGCGACTTGCCGCGCTAGCGTAGTTTCTCGCGCGGCAGCACGGCGAGGACAGCCAGTCCCAACGCTTCGACATCCTCACGACGGCGCAGCGCCGGGTCGAAGGCGTAGGCCAGCATTGCCAGCACCAGACCGGCACAGAAACCCAGCGCGACGCGCAGCAGCGGGGCCAGGCGCAGGCTCAGGGACACTGGCACAGGCACAATGGTCGGCGTATCGAGCACTGTAACTGTGGCCGTTTCGTCGCCGAGCTGCGGAAAGTACTTGCGATTTTGCGTCTGCAAGACGTGGATGGCCGCATTGGCGATACGCGCCAGAGCCTGTGAGTCCGGGTGGCTGAGGAAGAGTTGGCCAATGCTGCGCTGATGATCCGCCGCGATACCGAGCGCGTCACTGTCGCCGCTGACTATTCCCGGAGCACTGCTGACTTCCCGGCGGAAGCTTTCGGTGCGCGCCCAGGCGCTGAGCGCGTTCACCGTTAACTCGGAGGCCAGCCAGACATCCTGCAAATCGCTTTCCGCGGGCAGTTGCTCCTGTGGGTTTTGGGCGGCGCTGAAGTGCAGCACGGTGCTGTAGCCGCCGGTTGAACCGGTCGCTGCGGACAGGGCGGGCAGGGCGGCGAGGCCGGCGATCAGCGTGGGGATCGCGATCAACCACCACCAGCGTCGCAGAAGTTGGGCCGTCGCGCGCAGTTCCATGGAATCTCTCATGATCAGCAGGGGTCGCGCCACACCATAGGCTGCTGTTTGCGGAAGGCGTCCAGGGCCTGTTCAACGAAGGCGCGCATTTGCTGCGTAAAGACGCGCGTATCGAAGCGCAGGGCGTGGGCGCGAATGGCACGGCTATCGTAGCGACTGACATCCAGGTCTGCCAGCGTTGACGCCAGCGACTCCACGCTCTGCTCGTGAAAGAGTTCACCGCTGTGCCCGGGCAGCACGGTGTCCAGTGCGCCGCCGGCGCCGAAGGCGATCACCGGGCGCCCGGCGGCCTGCGCCTGCACGGGCGTGATGCCGAAGTCCTCGTGTCCGGGAAAAAGGAATGCGCGACAGTGCGCCATCAGCTGCGGCAGTTCCGCATCCGGCACACGACCGAGAAACTCGACTGTTGGCCCAGCCATGGCCTGCAGGCGCTGCATATCCCGGCCGCTGCCGCCAACCTTGAGCGGCAGGCCCAGCTGGCTGGCGGCGCGCACGGCAAGGTCGATGCGTTTGTAGGGCACGAGCCGCGCCACGACCAGCAGGTAATCATCATGCTGCGCAACGGGCGTGAAGCGCTGCGTATCCACGGGCGGGAAAATTAACGTCGAGTCGCGCTCGTAACAGTCGCGGATGCGCTGGCGCACGGCGCTCGAGATGGCGATGAAATGGTGAACGCGCTGCGCCGCGGCGTAGTCCTGGCGGCGCAGCAGGGCGATCAATGGGCGCAACGCCTGTAGCAGCGGGGCGCCGAGCCGTTCGCGTTCGATGTACTCCTCCAACTGCCAGAGATAGCGCGTTGGCGTCAGGCAGTAGCAAATGTGCAGCGCGCGTTCATCGTGGCGCAGCGCAGTGCAAAAGCCGCTCTTGTTGCTGAGGATCACGTCCTGGTCGCGCAGCATCAGCCCGGACCAGGCCAGGGGGTAGAGCGGCAAAAAGGGCTGGTGGTGTCGCTGAATGCCGGGCAAACGATTCAGCCAAAGCGTGCGAATGTCCGCCGCGCGCAAGGCCGGCGGCATACGCTCCGGCGCGTAAATGCTGGTGTAGACCGGGCTGTCCGGCCACAGCTCCAGCAGAGCCGCCAGCACATCTTCCGCGCCGCCAACCTGGTTGAGCCAGTCGTGCACCAGCGCCAGCTTCACGGGACGTCTCCGCCTGTCAGGGCGCGCAGCGGCCGGTAGCTGCGGCGATGGGCGGAGCCTGGGCCGTGCGCCTGCAGGGCATCGCGGTGCGCGGCAGTGCCATAGCCCTTGTGCCGTTCAAAGCCATAGCCGGGAAGTTCAGCAGCCAGCCTCCGCATGGTCGCGTCGCGCCAGGTTTTTGCGAGCACGCTGGCCGCGGCAATGGTCAGCGAACGTGCGTCGCCATCAATCATGGTTACCTGCGGGTAACGCGGCAACATCTCCGGCCAGATGAGTGCATCAAGGAAGAGGCAGTCGGGCTGAAAGCCCTTGCGACGCTGACAGGCGTCCACCAGCGCGCGCTCCATGGCCAGGCGCGTTGCCTGATCGATGCCCAGCGCATCAATCTCCACGTTGCTCGCCTCGCCGATACCCCAGGTAAGCGCCTGCTCACGAATGCGCCGCGCGGCGCTTTCCCGCTGGTCAGGACTCATGATTTTGCTGTCGCGCACGCCCATCAGCGCCGCGCGCAGCCCCTTGCGGGCGAGCGGCAAACAGACCGCGCCTACGCTCACCGGGCCGGCCCAGGCGCCACGACCGGCCTCGTCCATCCCCAGAATGTGGCGATAGCCGAGACGCTGCAGCCGGCGCTCATGGGCGAGATTGGCCATAGACACCGCGCTGCCAGTTGCGGCGGACCGCCTGGATTTCCAGCAGAATGTGCAGCGAATCATGAAACAGGCGCATGCGGCTGTCAGGGTCAAAGTACCAGGTGATGGGGATTTCGCGGATGCGGTAGCCGCGTTTGCGCGCGATGTAGAGCAGCTCGACATCAAAGCCGATGCCTGCCATTTGCTGCACGCTGAACAGATCTTCGGCGGCCGCGCGCGTGAACATCTTGAAGCCGCACTGGGTGTCCTGCATGCCTGGCAGCGCAGTCCACTGGATGATGCGGTTGAGCACGCGACCCATCAGGTGCCGGTGGTAGGGCTCACCGATGCGCCGGGCGTCGCGACCTTCGCGGGTTGCCAGGAGAACGTCGTTTCCGTCGCTGTTAGGTGGCAGGAAGCAGGTAATGTCCTCGATTTGCATGGAGAGATCGGCGTCGCAAATGAAGCGGAACTCGCCGCGTGCGGCCTGCATACCCACCTTGACGGCCAGGCCCTTGCCGCGCACGGCTGCCTCTATCACGCGCGCCCAGGGATGCTCGTCGGCGAAGGCCTGCGCGACGGCGACCGTGTTATCGCTGCTGCCATTTTCGACCACGATGAGCTCGGCGCAATATTCCTGTTGCTGCAGAAAGGCGTCGATTTTCTGCAGGCTGGCGGGCAGGCGCAGTGCCTCGTTGTACGCCGGGATAATGATTGAGAGGTATGGCCGAATCGCGTCTCTGCCCTGGGGTGCGTTCATGAAACCGGCTCGCGCAATAGTTCTTCCAGATAACACAACGACACCTGGCGGCTGGCCTGCACCGGGGCACGTTTGCGCCACATGTGCGGCAGCCCGCAAAGGCCGGCCAGTATCCCGCGAATTCGCGCCCGCGCCTCCGCACCGCGCCAGGCGGCCAGCGCCTCGCGCAGGAGACGCCACTGCGCGCGCAGCACCAGCCGACCATGACGACGCCACAGGTCCGCCGGGTAGTTCTTGACGAGCAGGTAAATCAGGTTGCGGCCGTCATAGTAACTGGCCGTCACGCCGCCGCCGGTCGCCGAGAGATGGTGATACACGATGGCGCGCGGTGTATACAGGCAGCGCCAGCCCGCCAGCTGGGCGCGCCAGCCCAGATCGACGTCCTCGCAGGAAAAGAAGAAGTCGTCGTCCAGCAGGCCAATCTGGTCAAGCATTTTGCGGCGATACACGGCGGCGCCGCCGCAGGCGCTGAAGACATATTCCTCATCCTCGAACTGACCACAGTCCCGCTGCCAGACCCCGCGATTGCTGGCGCGGCCATCCAGCGAAAAGCTGTCGCCAGCAGTGTGCAGATGGTCGCGGCGGTCGTGCAGCAGCAGTTTGCTGGCGACCGCGCCGGCTTGTGGATGCCGGTGAAAGGCGTCTACGACTGCCGCTGCCCAGCCCTGGTGGGCTTCGGTGTCATTGTTGAGCAGGCCTGCCAGCTCACCTGTGGCGGCACGCAGTCCGGCATTGCAGGCGCCGGTGAAGCCGCAGTTGCGCGGCAGCTCTATCAGCCGCACCTGCGGATAGTCACGCCGCAGCAGCGCACAGGAGTCATCGCTGGAAGCGTTGTCAACGACGATGACTTCGAGCGGACTCCAGCTTTGCCTGGCCAGCGCATCCAGGCAGGCCGGCAGGAAATGCGCGCCATTCCAGTTGGGGATGACGACCGAGAGCAGCGGCCCCGACGCTGACGTCGCATTCATCGCAGCAGGCCTTCGCGCGCCAGGAAAGCGTCGACCGCCTCACGCCAGGGACGCAGGGCTATGCCCGGCAGTCGACCGGCGTTGTTCGCGAGTGCGGCGTATTCCGGCGGGGTAGAGGGGCGCGGCCACTGCTGGCTGCTGATAGAGGTAACTGGCGTGTCTGCGAATCCGCTGCGGTCGAGGATGTGACGCGCGAATTGCAGACGCGAGCAGGCGCCCTCGTTGACGAAATGGTAGATGCCGTAGCGTTCGCTGGCGATGAGTCGGACGAGCGCGGCGGAGAGGTCATTGGTGTAGGTCGGATTGGCAACCTCGTTGCTGACGACCCGCAGCGCCTTGCCGGCCTGCGCAGCGCCGAGAATTGCCTGGATGAAGTTGCGGCCACCATGCGCGAAAAGCCAGGCCGTGCGCACGATATAGTGCCGCGGGTTGTGCGCGCTTACGACACATTCTCCAACCCGTTTGCTGTAGCCATAGGGATTGGCCGGCGCAGGCATGGCGTATTCGTCCAGGGGGACGCGGTCGCGCCCGGAAAAGACCTCGTTGCTGCTGATGTACACGATGGCCGCCTCCACCGCCGCCGCGGCCAGTGCGACATGTTGCGTCCCGAAGCCATTCACCAGCAGCGCGCGTTGCGGATCACGGGCACAGCCATCCACATCGGTCCAGGCGGCAGCGTGCATAACAAGCTGTGGCCTTTGCTCGCGCAGGAAAGCCCGTGTGGCAGTAAAGTCACAGATGTCGAGCCGCGCGACGTGGTCGCCAATGACATCCGCGCCCAGCACGTCGTGCCCTGCCTGTGTAAGGTCCTCGAGCAGCTTGCCGCCCAGGTTGCCGGCCGCACCCGTCACCAGGATTCGCATGGCTCTCCCGTCGCTTCTGCGGGCATTGTAGCACGGGCGCAAACGTGTGGTGAGGGCTTGCTCAGCGCTCGGCGGCAGCCAGACGCGCGGCATACTGGCGACGATACCAGTCGTCCCAGTCGCCGGACTTGATGGGGCGCCACCACCACTCGTTCTGCTGGTACCAGCGCACGGTCGCGGCGGCAGCTGCTGCGTAACTGTGCTCGCGCTGCCAGCCGAGCGCCTTCAGCCGGTCACAGCGCATGGCATAGCGCAGGTCGTGGCCCTCGCGGTCCGGCACATGGCGAATGAGCGACGCCGGCCTGTCCAGCACTTCCAGAATGCGGTGGGTGACGTCGAGATTGCGCTCCTGGTGTTCGCCGGCGATGTTGTACGCTTGTCCTGACTCGCCGTGGAACAGGGCGCAGGCAATGCCGCGTGCGTGGTCATCGACGTGGAGCCAGTCGCGCTGCTGCCGGCCGTCGCCGTAGAGCGGCAGCGGATTCCCGTCGATTGCCTCGGTGATGAAGAAGGGCATCAACTTTTCGGGATATTGGTAGGGGCCAAAGGTGTTGCTGCCGCGCGTGACGACCGTATCCAGGCCGTGAGTGATGTGGCAGGCGCGAACCAATAGCTCTGCGCCGGCCTTGCTGGCGGCGTAGGGACTGTTGGGCAGGAAGGCATCCTCCTCGTCAGAGAAGCTGCCAGGTGCGATGTCGCCGTAGACCTCGTCGGTCGAGACCTGCAGGAAGCGCCCGACGCCCGCCCGGCAGGCCTCGTCAAGCAGGATGTGCACCCCAACAGTGTTGGAGTGGATGAAGGCGTCAGGCGCCATAATGCTGCGGTCGACGTGGCTCTCCGCCGCAAAGTTGACGACTGTGTCGATTTCATAATGCTTGAGGGTGCGCGCGCTGTCCTCGCGGCTGGCGATGTCGCCCTGGACGAAGCAATAGTTCGGCTCATCCGTGACAGGCAACAGGTTGTTCAGGTTGCCGGCGTAGGTCAGCAGATCGAAGACGATGATGTTGAGTTCGGGATGCCGCGCGATCATTTGACGCACGAAGGCGCTGCCGATGAAGCCCGCGCCGCCGGTGACGAGGAGGTTTTTCACTTCGGCGAATCCTTGGCAGCGACGGGCTTGACGACGTGCGGCAGAAAATGCGCCAAGGCGTGGGCGACGCCGTCTTCGTCGTAGCGGGTGGAGACGAAGTCCGCGGCTTTCTGCACGGCCTCGTTCGAGTTGCCCATGGCCACGCCGATGTCCGCCAGCTGCAACATCTCGATGTCGTTCTCGCCATCGCCGCAGGCCAGCACATGCTCCGGTGCAATCTCCATATCTTCTATCAGGACGCCCAGGGCGCCTCCCTTGCTGGCGCCGCCGGGCAGCACCTCGACCATAACTTCCATGCCGGGCTGCAACACCTGCACGCGCTCGCCAAAAGCCTGCTCGAGGCGGGCGCGCAGCGCATTCATGCGGGCCGGACTCGTGACGTCCAAGGCGGCAAACTTGTTGATCGGCACCCGCTGCGCCAGTTCTGCCAGTGACTCGCAGGACTGTGGCCGGGGCTCGCCGTACATGACGAGCAACTCGATGTTGTGGTCGAAGGCAGTGACCCAGGTCTCCGTGCCCGAATAGGCGACCAGGGCGATATCGTCCCCGACGAGTTCGACGACCTCGCGGGCGGTCTCCGCTTCAAGGTACTGCTGGTGGCGGATACTGCCATCTCCGTTGTGGGTGACCAGACCCTGCACATAGATGCCCGGCGAAGACAGACCCAGCTGGTCAATGATCTTGAGCGCCGAGCCGCGTGTTCTGCCGGTGGCCAGCACGATCTGAATGCCGGCATCGCGCACCGCGGCAAGGGCCGCCAGGTTCGCGGTCGAAATCCCCTGGTTGGGGTCGAAGAGTGTGCCGTCGAGGTCAAGCGCGATGAGTTCAATAGCTGGGGTCATTTAGGGGATCCAGACGCTACTGTGGTCGCCAAGGTTCATGCGGATGGCCTGCGGCTTGCCGTCGGCGCGTTGCACGCTGACGTTGCGGCCGATGAGCGTATCCTGCAGCCGAACGTCGATGTCGCAGACGCTGCTGTGCTCGAGGATGATGCTGCGCTCGATCTCGGCGTCACGGATGCAGGCGTCGTGATAGATGCTGGTGAAGGGGCCGATGAAACTGTTCTCGATGACGGTGTTGCGACCGATGATGCTGGGGCCGCGGACTACGCTGCGCAATATGCGGGCGCCGGCTTGCACAGTGACGCGCGAGTCGACCTCGGAGTCCTCGATGATGCTGTCGGCTGCGACACTGGGCGTCAGCTCGGCCAGTACGTGGCTGTTGGCCTCAAGCATGTCGGTGGCCTTGCCGGTGTCGATCCACCAGCCCTCGTGCACGTGCGGCGCGACCTGATAACCGGCATCGATCAGCCACTGGATGGCGTCCGTAATCTCTAGTTCGCCGCGCGCAGATGGCCGAATGGCAGCGACGGCCTGATGAATGTGACGGTCGAACATGTAGATCCCCACCAGCGCCATGTTGGAGGGCGGCTGCTGCGGCTTCTCAACGAGCCGCTCGATGCTGCCGTCCTCGCGCAGAATGGCGACACCATAGGCGCGTGGGTCGGCGACCTCCTTCAGCACAATCTGGCTGTGCCAGTCGTTGGCGGCGAAGTCCTCGATGAGCTTGCGGATGCCACCCTGGATGACGTTGTCGCCCAGAAACATGACGAAGCGCTCCTCGCCGAGAAAGTCGCGTGCGATGCGCACGGCGTGCGCCAACCCATCGGGGCTGTCCTGCTGAATCCAGGTGATGTGCACGCCAAGCTGGCTGCCGTTTCCCAGCGCTTGCTGGATGTCCGGGCCGGTGGCGCCGATGACGATGCCAATGTCGCTGACGCCCGCCTCACGCAGGGACTCGACAACGCGCAGCAGGATGGGCTTGTTGGCGACGGGGATGAGTTGCTTTGCGCGAGTGTAAGTCAGCGGACGCAGTCGTTTACCGCTGCCGCCGCTGAGGATTAGTCCCTTCACGTTGCAGGCTCCTGGCTCAGGTAGGGTCGACGTAGCGCGTGGCGGCGCTCTCGCGCGGCGCGTTGTCGAGCACCGCGCCGACGATGCGCACGTTGACGCGATCAAGCGCCTCACGGGCGCGGGCGGCGTGTTCGCGACGGGTGTGGCCGGCCTTGATGACCAGCAGCACGCCGTCCAGCTGCGAGCCCAGCAGGGCGGCGTCGGTTACCGCCAGCACGGGCGGACTGTCAAAGAGTACGTAGCTGGCGCGGGCGCGCAGCAGGCCGATGATTTCGCCCATACGCTGGCTGCCCAGCAGGTCAGCAGGAGCGGGCGGCAGCGGGCCGGAGGGCAGGATATGCAGACCCTCGATCTCTGTGGCAACAAGTGGCGGTTCGGCGAGGGCCGTATCCTCAAGCATCATGGTGGTCAGGCCGCGGCCGTTGTCCAGGCCCCAGATATCGTGCTGCGCCGGCCGGCGCAGGTCGCTGTCTACAAGAATGGTGCTGTGGCCGCCCTGGGCGAAGGTGACGGCAAGGTTGGCGAGCACGCTGCTCTTGTCTTCCCCGCGCGCCGGCGAAGTAACCAGCAAGGTGCTGACCGGGTGCTCCACGCTGCTGAACATCAAGTTGGTGCGCAGGGTGCGGAAGGCCTCGGCGGCGGCGGAGCGCGGCTTGCGAAGCGTGACGAGATCCATGGCTTATCCTTCCGCCTGGGGAATGTTGGCGAGCACGCTGATGCCGGTGGCGCGCTCCATATCTTCGCCGTTGCGGACGATGCTGCTTTCCAGGTACTCCAGCACCAACACCAGAACGCCCCCCAGAATGAGCCCGAGGATGGCGCCCGCGGCGGCGTTGAGCGTGGGCCGTGGACGTAGCAGGTCGTAGCGGGCATTATCCTGCAGACTCGCGTTGATATGGTCTTCACGGCGTGCACGCTGGTTTTCCGCGTTTCGATACTGTATGAGCAGGTTGCCCCATTCGCGTGCGACATCGTTGGCCAGATCACCATCGGCCAGATCGACATCGATCTGAATGGTCAGGTTGAGCGGGTCGGCGGCGATGGTGACCACGTTGGTGAGCTGGCGCGCCGTCATGTCAAGGCGCAGGTTGTCGATCACCTCGCGGGCGCGGAACTCGCTGTCGAGGTAAGCGACGTGGTTGCCGAGCAAGGTCTTGCTGGCTTCGGTCAGGCCGAAGTCGGCGCGCGTGGGTTGCATCAGCACGCGCTGGGTGGCGCGGTAAACGGGGGTCTGGCGCGTGCCCAGCCACCATGCGCTGCCTGCCGCGATCAGCGCCAGCAGCAGCAGAATCCAGCCGCGACGCAAAAGAATATCGGCGTATTCCAGCAGGTTCATTCAGTCCCTCGTTGTGGCGCGACTGCAGCCATTGTACCCGAAGCGCGTGCTATGGCGAGTGTTCGTCGGCGCCGTCGTCCAGGTTGAGTGTCAGACGTTGAATACCTGCCACCCCCAGCTGGTTGGCTATTTGGCTCAGGGTCTGCCCGGTCAGCGGGTGGCGCAAGTCTGGCGCCAGCGCGGCCAAAGGCAGGGCGACGTGCGGGTGGCGCAGGATGTCCGGATCGGGCACCTGCCGCGACGGCCTGCCGAACTGAAAGGCCCCGTCGCCCCAAAGCGCAATGTCAATATCAATGGTGCGGGCGGCGTTGCGATTCTGCGGGTCGCGCTCACGCCCCAGACAAGCCTCAATTCGCTGGATTACTTCGCGATGAAAGCCGGCGGGCGTGTGCGTTGTGCGCAGGCGTACTGCCATGTTGAGAAAATCGGCCTGGTCGGAGTCGCCGCGGGGCGCTGTGCGATAGACCGGCGAACAACGCTCCAGCGTACAGGCCGCGCGCAACAGGCGCAGGGCAGCGCGCAGGTTGTCACAGGGGCGAATGTTGCTGCCGAGCGAAAGCCAGACGCTGGTTTCAGTCGGCATCAAAGTCCGAAGCCCGGCGCTCAATGCAGACGCCCACGGAATCCGAAAAGCGCAGCGCGCCCGGCTTGTGCGCGCGCACCTGCACCCAGGCGGCCGCATGATCCTGCACGCAGATGCGCGCGATGGCCGTGGCCAGGGTCTCCAGCAACTGCCAGCGCGAGGCCTCCACGAGTGTGATAACGTCCTTGGTCAGGCTGCGGTAATCGAGCGCATCTTTGGGGTCATCGCTGCGGGCGGCGGCGCGCATGTCGCAGCCAAGGCGCAGACTGATGACGACATCCTGGCGGTCCTTGCGCTCGTGCTGGCTGAAGCCGATGACGCAGCGCAGGCGCAGATTGTCAATCTCGATGATGTCCATGTCTCATTACTCTCACAGCAATCCGGCATGCCGTTCCGCTCACAAAGATGCTATGTTAACATATTATCAAGAAGCGAAAGATTGCAGGGCAGGAAACGATAAATGAGCGGAAACAGCGATAATCACGTGAAGCCGCAGCACAATTCCGCTACCTCAGCAAAGCAGCCTGGCCTTAGAGAGAATGGTCATAGTGTCGCTCCTGCAGCGTCAACGCCGGTGGATCAGGCGCGCATTGCGGCCGCCACGGCCGAGATCCTGGACGCCATTGGTGAGGATGCCGGGCGCGAGGGCCTGATCGCCACACCGGAGCGTGTGGGCCGCGCCTGGGCGGAACTGACGGCTGGCTACCACATCGACCCGGTGAAGCTCATCAACGATGCGATCTTCGAAGTTGATCACGACGACATGGTCATAGTGCGCGACATCGAGTTCTACAGCCTCTGCGAACATCATCTGCTGCCCTTTGCCGGTCGCGCGCACGTGGCCTACATTCCGCGCGGCAAGATCGTCGGCCTTTCCAAGATTCCGCGCATCGTGGACATGTACGCGCGCCGGCTACAGGTGCAGGAACGCATGACGCGCCAGATTGCCGACTTCATTGATTCAGTGCTGGCGCCGCATGGTGTGGCCGTGGTGCTGGAGGGTGTGCACCTCTGCGCCGTCATGCGCGGTGTGAAGAAGCATGAGGCCAGCATGACGACCAGCAGCATGCTCGGCACGTTTCGCGAGAACCCCGGCGCGCGCAACGAATTCCAGGTGCTGCTGGGACGATCAGGAAGCAGTCACATCATCGGCTGAAGCTGCCTGGCTGAATTGTCACAGCCAGTCCTCCTTGTGCTGTAGTGCCGCCGTTCGCAGGAAGGACGGCGCTCCTTAAAACCCCGGAGTCTTTTACCGAAGTCCACCTGGACAACATTGGTGACCAGATTTCCGACGTCATTCTCAATGAGCTGCCGACACGGGATCCCCTAGAATGGCGCATCGAGTTGCAGGTGTACTGTGCCATTGGTCAGGTGAAGCCGCCCTGGCGGGCCGTCCAGCCCCCTGGTTTCAGCTTGCCGGAGGACGAGCAGCCGGTGGCGCCGACATCGGTGAGGCGATCTTGCGCGGGTCGCTCACCGGGGAGACCTCTGCCAGGTCAAGGATCAGGAAAACCATGTCGTTCAACATGTCCCGGTTCCTTGTGGTTCATTAAGGTTATAGACGTAACAGGCGGTTTCATTCAGTGCCGGGAATGCGCAGAAAACCCGACGGGAGCCACCGCTGATGACAAGCTTCCGGCCGCTCTTCGTCATTAATTGACAGCAGCGAGCCCTTTAATTGTAGTAGACTACTGCTATACGGGAGCAGCGTCATCGACAATAAGGGTCGATGTCCGTTACCGTAATCTGAATTTGAAAAGAGGATCAAACAATGCAGTCCAAACGAGTTACCCGCACCTTAATCTTGCTTTCAGTCTCCTTGTTGCTGCTTGCGCTGACACCGGTACTGGCGCAGGACATGATGTACTCCGAGGCGCCCGCGCTGGCGGCGTTGGTCGCTGCCGGCGAGTTGCCGCCCGTGGAGGAGCGTCTGCCTGCCAACCCGCTGGTCGTTGAGCCCATTGACAGTGTCGGCGTCTACGGCGGCATCTGGAACCGCGCCTGGCGCGGCATCAACGACTTCCATGTATTCGGCCGCGTCACCTACGATCCGGTGCTGCGTTGGCCGCGCACCCCCTCCGACCCGGTTCAGCCCGGCCTCGCCGAAAGCTGGGAGTGGAACGAGGATGGCACCCAGATGACGCTGAACTTCCGCGAAGGCTTGCGCTGGTCTGACGGTGAGCCCTGGACGGTGGACGATGTCATCTTCTGGTGGGAGGCAATCGAGACCGAAACCAACATCACCGCCGCTATCCATGGCGAGTGGCAGGTAGGTGGCGAGCCGATGACGCTGGAGAAGATCGACGACTCGACCATCAGGCTCAATTTCGCCGCGCCGAACGGCCTGGCGGAGACCGTCGGCCTGGCCTTCCACGGTCACCAGTGGCCGCTGGGCTTTGAGCGTTTCGGCTTCTTCGCGCCGGAGCACTATCTTGCGCAATTCCATCCGGCCTACAGCGAGACCGGCTCCTGGGAGCAATTTGAGGAGAAGGCCTTCGACTACAACGTCGATCGTCCGGCGATGACATCCTGGAAGATCAGCGTATACGAGCCGGGCACCACGCTGATGATCGCGCACCGCAACCCCTACTACTGGAAGGTCGACATTGAGGGGCAGCAGCTGCCTTACATCGATTCGGTCTACTTCCACCTGGTGGAAGGTTCACCCGGCGTGAACATTATGGGCCTTGCCGGTGACCTCAATATGCAGGCGCGCGCCATTGACCTCGCGCAATTCCCGGTTTACCAGGAGAACGCAGAGGCCAACGACTTCCACATGCTGCTGTGGCCGAGTGCCTCGGCATCCTCACCAACTTTCTTCTTCAATCAAAGTTATCCCGAGGACAGCTACCGCGAACTCTTCCAGGACCTGCGTTTCCGTCGCGCGATGTCGGTTGCCATCGACCGCGAGACTATCAACCAGATCGCTTTCCTTGGCCAGGGTGTCGCGCGTACCGAGACCGTGGTTCGTGACTCGCCCTACTTCCAGGCGGATATCGAAACGGCCAATGCCGAGTACGACCCGGAGCTGGCCACTGCGCTGCTGGACGAGATTGGCCTGCTGCGTGGCGACGACGGCTTCTACACCTTCGCCGATGGTTCCGACCTGCAGCTGGTGGTTGAAACGGTTGGCAGTGCCGGCAGTCGCTTCGACGCCATTCAGCTGGCAGCCGAGTGGTGGAACGAGATCGGCGTTCGCACCGAGATCGAGAGCCTGACGCGTGACGTCTACTGGCCGCGCGCCGGCGCCAATGAGGTCATGGTAGCGACCTGGGGGCTGGACCGCGGCCTGGTGCCGATGGTCGATCCCATCTACCAGTTCCCCTTCGACGAGCGCTCGTGGATGGCTCCGGCCTATGGCATCTGGTACAAGAGCGGCGGCGCAGCTGGCCTTGAGCCGACGGACGAATTCAAGGTGGCCATGGCCCTTTACGACGAATACAAGGGTGAGACAGACGCCGCGCGCCAGCTGGAGCTTGGCAAGGAGCTGGTGCGCATGTCGACGACCAATCTGTGGACCATCGGCATGGTGGGCATGGTTCCGAACGCGGTGGTGGTGCGCAACAACTTCCATAACGTTGCGCCGAACCACACCTCGGACTGGATCATCATGACACCTGGTACCCAGGATCCAGCGCACTTCTACATTTCGGACGGCGGTTAATAATAGCCGTAACACCCGGGCCGGGGGCGCAGTCTGCTCCCGGCCCCGACCAGTGGCCCAGGAGGGCCGGCCATGCTCGCCTATGTGTTGCGACGCCTGTTGGCGATGGTGCCCATGCTCATCGTCATCTCCTTCATCTCCTTCGTCATCATCCAGCTGCCCCCGGGTGACTTCCTGACCACGTTGCAAGCAATTCAGGGCACGAGCGGCGGCGGTATGTCCAACGAAACGGCCGACTTGCTGCGCTCGCGTTACGGGCTCGACGAGCCCTTCATGGGGCAATATCTTAAATGGATTTCAGGATTTCCACGTGGTGACTTTGGTTGGTCCTTCGAGTGGGCTACCGGAGTCTGGAACCTGATCGACGACCGCATCCTCTACACGGTAGTGCTTGGCGCCTGCTCCATCCTGGTCATGCTCATCCTGGCCATTCCTATCGGCATCTACTCGGCGACGCACCAGTACTCGCCAAGTGACGTGCTGCTTTCGACCCTTGCCTTTCTGGGGCTTTCGGTGCCTGGCTTCCTGCTGGCGTTGATCTGGCTTTATGCCGGCGGTATCCTGCTGGGCCTTGATGTGTTGGGTAGCCAGTCGTCCGAGTTCCTGACCGCTGCTCCCGGCCCGGCCAAAGCCTGGGACTTCTTCCTGCATTTATGGCCGCCGGCCATCATCCTTGGTCTGTCGAGCACCGCGCAGCTGATGCGCATCGTGCGCAATGGCATGCTCGAGACGCTTAACCAGCAGTACGTCACCACGGCGCGCGCCAAGGGCCTGGCCGAGCAACGCGTCATCAACAAGTATGTGGTGCGCTCGGCGCTTAACCCGGTAATCAGCGTGGTAGCGCTGGAAATCCCCAAGATCATTTCCTCGTCGATTCTCATCGGTGTTGTGATGTCTGTGCCGACGACCGGCCCGCTGTTCCTGCATGCGCTGCTGAGCCAGGATATGTTTGTGGCTGGAACCTTCCTCATGCTGATGTCGGTGATGTTGTTGGTTGCCAACCTGTTTGCAGACCTCGCGCTGGCGTGGCTGGACCCGAGGATTGTCTATTCATGACGGAGTCGCGCGAAGCCATTGAGCGCCAGTCCGCGGCGCTGGGCGAGCTCTACAGCGAGCTGACCGAGCAGACGGCCGCAGAAGCGCGGGCGGAAGAGACGCGTCGCCTGACCGAGGGCGAGACCCGCTTTGCCGCCTCTCAAGGGACGATGATCTGGCGTCGCTTCCGTCGCAACCGGGCGGCCAACGTTGGCGCGGCCATCGTACTGCTCTTTTACCTGATCGCGCTCTTTGCGGATTTCGTCGCGCCCTACACCTTGACGACGCGCTTCATGGGACAGATCTACCTGCCGCCACAACAGATCCACTTCTTCGACGAGGGCGCGCTGCGACCCTACGTCTACGAGGTGCGAACCGAGTTCGATGCCAACCTGCGCCGCGTTTACGTACAGGACGAGAACAAGATTTACCTGCAAATGTTCGCGCGCGGTGAGCCCTGGAGCTGGCTGGGCCTCTTCGAGACGGACCTGCATCTCTTCCTGGCGGATGGCGGCATCGTCAGCCTGTTGGGTACTGACCGCCAGGGGCGCGACATGTTCTCGCGCATCGTCCTCGGCAGCCAGATATCGCTGACAATCGGCCTGGTGGGCGTGACTTTGAGCCTGATTATCGGCACGGTGCTGGGCATCGCCTCCGGCTATTTCGGCGGCCTGATTGACGAGGCTATCCAGCGCGCCATCGAGATTGTGCGTGCCTTCCCCAACATCCCGTTGTGGATGGCGCTGTCGACTGCCGTGCCGCGCAGCTGGTCGCAGCTGCAGACCTATTTCGCCATCACGGTCATCCTCTCGCTGATTGGCTGGACCTGGCTGGCGCGCCAGTTGCGGGGCTTAACGCTGTCAATCCGCGAGGGCGACTACGTGCTGGCGGCGCGACTCGCCGGGGCCGGCGATGCGCGCATTATCTTTCGCCACCTGGTGCCGGCCACTTTGGGACAAATCATCGTCGTTGCTACACTTTCGCTTCCCGCCATGATCCTGGCGGAGACGTCGCTGAGCTTCCTCGGCCTCGGTCTGCGCCCGCCCACAACCAGCTGGGGCGTGCTGTTGCAGGAGGTTCAGAACCTGGAATCGCTGGCGCTCTACCCCTGGGTGTTCTCACCGGCAATCGTCATCGTCATCCTCATCCTGGCCTTCAGTTTTATGGGCGACGGCCTGCGCGATGCCGCTGACCCCTACACGGTGTAGGCATGCACAGCGATCATTTGCTGGAAATCCATGACCTGGCAGTCCACTTCAGCACGCTGGAGGGCACCGTTCGCGGTGTGGACGGCGTAGGCTTCAACCTGCGAAATGGCGAGACCCTGGGCGTGGTCGGCGAAAGTGGCTGTGGCAAAAGCGTCACCGCACACAGCATCATGCGTCTGCTGCCAAAGCGCATCGCCGAGATTGCGCGCGGCGAGATACACTTCCGCCGCAAGAACGGCGCAGAAATCGACCTGACCCAGGTGGCCCCCAACAGCGAGCTGATGCAGGACATTCGCGGCAACGAGATCGCCATGATCTTCCAGGAGCCGATGACTTCACTCTCGCCGATGCACACCATCGGTGACCAGATCACCGAGGCCATCATGCTGCACCAGACGGTGGACCGCCAGGAGGCCAACGAGCGCGCCATCGAAATGTTGACTGCTGTGCGCATTGGCAATGCGCAGGAATTCATTCGCTCCTACCCGCACCAGTATTCCGGTGGCATGCGTCAGCGCGCGATGATCGCCATGGCGCTTAGCTGTAATCCGGCGCTGCTCATCGCTGACGAGCCGACAACCGCGCTGGACGTCACTATCCAGGCGCAAATCCTCGACCTGATGCGCGAGCTGCAGCAGCAGTTTGCATCGGCCATCATAATCATCACGCACAACCTCGGCGTCATTAACGAGATGGCGGACCGAATTGCGGTGATGTACCTGGGACGCATCGTGGAAATCGCCGACCGGCGGACCTTGCTCAGTCGTCCGGCGCATCCCTACACCGTCGGCCTGATTCAGTCTGTGCCGGAGCCAGGCCTGACGTCGCGCCGCCTGCACCCCATCCCGGGCATCATCCCCGACCCCTTCAACGTGCCGCGTGGTTGTGCTTTCTTCCCGCGTTGCCCGGTACGGGACAAAAAGGCTGCCTGTGAGGACCCGGCCGGTGTCCCGCTGGTGGAAATTGAGCCGGAACACTTTGCGCGCTGCACACTCTATACGGAGGCCTCATGAAGGAGGAGCGCGAGGTCCTGCTGGAGGTGCGCGGCCTCAAGATGCATTTCCCCATCCGCCGCGGCCTGTTGAAACGCGTGGTGGGTCATGTGCGCGCAGTGGATGGCGTGGATTTCAGCTTGCGCCGCGGCGAGACACTCGGCCTGGTGGGCGAGAGTGGCTGCGGCAAGACCACTTTGGGGCGAACGATCGTGCGCGCCTGGAAGCCGGTAGCCGGCGACATCCGCTTCCACAACCTGCGCCGCAGCGATGACAGCGTGACGCCACTGGTAAACTTCGCAGAGTTGAGCCAGAAGGAGTTGCGAGCCTACCGCCAGGAAGTGCAGATGATATTCCAGGACCCCTTCTCCTCGCTCAACCCGCGCATGACCGTGCTCGACATCGTCAGCGAGCCCCTGGTCATCCACCGTCACAAGCGCCCGGGCGCGTTGAAAGACGAGGTCGGCAGCCTGCTACGGCGTGTAGGGCTGCGGCCGGAGTACATGAATCGCTACCCCAACGCCTTTAGTGGCGGCCAGCGTCAGCGCATCGGCATTGCGCGCGCGCTGGCGTTGCGCCCGCAGCTTATCGTCTGCGATGAGCCAGTATCGGCGCTGGACGTTTCGGTGCAGGCCCAGGTCGTCAACCTGCTGCAGGATTTGCAGCAGGAGCTGGGACTGACCTATCTGTTTATCGCACACGACCTGTCCATTGTGCAGCACATCAGTGACCGCGTCGCGGTGATGTACCTTGGTAAAATCGTGGAGTTGGCGCCTTCGCGCGAGCTTTACCGGCGGCCGCGGCACCCTTACACGGAGGCACTGCTCTCCGCAGCGCCCTCCACGGAGATTGAGCGTAACCGCGAGCGCATCATCCTGCCTGGCGATGTGCCGAACCCGGCCAACCCGCCATCTGGCTGCGCATTTCACACACGCTGCCTCTATGCGCAGGATCTCTGCCGCCATGAGGTGCCGCAGTGGCGCCCGACAGGGGACGGGCATGGCGTCGCCTGTCACTTCGCGGATGAGCTGGAGCTGAGAGGAGCAGGTCAGGCCTGACGCCTACGACGCCAACTGCGTAGTCCAGGGCAACAGCAGCGACTGCTGGCCGGACGCCAGCAGCTGTTCATCGACCGGTAGCCGGCAGCGCCCCGTCTGCGCCAGCCACTTCGTCTGACATCTTGTGCAGCCTTGAGAAAGCTCCCCGACGTTTGCCTGACAGGTCACCGATCAGCGGCGTGGCCAGCGAGGTCAGGGGTTCGAGAACCATTGCGCCCACAACCTCGCTCACTGGCACAGTAGTGACCAGAAAGTCGTCTGATCATCGCTGAAGATGCCCGTCTAAATTGTCACGGCCGGCCCCCCTGTGCTATAGTGCCGCCGTTCGAAGGACGGGAGGCGCTTCCTTGTCTGGTCTGACCTTTATGAATGCTCCGTCCTTTCTGTATACATCGGAGTCGGTGACAGAAGGCCACCCGGACAAAATCTGCGACCAGATTTCCGACGCCATCCTTGATGCGATGCTGGCGCAGGACCCCCATGCGCGCGTTGCTTGCGAGACGGCCACTACGACTGGCCTGGTGCTGGTGATGGGCGAAATCAGCTCGCGGGCGCAGGTCAGTCATGATGCCATCACGGCTATTGTCCGCCAGACCATCCGCGAGATCGGCTATACAGACGCGGCCTACGGGCTCGACAGCGAAAGCTGTGGCGTGCTGCTCTCGCTACACGGGCAATCGGCAGACATCGCCGTCGGCGTTGACCGCGAGGGCGCCGGCGACCAGGGGATGATGTTCGGCTTCGCCTGCGACGAGACACCGGAACTGATGCCGCTCACTATTTCGCTGGCGCACAGGCTGTCGCACCAACTGGCGCAAGCCCGCAAGAGCGGCGAACTTGCCTGGCTGCGTCCGGACGGCAAGAGTCAGGTCACGGTCGAATACGCCTGCGGCAAGCCGAAGCGTGTCGAAGCCATCGTGCTTTCCGCGCAACATGACGAATGCATCGGGCAGGAGGAAGTACGGCGGCAACTGGAGGAAGTCGTCATCCGCCGCACGATTCCGCACGAGTACCTCGACGAAAACACGAAAATTCACATCAATCCCACCGGCCGCTTCGTGACCGGTGGCCCTCAAGGCGATGCGGGCCTGACCGGACGCAAGATCATCGTGGATACCTACGGCGGCGTGGCGAGGCATGGCGGCGGCGCATTCTCCGGCAAGGATGGCACCAAAGTCGATCGCGGCGCGGCCTATATGGCGCGCTATGCCGCCAAGAACGTGGTCGCGGCCGGCCTGGCCAGTCGCCTGGAACTGCAGGTGTCCTACGCCATCGGCAAGGCAGAGCCGACTTCTTTGGCCGTCGAAACCTTCGGTACAGGTTGCATCGAGGATGAACAGCTTGTGGCGCTTATTCGGCGCCACTTTGACATGCGGCCGGCTGCCATCATTCGCGACCTGAACCTGCGTCAGCCGCAGTATCGCCAAGTCGCCGCTTACGGTCACTTCGGCCGCGACGACCTCAACGTCCCCTGGGAGCGCTGTGACAAGGTGGCCCTGCTGCGCCGCGATGCCGGCCTAGACCCGGGCCCGGCACAGTGAGCACGCCGGGCGACGCTCCTCGCCCCGATATCATCGACTACGAAGGCTCGCGCTACCGTAGCGAGTTCTGGGAAGACGCGAACCGGGACTACGAGGACCGCGTGGAGCGCGTGGCATTGCGGCGCTTGCTGCCGGGCAGCGGCCACCGGCTGTTGGAAGTCGGCGCGGGCTACGGCCGCCTCACGCCGGAATACCGGGGATTTGACCAGATCGTCCTGCTGGACTACTCGCTCACGCATCTGCAGGATGCGCAGGAGCGTCTGGGACGAAAGCCGCAATACGTCTACGTCGCTGCGGACGTCTGCCAGCAACCCTTTTGCACTGCTGTCTTCGACGCCGCCACCACGATACGCGTGCTGCATCATCTGCCAGATGTGCCGGGCGCCCTGGCCGAAATGGCGCGCGTGCTTGAAGCGCAGGGGACGCTGGTACTGGAACACGCCAGCAAACGGCATGTGAAGTCCGTCTTGCGGCACGCCTTCGGGCTGCAAACCTGGAGCCCCTACACGCTTGAGCCGCTGGAGTTCGTCCCGCTCAATTTCGACTTTCACCCGGAGTACATGCGGCGCACTCTGACGGAAGTTGGCTTCAACGTGGGCGCGCGACTGCCGGTTTCCTGGCTACGCCTGGGCCTGCTCAAGCGCTGGTTGCCGGCTGGCCTGCTCGTCAGTGTGGACAGCCTGCTGCAGCGTAGTGGCGCGCTGTGGAGCCCCAGCGTCTTCCTGCGCGCGACGCGGGACGGGACGTCTGCTCGAGGGACAGACGACGGGGACATCTTTCGTTGCCCGCGCAGTGGCGATCGACTGCGGCAGGAAGGGGATACCATGGTCGCGGAAGACTGCGGCCTGTGCTGGGCGATACGCGACGGCATTTACGATTTCCGCGAGCCATTGGCCTGAGCTAGAGTTCCTGCAGCTGCGCATCCACGTAACGCTGGTAGGCCCGGCTGATGACCTGGGTGTAGTGTCCCGGCCTGCCTTCGCCGATAGTCTGCTCGTCAATCTGCACGATGGGCAGCAGGCCGCGACTGCTGCTGGACAGGAAAGCTTCCTCAAGCTGCGGCAGATCATCAAGATGGACGGGCGACAGCCGTAGTGGCAGGATGTCTGGCGCCAGCCGCAGCACGATGCTGCGCGTGATCCCGGCAAGCACGCCCGCGGCGGCCGTTCGCAGCTCTCCCTCCTGTACGGCATAGAAATTGCTGCTGAAGCCCTCGAGGATATGTCCAGCCGGGTCCGTCAACAGCCCTTCATAACTGCCGGGCGGCAGCGAGAAGCGACGCCGTTGCTGCAGCCAGGCGCTGCCCTTGGCCGCGGGATTGTTACGTGAGAGTTCTGGCGCGACGACACAGCGCACGCCTTCGCGCCGCAGGCCTTCCGACGGCGGCTGCCAGGGCTCCAGTGTGATGAGCAGCTCCTGTGGCGTGGCGCGCGGCGCACTCAGGCGAAAGCGTACCTCGCCGAAGCCGGCCTCATTGATCATGTTGCGCAGCGCCTGGCGCAGACGCGCGCGCGGCAGCTGCAGCGCAAATCCTTCGCGTGCAGCCGACTCTGCGAGTCGGTCGAGATGCGCATCCAGCAGCAGAACTCTCTGCCCCTGCTGCGTGTTGCTGACGGTGTAGACGCCATCCGGCTCGCTCTGCGCGGCCTGCTGCAGCGTGTCAGCGTCGCAGGGCAGGGCGACCAGGCCGTCGGGAGTCAGGCGTTTGCGCAGGACAGGAGACATGAACGGAGCATACCTGTGCCGGCAGGCCGAGTCCATTAATATGCTTGACAGTGGAAGTGACAGGGGCTATGCTGCGCGGCGTGAAGGAAGGCGAAGTGATGACGACAGTTGCTGACGGAACGATGATGACGGGCATGACTACTGGCGCGGAACCTGCGCGCGGGGATTTCTGCCTGTCCTGAAGCTGCCAGCAGCGGAACGGACGCAAGCGTGTGGAAATCACCCACACGCTTTTTTGTTGCAGAAAATCACTGAGAGGCGCCGTATGCAACGGGTCACAATGAAATTCGGGGGCACATCGATTGGCTCGGTCGAGGCTATCCGCCAGGTGATGGCGATTCTGCGCGAGCCCTTCGATGCAGGCACGCAGGTGATTGCGGTCGTCTCGGCCATGTCGGGCGTGACCGACGCGTTGACTGCGGCGGCGCGGGCGGCGGCGGCGGGTGAGCGCGCTGTCTGGCAAGAGACGGCGCTGCAGTTGCGCATACGCCACGGCGAAGTGTTGCAGCAGCTGGTCGACGACGGCTCGCAGCGCGCCTCCGCGCAGGCCGAAATGGACGCGCTGGTGTCAGAGTTTGAAGAGGTGTGCGGCGCGCTGGACATCGTCGGCGAGCTGACGCCGCGCATCCATGACCAGATACTGGCTTTTGGCGAGCGGTTGAGCAGCCGGGTGATCGTCTCGGCGCTGCGCTCGGCAGGTCTGCCGGCGCGGCAATTTGATGCCACGCAGCTCATCGTAACCGACGACAATCATCTGAATGCCAGCGTCGAGAATGGCCGCACCCAGGTCTGCATCGATCGCGTGTTGCTGCCCGCCCTGGAACAGGGCGAACTACCCGTCATCACCGGTTATATCGGCCGCACCACGGAAGGCGCGACGACCACGCTTGGGCGGGGTGGCAGCGACTACAGCGCGGCGCTGATCGCGGCCGCCAGCCACAGTGATGAACTGACCATCTGGACGGACGTGGACGGAGTAATGACGACCGACCCGCGCATTGACGCGCGCGCCCGCGTGCTGTCACAGGTCTCCTACCAGGAAGTGGGAGAACTGGCCTTCTACGGCGCCAGGGTGCTGCACCCGCGTACGGTGCAGCCCGTGCAGGAACGCAACATCCCGCTGCGCGTGCGCAACACCTTCAATCCCAAGCACCCGGGGACGCGCATCGACGCGCAGAGTGCGAACAGCGCAACAGTCATCAAGGCCGTGACCAGCGTATCCCATGTCGGCCTGCTGACCGTCGCCGGTAGCGGGATGATGGGCGTGACGGGAATCGCCGGTCGTGCTTTCCTGGCCACGGCGCGTGTGGGCGCTAACATCCTGATGATTTCGCAGGCTTCTTCAGAGCAGAGCTTCTGCTTCGTCGTGCTGGACGACCGCGCCTCGGCTGTGCAGGATGCCCTGCATGGCGAATTTGAGCCGGAGATCGCGCGGCGTTCGATTGAGCGCGTGGAACTGCTGGAGGACGTGGTCATTCTGACTGTGGTCGGCTCCGGCATGCGGGGCACGCCTGGCATTGCCGGGCGCGTGTTCACCACGATGGGGATGCAGGACATCAACGTCGTCGCCATCGCCCAGGGCGCCTCGGAATGCAGCATTTCTTTCGTCGTGGCCGAGGATCATCACGAACGCGCTGTCGTCGCCCTGCATGAGCTGGCGCTGGAGTCGGTTGCGGTTTGAGGGGCTGTCGTCGCTACGCGGGCCAGACGGCCAGCACCGCCGGCACCGCGTCCAGCGACGGGATGCGCGCCGGCTGGTCGGCGCGCGCGAAGAACATGGTGGAACCGCCGCCGTCGAGGTTTAGCGCATTGACGATGTCCAGGTCGGAAGCGGCCAGCCAGGTGGCCAGATCTGCTAACGAAATACCCAGCAGCGGCGTGGCCAGCAGCAGCACGTGGCCGCTGCGGTCCAGCGCGACCACGCTGCGGCGGGAGACGGGACTACGCCCGCTGTAGGCGGGGTTGCCGTCCAGCACCAGCATGGGGAAGCCCTGCACCGCCTGCTGCGGCGGAGCAATCTGCCAGGGTTGCTCACGGCTGGGACGCAAGAGCGGCAAGCCGTCGCGCACGAGCAGGGTGCCGCCGCGCGTCAGCCAGGGTTGACCGTGCGCGATGCCGTCCGCAACCAGCAGGCCGTTGACCTGCAGGCTGCCGCTGAAGAAGTTGGCGTTGATGAAAGCGACGACGCCCGGGAGCGCCTCCAGCCAGCCTTCGAGAGTCCGGGCATGACCCGGCTGATAGTGCGCGCGCAAGCGATAGCGTTGCGGATCGAAGCGCAGGGCGATCAGTTGACCGAAGAGTGTGCCGGTTGACAGGGCGTTGTGCAGTTGCAATCCGGGCGCGAGCTCGCGCCAGCCTTGCGCAGAAGCAGTGGGTGCGGGCGGCGGCGTGGGGCTGACGGGCAGCACGAGCTTGCGCAGCTGACAGGCAGACAACAGCGTGATGAGCAGGAGGCAGAAGCAGCAGCGCCACAGCGCGGCAGTAGCTTGCCCACTTGCCTGCCGCATGGTAAACTTTGTACCGTCAGTCAGGGGCGCGTAGCTCAGCTGGTTAGAGCGCACGGTTCACATCCGTGAGGTCAGGGGTTCGAGTCCCTTCGCGCCCACAGTCCCAGCCTGAAGTGCCGTTCCGCCAGGAAAATCAATCAAAGTAGTCAGCGACGAGCGCGTGTGTGGTGAGTTGTTGGTCTACGCGCACGCCGATACCATGCTCGATCATCAGCGCGGCCAGTTGCTTGCCGTCCAGCAGCAGCAGGTCGTTGCCGCCGCCGGGCCCGCTGGCGGTGAGAACATCCCCGGCGAAGCGGGCGCTGGTGAGGAGGATGCCCTTGCAGCCATCCTGCCCCGGCAACGCGAGGCCGCTGCTGTGGATGGCGCGCAAGTCAAGCAGGCGCAGCGGGTCGAGACAGAGCGCGAGGAAGCCTGGCTCGTCGTCGCCAGCCTGTTGCGCCCGAATTATTCCCGCGAAGCCACTTTCTGCGCGTTGCTGCACGACGATGCGCTCGCGCTCGCCAGCGAGCTGACCGAAGTCCAGCGCCAGCAGCAGCTCGACAATTGTTCGCTCAAAGACGGCAGGCGGCGCATCCGAGAGACGCAGCAACAGGTCGTCGTCGAGCTGGCTGCGCAGGCGTGTCAGCACGACCTGCAGCGCCTGCTGCAACTGCTGGCGGGGCGAAAGCGCAGGGCCGCGGGATTGTCGGGCCTGTAGCATCTGCACATCTTCCTCGTCCCAGATGGGTAGTGGCCGGCGGCCGGCACGTACGCGGCTGGACTCCGGGGAAGGCGTCGAGAAAGCGGCGAAAGAGGGGTAGCGCAGCAGGTACTTCTTGTCGACAGTATCGGGGCTGGAATCCAGTACACGGTGACCTTCATCCGTGAGGCGAAACTGGCCACGCCCCGCTGTTTGCAACAAACCGGCGCGCTTCAGATAGGTGTTGGCCCAGTTCGTGCGATTGCGAACTCTTGTCTGGGCGCCGCTGGGAGTCAACTCGTTCCGGTCGCTGTGCGTGAGCCCGAAGTGCGCAGCCACATGCTCTTCAGCTTCGCGCAGGTTGTGCGCCTCGCCATCAGCGCAGAGTTGCAACAGGGGGTGAATAAAGGCATCAAGTTTGGGGACTGGCACAAGCGCCTCGCAAATAATATTTGCAGAGTATAGCGTTTGACAAGGGCGGCGCCAGTTCAGCGCAAGGCGCGAACCCTGCGCTCGCGCAGCCCGACGAATACGATCCAGGGCAGCATTAACGCCATCAGAATTGCCGCGAGCAGCAAAACCTGCGCCAGCGGCCAGCCCGCTGCGATCAGGGCGAAGGCGAGCAGGGGCCCGGTGGCACTGCCGAGGTCGCCCAGCGTGGAGAACAGCCCCAGCACGCGCGGCTGGCGCGCATGGGGCACGAGGTCGCCCACGAGCGCCGTGGTCTGTGTCATCAGGATGCTGGTCGTGATGGCGCCGGGCAGGATGCCGGCGATGACGAGCAGGCCTTCCGCCCGGGCGGCGAGGGCCAGGGAGGCGCTGCCCAGCAGCAGGGCGAAGAGGATCAGTCGCCAGCGGTCGCCCAGTCGATCCGATAGTATTCCCGAGAGTGGGGAGGAGAACATGCTGAGCAAGTGATTGCCGAAAGAGGCGAGACCGCTCAGAGTGGTCAGCGGCAGCAAGAGCGTGCCCAGCAGCAGGGCCTCGCCAATCTTTTCCTGAAACACCAGCGTCAGGATGGCGCCGATCATGCCGAGGAAGATGAGCCGGTTAAGTGCCATGAGCAACATGGCAGTAATCAACGGCAGTCGCCGAATCTGCTGCGGACCGGTATGTACAGGTAAATTGCTGTCTGCGACCTGCGCGGGACGGGGCAGCATGCCCGTTTCAGGCAGATTTAGCCACCAGAACAGCAGGGCCAGCATGCCGAGCGCGGCGAAAATGATGAAGGAGCTTGAATAGCCCAGCCAGTCGTTGAGCAGGCCTCCGGCCAGGCCGCCGCCGGCAAAGCCGGCAAAAATCCACATGTGAAAGCGGCCGGTGAGGCTGCCCCGTTGTTCCTGTGGCGCCACATCCAGCAGGCAGGCGTTGCCGCCAATCCATAAGCCTACCCAGGCGATGCCCCACAACAAACGCCCGGCCAACACCGGCCAGAAGCCGGTCAACAGGTAGAGCAGCGAAGCGCAGATGCCGAAGACCTGGGCGGCGAGCAGCACTTTGCGGCGCGGCAGACGCTCGATGAGCAGCCCGCCCGGTCCGTTGAGAAAGATGCGCACGATGCGGTTGGCCGAGAGCATCAGCCCGACCTGGCTCAGCAGGATGCCGGCGCTGGCCGTGTTGACCGGCAGCACGATGTACATCGCCGTGTCGCTGAAGAGGGCCAGAAAGGTGCCGATGCCGAGCAGCAGGGCCACGCGCTGTGGAGCAGGGGCAGTCACAACGGCGGGGAGCGCGCCGGTCACATTTTCGGCAAGTGGTTCGGTTCGCGCCTGACTCACCGCCAGCGCAGCGCGCGTTCGTTCTGCGGGTCGAAGAAGTGTGCCCGCGTCATGTCAAGGCTCAGATGCACCCCGTCACCGGCCCGCGACTTGAGTTTGGGGTCGGCCAGCACGAAGAAGTGCTGCACTCCCACGATGACATCCAGCAGATCGTCGCGGCCCAGCGGCTCGACCACCAGGATTTCACCACTGATCCCGGCTTGGTCCGCGAGAGTGATGTCCTCGGGCCGGATGCCGAAGGTCAGAGCGCCCAGGTGTGGAGCCGCGCTTTCACTGTATTCGGGCGGCAACGTTAGCTGCAGCGCCTCGCTGCGCAGCTGAAGATCGCCGTTGTCCTGAACGAGCTCGACATCAAGGAGATTCATGGGCGGGTTGCCGACGAAGCTGGCTATGAACTTCGTGTCTGGTCGTTCGTAGAGGTCGTCGGGCGTGGCGAAGGCCTGCAGCTGGCCGTGGTTCATGACGGCGATGCGGTCGGCCATGGTCAGCGCTTCCACCTGGTCATGCGTTACATAGATGGAGGTGATACCGAGACGGCGTTGCAACGAGCGAATCTCGCCACGCATGGTCAGGCGCAGGCGCGCATCCAGGTTGGAGAGCGGCTCGTCGAAGAGCAGGATGTCCGGCTCCTTGACCAGCGCACGGCCGAGCGCGACGCGTTGTTGCTGGCCGCCAGAGAGCTGGCCGGGGCGCCGGTCCAGCAAGTGGCCGATGCCCATGGTGTCGGCGGCTTCCTCGACGTGGCGCTGCTGCTCCTGGCGCGGCACCTTCTTCAACTTGAGCGGATAGGCGATGTTTTCGAAAACCGTCATGTGGGGGTACAGCGCGTAGCTCTGGAAGACCATGCCGATGTTGCGGTCTTTGGGCTGCAACTGATTGACGATGCGATCACCGAAGCGGATGGTGCCAGTACTCGGCTTGTAGATGCCGGCCAGCATGAGCAGGGTGGTGGTCTTGCCGCAGCCGGAGGGGCCCAGAAAGGCGACGAATTCCCCGTCCTTGATGTCCAGGTCCAGCATTTCTACGCCGACGACATCGCCAAACTTTTTGGACAGATTCGTGATTTCGACTTCCATACGGCTGCCTCTCAGGAGCTTCCCTTGGTGCCACCAGCGTAAATATTCAACAAATATTCCTGGGCGAAAACGAAGAAGATGAAGATCGGGATGAGCTGGAATAGCCCGACAGCCGCCACCTGGTTCCAGTCCACCGGTGTGGTCTCGTCGATCAGTTCGTTGAGGAATACCGGCAGGTTGACGGTGCCAGAGCCGATGCTGTAGGTCTGCGGGATGAGGAAGGCATTCCAGCCGCCGATGAAGGCGAAGATGCCCAGCGCCAGCAATCCGGGTCGGATCTGCGGCAGAACGATCTCACGATAGACGCGCCAGCGCGAGGCGCCGTCGATGAGGGCGGAGCGTTCCATGTCCCAGGGGATGTTATCGAAGAAGCCCTTCATCAGCCAGATCCCCAGGGGCAGGTCGAAAGCGACCATGACGAGCGTGATGCCGCCCAGAGTGTTAAAGCCAATGAGATCACCGATTATTGGAAGGTTGCCAAGGTTGAGCAACACGAAAAAGATCGGGATGAGCAGCGTTACGGCCGGAAAGCCGTGCAGGATGAGCGTGAAGGAGAGGAAGGTCTTGCGGCCCGCGAAGCTCATCCGTGACAGCGCGTAGCCGGCCATCGAGGAGACCAACAGCACGATGATGGTCATGAAGATAGCCAGCAGGAAGGAATTCAGGGTAACCTGCCAGACGTTGAACTCAAGGCCGGCGATGTCTCTGCCTACCAGAAAGCCCCAGTTCTTCAGCGTCAGGCCGCCAATGTTGCCCTCGCTGTTGAGCGGCAGGATGCCGCGCGTACGGTAGGAAAAGGTGGCAATGATGAGCCAAAGGTAGCCAACTACCAGCGGCACGAGTGTGAGGGCCAGCAGAATGTAGGGCAGCGAGCGCCCGGGCCAGTAGATGGACAGGGCTGCCACGGCCAGCGCGATGATCAGGCCGGTGAAGATTGCCGAACTATCCACGTCTCTTTGTAGCACGATGCGTACGGTCAACTGATCCACTTCACCGTTGCGTGTAAAACGAAGGCGGAAAGGATCGTCGTCTTCTGCCAGGCTTAGGCGCTGGTTGAGTTCTGACAGGGTGACCTGGTCGCGGCGAATGGCGGTGATCAGGTCGCCCACCTGCAGGCCAGCTGTCTCAGCGGTGCCGCCAGGCACGAGCGACTCAACGAGGATGCCGTCCTCAGTTTGCCTCGCGCTGAACTGGAGCGACGGACGCGCTGCGAAGGGGCCGGCGCGCAGAGCGGCTTGCGCGCCGACGACCAGGACGTAGATGGTGCACACGGCCAGCAGCGCCAGCACGAGCGCATGGCGCCGGTTTGGCAGGTTACGAGAGGCCGTACTGGCGGCCAGGTAGCCAGCGACGGGCAGCAATATCAGGAAGATGCGCGACAGTGTGATCGTGACAGTCTCGTCCACCTGGCCGGAGGCGAACAGTGGCCCCACCAGCGACTTGAAGACGAGGGCCAGCAGCGCCATGCCGAGCGCGGCCAGCAGGCCGTTGCGCAGGGCCACCAGGAAGCGGCTGACCAGCAGGCTGCCGGAGAAGCTGGCGTCAGGTGCTGCAAGGGACGCCATCACAGCACCTCGATTTTCGGTTCGGAGACCAGCTCATCAAAGCGGAAGACGCGCATGTAGACGACGGCCAAAACTACGCCGATGATGACCAGCACAACTGCGAAGGCGGAACCGTAGCCCCATTGCGCGTTGCCGTAGTAGTTGGACAGCGCCCGGTGAAAGGCCGTCAGCGCCCAGACCTCGGTTCGGTAAAGACCGGGGCCGCCATCAGTGAGCAGCAGAATCTGCTCAAAGGAGGTCAGCAGCGACAGGCTCTGGTAGGTGACGACGAAGAGCAACGGCCAGCGCAGCAGCGGCAAGATGACGTAGCGGATGCGTTGCAGGTAGGAGGATCCGTCTACCAGCGAAGCGTTCATCAGGTCTTTGGGTATCGACTCGATGGCCGAGGTGAAGATGATCATGCCGAAGGAGATGCCGATGAAGCCGTTGACCAGCATCACGAAGACCCAGGGGTTGACCGCGCCATAGTTCCACGTGGGCCAGCCGAGGGCGGTGTTGATCTGGTTGATGATGCCAAAGGGCGCCTCGGCCATCATGCGGCGCCAGATGAGGATATACACCGTTGAGGCCGTAATGCGCGGCAGGATCCACAGGGCGCGGAAGACAAAGCCGGCCCGGCGATCAATGTGTGCGCTGAGCAGGGAAACGACAAGGGCCGCGGAAACATTGAACAGCGCCAGGGTAAACATGACATAGAAAATCGTATTGAAGAAAATTTTCCTTGCGAACTGGTCATTAAACAGTGTACGGAAGTTGCGCAGCCCAACCAATTCCATTTCGGCCAGGTTTGAAGTGAAGTTGACGCTGGCCAGGTTGGTCAGACTCAGGTAAATCACGATGAGGACGGGCAGGAAAAAGAAGAGCAGCACCAGCAGACCGGCCGGCGCCATAAAGCTGTAGGCCGTCAGGTTGGCCTGCAGTGCACGCCGGCGGCTGCGGGCCGCCACCTGTGAGGCGGCGGGGGCCACATTGTTAGCCCCCGCCGGATGTGCTGAATGGCTCATGTCAGCGAACGGTGATCCCGTCACCCATCTCGTTGGTCATCTGTGCGATGGCGATGTCGACCGCTTCTTGCGGCGAGGCTTCGCCCGTCTCGACGGCCTGAATGCCAATGAAGTAGGCGCTGGACCAGGCATTCCAGCCCGGATGGTTGGGCAGCGCGGTGGTGCTGTCCAGCATGTAGTGCGCGCTGCTCAACAGGCGATTCTCCTGATACACAGCCGATTCGACCTGTGCGTTGAGAATTCCCAGATGGAAGCTGTCGATCGCGTGGCGATTGTTGGCTTCGGGCGTGGTAATGGCCGCGATGAGCGCCATGGCCACATCAGGGTTTTCACTGCCACTGCTGATCAGGTAGGACAACGGGTGCGTGAGCGTGAGCGCGTTGCCGGAGCTCATCGCCGGAACGAGGGCGAGCCCGATGTTCTCGAAGAGGTACTCGTCGCCACCCTGATCCGCCAGATAGTTGATCGCCCAGTTGGACCAGTTCCAGGTGCCACCGGCTGCGAAGAGCACGGTGTCCGCCTGGGCAACTGTCGGGTGCCAGACCTCGTTCCAGTTGACGCCGATGATGTCAGAGCGCATGACGCCGCCTTCGGTCAGGCCGCCCAGCAGTTCATAGGTGGCCAGCAGGGCGTCGCCGTCGACGACCATACCGCCGTCTTCACCTAGCACCTCACCGCCGTTGCCGTAGTAGTAGTAGAGGAAGTCGGGGCCGTTGCTGGGGCGATGCCAGAAGCCGTTGCCCTCGTCCACGACGCCCTCGTCGATGGCTGCCTGCGCGGTCGCGATCATGTCAGCGAAGGTGAACTCGCCGGCAAGCACCTGGGCGGGCAGCGACTCGATGTCCTCCTCGCTCCAGCCAAGGTCGCGCAGCAGCAGTTTGCTGTAGAAGACCGGACGCGCTTCGGCGTCCTGGGGAATGCCGTAGGTGACATCGCCGAGCTTCTGCGATGCCCAGAGGTTGGACACGATGTCGGCAAACTCCTCGTGCATGCCGATCCTGTCATCCAGCGGAATGATCAGGCCGGCGGATCCCCAGGCACCGATATCCTCGTGACCACTGAGGATGATGTCCGGCGCTTCACCTGCCTCGGAAGCGAGCACGAACTCCTGCTTGTAATTGCCCCAGCCTGGGTTGTCCTGAATGAGGGTAAGCTCGAGATCGATACCGAGGTCCATCTCGACCTGTTCCTCAACCTCGGCGAAGTTGTTGCAGCGCCAGAGCTCTTCCGGCGGGCTGGCGATGCAGCGGATGGTGATGCTGACAGCATCCTGGGCCTGTACCGCACCAAAAGCAGTGACCAGCATGAGCGCGAGACCAAGTAACATCACACGACGAATCATCAGCTTTCCTCCTGAAAAGTTTTTAGTTCGCGAAATGCGAACGACACGGTACTAATCGCTGCCGGGCACATCACTGCCCGGAAGTCGACACATAAACAGATGATAACATACATTTAACAAAATAGCGCGAAATCCTCATCCGCCATTCCTGGCAATCGCCATGAAAGCGGGCTGAGCGCTGGTCCACAGGACGCTGAACCCGCAGCTGCATCTTGACAGCGCAAGGGAGAACGCTACACTGTGAAGTTGATGTCGCCCCATTCGTCTAGTGGCCCAGGACGTGGCCCTCTCAAGGCCAAAACAGGGGTTCGAGTCCCCTATGGGGCATGCAGGCGCCCACAGATGTGGGCGCCTTTTGCGTGCCAGCTCAGCCACTGCACACGGGCATCTCGACCATCTCCAGCGTGATGTCGTCGGGGTCGAGAAAATAGCAGGTATGGCCACCCTGGTTGATTCCGCTGGTGATGGCGTTGGGCGGTGACTTGAAGCGAACGCCGCTGGCAGCCAGCCGGTCATACTCGTCGAGGATGTCGCGCACCTCAAAGGCCAGGTGCGCGGTGCCGGGGCGACAGATGGCCGTGTCAGTCGGCTCGCAGTCCGGGTGCACATACTCCACCAGCTCCAGCAGATGGCCGGAGCGCGTGGCTGGCAGGCCGTCGATGGTCAACTGCGCGATCTTCAGGCTGGCATCCTCGTAGCCGACCAGGCGCGCGGTGTATTCGTTGGCCTGCTCCTGGCGATGCATCAGGCGCATGCCCAGCAGGTCGCAGTAAAAGGCGATCGATCGTTCCAGGTCGCTTACGGTGAAGCTGAAATGCCAGCAAGCCTTGAGCATGGGGTCTCCTGTCCTGAACATCGTGAGGGTGGCGGGACGCCATTGCAGTAATTATGATTTCGCGGGCAGCACCGGCGCAAGATGTACAGCCAGATGTAATCAAGTGGCGGAGGGGCGGAGCAAGCCCTTGCCGGCAGGAGAGTTGATGGCGGCACATGTAATCGACTCCGCGCTTTTCAGCGGCCTCTTCGGCTCGGAGCGGATGCGCTCGTTCTTCGAGGAACGCGCCCTGCTGCAACGCTGGCTGGATTATGAGGCGGCGCTGGCGCGGGCACAGGCGAGCCTGGGACTCGTGCCGCCAGCGGCGGCGGCTGAAATCACGCGCCAGGCGCGCGCCGAACGTTTTGACCTCGACGTTATCCGCGCCGGCATCGAACGTACGGTGCACCCGCTGGTGCCGCTCATCTGGCAGTTGACCGAACGCTGCGAAGGTGATGCCGGGCGCTGGGTGCACTGGGGCGCGACCACCCAGGACGTGATGGACACGGCCAGCGTGCTGCAGTTGCGCGATGCGCTGGCGCTGCTGGATGAGACGGTGGCTGCGCTGGCGCAGGAGCTGGCCAGGCTGGCGCGCAGACATCGCGCGACGCCCATGGCCGGCCGCACGCATGGCCAGCAAGCCCTGCCGATCACCTTCGGCTTCAAGGTGGCGGTCTGGCTGGCGGAATTGGGGCGCTGTCAACAGCGCCTGGCGCAGGCCAGTGAGCGCGCCCTGGTCGGCCAGTTCGGCGGTGCTGTGGGTACGCTGGCCGGCATGGCGGAAGGGGATGTGGACGCCATCGCCGTGCAGCGCGCGCTGATGAGTGAGCTGGGCCTGGGTGTCCCGCACATCGCCTGGCACACTTCGCGCGACAGCGTGGTCGAGTGCGCCGTCGTCATGGGCATGTCGGGCGCGCTCTGCGGGCGCATCGCGAAAGAGATTATCGAGCTGCAGAAGACCGAGTTCGGCGAGCTGGAGGAGGCACAGACACCAGGCAAGGTGGGCAGCAGCACCATGCCACACAAGCGCAACCCCATGCTTTGCGAATCGGTGCTGACGCTGGCACGGCTGATGAAAGCGCAGGTGGCCACCGCGCTGGACACGCTGCTGCTCAACGAACACGAGCGCGACTGGTCGGCCGTGCAGATGGAGTGGGCCTGGGTGCCTGAGCTCAGTGTGATGTGTCAGGGCGCCCTGGAGCTGACCCTGCGCGTGCTGGACGGCCTGCAGGTCAACGAAGGACGTATGCGGGAGAATCTGGATCTGACCGGCGGCCTGCTGCTGGCAGAGCGAGTGATGTTTGCGTTGGCGCAGCAAGTCGGGCGGCAGCGGGCACATGATGTTGTCCACGCCTGTGCCATGGCCGCCTACGAACAGGAGCGTTCCTTCGGTGAACTGCTGGCAGCCGACCAGCTGGTTGCGCAGCATTTGTCGCCGGCCCGCATCACGGAGTTACTTGACCCGACCGGCTATACTGGTCTGGCGACGCACTTTGTAGATCAGGTGCTGGCGGCGCAGAAAGGTGCGCAAGTTTCGCGCCCTGCCAGACTGACGGATCAAGGAGGAGATCATGCTTAAACTGGATACCCATCAACATTTCTGGCACCTGCAGAAGGTGGCCTATCCCTGGCTGGCACCGGCCTACGGCCCCATCTACGCCAACTTTGAGGCGCCCGACCTGGAGCCACAGCTGGCCGATGTCGGGATGAACAAGACGGTCATCGTACAGGCGGCGAACTCCTACGAGGATTCGGACTACATGCTGGCGACCGCGGCCGCCAATGACTGGGTAGCCGGGGTGGTCGGCTGGCTGCCGCTGCTCGACCCCGCCGCAATGGCGCGCAAGCTGGACGAGAATTACGGCAACAACCCTTACTTCCGCGGCATACGCCATCTTATCCACGAGGAAGAAGATCCTGAGTGGGTGATCCAGGACAAAGTCTTTGAAGGCTTGCAACTGCTGGCAGATCGAAACTTGACCTACGACGTGGTCGCGGTGTTCCCCAATCACTTGCGGCTGGTGCCGACGCTCTCGGAACGCGTGCCCGGGCTGAAGATGGTCATCGATCACCTGGCCAAGCCGCCGCTGGAGGCGGATGCCCGTCGCGAGTGGCAGGCGCAAATGGCCGCCGCCGCCGAGAATCCTAATGTCTACGCCAAGGTCTCCGGCCTGAACACGGCAACGGCGGACCTTGAGAACTGGACCTGGGAGGACATCAAGCCGTCAATTGACGTGGCTCTGGAGCTCTTTGGCGCCGACCGGCTGATGTTCGGCAGTGACTGGCCGGTCGCCATTCTTGCCGGCACCTACAGAAAAGTGCATGACGAGACCGCAAAGGCGCTGGCTGACCTCAGCGATGCCGAGCGCGCGGCCATCTGGGTCGGCACTGGCAACAGCTTTTACGGGCTTGGTCTGGACCCATGAACGTAAATCCGCAGGACGTGAACTGGCGGCCGCGGCTGCCACAACGCATGGATATGGGCATCGGCAGTGTGGGCTGCGGCGGCATCGTGCAGTACGCGCACATGCCGGCCTACCGCAAGGCGGGCTTTCGTTCGGTCGGTGTCTATGACATCAACCGCGAAGCGGCAAAGTCGGTGGCGGTGGCCAATGACATCGCACGCGTGTATGGGTCGCTGGACGAATTGCTGGCCGACCCGGCGGTCGAGATCGTGGACATCGCCGTGCCGGCCTGGGAGCAGTTGGCCATCGTGGAACAGGTGGCCGCGGCGGGCAAGCACATGCTCTGTCAGAAGCCGCTGGCCGAGGACTTCGGCGAGGCGCTGCGCATCGTGGAGTCAGCGCAGCAGGCGGGCGTAAAGCAGGCCAGCAACCAGCAGATGCGCTGGGATGCCGGCATCGCCGCCAGCAAGGAACTCATTGGTATGGGGGCGATTGGCCAGCCGTCCGACGCGCAGATCCTGGTATCCATCGCCACGCCCTGGCACATGTGGCCGTGGCTGGCGCAAGCGCCACGGCTGGAGGTGATGTACCACAGCATCCACTATCTGGATTCTCTGCGCTTCCTCTTTGGCGACCCGCAGTGGGTCACCAGTCGGCATGCCCGCTACGCAGAGCAGGCGCCGGTGGTCGGCGAAAGCAAGACGGTCACCGTGCTCGACTACGCGGACGGGCTGCAGGCCACGGTGGCGGCCAATCATTACAATTTGCACGGCGAGCCGGAGGCGACTTTCCGCTTTCTGGGCACGGAAGGCGCCATAGAGGGCACCATCGGCCTGCTTTACGACTATCCTGACGGCCGACCTGACACGCTGGTCTATCGGGGCAGGGACGCAGAAGCGGTCGAACTGACGCTGGACGAAAAGTGGATCCCGGATGCTTTCGTCGGGCCCATGGCGGGCCTGATGATCGCAATCGAAACGGACAGCGAGCCGCCCACCGCCAGCGCCGACAACCTGAATACTCTGAGGGTGGTGCAGGCGGCCTATCGTTCGGCCGCGGAGCATCGCTCGCTGCAACCATCCGAAATCGGGGAGTAACCCATGGCGGCGATTGCAAATCGACACAGGGGCAAGGTCGCCATCGTGACCGGCGCCGGCCAGGGAATCGGCAAGGGCATTGCCACGCGCCTGGCGCAGGAAGGCGCGACGGTCATCATCGCGGAGTACGACGCGGGGCGCGCGCAGGCCGCCGCCGCTGAAGTCGATCAGTATGCGGGCGCGGCGCTGCCCTGGCAGATCGACATCGGGGACGTGGCTCAGATCCAGACGATGGTTGACGAGGTGGTCGCGCAGCATGGACGCATCGACATCCTCGTCAACAACGCTGGCGTACTGCACACCATGCCCTTCGACGAAATCACGCCGGAGGAATGGGACTGGCTGCAGCGGGTGAATCAGCGCGGCCTGTTTTTTTGCCTGCAGCGCGTGGCTGTGCAGATGGTGAAGCAACAGGAAGCAGGAGGCAACGACGCACAGCCCCCGGCTGCCATCGTCAATCTATCTTCTGTGGCCGGCCGCAGCGGGCGCCCCTTTGCCGCGCATTACTCGGCGGCCAAGTGGGCAGTCATTAGCATCACACAGAGCGCGGCAGAGTGGCTGGCGCCGCACGGTATCATCGTCAACGCCATCTGTCCCGGCATCGTTGAAACGCCGATGTGGGACGATATCGACCGCGTGCAGTCTGAACGCTTTGGCCTGGAGCGCGGCGGCTGGATGCAAAAGAGCGTGGAGGAGATGGTGCCGCTGCAGCGCGCGGCGCGCGCAACCGAGGATATCGGCGCGGCGGTTTCCTTCCTCTGTTCGGACGATGGCGCCTACATCACCGGGCAGGCTATTAATGTCTCTGGCGGGATGGAGATGAACTGAAATGAACCGGCTGGCGCAGGTCCGCATCGCGCACTCGGCGACCATCGGCCGCGAGTTGCGTCTGGACAGCATCGAGACAATCGGCGTTTCATCGCAGACCCTGGCCGAGGAGGCCATCGCGGCCGGTGAGCGCAGGCTGGCGGCCAGCCTGCTGCGTTACTACCGTCAGGAAATGGACATCATGAACGGCATCATGCATGTCTGGATCCAGGACACCATGCGCTACATCATCCTGAAAGCCGGTGGCACGGACGCGAGTGCAACCACTGCCGCGGCCGGAGTCATGCGCGCCTTCCGCGCTTATCCCTTCGGGCTGCCGGAGCAGGAAAAGGCGCTGACGGCGCTGGCGGAAGAGCGCGAGGATGAGGCTGTCTACTGGCTGGAACGCATGCATCTGGCCTATCTGAACGTGCATGATCTGCAGGTGGCCTGGATGCAGGACCAGCTGTCCTTCATCGCCAATGAATATGATGAGGAGGGGGTGCTGGAAACTGTGTTGCATACTCACCAGGACATCTGGGGCGACCGCTACGCCGCCTGGGACGAAATGACGCCCTGGGAGAAGGTCTGCCTGACGGTGGAGGGTATGCGTGGTGGCCACTTCAGCGGCGCACGCCGCCGCGGCGACGTCATCGTCGCCGACCAGGGCGACCGCTTCATGGTCGCTTTCGATCCCTGTGGCAGCGGCGGCGTGATGCGTCGTGGCGACCCGGAAACGGGACGTGACCCCTGGGTGCTGGCGCCGCATGGCGTTAATGAGATCGCACACGACTGGGTGTGGCAAAAGACCGACGTGCACTGGTACTGCGCGCACTGCGCCATCGCCATGGAGTGGCTGCCGGGCCGCACCCGCGGCTATCTGCTGCGCCCGCTGGATCACACGCTCGACCACCAGGCGCCTTGTCCCTGGTACATCTACAAGGAAGATCGCCTCATCCGTGAGGATCATTATCCGCGCACCGGACAACGCAAACCGCTGGAGTAGCCCATGTATCATTACAAGGATCTGCCAGCATTCCCGACCCAGGTGATCGGCAGCTACGGAACGCCGGGCTGGCTCTTCGTCGTGCGCGAGGCCATGAAACGCGGCGAGCTGGGCAGCGTTGATATACGCGAAGCCTTCGACGACGCCACCATGCTGGCGATCATGGAGCAGGAAGAAGCCGGTCTGGACGTCATATCCGACGGCGAGATGCGGCGCTTCAACTTCCTTGTCGGTTTCTATGACTACATGCAGGGCGTGGAGGCGATCCCCTGGGAGCGGCAGCTGGGCTATCCCGGCCCGGACATGATCGACGCCTTTCGCGTGAAGGAGCGTATCACAGCTCCGACGGGCTTCGGTCTGGTGGAGGAGCTGCAGTTTGCGCGTAGCCGCACGCAGAAGCCGCTGGTGACGCCGCTGGGCGGGCCGGTGACCTTTGCCTTTCGCATGAACCCGGGGCAGGTATACCGTGACAAGCGCGAGGTGGCCTGGGCGCTGGTGCCGCTGCTCAATCAGGAGCTGAAAGACGTGGTCGCCGCCGGCGCAACCCACATCCAGGTGGATGAACCTTCGGCCATCGACGACTTTGTGCCGCTGGCGGAGTTCGTGGACATGTTCAACGCCATGGTCGAAGGCGTAGACGCGACCATCGGCCTTCACATCTGCTTTGGCAATTTTCTGGGCCGGCCGGCGGTGGCGCATCGCACTTACGGGCACATCGCGCCCTGGTTCAGCAAGATGCACGTGGACATCCTGCACCTGGAGTTTGCCAACCGCGGCATGTGGCAGGCGGACCTCTTCGCGCGCCACGCCCGGGACGACCAGTTCCTCAGCGCGGGGGTGGTGGACGTGAAGGCGCGCGCGGTCGAGACGCCGGACATCATCGTCGAGCGTACGCGCGAGTTATTGAAGCATAACGACGTGCAACGCCTGTGGCTGAGCAGCGATTGTGGTTACAGCATGACGGCCCGCCATGTCGCGCGCGAAAAGCTGCGGGTGCTGGTACAGGCAGCCCAGATATTGCGCGCCGAATAACAGGGGAGGAAGGCGATGAAACGTTTCGGGCAGGTCATCGGCATCAGGCCGGAGCAGTTGGAGGAGTACAGCAGGTTGCACGCGGATGTGTGGCCGGAGGTGCTGCAGAAGATTTCAGACTGCAACCTCCGCAACTATTCGATATTTCACCATGAAGGCCTGCTGTTCGCCTACTTCGAATACCACGGCGACGATTTCGAGGGCGACATGGCGAAGATGGCCGCGGACGAAGCCACGCAGCGCTGGTGGGACATTTGCATGCCAATGCAGCAGCCGCCCGAGTCGCGCGCGGAAGGCGAATGGTGGAAGACGATTGACGAACTCTTCCACTCGGATTGACTTGGTGTATTCCGGGAACTAGCCCTTGGTGGCGCCGAAGGTCAGCCCGCTGACGAGGTTGCGCTGCACCAGAATGACGAAGATGATGGCCGGGATCATCATGATGGCGCTCATGGCAGCCATGCCGCGCCAGTCGAAGGTGAACTGCTCGGTGAAGTCAAACAGACCTGGCGGGAAGGTGCGCGCAGCGGCGCTGCGCGCGAGCACGCTGACGATCTGAAACTCGTTCCAGGCGGCCAGGAAGGCGAAAATGGCCGCCGTGGCCAGGCCAGGCAGGGCCAGCGGCAACTCCACGCGCCAGAAGGCAGTCCAGTAGCCACAACCATCGATATAGGCCGCCTCGGTCAGGTCATGCGGTATCTGCCGGAAAAAGCCGTCCATCAGCCAGGTGCTGAAGGGGATGTTCATGGCGATGTAGACCGCGGCCAGGCCGAAGATGTTGTTCACCAGGCGCATTTGGTTGAAGAGGATGAAGAGTGGCAGGCTGAGCGCAACGCCAGGAATGGCGCGCGACAGCATGATGCCGAGAAAGGCCGCGGTGTGGAAGCGGAAGCGGAAGCGCGCGAAGGCGTAGCCGGCCAGCGTGCCGATACTGACAGCGGCCAGTGTGCTGATACCGGCGGCGACCAGGGAATTGCGCATGTAGCTCTCGACCGGGACGCGCATTCGTTCTTCAGGGTGCAAACCGAACATGGTGGCGAAGGCATCCAGCGTGAGCTCCCTGGGAACCCAGACTGGTGGCCAGCTGTTGATTTCAGAGTTTGGGCGGAAAGCGGTCAGAACGATCCAGAAGGCGGGCAATGCCAGCATAATCAGAATGGCCCAGGCGAGCACGTTCATGATGCGCTGGTTACGACGGCGATTCTGCCCGACCCGGCTTGAGATCATTTGACTACCCGCGAGCGAACGAGTTGACGGAAGAAATAGAGGGTAAAGGCCACTGCCAGCAGCACGGTCACCCAGGACATGGCGCTGCCGAGGCCGAACTTGGTGTTTTCAATCGCCAGGCGGGTGACGTAGGTCCAGATCAGCTCGGTGCGGTGCGCCGGTCCGCCGTCGGTCATGATGCGGACGATATCGAAGGCGCGGGAAATATCGAGCGAGAGGATGGTCAGTGAGATGTAGCTGAAAGGCGCCAGCAGCGGAAAGGTGATGAAGCGAAACTGTTGCCAGCTGTTCGCGCCATCGACGTCGGCGGCCTCAAAGGTCTCGCGCGGCAGGGATAGCGTCCCGGCCAGCAGGATGATGGTCAGCACCGGCAGGTTCATCCAGATCGAGGCCACGACGATGCTGAACATCCCAAATGGCTCGTCCACCAGCCAGGCGAGCTGGCCGCGCTCCTGGAACAGCCCCAGTGAATACAAGAGGTTGTTCACGAGCCCCACGTTGGCGTTGAAGAACCAGCGAAACTGAAAGCCGACCAGGATGGGCGCAAACATCATTGGCACCATCAGCAGCGTACGCATCAACCCTTGCCCCCTGGTGACGCGCGCCAGCAATTGGGAAAGGCCCAGCGCGATCAAGTAACTGAGGTTGATGGAGATTGCGAGGAAGATGATGGTGTTGCCCACGGCCTTCCAGAAAATGGCGTCGGCGAAAAGCTTTTGATAGTTGCGCAGGGCGGTAGCCAGTTCGAACTTCAGGCTGTTGGGCTTGAGCAGCTCGTAGGGCGTGAAGCTGACGTAAAGCGAATAGAGCAGCGGGAACAGCATGATGACGAGGATGAAGATGATGGCCGGCAGAAGCATGAACAGCGGGAACCAGCGAGCGCTGATGCGACGATCGGCGGCATCCCGACCGGGTGCTGCGCTGTCTGATTGCGCGCTGGCCTGAAGACTCATGTCGGGACTGTGTCCTGGAATGAAGCTGTGGCTCTGGCCAGGGCGAGCCTGACCAGAGCGCACGTTGAGGAAAACTAGCCGTAGTAGCCGGCATCCGCCATGAGTTCGCGGGTCTCGGCTGCGCCCTGATCCAGGCCTTCCTGCGCACTGATGTCACCAAGCATGATTGCTTGCAGCTTGGGGTACAGGAGGTTGGAGAAGGGGATCCACTCGGCGATGAGCGGCGGCGTCCTGAAGTCTTCAGAGATTTGCAGCTGGGCCAGCACGAGGCGTTCCTTGTCAAGGGGGTTCTCGGCCATTTCGGCATCAGCAATGATACGATTCCAGACGTCGTCGCGCACCGGCAGGTAGCCCAGCTGCGCTTCCTCATAGGAAACGCGCTCGGACGAGAGGAACTTGATCAGCTGGGCGCCGGCCTCGGGGTTGGGAGCCGTAGCCGGGATGGAGAAGGCATGCGCGCCCGCCCAGCCGGTGGGCCGCACAGCGTCGCCGCCAATGCTCAGGCCGGTGAAGCCGCGCGCCAGGCCAAAGTTATTGGAGATTGCGGGGCAGTTGGCCGGATCCTGGAAGTAGGCGTACCAGCCGTACCATTCCAGCTTGAGGGCGGTGTCGCCATTGCAGAAGTAGGCAGCCACGCCGTCCCAGACCAGCGAGGTGGTGTCGGCCGGTATGATGCTGTCGCGGTGCCAGCCATGCAGCATTTCGGCAACGGCCACGCCGATGTCGCTGTTGAAGACGGGCTCCCAGTTCTCGTCAAAGACGGCGCCGCCACTGGCGAAGAGCAGCTCGTAGAAGCGCCCGTTGAGCGCCTCGTCGCGGCCGGCCAGCGTGTAACCGAAGGTACTGTGGCCGTTTTCGACGAAGAAGCGCGCATGGCGGTCAACCTGCTCCAGGGTGCCCGGAACTTCCAGGGCTTCACCGGTGGCAGCCATGTATTCCGCAGCGATCTCCTCGTTCTCGTAGAGGTCGAGGCGATAGTGCAGCGGGCTGATGTCTGCATGGCGCGGAATCAGGTAGATGTTGCCGTCAACCGTGGCGGAATCGATGATGGCCGGGCTGAAGGCCGCCAGTTCATCAGCGTTGAAGAAGTCGTTCAGGGGCAGCAGGAAATTCGTGTACTGGGCCATGAAGCTGGTGTGATCCCAGGCGACGTCGTAGTCGGCCGCGCCGGTAGCGAAATCAACCTTCAGCTTCTGGTCGATGGCGAAACCGTCCAGTAGAGCTACGATTTCGACGGCGCCGCCGGTGGCCTCTTCAAAGACCGAAATCGATTCGTACATGACTTCATAGGTGCCGCCACCGATATTGGCCATACGAATGTTTATGCCACTCAGGTCCATGTCGAGCCCTGCATACTGCGGCTCCATGTCCTGGGCACCGAGGCCGGTGCCGAGCATCAGGACGAGCAGGATGAGCAAAAACCTTGCTTTATAGAA
The DNA here is from genome assembly GCA_965223965.1 of Phototrophicaceae bacterium. GTDB lineage: Bacteria > Chloroflexota > Anaerolineae > Aggregatilineales > Phototrophicaceae > JAGWBD01. The sequence continues at coordinate 654,323 of CBDCXX010000006.1, forward strand.
CATGTGGGTCTCCCTGACTAACTGACGAATTCGGAGCACGGACTCGTGTGGCACTGCAGGGCCCACGCTTGCCGATCTTCCATACTTCCCGGTAGACTACCGTACCCTAGCGGAATTTAGCGCGCTTCGCCACAGAAAATTCTGGAAAATGCCCGAACAATCACAGGCCGCGCTGCGCGGTGAGCCCAGCTATGTGTGGCGCGCCGGTCAGGAGCGCCGCCTGCAGATGATTGCGCGTCATGCCCGGCTGGAGCATGCGCTCGTGCTGGAAGCCGGTGGCGGCATCGGCATGTACGCCGCGCAAATGCGCCAGCGCTACGGGGCTACGGTTGCGCTCTTCGACATCGAGCCAGGGCGGGCGTTGCAGGCGCAGTCGGCGACGCCTCAGGCGATCGTCGCCGCTGCCGAGCAGCTGCCCTATGCCAGCGAGCGCTTCGACACCGTGCTTTCCAATGAAGTCCTCGAACATGTGCAGGATGACCGGCAGGCCCTGCAGGAGATGTTGCGCGTGTTAAAGCCCGGTGGGCGCGCCGTAATATTCTGCCCCAACCGCTGGTATCCCTTTGAGACGCACGGCCACTTCTGGCGCGGCCGCTATCACTTCGGCAACACGCCGTTCATAAACTGGCTGCCGGACGCCCTGCGTGACCGCCTGGCGCCGCACGTGCGTGCCTACACGCGGCGCAGTTTGCTGGGACTGACGCAAGGCTGCCCCGCACGCGTTGTGGAGATGCGTCGCATCTACGGCGGCTACGACAATCTGGTCGGGCGTTTCGGTCGGCCGGCGCAAGTATTGCGTGCGCTGCTGCAGGGCATGGAGGGCGGCCCGCTGGATCTGTGGGGCCTGTCGCACCTGCTGGTGCTGGAGAAGCTGCCCGGGCAATGAGGCGTGAGGCTATTCGTCCACCCAGACTGGCAGGTGTCCAAGAGCGACGATGTTGCTCCAGCTGGCGCGGTCGCCCTCGGTGAGGATTGCCGCCTCGGCCACGACCTCGGCGAAGGCCTTTCCCATAATGAGGCGCAGGCCTTGCAGCGTGCTGCCGGTGGATATCACATCGTCAAGCAGGATGACTCGGCTGCCGCGCACCAGCTCCCGGTCGCGCTCGTCCAGAAAAAGCATTTGCGGTTGGCCGGTGGTGATGCTCAAGGTCTCCGCGGCCAACGCCTCCCCCATGTAGGGCTTGTGCGACTTGCGCAGCACTACATAGGGCAGCTGCATCTCCATTGAGAGCGCGTAGGCCAGGGGGATGGCCTTGGCCTCCGGCGAGACCAGCACCTCCGCATTGAACTCCCGGAGGCGGCTGGCGAGGGCAACGCTGGCGGCAGCAACAAGCTCGCTGTCGCCGAGGATGTTGAGGATGGCGATGCGCACGCCCGGGCTGATTTCAAACAGGCGCAGTTCGCGTTTGATGCCCGCGATGGTAATGGGCCAGGTGGCGGATCGTTCAGGCGCGTTCACTGGCTGCTGTCTCTGGCTCTGTGACGATCTCTCCGTCCACCAGGGTCAGTTGCCGGTCGGTGATGTCCGCCAGCTCGGGATCGTGGGTGACGAGGACGACCGTTGCGCCTGCCTCGCGTTGCGCGTCGCGCAGCGCCTTGAGGACGACGTGGCCGGAAGCTGTGTCCAGATTGCCGGTGGGCTCGTCGGCGAGCAGTAGCGGCGGGTTGTTGGCCAGGGCGCGAGCAATGGCGACGCGTTGTTGCTGCCCGCCGGAAAGCTCGGCGGGACGATGGTTCATGCGGTCGCCGAGGCCCAGCAAGTCCAGCAATTCGCGGGCGCGTTGCCAGGGTTGGTAGCGTGGCCTGTGTGCGAACTGAATGGGCAGGGCGACATTCTCAAGCGCGGTGAGGGTGGGGATGAGGTTGAAAAATTGAAAGACAAAGCCGATTTTTTCATTGCGAATGGTGGTGAGTTGGTCCTCGTTCATGTGCGTGATGTCAACACCGTCGATTTCCACGCTGCCGCTGCTGGGCGAATCGAGGCCGCCGATCAGGCCCAGCAGGGTGCTCTTGCCGCTGCCGGAGGGGCCGACAATGCTCACCATCTCGCCGGCGTAAATTTCCATGTTTACATTACGAAGGGCATGCACACTGACCTTGCCCAGGCGCAACTCGCGCGAGAGCTCGCGGACGCGGACGACAGCACGTGCTGTGACGGGAGCTGAGATGGTAGCCATCATTCAGCCGGCCACAGGCTGTAGGGAGTAGACCGGCGTCAGCCAATCGAGATAGCGCTCGTCGCGCCCGTGCACCACATCCATGAAGCGATCGCGCAGGCGCGCGGTGAGCGGGCCGATTTCGCCGTCACCGACCGGGCGATGCTCGATTTGCGTGATGGGTGTGACCTGGGCGCCGGTGCCGCACATGAACATTTCGTCGGCCAGATAGGCCTCAGTGCGGTCGACGGTGCGCTCCTGCACCTCGACGCCCAGTTCCTCGCGCAGCAACTGAATGAGGGAGCGGCGCACGATGCCCTCGAGCACGTTGGCGGATATCGGCGGGGTGATGGCCACGCCCTTGCGCACGAGGAAGAAATTGGCCACGCTGCACTCGGCGATGTGACCGTCGTTGTTGAGCACGATGGCATCGTCGTAGCCGGCAATCATGGCGTCCGAACGGATCATAAGCGAATTGGCGTAGGCGCCGGAGATCTTGCCGCGCGCCGGAATGGCGTTGTCGTCCACGCGGCGCCAGGCAGAGATGCAGACGTGTGCACCGTTTTCCTGGCTCACGAAGCCTCTGTCGCGCAGCGGCATGAGCGTGATGGCCAGCTCCGGCTTCGCATCCAGCAGGTGAACGCCCAGCGTCTCTTCGCTGCTGTAGACCAACGGCCGAATGTAGCAGTTGCAGTCCAGCTGTTCGGCGCGCAGCAGGGCAAGCAGGCTGTCTAGCAGTTGCGCCGGCGTGTAATCGAGATTGATGCGCAGCAGGGCGGCGGATTGCAGCAGGCGCTCGAAGTGATCGAAGGGGCGGAAGAGGTAGAGCTGCTCTTGCGCTTCGTTCCAGTAGGCCCGCATGCCGGCAAATACGGCTGTGCCGTATTGCAGGGCCTGCGTGTTGACGCCGATTTTGGCTTTCTCCAGCGGGACGACTGCGCCGCGAAACCAGGCGTGGCGGACGGTGGACTCGGTCATGTCAGAATCTCCGCGCTCTGTGTGGCGCGCTCGAAGGTGGGTCTGGCCACTCACGGAATCTAGCACGGCAGGTTGTGCATTTCCAGTGTGCCACAGCGTTGGCGTGCGAGGTTACGGGCTGGTCAGGGGAGGTAATCGCGCAGATTGTGCGCCAGGCGCGGGTGGCGCAAGCGGCGCAGGGCTTCCTTCTCCAGCTGGCGAATGCGCTCGCGGCTGAGACCGAACTTGCTGGCGATTTCCTCAAGGGTGTGGGGTTCGCCGTCGCCAAGGCCAAAGCGCAGGCGCAGGATGTGGCTCTGGCGCGGCGTTAGTTCGGCCAGCACTTCCTCAATGGTCTCCTGCAGCAGGTTGCTCGTGGCGACCTCGACCGGGCTGGGGGAATCCTGGTCCTCGATAAAGTCGCCGAATTCGCTGTCGCCGTCCTCGCCGACGGGGCGCTCCAGGGCGATGGCGTGCTGGCTGGCGTCCATCATGCGGCAAACAATTTCGGACGGCAAATCCATTTCTACGGCGATTTCTTCAGGCGTAGGGCGACGGCCCAACTTCTGCTCGAGCGACTGGGCAGCACGATACATTTGTCGGATGCGCTCGGTCATATGCAGCGGGATGCGGATGGTGCGGGTCTTCTGGGCGAGCGCGCGCGTGATGGCCTGGCGGATCCACCAGGTGGCGTAGGTACTGAAGCGGTTACCGCGCTTGTAGTCATACTTGTCGACGGCGCGCATCAGACCGACATTGCCTTCCTGAATGAGGTCCGGGAAGGGCAGGCCCTGGTTCATGTAGCGTTTGGCGATGCTGACGACCAGGCGCGTATTGGCGCGGCCGAGGTGCTCGCGGGCGGCCTGACCATCCATTTCCTGACGCAGCATGCGCGCCAGCTCAATGTCATTGTAGCGCAAGCTGGCGTCGGGCTCATCCATACTCTCCCGCACATTGTGGCCAGCCTCAATGCGGCGGGCGAGGTCGATCTCGTCCTGGGCTGTGAGCAGCGGTTCCTGGGCCATCTGGCGAAAATAAAGGCCGACGGGATCGTCGGCGGAGACAGCATTGATGTCGCCGATGTCGGTGTTGTTTTCATCCGCAGCCCGGGTATCCCGTTCCACGTGGAGCAGCGTACGGTTGCCCTCGCCGTCCTGACGCAACTCTATGCCCAATTCGTCCAGTTCGCTGTAGAGGGCATCAAGGGCAGACGCGTTTACATGTTCATCAAATAGTTCGAGAATGTCATCCAGGGTAATGAAACCGCGCTGATCTGCGCGAACCAGCAATTCCTGTAGCACGTAGCCGCCGGTCCCCTGTCGATTATTGTGGCCTCCCCTCGCTATTGTCACGAAGGCGTCCACTCCTGAATGAAAGGCATTGGAGGCAGTATAGCACAGGTTGTTTATATGTGAATGTTTGATGAGGGCAGGATTCAAATTGCCCGCAACAAGCTTACTGATCAGGTGCGACGCGCAGGCGAAACTCGTTCCGCTGTGACAGGGCTCGCACCTGTTCGCCGGCGCGGTAGCTGCTACGTACCAGCGGCCCGCTTTCTACCCAGCGGAAGCCCATGGCCAGCCCGGCCCCGCGAATAGCATCGAATTCTTCTGGCAGGTAGAAGCGTTCGACGGGCAGGTACTTCTTGCCTGGTTGCAGATACTGGCCGACGGTCAGGATGTCCACGTCACAGGCGCGCAGATCGCGCATGGTCGCCAGCAGCTCGTCCATGGTCTCGCCCAGACCGACCATTATGCCGCTCTTGGTCAACACCTGCGGGTCAAGCGTCCTGGCATTGCGCAGGGTGGCCAGAGCCCATTCGTAGCGATCCTGCGGTTGCACGCGCCGGAAGAGACGCGGCACAGTCTCCACGTTGTGATTGAGAATTTCGGGGCGGGCGTCTGTGACGATGCGCAGCGCGGCTTCGTCGCCCTTGAAGTCGGGAATGAGCACCTCAATGCTGCAGCCCGGTTGCAGCTGGCGAATGCGGCGGATGACCATGGCGAAGATGGGCGCGCCGCCATCAGGACGTTCGTCACGGTTGACGCTGGTGATGACGACATGTTCGAGCCCCATGGCGCGCACGGCCTCGGCCACGCGATTCGGCTCGGCCCAGTCCAGCGGTGCCGGACGCCCGGTCTGGATGTCGCAGAAGCCGCAGGAACGGGTACAGGTATCGCCCATCATAAGGAAAGTGGCTGTACCCTGGCCCCAGCATTCGCCGATGTTGGGGCACTGCGCTTCTTCACAGACCGTGTGCAAGGTCTTCGAGCGCATCAACTCGCGCACACGCTCGTAAGTTGCGCCGGACGGCGCGCGGACCTTGATCCAGGGCGGCCGCCGCCGCGGATGGGCGGGGTCCGGCCGCCAACCTGCGTCACCGTTTTCCGGCACCACCGGGATGTTGTCCGGATTCATCAGTTCGGACAATGCCTGCTCCTTCACCCGCCCACCTTGTTTTCAGCGTCATCCGCGACCCAACCCAGTATACTCCCGAAGTCCGGCGCTTGCACCCGTCAGGATGCTGTGCCAGACTCGCCTGCCGCAGCCAAACGAGGCATGCCTCTTGCGCAGCCTGCTCATTCTGTTCACCCTGGCCGGGTCGCTGGCCGCCCTGACAGAAGTGTCGCGGCTGGCCGCCAATTTGTCGCATGTCGCCAGCGGCGGACCCGAAGCCTTGCTCCATGCAGCAGATTTCACCAGCGCTGCGCGGGATCAGGACCTCTTTGAAGGCCGTCTGTCGGCGCAACTGGTGGAAGGCGCGCTCCGGCTGAGCGCGGGCGATCCCGAAAGCCTGGTCTACGCGGCGACCGGGCCGCACTTTCATGATTTCGACCTGGAGGTTGAGGCGCGCCCGCTGGCCGGGCCACTGGACAATGGCTACGGCCTGCTCTTTCGCCTGCGTGAAGCGCAATCTGCGCCAGTCCTGGAGGCGTTTGGTTTGAAGCGGGCTGGATTCAATGCGTCGCGCAGCTACTATCTCTTCCTCATAAGTAGCGATGGCTACTATCAACTGCGGCGAAGCCTTGCTGGTGAGCAGCAGATCCTGAGCGCCTGGATTCCTTCGCCGCTGATTCGGCAGGGGCTGGAAGTCAGCAACCGGCTGCGTGTCGTCGCGCAGAAGAGCACCTTGCAGTTTTATATCAACGGCGAACAGGTGGCGCTCTGCATCCCGGATGATTCTCAGGCCCGCAGCACGTGGGCGAATGACGAGTGTATCGATGGTCAGATGCGCCTGACTTTGCCGGACGAATCGCCGGAGGCCGGGCGCATTGCCCTGGTGGCGCAGTCCTTGCAGCAGGCCGGCGTGGTGCTGGCTTTCGATAATCTGCTGGTGAGGATGCCGCAGCTGGCAGGAGCGAGCGCATGAAAGTCCATCTGCGTACACTGGGATGCCGGCTCAACCAGGCAGAAATCGACGCGCTTGGCCGTGGCTTCCAGGCGCGCGGTCACGAGCTGACGCAGGACCCGGCGCAGGCCAAACAGATCGTCGTCAACACCTGCACGGTCACGCAGGCCGCCGGGGCGGACAGCCGGAGACTCCTGCGCGAGCTGGCGCGCCAGGCGCCTGCTGCCGAAATCACGGTGACGGGCTGTCATGCGCAGCTTGCGCCTCAGGAGCTGAGCGTTCTGCCCAACGTTCGTCACGTTGTGGGCAACCTGGAAAAGGAGCAGATCGTTGACCTGCTGGACGGGCCGGCGCCGGACGGATCGTCCCCGGCCTTGCCGGCGCCAGGGATGCGCACGCGGGCCTTCGTGAAGGTCCAGGATGGCTGCGATCACGCCTGTACCTTTTGCGTGACGACCCTTGCGCGTGGCCCCGGCCGCAGCCGAAGCCTGGCGCAGGTGCTGGCGGAGATCCGTCAATTGCATGCGCAGGGCTATCAGGAAGCGGTGTTGAGTGGCGTGCAGCTGGGGAGTTACGGCCGCGACCTGGGGTTGGAGCAAGGCCTGCATACACTGCTGCGCGCAGTTCTGGCGGATACGGACATACCACGCTTGCGTCTGTCCTCTCTGGAGCCATGGGAGTTGACGCCCGACTTTTTCGATTTGTGGCAGGATGCGCGCCTCTGCCGGCATCTGCATCTGCCGTTGCAAAGCGGATGCGACGCCACGCTGCGGCGTATGCGGCGGCGCTGCAACCGGCGTGACTTTCGGGTGCTGCTCGCGGCAATCCGTGCGCGCGTGCCACAGATGAGCATCACCACGGATGTCATGGTCGGGTTCCCGGGCGAGAGTGAGGCCGAGTTCGCCGCCAGCCAGGAGTTCATAGAGGAACAGGACTTCGCTGGTCTGCACGTCTTTCGCTACAGCCGGCGGCCAGGCACGCCTGCCGCCCGCATGCGCCAGCAAGTTTCGGAGGAAACGAAGAAGCATCGTAGCGCAATCCTGCGCGGCCTGGGGGCGACGCTGGAGCGGCGTCACGCCGCTGGACTGGAGGGGCTGACGCTGGCAGTGCTGTGGGAGCAGGTAGCCGGTGCGACGCCGGAAGGCTTCATCAACGTCGGGTATACTGATACCTGGATGAGGGTGCGCGCTGTGCATCCTCGTGCACTGGCAAACCGTATTGTGCCGGCGCGTCTGGGGCGCTACGAGGATGGTTTGGTGCGCGCCACGCCGATTCTGTAGCTGCTGGATATATCAGGCCTTTACGGGAAGCCGGGAACCTGTGGGCAGGGTTGGCCAGGCTCAGGTGACCCGGCGCGAGGGAGTAGCTGATGAGCGAGCGTGTGAGGGAGGACGCCGTGCGCCGGGGCTACCCGACTCGCGCCTCGTCAGGGCGGCGCCTGCACGCGACCGGTTTTCTCATCGCGGCGATGCTCTTTGTGCTGCTGACGACGGTCATCGTCGCCAGCGACGTGTTGCTCCCCTGGTGGACGGGCAGCGGTGACCTGCGCGTCGGTCAGGTAGCTGAGCAAAACGTCCTCTCCCCCTTCAGCATCACCTTCGAGAGCGAAGTGCTGACCGAGCTGAATCGCAGCGAGGCTGCGGCGGCAGTCGCGCTGGTTTATGACCCGCCGGACCCAAACGTCAGCCGTACCCAGAGTCTTCTGGCACGCCAGATACTGGATTACATCCGCAATGCACGAAGTGACAGCTTCAGCTCGGTGGCGCAGCGCGCGGATGATTTGCAGCAGATAACGGCGTTGACGCTGAGCGCAGAACAGATAGACCGCATCCTCAACATGTCGGCGGAGGCCTGGGAGAGCGTCGACGGCGAGATCATCAATGTCCTTGAACGCACCATGCGCGAGCCTAGCCGCGCAACGAACCTGGACGTGGTGCGCACCCAGCTGCCGACCCAGGTGAGCATTCGTTTCTCCTCTACTGAATCCGAGATCATCGTCGCGATTGTCGAGGACCTGCTGCGTCCCAATACCTTCCCTAACGAAGCGGCCACCGAGGCCGCGCGCGAGGCGGCGGTCGCTGCGGTCGAGCCGGTGGAACGCACCTTCGCCTTTAATGAGGTTGTAGTGCGCCAGAACGAACAGATCACAGTCGTTGACATGGAAGCCATGGGCGTGCTGGGTCTGTTGCAGACCGAGACCCGAGGTCTGCAGGAAGTAGGCAAGGCCTTTTTCGCCAGCCTGCTGGTGCTTGCGCTGACCTCCCTGTACATTCTGCGCTTCGAGCGCGACCTGTTGGGCAGGGCCAGTTTCGCCTTGCTGTTGGCAGGCCTGTTCCTGCTGGTGCTGGCGGGCGCGCGGCTGCTGCAATTGAACAGCATGCCGTCCGAACTCTATCTGTATCCGACTGCGGCGCTGGCACTGCTATATGTCTCCATCGCATCGCCGCGCATCGCCCTCATCGGCACCATCAATCTGTCCTTTCTGCTGGGTCTGGTGTCGACCGGATCCCTGGAACTGGCAATGCTAACCATAAGCGGCGGCCTGATGGGCCTGCTGACGTTGCGTAGCACCGATCGCCTCAACAATTTCTTCCTTTCGGGCCTGTTTATCGGTCTGGCCAACATGCTGGTGGCCGCGGTCTTCAACCTGGGCGTTTCAGGCAGCTCTTTGACTGTGTTGTTGCCCTACAGCCTCATTAATGGTGTGCTGGCCGCTGCCATCGCTATCGCCGGCATGTATCTGCTGACGCTCTTCTTCAACCTGCCCACCAGCCTGAAGCTGGCCGAGCTCAGCCAGCCCGGGCAACCCCTGCTGCGACGCCTGATGCGGGAGGCGCCTGGCACCTACCAGCATTCGCTGCAGGTTGCCAACCTGAGCGAACAGGCCGCGCTGGCCATTGGCGCGGACTCGGAACAGGTGCGGGTGGCGGCCATGTACCACGACATTGGCAAAATGCGGAACGCAGTCTTCTTCAGTGAAAACCAACAATTTGGCGTGGGTAACGCACACGATGTGCTCGGAGATCCTGAACGCAGCGCGGACATCATTATCAGCCATGTGAGTGATGGCGACTTGCTGGCCCGTGAGTATCGGCTGCCGGGACGTCTGCGCGATTACATCCGCGAACACCACGGCACGACCGAAGTCTTTATCTTCTTGCGCAAGGCGGTAGAAGCTGCCGGCGGCGACGAAAGTGCCGTGGACAGCGCTGACTATCGCTATCCCGGCCCACGGCCGCGCAGCCGCGAAACGGCAGTCATGATGCTGGCGGACAGCTGTGAATCGGCCGTGCGGTCTATTGGCCCCACCAGCCGGGCCCAGGTAATGGAGATAGTGCTGCGCATCGTGGAAGGCAAGATGAACGACGGTCAGCTGGACGAATCTGACCTGACTTTGAACGACATTCGCGCTATCCAGCGCATCCTGGTTGAGATGTTGCAGGCGGTCTATCATCCGCGCATCGACTATCAGAAGGTTACAGAGGCTGCGCCGGCCATCGCGCAACCTGCAGTCGCCTTGCAGGCGCAAGGTCAGACAGAAACGGAGCCGGCCCGGCTCGCTGCTTTGAGCGCCGAGTCTGTGCCCGCTGTCAGCGCCAGCCCCGGGCCCCTCCCCGAAGTGCCGGAGCTACCGCATACGCAGGATTCTGGCAGCAGGCAGGTGGGCAACGGGAGCGCAAGCGGGAAAGTGCCGCAGACATGAACGCCATTTATTTGCATAATGAGACCGGCCAGGCCATTGAAATCACTTCCCTGAAGCGGGCGGTGCGCGTCACCCTGCGCATGCAGGCGGCGGAGATGCGGGGGACGGTGACGATACTGCTCACCGGTGACGAGCAGGTGCGCGCACTCAACAGGGAATACCGCGGCGTGGATCGCGTCACAGATGTCCTCTCCTTTCCGGCGCTGCCACACGGTATTGAAACGGAAGAACAGGTACTGGGAGATCTGGTGGTGGCATTGCCCTGGACGGCACTGCAGGCAAAGCAGGCCGGCCATAACTTGCTGGACGACCTGATGCTGTTGATGGTGCACGGCACCCTGCATCTCCTGGGGCATACACATGAGACGGAGCAGAAACGCGCGACCATGTGGTTACAACAGGATACGGTGTTGCAGCAGTTGGGGCTTTCCCCCCAATCTGGTGCCGGGGCTGGAGCAGGACCCAATTTTGGAAGAGGCTCGCTGAGACGACTGTATGGCCCGTGAACGACTGATACGGAGCAGAGAGAGCGAGCGCCGCGGCCATGCCCGCAGGCGTCAGCAACTGCGTCAGACCCGGCGTCAGCACAAACGGGAGACGGCGGGCTCCCATCTTTCGCCGGCCGGTGGTCTGCGCATCACGATGCCGCAGATACGCATTCCGGTCTTCCGCCTCGTCGCTGGTCTGGTGCTGGGCGTTATTCTGTTGGTGGGCGTGATAATTATCCTGCGCAGCCTGAAACCGCCCGAGGCTGAGACGCTCCCCAACGCCCTGTGGCTGGGCACGGAATGGACCTATGAGGAGCATGAGGCGCGCGACATCAGGACGCTGGCCGAACGACTGCGCGAAAATGAAATCGGCACTGTGTTCGCCTGGGTGAGCTGGCTGCAGGGTGACGCAACCTGGCGCGGCGCAGAGAATTTCAACAAGGTCAGGGCCTTTGCTGCCCAGCTCAAGGAAGCATCTCCGGAACTGGAGCTGCATGGCTGGGTCAGCCTGCCCGTCAACCTGGACGAGGACGGTTACCGTCTGGATGACCCGGTGCTGCAACAGGGCGTCGTCGACTTTTGCAGCAGCGTCGTACGCGAACTAGGCTTCGACGGGGTCTTTCTCAAAATCGAGCCGGTATTGGACGGAGACAGGCACTTTGTAGAATTGTTACGCAAGGTGCGACTGCGCCTGGGAGAATCGGTGCCCATTTCAGTCGCCGTCCCGCCGGACTGGAGCCCGCTGAATGCGGACATCCCCGTGCCCGAGCTAATTCTGCCAGGCACCGAGTGGTCGCGCGCCTATAAACAAAACGTCGCCTTGCTCAGCGATCAGATGGCCATCATGAGCTACCAAAGCTGGCTAACAAACGCGATGGATTACGAACAATGGATGGCCTACCAGGTGCAAACCTTCGCTGAAGCGGTCAGCGAATTGGGAGAAGGCACCATGCTGCTGATCGGCATTCCGACCTACGATGCGGAGCCGCCCGGCCATGACCCGGAAGTGGAGAATGTGGTCACGGCACTCAACGGCCTGCGCGCGGGTCTGGCAGCGGCAGGGCCGTCTGCGGCCTGGGTGCAGGGCGCCGCCATCTACGCGGAATGGGAGACGGATGCCGCCGAATGGGAACAATTCCAGTTGCTGGCGGTCGAGGGCCGTTAGCCGCTGGCGATTTCCTGCAGGAAGCGTACCGTCGTATCGATGCCCTTGTACAACATGTCGACGCGGTAGTTTTCGTTGGGCCCGTGAATGCCACTGTCATTGGTGCTGAAGCCAAGCGGCACACAGGCGAGTCCCAACACCTCATTAAACATGGCAATGATGGGTACGGTGCCGCCAGTGCGCCGGTAGCGCACCGTTCCTGGCCAGTGCAGGGCATAGGCCCGCTGCAGCGCCTGCACTACCGGGTTCGCGACATCGATCTGCACAGGGTCTCCCAGTCCGTGCTGCTCGAATGTTACCTCGACCGTGGGTGGAGCGATCGAGCGGATGAAGTCGCAGACCAGCCGGTAAATGGGATCGGGGCGTTGACCGGCGACAAGGCGACAGCTGATCTTCGCTCGTGCTTGTGACGGAATCACCGTCTTGAAGCCATCGCCGCTGTAGCCGCCGTAGATTCCATTGATCTCGAGCGTCGGACGCGCTCCTGTTCGCTCGACGCGCGAGAAGCCCGGCTCGCCCCAGTCTTGGGGGGCGCCAACCAGAGTCTCCCAGTCCGCGTCGCTCAGCTCGCCCTGGATGAGCAGATCACGCTCTGCGGGTGAAAGCGGCAGCACGTCATCGTAGAAGCCTGGGACTGCGACGCGCCCGTCCGGATCATGCAACTGCGCGACGATTTCGGCGATCACCTGGGCCGGGTTGTGGACGATGCCACCGTACATGCCGCTGTGCAGGTCCACGCGTGGCCCGGTGACGCAAACCTCCATGGCCGACAGGCCGCGCAAGGCAGTCACGATGATCGGCTCGTCCGGCTCTTCGAAGCCACCGTCAGCGATGATTGCGCTGTCCGCCTGCAAGCGTTCCCGCTGCTGACGCAGGAATGGCAGCAGGCTTGGCGAGCCACTTTCTTCCTCGCCTTCCAGCAGAAAGCGCACATTCACCGGGCAGCCCTCGTCGCTGGCCAGCAGGGCAGCGACGGCGCGCAGGGTGACGATGCAGTGGCTCTTGTCATCCGAGACGCCCCGCCCATAGAGGCGGCCATCGCGCAACTGTGGCGCGAATGGCTCGCTGTCCCAACCATCCACGCGGCTGGCTGGCTGCACGTCATAGTGGGCGTAGAGGAGCACGGTGGGCGCATCCGCGCCGGCGCCCAGCCACTCGCCATAGACCACTGGATTGCCAGCTGTTGGCAGCAGTGCCACTTCCTGTAAGCCGATGGCGCGCATTTCATCGGCCAGCCAGCGGGCGGCGCGCAAGGTGTCCTGCGCATGGGCAGGGTCAGTGCCGACACTGGGTATGGCGGCGAGTTCCATCAGTTGCTGCAGGGCGAGTTCGTGGCTGGCGCGGGCGTGGGTGAGCGCGTCGCTCATGTTAGTTTCCTTTCGCGATCCTGGACGCAGAGTATAGCGCGCTGCACAGGGGGACATGCTATACTTTGCGGCGGAAAGGCGAAGGCCCTCATGCTCAACAGACCGCTTGCCAACCGAACGGCCAGCCGGGTATTTGCCTCGCTGCTCGTCATCATTGTGCTGGTTGCGTTCTGGCAGGTACGCAGCGTGCTGCTGCTCTTGCTCAGCTCGATCATACTGGTCGTGCTGATCACGACTCCGATGCGTTTTCTGCAGCGCCACACCCGCCTGAAACGAACTCCGGCGATGCTCATCTCCCTGCTGATCTTCCCCCTGTTTTTAATCGTACTTACCTTAACTGTGTTGCCGTTGCTGGCCACGCAGCTGGGCACCCTTTCGCTGCGTGTGAATGCCGGTCTGTCGCTGCTGCAGCAATTCTGGGAGTCATTGAATGCTGCGCCGGCGCTCTTTGACGGGTTTACCTACGTCCCGCCGGCCGTGCGCGACCCGGTACTGGATTCGATTTCGCTGGTGGTCACGAGCTTTCAGGTCGACAGCCAGCTTATTACGCAGGTGGCCAACCAGCTGGCGAGCGCCTTTGGGCAGTTCAGCGTACAGGTGATCCCGGTGGTGGGCGGCGTGGCTTCGGCCCTGCTGAACACGCTCATCATATTCTTCATGTCCATCTATCTGCTCACGGACCCTGAGACCCATGAGGCTGGTCTGCTCCGCCTGTTGCCTCCGGGCTATCGCAGTCGCGGCCATGAAATTCTGGCGCGCCTCGATCAGGTCATGCGCGGCTGGCTGGAATCGACCCTGCTGGCTATGGTTTTTGTGTGGCTGGCGACCTGGATCGGGCTCACGTTGCTGGGGCTTGATGAAGCGCTGGCGCTGGGCGTCATCGCCGGTTTGCTGGCCTTCGTCCCAACATTCGGCACGCTGACTGCGGCGGTGCTGGCGGCGGTGGTGGGCATACTGCAGCAGCCGCAAAATGTAGGCTGGATCATCATCGTCACCTACGCAATCTCGCTGGTGCAGAGCCAGCTTATCAGCCCGCTGCTGGTCGCGGACCGCATCAATGTACCGCCAATCATTGTCCTGCTCGGCCAGATCGTCGCGACGGTCTTCTTCGGTTTCCTGGGGATCCTGCTCGCCGTGCCGCTCACTGCCATCCTGATGGTGCTGGTGCAGGAAGTCTACGTGAAGGACACGCTCGGTGATAATGGCCTTGAACCGGACGTGCCTCCACAGGGCGGGGAAACGCCGACTGCTTCAGGCTGAGTCGCTTCCCGGCAGGCCATCATCTTTGCGCTGCGCCCGGTAACAATGTAATTGTATACTGGTTCGATGCAGTATTGATTCTGGAGGCCACCATGTTCAAGCTGGTTCCATCCCGAATCGCATCAATACTGGCCCTGCTGTGTGTGATGGTCGGTGGCTACACTTCCCTGAATTTCATTCAGACCTACATCAACACTTTTTCGATAACTCCCGGACGCTACTCGGCGCAGCAGTTGGCCGATTCGCTGCGGCAGACATCAGATGACCTGACGCGCATGGTGCGGCTGTATGCCATGACCGGAGACCCGGTCTACAGAGACTACTTCAACGAGATTCTGGCCATCCGCAATGGCGATGCGCCCCGGCCGGAGAACTACTTCAACATCCCCTACTGGGACGTCGTCCTGGCAACTGGTGAGCACCCGGGTGAATATGGTCGAGCCAGGCCAATCCGGACCCTCATCCGCCTGGCGCACTTTACGGATGAAGAGTTGGCCCTGCTGGACCAGGTTGAGGACAACTCCAATGAACTGACGCAGCTGGAAAACGAAGTAATGGACGTCGTGGCAGCGCAGATTGAAGCAGGTGGGAGAGACTACCGGCTGGAGGGTGCAGCCCTTGAGGCGACACAGCGTCTGTTTGGCGATGAGTATGCCCAGGCCAAACTTCGAATCATGCAACCGCTGGTGGATCTTGCCGCAGAGGTTGAAGACTCCCTGGCAGATTATGTGGTCTGGCTGCGGCAACACAATGCGCGCACCTATAACACTATAGTCGGGTCGCTGGCATTGGGAATACTGTTGAGCGCTGCAGGGATCTGGCTGCGGCGGCATGATCACTAGGGTATGGAACAGGGCATTTCTCCTGCACTATTCGGATGGGCGGACCAAGAGCAGTTGCTCCTGGGCTGAGGATGATTTCTGGTAAACGGGCGCAGGGTTTGGCGCTTGCTCACCGGAAATGTTGGTGAAAGAGAGGCTGTTGCCATGTTCAGGCTGGTTCCATCCCGGGTTGCCTCACTGCTTGCCCTGGTACTACTGCTGCTGGGAGGCCAGGCTGCCCTGCAGTACATCCACTCGCGTGAGGACGAAATAGCGTATTCCGAAGCTCGTTACCATTCTTATCTCTTGTCAGACGCCCTGCGGCAAAGCTCCGACGACCTGACTCGCATGTCGCAGCTATACGCTGTCACTGGTGACACGAGATACAGGGGTTACTTTGACGAGATTCTGGCCATTCGAAACGGGGATGCGCCAAGGCCCGACATCTATTTTAATGTTCCCTACTGGGACGTCGTGCTGGCAACCGGGGAATATCCGGGTTTACCAGGTGAACCGGCAGCGCTCAGGCAGCAGATCGCTGAGCTGCTTGAGAATGAGGACGAGCTGGCCCTGCTGGGACAATCTGAAGATCTGTCCAACGAACTTGCGCAACTGGAACGCGAGGTCATGGGGGTCGTGACAGCGCAACTGGAAGCAAGCGGCGGTGTCTATGCGCTCGAAGGTGATGCCCTGGCAGCAGCGCAGCGTCTGTTTAGCGAGGAATATGCCCAGGCCAAATTGCAGATCATGCAGCCTCTGGTGGACCTATATCAGTATGCTAATGCGTCGATGGATCAACAATTGCTTGAGCAGCAAGCTTACGCTGACGAGTCCTTTAACCTTGTTGTCGTGGCAATGGGTCTGGCAATCGTGTTTAGTGGTGTTGGGGTCTGGCTGCGTCGGCATCATCGCTAGAGCTGCAAGTAATGAAGCGTAGTCGCTTGACCAGATTCATCGCCATGATCATGTGGCGTGGCAATCATCCAGCCTGACCAGACAGCGCGCCCATTGACTGGCGACGATTAACACAGCCTGTCTCCGCAGGTCCTCAATCTGGAGCATGAAGCATTAACGTTGTGCGACGGGACTTCCCGGCTTGCAACGCGGCCGCTGGCCGGGCAGGCCAGTCGGGGTTGCGTTGTGACGAGCTATCGTTACACTTTGCCCTCAAATGCCTTCACAGGTCTTCCGCAATTGAAAGGGGCTGCCAATGAGCAGCATGCACAGCCTTATCTGGTTCTACGACATCGAAGCTCTGACGATTTTCCAGTTGGCGCAGATTGCTGGCTCCAGCGACCAGAATCAATGGGGTGAACCAGGCACAGTGCAGGCATACCTGCAGCAGTGGCTGATCCTCATCACGGTCCTTGTCGCATTCACAGCCTTGCTCGGCCTGTACGGTGTGTTTCACCAACGACTCAGGCTGCCCAAAACCCAGGCGTTTGTGCTGTTCCTCCTGCTTGTCGCCCTGATCTTCGTCCCGGTGACATGGCAGGGCATTGATGATATCCAGACAACAGGCGACGCACGCAGCGAGTTAAATCAGCTTGCTGACGGTCTTCGGCAGAGTTCAGACGATTTGACGCGCATGGTGCGCCTCTATGCGGTGACTGGCGATCCGGTTTACCGTGAATATTTCGAGGAGATTCTGGACATCCGCAACGGGCTGGCCCCGCGCCCCGCGCAGTATTTTGATATCCCCTACTGGGACGTCGTGCTGGCGACCGGAGAACGGCCGGGCGCATTCGGCGCACCCGTTTCGATACAGACGCTCATGCAGCGGGCGGGACTAAGGAGCGAGGAAGTTGTCCTGCTGGAGCAGGCGGAAGAACAATCCAATATCCTGGCGGAGATTGAAGTCGAGATAATGGACACCGTCGCTGCGCAGGCGGCGAACGGGGAATACGTGTTGGTGGGTGCAGCGATCGAGGCGTTGCAGCGCCTCCATGGCCAGGAGTATCACGATGCCAAGGCTCTGGTGATGCAGCCCCTGGTAGAGTTGGTCGCGAGTTCCGGTCTCGGAATGATGGTTTCAGAAGGCAACGTCCACAATTTCCTGCAGGAGCGGTTGGACATTCTGACGATCCTGATCGTAGCGGCGGCCGTTTTCGTCGCTTTCATCGTTTATCGGCAGTTGCCGCAAAGGCCCTGGCTGTATGCACTTGCGCTGCTGGTTTTGCTCGGATCAGCACTTCTCACACAGCAGATCCTGTCGAATAGTGACGACAGTGGCCTCAATGCCGCAAGAGGTCAGGGCAAGGTCTTGCTCTCCGACGGCCTGCGTCAGACTTCCGATGACCTGACGCGCATGGCGCGATTGTATGCGGTGACCGGTGAGGAACGTTATCGGGAGTACTTCCAGGAGATTCTGGACATTCGCAATGGTGTGGCGCCGCGTCCCGAGCTGTATTTCCAGGTTCCCTACTGGGATTTCGTACTGGCCATCAATCAGCGGCTGGGCGAAGCCGGTGACACTGTGGCGATCCGAACACTTATGCAGAGTGTGGGAATCAGCGCCGCGGAATTGGCCCTTCTGACAGAGGCCGAAGATCAGTCCAATATCCTTGCAGAACTGGAAAACGAGGCGATGGCTGCTGTGGCCCGGCAAGTTGAGGCCGGCGGCGAGTACGTGCTCGAGGGCGAGGCGCTCGCGGCCATGCAGCGTCTGCATGGCGCCGAGTATCACGACGCCAAGGCGCGTGTGATGCAACCATTGGTGGATCTTGCCCGGCTGTTCGAGCAGGAGCTGCGCGAGGAAGAGCGTTTCAATCGGGACGACTTCACTGACATTATGAATGCCCTGGCCGCGGCGCTGGTATTGGCGGCGCTACTCGTGGCTGTGTCGGTGTACAAGGCACGTCGTGAAGAGGCGGCTGTCGAGGTGTAGAGGACACATCAGGGCCCGGTGGGCGTGAAGGCAGGGCTTGACAGGGGGATGGGTGAGGGGGTAGAGTGTGAGACCTGCCGGGGCGCGCGAGCGCGTCGGGAGGCAGCAGGGCTGGAGGATTGGGCTCTGGGCGCAGCTTGACAACAGGAGAGTGGGAAGCAAGCGAACAGCCGGTGCGACCGGCTTGGGGCCGGGTACCGGGGCCGACAGAATACTGGTACAAATGAGCGCGAGGGACAAACGGCGAGTTTGATCCTGGCTCAGGATGAACGTTGGCGGCGTGCCTAACACATGCAAGTCGAACGGGAAGTTCCTTTACGGAGGGACGGAAAGTGGCGCACGGGTGCGTAACACGTAGCTAACCTGCCCCGAAGACCGGGACAACCGCTGGAAACGGCGGCTAATACGGGATAGGGCGAGTATGGGGGGACCCGTACTGGCGAAAGGCTGGACCGGAAGGTTTGGCGCTTTGGGAGGGGGCTGCGGCCCATCAGCTGGATGGCGGGGTAACGGCTCACCATGGCGATGACGGGTAGGGGATCTGAGAGGGTGGTCCCCCACACCGGGACTGAGACACGGCCCGGACTCCTGCGGGAGGCAGCAGTGAGGGATATTGCGCAATGGGCGAAAGCCTGACGCAGCGACGCCGCGTGGGTGATGAAGGTTTTCGGATCGTAAAGCCCTTTTCTGTGTGACGAAGATGACGGTAACACAGGAATAAGTGTCGGCTAACTACGTGCCAGCAGCCGCGGTAACACGTAGGACACGAACGTTATCCGGAATTACTGGGCGTAAAGGGCGCGCAGGCGGCGCTACAAGACGGACATGAAAGCCCGGGGCTCAACTCCGGGAGGCTGTCGGTGACTGTAGTGCTTGAGGGTGAGAGAGGGGTGTGGAATTCCGCGTGTAGTGGTGAAATGCGTAGAGATGCGGAGGAACACCAGAGGCGAAGGCGGCACCCTGGCTCACAACTGACGCTGAGGCGCGAAAGCATGGGTAGCGAACGGGATTAGAAACCCCGGTAGTCCATGCCGTAAACGATGTGCACTCGATGTCCGGGATGCTACGGCAGCCCGGGTGTCCCAGCGAACGCGGTAAGTGCACCGCCTGGGGAGTACGGTCGCAAGGCTAAAACTCAAAGGAATTGACGGGGGCCCGCACAAGCAGCGGAGCGTGTGGTTTAATTCGAGGCTACACGAAGAACCTTACCCGGGTTTGACATCACGGTGGTAGGGACCTGAAAGGGGACTGACCTTCGGGAGCCGTGACAGGTACTGCATGGCTGTCGTCAGCTCGTGCCGTGAGGTGTTCGGTTAAGTCCGAAAACGAGCGCAACCCCTGGTGCCAGTTACAAGTGTCTGGCGCGACTGCCCGTGACAAACGGGAGGAAGGTGGGGACGACGTCAAGTCAGCATGGTCTGTATATTCGGGGCTACACACACGCTACAATGGGCGGTACAACGGGTAGCGAAGGGGCGACCTGGAGCCAATCCTGAAAAGCCGTTCCCAGTTCGGATTGCAGGCTGCAACCCGCCTGCATGAAGTCGGAGTTGCTAGTAACCGCCGGTCAGCAAACGGCGGTGAATACGTTCCCGGGCCTTGTACACACCGCCCGTCACGTCATGGAAGCTGGTCATGCCTGAAGTCGGGAAGCGAACCTTAGGGGCGCTACCGCCGAGGGCGGGGCTGGTGACCGGGACGAAGTCGTAACAAGGTAGCTGTAGCGGAAGCTGCGGCTGGATCACCTCCTTTCTGGGGAAGCGGTGCCGGGTTACACACAGGAAGCGCGTGTGTAACGGGGCAACTGCAGCCACAGGACCAGCAAGAGCAGGTTGGGGGCACTGGATGGGAGCTTGTTTCTCACTGTCGTGTTGTCGGGCGAGGGGCCCGTAGCTCAGTTGGTCAGAGCGCACGCCTGATAAGCGTGAGGTCGGAAGTTCGAGTCTTCCCGGGCCCACAGGAACGGGGGGAGCAGGGCAGGCGGGGGATGTAGCTCAGGCGGGAGAGCGGTGCCTTTGCAAGGCACAGGTCAGGGGTTCGAGTCCCCTCATCTCCACCAGGGGCGGGACAGCAGGGGGAGCGTGGACGCCGATGGCGTCCTTTTTGATTCTGTTGGCGGGCGTGTTGCGGGGACTGGTCATGGACGTGGATGGCGGGCGGGGGCTTGACAGGAGTAGTGGAGGTGTGGCAGGATGCAGGGCCGCGCGGGAGTAAAGGCGCGCGGACCCTGCGGAGAGTGCAGGGGCGCAGCTTGACAAGTGCATGGCGAAGTAACGCGAGAGCATCAATTTCTCCGTATCACATGAACAGGCAAAGCAAGGGCATTCGGTGGATGCCTTGGCGTCAAGTGCCGAAGAAGGACGTGGTACACTGCGAAAAGCTCCGGCGAGGCGTGTGCAGCCGTAAGAGCCGGGGGTATCCGAATGGGGAAACCCGGCACCCGTAACGGGGTGTCACTGCAGCGGAAGCTGCAGGGGGAACCGGGCGAAGTGAAACATCTGAGTAGCCCGAGGAAGAGAGAGGATTCCGCGAGTAGTGGCGAGCGAAAGCGGAGGAGCCCAAACCGCAGCTGGAGACAGCAGCGGGGTTGAAGGACCGTCAGGAGGGTTGCGAGCTGAAGCCGAAGGGTCTGGGAAGGCCCGCCGCAGGGGGTGAGAGTCCCGTAGGCGCAAGGCGAGCAACGTGGACGGGATCCTGAGTAGTGCGGGACACGAGAAATCCTGCATGAAGCCGGGGCGACCACGCTCCAAGGCTAAATACACTTGACGACCGATAGCGGATAGTACCGTGAGGGAAAGGTGAAAAGAACCCCGGCGAGGGGAGTGAAACAGAATCTGAAACCGGATGCCTGCAAACGGTCAGAGCGGGATGGCGCGAGCCATGCTGTGATGGCGTGCCTTTTGGAGAATGAGCCAGCGAGTCAATTTCTGTGGCGAGCCTAAGGGAGTAACACCTGGAGGCGGAGCGAAAGCGAGTCTGAAGAGGGCGTCGAGTGGCAGGGATTGGACACGAAACCAGGTGAGCTACGCATGGACAGGCTGAAAGTGCGGTAACACGCAATGGAGGGCCGAACCCACGACTGTTGCAAAAGTCGGGGATGATCTGTGTGTAGGGGTGAAATGCCAAACGAACCTGGAGATAGCTTGTTCTCCCCGAAACAGCTTTAGGGCTGGCGTCATCTGGAAGGTAACGGGGGTAGAGCACTGTATGGGCAAGGGGGCGCAACGCTTACCGAACCCTGGCAAACTCCGAATACCGTTAGCGGATGGATGGCAGTCGGACCATGGGAGATGAGTTTCATGGTCAAGAGGGAAAGAGCCCGGACCCGCAGCTGAGGTCCTGAAGAGGTGGCTAAGTGGGAAACGAGGTCGTCGTGTCGAGACAGCCAGGAGGTTGGCCCAGAAGCAGCCATCCTTGAAAGAGTGCGTAACAGCTCACTGGTCGAACGCGGTGGCGCGGAAAATGGAACGGGGCTTAAGTCACCCACCGAAGCTCGGGAGTTGCTGCGCAAGCGGCAGCTGGTAGGGGAGCGTTCCACGGGCGGAGAAGGTCAGCCGTGAGGCTGGCTGGAGCGCGTGGAAGTGAGAATGCTGGCATGAGTAGCGAGAAACATGTGAGAACCATGTTCGCCGAAAGCTCGAGGTTTCCGACGGAAGGTCAGTCCGCGTCGGGTTAGTCGGGCCTAAGCCGAGGCCGAAAGGCGCAGGCGATGGACAACCGGTTAATATTCCGGTACCGGATGGTGGAGCGAACGCGCGACTTTGGGGAAAGTCTGGCCGCTGAGTGGATTGCGGTGACAAGCGGGTCACACCCGTGATGTCGTCCCGCAAGGGAAGAAGCAGACGGGACTCCGGGGCGAGAAAAGGCGCGTAAGCGATGAAGGCATCCGCCCGTACCACAAACCGACACAGGTAGGCGAGTTGAGGATACGCAGGCGAACGGGAGAACCCTCGTTAAGGAACTAGGCAAAAAGGTCCCGTAACTTCGGGAGAAGGGACGCCACTCTGGAAGGAGTGGTCGCAGTGAAGAGGCTCTGCCGACTGTTTAGCAAAAACACAGGTCTCTGCGAAACCGAAAGGTGACGTATAGGGGCTGACACCTGCCCGGTGCCGGAAGGTTAAGTGGAAGGGTTAGCGCGCGGAAGTGCGCGAAGCTCTGAAATGAAGCCCCGGTGAACGGCGGCCGTAACTATAACGGTCCTAAGGTAGCGAAGTTCCTTGTCGGGTAAGTTCCGACCCGCACGAAAGGTGTAACGAGCGGAGCACTGTCTCAACGGGGGACCCGGCGAAATTGAAGTACGTGTAAAGATGCGCGTTACCCGCAGCAGGACAAAAAGACCCCGTGGAGCTTTACTGCAGCCTGTCATGGCGTCAGGGCGCATGTTGTGCAGGATAGC
The DNA here is from genome assembly GCA_965223965.1 of Phototrophicaceae bacterium. GTDB lineage: Bacteria > Chloroflexota > Anaerolineae > Aggregatilineales > Phototrophicaceae > JAGWBD01. Next base: position 676,872 of record CBDCXX010000006.1, read on the forward strand.
TGGGAGACTGGGAAGCAAGGTCGTCAGACTTTGTGGAGTCGCTGTTGAAATACCAGCCTGGATGCATTTTGGTCCTAACCGTGCCGTCGGGAGCGACGGGCGGGACAGTGGCAGGCGGGCAGTTTGACTGGGGCGGTCGCCTCCGAAAGAGTAACGGAGGCGCCCAAAGGTCGGCTCAGGCTGAATGGAAACCAGCCGCAGAGTGTAAAGGCAGAAGCCGGCCTGACTGCGAGACGAACGGGTCGAGCAGAGACGAAAGTCGGGCTTAGTGATCCCACGGTACTGAGTGGAAGGGCCGTGGCTTAACGGATAAAAGCTACCCCGGGGATAACAGGCTGGTCTTGTCCAAGAGTTCACATCGACGACAAGGCTCGGCACCTCGATGTCGGCTCATCGCATCCTGGGGCTGGATCAAGTCCCAAGGGTTGGGCTGTTCGCCCATTAAAGCGGTACGCGAGCTGGGTTCAGACCGTCGTGAGACAGGTCGGTCTCTATCCGCTGCGGGCGCAGGGAGTTTGAGGGGAGCTGTTCCCAGTACGAGAGGACCGGAATGGACGCAGCGCTCGTGTACCGGTTGTCGCGCCAGCGGCAGTGCCGGGTAGCGAGCTGCGGAGGGGATAACCGCTGAAAGCATCTAAGCGGGAAGCCCGCCCCGAGATGAGACTCCCGGTCTCGAAAGAGAGGGAGACCGCTGGGAGACTACCAGCTGGATAGGCCGGACGTGGAAGTGCAGCGATGTATGGAGCGGACCGGTACTAAGGGTCGAGAGCCTGTGACGGGGTACGGAGAAGCGGATGCTCTGGTGACGACGCCATGCATGAGAGATAGCGAGAAGCGTGAGCCGCAGGACTGCGGCGCGCAGGGGGTGTTGGTGGCTGGAGCCACGGGGGTCCACCCGGAACCATATCGAACCCGGCAGTTAAGCCTGTGAGCGCGGATGGTACTGCCCTGGCGACGGGGTGGGAGAGTACGCCGCTGCCAACCCCGAAGCGCGCGCGCGACTGTGGCACAGCGTGACAAGTGCATGGCGCAGCACCGGACGTGCCGCCCCGCGGCACGTTTTGTTTCCGCCAGGGCCATGCTACACTTGTTGTATGGGCAGCAGGCTTACGGACAAGCGGCATGACTGGATGGTCGCCTGGGTAACTTATGCACTGCACGAGGCGCAGATCGTCGCGGGCAGGTTGCATAGTGAAGGCATCCAGGCGCTGGTGCATCAGCAGGCCGGTGCCAGCGCGATGGGTATCCACATCGGGCAGCTGGGTGAAGTGAGCGTGCTGGTACATCCGCGAGATTACGAAACCGCGCTCGCAATCCTGACGCCAGATTCCACAAAGCACTTGCCGCAGGACAATTCGCGAATCATCTTCGACAGCGATGATACAATTGAATAGCAGGCTCACTGCCATACCAGGCATACGAGTTGGTCATGTCACCGACAGGGAAGGATGCACCGGTTGTACGGTTGTGCTTTGCCCACCCGGAACAGTCGGTGGTGTCGATCAGCGCGGAGGCGGCCCCGGCACGCGCGAGACCGATCTGCTGCGCCCGGCGCAGCATGTGGACAACGTGAGCGCAATACTGCTATCCGGGGGCAGCGCTTATGGTCTGGCGGCGGCGGAAGGGGTCATGCGCTGGCTGGAGGAGCGCGATGTCGGGTATCGGACCGGCGACGGCGCAGTCGTGCCGATCGTGCCGGCGGCCATCCTTTACGACCTGGGGATTGGATCCGTTACGGCACGGCCAGGCCCGGACATGGGCTATCTGGCTTGCGAACAGGCCAGCGCGGAACCTCTCGCTGAAGGTAGTGTTGGCGCCGGCACCGGGTGCCGGGTCTGCTCGCTGACGGGCAACGCCCGAGCAACCAAGGGCGGCATTGGCTCGGCCTGCATGGAAATTGGCGAAGGTTTGCTGGTCGCAGCGCTTGTCGCCGTGAACGCATTGGGGGAGGTGCTTGACGAGCGAGGCGAGATCCTGGCCGGATTACGTTCCCGGCCAGGAAAGAACGATTTCATCCCGGTGCTGGATGTCTTGCGCATTGTGCTTGATCAACGACAGGCGCGCGGCAACACAGTCATTGGTGTGGTGGCAACCAATGCGCGATTCTCAAAGGCCGCCGTCACCAGGGTGGCGCAAATGGCCAGCTGCGGCGTTGCGCGCACGATTCGGCCGGCGCATACTGCCCATGACGGCGACACGATGTTCGCCCTTGCCACCGGATCGCAGGAAGCAGACCCCAGTGTGGTAGGCGCCTTCGCTGCCGAAGCGGTCGCCATGGCTATACGCCGTGCTGTTCGAGCAGCGACATCTCTCGGTGGTGTGCGCGCAATCTGTGACAAGTGCTGAGCGAGGTGAGACGTTGGCAGGAAGTGAAAAGGCGGACTGATGCCGAGTGTGCTGATCGTCGAGGATGAAGAAACTTTGCTTCGCAACCTGGAAGCCAGGTTGTGCGATGACGGCTATCAGGTATTCACTGCCGCCGATGGCGAAGAGGCCATGGCGCGTATCCGCGCCGCGCCGCCGGACCTGGTGGTGCTAGACATAATGCTGCCGCGCCTGGACGGCCTTAGCGTCTGTCGCATTTTGCGTAAGGACAGCGCGCTGGCACATTTGCCGATCATCATGCTCACTGCGCGCGGCACCGAGGTGGACCGCATCGTTGGCCTTGAGAGCGGCGCCGACGATTACATCGTCAAGCCTTTTAGCCTGGGAGAATTCCTGGCGCGTGTGCGGGCAGTGTTGCGGCGCGCGCCAGGGCATCAGTTACCACAGGAAACGCTGGTTGCCGATGACCTTCGCCTCGATCTGAAGGGACACAAGCTGTTTCGCGGAGAGGAACAGGTTCACCTGAGCAACCGCGAATTCAGGCTGTTGGCTGAACTTATGCGCAACAGCGGCGCTGTGTTGACTCGCGATCTGCTGCTGACGAAGGTGTGGGGCGAAGACAACTTTGTCGAAAAGCGAACGGTTGATGTCCATGTGCGCTGGTTGCGGGAAAAGATTGAAAGCGACCCTTCCCGGCCCAATCGCATCGTGACGGTGCGCGGCGTCGGCTACCGCTTTGAGGGCTGATGAGGTTTGCCGGAGCGGGCCAGGTGCTGCTGGCAGCGGCGCTGTGGGGAACGACAGGCACCACCATGGCTTTGGCGCCGGCGGGCGCAGAACCGCTTGGCGTGGGTGCCTTGCGTCTGCTACTCGGAGGCATTGCGCTGGCTGCGCTTGCTTTCCTGAAAGGTGATTTCCGGCGAGCGGGGTCGCTGCCCCTGCGCAAACTGGCAGGTGCCGGGCTGATGATCGCAGCCTATCAGATTTGCTTTTTCAACGGCGTGGCGCGCAACGGGGTAGCGCTGGGCACGCTGGTCGCTATTGGCAGCGCGCCGATGCTGGCCGGCCTGTTGGAGTGGCGCTTGCGCGGCGTCAAGCCGGGGAGACGCTGGCTCGTTGCGACGAGCCTTGCGCTGGGCGGCTGCGGCTTGCTGCTGTTGCCGGTTGACGGGCTGTCTCCCGCAGTAGAAGCAGTTGGTCTGTTACTTTCGCTGGGCGCAGGACTGGCCTATACCGGGTACGCGCTGGTGAGCAAGGAACTGCTGCAGCATATGTCGCCGAACGCGGCAGTGGCCGCCATATTTCTGCCCGGAGCCCTGTTCTTGCTGCCGCTGTTGCCGCTGACTGAGCTCACCTGGGTTTTGCAGCCGCGCGGCATGCTGATCATCCTCCACCTGGGTCTGGTCACCACGGCTGTTGCGTACCTGCTGTTTGCGCGCGGTTTGCGGCAGATCAGCACGGCGGCCGCAGTGACGCTCACCCTGGCGGAACCGCTGGTGGCCGGGATACTGGGAGTGCTGCTGCTGGGAGAACGCTTCGGCGGACGCAGCCTGGCGGGGATGATGGCCCTGGGCGCCGGCCTGCTGTGGCTTTCTTTGCCGGTGTTCCGAGGAGAGAGGGAGCGCCATGAACGAATCATTGCCTGAAGCCGTCAGCCCGCTCACCGGGGCGGATGCCGGGCGCGAAATCCTGCGGGCGCTGGTCGACAGCTCATGGAACGTGCTCGTCGTGCTGGATGACAGCTGCCATGTGCTGGCCATGAACGAGGCAGCGCGGGTAACGTTTGACGCAGTGGATGCGTTCCATGGGTCGCTGCTCGCGCTCACCGGCTCGGCCGAGCTGGAGACCATGGTGAGCGAGGCACTTCGCAACGAGGAAAGTCTGCTGGAGGAGCAGCTGCGACTGAACGACCGCTGGTGGCGCGTGCGGGTGCAGATCAACCGGGAAACGGCTCAGGGGACGCTCATCTGCCTGGCGCTTGAAGATGTGAGCCAGCTGGTGCGCCTCAACCGGGCCCGTCGCGACATGGTGGCCAACATTTCGCACGAGTTGCGTACGCCCATCGCCAACATTCGCCTCATCATTGATGGCCTGTTCCTTGACAACGAGAAGCCGCGGCGCAAGCACAGCATCCGTTCGCTGCAAGCGATTGCGCGTGAGACCGATGCGTTGCAGTGGATGTCCGAGGAGCTGCTTGATCTGTCGATGATCGAGTCCGGCCAGGCGCTGATGAAAATGGTTGACACGCCGGCACACGAAGTGGTTTCGGAGGCCATCGGGCGCATGGCGAACTTCAGTGAGGCGAAGGAAGTCCCGGTCGTGCAGAAGGTTCCTGACGATCTCTACATTCTCTGCGACCCGGACAAGCTACAGCGCGTGCTGATGAATCTGCTGCATAACGCGCTGAAATGGTCGCCGCAAGGGAAGAGAATCCGCGTCGTGGCAAAGCCTGATGGCGATGAAGTCCTGTTCGGCGTCTTCGACCGCGGTGCGGGCGTGCCCGAGGAGCATACCAGCCGCATCTTCGAACGCTTCTACCAGGTCGATCCTTCGCGCAGCGACAGCGAAGGCACGGGCATTGGTCTGGCCATATGCCGTCACATCATTGAGGCGCACGGCGGGCACATTCGCGCGGAGAGCAACGCGACCATGAATGGCGGTCGCTTTTACTTCACGATTCCCGTCGGCGTCCGGCCTTGATTGGCCCGGTTCCCGACTTGCCGGTAATCTGCTATATTCGCATGACAAGCTAACAGGCAACCTTCGGGGCAGGGTGAAATTCCCGGCCGGCGGTGTGGCAGTGATGCCGAGCCCGCGACCCGTGTCGTTAGTCGAAATTCTGGCTGATGCGTTATGACTGCGGTCATGCCGGTGGATCTGGTGAGAAGCCAGAGCCGACAGTGAAAGTCTGGATGGGAGAAGGTCGCTGAGAGGCGCGCCACTGCGTGAATGTGGCGTGTGCAGCGTTGTCGCTGGCTCTTTCGCCGCGCCGATTCTACTTTGCCTTTCTGTCGCTGTGCCCCGGGTGTAGCCTGCCAAACAGCAGGTGCGGTCATGCGTAACCCGGCGCAGCGTTCGTCCAGTCTCCATTTTCCCGCCAGCCCTTCACGCAACGCGCTGCGTCGCAGGCTCGCGCCATTCGTGCTGCTCGTCATCTTGCTGTTGCTGTGGCAGCTGGTGACCGCCCTGCAGCTCTATCCAGTCTTCATCATCCCGCCACCCGGCGCCGTACTCGCCAAATTCGTGGCAGTGGGGATGGACGGCAGCCTGCTGCGCCACAGCCTGATTACCTTGCAGGCAGTGCTGGCCGGCCTGGCTGTGGGCGTGTCGGTCGGCGTTGTGCTGGGCTATCTCATCGCGCACAGTTCGCTGCTGGAGGACTCGCTGGCGCCGCTCATCATCGGGCTGCAATCGACGCCGATCGTAGCCTGGGCGCCGCTGCTGGTCATCTGGTTTGGCAGCGGGCTGACCAGCAAGGCGATCACCAGCGCGCTCATTGTCTTCTTCCCAACGCTGGTGAATACAGTCGTCGGCCTGCGCAACGTGCCTTCCTCGTTGCATGATCTGCTACGAGCCCAGCGCGCGACGCGCTGGCAGACCCTGACTGTGCTGCAGATCCCTGCCGCGCTGCCCGTCCTCTTCGGCGGCCTGAAGATCAGTGCTACGCTGGCCGTCATTGGCGCAGTCGTGGGTGAATTCGTCAGCGCGGACGCGGGCCTGGGCTTCGTCATCACGCTGGCGCGGAGTCGCTATGACACGCCGCTGGTGCTGGTGGCGGTTTTCGCCCTGGCAGCCATGGCGCGCCTGCTGTATGGCGCCGTGGCCCTGCTGGAGCGTAACATGCTGGCCTGGCAGCGCCATGGCCGCGGAACGCGAAGTTACTCATGAGGAACAGATCAGGAGAGGGACGAATGCGAATCTTGCTATTATTGCTTGCCATGCTGCTGTTTACCGCGCCCGCGGGCCTGGCCGGCGCGCAGGATCTAACGGAGGTCGAGCTCTTTCTGACCTACATCCCTAACGTGCAATTCGCGCCGGTGTATGTCGCGCTGGAGCAAGGCTACTTCGCCGAAGCCGGCCTTGACGTGAGCATCCGGCATGGCGCCGAACACGATGGCGTCGACCTGGTGGCGGCCAACCAGCTGCAGCTGGGAATTTTTGGCGGGGAGCAGGTGCTGCTAGCCAGGGCGCGGGGACGCCCGGTCGTTTCTGTCTACGAGTGGTTCCAGCACTTTCCGGCGGGAGTGGTGGCAGCGGGCCCCTTCCCGGCAATCGAGAGTCTTGCCGATCTTGCCGGGAAACGTGTTGGCATTCACGGCCGCAGCGGCGTGACCTGGAGCGCTTTCCTGGCCCTGATTAGCGCAGCCGGCCTGACGGAGCAGGACTTCGTGCTGGAGACTGTCGGGTTCAATGTGCCGGAGCTCATCTGCCTGGGCCATATCGATGCTGCCGTGGCCTATCTGAACAACGAACCCCTGCAGATCTATGACAGAATCCGGGCTTTCGACTGCGGCGACGTGAATTGGATGCGGGTCTTCCGGGTCACGGAAGTTGCTGACCTCGTGTCCAACAGCGTGGTGAGCAACGAAATGACGATTGAACAGCATCCGCAGCTGGTCGAGGCCTTCGTGACGGCCTTCGACCGCGGAGTACTCGAGGTCATTGCCAACCCGGCCGCGGCCATGTTGATTAGCGCTGAGTATGTGGAGGGCCTGGTGTCGCCGGAATCCCTTCCCTATTTGCAGGTATGGTCTGAGGCCATGGTCGAGTTGCTGGCAGAAGATGCGGATGCTGATGTGCAGGCAGCAAACTGGACAGAGCGAATGACGCTGGACAAGCCAACGGGTCAAGCTGACCTGACACAGTACGAGGTGCTGCTGGCGACTATCCCAATGTGGCAGGCGGATATTACAGGCTACAGCGAGCGCGAAGCTTGGGTGACGACCGCCGAAGTCTTGCAGGCAGCGGGCATGCTGGATGTGGCGCCGGACGTGGCGTTGGCCTTCACCAACCGCTTCGTGCCGGGCTGCGCTCACGAGGACGCCTGCCAGTGAGCCAGGTCGCTGCCATATTGAGGGGTCCGGGTGAAGGTCTGCATTGACGGGTTGCTCGTGCAGTATCCGGCGCCCGCAGGTGGGCAACTGGATGCGCTGGGCCCCCTCAGCTGCACCATTGAAGCGGGCAGCTTCGTGGCGCTGCTGGGCCCCAGCGGCTGTGGCAAGAGCACGCTGGTGCGCGTGCTGGCGGGGTTACAGTCGCCGACGAGTGGCAAGGTGCAGCTGGATGGCGCCGCTCCGGACGGCGCACGCACGGGCATCCTCTTCCAGGATGCCAACCTCATGCCCTGGCGGCGCGTGCGCGATAACATGGCGCTGGCGCTCGAACTGGCCGGCCTGCCTCGTCCGGCAAGGTATGCTGCGGTTCGTGAGTTGCTGCCGACGCTGGGGCTCGAGGGTTTTGAACTGGCCTGGCCGGGCGAGCTCTCCGGCGGGATGGCGCAGCGCGTCGCGATCGGGCGCGTGCTCCTGCAGGGGCCGGAGTTGCTGTTGCTGGACGAGCCTTTCGGCGCGCTGGACGCCCTGACCCGCGAGCAGCTCGGTCTGGACCTGCTGCGCATCCGGGCGCGCGAACAGCCGACGGTGCTGATGGTGACGCACGACATCAACGAGGCGGTGTTGCTGGCCGACCGCGTGCTGGTGCTCAGCCCGCGCCCCGGGCGTCTGGTCGCCGATTTGACAGTGCCCTTGCCACGCCCGCGCCGCCTTGAACACAGTTACACAGAAGTGTACCTGTCCCTGCTGCGTCAGCTGCGCGACGCGTTGGGTCACTGGCGCTGAACCTGGGCATACAAGGGAGTGACCATGAGCATTGATGTAGAGGGTCTGCGCGCGCTATTTCCTGCGCTACAGCAACGCGGGGATGACGGACGCCCCTTCGTGTTCTTCGACAACCCGGCCGGAACCCAGGTGCCGCAGGCGGTCATTGAAGCGGTCGGCGATTACTACCGCAGCATGAATGCCAACTCCGGCGGTTCCTTTGAGACCAGCCGCCGCTGCGACGCCATGGTCGCCGGCGTGCGCGCTGCGGCCGCTGACTTCCTCAACGCGTCCGTTGCTGAAGAGATCGTCTTCGGCCCGAATATGACCACGCTGAATTTCGCGCTCAGCCGCGCGCTGGCGCAGACGCTGCAGCCGGGCGACGAAATTGTGCTGACGCGCATGGATCACGACGCCAACGTCGCGCCCTGGCTGCGCGTCGCGGCCAGACACGGGCTGGTCGTGCGCATGGTCGATTTCGTCCAGCCCGAGTGCCTGCTCGACCTGGATAGTCTGGAGGCCGCGTTGACGGAGCGCACGCGCATCGTGGCCACCACGCACGCCTCCAATGCCGCCGGCAGCCTCAACCCCGTGCGACAGATTGCGGCGATGGCGCATGCCGCGAACGCGCTGCATGTGATCGACGCCGTGCAGAGCGCGCCGCATGTGCCGCTGGACGTGCAGGACATCGGTTGCGACTTCCTGCTCTGTTCCGCCTACAAGTTTTACGGGCCGCACGTCGGTGTGCTGTGGGGCAGGCAGGATTTGATGGCTGAATTGCCGGTGGACAAGGTGCGCCCGGCGAAGGACCTGCCGCCCTGGCGCTGGGAGACGGGCACCGCCAGCTTTGAGACCATCGCCGGTCTGGGCGCGACACTCGACTACCTGACGGATATCGGCCGCACCTACGGCGCTCCCTGGGCCGCTACCTATGCGCATATGGAGGGCCGGCGTCAGCTGCTCAAGACTGCCATGGCCGCGCTGGCCGATCACGAGCGCAGCATGTGTCAGCAACTGCTCGAGGTATTGCAGACGCTGCCGGGCCTGCAGGTCATGGGCGTCACCGACCCATTGCGCCTGGAGCGGCGCGTGCCGACAGTGATCTTCAGCGTGGCAGGTCGAGATCCCGCAGACATCGCCGCCGCGCTGGGGAAGCGAGGGATTTTCGTCTGGTCAGGTGATTACTACGCACAGGAGCTGATGGAGGGTCTGGGACACGGCGCGGAGGGGATGGTGCGTGTCGGGCTGGCGCACTACAACACAAGCGCAGAAATACAGCGACTGGGCGAGACTTTGGAAGAGATACTGGCTAAAGGCTGAGACTCTCAGGCCTGGGCGCGCAGGGCGTTAAGCTGTTTCATCAGGCGGGACTTGCGGCGGGCGGCGTTGCGCCGGTGGATGACGCCTTTCGTCGCGGCCTTGTCCAGGTCGCGCATGGCGGCGAGGGTGGCCTGCTCGGCGCTCGCGAATTCGCCTGTCGCGATCTGTGTACGCGCCTGCTTGACGAGGGTGCGCGCACGGTTACGCCGGGAACGATTGCGCAGACGACGCTTCTCGTTCTGCCGGTTACGCTTCATCGCGGATTTCAGGTTGGCCATCGGCGATTTTTGCGGCGCTCGCCGCAACTCCTGTCAATTCCCTGTCAACGTGGCGCCAGTGTACACAGTGGCGCCAGCGCTGTCCAGACCGTTCTGGCGGATCGATGCTGCGCTAACGCCTTGCGCTCTACTGCTGCTGGCGGGGAGGACAGGATTCGAACCTGCGGTCCGGTCTAACCCGGACAACCACTTAGCAGGCGGCCCCAATCAACCACTCTGGCACCTCCCCGGGTCTGTCAGCAACGGAGCGAGAGGGATTCGAACCCCCGGTGGCGTTGCCGCCACAGTGGTTTTCAAGACCACCGCCTTAAACCGCTCGGCCATCGCTCCCTGACAGCGAAAGAATCATGGCACAGACCGCTGCGCCTGTCAATGCTGCTATACTGCCGCAACGTCAGGGTGAAGCGAGAGGCAGGCGACAGGTGACGGATGGCAGCATCTTGCTGCTGGGGGTTGCAATACTGACCCTGGCGCTATTGTCCGTGGCCTGGCGATACGGCCCGATCCTGCTCCGTGCGATTCAGGTGCTCGCGCTGGCTGTGATGTTGCGCTGTGTCGATGCTGGCATCCGCCACGCTCCGGGCAGCGCGTCTGCAGTCTGGCAGCCAGGAATTTTGGTGGCCTTTCTGCTATGTCTGCCCGCCGCGTTGACCGTTTTCTCGCGGGACTGGCGTGCCTGGCTGGCAGCCCGCCTGCAGGCCGGCGGCGCTACTTTTCGAGAGGGTTCAGCGCGGCACAGCACGACGCTGATGCTGTTACTGGCCGTCGTTGTCTGTTCGCTTGCCCATGCTGCCGTGACGGACGAGTTGAGCGATCCCTATGATCTGCCGGGGCTTTTCATGATGATGTCCCTGTATCTCATGTTTTGCGTCCTCGGTGTCGGCTTTCCTCTACGCAGGAGCTGGTCGCAGGCAAGCGTGCGCCTCGGGTTGTGGCTGCCGGAACGCCGGGGTTTGCTGCTGGCGGCGGGGATTGGCATATCGCTCATGGCGCTCATGTCCATCTTGTGGCTGCTTTGGGTGCTCGTGACCTGGCCGCAATTTGCCGAGGGCGATTCTGTCCAGTTCACTCCGGGTGTAATTGCGGTGCTCTTGTCCGCCACCATGACGGCAATCGGCGAAGAGACCATGTTTCGCGGCGTCCTGCAGCCGCTATTCGGGGGCGTCCTGACCAGTATCTGCTTCGCCCTGCTGCATTTCAGGCCGGGAGCTGAAGTAGTATTGATACCAATTTTCGGCGTGTCGCTGGCATTTGCCTGGCTGCGATTACGTCACGGCACGCTTGCGGCCATCTGTGCCCACTTTTGCTACAACTTTACGCTAGGCCTTGCAGCCCGACTGTATGGCGTGTAACGCAAGCTGCCGAATGAGCCATGTGAGCGCATGCGCAACCTGCTTGAACTGAATCAGCCTGATCTGGTCGCTCTCCTTGCGGAATGGGACCAGCCAAAGTTTCGTGCCGCCCAGATCATGGCATGGATATATGAACGCCATGTAACCGACTTTGCTGCCATGACAAACCTGCCGCGGGCGCTGCGGACGCGCCTGGCGACAGAACTGTGCGTGGGCACCCTGACGCTGGAGCGCGAGCAGCGTAGCCGGGATGGCACGCTCAAACGTGTGTATCGACTGGCGGACGGGCAACTCATCGAGGCCGTGTTGATGGGCTATGAAGGCAAGCGGCGCACCGCCTGCATCTCGACCCAGGCAGGTTGCGCACTGGGCTGCGTTTTCTGCGCCACCGGTCAAATGGGCTTCGCGCGCCATCTGTCCGCGGCCGAAATACTGGAGCAGGCGCTGCTGATGGCGCAGGAATTGGAACAGCGTGGCGAGCGGCTGAGCAATGTGGTGCTGATGGGAATGGGCGAGCCCTTTCACAACTACGACGAATCGCTGACGGCCGTGCGACGGCTGATGAGCGAACTGGGCATAGGCGCGCGCCACATCACCATCAGCACGGTGGGTCTGGTACCGCAGATTCGCCGCTTCGCGGAGGAAGGCTTGCAGGTGCGCCTCGCCATCAGTCTGCACGCGGCCACAGATGCGGAACGCAATGCGCTGTTGCCGGTCAACAAACGCTGGCCCTTGCGGGAACTGATGGGTGCCTGCCGCGACTATGTCGGCAAGACCGGGCGTCGCATCAGCTTCGAGTGGGCCTTGATCCGCGGGGAAACGGACACCATGGAGCAGGCGCACGCCCTGGGCAAACTCCTGCAGGGCCTGCTCTGCCACGTGAACGCCATACCGCTCAACCCGACGGCTGACTTCGCCGGCTCGCCATCGGAAGCGGACGAAGTGGCGCGCTTCGTCTCAATTCTGGCGGAATACGGCGTCAATGCGACCATCCGCGTGCGGCGCGGCATCGACATTGACGCCGGGTGCGGCCAGCTCAAGGCCAGCGTACTGGCAGCGGGGGCGAACGCCGATGCGATATGACTGTGATGCCATTTTGAATGTTGGTGAGCTGGACCTCGCCTTCGTCGATGAGTACGAGGACCTGCGGCTGATCAGTCTGGAAGACTGCGGCAGGCGCGCGCCCGCGCCGGATTGTGTGGCGCGCCGTCTGATCACCGTCGACCGTCAGGGAGTGCGCTGGTGGACGCTGTCCTTTTTCACGAAGCCACCCACACTGTTTCAGGCGCGCTCGGAACAGGAACTGCATCGAACGCTGTGGCGCCTCGAGCAACTGGGCTGGCGAGTGTTGTGAACGCTGCCCGGTTTGCAATTCCCGCCAGCAGCAGGTAGCATCCTGCCTGTCGCCTGCAAGCTACACACTCGCTGCGCATTCACCGCATACACAGCACTGGACGGGGCGTTGACTGTCGAACTGGCGCCGTCCATCCTGGCGGCGGACTGGACCCGAATGGGGGAGCAGATCGCGGAGGCTGAGGCCGCCGGGGCGGACTGGCTTCACGTCGATGTGATGGATGGCTGCTTCGTACCCAATATCAGTTTCGGCCAGGACATGGTGGCCGCCGCGCGGCGGGCCACCCGGCTGCCGCTGGATGTGCACTTGATGATCGTTGAGCCATTGCGCCATATTGAGAGCTTTGCCCGGGCAGGGGCGACCCGCATCAGCGTGCATGCGGAGGCAGTTGCCAGCCTTCCTGATGCCTTGCAGGCGCTGCGCGCGACCGGCTGTCAATGCGGCCTGGCGCTCAACCCGCAGACGCCCGCCCTGGCGCTGCACGCTGTGCTGTCGGAACTGGATTACATCTTGGTGATGACGGTCAATCCCGGCTTTGGCGGCCAGGCATTCATGCCGGAGACCCTGCCCAGGATTATAGAGTTGCGCGAGCGCATTGCGGCCAGTGGCCGTGAAATCGCCCTTGGCGTGGACGGGGGCATGAACGCCGAAACTGCGCCCCAGGCCGTGGCAGCCGGCGCCAGTTTAGTGGTTGCCGGCAGCAGCGTGTTTCGCCCCGATCAACCGGTCGCGGCCGGAATAGATGCATTACGCGCTGCGATACTGGAGAAAACACGAGGGGCTGCATGACTGAAGGGCCGGACAGGCGCGTATGTGATGGACGCCGGCTTCGCTGGCTGTTTGCTGCCGGGCTGGCCTGGCTGGAGCGCAATCAGGGCGTGGTCGATGCGCTGAACGTCTTCCCCGTCCCCGATGGCGATACCGGCAAGAATATGGTGTTGACCATGCGCAGCGCCAGCGAGCGGCTGCAGGCGGAAGCTTCTCGTGAGGCGTATCTAGTTGGGGCGACAGTGGCGCACGGCGCGCTCATGGGCGCGCGCGGCAATTCCGGCGTCATCCTGTCCCAGTTGCTGGCCGGCTTTGCCGAGGGCATCAAGGACCAGCAGCAGTTTGACGCGGCACTGTTGCTGACGGCCTGGCAGGCGGCGGTGACCAAGGCCTACAAGGCGGTCACAGATCCAGTGGAAGGCACCATCCTCACAGTAGCGCGAGAAACCGGTACAGCGCTGGCGCAGCGTATGGAAGAGCAGGGCGAAGACGACCTTGCAGTGCTGCTCGAGACCATGGTGGCAGCGTCACAAACTTCTTTGCTGCACACACCTGAGCTGTTGCCGGTGTTGAAGAAGGCCGGCGTGGTCGATTCGGGCGGACAGGGACTGGTCTACATCCTTGAGGGGATGTTGCGACTCGTGCAAGGCAAGCCAGTGTTGAAGGCGGGCGCTGCGGCTGAGGCGGCCACACAGCGCTGGCAGAGCGCGCTCGAGCCGGAAGAGGAAGAGGGCTACGGTTACGACGTGCAGTTTTTGATGCACGGCGAAGGAATGGACGTAAGCGCTATTCACGCCGGCATCGACACGCTGGGCTGGTCCACCCTGGTGGTGGGCGACGAAAAGCTCATCAAGGTGCACGTGCATGTCCATGATCCTGGCGAGCCCATCTCCTGGGCCATTGATCAGGGCGCATGGCTAAACGATGTGGTGGTCGAGAACATGCAGGAGCAATACGAGCAGTACGTTGCAGAACGCTTGGAGCAGGACTCTGATGTGCAAGCTGCAGTGCAGGGCGAAGTGGCAGTGATCGCGGTGGCCGGTGGCGCCGGCCTGACACACCTGTTCCGCGAGGAACTGGGCGCAGCCCACGTCATCGATGGCGGCCAGACGATGAACCCCAGCGCCCAGGATTTCCTGGCTGCGATGGAGAAGCTGCCGCAGCAGGCCTTCATCCTGCTGCCGAACAACAGTAATATCATCCTGGCTGCGCAGCAGGCAGCCACGCTGGCCGGGGAGCGCGATGTGCGCGTCGTCGCCAGCAAAAGCATACCGCAAGGCATTGAGGCCATGCTCCATCGCCCGGCCCGGCTGGAGCAGCTCGACAGCGCGGTAGCCACGATGCAGGCTGCGCTGGGCGAAGTGGTCAGCGCCGCGCTGACCACGGCGACCAGGCATGCGGAGATCGATGGCCTGCAGATCATGGCCGGACAGTACATCGGCCTGGTGGAAGGGCGTTTGTGCGTCGCTGAAGACAAACTTGAAGATGCGCTGGGCAAGCTTGTCAGCGCTGCGCTGGCCGATGAAGGCGAGCTGGTCACGCTGTATTATGGTGACGGGGTGGATAAACATGGCGCAGCAGCGCTGGCCGCGTCGCTTGAGGAACAGCTGGAGCAAGTGGAGCTCGAATTGATACGCGGCGATCAGCCTTTGTATCCCTTCCTCATCAGTGTGGAGTAAGTTGAATTGCTATCAGCCTGGAAAGCGGGGAGGTGAACCATGGAATCGCAACGGATACGGGTTGTGTCGGACATCACCAGCGAAATAAGCGAAGTGATTCAGCAGAAGCTGCAGATCCGTCTGGTCCCGGGCTATATCAACCGGGGCGGGGAAAGCACGCTCTATGATGGTCACAACCTCGACCGGGTTGAATATTATGACAGCTTGAAGAATGAGGACTCGCTGCCCACGACGGCCGCGCCTTCGCCCGGTGTGGTGCAAGAGATTCTGGATGAAGTTTTTGAAGATGCCGACCATTTGCTGCTAATCACCCTGCCGCGCAACCTCAGCGCCTACTATGAAGCCTTTCGGCTGGGCTCGGCACATCTGCCAGAGGGCAGCGTGACCCTGCTTGAGAGCGGCACCATTTCAATGGACCAGGGCTACCAGGTGCAGATCGCGGCCGAGGTCGCGGCTGAGAGCGGCGACCTGGCAGAGGTGCTGGATGCGGTGAAGCGTGTGCGCGCCAACTCATTGATGTGTGCCGCGCTCGAAACGATGGAAAATCTCAGGCGCAGCGGTCGCGTGAACCTTGCCACTGCCGGGCTGGCAACCCTGTTGCAAATCAAGCCAATTTTATCGATGACGGATGGCGAAGCGACGACGCTGGCACGTGTGCGCACCTTTCGCAAGGCGCGTTTGGAATTGCTGCGTCTGTTGCGCGCGGAAGCGCCGCTGGAACGGCTGGCGGTCCTGCATGTCAACAATCCTGACAGCGCACAATGGCTGGCCGATGAGGTTGCCGATATTGCGCCAGAAGATGTCCCGTCCATTAATGTGAGCCCGGTCTTCGGCACACACCTCGGCGTCGGCATGGTAGGCTTTGCCAGCCTCAAGGCTGGCTGGAGAGACTGATTTGCCCTCAGCGCTGGAAACCCTCGTCAAAATCCTCCGCCTCGAACGGGAGCAGCGCTGCAGCGACACTGCGGTGGAAGGTGGACTCGGCGCCTACAGCAGGGTGTGGGAGCCTGACGCCCGGCGCCAGGCGCGCAATAGCGGACAGCAGCAGCTGGTCGATGAGCTACGGGCGCTGATGCAACGCTACAGCAGTACGGAACAACAACAGGAACGCGCTGACCAGGTGCAGTACATGCTGGATCGCATCCTGTCCCGGGTGCCATCACGCTCGCAGCGCGCTGGCGGCACGACATCCCGGAAAACATCCCAGCGGGGGAATCCCCGGCGCGAACGACGTCAGGGGCGTGACCGTGGTGAGCGTCCGCCGAGCCAATCCCGCCGAACCGTGCGCGCCACCATGCCCGATCTTGAGCAGCGCAAGACGCTGCAGCGACCGCCGCGCCGGCCGCGTGTCCGGCAGGATGCCGAGGCTGTAGACAAGACACTGGGTGAGTTGAAACAGCCGGTGACCGCGCTGAAAGGCGTCGGCGAGCGTAGGGCAGAGGCCTTTGCCCGCCTGGGCCTGCGCAGCCTGGGCGACCTGCTCTACTTTCTGCCGCGCCGCCATGACGATTACCGTCAGGTTTGCTATATCGGCAAGCTGGAACCCGGCATGCAGGCCACGGTTATCGGCGAGGTGGAAAAGACAGGTGTGCGCCTCGTGGCAGGCGGCCGGCGCGATTTTCATCTCACGCTGCAGGACGAAAGCGGCCAGCTGGACGCGGTCTTTTTCGGCCAGCGCTGGCTGGGCAGCCAGATTAAACCCGGCGACCAGATCGTGCTCAGCGGTCATACCGCTGAATGGGGCTCGCGCCTGCAGATGAGCGGGCCGGAATGGGAGCCGCTCGAAACGGAGAATCTGCACACGGTCGGTCTGGTGCCGGTGTATGCGCTGACTGAAGGCCTGCAGCAGCGCAGTCTGCGCCGGATGATGCGCGATTTTGTCGACGATTTGACCGGACGCTTGCCCGATTATATGCCAGAGGCAACGCTGGAGCGCACGGAACTGGCTGACCTTGGTTGGGCGCTGCAACAGGCGCACTTCCCGGACGGGCCGGATCATTTGCGTCATGCGCGGGACCGTCTGGTTTTTGATGAACTGCTTCAGCTGCAGCTGGCAGTGCTGGAGAGCCGCCGCGAATGGCAGGCCAGTCCCGCGGACGCGCTGTCGATTAGCGACGACCAGTTCGAGGCGCTGCAATCCGTACTTTTCGCCTTTAACCTGACCGCGTCCCAGCTGCGCGCTGTCGCCGACATCCGCGCGGACATGGCGGCGCCCGTGCCGATGAATCGCCTGCTGCAGGGCGATGTCGGCTCTGGCAAGACAGCCGTGGCCGCGCTGGCCCTGGCGCTGACGGTGCTTGCCGGCAAGCAGGGAGCCCTGATTGTCCCGCTAAGCGTTTTGGCCGAGCAGCACTATCGGACTCTTTCAGCGACGCTGGCGCGGATGGCAGAAGAGCGCAGACCCAGGGTGGCACTGCTGACTGGAGCGACTCCGACAGCAGAACGTGCGGCCATACTCGAAGAGTTGGCCGCCGGCGCGCTGGATGTCGTAATCGGTACGCACGCGCTGATTCAGGAAGGCGTGAACTTTCACGAACTGGGCCTGGCGATTATTGACGAGCAACATCGCTTCGGCGTGCAGCAGCGCAAGGCCCTGCGCGGCAAGGGGCGCAACCCGCATCTGCTGATGATGACGGCGACTCCCATTCCCCGCTCGCTGGCCCTGACCATCCACGCCGATCTCGACCTGACGGTTATTGACGAGCTGCCTCCTGGCCGCAAGCCGGTGCAAACCACGATTATCGAGCCGGTGGCCCGCGAGCGAGTATTCAGTTTCGTCGCTGCCGAGCTGGCGCGCGGGCGCCAGGCATTCATCGTGCATCCGCTGGTGGAGGAATCGCAACGGATTGATACGCGCGCGGCGACGCAGGCCTACGAAGAGCTGGTGCAGGTGTTCTTCCGCTATCGTGTGGCGCTACTGCACGGGCGCCTGTCTGCAGCGGAAAAGGACGAAGTACTGGCGTCCTTTGCGCGGGGCGACCATGATGTGCTGGTGACGACCTCGGTAGCGGAAGTGGGGGTGGACGTGCCCAATGCCAGCGTGATGGTGATCGAGGGCGCCAACCGCTTCGGCCTGGCGCAGCTGCACCAGTTCCGCGGGCGCGTCGGGCGCGGGGAGCATGCCTCCACCTGTCTGCTCATCCCGGACAGGGACGAAGAGACGGCGAACGAGCGGCTGGAAGCGCTGGTGAATATCAGCGATGGCTTCCGCCTGGCAGAACTGGATTGGGAACAGCGTGGCCCAGGCGATCTCGTAGGTACGCGCCAAAGCGGCGGCAGCCTGATGCAGCTGGCAGAATTCATTTCGCCGCAGCTGGTGGCGCTGGCGCAGCGCGAGGCTCGCACCATCAACGCGGAAGATCCTGCCCTGGCGTTGCCACAGCACGAACTGCTGGCCCGACGCGTGTCCCGGCTGCGCGACGCGCGCAGCGACATCAGCTGAGCGGGAGTGCGATGACAACAAAGCGACTGGCCCTGTTTCCTGCGTCGCTGGATCCTTTGCACAATGGACACATCGACGTGGTACGGCGGGCCGCGCGCATCTTCGATGAAGTTGTCGTAGGTGTGTACGATTCGCCACAAAAACAGCTGCTATTCAGCGCGAACGAACGCCTGGAATTGGCGCGCGCAGCCTTTGTTGGCGAAAATGAAATAAAAGTTGCACAATATAGTGGCTTAACGGTACACTTCGCAGCCGAATTGGGAGCCGCTGTAATTGTACGTGGGCTGCGCATTGTTTCAGATTTTGATCTGGAGTTTCGCACAGCGTTGGCGAACCGGCAGTTGGACGGATCTATCGAGACGGTCGCGGTGATTGCCGACGGGCGTTATATTCACATCAGTTCCAGTATCGTTCGTGAAGTGGCGGAACTGGGGGGCGACATAAGCACCATGGTGCCGCCACACGTGGCGCAGGCGCTGCAGCAACGCTTCGGCGGGCCGCGTACGTAGCAGGGAGACGGAACAAAGTCTCCGTAGTTTGCAGGGAGAGTGACATGGACATCCAGCATCTGGTGGATCGGCTGGAAGATTTGGTCGACGAAGGGCAGCATATCCCGTTCAGCAGGTACACGATGGTGGATGAGGAACGGGCGCTCGAAATCATTGATCAGATGCGGATATCTGTGCCGGAAGAAATAGAGAAATCTGCGCGCATTCTCGTCAACCGCGATCGCATCCTTGCGCAGGCGGAGGAAGATGCTGCCCGTATCGTGCAGCAGGCCCGCCGCGATACGGAGCTGTTGCTGGACGAGGGTGCCACGGTGCAGGCGGCGCAGAATCGCGCGGCCAATATCATTGAGGCGGCGCGCCAGGAAGCCGAGTTGATTGCCGACGAGGCCGACAAGTACATCCTGCAGGAAATGGCGCGCATGGAGCGCGAGGTCGCCAGGTTGTTGACTGTGGTGCGCAACGGCATCCAGGAAGTATCCAGCAACCGGCCCCAGTTGCAGGTGCGCCCCGAGATGGAAGAAGAGGAGCCTCTGCCGGCACGCGTTCAGGAGCTGGAAGCAGAACAGCTGCCTGTCATTACGCCGGCGAGGGCGCTTTCGCGCAGCGAGTTGCAGTTCGCGCCGCCGAAGACTGCCGGCCCGGCTCCCGCCGTCTAGCCTGCAACACGTTCCTTCGGCAATACGTCCCGCCAGAGACGTTCCCCGTCGCTCCAGAGATGCAGGGTGCCAACGGCGTCACTGCGCAACAGCGGGATTTCATCCAGCATGGCGACAATGTCCGGGTTCGGGTCACTGCGCTGGTTGCGCGGGTCGTCAGGGTCCGCATGTACCATGATCAGCTGCGGCGCCACCGCCTGCAGAAAATCGCCATCAAGAGAACGGGCAGCCCCGTGCTGCGGCAGCTGCATCACAGTTGCCTGTGGCGAGACGCCGGCAGTGAGCATGGCCTGCTGACCCGCGCGATCCAGATTAGCGGGGAGCAGGAACGAAACCCTGTCGTAACGGATGCGCAGCGCCAGCGCTGAAGTGTTCAACAAACGCTGATCCCTTGTCGGTCGCGCTTGTGGATGCAGCACCTCAATTAGCAAGCCGTCACCAAACTCCAGCGTGTGGCCCGCGCCCAGGATCAGGGATTCGTCGGCTGCTTCAACCAACTGCGGCGGCGGTTCACGCTGTCCATTGTGTACCAGCAGTCCGATTTTGTAGCGCTGCAACAAGGCATCAAGGGCGTCGTTCGCTTCCGGATCCATTGTGGTGAGCGCCAGCACCTCGAGGCGTTGGTCGTGAAAGGGCAGCCTTTCGCCGAGGGCGGTCAACAGGCGCGAGGACGCACGTCCGCCGTCGATCAGAATGTGCTCGCCGCCCGGGCCCTGCAGCAACACGGCATTGCTGTGACCCACGTCCAGCAGCCAGAGGTGCAGCATTCCATCTGTCTGGCTGAGCCTGGTCGCGCCCAACAGCAATGCCAGGCCCAGGGTGAGCAGCAGGGCCAGGCTACCTGTGGTGTGCCGGACAAATACTTGTGCCAGACGCGTTGCCCAGGAGAATCGCCCGGCCTGCAGGATGGATGCCGCCACCAGCGCGATATAAAAGCCGGCGACCAGTCGTGAGTCTACGGGCAGCTCGCCCGCAGCGAAGGGCAGACTCGCGGCGGCCTGCACGATTTCAGTCGTCCAGGTGAGCGGCAACAGATCGAGCCAGAAGAGCAGCTGCGCGGGCAAAGGTGCGACGAAGGCTGTGGCCGTCGCTAGGAAACCCAGGATCAGCAGGGGTGCCTGGGCCGGAATGATGAGCAGGTTGACCGGCAGTGACACCAGCGAAAGGCGTTCGAAGTAACGCAGGATGAGCGGCAGGGTTGCGATTTGAGCGGCCAGCGAAACGACCAGCGGCTCGGCCAGCAATTCACCGACGCGCCGTCCGGCTCCAGGCGAAAGCATGAAATTGAGCGCGCGCTGCAGGCATGCGCCGAAAGGCGCGACGAAGAGCATGATTCCGAGCGTGGCGAAGACGCTCAGCTGAAAGCCAACATCCCACAGCACCGTTGGGCTCTCCAGTGACATCAGCATAATGGCGGTGGCCAGCGAAGTCGGCGCAAAGACGCGGCGCCGAATGGCGCTGGCGATGACGAGCAGGCTGCTCATCAGGGCAGCGCGCAATACCGGGGCGTTTGCTCCCACGAACATGGCGTAGAGCAGAATCGCCAGAGTGCCGATGAAGGCAGCCAGCGAAGGCGGGAGCTGCGTGCGCCGCAGCAGGGCCATGACGGCGCCGCTGAGGATGATCATATTGAAGCCGCTGATGGCGATGACGTGCGTGGCGCCCGTGTCATTGAATGCTTGGCGAATGGCCGGGGAGAGGCCGCTTTCGTTGCCCAGCAGGATGCCCTTCAGCAGGGCGGCCTGGGGATCCGGCAAGTAGTGCGTGACGTGCTGCCCGGCGCGCTCGCTCAGGCGGGTCAGGGCGGAAGGCAGGGGAGCACTCTGATCGGAAGCCAGCACCTGGAGCGATGCCTCGCGCATAATACTGAACACGCCGCTGCGCGCCAGCTGGTCGCTCCACGAGAAACTGTCAAAGGTCCAGGGCCGCAGTAGCAGGCCGGTGGCACGGACGCGGTCACCATGGCGGACGGATCTGCCTTGCACGGACTGAACAAGAACCATGCCGCTGACCGGGAGGCGCGCGCCATCCTGGATGAGCGTATTGGCGCTGACGCGCAGCTGAGCGCCGCTGTCGCGCAGCTCGGGAGCAGCACTGACGACGCCCTCGATGCTGACGCCGCCCAGGTTGTTGTAACGCGCCAGCTCGCTGCCGCCCGGCACGAGCGCCATGCGCAGTCCGCCCAGGGTGAGGGCGAGCAACGCAAGCGCTGGCCAGCGCTGCCAGTCGCGCAGCAGCCAGGCGCTCAACAGCGCCAGCCCGCACAAGGCCAGCCAGGCCGGTGCGAGCCGGGACGAGAGATTGGGGTTGCTGGCTGCCAGGGCAATGCCGCTGACCCAGCCGAGCGCGAGGTAAACGAGGCGCATGGGTTCGAAGACGCCGGCTATGCGGTTACGCTATACTAGCGGCCTGAAGCAGGCCAGGCAAACAGGGACGGGGCAATGACCGCGCCGAATGTGATCGTTTTCTTCACTGACCAGCAGCGTTGGGACACCACCGGCGCGCATGGCAATCCACTTGATCTGACTCCCAATTTCGACCGCATGGCGCATGAGGGAACCCACGTCTCACAGTCTTTCACCTGTCAACCGGTCTGCGGGCCGGCGCGCTCGATTTTGCAGACCGGTCTGTATCCGACGCGCACCGGCTGTTTCCGCAATGGCATCGGGCTGCCGCAGGATGCGCGCACGCTGGCGCATCACTTTCGCGACGGCGGCTACGCGACCGGCTACATTGGTAAGTGGCACCTGGCGGAGGACACGCGCGGGCCGGTGCCGGAGGCGCAACGTGGCGGTTACGAATACTGGCTGGCTTCCAACGCGTTGGAATTCACATCGGACGCCTATGACACCGTGGTGTATGACGAGGCAAATCAGCAGGTTAAATTGCCTGGTTATCGCGTCGACGCGTTGACGGACGCGGCGATTCGCTATATGGACCAGCCACGCCAGCAGCCTTACTTCCTCTTCCTCTCTTACATCGAGCCACATCATCAAAATCATCGTGACGATTACCCGGCGCCCACCGGCTACGCGGAGCGCTATCGCGCGCGCTGGACGCCACCGGACCTTGCCGCCCTCGGTGGCTCGGCCCAGCGTCATCTTGCCGGCTATTGTGGCATGATCAAGCGGCTGGACGAGGCCCTGGGCCGTTTGATTGACGCGCTGCGGAGTCTGGGCCAGCTTGAAAACACTATCCTGCTCTTCACCTCCGACCACGGTAACCACTTCCGCACACGCAATGCGGAGTACAAACGCTCGGTGCACGAGGCCTCCATCCGCGTTCCGACCGTCCTGCAGGGGCCGGGCTTCGATGGCGGGGGCAGCCTGCCGCAGCTGGTCAGTCTAATCGACCTGCCGCCGACGCTGCTGGACGCAGCTGGTCTGCCTGTGCCGGACGAAATGCAGGGCCGCTCCATCCTGCCTCTGGCGCAGAAGCGCTCGCAGGAGTGGCCCGACGACCTCTTCGTCCAGGTCAGCGAATCCTGTGTGGCGCGGGCGATTCGCACGCAACGCTGGAAGTATGGTGTTCTGGCGCGCGCTGGGGATGGGTGGCGTGACAGCGGCGCGGAACGCTATGAGGAGACCTGGCTCTACGACCTGCTTGCGGATCCCGACGAATTGCACAATCTGGTGGAAATGGAGTCGCACGCGGAAGTGCGCGCGGTGATGCGCGAACGTTTGGCGCGTCGCATGGAGCAGGCGGGTGAAGCAGTGCCGGAAATCCTGCCTCCTCCGCAATTGCGGCAACAGGCCCAGTTGACGGTAACGAGCGCAGAAGCCCGCACCTGAGTGAGGTTGAGAGCCAGCTCCTGTCTGGCCTGTGCGCAGATTCTGAACTACAATAGCGCGGATTGCGGGAGAATAATGATAGTGCCATCACCGAAACTGGAGACGCTGCCCGACACTCTGACCGTGGAACTCGAGCGGGAGCTTTCCATGCTGGTACTGTTAGGCGTTCGCGAGATCTCGCACATGCCACCCGCTTCGGATCGCAGTATCGCGCGCCGCATTGCGCTGCAGGTGCTTTTCGAGCTGGATTGCACGACCCACGTAGCTGAGAAGATAATTATCGCCCGCATTGCGGCTCAGGAAGCGCCGGGCAAGCAGGCGCGTTACGTCCGGTTGCTGGTGATCTTGGTACGCAAGCACTTGGCCTTCCTCGATGACACCCTGCGCAACTACACTATTGACTGGCCGCCGGAACAGTTGGCCATTGTGGATCGCAACATTCTGCGCATGGCTATCCTCGAATTCGCCATCACGAAGAGCGCGCCGGTGGCCGTCGTAATCAACGAGGCCATCGAGCTGGCGCGCCTGTTCAGCGGCGAAGAGTCCTTCGACTTTATCAACGGCGTGCTGGGCGCTATCGCGGACGAATATGCTGCTGAAGTCCCGACGAAAGACGCTGCCACCAAAGACTCCCTCGAAAGCCGGCAGGAGGACAAGAGCGCGCCTGACAAGAAGAAAAGCCCGGCCGATCCGGAAGGAACATGGCCCGGGCGTGTGGTGAGCGAACGTGCCATCTCCCGCATAGTTCGGACTATTGCGCACTCGAGCAGCGCCCTGCTTGACGGGACGACAGATGTACACGATTCGCTAGGCACGGATTTGCCGAGGCATGTAGGCAGCCTGCCCTTCGACGCCGAGCGTAGCGTCTTGACTACTGTTCATGAACTGCGTGGAGAGCGTGAAGCGCAATTGTTCCCTGGCGCTGCGTACCTTGTCATTTCTAGGGGCGCGGCCGACTCTTTGCTCGCCTTGGCCACCAATGAGCACCGGTCAGGGGCCTCGCAGCCCCTTGAAACGCGTCGGCGCGTCAGCTGGCAAATGGCAATCGACGACATGGCGCAGCAAGGCTGGCGTGTGCTGGGCGTAGCTTGGCGCCCGCTGGCCGAGGCACGCGACGACCAAGAAGATGTCCCGGTCGACGAAGGGATGCCTGTCGCATGAACATTCTTGGCGTCGGTGGCACCGAGCTGCTCATTGTCCTGCTCATCATGCTGGTCATCGCCGGCCCGAAGCGCATGATTCACTGGTCCTATGTTCTGGGCCAACACCTTGCAAAATTCCGGCGCATGTGGTCCGAGACGGTCGACATCGTGCAGCAGGAATTCGACGAGGCCGGCGTGGGTATTCAGCTGCCAAAAAATGTCCCCACCCGCGGGTCGCTGAACAAGCAGGCCGGCAAGTTGCTTGGCGGGGTCACCGCGCCAATGCAGGAAACCCTGGACGAGGTCAACGCCGAGCTGGGCAACATCAAGACCAACACGAAAGACACGGCGAAATCTGCCAACAGCGTGGTGCGGGGCAGCAATGGCGGCCAGAGCGTGCTCAAGGTCGACAAGTCGGCCAAACCTGTGCTCCAGCAGCCAACCGCAACCAAAGCCGCGGCAGCCCTGAAGTCGAGCGCTGCTGCTCCAGTTACGTCGACAACGTTGACGCCGCGCAAGGCAGCGCAGCGCGCCTCGGACGACTATGGCGCGTGGTCCAGCCATGAAAGGGCGCAGGTTGGCGCCTGGGCCCGGGACGAGTTACCCGCGAAGATGGAAGACGAGGCCTGAGCGAGTGCCCTCGTTGAAACTGCCCAGGCTGCGGCGGCGCAAGAAACCCGAGCTTCCTCAGGCACAGTCGCCGGACCCGTTCGATGAGCCGCTGGACCTGGAAGATGGCCATGGTGCCCGCATGGGCATCTTCGAGCATCTGGACGAGTTGCGTATGCGCCTGTTCCGGGCGGCGCTTGCGCTGGTGATCGGCACGGCATTTGGCGTGGCGCTGGCGGCCACCGCACTGGACTATTTGCGTACGCCCTATTGCACGGTTGTCGCCCTCAACGAAGCAGCCGCACGGGGCGAAAAGATCGACATCGGCGACTTGCAAAACAGTGACATTGATTGCCGGTATGTGAATTTGGGGCCGACAGGTAGCGTGGTCGCCTATTTTCGCGTCTCGTTGATGATGGGCGCCGGCTTCGCCATTCCGCTCATCACTTACCAGCTGCTGATGTTCATCTTCCCCGGCCTGACGCGCAAGGAAAGGCGCATCGTCGTGATGTCGCTGCCGGCCATTTCGCTGCTCTTCGTCGTTGGCGTCGTCTTCTCCTGGTTCGTATTGATGCCGCCGGCACTGGGGTTTCTGGAAGGCTTCCAGCAGAACCTCTTCCGCTCGGAGTGGACGGCTGATCTCTATCTGAACTTCGTTACGTCACTGATATTCTGGATGGGCGTGGCCTTCCAGACGCCGCTGGTGTTCTTTGTGCTGGGATTGCTGGGCTTGGTCAGCACAATGGCCCTAATTCATAACTGGCGCCTGGCGATCATCGGCGCGGCAGTCGCGGCGGCGGTCATCACGCCCACGATTGATCCTGTCAACATGCTGCTGGTCATGGCGCCACTGCTGGCCCTGTTTTTGCTGAGCGTTGTGCTTGTATATATAGCGAGGCGCATTGCGAAAATAGATACATAGTGAAATTTGCTGTGCCCGCCATCTGAATGTGCCGAGCCACAGGAGGGAATCTGTCATGGCACAGATGTACAATCCTGGTCAAGCACACATCATTGGTGCGCCGATGGACCTCGGCCAGGAAAAACGTGGCGTCGACCTCGGGCCGACCGCGATTCGCTATGCCGGCCTGGCCGGGCGCCTGGAGCGTCAGGGATGGGACGTGATTGACTGGGGCGACGTTTCCGTTGCTGCATCAGGACAAATGATGCGCAATGTTTCTTTTGGCGGGTACCCGGCCTACCACGCGGGCGCCATTATCAACATTGCGCGTAGCTTGCATCAGCATGTGGAGGAGCATGTCAGGCCGCAGGACAAGCTGATCATGCTGGGTGGCGATCACAGCGCGTCATTGGGCAGTGTGGCGAGTTCGCTGCAGCGACCTGGCAAGACTGGCTTGCTCTGGATTGACGCGCACGGTGACTTCAACACGCCGGCGACGTCGCCTTCCGGCAACGTGCATGGCATGGTCGTCGCCTGGTTGATGGGGGATGGCATCCCGCGGCCGGGAGTGGGCGCAACGAATCTGCAGGCCGATCAGGTCTGCATGATTGCCATCCGTGACCTGGACCCCATGGAAGCCATCAGGCTGGACGCCAGCGGGATTGCGGTAGCGACCATACGGAAAGTTGAGGAGCGCGGCATTTCTGACGTCGTCCATCAAGCCCTGGACAAGCTGGGAGATGTCGATTCCCTGCACGTCAGCTTCGATCTTGATGCGCTGGATCCCGACGTCGCGCCGGGAGTCGGCACGCCTGTCCCTGGCGGCCTGACTCACCGGGAGGCGCTGCTGCTGGCGGAGATTCTTGGCGATGATGGACGAGTCTGCGCGCTTGACCTGGTTGAAGTGAATCCGATTCTGGATGTGGGCAACAAAACCGCCAACTTCGCTGTCGACGTGGCAGCCAGTCTGCTTGGCGAACGAATTTTGCGTCCGGCAAATGTATAACAAGGTCGATAACGGAGCAGGAATGAACGACAAGGCTTTCAGGCTGATTTCTCCCTGGGGTGGCAAACTGGTGAACCTGCTGGTGCCGCCGGATGAACTGGAGCAGGCTCGTGCCAGGGCGGCGACCCTACCATCGATTCAGCTTAGCGAGCGCGCAATTTGCGACCTCGAGTTGCTGGCCACCGGGGGCTTTTCGCCGCTGGAAGGCTTCATGCGCCAGGCGGATTACGAACGGGTGCTGGAGGAAATGCGCCTGACCAATGGCACGCTCTTCCCAATCCCGGTCACGCTTCCGGTCAGCGCGGATAGCGACGTCAGGCTCGACCAGGAGATCGCTCTGCGCGATCGCAAGAACAATCTGCTGGCGCTCATGATGGTGGAGGAAATTTACGCCTGGGATCGTGAAGTGGCCTCACTGAAAGTCTTCGGCAGCCTCGACGCGCGTCACCCGCTGGTTGCCGAGATGCATCGCTGGGGGCCACAGAACCTGGCAGGAAGACTGCGGGTGCTGCAGGTGCCGCCGCATCAGGATTTCCGCTTTCTACGGCGCACGCCGACCGAAACGCGCGCCTTGCTGGAGGAATACGGCCATCGCGACGTCGTCGCTTTTCAAACGCGCAATCCGCTGCACCGTGCGCATGAGGAACTGACCAAACGCGCCATTGAAGGGGTAGACGGCGTGCTGCTGCTGCATCCGGTAGTCGGCATGACGCGGCCGGGCGACATCGATCATTACACCCGCGTGCGTACCTACCGTGCCCTGGTCGACCACTATTACGAACGCGAACGGGTGCTGCTCTCGCTGCTGCCGCTGGCGATGCGCATGGGCGGCCCGCGCGAGGCCCTGTGGCACGCCATTATCCGCCGCAATTACGGCGCCAACCACATCATCATCGGGCGCGACCACGCCGGCCCGGGCGATGATTCGCAGGGTCGGCCGTTCTACGGCCCCTACGAAGCGCAGGAGCTTGTGCAGGCGCACGAGCAGGAGCTGGGCGTGGGTGTGATCCCGTTCCGCATGCTGGTTTACCTTCCAAACGAGCAGCGCTTCGAGGAGATTTCCAAAGTCGATACGAGCACGCCAGTCGCCAACATCTCCGGCACGCAGGTGCGCGAGCAGTACCTCGGGCGCGGACGCGCGCTGCCGGAATGGTTCACGCGGCCTGAAGTGGCAGAAATCCTGCGCGATGCCCGCCCGCCGCGTCACCGCCAGGGCGCCTGCATCTGGCTTACCGGGTTGAGCGGCGCCGGCAAGACCACCACTGCCGACCTGTTGACGGTGATGCTGATGGAGCATGGCCGCCAGGTGACGGTACTGGACGGCGACATCGTGCGCACCCACCTCTCCAAAGGCCTGGGCTTCAGCCAGGAGGACCGCGACATTAACATCCGCCGCATCGGCTTCGTCGCGTCGGAGATCGTGCGCCACGGCGGCATCGTCATTTGCGCGGCCATCAGTCCCTGGCGCGCCACGCGCAACGACGTGCGCAACATGATTGGCCCGGGCTTCATCGAGGTCTACATGGACACGCCGCTGGCCGTCTGCGAAGAGCGCGACAGCAAGGGCCTTTACGCCCGCGCCCGCGCCGGCGAAATCAAGGGCTTCACCGGCATCGACGACCCCTACGAGCAGCCACTGAATCCCGACCTCACGCTGCAGACGGTCGAACGCGATGCCGAGGAGAACGCCGCCCTCGTGCTCGACCTGCTGCGCGAGCGCGGCCTCATCCAGACGCTGCAAGCGGACCCGCAACCGGTCTGACCTTCATGCATTTGCTGCGTCGGCGCCGACGCATGCTGCTGCTGGGCTGGGACAGCGCCAGCCCGCAGCTGGCCTTCGAGCAGTTCGCGGACGACATGCCCGTGTTGAGCGGGCTGCGCCGGCAGGGCACCTGGGGCGAATTACGCTCCTGCATCCCCTGCATCACCGTGCCCGCCTGGGCCAGCATGTTGAGCGGGCGCGACCCCGGCGAGCTGGGCGTCTACGGCTTTCGTCAACGCGAACAGGGCAAAAATCTGCAGCAGCGCCTGGCGGACAGCCGCGCCATCAACCTGCCGCGCGTCCACGACCTGCTGGGCGCAGCCGAACGCGACTGTCTGGTCATGGGCCTGCCGCAGACCTGGCCGGTGCAGCCCATGCGCGGGCACTTGCTCAGCGGGCCGCTGACGCCGGGTCGCGGCAGCGCCTGCAGCTGGCCAGCCATCTTCCGCCAGGAAGCGCTGCAGTTCGCGCCCGACTACCGCTTCGACGTGCCGGACTTTCGCACCTGGGACAAGGCCCGTTTGCTGCAGACGCTCATCGACATGGCAGAGACGCAACACCGGTTGCTGTGCCACTGTCTGCGCACCAAGTCATGGGATTTCGCGCTCCACGTCCACATAGGCTTGGATCGCGCGCAGCACGTCTTCTGGAGCGACCATGATGCGCAGCACCGCGCGCACGTGCCCGGCGGACGCTGGCAGCAGGCGTTGCGCGACTTCTATCGAATGCTCGACCTCATGGCTGGCGAAGTCATCGCGCTGGTCGGCGACGACTGCGACGTTTTGGTCGTCAGCGACCACGGCGCGCAACGCATGGACGGCGGCATCTGCGTCAACGACTGGCTGTGGCGCGCGGGCTGGCTGCGCCTGAAACGCGACCCCCCAGCCGGCCAACTCTCTTCGCTGGCGCAACTGGAGGTGGACTGGTCGCGGACGCGCGCCTGGGCTGAGGGCGGCTATTGTGGCCGCGTCTGGCTGAACCTGGCAGGACGCGAGCCGCAGGGCTGCGTGACGCCACAGCAGGCGCCATTGCTACTGGATGAACTGGCCACCGGGCTACGCGACATCCGCGGGCCGGAGGGGCAGTTGCTGCCGACGCAGGTCTACCGGCCAGGCGAGATTTACCACGAAGTGCGTGGCCTGGCGCCGGACCTGCTGGTCTATTTCGGCGATCTGCGCTGGCGCGCGCTGGGTACCCTGGGGCACGGGCGCGACTGGTCGCTTGATAATGACAGCGGCGCGGACGGCGCCAATCACGCGATGGAGGGGCTCTTCGTGCTGCACGAGGCGGGTCGAAAGGGTCGCGGTGAAGTGAAGGGTCGGCAGTTGATGGATGTGGCGCCTACGGTGCTCAAACGCCTGGGCGTCCCGCGTCCAGAGGGGATGCGGGGCAGGGTCATCTAGTGCTGGGCGTCAGGACGCGGCACGCCGGGGTTGCGTAACAGGGCGGACCTGGTCTGCGTCGAGCCAGGCAACGCCGATAGTGTTACCGTCGTCGTCGAAGAACTCGACGGCGTAGGTTGCGCCATCATCGTAGATCTCAACCACTGCGCCCCGGTCGCCAACGTGCAAATCCCTATCCTGGAGCAGATCCTGCTTCGGGACGTCAACGACGAGCTCACATGATCCGAATAGCGGAATCACCTTCGCCTCCTGCGACCTCGTGGATACGCAGATACCAGTCTCGGAACGGTTTCACTCCAGCGGATTTCCCATACAGTGCGCATTATCGGCGAGCGTCCGTCTGGAGTTTGCATCTCACCTTCTACAACATAGGATAATCCGTATGCATTTTCTTTGCTACCGGTTACCTCGCCTTCTAGCCCATGGCGTAGCAACTGTGTACGCAATTCCGGCCAATCCGCCAGCGAGAAGCCATGCGCCAGAAAGAAAATCGCCTTCGGGCCGCCACTCGGATGTGTGAGGTCCAGCAGGTAACGCGTGAGTTTCGCCTCGTCGACGACGGCCTGCGTGGCATTCGGTAGTTTCACTCCAGCAGCGTCACTTTGTTCTTTTTGCCGCCGTGAATGGATGGCTCGGCGGCGAGCTTGCGCCGCAGCAATTTAAGTAACTCGAAGAGCGCCATCAGGCAGCCACCAGTTCCGGCAGTGGGAAGAAGCGCTTCTGCAATTCTACAGCGACCAGCACCAGCGAGGCCATGGCGACCGAGACCAGCAAGTGGCCGGGCGGGATGGCGGCCGTCTCGAAGATGGGCTGTAGCGCCGGCAGGTAGATCACCAGCAACTGCAGCAGGGCGGTCAGGATGATGGCGGCCGGCAGCAGTGGGTTCTTGTGGAAGCCGACGCGGAACAGCGAGGCGCGCTCGCCGGCGTGGACGGCCATCACGGCGAACATTTGTGTCAACGCCAGCACGGTGAAGGCGATGCTGCGCGGGATGCGCTGCGCCTCGGCCAGCAGGCCCTCGCCGCCGCCTTCCGCTGCGGGCTCCGCGCTGCTCAGCCAGGTGCTGACGCGCTGTTCGGGCGAAACCGAATCCCAGTCCATGGGGATGAACGCTTCGTCGACGATGTTGCGCAGGTCAGCGGCCAGCAACTGCTCGAGACCGAGCGTCTCGCTGAAGGGCTGCATGCCGAGCGAGCTGTAGCCCCAGGCGTAGCTGACGAGCGTGAGGATGGCGATGAGCACGCCGACGCGCAGGATGTACTTGCCAGTGCCGCCGGCGAGGATGCTTTCATCACGGGGGCGCGGTTTGCGGGACATCACGTCTGCCTCGCCCGGCTCGAAGCCCAGCGCAATGGCCGGCAGGCCGTCGGTGACCAGGTTGACCCACAGGATCTGGATGGCCAGCAGCGGGATTTTCAGACCGATGAGCAGCGCCACGAACATGACCAGGATTTCGCCCACGTTGCAGCTGAGCAGGTACTTGACGAACTTGCGGATGTTGTCGTAGATGACGCGGCCTTCCTCCACCGCGCGCACGATGGAGGCGAAGTTGTCGTCGGTGAGCACCATCTCGGCGGCGCCCTTGCTCACGTCGGTGCCGGTGATGCCCATGGCGACGCCGATGTCCGCCTGCTTAAGCGCGGGCGCGTCGTTGACGCCGTCGCCGGTCATGGCGACCGTCTCGCCTTGCTCCTGCAGCGCCTGCACGAGACGCAGTTTGTGCAGTGGCGAGACGCGCGCGAAAGTGGACGTGTGCTGCAGACGCTCACGCAGTTGCTCGTCATCGAGCGCGTCCAGTTGTGTTCCGGTCAGCGCCTGCTCGTCCTGCCCCAGAATGCCCAGGTCGCGAGCGATGGCCTCGGCAGTGAGGGCGTGGTCGCCGGTGATCATGATGGTGCGCAGGCCGGCGCGGCGTGCCGTGTGGACGGCAGCGCGCGCCTCGGGCCGCGCAGGATCGACGATGCCGACCAACGCCAGCAGCGATAGCTCACGTTCAATCTCCGGCGTAAGCGTCTCGGGCAGCTCGTCCAGCGGTCGCCAGGCGACGCCGATCACGCGCAGACCCTGCTGCGCCATGTTGTCGATGCTCTCGCGCCACTGCGCGCGCCGCTCTGCAGTCAGCGCCTGCGTGCCTTGCCGCGAGCTTTCCTGCGTGGCCCACTCCAGCAGCTGGTCGGGCGCGCCCTTGGTGATTGCGACGTAGCGCGCGTTCGGGAAGATATCGGCCTCGCGCTCGCCGCGTACCTCATGCAAGGTGGTCATGGCCTTGCGCTCGCTGCTGAAGGGCAGCT
The DNA here is from genome assembly GCA_965223965.1 of Phototrophicaceae bacterium. Classification (GTDB taxonomy): domain Bacteria; phylum Chloroflexota; class Anaerolineae; order Aggregatilineales; family Phototrophicaceae; genus JAGWBD01. The sequence continues at coordinate 709,276 of CBDCXX010000006.1, forward strand.
CGGCCACGCGCGGCAGCTCGCGCTCCAGCGCCTCGCGCGTGATGCCGGCCTTGCGCGCGGCCACCAGCAGCGCGCCTTCGGTAGTGTCGCCGACCACGTTGAGGGCGTCGTCAGCGCCGCTCTCTTCAAGGTAGGCGTTGGTGGACAGGGCTATGGCTTGAATGACACGGATGATGGCATGGTCCGGCTGCGGGGTTTCCGGGTTCAGGGCATCTGCGGGCAGGAGGCCACCTTCGCGCAGGCGGATGTCGCCATCTACGTTGTAGCCGATGCCGCTGAAGACGAGGTCGGCATGGTGTGGCAGGGCAATGTCGGTCGCGGTCATCTCGTTGCGCGTGAGCGTGCCGGTCTTGTCCGAGCAAATGACTGTGACCGAGCCGAGCGTCTCGACGGCGGGCAGGCGCCGAATCAGGGCGTTGTTGCGCACCATGCGGCCAGCGCCAAGGGAGAGGCTGATTGTAATGAGCGCGGGCAGGCCCTCAGGCACGGCGGCCACCGCCAGGCTGATCGATGTGAGGAACATCTCCTGCCAGGCGATACCGCGCAGCAAGCCGGCGATGAAGACCAGCACGACCACGATGCCGGCGCCAAGGGCCAGGGTCTTGCCCAGGCGGTTGAGCCGGCGCTGCAGCGGCGTGATGCCGCGCTCCACTTGCAGCAGCATGGCGGCGATGTTGCCCAGCTCGGTGGCCAGGCCGGTCTGCGTGACGGCCATGATGCCCCGGCCATAGTTAACCGAGGTACCCATCCAGACCATGTTGGCGCGATCGCCAAGTGGAATGTCCGCCTCGCCCGTGAGCGCCGTCGTCTGTTTTTCTACCGGCAAGGATTCGCCGGTTAAGGCGGCCTCCTCAATCTGCAGGTTGATGGACTCGATGAGGCGACCGTCGGCGGGGATGCGGTCACCTTCCTGCAGCAACACGATGTCGCCCGGCACCAGCTCCTCGGCGCTGATCTGATGCACCGTGCCACGGCGGCGGACGCGCACCTGCGGCACCTGCAACGCGCCAAGGGCGGCCAGCGCCTGTTCCGCGCGATACTCCTGGCTAATGCCGAGCGCGGCGTTGAGCAGCACGATGGCCAGGATCACCACCACGTCCTTAACATCGCCCAGGAACCAGGAGATGCCCGCGGCGACCAGCAGGATGATGACCATCAGGTCTCGAAACTGGCCGAGGATGAGCTGAAGCCAGTTGATTCCCTGGTCAGCGGGCAAGGCGTTAGGTCCGTGCTGCGCGCGGCGACGCGCAACTTCCTCCTCCACGAGCCCGGCGGATGCGTCGACGTCAAGCGCCGCGAGGGACTGCTCCACATCCAGTCTGGCGAAATCAATCATGCAGGCGACCTTTCAGACGCGCTAAAACGACAACATTCGCGAGAATGCCAGGAAACCACCTGGGGTGACCCGGGGCACTGCGGAGGCGCGCTACATCATGCCCTGCATCAGCTTGTCGAGCGCAGCGCGCGGCGGACGCAGCAGTTCTTCCGGCAATTGCGTCAGAGGCCGATCACAGAGCCTCTCGCTCTCGGCGAGGGTCATGCGCGGCTCTTCGTAGTAGAGCAGACCGGTGAGCAACAGATTGTCCATGCGGGCTTCTTCGAGGAGGTTAATGGCCTGTACGCGCTGACGCGGGTCGAAATCGCGGTCGATCTTCTTGAGTCGGATGAGCGAGCCATCGTGCATGGGTACTTCGATGACCTCGCCAGCCTCGTAGTCGTCGATGAGGATCTCCTCGCGCGCCTCGACGAAGTCAGGCATAAGCAGGTCAATCTCGTGCAGCGGCGTTTCATGCTCACGGCCGTAAGGGTAACTCTTGGTAGAATCCGGCGCGTTGTTGAAGGTGACGCAGGGGCTGACGATGTCGAGCACAGCGCTGCCCTTGTGCATGATGCCGGCCTTGAGCAAGGCCTGCACCTGGGAAGGATCGCCGGAGAAGCTGCGCGCAACGAAGGTGCAATTGCTGATGATGGCTTCAAGCGCAAGGTCGATGGGCGGCAAGTCGTTGTCGCCGTAGTACTTGAGGAACTGGCCCTCGTCCGCCGTGGCCGAAAACTGGCCCTTGGTCAAGCCGTAGACCCCGTTGTTCTCGATGATGTAGATCATGGGCACGTTGCGTCGTAGCAAATGCTTGTACTGGCCGAGGCCGATGCTGCCGGTGTCGCCGTCGCCGCTGACGGCTATGGTAATCAGCTCGTTGTTGACGGTGGTGGCGCCGGTGACGACTGAAGGCATGCGCCCGTGGATGGTGTTGAAGGCGTGCGATTTGCCGAGGAAATAGGCCGGCGTCTTGCTGGAGCACCCTATGCCGCTCATCTTGATGACATTATGTTGTTCCAGACCCAGTTCAAAGGCGATGCGAATGATCTGGTTGCTGATCGAGTCATGGCCGCAGCCTGGGCAGAGGGTGCTCTTGCCGCCCGTGTAGTCGTTACGGCCGAGGCCGAGCGCGTTAGTACGTGCGTTTCTGGCCATGCTGGTTACGCTCCTGGCTGAGAATGTTTTCGTGGACAAAACGAGGCGTCATGGGCAGGCCGTCGCCCAGCGCCAGCGAGTGAACGTGGCTGTTGTCCTGCGGCATGTCGATGCGAATGAGGCTGGTCATCTGGCCGTCGAAGTTGTTTTCGACCACGTAAATGCGCTCGTGCTGTTCGATGAAGGCCAGCACTTCCGGCTTTAGCGGCAGGGCGCGGATACGCAGGTAACTGGTTTCAATGCCGTCGGCGCGCAGGCGGTCGCGCCCTTCCTGCACCGCCGGGTCGTTTGAGCCGTAGCTGACGATGCCGACACGCAGTCCCGGGCTGGTCTCGATCTCCGGGGCAGGCATGAGCGTACGCGCCGTCTCGAACTTGCGCCGCAGCCGCTGCATGTTATGCACCCAGTCCTCACTGCGCTCGCTGTAGTTCGCCTGATCATCGTGGCCGGTGCCGCGAGCGAAGTAGGCTGCGCGAGGATGGTCGGTGCCGGGCACTGTGCGCCAGGGGATGCCGTCCCCGTCATAATCGCGATAGCGGTACCACTCACCTTTCGCGGCGAAGAAGTCTTCAAGCCCGATCTTGTCCAGGGTCTTGCCCCTGTTCATGGAAATGTCAGGATACTCGAAGGGGTCGGACATCCAGTTGTTCATGCCGATGTCGAGGTCGCTGAGCACGAAGACCGGCGTTTGCAGGGCCTCGGCAAGGTCGAAGGACTTCCAGCCAAACTCAAAGCATTCAGCCGGGTCACGCGGCAGCAGGATCACCTGCTGGCTGTCTCCGTGGCCGAGGAAGCTGGTGAAGAGAATGTCTCCCTGGCTGGTGCGGGTGGGCAGACCGGTACTGGGGCCCATGCGCGTGACGTCCCAGATAACCGCCGGGATTTCGGCCAGGTAGGCGAGGCCGGCAAATTCGGCCATCAGGCTGATACCCGGGCCGCTGGTGGCCGTCATGGCGCGCGCGCCGGCCCAGCCGGCGCCGACGACCATGCCAATGGCGGCGATTTCGTCCTCGGCCTGGATGACGGCGACGGTATCCTTGCCGCTCTCGGGGTCCTTGCGCAGGTGGCGGAAGGCCAGCACCGAGTCAATCAGGCTGGTGGAGGGCGTGATGGGATACCAGGAGGCAAAGGTCACGCCGCCGAAGATGGCACCCAGCGCGGCAGCCTCATTGCCGGTTATGAGGATTTTTCCTTTGGTCAAGCTCAGCGGGGCGAAGCGATAGGGGTCCTGCTTGATCAGGTTGCTCCTGGCCCACTCCCAGGCGGTTTCGATGATTTCGTAGTTCATGTTGATGGGCGCGGCCTTGCCCCGGAACTGTTCCGAGAGCGCCTGGTGCACCAGCTCCAGCGGGATTTCGAAGAGCCAGGCTACGATGCCGACATAGACCATGTTGCCAACCTGTTCACGGCGCGCGGAGGGGATCTTGAACTGCCGGATGGTCGCGCGTACCGGGATTTCATAGCAGGTGATGTCGTCGCGGCTGTTGCCCCACTTCCATTCCTGGGGGAGGATGGCGACGCCGCCCGCAGGCAGGCTGGCGATGTCTTCCGCAGCAGTCAGTTCGTTCATGGCGATCACGATTTCGGTCGTGTCACGCCGCGCGATGTAACCCTCGCCGCTGACGCGGATGGTGTACCAGGTGGGCAGGCCCTTGATGTTGGAAGGGAACAGGTTCTTGCCGTTGACCGGGATGCCCATGTGGAAGAGGGCGCGCACCAGCACGTTGTTCGAGGTCTGGCTGCCGGAGCCGTTCTTCGTCGCTACCATAAATGCGAAGTCGTTGACCTGGCTGGCGCGTTCCTCCGCCAGCGACTCCGGATGCTGTTGAATCTCTGCAATAGTCATGGCATTTGTGCGCGCTGCGCGCCTGGCTCCTTTTCTCCCTGGGTCACCGGGTGGCGTCCGTCCCTTACCCGGCGGCCCTCGTCAGGACCTGCGTGGCGGAATTGGGCGTACGCTGCCTGCGGGACGGATAACGCAGCAGCTCGCTGTGTTGCTGAAAATGGTCGCGCGCGGCTTCAAAGTCGCCGTCGCGAATGGCCTGCAATATGCGGCCATGGTAGTCCCAAACCGTCTGCAAATAGTCATAATCGGCGTAACGGTTGATTTCGACTGCGTCGTAGGCGTCCCAGTAGGCTTCCAGCAGCCCCTGCACGAAGGGGTTTTGCAAGTGCCGGAAAATACCGAGGTGAAAGTCGCGGTGTTCCTGGTTGGGAATCTGGATCCACTGGTCGTCGTCGAGCTTGGCGCGGGCACGCTCCATGCAATCTTCCAGCGCGTCCAGGTCGTCATCATTAAGCAGGGCGCAGGCCTCGTCCCAGAAGGCCAGCTCGAGATGTTTGCGCAACTCGCTGAACAGCTCAAAGTTGCCCCCGTCCAACGCCAGAGCGCAGAACAAACTGAGGCGCACTGCCGGCGTGAAGTGCCAGGCGCGCAGGCGCATGCCGGTGCCGGAACGCACATCGACGAGACCCAGGCTGCGCGCGACCTCCAGCTGCTCGCGGACCTTGCCGGCGCTGATGCCCAGCAGGTCATCGCTTTGCAGCTCGCTGATGGTCGGCAGGCGGTCCCCTGGTTCAAAGCGACCGCTTGCGAGGAATCCCAGCAATTCTGAGTCCAGCTCGAGCCCTGCCATGTTCGTTGCCGTCCGTCCCATCCAAGTCATGCGTACCTTCGATTAATAGGAATAATCTGATTAACCCTGTACGTAACACTAACATGAAATCGTTGTGGATGCCAGACCAATTCGTCCGTACTGCGCTAATTCCGTGCAGAAGCCAATGAAGCCCGGATCATTTGAGGTGCCGGGCAAACTAGGCGCTGCTGCATGACGTGGATGGCCTCGGGGTTGTTGTCGATGAGCGTGTAGTTGCGACCGAGCTGCGCAGCCGCCACGCCCGTGGTGCCGCTGCCGGCGAAGAAATCCAGCACATGGTCGCCTTCGTCAGAATGCACGGCGATAATGCGCTCCAGTAGCTTGAGCGGCTTTTGCGTCGGATAGCCGGTCTTCTCCTTGCCGGTGGGGCTGACAATGGTCAGCCACCAGACATCGGTCGGCGTCTTGCCGCGCGCGGCCTTTTCCGGCGTCACCAGGCCAGGCGCCATATAGGGGATGCGGTCGATTGCGTCGTAGTTGAAGACGAAGTTGTTGGGATCCTTTACGTACCACAGGATGTTGTCGTGCTTGGCCGGCCAGCGTGACTTGCTGCGGCCACCGTAGTCGTAGGCCCAGATGATTTCATTCATGAAACATTCACGCCCGAAAATACTATCAAGTAACAGCTTGCAGTAATGCACTTCACGATAGTCGATATGAAAAAAGAGGCTACCGTCCTCCGTGAGCACCCTTTTCGCCTGCTCCAGGCGTGGTCGAAGAAAGGCCAGGTAATCATCGAAGCTGTCGTCGAAGGCGCTTTCACCAAGTAATTCGCTTCGAAAGCGTTTGCCCTGGAAACCAATTCGGTCACCATCATCATCGCGAACGGTACGGAGGCGCTTCCTCTTCTGCTGGTAGCCTGTGTTGAAGGGCGGGTCGATGTAGATGAGTCGGAACTGTTGCTCCGAAAGGGTTGGCAGCACATCAAGGTTGTCGCCAAAGTAGATGTAGTTGTTCACAACAAGGACCGTAGCAGCGAGCGGTCGACGTTTCCGCCGGAGAGCACGCAAATAACCTCCGCGCCCGGCGCGACCTTTACCTTATGGTGCAGCAAGGCAGCGAAACTGGCCGCCGCCGCCGGCTCGGCCAGCAACTTGCAGCGCTCCAGAATCAGGCGCAGGGCTGAGGCAATCTCTTCGTCGCTGACCAGCACAACCTTGTCGACGAAGGCCTGGGCGTGACGCAGGCAGTGAGCGCCGGCGAAAGGAGCTGCCAGCCCGTCGGCGATGGTCTGTACCTGTTCAATGCGCTCGGGACTGCCGGACTCCAGACTGCGCGACAAGGCCGCCGCTCCTTCGGGTTCGACGCCGACGATTCGCGTCGCCGGACGCTTCTGTTTCAGCGCAGCAGCCACGCCCGAAAGCAGCCCGCCCCCGCCGACCGGTACGAATACGACATCCGGCGCCGGGCCATCCTCGAGCAGCTCAAGTCCGAGCGTGCCGTGGCCGGCGATGACGCGCAGATCGTCAAAGGGATGCACGAAAGTCAGGCCTTCTTCGCGCTGCAGCTGTTGTACTTTCGGCAGCAGATCGTGCATGCCGCCGTGCAGCAGGACGCGCGCGCCGTAGCCTTCGGTGGCGGCGGCCTTGCTGCGTGAGGCCTGCTGCGGCATGACGACCGTGGCCGCGATGCCGAGCCGGGCGGCGGCGAAAGCCAGCGCCTGGGCGGCGTTGCCGGCGGACATGGTGACGACGCCGCGCGATTTCTCCTCAGCGCCCAGGTGCTGCAGGCAGTTCAGCATGCCGCGCGGCTTGAAGGAGCCGGTCTTCTGCAGCAGCTCGGCCTTGAAGCGCAGCCGCACGCCGCAGCGCTCGCCCAGTTGCTGCGACGTGACCAGAGGCGTGCGCCGCAGTTGCGCATCCAGCAGCGGGCGAGCGGCCTCGATTTCAGCGAGGGAGACAAGGGGATCAGTCTCGTTCATTCGTGCCAATGTTCAGTAACTCCCATGTCTGTCAACCGTAGCGTAAAACCTGTAAACGCTTCAGGCTTGACTGCTTCAGTATTCTTTTGTCGAGCAATGTCTCATGTTGTGGAGCGACCACATCCCAGAAGCCTGAGTGACGCTAACCCCGCAGTTTGGTCATGCGCTCGGCGGCCTTGAGCAGGGTGTCGTCGTTCTTGCAGAAGGTGAAGCGCACGTGATCGGCTGTGATATGGTGGTGCTCCGGCGTGAAGAACGCTGAGGGAGGGATGCAGGTCACCCCGATTTCAGTGACCATGTGCTGCGTGAAGGCCACGTCGTCGCCATCGAACAGGTCTGAGAAATCAGCCATCACGAAGTAGGTGCCTTGCGGCAGGATGGATTTCAGACCGGCGCCCGCCAGCACCTGCATCATCAACTCGCGTTTGCCGTGATACAGCGCCTGGTATTCCTCGTAGTAACTGCTGCCCAGCGTGAAGGCGTGCGCAACCGCGACCTGGGCAGGGTGATTTGTGGCGAAGGAAGTGAACTGGCTGGCGCGCCAGGCGCCAGTGATCAGGTCGGGTGGCCCGTAAACCCAGCCGATTTTCCAGCCAGTCATGCCGAAGGTCTTGCCCGCGCTGCCAACGGTCACCGTACGCTCGAACATGCCGGGCAATGAAGCAATGGGAATGTGCCGCGCGTCGTCGAAGAGCAGGTGCTCATAGACCTCGTCGGAGATGACGATCACGTCATGCCTGCGACAGAGCTCGGCGATGAGTTCCAGTTCCGCGCGCGTGAATACGCGTCCGGTGGGGTTGTTGGGCGTGTTGATCATGATGGCTCGGGTGCGGTCGTTGAAAGCGGCGCGCAACTCATCGGGGTCAAAGGTCCAGTCCGGTGGATGCAGGGACACGTAGACGGGCGTCGCGCCGGCCATCTGCACGCCCGGCACGTAGCTGTCGTAGAAGGGCTCGATGACGATGACCTCGTCGCCAGGGTCGATCAACCCCATGATGGAGCAAAAGATGGCTTCGGTGGCGCCTGGTGTAACCAGTACGCCGTTTTCCGGGTCGACATCCATGTTGTAGAAGGCGGCAGCATGACTGGCGATGCCGTCTAACAGCTTGGGAATGCCCCGTCCCGGTGCGTATTGATTGCAGCCGCCGGATTGCAGGGCCCGCACCGCCGCCTCGACTACTTCCTGCGGGCCGTCGAAATCCGGCCTGCCCTGGCCGAGATTGATCGCCCCGTATTTGAGCGCCAGGTTGTTTATCTCGGCAAAGATGGTCGTGCCGAAACCGGCAACGCGATTGGCGTAGGTAGGCATGACTGCTCCGTCATCTGGACCTTAAGCGGCAGGAGTATAGCAGGCGGCGCCCGCTATGTCAGCGCTTCACGGGCGGCGCTGGCGAGGCGGTCGACACGTTGGTTTTCCTGGTTGCCGGCGTGCCCGCGCACCCAGCGCCAGTGGACTTCGTGATTCTGGCAAGCCGCGTGCAGGCGTTGCCACAGATCCTGGTTTTTCACAGGCTTGCGCGCCGAGGTCTTCCAGCCCTTGCGCAACCAGCCTGGCAGCCACAGGGTGATCCCATTTTTCAGATACTGGCTGTCGGTGTAGAGCGTGACCAGGCAGGGCTCGCGCAGCGCTTCCAGCGCCATGATGGCTGCGGTCAACTCCATGCGGTTGTTGGTCGTACCGGGTTTGGCGCCGCTGAGTTCGCGCTGGTGTTCGCCGCTGATGAGCAGCGCGGCCCAGCCACCGGGCCCGCCGGGATTGGGTTTGGCGCCGCCGTCAGTGTAAATGGTGACCTGGAGCCTGGTCATAGAAAATCCATCCTGTGCTTCCCGCAGGCAAACAGTCTACACAAGGGCAGACTGGATGGGTACACTTTGCGCCCTACGTGGCAGGGAGGAAAGCTTGATCAAACGAGTGGGCACGGTGTCGGTATTCGTCTCTGACCAGCAACGGGCGAAAGCCTTTTACACCGAGAAACTGGGCATGGAGCTGCGCCTTGAGGCGCCGCTGTTTCCCGGATCAGATCTTAAGTGGATCGAGGTGGCGCCGGCAGGTGCAGAAACCGTTATCAACCTCTACAAGACAGATGCCGCGGACGAAAACTGGGGCCACTACGCAGGAACCATCGGCAAGTCGCAGGCGATCACCATACAGGCGAATGAACTGGAAGTCCTGGCGGAAGACCTGCGCAGCAAGGGGGTCACCATCCTGCAGGAGCCCGTAGCGGAACGCTGGGGCAACTGGATGTCCATCCAGGATTCCGAAGGCAACACTCTGCTTATCACGGCCGATACGCTGACCATGCGCGAATGAAAGACGAACGCATCCAGACCCTGCACCCGGAAGGGAAAAAGGGCGTCAACATCCTGCGCACGAAGTATGATCCGGTGCGCGCGGCCTTGCTGGAGTCGCTGCGCGCCGCCGGCGGCGCGCTGACTCATTCGGAGCTGATGGCCGCGGTCGGGGAACGCCTGGAGAACTTCGAAGGCTCGGTCGGCTGGTATGCCGAGACCGTCAAGCTGGACCTGATTGCGCGCGGCACGCTCTCGCGCTCCAAAGGCAGCCCGCAGATCTTGACGCTGCTGGACGAAGACTGAAGTCAGTCGCGCAGGAAGTTGCGCAGCACGGTCTGCAGGATGCCGCCGTTGCGGTAGTACTCCACCTCGACCGGCGTATCGAGGCGCACGTCGACTTCGAATTTTGTCACTTGCCCCGCGTCATTGGTCGCAGTCACCATCAGGCGTTGGCCGGCCCTGATGTCCTGCGGCACCGGGATGTCGAAGTGCTCCGCGCCACTCAGCCCGAGCGACTGCGCGCTTTCTCCAGGCACATAAGTCAGCGGCAGCACGCCCATCATCACCAGATTGCTGCGATGAATACGCTCGATGCTTTCGGCGATGACGGCGCGCGCGCCCAGTAGCTGCGTTCCCTTGGCCGCCCAGTCGCGGCTGGAGCCCATGCCATAGTCCTTGCCGGCCAGCACGACCAGGGGCGTTCCATCCGCGATGTAACGCAGGGCCGCGTCGTAGATCGGCAGGGTCTCGTCGCTCGGGAAGTGACGCGTGACGCCGCCTTCCGTGCCGGGCAGCAGCAGGTTACGCAACCTAACATTGGCGAAGGTGCCGCGCATCATGACCTCATGGTTGCCGCGGCGGGAGCCAAAGCTGTTGAAGTACTGCGGCCCCACGTCGCGCTCCTGCAACCAGGCTCCGGCAGGCCCGTTGACGGCGATGGCGCCAGCCGGTGATATGTGGTCAGTCGTCATCGAATCGCCGGCCATGACCAGCACGCGCGCTCCCGAGATTGACTGCAGTTGCTGCGGCTGCAGCGCCAGGTCGATGAAGAAGGGCGGCTCCTGGATATAGGTGCTCGCGGCATCCCAGCCATAGACGGCTGCATCCTGGCTGGGGATTTCGTTCCACATGGCGTTGCCGTCGTAGACGTTGCCATATTGCTGCTGGTAGAGGGTGGGCGTCAGGCTGTTCTGGATGGTGTCGAGGATTTGCTGCTGAGTGGGCCAGATGTCCTTCAGGAAGATGTCACTGCCATCCTGCGCCTGGCCCAGGGGCTCGCGCTGCAAATCAATGTCAACCGTACCCGCCAGGGCGTAGGCCACAACCAGCGGCGGCGATGCGAGGTAGTTGGCGCGCACGTCCGGGCTGATGCGGCCGCCGAAATTGCGGTTACCGCTCAACACCGCCGCGGCGACCAGGTCCGCCTCGCGCACAGCTTCGGATACGTCCTGCGGCAGCGGGCCACTGTTGCCGATGCAGGTAGTGCAGCCGTAGCCCACGGTGTGAAAGCCCAGTTCTTCCAGGAAGGGAGTCAGGCCGGCTGCGTCGAGATAGGCGGTGACGACGCGAGAGCCTGGCGCCAGGCTGGTCTTTACCCAGGGCTTGCGTAGCAGACCTTTGGCCACGGCGTTTTTGGCCAGCAGGCCGGCCGCGACCATGACCGAGGGGTTGCTGGTATTGGTGCAACTGGTGATGGCGGCGATGACGACGGCGCCATGCTGCATCTCTTCGCTGTGGCCACTCTGTGTGTAACGGGCGCTGCTCGCAAGTTGCGAATCGCTTAGCTCAAAGCCCTGGGGGCCGACCGGCGCGCGCAGGGCGCGCTGAAAGGCCGGCTGCATGTCGTGCAGCAGGATGCGATCCTGGGGACGCAGCGGGCCCGCCAGGCTGGGCTGCACGCTGCCCAGGTCCAGCTCGAGCGTGTCGTTGTACTGTGGATCCGGCGTGTCCGCGCTGCGGAACAGGCCCTGCAGCTTGCAGTAGCGCTCTACCAGTTCGACCTGCGCATCGTCACGGCCAGTGCGGCGCATATAGCTGAGCGTCTCGTCATCGACCGGGAAGAAGCCAATGGTCGCGCCGTATTCGGGCGCCATGTTGGCGATGGTCGCGCGGTCGGGCAGCGTCATGCTGTCGAGCCCGCTGCCGAAGAATTCGACGAATTTGCTAACTACGCCTCTTGCGCGCAGCATCTGCGTCACAACGAGCACGAGGTCGGTTGCAGTGGCTCCTTCAGGCAGGCTGCCGGTTAGTCGGAAGCCGACCACCTCGGGCATGAGCATATAGACCGGCTGGCCCAGCATGGCGGCCTCGGCCTCGATGCCGCCAACGCCCCAGCCGACAACGCCCAGGCCGTTGATCATGGTCGTGTGGCTGTCGGTACCGACCAGGGTGTCCGGCAGGGCGACCAGTTCGCCCTGCGGCCCCTGGTAGAGTTGCACCACGCGGGCCAGATATTCAAGATTGACCTGGTGCACGATGCCGGTGGCCGGCGGCACCACGCGGAAGTTGTCGAAGGCTTTCTGGCCCCAGTGCAGGAACTCGTAGCGTTCGCGGTTGCGCAGGAACTCCATCTCGGCGTTGCGTGACAGGGCATCCGGCCGGGCGAAGACGTCCACTTGCACAGAATGGTCGATGACCAGGTCGACCGGGACGACCGGGTTGATTTTGGCGGGATCGCCGCCCATGCGCTGCAGGGCGCTGCGCAGGGCAGCCAAGTCAACGACCGAAGGTACGCCGGTGAAATCCTGCAGGATGACGCGGGCGGGTTTGAAGGGAATCTCGACCGGGTTGTAAGCAGCCGCGTCCCAGGTGGCCAGGTTTACGACGGCCTGCTCGTCCACCTGAAAGTTGTCAAGGTTGCGCAGCGCGTTTTCCAGCAGCACGCGAATACTGAATGGCAGGCGCTCGACCTGACCGATGCCGCGCCGCGTCAGGGCGTCAAGGCGGTAGATCACGGCCTTGCCACTGCCGGTATCGAAGCTGCTGCGTGCCCCAAAGTTGTCCAGTGCTGCGTTCATCGTACCCCCGCTGTCCTTGCCGTGGTGCCGGTCTGGTCTGCCTGCAGTGTATCAGAAAATACGCCTGGGCGGCCACGGCCCGCCGCGGGCGAGCGCGTGAAAAGGTGTTCCCGCCGCCGCCAAAATCGGCTACACTGCGGCCCGACGGATCGGGGTGGCGGGAGAGACGCATGAGCAGTGACCGTTCAAGGACGCGCGACCGGCGCAGGGCAAGGGAACGTCAGTCTAGACGCAATCGACAGCTGCTGCTGCTGGGTGCGGTGGTGGCCGTCACGGTCATCTCTGTGGTGCTGCTGGTGCTCACCAGCCAGCCCACCGAGGCCCCCGTTAGCGAAGAGACCGTCACCATTTATGCCGACATCCCTCAGTCTGTGACGGAAGATGGCTTTCCGCTGCTGGGCAACGCGGACGCCCCTGTGCAAGTCAGCGAGATCTCCAGTTTTGACTGCCCGCATTGCGGCACCTTCTACCAGACCGTCACGCCGATGCTTGTGTCCCGGGCGCGTGCAGGCGAGGTGGCCTTCACCTACATTCCGCTCTTTGGCACCGGCGGCATCCCCAACGGACAGGGAGCGGCCCGCGCTGCCCTCTGCGCCGGCGAGCAGGACGCCTTCTGGATGTATCACAGCGCGCTCTTCGACTGGCAGCAATCCTTCGGCAACCAGGCCTACGCCAGCAATCGTCTGCGCAGCGGCATCGGCAACCTGGACATTGACAGTGGCGCATGGGACGCATGCATGAGCAGCGACCGACCGGATGCCATACTGCTGGAAGCGAACACCCAGGCCAGCCGCACTGAAGGCTTCCGAGGCACGCCGACCGTTCTGGTCAATGGCCAGCGTGTGGAAGCAACTCTGGAACTGGTTGAGGCAGCTATCGTCGCGGCGCTAGCCTCTGGCTAGTGTTGGTGGGAGCGCTATGAACTGCGGGTTAGCATGGGGCCCAGGGGTCTGCCGCCTAGTAGATGCAGGTGAAGGTGGAAGACCTCCTGGCCGCCGTGCTCGTTGCAGTTGATGATGAGCCGATAGCCGTCCGCATCAATGCCTTCTGCCTCTGCCAGCTGCCTGGCGACGACCAACATATGACCCAGCAACTGTTCGTCCTCATCTGAAATATCGTTGGCGGTCGGTATTTCACGATTGGGCACGATGAGGATGTGCGTGGGCGCCTGCGGGTTGATGTCGCGGAAGGCCGTGACCTGTTCATCCTGAAAGACCATGTCAGACGGGATTTCGCGCGCAATGATCTTTGCAAATATCGTGCTCATCTGAATTCAGCCTCCTCTGCTAGATCGCGGTGCCGCCGTCCACGGCCAGCACCTGACCGGTAATCAGCGCGGCGTCGTCCGAAACGAGGAAAGCGACCGCGCGCGCGACATCCTCAACTGTGGCGAGCTGGCGCAGGGCGGCGTATTCGCGGGCCATCCCGGTGAGATCTTCCAGTTCACGCGTCAGGTCGGTGAGGATGAAGCCTGGCGCCACCGCGTTGACGGTAATCTTGCGCGGCCCTACTTCCTTGGCGAGTGCTTTGGTCAGTCCGATGAGACCGGCCTTGCTGGCGCTGTAATTCGTCTGGCCGCCCTGGCCGAGCAGGCCGCTGATGCTGCTCACGTTGACGATGCGGCCGTAGCGTTTGCGCATCATGCTGCGCACCGCCATGCGCGAGCAAAGCCAGGCGCTGCGCAGGTTGGTTTGTAGCACGTCGTCGAAGTCTTGCGGCTTCATCAACATGATGAGGTTGTCGCGGGTGATGCCCGCATTGTTGACGAGGATGTCGAGGCGCCCGTATTCCGACGTCGCCGCCTTGACGAGCGCGGTGGCGCCAGCTTCCTCGCTGACGTCGGCCTGGACGGCGCAGGCACGGCCACCGCTTGCCCCGATCATTGCGACGACTGCGTCAGCCGCCGCCGCATCCCTGACGTAGTTGACGACTATTGCCGCGCCGCGTTGCGCCAGCTCGAGCGCGATGCCGCGGCCAATGCCACGGCTGGCCCCGGTTACGATTGCGACACGCTCTGCAAGCTGGTCCATAGGCCCGTCCAACGCTCCCTTCCTTTTGTTCACTGGAAGATACTCGCTGTTGCCACGGTGTTCAACGGGTCGGCCCGCGAATTAGCCGCCCACCCAGCCGAGCAACTGGATCTGGCCGCGAAGGTCGGCGGTCAGGTTGCGGACGCCAAAGCCGTTAATGTTCGCGACGTACACGTCAATGCGGCCATCCACGCGCGTGCTCACGCCGGTGAATGCGAGCTGTCCGTCACTGGCGTAGGACGGGTTGCACATGCCAGGCGGGATACTGCCGCTGGCGACGACGTTGAAGCGGGCATCCAGCACGCGCACGCCGTAAGGGCAGTTTCCGCCGATGCCGCCCAGCGCCACGCGTTGTCCGTTTGGTGACCAGGCCGCTGCCATGCCGTAGCGCGGAAAGGTTAGCCTGGATAATGCCGCGATGCGCTGCCCCTGCCCGTCCAGCAAGGTGGTCACGCTGGAGGTGGCCGACGTGTCCTGCAGTACGACCCGACTGCCATCAGATGACCATACCTCCATCAGGCCGCCTTGTCCGGCTGTACTCTCCTGCGGATGAACTCTGCGCTCCTCGCCGCTGAAGATGTCCAGCAGCGAAAAACGGCGCTGCAAATCGCCGTCAGCCAGGACGACCAGGCGGTCGTTCACCCAATATGGTGCCTCGAAGAGCCACCGCTCCGAAAGTTGCCGCAGTTCGCCGCTTTCGATTTCGAGTAGCCAGGGGTTGCCGCCCTCGTGGACTTCGTCACGCAGAAAGTCGCAGCCTTCTCTTGCCCCAGGTATCCAGCCGCCCGGACAGCGGGCCCGGTCCGAGACGAAGAGAAGGTAGCGCCCGCCAGGTGACAGAGAAGGCCAGACATCGCGGCTGTGGCTGCTGGTCAGGTTGATGAAAGTGCCGGAGCTGCGCGCGACGCTGAAAATGTCGCTGGCCCAGGCAGTGGTCACCGCCAGTATCAGTCGCGAGCCATCATGCGCCCACTGTGGCTCGTCCAGAAAGTTGCGTTGTTGCAGAGAGTCCAGTGCCAGCACGCGGCCGCTGATGCCTACTTCGAGATCGAGCAGGTAAAGCCCCGCGCTGGCAGCGGGCTCGCTGACGAACCAGGCGATTCCGTTGCCGGGAGGGGCGATAGTAATCCCGGAGACCGCTGCGGCGCTCGTTTGCAGCACGGGCAGGCGTACCCCACCGACGAACGGTGCCGCAAAATAGAGCGTCTGGCTGTTGGTGGCGGGACGGGGCGTGCGTACGTCGTAATCGTCCCTGCGGTCGTTCTGGTTGAGGAAAGCGACCATGGGCGAATCGAGTCCGTCGCGCAGTCCGGGTGCAAGTTCGACGACCTGCCAGTTGTCGTAGACGATGCGTGGCGCCGGCATTGGCGTGACAGAGGGCGTCAGGGTGATCGTCGGCGTATGAGAAGGCGTTGCAGAAGGCGTGATGGTCGGAGTCGCGGATGGCGTGGACGTAACTCTGGCGGTAGCGCTTGGCGCAGTCGTCGCCGTGACAGTTGCGGTGTAAGTTGTGGTAGGAGTCGCGGTCGATGTTGCTGTAGACGTTGCCGTAGCGGTGGGTGCAACCAGGGCCTGACAGGCGCTGACCAGCAGCACGAGCAGGGGCGTCAGGATGCGAAAGCGCATGTCCTTCATCGGGCAGGCAAGAACCGGCATGCGACCCACCTTTCAGTCACGTCTCAGGCCGGCCTGACTTCAACAACAACAAAGTGTGGCACCTGCTCGCCGTCTGTGTAGAGTACCAGCAGCGTGTAGCGCGTCGTTTGTTCAGGGCAGACCTCGCGGAAGCCGCGACCGCTGACGGACGTCCCGTCGAAGAAGACCGCATTGACATTGTCGATCTCCCAGCGCAGCAGTGTGCATTCGCCGGTGACCAGTACATTGTTGTCAGCGCTGAAGATTAGCGGCGTGGAGGTGCCGACCGGGGGGCTGGTCCCGATCATCGGCGGTGTCGGCGTTTCGCCCGAACCTGGCAAGCGCAGGACCTGGCCAGCCTGAATGAAGTCGGCATCTTCAATGCAGTTCGCTTGCTGCAACTCCAGGAGTCCGAGGCCATAGCTTTGCGAGATTATGAAGAGCGAGTCGCCGGTCTGAATGACATGGCTGCCCGTCCACTCCGCGCGCGGTGCGCAGACGGTCGGCACAATGGTAGCTGGCAGCGGCAGGGTCACCGGTGGCAGCGTGCTGGTGATCGGCAGCACGATCGTGGGGAGAGCTGTGCTGGTCAAGGTGGGGCTGGGGGTCGGCGTTGACGTCGCGGCAACTTCAGGAAACAGCGTGGGGCCAGGCGTCGGCTCCGGCGTACCCTGGCTGCAGGCGACCAGCATCAGGGCCAACATGAGGAAGACCTGCAGCGTGCGCGCAATCCTGTTCATCGCTGAATCTCCCCGGAACTCGCGGCCAGCAACTCGTCCACCTCGGAACGGCTGACCAGCGCGATGTCGCCGGGCATGGTCAGCTTGAGCGCGGCCACGGCGTTGCCGTAGCGCATGGCCTCCGGCATCGGCAGCCTGTCGAGCAGGGCACAGTGCAGCCCTGCAGCGAAGGCGTCGCCGGCGCCGATGCGGTCAACAATTTTCACATTGCGGAAGGCCGGCGCCCTGGATGGCGTCTGGCCATCAAAGGCGAGGGTGTCTGCCGCGCCCTGGGTAAGGACGACTGTCGGCCCCTGCCAGCGGTCGTACAAATCTTGCGCCAGCGCTGTGGCATCCGCATGGGATTGCAGCAGGCTGCGGGCATCCCGCGCGGCGCTAATGACCAGATCGCTGGCCGCGGCCAGCTCATCGAAGACCGGCCGGCAGGCATCCCATGACCAGAGTTTTTCACGATAATTCAGGTCGAAGGTGATGTGAGCCCCGGCCGCGCGGGCTTCCTGTATGGAGCGTCGGGCGGTGGCCAGGCAGGAAGAGCTTAGCGCGGGCGTGATGCCGCTCAAATGCAGGCGGCGCGTACGCTGCAGCGATGCCCAGTTGAAGTCATCGGGTTGCATATGGCTGGCGGCCGAGTCGGCCCGATCATAAATTACCCGGGTCGGGCGCGGTGAACTGCCGAATTCGATGAAATAGGTGCCCAGGCGCGCAGTTTCACTCGTGTCCCGGCAGACGCCGGAGATGTCGACGCCATGACCAGCCAGCGTCTGCATGATGTGTTCTCCGAGCGCGTGTTTCGGCAGGCGCGACCACCATGCAACCCGTTTGCCGAGGCGTGCCAGGGCGATGGCCAGGTTGCTTTCCGCGCCGCCGATATGCAAATCAAGGCTGCGTGCAGTGGCCAACCGTTCCTGACCTGGCGCAGACAGGCGCCACATGCTTTCGCCTAGCGTGACCAGGTCGAAGCTCCTCGTGGTCATGCGCCGTCCTTCTGCGCCAGGGTTTCCTGCGCAGGGCTTTCCTCTTCGTTGTCGGATTCGGGCCGGACGGAGCCATTGGCCGGGGGCATGAGTACCAGCTCTATCACCTGCTGCATCGTGTCAACGAAATGGATCTCAAGGCTGCGCCGCAGCTTTTTGGGCACTTCGACGAGGTCCTTGCGGTTGGCGGAGGGCAGAATGACGTGATGGAGGCCGGCGCGCCGGGCGGCCATCAGTTTGTCGCGCACGCCGCCAACCGGCAGCACCTTGCCACGCAGCGTAATCTCGCCAGTCATACCGAAGTCGGGGCGCACCTCGCGCTCGGTCATGGCAGAGATCAGCGCAGTCGCCAGCGTGATGCCGGCGGAAGGCCCTTCCTTGGGGACGGCGCCTTCGGGCACGTGCACGTGAATGTCTGTCTGTTCCAGTTCATCTGCGGGAAAGACGAACATATCCGCCAGGGAGCGCACGTGACTGAGCGCGGCCTGGGCCGACTCCTGCATGACATCGCCCAGGTTTCCGGTCATGGTCAGGCTGCCCTTGCCGGGCAACAGCGAGACCTCGAAGATGGCGATGTCGCCGCCACCCCAGGTCCAGACAAGGCCGGTGGACATGCCAATGGCTGGCCCGTCAAGGGCGCGCGTGCCCAGGTAATGCGGTGGTCCGAGCCAGCGAGACACCATGCGCGCAGTGACGCGCGTGGGATGCGGGCGCTCCTCGGCCACCAGTCGCGCCAGCTTGCGGTTGATGTTGGCGATCTCGCGGTTCAGGTTGCGGACGCCAGCTTCCCAGGTGTAATCGCGGATGATGGTCTGCAGGGCGGCATACTCAAAGCGGACACCTCGCTTTTCGAGGCCGTGGCGCGCGAACTGTTTGGGAATGAGGAACTGGCGCGCGATGTCGATCTTCTCTTCCTCAAGGTAACCCGGAAACTCAATGACCTCGAGGCGATCCAGCAGCGCGGGCGGCAGTCCGTCCAACTCGTTGGCGGTGGTGATGAAGAGTACCTGCGAGAGGTCGTAGGGCACTTCCAGATAGTGATCAGAGAACTTGCTGTTCTGCTCCGGGTCCAGCACCTCCAGCAGGGAATCGGCCGGGTCGCCGCGGAAATCCATGCCGATCTTGTCAATCTCGTCCATCATGAACACCGGGTTGGTGGTGCCGGCGCGCTTCATGGTCTGCAGTATGCGGCCCGGCAGCGCGCCGATGTAGGTGCGGCGGTGCCCGCGGATTTCGGCCTCGTCGCGCACGCCGCCGAGGCTGACGCGCACGAATTTGCGGCCCAGCGCGCGCGCGATGCTTTCGCCCAGTGAGGTCTTGCCGACGCCGGGCGGCCCCACGAAACAAAGCACCGGGCTTTCCATGCGCTCGCCGGCCAGCTTGCGCACGGCGATGGCTTCCAGGATGCGCTCCTTGACGCGTGGCAGGCCATAATGCTCTGCGTCGAGCACCTTGCGCGCATGGGTGACGTCGAGGTTATCCTCGCTGGACTGTGACCAGGGCATTGAAATGAGCCAGTCGATCCAGGTGCGCAGGATTCCGGCCTCAGGCGTGGCAGGTTGCATGCTGCCCAGGCGGGCGAGCTCCTTGAGCGCCCGCTCCCGTGGTTCCGGCGGCAACTGCGCCTGGTCGATCAGCTGGCGCAGTTCGCCCTGTTCCTGCAGATAGAAGTCGCCTTCGCCCAGTTCCCCCTGGATGACTCGCAACTGCTCACGCAGCCAGATCTCGCGCTGGCCCCTTTCGAGCTCATCATGTACGCGGCTGTTTAGGTCATCCTCGATTTCCAGCGCGCCCAGTTCTTGCTGCAGCAGGTCCGCTACCTGCGCGATGCGTTCTTGTGGATCGAGCGTTTCGAGCACATGCTGGCTGATTGCCGTTGATAGCGTCAGCGAAGAGGCGACCAGATCGGCCAGCCAGCCGGGATCATCGGCGTTGAGCGCGTAGAGCAGCATGTCCTCGGGGATGCCGGTGTTCAACTCCACCAGCTTGCGAAACATGTTGACCACGGCTTTCATCAACATCTGTTCCCCGCCGCCCTCCGTCGCCGGTTCGTCAACGATACGCGCGCGCGCGCTAAGGCAGGACTCGCTGCGCAGGAACTCGACGATCTGGACGCGGCGGCGTCCCTGGGCGAGGATGCTGCGGCTCTCGTCAGGCATACGCAAAATACGCCCTGGCGCGAGCTCGGTGCCCATCCGATAGAGGTCGTCCGCGCCAGGCTCATCGACGCCGGCGTCCTTTCGCGCGAGTCCGATGACGGTTTGCAGCTGGCCGCGGGAGGCTTCGGCGGCCAGCAAGGCCTGCCGTGAATCGAGGAAGAGGGTCGTCACAATTTCAGGAAAGACGGCGCTGCCGGATAGCGGCAGCACGGGACAGGTAATCAGGCCCCCGGCGTCCGGCTGCGCGTCACGCACACTGTAGAAATCACCCGTTTCACCAGGCATCGCGGCGAGCGGACCTCCAGGGGGATAGTTGCCCGCAATTCTACCCTGGCGCCTGTCGCTGGTAAACTACTTGACAGAGGCGCGCCTGCCAGGCAAGACTGGGCCGACCAGGAGGTTTTACAGGATGCGCATCCCGGCCGGAGTACTGTTGCTGGCAACGTTGCTCGGGGCAGTGCTTGTGCTGCTGGCCGGTCAGGCGCTGCTGCAACCAGACCTGCCGCTCATAACGGACGCCGGATTCACGCCGCAGCGCATCAGCCCCAATGCGGATGGCGAGACAGATGTCGCCATTTTTCACTACGAGCTCTCACGTAACGCTCGCATTACACTGCAGTTTGAAGACGCGGATGGCGGTCGCTACGTTTTCCGCGAGGACGAAGCGCGCGTCGGCGGCGAGTATTCGGTCGCCTTTGGCGGGGTGGTAGACGGCTGGACGCGGCCGCAGGAACAGGTCGCGGGCGAAGTGATGCGTCGGTTGCTGCCAGATGGTGACTTCACCTGGCGTCTGTTGGCCCTGGACGTGGCAAGCGGGGCCGGAGATGAGCGCAGCGGCACGTTCACAGTGCACGACGCGGACTCGCCCTTGCCGCAGCTCAGCACCTTCAGCGTGTGGCCGGATGTTTTCACGCCCAATCAGGATGGCATCAGCGACCGCACTGAAATCAACGCCTTTCTCGACAAGGGTGCGCGGCTGCAGGTCTGGCTGGTTGGCAAGGACGGTCAGCGCATCTACGTCGCGCCGCGTCATGAAGGACGCAAACCCGGCGAGCCTGGCCGCCACATTTTCGACTATGAGGGCGGCGTAGACCTGGGCGCGGACCCGCCGTCGGACGGAGTCTATGAAGTCGTGGCACGCGCGGTCGACGATGAAGGCCAGATAGTGGAGCAGCGTGCAGAATTGACCATCCGCAATGGTGGCAAGCCGCTGGCGGAAATCGTGCCGCAGTCGGTGGGCGTGGACGTGGCCTTCGCCGTGCAGCCCTGGGATGCGCGCTACCTGAATTCGTCTGCCGCCAGTGGCGATCGCATCGCCATTCCGGACAACGTGCAGGACAACCGCCTGACCGCGCTGACGCTGCAGGTTGGTGAGGAGATGCTGGTCTTTCGCCTGACCGTCGAGAATTACAGCGAGGTGCCGCTGCGCACGACGGGACCGGCGCCCGGCACGGTCTATCTGCAGGAGCAGCGCGCGGCAACTTTAAAGGCCTTCGACGAATCCGGCGCCTGGCGTGTCGGTATCGACTGCACGACGGCGGAGACGGATTATCCCTGGCGCTGGGCGTTGGGCACGGAGACGGACCTTTACGAGGAGTTCGACCTGGTCAGCGGCAACACCTATCGCTATCTGCCGCCCGGCGCGCAGGTCGTGGTGTGGGGCGGCATCCGCTTCACGGAAATTGAGGCGCGCAACCCGCAGAACTGCTGGGCCGGGCTGATTCACGAGGACGTGGAGGTCAGCATTCGAAACCGCAACGTCGGCAGCCGTGAGATCGAGCTGGTGGAGTGAACGCCCCGCAAGCCGGCGAGCAAGTCCCTGCGCCCGCGCTGGCCGTGGTGCTGGTGACCTGGAATGTGCGTGAACTGGCGCTGGCTGCGCTTGAGAGTCTGTTCGAAGACCTGACCGCGCAGGGCCCGCCGGACAGCCAGGTCTGGTTGGTTGACAATGCGTCGGCGGACGGCACGGCGCAGGCCGTTGCGCAACGTTTCCCGCAGGTGAATTTGATTGCCAGTAAGAACAACCTGGGGTTCGGCGCCGGCAACAACCTCGCGCTGCGCGCCATGGGCTTTGGTGGGCAGTCCGCCACGCAGTTGCCAAGAGCGGTTTACTTGCTCAATCCGGACACGCTCACGCAACCCGGCGCCACGCGCGCGCTGTATGATGCGTTATTCAATGCGCCGAAAATCGGCCTGGTTGGCGCGCAGCTCAGCTACGAAGATGGCAGCTTTCAGCATTCAGCCTTTCAGTTTCCCGGGCTGCGACAGCTATGGGCGGAGTTTTACCCCTTGCCAGGCCGACTCATTGAAGGGCGTTTCAACGGGCGCTATCCGCGCGCGCTGTATGTCGCCGGGCAGCCCTTCGCCATCGACTTCCCGCTGGGCGCGACGATGATGCTGCGGCGCGAGGTGATCGAAACCACCGGCATGTTCGACGAGGGCTACGCGCTCTACTGCGAGGAGATCGACTGGGCCTGGCGCATCCGCAAGGCCGGCTGGCGGGCCCTATGTGTGCCGGCCGCGCGGGTGACGCATCTGGAAGGGCGCAGTAGCAGCCAGGCGCGCCCGGAGAGCGTCATCAGGCTCTGGCGCAGCCGCTTGCGCCTGTACCGCGCGCATCACCCGCGATGGCGCCTGTGGCTGGCGCGCCAGCTCATCATACGTGGGTTGCGGCGTCGCCTCCGGCTGTTACGCAAAACGGAGCAGGACGCAGCGCTCGTCGATGCCTACGTATCGATACTTGATGAAATGCAGCGCGCGGGAGATCCCGACTGATGCGCCGCTACAAGCTGGCGGCGGTCGTGTTGACTTTCAACGAAGAGCGTCATATTCGCGAATGTCTTGAAAGCCTGCGCTTCGCTGACCTGGTGCTGGTGCTGGATTCCTTCAGTGACGACGAAACTCCCGCTCTTGCTCGAGTAGCCGGCGCCCGCGTACAGCAGCGGCGCTTTGTGGACTATGCTGATCAGCGCAATTTCGCGCTCAAGTTGTTGCGCAATGAGGCGGATCACGTGCTCTTCGTGGACGCCGACGAACGGGTCAGAGAAGAGCTGGCGCTTGAGATCTGTACAGCAATAACGCATCAAGCGGAGGTTGCGGGCTGGCGCATTCCGCGCCACAACATCATCTTTGGACGGCTGACGCGCGGTGCGGGCTGGTATCCGGACTATCAGACGCGCCTGCTGCGACCGGACTCGGCCCGCTATGACCCGGAGCGTCCGGTGCATGAACTGGTGCTGCTGGATGGCGAGCAAGGAACGCTGAAACAGCCTTTGCTGCACTACAATTACGATTCACCGCAACAGTTTCGGCGCAAACAGCGGGACTACAGCGAGCGGGCCGCGCAGATGCGCTTCGCGCAGGGCGAGCGGCCTTCACTTCACGCCCTGCTGTTGCAACCGCTGCATCACTTCCGCTGGCGTTTCTTCACGCTGCGCGGCTATCGGGAAGGTTGGCACGGCCTGCGTCTCAGCGCTCTGATGGCCTGGTACGAGCTTCATATGCTGCTGCGTATGCGCGAGCTCGCCCGCCAAAATTGACACAGTTCAGGGCGTCAACGGTACGAGGAGGCCATAGTCGCCACCCCTGCGCCGGTAAACTAGGTTGATGATGAGCGTGTCCGCGTTGAAGAACATGAAGAAGTCGTGGCCAAGAAGCTCCATTTGCTCAATGGCCTCCAGTTCGCTCATGGGGTTCAGCTCGACATCCTTGCGGCGTGCAATAGGCAAGCCCGCCTGCGCTTCATCTGCATCGGCAAATTCATCCTGGAAGTCACCCACATCGGGAATGTCCTCGGCGAGGGAAAGTTCTTCGATGCTGGCTACGAAGCGATCTCGGCCGCGGCGGATGCGCTTGCCCTTGAAGCGTTGTATTTGGCGGTACAGCTTGCCGACCGCGCCATCGATGGCATAACGTACCTCGTTCTCGACCTTTTCCTCGGCGCGAAGAATCGCACCGCGTTCGTGGTGCAGGGTGATCTGCGCGCTGACCAGGTCGCCACCGCGCCGGGTATGCTCATGCGTTAGATCAACCTCGACGAGACGAATGCGCGGCAGGTAGCGATCAAGTCGACCAAGCTTTTTCAGCGTGTATTGCTCCAGTTCGTCACTGACCCGAAGATTACTACCTTCAATCGTCACATCCATCGTTTCATACCTCCCATATGTTCATCCGGTGACCCGGCCCTGGTTAAGGTCAGGCCATAGACAGTTCGAACGCCTGCGTTCTGCAGCGCCTGGGCGCAGGCGCCCAGAGTAGCGCCGGACGTGTATACATCATCGACGAGCAGCACGTCGCGCCCGCTCACCACTGGGCTTTCTGCGACGAAGGCGTGTTGCACGTTTTGCCGTCGCTCCTGCAGGTCGAGCCCTACCTGGGCGCTGGTGGCCACCACCCGGCGCAACGCCGCAGGCTGCAGCGGGATGCCAAGTCGCTGCGCCAGCACAGCACCGACCAACTGGGACTGATTGTAACCGCGTTCGCGCTCCCGCGAGGCATGCAGCGGCACCGGCACAACCAGCTCCGCCTCCCACTTCAGCCGGAGGAAACGCTCCGCCAGACGCGCCCCCAGCGGCTCAGCCAACTGTGGCGCGTGTTCATATTTCAACGCCAGCAGGGCCTGGCGCAGCAAGCCGTCATGCGAGCCGCTGGCTGCGAGCGCAGTAAATAGGCTTGTCGCTAAAGTCTCTTGTGGCGGGAAGGGGAGCTCGTCCAGCAGCGTCTGACAGCAGGCACACCAGAAGGTATCGACGCGCTGGCAGCCAGCGCAGCGGGGCGGGAAGAGCAGCTCCAGGCCCGCGTCCAGCCAGTTGCGAGCCAGCTGCCTGATGGACGCGCGCCACAGCTGCCCGGGAGAGGCCGGTGCATCGTGCCGCGAAGAGTCGTAAATCGCGCCCGGCTGGTTCATAATAGGCAGTATAGTCGCGTGTTGCTGCTGCTGGCAACCGGGCCACGTAAGGGCAGAAACTCAATGCTCAGGGTAGAGGGTGCAGGGCTGGCGTGGTATCGCTTTGACATGTGGCCGGCGCTGCAGCACGGCGTCTTTACCCGTCAGGGTGGCTGCAGCCGCGCTCCGTGGGACTCGCTCAACCTGGGCGGCAACATCGGCGATGACCCACGCGCTGTGCGCAGCAACCATGAACTTATGTACCGGGCGCTGGGTGTGTCCGGGCGCCGCACCTGCACTGTGTGGCAGGTGCACAGCGCCGACATCGTCCTGGTGCAGGGCCCTGTGCGCAGTCGACGCTGGCTGGCACGGGCGGACGGCATGCTCACCGCCACAGCGGCCACGCCACTGGCAATGCGCTTTGCGGACTGTGTGCCCCTGCTGTTTCATGACCCGCAGCGCCAGGTGATCGGCATGGCGCACGCTGGTTGGCGCGGGACGGTGCAGGACATCGCCGGGCGAATGGTGCTGGCCATGGTGGATGCCTGGGGCTGCCGGCCGGAAGACATTCAGGCGGGCATTGGGCCTTCCATCGGGCAGCAACGCTACCAGGTGGGTGAAGAGGTCGTTGAGGCCGTGCAGGGCTGTTGCGGTACGCTGGAGACTTTGGTGTGGCGTGACCCGACTGACGGGACGGCCTGGCTGGACCTGTGGGCCTGCAACCGACTGTTGCTGGAACGCGCGGGTCTGCGTCAGATCGAGGTCTCCGCCATTTGCAGCGCCTCTCGCCTTGACGAGTTCTTCTCGCATCGCGGGGAAGGGGGGCGCACGGGCCGCTTCGGCGCGGTGATAACCCTGTGAGCATCGAGGCCAACGTTGCGCTCGTTAGGCGGCGGATTGACGCGGCCTGTCAAAAAGTTGGGCGCGACCCGGCGGAAGTGACCTTGCTGGCGGTCAGCAAAATGCAGCCGCCGGAGACTGTACAGGAGGCGGCGGTGGCCGGTTTGCAACATTTCGGCGAGAATCGCGTAGAAGAAGCTGTAAGCAAGATTCCTCAGGTGAAGCGATGTGTCGCCGAACCACTGACCTGGCACATGGTGGGTCATATCCAGAGCCGCAAGGCGCGGCAGATTCCCGGACTGTTTCATATGGTGCATGCGGTCGATCGTGTCAAACTGGCCCGTCGCCTGTCTTCACTGGTGAGCGCGGGCGGCGGGTCTCTGGATGTGTTGCTCGAGGTCAATGTGAGTGGCGAGGCCAGCAAGAGCGGCCTGGCCGCTGCGGGGTGGCAGCGAGATGCCGGGCTGCGCGCCGAACTCTGGCGCGATATCGAATCCATTCTGGGACTGCCGGACCTGCAGGTTCTCGGCCTGATGACGATGGCGCCGATTGTCAGGGATGCGGAAGAGACGCGCCCGATCTTTTCGCAGCTGGCTGCGCTGCGCGACGCGCTGGCGACGGATCTCGGCGTATCGTTGCCGGAGTTGAGCATGGGGATGACGGACGACTATCCGGTCGCAGTGGAAGAAGGCGCAACAATTGTTCGCATAGGCCGGGCCATCTTTGGTCCGCGCCGGGAGTGAGGTTACATGGGCTCGATTGGCGACCTGCTCGCCCAGTTACTGCAGATCTACCAACTCGTCCTGCTGGCGCGCGTACTGTTGAGCTGGTTCCCGGATATCGACCGCAGCAACCCGATTATCCGGTTCCTCTTCGACGTGACCGAACCAGTGCTGGAGCCGGTGCGTCGGCGACTGCCGCGCGGCTCCACCATTGACCTCAGTCCGCTGGTCGTGTTCTTCGGCATCTCGATCCTGTCGATGTTAATCCGGAGCTTCCTGGGTTAGCCAGGAGCATTGCCGGTTTCTGACCGGTGATGGCAGCGTTGCAGGTACAGGATGAAGAATTCGGCCTATGTGCCCGTGGTAGACACGAGGATGCGACCGCAGTTGGCGCAGACCACCAGATTGCGCCCCAAACGCACTTCGCGCTCGGCCGTGAGGGTCTGTGACACGCCACAGAGCGCACAGCTGTTGCCTTCCATCCGGGCGACCGGCTGCCCTCCCTTGCGTGGCTTGAGCGCGACGTATTGCTTTTGCAATTCAGGCGCGATCTGCGAAAATGCTTCCTGACGGCGCGCTTGCAGCCGCGGCAGGCTGGACTTCAGCGTTTCCTGTTCCTGCAGTAGTCTGCGATGTTCGTCGCCGCGCCGGTCGACGACCTCGGCCAGAGCGCTTTCGGCCTGAGCAAGTTGTCCGTCCGCTTCCTCAACGGACAACATGGTTTCCAGCGTCCAGGTTTCCAGATCGCCATTGCGGCGTGTCAGGGCGGCAACTTCCAGCTGCATGTCCTGCATCTCGCGCGGGCTCTTGACAGCGCCGCTGTAGAGTTGCTGCGCGGTGTTGCGAATCTTTTCCTCGTTGCCCGCAGTCTCCAGCTCAAGGTCGCGCAGGCGCGCGCGCAGCGGTTTCAACGCATCCCGGGCAGCTTGGCAACGGTCCTGTGCGGCCTGCATCGCGGCGTCGTCGGCCAGCGCCGCGGCGATAGCCTGCAGCCGGCGACCGGCGCTGCGGGCCTCGAGTTCAAGCTCTTGCAGCTGATACAGTTGTAGCGCCGGGTTCACAAATGTTACGCCCGCTAGCCAACCGATGGGCGAGTATACTAGTACAAGGGATTCGCGCCAGGCGGAGAAACCCCGATATATTCTGCGCGAAAGCCCGGATAAACCTTACTGGATGCAGAGGTACGTTGAGCCAGGATGAACTGGCGTCCCCAGTTGCGACTGAAACAGCGGCGTCGCCTTATGATGGGCGGCGACGTGCTCGCTGTGCTGCTCTCGGTGTACCTTGCGCTGGCTCTGCAGGCGCTGAGCAGCCGCCGCGATTTCACATTCGTTTACGTGGCCAGGCAGGGCTTCTGGTTCCTGTTCTTTGCCGGCGTATGGCTGGTGCTGGCCAACGCCAATGACCTGTATCTCCTGCAAACAGACTGGCGCCCGACCCGGATATTGCTGCGGCTGACGCGCGTCACACTGCAAATCCTGTTGCTCTATACCTTTGTCTTTTTCCTCGCCGAGCGCAATGAACTGCCGCGTCTGTTCATGCTCTATTTTGGCTTGGTCTCCACGCTCCTGATTGCGCTCTGGCGACTGCTTTGGCCCACGCTAAGTGGCTGGGCCAGCGAGCCACGGCGCTTGCTGATAGTGGGCGACGGCCAGGGCGCGCAACTCATCTGCGAGGCGATAGAGCAGCAGGCCTCGGATTCCTACACCGTCGTCGATGTGCTCGGTCAGGGCGACCTGGGCGCTGAGAGCGATTTGCCAGCGATGGCGCGGGCGAGGCGGGTGAGCGAGATCATCGTGACCGCAACGCAGGCGCTGGATGGTGCGGCCCTGAGAGGGGTCATGGATGCGACCGTGGCCGGGCTCAATGTGTTGCCAATGCCGGTGCTCTACGAGCGCATCACCGGACGCGTGCCGGTCGGCGTGGTCGGCGAGAACTGGACGGTCGTGCTGCCGCTGGACGAAACTGGCGTGCGTCCCTGGCCTGTAATGAAAAGTATGCTCGATTATCTGCTGGCAGGTCTGGGCGTCCTGATACTGGGGCTGTTGTTGCCCTTCATTGCGCTGGCTATTCGCATCGATTCGCGCGGCAGTATCTTCTATACCCAGCAGCGTGTGGGGCGTAACGGGCGTCTTTTTCGCATGCTTAAGTTTCGTTCCATGCGCGTCGATGCTGAAAAGGAAACCGGCGCGGTTTACGCGGAAGAGAATGACCCGCGCGTCACCCGGACGGGTCGCTTTCTGCGCCGCACGCACATCGATGAATTGCCGCAAATGATCAACATCCTGCGGGGCGAAATGAGCTTTGTCGGGCCGCGCCCTGAGCGCCCGGAACATGTGGAGCGCCTGGCGCAGGAACTACCATTTTATCGCATCCGCCAGCTGCTGTTGCCTGGCGCCACCGGCTGGGCCCAGGTGCATCAGGATTACGCCGCCGGGGTGGCCGAAACCCAGGTCAAGCTTCAGTATGATTTGTACTACGTGCGTCATTGTTCATTTCTGCTGGATCTCGAAATTCTGCTGCGCACGCTGGGCCGCGTGCTGGATTCTCGTAGCTATCGCAAACAGATACCTCAGAATTAGACTCGTTAGCGCTATAGTTCAACCAGCGCCATGTGAATCGGGAGCGAGCGAGTGTCCGATATCAAGCTCAGAGCCGCGCGCCAGTTGATTGCGGAGGAGCAGACGGCTGCGGCGCGCCGGGTGCTGGAGACCATGCCGGCCAATGAAACCGCGCAGGGCTGGTTGGCGAAGCTCAACGAAATGTCCGCAGAAGAGCCGGAGAGCCCGGAGGCGCCTGTGGGTGGCTGGGAGTATCTGGAAGTATTCGTCAAGGCCAGCGAGCGGCAACAGGCCGATGCCGGCATCGTGCTTGCCGGCCAGACATTCACTACGGTTGAGCATTTCTATACGCGCAAGCTGAATGAGCTGGGCGCGCAGGGCTGGGAACTTCTCTCCGAGGAACTGCAGGGCGGCGATTTCTACCGGCTACTCTTCAAGCGGCGCGCAGCGCGCGAACGCGCCGGCTAGTTTAACCTGTGCTGTGATTGCGCCAGGCGGGCTTCCAGCGGCTCGCGTATTTCGCTGAAGCTGAGCTCCAGCCAGGGAAAGCCCAGCCAGACATTCATCAGACCGAAGAGCAGGCCGGTCACGATGCGAAAGGCGGGCGTGGTCTCACGAGCTTGCCAGAGGCTGAAGGGCGGATAGCCAAGCAGTTGACTGAAGCCGTCGATGCCAATGGGCGCCAGCCCCAGCATCACGTAGAGCAGGATGGGCGCAGGACGCAACCTGGCGCGCCAGCGACGATACAGCAGTGCACCGACGAGCATCGCCAGATAAATCACGATGTCCCGCTCGCACAGTGTCAATTTGTAGCCGAAAAGCTCGTCGCCCTGAAAGGCGCGCGCGGCGAACTGCAGCGCGGGCGTGTAGGTCAACAGGTCAGTGCGGGTGATGGCTGTGGCGTCCAGCCCGGCGTAACGCGCGAAGATTTCACGAAAGGTCGGCGAAGCCAGTGCTGCGTCCTCGAATGCCCTGCCCTCCAGCCCGGCCAGTTCGCGCGGCCACGTGGTTTGCTGGCCACCAACGAAAATGGAGCGAAAGGCGAACTGATGACAGAAGGGGCTGTATAGCGTGTAAATGATTCTGCCGGGTCCCTGCAGCCCGAGGTTTAACAACAGAGGCGCAGCAAAGGGCAGCGCCACGTAGAGCGCGAGGAGCATCGTGACAATGCCGAGCCAGCGGCGACAAATGGCCAGCAGCAACCGGTCGCGGCGAAGTGCAGCGCGCCGCATGAACGACCGCGGTGCGCTCAAATGGACTGCCTCTGTGACCAGCCGTCCGGGCTAACCTTGCTCAAGATGTGAGCGCTCCGTTGACCAGCTCGTTAATCTGCGCCACTGTCAGCGCGCCGAAGTGCTGCGAGAGCACCTTGCCCTCACGGTCCAGGAGGAAGGTGCTGGGGTAGTTGAAGATGCCGTAGCGAGTCTGGATGCTACCGTCTTCATCCATGGCCAGCGGAAAACTGAGGCCCAGCTCTTCCCGAAAGGCCTGCACAGTTGCCGCCGATTCAGCGTTGTTCACCGCGATCACGGCGAATCCTTCGTCTGCATGCTCTGTGTAAACTTCCTCGAATTCAGGCATTTCGATGCGGCAGGGCCCGCACCAGGTTGCCCAGAAGTTGAGCAACACGACCTGACCGCGAAAGTCACTCAGGCGCAGCAGCTGGCCATCGTCACCGACAGTTTCTATGTCCGGTGCGAACTGGCCAGGCGCGCTGCCTGTGGAGGGCGCGCTGGCCGCCAGCGAGCTGATACTGCCAGGCGCTTCTGCGACGGGCTTCTCTTCCAGGGTGTCGGTCCCGGATTCCTCATGTTCGCCCAGCAGACTGTCGAGGACCTGTTCTTCAAGGGAGATGGCCGCTTCGGCGTAGGCGCCGGTGGAGAAGGTGGCGCTTAGACTTTGCAGCGTCCCGCTGGCAACCAGCAGGCCAATCAGAATGAGGAAGGCGCCGCTAAACAGTTGGATACTGCGCAGGTAGCGCTGCAGGCGTCGCAACAGCCCCTGCGCGCCGTCGAGCAACAGGGCCGTCAGCATAAAGGGTACGCCCAGGCCCAGGGAGTAGGAGGCCAGCAACGTCCCTGCCTGGCCCACGTCGCCGCCATTGGCCGCCAGGGTCAACACTGCGCCATAGACCGGGCCGATGCATGGCGTCCAGCCGGCGGAAAAGACCACGCCCATCAACGCCGAGCCGCCGAATCCGTTTCCCCCCGCGCCGCCACGGAATTCACGGCGTGTATCGGCGTAGAGCATGTTGGTGAGTTGGTCGATGCGAGCGCGCCAGAAGCGGGCGCCATCCGTGAAGGCGCCGCCCAGCAGCAGCCAGGCCAGCAAAATGCCAAACCCAAGCAAGCCGAGAGATGGTGCCCAGGGTGCCCACTGCCATAGCTCCGAATCCTGGATAAGCACGGTGCCGGAAAAGCCCCACAGGAGGAGAGCGCCACCGGCCAACGCGACGACCAGGCTGGTCAGTGGGCTGGCGATCAACGCCTCACTGCTGCGCAAACGCGCCAGCCAGCCGGCGAGCAGGCCGGAAAAGTGCAGACCGAAGAATATAATGATGACTCCGCCAATGCGGCCGATCAGGTCGGTCAGCGTGCCAATATTCTGGCCACCAATGACACTGATAAAGGCTGTCGAAAACAGGCCGATGCCCACAAACACGAGGCTGAATCCGGCGACGAAAAACATGCTGTGAATTAGCGTTAGCAGGCGTTGGCCCGCGCCGATGACTGCGACCTGTCCGCCTCCTCCTGCCAGCGCAACGTTACTGACAGAACTGGTCATGCGGCCGCCCATGTAGCCGACGTAGGCCGGCACCAGAGGCAGCACGCAGGGAGAAATGAAGGAGACCAACCCGGCAATGAAGGCCAGCCAGAGCGTTACTTGCGATTCCATTTTACGTCCCTCCCTTATTTACTGCAGGGAATGCAACCATTGTCCTGTATAGTGTCAGGACGGCATTTGGCAGCCCGGTCTTTCGTGAGAAGCGTATGAATATTGCGCAACATGTCGTCTGTGCTATGCGACGGAGGGCAGTGTTTAGCCGGAACTGTCAGCATCTTCTTCCTCATCGACCTGCACTTCTGCGGCCACAAGTTGCCGCAAGAGAGTGCATTCCTCTTCTTCACCGCGGATTTCTCCGTCATACCAGGCGACGCGCAACTGCATTAGGATGCGGCGATAAGCAGGCCCTGGCGACAATCCTGCCGCGCGCAGATCATGGCCGCTGCTCAGGGCGCGAGTCTTGGGCCAACGCGTCAGGTAGTCCGCTATTCGCTCGCTCACGAGCGGGTCGTCTGTGAGCCGCCAGACGCACCAGGCGGCATCCGCCGGGACCTTTTGCAAACATTCCACGATCTGCAGAGTGCTCGCACCAGGCTCCGCCAGTGTATCCGCTTCACTTAGCAGGGTGGAAGCGCCAAGCAGGGAGCGCGTTATTTTCGGCGGGAAAAGCATTCGTTCACAGAACGAAGCCAGCGCTGCTGGTGCGATGGCTGTGGCAAGCACATGCCACTGGCGCGCCAGACGCAACGGCGGGGCAGGCGGCCCCTGTGAATCCAGCACGCGCCGCAGTCGCTCGGAGATGTTTGCCGGGACGCGAAACGCCGGATGCATCGCCTGCAGCAGACTGGCTTCCTGCATGGCGAGCAGGGCGCTGCCAGGGTCTTCCTCCTGCAGCAGGAGTTCCAGCTCGTTGCGCAAGCGCGTCCCGGTGACGTGGCCGAGGGCGGGCCGCGCCACCTGCATCAGTTCGGCAGTGCGTTTCTCAATCGTGAAGCCGAAGCGTACGCTGAAGCGCCAGGCGCGCACGATTCGCAGCGGGTCGTCCTGAAAGCTGAGGCTGTGCAGCACGCGAATGAGTCCGGCATCAAGGTCCGCGAGTCCGCCCTGCTGGTCGATCACCGGGCCTGGCTCAGGAGCGACCTGGACGGCAAGCGAATTGATGCTGAAGTCGCGCCGGCCCAGGTCCTGGCGCAAGGTGCTGCGGTAGACATCAGGTAGCGTCGCTGGCCGGGCGTAAGTCTCCGCGCGCGCAGCGGCGAAATCGACATGTGTCGGGAGCAATTCGGGCGGGATGGAAAGTTCCTTGGCGACCTGCTCGTCCAGCACCCAGCGCAGCGTGCCGAAGGGCGTCGGTGGATTGAGTCGTCCGCCCAGCTGATTACGCAACTGTCTGGCAAAGCGCCGGGGAGTGTCCTCGACGAGGAAGTCGATGTCGTCGCAGGGACGCCCCAACAGCAAGTCACGCACCGGGCCGCCCACCAGCCAAAGAGAGAGACCTGCGCGTCGAGCTTCGGCGGCGATGCGCAGGATCAGGCCGGCCTGCGGCAAATTGCTCAGTGGTAGCTCGCGCGCCTTGCTGCGCGCTGTTGCCCAATGGCGCAGCAGATCGCCACGGGAGACCACTCCGAGCAGCTTTCCAGCCTGGTCCACGACAGCGACGCAGCTGCGTCCGTGAGGCGCCAGCGCCGCTTCCAGCGCCGGCAGTTCTTCGTCTTCATGCAGGCTGGTCGAATCAGTTTGCATGATGTCGTGCACGCGCAGCGCGCCAAGCTCATGCTCCAGCGCGCGTTCAAGGTCGCGTTGATGCAGCAGTCCGACAACCTTATCGTCGGCCAGTACGGGCCAGCAGCTGTGGCCGATGCGGCGCAGGCGCCCTGCGATCTCGTCGAGGCTCGCAGTGGCGGACAGCGTCTGCACCATGCCACGTGACATTAGCTGTGCAACGCGCACGCTCATGGACATGGCCTTGCGACAGGGAAGCAGGCCGGACTCAGGGTTCATTCCTCCGCACTGGAGGCTGGATTATAACGCAGGCGGGACTCAGGCGGCAGGCGCCAGCCAGGGCCCGGTCACGCCGCGCTGGGCCATGCTGAAGGCGGTCGATGCGTTGAAGCATGCCAGCAGCGAGAAGGCCAGCGCTGCGCTGCGGTCATCACGGCCGCGCAGCAGGGTGAAGAGGCCGGGCATGATGATGAGCAGGAAGAGCATGTAGAGATAATAGAGCAGGAAGCGCTGCGGCCGCAGACCCTGCAGTGTAAGTACAACGCCGACGAGTAAAGTAATGCCTGCCAGGCCGGCACTGATAGCGACCGCACCCCAGAAACCGCCGCTGATCGATGCGTCGCGCGTGGACATGCTGCCCGCCCAGACCCCCAGGGCGAGCATGTAAAGGATGTACATGTTGAAGAGGACCGCGTGCAGTTCTCCCGGGGACATTGGTCGATTGCAGGTACCTGCTTCAGGAGAAGAAGAACTGGACGAAGAGCACCTGGCCGAGCCACATGCCGATGGTGAGGTTGACCGTGATCAGCGACTGCACCTGGGCAGCGCCGCTGACGTCAAGCGCCTGGCCGCCCCGCATGTCGGAGGCAGGCCGGAACAACATGCTGACCGCGATGCTGACCAGCAGTGCCAGACCCAGCCACAGAGGGAATACCTGGCGCGCGATCGCTGCCAGCAGACAGAACGCAGCCAGGCCAACAGCGAGGTACATCGCCCGGCGCGCGTTGACGGCGCCCAGCAAGATGGCGGTGTTGTGCAGGCCGGCCAGGCGATCAATCTTGATGTCTCGCAATTGGTTGTAGAGTTGACCATAGACCGAGAACAAGGTCGCGGCGGCGGCCACCAGCCAGACGACGCCGGGTTGCGCGTCGTAGAGAAAGTAGCCGGCCAACAATAACAGACCGCTGAGCATCAGCGAGTGCGAGACCACGTCGGTTACCGGCCAGGCCTTGAGCCGCACCGGTCGCCAGGAGTAGAAGTGTGACAGCAGGAGGGTCAGGAGGCCGATGAGGAAGACAAAAAGACCACCCGTTGCGTAGAGCACCAGCGTGAACAGGGCCAGCGTGCGGCAGGCTGCATAACCGAGCTCCGCGCCAATTTCACCATTGGCGACCGGGTTGCGGGCGGCGCGCGCCGGGTCGCGGGCATCGTCTGGCGCATCTTCGAGGTCGTTGATCATGAAGGCGTAGCCGACGGCCATGATGTTGGCGACAATAATGGCCGGCAAACGCCAGTCCAGCAGGATCGCGTTGGCGCGGGCCGCAAGCAGCGAACCCAGTACCGTCAGGGGCACGACGAAGGAGACGAACTCACGCCAGCGGGTCAGACGCAAGAGACCGAGCAGGCTGCGTTTCAGGGAAAGGAAGGGCACCGTGCATCTCCTTGCAGGCGTGTGTGTCGGACATCTACAGCGTTGAATATTGCCACAAACCGTCCTGAACTTCAAGCGTCGCCGCTGCACTATGGCAGCTGTTCCTGCGCCTGTGTATCCTGCGTTGCATGATGCGCCACATTGCCTTGTTCCTTATCGCGCTTTTGGCGAGCGCCTGTTCCGTGACGGCTGCGCCACGGCCAACGGCAATGGGGACAGCTCCGCCACATACTGACACGCCCAGGTCCACGGCGGTTGCCATACCGACTGCGGCCATTACGCCCGAGCCCGGGCCGCAGGTGCCAGCACGTCATATCGTCAGCGCAAGTCTGAATCTGGCGCAGCATGAGCTGCAGGTGCAGCAGGACATCCTCTACACAAACTACAGCGCAGTTCCTCTGATGGAGCTGCTGCTGCTGGTCGAGGCCAACCGTCACGCCGACAGCGTCGTCATCGAACGCGCGGTGACAGGGCCGACGCAGCTGGCCTTCACGCTGGCGGGACGCAGGCTGAATCTCGAGCTGCCGCAGGCCTTGCAGCCGGGCGACACGCTGGATGTTACGCTGGCATTTCGCCTCATTGTGCCCGCGATCGAGGATGAGCCAGACGGCTACCTGGGTTGGCTGGGCTACAGCCCGCAACAACTCAATCTGGGCAACTGGTTGCCGGTCGTCGCGCCTTTGCGTGACGGCGCCTGGCTGGCACCGGATTTAGCTGCCGTGGGCGAGCAAAATGTCCAGGAGCTGGCGGACTGGGAGGTCAGCCTGTTCGTTGACGATGCGCCTGAAGGTCTGGTAGTGGTCGGGCCCGGTGTGCAAAGGCAGAAAGACAAGCAGCGCTGGCATTTCAGTGCGCCGGCAGCGCGCGATTTTACGCTGAGTATCGGGGCGGACTATCAACTCACGGATGCGATGCTCGCGGACGGTACCAGCATTGAGGTCTACAGTCTGGATGCGTCGACGACCCAGGCGCGGGCCGGGGCCGCGTTTGCGCTGGATGTAACCCGGCGCAGCATGATTCGCAATATCGAGCTTCTTGGTCCGCTACCGTTGCAGCGCCTGGCCGTCGTGGAAGGGGACTTCCCGGACGGCATGGAGTTCAGCGGCCTGGTCTTCGTCAGCCGGGACTGGTTTGAGAGCTGGACGGGCGATCCGGCGAGCTTTCTGACGATTATCACCGCACACGAGGTTGCGCATCAATGGTGGTACGCGTCCGTAGCGAATGACCAGGCGCAGGCCCCCTGGCTGGATGAGGCGCTGGCGACCTACAGCGAATTGCTGCTGCTCGAGTCGGACTTCCCTCAGCTGACAGACTGGTGGTGGGACTGGCGCATCGATCGCTTTGAGCCAACCGGCTACGTTGACAGCGAGGTCTACGAGTTTGAGGCCAGGCGTCCCTATATCAACGCCGTCTATCTGCAGGGAGCGCGACTGCTGCATGCGCTGCGGCAAGCCCTGGGTGACGAGTCATTTTTTGAATGGCTGCGCCGCCATGCCGAAAAAGGCGCCGGCAGGATCGTCACTGCCGAGGACCTGTGGTCATTGCTGGACGAGGAACAGCTGAATGTGACGCGCGCCACACGACAGCGCTTTCTGCGCGCGCCCGGCCCCTGAGTCGTTGACTTCGCCTAGGCAACCTCCAGCCCGTCCACATCCGGCAGGGCCGGGAAGGGCGCGTGTGGCTCGGACTGATACCAGAAGACGGTCGAGGCGATGTCGTCCTGCAATAACAGGTAACGCTTGCCGCTGCGCCAGCCGAGCGCCTGCATGGTCACGCGCAGGTCCTGCTGAAAGCGGATCGGGTCAAGGATGTGCCAGCGATAGAGGCCGAAGCGCGCCTGGCTCTGAAAGTAGCCGTCCGGGCGCAACACCTGTGGCATACCGGAGTATGGTGAACAGAATTCGCTGTAGGACCCCTTTGGCAGCTCAAAGCCCCAGGCGCCGCCGAAGTAGTCCTCGGTGCCGGTGCCACAGATAGTCGGATGTGCCTCGTCGCCGTCCATATAAAACTTGATCTCGCCCTCTCCCCACCAGCCGCTGCTATTCGAGCCCCAGGCCATGTAGGTGCCCACATAGTGACCCTGACCGCGTACGCCATCCAGCATGATGAAAACCTCGCCAGCGGGCAGTGGATTGCTGCGGCGCCACTGTGCGTGCAGGTAACCTGCGTCAGCCGGGATGTCAGTCTCTGTCCAGGTGATCTGGTAGTAGCAGGTGACTCGCTTCGCGCCGATGTTTTCCAGGGTGACGCGGGCGTGCTTACGGAAGGGCATCTGCCAGTAAGAGTTGAAGCCGGCAACGGGATTGACCGCGATTGCCAGTGAACTGACCGTGCAATGCACATTCCAGCCATTGCAAAAGAAATCGCCAAAGGGAACTTCAATCGACGGCGTCTGCTCTTCATCCCAGTAGAATCGCAGCACAAGATTGCGCCAGCTTTCGTGCGAAACGGCGAACCAGATGTGTTGGATGGCGCCCGGGCCTGCGATGTCCGCCAGGGTGACGAGCTCGCAGGCTTCGATGTGAATGCTGGGCGAAACTTTCCAGCCCAGGCCGAGGTCGCGCGCGGCCTGCGCGCCGGTGCCTTCAGTTGCCAAATCACCGCGACCCACGGCCCCGTCCGGGTTCTCCGCGCTGATGGAACGCGTGCGCGCGGCAGAGAGACGCGCGAGGTCGCCCATGCCCGCGTTGAGTCCGTTGAACGCCATATTGTGTTCCTCCTGCGCGTTATACTTTTGTGCGAGGATGTTAACCTGAAAGTGAGCGGCAATGAAATTTACGACAAAGCAGGTAGAGCAGTTTCGTGAGGAAGGTTGGCTGGGCGTGGCGCAGTTCTGGACGGAGCGGGAAATCGCAGCCATGCGCGTGGAACTGGAACGCTTCAAGGAGGAAGGTCTGCTGCGCAACGTGAGCGTAGATGGAGACGGCCAGACGCGCTCGCAGACAGCGGCCAACCTGCAGCTGTGCCCGATGTATCCGCACAGCAAATTCTTCCGCGCCATGCCCTTTGCGGACAAGGTCGCGCAGGCGGTCGGTCAACTCATCGGCGACCCGGTTATCCTGCATCTGGATCAGGTATTCCTCAAGCCTGCCGGACACGGCGCCGGCACCAACTGGCACCAGGATAACGCCTACTTCCGCATCCCGGATCCGCTGCAGGGCACGGCCATGTGGTCTGCAGTGCACGACGCCAACATCGCCAACGGCACCATCCGCGTCATTCCCGGCAGCTTTCGCGAAGTCTACGAGCATTCGCGCGATCCCTTCAGCGACCACCATATCCGCTGCTACCCGCCGGAGGAGGAAGCCGTGGCCATCGAGCTGCCCGCCGGTGGCGCCGCCTTCTTCGCCTATGGCGTAGCGCATTGCACGGGCGCCAACTTGACCGACCGCGAGCGCGCCGGTATTGCCCATCACTTCGTCAACGGCTCGATGAAGGACATCCCCTGGCACGACAAAACGCTGAGTCAACTCCCCTGGCCTCCGGGCCCATGGCCAGCGGCGGCGAGCGGGAGTACGGCGAGCACATCAGCGGCACCTGGGAAGTGGAGGTCGGGCGCCTGCTTTGAGGGGCGGGTATACTGTCGGGTGGCTGACACACTGTACCCGACAAGGATCTGCCATGTTGTCTATCGTACGTGCCTGTGCCGTCGTCGGTCTGGACGGTTGTATCATCGAGGTCGAAACTGATTTCAACCCCCGCGCCGGAATCCCTTCCTTTTCTCTGGTCGGCCTGCCGGGCTCGGCCGTGCGCGAAAGTCGGGAGCGCGTGCGCGCCGCCATCCGCAATTCGGGGCTGCAGTTCCCGAACAAAAGCTACGTCGTCAACCTTTCGCCAGCGGACCTGCCCAAGCAGGGGCCAGCCTACGACCTGGCGATTGCTGTCGGCGTGCTGGCGGCGACGGACCAGGTGCCGGAGGGCGCGCTGGGCTCGGCCATCTTTCTGGGTGAGCTCTCGCTGGATGGCAGTGTGCGGCATGTGAAAGGTGTGATGCCCATGGCGCACACTGCCCGCGAAGAGGGCTACAAGACGGTGTACGTTCCCGCCTGCGACGCGCCGGAAGCGGGGCTCGTGGAAAGCCTGGACATCATCCCGGTCGAGTCGCTGGGGCAGCTGGTCGAACACGTCTATGGTTTGAAGGAGATTCCGCCCCACCAGCGGCCGGCGTTTGAGTCAGGCGCATCGCCTCTGGCGGACGGACAGATGGACTTCGCCGACGTCAAGGGCCAGGAGCACGTCAAACGGGCGCTGGAAGTGGCCGCGGCCGGCAACCACAACCTGCTGATGAAGGGGCCGCCAGGCGCGGGCAAGTCGCTTTGTGCGCGCGCCATGCCCGGCATCCTGCCGCCGCTCTCGCTGGCGGAAGCGCTGGAAGCCACACGGGTCTACTCAGTCGCGGACATGTTGCAGAGCGAAGAACCCCTGCTCCGCTTTCGTCCCTTCCGCGCGCCGCATCACACCATCTCGCAGGCGGGTCTGGTAGGTGGCGGCCCGGTGCCGCGCCCTGGCGAGATTTCGCTGGCGCATCGCGGCGTGCTGTTTCTGGACGAGCTGCCGGAGTACGGACAGCGTATGCTCGAGGTGCTGCGCCAACCGATTGAGGAACGCCAGGTCACCATCAGCCGGGCCAGCGGCTCGCTCACTTTCCCGGCCAACTTTCAGCTGCTGGCCGCCATGAACCCTTGTCCCTGTGGCTACTTCGGCGACATGGCGCGCAGCTGTAGCTGTTCGCCAACTCACATCCAGCGCTACCAGAATCGCATTTCTGGCCCCATGCTGGACCGCATCGACATGCATGTGGATGTGCCGCGCGTGGACTTTGACAAGCTGCTGGCGATGGAACCGGGCGAGCCTTCAGCACAAATCCGTGAGCGGGTGTTGGCGGCGCGTGAGCGGCAGACCGAACGCTTCGCGGCACTCCCCGGGTTATTCGCCAATGCAGACATGGGTGCCGGTGAAGTGCAGGAACTTTGTTCTCTAGGCGACGACGCGCGCCAGATCCTGGAGGCCTCGGTGCGGCAGATGCGCCTGGGCGCGCGCGCCTATCATCGCGTGCTAAAGCTGGGCCGCACCATCGCCGATCTGGCCGCCAGCGATA
Source organism: Phototrophicaceae bacterium (assembly GCA_965223965.1). Classification (GTDB taxonomy): domain Bacteria; phylum Chloroflexota; class Anaerolineae; order Aggregatilineales; family Phototrophicaceae; genus JAGWBD01. The sequence goes on from CBDCXX010000006.1 coordinate 749,437, forward strand.
TCGTCGCGGTTGATCACATCGCCGAAGCGTTACAGTACCGGCAGAGTGGACAGTTTTCGGCCAACGTCATGTGAGGGAGGGAAGCATGGACTTGCTGGTCATTAATGCGGCCGAGGTGCGCAAACTGCTGCCGATGGCGGCCTGCATGGAAGCGATGGCCTCCGCGCTGATGGCGCTGGGGCGCGGCGAGGCGCAAAACCCGCTGCGCAGCGCCAACTGGCTGCCGCAGCAACGCGGCATCCTGCTTGCCATGCCGGCGTTGACAGAAGAGGCGATGGCCATCAAGGTCATCACGGTCATGCCGGGCAACCACGGCACGCCTTATGATTCGCACATGGGCGCCGTCATCCTGTTCGACGCTCAGTACGGCCGCCCGCTGGCGCTGATGGACGCCACCGAGATCACAGCCATCCGCACTGCCGCGGTCAGCGGTCTGGCGACACAGTTGCTGGCGCGCGAGGACGCTGGTGATCTTGCGATATTGGGGACGGGCGTACAGGCACGCTCGCATCTGCAGGCCATGCTGGAGGCGCGCCCCCTGCGGCGGGTGCGCGTGTGGAGCCGTAGCGCCGCCAACCGCGATGCCTTCGTGCGCTTGGCCGACGCTGACCTGGATGTGGAAGTTGAGGCGGCCGACAGCGCGCAAGCCGCCGTGACGGGCGCGGACCTCATCTGCACCACGACTGCAACCGCAGAGCCCGTGCTCCTGGGAGACTGGCTGGCGCCGGGCTCGCACATCAACGCGGTGGGCGCCTCCACTGCGACCACGCGTGAGCTGGACTCCGCGGCCATGGCCATGGTCAGCCACTTTGTCGACCGCCGCGAATCTGCGCTTGGCGAGTCCGGCGACTATCTAATCCCGTTGCAGGAAGGCGCAATCGACGAAAATCACATCCGCGCCGAGCTGGGCGAAGTCCTGCTGGGGCAGGCACAGGGGCGCAGCCAGGCGGATGAAATCACGCTCTTCAACTCACTGGGGCTGGCGGTGGAAGACCTGGCGGCGGCGCAGCTGATCTGGCGTGAGGCGCAGCGCCAGGGACTGGGCACGGCCGTGCCCTTTGGCGGCCCCGCACACGATTAGGCTTCGAGCTCAGTCGGTAGCCAGTGTCTCTGTCATATTGACCAGTACGTCAATCGCGCGCAGATATTCATCGAGATCGATGTGCTCGTCCGGCGTATGATCAAGCGCCGAATCGCCTGGCCCGTAGGCGACGATCGGACAATTCCAGACCGGCGCGACCAGATTCATGTCCGAGGTGCCGGTCTTGGTGACGAAGCGTGGCTGCTGGCCCTGCGCACGGATGGCGCGGCGGAAGGCGCGACTAAGCACGGTGTCGCGCGGGCTGAGCCAGGCGCGCTCGTGACCGCGCGTCTGTAACGTGGCGTTTTCATCTGCTGCTGGCAGTTCATTCTCGAGTTGCTGCGGCGTGATGCGCAGCGGCAGACGAAAGCCGGCGGTCAACGAGGCGCAGCCCCAGGCGCCTGCTTCCTGCGTATTGATGGCCTGCAATGTCACGTCCAGCTGCTCGAACAGCCCACTGCTCCCCTCATTCTGCCGCTCGACAAGAGTTAGAAGCTGCTGCCACCAGGCTACAGCGTTCTCGCCCGGGCTTTGTGCCGGTCCGGCGCTGTGTGCCAGTGGGCCGCGCCATTCCCAATCGAGCAGCAGTCGTCCCTTGTAACCCAGGGTGATGCGGTCCGCGCGCGAAGGCTCGCCGATGACGCAGGCCCAGGGCTGGTAGCGCTCCAGCAAATGCCGCGCGCCACGGCTGCTGCCTTCTTCCTCAATCGCGCCGACCACCACAAGGCGCAGGTCTGGCGGCAGTTCGACTCGCGCGCCGGCGACAGCGAAGGCGCACAGCGGCCCTTTCGCATCGACTGTGCCGCGCCCGAAGAGCAGCCGTCCTTCACGCCGTGTTGGCAATTCGCCCGGAAAGGTGTCGATGTGGCCGAGTAGCAGCAGGTCATATGAGCCTTGGCCGCGAATGCCTACCACGTTGCCCACCTCGTCAACGAAAGCCTCGTCATAGCCGTGGCCAGCCATCCAGTCGACCAGGTGGCGTACAGCCGCCACTTCCGCGCTAGTCACGCTCGGGATGGCGACCAGCTCCTGCAGCAGTGTCTCGGCGGCAAAACTGTCGGGGCAGGGTGCTTCAGTCATCCAGCGACTCGCGAATGGCGACGATGACCTGTTGCAGTTCCGCCTCCGTGATGATCAGTGGCGGCAACAGGCGCAGCACGTTGAAGCCGGCGGGCAGAGCTAGCACGCCGCGTTTCTGCAGACGCTTCAACACGGGCGTGACTCGGCCGCGCAACTGCAAGCCGACCAGCAGGCCGCGACCGCGCACTTCGCGCACGGACGCGTGTTGCAGGCCCCGCAATTCGTCCATCAGCCAGGCGCCCAGCCGGGCGGCGCGTTCCGGCAGCTGCTCATCTTGCAGAACGGACAGGGTCGCCAGGGCGGCAGCACAGGCCAGGGGGTTGCCGCCGAAGGTGCTGCCGTGGCTGCCAGCGGGCAAGGTACCCAGCGACGAGCGCCAGCAGACCGCCCCGATTGGCACGCCGCCCGCCAGGCCCTTGCCCAGCGTGAGAATGTCCGGCGTGATGCCGGCCTGCTCGCAAGCGAACCAGCTGCCGCAACGACCGAGGCCCGTCTGGATTTCATCGATGATCAGCAGCGCGCCACGCTCGTCACAGAGCTGCCGCAGTCCGCGCAGCCAGGCGTGGTCCGCCGGATGCACGCCGCCTTCGCCCTGCACGACCTCGATCACGACGGCGGCCGTCTCCTCGTCGATCGCCGCGCGCGCCGCTTCCAGGTCATTGAAGGTCAGATGCTGCACCTTGTCGGTGTTCCAGCCGGCGAAAGGCTGGCGATACTTCGGGTTCCAGGTCAGCGCCAGCGCGCCCAGGGTACGGCCGTGAAAGGCGTTGCGCGTGGCCAGCACCTTGCTGCGTCCACTGAGCAGCATGGCGACTTTCAGCGCGCCTTCCATGGCTTCCGCGCCGCTGTTGCAGAGGAAGAAGCGGCCGATGTCGCCGGGCGTCAGCGCTGCCAGCCGGGCGTAGAGTTCAGCGCGCCGCTCGTTGAAAAAGATTTCCGGGCAGGTGACCAGCTCGCCCGCCTGCTGCGCGATGGCGGCCGTGACAGCCGGATGCGCGTGGCCGGTCAGGGCGACGCCCTGGCCACTGGTGACGTCAAGGTAGCGGCCGCCGCTGTCGTCCCATACTGTGCTGCCCGAGCCACGTGCGAGCGTCAATGGCCGCTTGAAGTAGGCGCCGGAACCGTGCGCTTCCTCGCGCTCGCGCGAGTCTGCGTGATTGACCTGTACGCTCATGACCGGAAAACCGTGCCGGCGCCGGCCAGCGCCTGTTGTACGGGCTCTTGCGCGCGCCCGTCGCTGATGATGACTCGTGCTACACCGCCGTCCAGCGCCTCACCTGCCGCCAGCACCTTGCGTTTCATGCGCCCCTGCGCCCAGTCCAGCGCCTGATCCCGTTGCTGCGCCGACACTTCGGCCACGAAGCTATTAGGGCGCGGAAAGTCGCGGTACAGGCCACGGACATTGCTGAGGATGACCAGCTCGGCGGCGCCGAGCGCAGCGGCCACGGCGGCGGCGGCGCGGTCGCCGTCGATGTTTAGCAAGCCGTCAGAGCTGCTGGCCATTGGCGGCAGCACTGGCAGCCGGCCTGCATTCAAATGTTCCTGCAGGCATGAGCCGTCGACACCTGTGATCGTGCCGCTGTAGTCATCGCGCACGATGCGTACCCGCCCGTCCACCTGTGCGCGCAGGGCGTGCTTGCGCCGCGCCCGCACAACCGTGTCGTCGCCCGTCAGGCCGACCGCATCGATGCCGCCCCTGCGCAGGCAGGCGAGTATTTGCGCGTTGACTATCCCGGCCGCCTGCACGAAGAGATCGCGGGTGCGCCGGTCGGTGTAGCGTGAACTGTGGCCGGAAGGGGAGGTCAAGGTACGAGCGGGATGACCGGCCTCCGCGCACAGACGATCGGCCTCGGCGCTGACTCCGTGCACGAGAATGACCGGGCGCTGCGTGCGTCGGAAGAACGCGACCAGGTCGTTGCAGCCAGATACATGGTCCACGCCCTCTGCACCACCGAGTTTGACCACGAGCAGGTCAGGAATCATGATGCTCCTTCAGGGATAGATGCCTGGGAAGCTCAGGCCGGTCGTTTCTTCCAGCCCGAACATCAGGTTGAGGCATTGCACGGCCGTGCCTGCGGCGCCCTTGCCAAGGTTGTCGAGCGCGGCGATGACGACGAGATGTTGTCCGTCCGCGGCCAGCTCGAAGCCGATGTCGCAGTAGTTGGTTCCGGCCACCACGCGCGGTTCCGGGAAGCGGTGCAGGCCGCTGCGGCTACGCACGAGGCGCAGGAAAGGTTCGTCGGCGCAGGCAGCGCGATACAGGCGCCAGAGGGCTTTTTCGTCCTGCGCTGCATTCAGGTCGCAGTGCGCCAGCAGATGCACGCCGCGAACCATCTCGATGGCCGTCACCGAGAAATGTAACGGCAGCTTACTGCCGAGAATCATTTCGACTTCGGCCATGTGCCGGTGACCGCCGGCGCTGTAGGTGCGCACCGCGCCGCTACGCAGGGGATGATGCGAACCGGCCGTGGCGCGCGCGCCGCCTTCGGAAGAACCGACCTTGAGCTCGATGGCGGCCCGTTGCAGCCAGCCAGCTGCGACCAACGGCCGCAGCGCCAGGTTGATGGCCGTGGCGTTGCAGCCGACGCCGCTGACATACTGCGCGCGCCGCAGTTGATCGCGCCTGCCTTCCGGCAGGCCATAGACGAAGCGCGGCAGCCACTCCGGCGCGGGATGTACTGTGCCATACCAACGTTCCCAGGCCGCGGCGTCTTCCAGGCGGAAGTCCGCGGAAAGGTCGATGATGGCGGGCGCAAGAGTGGCATAGCGCTCAATGTCGCGGGCGGCGCTGCCATGGGGCAGGGTAAGGATGAGCAGGTCGCAGGGCTGCAGCTTGTCTGGCTGGATGAATTGCAGCTCGGTAACGCCGCGCAGGGTGGGGTGCACGTGATGCAGCGGGCGCCGTGCCTGGCTGCGGCTGCTGACCTGAATAACTTCCACGTCCGGGTGGAAGAGCAGCAGGCGCAGCAACTCGCCGCCCGCGTAGCCGCTGCCGCCGACAATGCCGACGCGAATCACGCGGGCACCTGGTCCTGCGACAGGGCGTAGGCAGCCACTTCAGCCGGGATGTCAACGCCGGTGGGGGCGCTGCTGTTGCGAAACTCCATGGTGTGATTGACTTCGTTGAGCAGCAGCTGCCCGTCCGGTGCCTCCAGCAGGTCGATGGCCAGCAGGCCGCCACCCACTGCCTTCGCGGCGCGCTGACAGAGCGCGTCCAGCTCCGGCGTCACGGGGCAGTTGCTGGCTGCGCCGCCGCGCGCGGTATTGGTGATCCAGTGGGGCGACGTGCGATAGATGGCGCAGACGGTGCGCGTGCCGATATAGAAGGCGCGGATGTCGCGACCAGGTTTGTCCACCAGCGCCTGGCTGTAATAGACGTGGTGGTTGTAGTCGCCGAGAGTCTGGCGATGCTCGATCAACGCTTCGGCGGCATCGACGTCATTGACGCGCGCCAGTAGCCGTCCCCAGGAACCGGTTACGGGTTTGAGTACAGCCGGATAGCCCAGGCAATCGAAGGCCCGCAAGGTTGTTCGTGGCTCGAAACTGAGCAGGGTTCGCGGCTGGGGCAAACCTGCCATGCTGAAGGCTAGGCTGGTACGCAGCTTGTCCGCGCATAGCGCAGCGGTGTGGTAGCTGTTGAGTGTGGGGATGCCCCAGCTCTCCAGTACGGCCAGCGCGTAGAGTCCGCGCGAAGTGCTGACGCAGCGCTCCAGTACCAGGTCAAAGTCGCACCAGGGACGGCCGGAGGGCGCGGCCTGCTCAGGGCCAGCAGAGAGATCGAAGAGCAGATCGCGGTCGAGCAGCACGTCCGGCTCGGCGCCCTGCGCGCGTAGCGCTGCAAGCAGCAGCTTCTCTTCAGCGCGGATATGGGTGATAAGCACCCCAATGCGCATGCTACTCGCCCCAGTCCTCTTCGATCTCGGGCGCCAGCTCCAGCTGCACCGGATCCAGGTTGACGATCTCGAGCTCGGCCCCGCAATCAACGCAGGCGATGAGCTCGTTCTGCATGGCGTCGGCGGGAATACCGAGGCTGGCATCACATTCAGGACAGGCGTTGCTGCTCATGTTTAATCTCCTTATTGCGGTTGCACGAGAGCGGACAAACTGGCAACAAAAAACCTGCTCCGCTGTTTCGGGCAGGTTCGCTTCCTCTGCGAGCCACGTTGAAACTCCCGAAACAGGGTCAGGTCAGGGGCTTCTTCACCTTGGCGTCGCTGTATAACGTCATGTCAGCCGACTCGCTCGTGCTCCACACGATGGGGCACATAATAATCGCTATGGTTTGCAGTTGCCATAGACTATCTGCATAAACGTTAATATGCAATATGTCTAAACTCCGAATTGTTGCAGCGTGCGCCCGACCTCCGCAGCATAGTGGCCTCCAAATATCCTTGCGTGCACCAGCAGGGGATACAGGTTGTAGAGATGTCGACGATGCTCGAAGAAGCCGGCTGCGATCGGCCGCAGCTCCTGATAGCGACGATAAAAACAGTCGCCAAAAGTGCGGCCGCGCGAGCCGAACAGGGTCGTGTAGGCCAGCTCGATTTCCTCGTGCGCGTAATAGATTGCGGGATCGAGAAATGCGGTGATGCGCCCGTTCCGGGCCAGCAGGTTGGTCGCCCAGACGTCGCCGTGGATGAGCGCGGGTTGCGCGGGCTCTTGCAACCAACGCTCAAGTTTGCCGGCGAGGGTTTCCAGGCGGCCATAGAGCGACGCGGATATTGAGTCAGCGTCGAGAGCTACTTGCGCAAAGTACAGCAGGCGCTGCTCGCGGAAGAAGTCAATCCAGCTTGTGGTCGGCGGATTGGGCTGGTGCAGCGGGCCGATGAGCGTGTCCTGCGCGTGACCGTAGTGCGTCCAGGTGATGCCGTGCAAGGCGGCCAGCAGATCCGCCGCATGTTCCTGGGCTGAGTCATCGAGCTGGCTGTTGCCTGCGACGAAGCCGAGGATCAGCAGATCAGGCGCCCTGTAGAGCAGGGGTGGCAGGGGTAGCTCGCTGACGCTGGCCAGGTGCCGCAGCATGTCGCCTTCGAGGTCGAGGCGGCTGCCTTCCACGCCTGCCTTGACGACCACAGCGCCGCCATCTTGCAGCGTGACCTTGTAGACCGCGGCAATCATGCCGCCAGTGAGGGGCTGTATGGCCTGCGGCTGCATGCCAGGGATGCTTGTCAGGCGGGCGAGGATTTCTTTTGGCTGCGCTTGCGGCATGTGCTCAGTCGCTGCGTAGCCGCGGGTCATAGATGTCGCGGATGCCGTCGCCGATGAAGTTGAAAGCCATGACGAGGCTGGCGATTGCAAGGCCGGGGAAAAGCCACATCCACCATTGCTCGAAATTGCGCAGGCCCGTGGTCACCATGCGTCCCCATTCCGGCGAGGTGGGTGGCGGACCCAGGCCGAGAAAACTTAGGCCGGCGAAGGTGAGGATAGCATTGCCAATGTCGAGCGTCATCAGCACGATGGCGGGTGCGATGGAGTTGGGCAAGATGGTTCGCATCAGGATCCAGGGGCCGGTGGCGCCGGCGCTGCGGGCCGCGTCGACGTATTCATTCTGTTTAATCTCAAGCACGATAGCGCGCAGCAAACGCGCATAGCCTGGCCACCATACAATGACGAGCGCAATGATGGCGTTGCGAATGTCGCGTCCCAGCGCGGCGGTGATGGCCATGGCGAGAATGATGGTGGGGAAGGCCATGAACAGCTCGGTCACGCGCATCAGGATCTCGTCCCACAGGCCGCCCAGCCAGCCTGCGACCGAACCCACCAGTACGCCAATGAAACTGCCGATGAGGACGACCGCGAGGCCGGCCGGAATAGTGATTTGCGCGCCATAGAGCACGCGACTCAGAATGTCGCGGCCCAACGAGTCGGCGCCCCAGGTGTGGGCATTCTCCCCAGGCTCACTCAGGCGCTGCGAGACGTCTTGCTGTAGCGGGTCATGGCTGGCCAGTGAAGGCGCCACCAGAGCGACTATTATCCAGAACAACACCACAATCGACCCCACCAGCACCAGTGGGTGCCGGCGCAAATGCCAGCGCAGCGCCCGGAGCCGCTCAGGCGATGCGGATACGGGGATCGAGGAAGTAGTAGAGGATGTCGACAAGAAAATTCACCAATACATAAATGGAAGCGATGAGAATGCTGACGCCCATGATTGCCGGGAAGTCCGTGGAAGTGGCGGCTCGAAAGGCGTACCTGCCGATGCCGGGCCAGGCGAAGATCGACTCCACCAGCACCGTGCCGGTCAGCAGGTTGCCTAGAGAAAGCCCGATCACGGTGACGACCGGGATCATGGCGTTGGAAAGGCCATGGCGCAGCACGACCAGGCGTTCCTGAACGCCCTTTGCGCGCGCGGTACGAATGTAGTCCATGCCCAGAACCTCCAGCATGGAGGAGCGCGTGATGCGCGCGATGATGCCGGCGACAAAACTGCCCAGGGTGAAGGCCGGCAGCACAAGATGGGACAAGGCGTTTCTGAACTTGCCCCATTCTCCGGCGAGGGCGGCATCCACGGTAAACAACCCGGTGACTGCGGGCGGGTCGCGCAGAATGAAATCGAGGCGGCCCGGCCCGGCAACCAGTCCCAACTGCACGTGCAACACTGTCAGGCCGAGCAGCGCCAGCACGAACACCGGAAAACTGACTCCAATCACCACATAGGTGCGCAGCACATAATCGATCAGGCTGTTGCGCCAGACGGCGGAAATGATGCCGGTGCCAACGCCCAGCACGAGCCCGGCCATGATCGAGAAGGTACCCAGCTCGATTGTGGCCGGCAGGAACTGGCGAATGTCCTGCACCACCGGATTGCGCGTTTTGATGGAGACGCCGAGGTCACCGCGTAGCAAGTTGCCCAGATAGGTCAGATACTGCTCGTGCGGTGGTTTGTCGAGGCCCCATTTCTTGCGAAAGGCGGCGATCATCTGTTCATTGTTGAGGGCATTCTGGGGCAGGTTGGCATTGATGGGGTCGGAGGGGACGGCGTTGGCGATGATGAAGGAGAAAAGTGTGATACCAATCAGGAGCGGAATGGTCAACAGAAAGCGGCGCAGGATAAAAAGCTGGAGCGGCATGGAAATGTTCCTGCTGAAGGAGATGGCGGAGCGCGCGGCCCCGCCATCTGTTGAGAGCGCTTTGTCTACTGAGCGCGGCTTAGCTGGGCGAAGTTCATGACCCACTGCGGATGCCAGTTGTAGCCCTGCAGCGTGGCCAGGAACGCGGTCTGCGTTGCCGGCACGTTGAAGGGCGCGAAGTTGCCGCTCTCCTGCAGCCAGACCTGGATCTGGTCGAAGAGTTCGGCGCGCTTCATGGAGTCAGTTTCGGCCTTGACTGCATCGCGCATCATCAGGATGTTCTCGTCGGCGAGGTCTTCGGTGAAACGCAGGCGCTCAGTTGCGACCTTACCACCGGGTACGAAGGCGAGCACATCTACCGGATCGTTGATGTCCGGGCCCCAGATCCAGTAGCCAAAGCCGGCCAGACCATTACGGTATTCCTCGAGCGCGATGCCGATTTCGCCCGGCTCGAGCATGACATTGATGCCGACCTCGGCCAAGTCCGTCTGCAGCTTCTGGGCGTTGATGTTGAAGTCTACGCCGGCGATGGTGAAGTCCGGATACTTGAGCGTGACATCAAAGCCGTCAGGATAGCCGGCCTCGGCCAGCAGTGCACGCGAGCGGTCCAGATCGCGGCTCATGGCGCGGTCCTGCTGGAAGGCGCCGGCAAGGAAGTAGGCCATATTACTGCCGGGCGTGAAGCTGCCCGGCCAGAGCTCAAGATAGCCTTCATAGTCGAGCGCGAGACGGACGGCCAGCCAGACGCGAGGATCCGAGACCGGGCCGCCAACCTCCGCGTCGGCGTTCATGATGATGAAATGCGTCCACTGTCCCGGACCGCGCCAGATACCGATGTCCGGATTGCCTTCCAGATCGGCGATCTGGTCGGGCGAAAGGTCGGTGGCGATGTCGATCTGTCCGGACTCGAGCGCCGCCTTCTGGGTTGCCGCCTCGGGCATGTGGATGATGAGGACGCGGTCGAAGTAGGGAGCCTCGCCGGCGTAGTGCGGGTTGCGCACCAGCGCGGTCTCGTCCTGTGGCGCCCAGCTTTCCAGCTGGTAGGCGCCTGTGCCAGCCGAATTCTGATTCAGGTAGTCAGCGGCCATATCCGTCTCGGCTGCACCGGCACCGTCAGTTCCACCGTTTGCCCGCACGACGTCCGCATTGGTGATGGAGAATGCCGTGTTGGCCAGCTCGGTGAGGAAGGAAGGACGAATCTTTGGCAGGGTGATGGAGACGGTGCCGTCCTCGTTGGCGGCCACGCTTTCGATGCCGTCCGCGAGGAAGGAGGGGTTGCCGTTCACGTTCTGCAGGCGCTGGATGGAGAAGACGACGTCATCCGCAGTTACGCCATCGCCATTGTTGAAGCGCGGGACATCATCGAGGGTGAAGGTGTAGGTTCTGCCATCCCCGGAAATCTCCCAGGAGGACGCCAGCGCGGGCAGAATGGCGCTTGCGTCTTCGTTGGGGAAGGAGACCAGCGTGTTGTAGGTCGCGCGACGCACCATGCTAGTGGTACCGGTGAACCCGTTGGCCGGGTCGTAAAAATCGGTCTGCTCGGCATGACCGATGACCAGCACTCGCTCATCCTGGGCGGCGAGACCGACGCCCGCGAGCAGCACTATGGCCATTACCAGAACGAATAAAAGTGATCTGCGCATGAATCGATCTCCTGTACTTGCACAACGCTTTTACCTCGAAAACAGTATAGCGACTGTGCTAATTTGCGTCAAACAGACGCAGCGTCCTTGCTGTGTTATAGTCAGCTATTCAAGGAGGATTATGATGAATCATGGCGCACGTTTAACTCAATTTGAGCAAGACCTCGCACCGCTGGCTGATCTGGCCTTTCTGCCAATTTCTGCCGACCTGCGGTATCTCACCGGCGTCCCGCGCGATCTGCCGACCTTCGGCTGGACCATGCATCCCGGCGCCTGGCTGGAGGGATTGTGGCTGTGCCCGGGCCGCGCAGCGGTGTTGACCCTGCCGCGCATGACAGCAGAGTTCGGCGGCGTCAGCGCTACCGAGAGCCTGGATGTCCGTGTGCTCGGTGACCACGACGACCCGGCCATGCTCGTAGCGGAATTACTGGACAGTTTTCAGCTGCCCGCGCAGCCGCGCATCGCGACCGGCGACCGCAGCCACGCCGAGACCCTGATCGGGCTACAGGCATTGCGCCCGGACGCGCGTTTCCTCTCTGCGACCGAGGTGCTGCGGCGCCAGCGCGTCATCAAGAGCGAGGAGGAAATTGCGGTCATGCGCGCGGCGGGCGCCATCACCGAGGCGGCTTTCACGGATGCCATCGGCAATTTCAAACACGGCATGACCGAGCTGGAAGTCATCAGCGAGGTCAACTTCCAGTTGCGCCGGAATGGCTCACTCGGCGAATCCTTCACGACCTCGCTCTACAACTCCGGCCCCGGCCATCCGCTCATCATGGGGCAGCGCGCTGTCAAGATGAAACGCACGCTGAATCCGCCGGTCTCGATCCTTTTCGACTTCGGTTCCATCCATGAAGACTACTGTTACGACTACGGCCGCACCATCAGCTTCGGCCAGCCTGATGACTCCTTCAGGCGCATTCATGCGCTGATAATGGCCTCACAGGCGGCGGGCGTCGCCGCCCTGCAGGCCGGCGTGCACACGACCGCGCAGGTGGATGCTGCCGCGCGCCAGGTGATCGAGGATGGCGGCTATGGCGAGGAATTCCGTCACCGGCTGGGCCACGCCATTGGTCTCGATGTGCACGAGCCACCCTTCCTCACAGAGAGCGACAAGACCCTTGTGCAGGAAGGCATGCTCTTCACTATTGAGCCCAGCATCATGCAGTTCGAGACATATTCCGCGCGTGTCGAAGACGTCGTGGTGGCGCGGCCGGGTGGTGGCGAAAAGCTCACCAATGGCTATCAGGAGTTGATCGTCATCGACTGAACACGGCCAACATTGCGCAGGAGGCGCCATGAGCGGGCGGCAAAACATCTCTTCCGGCAGCATCTGGGAGCGGCGCGGCGGCTACTCGCGCGCGGTGCGCTACGGGGACGTGGTCTGCGTCTCAGGCACGACCGCATCGGATGAAGACGGGCGTGTTCAGGGCGCGAACGCCTACGAACAGAGCATCTATATCTTCCGCAAGATTGAGCGCGCCCTGCAGCAAGCCGGCGCCAACCTGGAGGATGTGGTGCGCACGCGCGTGTATGTGACGGACGTGGCGCTTTGGGAAGGTCCGGCGCGGGCGCACAAGGAGATTTTCGGCGCGATTCTGCCGGCCAATACGCTCATCGGAGGTATCGAGCTGACTGGCAGCGACTATCTGGTTGAAATCGAGGCGGACGCCATTATCGGTACCGGCGCACGCGGGGCTGAATGATTTGCGCTTCAGCGTCCGCCTGAACAACGACCTGCCGGTCAGGCAGACCGTTGCGCTGGCGCAGGCGGCGGAGCGCGCCGGCTTCGACCAGTTCTGGCTGAGCGACGATCTTTTCCTGCGCAGCGCGACAGTGATGCTTGCCGCGATCGCGCGCGACACTGAACGCATCCATATCGGCAGCGGCATCTTCAACCCCTACACGCTCAACCCGGCGCAAATCGCCATGAATGCGGCGACTCTCGATGAGTTGTCCGGCGAACGCTTTTGTCTGGGGCTGGCTGCGGGCGCGGGCGAGTTCCTGAATTGGGTGGGCATTGAGCAGGAACGGCCGCTCACTGCAGTGGTCGAGACCATCCAGGTCCTGCGACAGCTGCTGGCCGGGGAGCGTGCGCCTCTTGATGGCCACTTCCTGCGCTGGACGGACTCGGCCTGGCTGCGCTTCACGCCACCGCGCAAGGACTTGCCCATTTACCTCGGAGCCATGAGCCCGCGCATGTTGCAGGCCATCGGCGCGCACGCGGACGGCGGTCTGCCGCTGCTCTTCCCGCCGGAACACTACGCCTGGGTTATGTCGCAGATCAGTCAGGGCGCCGCCGTAGCCGGCCGTGACCTGGCGGACATTGACGTGGCCGCTTGCATCTGGTGCTCAGTCGCTGCGGACCACGCGGCTGCAGAGCAGGCCCTGCGCGCCAAGATCGCGCACTATGGCCCCGCACTAAGCCCGACCATTCTGGCGCGTTTGGGTCTTGTGCGCGCAGACTTTGACGAAATTGAGCATGCTGTAGTAGGGCAGCAAGACCTTGCGCGGGGCAGCGCACTGGTGAACGAAGCCATGCTGCGCATCGGCGTGGCCGGTACGCCGCGCGAGCTTGTCCGGCGTCTGGAGGATCTGGTGAATGTGGGGGCGCGCCACCTCAGCTTCGGTCCGCCACTGGGGCCGGATCCACTGGCCGCGCTGCAGCTAATCGGTCGTGAAGTGCTGCCCTGGTTCCGGGAGGGTATGCAATGAGCCGCGAGTTCATGCTGTATGATCTACGCGTCACCGTTGTATCCATCGAAGGCGAATCGGTCTGTGGCATGCAGGTGGGCGACTATTTCGAATTGACGGAGAGCAGCCGGCTGAGGTTGCCGCCAGGACAACACTTCTGTGTTTACGCGCTGGCTTCTGTGCTGCCATTTCTGGCGGCCAGGCAGCGCGAACTGGAAGCCAACGACTGGCTGGCGCGCGACTCGCTTGTCACTTGTCCCGACCCGGAGGAGCGCCTGGTGCTGCAAATTGAGCGGCGGCAACGCCGACTGCTGGACAGCGACGAGCTGACATGAAACAAATTGGCCTGGGCGTTCAGACGGACAAGACGCCGGCGGAATACATCGCGCTGGCGCAACTCATTGATCAGTACGACGTCGACGTGGTGCATCTCTACTGCGATTTGCCCTACACGCCTTCATACCTGCCGTTGGCGCTGATGGCGCCGCATCTCCGGCGTGCGCGTCTGGGACCGGCCGGCGTCACGCTGGCGCGCATGACGCCGGTGGACATCGCCGCCGATACGGCGTTGCTGGCACAACTGGCATGCGGCGGCGTGAGCGTGGGCCTGGTGCGCGGCGCCTGGCTGGATGAATATGGCATGCGCGAACCCGAACGCCCCTTGCGGGCCATCCGCGAGGGCGTGGCAGTCATCCGCTATATGTTGACCGGCGCGACCGGTGGCCTGGATGGCGAAGTGTATCCCCTGGCGGAGCATGCGCATGCGCCCTGGGCGTTGCCGTCCGGGATGCAAGTGCCGGTGATGATTGGCAGCTGGGGGCCGCGCCTCTGCGCCCTGGCCGGCGAAATCGCGGACGAGCTCAAGGTTGGCGGCAGCGCCAGCGCGGCGATTGTGCCACTGGTTCAGCGCTGGCTGGCACAGGGAGAGCAGCGCGCAGGCCGTGAACAGGGCAGCGTGGCGCTCTCCGTAGGCGCGGTCTGCGTGGCCGATGAGGAGCGCGAACGCGCGCGGGCGGCCGCGCGGCGCAGCGTCTCCCTCTACTTGCCCATCGTGGCGGCGCTGGACCCGACGGTGAACGTCGAGCCAGAGTTCATCAAGCGGCTGCAAAGCCTGTCGCGCCTGCAGGATGCCGAAGGCGCGGCGCGGCTGATTTCGGACGAGCTGCTGGACAAATTCGCCTTCTCCGGCGACGCGAACGACCTCATCCGCCAGGCGGAAGCGCTCTACGATGCCGGGGCGACACGCGTGGAATTTGGCACGCCCCACGGTCTGGAGCCGGGTCGCGGCATCCGCATTATCGGTGAGCAGGTCATCCCCGCCCTGCGCAGCTGAGCGATGCGGCTCAGAGTCCTTTGGCGATCAACTCCTGCAGAGAATCTGCGCTGTTGAGCGCGATGCCTGGCGTCTTGCGGTCGATACGCCGCAGCAGACCCGTCAGTACGTTGCCGGGCCCAATCTCGACGAATTGGGTTGCACCAGCTGCGATCATATTTTTCACGGACTCGCGCCAGCGCACGGCGCCGGTCAGCTGACCTTCAAGCTCGGCACGGTTGGCTGCCACCGTCGTCAGTGGCGCCGCGCCGAGGTTGCCGTAGACGGGCATGGCCGGCGCGCGCATTTCGGTGGCTCGCACGCGTTCGGCGAATTCATCATTGACCGGCGCCATCAGCGGGGAATGCGCGGCGATGCTGATAGGCAGGCGCACGCTCTTGCGCGCACGTATTTCAGGGGCCAGCGCCAGCGCAGCGCTCAGCGTGACCTCGTCGCCGGAAATCACGATCTGTCCAGGGCAGTTGTCGTTGGCGACGACCAGCACGCCGCCGGTTTGCGCCCGCGCACGTTCCACCAGCTGCTGCACGGCGTCGATGTCCGGCCCCAAAAGGGCGGCCATGCCGCCGGGCGCGCGGCTGTCCGCCTCGTCCATCAGGCGCCCGCGTTCGCGGGCCAGCGCCAGGCCATCGGCGAAACTGAGCGCGTCCGCGGCGACCAACGCCGTGATCTGGCCAAAGCTGTGGCCTGCTACCATCAACGGCCCTGCCTCGGGCAGGGCGCGCTGCAGGGCGCGCAGGATGGCGATGCTGGTGACGTAGATGGCTGGCTGGGTGTTGCGCGTCTGGTTGAGTGTCTCGGCCGGGCCTTCGAAACAGTGCAGGCTTAAGCGCTGACCGGCGAGCTCGTCGGCCACGGCGAAGGTATCCCGCGCAACGGGGAAGGCCGCAGCGACGTCCCGGCCCATGCCCACCATTTGCGAGCCCTGGCCCGGAAAGACGAAAGCGGTGCCGGTATTGCTGGTCACTGCTGGAGAGCGAACTGTGCGGCGCTAGTCCGCATCCACCTCGATGACTTCCTCGCCCTTGTAGCTGCCACAGGCGGGGCAGACGTGATGCGCGACGTGATACTCGCCGCAGCTCTCGCATGCGACAAGGTGGTTGAGCGTGAGCGCGTGATGTGAACGGCGCTTGTTGCGCCGGGTGCGCGAAATTTTGCGTTTGGGAAGCGGCCCCACGATGTTTCTCCCTTAACGGCCCATCTGTTACCTGGACGCGCCAGGCCGAGGCAGTATAGGGGCTGGCCAGCGCTGCTGTCAAGTGGCGTCACTTCCGACCCGGGATGTCACTTGATGCCACTCTATGAGGCGCAGGTAATTATGGTTTCATTGCAGTTAAACTCATTGCAAGTATTGCACTCTGCTCAATTCACGCTATTCTTGTCGGCGAAACATGAAACGGAAAAGCGGTTTGGGCTGAGTCTGACTTCAGGGTCAGATGCGGAAACCGGAGAGGAGGCGGTCGGCAGCAACATTGGGGTTCGTCTGTCTTGCCGGGACCGGGCAGGCTGGCGCTTTGCCCAGGCGGGACAGTTGTCAAACTTGTGATGTGTAAGCACAGGAGAAGGAAATGAACAACAAACTTTCACGCAGGAATTTTCTTAAGACCAGCGGTCTGGCTGGAACCGGACTGGCGATGGGTGGCTTGGGCATCAGTCCGGCCCTTGCCCAAAGCACGGAGGTGGTGACCATCCCGACCTGGTGGGGCCCGCACGAACTCGAGGGCGCGCAGGCATTCATGGATGCCAGATTCCCACCCGACGGCGGTGGCATAACCGTGCAGTACCAATACATCGGCTCAGACTTTTTCAGCAAGGTCTTCACCAGCCTGGTCGGTGACGACCCTTACGACGTGATTACCTTCAACGCCTACCACACGCCGATAATGCTGGATCGCAACGTCATTGACCCCATCGACGACTTGATCGAACGCGATGGTTTCGACCTGAGTGACTTTGACCCCGCGGCGCTTGCTGAATGGACCTATGACGGCAAGCTCTACGGCCTGACCAACGACCGGGGCGCCTTCCACTGCTACTTCAACGTTGATCTCTTTGAGGAAGCGGGCATCACGCCACCGGCCTCTACGGACATGTGGACCTGGGATGACCTGCGCGAGTGGGCGAAGGCGTTGACCAAGACCGACGGTGACCAGATCGTGCAATATGGCTATGGCTCCGGTTCGGACTGGGCCTACGATCTTTTGCCCGGCCTTGCCGGTCAGATGGCCTTTAACGATGACGTGACTGCATCGCTGCTGGACAATGAAGACACCATTGCCATACTCGACCTCTACCAGAAGATGATGCATGAGGACGGATCTACCGTCAAGCCCGGCTCGCTTCAGACCGGCGCCAACGAGCTGTTTCTGGCCGGGCAACTGGGCATCCTGCTCGATGGCACCTGGCAGGCCGGCTATTTCCGTTACAAGAGCGACGAAATCAACTTCACCTGGGACGTTGGCTTGCCGCCGCGCATGGCCGGCTCGGAGAACTACTTCATCCCCAACTTCACTGGCGGCTGGGTGATTCCCAAGACGGCGCCGGACAGGGACGCCACCTGGGAGGTCATGAAAGCCTATGCCTCCGCCGAATTCGCCACGGACGTCATGTTTGTTTCGCTCTCGTCCCCGCCGGTGCGGAACAGTGCGCTCGAACATGCCGGCTTTGACCAGTGGCCGGATAACCAGCCGCAGGGCATGACGCGGGAGTTCATGAGTGCGTTGCTGGAAAACGGCTTTTCCCGCCAGGAAATCGGCCATCTGTTCAGCAGTGAGGTCAACGCCGCGCTGAACAAGATCGCTCTGGTTTACTCGAACGAAGGCAGTGCTGCAGATGTTCTGACTGAGGTTGCTGCCGAGTTGACCGCAGCGCTTGGTGGCTGAACCCGATTAGCTGCAAGAACCCCCGTGCCCGTCTGGCAGGGCGGGCACGGGGAACGGCTGGCTCGCGGAGGAATGTATGGCAAGCACTGCCGCGGAGAGCGGCGGAGGGCTGGTAGCCAGAGTAAGGTCCCGGTTACCCGTAACCAACCGCCGAGACAACATCGCGGGCTGGCTCTTCATTGCGCCAGTCCTGTTGTGGCTTCTGGTATTTACAGCCTACCCGCTGGTCTCTTCCCTTTATCTCAGCTTTCGTGAATGGGACCCGCTTTTTACTGACGAATACGTCGGCCTGGCCAATTACGCCGAGTTGATGGAGGACAGGGTCTTTCTAAAGGCCTATGGCAACGCCCTGGTCTACGCCGCCATCACCATCCCCCTCGGTCTGGTCTGGGGAATGTCGGTGGCCCTGGCCGTCCAGCACATCCGTGGACGCGCCTTCTTTCGCGCGCTGTACTTTTTACCCACCGTGACGTCCAGCGTGGCCATCGCGATCGTCTGGAGTTTTGCTTACCAGCAGGACTACGGCCTGATAAACAGTCTGCTGCGCTACGTCAACGTGGATGGGCCGAACTGGCTGGGACACACCCAGTGGGCGCTGCTTTCCGTTTCGCTCGTGGTGGTCTGGGCCGGCACCGGTTTCTGGATGATCGTGTTTCTGGCCGGTCTGCTGGATATTCCCCAGGAATATTACGACGCCGCGAAGGTTGACGGCGCTACGGGCTGGCAAAGGCTGTGGCGCATTACCCTGCCGCTAATGTCGCCGACCATTTTCTATTACATCACCAATGCCCTCATCACGGTCTGGGTACAGTTTGAAATTCCCTTCGTGATGACCGGCGGGGGGCCGGCCAACGCCACTCTCATGCCTGCGCTGCACCTGTACAGCGAGGCCTGGGACCGGCTGAAGATGGGCTACGCCTCGGCCATGGCCTGGGTGATGGCCATCATCATTTTCATCATTACCGCCCTGCACTTTGGCCTGTCACGGCGTTGGGTGAACTATGACCGCTGAACGACTGGCGACCGCGCGATACGGAGTGCCAACCCTGGCTGAAGCCAGACGTAAACTGTTCCCGTTTCTGAAATACGTCCTGGTCGTCGCTGGTGGCATCGGGACGGCTCTGCCCTTCATCTGGATGGTGCTCAGTTCCTTCAAAACCAACGCCGACATCGCCCGCATCCCGATGCACTGGTTCCCGGCTGAATGGATGGTGCAGAATTACGCCAAGGTCTTCGAAATTATGCCCTTCGCGCGTTTCTATCTTAACAGCATCATCGTGGGCGTGTTGACGACCTGCGGTGCGCTGCTTGTTTGTTCAATGGCGGCCTACGCCTTCGCGCGCATTCGCTTCATCGGGCGCAACATCATGTTCATGCTCATCCTGGCGACGATTATGATCCCGAGTTGGGTCACGCTCATTCCTGCCTACCTGGTCATTCGTCAATTGGGATGGCTGAACACCTATCAGGGTCTGGCCGTGCCCGGCATGCTTAACATTATGGGCATCTTTCTGTTGCGTCAGTTCTTCCGCACCATTCCGCCCGACATCGAGGACGCGGCCTTTGTCGATGGCGCCAGCCGCCTGCAAATCTACGCCCGCATCGTCATTCCCATGGCCAAGCCGGCCCTGCTGACCGTCGGTCTGATGACCTTGATGGGCAGCTGGAACAGTCTGGTCTGGCCGCTGGTCATCTCGCAACACGAATCGATGCAGACCCTGCCCCTGGGTCTGGCGGTCCTTGCCAACCTGGCGGGCTGGGTTCGTCACGAAACAGGCGCCCTGCTGGCCGCCACGTTCCTCTCGATTCTGCCAATCGTGGCAATTTACATGTTCCTGCAGCAGTACTTCATTCGTGGCCTGGCATTGAGTGGCCTGAAGTAGGGCAGAGCAGCAGTTTTTCAGGCCGGCTCGACAAACTCCAGATTTCCACTGGTGGCCTGGTTCAGGTCGCTGTAGACGCCGCGCAGCGCCGGATCTACGAGTGCCGCTGCCAGCTGATACATGGCCTCGTCCGTCATCTCTTGCAGCAGCTCCCGTTTGACGCGCCGCGCACCACCCTTGCGAAAGCGGAAAGGTCGGCCAAAGCGCAGGTGAATCTCCGGTCGCTGCAGGCGCAGCCACTTGCTTCGCCAGCCGCGCGCGCCGGAAATTGCGCAGGGCAGGATGACGGCGTCCGCCTTCGTGGCAATCCAGGCCAGACCTTCTCGTGGCCGTGCCAGACCACCCTGGCGTTGGCGCGTGCCTTCGGGCGCAATGAGAATGCACTGCCCGTCACGCAGCAGCTCGATGGAGGTCGACAGCGCCCGGCGGTCGAGTTCGCCGCGACGCACCGTATAGCAATCCCACCACCAGACGGCCAGGCGACCAAAAAGGAACTGCGTGTTTTCGATCTTTGTCATGGGGATGACGAAGCGATCGGTGGTGACGGCCATGATGAGGCCGGGGTCGAGGCCGCTGGTGTGATTGATCATCATGATCAGCGGGCCGGTGGAGGGGATGTGTTGTAAGTCGCTGACGGTCAGGCGGTTAAAGCCGAAGGAAATGAAGCGAATCGCTGTGCGGAAAACGCCACGTCGCCAGCGCAGCCAGCTGCTGTCCTGGCGCAGCAGGTAGGCCTGTACTTCCGCGCTGGCGCTCAACGCTGTGGCTTCTTCCGCCTCTGTGGGGCTGACTTACGGCTCAGTGGGCTACGAAAGTCGCGGCGCAGGCGTTTGCGCTGTGGTCGGGGACGAGCCAGTGCAGGTTGTGGCGCGAGACTGCGCTTGAGCGAAGCGTCCGGGGATTTCAGCAAGGCAAGGTCCTGCGCGTCCAGTTCACGCCACTCCCCGGGACGCAGTTCGCCGAGGCCGAGGCGGCCGATGTGGGTGCGCGTGAGGTGGCGCACCGGGTGGCCCAGCGCCTTTGCGACGCGGCGGATCTGTCGTTTGCGGCCCTCCGCCATGACGATTTCAATCACGGCCAGGCCCTGGCTGTTACGAACGACGCGCACGATGCAGGGAGCCGTCTTGCTCACCTCCTCGGGCAGCCAGACGCCGCGCTCCCACTTGTGGATGGCGGCGGAGTCCGGCATGCCGTAGAGTGTGGCGCGATAGGTGCGCGTGTGCTGAAAGCGCGGATGCGTCAGGCGATGCGTCAGGTCACCATCATTGGTGAGCACCATCAGGCCCTGGCTGTCGGCATCCAGGCGCCCAACCATAAAAAGATGCCCGGGACGTCGAACGAGCTCACGAACTGTTCTGCGCTCATCCTTCTTGTGGCGCGCGCTGCTGGAGAGCACGTTGATCGGCTTGTTGAGCGCGATGTAGACCAGTTCACTGTCGCGCGGTCGCAAGGGCTCGTCGTCAACCACTATCTGGTCGCTGGCCGGGTCGGCCTTCGCGCCCAGTTCGGCAACGGCCCCGTTGACGCGCACGCGCCTCTGGCGAATGAGCTCCTCGCAGGCGCGACGTGAGCCCAGGCCGGATTGCGCCATCAATTTCTGCAGACGATCCTTCACAAAACGCTCCTGCCGGCAGCCATTCCGGGAGCCGGCGCTATGCACACAGGTCGGGCGGGCTTAACTGTCTGGCTCGTCGAGGCGAATGTGCGCCAGTGATTCATAGACGCTGACAATGGCGCTGTTGTCCTGCTCGCGGTTGCCCTGTTCCAGCATGGCAGTGAAAAGCTGCTGGATGACCGAGGTGACCGGTATCGGAATGCCATAAGTGCGGGCCGTGTCGAGCACGATGCCGAGGTCCTTGTGTTGCATGTAGGCCTTGAAGCCTGGTTCGCGGTTGCCTGCGAAGAGGCGCGGTGGCTTGACGTCCAGCGTCCACATCTGGGCCGCGCCGCCCTTGATGGCCTCGACCACGCGTTGGGGGTCGACGCCTGATTTCTGCGCTGTGATGAGCGCCTCGGCCAACGATGCCATCTGCGCGCCCACGATGATCTGGTTGCAGACCTTGGCGATCTGGCCAGCACCGCTGTCGCCCACCAGCACCCAGGCCTTGCCGGTTGCCTTAAAGAGCGGGACTGCGCGATCGAAGGCGTCCTGCGGGCCGCCAACCATGATGGTCAGGGTGCCGTCGCGCGCGCCGACGTCGCCACCGCTGACTGGCGCGTCGAGCGCGGCCACGTCCTTCTCCGCCAGCTTTTCTGCCAGCGTGCGGGCCGTTTCCGGCTTGATGGTGCTGTTGTCGATAAATATCAATCCGGCCTGCGCGCCTTCGAGAATACCGTCTTTGCCGAGCACGACCTGCTCCACGTCCGGCGAATCCGGCAGGTTGGTGCAGACGAAATCCACCTGGGCGGCTACTTCGGCGGGGGAGTTGGCGGCCGTCGCGCCTTCACTGACGAGCGCAGCCACGATTGCGCGGCTGCGATTGTGGACAACCAGTTCATGCCCGGCCTTCATCAGGTTGCGGGCCATGGCCGCGCCCATGATGCCCAGCCCGATATATCCGACTTTCGCCATCGACGACTCCTTGTGTGCAGGCATTCAATTCTTGCGCGTCACGCGGAACTGTAGCGGAATTCCCAGCATAAGACGAGTCTGGGCCTGCAGGGTGGGCAGGGCGACGAACACCAGCGCGAGCACCAGCATAAGCGGGAAACTGGCCAGCGTCAGCAGGCGCTCGCGCAGGGTCTGGGGACGTTCAGGCGGGCGCGGCGGGCGCATACTGACATCCTGCGCCCACAGAACAACGCATAGCACGGACACCAGCAGGAAGCTGAGCTGCAGCGCCATGAACACCGGGCTGCGAACGTTCAACCGGACCAGTTCCTGCAGAATCTCCGGGTGAAAGAGGAAGGTGACCTGCGAGCCCACAGTCAACAGCACCCATCCGGCTCCGGCCAGCAGGATGTCGTGCGCGACGCGGAAGAGCAGCTGGAAGGCTACTCCGAATTCGACATCAGGGCGTTCCAGCATGCGCGCGATGATGTAACCGACTTCCTTGCTGCCCCAGGCGTGGCGCAGCGTCTGCTGATAGCGATTGACGATGACCTCGCGCAGGTTGTTACCGGTGGTTGCGTGGGCGGAGAAGGGCAGGAAGATGCGCTCGAGACGCACCTGGCCGCTGCGCGAGAACCAGGATTTTATGAACATGTGCCATTCGTCCGCGATGACGTCGCCATCCCAGTAGCCGCTATGCTCCAGCAAGTGCATGCTGAGCGAGTAGGAGGACATCGGCAAGGGCAGCCACCAGGGCGCCGCCAGATAGGCCAGCTCGAAGGCGGTCGAATAGGCATTGACCAGGCGCAAGGGCGGGCTGATGTCCCAGATGTTGGCGTGATAGCGAATCGGCGCCTGCCAGAAGCGCAGGTGGCGCTGCGGGTGCAGGGCGAAGAGGCAGGTGAGCGCGCTGAAGTAGCGCGGGTCCCACAAGGTGTCGGCGTCCATACTGGTCACGACCAAAGCGTCGAGCTTCAGTTTCCCTGCGACCACAAGGTTCTGTCGGGCCCAGCGCGCGGCCCAGGCCAGGTTGGCGGACTTACACTGCATCTCGCCGGGCAGGCCGCGTGGATGCACGCTGCAGCTGACATTCGCGAAGTGTGCCAGGAATTCCTGGCGCAGTCGCTCGCCCTTTGCGACTGCGCCCTCCTCGGTGGCTTCCATGGCCAGCACGACAGTCATCCGTTGTCGGGCTTCAGGATAGCGGGCGAGGTTTTCAAGTGTCGCGCGCAGGGTGGAGGCGGTCTCCTCGTAGTTGGGAATGAGGACCAAATGGTGCACTTCGTCGAGTGCCAGCGAATCCGGTCCGGCCTGTTGCTGCCAGCGCTCGTGCCAGTCGGTCTGCCCCCATGCGCGGATGTAACGCAGGCCCATAAAGTTGGCGATGCCGGCGAAGAGGAAGCGCAGGGCGGAGTAGATGCCCAGCAAAGAGGCCAGCACCAGAATGCTGTAGGGCGCGACGACCGCAAGTGCGAGTGAGACCAGCAGCGCCAGCCAGGCCACACAGCCTGGGATGCCATCCAGCGCGCGCTGGGGCAGGGGCGACGGCGCTGCGCCGGGCTGCGGGCCGCGCCCTACGCCGAGCTGCACGCTGTTGCGACGACCGCCACTGGATTGATAGGGCAAGGTGGGGCCTTTGGCTTTGCGGATGGGCTGCAGACTCAGGATAGCACAGGCGTCAGACGGCTTCCATGCAACCGCTTTAGCCAGACGCGGCGGACTTCCTCCCCTTTACGCCCTTCTGGCCACGTTGGCGTGTCAGGCTGATGAGCTCGCTGCGATAGTCATAGCTGTTGCGTCGCTTTTCGGCGTGAGCAGCGAGCGCCAGCCCGATCAGTTCCTCCACCAGCGCGCTGAAAGACAGTCCGCTCTCCAGCCACAGCCAGGCGGCCAGCGAGCCGGGCATGGTGTTGATCTCGCCCAGCCAAATGGCCTCCTCGTCCGGCTTGACGAAGAAGTCGATGCGGGTGATGCCGTGGCCATCAATGGCGCGAAAGGCTCGCAGGGCCAGCTCCTGGATTCGCTGCGTCAGCGCCGCGTCCAGCGGGGCGGGAATGATGCGCCCCGCGTTTTTCATGCCTTCCGGGCCCTGCAGATACTTCTCATCGTAGGTCAGGAATTCGTCCCAGGAGAGGGGCTGCTCCAGCGCCGAGGCGCGCAGGTCGGGGCTGTTGCCGAGCACGGAGCAGTTGATTTCAACATGACCGGTGATGCCCTGCTCGACCAGGATGCGGCGGTCGAAATGGGCGGCGACATCGATGGAGGCGCGCAGCAGCGCCTCATTGTCGGCTCGGCCGATGCCAATGCTGGAGCCGGTCGTCGCCGGCTTGATGAATAGCGGCCACTCCAGCGCCCTGGTGATGCGCGCCAGTACCTTGTCCGGCACCTTCAGCCATTCGCTGCGCTGCACTTCAAGCGCGGGCACCAGCGGGATGTCATGCTGCTGCAACAGGGCGCGCGCGCTGATCTTGTCGTTGGCCAGCGCCGAGCCGAGCGTCAGGCAGCCGACGTAGGGAATGTCCGCCAGCTCCAGCAGGCCCTGCAGTGTGCCGTCCTCACCATGGGTCCCGTGCAGGGCCGGGAAGACGACGTCGATGCGCTGTAGACTGCTCCTGCGCAGACGGCCAGCCAACGGCTGGAGCAAAAGACCGTGATGCTGTGTGCCCGGCGAAAGCAGCACAGGGTACACCCCTGGCTGTGCCGTAACGTCGCCATCGAAGTTGGCCAACTCCAGCAGTGGCTCGCCGCCGAACCAGCGGCCGTTGCGGCTGATGTAGACCGGCACAATCTCGTGCCGACTGCTGTCCAGCGCGCGCATGATCTGGCTGGCGGTGACGATCGATACATCATGCTCGACGCTGCGCCCGCCGAAAACCACGGCGACTGTCGCTGGTCGGCGCGCTCTCATGCAGATTGGCGCAGCAGGTGGAAGGCGGATTCCAGTAGTAACGCCGCGCCCAGCGGGAAGGAAGACTCGTCGATGTTGAAGACTGGCGTGTGATGGCCGCGCTCCTGCTCGTCGTACCTGGCGCCCAGCTGGAACATGGCTCCGGGTGCCAGCTGCGTCATGAAGCCGAAGTCTTCCGCGCCCAGCATGGCCTGTGGCGGATTTATCGCCTCGGGGCCTGCCATTTGTGTCGCAAGGTCATGGATGAGGTCGGAAACTTCCGGGTCATTGTAGGTCGCGTCGTAGCCATCCTTTACCACCAGGCTGTAGTCGCCGCCCATGGCACGGGCGATGCCCAGCGCGCGCTCCAGCTCCTCGATCAGTTGCGCGCGAATCTCGCTGTCGAAGCTGCGGATGGTGCCGCTGATTTCGATGGAAGCCGGGATAACGTTGGAGGCTATGCCACAGTGGATGGTGCCAATGGAGATAATGGCTGGCTGGACGGGATCGATACGGCGGGCGCGGATGCCAAAGATGGCATTAATTATCTGTGCCAGCATGAAGACCGGGTCCGTGCCGTGGTGCGGCGCAGCGCCGTGACCGCCATCGCCGGTGATGGTGGCGTGAAAGGCGTCGTGGTTGGCCATTGCATAGCCGCTGCAAATTTCGATCTTGCCGCTTTCCAGTCCGCTGGCCATGTGCAACGCCAACACCTTGTCAACGTCCTGCAGCGCGCTATCAGCAATCATGCGCATGGCGCCGCTCTTGCCCTCGTCATCCTGCATCTCCTCGGAGGGTTGAAACAGCAGGCGGATTTCGCCGGCGGGTCGTTCGTCCTCCGGGATTTCGCTGATCATTTGCGCAACGCCCAGCAGGATGGCGGTGTGGGCGTCGTGGCCGCAGGCGTGCATCACGTTGGGCGTCTGCGAGCGATACTCCACATCGTTTTCCTCGTTGATGGGCAGGGCGTCCATGTCGGCGCGGATCCCGATCACGGGCTTGCCTTCGCCAATGCGCGCGACCACGCCGGTCTTGCCGACGCCGGTTTCAGCCTCGAATCCCAGATCGTTCAGTGTTTCCGCGACCTTGCTCGCGGTGCGAAACTCGCGAAAACCCAACTCGGGATGCATGTGAAAGTCACGGCGCCAGGCCACGATTTGTTCCGCCAGCGAGCGCGCGTGTTCAAGACGGTCGGGATGATAGGTCATGATGCTTCTCCAGTTTGTCCGCTACGACCGGCATTCTGACACATATGCGCGCTTACGGGTAGCGGCTCAGCTCCAGTTTTCCGGCAGATCGTTGAGAAAGAGCACGGCGTCGCCAGCCCTGAGTTGCGTCTCATACCAGGCGATGGCCTCGGTCAGGGTCGCCATCAGGTGCAGTCGCTCCTGCGGGAAGCCGGCGGCCAGCAAACCGGCGCGCATTGGCTGCGTGTTTTGCGCACCGATGAGAATGACGTCGCTGGCGTGCCGGGCCGCCTCTTCGCCCAGCGCCTGGTTTTCGGCCTCCATCAACTCGCCCAGCTCGATCATGCCCGGCGTGATGAGCAAGCGCCGGCCCTCGTGCATGCCCAGCACACGCAAGGCGTGGCGAGCTCCCGCCGGGTTGGCGCTGTAGCCATCATTGATGATCGTGATGCCGGTGTTTGTCTGCTCGCGTTCCAGGCGCGCCCTGGCCGGCTCAAGGCTGCGTACGCGCCAGGCGATTTCGCGCAGGCTCATGCCCTCGTGCAAGGCTACCGCCGCGGCCAGCAGGATGTTGCTCACGTTGTGCCGGCCCAGCAGCCCGGTTGTAAAGTCTTCACGCTCCCCGCTGCGACGGTCCAGCACCCTGAAGCGCAGGCCCTCCAAACTCTCACTTATCTCTGTGGCGACCAGGCGCGGATCATCTGGCAGAGCATCGACTGGCGCCGCTTCGCAACTGACTGTGAGCACCGTGTCCGGGTGACCGCGAGCCGCCATTCCTCGCAAGTGCGGGTTGTCGCGCACGAAAACGCCGAGACCATCCTTCGGCAGCGCGCTGATGATTTCGTACTTGGCGGCGACGATGTTCTCGATGCTGCCGAAGCGCTCCAGATGCTGTGGCCCAAGCGCCGTTACCAGGCTGATCTGCGGCCCTGCCAGCTCGCAAATCTCCGCGATTTCACCAGGAATGTAGGCGCCCATCTCCACAATGTAATAGTCAAGGCTGCGGTCTTCGACAAGGTCCTGGTTGATGGCGAGGCATACGCCCATCAGTGTGTTATAACTCTTGGGAGTGGCGCCGGCGCGGAAGCGACCATTTAGAATGTGTTGCAGGATCAGCTTTGTGCTGGTTTTGCCGAAGCTGCCGGTGATGCCGATCACGGTGGGGCGCGCTTCCTCCAGCGTTTGGCGCGCGCGCGCGATGAAGCGGCGGCGCAGGAATGCTTCGACCGGACGCAGCAGCAGGTTGGCGCAGATGAGATACAACGGCACGAGCAGCATCAGCATCAGGCCCGCTGCCGTCAGCAGGGCAGGGCGCAACGCATCAACTCCGAAATTGCCGGCTGGCATCAGCAGCAGCGCTGCGTTCAAAGCCGCCAGCAGGCAGGCCGTTATCAGCAGGCGACGCGCGCGCCAGGTGACGCGAAATCCCTTCTTCACTTCGCCGCCAGTCTGCGGCCAGATGGCGACCAACGCGACCGGCAGTGTTAGCACCTGGGGCAGCGTCCCACCTGGCGCTTCGGCGAGCAGGAGCATTAGTGCCGAACCGACCAGCCAGACAAGAAAAAGGCGTTGTGGCAGCCAGCGCGAACGCCGCGCCAACAGCCAGCGAAAGTAACGCCAACCCTGATACTCCTCGAGCTGCAAGAAGAGCGCCTGGCGCAGAATGCGAATGAAGGTGCCGGCCAGCCAGAGCAAGGCGCTGAGGGCGAGCAGCATAGTCAACCCTCTTCGCGCAGAAAATGCGTAACGACGCGGGCCGTGTCCGCGAGTCGGTCGAGGTAACTGTAGTGGCCGGCGCCTTCCCAGACGATCAGGCCGGCGTCAGGAATGGCCGCTTCCAGCGCCTTGCCCATCCACAGCGGCGTCTCGACATCCTGGTCGCCCCAGAACAGCAGGGTAGGCGGGCGCACGCGCAGAGCGAAGGGGCGCATGTCCTCGTTGACGATGCGCACGAAAGTCGGGCGCATGACCCCCTTCGCATTGCGGTAGTCAGCCGAGGCATAGCGCCTGTGATACCACTCGCCCAACCCGTCGCTCATTGATTTCAGCTGCAGCCCGTGCAGCGTAGAGCGTGCAGTCTGGTAAAGCTTCAGGCGTGAGCGGGCCAGCAGCGGTTGTTGACGGCGCAGCCCGGCAGCATTGAAAAGCAGCATTTTGCGAATGCGCTGCGCTTCGTCCGCGCCCAGCATCAGGCTGATGCGGCCGCCAAAGGAATGCCCGCCGAGGTCGACCTGTTGCAACTCCTGCCGGTCAAGAAACTCAAGGACGAAATCCGCATAGTCACGCACCGACCACGCAGACGGTGGCGCTTCACTGGCGCCGAAGCCGGGCAGGTCAGGCAAGTAAACGCGAAACCCGGCATTTGCCAGTTGTTCCGCCAGCGGCCACATGAGCTCGAGGCTGGCGCCCCAGCCGTGCAGCAGCAGCAGCGCAGGTCCCGTGCCCGCCACAATCCAGGCGCAGCGCAGTCCGGCAATTGTCGAATACTGCAACGCCGGCGGGCTCATTCGACGCTGATCTGTGCGCCGAGCGCCTGCAACTTGCTGATCACCGCGCCGAAGTGATGTTCGATCAAATGGGCGTTGTCGATTGTCGAGCGGCCCTGCGCTACCAGCGCCGCCGCCAGCATCCCCAGCCCGGCGCGAATGTCCGGCGTGGCCATGTAAATCCCGTAGAGCGGAGACGGGCCGACCACGATCGCGCGGTGCGGGTCGCAGAGCACAATTTGTGCCCCCATCGCCTTCAGCCGGTCGACGAAGAGCAGACGGTTGTGGAAGAGCTTCTCGTGGATGAGCGTGGTGCCGCGCGACTGGGTGGCAACAACGGTGGCGACGGCGATGAGATCGGAAGGGAAGCCAGGCCAGATCGCACTCTCGACGCGGGTATCCAGGTCGCCGGCGCGTTCGCTTAGTGTTAGCTGTTCATGACGAGGCACGAATACGGCCTCATCATCCAGATCAAGCTGAATGCCAAGCTGGTGATACACGCGCGCAATCATGCGCAGGTCTTTGCGGCGGGTGCCGCGCAAGGTGACGCGGCCGCCGCAGAGGGCGGCGATGGCGGCGATGCCGGCGGCTTCTACGTGATTGGGGCCGATGTCCACATTCGCGCTGCCCAGAGATGAGCAGCCCCTGACGACCAGCAGGTTGGAGCCCAACCCCGAGATTTGCGCGCCCATGGCCTGCAACAGGCGGCACAGCTCCTGCACGTGTGGCTCGCTGGCGGCGTTGTGGATGATAGTCTCCTGGCCAAGCGTCGCGGCCAGCATCAGCACCATGCCAGTCGCCGTCACACTGGCGCTGCCCAGCAGGATCTCGCGCTTGTCCCAGGCAACTGCGCGGACTTCGACTGCGCCGTGCAGTAGCAGCACGTCCTGGCCCAGGTCGCGCAGCGCATCCAGATGTGTGAGGATGCGGCTGCGCGGTTCATCGCTTTCAAGGCGAACGTGGCGGCAGCGTGCCAGCAGGGGTGCGAGCAACAGGATTGCGCCAGCGCTGTCCAGTTGCTCCTGTGTGAGCGTGCGGCGCGAGAGTTGCGCGGCACGCACCTGCAGGATGCTGCCCGAGACGAACTTGACCTCCGCGCCCAGCCATTCCGCCAGTTCGATGAGGCGCGAGGTGCTGGCTGTGCGTGGCATGTTGTGCAGGGTGACGGGTTGCTCCCCCAGCAGCGACGCGGCCAGCAGGGCCAGGGCAGCGTTGGGGTTGCCGGAGGGTTGCCAACTGCCGTTGAGCGGGTGCTGACCTTCAACCTGAATGCGCATGGAGAGCGGGCCCGTCTGGCTCACGGCATGAGCGTCACGTTGGCATTGCGCTTGCGCTCGGCGATCGGCTTCACAGGCGGGCACTCCCAGGCTTCAGCCGGTGTCTGGCTGCGCGTCTCTGTGAATTTGGGCAGGATGCCGCAGGCGAAGCACTTGTCACGGCAATCGACCCGCGTAGTGCCCTTCAGGCTCATGTGGTAATCCTGCAGCAGGAACTTGCGGTGCACGGCCACGTCAATGTGCTCCCAGGGGAAGACTTCATCGTCGCCGCGCGTGCGCTGGTTGTAAAAGTCCGGCTCGAGGCCGGCCTCGGCGAAAGCCTGCAACCAGCGCTCATGCTGATGGCGATCCTGCCAGGCGTCGAATGTGCATCCAAGCTCCCAGGCGCGCTGCACAACCTGGCCCAGACGCCGGTCGCCGCGGCTGAGAAAGCCCTCGAATTCGCTGGCCTCGATGTCGTTCCAGCGCAGATGCAGGCCATTGCCGCGCAACTCGCGTTTGAGCAAACGTTGCTTCTCGAGCACCTGAGCCGGGTCATCCTGGCGAACCCACTGGAAGGGCGTGTGTGGCTTGGGTATGAAGGTGCTCACGCCAACGTTGACGTTGGCCTTGTTGCCCAGCACCTTGCGCCCCTCGCGCAGAACGGCCTTGCAGAGATCGATGATGGCCCAGACGTCATCAAGCGTCTCGTCGGGATGGCCAATCATGAAGTAGAACTTGATGGTGCGCCAGCCGCCGGCGTAGACGTCGCGCGCGGTTTGCAGCACCTGCTCCGTGGGCACATACTTGTTGATAAGGTTGCGCATGCGCTCGGTGGCGGCCTCGGGCGCAAAGGTGAAGCCGCTGCGACGCGTGTCGCCAAGCTTCGCCAGCAGCTCTGCGCTGGCAGTTTCGATGCGCAGGCTGGGCAGACTCAGGCTGAGGCCGGCGCCGCCATATTCGTCGTGAATGGCGCTGACCAGTTCGTGCACCTTGCCGTAATCCGAGGAGGACAGGCTCAGCAGGCTGATTTCCTCGAAGCCGGTGCTGGCCGTGATACGGCCGATGGCGTCCAGCACTTCCTGCACCGGGCGTTCGCGCACCGGGCGGGTGACCATGCCGGCGTGACAGAAGCGACAGCCGCGCGTGCAGCCGCGCATGATTTCGATGGGCGCGCGGTTGTGCACGGTGTCGATGTTGGGCACCAGGAAGTTGGTGAAGGGTTCCGGCAACACAGGCACAATGCGCTTGAGTACGCGTCCGGGCGCCTCCGGCTGGTTGGACGTGATGGCGGCGACAGTGCCGTCAGCGTGATAATCGACGTCGTAGAAGCGCGGCACGTACATGCCCTGGATGCCGGCCACGGCGCGCAGCAGGTCTTCACGCGAATTGCCTCGCATGCGCTGCACGCAGCGCGCCAGCTCGACAATAATTTCCTCACCCTCGCCGATGACGAAGGCGTCGATGAAGTCGGCCACCGGCTCGGGATTGAAGCAAGCGTGACCGCCGGCGATTACGAGCGGGTAGGAAGAATCGCGCTCCTCGCTGCATACCGGCATGTCCGCCAGGTCGAGCAGGTTGAGCGCGTTGGTGTAGAGCTGCTCGTAGGGCAGGCTGATGCCCAGCAGATCGAATTCACGCACGGGGTGTTTCGTCTCAAGCGAATAGAGCGGCAAGCCCTCGGCGCGCATCACCGTTTCCATATCCACCCAGGGGCTGAAGACGCGTTCGGCGAGCAGGTCCGGCTGCCGGTTCAGCTGCTCGTACAGGATCATGATGCCCAGGTTGGACATACCCAGGTCGTAGAGATCCGGAAAGGCCAGCGCCACACGCACTGACGCCGCGTCCCAGTCCTTGACGACGCTGTTGTATTCGCCGCCTACGTAGCGTCCCGGCCGTTCCACCTGCAACAGGACGCGGTCCAGAATCTGCTCAATTTGGTCGGGTCGCATCGCAAAACTCCCGCAGAGCGCTCGACTCACCGGAGGTTGACAGCAGTATAGCGCAAGTCGATGGCGAATCCAGGCATCGGGCGCTCAGAGCGCCGCGGCGATTTCTGCGGCGACGCGCGCGTTGTTGATCAGCAGCGCAATGTTGGCCGTCAGCGAACTACCCCTGGTCAGTTCGGCGACGCGCATGAGCAGATAGGGCGTTATTGCAGACCCTTTCAACTTTCGCCGCATGGCTTCCTCGTTCGCCTTCTCGATGGCCGCCTCGGCTCGATCCTGGGCCAGCGCAACGTTGGCCGGCACCGGCACGCAAATGAGCACGCCGCCCGGTCGTTTCAGGCTCAGCTGGGCGCGGATGATGCGAGCGGCGTCATCCGCAGAATCAACGCGCACGTCTACCGGCAGGCCGCTGCTGCGCGAGAAGAAGGCTGGCATCCTGTCCGTGCCGTAACCGACGACGGGCACTCCCTGGGTCTCCAGCACTTCGCGCGTGAGTTCCAGGTCGAGGATGGATTTGGGGCCGGAGCAGACCACCGCCACTGGCGTGCGCCCCAGCTCGATCAGGTCGGCGGAGATGTCGAAGGGTTGGCCGCGATGCACGCCGCCGATGCCGCCAGTGGCAAAGACTCGAATGCCGGCCTGCTCCGCGATGATCATGGTGCCGGCGACCGTGGTGGACGCGTTCTCACCCAGGCCGAGCACGATGGGCAGGTCGCGGCGGCTGCACTTGCGCACGTCTTTGGCCGGGTTGGCCCCCAATGTCTTGATCTGCTCATTATCGAGGCCGACGATGACGCGACCACCCAGGACGGCGATGGTGGCTGGCTGCGCCCCGACGGCGCTAATGGCGGCTTCCATCGCCAGCGCCGTCTCCACATTGCCGGGCGCTGGCAAGCCATGGGTGATGGCGGTCGATTCCAGCGCGACGACCGGCAGTCCGGTCCGCAGCGCGGCAGCGACAGGGCGCGCGAGCGTCAATTGCATGGTAATTCCTCCGTTTCGTCCAGCAGCAATTGCTGGCGATGAATCCTGTGCCAGTGATCGTGCAGGCAAAGCTCTTCAAGAATGTCCTGCGGGCGCAGGTTGCCGCGGTCGCCCACAGCGACGCGCATGCGCAGGGTTTGCGGGTCATCGACGACCAGGTCATAAAGTAGCGGGCGCAGATCCTTCTCGACAGGACGTCGCTTGCGCTGGATAGTGCGCGGGATACTGCTGCGCGCCAGTAATTCCGCGGCCAACTGCCCAAGCTCTCGCACGGGCTGTTCGAAGGTCACCAGATAGCATGAGCTTCTCACGCGCGTCTGCAGGGCCGCTTCAGCGACGTCGACTTCCTCGACGTTATAGATGCGCAAGCCCCCCGGGCTGACTTCACGCAGCTGCTGCGCCAGACCCTCCAGCGCAATCCTCTGGCGCAGGGAAACATCCAGCAACTCGCATTCGCTGGTGATGCCCAGCGGCAGGGCCGTGGCCAGCTGCAGGCGCGGCCGTGTGTTGAATCCCTGGCTGTAGAGTAGAGGCAGCGCCGCCCGGCGCAACACGCGCTCCCAGATTTTGGCGACATCCAGATTGCTGGTGTACTTCAGCGCGGCGAACTTGCCGAAGGTGATGCGCAGGCGTTGCATCGTTGGATTGGTCGACATGCGGGCAGTATGGCACAGTCGCGCATCCTGTTACATAGTCACTTAAGGCTATACTTGTTACGAGGAAATGCATGCAGCAGACGTTAAAGGTGCAACATGTGCGGACGCTTTGTGCTGGTTGCGCAGGCAGAAGTATTGAATCTGGTGTTTGACCTGCGGAACATTCCGGAAACGTTGTCGCAGCGCTTCAACATTGCCCCTTCGCAGCAAATCGCCATCGTCACCAATGAACGCCCGCGCGAACTGGCCTGGCACAAGTGGGGGCTTATACCTGGGTGGGCGAAGGATGCCAGGATAGGCAACAGGATGATCAATGCACGCTCCGAAACGGCGGCCGAAAAGCCATCCTTTCGCTCAGCCTTTCGTCGCAGACGTTGTCTGATTCCCGCCAGCGGCTTCTTTGAGTGGTTGCATACGGGCGCTCGCAAACAGCCTGTGTACATCAGCGTGCGTGATCAGCCGCTTTTTGCCTTCGCAGGGCTGTGGGAACAATGGGTAGGGCCCGGTGGCGACACGTTGAACAGTGCCACCATTCTCACGACTGAAGCGAACGAATTTGTTGCGCCAATTCACCAGCGCATGCCGGTCATTCTGGCGCCGGAGGACTATGACGCCTGGTTGCAACCGGCGGACAGGGAGGCCCACCAGCGCTTGCTGCAGCCCTGTGCGCCGGACATCATGCAGGCTTGGCCGGTGTCTACCTATGTCAATCGTCCCGGGAATGACAGCCCCGAAACAATCGAGCCGCTGCAAGACCAGGCAGGGTTGTGGACTGGCGACCTTACGTAGCGCGACGCTGCAGCTCGTCGCCGATGGGGTCCTCACCCGGCTGGTAGAGCACACGCCGGCCGCGGCCACCAGCTTCTGGCGGGCCAATGATATGCAGCTCGTGTAGCAGGTCGATGATACGCGCGGCGCGCGGATAGCCCAGGCCCATGCGACGCTGCAGCAGCGAAGTGGAGGCTTCTCCTTCCTCGACAACGACATTGACCGCCTGTTCCAGCATGGGGTCGGTCTCGGACAGCAGCTGACGCCGGCGCATCCCCTGTTCCCAGGGCGCTTCTTCCAGCGCCGCTCCCTCGCGCGTGCCTTGCTTCGCCTTTTGGCGCCAGAAGTCGACGACTGCGCGCACTTCTTCCTCAAGCACCAGGCAGCCCTGTATTCGTTGCGGCCCGGCGGCATCACTGGCTAGGTAGAGCATGTCGCCCTTGCCGAGCAGCGTCTCCGCGCCAACCGTGTCCAGAATGACGCGCGAGTCAACGCCGGAGGCCACGGCGAAGGCCATGCGCGTAGGGAAATTGGCCTTGATGAGCCCGGTCAGCACATCCACGCTCGGTCGCTGGGTGGCGATAATGAGATGCATCCCGACGGCGCGCGCCATTTGCGCCAGGCGCGTTAGCGAGCGTTCGGTTTCCTCAGGATGCGCCTGCATCAGGTCGCCGATTTCGTCGATCAGGATGACAATCCAGGGAAGGTAGGAGCCATCCTGGCGGCGCGCCGGACGTGCGTTGAAGGCATCAATGTTGCGCGCGCCGGAAGCTTCCAGCAGCTTGTAGCGGCGGTCCATCTCACGCGTGCACCAGCGCAGCACTTCAATGATTCGTTCCAGCCTGGTCTCTACCGGCCCGATCAGATGAGGAATGCCGTTGAAGCGGCTTAGCTCAACCATCTTTGGATCCAGCATGACCAGGCGCAGCGTCGCTGGCGTGTTGTTGAGCAACAGGGACGTGGCGATGGCGCCGATGGCGACGGACTTGCCCGTGCCGGTCGCACCGGCGATGAGCAAATGCGGCATCTGGCCGATGTCCGCTGCCACGGCCTGGCCGGCGACATCTCGCCCGAGCGGGATAAGCAGGGGAGACCTGCTGCGCAGTTGCTGGCGATGGAAGTACTCGCTCTCGATGACCGGGCGTAGCGCCACCACGGCGGGCCTGTGGTTGGGCACTTCGATGCCCAGGTAGGTCTTGCCGGGCACCGGCGTTTCCATGCGCAGGCGGCGCGCGGCCAGCGCAAGCGCAAGGTCATTGGTCAGCGCGACGATGCGCCTGACGCGCGTGCGGCTGAACACCGCGCTGCCTTTCTCTTCCAGATTTTCGCGAAAGGGCTGGATGGCGTAGCGCGTGATAGTTGGGCCAACCTGCACGTCCACGACTTCTATGTCGATGTCGAATTCGAGCAGAGTGTTCTCGAGCAGGACGATGTTGCGGTTGATCTCTTCTGCGTCAGGCGGCAACAGGGCCACATCGGAGAGCAACTCCAATGGCGGCAGTTGTTCGCTGCGCTCCCTGACCAGGCGTTCTTCCGCATTGTGGTCGAAAGTGAAATAGCGACGCACACGGCCATCCGGCCGCTCCACCAGACGCACTTCGCTGCGCCTGCGCCTGGCCGGCGCCGGAGACTCGTTCCTGGGCAGTGGCATAACAGAGGGCTGTGGCCGGTCGCTGACGATAGTTGCGGGACGCTCTGGCGCAGGAGTCGCCGGAGTGGGCGTGGGGGCCGGCACGGGGACGCGGCGCGACGGCGGCAGGTTGGCTGGATTGGGACGGATGCGAACAATGTTGAGTTTGCGCTGCTCCCGTGAAACCCTGGCACTGGCTCTGACCGGATGTGTTGGCGGCTGCGTGACAGTTTTTTTCGACGGATCGAAAGCATAGCTTTGCCCGCGGCTGCGCACGTGTTGACTGGCCTGCTGCAAGAGACGAATGGCGTGGCTGCTTTCCAGCCCAAACAGCGCCGCAACACAAATGAAGAAAATGACTGTATAGAAGAGCAATGCGAACGCCGAACTGAACAGACCGGCGATAATTACGCTCAGGCCCCAACCGACGATTCCACCGCCGTGGCCGGCGCGAACAACAGTGCGCAACTCGTCATCACTGGCGCCAAGATGCAGGATGGCCAGCAGGGCCAGAAAGGCAAATTGCAGCGCGAGCACACGACGGGCCGGCAACCGGGGGGTGATGCCCAGCCGCGGCAGGAGAATCAGCACGCCAAGGCAGGTGATGCCAATGGCAATCAGCAGGCTGCCCCGTCCGAACGCGCCAGCAAGTGCCTTGGACCAGGCGCGCGAGACCGTCGCGTCTGAAGAAACGTCGAATAGAGAGAGAAAGGAAACGATGCCGAAGACGACGAGCACAACGGCCGCAATCTCGCTGCCCCAGGGCGGAAGACTGTCGAGAAGGCGACCCAGCAGATCTGACTCGACGAAATCCTCGTCAGCAGCCTGCAAGTCGTACTCCGGGGTCTCCAGTGGGGAAGTATCATTGCCACGTTGTGGCCGGCTCACAGGCAACTCTCCGTTGCGGACGGAACACCTGCCGGGACGGGCCGCAGCGCCTGGAGCCGGGTGCAGGCAACGCGCACAGCCTGACTCAAGTATAGATTTGGCATTCAGGGCTGTCAATTGATGCGGGCTTGCTGCTCCATTGCGAGCAGGGCAGTGGTGACTGCCTCGATGGCGACCCTTTGCTTGCGATACAGGTCCGCCTCGCTGAGCGCAAGTCGCGTTGCCACATCGCGCACGCGCCGCCGTTCTATGAAACGCAGTTCAAGAATGTTGAATAGCGTCCATTCAGGGCTGGTCAGCCTGCGTGTGCCCTCCGGACGCTGCTGGTCAATCGCCTGGCGCAGCACGGCGCGCAGGGCATTGGCCGGCACTTGCTCGTCGCTCATGGCTGCGCGTACCACATTCAACTCCAGCAGGTTGCTGCGGGTGAGGCCGGGGCCACCCCAGTAGTGACGCAGCGCCGCGCGTACCAACTCGACGAAGCGGCTGTGATCCACAGTTTCGCCATTGACTGGCGCGGGTAGAAGATTGAATGGAAAGCCAACCTCACTTGCCTGCCGCGCCACGCTCAATTGTGGCAACAGCCCTTCGAGCGCGGCCGTGATCTCCGCCTGCAGTGCCATATCATCCAGTGCCTGGGCGATGCGCATTGTGAGCGAGTCGAGTACCTGCTGCTCTTCGATTGAAAGTTCCGCATGCCCGTCACGCACCTGCAAACCGAGTAGGCCGACTGGAGTGCCGGATTTGCTGCGCGACCGTGCGCTGTAGAGTGGGATGTACCAGTAGTCGTCCCTTCTGTGGAAGCCGGTCGATTGCTCCACGTCATTCAGGAGGGTCTCACGCAGGCCGGACAAGATGTCCTCCGGCTGATCCAGTTCGTGCTGCTGCGCGCCAATGCTGGCAACCAGCTCTGGATGCGCAGCCCAAAGCGAAACCACGAAGGAACTGCCAACGCGCAAGTTGTCACAGATGGTGGCCAGCGTCGCCTCAAGCAGGGATTCAAGGTCCTTGCGAGTGAGCATCTGCTCATCAAGGTTGCGCAACCTGCCAAGTTGGTCCTCATCCTCGTCGGAGTAGATGAGCCACTGTTCGACCCTTGGCAGGAAGAGATGAATGAACCATTGCCACAGTAGCAGCGCCGCGACCACTGCGAAGGGCATGAATTCCTGACCGGGCAGGCCGAGCACCTCAGTGGCCGGGCCCATGTTGAGGATGATGACCAGCGCGAGAATTGCCGAGGCCGGTCCGCGCAAGTAAGCGCGCAACAGCCCGACCTTAATCTGACTCTCCGGCCGCCTCGAACCGAAAAAGGTCAGCGGCCAGGCCAGGAAAAGCAGCATAAGCACAACGATAACGTTTGAGAGGTTGATGAGGGAGAGCTGCACCAGCCCCGGGTCCGCCTCAGGCGTTAGCAACACCGACCAGGGAAAGAGCCCCAGCGCCGGCGTCGGCATGGCCAGCAGCAGAAACTCCATGCGCCGACGCGTTTCGCGTGTGAGGCAGCGCCGGCGCGCGCGCTGGACGTTGAGCAGGGCCGCGGCAGTGACGGCTGTGAAATAGAGGATGTACAGCGGGAAGAGCGGGCCGGCCTGCAGGCGCGTCTGCGGGCCGGTCGCGTCTGGCCAGGTGAGTGAATTGGCGAACAGGGCGATGAGGAGAAAGACGAACCCCAGGGCATAGAGCGCGCGAATAACGCGCCGCCGCCGCCCGCGCGAAGGCAGGCCGGTGGTGGCCAACAAGGCGTCCGAAAGATGGTAAAGCGCGGTCGGTACGAAGGCGATGCCCGTCCACTGCAGCCGCAGGGCCAGATCGTGTATGAACTGCTCTGGCTGTAGCGAAACAAAGACGTCCGCGACGTAGGCGAAGGTGACGCAGGCAAGCAAAACACTGGAGACGCGCGTCACGCGCACATACAGATTGTTGCTGAGGTTATAAAGCAGCAGGGAGGCAGAAACGATTACGATGACCGCCGTAAGCGTTTCGTTGGCCAGCTCCAGAAACAGACGAAACAGGGTCTGCAGGTCGGACATGGTCTATCGCAGGATTTCGCCGAAAAAGACGGCAATCTCGTGTTGCGGGAAATAGTGATCGCTGTAGCCGGAGAAGGTCAGGCCAGCGCGCTGGAAGAAACGGATCGCAGGAAAGTTACGCGTCTGCACCTCGGCAAGCAGGCGCATCAACTGGCGCTCGCGCGCCCACTGGCGCGCCACCTGCAACAGGCGCGTACCGATGCCGTGGCGGCGCCAGGGCCGCGTGACGACCAGGTCGTGCAGGCGGGCGATGTCATGTACCGGGTCGGCGTGCAGCGCAAGATAGCCGAGTAGTTCGCCTGTATTGCTGTTGGCTGCAATCAGCAGACAGTGCTCCGTTGGCAGTGAGGCGAGCAGGCGCTGTTCGCCTGGGGTCCAGACCGTCTCCAGGTCGCGTGGCAGACGCTCTGGATGAAAGCGAATTTCGAACTGGTCGCCGTCGCTGTGAAAGCGCATCTGCCAGGCGGTCTGGGTGCGGTAACTGTGGTCAAGCAGCAGGCAATACTCGATGTCTCGCTCATACCCGTCACGAATGAGAAAGCCAACCCGGTCAATCATGTTTTCGACCTGCGCTCGCCATGCAGAAGCAGATTTGACGCAACACGGGGGTTCTGGCGGGCGCTGGCGCCGGGCAAGGGAACTTGATGCCAGGGGAAGAATTATTGCTGCCGCTCAGGCAGTGTGGCGACCCGGGGTGCCACAAGGGCCAGGAGTCGCCACGCAGAGTTGAGTCGCTGAAGCACATTTGCTGCGGCCGGGGCCGCTGGCCCGCAGACAGGTCTGCATGCCGGGCAGACACCAGCACTTACTCCCCGTAGAGATAGTCCCGCAGTTTGACCCGGGCGGAAGACTGACGCAGACGATTGAGGGCCTGAGCCTCCAGCTGCCGCACGCGTTCGCGCGTCACGCCGATCGTCTGCCCGACCTCTTCCAGTGTGTAGACGCGGCCGTCCTCCAGCCCGTAACGCAGGCGCAGAATTTGCGCTTCGCGCGGGGGCAGGCGGTCAAGCGCCTCATCCAGTTGCTCGTGTAACAGCAGCGAGGCCACCTCGTCCGCCGGCGCCGGGCTGTTGACATCCTCGACGAAGTCGCCGAAGGTGGAGTCGCCATCTTCGTCGATGGGCGCTTCCAGACTGACCGGCCGACGTGAGATTTCCATCAGATCCTCGACCTTGTCAGGCGTGGTTTCCATCCCGATGGCCAGCTCTGCAATGGAAGGGTCGCGACCAAGTTCCTGAGTCAGCTGCAACTGGAAGCGGCGCATGCGATTAAGCTGGTCGCCCATGTGCACCGGGACGCGAATGGTGCGCCCCTGGTCCGCGACTGCGCGGCTGACTGCCTGGCGAATCCACCAGGTGGCGTAAGTGCTGAATTTGTGGCCGCGCTGATACTCAAACTTGTTGGTGGCGCGAATGAGCCCGATGTTGCCTTCCTGAATGAGGTCGAGGAAGGGAACGCCGCGTCCAATGTACTTCTTGGCGACGCTGATGACGAGGCGCACGTTGGCGCGCACCAGATGCTCCTGGGCCGCCTCGCCGTCCTCAACAATCTCCTGCAGCGTGTAGACGTCATCGAGAGGTAGCAGCTGGCCATCGCGTTCGAGTTGCTCGCTCGCGAAGTCGCCTGCCTCCATGCGTCGCGCCAACTCAACCTCTTCCTCTGCGGTTAGCAGGCTGACCCGCCCCGCCTCCTTGAGGTACAGGCCAACCACGTCGTCCGTTTCCAGCGCCTGCTGGTAACCGAGGTCCTCGACGATGTCCGTCTCATCCTGCAGCCAGGGTCTGGCAGCTTCCCGTACGCGCTGCAGGTCTGCGCTGGAAAACGACGGCCGGAAGCTATGCTCACTGCTGTCCTCACGCAACTGGCGCGGATCATCGACCTCAACGCCGGCCTCCAGCAGTCCCTCCAAAACATCCTCGAGGAGCGGGACATCCCGCTCGGGGTAGGGGATGCTGGCGAGGATATCCTCGCTGCTGATGGTGCCCTGGCGACGCGCCAGTCTCATGATGCTCGTGTAGATTTCTTCGCTGCCTCTGTCTTTCGTTGCGATCATTGTCACCTTCATCTCGGCCGGTTGGCAACACACACAAACGCTTACTTGCGCAATATCTCGCAAGGCAAGTACGTAACCCGTTTTCGTATAAAGATTCTAAACCGGGAAGAGAAATTCAACTGAGGAATCTGGCAGGACGGAAGACTGTAACACAAATCTCCCAGGATGCAAACTTAAACTTCACATTCCTCCTGAACAAAAGCGTACTGCACACCGTGACACCTGTCAAGCAATGTGCCCGTGACGCCAAAAAGTGACTCTGTTGACATTCGTACATTGCGCACAATTTACGCCTCAGTCTGCACAAGGAATTGCACAGGGCGGTTGACCGGATACGCAGGCATGCCTACACTGCGGGCGGATGACCCGGAGGCCTTCTGTCCGGTCACAACCGACGACCCGGCAAATCTCAAGTATTCGGGTGCGGCAGCAGCACGTGAATTGCCAGGGCAAATTGCCCTGAAGACCTGTTGTAACCTTGCCCGCCCTACCAGAAGCGCTGGCCAGCTTTTAATCAGGCAGGAGAATCATGACGGAAATGTACAGCGTGGGAATCTACGGGGCCTCTGGCTATGCCGGTAGTGAACTCGTATCGCTACTTGCCGCGCATCCCCAGGCGCAGTTGAGCTTTGTAACCTCGGGCAGCCTGCGTGGGAAGTCTTTGCCCGGCAGCGAGCTGCGTTATATCGCGCCGGATGAGGCCAGGCCGGATGAGGTAGACGCGGTGTTCCTGGCATTGCCGCACGGTGCCTCGGCCAAAGTAGCTGTGCAGGCACTGGGGGCGGGTACCAGCGTAATAGATCTTTCTGCGGATTTCCGTATGGACAGCGCCGAAGCCTGGACGGAGTGGTACGCAACGCCGCATCCACAGCCGGAATTGCTGCCAGTTCCTTACGGACTTCCAGAGATCAACCGGGCGCAGTTGCGCAACATTGATCTCGTCGCAGTCCCAGGGTGCTACCCGACCACGGTGCTGCTGGGCGTTTTGCCGCTCTTGCAGGCGCATGCCCTTGCTCCCGGCATGCCTGTCATCGTCGATGCTAAATCCGGCGCTTCTGGCGCGGGACGCGCGCCTTCCGCCGTAACCCATTTCCCGGAACTTTACGGCAATCTCGTGCCCTACAAGACGGGGCGGGCGCATCGGCATGTGGGCGAGATGGAGCAGGAGCTATGCAAGCTCGACTCTTCGGCCGGGCCGATCCTTTTTTCGCCGCATTTGTTGCCCATCGATCGCGGCCTGCTGGCGAGCATCACCGTCACGTTGGCGCCGGATTTCAATGCCGCCGAGGCGCAGGAGCTCTATGAAGAGGCCTTTGAAACCGAGCCGCTGGTACAGGTCTTGCCGGCTGGCGAACAGGCCACGATCGCCCAGGTCGCCCGCCGCGACGGCTGCGTCATCAGTGTGCTGCCGGTGCTCGAGCGCTGGCTGCAAATCACCAGCGTGACGGACAACCTGCGCAAGGGCGCTGCCAGCCAGGCAATCCAGAACTTCAACCTTATGTTTGGTCTGGATGAAACTACCGGATTGGATGCGGGAGCATAACATGCGCCCGGTTGTTCTCAAGATTGGCGGGCATGACCTGCGTGATGAGGCATTCCTGCGTGTGTTGGCTGAGACCGTGCGTGAGCTGCGGCTACCCCTGGTGCTGGTGCATGGCGGCGGGGTGGAGATCGCAGAATTGCAGCAGCGCCTTGGCATCCAGCCACACTATGTGCAGGGATTGCGCGTTACCGACAGTGAGTCGCTGGCGCTTGTCGAGATGGTGCTCTGTGGCCTGGTGAACAAGCGCCTGGTGCGCTTTCTGGTTCAGGCCGGCGTGGACGCGCTGGGCATGAGCGGTGTGGATCGCGGCCTGGTGCGCGCGCGCAAAATGCCGCACGATGAAATCGACATGGCGTTCACCGGCGAGGTCTGCGCAGTGCGCGCCGAGGTTATCCACGACCTGCTGGCCCGCGGCATGACGCCGGTGATCGCGCCAGTATGTCTGGGGACGGACAGCGCCTACAATGTCAACGCGGATCATGTCGCCGGCGCGCTGGCCGTGGCGACCAACGCCAGCCGCATCGTCTTTTTGACCAATGTGGACGGCGTGCTGCTGGATGGGAAGCGCTTGCCCACGCTTGATACGCCGCGCGCGCGCGCGTTGATCGCCCAGGGAGCCATTTTCGGCGGTATGATCCCGAAGGTGGAAACAGCCTTGCAGGCGCTCGCGACCGGCGTACCGGAAGCGCTCATCACCAACCTGGCCGGACTTAAGGAGGGTGGTGGTACTCTCTTTCGCATAGGCCAGGACGCTGCAGAGAAGGTTTCAGGACGGATGAATGACAAGGTGGGGGACAATCTATGACAAGCGAACTGGAACGGGTCGTCGCACTTGAAGGCGCAAATGTTGTGCAGATATACGGCCGCCCGCCATTCGTCATTACGCGCGGCGAAGGGATGACCGTTTATGACAGCGAGGGCCGTGCCTATCTCGATTTCGTGGCCGGCATCGCGGTCAATGCTTTGGGTTACAACGACGCCGGCCTGAACGCGGCCATCACGAAGGCCCTGGCCAGTGGCGTTATCCACACCAGCAATCTCTATCACACGGCCGCTCACGCCGAACTGGCCGAGCTGCTCTGTGAAACTTCCTTCGCTGACCGCGTCCACTATTGCAACAGTGGCGCCGAGGCAGTTGAGGGCGCCATCAAGTTTGCGCGCAAGGTCTCCTATGAAGCGGGCAAGCCGGACAAGACCGGCATCGTGGCCTTCGATAATGCCTTTCACGGCCGCACCATCGGCGCTCTCGCGTTGACTCCGCGTGAAAAGTATCAGAAGCCGTTCCGGCCGCTGATGCCGGACGTCTCGATTGCGACCTTCAATGACCTGGACAGCGCGCGCGCAGCCATCAATGCGGATACCGCTGCCGTGTTCGTCGAGCCGGTACAGGGCGAAGGTGGCATTAACATCGCCACGCCGGAGTTCATGCAGGGCCTGCGCGCGCTTTGCGACGAACAGGACGCCCTGCTGGTCTGTGACGAGATTCAGTGCGGCATGGGGCGCACTGGCGCGTTGTGGGCTTACGAGGAGAGCGGCATCACGCCGGACATCATGACCGTGGCCAAGCCTCTGGCCGGCGGCCTGCCCATCGGCGCCATCCTGGTTACGGAAGCGGTGGCCAGCGCTGTCAAGCCGGGCGATCATGGATCGACCTTTGCCGGTGGCCCGGTCGTCACGGCGGCTGCTATTGAAGTGCTGCGTCGCATCAGCCAGCCGGCCTTCCTCGCGCAGGT
Organism: Phototrophicaceae bacterium; assembly: GCA_965223965.1. GTDB lineage: Bacteria > Chloroflexota > Anaerolineae > Aggregatilineales > Phototrophicaceae > JAGWBD01. Next base: position 793,701 of record CBDCXX010000006.1, read on the forward strand.
GCGCGATGTCGGAGAATACCTGATGGAGCGTCTGGAAGAGCTCAACAGTCCGCTAATCACGGAAGTGCGCGGGCGTGGCCTGATCGTTGGCATTGACCTGAAGTGCCAGTCTGCTGCGCTGGTAGCCGCGGGCTATGAGCATGGCTTGCTGCTAATTAACGCAGGCGAGCAAGTGTTGCGCTTCGTGCCGCCGCTGGTCGCGCAACGGGCCGACATCGACACACTAATCGAATCCTTGACCAGCATGCTGGAAGCAGTGGGCGATGCATGAATTGCGCGACACCATAAGCGGCGTTACCGGCTTTAGCGCCGGCGGCCTTGCCTGCGGCATCAAGGCTGACGGCGTGGCAGACTTCGCGCTCGTCGTCAGCGACCGGGACTGCGCTGCCGGTGGCGTGTTTACCCGCAACCTCGTCAAGGCCGCTCCCGTGCTGCTGGATCAGGAGTTGCTGCGCGCGAACTCCGGCGGCATGCGCGCGGTGGCCATCAACAGCGGCTGTGCCAACGCCTGCACCGGTACGCGCGGCATGGAAAATGCGCGCACAATGGGCCAGCTGACCGCGGCGAGCCTCGGCTGCGACGAACAGGCTGTGCTGGTGATGTCAACCGGCGTCATCGGCGTGCAATTGCCGATGGAAAACATCCGCCAGGGCGCGGCCCAGGTTACGCCGACGGCGGATGCCGCCGGCTGGCAGGCCGCCGCCGAAGCCATCCGGACGACCGACAAGTTCCCCAAGCTGGCTGCGGCCGAGGTTCATCTGACAGAGGGACGAACGCTGCAGATCGCGGGTATCAGCAAGGGCGCCGGTATGATTGCACCGGACATGGCGACCATGCTGGCTGTTATTGCCACCGATGCTCTGCTGACGCCGCAGGAGACCCAGGCGCTGCTGGAAGAAACTAATCGCGTGAGTTTCAACTGCATCGTGGTCGATGGTGATACCAGTACCAATGACACGGTGTTGCTGCTCGCGAACGGGGCCGCTGGCGTTGCGCCGGCCGACGACTCGGATCGCGAGGCCTTTCGTGACGCGCTGCAGGATGTCTGCACGCAGCTGGCGCAGGCGATCGTACGAGATGGCGAGGGCGCGACCCGTTTCGTTACAATCGAAATTGAGGGCGCGCCGGACGACGGAGCTGCCCGGCGCATCGCCAACACCATCGCCACCTCCGCCCTGTCCAAGACCGCCTTTTACGGCAGCGACGCCAACTGGGGTCGCTTCGCCGCGGCGGCCGGACGCGCAGGCGTCGACTTTGCGCCGGAAGCATTGGCGCTCTGGCTTGGCGAGGGGGAATCCCTGGCGCGGCCGCTGCAGCTAATGCAGGCTGGTGAGCCGATCAACTATTCTGAGGCCGTGGCAACCGAGATTGTGAGTCAGGCATCCTTTACGTTGAGAATTTCTGTCGGGCAGGGGCCTGGCAGCGCGCGCGTGTGGACCTGCGATCTTGGCCATGAATATGTGTCCATCAACGCGGAGTACCGGACGTGATGGACGCTTGCCTGGCCCTTGAGGATGGCCGCCTCTTCCCGGGTACAGGCTTCGGGGCGGAGGGTGTCACGACTGGCGAACTGGTCTTCAACACCTCCATGACCGGTTACCAGGAGATTCTGACCGATCCCTCCTATCACCGGCAAATTGTGACCATGACCGTCCCGCACGTAGGAAATACCGGGGTTAATCCCGATGACGTCGAGTCCGAACGAATTTGGCTGTCCGGCTTTGTGGTACGCGCGCTCAGCCCGGTTGTCAGCAGCTGGCGTGAGCAGGGCGCGCTGGCCGACTGGATGCACGAACAGTGCGTGATCGGAATCTCCGATGTGGCGACCCGCGCGCTGGTACGTCACATCCGGGCGCAGGGCGTCATGCGCGCAGCCATCGCTGTCGGGCCGGTCGCGCTTGATACGGAGGCCCTGGTCGAACTGGCGCGCAACGCTGAGGACATGTCCGGTGCCAACCTGGTTGATGCGGTGACCACGCAGGAACCCTACAACTGGGTCGGCCACAGTGATCCGCAGTGGTATCGTGGCGATCAACAGGAAGCAAGCGGCCCGCTAGTTGTGGCCTGGGACTTTGGCATCAAGCGCAACATCATGCGGATGATGGCGGACCGTGGGCTGCGGGTCACCGTGGTGCCGGCCTTCACCAGCGCTGCGGATGTGCTGGCGCTGAAGCCGGACGGCGTGTTCCTCAGCAACGGCCCGGGCGACCCGGCGGCAGTGGACTATGCCATCCTCAATGTGCGCGATCTGATTGGCAAGGTGCCGCTATTTGGCATCTGTCTGGGTCACCAGATTTTGGCGCTGGCGCTGGGCGGCAAGACCGAAAAAATGCACTTCGGACATCGTGGCGGGAATCAACCGGTGCGTAACCTGTTGACCGGGGTTGTCGAAATCAGTTCGCACAATCACGGCTTCGCGGTGAGCGAGGACAGCCAGCTCTCCGGCGCGGAAGTGACGCACATCAACCTCAACGACAACAGCATCGAGGGCATTCGCGACGCGGCGCGCGCTGTGTACAGTGTCCAGTATCATCCGGAGGCGGCTCCCGGCCCGCACGATTCCCTGTATCTGTTCGACGAGTTTGTGACGCGTGTGCTCAGGGTCGCTCAGGAGTAGAGTCCTGCGCTCCCTGGCCGGAAAAGCGGGGAGGCCATGCCAGCGCGCCGGGACATCCAAAGCATAATGGTGATCGGTTCCGGGCCGATCGTAATCGGGCAGGGCTGCGAGTTTGATTACAGCGGGGTGCAGGCTTGCAAGGCCTTGCGCGCCGAGGGTTACCGCATCGTCCTGGTTAACTCCAACCCCGCCACTATAATGACGGACCCGGAATTTGCCGATGCAACCTACGTTGAGCCGCTGACCACTGAAATCTGCGAGCGCATCATCGAAATAGAACGCCCGGACGTCATCCTGCCAACCGTCGGTGGCCAGACGGCGCTAAACCTCGTGCTGGAACTGCGCGACCAGGGTGTCCTGGACAGACACAACATCGAACTGATCGGCGCTTCAACCCACAGCATCGAACTCGCCGAGGATCGCCTGCTGTTTCGCAACGCCATGGATGAAATTGACCTCCGCTCCCCCAAAAGTGTGGTCGTGGACAACGTCGAGGATGCGCTGGCAGCCGCGGAAACTCTTGGTTATCCGGTGCTGGTGCGGCCTTCCTTCACGCTCGGGGGCTCGGGCGGCGGCGTAGCTAACTCGCCGGCGGAGCTCCGCGAGGTGGCGGAGCGCGGTCTGAATGAGAGTCCGGTGGGCGAAGTGCTCGTCGACATGAGCCTGCTTGGCTGGAAGGAATACGAGCTGGAGGTCATGCGCGATTACAGTGGCAACTTCGTTGTCGTCTGCTCAATCGAAAATCTGGACCCGATGGGCGTTCATACCGGCGACAGCATCACGGTAGCGCCTGCGCAGACGCTGACGGACAAGGAAATCCAGCGCCTGCGTGACATGGCCCGGGCGGTTTTGGGGAAAGTAGGTCTGGCCACCGGCGGCGCCAACGTGCAGTTCGCAGTCAGCCCGGCGGATGGCGAAGTGTACGTGATCGAGATGAACCCGCGCGTCTCGCGCTCCTCGGCGCTGGCGAGTAAGGCCACCGGCTTCCCGATCGCCAAAATCGCGGCGTTGCTCGCGGTAGGTTACCGCCTCGACGAAATCCCCAACGATATCACCCGTGAAACGCCGGCCAGCTTCGAGCCTTCGCTGGACTACGTCGTGGTCAAAATACCGCGCTGGAACTTTGAGAAATTCACCGGCGTCAGACACATACTCGGGCCGCAAATGAAGGCCGTCGGCGAAGTGATGGCGATTGGTCGCACTTTCCCCGAGGCGCTGCAAAAGGGAGTGCGTTCGCTGGACATCGGCGAAGCTGGCTTCGGCAGCAGCAAGAATAACGTTGGCGAGGCCCTGGGCGTTCCCACGGCCCAGCGTCTTTTCCTGGTGGCAAATGCGCTGAGTCGCAATGAGGCCCTGCCAGACATTGCGCATGCGACGGGCTTCGACCCCTGGTACATCCAGCAAATGATCGACATGATCAGGGTGCAGCAATCCATCACGGACCACTCTGTGACTTTGGAGCAGGTGGACCGTGAGACCTTACTTAACTTGCGGCGTCAGGGCTTCAGCGATGCCTGGCTGGCGCAGCTGCTGGGGACGGATGAAGGGGCGCTGCGGTGCAGAGAGCGGGATCTTGGCCTGCGCCCGACCTTCTACCGGGTGGACACCTGTGCTGCCGAGTTCGAGGCAAAGACGCCCTATCTCTACTCGACCTGGGAAGAGGACGACGAAACCGGGCCGACGGACAGGCGCAAGGTGATCGTGCTGGGTGGTGGCCCCAACCGCATCGGCCAGGGCATCGAGTTTGACTACTGTTGTGTTCACGCCTGCTTCGCGCTGCGCGATCTGGGTTACGAGACCATCATGGTCAATTGCAATCCCGAGACGGTCAGCACGGATTACGACACCGCCGACCGGCTCTACTTTGAGCCGCTGACCGCGGGCGATGTGCTCAACATCATTGAAGCGGAGCAGCCAGAAGGTGTGCTGGTGCAATTCGGTGGCCAGACGCCGCTGAACATCGCCGGCGCCCTGCACGATGCCGGCGCGCCCATCATAGGCACCCCTTTCGAGGCCATTGATCTGGCCGAGGACCGTGAACGCTTTGGCGCGCTGATGGACACACTGGGTATCAGGCAGCCCGCCGGCGCAACTGCCAACTCGCGCGAAGAAGTGCTGGCGGTGGCCGGCAAGATCGGCTTTCCGGTGCTGGTGCGGCCCAGCTACGTGCTGGGCGGGCGTGGTATGGCCATCATCTATGACCAGGCCGGCCTGGATGCCTGGCTCGAAGAGAATCTCGATCTGGTGGGCTTGCCGCTGCTGATCGACAAGTTTCTCGATAGTGCTATGGAAGTGGATGTGGACGCGCTCTGTGACGGGGAGCGCGTCACCATCGGCGGAATTATGCAGCACATTGAAAATGCAGGCGTGCACAGTGGCGATTCCGCCTGTGTGTTGCCGGCCTGGCAGCTGGGCATGAACGATCTGGAGACGATCCGCGGCAATACGCAACGCATTGGTCTCGCGCTTGGCGTACGCGGCCTGTTCAACATCCAGTTCGCCATTCAGGACGATGAAGTCTATGTGCTGGAGGCGAATCCCCGCGCCAGCCGCACGGTGCCTTTCGTCAGCAAGGCGACTGGCGTCCCGCTGGCACGTCTCGCCGCGCAAATTTCAGCCGGCAAAACTCTGGCCGAGCTGGATTTTCTGCAAGAGCCGCGGGTGGACGGCTTTTTCGTCAAGGAAGCCGTATTGCCCTTCCGCAAGTTCCCCGGCGCGGATGCGCGCCTCTCGCCCGAGATGCGTTCAACCGGCGAGGTGATGGGTCACGCCTCCAACTTCGGCCACGCCTTTATCAAGGCGCAGATCGCCACCGGCGTCAGCCTGCCCACGGAGGGCGTCGTCGCCTTCAGCGTGAGCGACGAGGACAAGGGCGAGGTCGCCACTATCGCGCGCGACTTCTTGCGTATGGGTTTCGAGCTGGCAGCAACGGCGGGCACGGCGCAAATGCTGGAGCTGGTCGGTATTCCGGTGCGCACAATCCGCAAGGTAGAAGAGGATAGCCCGACCATTGTTGACTTGCTGCGTTCAGGGGAGATTGCGCTGGTGATTACCACGCCCACAGACCGGCAGAATCACAGCGACGGCTCGCTGATGCGCAGTTCCGCCTGGCAATTTGGCGTGCCCATCATCACCACCCTCAACCAGGCGGCAGCAGCGGCAAGAGGCATCCGTGCCCTGAAGCAGAAACCCTTGCAGGTGCGTAGCCTGCAGGTGCACTACAGGATGCAGGCCGACAGATTGAAGTAGCAGTGGTCTGGTCTTTCTTCCCTCCCGCAACGCACAGGTCTGGAAGACGCGTCTTTCCCTGTGTTACACTGCCCGTACATACTGGCGCATTCTGGTGAACGGAGAACCGGTGACCGGGGACCATGAACGCTACCTCCAGGAAGTATTGATCACCGAAGATGCGCTGAAAACGCGTATCGCCGAGCTGGGAAAAGCAATCTCGTCAGACTATCAGGGCTGCCCCAACCTGCTGCTGGTTTGCGTACTTAAGGGCGGTGTCATGTTTCTCGCAGACCTGATGCGCCACATCAAGGTGCCGCACGCCATCGAGTTTCTCGCCGTCTCCAGCTACGGCGTCGGCGCGCGCGAATCCCGCGGCGAGGTTCGCATAGATATGGATCTGGGTTCGCAGGTTGCCGGCCAGCACGTACTCATCGTTGAAGACATCATCGACAGTGGCCACACGCTGCGCTATGTGATGGACATGCTGCTGGCGCGTCGCCCCGCCAGCCTGAAACTCTGCGCCTTGCTGAACAAGTCCTCGCGCCGCAGCGTTGACATTTCCGTGAACTACACCGGCTTTGAAATCGAGGATCGCTTCGTCTTCGGATACGGGCTCGACCTCGACGAGAAGTTTCGCAATCTGCCCTTCGTCGGTGTCGTGGACCTTGACGTCCTGGGCGATGCCTGAGCCGGAGCCGCGCGACCCCTACCGCCCCCTGCTGTGGCCGGAACTGATCCACAGGCTGCGGCCCTTCGCCGCCGAAGTCAGCCACCCGGTATACATCGTCGGTGGCGCAGTGCGCGATGCCCTCGCCGGGCGCCCGGTCCACGATGTCGACCTGGCGGTCGCGCAGGGGGGCATCCGCCTGGCGCGACGCATTGCCAACGGGCTGGATGGCGGCTTCTTTGTGCTGGACCGCGAGCGCGATGTGGCGCGCGCCTTGCTTGATACCAAAGACGGCAAAATACTCATTGATGTGGCCGGTTTTCGTGGCGCCAGTCTGCTGGCTGACCTGGCCGACCGCGATTTCACCATTAACGCCATGGCCGTCGAACTCGGCACGGACTGCACGCAGATCATCGATCCGCTGGGCGGAGAGGCTGACGCGCGCGCTAAAGTGCTGCGCCAGTGCGGCCCGGACTCCCTGCACAACGACCCTCTGCGCGCCCTGCGCGCCCTGCGTCTGGCCGCACAATTCGCGCTCAGGATTGAACCGGCGACGCGACTTTCCATACACGCGGTCCGCGACCGGCTCTACGACAGTTCGGCGGAGCGCGTGCGGGATGAGTTTTGGCGCCTGCTGGCCCTGCCACGGGTCGGCGCCGCGCTGCGCGTAGCCAGCGCGACAGGACTGCTGGTGAGGATCGTGCCCGAGACTGGCGACCTGACTGCGCGGCCTGCGAGGAACGATGCGTACAGCGACGCCTGGCAGGAAACTTTGGCCACCCTCACCAGCCTGAGGCAGATAGTGGCGGCCTTCGGACCACAGCGCAGCGATCAGCACGGGGCCACGTTCGGCGTCGGCATGCTGGTGATGCAACTGGATCGCTGGCGGCCACAACTGCAGCAACACCTGCAGCACAGCTGGCCAAACGGCCGTCCGCACAGCGCCCTGCTCATGCTGGCGGCTATGCTCTGCGCAGTGGACGAGGCGTCCATCGCTGCCGAACTGGCGGTGAAGCGCGCGCGTGCAATGTGTCTGGCAAATGTCGAATGTGAACGGCTGAATGCCGTGCTGCGCTGGCAGCGCGAGCCCCTGCTGCTGACTGAGCTGTCGGATCTAAATCTCTATCGCTTCTGGCGCAAGACAGGCGTTGCCGGCGTGGATGCGTGTTTGCTGGCAGCTGCGCGCTATCTGGGCGAGGCCGGCAGCCGGCTAAATCAGGATGACTGGCTGGCTTTCGTCGAGCGCATTGCGCGCCTGCTGCAGGTCCGCTTCGAAGGGATGGCTACGACTGTGCCGTTGCTGGACGGCAAGTCGCTGATGCGCGCGCTGAAACTGCCGCCTGGGCCCAGGGTTGGCGTCTTGCTGGAGCACATCCGCGAGGCTCAGGCCAGTGGTCAGGTGAACACGATCACCGAAGCGCTCGCAGCCGCGCGAGACTGGCTGGAGTCAGACGGCGCTCAGTAAGAATTGTCACTGATGTCCATGCCATCCCCGACGACGTGGTAATACCACAGCAGGGTGTTGCCGTAGCGGCGTTCGTCAAAGGGGGCCAGGCGCGCCAGCGTCAGGGCCTGCCTTTCTGCGGGATCGATCTGCACCACGACTTGGGTGTCGCTGTGAGTCCACCCGGGGTTTTCGTCAATCTGCTGCAGGGTCTGCAGCCACAGCCCCTTATACTGCGGCGGCGCGATGTAGATGATGTCGAAGGGTTGTTGCCGCACGGAGCGTAACCAGGCGAGTACGTCCGCGCGCTGCACGCGGGCGCGCTCGTGCACCTGGGCGAGCAGCAGATTCTCGCGGATGACGCGCAGCGCGCGCGCGTCTCGCTCCACTAGTACGGCCTCGGCAGCGCCACGGCTGAGCGCCTCAATTGCGACGCTGCCTGTGCCGGCAAACAGGTCCAGAAACCTGGCTTGCGAGACGCGGCGGCCGAGTGTGCTGAAACAGGCCTCCTTCACACGATCCATCACCGGGCGCGAGCTTTCGCCGGGTACCATTTTCAGCCGGCGCCCCCTGGCTGAACCGGCGATAACGCGAATGGCCATCAGGCGACGTACCCAACAGGTTCGACTGCCTGGCGCATTGCGCGCAGATTCGAAAGCGCTGTGGTGACGAGCAGGGGGGAGCCGGGGGCGAGAATGAAGCGCCGTCCGCCGCAAAGCTGCAACGCCGTTCGTGCGCGATTCAGCACTGTAGCCGGCGTGCCGTCGTGCAGTTGCGCGCGCGCGGAGAGGCCGCAACAGGCCGCGCCGATCAGTTGTGAGCGGCCGGAGACCAGATCTGGCTCACCTTGCTGATCCTCCCAGTTGACAGCCGCCAGCCTCAACTCCCCGGCAAGGCTGAAGATAGGCGCAGTTTCCGGCAAGCAGGCCATGTTGAACCACCAGGCTTTCGGCAGGTTACCAAGAATTTCCTTGTCTAAAGTCCATCCAAAGGCCTGATATTCCTCCCGGGAAAGGATGTCGTGGCTGGCGAGCGACAGCTCGTAGCAGATGCCTGCCAGCGGCAGTTGACGCAGTTCGTCGATGATGCGCAGCGTACAGGTTGTCAACATCTCAAGGCCCGCCCGCAAGCGCTCCGGCTGCATACGCATGTGCCTGAGCAAACGGGTACGTCCCGCCAACTGTTCGGCCTGGGTGAGCGGCGAGGGCAGGGACATGAGGACAGGTGTATCCGCATCGAGCCCCGCGGAGACGAGTCGCAGCGCCTGCAACTGCCGGCCCACAACTCCGCGCAGAGGCATCAAGGGCCGCAGGCTGCTCCAGTCCAGCGAGCGCTGTATGACCTGGCGCGTGATGTGGCGCGTCCCGTCGAGTGCGCCGCGCCAGTCATCCTGCAGACCGTGATCAGAGACTGCCCAGGTTTGCGCGGGCATCACGCGCAGAAAATCGAGATCGTGGCTGCGCTGGAAGTCCAGCAGGGCGCGAGCGAAATCTGCAGCTCGCTGATCATCTCCTGGCCAGTGTCGCCAGAACGCGACTGGCGTTCGATCTGTCGGCTCTCCCGCAAAGGTCTTGACGAGCCGTTCCCGTTTGTTCACCCGCCGCCTTCTATTTCGGCGATTCGCTGGGTGAGCATGAGCGAAAGCATTATCAGGCGATCGTCCTCGGGAGAACGCAGGCGATCATCCTCGCCAGACGTTTGTTTCTCCCCCTCAACCCGTTGCCCCTCTTCTACGAGCTGCAGGGCGCTGCGGAAGCTGCTTATTGCCTCATCCGGGTTGCCGGCAGACTTAAGTGAGAGGCCGAGCCCGTATCTGGCGTCGATATCATCCGGGTGACTCTTCACGATTTGTGCGAAGGCGTCCACTGCAGCCCTGCTGTCCCCTGCGCGCTGTTGCTGCCATGCGCGGCGTACCTGGTCGTCAACGTTGCTGCTTGCCATTTCACCCTCCCGCGGTCTGCGAAGCGCCCGTAAGCAATTGTAGTTCGCGTCCATGCGCAGGGCAAATGCGCTGGCCGCGCCCTGCTTGAGTGTTACCTTGCCCACTGCTATGGTACCCTGTGCACATGGATGTCGAGATTCGCAGGGCCGCGCCGGAGGATTTGCAGTCGATGGCCTCCCTCTGGCTGGAGAAAATGGCCCTGCAGCAGCTCGGTGACCGGCGCGTGCGGCTCGCGCAGGACGGTGCCGAACGCCGCGTTCGCGCGCTGCAAGGCTGGTTGCAGGAGCTAAGCTTTTGTGTCCTTGTCGCGCTGGCGAGCAGGCAGGTAGCTGGATACATCGTCGGCTGCGAGCGCCCAGGTCCGGCGGGAATGTTGCCTGAATGCCAGGGACATATGCTGGAGTTGACGGTGGGCCTGCACACTGACATGAACGGACTGGGCGGAAGGCTGTGGCCGCCGTTGCAAAACTGGTTCCGGCAGCGCGGCCTGGAGGAGATCATCGTGCATGTACCCTTGCGCCAGCCGGTGGAGCAGGCTTTCTGGCGCAGCATGGGCGCAATCGAAATGACCGGCATGTTCTGGATGAAGTCATGATTCGGGCAGCAGTGGCAAGCGACGCCGTCGCCATCGGCAAGCACTGGGCGCAGTTGGTGGCGCATCATCATGCGCTGGATGCGGCCATGCCGCGCGCTACGATTGATGGTGCCCACCTTTACGGCCGCAGCCTGAGCGATCGTCTTGAGGACAGCCATACCCAGGTCTTTGTCGCCGAGACAGAGGGGCGCGTGGTGGGTTACGTGCTGGGAGTAGTTGTTGATCTGCTGCCGGAAATGTTCGAGCAGCAGGCAGGCGGCTTCCTCGCAGACATCTACGTCGAGGCGGGCTGGCGCCGTCAGGGTTTCGGCCGTGCGCTGGTGGCTGCCCTGACCGACTGGTTCCGGCAGCGAGGGCTGACGTACTACGAGTGGCATGTACCGGCCAGCAACCCGGCTGCGCTGGCCTTCTGGCGCAGCATGGGCGGCATCCCCTGGCAGATCCGTATGCGCGCAGGACTGGTGGAGCCAGAGTAATGACGCAACCACTTTACCAGCTCGACAGTTACCTCCGCAGCTTCGAGGCGCGCGTCACTGCGGTCGACGAAACGCAACAGGCCGTTATCCTCGACCAGAGTGCCTTCTACCCGGGAGGAGGTGGCCAGCCCTGTGACACCGGGGCGCTGATCCACGAGGATCGCTGGATCCCCGTGACACGTGTGCAACGCGGCTTCCTTCATCTGCTTGATGGCGAGCTGCCCCCGGTCGGCGCCCTGGTGTGCGGCGAGCTGGACTGGGAACAGCGCTATCAATTGATGCGCACGCACAGCGCGCTGCACATCCTCTGCGGCGTGGTCTGGCGCGATTATGGCGCCAGCGTCACCGGCGGCAACATGCAGCCCCTGCGCGGACGCCTGGACTTCGAGTTCGAGCGCATGGAGAGGCAGCTGGTCGCCGAAATCGAGGCCGCCATCAACGTGGAAGTCGCCGCGGAGCGTGACATTCGCGTCAAGATTCTGCCGCGCGCGGAAGCCTTCCTCATCCCGGATCTAATCCGCACGAAGGTTAACCTTCTGCCCGCCGGCATTGAGCAAGTACGTACCGTCGAGATTCAAGGCCTCGATCTGCAGGCGGACGGCGGGACGCACGTGGCCAACACGCGCGAGGTCGGGCCGCTGCGCATCGCGGGATACCGCAGCAAGGGCCGCATCAACAAACGTATCACGCTCCAGTTATAGTTCGATACGCCGCATGCGACGCCTTCACGCCACCGGGTTGCGCGAACGCTTTGTGGCCAGCGGCGTTTACGCGCAGCCGGACGGGCTGCTGGAGCACTGGAGCGCGCACGAGGTCGGCGCCGGCGCACTCTTCCTGCGCGTCGACCGCGACGGGCGTGCGGCCGGCGGGCCCAGCCTGCTGCAGGAGGCGCTGCGCAATGCTGACGGCAATTTTGAACGCATCGACCAGCAGCACTACGACGCGGGCGGGCGTCCCGGCGCGCGTCTGCACTGTACACGCTTCGCTGGCCATGTCGAACTTTCCCTCGAAAACGTGCACTGCCCGCGCGATGAACAAATAGACATGGGGCCCGACTATGTCCTCATCCCGCCCGGAATCCTGCTGGCCGGCATGGCGCTGGCGCGAGCGCAGCGCCTGCAACAGCCCGTGGCCTTGTTGCGGATGATGCTGGATGCTGATCGCTTCGCCTGGGGGCGGTCTTCTGCTGTGGCCTGCTGTGAACAATGCGGCGAAATGCAGGCTGGCGAACGCCTGCTGACGGCGCGGCGCTGCAGCTGGAGCGACTCGCCGCAATCCTGCTGGCTTGATGCGCACGACGTGGCCCTGCGCTGTGAGGCAGCGGGGCAGTCTTTCCGCCTGACGCAATATTCCCGGCGCCATGATTGAACAACTGCGTCTCCTGTTGGGGACGGCCCGCCTGCGCGCGTTGGTGCTGCTGCTGGCCGCGACCGGTCTGGCCAGCCTCGTGCTCAATGCCTTCGACGCGCAGGTCATGCCCTGGGTTACCTCTGCCCAGACTCTGCTGGCGCTGACCGTCCCGGTTGGCGCCCTGGCCATTCTGGTCTCGAGCCTGGAGCCGGCAGCGCGTGTGCGCTGGCTGCTCATATTGCTGCCGGTTCTTGGCGCGCTGCTGCTGGGTCTGACCGGCGAGCCGCGGCGGCTGCTGCCGCTGGTCGGCGTGGCCCTGGGTTGGGCGCTGGCCGGCATCTTTCTCTTCCGCCCGCGTCAACCGCAACTGGCGCAGCAGGCAATCAAGGCCTTGCGGCGCGGTCAATACGAAGCAGCCCTGGGAGCGATGGACACGCTCCTGCTGGCCGAGCCTGATGCTGCGGCCCACTATCGCCTGCGCGCCGAGATTCTGCGTCTGGCGGGTGACCTGGCGCGAGCTGGCGACGATTACCGGCATATGACCCGGCTGGCGCCGCAGGACGCGAGTGCCTGGAACGGTCTGGCCGAGGTGCTGCTGCAGGCCGGCCAGTATGAGCAGGCCCGTGACGCCGGCTTGCGCGCCCTTGCGCTGGCGCACGACGACTGGGTCGCCTACTACAATCTGGGCATGGTTGAGGATCGCCTGCGCTTGCCGATTGAGGCGGCCGCCCATCTGCGTGAGGCGCTGTCCCTCAGGGTGCCAGACGCGCGCCACCGGCTGCTGCTGCGGCTCTATCTGATGCGCGCGCAAGTACGACTGGACGACAGGGCAGGGGCGCAAGAAACGCTGCAGCAACTCCTCGGGGAGCGCAGCGGCCTGCAAGAGTGGCAGCGCTTGCTGGCGCATGAACAGGCAGCGTCGCTGCGCAATGTGCTGGCGGAGGACATCCAGCTGGCGCAGGCACTCATGGATGAGGATGCGTCATTGGAGAATCTGGCGCCATGAACCGAATTGTGCCTGTTCCCGGCCGTCAATGATTCACATTCTCCGCGAGTTCTGGCGCGGTCTGCGCAGCTGGGAAAGACCGGCCCGCCTGGCGCTGGTGCTGGGCCTTCTGGCAATGTTTCCCCTGCTGTTTCTGTGGCTGTCTGGCCCTCCGGAATTGCGGCCAGCCGGGCTGGCCGGTCTCTGTGGTCTGGGGATGGGCCTGCAGGTGGTATTCCTCTGGGCGTGGCGCGGCATGCTCAGCGACTGGACTCGCGCGCAGCGGCTCTACCTCGATGGAGAATTTGAAGCGGCCTGTGACTTGCTGCAGGCCAGAAGGTCAATCGGCCGCGCCGACATGCGCAGCCTGACCCTGTTGGGCAATGCCTTGCGTCAGCGCGGTTTGCTGGAGCAGAGCGAAACGGTGCTGCATGAGGCCGTGGCGCAGCGGCCGGGGCATGCCTTCCCCCTGACCGGTCTGGGGCGCACGCTGCTGGCCCAGGGCCGCTACAGCGCCGCCGTCGCTGCGCTGGACGATGCGCTGGAGGCTGGCGCTCCGGTCATTGTCGCCCTGGACCTGGGCGAGGCGCTGTTTCATTCCGGTCAGCTTCAGGCTGCGCAAGAGCCCTTGCAGACGGGCCTGGCAGCGACCGATGAACCCGGACGTCAGCTGCCCGGACAATACATTTTGTACCAGCTTGATGCCGCGGAGCCACCAGACGCACAACTCCTTTGCGATGGCCGACCCTGGCTGGAGGCGCAGGCCGCACGCTTCGCGCACACAGACTACGGGATTGCGCTGGCAGCCATGCAGAAGGCGCTGGATGGCAAGACAGCTGATAAACCCGGTTGAATTCAGGGCGCATACGGGATTATTATCGACGAATCAGGAAACAGGCAGGAGGTGCTTGCGTGGCAGCGAGGGTATCGCTCGCGCCGCGGTTCATTCCGGGCTGAGCGCAACAACCAGCCATCCCGATCCTGTATGTAGTCATGCAACGGAAAGGAATGAACCATGTTCAAGGCTGTTGACTCCCGGGTCGACATTCAGAATCTCGAGCAGGAGCAGCTCGCGTTCTGGCGCGAACAGCGCATCTTTCAGCGCACGATGGACGAGCGCGAGGGCGGGCCAAGCTTTGTCTTCTACGAAGGGCCGCCCACCGCCAACGGCAAACCCGGCAGCCACCATGTGCTGTCGCGGGCCTTCAAGGACATGTTCCCGCGTTACAAAACGATGCAGGGCTTCTACTGCCTGCGCCGCAGCGGCTGGGACACGCACGGTCTGCCGGTCGAGATCGAGGTGCAGAAGGAACTCGGTCTGACGAGCAAGCAGGACATCGAGGACTATGGCGTGGCGGCCTTCAACGACAAGTGCCGCGCCAGCGTGCTGCGCTACATCTCGGACTGGGAAGCGCTGACAGAGCGCATCGCGTTCTGGGCCGATCTCGACAAGCCCTATGTCACCTTCACCAACGACTATATCGAGAGCGTATGGTGGATTCTGCGCCAGCTCTGGGACAAGGGGCTACTGTACCGCGGCCACAAGGTCGTTCCCTACAGCCCCAGTTCGGGCACGCCGCTCAGCAGTCACGAAGTGTCGCTGGGCTACAAGATGGTGACCGACCCCTCCGTTGTCGTGCGCTTCCCGTTACGTGACCAGCCAGGCGTCTCCTTTCTGGCGTGGACGACGACGCCCTGGACTCTGCCGGGCAATGCTGCGCTGGCGGTGGGCGCGGACATCGACTATGTCCGGGTGGAGGGCCCGGGGGAAGACGGCGAACCAGAGCAGCTCATCCTGGCGGAAAAGCTCATGGCACAGGTGCTAAAAGAGCCGGAACGCTATCAGATCTTGCGTCGTCTGAAAGGCAGCGACCTGGCAGGTCTGCGCTATCTGCCGCTCTACAGCTTCCTGCCCACGGAGAAGAGATATGCCTACGTCGTCACTGCGGACTACGTCAGAATCGACGATGGCACCGGCATCGTGCACGCGGCGCCCGCCTACGGCATTGATGACATGGCGTTGGGCGAGCAGCATGATCTGCCTCTCTTCCGCACTGTCGTCGAGGATGGCCGCTTCATCGAGCAGGCCGAACCATTTGCCGGCATGTGGTTCAAGGACGCCGACAAGGAGATCATCCGCGAACTGAGCGGGCGCGGCCTGATGTACAGCGTCGGCAGCTACGAGCACAGCTATCCTCACAACTGGCGCGATGACCAGCCACTGATGTACTACGCGCGCGAAACCTGGTTCATCCGCTCGACTGCCTGCCGTCAGGCGTTGGTTGACCTGAACAAAACCATTAACTGGGTGCCGCAACACATCCGTGACGGTCGTTTCGGCAACTGGCTGGATGACCTGAAGGACTGGTCGCTGGGGCGTGAGCGCTACTGGGGCACGCCGCTGCCCATCTGGGTGGACGACAGTAATGACGACATGTTGTGTGTAGGCAGCGTGGCCGAGCTGGAGCAGTTGGCCGGGCGCGAATTCCCGGAGCTGGATTTGCATCGCCCCTGGATTGACGACATCACGTTCCCCAATCCGAACGGTGGCGGCACCATGCTCCGCACGCCCGAGGTGATCGATGTTTGGTTCGACAGCGGGGCCATGCCCCTTGCCCAGTGGGGCTACCCCCACAAGGGGCGCGTAGAGTTCGAAGGGCAGTTCCCGGCGGACTACATCTGCGAAGCGGTGGATCAGACGCGCGGTTGGTTCTTCGCGCTTCACGCCATCAGCGCCATGCTCTTCGAGGATGTGTCTTTTCGCAACGTCATCTGCCTTGGTTTCATCCTCAACCATGAAGGCAAGAAGATGTCGAAGAGCCGCGGCATCGTCGTTGACCCCTGGGACGTCATCAACAGCCAGGGCGCCGACGCCATGCGCTGGTATTTCTATACCGCCGGCCCGCCAGGCGACAACAAGCGCTTCACCACCGAGATGGTCGCCGATGTCGTGCGCAAGTTCTGGTCTACGCTGTGGAACACCTACAGCTTTTTCGTCACCTACGCCAATCTGGACGGCTGGACGCCCTATAGTCCCCGTCCGGCAGTTGAGGACCGCGACCTGCTCGACCAGTGGGTGCTGTCCGAACTGCACCAGATGGTGGCGACCGTGACGGAAGCCTACGAAGCCTACGACGCGCCCAATGCGACCCGCCCGGTGCAGGCTTTCGTTGAGGCCTTGAGCAACTGGTATGTGCGCCTTGGCCGACGCCGCTTCTGGAAGAATGAGCAGGATGCCGACAAGGCCGGCGCCTACGCTACGCTCTATGAATGCCTGGTCACGGTCAGCCAGCTGATTGCTCCGGCCATGCCTTTCCTGAGCGATGCGCTCTATCGCAATCTGGTGTCAGGAGCGGACGCATCAGCGCCCGACAGTGTACATCTGTCGCGCTGGCCGCAGGCTGACGACAGAATCGTTCAGCGCAGCCTGCTGGAAGAGATGCAGCTGGTGCGGCAGTTGGTCAGCCTCGGCCTGGCCGCGCGTAACGAGGCCGGCATCAAGGTGCGCCAGCCTCTTGCCAGCGCTCATTTTGTGCTGCGTCCCGGCGATGACCCCGCGACCCTGGAACGCCACATCGAACTGATCCGCAGCGAGTTGAACGTGAAGCAGCCAGATTTCATCCCGGCCGAAGAAGTTGAAACCCTGGTCCAGGAAGAGGTTCAGTTCAACCCGCTACCACAGTTTCTGGGCAAGAAGTTCGGCAGCGACTTCCGTCGCGTTCAGTCTTCGCTGCGGGAAGGGGAGCAGGAACTGTTGCGCGGCTATGCGCAGCAACTGCAGGATGGCGCGGCAATCACCCTGCAGCTGGACGGCCGTGACTTTGAGGTCACGCCTGAAGAGGTTGAGGTACAGATCACGCGCGTAGTGCCCGCCGGCCATGTCATGGCCGCCGAGGCCGGCTGCATCGCAGTGCTGGACACCCGGCTCACGCCCGCCTTGATCGACGAGGGTCTGGCGCGGGAAGTGGTGCGCCGGGTTCAGACCATGCGCCGCGAGGCTGATTTCCAACTTAACGACCGAATTGCCATCCGTTACCAGGCGGACGACAACCTGGCCGCAGCAATCGAGCGATTTGCAGCCAGCATCTGTAGCGAGACGCTCTGCGAAAGCCTGGAGCAGGGCGAGGCTGATAGTGGCTGGCGGTGCGCCGAGTACCTCATCGGTAGCGCCCGCCTCAGCCTTGGTGTAAAACAGCTCGCTCCCAGGAAGTAGCCTGTGTGAAGCGACCAAAATGCAATCAAGGCAGGCTGCCTGGAGCGGCCTGTCCTGGTTTGCTCTGAAACAAATGACGACTAAATTGACATTAATGCCATCATCGACACTTGAATGTAGTGTTATTGACGATATAATGTAGCTTGCTTGAGTGAACACTCTGGAATTGTCCAAAGGAACTGTACATGTCGACGAATCACTCCGTCACAGTCCAGGCCTTGATGCAGTTTGCGCTGCCCCTGGGCACGACCCTCATCACCGGGACTGCTGCGACCAAAATCAGCTGGTCCGTAACCATCCGTGCCCAGCCGCCTGCCTTGCCCGATGTTGCCAGCGGGGAACTGGTGTTGCTCTCGATGGGTATGCTGCGCGCCTACAACAGTCGCATCACCCTGGCAGAAGTGATCGAAAGCCTGGCAAACGCGGGGGTGCAGGTGATCGCAGTGCGCGACAGAATCCCGGACGCGGCTCGCGCCAGCGCAAACAGCCGCGATGTGAGCCTGCTGGCCTTGCCGCCCGACTGCAATCTGCCCAGCGTCGAGCGGGCTATCAACACCCTCATCGTAAACCAGGCGGCGCAACTTAATCAGCGCGCGCTTGAAATCCAGCGCCAGCTCACGCGCCGGGCCGCTGAAAACCATGACCTGTCCAGCCTGCTGCAGATTGTCGCCCGCGCCACCGCCTGTCCCGTCGTGCTGCATGACGAGACCGGCGCGCTTTTGGCGCGCGTATGGCCCAACCTTGCCCGGCGCCAGGGTAGTCGGGAACAGATATCCGACTATTCCATGGAGGCCTTCCGAAAGTGGCTGGAACGGGAGGCACCTCCGCGCGAAGGCAATATAGTGGCCAGCCCGCTGGGCCACACGACGGTATTGCTGGTAGAGAAACGGGCCGCGGGCTGGCTCTCCCTGGTCACGCGCGACGGTGTGCTGGATGAATTCCTTCGGCTGGTGCTGGGCTATGGCGCGGATGTCTGCGCCATCGAACTGGCGCGAAACCGCGCCATCGCCCTCGCTGTGGAACAAACGCGCGGCGACTGGGTGCAGATGTGGTTAAGCGGCGCCCAGGCGGATGATGAAATGATGGCCTCGCGTGCGCGCCAGGCTGGCTTCGAACCGGACGGCACCAACATGGTTTCCGTATTTCGGGCCGGCGGCGATGTGTTCAGCGAGCCACTGGAGACCTTGGCGGGATTCGTGCGTGACGACATGCAGCGGCGCCAGCTCGACGGGGCAGTGGGGCAGTATGTCGACATGATCGTCGCGCTCTACCCCCTGAACAACGGGACGCGGCCCACACGCATCCGCGACATTATCAATGATCAGCGCGTCCTGCTGGCCGACCGGGTGAGCAATGGCTGCATCGGCGTGGGCATCAGCCGGCCCTGCTGCGGGCTTACAGCCATGCGCGAGGCGTGGCGTGAGGCGCGCGACGCCCTGGGCATCGCCACCGAGCTTGGTGAACGTGACCAGGCAACCTACTATGGCGACCTCAAGCTGTATCAGTTGCTGCTGGCTCTGAAGGAACACAACCTGGAGGATCTGGAGCGCTTTCACGAAGCGACGCTGTCGACGCTGCTGGAACATGATGAACGCCGCCAGGGAGAATACATACGCACGCTGAACGGTTTTTTTCAGGCCAACGGTAATCTGGCCAGAGCCGCCAAGGAGCTGGACGTGCACCGCAACACGCTCGTCTACCGCCTTGAACGCATCAATAACCTGACCAACCTTCACCTTGATGACGCCGAGAACCGTCTAATTCTGCACCTGGCGCTGAAGATCCAGCGCGTTCTGGCAACCGTGCCGGGCGTTCAGAGCGCAGTCGCCTGAGCGCGTCAGAAAATCTCTGCGTCCTGCCCGATTTTGATCTTCCGCGTCTCTTCCGGCACGACGATGGCCATGACGAGATAAATCAGCAGGCCGGGCCCGCCAACCAGTGCCATAAACACGAAGACTAGCCGTACAATCGTGACGTCCAGCTTCAGATACCTGGCCAGCCCGCCGCAAACTCCGGCCAGTTGACGCTCAACGCACGAACGATACAACTTGCGTTCCATGATGCCCGGCCCTCCCCCTGGAGCTGTCTACACCATATTACGACGAATGTGACATGTCGTCGTAAATCCGGTGCCGGACTGCGGGGCGGGAGGTTATTGTTCCGGTTCGTGGCGCAGCGGCGAGATGCGAATGAAATAGTCCTGCGGGCGCGATTTCAGGTTGTAGAGATGCTGCACGGAGTCTGCCTGCCGGTTTTCTTCCAGCGTGTTGATGTAGATATCCATCAATTCCTGCACGTCCTTGACATCACGTTCATCCAGTGCATAGATGTCCACCGAGGCGCCAGGCGCAATGCGGCTGCGGATGGCATCGACCGTCAGGTTCATGTCCGGCTGAATGCGCTGGAAGATGACGCCGCCGGTCATTCCGGCGCAAATCCACGGGCCTGGGTCGCCCAGCACCAGCGCGCGACCCGAGGTCATGTATTCGAAGGCGTAGCCCTTCAAATGCGCGCGTGCCCCGATGCCGCCCAAATCATCCCGCAGCGGTTCCGTGAGCTCGCCGCCGAAGACGACGTCTGCGCCGCTGAAACGAATACAGGCGCGTGTGTCGGCGCATCCCTGCACAATGAAGAAGCCGCCCTGGGCGCCATAGGCGAAGCTCTTGCCGACGGAGCCATCAAGGCGTTTGCCGTTGTGGTTGAGGCCCTTCAGAACCGTAACATTGCCGCCACGCGCGCACTTGGCAACGCCATCCTGCGCGCCGCCCTCCACGACGATGTTCACCGGCGCATCGGTAAAGGCGCCGAGGCCGTTGCCGGCGATGGCGGAGTTGCTGAAGCTAAGATGGATGTTCTCCATCTTGTGGGCATTCGGGAAGCCGCGTTTGAGCGCGCCGCAAAGATGCGTGCCCAGCGCGCGATCGCTGGCCATCACAGTCTCGTCATCATAGGTCATTTCGGTGAAGCCCTGGGCGGCGTACTCTGCCAACTCCTGCGTGATTTGCTTGCTGAGCGTATTGCGCGGGCGGGTCACGAGGCGCCCGACGCCCTTTTGTATGCGATTCTTTTGCACGGGCGGCACAGGTTGCATGAGCACATCAAGGTTCAGGCGATCGTGCAGTGACGCCTGCGTGAGCAGGTCGACGCGACCAACGAGGTCCTGCGTCCGTCTGACGCCAACGCGCGCCGTCCACTTGCGAATGTCTTCGCCAAGCATCTGGAACACATTACAGATGCCAGCGACAGCGGACTCGAAGTCGCGCGGCTCGAAGGAAGGCAGGCCCCTGGACTTCGCCTCCTCTTTCGTTTTGATGTGGGTGGTGATGCCAACGTGGCAGGTGCCGTCCTGGCACTTGCGACAAATGGTGCAGCCGATGGCGACCATCGCCATGGTCGCGAAGCCGACGCGATCCGCGCCAAGGCATATCATCTTGACCACGTCGCGCCCGCTCTTCATGCCTCCGTCGCACCACAGCTCCACCCGGTCGCGCAGGCCGCTCTCAATGAGCGCGCGATGCGTCAGCCACAGGCCGATTTCCACCGGCAACCCAACATAGCGCAGGGCGTGTGCGCGCGCCGCGCCCGTTCCGCCCTCGTAGCCGGTAAGCGCTATGATGTCGGCGCCGGCCTTGGCGACTCCGACGGCGATGATGCCGACGCCCGGCACGACCGGTATTTTCACGGAGATGCGGGCGCTGGTGTTGGCTGTCTTCAACTCATCGATCAGCTGCGCCAGGTCCTCAATGGAGTAGAGATCATGATTGTTGCTGGGTGAAATCAGGCCGACACCGGGGACTGTCTGACGGGCCGCAGCAACTTGTTCGGTCACCTTGAAGCCAGGCAGATGGCCGCCCTCGCCAGGCTTGGCGCCCTGGCCAATTTTGATTTCAATTAGCCCGGTCGAGTTTAGGAAGGCCGCGTTGACGCCGAAACGGGCGGAGGCCACCTGCTGACCACGATTGTGCGGATACAGGCCCATCAGCTCTGGCAGCTCGCCACCCTCACCGTTGACGCAAAGGATGTCCAGCCGTTTGGCGGCTTCGGCGTAGGCCCTGTAAGCCAGTTCTCCCTGTGACCCAAATGACATGGCGGTGATGAGAATCGGCATCGTGTGACGACGGCCCTTGCCGGCCACCGAGGTGTCGATGTCTTCGGGCTTCAGTGGCTGCTCGCTCTCCCGTAGCCCCAGCGTGTGCCGGATGGCGATAGGGATTTGATCCTCGAGGTTGAGCAAGACGTCGGTGTATTCCTCAAGGGAGAGCTCCCCGTGGGCGACGGACTCGGCCTTCTTCCACATCTTGGGGTAGAAGCGGTCAGCGTTGGCCAGCCTGGCACGGGAGTCGCCACGCAGGTCGCTGGCGCGAGACTCAGCGTCCGCCTGAATGGCATCCCAGGTCAGTCCGCGTTCGGCGGAACCGAAATAGTTGGGCGTGCCGAAAAGTTCGGCCACGCTGTCCGTCAGGCCGACCGAGCTGAAGGAATGACCGTAGCCGCGTAGCTCGTGGCAGCCGATGGTTGAGGTGACTTTTTGCAGGCCGGCTGTCAGGATTTTGACGCTGGAGTCGAGCGCCCGCAGCGTATCTTCATCGCTCAGCGGTTTGCGCGTGGGGCGCGGTGCCTTCTTTAGCGACACGGCATAAATGGCATAGGGCGCGACGGCATTGGCGCCAAGACTGGTACACAGCGCCAGGTCGTGCAGGGATCGCAGGGCGCCCGAGCGCAGGATAATGCCGGCGCGCCGGCGCAGATTGGGTGCATGCGGCGCCTCACGCAAGGCCTTGTCAACGGCGATGGTCGCCAGCGCGGGATCCAGCCACAGCCCATCTCCCGATAGCGATTCTTCGTCATCCAGCAGCAGGCAGCGCGCTCCGCCCAGAACCGCCTCGATGGCAGCTGCCTGCAGATGCTGCAAGGCCTGTTCGACCGTTTCCTCCGGCTCGGTGACCAGCGCCAGGCGCGTCATCTCTTCGCCAAAGTATTCACCAATGTCTTCCAGCGTGTGAGTGCCGTGCAGGCTGGCAACCTTGCGCATGATTTCTACCGACGCAAGATCCGGGTGTCCACCGGTGAGCAACGGCGTCTCCAGTTGCAGCAGTCGGTTTTCCTCGTTGGCGACCTGGCCGATCTCGGGCCGTGTGCCCAGCAACACGCGCGTCGAGAACTGCGAGCGCTCCCGTTCCCTGTCAATGGAAGGATTGGTGACGACGGCCACAGTTTCCTTGAAGTAATCCGTCAGATTGGATCGGGTGCGGGCCATGGCGGCCAGCGGACCATCCCAGCCCAGCGAGCCGATCTGTTCCTTTTCATTATCGACCATGCTGTCAATGAGGCTGGTGTGGTAACGCTCCCAGCCCATGGCGGCCATCAACTTCAGGTTAATTGGCGTCGCCTTTTCCGTCCAGGGCAATACCTTCGTGCTTGTGGCACTGCGCTCCAGCGTTTGCAACTGCGCGCCACCGCCCTGGCCGCCACCTGGAAAGTTGCCTGCAGGATCTGCGTCCGCGGCAGGGCCGAAGCGTTCTTCACGCGGCACGGGCAGGCTGCCTGCATTGGCGTGAGAGTTGACGCCGTTGACGGAGCGGCCGTTATGCCCGTTACCATTCTGTCCAATGAGGGCGGGAATGCCGCCCGACATCCAGGAGAAGTGGATGCCGCGCGCACGGAAGCGCTGTAACACATGCCGCTGTATGGCCGGGTAATCCAGCACCTCGATGCGCCGGCCCTGTTCAATTCGCAGCGCGACTTTCTCGCCCGGCGCCAGCGGCCGGGGATCGGAGGACATCATGTCCAGCGGATAGACTCCGCGCTCGGAGCTGGCGAAGTATTCCTTCTCGGTATCGCCAAACCACAGCGGCCGCAGCCCCAGGGCATCCACACTGAAGATGGCCAGGTCGCCCATGCGCGCGACGACCGCGGAAGGGCCCTGGGCAAAGGGGCCGAAGCTGTATCTCATCTGCTCGTACATCGTGCGGATTTCAGGTGAATTGCGGATCAGGTCGTGCTCGAAGGGCGGGAAAACGAGCTCCATGGCCTCAATGAGGTCAAGGCCAAAGTCGTGGCACAGCGCCGAGATCGCACGGTCGACGTCCTGTGAATCAGAATTGGCGCTGTCAAGCTCGATGCCAAGCATGGCGGCTTCCATGCGGAAGCGGGAGATTGTGTTGAACTCGCCGTTGTGCCCCAGCACGTCAAAGGGCTGGGCGCGCTCGAAAATGGGGTTGGTGTTGGTGCTGTAGCGCGCATGCCCAAGGGTGATCGTAGATGCGTAGTCGGGGTCACGCAGTTCGGGATAGTAGCGGCGCAAGATTTCCACCGTCCCCTGCATCTTGTAGACGACGCTGTGGGAAGAGAACGAGGGGAAGTGTACGTTCAGCTCGCGCTCCAGCCGCGTCATCAGCGTATAGAGCGTGCGTTCGAGATCGGCCTTTGGCACGCTGCCGCTGATGCCGGCGATCTGCCAGAATATGGGCGCGCTTCTTTCGGCATTGCGCCCAAGGACATTCGGGTCCACCAGCCCCGGCATGTCGAGTAGGGCCTCCAGACCGGAAGCCGTGATCTCGAGAATTATCTTCTCCACGATCTGTTCCGCCTGGCTTAGCGAGGTGGCCGGGATAAACACATGGGCTACCCAGAAACGGGAGCTCGATGCCAGCGAGGAACGCAGCCCGACCTTGGCCAGCTTGCGAGTCCAGAGTTGACGCGGAATGTCGGTCAGAATGCCGACGCCGTCCCCCTCACCGTCGATGTAACCGGTGCGGTGGCCCATGCGCGCCAAAGCTTCAATTGTGCGCTTTACATTGCCATGAGTCGCTTCAGCACCCTTCCGCACCGCACAAATCAACGCACACGCATCGCGCTCATTGCGGTCCAGCGGGTGCAGATTAGGTCCGGAGACTTGTGGAGAGTACCGTTCACTCTTCATGGCTGGCGTCACCTAACTCTATTGGTGGGCGATGCAAACCAGAATAAATCCGCTGACCAAAGCATGGCCGGAGCGCAACTAAAAATCTGCCAGAACATAATGTACCACGCCTTGGGCAGCATGCACAGAGCGCGACGGGCGCGATTGACATTTACCTTTTTAGCACACGACGAGGCTGACGGCAAATGGCGGCTCGCTCAGGCGATCGACAACAGGCGGCGAATGGTTAACGCCAGGTGCAGGGCCAGCCGGGTTTCTGGCCGTTTCATGTCGATACCGGCGATTTCCTCAATGCGATTCATGCGATAAAGCAAGGTGTTGCGATGCACAATCAGGGTCTCGGCGGTTCGGCTCAGGTTGCCATTGCAATGAAAATAAGCTTCCAGCGTTTTGACGAGGTCTGCGTGCTGCCGGTGGTCGTACTCCTGCAGGGGCCCCAGGTTGCGGTCGCAAAACTCGACGAGCCGGTCCCGGTCGGAAAGATTGAGGATGAGCTGAAATACGCCCAGGTCACCGATATAAAGCGGAATGTCGGTCTGCAGCCGTTGGGCCAGATCAAGCGCCTGGCGGGCGTCGCGATAGCTGTTGCGCCAGGAGCTGACTTCGCGCGCCGTCTGTCCAAGGCCGACGGCGACGCGCGCGCCACTGAACTGGCGGCACACCTGGGTACAGAATTCCTGCGCCAGCACCAGCCCGGAATCGACAGGGTTGGCCTCGTCGGGCGCGAAGAACACCAGCACCTCTTGCTCCCGCTCGCGTTGCCATACAAGCGCCTTGGCCCGCTTGCGGGCGACCACTCCCTTGACCAGGGTTTCCAGGCGCCGGACTGAAGGGGCCCGTTCCCCTTGCCAGGCGAGCACGATAGCAGTATGGGTTACGCTCATGTTGTGGTCCAGGCGCTCGCCCTGGCTGACCGCCTCCTGCTGGCTGACGTCACCGATGAGCAGACGGTCAAGGAAAGCGCCGCGCAGGCGCTTCTCGGTGTCACTTACGGCCTTGGCCTTGGCCATTTCAAGTGCGCAGGCGGCGGCGCCGTGCTCGGTGACGAGGGTGTCGACATCGTCCAGATCTGTATCCATCCCGACAACGGAGAGATAACCGCGGCCGACGTCGCCGGCCACGACCGGCGCAACCAGGCGCGCCAGACCAGGCGTGGGGATGGCCTGCATCAGCACAGCGCTGTCAATTTCGGTAACGCGGAAACGGTCCTGGAAATCAGTGGGCAGGTTGTCGTGACGTGTCAGAAAGTGCTCGACTTCTCCCCAGGAGTTGACAAGGTGTGGCTGCACCGAGCTGTAGAGCACGCGCAGGCGCTTGTCCTGGATGACGACCGTCTTCTCCGTCAGGCGCGATATGGCATTGATGAGCTCGGGCATACCACCGTTGTTGGAAGTAATGCGGGCCAGTTGGCGGTAGATCTGCGCGCCGCGTTGCTCCAGCTGTCCCTTGCGGTCCACCAGCAGGCTGATGACCGCCTGCTCCACCATGCGAATGCGCGAATTGCCGGGCAATACCAGCAGTGGAATGTTGTAAGTGTTGGCTTCTGCGACCGTCGCCGGCGAGGGTGTATCGCTGAGCACGACCGCGGCTGCCTGCGTGTCAGATGCATGGCGCACCACGTCTATCTCGGTGGTGACAGGCGCGCTGTTTCTTGGCTGGCTGGCCAACAGGATAAGTTCTCCCTCCTGGGGGAGTCTGGCTGGTGCAGAGTACTCCGGGTAGACGACACTGGCCCAGGAGACCGGGCGGCCCAGCAAGCCCTTGCCGGCCACGACATGCGTACCAAGCGGCAGCGCCTGCTTGCGCACGTCCTCCACTGTGATCCGTTCGATGAACACAGTCATCGCTCCGCCAGATAAACTGCACAACTTTCAGGGATTGATAGCCATTATCCCTGCAGGAATTATACTCGTTCTCCAGCATAGTGCACAAGGTGTTGCCCTGCCAGGCAGGCGCTTCCGCCCAGTGCTGCCTCCTTGCAGCTAATGGTATGATTGACAGTCGTGAGTCCACCAGCGACAGGCGAGGGCTCCGGACGCGACAGATTGGCGAACGCATGACGAAACGCATTGGCATCCTGACGGGCGGCGGCGATGCCCCGGGACTAAACGCGGTCATCCGTGCGGTCGTGCTGACCGCGATCCGCTGTTACGGCTGGGAAGTGATGGGGATCCGCAATGGCTTTGACGGCCTTTATGCCGGCACGCCGGGCATCTTGCTGGATGAAGAGGGCGTGCGCGGCCTGCTGGCGCGTGGCGGGACGATTCTGGGGGCCGCCAACCGTGGCAACCCCTTTGCATTGCGCGTAATGCGGCCTGACGGCACGGTGACAGTTGAAGATGTCTCGCAGGAAGCCGTAATCCGAATGGCCGAGCGTGGCCTCGATGCGCTCATCGTCGCCGGCGGCGACGGCACGATGGCCATCGCACACCGCCTTGCCGGCCTGGGCGCGCCAGTTGTGGGCGTTCCCAAAACGATCGACAACGACCTCAGCGAGACAGACGTCACCTTCGGCTTCAATACGGCCATCAACACCGCGACCGAAGCGCTGGACAAGTTACGCACCACGGCCGAAAGTCATCACCGAGTGATGGTGCTCGAGTTGATGGGCCGTCATGCTGGCTGGATCGCGCTCAAGGCAGGCGTTGCGGGTGGCGCTGACGCCATTCTCATTCCCGAAATCCCGTTTGATATCGAGGTTGTCTGCGAGAAGATCCGCCAGCTGCAGGCATCCGGGCGACGCTTCAGTCTAATCGTTGTGGCGGAGGGCGCGGCGCCGGTAGGCGGCAGCCAACTCTACTATATTGAAGGCAAGAACGGCTCCGAAGGTCGCCTGGGAGGCATGGGTCACAACGTGGGTAGCCTGCTGGCCGACAGCGTGGACGCCGAGGTGCGCGTAACCGTGCTGGGCCATCTGCAACGTGGCGGTCAACCTTCGCCACGGGATCGCTGGCTGGCGACTCGCTTCGGCTCGGCGGCGACGCATCTGGTGGCGCAAGAGCGCTGGGGCTACATGGTGGCGCTGCAGGGCACAGAGATCGTTACTATCCCACTGGGCGCTGCCCTGCAAATGAAACGGGTCGACCCGCAGGGCGAGATGGTTCAGATGGCACGCGACCTGGGGATTGTGTTCGGCTAGCTGCGCGCGCTTGCGGCCGGCGCGTCTTCCTGCAACAAACGTCGGTAGCAGTCGCGCCACAGTTCCGGCTTACGCGTATAACGGTTGATGCGAACGTCGCGGAAGTGCGGCAAAAGGTCAGCGATCACCAGCGGCACCTGTCCTGGCTCGTCGTTACGCAGGATCTTTTGCAGGTCTGTCGCGCACCTGTTCGTCCAGCGCCAGCGTTGACGCAGCTCCTCGGCCTTGACCCAGTAATTGCGTTTTTCCCAGACGAGCGCACTCTGCTCGATGCCTTCATCAATCTCGTGCAGGCAAAATACCATCAGCGCCAGCATGTCGCGTGCCTCTACATCGAGGCTGGATTTCTGGCTGAGGCGGCGCAGTAGTTCAGCAATGGTGCGACGCACCTGGTTGCGGCGTTTGCCGGTGCTGTCCACGTTGACGACGCGGCTCATGTAGCGGCTGCGTCCTCTTCCGGGGTCCAGGGCCGGATGCCCTTGTAGATTCGCGTGCTGCCAAAGGTCTTGAGAATGGTCGTGGCGTTGCGTCCGGTCGCCTCGGCCAGCTGCAGCGGCGTGCGAGGCTGATTATTGTTGCCGAGGAAAACACGAAACACGCTGTCTACCAGCGAAGTTTGCCGATTGATGAAATCTGGAGCGGCAGCGGCATGACGGATGGCCAGGGCAAGTTGATCCATCCGTAACACTTCCCCCGTGTCAGGGTCGATGTAATCGATTAGAAGTCCTTCTGTGCTTCCCAGCAGGTGTTCGCGCTGCCCAGGCTGGATATGGCTGAGGAGATAGATGCGCAAATCTTCACGGCTGCGCTGCCACCAATCATAGTCAATGAAGAAGCGCGTTTTGAGCGTGGGCTTGATAAGAAATCCGGAGCGGGCAATCCGGGTGGTCATATGGCCTGTCCCTGGCGAGCCACGCGCCAGTAGTGATCGCCGACATATTCGAATTCCGGATTGGCGACCAGGGCAGCCATAAGCGGGCCAGGCGGACAACGCCGAATGACGTTGACGGCGCTGTAAAGTGTCTTGAGGTGTACCGCGCCCTGGGGCGAAAGCGGCGCCAGTGCGCGCAGGGCGCTGTTGATGTTGTGCAACAGCGGGCGTCTTTGCTTCAGGTTCTCCTCGAACAGGGCATCGACACTGCGCGGCTCTTCCGCGCCCAGCACCATCTGATCGTCGTATCTGGCGCCGATAGTCCCTCTGGCTTCCTTGAACGCCAGCTGGTTGTCACGCGGCGTGATGAGGCGTACCAGTTCCTTGCGCGGCCGGTACTGACCCAGATTCAGCAAGATGCTACCCGCCTTTTCGTCGCGGCTCACGTCAACGTAGGCTCCCACAGGCAGTGCGTACTTGCGATAGTAATTTCCCAGTCCGCAGACATAGCGTTCCCGACGCACGATCCAGCCAGTGAACTCCTCGCCGTCACGCGCGTCGACGAGGGTGACGTACACCCGCTCGCTCTGCCGCGCGGTGGGGAAAAAAGTGCGCAAACGTGCGTTGAGCGGCAGGGTGCCCAGGCGCCGATGAGGGTAGATCAGGGTCACGACGGCGCTGGAAATCTCGTCGCCGGCATAGCGCAGCGGCGAGAGCTCATCGTCGATGTCGGCCTCAAGATCGAGCATGTCATCATCAAGCAGGCTGCGGTCGTGTTCGATGCGGGAATAGCGAAGTGGCGGCGGCGGCGTCTGCACTTCTTCAGGCTCCATGCGCTTCAGGAACCAGAGCACAGCGCCGGTTGGGCCAACCTCGTCGAAGCGCTCATCGTGCAGCAGGCTGTTGTTCATCGAGAACTCGTGCAGCGCCGGCGAGCCGGAAAGACCGCCGATCTGCTCCAGTATCTCCGTCGTGGCGAAGGGGCCGCCGCCATGGATGTCTAGCACGGCCTCCGCCAGGTTCAAATGCGCTTCCTCTACATCGAGCAAAAGCTCGCGCACAAACCATTCATCCTTCAGGCGAAGCAGATTGCCGGCGTCGAAGAGCTTTTCCTGCAACTCCTCAAGAATCTCCTCGCCGGACTGCTCCATGATGTCATCAACAGTTAGCGCCGGCCCGAGGTGGTCAATTGAATTGTCGTCCTCTGCCCGGCTGAGCGTGTGTGGCGCATCTAGCTGCGTCGCGAACTCGCGTGTGCGCCCGTTTTCCTCGAAGTTGACCGCGATCACTGTGAAGGGTTCGAGCCCGGGATGGTTGCCGGCCCGCTGACCCACGACTTCGCCGGCGGCGTAGTCCAGCGCCGGGAAGATGAGCCGGTCTCCTGTGCTGCAGGCCTCGGCCGGGTTGTAGAAGCGGGCGTTGCGGAAGCGTTCTTGCAGATGGCGGCGCTCCGCATCCAGCCTTTCCTGGACCACCTTGCGCGCCAGGGTCAGTGTGGCAAGTGGCCGCTCCTGCTCCAGCAGCAGGTTGCTGATGTAGTCAACATCTTCTGGCTCGATTCTGAACGGCAGCAGGCTGCTGGACGTTGGCGGAGCTGACATTGTGCCTCCGGCCGGGGGGACGCAGACTACATTCGACAGCCTGCATCGGAACGGATGGCAGTATACTGGAGGTGCAGTGCACATACAAGCGCCGGGTTGACCCTCGCCTGGCCCTCAGGTATACTGCGCCGCTGTCAGCGACGGCGTCGCGCTGTGGCTGTAGCAACCGGGCAACCAGGACAGGGATCGCAAAAATGTCGACCAAGCGCACATGGCAGCCCAAGATTCGCAGGCGCAAGCGGGTTCACGGCTTTCGTCAGAGGATGCACACGAAGGGCGGTCGGCGCATATTACAGGCACGGCGGCGCAGTGGCCGGCATGTGTTGACTGTCACGCCCAATCACGTCAAGAAAGTCAACTGGAAGGCCTGAGCGCGGGCATGGAGCGGCGTCTCCGCCTGCGCGATGGCGCCGACTTTCGCCGCGTGCGCAAGCGCGGGCACAGCTACGCGAATCGCTTGCTGCGCCTTGGCGTGGCGCGCGGCTTGTGTTCTCATAACCGCTATGGCGTCGTCACCGGCAAGAATCTGGGCGGAGCCGTGACGCGCAATCGCGTCCGACGATTGCTGCGCGAGGCCCTGCGCGACCTGCACGCGCAATTGCAGCCGGGCCATGATCTGGTTGTTGTCGCGCAGCCAGCACTTGCCGGAGAATCTCTTGCGGCCGTGCGCATTGCATTGACGCAGCAGCTGCAACGGGCGGGGCTGCTGGTCAGTGGGGACGATGGGGAATGAAGCGGGTTGCGCTGGCGTTGATACGCGGTTACCAGCGCTATGTGTCTCGCGTGTTGCCCTCCAGTTGCCGCTTTCATCCGTCCTGTTCTGTCTTCACCTATGAGGCAATTGAACGCTATGGTTTGTTGCGCGGTGGATGGATGGGTGTGAAGCGCATCGCCCGCTGTCACCCCCTTAACGAAGGCGGTTATGATCCGGTGCCGGACCTTGACTAGCGTTATCCCACAGCGCTTGCGTCATGCGCTGCTCCTGCTGCTCCTCTTTTGGGTCGCTGCCTGCGTCCCCATTCGCCAGGAGTCCGGCTGGCCGGTGCTGAGCACGCTCGGCGACGGTGACAGCATCCTGCTGACCTATAACAACAAAATCACCATGATCGACTCCGGCAACGGGCAGCCGGTGCGGCTGCGCAATGCGGACGGCGAGATTCGCGTGGACGAGGAAGGCAAGGCGCGCATCTGGGAGTTTGGCGGGCCGGAGGCCGCGCCCAACCAGTTCTTCTCCAAACCTCTGCAACTGGACGAAAACAACCTGCTGGTATTGAGCAACACGGAACGCCTCTTCGAAGTGAACCTGGCGCGGGCGGATGCGCGGCTCGAGGAAGGCAAGGAGTTGCCGGGCCGCATCCTGGCTTCACCGCTGCTGGGCGAGGAACTGGTGTACGTCGGGGCGGAGCGTACGCTGTTGGCGCTTGAGCGCGACAGTCATCAGCTGCGCTGGAGTTTCGAGACCGGCCAGAGTATCTGGTCACAGCCCCTGCTGCTGGACGGCATGTTGCTCTTCACTTCGCTGGATCACAATCTCTACGCCCTCGACCCGCAAGACGGTGCCGAAATCTGGCGTTTGGACCTGGGCGGCGCGGCGCCGGTGGCGCCCGTGGTGTATGAGAGGCAGTTGTACACGGGCAGTTTCTCGCGCAAGATCTTCAAAATATCCCGGCAGGGAAGTATCCTGGCCGAGTTCTCGACAGAGGACTGGGTGTGGGGGGCGCCTGCCATCGTTGACGGGGTGCTCTACGCGGCTGATCTGGGCGGCAATGTCTACGCCCTGGAAATCCGCGAGGAAAGCTTCCGCCTGCTGTGGCAGTCCGAAGTTAGCGAACGCGCCATCCGCGCGACTCCGGTAGCGAGTGGCGAGTACGTCATCGTCGCTGGCAGAGACCAGAAACTCTACTGGCTCGACCGCGATGACGGACGCACTTATTTCACGCGCGAACTGGCTGGCGAGATCGTTTCGGACATGCTGCTGCTGGATCAGGGCGCGGATTCAGAGCCTTTGCTGGCGGTCAGCACGCTCGCCAACGAGGACGCGCTGGTCGCCTATGGTGTACAAAACGGTGAACGCCGCTGGACCTACAGTCGCTAGGGTGTCTGGCGTAGCAAAGGGAAAGATGTGACCACATGTGGGATCTGATTCTTAATCCCTTCATCACCCTGCTGACCCTGCTCTACTCGATTCTGGGTCAGAATATTGTGCTGTCGATCGTCGTCTTCACTGTGCTGGTTCGCCTGGCCATCCTGCCGCTGACGGCGCAGCAGCAGCGCTCCTCAAAGCGCATGCAACAGCTGCAGCCGGAACTCAAACAGCTGCAGGAGAAACACAAGAACGATCGCGAAAAGCTGGCGCAGGAGCAGATGGCGCTTTACAAAGAGCATGGCGTCAACCCCTTTGGCGGCTGTCTCCCGCTGCTCATCCAGTTCCCCATTCTGATTGGCCTCTACCAGGCGATTATTTTCACGCTGGCGGCCACGCCTTTTCAGTTACTCGACCTCTCCGGCCGCTTCCTGCTGCCGGGCCTGGATCAAATGGTGCCGCTGGAGAACCTGTGGCTGGGCATGGACCTCAGCCAGCCCCCTACCAACAACCCGCAATGGGCGCTGGCCCTGCCAGTGCTGGTACTGGTGACGACCTGGGCGCAGTCAAAACTGACCGTTACGCCCGCGCCGCCGCAATCCAGCTCGGACGGACGTCCCAGCCAGGCGCAGGCCATGACCCAGTCCATGACCACCATCATGCCCCTGATGTTCGGGTTCTTCTCCCTGTCATTCTCCGTGGGTCTGTCGATCTATTTCGTCATCTCCAACGTCATCGGTATCATCCAGTACAGCCTGATGGGGCAGTCGAAACTGGATTTGCGCAAGCTTCTGCGACGTGGCGCTCCTGAACTGGACGATGGCCAGGCTGCAGCAGCCCTCCCGGCGAAAGCTCCCCCCCGTGCCGAAAAGCGGCGCAGACGGGATGACGACGACAAGGGCGGGCGCAAGGTGAAGACTCGCAATCGCTGAGTTGCGCTGATCAGCTCGGCGGCTGGCCAGAATTGAGGACTTGCAGAATGAATGAGGATCGTTCGATCGAGGTTACCGGCGAGGACGTTGAGCAGGCGGTTGCCAGCGGGCTGGAGCAACTTGGCGTTGGGCCTGATGACGTCATGGTTGAAGTGCTCGAAGAGCCGGCCCGCGGCATGTTCGGCCTGGGTGCTCGTCCGGCACGCGTTCGGCTGCAGTTGCTGACCACGCCTCCACCCGCTCCGGCAGCCAGTATGATCGTCGCTGAAGAAGAGTCCGCGGCGCAAGAACTGGAAGTCGTGGAAGACGAAAGCCAGGATGAGTATGAAGAGCCTGAACCCGACAGCATGGATGAGATGCCGGCTGCGGCGGAACTTTACGAGGGCGACCTGGAAGAAGACGCCGAGGTAGGCAAGGTCGTGCTTGCCGAACTGCTGGAGAACATGGAAATCCGGGCCGAGGTGCAGGTACGCCGCGACGAGCCGACGGACGAGGAAGAACCGCCCTGGATGCTGGACATCACCGGCGAAAGTGACCTCAGTGTCCTCATCGGACGCAAGGGCGAGACCCTGGCGTCGCTGCAATACATCACGCGCCTGGTCACCAGCCGCGAGCTGCAGCGCCGTGCCAATATCGTCGTGGATGTGGGCGGCTACAAGGCGCGTCGTATGATCCGGCTCTTTGCCTTGGCGCGCCGCATGGCGGACCAGGCTACCAGCATGGGGCGTCCAGTGGCCCTGGAGCCAATGCCGCCCTACGAACGGCGCATTGTGCATCTCGCCTTGCGCGAACGCGAGGATGTCACCACCGAGAGCAGCGGGGAAGGTGAGGCGCGCAAGGTAAACATCATTCCCGCTCAGGACTAATGCCGCAAGCAACCTGTCTGGTCATTGGTCACATGACCGCGGACCTGACGCCACAAGGCACACGCCGCCAGGGCGGCACCGCTTCCTGTGCAACACGAACGGCGCACGCGCTGGGTCTGCGGGTCCGGTTGCTCACCAGCGTCGCGTCACATGAACCACTGCTGCAAGACTTGCGTCCCTTGCTGCATGACCTGCATGTCACTCCCGACGCGGCCACCAGCACCTTCGAAAACCTTTACGACACTGCCGGCCGGCGCACACAGATTCTGCGCGAACTTGCTGCGCCGCTGGGCCCGTCGGATGTCCCTTGTACCTGGTGCGATATGCGGCTGGTGCATCTGGCACCGTTGACCGGGGAGGTCGACCCGGCGCTGGCGGCCCACTTCCCGAACGCTACAGTGCTGCTCACGCCCCAGGGCTGGCTGCGCGAGCGCGATGAGCATGGCCTGGTGCGCTTCCGCCACTGGTTCGATGCAGATGTGCTGCGCCACGTCGACATCGTCGTTTTCAGCGAAAAGGACATTGCCGCAGCGCCCGACCTGGAGGCGGCCTTCGCGGCCAGCGTGGCCTGGCTCTTTGTGACGCGGGCCGAGCGCGGCGGCTCCTGCTATCACCATGGCGTTCCATTCGACTACTTAACGCCGCAGCTGCCAGTAGTGAACACCACCGGTGCCGGCGATGTCTTTGCGGCGGCCGTGCTGGCCTGCGCTCACCGTCTTGAACGAGACATGCCTCGCGTATGCCAGGTGGCCGCGCAACTGGGCGCCACCACCATCACCCGCCCCTGGCTGGAAGGCGCGCCCACGCTGCAAGCAGCCAGACAAGCCCTGAACCTTCTGGAGCAACCATGAGCGTCGTCGAACGTGTGCTGTTCAATGGTCAGATTCGCACGCAGGATCCTGCCAGGCAGCTGGTCAGCGCGCTGGCGCTGGTCGGCGAGCGCATTGTCGCTGCGGGCACTGACGAGGAGATGCTGGCGCTGGCCGGGCCCGGCAGCGCGCGCGATGATCTGGGCGGTCAACACATCATCCCCGGCCTGATCGACGCGCACATCCACTGGGCCGGAACGGCGCTTGCTTTGCAGGAGGTGGATGTCTTCGAGCTGCCCTCGAAAGAGGAAGCGCTTCAGCGTGTGCGGCAGCGCGTGCAAGAGACCGCGCCCGGCGCATGGATTAGCGGTCTGGGCTGGTCACAGGATTACTGGCCGCAGCCACTTTTCCCGACGGCGGCGGATCTGGACACAGTCGCACCGGCGAATCCGGTCTACCTGAGCGCAAAAAGCGGCCATGCCGCCTGGGTGAACAGCGCAGCGCTTCGTCGCTGTGGGCTGCACGTCGGGACGTCCGATCCGCCAGGCGGACGAATTGAGCGCGATGCCCAGGGCCAACCCACAGGCATTCTGCTGGAGACGGCAATGGATCTTGTGAGTGCCCACCTGCCGCGGGCGACGCCAGCACAGCTGGCCACATTGATGGCCACGGCCCAGCAACAGGCGCTTGCCGCCGGACTGACTGGCCTGCACGATTTTGACGGCCCGGACTGTCTTCAGGCGTTGCAGATTCTGCGCGAGCGTGGCGAACTGGCGCTGCGCGTGACCAAGCAGATTAACCACGAATGGATTGAGGCCGCGCTGGACAGCGGTTTGCGCAGCGGCTTTGGCGATGACTGGCTGCGCCTCGGCGCGCAAAAGATTTTCGCCGACGGCGCGCTCGGGCCGCGCACTGCTCTGATGCTCGCTCCCTATGAAGGCGAGCCGGCCAACCTGGGCGTCGCCATCGTCAAGCGCGAGGAAATGCAGGCCCTGGTCAGTCGTGCCAGCCAGGCCGGCGTGGCAACTTCCATTCATGCCATCGGCGACCGCGCCGTGCACGATGTCCTCGACGTCTTTGAGCTTGCGCGTCAGGAAGAAGCCGCGCGTGGACAGGCGCCGGAGACCCTGCGCCACCGCATTGAGCACGTGCAGCTCATCCACCCGGCGGATGTGCCGCGCCTGGCAGCGCTGAACGTGGTCGCCTCCATGCAACCGATTCACGCGACCTCGGATTACCCTGCCGCCGACAGTGCCTGGGGCGAACGTGTTCGCTGGAGCTACAACCTGCGCGCCCAGCTGGATGCCGGCGCCCGCATCGCGCTGGGCACGGATTCGCCGGTGGAACCCTTTGAGCCGCTCAAGAGCTTCTACGCCGCCATCTCCCGCCGTCGGCCCGACGGCTCACCCGGCCCTCATGGCTGGCTGCCGGACTTGCGCATTACCGCCGCCGAGACCTTGCAGGGCTACACCCTGGGGTCGGCCTGGGCGGCGGGCATGGATGACCGACTGGGCCGGCTGGCGCCAGGCTATCTGGCGGACCTGGTGCTTCTGGATCGTGATCTGCTGCGTTGTGACCCGGAGGAGCTGCCAGGTGCGCAGGTGCTGGCCACCATGGTCGGCGGAATCTGGCGCTACAACGCACCCTGAGCGTCCAGGTCGAGCGCCTGCATCGCGAGTTCAGCTTCCAGCGCATCACCGCCGGCCCGCTGCAGCACGAGCGCCGAACGTAGCTCGACGATCTGGTCGCGCAGGATGGCGGCCTTCTCGAACTCCAGCATCTGCGCCGCAGTCTTCATCTCCCGCTCCAGTTCCTTGATCAGGCGCAGCTTCTCGTCCGCCGGCAGATCACTGAGCGCCACCTCTCCCAGCCCGGCTTCGATCTTTCTGTCCTCTGCCACCATGGCGCGCACGCGGTCGGTCAGGTCGCGCACCTGCTTGACGATGGTCGCGGGCTCGATGCCATGTGCCAGGTTGTGCGCGTGCTGCAACTCGCGCCTGCGTCGCGTCTCGTCGAGCGCGCGCGCCATAGAGGGCGTCACACGGCTGGCGTACAGGATGACCTTGCCCTCGATGTGGCGCGCGGCGCGGCCAATGTTCTGGATGAGCGCGCTTTCGGAACGCAGAAAGCCTTCCTTGTCCGCGTCGAGGATTGCCACCAGCGACACTTCGGGCAGGTCGATGCCCTCGCGCAGCAGGTTGATGCCGACGACTGCGTCGTAGACGCCTTGGCGCAGATCGCGTAGAATCTCGACACGCTCGAAGGTGTCCACTTCAGCATGCAGATACTGGGCGCGGATGCCGGCCTCGACCAGGTAGTCGGCGAGGTCTTCGGCCATTCGCTGGGTGAGGGTGGTAATGAGCGTGCGTTGACCCACGCTGATGCGTTGCGCCACTTCCTGCAGCAAATCGTCGATCTGCCCTTCCGGGGAGCGCACTTCCACTACAGGGTCGAGGACGCCGGTGGGGCGGATGACCTGCTGCACGGTGGCGTCGCTGACCTCCTTCTCCCAGGGGCCGGGCGTCGCCGAGGTGTAGATCGTCTGTCCCGTGCGCTGGCGAAATTCATCGAACATGAGTGGGCGATTGTCCAGCGCGCTGGGCAGGCGAAAGCCGTAGTCCACCAGCACGGTCTTGCGGCTGCGATCCCCGTTGAACATGGCGCGGATCTGCGGCACGGACATGTGACTCTCGTCAATGACCAGCAGGAAGTCTTTCGGGAAGTAGTCAATGAGCGTGAAGGGCGCGCTGCCCGGCGGCCGCTGCTCAAGGTGGCGCGAGTAATTCTCGATGCCGCTGGTGAAGCCGACCTCGCGCAGCATCTCGATGTCATAGTTGACGCGCTGCTCGAGCCGCTGGGTCTCCACTAGCTTGTCCTGCGACTTTAGCAGGGCCAGGTGCTCCCTCAGCTCGATCTCGATGTCGGTCACCGCCTGTTTCAGTTTGTCAGCGTCGGTTATGTACTCCCTTGCCGGGTAGATCAGCACGCTGTCATGTCTGGTAAGCAGCTCGCCGGTGAGCGCGTCAAACTCGACGATGCGCTCAATCTCGTCGCCGAAGAGCGTGATGCGGAAGGCGGTCTCGGCGTAGGCCGGGTAGATCTCCAGCGTATCGCCCCGCGCGCGGAAGGTGCCGCGCCGCAGATCGAAGTCGTTGCGGCTGTACTGGATGGTGACCAGTTTGCGCAGTAGCGTGTCGCGCCGGATTGTGTCGCCGGTCTTCAGCTCCACAACCAGCTTCTGCCAGGCGCTTGGGTCGCCGAAGCCGTAGATGCAGGACACGGAGGCGACCACAATCACGTCGCGACGATAGTTCAGCGCGGCGCAGGCCGCCAGCCGCAGGCGCTCGATGTGATCGTTGACCTTGGTCGATTTCTCGATGTAGAGGTCGTGGCGCGGGACGTAGGCTTCCGGCTGATAGTAATCGTAGTAGCTGACGAAGTATTCGACGGCGTTCCGCGGAAAGAGCTCCTTGAATTCGGCGTAGAGCTGCGCGGCGAGCGTCTTGTTATGCGCCATCACGAGGGCCGGGCGCTGCGTGCGCTCGATCACGTTGGCAATGGTGAAGGTCTTGCCGGTGCCGGTGGCGCCCAGCAGGGTCTGGTCGTCGTGGCCCGCGTTCAGCCCCTCCGTCAGTTGCACGATCGCTTCGGGCTGGTCTCCGGTTGGGTGAAATGGCGACTCAATCTGAAAGGCTGGCATGGCTGCCCTTCTGCACATCTGTTCGGGTTCAAAGTATAGCAGAAATGCATTGCATTGTCAGTGCCTGGCGGCTGCTGGCCGGCAAACAGGGACTTGACAAGGCTGCCCGTCCCTGTCATGCTACGCGCCACATTGCGGGGTAGAGCAGAGGTAGCTCGTCGGGCTCATAACCCGGAGGTCGCAGGTTCGAATCCTGCCCCCGCTATCGCCCGGCATGGTGATATAGCTCAGCCGGTTAGAGCGCGGGACTCATAATCTCGAGGTCGGTAGTTCGAGTCTACCTATCACCATTTTGGTCCCGGATTGTCAGTCTCCAGCCACTCAAAACATATGCTCGCCGCGCAGCAGGTCCTCCTGCGTTTCGCGTTCCCGTGTGACCTGCCAACTGTGTCCGTCCGCCATGACAACCACTTCCGGCGGCCGCGGCCGCTGGTTGTAGTTGCTGGCCATCACCATGCCGTAGGCGCCGGCATCCAGGATTGCCAGGCGGTCGCCGGGCTGCATGGGCGGTAAGGGCACGTCGTGGCCCAACTGGTCCGCGCTCTCGCACACCGGGCCGACCACCTGCGCCGGCTCAAGCGGGGCAGCGCTGTCGGGTCGTAACGGAACGATAGCATGCTGTGCCTGATACAGCGCTGGCCGAATCAACTCGCTCATGCTGGCGTCCGTGATGATGAAGCGATGCCCGGCCTGCTGCTTGCAGTAGAGTACGCTGGTCACCAGTATCCCGGCGTCGGCGATGATGGCGCGGCCGGGTTCCAGCAGCAGTGGCCGCCCCTCTAGCAGCGGGCGCAGGGCCTGTGCGAAGCTGTTGACCTCCAGCACCTCGTCCTGCGGCCCGTAGGCGACGGGCAGGCCGCCGCCGATGTTCAGGGTATGCAGGGCAGGGCAGGGTGCCATAAGTTCCAGCGCCAGCCGGATGGCCGCCTGCGTGGCCTGCAGATCACCCAGTTGACTGCCGATGTGCAAATGCAGCCCATTGATGTTCAGCGCCGGGAACGCGGCCTGGCGCGCCAGAATGTCCCGGATCACCTCTGCGGTCAGGCCGAACTTCGCGCCGCCGTGCCCGGTCGCGATGTGATGATGGGTGCTAGCTTTCACTTGCGGGTTGAGACGCAACGCAATGCGCGTGCTGGCGGATCCTGCGATCTGATTCAACAGTTCCAGCTCGCCCACATTTTCCACGTTAATCCAGCCCACCTCCTGGCGCAGCGCCCAGTCCAGCTCATTGCGCGTCTTGCCCACACCGGCAAACACGATGTCGCCAGGGGATGCGCCCGCCAGCAGCGCGCGCTGCATCTCGCCCTGGCTCACCGCATCAATGCCGGCGCCATTCTGTATTAGCGCGCGCAACAGGGTGAGGCTGGCGTTGGCCTTGGCGCTGTAATGAATGCGCGCGTCCGCCCAGTCAAAGGCCGCCCTGATACGCCGCAAGTTGGCCAGGGCGCGCGGCAGACTGTAGAGGTAAACCGGCGTGCCGGTATGAGCAGCGATGTCGGCCACGGGCAGCGCATCGCAGTAGAGTTGATTGTCGTGGTAGCGCAGCGAGTCGTTGAGCAAGAGTCTGTGCCTGCTGGTCGCATGCATCTTATCGGCAGGCGCAGGGCTGTCAAGCAGGGCAGTTGCCCAGCATTGCCGCGTCAGGCCGTCCGCATTATGATTGAAGTGATCCCGGTGAGCGGAGGCAACCGTGTGGCGGAGGACGCGAACGGGCTGATTGCGGCATACGATACGATGCGCCGCCGTCAGAGCGCAGTGATCGCAGCGCTGCTGGAGCTTCTGCCCAGGCTGGATGAACTCCCGTCCGGGACGGGCGAGCAGTTGCGCGACGCCCTCCTGCACGCCGATCACCCTTTCCTGATCGTTTTCCTCGGCCCTTTCAGTGCGGGCAAATCCAGCATCATCAATGCGCTGATGGGTCGCGGCGACCTGATGCCGGTCGGTGTCACCCCGACGACTGACCACATCAGCATCCTGCGCTACGGCGCGCAACAGGAATCGCTGGAATCTGACGCCGGCGTGACCTCTGTTTTCTACCCTTCGCCCCTGTTGCGCAAGGTGAGTTTCGTCGATACCCCTGGCCTGGAATCGGTCTTCCGCGGTCATGAGGAAATCACGCTCCGCTTCCTGCATCGCGCCGACATAGTCTTTCTCGTCATGCTGGCCACCCAGGCAATGTCGGCGCAGAACCTGGCGAATCTGCAGCAGTTAAAGCGTTTTGGCACGCGCGTCATCGTGCTCGTAAACCAGATCGACCTGCTCAGTGAGGATGAGGCGCGCAGCGTGCTCGATTTTGTGCGCGAGGAAAGCCGCGCCCAGCTGGAAAGCGAGGCAGAAGTGTGGCCGCTCTCCGCGCGGGTCGGGCAAGAAGCCTGGCGCGCCGGCACACTTGACGAGGCCGCGTGGCGCGCGAGCGGTATGCAGCGCATCGTCAGCTATGTGGACATGCAGCTGGGCGATGTGGCCCGTCTGCGGCAAAAACTGCGCACGCCCATGCAGATCACGCGCAATGTTCTGCGCGTCGCAGAAGAAACCTTGCAAGCGAATCAGGCAGCCACGGCGCGTTGCGAAAACATCTCGGCCAACATCGAGGAACAATTGCTGGCGCAGCGGCGCGACCAGGAGCTGGCGCTGGAGCGCATCATCGCCGAGGTCGATGCCTGCCTGGACGAGGCTGGCGCGACTGTGCGCGCGGCGCTGAGGGATCTCTTCAGCGTTGGCCGGGCGCCGAATCTCTTCGGACGCGGCCTGCTGGAACTGATCGGCCTGGGTGGCCTGACGCGGCGCGATGGCGGCCGCAGCTACGTCGAGCGCGTTTTTGCCGCGTCACAGGCGCGCGCTCCGCTTGTCGACCTGCCTGCAATCAGCGCCCGCACTGGGCCGCGTCTGGAAGGGCAGGACATGCAGGATCTGGACGATCTGGTGGCGTATGCGCGCAACGAACAGGAGTCGCTGCCACAAGCGATACAGGACAAAATGATTGGCGAGCTGCGATTGCCACAGACCTATGACCGGCGCGCTCTGGATGCCCTCCCGGCGCAGCTGGAAACCACCATCACGTCGTCGCGCTGGCCGAATGCGGAAGCGTTCGACCGCTATCTGCGCAACACCGGCCTCTACCTGGTAGTCTACGAAATCATGCTGCTCGTGATCGGCTTTTTCCTCAGCCAGGTGCTCTCAACCATGTCGGATTTGCTCTACCTGCTGCTGGCCTTGCCCCTGCTGGCCGTCGCGGGTCTGGTGTTGCTGCCACTGCGCGGCCGGGCGCTGGCCGCGGAGCAGGACAGGCAATTGGTGACCTTGCGTGAAAGCTATTGCGCGGCGCTGCGCGAGGCCGGGCTGCAGCAAGTGGAGCGCGGCATGCAACTGCGGCGCGATGCAGTCGCGCCCTTGACGCGCCTGGTCACCGCCCAGAGCCAACTCCACCGGGCGCAGCGGACGCGCCTGCAGGACGCCGCGCGCGAGCTGGATGCGATCGAGACCGAATTGCCGACTTTAGGCGCCACTGGCCTGCTGCAGCGCGCGCGTCAGATTGCCGGGGGCGACGATGCAGGCAGCTGAGCACCGTTCGGCCGGCGCGCTGGATGTCTTGCGCCTGGAAGGCATCGCGCTCTTGCAGACGATTGTGGAGACTCTGGCAGAAATCGGCGAGCCAGCGCAGGCGGACAAAAAGCGGCTGCAGGAGGTGGCGCGTGACCTGCGCGATTCCTTCTTCCTGGTCGCCGTGGTCGGCGAGTTCAACGCCGGCAAGTCGACCTTCATCAACGCGCTGCTGGGCGAGGCGCTGCTGCCCACGGGCATCACGCCCACCACCGAAACCATCGAGCTCATTCAGTATGCGGAGCAGCCGCGGCGCAAGCCACTGCTGCGTGAGGATGGTTTGCGCGAATGGGCGCACCCAGGCACCGGCGCGCCCGGCGTGGCGCTGGTCGATACGCCCGGCACCGGTTCGGTGTTTCGTACCCACGAGCGCATCGCCCTGGAGTTCCTGCACCGCAGCGACCTCGTGCTCTTCGTCATCCCGGCCCGGCGCGCCCTGGCCGAGACCGGCCGCGTCTACCTCGAACTGGCGCAGCAGTATGGCAAGAAAATCATCATCATCATCAACCAGATTGACCAGCTGGAGCCCTCGGAACAGGCCGAAGTGCGTCGCTTCGTCGAGCGCCAGGCGCGTGAGTTGCTGAATCTGCAACCGTTGATCTTCATGGTCTCGGCGCGTCAGAGCCTGGCACAGGCCCAGGGCGCGCGCGGGGACGCGGACGGTGTGGACGCGGTGCGGGCCCATTTGCTGAGCCTTATGCGCCAGTCGCCGCCAGCGCAGCAAAAGCTTCTGGCGCAGCTGGCGCTGGCGGAACGCATCACGCGGGACTGGCTGGCGCAAATGCAGACACGCCTGGACGCCGTGCAAGTAGACAGGGCCAGAGTAAAGGAGGTGCAGGCCGAGCTCGAGCAGCAATCGCTGGGCCTGGAAGCCCGCCTGCAGGACACGCAGGTGCAATGTGACCAGGTTTTCGGCGCCTTGCGCCAGCGCGGACATCGCTTTCTGGACGAGAACCTCTCATTGCGCCGGCTGGGTCGTGCGCGCCGCCGCGAAGCCCTGCACGCGGCCTTTCAGGAAGAAGTAGTCGGACGCGCGCTGCAGGAACTGGATCAGGTCAGTTCCGCCTTCATCAGCGCCATGCTGGACCAGAGCCGCCTCTACTGGCATGGTGTCGTCGAACGCCTGCAGCAACTGACGGACTTGCTCGGGCAGGAGCCAGGTGGCCTGGATGCAACCGTCTACACCAGCCAGCGCGAAGGCCTGCAGGAAGCCCTGCGCATCGCCAGGCGCGAACTGCAGGCGGGCGTGAGCGCCGAAGCTCTGGAAGAGCTGCGCAGCACCAGCCTGGCCAGATTCAACGGCGTTGCGACAAGCTCCGTCACCGCGATTGGCGGCCTGCTGGTGGCCGTGCTGGGCGTCGCTGCCCCAGGCCCGGTGCTGGGCGTCGGCGCCGCTGCCCTGGCGCTGCCGGCAGTCGTCATCGGCGCGCCGCTGGCGGCAATCGGCGGTTTCCTGGCCACGCGCCGCTACCGGCGTCTGGCGCGGGCAACGCGTGAGGAATTCGACGCGCAGATCAGACATATGCAGGGCAGCTTGCAGGACGCCATGCAGGAGATGACGCAGCAGGAGCGCAACCGCCTGACGCAGTACGGCCAGCAGGTACTCGTCCCGGTCTACAGTCGCCTGGATATGCTTGGCAACCGCGACCTCGATCGCAGCGATGTGCTTCAGGGACATCTTGATGCCATCGCCCGCTTGCGCGCGACGCTGGAGCAGGGCTGAATGTCGCTACAAATTGTGAATGCCGCGAATCCTGTCGAT
This sequence comes from Phototrophicaceae bacterium, assembly GCA_965223965.1. GTDB lineage: Bacteria > Chloroflexota > Anaerolineae > Aggregatilineales > Phototrophicaceae > JAGWBD01. The sequence continues at coordinate 837,506 of CBDCXX010000006.1, forward strand.
CACGATGCCGACGTCCTGCCGCGTTTTCAGGTCGCGCTTGTCGAAGGGATCGCTAGTCTTTTCATCCCCCAACAGCAGATGCGCAAGATTGCGCACCCCGTGCGCCAGCACATCCAGCTGGTAGCCGCCTTCCAGCACGAAGATGATGCGTCCTTCACAGATTTCTCGCGCCATGCCCAGCAGCTCGCGGCACAGCCGGGCGTAGCCGCCCAGCGTCAAGCGCATGTTGGCCAGGGGATCGGCATGATGCGCGTCGAAACCGGCCGAAACCAGCATCAGCTGCGGCTGCCAGCGCCTGGCCAGCGGCCAGATTAGCGCCTCGCAAAGGGCCTCATAGCTGGCATCCCCGTGGCCGGCGCGTAGCGGAACGTTGACCGTGTAGCCCGCGCCCGGGCCGGCACCGGTCTCTTCCGCTGCGCCCGTGCCAGGGTACAGCGGCGACTGGTGGATCGACAGGAAGCGCACCCTGTCCTCCTCGTAAAGGATGTCCTGGCTGCCATTGCCGTGGTGCACGTCAATATCCACGACCATGACGTGCTCCAGCCCCTGCTCTTCGCAGGCGTGCAGCGCTGCCATGGCGACGTTGCCCAGCAGGCAAAAGCCCATCGCGTTCCCGCGTACAGCGTGGTGCCCGGGCGGACGCGCGACCACCAGCGCGTTGTCGGCTGCGCCACCCAGCACAACATCCACTGCCTGCAAGGTTGCGCCGGCCGCCAGCCGCGCGACTTCCAGCGAGCCGGGCGCCAGCCAGGTGTCCTGGTCCAGCATGACCGTTTGCTGCGCGTACTGCCGGGCGATGCGTTTCAAGGCTGACAGGTAAGCCGGGCTGTGCGCTGCAAGGATAGACTCGTCGCTGACCGGGACAGGCGTCAGCTGCAACATGCGCTCCGCCAGCCCGCTGCGCTCTAGCTCCTGCCAAATGGCCCGCATGCGCGCGGGCGATTCCGGATGATGCGGAAGCTCATGTTCCGTGAAACGGGGGTGAGTGAGGTAGGCGCTGCTCATGTCGCTGCCGCTGCATTGCGCGGACGATAGAGAATGTATTCGAAACCATTCATCTGGATGCTTCGCGTCGGCTCATAGGCTGCGCCAATGGCGTCGAGCACGACGCCCGGGAAAAAGGATGCGCGCAGGATGATGAGCCCGAAGCCCTCTTCGCGGATCATGGCAACCAGCGCGTCGCCCCGATACAGGCCGTTGTTGGCCAGGTTGAGCAGCTGGGTCGGGTTGGTCACCACGTCCTTGCCTGCCAGCAAGCTGAAAGAAGCGTCCTCGCTTAGCACCGGGCCCTCCGCCGTTCGCACCAGCGCCACCAGTTCCTCACCCGCTGCGATGTCCGCCGCGCTGGTCATGTGGCCGATGTCGGCGTAGCCAGGCGGAAAGTCCCCGTCCTCTGTGCGTGCGGAGTCGTACAATCCGTGGCGGGCGTTGGGGCGAATGTTGAGTAGCCGGGCGATCTCGCTGAACGGGGCCGTCGTCGTCGGCAGATGCAATACGGCCCGCCCGTACCCAAGGTAGAGCAGGGGGATGAGCAGCAGCGCGGCGCCTGCCAGGCGACTCCGCTTCCCGCTCAGCCTTGCCTGCAGGCGCGTGGCGCCGATTCCGGCGAGTATGCAGGTCGCGGCAATAGCAGTGCTGAAGTAGCTGTCGCCGGCGCCCCATTTTCCGGCCAGCATACCGGTGACCAGCGCGGCGCCAAGCCAAATGCTGTAAATCGAGAGTCGCTCAACATACAGCTCGCAGAGCACGAGCAGCAGCGCCGGCACGATGAGAAAGCCGTGCAGCCCGAACCACTGCCTGAACAGGTCGAAGGCCTGCTGCGGGTCATAGCGATTCACGTTGGCGCTGATGGTGTGCAGCCACCACTGGCCGTCCGTGGCGACTGTGAGCAAGAGGAAGAGCGCGCCGCCGCCAAGTGCCAGCGCACCAGTAGCCAGCAGACCACGTCGCGGCTGGCGGATGAAGAGAAAGGCCAGCACGGCCAGGGCCGTCGCCAGCGCGAGCTGCTTGGTGTAGCCCGCCGCCAGAATCAATCCCAGGCCGAGCAGCAACCTGCGCCGACGCTGACTCGCGGAGGCAATCCCGTCAACCCTGGACAGCGTAACCACGGCCAGCGTCTCAAACATCACCATGCTCATGTGCTGGCGGTAGAGCGGCCCAATGTGATAAATGGTGTTGGAGGCGATGAAGGCCAGGCCGGACAAGGGCGCAAGCATGCTGCGGCCGCCGTCGCGCCAGACCGCGTACGCGATGGCCGCGGCGGCGATGAGCGTTGCCAGCGTGCCCAGCAGCCGGCCGTAGGCGTAGCCAGGCCCGAAGACCCAGGCGAAGGGCACCGCCAGCAGATGGAACAGGGGCGGATAGTTGCTGGCGTAGAAGGGGTAGACTTCGACGTCCTGGTACGGCCAGCGCCCCTGGCTGAAATACAGCGTATCGACCAGCTCAAAGCCTTCGCCCTGGTCGTAATCAAAAGGAAACTGAATCAGATTGGCGGCGTAGGCCAGAAAGACGACCAGGTAGCCGGTCAGCAGCAGCAAGGCGACAACCAGCAGAGTCCGTTGCAATAGCCAGACCTTGTCGTGCACGTGGTTGCGAATGGACATTTCAGGCCGGGTGGTCGCCAAATGGCAGCAGCGTCAGGCCGACGAGCGCGACCACGATCATCCCGCTCAGCGCAAGGCGCTGCGTCGGGCCAATTCCGCCTTCGCGACCTGCGTCAAGCACGTCGATGGCGAGCACAGCCACAATGCCCGCCACGCCAGTGGCAAGCAGCAGTAAGCTCAGGTGGCGCTTGCGGAGCGGTCGGGTCCACATGCGCCGCAGTATAGCACCCGTGCAGCCCCCGTTCCCCCATGCAGCCAGAAACGGATGCGCTGTGTATTTTCAGGCTGCGCCGTGCTATCCTGTTCGCCGCGAAGCAACCCTGGAGAGGTAGGAAATCTGTGCTCAAGAGTTTGAACTGCGGTGAGTTACGCCCGGAGCATGACGGACAGCAGGTGACGCTGGCGGGCTGGGTAAACCGCTGGCGTGACCAGGGTGGCGTGATCTTCATCGACCTGCGCGACCGCTCTGGCATTTGCCAGGTGGTGGCCGAGCTGGAAAATGCGCCCGCGGCGCATGCCTGCGCCAGCCAGGCGCGCAACGAATATGTGCTGCAGGTAAGCGGCCTGGTCCGAATCCGTCCCGCTGGCACCGCCAACCCCGAGCTGGACACCGGCGCCATGGAAGTGCTCGCGAGCGACCTGCAAGTGCTGAACCCGGCCAAAACGCCTCCCTTCTACATCAATCGCGAGGACAGCATCGACGAAACTTTGCGCATGAAGCATCGCTATCTTGATCTGCGCCGCCCGAAGATGCAGGGCAACATGCTCCTGCGCCACCGGGCCGTCAAGTTCATTCGCGACTGGCTTGACGAGCGCGACTTCGTCGAGATTGAAACGCCCATCCTCTTTAAGACCACGCCGGAAGGCGCGCGCGACTTCCTCGTCCCCAGCCGCCTGCAACCAGGTCGCTTCTACGCCCTGCCGCAAAGCCCGCAGCAACTCAAGCAAATGCTTATGGTGGCCGGCTACGAGCGCTATTTTCAGATCGCCCGCTGCTTCCGTGACGAGGATCTGCGCGGCCAACGCCAGCCGGAGTTCACGCAGCTGGACCTTGAAATGAGCTTCGTGGAGCGCGAGGACGTCATGGCGCTTAACGAATCCCTTATGACCGCGCTGGCGCAGACTGTGGCGCCGCAACGAAAGCTACAGCAGACTCCCTTCCCGCGCCTCAACTACGTGGACGTGATGGAACGCTACGGCAGTGACAAACCGGACCTGCGCTATGACCTGAGCGCTGTGGACGTGAGTCACATCGCCGGTACGAGCGCATTTCAGGTCTTCGTCGACAACGTGGCCGCCGGCAAACCGGTCAAGGTGATGCGCGTGCCGGGCATGGCCGCTGAGCTGAGCGGGACGCGCCTGCGCACGCTGGCCCGCAGCCTGGAAGATCTGGCGCGGACGGCCGGCGGCAAGGGGCTGGCCTACATGGCGTTGGACAGCGACCCGCAGGGCCAGGTGAAAGGCCCCATCGGCAAGTTCTTCACGGTCGAGCAACAAGTAGCGCTCTTCGATTGTGTGGCGGCGCAGCCGGGTGACCTGCTGCTCTTCATGTCTGACCGGCGCGAAATCGTGTGGGCAGTAACGGATGTCTTGCGGCGTCACCTTGCGGCAGAGTTGGGCCTGCTGGATCCTGAGGTGCTGGCCTTCTGCTGGGTGATCGATTTCCCGCAGTTCCTGTGGGACGAGGACGGGCAGCGCTGGGATCCCTCCCAACATTTGTTCACCATGCCCATGCCAGAGGACGTCCCGCTACTGGACAGCGACCCGGGCGCTGCTCGCGGCTCTCAATATGACATGATCTGCAACGGTTTTGAAGTGGCGGGCGGCAGCATCCGCATCCACGAGCGCGCGCTGCAGGAGAAAATCTTCCCGCTCATCGGCATGGACATGGGCGAGGCGCTGGAAAAGTTCGGTCACATGCTCGAGGCCTTCGAATATGGTGTGCCGCCGCACGGAGGCATTGCCTGGGGCATCGACCGCGTGGTGGCCCTGCTGGCCGGTGAACCCAATATCCGCGAAGTGATCGCCTTCCCCAAGTCTCAGACCGGCATGGACGTCATGTCGCAGACGCCCTCTGCGGCGACCGACGCCCAGCTGGCCGAGTTGCACATCCGGCTCGATTTGCCGGAGCCGGACGATACCTAGGCTACTCCCCGGCGTCGCCCAGTACGCGCGAGTGGAACAGGCCGCCCAGGATTCCGCCGCCGAAGATGCCAACGAGGTAGGCGGGAACGTAGCTCAGGTCGCCGGCGATCAGGGCCGGGCCGAAGGTGCGCCCAGGGTTCAGTGAGGCACCGGTCAGCGCGCCACCGGCTAATATCGACACGCCCAGCGTCAGCCCGATGGCCAGGCCCGCCATGTTCCCTGCCTTGCCATACACCGCAGCCTGATAGACTGCGCTGACCAGCAGGAAGGTCAGGATGCCCTCAAGCACCAGCGCCGGGACAGGGTGGTCAGCAGTTAGCGCGCCGGTGGTCTGGCCAAAGTTGTAACCGGCCTCACCGAGGAAACTGGCCATGAAAACGGGGTCATTGTGCGGGATGATCATGGAGAGCACCCACGCAGCCAGAATCGCGCCAATGAAATGCATGATGATGAAACGGATGGTCTGCCCGCCGCTCTGCTTGCCACCCACGAACAATGAAACGCTCACTGCGGAGTTGAACTGACCGCCCGAGATATGACCGTAAGTGTAGATCAGGGCAGTTAGCACGAGTCCGTGTGCCAGCGCTGGCACGACTACGCCGAAGAGGGGCGCAACTACCACCGCGCCCGACCCAATGAAAACGAGCACGAAGGTGCCAATCAGTTCCGCCAGGCTGGCGCGCGTCATATTGTCAGTCATCTGAACCCCCCCCTGTCATGACGATTTCTGACGCCAAATTATGGCACGTGCACCCTTCGTGTCAAGCGAATCGGGCGTGATTGCATGGCATGGGAAGGCGTGATATACAGTAGGTAGGCCTGCCCTGTGCGTGATGGTGCCATGAAGTTTTGAGCCAACACCAGAATGACCGGGCGTCGGATGTCCATGGTGAGACCCTGGCTCATGTCGGGGTTGAGTCCTGGCCGGGACGCCCGCCCTGCGAATGCAGGTTCAAGACAGTGCGCTCACACGGCCGGGCGGGCCCGTTGCAAGAATGGCATCCAGCCAGTTTCGCCTGATGGCTGCTTACGCGCCGTAGTTGGCTCCGAAGACGTGAATCAGCAGCTCGGACAGGCGCTCGCGATCCGGCACCAGCACCTGTGCACCCTCGGGCGTGGTGTAGTCGATGGCGTAGCGATCGTCAATCACGCCGGTGCGGACGTTGCCACCAGGAATGTCCTTGAGATAAAGCGCCAGCTGAAGCGATTGCTCAAGCGTCAGGTCTGTATAGATGCCATCCTGCAATGCTGCCCACAGACCGGGTGACTGGATGACAAGCTCCGGCAGATGCGCAGGGTCGAGCAGCTTGTCGCGAATGGCGTACATCACCGCCTGCTGTCGTTCCGCGCGCTGGAAGTCATTGTCGCCGTGGCGCGTGCGCGCGTATTTGAGCGCGGTCTGTCCGTCAAGCACCTGCAGACCGGCGGATATATAGAATGGGCTGTAGCCGAAGTTCATGTCTGGATAAAATGGGTCGCGAATGCTTTCGGGGACGTCGATCTCGAGACCGCCGATCGCGTTAATCAGGCGCACAAAACTGTTAAAGTCGACGGCGAGGTAATCGTGGACGCGCATGCCCAGGTTGTATTCCACGGTCTGCATGGCGAGGCGCGGGCCGTAACCGGGCTGCTGCAGCTCCCCCAGCACCATGGGGGTGTTGACGCGCTGCAGATACTGAATGCCTGGCACTTCTACGTAGAGATCACGCGGAATGCTGAGGATGCCGATTCCGTTGCTCTGCGGATCGATGCTGGCGAGCATGAGCGTGTCGGTGCGGTAGGCCAGGCCGGTCTCGCCCGGACGCCGGTCGAGGCCCATGACCAGCACGGTGAAACGCGAAACGCCGTTCCAGGGTGTGGGCTCGAAACTGCTTCCGTCGCTGAGGAGGATCGGTTCGTCGCTTTCCGACCCGGCACTCGCAAAGCCGCTGCGCGAGTCGGAGGGGGATTGCAACACGGCGACCGCGGTTGGCAGCACCTCCTGCTGCGTGCGCCTCACGCGCAGCAGCAGCGAGGCCATCAGGCTGACCACAATTACGATTCCCAGCAGGGCAACCGCGACGACCACCCAGGCCCACTCGAAACTGCGCCGAGAGCGCACGCGACGTCTGCGCGCGCGTTCTCGCGCGCTGGAACTGCGCGCCTGTTGCGGAACGCGGATGGCGCGAGCATCGTGCAAGGTGCCGTGGTCGCTCATGACCTGGCTTACCTGAATCTTCGCCCGGGGCGCGGGAGTATAGACCGGACGTTGCCATGCGTCAATGGCGCCTGATCCACAGCGGCCCGGCCAGTGGCGCGCGCAACATGGCGCTCGACGAGGCCCTGTTGCTGGAAGTCGCTGCACAGCCGGTGCTGCGCTTCTACAGCTGGCGGCCCTTTTGCCTGTCGCTAGGTTACGGCCAACGTTGCCGCCTGGTGGAGATGCAACGCTTGCGCGCGCGTGGTTACACGCTGGTGCGCAGACCCAGCGGCGGTGGCGCCATCCTGCATGCGGCAGAATTGACCTGGAGCCTGGTGCTGCCCGCCGGACACCCGCTGGCAGCGGGTTCGCTGAGCGCTGGCTATCGACGCATTGGCGAAGTGCTTTATGCTGCCTTGCAGTCGCTGGGCATAGAGGTTGGCATGACGCAGGAAGTAACACCAAACCCGTCAGGTCCGGCATGCTTCGAGACTCCGGCACAGCACGAGCTTGCTGTGGGCGGACGCAAGCTGCTCGGCAGCGCCCGGGTGCAGCGCCGCTACGGTCTGCTGCAGCATGGCTCGCTCCCGCTTTCTGGCGACGTTGCAGCCATTTGCGATCTGTTGCACTATTCTCAGGAATCCGCGCGCGAGCTGGCCCGGACGCGTCTGCGCACACGGGCTGTCACCCTGACGGAAGCGTCTGACGGCAGGGAAATCGGAGGGACACAGGTCGCCGCGGCCATTTCGGACGCATTTCGCTCGATCTGCGACGTCAGCTTCCTCGAATCGCAGTTCACAAACCAGGAACTGGCGCGGGCAACGGAGCTGGAGCGCAGCCGCTATGGTAATCCTGCCTGGGTTTGCCGACGCTGAGCGTACCCGTATGGACTGGTGGGAGATCAAGCCCGCATGAGCCAACCACGTCAGCTTCCGCTCTTTCTGCCGCAGCAGGAAGCGGAGATCAACCGCCACACGCTGCTGTCCGCAACCCTGCCGCTCTTCCAGCAACACCTGCAACTTTCCGGTAAGTCTGCCTACACCTTGCGCGCCTTCACCTCCGACCTGGGGCTGCTGGCGCAACATGCGCGCGCCGATCAGCCGCTGGGCGACTTTACGACGGAACGTCTGCACGAGTTTCTCACCTGGCTGGAGCACGGCCGCGGCGTGCCCTGCAGCCGCAAATCCTGGGCGCGACGCGTCACGACGCTCAAGGTGTACTTCGCCTGGCTACGCTCGCTGAACGCCATCGCCCATGACCCGGCGGCGGCCATCGCCCAGCGCTCTGGGCCCGCTCCGCTGGCCTTTGTGCTGACTGCCGACGAGCGCTCACGCGCGCTGGCGGCGGCACGTCGCGCTAATGAGGGGGAACGCGCGGATGCCCGGCCAGAGCTCTTGCTGCGTCTGCTGCTGGAGTCCGGCATCAAGAAGGGGGAGACTGCCCGCCTGCGCCGGGAGGATTTCGAGCGCGACAGTAATCCGCCCTTTCTGATACTACGCTACCAGACGCGCGCAGGAACAGCGCGAGACCCGGAACAGCAGGCGCGTAACCCCTGGCGTGAGCGCCGCATCGCCTTGCCGTCTGACCTGTTACCGCTGCTGGATGCCTGGCTCGCGCAGTGCGACCCACAGGAAGCCCGGGTGTTCAACTGCAGCGCGCGCAATCTGGAATATGTGCTGGCCAAACTCGCAGAGGATGCCGGTCTGCAACGGCTCTCATTCGAGACCCTGCGCTGGACCTGCGCGCTGCATGACTGGCAATCCGGCATGGCGCCGGAAGCAATCCGTGACAAACTCGGCCTCAGCGAAAGCAGCTGGCTGCAAACCAGCGCCAAACTCCAGCAACTGGCTGCCACGCAATCATCGGCAGCGCCTGCGCTCGCTCAGCTGCCCGCCAGCAGTGACTGAAGTCCGACCTCGTCAAGCAGGGCAATGCCCAGCTGCCCGGCCTTCGTCGCCTTGCTGCCTGGCGACTCGCCGACCACCACGTAATTCGTCTTGCGGCTGACGTTGCCGGTTACCGTGCCGCCCTGCGCCTCGATACGCGCCTTCGCCTCGGAGCGGGACAGCGTGGGCAACGTCCCGGTCAGCACGAAGGTCTGGCCCGTCAGAGCGTTTTCAGTCGCCGCGGACCGTGGCTCCACCTGCAGGTTGACGCCGGCCGCTGCCATCTTGTTTAGCAGCTCCTGGTTGTGTTCGTCGGAAAACCAGTCGACAATATTTTTCGTCAGCACAGGGCCCAGGCCTTCGATGCGCAATAGCGGTGCCGCTGCATCCGCCATGCGCACAAGTGGCGTTACCAGACTGTCAATGTCTAATTCGCCTTCCGACAGTAGCGGTTTCAACGCTCGCAGCAAACGAGGCGCCACTGTATCCGGGTCCGCGCCCACGAAGCGCGGTGCCAGTTCGACGAGTGGATTGCCCAGTTGACGCAGGGCGCGCTGCTGCGCCTGTGTCGCTTCCTCTTCAGCAACTGTAAACCCTGCCCGCAGCCCGGCTTTAGCCTGGGCAAAGGTTACGTTGGCTGCCTGCACTTCATTCGCCATCTGCATCAGTGGCGCGAACGCATCACAAGTCGCCGCCTGGCAAGCGTTGAAGCTGCTCAGCTCCACGGCCAGCAGTCCGGCCACCGTGCCGCCCACGCCGTCGATGCCTTGCGCGGCCACGATGCGCTCCAGCGGGCGCGACTTTGCTTCCTCGATTGCGGCCAGCAGGTTGTCGACCTTTGTCTCTGCAAATCGCTCCAGTTCGATCAGCTGCTCGCGCTTCTCCGACAGCGTGAAAACATCGGCCACATCATGGATGAGCGCCTCGTCGATGAGAGTGCGGATAGTCTCGGGGCCCATGCCCTCAATGTCCATCGCGGAACGCGAGACAAAGAACTCGACCTGGCGAAAGACGCGCTCCGGGCAATTCGGGTTGACACAGAACCAGTCCACCGCCTCATCCGGCTGCTGCACTGCCTGGTCACAGAATGGACAGGTCTCCGGCGGCAGGATGGTCTGCTCGCTGCCCCCGCGCGCCGCCGTCAAGGGCCCGACGACGTAGGGGATGACATCGCCCGAGCGCTTGACGATGACAGTGTCGCCGCGGCGAACGTCCAGCCTGGCGATCTGGTCGTAGTTGTGCAAGCTGGCGCTGGAGACGGTCACGCCGCCGACGAAAACCGGCTCGAGCACGGCGGCGGGCGTCAGCTTGCCGCTGCGGCCCACGTTGACCGCGACGTCCAGCAGTTTCGTAGAGGCCTCTTCCGCGGGAAACTTCCAGGCGATCGCGCCGCGCGGGTCCTTGCCAACCACGCCCAGCTCTCGCGAAAGCTGCAGGTCGTCCAGCTTGACCACCATGCCGTCGATCTGAAACGGCAGCTCGTTGCGCCGTATTTCCCAGGCGGGTAGCAGCGCGACTAGCGCATCCATGTCCGCGCAGTGCTGCACTTCCTGCGGCACCGGAAAGCCGAACGACGCCAGCGTCTGCAGCAGCTGATGCTGGGTTGACAGGTCCAGGCCCTCGACGGCCAGCACGTCGTAGATGCAGGCGCTCAGCGGGCGCGCGGCAGTGTTGCGCGAATCTTTCTGCTTGAGCGTGCCGGAGGCCGTGTTGCGCGCGTTGACGTAACGCGGCAACTCCTGCGCCTCTTGCTGCCGGTTGAGTTCCTCGAAATCTTCCTTGCGGAAAAACGCCTCGCCACGCACCACCAGCAGCTCCGGCGCAGCCGGGCCCTCAGGCTCAACCGGGATGCGCAGCGGCAGACTGCGGATGGTGCGCACGTTGGCCGTGACCTCGTCACCGGTCTCACCGTCGCCGCGCGTGGCCGCCTGGGTCAGCAGCCCGTCTTCATAAGTCAGGACGATGCTTAGACCATCCAGCTTGGGCTCAAGCGTGTAGGCCAACGAGACCCCCTCCGGCAGCAGCCGCAGATTGCGCTGCTCCCAGGCGTGCAGGTCCTCTTCGTCAAAGGCGTTGGCCAGGCTGAGCACGGGCGCGCTATGGGGCACCTTGTCGAATTCTTCCGCCAGGTCGCTGCCGGCGCGCTGCGTGGGTGAATCTGGCGTGACCAGCTCGGGATGCGCCTCTTCCAGAGCGTGCAACTCGCGCAACAGCAGGTCATACTCCCCGTCGCTGACGAGCGGCTCGTGGCGCACGTGATACTGGTAGTTGTGACGCTGCAATTCCTCGCGCAATTCGGCTGCGCGCGCCTCTGCCGCCATCAGCCGCGACGCTCCAGCCAGGCCAGCAGCCGTTCCTGCGGCCAGGTGTTGATCACGTCTTCCACCTGCACCCAGCCGCGGCGCGCAGTCAGGATGCCGTAGGTCAGCAAATCCATTTGCGCTTCATCGTGCGCGTCGCTGTTGATGGCCAGCGGAATCCCCAGCTCGACGGCGCGGCGAGCGTACTGCGCCTCGAGGTCGAGACGATGCGGGTTGGCGTTGATCTCCAGCGCCGTGTCAGTGCGCGCAGCTGCCGCGAAGACCGCGTCCATGTCCAGGTCTGCCGGCGGCCGCTGCTCAATCAGCTGGGCGCGCGGGTGCCCAATGAGGTCAACGTGCGGATTCTCGATTGCGTTGAGCAGTCGCCGCGTAATGACGCTGCGTTCCTGGCGCAGACTGTAGTGCAGCGAGGCGATGACGAAGTCCAGCTGCGCGAGAATTTCATCCGGGTAATCCATCGTGCCATCTGCGCGGATGTCCATCTCCACGCCGTGCAGCACGCGCATGTCAGCGCCCATCTCGGCGTCGATGGCGCGCACTTCCGCCCGCTGCCGCAGCAGCCGCTCGGCATCCAGGCCGTTGGCGATAGCGGAGTATTGCGAATGGTCGGTGATGACTACAGTTTCGCGCCCTCGCGCCCGCGCCGCAGCGACCATCTCGCGCACGCTCAGGCGCCCGTCGCTCCAGGTACTGTGCATGTGCAGGTCGGCGCGCAGGTCTTCCAGGCGGATGAGCGCTGGTAGACTATCCGCCTGCACGGCATCGAATTCGCCACTGTCCTCTCGCAGCTCCGGCGCTATGTAGGGCAGTTCTAGTCGCTCGTAGAGTTCGACCTCGTCTGCGCAGAGGATGTGACCCCCTTCGTCAGCAATCAGCACGCCCTCGCCATCCACCGGGCGCAGGGCGTGCTCGTTGAGGCTGAAGCCAAGGCGCAGCGCGCGCTCGCGCAGGCGGACGTTGTGCGCCTGGCTGCCGGTGAAGTAGGCCAGCGCTGTCCCCATGCGCGCCGCTACAAGTACGCGCAGATCGACCTGCAGGCCGCTGTGCAGCTCGACGGAAGACTTCGTCGGGCCATGGCCCAGAACGCGCGCGACCTGCGGCATGCTGGCGAAGACGTCCATGATCGGGGCTGCGTCATCGCTGGCGACCAGCAGGTCGACGTCGCCAATGGTGGGGCGGCCGCGACGAATGCTCCCGGCGACGTTGCCGGACTCCGCCTGGGGCAGGGCGAGCAGCATGTCGAGGATTTCCTGCGCGGCGGGCAGGGCCTTTCCCAGCGGCATGCGTCCGGTGTTGCGCGCCAGTGCCGCAATGCCCTCAAGAATGCGCTGCTCGCTCCTGGCGCCCATGCCCTTTAGCGCACGCAACTGGCCGCTCTCCGCGGCAGCCTGCAGCGCTTCCAGCGTGGTGATGTCCAGCGCGTCCCAAAAGAGCCGCGCCTTCTTCGGGCCCACGCCGTTGACGTGCATGATGCGCACCAGCCCGGGCGGGATTTCGCCGGCCAGCCGCGTGTAAAACTCAAGCTCGCCAGTCTGCAGCATCTCGTTGATCTTGTCCGCCAGCGTCTTGCCTATGCCGGGCAGGTCCGTCAGGCCCTTCTCGGCGGACACAGCGCGCAGATCGCGCGGCAGCTCGCGGATGGTGTCGGCAGCGCGCCGGTAGGACAGCACCCGGTGGATGACGTCGCCGCGCAACTGCAGCATGTCGGCGACGGTTTCGAAGGCATCGGCGATTTCGCGATTGGTCAGTGCCATGGTTACCATCTAGCGTGGACGACTTCGCAATCAGTATACCTGAATCGCCTTTTTGCTTGACAGCTTTTGCGTCCTGCTTTACTATCATCGCAACTGAATAGATCGTGTAAAGACTGCGATCCGGAAGAGTAGGCGCCGAAGCGGGTTTCAGAGAGCCGCCAGGGGCTGTGAAGGCGGCAGCAGCGCAGGCGTTGAATGGGCCGGGGAGTCGCCTCGACGAAGGGTCAGTCTGGTAGTCGGGGACGGAGAGCGCACCGTTATCAGGGCGCAGGGTATCGGCCATTTTGGCCCGTGCTCAGGAGTGCCTGCCGGTCTGGCAGGAATTAGGGTGGCACCGCGGGAGTCCCGTCTCGTCCCTGACTGACGAGGGGATTCTTTTTTTGTGCGGAGGCGACCATGGAAACAATGCCAGCACCAGTGACACCGGCTGTCAGGAGCGCACAGACCCTGCCATCGCGCGCTGACATCCGGCAGCTCTTTGCCCAGGGCGATCTGGTTCCGGTTTATCGTATCGTCCTCGCCGACCTGGAGACGCCCGTCTCGGTCTATATCAAGTTGGCGCAGGCCGGCAAAACATCCTTCATGCTGGAAAGTGTGGAGGGCGGCGAGCAGGTAGGCCGCTACTCTTTCCTCGGCGTCAACCCTAAAGGCCTCATCACCGTTCGCGGCAACCAGGTCACTCGCGAATTGAATGGCCAGCGCACGATTCGTGAACTGGCACCAGGTGAAAATCCCCTGCTGGCCGTCAAGGAAGAATTCGGACGAGTGCGCCCGGTCCGGCTGGAGGGCTTGCCGCGCTTCGTTGGTGGCGCCGTCGGCTTCATCGGCTACGACGTGGTGCGCTGGTTCGAGGAACTGCCGGATACGGCCGGGCAGGAACTGGACGTGCCGGATGCCGCCTTCATGCTGCCCGACACCCTGGTCATTTTCGACCACGTCAGACACCGGCTCATCCTCTTGGCCAACGCGCACAATCAGGGCGATCCCGCTGCGGCCTGGGATGATGCCAACCGTCGTCTCGATGAGCTGGCCGCGATTCTGGCGCAGCCCCTGCCTGTGGGAGACCTGCCGGTAGAATCGCTGGAAGAAGAATTTGTTTCCAACATGAGCCGCGAGAAATTCGAGGGCAACGTGCGCGCGGCGCGCGAATACATCGCCGCCGGCGACGCCTTCCAGATTGTGCTGTCGCAACGCTTCATGCGCCGCAGCAGCGCGCAGCCTTTCACCATCTACCGCGCCCTGCGCGCCATCAACCCCTCGCCCTACATGTTCTTTCTGCACTTCGGCGATGACCTGACCCTGATGGGCGCCTCGCCGGAGATGATGGTGCGGCTCGAGGATGGCGTGGCCTACTTGCGCCCAATTGCCGGCACCAGGCCGCGTGGCAACACGGATGCCGAAGACGACGCGCTGGCGGAGGAGTTGCTGCAGGACCCCAAGGAACGCGCCGAGCACGTCATGCTGGTCGACCTGGGGCGCAACGACATCGGGCGCGTCAGTGACTATGGCACGGTGCGCGTGCCGGACATGATGTACATCGAACGCTACTCCCACGTGATGCACATCGTCAGCGAGGTCACCGGGCAACTGCGCGCCGGCATGGACGCCTTCGATCTGCTGGCGGCCACCTTCCCGGCGGGGACCCTCAGCGGCGCGCCCAAGGTGCGCGCAATGGAGATCATCGAGGAACTTGAAGGCTCGCGTCGTGGCCCTTACGGCGGCGCCGTCGGCTACTTCAGTTTTGATGGCTCCATGGATTCTTGCATCACCATTCGTTCCCTGCTGATGCTCAAGGATCTGCTCTACCTGCAGGCTGGCGCCGGCATCGTGGCCGACAGCGACCCGGCGACCGAGTATCAGGAGACGGTCAACAAGGCGCGCGCCGTGGCAGTCGCCGTGCGCCAGGCCGAGGAAGGACTGACGGGATGAACGGCTGTGAGCTGCTGACGGGAGGACGACAATGATTCTGGTGATCGACAACTACGACAGCTTCACCTACAACCTCGTGCAGTTCCTGGGCGAGCTGGGCGCGGAGATCGAGGTCGCGCGCAACGACAAAATCTCGCTGGACGAGATTCGCGCGCTGGCTCCGCAGCAGATTGTCGTTTCGCCCGGGCCTGGTACGCCCGATGACGGCGGCATTTCCTTGCAGGTCATCCGTGAGCTGGGGCCGACCACGCCGATTCTCGGCGTATGCCTGGGAAACCAGTGCATCGGCCAGGCCTGTGGCGGCGTGGTCAAGCGTGCCGGGCGCCTGATGCACGGCAAGACCAGCATGATCCACCACAGGGGCGACCCCATTTTTGCCGGGATTGACAACCCCTTTGTGGCAACGCGTTACCATAGTCTCATCGTCGAGCAGGAAACGCTGCCGGAGGCGCTGGATATCATTGCCTGGACGGACAGGGGTGAAATCATGGGCCTGCGCCACCGCGAGCAGCCCCTGGTTGGCCTGCAGTTCCATCCCGAAAGTATCCTTACCGCTGACGGGCCACAAATATTGCAAAACTTCCTCGATATGCGGGCATAGCGGGCCGCAACGGGACAGTGGCAGGAGGAGAGCATGGACGTTCAACAGGCGCTTGAGCAGCTCGTCCGGGGCGAGGACCTGACGGCGGCTGACGCGCAGTCGGTGATGAACCAGATCATGCGCGGCGCGGCGACTGACGCGCAAATCGGCGCGTATCTCACCGCTTTGCGCATCAAGGGGGAAACGCGCGACGAAATTGTGGGCAGCGCGAGCGCCATGCGCGAGAACGCCACACGTGTTCCTACCGGCATCGACGGATCTGATTTACTGGATACATGCGGCACCGGCGGCGATGACTCGGGTACCTTCAATATCAGCACGACCGTCGCTTTCGTCGCGGCCGGCGCGGGCGTAAAAGTCGCCAAGCACGGCAATCGTGCCGCCAGCAGCCAGTGTGGCAGCGCCGATGTATTGGCCGAGCTGGGCGTCAATCTCGACCTCACGCCGCAGCAGGTTGGCAACTGCGTCGCTGAAGTCGGCATCGGCTTCCTCTTCGCTATCCAGCTGCATCCGGCCATGAGACACGCCATCGGGCCGCGACGCGAGCTGAAGTTGCGCACCATCTTCAACATCCTCGGGCCGCTGACCAACCCTGCCGGCGCGCGGCGCCAGCTGATGGGCGTCTTTGCGCCGGAACTGACCGAAACGCTGGCGGAGGTGCTGGGCGCGCTGGGCGCGGAAACTGCGTTGGTGGTCAGCGGTCAAGGCGGCCTCGACGAGCTAACGACGACCGGCCCCAGTCAGGTCAGTCACTGGCAGGATGGTAATCTGCGCAGCTATACGCTGGATGCAGCCGACTTCGGCCTGCCGCGGGCGGAGCTGGCACAGCTCAAGGGCGGCGATGCAGCGCTCAATGCGGCTATCTTGCGCGGCGTACTGGATGGCAGCGAGCAGGGGCCGAAGCGTGACATCGTGTTGTTGAATGCCGGCGCGGCTCTGCTGGCCGCCGGCGTCGTCGCGGACGTGGGGCAGGGCATTGAGCTGGCGCGCGTGACCATCGACAGCGGCGCGGCGCTGGCAAAGCTGGAGGCGTTGGTTGAAATCACTCAGGCCATCGCGCAATGAGCGCGACTTTCGTCCGCACCGGCAGCGTGCTCGACCGTATCCTGGCGCACAAACAGGAGGAGGTCGCCCTTGCCCGGCGCGCACGTCCCCTGGCGCAGCTGCGTGACGAATGCGCCGCGCAGCCGCTACCGCGCGATTTTTGTGGGGCGCTGCAACGCGAAACGGTCGCGCTCATCGCCGAGTGCAAGCAGGCCTCGCCCAGCAAGGGGCGGCTCAGCGCAGACTATGACCCTGTGCGCCTGGCCTCAACCTACGCGGCCAACGGCGCGGCGGCCATCTCCGTGTTGACGGATGCCCGCTTCTTTCAGGGCAGCCTGCAGGATCTGGCCGCCGTGCGCGCGGCGGTCGACGTGCCGCTACTCTGCAAGGAATTCGTGCTCGACGACTGGCAGGTGCAGGCGGCGCGTGCCAGCGGCGCCGATGCTGTGCTGCTGATTGTGGCGGCGCTCACCGACGGGCAACTGGCGGACCTGCAGGCGCAAATCCAGGCGCTGGGCATGACTGCGTTGGTTGAAGTGCATAATGAAGAAGAACTGGAACGCGCGCTGGCTATGGAGCCACAGCTCGTCGGTGTCAACAATCGTGACCTGAAGACTTTCGCCGTCGATCTGAACACGACGGCCCGGCTGGCGCCACAAATGCCTGCGGAAACGCTGCTGGTGGCCGAGAGCGGCATCGCGGATGCTGACCACGTGCGAAACATGGGACGCCTGGGCGCTGCTGCGGTGCTGGTGGGGGAGACGCTGATGAAAGCTGGAGACCTGGCAACGAGTGTGCGCCTGTTGAGCACTGTGCAGAGGGAGTTTGAGGTATGACGGACTTTCGTTATGACGCTGCACTGCTGGAGCGCTTCCCGCAGACTCGTGGCGCCATCATCCACGCCCGCGGGCTGCAGGGCGGGGCGAGCAGCGCGGAACTGAAGGAATTGTATGCGCAGGAGCAGGCGGCCACGCTGGCGCGCATCGGCGATCAGCCGCTAAGCGCGCTGCCCACAATTGCGGCCTGGCGACGCTGCTTCAGCGGCTTCGGCCTGCGCCCGACGCAGTATCGTAGCGCCGTCGAAGCCCTGCTGCGCCGCCTTACGAAACAGGGCGACATCCCCTCCATCAATCGCCTCGTCGACATCGGCAATCTGGTCAGCATCCGTCATGAACTTCCAATCGCCGTCTTTGACACGCGCGCGCTGCAGCTGCCGGTTACGGTGCGCTTTGCTGCGGGCGACGAGCGCTTCACCGGCCTGGGCGAGCAGGAGGCGCAGCATCCTGCGCCGGGCGAGGTCATCTTTGCCGATACCACCAATCTGGTGGTTGCGCGCCGCTGGTGCTGGCGTCAGAGCGCGGAAAGCGCCGCACAGGCGGACACGACGGACGCCCTGATTACCTGTGAAGCGCAGCACGAAGACGGCGCCTCAGCGGTCGCGCGCGCGCAACAGGATCTGCTCGAGTTGCTGGCACGATTCGCCGGTGGTAATGCACCGGATGGGCGTTATGAGACTCAGGATGGTCTTCTTGATGGGCAGAATCCCGCGCTGTGAATCACCACGCGCGCGTCAAGATTTGCGGCGTGACCACGGCTGCGGATGCACTCATGGCGGCGCGCGCCGGCGCAGATCTGCTCGGCCTTAATTTTTATCACGAGAGTCCCCGTTGTCTGAGCCTGTCACAGGCAGGCGACATCTGCACCCAATTGCGCAAGGCGTTGGGCGCCGGGTGTCCCGTGCTGGTGGGCGTGTTCGTAAACGAGACGCCGGCGCGAATCGCGGAAATCTCTGCCCAGGCTGGCCTCGACTGCGCCCAGCTCAGCGGCGATGAGTCGCCGGCCCTGTTGCAAGCGCCAGAGATGCGTGGCACACCCGCTTTCAAATCGCTGCGGCCGCGCTCGGTCGCCGAAGCGCAGATCGAGGCACAGCACTTTGCCGCAATCGCAGCGCTCGACGAGCGCTTGCCGACCCTGCTGCTGGACGCCTGGCACCCCAATCTCTATGGCGGCAGCGGTGCCCGGACCAGCGAAGCGGTAGCCAGAGCGCTGCTGGAACAGCTACCGCGTCTTATGCTTGCCGGTGGTCTGAACGCAGAAAATGTCGGGGAGCGCGTGCGGGCGTTGCGTCCCTGGGGCGTGGACGTAGCCAGCGGCGTGGAAAGTGCGCCTGGCATGAAGGATGCCGACAAAACGCGGGCTTTCATCGCGGCAGCAAAAGGAATGTAATGTAATGACCGAATTGCTCGACATTTACGACGAGCTCAATCGCTATCTTGGCGTCAAGGAGCGCGCTTCAGTCCATCGCGACGGCGACTGGCATCGTGTGTTCCACTGCTGGGTCGTGTGGCGCGACGCGCAGGGCAATGACTGGCTGTTGTTGCAACGCCGCGGCGCGCACAAGCCGACCTTCCCGCTACATCTGGCCGTCACGGTCGGTGGCCACTATCAGGCCGGCGAATCTGTGGAAGATGGCCTGCGCGAAGTCCGCGAGGAACTGGGCGTTGACTTGCCTTTCGCGGCGCTTATTCCCTGCGGCATACGCAACCTGGTGGCGCGCTGGCAGGAACTTGTTGACCGCGAGTTCGCCGACACCTTCGTGTATGTCAGCGAGCGTCCGCTCACAGAGTATCCGGTGATGGCGCCTGAAGTGGCGGACCTCGTGGCGCTGAAGGTTGAAGATGGCTTGACACTCTTCGCCGGCGAGCGGGCGAGCGTGAGCGCGCAGACTGCTACAGGAACCTGCACAATCACCCTGGCGGACTTCGTGCCGCAGCACGAGGAGATGTACACGGAAGCCTTCCTGCTGGCCAGGCGCGTCCTGAACGGGGAGCGCGACCTGGCGCTGAAACAGGAGATGCGAGGATGACGCACAGCACTAATATAGTGACAGCGCTGCCGGACGAGCGCGGCTACTTTGGCGAATTCGGCGGCCGCTTTGTGCCCGAGACGCTCATTCCGGCGCTCGACGAACTGGAAGCGGCTTTCTCGGAGGCCATGGCCGACGAGCGTTTTCTGTCACGCCTGAAACATTTGCAGGCCAGCTACACCGGCCGGCCCACACCGGTCAGTTTCGCGGAACGCCTGAGCGAGCATTTGGGCGGCGCGCGCATCTGGCTAAAACGTGAGGACCTTGCGCACACCGGCGCGCACAAAATCAACAACGCCCTTGGCCAGGCCTTGCTGGCACAACGCATGGGCAAGCAGCGCATCGTGGCCGAGACCGGCGCCGGTCAGCATGGTGTGGCCAGCGCGACCGTCGCAGCGTTGCTGGGGCAGTCCTGCCGCGTCTACATGGGCAGCGTCGACATCGCCCGCCAGCAGCCCAATGTCTTCCGCATGCAGCTGCTGGGCGCGGAAGTCATCCCGGTCGAGAGCGGCAGCCGCACCCTAAAAGACGCCATCAACGAGGCGATTCGCGACTGGGTCACCAACGTCCGCGACACCTTTTACCTGCTGGGCTCTGCGCTGGGGCCGCATCCCTATCCGCTGATGGTGCGCGAATTCCAGAGCGTGATCGGGCTTGAGGCACGCGCGCAGATGCTTGTGGCGGCGGGACGTCTGCCGGACGTCTGCGTGGCCTGTGTGGGCGGCGGCAGCAACTCCATCGGCCTGTTTCACGCCTTCCGCGACGATAGCGCCGTGGACCTAATTGGCGTGGAAGCCGGCGGACATGGCATCGCCAGCGGCGCTCATGCGGCCCGCTTTGCGGACCCGGCGCTGGGCCGGCCGGGCGTGCTGCACGGCACGCGCTCCTTCGTTCTGCAGAATTCGGATGGCCAGATCATGAATACGCACAGTATCTCCGCTGGCCTCGACTACGCGTCAGTTGGCCCGGAGCACGCCTGGTTGCGCGCCGAAGAGCGGGCGCATTACACGCTGGCGACGGACGAGGAAGCGTTGGCGGCCTTTCAGCTGCTCAGCCGGCTGGAGGGCATCATCCCGGCGCTGGAGAGCGCCCACGCCGTCGCCGAGGCAATCAAACGCGCGCCGGGCATGCCGCAGGACTCAATCCTGCTGGTCAATCTCTCCGGCCGCGGCGACAAGGACCTCGATACTGTGATCCGCGAAATAGAGGAGAGGCGCTGATGGGTCTGCAGGCGCTGGAGGCCATGTTTGCGGCGACGGAAGCCGAGGGGCGCGCGGCCTTTTTGCCCTATTACCCGGTCGGCTATCCGGACATTGCCCGCTCGCTTGACGCGTTGGTAGCCATGGCGCAGGCTGGCGTGGACGGCTTCGAAATCGGCATCCCCTTTAGCGACCCGCTGGCGGACGGGCCCACCATACAGGCAGCGACGCAGCGTGCACTTGAGCAAGGGACAACAGTGCGGGACTGCGTGCAAGCGGTACAGCAGTTGCGCGATCGTGGTGTGACACAGCCTCTGCTCCTGATGGGCTATCTCAACCCCTTGCTGGCCTACGGCCCTGAGCGTTTCGTCGCGGACATTTGCGCAGCTGGCGCGGAT
The DNA here is from genome assembly GCA_965223965.1 of Phototrophicaceae bacterium. GTDB lineage: Bacteria > Chloroflexota > Anaerolineae > Aggregatilineales > Phototrophicaceae > JAGWBD01. The sequence continues at coordinate 858,431 of CBDCXX010000006.1, forward strand.
GGCCTGCTGGTGCCTGATTTGCCGCCCGAAGAAGCGGAGGCCTTCAGCGCAATCTGCGAGCGCGCCGGCATGGCCCTGATCTTCTTCCTGGCGCCAACGAGTAACGGACAGCGCATCCGACTGGTGGCAGAACGCTCGCGCGGTTTCATCTATTGTGTCTCGTTGACCGGTGTCACCGGCGCGCGCAGCGAGTTGCCGCCCGATTTGCGCGACTTCATTGCGCGCGTGCGCGCAGAAACGCAGCAGCGTCTGGTGCTGGGTTTCGGCATCAGTACGCCGCCACAGGCGCGCAGCATGAACGGGCTGGTGGACGGCTTTGTAGTGGGCAGCGCGCTCGTCCGCGCCGGCGCCAAAGGGCCGGCAACCGTCGGCGAACTGACGAACTCTCTCCGAAAAGCCCTGGACCATGACTGAGTCGCCCTGCGAAGCTGGTTGACAGCCGCAACATCCCTTGCTATCATGCGTCCGTCCAATGTAAAGGCCGGGTGCAACATGGCAGGCATGCGCTGCGCTGAAATCCAGTTTTATTACCCCTGCCGCGAAGCCAGTGGAGCGCTGTACGCCAGCAGCCGGTGAGACGGGCCGTAACTGAGGGGAACGTCAAGGCGCAGGGCACAGGCTCCGCGTCTTTTTTGTTTGTAAGCAGAGGAATTAAAATGCACAAGGGGCAAACAGGAGGGCGCCGATGATGCTGCGGGGAGTGCGTGGCGCTATTACAGTGGACGAAAATAGTGAGGCTGCCATCCTGGGCGCCACGCGTGAGCTGCTCGTTGCCCTGATCGAGGCGAACGGAATCAAGGAACATGAGGTGGCCAGCGTGCTGTTTACCAGCACCGTTGACCTGACAGCGGCCTTCCCCGCGCGCGCCGCGCGCGAGCTGGGCTGGTATGGAGTGGCTCTGATGGGCACGCAGGAAGTTCCGGTGCACCAGAGCCTGGCGAGTTGTATTCGTGTGCTGCTTCACTGGAACACTGACAAGGGACTAGACGAACTCGAGCATCGTTTTATGCGCGGGGCGTATGTGCTGAGGCCGGATTTGGTCGACAAGGGGCAATCTTGAACGAGATGCTGACGATGCCGGACGCGGAGAGCGCGGTTGCCACTGGCTTTCACTGCCGTCAGTTGACGGTAGTGGGCCTTGGTCTGATGGGCGGGTCGCTGGCCCTGGCCCTTCAGGACCATGCGGACCTGGTCACGGGCGTGGAGTCCAGCGCCATGGCGCGCGAGCTGGCGCTGGAACGTGGCATCGTCGCCAGGGCGACGGAAGACCTGCGCGAGGGAGTGGCTGATGCCGATGTGGTCGTGCTGGCGACGCCGGTGCGCAGCATCATCGAGATGCTGGAGCAGCGCCTGGGCACCTATATGCGCTCCAACACCCTGTTGCTTGATCTGGGCAGCACCAAGCAAGGTATCGGGCGCGCGATGCAGGAGCTGCCTATCGGCATCCTGGCAGTGGGCGGGCACCCGATGACCGGGCGCGAGCAGAGCGGCGTTGGCGCCAGTGACGCCACGATGTTCCGGGAGCGCCCCTTTGTGCTTTGTCCCAATCGGCGCACCACACCTTCGGCGCTGATTCGTGCGCGTTCGCTGGTGATGGCACTGGGCGCCATTCCCATAGAAATGGAAGCCGAGCGCCACGATCGTGTCGTGGCGGCCATCAGCCATCTGCCTTACCTCTTGAGTACGGCGCTGGTGGCCACGGTGGCCAACGAAGGCGAAAACGATGAGGCTGTCTGGGAGCTGGCAGCCGGCGGCTTTCGTGACATGTCGCGCCTGGCGGGCAGCGATGTACGCATGATGGGCGACATACTCAGCACGAATACCCAGGCCGTGGCGACCTTACTGGCGATGTTCCGCATGCAGCTGGCGCAGATCGAGGCGATGCTCATCTCGCGCGACGACCAGCGCCTGGCCGCCACACTGCAACCCATCAGTGAGTCGCGCTGGAAATGGACGGCTGCGAACGGAGCGAGACATGCAAAGCCCTGACGAATCCCGCCTCATTGTGCAGACCACGCAGGGCTTGCGCGGGACGACGACCGTGCCGGGTGACAAGTCCATATCGCACCGTGCGGTGATTCTTGGCGCGCTGGCCCGGGGAAAGTCACAGGTGCGCGGCTGGCTGGCAGCGGGCGACACCGAAGCGACCCTGCGCAGTGTGCAGGCGCTCGGCGCACAAATTGAACGCCCCGCTGCTGACGAGCTCTACATAAAAGGCACTGGCGCCCTGCGCGCCGCGAAGGCGCCGCTAGATTTCGCCAACGCCGGCACCGGCATCCGCCTGATGGCCGGCGTCATGGCGGGTCAGCCCTTCGCCAGTGTATTGGATGGCAGCGCCCAGTTGCGCCGCCGACCGATGAATCGCATCATCACGCCGCTGCGGCAGATGGGCGCGGACATTAGTGGCGAAGAGGGCCGCGCGCCATTGCGAATCGAGCCGTCAGCGCTGCAGGGCATCCGCTACGAAATGCCGGTTGCCAGCGCCCAGGTGAAAAGCGCTGTGCTGCTGGCCGGTTTGTTCGCCCGGGGTGAGACGGTCGTAATCGAACCGGCGCCGACGCGCGACCACAGCGAATGTATGTTGCGCGCGGCCGGCGTAGAAGTAAGCAACGAAGGGCGGACGATTTCGCTGCAGCCCTGCGCTACGCTGCAGGCGCTGTCCTTCCGTGTGCCGGGGGATTTCTCATCGGCAGCCTTTCTTCTGGTCGCCGGAGCTACTGTGCCGGGCAGTGAATTGCGTCTGACGGGCATCAATCTAAATCCCACGCGCAGCGGCCTGCTGGATGCGCTGCAGATGATGGGCGCGGATATCTCGGTCAGCGAGGCGGGACAGGAAGCCGGGGAGCCGGCCGGTACCTTGACTGTGAGACACAGCGCGCTGCGCGGCGTCGACATTGGCGGCGAGCTGGTCGTGAGCATGATCGACGAGTTTCCGGCGTTGATGGTTGCGGCTCTGTGTGCGGAGGGGCGCACGACGGTGCGCGATGCACAGGAGCTGCGCCTGAAGGAGACCGACCGCCTGGCAGTAATGACAGCGGAGCTGTGTCGCCTCGGCGCACAAATAGAGGAATTCGAGGACGGTTTCGCGATCGAGGGTCCGCAAACCTTGCAGGGCGCAGACGTTGAGGGGCATGACGACCATCGAATTGCCATGAGTCTGACCCTTGCCGGGATGCTGGCGCAGGGCACTACGACAGTCCATGACGCAGCCTGCGTCGGCGACTCCTTCCCCTGCTTCGCTGAAACGCTGCAACAACTGGGCGCCGTTCTGAGCATGCATAGTTTACCGGGCCGTTAATATCAGGATGCATTGGAGGCAGAGGTCTTGCAGCACCGGGTAGGGGTAATCGGGTGGCCGGTTGAGCATAGCATCAGTCCTCAGATGCACACTGCCGCCTTGCTGGCTGCCGGTCTGACGGACTGGAGCTACGAACGTATCGCCATCCCGCCGGATATTGTGGGCCACAGCCTGCGCACGCTGCGAGACGAGGGCGGTTTTCTTGGGCTGAACGTAACTGTGCCGCACAAGCAGGCCGTGTTGCCCCATGTGCGTCCGGATGAAGTCGTGCTGGCGCTCGGCGCCGCCAACACCATCGATTTCCGCGACAATTGCGCCACCAATACAGATCACATCGGCCTGATTGCTGATCTGCAGGCGTATGAAGTGCCGCTGGCTGGTACGAGGGCGCTGGTGCTGGGTGCCGGCGGCTCCGCGCGGGCGGCAGTGTACGGTCTGTGGCGGGCTGGCGCCGCAGTGAGCGTGGTCAATCGCACCAGGTCGCGGGCGGAAAACATGCTGGTAGACCTGAAACGTGCAGCCGGCATCACGAATGTCAGCCTGCTCACTCTGGAGCAGGCGGCTCGCGAACAGCCTGCGCTGGTGGTGAACTGCACCTCGCTCGGCATGTGGCCGAACACAGAATCCTGTCCCTGGCCAGAAGAAATTGCGTTCCCGCCGGGTGTGACGGCCTATGACCTTGTGTACCGCCCGCGACGGACGCGCTTCATGGCGCTGGTTGAAGCACATGGCGGACGCGCCATCGGCGGCCTTGGGATGCTTGTGCGGCAAGGTGCGGCTTCCTTTGAAATCTGGACGGGTCAGCCGGCCGACATTGCCGCAATGACGGCCGCCGCTGAAGCAGCCCTGGACGCCGCAGAGTGAGCGTCTGACACATGGGAGAGATGCCATGATTCGATTTCTCACGGCGGGCGAAAGTCACGGCCCACAAATCAGCGCCATCGTGGACGGGCTGCCAGCTGGCCTCGAGTTGACGCCGGAAGACATCAATCGCGAGCTGTTCCGGCGGCAACAGGGCTATGGCGCCGGCGGGCGCATGAGCATCGAGAAAGACCAGGTGCAGTTGAGCGCGGGTTGGATGAACGGGCGCACTACAGGCGGGCCCATCGCGCTCACCGTCGCCAATCGCGACTGGCGCAACTGGCGCGAACGGGACATCACGCCGTTGACTACGCCGCGTCCCGGCCACGCCGATCTGACCGGCGCGGTCAAGTACGGCTACCGCGACCTACGCCTCTCGCTGGAACGCGCCAGCGCGCGTGAGACGACCATGCGCGTGGCGGTGGGCGCCATCTGTCGCCGTCTGCTGGCGGAGTTCGGCGTCGTCATCGGCGGCTACGTCACGCGCATTGGCAGCGTGGCGGTTCAGCTTCCGGATGACGAGCCGGCGGACTACGTGGCCCGCTTCCGCGCAGCCAGCGAAAACGACGTGCGTTGCCCCGACCAGGAAGTGGCGCAGCGCATGCACGCGGAGATCCGCCAGGCCATCGTCGACAAGGACACGCTGGGCGGCATTATGGAGCTGGTGGCGCTGAACGTGCCGCCCGGACTCGGCAGCTACGTCCAGCATGACCGGCGTCTGGACGCGCGCATCGTGGGCGCTATGGTCAGCATCCAGGCGATGAAGGGCGCCGAAATCGGCCCGGCCTTCATCAATGCAGCGAAGCGCGGCACACACGTGCATGATGAAATCGTGCTCGGCAATGACGGCGATGCGCTTACGCGGCGCACAAACCGCGCCGGCGGAATAGAAGGCGGTATCTCGACCGGCGAGCCAATTGTGGCGCGCGTAGCCATGAAACCTATTTCGACCGTGCTAAGCGCGCTGGGTTCAGTCAATCTTGCGAGCGGTGAGGCGGAAGCCACGACCTACGAACGCAGCGACTTTTGTGCCCTGCCGCGGGGTGTCCCGGTGGGCGAGGCCGTACTGGCCATTGTGATTGCGGAAGCGCTGCTGGAAAAACTGGGCGGAGACAGTATCGAGGAGATGCGACCCCGTTTCGAGTTGCTGCGGCGGGCGCGCCTGAGCGACCTGGATATGGACAACGTGGCGTGGCGCTTCGGCTATGAAGGCTAACATTGTACTCACCGGCTTTATGGGCACGGGAAAATCGACCGTGGGTAGCCTGGTCGCGCAGCAGTTGCAACGTCCCTTCGTCGACAGCGACCACCTCATCGTAGAGCGGGCTGGCAAGTCGATCGCGCAATTCTTTGCGGAAGAGGGAGAGGAACACTTCCGTTCGCTCGAACGCAGTGTCTGTAGCAACCTGGCGGCACAGGACGGTCTTGTCATTGCGACCGGCGGCGGCGCCCTGCTGGATGCGGACAATCGTCGCGTGCTGGGAAAGAGCGGACTCCTAATCTGTCTTTTGGCATCGCCGGAGAGCATCCGCACGCGCCTGGCGCATGAAAGTGGACGCCCCCTCTTCAATGGAGCATGGGAGTCGCTTTATCAGCAGCGACTGGCAATCTACCAGACTATCTCTCATCAGCTGACTACGGATGGCAAGGCAGCGCAGGAAGTGGCGCAGGAAGTTGTGAGTCTGTGGCACGCATTCAGGTAAGCGGGCCGGGCAACGGCTACGACATCCTCATCGAGCCCGGGCTGCTGCAGCAGGGCGGGCGTCTGGTTACGGAGTGTGGCCTGGGCGGTCGCGTGGCCGTGGGCACTACGGACAACATCGCCGAATTGCACGGAGCAGCGCTGGCCAGGCGTTTGCCGGACGCGGCACTCGTCACCATGCCCGACGGTGAAGTACACAAATCGCTGGCGACCGTGGCAAAGATATACAGTGACCTGGTCGCTGCCGGGCTTGACCGTCAAAGCACGGTACTGGCGCTGGGCGGAGGCGTAGCGGGCGACGTATTCGGATTCGCCGCGTCAACGTTTTTGCGCGGTTTGCGCCTGGTTATGGCGCCCACCAGCCTGCTGGCCATGGTGGATGCAAGCGTGGGCGGCAAGACAGGCGTCGACATAGCTGAAGGTAAAAACCTGGTAGGGGTCTTCGCGCGACCCGCGGCGGTTCTGGTCGACACTCACCTGCTGGCAACCCTGCCGCCGCGTGAATGGCGCAATGGTATGGCCGAGGTGCTCAAACACGGCCTGCTGGCGGACGCGCAACTGCTCGATCCCGCGTTGCATTTCCGCGAGCGCGCTGCCGAACTCGTGCGACGGGCAGTGCAGGTAAAAGTGGATGTTGTGCAGCAGGATCCATTGGAACGAGGTGTGCGCGCTCATCTCAACCTCGGCCACACCTTCGCCCATGCGATTGAACTGGTCACCGGGTTTCGCTGGGCGCACGGTGAGGCCGTCGGCTTCGGCCTGGTGGCCGCTGCGCGCCTGTCGTATGCGCTGGGGATGTGCACTTCCTCCCTGGTCGATGAGGTTGAGCGAGTCGTCGCCAATGCTGGCTTGCCAGTGCGTCTTGGTAATGTGGACGCGGAGGCGATCTGTGCAGCCATGCTGACCGACAAAAAACGTCGCTCGGGTCGCGTACGCTTTGTGCTGCTGCGTGCGCTCCATGACGTGACCCTGGTCGATGACGTGCCAATGACGACCGTCATCGAAGTGTTGAACGGCTTGCAGGGCAATTCCGGTCGGGAGGAACTGACATGCTGAAGCGCCGGATTCTCTTGTTACATGGCCCCAACCTTAACCTGCTCGGGGCCCGCCAGCCGGAAGTTTACGGGGACATGACCCTTGAGCGGATTAACGAGCTGGCGCAGCGTCACGCGGAGGCTCGCGGCGTGAGCCTGCAAACAAGGCAATCGAACCACGAAGGTACGTTGGTTGACTCTTTGCATGCGGCGCGCGATGAGGTGGACGGCATCGTCTTCAATGCCGGCGCCTATACCCACAGTTCACTGGCGCTGCGAGACGCCATCACGTCGGTCGGGCTGCCGGTTGTCGAGGTGCACCTTTCAAACGTTCACGCCCGCGAGACTTTCCGCCATCACTCAATGTTGGTCGGCGTCTGCGTGGGTCTGGTAAGCGGCTTTGGCTGGCGCAGCTACCTGCTGGGAATCGACGCCTTGCTGGGACATCTGGGTTTGCTGGATCAATAACCTTGTATCCCTTGACCAGGGATACGCAGACAGATTTGGTGATTGCGCGAAGGACGCTGCCGCGCCGGTCGTCTAGACTGGGTGGTTGCCGGAGTGGAACCTGAACGGGGGAACATGTCTGACAGCAACCAGATCATCGAGATCTTCAGGCAGGAACGCCTGCACTATATAAATCTGTGGTTCGTCGACATCTCGGGCGGCGTCAAGAGCATCATCATCCCGGCGGAGCGCATCGAGGAAGTGCTCGAGCAGGGAGTGCTGTTTGACGGCTCGTCGCTCGAGGGTGGCGCGCGCTCGGTCGAGAGCGAATTGCGCCTGATCCCTGACACCAACACCTTTGCCATGCTCCCCTGGGATAGTTCGGAAGAGCGCGTCGGGCGACTGATCTGCCAGGTACATACCCCCCAGGGAGACCCTTTCCCTGGCGATCCACGCTGGGCGCTGCAGGCGGCATTACAGCAGGCGCGCAACATGGGGTTCTGCTTCAGGACTGGTATCGAGCTGGAGTTCTTTCTCTTTAAACTGGACGAGCAGGGCGGGGCGCAGCCAGCCTGGCCACATGACTCGGTCAGCTATTTCGATCTTTCTACTAACTTTCGCCAGTCCATCCGGCGCAAGATGGTGGCCACCCTGACCGGACTGGGGATGTCCGTCATCTCCTCGCACCACGAAATTGGTTCCGGCCAGCACGAGATTGACTTCGGTTATGACGAGGCGCTCACCACGGCCGACCAGGTCTTGACTGCGCGCGTGGCGCTGAAGTCCGTCGCCCAGCACAACAACCTGCATTGCACCTTCATGCCGCGCCCGCGCCGTGATCTGCCCGGCTCCGGTATGCATACACATCAGAGCCTGCATGCCATCGATAGTGGTGAAAACCTCTTTAGCGACCCGAGACACGAATACGGCCTGTCAGAACTCGGTCGCTGGTTCCTGGCCGGACAGTTGCACCACGCGCGCGCCATGGTCGCAGTGCTGGCGCCACTGGTGAATTCCTACAAACGCCTGGGCACGAGCATCGAGGCGCCGGTTTACGTAACCTGGGCACACATCAACCGCGCTGCGCTCATTCGCATTCCTGGTCTGATGCCGGACGGTGGCACGCACACGCGCCTGGAAATGCGCTGCCCGGATCCCTCCAGCAACCCCTACCTTGCTGCGGCCGTCATGCTCGTTGCCGGTCTTGATGGTATCCGCCAGAAAATGCCTTTGCCCGAGCCGCTTGAGGAAGACCTGCTGGGACAGGATCGCGCGCGCCTGCGACGCATGAAGGTGCTGCCTGCCACCCTCGATGAAGCGCTCATTGCTCTGGAGTCGGACGAGACAATACTCTCGGCGTTAGGGCCCTACATCAGCAACAGTTTCCTCGTCTCACGGCGTCAGGAAGTTGAGGACTTTAACCGTCAGGTGACGGACTGGGAGATGGAGCGTTACTTTCATCGCTACTAAGGCCAACATTTTCATCTAGAACTGTTATCCTGCCCTGATATTCCAGCTCGGCGCGCCCGTCGTCGTTGCCTGCAGCGAGCGAACAATGCGCGTGTGCCTGCTTTCTGACCGCATTTGCCGCGCATCGAAATATCACACTGGATTTCTGAACCGGCTGAAGCTGCGGCAGCTGTCACAGATGCTTGAGTGCTGGCAGCTTGTGCGGTACCATGAGCGCGGCACACAGGAACAGGATGAGCGCATGCAAGCCACAACAGAAGCGACGGCGACCGTCGCAGGAATTCGCTTTACGAAGGTGGGCAAGCTGTACCACTTTGACCACGGCGCCTTTTCGGAGTTGCGCGCCGGCGACTACGTCATCGTGGAAACTGTAAGGGGCCGCCAGATGGGCCAGGTGATGGGCTTCACGGAAGCGGAAGGTACGCGCAGCCGTCGTCACGCGCCCATCCTGCGCCTGGCTACCTCGCGTGACATGGCGCTGCGGCAACACTGGGAAGCGCAGCAGGACGATGCGCTGCGCATTTGCCGCGAACAGGCGGCAGGATTTGGCAACATGCGCGACGTCAAGTTTGTCGCGGCGCAGTACAACTACGATGGCAGTCTGCTGACCTTCCTCTACGCAGCCGAGGAGAATGTCAATCCGGACAAGTTGGGGAGCGCCTTGCAGCGGGAATTCAGCGCGACGGTGGAGATGCGCCAAATTGGCCCGCGGGATGTGGCTCGGCTTCTGGGGGGCTACGGTGCTTGTGGCGAGTTGAGGTGTTGCAGCACCTTCCTCACGGATTTCAGTCCTATTTCTATTAAGATGGCCAAGGCCCAGGGTATTTCTCTTAGTCCCTCCGAAATCACCGGCATGTGTGGCCGCTTGCGCTGTTGCCTTGTCTACGAATACGAGCAATATGCAGAGGCGCGCAAGCATTTGCCGCGGCGCGGCAAAATGATGGGAACGCCCTGGGGGGAACGCAAGATAATCGATGTGCATCCATTGCAGGACGCGGTGACGGTCATAACTCCCGAAGGTCGCAAGCTGGTGCAGCGCGAGGAACTCGTGCCGTTGGCCGAGTTGCGGGCTCTGCAGCAGAAGGCCAAAGAGCCTTGCAGCAAACATGGCGATGAGCCATGTGAATGTGGCAAGAAACCAGGTGAACGTCAAAGTGATCAGAGAGCAGGCGATACCACATGAGCGATGAAGTGCAGGGCAGTATCCGGCGTGTACTGGGCGTCTTTGCTCATCCCGATGACCCGGAGTTTTTCTGCGGTGCGACCTTCGCCCGCTGGGCGTCGGAAGGGGCGGAAATCACCTTTCTGATGGCCACCAGCGGCGACAAGGGCAGTTCAGAGCCGGATATGACCCATGAACGTCTGGTTGAGATTCGTGAGGAAGAGGAGCGGCGCGCGGCGGCGGCGCTGGGCGTGCGGGAGGTGGTCTTTCTGCGCTTCGGCGATGGCGAGCTGGAGCATTCGCTGGATCTGCGGCGCGAAATCGTGCGCGGCATTCGACGCTTCAGGCCGGATGTCGTGGTTACCTGCGACCCGCTCAACTGGTACGGCGAAAACCGCATTAATCATCCGGACCACCGCGCCATCGGCGAAGCAACGCTGGCGGCGGTCTTCCCCACCTCGCGTGACCGGCTGAATTTTCTCGAGATGGAACGCGACGAGGGACTGTCCGCCCACAAGACGCGCCAGGTCTACATTGCCGGCGCGGTCAACCCCAACACATTCGTTGACGTAACCGATCACGTAGATACGCAGATTCGCTCTCTGCGCGAGCACAAGAGTCAGATTCGCGACATGGATGGATTGGCCGATCGGATAAGCTCGCGTTCGCTCGATCCGCGCGCGCCGCAGGATGCGCCTCGTAACATAGACTCCTTCTTCGTCGTTACTCTGCGCGTGTAGATGCCGGCGCGGGCCGCGATAGGTTGGCTTGAGGCGCGCGGCTGGCTGGTACTTGCTGGAAGCGTGCGTGGCAGCGAAGCTGTTCGGGCGCGTGCGCTGGCGGTTGCCGCCGCGGATGGCGGTGTCGCTATTCTGGCCTGTGCCGGTGAAAACGAGGCTGTAGGGCAATTGCTGATCGAATTCGAGGACCTGGGCGCGCAGTCCGGCTACATCGTGGACGCCTTCGTTGAGGATGACGAAACGCTGCGCTCGAGTCTGGCCGAGGCCGGCATCGTGGTCGTGGGCGCCGAATCGGATGCAAGCCTCGTGCAAAACGCCCTGACAGGAGCGATCTGCGAAGGTATCCGCATGGCCTGGCAACAGGGCGCCCTCGTTCTGCTGGAAGGTCCGGCAGCGATGAGCGCGGGCAGCTGGGTCCTGCGGGAAGCAGAAAGCTGCGACAGCGGGTTGGGCTGGTTGCCAGGCGCATTGATCCTGCCAGGTGTGACGGATGTCGCTTCCAGTCCTGCGGCGAGCGCCCTGCTGGCCGAAGCGCCCGCGGCCGTCACGCTGGGCATCGGACCGCAATCCGCCCTGGCGTTGGGGCCCGACGGCGAACTGGAAATCTGGGGTGAACAGCAGGTCAGCATCGCGCTGGGCACTGCCTGGCAGGCAAGCTAACAGACTGGAGTCACAGGAATGCCGGCGACGATCATCATCGGGGCGCAGTGGGGCGACGAAGGCAAGGGGCGCGTTGCCGACGTGCTGGGCGCCCAGGCCGACGTGGTCGCACGTTACGCCGGCGGCGATAACGCCGGCCACACGATTGCGGTGGACGGCGAGGTATTCAAACTGCATCTGGTACCATCCGGCGTGTTGCACGGGGGTGTGAGTTGCGTGCTGGGCAACGGCATGGTCATCAATCCCGTCAATCTCCTGGCCGAGATGGACGGCCTCTGCGCGCGTGGCGTGCACATCTCGCCGGAGCGATTCCTCATCAGCACGCGCGCGCACATCATCACGCCGGCTCACGTTGCGCTGGATCGCGCCAGCGAGAAGGCTCTGGGCGCGCAGGCCATCGGCACCACTTTGCGCGGCATTGGCCCGGCCTACCTTGACAAGACGGGACGTCGCGGTATTCGCGCCGGCCTGATGCACAGCGAAGAGGACTTTGCCGACGCGGTGCATGACGCGATCGTGCGTGCGAATGAAGCGCTAGCCATGGTAGGTGCCAGCCCGCTTGACCCAGAGGCCACTGCGCTGGAGTGGATCGGTGCGGCGCGGCGGCTGAAGCCCTATATTCAGGACACGTCCCAGTACATCAACCGCCGCTTGCAGGAAGGCGCGCGCGTGGTCTGCGAAGGCGCCCAGGGCACCATGTTGGATGTGGATCACGGTGACTATCCATTCGTGACGAGCTCCTCGCCGGTGGCCGGCGGCGCGCTGGTCGGGCTGGGCTTCGGGCCGCTGCACGTGGACAAGGTCGTGGGCGTGACCAAGTGTTTCTCGACGCGGGTGGGCGCAGGGCCGATGCCGACCGAGCTGGGTGGCGCGCTGGCCGACCGACTACGCGGCACGGGCGCAAACTTCTGGGATGAATTTGGCACCACCACCGGGCGCAGCCGACGCTGCGGCTGGATGGACACAGTGATATTGCGCCATGCCGCCCAGGTAAGTGGCTTCACCGAGCTTTTCCTGACGAAACTGGATGTGCTTGGCGGCTTTGAGGAGCTGAAGATCGCCGTTGCCTGGGAACTGGATGGAGTGCAGCATTGTTTGCCGCCCGTCACCCAGGCGGACATGGCGCGTGCCACGCCAGTTTACGAGACCTTGCCCGGCTGGGATGCTGACCTTTCAGCCATGCGTTGCCAACATGAACTGCCGGTGGCAGCCCGCCACTACGCCCGTCGCATCGGCGAGCTTTGCGACACGCCTGTTCGTACAGTGGGCGTAGGGCCGGAGCGTGAACAGCAGATTCAGCTGCACGGTGCGCTGTGACGGGCTTGCCAGTCGCTGGCCCCTGCGTTACACTCGCGCCGGATTGTTGAGCGGATTTCTCAGGGGGCTGCGGGGTGAAACGACTGGCACTGTTGGCCGTTCTGGTAATTATTCTGCTCGCCGGCGGTGGTCTGACGAGTATGCTGCAAAGTGGTGGTCTGGACAGCTTTTTCATCGTGCAAACTACTGCGCCGGATTCTTCCGTGCTCACGGCTGCTCCGTGGCAGACTGAGCAATTGATGTTGATGGTCGGCTTCCTGCTTGTCAACCTGGTAGGAATGGGCCTCACGATCGGCATCGTGCTCTGGCTCTTGCATCGTGGCGTGAGACGCGCTGCTGCCAGCGGAAATCCTTCAGGCAACTGACCTGGCGCCTCGCCCCTGATGGCGCATGTATCTCGACTTCTTCACCCTCGTCGCACTGGTAGAGGAACTTCAGGCGCAACTGGTCGGCGGGCGCATCCAGGATGTGCTTGATGTCGATGAAACAGGTCTTGGCCTGGAGATTTACGCGCAACGTCAACGCCACTGGCTATACCTGAGCGCCGACAATCGTGTCCCGCGTCTGCATTTGCTGCCAGTTCGCTTGCGGCGGGGCCTGAACAAACCTCTGCCTATTGGCTTGCTGCTGCGCCGCTACGTGGAAGGCGGCCGTCTGACGCAAATATCCCAGCCGCCCTGGGAGCGGGTAGTCCAGTTTGACGTAGCTGGCCCCGAGGGCGCAGTGCAGATCGTCGTGGAGCCGATGGAACGGCGCAGCAACGTGCTCCTGCTGCAGGACGGCGTGATACTGGAATGCGTGCGGCGCGTGCATGCGGACGAGAATCGTATGCGCACCAGCCTGCCATCCCACGACTATATGCCGCCGCCGCCACAACGCGGTCACCACGATCCACTGAAGCTGAGCATGGACGAGTTGCACAGCATGCTTGCGCAGAACGAGAATCCGAAGCGGCGCACTCATCAGATTCTGAGTGGCGGGTTGCTGGGCGTGAGCCCCTTGCTGGCGAAAGAGGCAGTGTATCGCAGTGGCGCGGCGATGAACCAGCGCGCGCAGGATGCGCAGGCCGAGGCTTTATGGCCGGCGTTGCGCTCCATACTGGAGCCTCTGGCAGCGCGCGACTGGCAGCCGGGACTTGCAGGGGATGCCGCGCAGCCCGCAGCCTTTAGCGTTTATCCCTTGCGAAGCTTTCCGGACTGGCGTCCGTCGGCTTCTGTCAACGAGACCCTGGTCGCCTGGTATGGTGCAGTCACGGGCAAGGACGCCTATCAGGCGGCGAAGCTGCCGGTTGCGGAAGCATTGCGGAATGCGCGTGCCCGCCTGGAAGCGCGCCAGGCTGCGCTGCAACGCTCGCTCAGCGACGAGAAGGAACGTGAACTACTGCGCCAGAGTGGCGAGTTGTTGCTGGCTTATCAATACACCTTGAATCCAGGCCAGACGGAGCTGCGCGCGCAATACGACCCTGACGGCCCCGAGTTGGTGATTCCGCTCGACACTGGATTGACGCCGCTGGAAAATGCGCAACGCTACTTCACCCGTTATGAAAAGTCCAAACGCGCGCTGAAGGATGTACCACGTCTGCTGCGGCAGACGACCAGGCAGCTGCAGATGCTGGAGCAACTGGATTGCGACCTTGAACTGGCGAGCAGCTGGCCGGACATCAACGAAGTTCAGTCAGCGTTGCAGACACAGGGCCTCTCGCGTGGCGGTCGGGCTGTTCAACCGGGTGGCCAGCGAAGCGCCGCGCTGCGTCTGGTAACGCCGGATGGCTTTGTGATTTGGGTCGGGCGCAACAGCCGCCAGAATGAACAGGTTACCTTCGAACGCGGCACCGGCGCCGATCTGTGGCTGCATGCCCGCGGCGTGCCTGGCGCTCATGTGATCGTCAGGGAAGACGGCCGCCCCATTCCGGAAAGCGTCATTGAACAGGCAACGGCGCTGGCGGCATGGTTCAGCCCGCAGCGCGACGAAGCGAGGGTGCCGGTAGATGTGACGCAGCGGCGTCATGTGCGGCGCATCCGTGGCGCTGGCCAGGGAATGGTCAGCTATCGCAACGAACGTACCTTGATAGTGCGCCCGCTATCACCCGAAACCTTCGAGCGTCACTGATCGCCCAGGCAAATCTCAAGCGCGCGCGCCGTGTCCAGCCAGCGATGATCAAGCGGGACAGTCTTGCGTTTGCCGACGACGTTCTCAAGCGGAATCGCTTTTGTGCCACCGTTGCGCGCTGCGATCATCACGCCAGACGCCCCTGCGTGGATATAGTCTGCGCAGGCAGTGCCCAGTTGGGTAGCGAGCAGGCGGTCAGCCGCTGTAGGTGCGCCACCACGTTGCACGTGCCCGAGCGTGGTCACGCGCGTTTCCAGGCGCGTCATCTCCTCCAGCTGCCGGGTGAGTTCGTGCGTGATGTCCGCGTGTTCGGCACGAAGCGCCCCCAGTTTCTTTTTCAGTCGTTTGCGCGTTGATTTGTCAGAGGCATGTTGAATCTCTTCATTGAGCTGCGTGAGTTGAATTCCCAGTTCAGCAGAGAATGCGCCTTCGGAGAGCGCGACGATGCTGAAATGTTTGCCTCCCTGGCTGCGGCGCATGATGGAGTCCGCCACTACTTCGATGTCGTAGGGAATTTCCGGTATGAGGATGACGTCGGCGCCGCCGGCAAGGCCTGACCCAAGCGCCAGCCAACCGGTATTGTGGCCCATGACCTCGACGATGATGATGCGGTGATGGCTGTGTGCTGTGCTGTGCAGCCTGTCGATGGCTTCTGTGGCGATTGAGAGTGCTGTATCAAAGCCGAGTGTGACGTCCGTTCCGTAGACGTCGTTGTCGATGGTCTTGGGCAAGGTGACGATGTTCAGTCCCTTCCCGGCCAGGCGCCAGGCATTGCGCATGGTGCCGCCGCCGCCCAGGCAAACAAGGGCATCAAGGTGATGCTGCTGGTAGGTATCAAGCATGGCGTCGGTCATGTCCATGACCTTGTCACCGACGGGCATTTTGTGGGGCTTGTCGCGGCTGGTGCCGAGGATAGTGCCGCCCATGGTCAGGATGCCAGAGAGCGCGCCGGCATGCAGGTCGATGGTGCGATTTTGCATGAGGCCACGGAAGCCCTGGCGGAAACCGATGACGCGCATGTCATACTTGCTGATGGCGGTCTTGCCCAGCGCGCGGATGGCAGCGTTTAACCCCGGGCTGTCGCCACCTGCGGTCAGAATTCCGATTGATTCCGACATGTTATATTCTCCGACTGTTTGGCAGCCAGTCTAACATAGCATCGTCCTGAAGTCAGTTTTTTGGCAGCGTCACACGCTATACTCGCGCGGGCAAAACGCGGCGAAAGGAGTTGGGCATGGGGCAGGGCAGGCTGGCCGGCAAGGCAGCGGTGGTCACCGGCGCGGGCAAGGGCATCGGCAGGGCGACCGCGCTGGCGCTGGCGCGCGCAGGGGCGCATGTGGTGCTTGCTGCGCGCACTGCAGCAGATCTGAAAGCGCTGGCTGATGAGATTGACTCGCTGCCCGGCGACGCACAAGCGCTGGTCGTGCCCACCGATGTCAGCGACGAGGCGGCAGTGTCGCGCCTGGCCGCAGCGTCCTTCGCCGCCTTTGGCCAGATCGACATCCTGGTGAACAACGCCGGCGTCGGCAAGAATGGCACCGTCGACTCGCTCAGCACGGTAGACTACGACTGGATCATGAACACCAACATGCGCTCGACCTGGCTGTGCACAAAAGTCTTCTTTCCGCCCATGCTGGAGCGCAGGGATGGCGCGGTGATCTTCGTCAGTTCTGTGGCCGGACTGAACGGGTTGCCCAACGAGCCGATCTATTGCGCGACCAAATTTGCGCAGATGGGATTCGCCCAGTCCATCGATTACGAAGCCTGGCCCAGAAATGTCAAGGTCAGCGTGATCGCTCCGGGCGGCACCAACACTAACTACGGTTTCTACAACGGGACGCGGACTCCTGGCGACCCGGTGCTGGACGGCATGCAGGAGCCGGAAGGCGTGGCCGAGGCCGTGCTCTATGCGTTGCTGCAACCGCCACAGACGCGCGTCTTTCTGGTGGGAATGCGCCCCATGAACGAGGCGCTGAGCACAGGCTCCGGCTCCTACTTCACCGGTAGCGAGGACTGAGGCGCAGCGGCACAGAGGGCTTGCGCCGCCGCCACAACCTGGCTGACGCTGATGTCGTGCAAACAGGGATGCCAGGCCACTTCATCCGCGCCCCAGTCCAGCACCCGGCAGGGACGGCAGGTGATGTTTGAGGCGAGCGTGAAGTGCCGTTCAGCGGGCCCCCAAGGGCCGAATTCGACGGGGTCAGCCGGCCCATAGAGCGACACGGTAGGCGCACCGACGGCCGCGGCCAGATGCAACGGGCCGCTGTCAGGCCCTAGCACAAGCAGCGCATTCTCGAAGCAGGCCGCAAGCACCGCGATGCTGGTCTTTCCGGCCAGGCTCGTGGCGGGTTGTGACATCTGCATTGTAATGCGATGCACGAGCAACCGCTCTGCAGCGCTGCCGCTGAAGAGCACCTGCGCGCCGGGCGCGATGCTCAGCTCGTCGGCCACTCTGGCCCAGCGCTCCTCTTCCCAATGCTTGAGCGTGGCGCCCGTGCCTGGGTGGATAAACAGGAACGGTGCGTCTGAGGGGAGCCCATTGTCACGCAATACACTTGCTGCTGAGTCACGATCAGCTGCCGTGAGCGGATAGTTCAATTCAACGTGCTCATTCACCGCTTGCCCGTCCAGGGCAGCCACCAGACGCAGGTTACGCAGCAGGGCGTGCTCGTGTCGCAGCGGGACGGCTTGCGTCAGAAAGGGCGTGGTTTCCGTCAGCTCGAAGCCAATGCGTTGCGGGATGCCGGCCAGCCAGGTAACCAGCGCGCCCCACCAGTGATCCGGGCGCAGGATCAGGGCTGCCGAACAACGGAGATTGCGCAGCTGCCTGGCTGTACGCAGCGCCTGTAGCCAGGGTGCCAGTCGCTGCTGCTGCGGGCTGCGGCTGATGCCTGGGAAATCCATGGTCTGCACAGCATCCAGTTCCGGCAGACTCGCAAACACCGATGCTGCCTGGGGACTGGCAAAGGCCAGCAGCTCTGCTTCCGGGAATGCCTCGCGCAGGGCTGTAATGGCCGGCAGGGTCAACAGGGCGTCGCCCAAATGGTCGGGGCGTATAACGAGGATGCGCTGCTGTACGACCTCAGTGGTCGGCGCGACAGGCATTGTGGTCATTGTGCGCAACAATGCCTGACGCACCCTGCGTCGCGGCGTGACCGAGTGCCAGGCGGCGCTGAGACGCAGATTGCGCGCGACGATTTCCTCGCGCTTCATATGCCGAAACTTTCCCAGGCGGACAGCATTTGCGGCAGTATGGCGGACCAGTCGCTGGTCTCACACACTGCTGCGCGCGCAGCGCTGCCCATGTCACGGCGTCGGGAAGGGTCTTCGAGCAGGCTGATGATGCCTGCGCCCATGGCCGACTCGCTGTCAGCGATGAGCAGCGATTCTTTCAGGGCAGCGGGCAGGCCGGCCGCCGCCTGTGAGCTGGCCACGATGGCGCAGCCGCAGGCCATGGCCTCCAGGATCTTGAGGCGCGTGCCGCTGCCCATACGCAGAGGCGCGACGTACACATCGCAGCCATGCAACCAGGGCTGAATACGCTCTACGCGGCCGGTGACGGTGATGTGTCTGCTGGCGCCCAGCTGCTGCAGGCTGGCGTGCGGCGACTGACCGACAATGTTTAGTCGGCAGGCGGGACTCTGCTTCTGCACGAGCGGAAAAACTTTCGCGCAGAACCACTGCATGGCGTCCACATTGGGTCGATAGTCCATCTTGCCCGTGAACGCCAGCGTCGGCGCGGCATTAACTGACTGCCGCGGCGCTGCGTCGTAGTCTGTGACGAAAATGCCGTTGGGAACCACCTGCACCGCACGCTCCGGCGCCAGCGCGCGCAGCGCCGCCGCGTCTTCTTCTGACACAGCCAGCGTGCCTGACACCTGCTGACAGACGCTGCGCTCGAAGTGTGCGATGCGACGCGCCTGCAGCCAGGACCAGGCCGCGGCAGGCCAACGGGATAACTGTTGCCGATCAACCGCAAAAACATTCTCCTGCAGCTGATATTCGGCATTGTGCGCGTCGTAGCAGGAGGGCGCTTCCGGTTGCAGTCTGCGCGAGAGGGGCAGCAGGGCGCACATTTCCAGGCCCTCAAACTGAACCATATCGAAGCGCTGCCGCTGCAGCAGTTCATCCAGGCGCGCGCGCATTCGGGAGCTGTCAAGGCGACGCGCGAGATCGGGACTGTCCGTCTGGAAAACATCGCGCAGGCGCGCAAATGTGCGGCGTTCCGGCAGTGGCACGGTGATGATCTGTGAGCAGAGCCAGTGCAGTGGCGATGCCAACTCCGGCCATTCGCCAAAACTGAGCAGGGTTACGTCGTGGCCGGCCTGATGCAGACCTTCCAGCAGGCCGAAATTGCGCATGGCGCCGCCCTGATGTGTTGGCCAGGGCAGGGCAGGAGTCAACATCAGGATGCGCATGGGCTCAAAGCACCTGTTCCCAGGCTTCGAGCAGGGCACGGGCGCTTTTGTCCCAGGTGAAGCCGGCAGCGCGCTGCAAGCCGGCTGCTCCTTGTTCAGCCAACCAGACAGAATCGCTCAGCGCGCGCAGCATGGCTGCGGCCAGCGCGTCCGCATCTTGTGGGTCGACCTGTAGCCCCACATTACCGACCACTTCTGGCAACGAGGAGACGTTGCTGACGATGGGTACAGTGCCGCAGGCCATGGCCTCCAGTGCAGGAAAGCCAAAGCCTTCATAGAACGAGGGCAGTACTAGCGCCGTAGCCAGGTTAAAGAGCGCCGGCAACGCAGTTTGCGGCACGTTTTCACGCCAGAGGATGTGTTCGTCAAGCTTCATGTCAGCGATGCGCTGCATGGTCTCGTCGAAGAGCCAGCCGCGGCGCCCGGCCAGCACAATCGGTGGCGCATCAGGCAACTGCAATCTTAGGCGGCGCCAGGCCTCCAGCAGACCTGCGATGTTCTTGCGCGGTTCGAAGGTGCCGACGAAGAGCAGAAAGTTCTCGGGTAAGTCCAACTGCCGGCGCTGCTCCTGCAAAAAGTCTGCAGGCAAGGGCCTGAAGCTGGCATCAACTCCCGGGTATTGGGTCGTGATACGTTCGGGAGGCACATGGAGCAGCTCGACGATGTCGCGCCGCGATGACTCAGAAATGGTCATGATGTGATCCGCCTGGCGCACGGCGCGACGAATCTGACCGTTGTAATAGCGGTGGCTGGCGCGCGTCAAAAACTGTGGATAGTGCAGGAAGTTGAGGTCGTAGATGGTGATGACATGTCGCCGCGCGCCGCGCAGGGGCGGGATGAAATCAGGGCTGTGCAGCAGATCAAGCCGGTGCGGGAGGAGTTCGGCGCTGAGTGTCAGCGCCTCCAGACGATGATGGCAGGGCGTGCGGAGCGTGGCTTGTTCGAAGCGCCCGGCGATGGACGAGCGGGTTTTGTGGCTTTCATAAATCGTGAGTGTCTGTCCGAATTCCAGCCCCTGCAGGGCATTCGTCACTTCACGTATCCAGGTCGAAATGCCTCCCTGGTGGTATGCGGGCAGACGCGCATCAAGGCCGATACGTAGCATGAGAGTCAGTATAGCCGCGGAGGGCAGGGCATTCCATGCGGCGCTTACAGCCAGGCATCCAGCAGTGCTGCCACAACGCCATTGTCCATGAGCGTCTCGAGCGCGCGGTCTACGATGTGCCAGCGCGCCGGCGGCTGTGAAAGCAGAGCCAGCGCAATCTGTCGCTCGCTGACCGGGCGTAGCTGTCCATTCCAGGCGAACCGACGCAGATGCAGGCGCGCATCGATCGCGTCAACGAGGGCTGTATCCGCTAGCTTAAATCGCAGGGCATCCAGCGCATGCGCCGGCAGTTCGTAGGCCTGCGTCTGAAACGGGGCGATGCGACGCTGCCAGCGGCGCGCCTCAATGTCGGCAGCGGACCCCAGGGCAAGGGCGAGCGAGCGCCCTGCGAGTTCTGACATCGCCTCGACGGGTTGCGACGCCCGGCTGACCAGCACAAGGCCCGCATCGAACCAGGGGCGCGTCGCCAGCACTTTCGGCTCGCGCCAGGTCGTGCGCGCATCGGCTACGGTGAGCAGGTCGATGTGCCCGGTGCGAAGGGCATCGAAACGACTGTCCAGGCCGAGGGTTACGAAGCGAACCGGCAAGCCAAGCTCCTCGCCCAGCGCCCGGCCAAGGTCGATGACCAGGCCCGCGAGCTCGCCATCCGGCGCGGTCACAAAGGGAGGCAGGGCGGCTTCCACGCCGATGCGCAGTTCCCCTTGTGGAAACAGAGTCGCAACTGAAGGCGTGGCCGCCGGCCGTGGCAGCAGAGCGACTGCCAGCACCAGGGCGGCGAGCGCGAGCGCAATCAGGCTGGCGCGGCGGGAGCGGCGAGCCACAGTTCAGTGCCTTGCGCGTGACCGAGGGCCAGGTTGCGGATTGCGTGGTAAACGGGCTTCGTCAGGAATTCCGGCGTGACCAGCGTGAAACCGTCGCGCCAGCTCCAGGCGGGAGCGGGATAGCGCAGGGCCCACAGGCAGAGTTTGTCCAGCCAGGGCCAGTGTTGCGCAGCGTATTCGAGGGCGTCAAGCGTATGTTGAATGCGCCACGCCGGGCTGACGGCCTGCTCATGGCGCGGGTCATCATTCCAGCCGGTCTCGGTAAGGAAGACCTTCGGCGCCGGGTTGTCATGGCGCAACATAATCTCGCGATGCAGCTCGACGCGCCGGAAGTTGAGGCGCGTGGCTGACGGCGCCGTCGCCGGAGCGTCCTCAAAGCCGTAGCTGTGCAGCGCCAGCCCGTCGCTCCAGTCCGCCGCGCCGGCTGCGTACATGGCCTCCAGCCAGTGCAGGTCGTTCATGCCGTATGGACTGCCGGGTGGTTCCAGCGTTGGCGCGGGGCCCGCTGCGAGGATGATGGTCCCGGGGCTGGCTGCGCGCACTGCCTCATGAACGATCTGCAACAGAGCCACGTAATCGCCAGGCGTTACAGTTTCGAAGCCCCACTCAAAGGTGAGGTTGGGTTCGTTCCAGATAACCACGTGCTGCAGGTCGTCGCGGTAGCGGCGCGCAAATTCCGCCACGAAATGTGCGAAGTCGCCCCAGGCCGCGCGCGGCAGGCTGTTGAGCGTGCCAGGCTGCGATTCATCCACATCCTGGCGGGCCCAGGCAGGCACGAATCCCATTCGGGCGATGACTTGCAGGCCCTGGTTGCGGGCATGGCGCATGATGCGATCCGCCAGGTTCCAGTCGAAGCGTCCCGGCGTCGTTTCCATGTAGGCCCATGGGAAAAACTCAACGATGGTGTCCGCGCCCATTTCACGGACCAGTTGCAGACTGCGCTGGATCTTCCACTCCCATACTTCGTCGATGAGACGAGTGTGTACGCAAAGCTGCGGCAAGGTAGTGACTACGGTCTGCTGCACCTGGGGAGTGGCGCGCGGCTCGGCCGGCTGCAGGGCGTTGAACAACAGGGTGGCCAGCACCAGGCGCAGCACAACAGGCCAGTGCCGCGCCAAGGCTACCAAGTGATGAATGGACTTGCTCACCGGACGTCAGAAGGCTGCTGCTGCCGTCCCGCCCGGCTCTGCGGCAAAGCAGGCTCAGGCGTGCTGCTTGTGCTCGCGCACATCATGCCAGGCCGTGTGCACTTCGCTCTCGCCCTTGCGCAAGGCGAGCAAGAGCGCATCCTGGTCGACCGGCACGCTGAAAATTCGCACTCCGACAGCATTGTAAATGGCGTTGGTGATGGCCGGCATGGTGTTGATCGACGGAATCTCACCGACGCCCTTGGCACCGAAGGGCCCTTCCGATGCCCGATCCTCAATCAGGTGGCTGATGATCTCTGGCGTGTGTTTGATACTGGGCATTTTGTAGCGCGCCAGCAGGGTAGACCAGGGGACGCCATCCTCAACGATGTAGCTTTCGGTCAGGCAATTGCCCATGGCCATTACGATGCCGCCTTCGATCTGCCCTTGCAACAGCAGCGGATTGATCGCGCGGCCCACATCAGTGGCGGAGATGATTTTCTCGCAGTGGACATTGCCGGTGTTCAAATTCACGCTGACAAGTGCGATCTGGGTGGCGTAGGAAAAGGCGAAGTGCATGTCGCCACCAGTGCCCAGAGGTTGCGTTTTTGGTCCCCAGTATTCGTGTTGGATGCGGGTTGGGATGCCCAGGCTGCGCGCCATTTGCACTGCCTCGCCAAACTTGACGCTCGTGCCGTTTACGTGCACAAGCCCTTCTTCAAAGCGCAATTGTTCCGGCGGATAGTCAAACTCTTCGGAAAGGACGCTGCTCAGAGAATCACGCAAGCCGATGGCAGCATGGCGCACAGCGTTACCGCTCATGAAGGTCTGGCGGCTGGCGGTTGTTGGCCCGCCGTCCGGCGTCAGGTCCGTATCAGATAGCAACACGCGCACCTTTTTATAGGGCAGGCCCAGTTCCTCGGCGGCGAATTGGGCCAGCACGGCGACCAGGCCCTGGCCCATATCCGCGGAGGAAGTGCGTACCTCGATGGTACCATCGTCGTAAGCCTCTACTTCAGCGGCGGACTTGTCCGGCGCGCCTCCACCGAGGCCGGTGTTCTTGTAGGCGCAGGCCACGCCCCAGCCCCACGCAGTGTCGCCCTCGCGCCAGCCCCAGCGGAAGTTGCCGTTGGCCTGCCCGCGCATGTCTTCATTGCACTTGCTAATCGTCTGCAGCAGGCCGACGCTCTCGCGCAGCAGCTGCCCGGTAGCGGTGACCACGCCGACCTTCTGCGCGTTGATCCGGCGCAGCTCAAGAGCGTCAATGCCGAGTTCCTCAGCAATCAGATCCATGTTTTGCTCGACCGCGAAGGCGCTTTGCGTAACGCCAAAGCCGCGGAATGCGCCTGCGGGCGGATTGTTGGTGTACATGGCGTAGCAGTCAATACGAGCGTTGGGGACATCGTAGGGACCGGTCGCGTGCGTAGTCGCCCGCGTCATCACCTTGTCGCTCAGGCTGGCGTAGGCACCGGCATCACCGTAGAGCTCGGCTTCCACTGCGGTGATGCGGCCGTCGCGGCGTGCTCCGGTGCGCAGGCGGATGACGGTCGCGTGGCGCTTGGGGTGGAAGAGCAACGATTCCTGGCGGGTGTAGAGTAACTTGACCGGACGCTGTGCCTCTTCGGCCAGCATGGCGACATGAATCTGCCCGGCGATGTCTTCCTTGCCGCCGAAGCCACCACCAATGAGCGTGCCGCGCACTCGCACTTCCTCGTCTGGCAAGTCCATTGCGCGCGCGATCTGGTTGCGATCCTGGTAAGGGATCTGCGAACCGACGTAAATGGTGAGTTTACGATGCTCCTCGTCGAAACCGGCGGGGATGGCGATGGCGCACTCCGGCTCGAGAAAAGCGTGTTCGATGATAGGCGTCCGGTACGTTCGCTCCACGATGACGTCAGCCTCGTCGAAGCCGCGCTGCAGGTCGCCATGGCGTACCTTGATGTGCTTTAGCAGGTTGCCATCTTCGCGTCCGGCGTGAACGTGGGGCGCCTCCGGCGTACGCGCATAGACCGGATCCGCCACGACCGGCAGCGGCTCATAGTCCACTTCGATCAACTGCAATGCCTGCTCCGCTATGTCAGCGTTGTCCGCAGCGACGAGTGCAATCGCATCACCCATATAACGCGCGGTCTCGTTCTCACCAATCAATACCGGCCAGTCAAACGTGACGATGCCATGGGCATTTTCTCCCGCGATGTCCGCCCGGGTGAGCACCGCGTGCACGCCCGGGAGGGCCCGGGCGCGGGCGGTGTCGATGCGTCGTACTACAGCGTGCGGGTGAGCCGAGCGCAAGGTGCGGCCGTAGATCATGTCCGGGAAATCGTAATCATCCGTGTACTTCGCCCGCCCGGTGACGCGATCGACGATATCGGGCACCAGTTCACTGCGGCCAATGCTTTTAAGCGGCTCATCGATTGCGGGCTCGTTGGCGGGTAGCGACTCCTCGCCGCGCAGGACCTTTCCTGCAGAATGGATGGCCCGCATCACGCTGCTGTAGCCGGTGCAACGGCAATAAGTGTCCTTGAGCGCGACCTTGATGTCGTGGTCGTCTGGCTCGGGATTCTCTGCGAGCAGGGCGGCAGAAGTCATCATGAGACCGGGCGTGCAGAAGCCGCACTGTACTGCACAGTGGTTGATGAACTCCTGCTGCAGCGGGTGCAGCACCTCTTCGCCACAGGCGTTGTTGCAGGCCAGTCCCTCGACCGTGCGGATCGACTTGCCTTGCGCCTTGAAGGCAGGGTAGATACAGGAATCCACCGGCGCGCCATCCACGTGCACCGTGCAAATCCCGCATTCGGCTTCGTCGCAGCCGATCTTGGTCCCCGTCAGACCAAGATCGTTGCGCAGCACTTCGGCCAGCGTGCGCGATTCCGGCACATCCAGGTCACGTTCGATGCCGTTTACAGTCAGCGTCAGTCGGGTCATCGTCTGCTCTCCATGCCTAAGCTAGCCAAGTCCTACGCCTTCTGCACGCGCAATCTCGCTGCGCGCACGTTCGATGGCCAAAGGCAGAACCTGATTGAGAAGGGTTTCGATCATGTGCGAACGGTACTCCGCACTGGCTCGATACTTGCTGGCGCGCGGATGCAGCTTTTCGCGGGCGCTTGCAGCCACTCGACGCAATGATTCGGAAGAGATGAGTTGACCGCGCAGATCCGCTTCCACAGCAAGAGCACGCACCGGGACCCGGTCGACCGGGCTGACACATATTCTCAGATCAGCAAACCAGTCTCGTTCCTCGTCCAGCTGCACCCACGCAGCGCAGCCCAGCACAGGCAGGGCCACGCCTTGCGGACGCATGATTCGCTTGAAGGCGCTCCCCGCACTGGTGGAGCCGATCTGAAAGCGAAATCCAACCAGCACGTCACGCGTGGAATCCAGCGTAGAAACTCCCGGGCCGCGAAAGATCTGTGTGACGGGAAGCCACTCACGGCGGCCATCGTGCCACGCTACATCGGCCTCGGCACCCAGTGCCACCAACGAGGTTGTGCCATCACCGGCTGGCAGGGCGTGGGCGACATTCCCGCCAAGGGTTGCGACGTTTCTCACCTGTAAGCCGCCGATCACACCGCAACTCTCGACGAGGCAGGTCGCTTCTCGTTCAACCAGCGGCGAGTTGACGATTGTAGTATGCGTAACGCCCGCACCTATATAGAGCCAGCCTTCTGACACAGCCACTCGCGTCATCTCGGGCACCGAGGTGATATCGACGAGTGCCGCAAGCGGGTGCTCGTCCTTTTTGACGTGCTGCATATCAATGAGCAGGTCCGTGCCGCCGGCAATGATTCTGGCCTTGCCGTTGTGACAGGCTAGCGATGCCAGGGTTTCAGCAACAGTATGGGGCGTGTGATAGCGTTCCCAGAGCGGCACGATGACGCTCCCCCGGATGATTGGGCGTCACATCAGGCAGCACTTTTCACGGGAGTAGTGGGCCCGCGCCGATCATCAATTTAACTGGATGTCCGACTGCACACGACTGGATACATTGTAGCAGTGAGCAAAAGAATGTGCAAATTCCTCAGCCTCACTCACTGTTTGCATGGATGGGATGACGGACGAGAAGCGACAGAATTTGTGAATTGCCCCGAGTTTTCGGCAACCGGGACTGTGTATGATAATATCCCGTACTCAGAAGCAATCCTTAATCAGGAACGTAGGATAGTGCGGCTGCATGAAGCGACGCCGATTCCTGACCGAAACCGATCCCCTGGCCATGTTGGCGCCGGTTGTGGCCGTCGTTCTGGCGCTGCTCCTGGGTGGTCTTATATTGCTGGCGCTCGGGAGCAATCCTGTGGAGGCCTACCTCTCGATGTGGGAGGGAGCGTTCGGGAACCCCTTCGAGAACCCTACACGACTGATTAACACGATCACGCGTTCGATCCCGTTATTACTGGTTGCGGTAGGGATCTGCATTGCCTTTCGTGGCGGCGTCATCAACATCGGCGCGGAAGGCCAGTTGCTCATTGGCGCAATCTCGGTTACGGCCTTCTCGGTGGGCGTGGGTGACAGGTTGCCGCCACTGATATTCGTGCCGTTGGCACTCCTGGTTGGTTCCGGCGCGGGTGCAATTTGGGGTGCTGTGCCCGGCTATCTGAAAGCGCGCTTCGCGGTTAATGAAATTCTCAGTACGGTCATGATGAACCAGATCGCCATCCAGTTCGTGTTATTCCTTCTCAGTGGCCCGCTGATTGATCCGCGCGAGGTTGAACTGGGGACGCGCATCCCGCAGTCGGCCAAATTGCCCACGGCCGTCTGGCTGGGGCGGCTATTGCCTCCCACGCGCCTGCATGCGGGCCTGTTCATCGCCCTGATCACTGCAGTGCTGGTCTGGCTTCTGTTGTGGCGCACGCCGCTGGGATACCGCATTCGCGCCGTTGGCCAGAACCGTGATGCCTCGCGCTATGCTGGCATATCGGTGCCCCTCTATCTAACGCTGGCGTTGACCCTGAGTGGCGCGCTGGCCGGGCTGGCGGGTGCTGTGGAGCTGATCGGTGTGCCACATCGTATGGTCGAGGGTTTCGCGGTCGGCTACGGATTCGCCGGGATTGTGGTTGCGCTCTTCGGACGTTTGCATCCTCTTGGCGCAATTCCTTCCGCCTTCTTTTTTGGGGCGATGTTGACCGGCGCCGAACGCATGCAACGCACCATTCAGGTGCCTTCCGCGACCATTATTGCGATACAGGGGATTGTCGTCCTCTTTGTCGTCAGCAGCGATCTGTGGGTGCGCCGACGAGCCGCGCATCGAGTGGCCAGGTTGGTCAGTGAGACCCCTGACCCTGAAATCCGGCCGAAAGTCGCAGGCATCCGACCGTCTGGAGCAGGGTGACGATGGGCGCCGAACGCACGCTGCTTGAAATCCTGGTCGCTGCCTCCGGGCTGACGCTGGCAGCGGCGACGCCCTTCCTCTTGGCTGCTCTCGGCGAAGTGTTTGCGCAACGCTCGGGCGTATTGAACCTGGGTGTCGAGGGCATCATGTTGATGGGTGCATTTGCATCGATCTATGTCGTCTCGGAGAAGGGACTGAATGCAGGGCTGCCCTTCGGTGTGCTGACCGGCATGCTGGTTGGCGGCCTGCTGGGTCTGTTGATGGCCTTTATGAGCGTGACCTTGCAGGCGGAGCAGGGAATCAGTGGTATCGGACTGACGCTCTTCGGTTTGGGTATGTCAACGCTCCTGTTTCGGGTACTGGCGGACGGCGTGATTGTGTCCGAATCTGTACCCAGGCTGCGTATCCCGCTGTTAAGCGACCTGCCGGTGCTGGGGGAAGTATTTTTCAATCAGAACGCGATGGTTTATCTGGCTTTTCTATTAGTGCCGCTCTCGGTATGGGTGCTGAACCGAACGACCTGGGGGCTGCAGATCCGCGCCGTTGGCCAGAATCCGGTTGCGGCGGATTCGATGGCAGTGAACGTCGCTCGCGTGCGCTACTCGACCGTAATCCTGGGCGGTGTGATGGCTGGCCTGGCGGGCGCGTCTATGTCGCTGGCATTGACGGGTGTGTTTCAGGAGAACATGACCGCCGGGCGCGGGTTCATTGCAGTAGCGTTGGTCTATTTTGGCGGCTGGTCTCCATGGAAGGTGATGCTGGGCGCCTTGTTGTTCAGTGCGGCCAACAACCTGCAGATCTGGGTGCAGGTGCTGGACGTACGCGTTCAGGGTGAGGTCATCCCGCCCAATCTGCTGATAATGATGCCCTACGTACTTACCATCATCGTACTGATCTTCGCCCGCGATCGACAGCGAAATGAACCGAAAGCGTTGACGAAGCCTTTTGAACGTGGTGAAAACTGAGTTGGTGGATCCGTCGGCATTGGCCGGCGATTGCATTCGTGTCAAGTACAGGAGGAATGAT
Organism: Phototrophicaceae bacterium; assembly: GCA_965223965.1. GTDB lineage: Bacteria > Chloroflexota > Anaerolineae > Aggregatilineales > Phototrophicaceae > JAGWBD01. The sequence goes on from CBDCXX010000006.1 coordinate 887,054, forward strand.
ATGCGCAAGTTGCTTCTGATAGTTGTACTGGTTTCGTTGCTGGCCGCCAGCGTGGTGACAGCGCAGGACCAGGTCCGGGTGGCGATTGTTATGCCCAGCAGTATTACAGATCTGTCCTGGAGCCAGGCCATCTACAATGGTCTTGTGGAGGTGCAGAATGAGTTGGGCGGCGAGGACGCCATGGAGATTGCCTACACTGAAGGCATGTTCGATGTTTCAGCTGCAGCCGAAACTCTGCGTGGCTATGCCGAGGACGGCTATGATCTGGTCATCGCACATGGAACCCAGTATGGCACCTCGCTCTTTGATCTGGCCCCGGACTTCCCGGAGACCTCCTTCGCATGGGGTACTGCCAGTGATACCGGCGAGGAAGAGGGCCTGAGCAACATTTTCGCCTATGAGGCAGCTGCTGAAGAAGGCGGTTATGTCAATGGCGTGATGGCTGCTCACCTGACTGAGTCCAATGTCATAGGCATCGTCGGGCCGATCCCGGCGGGTGATGCGCTGCTCTACATTGTCGGCTTTACTCAGGGCGTCAACGACACCAACCCGGATGCTGAGGTGCTGCTTGCCTACGTTGGTTCCTTCAGTGATGTCGCGGCCGGTACCGAGGTGGGCAACACGCATCTCGCCGCCGGCGCCGATGTGCTGACCGGCACTTCCCAGATGGTGGTCGGGGCGATCGAAGCCGTGGAGAATGCGGGCGGTTACTGGTTCGCGACTCAGAGTGACCAGAGTCCGCAGTGGCCGGATGCGGTTGTGGCCTCGCAGGTGTATAACTGGGGCCCCGTACTGCAGGACATGATCCAGCGCCATCAGGATGGCCAGATGGGTGGTGTGGCCTACAAGCTCACCCTGGCGAATGGTGGCCAGTCCTTTGTGTTCGGCTCTGTCAGCATCACGGCAGAAATCCTGGCTGCAGCGGGTCTCGCAACAGCAGACATTCTCTCCGGCGACATCATGGTTGCGCGCGAGCCTGCGTAAGACCGAAATTCTCGTTTCGCAAAGGATTCGTCCCTCTTCCGCAAGGGGGAGGGGCGACTGCCTGCGATGATGAAGTGGAATGTAGCAGCATGAATGATCCCGGTTCTCTTCCATCCGGCCACCGTCGTATCGACCATGCCAGGCTGATTGGCATCACAAAGAAATTTCCTGGCGTGTTGGCCAACGACCGGGTCGATTTTGATGTGCGTGCCGGCGAAATTCATGCCCTGCTGGGCGAAAACGGTGCTGGCAAAAGCACCTTGATGCGCCAGCTCTACGGCCTCTACAAGCCGGATGAAGGCGAAATCCGCCTGAATGGCCAGCGTGTCGAAATCCGTTCTCCCTCCGATGCGCTGGCGCAAGGTATCGGCATGATTCACCAGCACTTCATGCTCGTGCCCACCTTGACAGTTACTGAGAATATTGCCCTCGGCCTGAAAAGCAGGCCGCTTCTCGATCTTGGGCGCGCGCGGCAACGTCTGCTGGAGCTCTCGGAGGCCTATGGCCTCATGGTCGATCCGGACGCCCAGGTCTGGCAGCTTTCGGTGGGTGAGCAACAACGGGTTGAAATTGTCAAGGCCCTTTTTCACGGTGGAGCGCTCATAATTCTCGATGAGCCTACAGCTGTGCTGACGCCGCAGGAAGTCGACGAGCTATTCAGGACGCTGAAGAAAATGCGCGACCAGGGCCACGCGCTGATCTTCATCACACACAAACTCTACGAAGTGCAGGAACTCAGCGACCGCATAACCGTGATGCGCGACGGTCGAGTGGTAGACACCATCCCGAATGACGGGGTTGAACAAGGCGTGCTGGCGCGCATGATGGTTGGTCGTGACGTGCAGTTTCAGCCAGACCGAATGCTGATTAATGCGGGGGGCGAACAGTTGCAAATCCGCGATCTGTGTGCGCAGAATGACCGCGACTTGCCTGCGTTGCAGGGCATCAATTTGTCGGTACGCGCGGGTGAAATCGTGGGCATTGCCGGTGTTTCCGGCAACGGACAGCGTGAACTGGCGGAGTGTATGGCCGGGCTGCGTGAAGCCACTGACGGGGAGATTTTGCTCGGCGGGCAATCCTTGCTGCAGCTGTCGGTACAGGATCGGCTGAGCGCCGGGCTGTCATACATCCCTGAAGAGCGCAATCGTCACGGCACGATCGGCAGCTTCTCTGTCGCCGAAAATGCAATCCTGCAGCGGCACGGCGCGCCGGAGTTCCTGAACGGTCCTTTCCTTGACTTTGACGCCATCCGCGAGTTTACGGCGGACCTGATTAAACGCTTCGACATTCGTACGCCGCGCCAGGACACACCGGTCAAAAATCTTTCAGGCGGTAACGTTCAAAAGCTTATTCTCGCGCGCGAGCTTTCGCGACAGCCGTTGCTGGTCCTGGCTTCCCAGCCGACGCGTGGCGTTGACGTCGGCGCCTCGGAGTACATCCGCGAAATGCTGATGCTACAACGAAACAATGGCGTCGCCATCTTGCTCATCTCCGAAGACCTCGACGAGATCATGGCGCTGTCGGACCGCATCGCCGTGTTTTACGAGGGGCGTGTGGTTGGTGAGGTCCTGCGTGAAGACGCCACGGTTGAAAGTCTGGGCTTGATGATGGCGGGTGTTGCACAGTAATCCCGGAATGCTCATCGGGTTCGATTGGCCGGAGCCATAATGCCCCTGATTACAGCGCAAACCCTTGGTGATTTGGGCGCGGCGATCTTCTCGGCTGCCGGGACGCCGGATGACATCGCTCACATGGTAGCCGAATCACTGCTTCGCACCAGCATGACCGGACACGATTCGCACGGCATCATGCGCGTCAGGCTCTACGTGGACATGCTGCGCAAGGGCGTTCTCGTCCCGGACGCGCGGCCACATCTCAGGCAGCGGACCGGCGCTATTGCCAGCGTGGATTGCGGCCGCGGCTTCGGGCAGGTTGGCGCGCAATTCGGCACGGCGTTGGCGGCTGAACTGGCGCAGGAACACGGAATCGGTTGTGTGACGCTGGAAGAGGTCAATCATGTCGGCCGCCTCGGCGAGTACGCGGAAATTCTGGCGCGCCAGGGCCTGATCGGTATCGTATTCACCAGCGGGACAGTGGTGCGTGTGTCTGTTGCCCCATGGGGCGGGCGCGAACCGCTGCTGTCCACCAATCCGATGGCCTGGGCCATACCAACCAAAGCCGGCGCCATGCCCTTCGTGTTGGACTTCGCGACCTCGGTCGTGGCCAATGGCAAGGTGCAGGTTGCGCTCAGCAAAGGCGAGGCCTTCCCGGAGGGAATGTTGCTGGACCGCGAAGGCAACCCGACGACAGACCCCGCCACCTTCCAGGACGGGGGCATGTTGCTGCCCTTTGGAAGCTACAAGGGTTATGGTCTGTCGCTGATGATGGAGCTCATCCCGGGGATCTTGTGCGGCTTCAGCCCCGTATCTTCGACGGAATTCCGCTCCGGTAATCCCACGATGATCCTTGCACTGGACATCGAAGCCTTCACCGACCTGGAGAGCTTCGAGCAACTGACACGAGAATTTCTGGCGCGAATCAAGGTCGTTGAGCCGGCTCCGGGTTTCGACGAGGTGCTCTTGCCTGGCGAGAAAGAGCAGCGTTCCAGTGCCGAACGAAGTATGGCGGGCGTCCCGCTGCCGCAGGGCGTGTGGGATGATCTCTGCGCGCTGGCCAGCGAATACGGAGTCGCAATCCCCGCCATTTAAACGAATTCAGGCCTTCGGCGCGCTCAGATTGTAATACTTGAGGCCGCCACCGGTGATGAAGAGCACAACGCACTCGTCTGGTTGAACTGCGCCCCTGGCCAGCAACCTGCGCAACGCCACCAGTGTGGCCGCCGCTTCGGGCGCGACAAACATCCCTTCCAGCCGACCGAACTCGAGCATGGCCGCGCGGATGTCTTCATCGGCGACGGCGATCGCCTGGCCGCCACTCTCCCGGATCGCGCGCAGAATGAGGAAATCACCGACTGCTGACGGCACGCGCAGGCCGTCTGCAATGGTCGCCGCCCCCTCCCAGAGGGGCGCAGTTTCGGCACCCTGCTGCCAGGCGTGCACGATGGGCGCGCAGCCGCTGCTCTGTACGCTGACCATGCGCGGGCGCTGCTCTACTCCTGGCCAGCCAAGCTGTTCCATTTCTGCGAAGGCCTTCCACATCCCGATGAGGCCGGTGCCGCCGCCGGTGGGATAGATCACGACCTCCGGCAGCGCGCCGTCGAAATGCTCATAGAGCTCGTAGCCCATCGTCTTCTTCCCTTCGATGCGGCAGGGCTCCTTCAGAGTCGAGACATCAAACCAGCGGCCTTCCAGCGCGCCGGCGCGCACAAGCGCACCACAGTCGGTGATCAGGCCATCCACCAGCGTGATTTCTGCGCCCAGCGCATGCATTTCGGCAAGGAAGGGCGCAGGTACGTCGCGCGGCATGAAAATGTACGCAGGAAGTCCATGACGTGCCGCCGCCGCCGCCATGGCACTGCCCGCATTGCCGGCGGTGGGGATCGCAATGGCCCGCGCCCCCAGCTCCGCCGCGCGATTGACGGCTACCATCAGGCCGCGCGCCTTGAATGAGTTGGTCGGGTTAGCGGCCTCGTCCTTGGCGTAGAGGCGTGACAGGCCCAGCGCCGCGCCGAGGCGCGGCAGGGGAATCAGCGGTGTGTAGCCTTCGCCAAGCGTCTTGCGCATGGCGGGCTGGCGCACCGGCAACACTTCCGCATAACGCCACAGGTTGGCCTGTCTGCTGTGCAGCGCGGCGGGCGTGAGCGTTTTGCCCGCCTGTGCCATGTCGTAGCGCGCCAGTAGCGGCCGCTCGCAATCCGGGCAGAGATTCATGAGCTGGTCTGCCGGCCAGGTTGCTTCGCACCAGCCACACTCCAGGTGTGAAAGCGCGCTCGGCAACGCAGCTTCAGTCGCTTGCATGGGTATCCTGCCCTGTGGTTTGCGAGCGCGGCATGGGTCTTTCGCTGATGTCCTCCAGCAGTCCGCCATGCCCCAGGGCCACCAGATCGGCGCGCGTTAAACGTTCGCCGGCCAGCAGACGCGGCAGCAACAGGTCGATGACGTTTGTGCGCGGCGAACGGATACAGCCCGGAGCGCCAATCACCGGTACCGCGCCGACGTAGCCCAGTAGCAGCAGGCTGCCCGGATCGACCGGCATGCCGAAGTGAGTGACCGTACCCCCGGCAAGTCGCAGACCACTAGGGACGACGTCGTCGCGGTCCATTATGGCCGAAACGCTGCCAATCAGCAGAAGCTGCATATTGTCGGCCAGTTGCTCCCGAATGGCCGCAGCAATGCCCTCCGCATCGTGGGTCGCAAGCGTGAGCCTGGCCAGCCGGCTGCCAAGCTGCTGGAGACGTGCGCGCGTGGGCGGCTCGAAAGCCCGTTGCAGGCGCTCCTGGGCGCGCGCCGGGCCGGAGACGATGAGGCCGACATCCAGCTCGCGCATTGGCTGCTGCGCAACGACTGGCGCCAGTCGCTGTGCAGTGGTCTCGACGTCGACGACGCGTGCTTCGGAAATGCCGAAAGGCACGATCTTGACCAGCGTTACCAGCTCGTCCTGGCGCACAAGCGTGTGGTTGCGCAGCGTGGCCAACGTGATGCCGGGGTCAATGTTGTTCAGCACGGTCAGCGCCGGCACGTTTAGCGAGACCGGGCCGTGATGCATGGCAACGAGGTTGGCGCGGCCCACCCCCGGCGTGACGAGCCGAATCCCGGTTCCGGCAACAGCGGCGCCGACGCGGCGCGCGGCCTCATTTTCATCCAGGTCGTTCGGACCCGGCGCAGCGACGACGACGCGCTGCATCCCCAGCGCGCGGATCTTCTCAATGTCTGCCACTCTCAACATTCGTCCCTTGCCCAACAGCCGGTGGCCGCGGGCGTCGACCAGGTTGTGCGCCAGCAGTTTGCCAACTGCCTCGGCAAGCGGCACCGGGCCGAATTTCACGCGATAGCTCCGCTGCGCACGGACACGATCTCGGCCATAATGCTCAGCGCGATTTCCTCTGGCGTGCGCGACCCGATTTCGAGGCCGATGGGCGTACGAATGCGGTCGGTCTGCTCTGTTGTCAATCCGGCATTGTGCAAACGTTGCAGACGCTGTTTGTGGGTGCGCGGGCTGCTGAGCACGCCGACGTAAGGCGCCGGGCTGGGCAAGGCAGTGAGAAGGGCCGGGTCGTCAATCTTGGGGTCATGGGTCAACACGGCCAGGTAGCTTTCGCTGTCCAGACCCAGCTGTTGCAGCGCCTTGTCCGGGTAGCTGTGGAGGATTTGCTCGACGTCCGGGAAGCGTTCGCGGGTGGCAAAGACCTTGCGCGGGTCGATAAGCGCGACGCGGAAGCCCAGTTCGCGCGCGAAGGCCTGCAAGGGCATGGCCACGTGTACCCCGCCGACGAGGATCAGTTGCGGCCCTGGTTGATGCCGGTCGACCAGGATGGCCTGGCCATTGTGTTCCATGTGCCCGCTGCGGGCACCGGCCTTCTCAGCCAGCGAATGCGCGGCAGCGGGAGCGAGTTCCGCTGACTGATACTCAAGGCTTTCATCCGGGCCGATGAGCACCTTGCTGCCGGCAGCTTCCCCATCGAGCAGCGTGATAGTGGTGGCCGGACGATGTTGCTGCACGTGCGGCGCCAGCTGCGTCCACCAGTCCGCGTCCAGCGCTTCGACGAAAACGCTGATTTTGCCGCCGCAGGTCAGGCCGACATCCCAGGCCTCATCGTCGCTGACGCCGAAGGTCAACATGCGCGGCCGCCCGTCCTCAAGGCCCTCCAGCGCGTTCTCGACGACGGCCCCCTCGACGCAGCCGCCGCTCACCGAGCCAACCAGCGCCATGTCCTGTGTCACCGCCATCTTCGAGCCAACTCCGCGCGGCGCCGAGCCCCAGGTTTGCACTACGGTCGCCAAGGCAACCTGTTGGCCCTGTTGCAACCAGCGGTTCACCGTATCAAGTATGTCGAGCATGGCACCTGTCCCTTCAGCGCCGTCTGGTCAGTTTCTGCAACTCTTGGACCACCATCTCAAGATTATCCAGATTGCGCAGCGGCAGAAAGTCGTCGGTGTGGGGCAGCATGGCCCTGGCGCCACGCGTCAGGGGTTCGTATTGCGGCAGGTCGAGCAGGGGATTGAGCCAGATCAGGCGGTTGCAGCTGCGTTGAAGCCGTTCCATCTCTTGGCGCAGGGAGACGGGGTCGCCGCGATCCCAGCCGTCGGTGATGATGAGCACCATGGCGCCGCGGCCCAGCACACGGCGCGACCAGCGATAGTTAAAGTCGCGCAAGGCCTCGCCGGTGCGCGTGCCGCCGCCCCAGTCGCTGACGCTGCTGCCTACGTCCTTCAGCGCCTGATCGACGGACTTGTGCCGGATCTGCTGCGTGATGCGCGTCAGGCGCGCGCTGAAGACAAAGGACTCCACCTGTTGCATGCCAGTGGCAAAAGTGTGCATGAAGTGCAGGAAGATGCGCGTGTAACGCTCCATGCTGCCGCTGATATCGCAGATGAGCACCAGCGGCCGCGGCTTGAGGCCCGGCGCGCGCGTGGGCAGCGTGAAGAGCTCGCCGGCGTGGCGCAGGTTTTGGCGCAGCGCGCGGCGCAGGTCGATGCGGCTGCCACGGCCTGGTCGCAGGCGGCGCGTGCGTCGGAAGTCGAGCGAGCGCGGCAGTCGCTCCATCACGCGCCTGGCCAGCGCAAGCTCGTCCGCGCTCATCTCAGAGAAGTCCTTGTAGCGCAATTGCTCCCGCGCGCTCCAGGTTGGCACGATGGCCGTCATCTTCAGATCTGGCGCTGCGCTGTTCGAATTCTGCGAGTCCACCGCGCTCGCGCCAGCCGGCAGCAAAAACTTCATGCGCTTGGGATCGTCCTCGACGAGCGGCGGCATTTCAATCTGCGTCCAGTCGTCGAAGGGGCGCCGCCAGAAGAGATCGAAGGCATTGTCAAAGAGCTCGAGGTCGCGCTGGCTCGAAACGATGAGCGCGCGCATGGCGTGGTACACATCGAGTCGCTGGCCCAGGTCGATGTGACCCAGGGCGTGGGCTACCTCGATCATGCGGTTGGGCGTGGCGGCCATGCCCAGCGCGCGACACATACGCCCGAAGAGCAACAGGTTGTGCAGCAGCTGGCCGCCCTGATGCAGACTTCCGTCCGGCAGCACGGGCGCGGCGTTCATGGCACTAAAGCGGCAGTGGTCTGTGCCTGCACCAGCGCGCGCTCATGCAGCGCCTGCAGGGCATTGTCGCCCAGCAGCTCAATGTCATCCTGGTACTTCAGAATCACACCCAGGGTTTCGCTGACCGTTTGCAGTGAAAGCGCGCGTTGGTCCAGCGCGACCAGCGCCGCCGTCCAGTCCAGCGTTTCGGCCACGCCCGGCGACTTGAACAGTTCCAGCTCGCGCATCTCCTGAATGAAGGCCGTCACCTGGCGCGCCAGCAGCGGCTCAACATCTGGTGCCTTGGTGCGCACGATGCGCAATTCCTTTTCAAATGAGGGGTAGTCAATCCAGTAATAGAGACAACGGCGTTTGAGCGCGTCATGCACCTCGCGCGTACGGTTGGAGGTGACCACGACCACTGGCGGCGTATCCGCGTGAATCGTCCCCAGCTCGGGAATCGTCACCTGAAAATCAGAGAGCAGTTCGAGCAGGAAAGCTTCAAACTCCTCGTCGGCGCGGTCGATCTCGTCGATGAGCAGCACGGGCGGCCTACCGTCTGAGCCGCCTTCGACGGCCTGCAACAGGGGCCGCGATTGCAGAAACTGCCGCGAGAAGATGCCGGCCTGCATTTCTTCCCGGCTGGCACCGCTGGCCTCCAGCAGGCGCAAATACAACATCTGCGCGGCGTAGTTCCATTCGTATAGCGCGTTGCTGGCATCCAGGCCTTCGTAGCACTGCAGGCGAATCAGCTCGCTGTCGAGCGCGGCGGAGAGCACCCGCGCGATTTCAGTCTTGCCGACGCCGGCTTCGCCTTCAAGGAAGAGTGGACGACCCAGGCGCAGCGCCAGAAAGATAGCGGTCGCCAGGCCGCGCTCGGCGATGTAGTCCTGCTGCTGCAGGGTTTGCTGTACCGCGTTGACGGAATCGAACATGCAGTCTCCCCGATATAAACCAGGAGGGCGAGGTTACCCTCGCCCTGAATTGCCTGGTATGGTAACGCGAAGTGCTGGCTACGGGAATGCTGCGTTTAGCCGCAGGCAGCCTTCACCGCGCGTTTGAGGTAGACCCCGGCCATCTCCTGACGGTAGTCTTCCGGGAAGCTCATGTCGCCGATCAGTTCGTTGGCGATGTCTGCCTTCAGCGCAGCCGCTGCTGCATCCAGCGCAGCAGCGTCCAGCGAGGAACCGCCCAGCGCAGCTTCCGCGCCAGGCGAGCGCATGGGGCGCACGGTCGCGCCACCCACGGCGACATGCGCAGCGGTGCAGGTGCTGCCGTCCATATGCAGAACTGCGCAGATGCCGACAACCGCGTAGCGTGAAGCGGGATGCGACATCTTGACATAGGAACAGCCATCATGGGGGTGTTCCGGAATCTCGATGCTGGTAATGATCTCGCCCGGCTCCAGATCGACCGTGAAGAGATCCATGAAGAAGTCCGTTGCGGCGACGCTTCGGCTACCCGCGGCGCCGGCGATGTTGATGTTCGCGTTGAAGGCGACGAGCACGGTCGGCGGATCAGAAGCCGGATCGGCGTGTGCCACATTGCCGCCCAGCGTGCCCCAGTTGCGTACCTGCTGGTCGCCCACCATGCCGGTGGCCGTGGCCAGCGCCATGCAACTGGCATGTACCTCGGCCGAAGCCGCGATCTCGGCATGCGTACACAGCGCGCCGATGGAAAGCGAGCCGTTATTGCTGATCCCGCTCAGCCCGTCAATGCGGCTGATGTCGATGAGCAGCGGCGCCTCGTTCAGGCGCAGCTTCATGGCGGGCAGCAGGCTGTGGCCACCGGCCAGCAGCTTCGCATCCTCGTTGTCCGCCAGCAACTGCAGCGCCTCCGCCACCGTCGCCGGACGGGCATAGTCAAATTCGCCTGGCCACATTAGCTATCTCCTCCGTTGCTGTGCATCCTGATGGTTTGCCAGACGCGACTGGGCGTCAGCGGCATGTCGATGTGGCGCACGTTCAGGTGCGCGAGTGCGTCCACCACGGCGTTGACGACGGCCGGAGTGGCGGCGATGGTGCCGGTTTCGCCGGCGCCCTTGACGCCCAGCGGGTTGTTCGGCGAGGGGGTCTCGGTGCGGTCAAGTTCGAAAGAAGGCAGCAGGTCTGCGCGCGGGATGGCGTAGTCCATCATCGAGCCACTGATCAGCTGGCCATTCTCGTCATACTGCGCGCTTTCCCACAGCGCCTGGGCCACGCCCTGGGCGATGCCACCGTGCACCTGGCCATCGACAATCATGGGATTGATGACCTTGCCCACGTCATCGACCGCGATGTAGCGCTTGACTTCCACGTTGCCGGTTTCGGGGTCCACTTCCACGATGCAGATGTGGGTGCCAAAGGGGTAGGTGCAGTCCGGCGGATCGTAGTAGGAAGTTTCATCGAGGAAGGGTTCCATGCCTTCCGGCAGGTCCCAGCCGCCAGCGGCGGCGGTGGCGATGCCCATAAACTCACCGACGGGCAACGCATTTTCCGGTGAACCCTTGACGAAGACTTTGCCGCCCTCATAGACCACGTCCTCGACGGCGGCCTCGAGCTGGTGCGCCGCGATGGCGCGCGCCTTGTCCTTGATGCGCTGCACGCTGCGCCAGACGGCGACGGTGCCGACAGCGGTGCTGCGGCTGCCGTAAGTGCCATAGCCGAAGGGCGTGCCGAGCGTGTCGCTGTGCTGGACGTGTACCTGGTCCATTGAAACGCCCAGTTCATCCGCCACCACCTGGGCGACGCTGGTTTCGTGGCCCTGGCCGTGAGATTGCGAGCCAGTGGTGACCACGACGTCGCCGGTGATGTGCATGCGCACGTTGGCGCTCTCCCACAACGCTGCGCCCCAGCCTTCGCCAAACATCCACGACGATGGCGCGATGCCACAGATCTCGATGTAGGTTGAGAAGCCGATGCCAAGTAAACGTCCCTCGGCGCGGGCAGCTGCCTGGTCGGCGCGGAAGTCCTCGTAACCGGCCATTTCCAGCGCCATGTCCAGCGCCTTGTCGTAGTCGCCGCTGTCGTAGCTGAGGCCATTGAGCAGGTTGTCAGACGGTTCGTAGGGGAAGGCATCAGGCGCCACAAAGTTCTTGCGCCGCACCTCGACCGGGTCCATGCCCAGCTCGCTGGCCACCAGGTCAACGGCGCGTTCGACGACGTAGGTCGCCTCCGGCCGGCCTGCGCCGCGGTAGGCATCGACCATGCCGGTATTGGTGTAGACGCCGGTCACATGGCAGTAGATGTTCGGGAAACTGTAGGCGCCGGAGAGCATGCGGCCGTAGAGCGTAGTGGGGATGCCCGGCGCAACGGTGGAGAGCATGCCACCGAGGTTGGCGTAGGTCTTGACCTTTAGCGCAGTGATGGTGCCGTCTCTGTTGGCGCCGACCTCAACATCGGTGACGTGGTCGCGGCCATGCGTGGTTGCGATGTAGTTTTCGGAGCGCGTCTCAATCCAGCGTACGGGGCGCCCCACCTTCTTTGAAAGGGCGGTGACGAGCACATATTCGGGATACATGAAAATCTTGGCGCCAAAACCGCCACCGATCTGCGGTGAAATGACGCGTACCTTGTTCTCCGGGATGCCGAAGATGAAGGCGGTGAAGAGCAGACGATGCACGTGCGGCGCCTGTGAAGTCAACCAGACCGTGTATTCGCCGGTGGCTGGCTGATGCTGCGCGATGCAGCCGCGGGTCTCCATCGGCGTGGGAATGAGGCGCTGGTTGCGCAGCCGCTGCCGAACCACGACGTCGGCCGAAGCGAGCGCCTGGTCCGTGCCGTCCTGGTTGCCGCAGTCCCACTCCATACAGACGTTGTTGGGCGCGTTTTCGTGTAGTTGTGGCGCGCCCTCGAATGTGGCTTCCTCCGCGTCTATGACCGCGGGCAGCACTTCCCATTCCACGTCAATCATTTCGACCGCGTCCTGGGCGATGGCCCGGTCCTCGGCGACGACGACCGCGACTCCCGCGCCGAGATGAGTCACCTTGCCGACTTCCAGCGCGCGCGGCGTGTTCAGATTGTTATCCACGCCGCCGGCCGGCCAGGGGCAGGGCAGGGGGTTCACATCCATGAAGTCCTGACCTGTGTAGACGCCGAGGACTCCGGCAACGGCTGCTGCGCGCTCGGTGTTGATGCTGACGATATTGGCGTGGGCATGCGGGCTGCGCAGAACCGCTGCGTGGGTCATGCCCGGCAGCTTGATGTCCTCAATATAGTGGGCCTCACCGGTGATGAGACGTGGATCTTCCTTGCGTTTTACGGACTTGCCCACCACAGCCATCTAGTCACCTCCTGCCTGCGCTGCCGCAGCGACGGCTTTCACGATATTGTGATAGCCGGTGCAGCGACAGAGGTTGCCTTCCAGCCCATGACGAATCTCGGACTCGTCGGGGTGCGGATTGTCGGCCAGCAGGGCAGTGGTCGCCATGATCATGCCGGGTGTGCAGAAGCCGCACTGCAGACCGTGGTTGTCCCAGAAGCTCTGCTGCATGGGGTGCAGTTCCCCGTCCTGCTCAAGCCCCTCGATGGTGGTGACCTCACAACCATCGGCCTGGACTGCGAGGCAGGTGCAGGCCTTGAGCGACTTACCGCCCATGTGGACGGTGCAGGCCCCACACTGGCTGGTATCACAGCCGATCTTGGTACCCGTGAGGCCCAGCTCGTCCCGCAAATAATGGACGAGCAGGGTGCGGGGTTCCACGTCGCCTTCGCGGGTACAGCCGTTCACGTTAACGTTGATCTTCATGGCTCCTCCGAACTACAGTAATTACCAACCAGGGATGAGACGTTTGCGTCACAGGCAGGGCTCCTCTCGTGCCATGCAGGTTCACGCTGCAGTCTGAATCTGACGGGCAAGACCAGAGAAAAAGCGCTTGCTCATCATGTTGGCCGCGGCCTTGATCAGGCGCTGGCCAACCCGCGCCAGTTTGCCGGAGATGTTGGCGTCGGCGTCCCAGTGCAGGGTTGTGGCTGCGCCACCGTCGGCGTCTTCAAGCTTCATGAGTACGCTGCCGCTGATGATGCTGCCCTGACCCTCGCCACTGACCGTCAGCCTGAAGCTGTCGGGCGCCTCGATTTCGCTCATGCGGACGTTCCCCTCAAAGCGCCCGCTCACGGCGGCCATGCTGACCTTCGCGACCGCCAGCCAGGCGTACTCTTCGCCCTCCACCGGCAGGAACTCTTCAACACCGGGAATGGCCGTGGCGATGGCATCGGGATCCATCAATGTGGCCCAAACCTGCGCCCGGGGTTCACTGAAGCGATAAATTCCGCCCAACTTCATGCGCCTGCGCCTGTGACAGTCCAGCAACTGCGCAGAAGTATAAACGGCTTTCTGGCCTGCTGCAAAGAAAAGCAAACTGCAACCCTTGTGGTTAGATGACAGCAGGTCGCGCCCGGGGTATACTTCCCGGCAATGTGCATTCCTCAATGCGATCTGGAGAGCAAAAGATGAGTGAGTTTGCTGCGATTGGGCACCCGAAGCGAATTATTGACGGCAAGGCCAAGGTCCTGGGCATGGCGCAATATCTGCCGGACCTGGACATGCCGGGTCTGCTGCACGCGCGCTTTGTGCCTTCGACTTACGCCCACGCCAACATCAGCAACATTGAGGCCAGCGCTGCCCTGGCTGTGCCGGGCGTTGCCGCTGTGCTGACCCATAAAGACCTGCCGGACATCGCGCCTTCTTCGCGTAACCGGCTGCTGCTGGCGCGGGACCGCGTCATTTTTGTCGGACAGCCGGTGGCCCTGGTGCTGGCGGACAGCGAGACGGCCGCTGCCGACGGCGCTGACCTGGTGATCGTTGACTATGAGCCGCTGCCGGCCGTAATGAGCTTTGATGAAGCGGTGGCTGAAAATGCGCCCCTCGTCTGGCCGGAAGGAATCCCCAAGGGCGCCGAGGATGCCGGCGAACACGGTGCCGGTGCGGGTGGTGGTGACTCTGAAGAAGAAGATGACACGCCGTCCAACCTGGCTTCCGAGAGCACGACCGCGCGCGGTGACATGGAAGCCGGCTTCGCCGAGGCTGACGTTATCGTGGAGCACACCTACACCTCGCCCATGGTGCACCAGTCCTCGATCGAGACTCACGGCACACTCGCGCAGCCGGATCCGCTGACCGGCGGCATGAATGTGTGGACCAGCACCCAGGATCCCTACGGTGGCCGCAGCACCATCGCCGACATCATGGGAATTGACGAGTCGCTGGTCAGGGTGAAGGGCACGGTCGTCGGCGGCGGCTTCGGCGCCAAGTTCACGGTCTACGAACCGCTTGTCGTGCTGGCAGCTCTCGCCGTAAATCGGCCCGTCAAGCTGTCTCTGACGCGCAGTGAGGAAATTGCTGCGACCACGCCGGCGCCGCCCCTGTGCGTGAAGTTGCGCCTGGGTGCTCGCAAGGATGGCACCCTGACCGCGTTGCAGGCCGATGTCACTATGGATTCTGGTTGCTATCCCATGAATCTCGCTGGCTTTGTCGGCTACCAGGTAGGCAACTACTATCCGGTCCCCAATCTCGAAATCACGGTGCACGAGGCCCTGAGTTTCAAGCCCTCTTCCGGCGCCTATCGCGCGCCTGGCGCCCCCACCGCTTTCTTCGTCATTGACACGGCCATAGACGAAATCGCCGGGATCCTGGGCCTGGATTCGATTGACATGCGCCTCCAGAATGCCGCGAAGGAAGGCGATATGCAGGCGGATGGCAGCCCCTGGCCAGACCAGGGTATGCGGGAAACGCTGGAAGCAGTGCAGTCCCATCCGCTTTGGCAGGAGCGCGATCGCATCCAGGCTGAAGGCCGCGGTGTGGGCGTCGCCCTGGGCGGCTGGATGGGCGGTACGTCGGCCGCGGCCGCCATTTGCAACGTCAACAAGGACGGCATGGTGCAGATCAACTCCGGCTCGATGGACATTAGCGGCGTGGCGACCAGCTTCAACCTGATCGCAGCCGAGGCCTTTGGCGTCTCGCCGGACAAGGTGATGGTCATCAACGCGGATACGGACACCTCGCCCTTTTCCACCGGCTCAGGCGGCAGTAAGACGCTCTATACCAGTGGTGTCGCAGTCAAGAATGCGGCCGAAGAGGCGCGCCGGCAGGTGCTGGCGATCGCCGCCGACGAATTCGAGGCGGACGCCGAAGACCTCGAAATTGTCGATGGCGAAGTTCGCGTGAAAGGAACGCCCACCCGTTCCATCCCGCTGGGAGAAGTCGCCGCCAGAGGCATGGGCTTTGGCTCACGCCACGCCCCGATTCTGGCGCATGGTCGCGCCACCGTGACCGACCAGTCTCCGGCCTTCAGCGCTCAGCTGGTCGAGGTCGAGGTCGACGAGGAGACCGGCGAGGTCAAGGTGCTGAAGCACGTGATCGCCCAGGATGCCGGGCGTGCCATCAACCCGCTGGCAGTTGAGGGCCAGATGGTCGGTGGCGCTGCCCAGGGGCTTGGCTGGGCGCTCTACGAAGAGATGGCCTATGACGAGGATGGCCAGTTATTGTCCGGCTCGTGGATGGATTACACCCTGCCGGATTCCATGCAGACCGCGCCGGATGTCGAAACCATCATCGTCGAGGTGCCGTCCGAGCATGGGCCCTTTGGCGCGCGCGGCGTGGGCGAGCCGCCGGTCGTGCCGACACCGGCCGCTGTCGCCAACGCCATCGCCCATTGCACCGGGCTGCGCCTGACCAACATCCCAATGACGGCGCCGCGTGTGCTGCGGGCGCTGCGCTCGAAAAATGGCGGCTGAGCGCCTGCCTGACAGGCGCCTGACATGAGTGACTATCAACTTTCGACACTAAAGGGCGAGCCGCGCTCAACTGAAGAGCACGTGCTCGCCCTTCGTCATGCGCCCCTGTTGCGCATGGATCTGCGCGAGCCCTTCTTGCCATCAGCATTCGGCTACACGGTATTCCGCGAGAATGGCGACTCGCCATCCTTCCCGCGTCGCATCACCCTGCCGCCCGGCGCTGCCAGCGCGGTTGAATACGCAATCTGGTGGGACTGGGACATCGGGCATCTCTACGAGCTGGAGCACGTATGGGTCTATCTCTCCGCTGACGGCCAGGTAATCGCCGCCGATGCCAGCTGGCATGGTGAGCGGAATCCGATGCGCACTGCAGCAGGCGCGCCGCCGCTGCTGGATGGGCGCGTCCTGCTGCATTCAGAGCCAGGCAAGCATGCATTCGCCCCGTCGCCGGAACGCCTGCTGGAACGCAAGGCACGCACGGCCAATTCCTGTGGCAAGCGTGCTGGCACGGGCGGCGTGCACGTCACGCCGCTTTTCGCGGGCCGAATCCATGAGCGCACTGTGCTCAATAACCAGCTGGTTTGGTCCTGGCTGGAGCGCCAGCGCTTTACGCCATCCTGGGACTTTTCTCAGGTAATCGACCTGCGCGAGCTGATCGCTGTGCCCTGGGAAGTGCTGGATGCCTGGATCCCGGGACGCGTCAAACACTTGCTGGCGGAGTTGGAGGAGAGCATTCCGCCGGCAGAACGCAGGGTATTGCGCATCGCCCATCGGGGCGCATCGACCCGCGCGCAGGAAAACTCACTGACCGCCTACCGGATTGCGGCAGAACTGGGCGCAGACATGGTCGAAGTGGACTTGCGCTTGACGGCGGACAACGTGCCGATTGCCTCACACGATTCCGATCTCCAGCGCGTCTTTGGCGTACCTGGCAACATTGCTGACCACACCTGGGCCCGGCTACAGGAAATGTCTCCACCAGACCGCGAGCCCCTGCTCACGCTGGAACAGGTCATCGAGGCCTGTCGCGACCTGCAGCTTGGCATCTACCTGGATGTAAAGGATGCCGACGACGAGGCGGCTGCGCTGGAAGTCATCGCACTCTTCGAGAAATACGGCATGCTGCAGTCGACGGTCTTCGGCTCTTTCCGCGCCGACTGGATGGCAGCGCTCAAGGAACTTTGCCCGGCGGCGATGACCTCAATCCTCTTCGGCTCGCAGCATCTGGACCCGGTGATGCTGGCCTGCTCGCTGCGCGCCGACTTCGTGCATCCCTGCTGGGAGCGTTTCGACAGACCGCAAGATCTGCTCACGCCTGAATGGCTGGCAGCGGCGCGTGAAGCGGGACTGGGCGTCATGATCTGGCACGAGGAGCGCCCGGAGGTCATCCGCGACCTGCACCAGCTCGGCATCTATGGCATTTGCTCGGACGAGCCTCAGCTGCTGTTGCCGGAAGCCAGCGCCGGACCGAGCCCATGAGCGAGGACGCGCCACAGCAGCCGACCACAGAACAACTCTTGTCAGCAGGTCTACTCATCGGGCTGGACTTCACCGAAGCCGAGTGTGAAGCCATGGCGGCCAGGGTAGGTGCGCGTGCCGGTCATTTCGCGGAACTGCGCGAAGGCCCCTTCTCCCTCCTGGCCAACCATGACGCGCCGCCGCTGTACTTCGATCCGCATTTGCCGGGCAACACAGCGCCTGCTTCCGTAGAGCGTAATTACAATTTCGACGACGCACCCGCGCCGGAAAGATCAGCTGACCTGGAGTCGCTGGCTTTCTGGCCGATCAGTCAACTGGCGCGCCTGCTGCATAGTAGACAGCTCAGCTCCGTCGAACTCACAGAAATGTATCTGGGGCGTTTGCGGCGCTTCGGCCCCCGGCTGGAATGTGTAGTCACGTTAACGGAGGAACTGGCGCTCAAGCAGGCGCGGCGCGCCGACTCGGAGCTCGCGCGCGGCATCTGGCACAGTCCGCTGCATGGCATTCCCTGGGGTGCCAAGGACCTGCTGGCGACGAAGGGTTACCCCACGACCTGGGGCGCGACTCCCTGGCGCGAGCAAATGCTGGATGTCGATGCCACTGTTGTGCAGCGTCTTGAGGAGGCCGGCGCCGTGCTCGTCGCCAAGCTGACTCTGGGCGCGCTGGCCAACGGCGATGTCTGGTTCGGCGGCATGACGCGCAACCCCTGGAATCTGGAGGAGGGCTCCAGCGGTTCTTCGGCGGGCTCGGCATCCGCGACCGTGGCCGGACTGGTAGGCTTTTCCCTGGGCAGCGAAACCCTGGGTTCAATTGTTTCGCCTTCGGCGCGCTGTGGAGCGACCGGCTTGCGTCCAACCTTCGGTCGCGTCAGTCGCCATGGCGCGATGACGCTCAGCTGGTCGATGGACAAGCTCGGGCCGATTTGCCGTACGGTCGAGGACTGTGCGCTCGTGCTCACTGCGATCTACGGCCCGGATGGTCGCGACCCCACCGTGACGGATGAGCCCTTCACATGGCAGCCACAACGCGGCATTGAAAGCCTGCGCATTGGCTATGTCCCGGCCGCCTTTGCTCCTGAAGCGGCCGCTCAGGACGATGACGATGCTGCGCGCGAGAACAACATCAATGTGCTTGCGACACTGCGCGCGCTAGGTGCGCACTTGCAGCCGGTGTCGCTGCCGCCGGACGATCTGGAGGCGTTGTCGGTCGTTTACCTCGCCGAGGCCGCCGCAGCCTTCGACGATATGACGCGCCAGAATATTGACGATCAGCTGCGCCGCCAGGATGAAGCGGCCTGGCCCAATCAACTGCGCGCAGCACGTCTCATCCCGGCGGTCGAATTCATTCAGGCCAACCGCTACCGTATGCTACTGATGCAGCAGATGGACGCGCTGATGCGAGAAATCGACGTGCTGGTGACGCCCTGTTTCGCCGGAAACGTCTTGCCGCTCACCAATCTGACCGGGCATCCGGCGCTGGCGCTGCCCAATGGCTTCAGCGCTGCGGGTACCCCAACCAGCATCAGCTTCATCGGCGGCCTGAATCGCGAGGCGGAGCTACTTGGCGTGGCGCAGGCCTTTCAGGACGTGACAGACTTCCATCGGCAACGCCCGCCACTGTTTGTCGTGAGCCAGCATGGCTGAACAGCGCTTCTGCGGCCAGGTCGCGCTGGTCACGGGCGGAGCCAGCGGCATTGGGGCGGGCATCGCGCGGCGTATCGCCCGCGAAGGTGGCTGTGTCATTGTCGGTGATGTGAACGCTGCTGCCTTGCCAGACATCGCGGAATCGCTGTTGCTGGACGTTCGTGACGAGGAGTCGGTGCAACACGGCGTGGTGTCGGTGATCGCAAGGCATGAACGCCTGGATATTCTGGTCAACTGCGCGGGCATCCCGGGGCCGACCAGCGTGAATCTTGTGGACTACAGCGCGGAGGATTTCGACAGAGTGCTGGCCGTGAATTTGCGCGGCGCCTTCCTGACCACGAAGGCGGCCATTGCAGCGATGTTGCCACAGAACTACGGGCGCATACTGCATCTCGTCTCGATTGGAGGCAAGGAAGGCAATCCGGGCATGGTCGGCTACTCGACGTCCAAGGCCGGCATGACCGGGCTGATCAAGGGGGTGGGCAAAGAGTACGCGACCAGCGGTATCACGGTCAATGGCTTGGCTCCGGCGGTCATTCGCACGCCGATGATTGCGAACATAGCGCCGGAAATGGTGGCCTACATGGAGAGCAGGATCCCGATGGGGCGCCTTGGCACCATTGAGGAAGTGGCGGCGCTGGCCTGCTGGATTGTGTCGCGCGAGGCCAGTTTCAACACTGGCTGCATCTTCGATCTCTCCGGCGGGCGCGCCACCTACTAACTATGCAAAGAATACGGCGCCCGACTGGCGGACGCCGTTTCAGTTCTGCTGAAAGCAGCAGACCTTAGCCATCGCCGCTCTTTGCGGTAACTTCGGATATCCACGCCAGCGAAACACCGGAAATGATATGAGCGTAGAAATGTGCGCCTCCCAGGTCAAGCGCGAGCACATCACCACCTGCTACCGCCGGAACAATGATGTTGGCACTGATGATCCACCAGATTATTCCGTAGATCAGGCCGACAGCCATGGTTTGCCAGCCACCGGTGGCCATGCTCTCAACCCAACCGGCATAGATGGCACCGAAAATGGCGCTACCGATCAAAAACAGAATGAAGCCAATAATCGCTGCGCTTCCCGCTCCCAGAATGCCGGCGATCATGGAGATTTCTCCTGATCCCATATAGGCGAGATACAGGAAGCTGGCTATGATGCCTAGTATCCCTCCCCTGTGCAGTTTGTTCATATCCATTTCTATTCCCCCTCATTCCATAAGTTCTATACGGATGCTGCAAGCAGAGTGTAACATGATTTGTTTAGTATGACAAAGTAATTTTGCAAATGTAGACATGTAGCATTTCATTTGTGCCTTGAATCGATACAGGAATGGTTATGACCGGTGCCTTTGCCGAACAGCGGGAAGCGACCCGGGATCTGGTCCATGAGCTGGAACGTGCCCTTGGCGCGGAGCAGGTCCGCTTCGACCACATGTCACGCCTGCTTTATAGTACCGACGCCAGCAACTACCAGATCATGCCGATTGGCGTGACGGTGCCGCGCGACGCGGACGAGGTCGTTGCCATCCACGAGCTGGCGCGCCGTTATGGAACCCCCCTTTTGCCGCGCGGCGGGGGCAGCAGCCTGGCAGGACAGACTGTTGGCCGTGCCATCGTGATGGATTTCAGCAAGTGGATGCGACGTGTGCGCGCCATCAACGCGGAAGAGTCGAGCGTGGTGGCCGAGCCGGGGCTCGTGCTGGGACAGTTGAATCAACAGTTAGCCGGTCTTCGGTTGATGTTTGGCCCTGACCCGGCCAGCGCCGAACGCGCAACACTTGGTGGCTGCATCGGCAACAACGCAACTGGCGCGCACAGCATCCTCTATGGCATGACGGCCGACCATGTGAAACGCCTCGAAGTCGTGCTGGCCAGCGGCGAGCGCACCTGGCTGGATGCGGACAGCGCCAGCTTGCGGGCTATCCGCGCGCGCGTCGCCGAACTCGCCCGTGAGCAGGCGGCGGAGATGCGCCTGCGCTGGCCGCAGACTTTCCGCACGGTGGCAGGCTACGCCCTCAACCGGGTTGATCCCGCTGACGTTGACCTGCACTGGCTGTTCGCGGGCTCCGAAGGGACGCTGGGCACGATCGTCGCTGCCGAGCTGAACCTGGTGCCGACGCCGGCCATGCGCCGCCTCGCGCTGGTGCATTTCGACGAGCTGCGCGCCGCGCTGGAGGCAGTGCCAGCTCTGCTTGAACTGAAGCCTTCCGCGATCGAGATGATGGACCGCATGTTGATGGAGCGCACCCGCGCCAGTGCCGAGTTCGCGCCAAAACTGGCGGAGTTCATCGAGGGCGACCCGGCGGCAGTGCAGGTCGTCGAGTTTTTCGGCGAAAGTGAAAGTGAGCTGGACAGCCACATTGGGCGGTTGCAAGCGATGCTGCGTGGAAACGGACACCGCGGGGCGCTGACCCTGGCGCACACGCCGGCGCAGCAGCAGCAGGTGTGGTCGGTGCGCAAAGCCAGTCTCGGACTGCTGATGAGCGAACGGCGTCCCGAAAAGGCCATCGCGTTCGTCGAAGACGCGGCAGTGCCGGTCGAGCGCCTGCCAGAGTACATCAGCGACGTCGAGGCCATCATGCGCGAAGCAGGCACAACTTGTGCCATCTATGCACACGCCAGCGCGGGCTGTCTGCATGTGCGTCCGCTGGTCAACCTGAAGTCTGACGAGGGGCGTAAACAGTATCGCTACATTGCCGAGGCGTCCTCGGACGCGGCGGTTAAGTACGCCGGCACGATCAGCGGCGAGCACGGCACCGGCCTGGTGCGCGCCGAGTTCAACCGCAAGCTCTTCGGCGATTCTCTAATGGCGGCCTTTCGCGAGGTAAAACGGTCCTTCGACCCGCAGAACTTGATGAACCCGGGCAAGATTGTGGATTTTAGCGCGATGGATGACAAGTCGATCCTGCGTCTGTCGCCAACCATCGTCATACAGGAACCGCGCACACGCTTTGACTGGAGCGCTGACGGCGGCCTGGTCGGTGCAGTCGAGATGTGCAACGGAGCGGGGGTCTGCCGCAAGGAAGACGAGGGTACGATGTGTCCCTCTTACATGGCAACGCGCGACGAGGATCACGCGACCCGCGGCCGCGCCAACGCCCTGCGCCTGGCCATGTCCGGGCATTTGCGGCCAGAAGGGCTGGGCAGCGACGCCCTGCACCAAGTCTTTGAACTATGTCTCTCCTGCAAGGCCTGCAAGGCAGAGTGTCCCTCTGCTGTGGACATGGCGCGCATCAAGTCCGAATATCTGGCTCTGCGCCATGACCTGCGCGGCGTCCCGCTGAAGACGCGCCTCTTCGCCAATATTCACCGGCTGAACTCCCTTGGTAGCCTGTGGCCGGATCTCGCAAATCTGGCACTGCGCATCAAGGCTGGCCAGGCGTTGGCGCAACGGTTGGGCTTGCCGGTCGCGCGTCCCCTGCCAGCCATCAGTCCGCAACGTCTGACGCGCATGGCAAAAGGTGCTCACGGCGCGGTCGACGCCACGCTCATCGTGGACACCTTCACCGAATTCAACCATCCGGCTCCGGGTCTGGCGCTGCTGGAGATTGCCGAAACGCTGGGCCTGCGCCTGCGCCTGCAACGCCTGCCAGGGCAGGGTTGCTGCGGCCGCCCGGCCATCTCCAACGGCATGCTAGATCTTGCAAAGTCGCTGGCAACAGAAAACGTCCGTCGGCTGGATTCTGCCCAGGGCCCCTATATCTTCCTTGAGCCGAGCTGCCAGTCCGCTTTCGTGGACGACATCCCCGGTCTGGTGGCGCCAGCGTTGCAGGCTCGCGCCGATGCCCTGGCGCAGCAGTGTGTCAGCGCGGAGACCTGGCTGACGCAGCAGTTGGACGGGCGCGCGCCAGCCTGGGACGGGCAGGAGCGCGAGATTCTGTTGCACGGGCATTGCCATCAGAAAGCGCTGTGGGGCACGGCGGACACACTCGCCTTACTTCGTTGCATCCCTGGCGCAACGGTGCGCGAAATTGACTCTGGCTGCTGCGGCGTAGCCGGCAGCTTCGGCTACGAGCACTATGACTTGTCGCTCAAAATTGGCGAACAGCGCTTGTTGCCGGCGCTGCGCGCGCAGCCGGCTGCGCTGGTTGCTGCTCCGGGCAGCTCCTGCCGCACCCAAATTCACGAGGCAGGCATCGAAGTGTGGCACCCGGTGGAACTGGTGGCAGCAGCGCTCAGGAGCGAAAACCGGCGCTGTTGAATCCCTGCCTGCTGCGTTATGCTTTCGCCGGTCTTGTTGACCCGTAAATGGAGAGGGAATGACTGCAAAGGCGGACATTGGTCTTATCGGGCTGGCGGTGATGGGCCAGAACCTGATCCTGAACATGAACGACCACGGCTTCACTGTCGCGGTCTACAACCGCACGACAGAAAAAGTCACACGTTTCGTCGAGGGTGAAGCGAAGGGCCGTGACATTATCGGCACATATACGCTGGCAGATCTTTGCGCCGCCCTGAAGCGGCCGCGCAGGGTGATGCTGATGGTGCAGGCGGGCCGAGCTGTGGATGTCGTGATTGAGCAGCTTCTACCGCACCTGGAGCCGGGTGACATCGTCATCGACGGCGGCAATTCCAACTACGAGGATTCGCGCCGCAGGGCGCAGGAACTGGAGGCGCAGGGCTTCCTTTATGCTGGAGTCGGCGTTTCTGGCGGCGAGGAGGGCGCTCGCTTCGGTCCCTCAATCATGCCCGGCGGGTCGCCGGCAGCCTGGCCACACCTCAAACCCATTTTCCAGTCCATTGCGGCAAAAGTGTCGGATGGCACGCCCTGTTGCGACTGGCTTGGCCGCGATGGCGCCGGACACTTCGTCAAGATGGTGCACAACGGCATCGAATACGGCGACATGCAGCTCATCAGCGAAGCCTTTCACTTGCTGCAATCCGGCCTCGGCATGGATCATGAGCAGATGAGTGCAGCCTTCCGCCGCTGGAACGACGGCCCGCTCGATTCTTACTTGATCGAAATCACCGGTGACATCCTGGCGTTTCGCGATGAAGATGGCGACCCCCTGGTTGAAAAAATCCTGGATACCGCTGGCCAGAAAGGAACGGGCAGGTGGGTTGCGGACGCCTCCCTGGAACACGGCACGCCGCTCACGCTCATCAGCGAGGCAGTCTTCGCTCGCTTCCTGTCTGCGCTCAAGGATGAGCGTCTGCGGGCCAGCGCGGTGCTATCCGGGCCAAACGAGACTCCGGGCGCGGCCAGCCTGCTGCTGGAAGATGTGGAGCAGGCCCTCTACGCCTCCAAAATTATCTCCTATACCCAGGGCTACATGCTGCTCCATGCCGTGGACGAGGCACTGGGCTGGGCACTGAACCACGGCAGTATCGCGCAAATGTGGCGCGAAGGCTGCATTATTCGCTCGGGCTTTCTGGATCACATCACCGCCGCCTGGCATAACAATCCGCAGTTGGGCAATCTGTTGCTGGATGACTATTTCCGGGAGCAGATAGAGAATGCCCAGACTGGCTGGCGACGCGTGGTAGCATGGGCGTCGCTGGCGGGGATTCCGGTGCCAGCCATGGCGAGCGCCCTGTCCTTCTACGACGGGTTCAGGCACGAGCGTTTGCCGGCAAACCTCTTGCAGGCCCAGCGCGACTACTTTGGCGCGCATACTTATGAGCGGGTAGACCGGCTTCGTGGCGAGCATTTTCACACGAACTGGACAGGCACCGGCGGCGATGTGACTGCCGGCTCCTACAAGGCGTGAGCACCTCACCCGCGGACTGGTGAACTCCCTTGACTGTAGCCGCCGCCTTCGTCATCACCTTCTTCCTGGCGCTGGCGCTCGCCATTGTTGCCAGCCCGCCGATGATCTGGTTGGGGAAGCGTTTCGGCATCGTCACGAAGATGTCAGCGCGACGCCGGCACGAGGGCGACCAACGCCAGCTATCGCGGCTGGGCGGTGGCATGCTCTTCCTCAGCTTCACGCTCAGCGTAATTCTGGCGCAGTTGCTGGCCGTGCCGCGCTTCGATCCGGAAGAGCCGCTGCGTCTAACCGGGTTGTTGCTCGGCGCTACAGTAATTTTCATAACGGGTTTGCTGGATGACTGGCTCGAACTGAAGCCGCACTGGTGGTTTCTGGCCCAGTTTCTGGCGGCCGGCATCGCCATCCATCACAGCATCTTCATCGAGAGCTTTAACAATCCCTTGACCGGCACGCAGACGCCCGCCTGGCCCTTCGCCGTAACTGCAGCGCTGACTCTGTTGTGGATCGTGGGTATGACCAACACGGTCAATTTTCTGGATGGCCTGGATGGCCTGTCTCACGGCGTGGTGTTTATCGCGGCCGGCGTCCTGTTCCTCAACAGCGCCGTGATCCTTGAGCCACCGCAGCTTAGTGTGAGTCTGCTGCCCCTGGCGCTGATGGGCGCCACGCTGGGCTTTCTCGTCCACAATTTCTATCCGGCGCGCATCTTCGCCGGCAGTGGCGCCTATCTGCTGGGCTTTCTGATCGCCTGCCTGAGCATCATCGGCGGCGCGAAGATGGCGACGGTGCTGATGGTCATGGCCTTGCCCATCCTGGATGCCGTCTGGCAGATGATCAATCGCGCGCTGGCCGGGCGCAGCCCTTTCCGCGGCGACCGGGGTCACGCACATCACCGCTTGCTGGACCTGGGCTTCAGTCAACGTCAAATCGTGCTGGGCTACTATCTTTTCTGCACCGGCTTTGGCACGCTAACGCTCGTTCTCGAGAGCCGTACGTTTAAGCTTGCCTCGCTGGTCTTGCTGTCCCTGGTTATCTTCTGCGGCCTAGGCGTGTTGCTCTGGCTGGGTCGCTCGCGAGCTCAGGAAGTTGCCGGCAACAAGTCTCCCGGCAGCGGCCGGAAGGACACCTCTTCGTAGCCGAAGGCGGCCGGCCCCACGACAGCGAGCGCGGCCGGCGTTTTGAGCTCACGCACCGCCGGCATGGCGATCACGCCCACGCGCAGGCCATAGCGCAACATCTCGGTGCCCACCGGCGTGCCATCCTCAAGCGTCACAATGGTGATCAGATCCGGCACGCTGCAGAGTACTTCGTCTCCGCGCCAGGCAACGAGGTTTTCATTCTGAAAGACGATCTCCAGCATGTTCTGCGGATCGTCAAAGGCCTGCAGCCATACCCGGCCGCGTGCAAAGCCCTGTACCGTGCGGCGTTCCACATCTGCAATCTTGCCTTCGAAGAGCACGTTGCCGTTGCCCAGGCCGGCGATGACTGAGGCGGGTGCTTCCTCCTTGAGCTCTTGCGAGCGTAACACGGCGCGCCCCATGCTCAGGGCCAGTGAGAGCGTGTCGCGCACCAGCGTCGCCTTGAGTTGCGCGCCCGACATAACCGACATCACCAGCGCCGCGCTGCCGCCCATCTCGATGGTCAGGTTGCGCGCCCACTCCTCGGCTTGCAGCGGGCTGTCCAGGCGTTCGAAAATGGCAATGTTGCCGTGGCAGTCACCAAGCGCCATCGGACTGGCCGCGATGCCGCCGATGGAAAAGGTGTCCATCTGCAACTCCGGGAAGGCGCGTCCCATGCCGTCCCCGTCCAGCACTGGCAGACCCAGTTGCAGTCCGCAAACCAGCGGCTCAAGCGCATTCGAGCCGCCGATCTCGTTGATGACCAACGCATCAAAGTCCCGCTTCAGGTGTGACGCGAGCGCGCGCACGGTGCGGGCGACCTCGGTGCCGGACTCGATTTTCTCAATACCTACGGTGGGAGCGCCCATCGTACCCACGCCAACGACGAGGGCATCATCCGGCAGATCCTCTGCGCCCAGAATTTGGCAGGGCACTCCGCTCAAGCGCAGTTGACGATCGAGGCGTAGCCTGCCGATATAGGTATTGCCGCCGCCGCCGGTGCCGAGGATGCCGGCGCCCAGCGCCAGGGCTTCCGTGTCTTCAAGTCCGATATTGCGAATCACTGGCCGTAGCGCTCCTCGACCGGGACGTAGTCGACGTCATAGCCGAACACCCGCGGGCCGACCAGCTGCAGACCGTCAGGGCTGCGCCAGCGGGGCGTACAGGGGAAGGCGATGACCTCCACGCGAAAGCCGTAGCGTAGGCCCTCGGTGGTGATGGGCTCGCCTGTTTCGATGTCCAGCACGGCGATAAGGTCCGGCACGGTGACGCACACCTCACCGTCAATAGTGGCGGCCAGATGTTCGTTCTGGAAGGCGAGCCGTAGCTCCTGACCGTCGTATTCTCCGATGCCGGCCATCAAGGCTTCACCCTTGGCGAAGCCGGCCTCGGTGCGGCGCTGCACATCGCTAATCTTGCCTCTGAAGATAGTGAAGCCGCCGACCGCCTCGCGCACTGTGCGCACCGGGTCTTCCTCATGCAGACGGGCGTTGCGAATGGTCTCGCCGATGCGCTGCGCCTGGCTGATGGTGCCGGGCACGGCCGCTTCGCGCAGCTCGGCAACCGTGGCGGCATACAGGGCAATCATGGCCATCGCGCCCATGTCCACCGTCACGCTGCGGGCAAAGGTCTCCGTCCAGTGATTGTCGATGGTCTCCATGATGACCGTATTACCCCGTTCGTCCGACATGGCGAAGGGCGTGGCCGAGATACCGTGCAGCGTGTGCGTCACCATCTGGATTTCGGGGAAGGCGCGCCCCATGCCGTCGCAATCAACCATCGGCAGGCGCAGGCGAGCGGCGGCGTAGATGGGCACGACCGAATTCAGGCCGCCGGCCTCAATGCTCATCGTGGCGCGAATGGGCTTGCCGATGTACTTGCCTACGGAGTGAAAGGCGTTGACAATGTCGTCGCCATTGGGCATCTTCTCGACCATCACGGTTGGCGCGCCCATCATGGCCGTGGGCACAATCAGGTCCTCAGAGTCCAACTCGTCCAGGGTGTAAAGCTCGACTGTCCCGTAACGGCGAATCGATTCGCGCGCCATCAGCTTTCCGATGTAGGGGTCGCCGCCGCCGCCGGTGCCCAGCACCGCGGCGCCCAGCGCGATGTCCTCCAGCACAGCCTCGTCAATGATGCGCATCAATCAGCCTCCACCAGGTCGCCGACGGCCTTGACCATGATGCGCGTCGCGTTTCCTGGCAAATAGGCCAGCGGCACTTCCTCGACTTCCACAATTTCCACGCTGTCAGCGTTTGCGCCGGCAGCGACTGCGCGTCCGCTGGCAACCTGCCTGGCCTGGTCAAGCGCCTGATCGCGGCTCATCTCGGCAAGCGAGAATATCTGGTCGCATTCGCCTCCCACCTGGGCGATGGCTGCGCCGATGGCATTCGCCACCGGGAAATGTTCGGGACGCACCAGTTCCGAGGACCCTGCGATTTTACGCTGAATGAGGATGCTGCCGCCGCCAACCACGATGACCGGCACTTCGGTCGCGCTGGTTTTCATGCGGTCCACCGAGACGTTGACCATCTCTTCGATGCGATCCTCGACCGCCGTGACAAATGTGCTGTCCAGCCCGGCAACCCGGCCGGCAGCGCCGATGTCCTCATGGCCCGCTGCGACCACGATGTCGGTCGCAGTCAGTTCATCGCCGCCGAAAACGCGTGCGCGCGTGGTGAGCTCGTAGCCCACGCTGCGAGGGCCAACCTGCAGCGGCTCCGCCTGAATCAGGCTGCCGCCGCCGAGGCCGAAGGAGATGGTGTCGGGCATGCGGAAGTTGGTGCGCACGCCGCCGATCTCGATGGCCAGTGCTGCCACGCGCGGGAAGCCGTGACGCAGCACGCCGATGTCGGTCGTTGTGCCACCCACGTCGACGACGATGGCGTCGTGCAGGCCGCTGAGGAAGGCCGCGCCGCGCATGCTGTTGGTCGGGCCGGAGGCGAAGGTGAGCACCGGAAAGTCCGCCGCAAAGTCCGCGGCCATCAATGTGCCATCATTCTGGCTGAGGTAGAAAGGCGCCTTGATGTTCATGTCGGCCAGCGCTGTGCGGAAGCCATTGATGGTCTGTTGCGCCAGGTTGCGCAGACAACCGTTCATGATGGCCGCGTTCTCGCGCTCCAGCAGCCCAATGCGCCCGATGGAACTGGAGAGCGTGATGGTCACGTCGGGGATGACTTCGCGTACGATGGCGGCGGCGTCTTCCTCAAAACTGGAATTGACCGGTGAGAAGACAGACGAGATGGCGACGACGTTGATGCCTTTATCACGGATTTGCGCTGCGATGCCGCGCACTTCCTCCGGTTTTAAGGCGGAGATTTCGCGACCGTCGAACTCGTGTCCGCCGTGCGCCATATACACATGGCCGCCGATGACCTCACGCAGCCCTTCCGGCCAGTCAACCATGGGCGGCAGGCAGGCTGTGGCCGGCAGGCCGAGGCGGATACAGGCCGTGTGGGTGAGGTGGCGCCGTTCGACAACGGCGTTGGTGAAATGTGTCGTGCCGATCATGACGCCGTCGATCTGATTAACCTCCAGCGCGCTTTGCTGCAACAGGGTACTGAGGGCGCTGGTGATGCCGTCGGTCACGTTGGCTGTAGTCGGGGTCTTGGCCGAGCCGATGACGGTCTGGCCGTCCATCAGCACAGCATCAGTGTTGGTGCCCCCGACGTCAATTCCTATGCGCACACTTGCTCCTTTCGCATCCATGTTTCATCGGTAATGGTATGGCAAGGCCTCAGGCAACGGGCAGCCCAATGCGTCCGCCAGGCAGCGGGCGCCAGGGGACGTCATAGCCAAAGGCAAGGGGCCCGACAACCTTCAGCGCGGCGGCCGTGCGCAGTTCGGCGGGCGCCGGCACTGCGATAATCACCACGCGCGTTCCATAACGCAGCATCTCGGTTGACACCGGTTCGCCTGTCTCGGCGGTGACCATGCAAATCAGGTCTGGCACTGTGGCGCAAACCTCGCCGTTACGCCAGGCAATGAGATACTCGTTCTGGAACGCGATTTTCAATTCGTCGGCTCCGTCGAAGCTCTCGAAGACCACGTTGCCGCGGGCGAAGCCGCGTACGATGCGGCGGTTGACATCGCTGATTTTGCCGCGGAATATGATTTCACCCTGCAGCATTTCGGCCACGACAGCGGGCACATCGTTGCCCTGGGAGGCCAGCACGGCGTTGCCGAGACTGTGGGCAAGGCTCAGCGTATGCTTCACGGCAGTAGCGCGCACCTCGGCGCCGCTCATGACATAACCGGCCAGGGCTGCGCGCGCGCCCATACTGACAGCGATGTTGCGCGCCACGCGTTCGCCCCACTTTTCGCTGATGGTGTGTGGCACAAGGATGCGACGATGGCCGACATCCACCATGGCGTAGGGCGCGACGCTCACGTCGCTCTCATAGAGGAATGAGGACATCTGCATCTCCGGGAAGGCCCGGCCCATGCCGTCGCCATCAATAGTGGGGATACCCAATTGTCTGCCCGCGATGAGCGGTTGCATGGAGTTGGCGCCGCCGATTTCCGCAATGGCCACCGCGTCGAAGGCATGGCCAACATGGCGCTCCAGATGGCGGATGGCCCGCGACATTTCCTGGCCCTGGGGCAATTTCTCTATGCTGACGGTTGGCGCGCCAATGCTGCCGACCACGACCAGGCGGGCATCATCGGGCAGCTCACAGGGATTGACGACGGGCTGCGGCCCGCACTCACACAGAACGGCGCGCAGGTGCAGTCCCCCTTGGTAGGGGTTGCCGCCGCCGCCCGTGCCCAGGATGCCGGCGCCAATCGCGATGGGCTCAATGTCATCAACTGTTACCTGAGTCAGCATCAGGCAGTTCCCGGATGCAAATGGCAGGCGACCTGGTGGGCTGTGTCCACCATGACCAGAGGCGGCTCCACCGTCTCGCAGCGCGCAAGGGTATCCGCATGACAGCGCGGCGCAAAGGGGCAACCCTGGTCGGGACGACCGGCGCTCAGGTCGCCTCGGAGCACAATCTGCTCGCGCTGCTCGTCCGGTTCTGGTTCCGGGATGGCGGAGATGAGAGCCTGCGTGTAGGGGTGGCGTGAGTCCTCGAAAATTGTTTCAACAGGCGCCTGCTCAACAATCTTGCCGAGATAGAGCAGGGCGACCTCGTCGCACATGTAGCGCACCACGCTCAGGTCGTGGGAGATGAAGAGGTAGGTCAGGGCGAACTGGTCCTGCAACTGCTGCAGCAGATTCAGAATCTGCGCCTGCACAGAGACGTCGAGCGCGGAAGTTGGCTCGTCGAGGATGAGCAACCGGGGACGGACTGCCAGAGCGCGGGCGATGCCGATGCGCTGCTGTTGGCCCCCGCTGAACTCATGCGGATAGCGGAAATAGTGCTCCTCCTTGAGGCCGACGACGTGCATCAACTCCAGCACACGATCGCGGGCCGCGCTGGCGCCGATGCTTTCGTGGATCCACAAAGGCTCGCCAATAATCTGGCCGACAGTCATGCGGCCGTTCAGCGAATCCGCCGGCGACTGGTAGATCATCTGCATGTCAGCGCGCCGCGCCCGCAGTCGACGCGCATCAAGCGCGCGCAGGTCCTCGCCGTCATACAGGATTTCACCTGCCGTGGGCTCGACCAAACGCAGAATACACTTGCCGATGGTTGTCTTGCCGGAGCCCGACTCGCCGACCAGGCCGAGGGTCTTGCCCCGTGGCACGCTCAGACTGACGTCATCGACGGCGCGCAGCACCTGTTTCTGACGACCGAAAAGGCCGCCCCCCTGCGGAAAGTCCTTGCGCAGGTTACGCAGCTCCAGCAGGGTCTCGCTCATGCACCCTCCGGATAGAGGTGGCAGAAGGCGAGATGTTCGGCGCCGATTCGGCCCGGACCGGGCACCTGGCTATCGCAATGCGCCAGCACATGTTCGCAGCGGGGGTGAAAGCGACAGCCCTGTGGCGGCGAGATCAGATTGGGGATCAGGCCGGGGATACCCTGCAACCCGCCGCGCCGCGTATTGCTGGAAGGCACCGCGCGAATCAGCCCCTGGGTGTAGGGGTGGCCTGGCTTGCTGAAGAGCTCCCGCACCGGCGCCTGTTCGATGACGCGGCCAGAGTACATCACGGCGACCTTGTCACATGTGTTGGCGACCACGCCGAGATTGTGCGTGATCAGGAGCACGGTGAGTCCCAGTTGGCGCACCAGCGAGTGGATGAGGCGTAAAATTTGCGCCTGAATTGTTACATCAAGCGCGGTGGTTGGCTCGTCGGCAATTAGCAGATCGGGCTCTCCGGCCAGAGCCATGGCGATCAGCACGCGCTGGCGCATGCCGCCGCTGAACTGGTGCGGGTAGTCGCTGATGCGTTGTTCGCCGTCCGGGATGCCGACCAGACGCATCAACTCGAGGGCGCGCGCGTGGGCATCGCGCCGCAGTTGGCGCGCCGATGGCAGAAAGCCACGCCAGCGACCGGGCACGTGCTGAACATCGGCCTGTTGGTAGAGGACTGCGTCCATCAGCTGTTCACGGATGGTGAAGAGCGGGTTTAGATTGGTGGCCGGGTCCTGGAAGATCATACCAAGGTGGTGCGCCCGAAAGCTCTGCATGGCGCTGGCCGGGCGCTCCAGCAGGTCTTCGCCATTAAACATGATTCGGCCCTGCGTGATGCGGCCCGGTGGCATGCGGATCAGGCGTGGAATGGCCAGCGCGGTCATGGACTTGCCACAACCGGTCTCGCCAACCAGACCCAATACGTCGCCGCGCTGCATGGTCAGGTTGACGCCGGCCAGCACCTTGGCAACGCCGTCAAAGGTGTCGAATTCCAGGTGCAGGTCCTGAATGTCCAGCAGCGCTTCGCTCATGCTATCCTCCCACCCGCCTAGCGACGCGCACGCGGATCAAGGACGTCGCGTAGGCCGTCGCCCAGCAGATTCCAGCTGAAGACCAGCAACCAGATGGCCATGCCCGGGAAAGTCGCGACCCACCATTCGTCCGGGAAATAATGACGCCCGTCCTCGATCATCGCGCCCCATTCCGGTGTAGGCGGCTGTGCGCCGATGCCGATAAAGCCGAGCGCGGCGGCGGTCAGCACCGCGAAACCGAAGTCCGTGGTCATTTTGATGATGATGGGCGAGACGGCGTTGGGGAGGATATGCCGAAACAGAATGCGCCCGTGGCTGGCGCCAATTCCATAGGCGGCTTCCACAAAGGCTTCCTCGCGCAGGGAGAGCACTAGGCTTCGCGTCAGGCGCGCAAAGCCCGGCCACCAGACCAGCGAGATGCCGATCATGGCGTTGATAATGCCCTTGCCCAGCGCCGCGGAGAAGGCGATGGCCAGCACGAGCGCCGGCACGGTAAGAAAGATGTCGGTGATGCGCATCAGCAGGTCATCGACGGAACCACCGAAGTAGGCGGCTACCCCGCCCACGGTGACGCCGATGGTTGTGGCCAGCACAATGATGACCACGCCGACCTGCAGCGCCAGCCCGGTGCCCATCAGTACGCGGCTGAAAATATCGCGCCCGACCTTGTCCGTGCCGAAGGGGTGCTCGGGGCCAGGCGGCAACAGACGATCCATAAAGTGAGTAGCGCCACCCGAGTCTTCCGGGAAGGGCACCAGCAAGGGCGCTGCGATGGCGATAAAGAGAATGAATAGCAGGATGGCGAGACCGATCATGGAGAGGGCGTTGGAGCGAAAGCGATAGAGGCTGCGGCGCAGGTTTTCCTGACGCGCCGAGCGCGCCGCTGCCTGCAGTTCGCGCAGGGATTGCGCGGTCGACTCAGCCATAGCGGATCCTGGGGTCCAGGATGCCGTAAGTAACATCAGTCAGGATATTGACGAGGCTGAACAGGACGCCGTAGACGATGGTGATGCCCATGATGGGTTGAAAGTCGAGGCTAAGTGACGCATGGACGGCGTAAAGGCCGATACCGGGCCAGTCAAAAATCGTCTCTACAAGAATGGCGCCGGCCATCAACCAGCCGAAATTGAGCGAAATGACGGTCAGTGTGGCGATGAAGGCGTTGCGCAGCACGTACTTGCCGATGACGACGCGCTCGGGAATGCCGATGGCGCGGGCGGAGCGTACGAAGTCGCGTTCGAGGATTTCGATCATGCTGGCGCGCGTGATGCGTGTGATGCTGGCCAGCGCGCCGAAGGACAGCACCAGTGCCGGCACCACAATGTGATTGAGCGCGACGCTGAAGGCCGTCAGGTCCAGCGCGAGCAGGCTGTCCACGAGATAGAGGCCGGTAACAGTCGGCGGCGGTGCCATGAGGACCGGAAAACGGCGTCCGATGGGCACCAGCCCGGCATAACGCCCCAACGCTGTTTGCATAATCATGGCCAGCCAGAAGGCCGGGAAACTGACGAAGAAGAGCGAAATTACGCGGGCAATGTGGTCCGGCATGCGATTGCGATACATCGCCGAAATAACGCCGGCGGGCACCCCAAGGGCAGTCGCAATGATTACTGCGGCCAGCGTCAACTCCAGCGTGGCCGGAAAGTAGACGCGAAGTGAATCTATGACGTCGCGGCGGGTGTAGAGCGACTGCCCCCAGTCGCCGCGCAGGATGCCAGTGATGTAAGACACATATTGCACAGGCAATGGCTGGTCAAGGCCGAACTGTTTGCGCAGTGCCTCGCGGATCTCAATGGTCGCCTGTGGCCCGGCCGCCAGCCCGACCGGGTCGCCAGGCACCAGGCGCGAAATACTAAAGGTTAGCAGGCTGAGACCAATCAGCAATGGCACGACCATCAGGGCGCGCCGCGCCAGATACAGACGCAGGGTCATGCAAGAGTCCAGCAGGGGCGTTTTGAACGGGAACGCCCCGAAAACCCGATTTCATTCTTGCGCAGCATCAGCCGCAGTTGTCCATCCACAGATCCTGGAACAGGACGGTGATGGGATAAAATGGCGAGAACAGGTAGCCCTTGATGCAGTCGCTGAATGCCATGAGGCTGTCTTCTGTGTACATCCAGATGGCTGGCTGGTCAGCAGCGATCAGGGTCTGGGCCTCGGCGTAAAGTTCCATGCGCTGATCCTGGTCGCCCAGTGAGCGAGCCTGGTTGAGCAATTCGTCCACACGCTCGTTCTGGTAGAAGCTGCAGGACTGGAAGCTACCTGCGCCACTCGTCCACTGGCTGGAGTTGTACTGGTTGTAGAGATGGGCGTGCGGGTCCGAGAATGGCGGCAGTGTATAGATGTTGATGAGGTCAGGCCCGGTGGCAGGATCGCCACAGGAAGCGACCATGTCCGGCCATAGCGTGGGCACCATGTTGAGCGTGATGTTCAGTTCACGCAGGCCTTCCAGCAGCAGTAGCCCCGGGATTTCCTCCCGAACAAAGTCGGTTACATACACGTAGTCCAGCTCAAAACCGCCATCCGGCCATGGAGACTGCGCCAGATATTCTCGCGCCGTTTCGATGTTGTAGTCCGGAATGTCGAGGTCCGGGACGAAGCCGGGGAAGTTGGCCGGCGTGGGTCCAGGCAGCAACGTTACCTTCACGTCCTGCACTTGCGGCAGGGCGGGATAGTTCATCACATGGGCGATGGCCTTGCGTACGTTGATGTCGCTGGTGTATTCGCCCTGGGTATTGATCTTGAGAGTGTTGGTGAACAGCCCAGGATCCTCAGTAATAAAGAATCCTTCCGCCTCGTCCGCCTTCTCCTTGTCACTGGCGAGAATAGTATCGGCGATCTGGGTTTCACCGGCCAGCAGCGAGTTGAGCTGTGTGCTGCCTTCACGCTGGATGATCCAGAAGAAACCGTCCAGGTGGTCCTCGCCAGTCCAGCCGGCCCAGTAATCCTGCACTGCGACGAATTCGTAGATGTTACCGATTTCCCAACGCCCCTGGGTAAAGGGGCCGGAACCGGCTTCGTTCCCGCGCATCCACTCCTGACCGAAGTCGTCAACTCCGCCGGAGTTGACGCGGTTGGCCTCGACCAGCGCCGGGTTTACGACAAAGAGCTGCGTCAGCGTACCAATGAAGGGCGCGAAGGGCTCGGTCAGGGTGAAGCGAACCGTGTACTCGTCGACTGCTTCCGCCGTGTTTTCGTCCGCGATGTTGCCCCAGCGGAAGTTGGGCGGCCCATTGACTTCAAGGATACGGTTGAAGCTATATGCCACTGCCTCGGCATTGACCGGACTGCCGTCGTGGAAGACTGCACTGTCGTGCAACTGGAAGGTCCAGACCGAGGCGTCATCACTGACTTCCCAGTTGCTGACCAGGTGAGGAATAACGTCACTGCCGCGATTGATGAAGAGCGCATCGTACATACTGCGCAGGGCGGCGTTGATTGAGTAGTTTTCGCCCGAGGCGGGGTCGATATTGTCTATGTCCTGGTTGCCGCCATAGAGCAGGATGTCTTCGCCCTGGGCGCCCAGCGGGGCGGCCATTGTGAGCAACAGGGCCAGCAAGAGGAGCAGAAATCTTGTGGGAGTTAATACGCGCATGTTCTCTACCTTCACATTGTGTGAGACACTGCGCCGAATACTAGCGTTCGGCAGGAAAAGACGCAACAGCACGCTGACTTCAATCTGTCTGGTTGTCCGGTAACGCTCAGTCGCGCAACTTGATTTCCAGCCAGTTGCTGCGGCCCGGCCAAAGGTAAAGAGTCTGGCGGAAGCGGACTCGTCCACCATCGCCGACAGTGACCTCATAATAGTTGGCCGGCAGGTCGCCCAGCACGAAGTTCTCGCCAAAATCATCGTCAGGGTTGACCCCGTCGGCGGCGTAGGACCAGGCGTAACGAAAGAGATCCGTCGAGCGCACGCTGATAGTTACCTCGCGCAGCAGGTTACCGGATGAGTCGCGTACCCGCCCGGCCAGGGTGCCATACTTGCGGAAGGGGCGCAGCCACAGCTCCGGGTTGCGCGTGGCCCCGTAGCTGGTCGGGTTGCCGACGCGGACTTCCATGTGCAGGTGTGGCCCGTCCGCGATGCCACTGTCGCCTACCAGTCCTAGTTGATCTCCAGTCGCCACACGCTGTCCGCTGACCACGCTGACCGCTTCCAGATGGCCGTAGAGTGTGTACAGCGCCTGGCCCCGGGGCGTGCCGAAGTCGTGCCGCAGGACAACGAGGTTGCCGTAGTAATTGAGTGCGGGTCCGAATTGCGTTGCTACGTCATTCCCGGCGAAGTGCACCGTGCCGGCCGCCGCGGCCAGCACAGGCGTGTTGCGGGCGTTGACGAACTCGACACCGTGGTGCAGCGGCAAGCGTCTGCCGCTTGTGCTGCCATAGGGATAAGTGCGATCAACCCAGTTGGTCGCGCCGCTGGCGATGGGACGGCCGAGAAGATAGTGATCGCTGAGTTGGGGTGGTGGCTGCGGTGGCGGCGTCCACGTGGGCGCGCTGGTCTCCCTGGCCAGGGGCGTGCCGATGTCCGTCGGGGTGACGCTGGGCGTGGCGGTCGGCGTTGTCGTCGCAGTGGCTGTGGCTGAGGCGGTCGGCGTCCATGTCGCCAGGTTGGCGGTCGGCATCATGGTGTTACGAACGCGAGTCGCCGTTGCTGCTGCGTCGCGGGGCACGACATAGGCGAGCGACGATGCGCTGCGCTGGCAGGCTGCCAGCAACACCCCGGCCAGCAGCAGGCTCAGGAACAGGGCGCATGCGTGCAGCTTCATTTGCTCAG
Organism: Phototrophicaceae bacterium; assembly: GCA_965223965.1. Classification (GTDB taxonomy): domain Bacteria; phylum Chloroflexota; class Anaerolineae; order Aggregatilineales; family Phototrophicaceae; genus JAGWBD01. The sequence continues at coordinate 924,439 of CBDCXX010000006.1, forward strand.
CCGTCCATCATCGTTGCGGCTTCGCGCAGGGTGAAGGCTTGCGGTGTTTCAAGTGGCGCGCCATCGGCGTAGAGTTGCACACTCCAGCTGCCAGGCGCAAATGGCACCATGTCGGGCGTCAGTGAAAACCAGAAGCAGGCTTCTTTCCAAGCGCGCGCCAGCGTATAGTCCTCGCTGTGCACTGGATCGCCCTCATGCCACCACTGCACACTCAGGCGCAGGCCTTCGGCGACATTCCAGGCACGCACTGTCACATACAGCAGGGCTATGTCGTTGGCGAAATTGATTTGTGGTGAGACGACACAGTCATCGGCAGGATTGATGAAGCGGGAGACTCCTGTCTTTTCAAACCAGCGACTGCCCGGCGTCAGCGGTGGGCGTTGACCAATGCCGGTACCCTGGCGCCGGGCCGGCGGCGCATCTCCGGCGCGCACGGTCACCAGCAGGGCCGCGTTTTCATGCTGCATGGAGGCGATTTCAGTAGCCTTTTGCACAACAGTTGCTTCGGCCCGCTGCAGGTCATTGTCGGCAGCGCGGGCAATGGCTGTGGCCTCGTTCAGAATGTGCTTTTCCCTCGCCCGCAGGGTCGCGCCTGAATCGGGCGGCGCCAGAGACTGGCAGGCGCACAGGGCCAGGACAAGGAAGAGCAGGCCATGCCTCATTTTGCCAGGTGCTTGAATCGGGCGCTGCGCTATGTTAGCATCCAAGATGGACCCCCGTAGCTCAGCGGATAGAGCGTTGCCCTCCGGAGGCAGAGGCACAGGTTCGAGTCCTGTCGGGGGTGTCGCTGGCCAGCCGCAATGTCGGGCTGGCCATTTTTCTTGCAGCAGGCTCAAACATCCAGGTTGCGCACGCTCCGGGCGTAGGTCTGAATGAAGCGTTTGCGCGGCGGCACGCTGCTGCCCATCAGCATGTCGAAGACGCGATCGGCTTCGCTGGCATCCTCGATGGTGACCTGCAGCAGGGTGCGCGCGGCCGGGTCCATCGTCGTCTCCCAGAGCTGATCCGGGTTCATCTCCCCCAGACCCTTGTAGCGATTGATGCGCACCGTGTCCGGATTCTTGTGGCGCTTCAGTGCGTCGGCGAGTAACTGAGCCTCGTCCTTGCCGGCAGAGGGATATATGTATTCGGTCTTCTTGCCCTGTGCCAGGCGATAAATGGGCGGCTGGGCGATGTAGAGATGGCCCGTGGTGATGAGAGACTGCATGTGGCGAAAGAAGAAGGTCAGCAGCAGCGTGCGAATGTGGCTGCCGTCGACGTCCGCGTCAGTCATGATGATGACGCGGCCGTAGCGCAGGCGTCCGACATCGAGGTCATCGCTAATGCCAATGCCCAGCGCCGAAATCATGGACTTGATTTCGTTGTTGTCCAGCACCTTGTCCATGCGTGCGCGCTCGGTGTTCAGAATTTTGCCGCGCAGAGGCAAAATGGCCTGGAAGTGCCGGTCACGACCTTGCTTGGCGCTGCCACCGGCGCTGTCGCCCTCGACGATGTAGATCTCTGATTCCGGGCCGTGCGAGGAACAGTCGGCCAGTTTGCCTGGCAGAGTGCTGCTCTCCAGCAGGCTGGGGCCACTGCGCACGAGGTCGCGGGCCTTACGCGCCGCTTCACGGGCCCGCTTGCTGGTCATGCACTTGTCGACGATGCGGCGCGCCTCGCGCGGGTTTACTTCGAGGAACTCCTGAAACGCCTCTGCGAGCACCTGTGAGACCGCCCCCTGCACTTCCGGGTTGAGCAACTTGACCTTGGTCTGGCTTTCGAACTGGGGATCGGGGTGCTTGATGCTGATGACTGCCGTCAGTCCTTCAAGCGTGTCACTGCCGCTGAAGTTGGCATCCTTTTCGCGCAGCAAGCCGCTCTTGCGTGCGAATCTGTTGATGACGCGGGTGAGGGCCGTGCGCATGCCATTGATATGCGAGCCGCCGTCCGGCGTGCCAATGGTGTTTGCGAAGGCCAGCTCGGTGATGTTGGCAGTATCGGTGTACTGGAAAGCCAGCTCGACGCCGATGTTGAAAGGGGATTTCCCCTCCGGCGTGATTTCGACGTCGCGTTCCGCGTGGACCGGCGCGTGCAATGTGTTACGGCGCCAGTTCAGATAGCGCACAAAGGAATGCAGGCCACCTTCAAAATAGAAACTGATCTCTTGCGGCAGGTCACTATTGCTCTCGTTGCGAAGCGCGATGTGCACACTACGCGTGACGAAGGCCATTTCGCGGAAGCGCCGGACGAGCGTCTGGTAGTCAAAAGGGTTGCGATCCATGATGCTGAAATCCGGCGTGAATGTTTGTCGGGTGCCACTGCCTTCACCTGGGTGCAGCCGGCGCACTTTCTCTACCTTGCTGACCGGCTTGCCGGTCTCGTAACGCTGACGCCAGAGCCAGCCATCACGGCGCACTTCGGCCACGAATTCGGCGGAAAGAGCGTTGACCGCAGAGAGCCCGACGCCATGCAAACCGCCACTGACCTTGTAGGCCCGGTCGTCAAACTTGCCGCCGGCGCCGACCTGGGTCATCACCAGTTCCAGGGTCGAAACGCCTTCAGTCTTGTGGATACCGACGGGGATGCCCACGCCGTTATCCTCGACCGTGACGCGGTTGTCTTCGTGCAGCGTGACCTCGATGCGGTCACAACGGTCGGCGAGCGCCTCGTCGATTGAGTTGTCGACCACTTCGTAGATGAGATGGTGGAGGGCGCTGCTGTCAGTGCCGCCGACGTACATGCCGGGCCGCAGACGGATGTGCTCGATCGGATCCAGCTTCTGGATGTTGTCTTCAGTGTAGGCCAGAGCTTTTTCCTGATCGAACATTGCAACTCCATGCTGCCAACAGCTGCGAACCCGTCCCGAACCGGTAAGGCCGGGCTGCATCCGTGCTGGTTGCGAACGAAGAATTTCAGATTTTTACATTCACCAATTCTATGTGCATTTTATCACATTGTCTGCCTGAAAGCAATGGTGCGGGACCGCTTGACAGGCCTCGCCAGCGGAGCCTACAATGCCCTGCAGCCCCCGTAGCTCAGTGGATAGAGCAACTGTCTTCTAAACAGTGGGCCGGGAGTTCGATTCTCTCCGGGGGTGTAGCCTTCAGCTGTTGCGCCACGAGCTCCAGGGCTCGGGGATCCTGGCCACCAGGCCGACCTGCGTGATGCAGACATGCCGGCTGCTGCCGGTTACATGACAGGCGCCGTCTTCCTGGTCAAGGATTTCGTATTCGAACGTGAGCGAGCGGCTGCTCATGGTCGCCAGCCAGCTGCGCACACGCAGGCGTTGCCCGTAACGCGCCGGCTTGTGATAGCGGATATTGAGCTCGACGACGGCCAGGTGATGGCCGCTGCGTTCGAAGCTGACGTAGTCATGGCCACGCTCGCGCATGTAGCCGGTGCGCCCGATTTCGAGGTAGATGACGTAGCTGCCGTGGTGCACCACGCCCATCGCGTCCGTCTCGGCGTAACGCACTTCGACCTCGCTCTCGGCGACGAAGAGTCCGGGTGGCGGGCCTGTGTTCATCATGGGCGGTGGCGGCGCGCCAGTTCAGCGCAGACATCGTCGAGCGAGATGTCCAGCTGCGCCATCAGCACCAGCGTGTGATAAAACAGGTCGCCAAGTTCGTTGATTTGCGCTTCACGCCCCTGGCCCAGCGCAGCGACGATGACTTCTACTGCTTCCTCACCAACTTTCTGCGCAATTTTCCTGGACCCGCCGGCAAAGAGTTCGGCGGTGTAACTTCCAGGTGGTGGATTGGTCTTGCGTTCGAGAATGAGCGCTTCAAGTTGCTCAAACATATTCGTCATTCGTGTGCTCCCGGGGCAGCCGACTGTTCATCCAGTGCGCGAAAAAAACAGGAGGTTTCTCCGGTATGACAGGCAGGGCCGGCGGATTCTACCTGGATGAGCAAGGTGTCAGCGTCGCAATCCACCAGGATGCGTCGGACGCGCTGGATGTTGCCGGAGGTCGCGCCCTTGTGCCATAGCTCGTTGCGGCTGCGGCTCCAGAATACGGTCTCGCCCAGCGCCAGCGTCTGGTGCAGCGACTCCACGTTCATCCAGGCGACCATCAGCACCTGCCGAGTGCGCTCGTCCTGAACGACGGCCGGTACGCGGCCCTGCGCGTCCCAGTTAATCTCGTCGAAGTTGATCATAATCCCACCCGCCTGTGCGTGTCGGCACGCCGCGTTCATGGAGCCAGCATTTCAGCTCGCCGATGCGCAGCTGGTTGAAGTGAAAAACGCTGGCGGCCAGGGCTGCGTCGGCGCGGCCCAACGTAAGCGCTTCGTGGAAGTGCGCCATCGTCCCGGCGCCGCCGGAAGCGATGACGGGGATGGAGACGGCATCGGCCACTGCCCGGGTCAACTCGATATTGTAGCCATCGAGCGTGCCGTCAGCGTCCATGCTGGTCAGCAGGATTTCGCCGGCGCCGCGCGCCTCCACCTCACGCGCCCACTCGACCGCCTTGCGCCCGGTGGACAAGCGGCCGCCGTTGATGAACACTTCATCGCTGCCATCCGCGCCGCGCCGCGGGTCAATGGCAACGACGATGCACTGGCTGCCAAAGGCCCAGGCGCCAGCGTCAATCAGCTCGGGCGTGCGAACTGCCGCGCTGTTGATTGAGACCTTGTCGGCGCCGGCCAGCAATGTGGCACGAATGTCCTCAATATTGCGGATGCCGCCGCCCACGCAGAAGGGGATGAAGACGCTGTCGGCGACTCGCCGCACCATGTCAAGCGTGGTGTTGCGCTCTTCGTGCGAGGCGGTGATGTCCAGAAACACCAATTCATCGGCGCCTTCGTGGTCGTAGATCATGGCCTGCTCGACCGGGTCGCCGGCGTCGCGCAGGTCGACGAAGTTGACGCCCTTGACGACACGCCCTTCCAGAACGTCCAGGCAGGGGATGATGCGTTTGCTAAGCATTTTGGTCTCCTCGCGCCGCGGCCAGCGCATCGTGCAGGCTGAATTTGCCGCAATAGAGCGCCATGCCGATGACGGCGCCGGCGACAACCTTGCTGGCGCGCAACGCCTCAATCTCCGCAAGTGAACTCACGCCGCCGGAGGCAATCACCTGCAGACCGGTGTCTTGCGCCAGCTGCACCGTGGCCTCAATATTGACGCCGCTCAGGAGGCCGTCGCGGCTGACGTCGGTGAACAGCGCGTGGCGCAGGCCGACCTGCGCCATGGCCTGGCCAAGCTGCGCGGGCGTCGTGTCGGTCGCCTGCTGCCAGCCATGCGTCGTGATGTGTCCATCACGGGCATCCAGAGCCACGCAGATAGCCTCCGCGCCGAAACGTTTAACTGCTTCGACGACCAGCTGCGGCTCATTGACGGCGACTGTGCCAAGAGTGATGCGGCTGGCGCCGCAAGTAATTGCGCGCTGCATCTGGTCGAGCGTACGCAGGCCCCCGCCAAACTGCACCGGCAAACCCAGCAGGCTGATCAGCTCCAGAATGGCAATGTTGTCATTCGCTTCCGAGAAGGCCCCGTCAAGGTTGACCACGTGCAACCAGCTGGCGCCCTGGGCCGCCCAGGCGCGGGCGGCGTCGACGGGATCGCGGTTGAAGGTAAACTGCTGCTGCGGGTCGCCCTCACGCAGGCGCACCACCGCGCCGCCGCGCAGGTCCAGCGCCGGATAGATGATCATTGGGCAAGCTCCAGAAAATTGCTCAGCATCTGCAGGCCGACGCGCTGACTCTTTTCCGGATGAAACTGCACCCCGAACAGTGCTCCGCGTTGCACGGCTGAGGCGAACTCTTCGCCATAGTCCGTGCTTGCGATGACATCTTCCTGACAGTCCGGCATGCAGCAATAGCTGTGCACGAAATAGACCTGACTGTCGGCATCGATGCCAGTCAGCAGGGGAGAAGGGCGCTGCTGAATCAGCCGGTTCCAGCCCATGTGCGGCACCTTGCGCTGCGCATGGGGCGCAAAGCGAGTCACGTGACCAGGCAGCAACCCCAGGCCTGGGTGCTCGCCCATCTCATCGCTGCGCTCGAAGAGAAATTGCATGCCAAGGCAGATGCCGAGGAAAGGTATGTCATTGTGCACCGCCGCCGTCATCGGCTCTACAAATCCCTTTGCCTGAAGCTGCTGCATTCCGGCGCCGAAAGCGCCCACGCCAGGCAAAATGATGCGCGTCGCGCCACATAGCTCGTCACCCTGTTGCACGATGTGCATGTCCCTCACGCCCAGGCTTCGTAGCGCGTGCAGGACGCTGCGCAGATTGCCAGCTCCGTAGTCGATCACCGCCAGCATGTCAATTCCTTCTGCGTCTCTACAATAAAAAAGTCCCGTGGCACGGGACTGGCAATCCTGTCAACTTTGGGGATCAGGACAGGGTGGCCCCGGCGCCACTCAACAAGCGTCACCCGCATGATGATGTGCGCCCTGCTTCACGGCCACGACACTTCTCCCCGGAATCATGCTGACAGGGTAGCCACCACGTGCCAGCCTGTCAAGTGTCGGGTGCCGGGCGGGTTCGCTGTTACAATGCGCGCATGGTTGCTGGAAAACACATGAAGCCGACGATTGTCATCCTGACCGACTTCGGCGCGCGCGATCCCTCGGTCGGCGTGATGAAGGGAGTCATGCGGACTATCTGCCCGGCAGCGGAGTTCATTGATCTTTCGCACGAGATTGCTGCACAGAATCTGCGCCAGGCAGCGTTCACCCTGCTGACCGGTTGGCGTTGGTTTCCGCCTGGCACGGTCTTCCTCGTCGTAGTCGATCCAGGCGTGGGCAGTGAACGGCATCCGCTGGCAGTTGCGGCAGGCGGGATGCTTTTCGTAGCGCCGGACAATGGCGTTCTGTCCTGGACGCTGGCGGAGCTACAGCAGGTACACGCCGTTGCGGCCGAGAATGCCGCCTGGCATCTGGATGCGGCCAGTCACACTTTCCATGGACGCGATGTCTTTGCGCCGCTGGCCGCACATCTGGCTTGCGGCCGCACTCTGGATGACCTGGGCCCCACCATAACTGAACTGCAGTGTCTACCTGATCCGGTTCTCCAGGGACAGCCCGGCGCACTGACCGCCGAAGTGCTGCAAGTTGATCACTTCGGAAACCTGGTGACCAGCCTGGGGAATCTTCACTGGACTGGTGTAGACAAACTTGGACTGGAACCGCGCTTTGGCGCTGCACCACAATGCGTTCTGCCAGCCGATAGCCTGTGCATCCGCTCCGGCAGCCACGCTTTCAAGGGTGTGCGCAGAACCTACAGCACGGTGGCGCCTGGAGAAGCTGTGGCTTACATCGGCAGCAGCGGCTTCCTGGAAGTGGCGGTCAACCAGGGAAACGCGGCTAACAGCTTCGGCATTCTGGTGGGCGACCGGATTGAGGTGACCTGGCCATGCAGCAATTCGTGATTGAAGGCGGACAACCCGTCAGCGGCACGATGCGCGCGCGCGGCAACAAGAACGCCGCGACAAAGATGCTGCCCGCCTGCCTGCTCACGGACAAACCGGTGCTGTTACACAACGTGCCGGACATTGGCGACGTGCGCGTCGTGATTGAGTTGTTGCAGCGCCTTGGCGCAGAGGTTGCCTGGACTGGGCCCGCGACACTTCGGGTGCATGCCAGGAAAGTCAGTGAGACGGAACTGGACGCGGCGCTGGCGACGCGCATTCGTGCCAGTGTGGTGTTCGCCGGTGCGCTGCTGGGACGCATGGGCAGGGCCGTCTTGCCGCTTCCCGGCGGTGACTCAATCGGCGAGCGGCGCCTGGATACGCACATTGCCGCGTTTCGCCAACTGGGCGTGAAGGTCCATTTTGACGGCCGCGCGCTGCATTTTAGCGCCAACGATTTGCGCGGCGCAGAAATCTTGCTGGCCGAGGCCAGCGTCACGGCGACCGAAAACCTGATTTGCGCAGCGGTGCTGGCGCACGGAACGACGGTCATCAATAACGCCGCAGGCGAGCCCCACATACAGGATTTGTGCCGCATGTTGAACAGCCTTGGCGCGAAGATTCTTGGCGCCGGCTCTAATCGCATCACAATAACCGGTGTTGAGCAACTGGGTGGCGGCAAGGCGAGGGTCGGCGCAGACTTCATGGAGGTGGGCAGTTTCATCGGCGCTGCGGTCGTCACCGGCGGCGAGTTACTCATTCGCGATGCCGATCCCGGTTATCTGGACATGATCGCCATGGTGTTCGGGCGGCTCGGTGTGCGCTGGGAGGTGCAGGGCGCAGACATTTTCGTGCCAGGCAAACAGTCGCTGACCATAGTGCCTGACATGGGCGGGCGCATCCCGGTCATCAAGGCGCAGCCCTGGCCCGGATTTCCGCCGGACCTGATGAGCATTGCGCTGTTGGTAGCCACTCGTAGCGCCGGAGCCGTGTTGTTCCATGACTGGATGTACGAGAGCCGCTTCTTCTTCACCGACAATCTGACGCGCATGGGTGCTCGCATCACCTTGCTCGACCCCCATCGCGTGCTGGTACAGGGCCCGACGGCGTTTCGTGCGGTGAACTACATCTCCAGCCCTGATATTCGCGCCGGGATGGCTATGCTGCTGGCGGCGCTGGCAGCCAGGGGGGTCACGCGCATCGCCAACATCCAGCAGATAGACCGGGGTTACGAGAGAGTTGACGAAACGCTCAACGCGCTGGGCGCGCGCATCACTCGCGTGAATGAAGATGCTGGTGTGACGTCTCCGATTCCTCGTACCTGAGTTCAGGCGGGACAGGAGCCGCGCCGCGCACGCGCACATCGCCCTCGCGGCGCGTGATACGCACATCATCGAGTGATTCGAGCAGGCCAATGGCATATTTGCGCGAGGTTTCAAAGCGGTCGCGGAGCTGGCTGGCACTTACAGAGCCGTCGCGCTCGATGATTTCCAGCACAGCCCCAACCAATTCCCGCCAGGAATCTTCAGCGAATAAAATGTCTGGCGCTACACGCACCAGGTCGCCTTTTTCCAGCAAGGCGCCGAGCAACTCCTCACCGGTGACGGCGACGGCCTCCGTCCAGGAAGGCGGCATGAAGGGGTTTGCCCGCAGCATGTCCGTCAGTCGGTCAACCAGGATTCTCTGCTCTTGCGAGAAGCTCACCACATGTTTGCGCAGATGCACGATGTCGCCCGAGTCGGCTACCTCGTCATCCCGCTCGATCAGGGCGGAGAGCGTGGCATGCTCAATCCGCAGTTGACTGCGAAGGGCTTCACGTGGCATCCCGCGCCGCAAGGGATACTGCTTGTGGAACCCGTCCAGGATGGCATGCAGCTGACGTTTCAGCGTGCTCCAGGCCGATTGCGCCAGCCAGCGCGGCCCTTCCAACGTGACCAGTAGCTTTCGCTGCAGCGCAGCCGCCAACGCGGACTCCAGCGCTTCGCTACCCAGACCGCCCTCACGCTGCAATTCCCTGCGTGTGAGCGGCTTGCGGCCACCTGCCGCCAGCGCCAGTCGCTCTGCCGGGCTGCCATCAGCAAGGATTTGCAGCCTTCGTAGCACCTTTGGCTGGTTGCGTTTCCAGTTCCGACCAGGCTGCGGGTCGATGACCACACCACCGCCGATGGTTTCGGCAGGGGAGGGTCGCCGCAATATGAAGCGATCGTAGTGAGCAAGTGGCAATGGCCGGGCGAGACGCAGCTGCAGCCAGCCGCTGGCGCCCGGCACCAGCTCGTCGCCCGCCAGAAGGCGCACGCGCGCGCTCGTCTCGGCCGTGCCTGTGAAGAGCTTGACTTCCACGTTGTGCCGCAGGGGCTGCAGCACAGTAGAAAGATAGCGAAACTTTACGTCTGCCAGCATCGTGCTTTGCAGCTGGCCGGGTCTGCCCAGCACATGTCCGCGCGCGACGGCAGACTTCGCCAGCCCACTGATGTTTACGGCAACACGCGTGCCGGGCAACGCCTGTTGCACCTTCTGCTGATAGCTTTGCAGGCCGCGGATGCGCCCGCGCATGTCGCCCGGCTGTAGCTCGATCTCGTCGCCTGTGTGCAGCGAACCGCCGGTCAACGTGCCGGTTACCACTGTGCCGAAGCCGCTCATGCTAAAGACGCGATCCACCGGCAGTCGCGGTTGATCACCATCCAGTCGTTCGGGGCGCCGTGCCAGAATCTCACTTAGGCTTTCAAGCAATTCGTCGATGCCGACGCCTTCGGTGGCAGATACCGACAGCATGGGCGCATCTGCCAGGCTTGTGCCCTCGAGCAGCTCGAGCACTTCTTCCTTTACCAGTTCCAGCCATTCCGGATCTTCAACAAGGTCCACACGCGTAAGCGCGACCAGGCCGGCATCGATTCCCAGCAGATCGAGGATGGCGAGATGTTCTCGGGTCTGCGGCATGACACCCTCGTCCGCCGCCACAACCAGCATGACTGCGTCGATGCCGCCGACACCTGCCAGCATATTCTCGATGAAGTCACGATGTCCCGGGACGTCTACGATGCCCAGGGTCTCGCCATCCGGCAGCGTCAGCCACGCGAAGCCCAGGTCGATGGTGAGGGCGCGCGCCTTCTCTTCGGCGAGCCGGTCGGGATCAATGCCTGTCAACCGCTTTACGAGCGTGGACTTGCCATGATCGACATGGCCGGCAGTGCCGATAACCCGCATCGTCAAGTGTTTTCGCTGGCAGCGCCATTGGTGCCGGGCAGTTCATCGTCTTCTGAACTCACGAAGTCCTGGTCCTGCTCCCGGTCGTATTCCTGCAACAGCATGAGATCATGTTCATGGTAGCGGCGCACGCGCTCGCGCTCGAGATTCCAGATACGTTCCAGCGCATCCTCGATCGGCGGAAAGCGCTCGTGCAGCTCATCAATTGTCTTGACGAAACGCTCGAACTCGTGGTCATGGCTTCGCCAGACTTCATCGTTGGCCAAAGTGAACTGCTTGCGGCGGCGCTGGTCTTCGTCGCTAAGGCGTTCCCAGTCCTGGCGCAAACGTTCTTCGGAAATGCGCTGAACCTCTCCCAGCTCGTTAAAGCGAAGTTCAAGTCGGTCCTGGCTCCGCTCAAAGCGCTCCACAAGCGCCTTCATCTCACGAAAAACTTCGGCCCAGGTCTCGAAGCGCCTGGTGAAACGTTCCATGGTGCTGTCGTATTCGGTGAAGCGGGCACTGTAGGCTTCGATTTGTTGCTCGCGTTGCTGGGCATTCAGACCCTGGGAGTCTATGAAGGCCTGGATCAGTTCGCGACGTTCCAGTTCGGAAGTCTCGATTCCCCGGAGCTGTCCTTCAGTACGCAGTATCAGATTCTCGAGCAGCTCCAGTTTGCTGCGGCCATTATCAATCTGTTTCTGCAACTCTGGTAATTCTGCGATTGTGACGGCAAAGCTGCGACTGTCCTGACGCCGCTGCTCCTCGAGCATGGCGAGGCGCCGGTCCGGGTCCTCGAGTCGGCGATAGAGGTCGTCAACGCGCTGACCAAGCTCGTGGATGGTGCCGGAGACCCGGTCGCTTTCGATTTGAATGGAGGGCAACCCGGTCTGCTTGCGCTCCAGCTCCGCTACTTTGCCACCCAACTCACTCAGTGGCCGCTCCAACTGCTCGCGAAGTAGATCACCGCGACGACCGGCATCCGCTTCTTCTCGCTTGTGGCGAGTTTCGCTTGCTTCCAGCCGCTGCAGCAATTCTGCTCGCAGGCCCTCGACGATTTCTCCTTCCCTGTTCGCGCCTGGGTGACTGTTGCGCAGGGTCGAGTGTTCGCTTTCCATGCCGTTGAGGCGCGTCTGCAGGGCATCCAGCGCGTCTTGCTGGCGGGCGAGGCGCTCCTCAAGCAGGGCAATGCTGGCCTTGTCGCGGCGGCGCTCCTCGTCCAGCCATTCAATCATGCGTGCAGTCTGATTGATGTCCATGGCTATGCCTCGCTGACTGGAGCAGGTACGCCTGACCGCTACCAAGAGTATAGCATATTGCGGCAATGCTGACCGGCGTTGCATTGGGAGCCGCCGCGTCTACAATGCTGACAAGGCAGGCGGGGACGCGGAATGTACCGATGCAGGGAACAGCTGGAGCACAACGAGGCCGTGGTTCTCGGGTCATACGCGTTGCTTAGCGGCCGCAGCCGGGGCCGGCAGTACCCGGAGCCCGAGCCTGCCTGGCGTACGGCTTTTCAGCGGGATCGCGACCGCATCCTCCATTCAGCGGCATTTCGCAGGCTGGAATACAAGACCCAGGTGTTTGTCAACGATGCGGGCGACTACTATCGCACGCGTCTGACCCACACGCTGGAGATGGCTCAGATCGGACGGGCGTTGGCACGGGCGTTGGCGGCCAACGAGGACCTTGTCGAGGCCATTTGCCTGGCACACGACCTGGGTCATCCCCCTTTCGGCCATGTAGGAGAAAACGTGCTGGACCGGCTTGCGGCTGACGTGGGGGGCTTCGATCACAATCTGCAGGGCTGGCGCATCGTTACCCGGCTGGAGCAGCGTTATCGTGACTGGCCGGGCCTGAACCTGACCTGGGAGACGTTGGAAGGCATACTGCGGCACGAGACTGAACGTGATCTTGCTGCGCTGGCCGGCTTTGATGCGGGCTTGCGGGGCAGCCTTGAGGCGCAACTTGCCAATATCAGTGACGCGCTGGCTTACAACGCCCACGACCTGGATGATGGTCTGCAGGCAGGGTTGCTGCGCGTAGAAGATCTGGCCACGCTGGAAATCTGGCGCGAGCTTTGCGACCGCAGCGCCTGGCAGGGTGGATTGCCTGATGACATCGCCCGGCACCATCTCATCCGTGAACTGATCGGGCTACAGGTTGGGGATGTATTGGAGCACACGGCGCAGCGTCTGCGGTCGCTGAATCCGGCAAATGCCCAGGCGCTACAGACTCATGGCGAGGACGTGGTCGGCCACAGCCCGCGCCTGCAGGACAGAAACAGGGAACTGGCAGACTTCCTGCATGAACATCTGTATCGGCACGAACGCATCGCGCGGATGGCCGAACGGGCAGAACGTTGTCTCAAGGTCATTTTCCATGACTTTATGGCACGGCCGGAAACCCTGCCGATGCCGTTTAGCGACAGGCTGGCTCATGGCGAGCGCAGACGCGTAGTGGTAGATTTCATTGCCAGTTTGACGGACCGTAGCGCACTGCAGGCGGCCGGGGTTCTGGCAGAGTAGTCTGGCAAACTACGGATACGGACATGGCAGCAGGTGAAACGATCCTCAACCAGCGTTACCGTCTCGTTGGCCAGCTTGGTTCAGGTGGCATGGCCGTCATTTACAAGGCCCTCGACCAGATGCTGGCCCGCACCGTTGCCATCAAAGTGCTGCGGCCCAGCCTGACCAGCGATCCGGACTTTGTGAAGCGTTTTCGCAACGAGGCCCGATCCGTCGCGCGTCTCGCGCATCCCAACATCGTCACTGTGCATGACGTGGGCAGCGATCAGAATACGCATTTCATGGTGATGGAATTCATCGAGGGTCAGGATCTTAAGAAAGTCATCCGCAGCCAGCGACCTCTGCCAGTTGACCAGGCGCTCGATTTCGCTATTCAGATCTGTGCCGGCATCGGCTTCGCGCACCGTTCCGGCTATGTGCACGCGGACGTCAAATCGCAGAATATCCTGATGACCAGGGAGCAACGCGTAAAGGTGGCTGACTTCGGCATCGCGCAGGCATTGAGCGATACCCTGCCCGCGCGGGAGCAGCAAATTGTCTGGGGCAGTCCCCACTATTACTCGCCCGAACAGGCCAGGGGCCTGCGGCCAACGCCGGCGGCAGACGTTTACTCAATCGGCATCGTACTCTTCGAGATGTTGACCGGAGAATTGCCATTCACCGGCGACAATCCGCAGGAGTTGGCCCAGGCACACGTGAACAAGCGCGTGCCGCACGTTATTGATGTCAATCCGGCTGTGCCAGAAAACATTTCCAAAATCGTCCATCGGGTGATGCAGAAGGAACCGACAGCGCGCTTCCGAACGGCGGATCAGCTGGGCAAGGTCCTCGGTAGTTGCCGGGATCACAGCCGGGCCTACACATCGGCTGCAGCGCCTGCCAGCAGTCCGAGGCGAAACGTAGTGTCGGCTCCAATTGCCACGTCGGGAGAGAAGGGCGCCGCAGCGATCCCGGCGCCGCGCGCATCCCGTAAGCGGGCAGCAGTGGTACCGCGCCAGGTTGCGGAAAGCCCAATGCAGGTACAGGAACAAGGCCCCGGAGAACTCTTCGGCGGTATAGATCTGGTGACCATCGCGCTGGCCTTCGTGGCGCTCATCGCCGTCGCCGGGCTGATTCCGCTGTACATCATCGTGCTTCAGGCCTGGAACGTATGATCACAGTTGCCGCGTCAGGGGAGTAATTCGACAGTCCCGGCGTGAATGGTATCAGCGCCGTCAGGGAGTAGCACACGCGCGCCGCTCTCCGGGTCGTACAGACCGACGCGAAGTTCGTAGTTGCCAGGCGGCACCCCGTCCAGCGCCAGCGTATACACATCGCGCAACAGCATGCCGCGCGTCCAGTCCCTTGTGTCTACGCGGCCATCCTGAATGAACTGGTCATCCTGGGTCCAAAGCGGCGAGCCGTTTTCGGGCCGGGCCGGGCCATAGAGGTGAACGAATCCCTTGAGCGTCGCTGCTGCGGGGCCGCGCATGCGCCAGATGAGCTCGATCACAAGGGAGTCAGGCGTCCGAACCTGGTTGATGCCGTCCAGGAAGACAATATCGTCGAATGCCGCCAGCGTCGCTGCGGCAAGCTCGCGCTCCTGCACCTCCCAGGTGCGATATTGTCTGACCGGCAGCGTGCCGATCTGCGTTTCGATGATGAGCTGCAAATGGCCGGCCAGCCAGTCCGCGGCGACGTGACGGTTGGGCCATCCAGGCGGTGGATTTGCGACCAGCCAGATGCTGTCGTAGGTTGCGGCGGCCGACTCCAGCGCGCCATGAATCTCGGCAACCTCCTGCAGCGGGTTGGCCGGCAGGCGCAAAAAGTCTGTTGTGTCGGCATGGTACAGCGTGAAGGCCTCGTCGGCGGCGGCCTGAATGACCAGGTCGTTGTCCGAAGTCTGCTTGCCCAGATAGCTCGTCAGGCCGCGCCAATCCGGAGCCTTCGCAAAGGCAGGCGTAAACCAGGCGTTGCCCAGGCTAAACAGCATCAGGGTCAGCCATGTGCCATGAATCGCAATTACCAGCACGCGGGCCGGCCAGGCACGGCGCCACAGTCCCAGGCCGAGCTCGACGAGCAGCAGGATGCAGGCTGGAATGCTGGCAAGCACATAGCGCGGCACAAAGACATCCAGACGCAAGGCGGCCAGGCCGAGGAGCAGAGGCGGCAGGAATGCGCTGAGTCCGGTAAAGAGAGCCAGCTGACGCTGCCGACGGGCCATGAGCCAGAGTCCCGCCAGCAGCGCACAACCCACCAGCAGCGCGCTGCGCTCCAGCAGGGCATCGGGCAGACTGCTGCCGAATTGCAGAGAAGGCAGCAACCAGGTGAACAGGTGCAGGAGTTCCAGGCCGCCTGCAGTGCCGCCATAGCCGCTGCCGAGGAGCAACCTTTGCTGCAGGTACCAGGGCGCCAGCAAGAGCCCGATGACCAGCTGCGCTGACAGCCAACGTCGCAGCAGGGCGCCATTGCGCCGATAACTGAGAATGACGTAAAGGTTCAGCGCGACCAGCAGGAAAAGCTCGAGATAGTAGAGGTAGGCGGCCAGCGTCGCTGCCAACACATAGAGCAGCCAGTCCAGCCGGCGGCCCCGCACTAGCGCCCGCAGGGCGAGCCAGGCAGCACAGGTGCTAACGGAAACCCAGATGGCATAGGGTCTGGCGTCCTGGGCGTGCCAGACGAGCGCTGGCTGAAAAGTCCACAGCGCCGCCGCCAACAGCCCGGAACTGCGTCCGCCAACATGATGCGCCAGCGCGTACATGGCGGCGATACCGACAAGGCTGACAAGCACTGGCAATAACCGCAGGGTGAACTCTCCTGTGCCGAAGAGCAGCGCCCAGCCGCGGAAGACCGCAAAGGCCAGGGGCGGTTGCGGGTCTTTCAGAGGGATCCCGCTCTGCAACGTTTCCTGCAGCGGCTGGCTGACCCAGTTGAGTACGGTGAACGCTTCGTCGCCGCGGAAGGAAAAGGCGTCCAGGCGAAAAAGGCGCAGCGCAAGACCCGCCAGTATCAGCGCGACCACCAGCGCGAGTGCCTGCGCGCGCGTCATGTTCAACCGGCGAGCGTCGCCGCTTCGAATTCCTCGATCTGCGCCACAGTGAGCGCCTGGCGCTCCTCCTGCGGCATCGCGCGTAAATAGTCCTTGAGGTTTGGCTGTACCTTGCTGTCTGCAAAGAGCACGGGCACGTCGCTGTTTTGAACGTCAAATGTGGCGACAGGGTCGACGAAGACGATGAGCGGATGCACCTCAATGCCTTCAGGCATGTGGGGCTGGATGCGGGCAGCGTGGTCCCGCGCCTCGGCGGCGGGCCGGCCGATGCCATCACGCCGGAAGAAGCGAGTGAACCTGCTGAAGAAGCCTTCATGCGTCGTCCAGCGCTCACCATCAACGCTAAAGCTGCCATTCTGAAAGCGCGTCGTGATGGCGAAGACGCCCTGGGGGCAGATCAGCAGGTGGCGCAGTGGCATGTGCAGGTAGTTATAGAGCACGCTCCTGTTGCTCAGCCCCTTCAGTCCCTCCTGCAGCGCCTGTTCCGGACGCGGCTGGCGGATCCAGTTGTTGGTCATGCGCACGGAAATCATGGAAGTGATGACGCCGAAGGGCAGCACCAGGGCCGGCAGCAAGAGCGAGAGGGTGGCTTCCGGCGTGCCGGGCCGTGGCAAGTCACCACTCAGGGCCTGCGAATTCACGAAGAGGAAGGCGCCGATGAGTACGGCGAGGCTGAAGAAAAACAGGTACTGGGCGATGCGGCGGTTGCGCTGCACCAGACGATGGTTGGTTTCGATGCGCATGCCATGGCCTCTTGTGATTGAGCTGCTTTGGCGCCAGGCTCATTCACGTGCCAGGCAGCGCCTATTCTGAAATGGAAGCGAGGGACTGTCAAGCGCCCCTGTGTGCGCCCTGTGCGCAGGGGTATACTAGACCGGTCTGGAATCCAAAAGGGTCTGAATGCAGGAAGTCCTGTTTGTGGCTGTTATCTTGCTGCTGGGGCTGGGCGCCTGGTGGTCTATGGTGCTCTTCCCGCGCCAACGTGACTTTCAGAAGCGCCAGCGCTTTGTGCGCAGCCTGGCGCAGGGTGACGAGGTCATCACCGCCGGCGGGCTCATCGGGCGCGTGACAGCCCTGCACGAGGGCGTTGCCCGGGTGGAGTTGGCGGAAGGGCTGGAGGTGCGCATGGTCGCTTCCTCCCTGCTCTCGCCATTCGACGCGGAGGAACTGGCGCGCCAGTCCAGCCGGGGCCGCAATCAGGAAGTCGAAGGACGGGCATGAGGGCAAACATCCGCTGGCTGGTTCTAATCGTCCTGCTGACGGCCTTCGCCCTGCGCGTGAGCCTGCCAGGGAGCGAGGACCTGGTCATAGACAGCAACGGGGATGGTGAGCCGGAGTTTTCCCTCTCTGTGCAGCAGAGCCTCGGGCTGGACCTGGTGGGTGGCCTGCGTGTCTTGCTCAAGGCAGATCTGCCGCCAGGTCAGTACAGCGCCGAAGACCTCGGTCAGACGGCCAACAATGTGTCGCGCCGTATCGACGCGCTGGGCGTGAGCGAGGCAACGATCCAGGTGCTACCCGGCAGCGGTCGCATCCTCGTGGAATTGCCAGGGGTCAGTGACCCCGAGCAGGCAGTGGCGACCATTCAGCAAACGGCCCTGCTCGAATTCGTCGACTTCAGCGACCTCGGCGCTCAGGCCCAGGACTTCGACGGACAGCGCATTCTCACGACGGCACAGCTCGAGATTCAGCAGCGGCGCGCCCTGTCACAGCCAGCAGCCGAAGAAGGTGACGGTGCCCAGGCAGAAGCGATCGCGCACGTAAATCCGCTGACGCGGCAGCCCTTCATCACTGTAATGACCGGCGCCGGTCTGCAGGCAGCCGTTGCCGGCTTCGACCAGATGAGTGCGGGCAGTTGGCTCATTCAGTTCGAGCTCAATGAGGATGGTGGTGCTGTCTTCGGCCCCTTCACCGCAAACAGCATCGGTCAACCCATGGCCATCGTCCTGGATGGCGTGGTCTTGTCGGCTCCCGTAATCCAGTCAGAGTTGAGTACCGGTGGCGTCATCACAGGCGATTTCACGGAGGAGGAGGCGCGCACGCTGGCGCTGCAGCTGCGCTCGGGCGCGCTACCGATTCCGCTGAGCGTGGAAAGCACGGCACAGGTGGGCGCCACCCTGGGGCAGGAGTCAGTGGAGCTGAGCATCCGCGCCGGCATAATCGGCGTGATCACCGTGCTGGTCTTCATGCTGGTCTACTATCGGCTGCCGGGTCTGGCCGCCGATCTGGCGCTGCTGGTCTTCATCGTCATCAACCTGGCGCTCTTCCGCCTCGTGCCCGTCACCCTGACCCTGCCGGCCATCACTGGCTTTCTGATTGGCATTGGCACAGCAGTCGACGGAAACATCCTCATCTTCGAACGTATCAAGGAAGAGTTGCGCAGTGGCAAGCCGGTTGAAGAGGCGCTCGGCGCCGGTTTTGACCGCGCCTGGACTTCCATTCGCGATTCCAACGTCTCGACTATCATCATTTGCGTGATTCTGTTTCTCTTTGGGCAAACGCCAGGCGCCAGCATCGTCAGCGGCTTTGCCGTGACCCTGGGCCTTGGCCTGGTGCTCAACCTCTTCACGGCGGTGCTGGTCACGCGCACCTTCCTGCAGCTCTTCGTGTCCTTGCTGCGCGGCTCGCAGCATCAACGCCGCTGGCTGCCGGGAGTTTAGGCGATGTATTCTCTGATTCAGAAGCGTCGCTTCTTCTTCCTGCTCTCGACCGCAGTACTGGGCACCGGCATCCTTGTGATGCTCTGGTCAACCCTGACGACGGGCGCGCCCTTCCGCCTGAGCATCGACTTCGTCGGCGGCAGTATCTACGAGCTGGCCTTCACGGAAGAAGGTGTTAGCGAAGCTGACCTGCGCGCGGTCTTTGCCGACTTCGGCGACGAACACATCATCGTGCAGCAACTGGGCGTTGCTCAGGAACGACGCTGGTCCGTGCGTTCCACGATTCAGCAGGCAGCGACTTCAGATCGCATCATCGCGGCGCTGGACAATCTGGCGCCGCTTGACATGACCCTGATGCGTACGGAGAGTGTCTCGGCGACGATTGGCCGGGAGGTCACCCAGGCGGCGCTGGTGGCGGTGCTGGTGGCCACGCTGGTGGTCATCACGTTCATCGTGCTGGCCTTTCGCCAGGTCCCGCGCGCCTTCCGTTACGGCGTATGCGCGGTAGCCGCCATGTTTCATGATGTGCTCGTCGTCGCCAGCGTGATGTCGCTTACCGGGTTGCTGTTCGGCTGGGAAGCGGACGCGCTGTTTCTGACGGCGCTGCTGACCATCGTCGGCTTTTCAATCCAGGACACCATCGTCCTCTTCGACCGCATCCGCGAAAACGTCCCGAAGTACCTGGGCGAGCCCTGGGAGACTATCGTCAACCGCAGCATTCTGGAGTCCATTCATCGCTCCCTGGGCACGCAGTTGAACGCCTTTTTCATCATGGCCGCCATCCTTCTCTTTGGCGGCGAGACGATTCGTCATTTCATATTCATCCTCTTCGTCGGCCTCCTGTCAGGCACCTATTCCTCAATCTTCACTGCAGTTCCGCTGCTGGTCGCCTGGGAAAAGGGAGAACTGGCCTTGCCCGGACGGAGGGCGCAGGGGGCCCCGGCCTGAAATGCGCGCTCTTGTATATGGCGACGCGCTGCAGCTGGAGCAGGATCTGCCGCTGCCCAGGCCGGAAGCGCATGAAGCGTTGATCCGCACGAGATGCGCTGGCATCTGCAACACAGATCTCGAGCTGGTGCGCGGCATGTACGGCTTTCGCGGCGTGCCCGGCCACGAGTTTTGCGGCGAAGTTGTCGCGGGGCCGGAGGCCTGGCGTGGCAAGCGCGTGGCGGGCGAAATCACGATTTATTGCGGGCAGTGCGAGTTCTGCCGGGCGGGCATCACCAGTCAGTGTCTGGCGCGGTACACACTCGGCATCCACGATTACCCGGGCGCCTTCGCAGAATACCTGCGACTGCCACTGGCCAACCTGCACCTCGTGCCGGACGCAGTGAGCGACGAGCAGGCGGTGTTCACCGAGCCGCTGGCAGCGGCCTTGCAGGTCAACCAGGCCCTGCACATTGCGCCAGGTACACACGTGCTGGTGCTTGGCGCCGGCAAACTTGGCCTGCTGATCGCCCAGGTGTTGCATCTGGCAGGGGCAGATGTCGCAGTGATTGTTCGTCATTGCAAACAGATAAGCTTGTTGCAGCGCTGGGGCATTGCCGCGCTACGCGCGGAGGACATCCCGGCACAGTCTGCGCCTGTGGTGGTCGAGGTGAGCGGCGCAGCCAGTGGCCTTGCCGATGCGCTGCGCCTGGTGCGCTCGCGCGGCACCATCGTGCTGAAGAGCACTTACCATGGCAATCCGCAGGTAGACATGACGCAGGTTGCTGTGCGCGAGATTCGCATCGTCGGCAGCCGCTGCGGCCCCTTCGCGCCGGCTCTGAAATTACTTGAGCAGGGTCTGGTGGATGTGCAGTCCATGATTGAGGAGCGCTTCCCGCTGCTGGAAGGGTTGCTGGCCATGGAACGCGCCGCTCGCCCGGGCACGCTCAAGATTCTGCTGGATTTCCCACGTCAGGACACAAGCAATAGCGCGTCATGATCCCCCGTGGCGAGGCAGGGGCGTGCTGATTGGCCATCAAGATCTGCCCGATTTGCAACGCGCAATGCGCCGCAACAAGCGCGCAATGTCCCAACTGCGGCGCCGCTCTGGCGCGCGTTTCCTCCTGGCAGGAAGGCCCGGAGTCCTTTGCCCCGGAACAGACGGGCCTGATCGATCTGGCGGAAAGTCGACTGCGCTGGCGCTGCGGCACCTGTGCAACCTTTCTTGTCCTGGCGCTGGCTGCCTTGATCTGCGCAGGAATTGGGCTACAGCTGGTTTCCTGGCTGGGCACCTACAGCGCTGCAGCTCCAGCCCCCACCGGCCAGGCAGTTTCGTCCCCCACAGTGGCAGCGACCAACACATTGCTGCCGACGCTTTATCTGCCCACGGTAACGATAACGCCGCGGCCGTCACCGACCTCGACCTACACACCCACCCGGCCGCCATGTTTGCAGCAGGTAAAAAGCGGCGACAGTTTGATTGCGCTCGTATCGCGCTGCGGTCACCGGGATCTTGAAGTGATCGAGCTGGTGCTCGAGCGTAATGACCTGGCCTCCGCGGAGCTGATCCAGGTGGGCCAGCAGTTGGCGATTCCCTGGCCGACTTCGACCGCCGACGCGCTTGCTGCTGTGGTCATCCCGTCCGCAAATCCCGGGGGAGCCGGGCCCGCTGCTGTCCAGGAGAACGCCGGCGCCGAATCCCGCTTCAGTGGAGCTCCGGCCCGTACCACGCCCACCTTGCAGGCAGGCGTACAGTGGCACAGAGTCGCTGCTGGCGAAACCATCGTTGGCATTGCCTTTCGCTACGGCACCGACCTCAAGGTGATTTCGGAGCTGAACCCCGAGGTCACCTTTTCGCAGTGCGACTTCGGCCAGGCTTCCGGCGGGCCCAGCTGCGTGGTGACGGTTTTTGAGTTTCAGAATCTGCGGGTTCCGGCGCCAACGCCGACTTCGACCCTGTCGCCAACGTCCTCCGGCATCGCGACAGCGACCCCCACCTCCGTCGTCAATGCGCCCGCCGCCTACAGTCCGCCGGACAACCAAAACTTTTCCAGCGACGAGCTGGTCACCCTGCGCTGGGTCGCATCGGGCACGCTTGCGGCTGGGGAGACCTGGCGCGTCATTGTGGAGAGTCTCTCGAGTGGGCAGGTTAATGCGGAATCGACGACCAGTCTGAGCCTGCTTGTCCCGGCCGCGTGGAAGGAGACGGCAACAGGCTGGCATGGCTACCGCTGGCGCGTTCAGCTGGTAAGGGAGAGTGGCGTGCCCGTAGAAACAGAGGTGCGCACCTTTCTGTGGGAGACCAGGGCGTGAAGATTGTGCGGAGCTGCAGCTGCGCGCTACTGTTACTGGCAGGCTGCAACTTCGCTCGCCTGGAGAGTACAGCCCTGCCCGCGCCAATTATGAGTACGCAGCTCCCCGACGCGACTTCCCTCCCCGCAGCGACTCTCACTTCCTCGCCCGCCATCGAGCTGGCCGTGGCAACAGTGACGCCGCTTCCGACCAGGCCGACTGCGGCGCCGTCACCGACGCGAGCCCCGTGGCAGCACGTGATTCGGGACGGGGAGACGCTGGGCTACATTATTCAGCAATATGGCTACCGCAGTTTCGACGTGATCGAAGAGATCGTCCGTCTGAACGAGAACATAGCCAGCGCGAATCTCTTGCCAGGCGAAGGCAGCGTCATTCTAATTCCACGTCCCAGCGCCACGCCTGTACCGGCGGATTTCACCCCCTTGCCAGTGCCTCCTGCCCTGGTTGAAGGCATCGCGCCAACATCGCCGGCAACCGGTCTCAACTACACAACAGCCATTGACGATCATGTGGTGGTTGCTGGCCAGTCCGTGGTGGACATTGTCGTGCAGCACAACACAACGCTTGAAATTGTTTCGATCCTCAACCCTGAAATTACCTTCGCCGGCTGTGATTTCGGCGTGGCAAGTGGCGGCCCGAACTGTAACCCGTTCTTGTCGGTCGGCCAGACCGTGCGCGTCCCGGCGCCAACGCCTACGCCCACGCTCTCTCCCACCTTTTCCGGCGCGGAAACCGCCACGCCCACGCCCACCTGGATGCCGCCCCGCGTAATCTCCCCGCCGCAAAATGCGATCCTCCCGGCCACGACCTTCCGGTTGCAGTGGTTGAGCGTGGGCGTCCTGGCTCCCGGCGAGGTTTACCTGGTGCAGCTATCGGATGAAAGCGGCGTGGTGCACAACGCGGTGACGCGCGAGACTTCCCTGATGTTGCCTGAAGCTCTGGTGCCGACGGACGGAATTGCCCGTGAGATGAGCTGGACGGTAAGCGTTGCGCGCGCCAACGCAGAGGGCGTCTATCAGATCATCGGCGGCTATCCGCAGCCGCGCCGCTTTCTTTGGAACAGCCTCTCGTCCTGAGTCCTTCAGGTGAATTAACGGCGACCAAACTCCCGCGCCAGTTGCTCGGCCGACATGTGCAGCAGGGTGGGCCGTCCGTGCGGGCAGGTCAGCGGCGATTGCGTTCGCTCCAGCTGACTCACGAGGCCCTGCATCTCCTCGCGGCTGAGCACGGTTCCGGCCTTGACGGCAGCCTGTTTGCAGACGCGGCGGATGAGGCGCTGCTCAACGGGCGCCGCTCCGGGGGAGTGGCCCTGCTCAAGCTCCTCCAGGGCGCCGCGCACGGCTTCCCGCGGTTCCACGTCTGCCAGCAGGGCCGGGATGCTGCGGATGAGGAAGGTGTTCATGCCAAAGGGCTCCAGCTCGAAGCCAATGACGCGGAGCTCATCCTGGCTTGCCTCTACCAGATTCGCCTCTGCAGCCGGCAGTTCTAGCGTTTGCGCGGCCAGCGTGAGCTGGGACATTGATACCTCGCGCGACTGCCGCTCCATGAACTGCTCATAGAGGATGCGCTCGTGCGCTGCGTGCTGGTCGATGAGGTACATGCCGGCCGGCCCTTCGGCGACGATGAAACTGGCCCCGATCTGGCCGATGACGCGCAACAGTGGCAGCGTGCGCGGGCGTTGCGGTCCTTCGGGGCCGGCTGGAAAGGCAGTGAGCGCAGCATCGTCTTCCACGCGAAGAGTCGCTCTCGAACGACCCGACCACGCGCTATCTGCTGCAGGGGAGGGCGATTCATACTCTGGCGCCCGGGTCAACTTGTCTGGGTCTGTCCTGCCGGCAGGACTGCTTGCGCCGAGGACGGCGTTGCGCACTGCGCGCTGTACTGCGCTGAAGATCTCGCCAGGCTTTTGAAAGCGCACTTCGGACTTGGCTGGATGCACATTGACGTCAACCTGATCGGGCGGCAGGGTGATCATTAGCACCGCAAGCGGGAAACGTCCTTTCATCAACAGAGTATGATAGGCCTGAATGACGGCGTAGATCAGGCTCGCATCCTGCACGTGGCGGCCGTTGACGAAGAGCGTTATGCGCGAGCGGTCGCCTCGATTTAGCCCAGGCGCGGAGGTGTAGCCGCTCACCTGGGCGCCTCCACCATGAGTGGCAGGGGGGCCGACCGCGATCATGTCGCGAGCTGCCTCGTGGCCCAACGTGGCTACCAGCACGTCCGCCAGTTCGCCATTGCCGCTGCTGCGAAAACTCTCGCGCCCATCCATTTCCAGCGTAAACCGCACCTGCGGCCAAGCGAGCGCGTAGCGACTGATCACCTGGGCGATGTGGCGCTTCTCGGTCAGCGGCGATTTGAGAAACTTCAGGCGCGCGGGAACGTTGTAAAACAGGTTCTCGACCCTGATCAGAGTCCCGGCAGGCGCGCCCAGGGCTTCGCGTTCAACGACATCTCCGCCCTCCAGCAGTAGGGCGCTACCGACCTTTTCCTCTGTGGCGCGCGTGCGCACGCGCAGGCGACTGACCGCGGCGATGCTTGCCAGCGCCTCGCCGCGAAAACCCAGCGTGCGGATTTGGTTGAGGTCGTCGGCGTTTCCCAGTTTGCTGGTAGCGTGGCGCTGAAAGGCCAGCTCAAGCTCGGCAGCGCGAATGCCGTGGCCGTTGTCGCTGACCTGAATGCTGCTGCGGCCGCCACCGTCCACGCTGACCTCGATATGGCTGGCGCCCGCGTCAAGGGCGTTCTCGACCAGCTCGCGCAGGGCCGAGGCCGGACGCTCGACAACTTCGCCGGCGGCAATGAGGGCGATTACCTCGTCCTGCAACACATGAATGGCCATATGTATTCACAATGCTTTTCGCCGCAGCAAGTATATCATGCGCCAGTCAACCGAGGCTGCGCAGGCGCGCCTCAACCAGCGCCAGGCTCGCCTGCAACTCCGCGTTGCCGGTGCGCTCGCGCTTTACGACTGCGGCCGGCGCGCGTGCCATGAACTGCTCGTTGGCCAACATGTGTTGCGAGCGCTGCAAACGCAGCTGCAGTTGGTCGCGTTCCTTGCCCAGACGCTGACGCTCTGCTGCGATGTCAATCAGTCCCGCCAGTGGCAGGTAAACCGTCGTGTCATTGACTACGACCGTCGCGCATCTGGCCGGGTCGGGCGCGTCGGCAGCGAGCAGGGAGAGGTCTTCAACGCGGCAAAGACGTGCGAAGAGGACGCGCAGTTCGCCCAGCGAGCTGCCGAGTGCGCCGGGCCGCAACAGGGCATGAATGGCACGTCCACTGGGCACGTTGTACTCCGCGCGCACATTGCGAATCCCGCGGACTAGTTCCACAAGCGTGTCCATCGCAGCTTCGGACCCAGGGTCCTGCAGGCTGCCAGTGGCATCCGGCCACGGCGCCAGCATGATCGTCTCGCCCTCATGTGGCAGATGTTGCCAGATTTCCTCGGTCACGAAGGGCATGAAGGGGTGCAGCAGGCGCAGGCTTGTTTCGAGTACGTGCACCAGGGTCTGCAGAGTGCGCCGACGCGCGACCTGATCATCGCTGTATAGCTCGATTTTGCTGATCTCGATATACCAGTCCGCGAATTCGCGCCAGAGGAAGTCGTGAATCTGCCGGCCGGCTTCGCCGTACAAATAACTGTCGAACTGACGATTCGTGTTCCGCAGCAGCGTCCCCAGGCGTGACAGAATCCATCGCGAATAGAGGTCGTGCGGGCTCCCGTCGGGCGACCAGGTAGAGAGATCCTCGCCGAGGTTGAGCTGGATGAAGTTGGCCATCTGCCACAGCTTGTTGACGAAACGCCAGTTGCCCTCAATGCGCTTTTCGTCGACGTTGACGTCGTTGCCGGGAGTGCCACTGGTCACCAGGGTGAAGCGCAGGGGGTCGGCGCCATAGCGGTCCATGAACTCAAGTGGGTCGATGGAGTTGTCCAGCGTCTTGCTGATCTTGCGACCCTTGCCGTCGCGCACCATGCCGTGCAAATAGACGGTGTGAAAGGGCACCTCGTCAGTGAACCAGAGGCCGAGCATGATCATGCGCGCCACCCAGAAAAAGAGGATGTCGTAGCCGGTCTCCATCACCGAAGTGGGGTAGAAGCGCTGCAGATCGGCCGTGTCCTGCGGCCAGCCGAGGGTGCTGAAGGGCCACAGGCCGCTGCTAAACCATGTGTCGAGCACGTCCTCTTCTGGTGTCCAGCCATAGCCGACGGGCGCTTCGCGGCCCACATAGAGCTCTCCGTCCGGGCCATGCCAGGCCGGGATGCGATGCCCCCACCAGAGCTGCCGACTGATGCACCAGTCCTCAATGTTCTCCAGCCAGTGATAGTACACCTTTGTGAATCGTTCTGGCACGATGCAGATGCGGCCGTCGCGCACGGCCTTGATGGCCTTCTGCGCCAGTGGCTGCATGTTCAGGAACCATTGGGCGCTCATCAGCGGCTCGATGATTTCGCCGCCGCGCTGGCTGCGGGGCACGCTGTGCTGAATTGACTCGACCTGCAGCGTCAGTCCGGCCGCTGCCATATCCTCCCAGAGTTTTTTGCGGCAGGCAAAGCGGTCGAATCCGGCGTAGGGGCCGGCATTTTCGTTCAGACTGGCGTCGCGATTCATGATGTTGATGATCGGCAGGCCGTGACGCTCGCCAATGAGAAAGTCGTTGGGGTCGTGGCCGGGCGTGACCTTCAGCGCGCCGCTGCCTTTGTCGCGCTCCACCTGCTCGTCGGCAATAACCGGAATCTCGCGATCCAGCATCGGCACCAGCGCCCTGCGCCCGATCAGATGCAGGTAGCGCTCGTCCTCCGGGTGCACTGCGACGGCCGTATCCCCCAGGATGGTCTCCGGCCGCGTGGTCGCCACCGGGATGTGGCCGCCGCCCTGCAGCGGATAGCGAAAATGGTACATCTTGCCTGGCTCTTCCGCATGCTCCACCTCAAGGTCCGATACGGCGGTCTGCAGCCCCGGGCTCCAGTTCACCAGGCGCGGCCCGCGATAGATCAGGCCCTGTTCGTGCAGTTTGATGAAGACGTCGCGCACTGCGGTCGAGAGCCCGTCATCAAGCGTGAAGCGCTCCCGTTCCCAGTCACAGCTGGCGCCCATGCGACGCAGCTGATTCAGGATTTCGCCGCCGTAGCGTTCCTTGTAGGCCCAAATGCGCTCGAGGAACTCTTCGCGGCCAACCTCCTCGCGCGTGCGCCCCTCTTGCGCCAGTAACTTTTCGACCTGCAGCTGGGTCGCGATTCCAGCGTGATCCGAACCAGGCACCCAGAGCGCGGCCTTGCCCTTCATGCGTGCATGGCGAATCATCAGATCTTCAAGGCTGACGAAGAGCGCGTGGCCGATGTGCAGCGCGCCCGTTACGTTGGGCGGCGGGATGCTGATGACGAAGGGTTCTGCATCCGCCGGCGCTGCTTCCGGCCGGAACCAGCCCTTGCTCTCCCACCAGTCGTAGAGACGTCCCTCGGCTTCAGCGAAGTCGAAATTTTTCGGCATGGTCATGTTGCGCTCCTTAAACAAAAATCCTCTCGTCCCTACAAGGACGAAAGGACTCCACCTTCCGCGGTACCACCTTGCTTCCCCGCCAGGGCAGGGCGCTCAAACGCGATAACGGGCGTTGCCGGCTCCGGCTGGCTGCGACCCTTCACAGTTTCACCAGAGCAACTCGCGGGCGACAGTCTGGCAATCTCGCTGGCGGACTCGCAGCCTCTGGTCCGCCTTCTCTGGCGCGAAATCCACGCCAGACCCTCCCGGTCAACATTGCTGAGCAAAGTGTAGCACGGGCGGGAACCTTGCGTCAACTCTCCTGGCTGCGCGTAAGGAGTGCCTCAATGTGGTCGGACAGGATGTTGATGGCGACCTTGTTGAAGCCCCCTACGGGCACGATGATGTCGGCGTGATGTCTGAAGGGCTCCACGAAACGCAGATGCATGGGGCGCACAGTCTTCAAATACTGTTCTATCACCGACTCCATTGTTCGGCCGCGCTCGGCGATGTCACGCCGCAGGCGACGGATGAAGCGGACGTCTGGTTCGTTTTCGACGAAGATGCGCACGTCCAGCAACTTGAGCAGTTCGGCTTCGGCAAAGATGAGGATGCCTTCCACCAGAATGACTGGCCGCGGTGCAATCGTCTTTGTATAAGGCAGACGGTGGTGCTCACGAAAGTCGTACTGCGGGATTTCTGTGGGCAGGCCGGCGCGCAGATCTTTCAGGTTGTCGACCAGCAAATGGGTATCGAGGGAGTCGGGGTGATCAAAGTTGCGAATGCGGCGCTCGTGAAGGGGGATGTGGTTGATGTCGCGATAGTAGGTGTCATGCGCGAGCCAGACGACGCGCTCTGCACCGACGCGTTCAAGAATTGCGTTGGCGAGCGTGGTCTTGCCCGAGCCCGTACCTCCGGCAATTCCGATGATGACCGGTCGCCTGTTGCCCATGGATACCTCCAGGTAACAGAAATGCCCACGAAGGGTGGGCACCTGAGCCACCCGAGGGATTCGAACCCTCAACCTCACGCTTACGAAGCGCGTGCTCTGCCATTGAGCCAGGGTGGCGTCGAAAAAAGTATAGCGAACGGCGCGCTGACGGGCAAGCGTCAGTGACGGAAGTGACGCGTGCCGCTGAAGACCATGGCGATGCCGCCCGCATCAGCGGCGGCGATCACTTCGGCATCGCGCACCGATCCGCCAGGCTGAATGACCGCGTTGACCCCGGCAGCGATGGCGACTTCAATGCCATCTGCGAAAGGGAAGAAAGCGTCGGAGGCCAGAGCTGCGCCCCGCGCGCGGGCACCTGCCTTGCGCACTGCCAGCTCCACGGCGTCCACGCGGCTGGGCAGGCCGCCGCCCACGCCGACGACGGCCCCAGGCCGCGCGATGACGATGGCGTTGGATGGCACATGCTGTGCCGCGCGCCAGGCATAGTCCAGCGCTTCAAGTTCGTTCTCGTCCGGTTGACGCGCGGTCACTGTGCGCCATTGCGTTTCAGGGGGATCACCCTGGTCGGTGTGCTGCAGCAGCAATCCTCCCGCCACACTGCGCTGCTCCCAGCCATTGCTGGCCGTCTGACAGGACATTCGCAACAGACGGCAGTTTTTGCGCTTCGCGCCAAGCAATGTGAGCGCATCCGCTTCGAATCCGGGTGCAACAATGGCCTCGACGAATACTTTCCCGAGCGCGCGCACGAAGGCTTCGTCCACGTTTCGGTTTGCCGCGATCACGCTGCCGAAGGAGGAGAGCGGATCGGCCGCCAGCGCCTCGGTACAGGCATCGCGCAATTCATCGGCGCTGGCGAGGCCGATCGGCGAAAGATGCTTGACGACAACCACAGTTGGCGCAGAAAAGCTGTTGACTGCGCGCCAGGCGGCGTCAAGATCCAGGTAGTTGTTGTAGGAGAGTTGTCTCTGCCCGCCCAGCAACTCGCCGCCCAGCGGGCCTGCACCGGGCGTTAGACTGAACCAGGCGGCGGCCTGGTGCGGATTTTCGCCGTAGCGCAGGGATCCCGACCGGTAAAGCGTCTGCTTGATACGGGCGGGCGTTTCGCCATCCTGCGCAGTGGCGGGGTCTTCTCGCAACAGGCGGGCGTGGATGGCGTCATCGTAAATCTGGGTGAGCGCAAAAACTTTCGCCGCCAGAGTGCGCCGTGTCGCCAGGTCGACTTCCCGTCCCGCGCGCAGCAGTTCTGCGACCATTTTGTAATCAGCCGGATCGCACAGGGTGATCACACGCGCGAAATTCTTGGCCGCTGCCCGCAGCAGCGCCACGCCACCGATGTCGATCTGCTCAATCGCTGCTTCAAGTGAGGTGCCGGGTTGCGCGCTCACTAGTTGAAAGGGATACAG
Organism: Phototrophicaceae bacterium; assembly: GCA_965223965.1. Lineage (GTDB taxonomy): Bacteria > Chloroflexota > Anaerolineae > Aggregatilineales > Phototrophicaceae > JAGWBD01. The sequence continues at coordinate 954,235 of CBDCXX010000006.1, forward strand.
GTTGCAGACAACTATGTCAATCATGGCGAAGCCGGCATGCGCCAGCTGCGCCCGGTCAGCATCAGTGTCCCGCGCCAGGATACCGGCGTGAATGGCCGGATGTAGCGTCTTGACGCGTCCGCCCAGCATCTCTTCTTGTCCTGTCAGTGCGGCGACCGACGTGACCGGCAGGCCCGCCTCTGCCAGGGCATGGGCCGTGCCGCCGCTGGCGACCAGCTCGTGGCCAGCGTTGGCAAGCAGCTGCGCGAGTTCGACCAGACCATTCTTGTCGTAGACGCTAAGCAGAGTGCGAGGCACTGGATTCCTCCTGGTTTCAGAACAGCCGTGCAGTATAGCCATGAACCAGCCGCTATGGCAGTCCTGGCCTGCTGCTTAACAGGCGTTTGCAGGGCGTATGCCTTCAGGTACAATGCCGGCACGTTGGGCAGGCAGGGGATGCGCGATTGTGGACGAGATGCATATTCTGGAGAGGCGGGACGCCAAGGTCATCCCGCACATAGAACAGTACGCTCCGGTCTGGCTCGTTGATCAGCGCATGGTTCCGGAAGATGACTCGGTGCAGTTCAACGTGGTCTTCCAGCACCACCTCTATGGTTGGGTCAACCGACGCTACAAATTTGATGCTTTTAATAGTGTGCTGTACCACAAGGGGCAAAACTGCCTGAGCGACGACGACGCCCTGGAGATCCAGGAAAGCGCGCCCTGGGTCACGGTAACAGTCGCTGACATCCCCAATGCTTACGGCGGCTGATCGCCTGGCGCCTCAGGCTTTCCTGGCGTAGAGGTTGAACACGGCCTCGTCACGCCCGCCCATCTGGTGCTTGTAAGTTTCATCCCCCTGCAAGAAGTCGAATACGCGCATGCCGCTCTCGATCGCGTGGCGGATGTTCCATGCAATGAGCACGATGCCCGGGCTGAGGTGGCCGTAGGCGTCCGGCAGCAGGCCGGAGTTATAGACCAGCACATCATTGTTGTAACTAAAGTTCAGATATGCGGCCGCGCGCTCTCCGGCAATAGTGAGGAAGTTCAGGCGCAGCCAGCCGCGTTTCAGCATCACGGCGGCAATGTTGCGAAAGAACGACAGATTGCCGGGATCCGCGAGGAAACGTTGCTTGCCCGGGTCGCTGGCAGCCATCAGGGCGAGGAAGTGTGACATTTCCTCGTCGAGATCATGTTCCTGGCCAACGTGGTACCAATCAAATTTCTGGGCATTGCCCTGGGCGCGACGCAGCTTGCGTCGCAGCTCATGGCGCTGCTTCTTTTCCAGAGAGGCGACGTAGTCGCTCCAGCTGGCGGGCAAGCGCAGCACAGGACAGACGTCTTCCTGCCGCACCTCGACCTCGAAACCGTGCGCGCGCAGCAGGTCGGGCAGGGCGGCCAGCCCAGGCGAAGCAGCCGGGATGTTGCAGAACTCGATGCGATCAAAGCGGATGCTTTCCGCGGCCAGCCAGTCGGCAATGCGCGTCAGCACGGACTGGATGTGTTCGCGGTCGATGATGATGTCCAGATAGTCGGTGACTTCCTTGCAGCCTACCAGCGAAAGGACCCGATCGCCGTTCGCCTCCCGGTCGATGAATAGAGGTGCGACGGCCAGCAGACGCTGCGACTCGTCACGAATGGTCAGCAATTGCAGTGGGCCTGGGTCAAATGCCTCCCACCAGGCGGCTTGCCACTCCAGCGTGCTGAAGATGCGGTCGGAAGCGCTGCGACGCACGAGCGCATTCCACTCCGGCTCCAATTGTGTGAAGATCTCCGCCGAGCTGTGCATCTCAAGCTTCACGGATTGCTGTTTCTCCTGGGTATGATCAAGACCGTTTCTGAATTATGCACAAAAAAAGCCGCCCGGGCTACGGGCGGCTTTTGCTCCGCAGAGCGGTGCTACATGCTCATCTTCATCTTGTCCAGCTTGTAGTCATAGGCCAGTGAGAGGCGTGTGTCGGTGTCAAAGATGTGCAGGTTGTCAATTGCCACTGCAATCTTGAGGCGGTCACCAACCTGGGCGTCGCAGCGCGGGTCCATACGAGAGATGAAAACCTCGCCCTTTTCGTTGAGATAAACAACGACTTCATTGCCCATCTGCTCGACAACGTCGACGGTTGCTTCGAGCTCGGAGGGCGTGATGCCTGACGGCTGGTAACGGGAGTCGTGGATGTCTTCGGGGCGAATGCCGAGGATGATTTCCCTGCCGACATGAGAGCGGTAAGGCTCGGCGTGCGCCGGATCGATTTTAAGCGTGAAGGCTCCGGTGTCTACCGAAAGCGCCTCGCCGTCGGCCATCAGAACACCGTCGAAGAAATTCATGGCCGGGCTGCCGATGAAGCCGGCGACAAAGATGTTGGTCGGGTTGCTGTAAAGCGCCTGCGGAGTGTTTACCTGCTGAATGATGCCCTCGTTGAGCACACAAATGCGCGTTCCCATCGTCATGGCCTCGACCTGATCGTGGGTCACGTAGATGAAAGTAGTCTGCAGGCGCTGGTGCAGCTTGGCAATTTCGGCGCGCGACTGCACGCGCAGCTTGGCGTCCAGATTGGAGAGGGGCTCGTCGAGCAGAAAGACCGCTGGCTCACGCACGATGGCGCGACCCACGGCCACGCGCTGGCGCTGTCCACCAGAAAGCTGGCGCGGACGGCGATCCAGCAGGTTGATGCCCTTGTCCTCCTCGATCAGGCCGAGGCTGCGGGCCGCTTCGTTGACGCGACGGTCAATTTCCTGCTTGGGTGTCTTGCGCAGACGCAGGCCAAAGGCCATGTTGTCGTAAACCGTCATGTGCGGGTACAGCGCGTAGCTCTGGAAGACCATCGCAACATCGCGGTCCTTTGGCGCGACGTTGTTAACCACGCGATCGCCAATCAGGATTTCTCCTGCGGTCACTTCCTCGAGACCGGCCAGCATTCGCAGGCTGGTGGACTTGCCGCAACCAGAGGGGCCGACAAAAACGAGGAACTCCTGGTCCACAATCTCGAGATTCATGTCCGTAATGACGACGGTATTGCCGAACGATTTGTGTACGTTGCGGTAAGTTACGCTGGCCACTGAAGATCCTCCATCACACTGCCATCGAAATACTTGCAAAATGCAACTTGTGGAATCTGCCCAAAAATGTTGCTGTTTGCAAATTCCTGTCGAATTCGTGCAGAGTATAGACAGTCGCTTTCAGGATTGCAACTTTTTGACCTTATCTCTCCAGATTCCCTTGCCTGCCAGGTTTGCTTTCGCATCGCGCGCTAGAATGCGCTGATATTCGGCGTAAACCGGGGCGGGCATGGTGCAACACATCAACGCGGAAATCCTCAGTATTGGAACCGAGATCCTGCTCGGTGAAATCACGGACACCAACTCCGTGCATATCGCACGCGCGTTACGCGATATTGGCATCAGTGTGTATCTGATGACCTCGCTGGGCGACAACGAAATGCGAATCACTGAAGCCGTCCGCCAGGCGCTGGCTCGCGCCGACGTGGTGATCACCACGGGAGGGTTGGGCCCCACAGTTGATGACATGACGCGCCAGGGTGTGGCGGCAGCCACGGGACGCGAACTGGTTTTCCATCAGTCGCTTCTGGATGACATTGCCTCACGGTTCGCCGGTTTCCGCGCCAACATGACAGATAATAACCGGCGCCAGGCATTCTTGCCGCAGGATGCCACGCTACTGGAAAACCAGGTGGGCACCGCCCCCTGCTTCATCGTTGAACATGAAGGCAGCGTCGTCATCAGCCTGCCAGGCGTGCCGCGCGAAATGCGCTTCGTGCTGGCGCAACGCGTTCTCCCCTGGCTGCAGGAGCGCTATCAACTGGGCGTCATTCGCGCGCATGTGCTGCGCGCCGCCGGTATCGGCGAAAGCGCACTGGACAACCTGATCGGTACCGACCTGCTGGAAGCGGGCAACCCGACCGTTGGTCTTGCGGCGCACAGCGGCGTCGTAGACATGCGCGTCACGGTCCGGGCTGAAGATGACGCGCAAGCGGATGCCCTCATCGCCGGGGTGGCAGAAACGCTGAAGCAACGCGTCGGCCTGTGGATCTTTGGCACGGGTGAAGACACCATTGAGGCGGCGCTGGTCGCGCGTCTTGCGTCATCGGGGCGCAGACTGGCGCTCAGCGAAACGGGCATCGGTCATGCGCTCGTCGACCGCCTCGGGACAGTGCCAGGGTATCGTCAGGTGTTGTGTCATGCCGAGGCGCGTGACACCCCCACCGCGCTCCCTGGTGCGCATGATGGTCTGCGGGAACAGGCCAGCAGTTATGCGCTTGCGCTCGCACGGGAGCGCGAGGCAGAAGTCGCGATTGTCGTGGTCAGTGACCCTGAACAGCTGGATGACCAGGCGGACCGGGATGTGGGCACGGCGGTGGCGGTCAGTGTGGACGGCAAGGTCGGCTCGCGCGTGTATGGCTTCGGCGCACGGTCGCGCGAGGCGCGGCTGTGGACTGGCACCTGGGGCATGGCGCAGGCCTGGCGCATGCTCGGTGAAGCCGACGGATGAGCCTGGACCCGGATGCCCTGCTCGAATGCGGTCTGTTGCAGTTCGGAATGTTCGCTGAGGAACCCCTGTGCTTTAATCATGAGCTGCTGCCGTCATTTCCTGGGTTGTTGCAGGAGTTGGCCGCGTTGGCAGCTATGCGAACGATCGGAGTCGACCGGCTGCTGGCCGCGCCAGGTGCCCTGGCCTGGGGCACTGCAGTGGCGCTGGAAACGGGCTTGCCGCTTGTCTACAGCCGAGGCAGGGACGAGGCCTCCGTGTACGACCTTGTCGGTGCCTACGATATTGGCCACCCGACTCTGTTGCTGACCTGCGATCTGAACGCTGAATCCAGGCTGCTCGCGCTGTCAAGGCGGGCGCAAACTGTCGGCCTGGAGGTGAAGGCTGCCGTGGTGCTGTTGGGCGACGGACGCGACAGCCTGGGCCCCTTGCCGCTAACAACCGTGTTCAGTCTGCCGCAGGTGGTCACTCAACTGGTTGAAGAAGGGACGTTGCCGGCGGGTCATGGTGCGAAAGTGCAGCGCTGGCTGCTCAGTCGTCGTCAAGGCGCAGCAGCGCCATGAAGGCTTCCTGCGGCACCTCCACCTGACCAACCATCTTCATGCGCTTCTTGCCCTTTTTCTGCCGTTCCAGCAGCTTGCGCTTGCGCGAGACGTCGCCACCATAGCACTTGGCCAGCACGTCCTTGCGCAGCGCCTTGACATTGGCTCGCGAGATGATGCGCTTGCCGCTGGCCGCCTGAATGGGCACTGTGAAAAGCTGGCGCGGGATGAGGCGTTTGAGTTTGCTCACCAGCTGCTGCCCCTTGTGATAGGCGTCCTCGCGATGGACGATCAACGCGAGGGCGTCCACCGGCTCCCCGTTGACCAGCACCTCCAGGCGAACCAGGTCTCCCGCGCGATATTCGTCAAACTGATAGTCAAGGCTCGCATAGCCGCGCGTCACGCTCTTGAGCCGGTCGTAAAAGTCAATGATGATCTCGTTGAGCGGGATGCGAAAGTGCATGATGATGCGGCTGCTGTCGAGATATTCGGTGGTCTCGTACTCCGCGTGCTTGCGGATGCACAGTTCCATGATGGCGCCAACGTATTCGTCCGGCGTGTAGATCTGGATTTTCATCCAGGGCTCGCGGATTTCCTCGATGGTGCTTTCATCCGGCAGGCGCGCCGGGCTGTCAACGGTCTGCATTTCACCGCTGTGCAGCAGCACCTGATACTCCACGCCTGGCGCCGTCGCCAGAATGTCGAGGTCATACTCACGCTCAAGCCGCTCCTGCACGATTTCCATATGGAACAGGCCAAGGAATCCGGCGCGGAAGCCGAAGTTGAGTGCCTGTGAGGTTTCAGGCTCGTAGCTTAATGCCGCGTCATTGAGCTGGAGTTTCTCCAGCGCGTCGCGCAGGACGCCATAGTCTTCGTTGTTGACGGGGTAAATGCCCGCGAACACCATGGGTTTGGCCTGCTTGTAGCCAGGCAGGGCCTCCTGCGCGCCGTGCAGGGCGGTGGTGACTGTGTCGCCCACGCGACATTCCTGCAGGGTTTTCAAGCCGGTGGCGATATAGCCAACTTCGCCAGCGGCGAGTCCTTCCATCACCTGCATCGCAGGGTTGAACACGCCGGTCTCGACAGGCTCTAAGCGGGAACCGGTGGCCATCAACTGCAGTTGCTCGCGCTGACCAAGGCGTCCGTCCACGATGCGCACGTAGGCAATCACGCCTTTGTAGGAGTCGTAGTGCGAGTCGAACACCAGCGCGCGCAGCGGCGCATCCTGCAGCCCGGGCGGCGGCGGGACGTCCGCGATCACTTTCTCCAGTACATCCTGTACGCCGGCTCCGCTCTTGGCGGAGATGCGCAACATCTCTTCTGCCGGCGTGCCCAGCAACTCCTGCAACTCTCTTGCAACGTCGTCCGGGCGGGCGGCGGGCAGGTCGACCTTGTTGATCACCGTCAGAATCTCTAGGTCTTGCTCCAGCGCCAGGTAGACGTTGGTGAGTGTTTGAGCCTCAATTCCCTGGCTGGCATCCACGACCAGTACGGCGCCCTCACAGGCCTGCAAGGCACGGCTGACTTCGTAGCTGAAGTCGACGTGGCCCGGCGTATCAATCAGATTGATGAGGTAGTCCCGGCCATCACTGGCCTGGTAGCGCATGCGCACCGCCGAGGCCTTGATGGTGACCCCGCGCTCACGCTCGAGATCCATGTTGTCCAGCAACTGTTCCTGCATGTCGCGCTCGGCGACGGTGTGGGTCAACTGCAACAGGCGGTCTGCAAGCGTGCTTTTACCGTGGTCGACATGGGCGATGATGGAAAAATTGCGGATGAGTTCGGGGTTCACTGGAGACCTGCCCGCTTGCGCTGCCGCCAGTATACGCGCCCGCGTGCGCCCTGGGTATGGCGACTACATCACGCCGGTAATCAACGCTTCGATGTCTGGCACGTCTGGAAGGGGAGAAGCCTGGTTGGCGCTCAGCCAGCACAGGAACTCGACATTGCCGGCCGGCCCCTGCAGGGGCGAGCGCAGCAGGCCACGCACGAGATAGCCGTGTTCGCTGGCGAAGCCGAGCACTTCCTCCAGCACGCGGCGATGCACAGTCGCGTTTCGCACCACGCCGCCCTTGCCGACATCTTTTTTGCCGGCTTCAAACTGAGGCTTGATGAGCGCCACGACCTCCGCCGGCTCCGACAACCAGTCGTGAATGACAGGCAGTAATATTCGCAGCGAGATGAAGGACGCGTCGATGACGACAAGGCTCACCGGCTCTGCCAGGCCCTGGAGGTGACGCGCATTTTGGCGTTCCATGACGACGACGCGCTCGTCATTGCGCAGAGTCCAGGCCAGCTGGCCGTAGCCGACGTCAATGGCATAGACGCGCGCGGCCCCCTGCTGCAACAGGCAGTCCGTGAAGCCGCCAGTGCTGGCGCCAACATCTGCGCAAGGCAGACCTGCCACGTGCAAGGGGAAGACTTCCAGCGCAGCCGCCAGCTTTTCGCCGCCGCGGCTGACAAAGCGTGGCCGCACTTTCAGCGTGAGCACAGCGCCAGACGCCGGGCGCATACCTGGCTTGTCAACGCGAACGCCGTCGACCAGCACTTCACCTGCCATGATCAGCGCGCGCGCGCGCGCACGGCTGGGCGCCAGTCCTCGCTGGTGCAGCAGAATGTCCAGTCGCTCACGGGCGGCCATCAGCGGTCCCGCGTGAGGGGAATGATAAGTTCCACCGGATTGGGAGCCCCGTCATCGAAAGTGTAGGCGTCCGCGGCCAGAGGTAACCAGCCGTCCGCGTTGATGATGACGCTGTAGAGTGTGTTGCGCTGCAGCAGACGTTCGACTTCAAAGTCTCCGTTGCGGTCCGTCTGTGCCGTCGCGAAGATCTGGTCCTGACGCCATTCAAAATCGGCAATGGAATAATCCTCCGTGATGAGCACGAAGTTGACTCCGGGCAAGCCGACCCCGCTTTGTCCGTCGATGATGCGGCCGCGCAGGCGTAGACCTTCTGCGCTGGCGAAGCGGTCGATGAAGAGCCGACCAATGCCGACCTGGGTTTCGGCGGAGGCCAGCAACACGTTGTTGATGAGCAACTGCATGCCCCAGGTGCCGTCAGGAATGGCTCCGGCACTGCGAATCTGCGCGTTGTAGTCCCTGCCTGAGTCCGGATTGGTCCATGGGAGGCTGCGATCGAAGAAGGGCTCGTCATCAACCAGCAGGCGCAGTCGCCAGGGCGTCCCCGGCGCAATCTGTTGCCAGTCAAAGCTTCCGTTGAGCATACCAGCTTCTGCGCCGGACTGTCCGCGGGACGTCTGGCTGCCCGAGATTCCACTGCTGTCACCAGTCGAAAAGCGTGCGTTGTCAAAGATCTGCGGGAACACGCCCTGCTGTGCGCCGGCAATTACAAAGTCGGAGGTTGAGGACAGCTTGCCGTCGATGTATAGCTCCAGGCGCCAGATGCCGGGTGGCAAACCGGCCGGATCCTCAATCTGGATGGTCTTCGCCCCGCTTTCCCCGTCCTGCGCTGCCCACTGGTCCTCGGTACGCGCGATTTCGCGCCCGTTGTAGTACCAGACCACCGTCCAGGTCGTCCCGGCGCGCATGTTGCGGTAGATGAAACGCGCATTGGCGATGCTCCCGGCGGGCAGCACGAAGCCATTGCCGAGAGGTGTGCCACGACTGTCAACGATCCCGAAGACCAGATCGCTGAAGGTTGGGACGGGATCCGCGCCGCCGCCAATCACCAGGCGCGCGCTGCCTGCCGCGCGTCCGTCGGTGAAGAGGGCGAAGTCGTACACGCCATTGGGCCAGGGCTGGTCTCGGCTGCCGATGTACCACAGGCCGCGTTCGCCGCCACGCCAGCGCACGGGCGCCAGGCTGAAGCCAGAGTTCGGGATTCCGTCTGTCGTGACCCTCAACTCGAGGATCGTCTCGGGTGTCATGTTACGATAGTCAAAAAACAGGTAAAGGCCGTTGCTGCCGGCGGCCAGGCGACCAACGACAGTGTTGGGCATGCCGGCTTCGTTGACCGCGGGCGCAAAAAACAGGCGCTCGAGCACGGGCGCGTCTTCCGCCCGTAGCATCGACGTCGCCTGTTTGGGCAGTTCGACGCTGAGCCCGAGCGACGCTGCGCGCAACAGAGACAGCGCGAACGAAACCGGGCGCAACGAATTGATAGCGCTGCCGCGCGGTATGCAGCTGTCGTCCCGGTTGAGCAGGCCGTCACGGTTGCTGTCCTGCAGCGCAGCGCAGTTGCCGCTTACGTTACCGGCCTGCAGTGGCGCTGTAGTGGGGATGCCAACCAGCTGGCCTGCCTGATTGTAGGCGCCGCCACCGGTCATCGTTCCCGGGATATCCGCGAGCAGATGGATCCAGTAAGGGGAGCTGGCGCCAGGTTCCTGCGTGAAGCTGATGATGCTGCCCCGGCGCAGGTCTACCGGGTCATCGGCGATATCCGGGAATCCCACTATGCTTATGGTGTCATCCAGCGCGAGCACATCGGAATCGCCAGGCTCGACGAAGGGCAGGGCAAGCGAGCCTGGCTTGAGCAGGCGACCATCCAGCTGTCGCGTAATGCGCAACAGGGCCAGATCCAGTCCTGCGTCCACCTGGACAACTTCTGCGCGGAAGCGCGGAACTGGCGCCTGGCCCCCCTGCAGGGTGAAGGCGACGATCAGCGCGTCCCCCGGGCAGGTCGCGTTGGCCTGGGTGAAATGGGCGTTGGTGAGAATGAGCCCGTCACGCCCGACCACAGTACCGGAGCCGGTACAGGTGATGACGGGCGCAGCGCCGTCAAGCCGCAGTTGCATGATGTACACAGTCGCCTGGCGAATGCGTTCCAGATCGGACTCAGGTTGTGCCCGCGCCAGGGGACTTGTCAGAAACAGGAGCAACAGTACCGACAGGAACCTCGTGACGTGCATCTCAGAAATCCAGGCTTTGCAGGAAACGTTGTAGATGCGGCAGTTTGCGGGTGAAGACTTGAGTGTTGGCGCGGAAGGTGATCACCAGCGCCTGGTCGCGTTCAATGATCAGGACGTCAAGGCCTTCCACGATGACGGGCACGCTGCGCAGGAATGGATTGTCGCCTGTGTCGACGAAGCTGTAGGCCATGGCGTTCGTCGCGCGGCCGTTCGGCAGCATGTAGGGTTCCTCGGATGTGACCGTATAGGCCGCCAGGGTCTGGGCCCGCTGCAGGGTGAGCGCGTCGAAGATGTTGCGCGCGGCACTTTCCCCGGCGACGGGATGGACGGCGACCTGCAGAGTTGTGGCGAACCCCTGTGCCGTGAGGTCTCGAATCCGGAAGACGTGGTCGCTGCCTCCCTCTTCCAGCAACCAGCCTAATGGATAGGCGGCGTTAATGCCGGCCTGCAGGTTGCTGTAGCGGACCGTAGTGCCCAGCACTTGCTCGCGCAGCAGCAGGCTGAAGAGAATGCCGCCGAGCCCGAATATCAGGACCAGAAGATTGGCCCAGCGCTGACGCGGTCCGGGCGGTCGGACTACCGGAAAGCCGTCAGGAAAAGCCATTGTCTCGCACTACTGCGCTTGTCCCGGAGCCGGCGTTGGCGAACAGAAACCGGAAGACGAACCAGGTCGCCAGCAAAAGGCCAAGAGAATAGAGGCCGCCCAGGAGCGGGCTTGTTTGCGCCACCGGCTGCAGCGAGCTGATGCCGGCGTTGCTGAGGCCGGCAACCAGTGGAATGGCGCTGCCGGAGACGAATGCCGCGAAAGCAGTGATGGACATGGGCAGCAGCAAATGAAGATTGCGCCTGAAGTATAATTCGGCAAGGGCATAGGCGAGGATGATGGCCACACAATTGAGCGCGGCCGTCGTGTTAAAGACGGTGAAGGACTGGGCGCTCAGGGTGGGCTGAACATCCAGTGCGTTATCCAGACTCGCAACCACTGCGTAGCCGACGGCTGCCGCGCGGCAACAGACCAGCAAATCCAGGCGCACTTCCAGATCACGACGTGGCACTGCGTAGCGCACGACCAGCCACAGGGCCAGCGCCTGGGCCAGGCCAACGGTGAAGCTGTAGCCGATGATGCGATTAATTGCGCTCTCCAGTGGCAGCCAGCGTTGCACCTCGTAGACGTGCTCAATAAGCGGCAGGCACAGCGCGTTGCCGACCAGGCCAGTTACAAGCAAGCAACCGAAGGCCGCGCTGCGAATCGGCAACCGGTATCCACCGCGCCACCAGCTGTTGCCCAGCCACAGCAGGGCCGGCACTAGGGCCAGCAGCAGGTTTAACAGCGTGCGCAGCGCGGCAGACAGCAAAGGCGAGAAGTTCTGCAAGACAAAGGCTAGGCCGAACAGAACACCGCACTCCAGCAGCGCGGCTTCCCATATTCGCTGCTGCGACCGGGTTCCAATCCCTGCGGGCAATTGTGGGTCAGGGAGCGCCATTTGCGCGGGGTCAATAGCTCACTATAGTGAACGGATGCTTCTACCGGTCAGTTTACCCGAAATACGCTCACTGGTTGCAGCCTGCCTTTTCCTCGCCCTGGCGGGTGCAGGCTGTGTTTCGGCCGCGGCAGAATCCGGGCCGCAGCTACCGTCGCGAATTGTCTACGGTCTGACGCAGCAACCTGGCGGCTTCGACCCGCACCTGCACCAGAGCATCATCACAGACATTCCCCTGCGCCAGGTCTACGACACCTTGCTGTATCGTCATCCGGTAAGCAGGGAGCTGGTTGCCGGCCTGGCGCGGGAGTGGTCTCTGTCACCAGATGGACTGAGCCTAACCCTGCTGCTGCGCGAGGATGTCAGGTTCCACGACGGCAGCATATTCAACGCTGTGGCGGTTGCAACCAACCTGGCACGCATCTTCGCGCCGGAGAACGTGACTCGCGTCGATGAAGCACTGCGTCAGCGTTTCAGTCACAGCGAAGTGATCGATGATTACCGCATCCGCATCGTTCTCCGGGAACCCTGGAGTCCGCTGCTCAATGCGCTGAGCCAACCAGGCTTCGCCATCGCCAGCCCGGTGGCGCTGAACGTATGGTCGGCGACGCGTTACCAGTATCATCAGGTGGGCAGCGGCCCCTTTCTCTTCGAGGAATATGTTCCGGGCGAGCGCATTGTGCTGCGGCGTAATGCGGACTACGCTTGGGGGCCGGAATTCTACGTGCATCCTGGCAAGGGCGCGATAGAAGTCATCGAATTCCGCTTTTTCATGGATGATGCAGCGCGCGCGCAGGCACTGCAAGAAGGCGAAGTGCAGTTGATGAGCGGCCTGCAGCCCCGGGAATTGCGCGCGCTTGAGAACGCCAGCGACCTGCGGCCGGTCTTGGTTGAAGTGCCGGGTCAGCCACTGCAGTTCCTGATGAACACCAGACGCTTCCCCACCAATGTGCGAGGCCTGCGCCAGGCGCTGATTTTCAGCACAAACCGCAACGCGATCGCCAGTGAGACCGGCCAGCGCATTGCGCCGGTAGCGTGGGGGCCGCTGGCGGAGAGCACACTGTTTGCCTACAGCGCCTTGCGCAGGCTGTACGCGCAGGACCAGGCCCAGGCTGAGATGCTGCTGGCGGACGCGGGCTATCAGGACGTGGACGGTGACGGCTGGCTGGAGCTTGGAGATGTCCCGCTGCAGCTGGATGTATTGGTGCCGCCCCGGGATTCCCTGCCTCAGGTAGCGGAGCTGTTGAGCGAGCAGTGGCGCACGCTCGGCATCCGCAGCAAACTCATCCCGGTTCCCACTGACGCCGCCCTGCAGGAAGCAGTTGGCGAGGGTGAATACAATCTCGTGGCGCTCAGCACGCAAGGGCTGGATCCGGCCTGGCTCGTCGACTACTTTTCAACTGACGGGTCATTGAACTGGAGTAGCTACTCCGACACAGAACTTGACGGGGTGTTGAACGACGCCCTCGTCCATTCTGAGGAACAAATCCGCTTCAGCCTTTACGCGCGGGCGCAGCAAATTATTATGGACCACGCCCTGATTCTGCCGCTGCGGGAGCAGGTGAATATCGTCGCTGTCGCTGACGGACTGGATGGGCTTGCCTGGGACGTCTCGGGTCTCATCCCGCTGCTGCACGACCTGGCGTGGGTCAGCCCGTCGGCGGAATCGTAGTCGCCAGCACGCGCACTGCGCCTGCCGCCGACAAGGCCCGGGAAACTGACGCTTCCGTCGCTTCGTTGACCAGCGCAATCATGTTTCCGCCACGGCCAGCTCCGGAAAGTTTGGCGCCACTGGCGCCCGCTTCCCTGGCCGCATCAACCAGCCTGTCGAGCAAAAGCGATGAAACGTCGAGTTCGCGCAGCAACTCATGATTGTGGTTCATCAATGGGCCGGTCGCATCCGTCTCTCCTCTGGCCAGAGCGTCGAACGCGTGCCGGACGATCTGGCCGATTTTTGCCAGACGTTCCCCGGTCGGCCCAGGCTCCTGCAGCAGCAGTTCGTGTACGGCGCTGACCGGAATGTGGGTGGCGCAGCGCTGTCCACTGTCTGCAACCAGCAACCTCAGCGGGCAGGCCACCTTGACGGGCACGGGGACCCGGCCGCGTGTGAAGCAAATCGCCTTTTCGTGAACGACGACCGTGTTGTCGATTCCGCTGGGCGTGCCATGAAATAAAGTTTCCGTAGCATAAACGATTTCATTCAGACGCTCGTTCTCCAGCGACACATTGGCAACTCTGGCCAGTGCGCGCGCCAGCGCAGCCGAGATGGCCGCGCCGCTACCGAGGCCGCTGGCGGGAGGGATGTCAGAACTGAGACAGAGCATCGCGGCTGGCGCGTCTATTCCCATCTGCTGCAAAATAACACGCATCAAGGCGAGTAGTTGCGGGTCGCTTTCCTGCGGTGATTCCATGCCGACGAGCAGATCGCCGGCTGCCGACCGGAGCTCAAAGGCTGGTGCGCGTCTTGCCATGCTGACCCTGGCGCGCAGGGTGGACAAGGGGATTGCGATGGCTGGTTGTCCGTGTACGACTGCGTGTTCGCCAAACAGGATGATCTTGGCCGCTGCGCTGGTCTCAATCACTGCACAAGCTGTCCAGGCAAGTACAGAATCAGGACGAAACTGGCGCCCCAGAGCAGAATGGCGAGTTGCAGCGGCCGGTCCCTGAGCAGGAGCTCGTCGGGGGTGTCGTGCGATTGGCGCACATGGATGAGCCAGAGATAGCGTAGCAGGCCATAGAGCACGAAAGGGATTGTGACCAGCGCGGTGTTTGTCTCGGCCACGCGGATGGTGTCCGCTTCCACGGTGTATAGCAGGTAGGCAATAAAGGTGCTGGTGGTGACCAGGCGTAGCATGTCGTCCAGCAGAACGAGGTTGTAATGGCGAAAGGTGACGCGTAGCTCGCCGGCCTGGTCGGCCAGCAGCAGCAGCTCCTGGCGCCTCTTGGCAATGGCGAGGAAGAGCGCGAGCAACGCGCTGCAGATATACAACCAGGGAGAGAAGTTGCTGACCTGAACCAGTACCGCACCGGCGACCACGCGCAGCACGAAGCCGGCCGTGATGGCGAGGATGTCGATGAGGACCAGGTTGCGCAACCAGCGAATGTAGAACAGGTGCAAGCAGAAGTAGCAGCCCAGCACCACCGTCAGCTGCGGCTGTAGCTGGAACGATGCAGCCAGCGCCAGCAGCGCCAGCAGCACGGCGGCCACAAGCGCCTGTGTCTGCGCGATCTCTCCCGCGGCCAGGGGGCGCTTGCGCTTGACAGGATGCCGGCGGTCCGAGTCCAGGTCAGCAAGGTCGTTGATGAGGTAAATGCTGCTGGCAATCATGCACATCAGCACAAGGCCTGCGCACACGCGCAGCAGAGCATTCCCATCCAACAGCTGACCGTCGAACACCAGTCCGGCGAAGATGAGGACGTTTTTGCTCCACTGAGCAGGGCGCATTCCCCGCCAAAGTGCGCCGGCTGTCTTCATCCAATCTCCTGGTTTCGCCCTTTGTAAGCAGCAAGTATAGCGCGGTGACAGCGTGTCCTGGCAGGCGCCATGCCCGTGGCGACGGGGTCTGTCCACAGCTGCGAATGCCAGTATAATGCGGGAAATGGCTGCAGGACACGCAGTAATGCTGGATTTTCTGCTCGAAAATGACGCGCTGTCGACCATCGTGGCCTTCGGTCTGGTGCTGATCCCGGCCATCATCATTCACGAGGCCGGACACTTCCTGGCGGCGAAGGCAGTCGGCATCACCATCCTCGAGTTTGGCATCGGCTTTCCGCCAAAGGCCCTAACGTTGTTTCGCCGCGGGGAAACTGAATATACCCTCAACTGGCTGCTGTTTGGCGGCTTTGTGCGCCCGTTGGGCGAGAATTTCGTGCGCCCGAACAGTGAAGACGAGCTTGACGAGGAGCGCGCCCGGCTGCAGCGGGAAGGCGCAGCATCCGGCAGCGCGGTGCGTAAGCCGATGTCCGTGAACGAGGCCCGCCCCCGGGCGCGCATCATCTTCATGGCCGCCGGTTCGGCCGCAAACCTGATGACGGCCCTCTTGCTATTCGCGCTGGTCGGTCTGACGGGTCTGCCGTCGATTCTGGGCGGCAGCGCGGGAATCGTTGCAGCGGACGTCGAGGCTGCTGACATGCTGCCAGGGCTGCGCGCGGATGACCGCATCACGCTGCTGGACGGAGAGCACTTTGACAACGTGCCCAGGCTGCTGGCGCTGTTGCAGATGAAAGCCGGCGAACAGGTCACGCTTGAACTGCAGCGCAACGGCGCCAGCCAGGAGCTTGTGTTGTGGCTCCCTGAACTGGTGATCAACAACCAGGTGTATGTAGCGCAGGTAGCGACAGGTTCACCGGCGGCCGCAGCGGGCATTTCACCCGGCGATTTAATCGTGGCCTTCAACAGCCAGCCCTTTGAAGTTTTCACTGATTTGCAGGCATTGACCCTGGCCAATCGTGGCGAAGCCATTTCCTTGACGGTACTGCGCGCCGGCGACCAGCTGGAGCTGTCGCTCGTGCCAAGACTCAACCCGCCTGAAGGCGAAGGTGCCATCGGCATCGGCATTGTGCCCGCCTGGCACACTGGTGGTCTGGTGCTCGTGGAAGCTGGCTGGCAGGAAGGGATGCAGCAACTATCCCTGCCCGAAGCGCTGCGTTTCAGCCTGGATCAGCTGGCACTGTTCGTGAGGATGCTGGTGAACCTGCCCGGCCAGATTATCGCCGGCAGCTTGCGGCCGGTAGAGACGCGCCTGATGAGCCCGCTTGCCATCAGCCAGGTGGGCGGGCGCTTCCTGCAGGACAGCATCGAAGAGGATCATCCCTACGTCATCCTGAGCTTCATTGCGCTTATCAGCATTGCGCTGGGCATTACCAATTTGTTGCCCTTGCCGGCGCTGGATGGCGGGCGCATCCTCTTCGTGCTTTTCGAGATTATTCGCGGGCGCCCTGTGGCGCCGGAACGTGAGGGTATGGTGCATCTCTTCGGCATGGCGCTGCTGCTCTCGTTGATGGTGATCACTCTGGTCAACGACATGATGGACCCGGTTACTTTGCTCATCCCCTGAGGGAGGCAGACTCATATGACCAGCGACAATCCTGTCGACGGGCAGTTCACAGCGCCGGTCGGCGCTGAATTCACTGAAACCCTGGAGGCGCTGAAGGCCTGGAGTGGAACTGCGCCAGGGCCGAAGATTTTCTACGGCCTTACTGATCTGGATGAAGCGCAGCTGCTGCGCTATGCGGCAGTCTGGCGTGAACTGCCGGCGCGGCTTCGCGTTAGCCTGTTGCAACACTTGACCGAGGCCAGCGAAAGCAACATTGATCTGGATTACCGCGCGGCGGGAATACTGGCGCTCGAGGATGATGTTGCTGAAGTGCGTCGCACGGCCATCGACCTGCTGTGGGAAGATGAGTCTGGAACGTTGTTGCGGCGTCTGCTCGATATGGCGCAGGCGGACATGGCCTTCAGTGTTCGTGCGGCAGCGGCCAGCGCGCTGGGACGTTTCGTGTTGGCAGGGGAGCTGGGCAACCTGGCGAGCGATGAATACGTACCCTTGCAGCAGATCCTGATAGACATTTGGCACAACCGGGACGAAGACGATGCTGTGCGGCGACGCGCGCTCGAGTCCATTGCAAACTGCAGTCATGCAATTGTTCCCGAGGCCATCGACGAAGCATGGCACGGTGACGACGACGGACTGAGGGCCAGTGCTGTCTATGCCATGGGGCGCAGCTACGACTTGCGCTGGGAGGAGACCGTCCTGGAGGCTCTGCTGGAAGAAGATCCGGCATTACGCTTTGAGGCTGTGCGCTCGTGCGGCGAGCTGGAGATCGAGGCGGCAGTGCCCGCGCTGGCAGAGCTCCTGCGCGATGACGATCGTGAAATATCAGAGGCTGCGATTCAGACACTGGGCGAAATTGGCGGGAAGCTGGCGCAGCAATTCCTTGAGGAACTGGCGGAAGAAATGCAGGAAGCCGAAGATGAATCGCTGCAGGAAGTTATCGAAGATGCGCTGGGCAACGCCAGCCTGGGCAGTCTTGACCTACAGTTCGACCCGACTGATTAAGTCGTTTGCCTCAGGCTGAACCGAGCAAGGTCTGAAGCTTCATCGCCAAATTCATGTTTCCCTGGATCTTTAGCCGGCCACTCATAAAGGCCTGCATCGGGTTCAGTTCGCCTGCCACCAGCGCAGCCCAGTCATCTGCCAGGGCCTTTAGCGTCATCTCCGGGTTATCGGCTTGCCCGCTGCCGCTGAGCACCTGACCGTCGCCCATCTGCACCCAGTAAAGCCCGCCGTTTTCACCGTCCAGGTCGAATTGGATGGTGGCATTCAGGTCATCCGCCATCGCCGGATCCAGGTTGGCGGCAATGTCGCTGAAGATTTGCGCTATTTCCTTTTTGCTCGCCATACACTTGCTCCTGCTCCTTCGCGCGGGCGGCAAATATATCACCGATGTGGCGAATGGTATACACTGGAGTACAGCCAGTGAGACAGAATGGAGTTGACATGATGAGACTGGTAGGATTGTCCTTCGTTCTGGCCCTGCTGATTGCGCTGTCCGGCAGCGCGTATGCGCAGGAAACACCCTCCGGCCAGATCGCCTACCTTGACGAGGCTTACAATGTTTGGCGCTATGATGCGCAGCTGGACAGTCATACCCGCTTGACCAATGACAGTAGTGACACGCGTCGCTATCTGTGGCCAACCTGGGCTACCGACGGACGCCTCGCCTGGTTCAGCCATACCCTTGATGAAGGCGCACTGACGACCAGCGCCTGGATACAGTCCGGGCCCGGTGCAGCGGTGACGCCCGGCTACAGTGGCACAGAAGCCTTCAACTACGCTTTCTGGTCACCCGGAAACTGTGCCGCGGGCCCGTCCTGCCGTCAGCTCGCCATTCTGCTCAGCAGTCAGGCGCAGGGCATGTTTGTGAAACTGTTGACGGACGGGGTGGACACGGCGCAGGAAAGCGTGACGCTACGCGGCGGGCCGCCCTTCTACTTTAGCTGGAGCTTTGATGGCGGCCGCATGTTATGGCAACGCAACAGCCGACGCTTCGACATTTATGACGCCAACGAGGACCGCCTGCTCGCCACCCTGGATCAAACGCCGGGCTTGATCCAGGCGCCACACTGGTCGCCAACCGATGACCGACTGTTGCTGGGCGTGCGCGAGCCCGATGGCAGGACCGCGTTGGTGCTGGTGGAGGGGGATAGCAGTCTGGAACTGTCCAGCGGCCTGGCAGGAGCGGTCGCCTTCAACTGGTCGCCAGATGGCAGGCATGTCGGCTGGCGTGAGCAGACGAACAGCGGCTTTGGTCCCTTGCAAATAGCCGATGCAGCGACGGGAGAATTGTTGCTGAGCAGCCCTGCCGCGGGCGTACTGGCTTTCGTCTGGGCGCCGGACGGGCAGCGTATCGCCTGGCTTGAATTCATCCCGGCGGCCGGGAATGTCAGCGCGGCGGCGGGTAATCACTTGCTGGCGCAGTCACAGGCCGCCTTGCCCGGTTTGCGCTGGACCATCATGGAGCTTGCCGACGGGACGACACAGGACAGCACGACATTCTATCCGACGCCAGAATTGCTTTACTACATGACTTACTTTGATCAATTTGCCCAGAGCCATCGACTGTGGTCGTCAGACAGTCGCTTCCTCATCTACGGGGAGATTCGTGACAGTGGTCCGCTGGTCAGGCTGCTGGATGCTGACAGGATGACTGAGGGGCCGCGCACGTTGGCGCCTGGCTGGATGGGCGTTTGGGACTTTGGCACGCCGTGAATTCGCGCGCCACAAATGTAATCTCTGCGCTGACCTGCGCGTTTCTCTGCCTGCTTCTGCGATCTCCGCTGCACGCGCAGGAGGTGGCGACTTCAACACCGGTGCGCATCAGCATTCCGACCGATTCCGTTCCGGCTCTGTTGGTGGTTGCCTCTCCTACCGCCACGCGCACGCCGACGCCTTCCGTCGTCGTACTGGAAGCGAAGGCCGAGGCCGGGCCAATCAATGTGCGGGCGGAGGCAAGCATAGAAGCGGACCGGTTGGGGACGATCCAGGCGGGGGAGTATTATCCGGTGCTGGGACGAAGTTTCCGCTGGCTGCAAATCCAGTTTCCCTCAGCGCCGCAGGGCCGTGCCTGGGTGTTCGAGGAGCTGGTCACTCTTTTTGGTGACGAAGGATCGATTCCGAACCTGCAACTGGTCACGCCGGTGGTGTTGAGCCAGGCACAGGCTGATGCGACGCTGACCCAGGCCGCGTTCACCAAAACGCCGGGCGCCGTGTTAACGTTGACCGCGCGCTCCCGCATACTCCCTGTGCCGGGACAGGAAACTGCGCTTCCGGGCGCTGAAGCCTTGTTTGGTGAGACGAACAGCCTGCTGCCTACTTACACCTACCCGCCGGACCTTCTGGCGCCCACACTTGACGCGGAAGGCACGATGATCATAAACACACCGGCGACGACTGGCGCCCCGCCTGCAAGCTCCAGCGGAATCCCGCCCGCAGTGCCAATCGCTCTGCTGGCGGCCGGCGGTCTATTGGGGTTACTACTTAATTCGCTTCGTCGACGCTAGGCTCAATGACTGCAGCTGCCACTGCCACAACCGGCTTCACCTTCACCTTCGTCGGAGCGGAAAGAATGTCCGCAACCGCAGCTGGAGACGGCGTTCGGGTTGTCGATGCGGAAGCCGCCACCCATCAGACTGTCGACATAGTCAATCGTGGCGCCCTGCAGATACATCAGGCTGGTGGGGTCCACCAGCAGCCGCACGCCATCGACCTCGACGACACGGTCGTAGTCGCGCGGACTTTCTTCAAAGGCCATGCCGTACTGCATGCCCGAACAGCCTCCGCCGCTGACGAAAACGCGCAGGGCATGATTCGGAATCTCACGCTCTGTCAACAGGTTGCGGATGACAGTAACGGCACTCAAGGTGACGCTAAGAACTGGGGCGTCGATCTGGATCGCATCAATCATCGTGTTTCCTCCTGCAACAGGCAGTAACGACATCGTAACACGTTCGGGCAAGGCCGTCAATTTTTGCCTGGCATTTGGTCTGATGCCTGCTCTGCCCGTTGACAGCCAACATGCCACCTGACTATACTCGCCAAGTGTACAGGCACCAAGTTTGGAGAGTAACACGAGGCGCATGGCTGAGCCCAGCTGGCTGACAGCAGAAGGTGCAGCAGAATTACAGCGCGAGCTGGATCAGCTCCGCGATGTCAAACGCCCCGAACTGGCGCGCAAACTCAAGGAAGCAGTTGCGCAGGGCGACCTCAAGGAGAACGCCGACTACCACGACGCGCGCGAACAAAAGGCCTTTGCCGAAGGTCGCATGCAGTACCTGGAAAATGTGCTGCGCAGCGCCCAAATCATCACCGAAGACAAGAACAGTGGCAAGGTACGGGTTGGCTCGGTGGTGACCATCCGCGAGGTTGGTGAGCAGGAGGACGAGACCTACCGCATTGTTGGCGCTGCTGAGGCCAATCCCCGCGAAGGCAAGATTTCCCACGAGAGCCCGATCGGCAGGGCGCTGCTTGGTTGCCGCAACGGCAGCAAGGTCAACGTCCGTACGCCCGGGGGCGAGATGACGGTCAGAATTCGAAACATAGAGTAGACTGCAGCCCGCAAGCGCTGAAAACCATGAGCCCGCTTCCGGCGGGTTTTTGCTTAACCCACTGGCCGGAAGTCCCCGGGGCCGCCATAAGGGTCGTCCTCAGGCGCTGCAGAAGGTCGGGTGACATCCGCTGGCGGTCGGGAAGGCCGGGTTTGCTGGGTCGGCTGTGTTCGCTGCACGAGCGGCCGGGTTTGCTGCGCCGGGTTCATCGAAGGGAGCGTAGGGGCGTCTGAAAGGGTATGACCGGGAGCGATGGTCTTGTGCCAAACGGTGATCTCGGTCGTCGCACTCTCCAGGAAGCTGTTCGAAGGAGCAGAACCGGCCGTGCCCCATACCACGTCAATTACACGCACGCGCAAGCGCAGCGCATTGGTCTCAAGGTAGGCTGTGGCCCCAGGCTCCAGCGGCACGATGTTGCCGCGGGTCTCCATTTGCGCGCGCGCAGTCGGGTCGTTGACGATGAAGCTGGTGGCGAAGATCGTCGTCATCGAGCGTACCGGGTCGTCCTTGTCGAAGAGCCAGGCTTCCAGCGCGGAAACTCGATTGGCTGCGCCTTCCATGCCGGTGTCGGCGGCGGTCACGCCACACTCCCCGAGAAAAACATCTCTGTCAGCCTGGATTTCCCAGGAATCGTCATACTCTCCAGCGCTTGTCTGGTAGACAGAAAGCCTGCGTAACACCGGCTGTTTCATCTCCACTTCACCCGGCTGAACGGGAGGGCTTTCCGGGCTACGAATGTGTGATGGCACGGTCGGCATGCCCACCTTGCCTGGACGACTGTGCCACAGAGCTTTCGCACCCGCCACGACAGTCGGCTGCAGGACGAGTCGGTTGACCAACGTCAGCGCGATCGCTCCCAAAATCACGGCAACTGGCCCCAGCACGAAGGGTTCAACCGAGCCCTGCGCAGTGGGGGTCGGCGGCGCTGCCATACTGGTGAGCTGGGCCTGCTCAACCAGCGGCTGGAAGCCCGCATCGCTGATCCCCAGCGAACGCACAATACCCACCGGATCATCCACCGCGCTCAACAGTCGCACCAGATTATCGTTGAATTCCGGGCTGGTGACGGCAGTGTTGACCGCCAGTCGATAGCGTTCGACCAGTAGCTGTGTCCAGATGTTTTGCCACCCCTGGGCCAGCTGCGCCGGGGTGCCATCGTGATAAACCGTCGGAGAGACGCTGTAGGCCCAGCCCAATCCAAGCAGGAAGGGCAGCACCATCAACAGGAGCGACCTGCGCTGGGGCAGGGCCTGACCAACCTTTGAGTTACTAAGACTCCGGAAAGGACCGGACACAATGCTTCGTACGCTACGCATCAGCTCCGCCCCCAATGAACAGCCGAGCAAAAGCAATTCTATTGTAACGAATCAACACCACTTGCGAAAACCCGGCACTCTGCGAATGTTCAGACGCTCGCCGGTTCTGCTTGCTTCAACGCGTCCTCCTCAAAAACGAGGCCGCAGTCACTGCAACGGACAGTGCCGCGGTTGTGTTCCAGCAGCAGCTTGCCACAGGCTGGGCAGGGTTGCCGCAGTGGTCGCTTCCAGCTGCTGTAGTCGCAAGCCGGATAGCGCACACAGCCATAAAAGGTGCGGCCGGTTTTCGTGCGACGTTCCGAAAGTTCGCCGCCGTGCTCTGTGCCACATTGCGGACAGGCAATCCCCATGCCGAGCGATTCGCGATGGTCGCATTCGGGGAAACGCTTGCAGGCGATGAACATACCAAAGCGTCCCAGGCGTTTGACCAGGGATTGCTCGGCACCGCACTTGGGACAGTCACGACCGATCGGTTGTTCCACGGGCGTATCAGGCATGTGTTCGCGCGCGTATTCCAGTTGATGCAGAAAGGGCTGATAAAACTCGCCGAGCATCGGACGCCAGGCAAGGCGGTCGTCGGCGATCGCGTCCAGCTTGTCCTCCATCTGCGCCGTGAACTCAAAGTCCATGACATCCGGGAAGTATTCCAGCAGTAGGTCCACGACGGTGCAGCCAACGGATGTCGGGACGAGATGGCGGCCTTCACGCGTCACATAGTGTCGCTGCTTGATCTTGGTGATGATATTGGCGTAGGTGCTGGGGCGGCCAATACCGCGCTCTTCCAGCGCGCGCACAAGGCTGGCCTCGGAATAGTGCGGTGGCGGCTGCGTAAAGTGTTGCTCGGGCAGCAACTGCTGCAACGCAAGCAACTCGTCCCTGGCAAGATCTGTCGGGACTTGCCGCTCCTCTTCCGCAGAATTCGCGGCCCGGCTGACAGCCAGATGCCCGGGAAAACGCAGTGCCCGGCTGGAAGCGCGGAAAAGACAGGGCGCCTCGGCAGCTTCCGCCCTGGCTTCGATTTCGACGCCCAGGGTGTCGTAAACCGCGCTGCTCATTTGGCTGGCGACGAAGCGCTCCCAGATCAGACGGTACAGCCGCAGCTGATCTGCAGCGAGACTTTTCTGTAATTCATCGGGATGCAGGCTAACAATTGTCGGGCGGATTGCCTCGTGCGCTTCCTGGGCTGCGCGTGCCCGCGTCCGATACACCGGCGCCTTTTCTGGCAGGTAGGGCTTGCCGTACTTGCCTTCAATGTAGCTGCGCGCATCTACTTGCGCCTGGCGCGACACTGTGACGCTGTCCGTTCGCATGTAGGTGATGAGGCCGGTGGTGCCTTTCGCGCCCAGCTCAATACCCTGGTAGAGCTGCTGGGCGATGCGCATGGTGTTGGCCGGGTTCAGGCCCAGCCGGCTCGACGCCGACTGCTGCAACGTGCTGGTCGTAAAGGGCGCGGCAGGCCGGCTGCGTGAAGTGCCGCGCCGGACCGACTGTACGAGATAGCGGCTGCGCTCCAGCTGCTCGACCAGAGGCAACACTTCCGCTTCGGACGCGGGACTTAAGCCAGGTTCCGGTTTTATGGTTTCGTGGCCAATTTGCACGAGCCGGGCGCGAAAGCGTTTGCCAGCGCTGTGCCCGTTGAGTACGGCCCGGCCCAGGTCGGCGTCTATCGTCCAGTATTCGCGCGGAACGAAGGCCTCAATCTCCCGCTCGCGTTCGACAACCAGCCGCACGGCCACGCTCTGCACGCGACCGGCAGTGAGCTGGTTGCTTACCTTCTTCTTGAGCACAGAGCCTACGTCATAGCCGACGAGCCGGTCGAGAATGCGCCGCGCAAGGTAGGCGTTGACGCGCTCCTGGTCAATACTGCGCGGATTGGCGAAGGCCTCGCGCACTGCGTGATCCGTGATTTCGTGGAAAACGACGCGGTGCGTCCTGTCCAGGTCCATTTTGGCGACTTCCGTGAGGTGCCAGGCGATGGCTTCCCCTTCACGGTCCGGGTCAGTTGCCAGATAAATCTCTTCGGCAAGCTCTGCGTAGTTGCTCAGCTTCTTGACGACATCCCGCTTCTTTTTGGGCACGCTCCACGAAGGCTCGAAGCCGTTATCAACATCGACGGCGTTGCGCCCGCGTTTCAGGTCACGTATGTGGCCCACAGAGGATTCGACTGTGTAGCCCGTGCCGAGGAAGTTGCGCACGGTGCGGGCCTTGGTCGGCGACTCGACGATAACCAGCTTGCCGATCTTGCGGCGCCGGCCAGCAGATTTCCTTGCCCTGGCAGCGGGTTTCTTGTTGCTGCGCGGTTTTGGCCTGGTGACGACCTCCGGCTTTGCCAGGTCCGCATGGGCGTCTGTCGCTCCCATTTTGAACATGCCAGTGCCGCAAACCTCACACTTGCCACGCGTGCCGGGGGCGCCGCCGGCGGTGTATTGCGCCACGACGCCGGCCATCCCGCGTTTTGCTTTGCATCCGAAACAGTACGCTTGCAGCGCTTCGTCCATGTTGCCTGTCGCCTGTGGGTTAGAGGAATTTGTAGTTCTTGGTGGTCAGGAGCTTGTTGACGACTTCGCGCACGTCCTGACTGCGATCCTTGTGGCAGAGCAGCAATGCGTCGGGCGTATCGACCACGATCAGGTCGTCAATGCCGATGGTGACCGTGAGCTTGTCACTGTAGACGAGAGTGTTTTTCGTGTCCAGCACTACGTTTGCCGCCGGGTTGCCACGAAAATGGTTGCCGGCGCGGTCCAGCGACAGCACCTCAAACAGCGAGCCCCAGCTGCCGACATCATTCCAGCCAATGTCAACCGGAATCACGGCCATGTTGCGCGCGTTCTCCATGACGGCAAAATCGATCGAGATACTCTGGATGTTGTCCCAGTTTGCCTCCAGCGTGTCGACCCAGGTTGGGCTGTCCACTGTTGCGCCGATGGCCTGCAGGCGCGAAAACATGTCCGGCTGCTGGCGCTCATACTCCGCAAGTGCCGTTTTCGTGGTCCAGATGAACATGCCGGAGTTCCAGCTGTAGCCGCCCGAGTGCAGGAAGGCGGCCGCAGTGGCCGCGTTCGGCTTCTCGATGAAACCTTGTGAATGATATACGGCGAAATCGCCGACCTGGCCGCTCTGTTCACCCTGGTGAATGTAACCGAAGCCTGTGGTCGGGTGTGTGGGCGCAAGCCCCAGGGTGACGATCTGGCCCTGGCGCGCAACTTCCTGCGCGGCCAGCAGCACTTGCTGAAAGCGCTTGACATGCTGAATGTGATGATCAGCCGTGAGGATGGCCACCGCGGCCTGCGGGTCGCGCCGGTGGATGACGGTCAGGCCAAGGCCGGCGGCGGGAGCAGTGTTGCGCCCATAAGGCTCGACGATGTAGTTGCCAGGCGGAATGTCAGGGACTTCGTTGTGCATCTCGTCAAAGCAGGCGCGGCTGGTGACGACATAAATGCGTTCCGGCGGGAACAACGGCGCCAGGCGCTCCACACTGATGCGAAACATCGAGCGCTCGGCTTCGGTCAGTGGCAGTAGCTGTTTGGGACGGTCCTGGCGGCTCATGGGCCACAGTCGCGTGCCACCGCCGCCGGCCAGGATCATCGCGTAGAAGTTCGCTGTCATGCAAATGTCCCTGTCTCAGCCTGACTGCGTGCGGCAATATTGCATGGGCCCGACCTTTCGCGCAAGCCCGCGCAGTTCGAGGATGGTCAGCGTGCTGCTGACGTTGGCGACCGGCAACTGACACTCGCGCACCAGATCGTCCACGTGGGTCGGATCGACGCCCAGGCGGGCGAGCAGGCTGGCCTCGGTCGCGTTGGCGGGCACCACTCGTTCCGTGACGCTGGCTGCCTCGACCCGCGTCCAGGCGAGATTCAGTTCGTCCAGTATGTCGCCGGCGGATGTCACCAGTTTGGCGCCGTCCTGAATGAGCCGGTGGCAGCCGGCGCTGACCGGATCAAGGATGTTCCCCGGAACGGCGAAGACCTCGCGGCCCTGCTCGGCAGCAATGTTCGCCGTGATGATGGCGCCACTGGCCAGGGGCGCCTGTACGACCAGGACTCCCAGCGACAGGCCACTGATAATGCGATTGCGGCGGGGGAAATTGCGGCCCTCGGGCAAGGTTCCCATCGGATACTCGCTGATGAGCGCGCCCTGCTGGCTGATTTCCTGCGCCAGCCTGCGGTGATCCGCCGGGTAGACCACGTCCACCCCGCAACCTAGCACTGCCAGGGTGCGACCGCCGGCCTTCAACGCGCCTCGATGCGCGGCAGCGTCGACGCCGTAGGCCAGCCCGCTCACGACACTGACCTCCTGCCTGGCAAGGTCCTGCGCCAGCCTGCCTGCCACGTCGCGGCCGTAGGTAGTAGCCTTGCGTGTGCCGACCATGGCCAGGGCGTTGCGGTCAATTGGCAGCAGATTTCCCTTAATGTAGAGCGCCAGCGGCGGGTCAGTCAAGTTACGCAACTGCTCGGGATAGTTGTCATCCAGCAGCGTGCGCAGGGTGGCGCCAGCCGCAAGTATCCGTTCCAGTTCGCGTTCCATGTTGAGTTCACGGCGCAGCTCCAGTAGCCTTTGCCTCAGTGGTTGCTCAAGGCCAGCCTCTGCCAACTGGCCATCGCTGGCCAGCCAGGCAGCGCCGGGGTCGCCGAAATGTTGCAACAAACGGGCCAGGCGCCGGGGGCCGATGCCTTGCACCAGGCTGAAACCAAGACATGCCAGTTGCGGGATGGGCGGACGTTGCTTCGACTCAGGGTTCATTGGTCGCAATCGCGTGAGGGTCGAATTTGTGTCAGGCGGGGAGCAGACCGTCCGGCAGTTGGACACGCAGATAGCCACCGACAATGTTTGTCTCGAGTATGGTTTCGGCCGTCGCCGGGATCAGCACTTCGCCATGTTCGGGGCTGTCCACAATGTATACGTCGTTGGCTCCCGTTTCGATGATGTCACGAACCATGCCCAGTTCGCCACTATCTTCGCTGAGCACGCGCAGGCCGATGAGCTGGAAGAGATAGAATTCCTCTTCTTCAAGGGGCACAGCGTCCTCGATGGCGACCAGAACCTTGAGTTCTCGCAGCAAATCAGCTGCCTCGCGGTCGTCCACACCAACCAGTTTCAGCAGGCCATAGCGTTGGTGCATGCGCATGTGTTGCACAGTGTAGACGCGGGCACCCCTGGCAGAAACGTCGGTCGCCAGGTGTATCTGACCGAGTTCTTCGATGCGCTCCGGATAATCCGTCAGCAGGAGCGTGCGCAGTTCACCGCGAAGCCCGTGCGGTCGCAGCACCTGGCCCAGCAGGAGGAAGCGTGGCCCGGATTCGACGTCCGGGCCGGTTGATGCATGCTGAGCCATCACTCACATGATCTCGAGGATGATGTGCTTGCGGCTGCCTTCTCCCTGCTGGTGCCGGTCTGCAACGCGCAGCAGGGCGCGGATGGCGTTGGCGACGCGTCCCTCGCGCCCGATCACGCGGCCCATATCCTCCGGGGCCACGCGTAGTTCGATGACAGTCGCCGAATTCGAGTTGCGCTGACGTACCTTAACCTGGGAGGGATCGTTTACCAGGCTCTTTGCGATGTATCCGACCAGCTCTTCCAGGTTGGTTGGCGGGCTCGGACTCTGTTGCTGCTGTTTCCAGTTTCGACCAGATTTCATGGGCTACCCGTCCTGGCTGGTGGACTCGCCGACCGGGAAGCTGGTCTTCGGGCTGACCGGTTCGGCAGCTTCCAGTTCGCTTGCAGCTTCGGCGAGAAGGGCCTCAAGCTCTTCACCCTGGCGCAGACGCTCGAAGCGCCCGAGCGTGCCGGTGATGGTGAAAATCTTGCGCACGCGGTCACTGGGTTGGGCGCCGCTGCCCAGCCAGTAGAGTGCGCGTTCCTCATCGACCACATTGGTGTTGGGACGGGTGCGTGGGTTGTAGTGGCCGATTGCTTCGATGAAGCGACCGTTGCGTGGGCTCCGCTGGTCGGCGACGACGATTCGGTAGCTGGGCTGTTTGCGCAAACCAACCCGGCGCAGTCGAATGCGTACCATGAGACTCTCTCCTTGTGTGTGCGCTCCCATGCGCCGCTCTGGCGGGGAGCCACTGTCAATGAACGAAACGTGACTTGGTGACAGTCGGGGAAGGGGAGTCAGCCCTGGCCCATTGCCTGAGGCAGACCGCCGGGCAGCTTCAGCCGCCCGCGCCGCATCTGCTTCATCAGCTTTCGCATGTCACGGAATTGCTTGACGAGCTGATTTACATCGCTGACCTGCAGGCCGCTGCCCCGCGCGATGCGCTTGCGACGGCTGGCATTCAGCAATTTGGGACGTGCGCGTTCCGCCGGCGTCATGGAGAGGATGATGGCCTCTACCTTACGCAGGCTGTGCTCCATCTCTTCCTGGTCAATCTGCTCCTGTAGACGGCCCATTCCCGGCAACATGTTGAGCAACTGACCCAGCGGCCCCATCTTGCGCACCCGTCGCAGATTTTCCAGAAACTCCTGCAGGGTGAACTCGTCCTTCAGCATTTTCTGCTGCAGGCTTTCGGCCTCGGCCTCGTCGAATTCCTCCTGCGCTCGCTCGATTAGCGTCAGAACGTCGCCCATGCCCAGAATGCGCGAGGCAAGGCGATCGGGGTGGAAGACCTCGAAGCCGTCCACTTTCTCGCCAGTCGAGAGGAATTTGACCGGCACGCCGGTGACCGCACGCATGGAGATGGCTGCGCCACCGCGCGCATCGCCATCGACCTTGGTCAGGATGAGGCCGGTGATGCCGACGCTGTCGTTGAAGCCCTGGGCGATGTTCACGGCTTCCTGGCCGGTCATGGCGTCCGCGACCAGCAGGATTTCCGCCGGGGCCGTCCGCTGCTTGATCTGCTGCAGTTCGGCCATAAGGCTTTCGTTGATCTGCAGACGTCCGGCGGTATCAAGAATGACCACGTCGGCGCCGGCTTCTTCGGCGGCCTTCAGGCTGCGAGCGGCAATGCTCGCCGGGCTCGAGTTGACGCCCTCCTCGTAGTAAGGCACATCGACCTGTTTCGCCAGCGTGACCAGCTGGTCTACGGCGGCAGGTCGCACCGTGTCGCAAGCGACCAGCATCGGCGAGCGACCGTCTCGCCGCAGTTGTACCGCCAGTTTGGCCGCCGTCGTCGTCTTGCCAGTGCCCTGTAGCCCGACCAGCATGATGGCGTGCGGGCGCGTGCTGCCACGAAAGTCGAGACGGCCCGGCTCGCCCAGAGTGGCGATCAGCTCCTCATGGACGATTTGCAGCACCATCTGCCCCGGCTTGAGGCTGCGCAGAAGCTCGGCGCCAACGGCGCGCTCGCGCACGCGTTTGACGAAGGACTTTACGATGGGTAGCGAGACGTCGGCCTCCAGCAGGGCCATGCGCACTTCGCGCATGACTTCGCTGACATCGCGCTCGGTCAAATGACCTGCCCTGCCGAGGCGGTCTACAGTTGCCTGAAGCCGTTTGCTGAGGCTTTCAAACATGCTTGCGGCGCAGCTTCCCTTCTGAAATGTGGCCTGGAGCCCGTTGCATTCTAGTGGAGCGAGCGGACAGCGTCAATACGCGGGCGTTTATTCTGGCTCACGCTGAAAGTTGCGATAGGCGCGGTTGTGGTAGACGAGTGGCCAGACCGGATCATACATGCGGCCGGTTGCCAGCACCTCACCGATGATCACGTGGTGGGTGGCGCCGTCATGTGCACCATAGACACGGCAGTCCATCCAGGCGATGGCCTCCTGCAGCAGTGGCACTCCGCTCTCGGCTACGAACGTGGGCACGGTGTCGATGCGCTCGACGCCGGGCGGAATGTCCGTGTAGCCGGCGAAAAGCGCTGATTGTGCCTCCTGTGCCTCCCCCAGAATAGAGACGCCAAAATGGCCACTTTCCTGCAGCAGCAGGCTGGTGCCGGCTTCCTTGTGCAAACAGACGAGAATCAGCGGCGGCTCGAGCGAGATGGAAGTGAAGGAGCTGGCCGTCATGCCGGCGCGACGCTCACCAATAGCGGTGGTGACGACCGTAACGCCGCAGGACCACAATCTCATGCTGCGGCGCATTGCTTCAGAAATCGAGTCCATTGACGCGCTTCCTCGTGCCGGGGACAGGCGCCCAGTATAGACGAATCCAGGCGGGATGGCAGGCTCCCTGTCCCGGTTGTGGAATCTCTGCGGGTTGGTACAGTAACCCCGATACTGATTGTCATGTAAAGGAGAGCAATCCATGAGTGCCACAGAGGAAGCGGAACTCTTGCTGCTGGCCGGCAGCTACACCCGGCCCCTGCCGGATGCGAAGGGGCGCGGCGAGGGCATTTATTCCTGCTGGTTCAACACTGCTAGCGGTGCGCTGCGGCTCGCCAGCGTTTTTCGGGGGATTGCTGACCCGGCCTATTTGGCGGTCGATGCCGCAAACAGGCGGGTGTATGCCATCAGCAGACAGGCAGAAGACTCCGACGGGAACGATTCAGCCCTGTGCGCCCTGAATCTGGAACCGGAGGACGGGACGCTGACCCTGATGAATTGCCAGCCCGCGCGCGGCAAAGGCGCCTGCTACGTCTGGACGACGGGCGCAAATGCGCTTGCCGCTTGCTATGCCGGCGGCAGCATTTCCGCCCTCCCGCTGGCTGAAGATGGCAGTCTGCTGCCGGTCAGCAGCGTAGTGCAGCATGGCGAAGGCTCGCGGGTCAATCATCTGCGCCAGGACGGGCCGCACGTGCACTGCATCCTGACCGACCCGGCAGGTCGCTTCATCTTTGTCGCGGACCTGGGGCGCGACGAAGTGGTCATCTATCGTATGGTTGAAGGGGCGCTACTGGTACATGGCCAGGCCAGTATGACGCCCGGATCAGGGCCGCGCCACCTGGTTTTCCATCCGGCGGGGCAGCACGCTTTCGTCGTCAACGAGCTGTCCTGCAGCGTGACTGTTTTCCGCTACGATGCGGACGCCGGTGCGCTCACGAGGCTGCTGACGCAATCCACCCTGCCCATGAATTTCTCGGGATTTAACACCTGTGCGGCGATTCATGCGCATCCCAACGGTCGCTTCGTTTATGCTTCCAATCGCGGCCATGACAGCATTGCCGTGTTTGAATTTGACGCGGCGGCGGAATCCCTGCAGCTGCGTTCAGTTCACAAGAGTGGCGGACGCACGCCGCGCGACTTCACGCTCACGCCCGACGGCATGTGGCTGCTGGCCGCGCATATGGATTCCGCCAACATCACCAGCTTCCGCGTCGATGGGGAGACGGGCGCCCTGGAGCCGACCGGCCATGAGCTGTCGCTGCCAACGGTCGTTTGCCTGAAGTGGGCTGTGTAGCCGTACGCGTCGCTCAGCGCCACTGCTGCAGACGATGGCGTGTCTGATGCCCGCTGCGGATGCGCCAGTCGAGCATGGCGTTCAGCAGTTCACGTTTACGCGCAGCGACTGCCGGCGCATCCCACAAATTGTGGAATTCATCCGGGTCATTTTGCAGGTCGAAGAGTTGGCCTTCATCTGAATCGAGGAAGTGCACCAGCTTCCAGTGGCGGCTGCGCACCATGGTCATGTAGGGGCCTTCGTAAATCCCGTCCGCAGGATGTTCGGCGAAAACCAGGTCGCGCGGACTCCAGTCCGGCAAGGTCTCGACGCACAGGGCGGGCACCAGCGATTCCGACTGCATGTCCGTCGGCGGTGCCACGCCTGCCAGTTCCAGCACTGTGCGCCCGACATCCATCAACTGGCACATTCCCAGGATGCGCAGGCCGGCGTCAACGCGGCCAGGCGCCCACACGATGAGCGGCACTCGCATGATCGTGTCGTACATCGTCCACTTCTGGCTGTGGCCGTGATCCGTCAGGCAGTCGCCGTGGTCAGAAGTGAAAATCACGATCGAGTTTTCCAGATAGCCCTGCGCATCCAGCGTCTGCATGAGTTGGCCTATTTTCTCGTCAATCATGGTGACGTTGGCGAGATAGTAGGCCCGCTGTCTGTGGCGTTGCGCCTGCGTCGGCTCAGGCAGATGGACGACGGCATCGTGGTCGGTGGCGAAGTTGTGTTCGCGCAACTGTTTTAGTGGCGATGGCTGGCCGTCCAGGTCGTCCTGACGCACTTCCTGCAGCGGCAGCTCCCGCTCCAGATAGGGCTGGGCGTATTCGGGCAGTGGATCGTAGGGTGGGTGCGGCCCAGGGAAGCCCACCTGCAGAAAGAGCGGTTGTGTCTGTGGATAACTCTCCAGCCACCAGCGCGCCATGTCACCGACGAAGAAATCGGGATGCAGATCCGCCGGCAACTTCCAGTCGAAGGCGCCCAGACTCTCGCGATAGCCGGGCCACTGGCGGTAAAGCTCGCGCTGCTGCTTGACTTCACCACGTGCGCGCAGGGCCTTGTCCCATTCGTCGAAGTAGTAGCGCCCTTCGAGGTAGCGGTCCTTGTTTTCCACTACGTAACGCTCGTGAAAGCCGAGCGGCGTTTCGTAAGGGAAGCTGTGCATCTTGCCGATGTTGACGCAGTGGTATCCGGTATCCGCCATCCGCTCGACCCAGGAGTGACGCCAGAGGTCGGCGTTCTGCAGCACGCCGGTGACGTGCGGCCAGTAGCCGGTGAAAAGGCTGGCGCGGGCCGGAGCACAAGAAGGCGCAGTGATGAAGCAGTTTTCGAAGGAAGTGCCATCCTGCACCAGGCGGTCCAGATTTGGCGTATCCACCCAGGGAAAGCCGAGCGCGTTAATGCTGTCGTAGCGCTGCTGGTCTGTGATGATCAGGATGATGTTGGGACGATCGGCCACGGTCGCTCCCGGCTGCCGGATCAGCGAAGCGGAAGCATTGCGGTCCGGGCCAGCAGTTCTGCCAGGCTTTGCTCGTCACTTGCAGAAACTGACACGGATAGATTCGCGCGCGGGTCCTGGCTGACCTGCGTCAGGTTGGCATCCCCATACAGCTGGTAGCCGAAAATCGCGAGTTGCCCGCGCAGGGAAGCAAAAGCCTCCTGCGTGTTGGGCGCGCGCAGGCGGTCAACGAGCACTACCTGCGTTTCGTCCAGTGCAAAACGCAATCCGTGCAGGTCTTGTTCCCGCTGTAGCATATCAGCCGCCAGCAGACACTGATGTGCACAGATGGCCAGTCCCTCCGACAGCCTGGGGGCGTGCTCGCGCTTGCGCATGTAGAGCAGCCCCGGACGGCCGTCGCCGAAATCAAGGCTCAGGTCGCCTTCGTTGCCGATGAGCATGATGCCGGGGCCGTGATGCGCGTGGCTGTAATCCGCCACGTCGATCAATAACCCCGGCAGTTGCTTGCGTTGAATCCAGCGCTGGAAAACCGGGACGAAGGCCGCCGCCTCAACCTCGACGTCTTCCGCCAGGAAAAGTTTGGTGCCGATACGTTGCAGGGTCATGGTCACGCCGGGTCCACGATAACGCCGTTGACGCGAGCTTCAGCCGCGTGGGTTGCCTCGATAAAGAGCTGCGCCTCCTCGATACGGCGGTGTGCTTCCTGCTCATCCGCAGTGACGGGCGGCCTCTCGTGACGGTTAAACATGTAGCGTGCGAACTTGCCTTTGGCGAAGCGGTCGAAGAATAGCCCGGTGTCGTAAAAGCGGGTGCGGAATTCGCGTACAACGTCGTCGGCGTCTGTGCTGACATCCAGAAACTGCGTGCGCACCAGCGCCCGCGCCGCCATGAGCATGGCCTGATAGCTGCGTCCTTCTGCCTGGATGTAGTCGCCATCATCCAGCGCGACCAGCGCATCGAAGTGCTCAGACTCAGCTTTCGAAATCTCGATGGAGAACAGGGAGACGACTTCGCCGGCGCATTCGCCGACGCCGATGTCGCCAATGGTGTAGCTGCGCGAATCGCCCCAGTCGCGGAACAGTTCCGGGTTCTCCTCGTAGGCGGGCAATTTCGTCCAGGGCTGGATCATGGCACGGATTTCCTTGCGGCCCAGCCGCCGCACCCAGCTCTGGAATTTCTCGCCTCGCTCGCGTTCTGCGACGTAGCGCTCTGTGAGCGCGTCCAGCACGTCGGGCACGGCCTTGGCGGGTACAGCGACCATAGCCAGGCCAAAGCTGCCGGCGTTCTCGTCCCACTGGCCGCCCAGCACCACCTGGAAGTGGGGCACCTTGTGATTGCCGGAACGGCGGCTGTTGCCGAAGAAGCCGATATCGGCGACGTGATGTTGACCGCAGGAATTGAAGCAGCCGCTGATCTTGATTTTCAGGTCCTTGACGGCCTCGGGCATGGTGGCGTTGCGCACGGCCAGGCGCTGACGCAGCTCCCCGGCCAGGCCGCGTGAAGAGGCAATCCCCAGCTTGCAGGTATCTGTCCCCGGGCAGGTGGTGATGTCAACGATGGTTCCGGCGCCGGCGTCGCCCAGGCCGACCGCCTGCAGGGCGCGGTACAGCGCCGGCAGATCCGCCTCTGGCACCCAGCGCAGCACGATGTTCTGTTCGACGGTAGTGCGCACGTTGTCGCTGACGAACTCGCGCGCGATGTCAGCCAGCTGGCGCGTCTGCCAGGAGGTGATGTCGCCGAGAGGTAGGTTGACCGTGACGACGCTGTAGCCAGGTTGACGCTGGCGATAGACGTTGGTCACGAACCACTCGTCGAAACCGGCGGGCCTTTCCGCGCCATTAAGCGCCATGCCGGCCCGCAGCGGAGCTTCACTGTAGGCAGGCACCTCGCCGATCCAGTCGGTCCAGGCCTCGTCCTTCGGCAGGACGGCGCGCTCTTCACGCACCAGGCGGCGGAACTCCTCGATGCCGACGCTGGCGACGAGGAATTTGATGCGCGCGCGGTTGCGGTTGCGCTTTTCGCCAAGCCGCGCAAACACGCGCGAGATGGCCTGGGAGAGCGGCAGGATTTCATCCACCGGGGCGAACTCCTCAAGCACCTGCGCCTGATGCGGCACGGTGCCGAGGCCGCCGCCGACGTAGACGGTGAAGCCGCGCTGCAGTTCGCCGTCCACCCTGCGCGTGCGCGCCAAAAAGCCCAGGTCATGCATGTTGACCAGGCCGCAGGCGTGGTGCTCGCAGCCGGAGAACGCGACCTTGAACTTGCGCCCGAAATCCTGCACGTCATCATGCCCCAGCAGGAAGTTGGCCAGCGCGGCCGAATAGGGCGTGACATCGAAGGTCTGGTCGTGGCAAACGCCCGCCAGCGGGCAGGCCGTCACATTGCGCACGGAGTTGCCACAGGCCTCACGCGTGGTCAGGCCAACCGCGGCCAGGCGTCTCATCATGTCGGGCGTGTCGTCGATGTGTACGTAGTGCAGCTGAAAGTCCTGGCGCGTCGTAACGTGCAGGATGCTGTCCGCGTACTCGTCGGCGAGGTCGGCCAGCGCTTCCATCTGCGCGATGCTCAGGCCGCCATACGGTACCTTGATGCGCTGCATGCCAGGCGCATCCCACATGGTGTCCGGGCCCTTGGTGAGGGCGCCGGATGGAAAGTCGAGCGGCCGCGTCTCAATGCCGTCGTGACGCTGACCGTTGTCATAGCGCTGTCCGTAGACGCCGCGGCGCAGGCGCGTTTCGGCAAACACCTTTTCATCCAGGCGGTCCTGGCGGCGCAGTTCCATCTGGCCCTCGAAGATGTCGATTTCATGCGACAAATCCGGCGGCATTTCGTCCTGTAAGACGGTCTTCCAACTCTTGCTCATATCTCCTCCAGAATTGGTCGCAGTGCCTCATATTCCAGTTCCAGGTCGTCCTGTGAATGTGGCAAATCGAACCAACGCAGACCCTGGCCGCGCAGGCGCACAACCTCGCCAATGATAATTGTCGCCGGAGCGCAGAGTTCGGCAGAGGCCGCGGCTGCGGTCAGCTCCGCGGCCGTCGCCTCAATGACGCGCTGCCCGGCGACGCTGCCCCACTCGACGGCGGCGGCCGGCGTCCCAGGGTCGAGGCCGCCATCCAGCAGGCGTTGCAGCAGGCGCGGCAGCGCGTGGACGCCCATCAAAATCACTAGCGTGCCGCCCGTGTTGGCCAGCGCGTCGTAGTTGAGGCGGGCAGGGCCCTCTTCGAGCAGGTCATGCCCGGTAAGAATAGTGACGCTGCTACTGACCTGGCGCTGCGTCAACGGAATTCCTGCATAGGCCGGCGCGGCATACGCGCTGGAGATGCCGGGCACAATCTCGAAGGGAACGCCAGCCGCGTGACAGGCCAGCGCTTCCTCGCTGCCACGACCGAAGAGCAGCGGGTCGCCGCCCTTCAGGCGCAGCACCTGCTCGCCCAGCAGGGCGTGCGCGACGATGGTCTCGTTGATGCGCGCCTGATTCAGGCGCTGTCGCGCGGGTGCCTTGCCGACGTTAATGAGCGTCGCATCCGGTCGCGCTTCACCAAGCAACTCGAGCGGGATAAGACGATCAAATACGATTACATCCGCGCTGCGAATCAGACGCAGGCCCTTGCGGGTAATCAGGTCAGGATCGCCTGGGCCGGCGCCCACCAGCCAGACTTTTCCAATCATGCGATCTCCATTGTTGCCTTGCTCAGCCACAGATTGCAGGGCGAGCGGCAGGGTAACTCATCAGCCGCCGTGCCGACGCCGTTCCATGTCGGCTGGCGAATACAGTTGTCGCACAAGGTTGCGCTGACCTGAGCCACTATCGCTGCCGGAAGTTCGTCGACTCCACGGTAATTCCCTGTCTGCCGCGCTGCTACCGCAGCCAGCGATTCCGGCTGAAACGCGCCCTTGCGCCAGGCGGCCCAATCCGCCACTGCGCCCGGATAAATTGTCTCAACTACAGCCGCCAGTTCATGCGGCTGACGAAGCGCTACGCGCCATCCCGCTGGCAGACCAGTCGCCTCCGGCAGGGGCCGGAAGGGCTGCTCGCGGACAATGCTGCGCAATTCAGCAGGCGAACACATGCAGCGCACTTCTGCATTTTCTGCGACAGGACGAACCTCTGCCGGAGTGAGCAGCAACTCACCAAATTGCAGTCGGCCCTGTTCACAAACCTCGTCCCACAGTGCCTGCGCGCCCCTGCGCGGAAATCCGCTCCAGACCGAAGCGGGCCTGCCCACCTCATGGTCCGGCTCACAGGCGCGCGCCAGCTCCAGGATTACTTCACAGACGACCTCCGCAGTGCCCGCTGCGCCCAGGTAATATACAGAACGCCCGCCTGCGCGTCCACTGCTGGCGCCGGTTGGCAGGCCAAGTTCGCGCGGAACATCGACGCTGACGTGGGACCCTGGCGCAAGGAACCAGGGCGCTGCCAGGATCACCGGCGCACCTGTGCGCTCGTAAATCGAAGCAATCGACGGCTCGTCGTCCAGGTAAGCTTCCAACACAGTCAGGCCAGGCCAACTGCGCTCAAGCGACTGCGCCTGTAAGCGCGCCGCGCCCTGGCTGCGCGCATCGCGTCGCGTGCCGTGTCCGATGACGGCGACAGCGACGTCGCAAGTGTCCAGCCCCTGCTCGGTCATCAGGTCGCTGACGCAATTGTGCAACACTTCTCCCAGACGCGGGTGCAGGCCGAGCGGCTGCGTGTAGTGGATGCATTGCGTGCCGCGGCAGGTGAGTGGGCCGCTGAGCCCCATTTCTGCGGGAATGACTGTGCGCGCAAAGTAGCCATCGGCTGCCAGCGCAGGCACTACGATGACAGTATCCGAGCAAAAACTGTCCAGCACCTGACTGAATGCCGGCGCTTCCTTCCAGAAGCTGGCGCCAACCTCGTCGGCAATGCCCAGCGCCCGCAGCCGGTCGACGTAGGACCAGACCAGACCAGCCGTGTGCGGGCTGATGTGGGAGCCATGGCCGGCGAGCAACAGGGCGTTCATCCGTTCTTGCGCACCAGGCTGTGCAGCAGGCTGCGTGCCTCATCGACCTGGTCCGATCCCAGCAAGGCCAGCACATCCGATTCCAGGACGCTGTTGTAGAAGCAACGCCGTTGCTCCTGTTCCGGGATTTCCTGGCGGATTTGTGGCCGAAGTTCCCCCAGCCAGCGCGCCATTATGGCGTGTTCCTCGCGCACACATTCGGCTATCCGGTCCCGTAGCCAGCGCACGAGCGCAGGCGAGGAACCGCCACTGTCCAGGGCGATCAACAAGGGCGGCCGATGCAACTCGGCCATGTTGTTGAAATCGCCTGCCGCGGCATTATCCACGATGTTGACCAGGGCGCCCAGTCTTCGGGCCTCCTCAGCGACGGCCTGATTGGTCGCTTCCTCATTCGTCGCGGCGAAGACGAGCGTCGGGCTAAATTCCTGCAGGATTTTCGGTTGCCAGTGTACCCGCAGCCAGCGGAATTCCTCCGCATCAACCGACTCCCGCAGCGATGCATCCAGCATGGGGCTGATGACCACGACGCTCGCGCCAGCCTGCAGCAAGCCTTTTACCTTTCGCGCCGCCACCGTGCCGCCGCCCACGACGACGCAGGTTTTGCCACGCAGCTTGAGGGAGATCGGATAACTCATGATATGTCGTTGCCCTCACTGGTTGGCAGATGCATGGTGTGGATGCCGCATTCCGTCTTGTTGAAGTCCTGCCAGCGACCGCTGCGCGCCGACGCGCCGGCCAGTACCGGATGCGTGCAATGCGTGCAGCCAATGGTCGGATAGCCCTGGTCATGCAGCGTGTTGTATGGCAGTTCATGCTCGCGCAGCCAGGCCCAGACCTGGGCCGAGCTCCAGTTGACGAAGGGGCAGAGCTTGACGAGCTGGTTGCTGTCGTCCCACTCGATGGCCGGCGTGTCCGCGCGCTGTGCAGACTGGTCGCGGCGTAATCCGGCGATCCAGGCGCTATGGCCACGCAAGGCCTGCTTCAGTGGCAACACCTTGCGCAGATGACAACAAAGATCCGGATTGCGCTCCCAGAGCGCCGGGCCGTGGGCGAGGGCCTGCTGCGCAGCGTTCAACTGCGGATGCACGCGCCGCAAGTTCAGGTCGAAGCGGGCTTCCAGCTCATCAATCAGCTGCAGCGTCTGCGGGAAGAGGAAGCCGGTGTCGAGCGTGATGACGGTCGTACGCGGGGCGATTTCCTGCAGCATGTGCAGCGTGACGATCCCCGTGGGCTGAAAGCTGGTGACGACGGCCAGCCCTTCGCCGAAGCGGTCGGCGGCGAAACGCAGGATCTCCTGCGGTGATGCCGTGGCGAGCTCGCCCTGCAGCGCGTCCAGCTCGTCATGAATGTGTTCCTGCAACAGTTGCATCTGCGCTCCATAATCCTTGGCTATGCACAGAAAACCCCGGTGTTATCCGGGGCTCTCGCATCCAGTTCGGGTATGCGTGTGTGTTACGCCGGATAACGCTTCGTTTGGCTATTCGGACAACAGCGACAACACATTTTGTGGTCGTTGTGACTCATTTCGCTACCTGCTCCACGTCCCACGGCCACCGCACGAATCTGCAACTCTTGCAAAACAAATCCCCGAACGCCTGGTCCGGGGTCATCCCTGCTGCTGCCTGTCTCTGTCAGTCTGACCTGTTAGACGGCAACACCCCCGGCGCTCTGGCAACAGGAACAACAACACATGGGCTGCTGGAGGTCAAAAGCAAAGATGATCGCACTCATGGCAGGTATCGTAACGCGCGCCCGGTAGTCTGTCAACAAATTCGTGGGACAAATCTCAAATTGCTCGTGTCAGCACAAAATCAGGAAAAGAGACCGGCATGATGGGTCAGCGCCGCCTGCAAGGCCATGCGATCGGGCGCGCTGCTGCAGCCACCATATCCCCGGGTGGACAAACTGCCCGCCACTGTGCCCTGGCGCAGGCACACTTCCGGCGCAGCGCCGTCGAGGTGAGCGGCGATGAAGGCGGCGTTGAATACGTCACCCGCGCCGGTGGTGTCGACCGGGTCGCAGGGCAGGGCCGGGGCGTGGCAACAGCGGCCCTGCCACCAGCAGCGGGCGCCCTGGGCGCCGTTCTTGATGACGAGCATCGGGACGAGTTCTGCCAGCAGCGCGGCTGCCTCTTCGACGGAGTCCTTGCCGGTGAGGCGTTGCGCTTCCGCGGCGTTCGGCAGGAACATGTCCAGCTGGCTGATGATCTCGCGCACCAGCGGCTGCGCCAGCGTCTGCTCGCGGTGCTGGCAATCCATCGACACCTCAATGCCGCTGGCGCGACACTCGCGCAGCAGGGCCGGCATGCGCTCGTCAACGACCAGTCCGCTGAAGTGCAGGTGACGAAAGTGAGTGTCGGCCAGGCGCTGACGCGTGAGCTCAATGACGCCCGGCGGCGTATCAGCGTAGGTCACGAAGGCACGGTCATTGCTGAGCGACAGGGAGACGGTCAGACGCCGCAGGGGCTGCGCCTGCCGGGTTACCAGCGAAAGGTCGAGGCCTTCCTGCTCCGCCCATTCCCGGATGAAGCGGCTGAAGAAATCATCGCCCAGCGCGCCGAGCCAGCCGACCTTCACTCCCAGGCGTTTGAAGGCGACAACCGTGTTGAGCACGCCGCCAGGCACCACGTTGACGTCGTCGCAATAGATCTCCGTGCCTGGTGCGGGGAATGCCGGCAGGCCGGTGAAGACGACATCACAAAAGTAATGGCCCGGCACCAGCACATCATAGGCTTTCAGCGCCACGTGCCGACGAGCTCCCGATGGGCGCTGTAGAAGGCGTCGAAGAGCCGTTCCGCTAGCAGCCAGGACCCAACCAGCGGATGCGCGCAGAGCGCCTGCACGGCCAACGCGCGGGAGCGCTGCAGAATAGCCTGCGAGGCCAGACGCTCGTAAACCTTGACGCTGCGCATCAGGGCCAGCTGCTGCTCGGGAATACTGCCGATTGGCAGGGGGCGCGGGCCACCGCCATCGATGCGGCAACTCACCTCAACGATGTCATTCGCGTCCATACCCTCAATGGCGCCGCGGTTGGGGACGTTGAGGCCGCTCAGCTGGGCTTCGTCGCGCGCAATCGCCGCCACGCAGCCCAGTGCCACGGCTGCATAGCCTTCCTCATCTTCAGCTACCGGCTTCTGCTGCACACGTCCGGCGCCGGCGCGCGCATGCGCCATGTAACTTTGACTGCGGCCGGCCATCATCTCGCGCCAGATGCCCAGCTGTTCCTCCGCATCTGTACTGGCATTCAACCGGCTCAGCAATTCCCCTGTCAGGCGCAGCACCTGCTCACCCCGCGTCTCCGCCTCCTGCAGCAAACTGCCCAGCGCCTCGTCACGATGATAGTAATAATGCAGATACTCATTGAGGAAACTGCCCTCGGCAGCCCGCAGCCCAGGCGCAAACATCTTCAAATGCGTGGCTTGCACAAAGTGCTCGTCAGCGAGCAGGGCGGGCAACACTTCCTCACCTGGCTCTCCCGGTTCGTCGTCGATGCGCACGCTGCGCGTCCAGGAGAGATGATTAAGGCCGTAGACTTCGTGGCGTAGCCGCGCCTGGGGGATGCGCAGGAAGCGACTGACTTCGTTGCGCGCCTTGTTGGCGCTGTCACAAATCCCGACGACGCGCTCCACACCGGCATCGTGCAGCACCTGGGCCACCAGGCCGGCGGGATTGGTGAAGTTGAAGAGCCAGGCGCCGGGTTGCGCCAGTTCCTCGACCAGGCGCGCGTAGCCCCGGATGGCGGGGGCGCTGCGCATTGCCATCGCGAAGCCCGCCGCACCGGTGGTCTCCTGGCCCAGCACACCAAGTTCGAAGGCGATGCGTTCATCGGCCGCGCGGCCAGCTTCCAGTCCTGGTCGAATAGCCGTGATGACGTGGCTGGCATCTGTAATCGCCGCGCGCGCATCGCCGCTGGTCACAACCCGAAACTGTGCGCCCAGTTGCTCCGCCTGCCGCTGGCACAGTCCGCCGATCAGCACCAGCCGCTCCGCATCGTTGTCCATCAGCCACAGTTCATTGAGGCCGAGGCGCGCCGCGCGCTGCACCAGCGAAGGAATCAGCCGCGGCGTGCGCACGCTGCCGCCGCCAATGATACAGAGCTTCATCGCGCCTCCCCGCCAGAATCTGAGTCTCTGTCCAGCCATGCGAGCATCTGCTGCGCCACATCGCTCACGTCCTTTTCGCCTGTCATCACGCTCTGTTCCAGGCGGGGCAAACTCGCCTGCACCTGTGGCAGGTTGAAGAAGGAGTCGCACGCGCCTTCCTCCAGCAAGGTATGCAACCATTCGCGTCGCTGCTCGCGCCGGCGCGCCTGCCAGGCGCCCGAAGCGGTCTCACTGGTTTGAAAATCCTGAATCAGCGTCCAGAGTTCCTCGATGCCCGTCCCTTCCAGCGCAGAACAGGTGACGACCTCTTGACGCCAGCCGCCGTCCACCGGCGCCAGAAAACGCAGGGCGCGGCTGGTTTCGGCGCGCGCTGCATGCGCTGCGACCTGGTTTTTTCCGTCGGCCTTGTTGATGGCGATCGCGTCCGCCAGCTCCATCACGCCCTTCTTGATGCCCTGCAACCCGTCCCCGGCGCCCGTGATAAGCAGCAGCAGGAAGAAATCGACCATGGTACGCGCAGTCACTTCGCTCTGGCCCGTGCCCACCGTCTCCAGCAATACGACATCATGACCGGCGGCCTCGCAGAGCAGGATGCTCTCGCGCGTCTTGCGCGCCACGCCGCCGGGCGTGCCTGCCGCAGGGGAGGGGCGAATGAAGGCCAGCGGGCTGCGCGCCAGCGCCGACATGCGCGTCTTGTCGCCCAGGATGCTGCCGCCGCTGCGCGTGCTGCTGGGGTCAATGGCCAGCACGGCCACGCGCTTGCCCTTGCTGACCAGCAGCATGCCGAGCGCCTCGATAAGCGTGCTCTTGCCGGCGCCGGGCACACCGGTGATTCCAATGCGCAACGAGCCGCCGCTGTGCGGCAGGAGCGCGCGCAGCAATTGCCTTGCCTCCTGGCGATGGTCAGGGGCGCTGCTTTCGACGAGCGTGATTGCGCGCGCCAGCGATTTCCGCTCCCCGGCGAGCAGGCCAGCTATCAGCGCAACGACAGCGGGGGAGTGGACGCTGGCTGCTTCAGCCACCATTGTGCGACAGCAGCTCGCTCAGCTGCGCCAGAATTTCCTGCGCTGCGTGCGGGATAACTGTTCCCGGCCCGAAGATGGCCGCCGCGCCTTGCTCGCGCAGGAATTTGTAGTCCTGCTGCGGAATGACTCCGCCGATGATGACCATGACGTCCGCGCGGCCCATGGCAGCCAGTTCTGCGGTCAGTTGCGGCAGCAATGTCTTGTGGCCGCCGGCCAGCGAGCTGATGCCGACGATGTGCACGTCGTTCTCGACCGCCTGTTGCGCCACTTCCTGCGGCATCTGGAACAACGGCCCGATGTCGACGTCGAAGCCGAGGTCGGCGAAAGCCGTGGCGATCACCCGGGCGCCGCGGTCATGGCCGTCCTGACCAATTTTTGCGACCAGGATGCGCGGCCGTCGGCCTTCCCTGTGTTCGAATTCAGCGCAGCCCTGCCGCGTTTTCTGGATGTCATCGCCCTCGCCCCAGGCGACGCTGTAGGCGCCGGAAATGGTGTGCATCGGCGCTTTATGCCGACCCCAGACCTTCTCCAGGGCCATCGAAATCTCACCCAGCGTGGCGCGCGCTCGCGCCGCCTGCACCGAAAGTTCCAGCAAATTGCCCGTGCCACTTTCTGCGGCGTTCGTGAGCGCGTTCAACGCTGCCTCAACCTGTGTCTCATTACGCTGCGCGCGCAGTTGCTGCAGGCGCTCGATCTGGCCAGCGCGCACGGCGCTGTTGTCCACGTCGAGGATGTTCAGTCCCTCGTCCTGTTGCGGCCGCCAGCGATTGACGCCGACAATGACTTCCTGGCCTGAGTCGATATGCGCCTGACGGCGGGCGGCAGCTTCTTCAATGCGCATACGCGGCAGGCCTTCGCCGATGGCGGAAGCCATCCCGCCCAGCCCTTCAATCTCTTCGATGTGCGCCCAGGCGCGCTGCAGCAAATCCTTTGTTAGCTTTTCCACGGTAAAGGAGCCGGCCCAGGGATCGACGAC
The DNA here is from genome assembly GCA_965223965.1 of Phototrophicaceae bacterium. Lineage (GTDB taxonomy): Bacteria > Chloroflexota > Anaerolineae > Aggregatilineales > Phototrophicaceae > JAGWBD01. Next base: position 998,342 of record CBDCXX010000006.1, read on the forward strand.
CCGAGTGAGGCCGCTCTCGTGCTGCAGGACGAGCTGGGTATTGCGCGCGATGCGGGCGGAAAAGTCCGTTGGCAGCGCGATGGCCTCGTCCAGCGCGTTGCTGTGCAGCGACTGGGTGCCGCCGAATACGGCCGCCATGGCCTCGATGCAAGTGCGCGTCACATTGTTGTAGGGATCTTGCTCGGTCAGGCTCCAGCCGGAGGTCTGGCAATGGGCGCGCAGGGCCATCGACTTCGGATTCGAGGGCTCGAAGCGCCTGATCAGCTTCGCCCAAAGCAGGCGCGCAGCGCGCAGCTTGGCTATCTCCATGAAAAAGTTGAGCCCGATGCCCCAGAAGAAGGACAGGCGCGGCGCAAAGTCGTCAATGTGCAATCCCGCCCTCAGACCGGTGCGTACGTACTCCAGGCCATCTGCCAGGGTGTAGGCCAGCTCCAGGTCTGCGGGTGCGCCGGCTTCCTGCATGTGATAGCCGGAGATGCTGATGCTGTTAAAACGCGGCATGTGTTGCGCACACCACGCGAAAATGTCCGCGATGATGCGCATGGAGGGTGCCGGCGGATAAATGTAGGTGTTGCGTACCATGTATTCCTTGAGGATGTCGTTCTGGATTGTCCCGGTCAACGCCTTCGCCGGGATGCCCTGTTCCAGGGCTGTGGCGATGAAGAAGGCCAGCACCGGAAGCACAGCGCCGTTCATGGTCATCGAGACCGAGCAGCGCTCCAGCGGAATGCCGTCGAGCAGCCGTTGCATGTCGTGCAGTGAGCTGATGGCGACTCCCGCCTTGCCGACGTCGCCGGTCACGCGCGGATGATCGGAATCGTAGCCGCGGTGTGTCGCCAGATCGAAGGCGATGGAGAGGCCGCGCTGTCCTGCCGCCAGGTTACGGCGGTAGAAGGCGTTGCTCTCCTCGGCTGTGGAGAAGCCGGCGTATTGACGAATCGTCCAGGGGCGCTGCGCGTACATCGTCGGATAGGGGCCGCGCAGATAGGGCGGGATGCCCGCTGTGAAGGCAAGGTGCGTCGCATCCGCGAGGTCGGCGGCGCTGCATAGCGGCGGCAGCGCGATGCCCTCGGGCGTGTGCCAGACAGAGTCTGCGGCAGCGGCCGGGGCCGGCGCCGGCGCATGGTCCGCGCGATAGGGAATCTTCGTGAAATCCGGGTTTGCGCTCATGGGGCAATCCCTGTGCGCCGCTGCAGGGTCTGATTCAGCTTTAGGCAATCCGCCCCCAGGTGCACGAAGTCGACGACGCCGGCGGCGCGCAGCTCGTCTTCCTGCGCTTCCCGCGGCCGACCGGCCAGATACACAATCATCTCCGGGCGGCGCTCCCGCACCAGGTCGCAGAATGGCGGCACAACTTCCGGGTAGCTGGCATCCTGGGCGCAAATTACGACGGCGGGCGCGCCGGAGGCAATTGCGGCCTCCGCAGCGTCCTCCGCTTGCTTCCATGCGCCGTCATCCTCACACGCAAAGCCGCCGACCGCAAAAAAGTCTCTGACAAAACTGGCGCGGGCGTGCAAGGCTGCTGCTTCGCCCAGCAATGCGATATAAGCGCGCGCCGCAGTGCCGCCCTGCTGCCTGTGCTCCGCTGCGTTGGCGCGCAGGGCTTCCCAGGGAGCGGCGATGCGTTGACTGTGCAGCGGCAAGACGCTGACCTGTTCTCCATCGTCTTGCGGCAGTGCGACGGCTAGTTGCGCGAGTGTGGCCCCACGTCCCGCAGCCTCCAGCAACGCCGCGAAGGTCTGCGTAGACGCCTTCGCTGCAGGGGGGGCAGCGAAATCGCTACGAGAACGGCTGGCAAATTGGGCAGCGCGCCTGCTGATGAATTCGTCTGGTGACGCGGGTTTCAAATCGGAATCGAAATCGACTGTGTCCGCAAACTGGTTGCTGCCTGCTTGCACATCCTTTCGCTGCGCGTTGCGCTGTGCGCGCTGTTGCGCAATGGCGGTGATCTCTCGCTGGATGCTGCCTTCGCGCAAGGCGGCGAGCAGGCCGCCCTCCGCCTCGATTCGCTGGAAAGCTGCCCAGGCCTCGCGCGCCAGCCAGTCAGTAAGAACCTCTATCGTCCATGAGCCGCCGGCTGGATCCTGAATTTTGGCGAGGCCGACCTCATGCTCCAGAATGAGTTGCTGGTTGCGCGCATGGCGCCGGGAAAACTCGTTCGCAGGGCGCAGTGGCGCGTCGAAGGGCTCGATCAGCAAACTGTCGCAACCACCAATGACGCCGACCAGCGCTTCCTGGCTGCTGCGCAGCATATTGTTCCAGGGGTCAAGCGCAGACTTGTTGCGGCGAGACGTGCGCGCGTGCAACGTGAGACGCTGTGAGGCAGCCGAACCGCCGAAGGCTTCAATCATTTGCGACCAGAGCAGGCGCGCAGCGCGCAGCTTCGCCAGCTCCATCAGGAAGTCGCTGCCTAGCGCCAGCCCGAGCGACATGCGGGACGCGACTGCGTCAATGCTCAGGCCGCGTGCGCAGATCTCGCGCACACTGGCCGCGCCGTTCGCCAGCGAGCAGGCCAGCTCCTGCACTGCGTTGGCGCCTGCCTCATGCCAGACAGCTCCGTCCAGGAAAATTGTGTCAAGGCCAGGCGCATGTTGCAGGCACCAGCGCGTCCAGACGGCCTGCTCGTCATACAGTGACTCAAGTACAGCAGGCAGCGAGCCGCTCGTCGCGAGCCAGGCCAGCGGGTCTGCCCCGACCGCGCCGCGCAACGCGCTCAGTTCCTCACTTCGGCGCCGCAGCGCCGCCATCAGCAGCGCAGGTAGTGGCAGACTGCGCGCGCCGCACTGTAGCAGCAGCGGCACGCTGTCGAGCGCAATGCCATCGAGCGCTGCCGTCAGGTCCCCGGCGTCTGCCAGGGAACTGCCGCCCTGGCCGACAAGCCCGGCCGCCGCTTTATCCGGATCAAGACAGAACAGCGTCGCATCGTCGGGTAGCAAGGCGATGGCCATGCCGCCATTGGCGATGTCGGCGCGCAATTCCTGATTGGCAACCCGGGCGTTGGCTTGTCTGCTGGCCTGGATGATCAGCCAGGGACGCGCCTGGGTCGAGCCACCACCCAGGCCCGGCGCCGCTCCTGGCAGTGCATGCTGATGTTGAATGTGTGCGCTGTGTTCTGCGCTGTAGAGCGGCTGCAGACACAACCCTTCGAGCGTGTCTGTAGCCAGCGATTCCAGTGACGCAGAATTTGGTAACAGGGCGCGGGCGGCCACCAGCCAATCCGCATGGCTCGCTGGCGAAAACTCGTCGAAATCAGGTGGCGCAGCGACCATGAAACACCCCCGTCACTCGGGAGTATAGCGCATTGTGAAGCGGCTGAGGGGGCTGATGGTGCTCAGGATGATGCTCGGGATGGTCAGCAGCAGGCTGTCTGGTCCTGGATTTTAGATTAATTCCTTAATGCTTCGGCCCTGCCTGGCCATGAATTTGTGCAGACCAATCTTGTCAATGGTGCGCAGCTCTTTGGCGGTCAGCCTCACGCGAACGAAGCGTTCGAACTCGGGCACCCACAGGCGTTTGTTCTGGTAGTTGGGCTTGAATTGGCGGCGAGTAGCCTTGAGCGAGTGACTGCGGTTGTTGCCAAACTGTGGCTTGACCGTGGAGATGCTGCGCCTGCTGGCCATGTGCCGGTTCCCCTCGCTGACGACCCGTCGGCCAGTATAGTCTTGCCGGCCCGGCAGTCAAGCCTTAATCCATGCCCAGATAGGCCTTCTGCACCACCGGGTTCTCTCTCAGACTGGCGGCATCGTCACTGAGCACGATGCTGCCCGATTGCAGCACGTAGCCGCGGCTGGCGATGCCCAGCGCCATCTGCGCGTTCTGCTCAACCAGCAGGATTGTCGTCCCCTCACCATTAATTCGTTCGATCGTCTCGAAAATTGTTTCGACCAGCACCGGCGCCAATCCCATGGAAGGCTCATCCATCAGCAGCAGGGAGGGGCGCGACATGAGGGCACGCGCCGTTGCCAGCATTTGCTGCTCGCCGCCACTCATGGTGCCGGCCAGCTGTTTGCTGCGCTCGCCCAGGCGCGGAAACAATGTAAAGACGTATTCAATGTCCGCGCTGATCTCCTGACGGTCACTGCGGTGCCAGGCGCCCATCTCCAGGTTTTCCGTTACGCTCAACCTGGCGAAGACCCGCCTCCCCTCTGGCACCATGGCGACGCCCCTGCCGACAAGCTCATGCGTCGGCAGGGACTGCAAGTCCTGGCCACGAAAGAGAATCTTGCCGGCGCGGGCGCGCATCAGGCCACAGATTGTGCGCAGCGTCGTGCTCTTGCCGGCTCCATTGCTGCCGATGAGCGTCACAATTTCGCCTTCGTTAACATGCAGCGAAATGCCCTTCAGCGCGTGAATGTTGCCGTAGCTGGCGTGAACCTCGTCGAGCAGCAGCAGGGCGTTATCCGTTGTTTGTTCGTCCATTACGCCACGTTTCCCGCTGCTCCCCGGCCCAGATAGGCTTCGATCACATCTGGATTGTTCTGGATTTGCTGCGGGGAACCTTCTGCGATTTTTCTGCCATGATCGAGCACCGTGATGTGCTCCGAAATCCCCATCACGACCCGCATGTCATGTTCGATCAGCATGAGTGTGATATCCAGGTCATCGCGTAACTGACGAATGAAGTCCGTCGTCTCGGCGGTCTCACGCGGATTCATACCCGCAGTCGGTTCATCCAGCAGCAAGAGCTGCGGGCGACTGGCCAGCGCGCGCGCGATTTCCAGTCGGCGCTGGTCGCCATAGGGCAAGTTCTTTGCAACCAGGTCGCCCTTGCCCTGAAGTCCGACGAAATTCAGCATGCGCCGACCTTCTTCCTCGGAGTCCCGGTTTTCACGCTTCGTGCCCGCTGTGCCCAGTATGGCGCCCATCCAGGTCGAACGCAGATGGGCCTCCTGGCCGACCATGATGTTCTCGATTACCGTCATGTTGTTGAAGAGGCGGATGTTCTGGAAGGTGCGGGCGATGCCGGAGCGAGTGATCTGGTCAGTGCTCATACCATTTAGGCGTTGGCCGTTAAAGCGGAGCTCGCCTTCGTCAATGGGGTAGAAGCCGGTCACGCAATTGAAAAAAGTCGTCTTGCCGGCGCCGTTGGGGCCAATGATGCTGGCAATGGAGCCGCGCCTGATTTCGAAATCCAGGTTGTCAACGGCGACAAGGCCGCCAAAATGCTTGCTCATGCCCTGTGCGCCAAGAATAATTTCGCTCATTGCGCCAGTTCTCCGACAGGCTGACTGGCTGAATCATCGTCGCGCCCCACCTCACGGCGGTATACAGCCGAGGGCCACAAACCCTCCGGCCGCGCGAGCATCATGGTGACCATCAGCGTGCCGTAGAGCAAAAGGCGGAATTCGTCAAACTCGCGCAGCAGCTCCGGCAAACCTACGAGGAAGAGGGCGCCAACGATGATGCCGGGCAGGCTGCCCAGCCCGCCGATTATGATGAGGCTAAGCACGTTAACCGAGACAAGCAGATTGAAGCTGGACGGGAAGATTGTCCCCAGTTTGGCCGCGAAGATTGCGCCGGCCAGCCCACCCGTTGCCGCACTGATGGTGAAGGCCAGTAGCTTGGAGCGGGCGGTGTTGATCCCCATGGCAGAAGCGACATCTTCATCTTCGCGGATCGCCATCCACTGGCGCCCGATGCGGGAGTTGTTCAGACGCGACGACACGAATACCGCCAGCAGGCAGGCACCCAGAATGATGTAGTAGAGTCGTTGCGGGCCGATCAAATCGATGCCGAGGAAGTTCGGTGGAGGGATGAAAAGTACCCCCTGGGCGCCTCCGATGAATGGCTTGAGCCAGTCAGAGAGCGCCAGCAGGCGAATTATTTCACCGAAACCCAGCGTGGCAATGGCCAGATAGTCGCCGCGCATGCGTAGCACGGGCAGCGCAAGGATGAAGCCGGTAAACATGGCGACCAGCAAGCTGACGGGCAGCACCAGCCAGAAATTGAAGACTGAGACGCCCAGTTTGCTTTCAAGGCCGAGCGCGCCGGTGGTGGTCAACACGCCCATTATGTAGGCGCCAACCGCGAAGTTGGTCACATAGCCCAGGTCAAACAGGCCGGCGAGCCCGACGGCGACGTTCAGCCCCAGTCCCATGAGGATATAGAGGCCAATGTTGGTAAGCACATCGCTGATGGCCGATCCCACCAGCACAGGGAGCAGCAACAACAGGATGCCCAGAGCGCCAACTCTGGTGTACTGCAGCGCACGCCGTGGCTTCACATTTCGCTGCTTTCTGTTGGCCTTGTACCAGGACCAGAACAGGTCTGACAGAAAGGCGATAAGGAAAATGGCCGCTGCCGGCTCCGGTTTGAGCGTGTCCCTGCGCAGGAACCAGGAAAGCGCATCCCGATCCAGAAATTGGGAGAGCAACTGACGCAAGAGTTCTCCAAGAACGCCGGCGCCCAGCATCCATGCTGTGGCAGTCAGGAGCGCGTGTCGCAGGCGCGCAGGGATGAGCAGGATTCCGGCGCCCAGCATACCCGCCACGCCAAGGGTGGCGAGCAGCGTGAGCGAGCCGGCCAGCAGCGTGTCGCTGTCGAAACTGAGGAGTTGAATCAGGTCACGGTTGACGTTGATCAGCACCGACCGAATGTTTAGCAAGGTGTTGAGCCACAATAGCGCCAGCAGGGGCAGGCTGGTCACCAGGCCGGTCACAAGGCCACGTAGAAGAAGGCGCAGAGGGGCGCTGCTGTCCTGTTGACGACTGTTAAGCCAGCCGACAAGCGCTGCCGGAGCGACCAGCAACAATAGCCCCAGAGTAAAGGAGTTGCGGACGACTTCGCGTTCGTTGAAGGCAACCAGCATGCCGATTAGCGCTGTGTAGAGCGCGACGCCACCTGCGATGAGTCCGCTGCGGATGAGTGGCTGCCAGTTCAGGGATTGTGTACTCATTTCAGGCCTTCACCGCGGAAAGACGCTCACCCAGGATGCCCTGCGGACGGAAGATGAGGACCAGCACCAGCATGGTGAAAGCGATAACGTCCTTGAGCTGGTTGGCGCTGGGAATGCCCAGTCCGGTAAGCACCAGGTTGGGGCCGATGGCCTCGATCACGCCCAGGAACAGGCCGCCCAGCATGGCGCCGGGAATATTGCCGATGCCGCCAAGCACAGCCGCCGTGAAAGCCTTGATGCCAGGGAAGAAGCCCATAAAGAAATTGACGCCCTGCGGGCGGAACAGACCGTTGATTGCTCCTGCTGCGCCAGCCAGTGCGCCCCCGATCGCAAAGGTGAAGACGATGATGAGGTCGACGTTGACGCCCATCAAGGTCGCGACTTCCTTGTCTTCGGAGACCGAGCGCATGGCCTTGCCGATGCGGGTTTTCTCGACCAGCCAGTAGAGGCTGATCATCAGGACAACTGCAGATACAAATACGAAGACCTGCGCGACAGGAATATTGATTGAACCCAGCGCGAAGGTGCCACGCAGGATTCCTACTGCAGGATAGGACTTGAAGCCGGAACCAAACAGGCCGCGAAACGTGTACTGAATGAAAAAGGAAGCGCCGATGGCGGTAATTAATGGAACGAGTCGCGGTGCGTTGCGCAGGGGACGATAAGCGATGCGCTCCAGCAGAACCGCAACCAGCATGGAAACCATCGCCGCAAAGCCCATCAACACCACGATGGCCAGCAGGGGCTGGCTGTCCAGAAAACCAGACTGGCGGAAGGCCTGGGCCAGGAAGACGGTGGTGAAGGCGCCGGCCATGAAGACATCTCCGTGCGCAAAATTGATCATGCGCAGGATGCCGTAGACCAGGGTATAGCCAAGGGCGATGAGCGCATAGATGCTGCCCTGCGCCAGTCCGGCGATAAAAAGCGCTACCCACTGTGCAAACGAGAATCGACCGGAGGCGAGTGTGCCCAAAGCTCCGATCACGATCAGGGACAAAATAACGAGTCGAAGGACGCTGATGACCAGGTCAACGCCGGAAAATCCTTCACCCCAGCCAGACCCTGTCGAATCCTTGCCGTTACCAGATCGTACTTCAGTCACATTGATTTCCGATTGTAGAATTCAGGCCGGCAACCAGATCGATTGCCGGCCTGTTGTGTTTGTTCGTGCAAACACCTGCTGGCGCAGACCTTACCTGTCGTCCTCTGCGTCCGCCTTGGACCAGATGATAGCCGGCGGCCAATTACCCTCATTGACCTCTGCCTCGGTGATCAGATACATCCCCAGCGCTTCACCTGTGGCACAGTCGCCGGTTTCGTTGCAGGTCAACACACCCGTCAGGCCCTCGTAGTCCACGGTCGCCGAAACTGCATCGCGCAGTGCCTGGCGGCCGATGATTACCGAGCCGTCCTCCTGCTCGACTGCGACCGCCGCGATGGCATCCAGCAAGATGTTGGCGGCGTCATAGGCATGAGCATGGAAGCCACTTGGTGGGCTGCCACCAAACTCTTCATCCCACTCCGCAAGGAAATCTGAGTAGTCATCACTGGAGAGGTAGGGCCCGGAGAGGTACATGCCGATAGCCGCATCGCCGGAGGCTTCAGGGAAGCTGGCGACCAGCAGGCCGTCGGCGCCCATGAGGATGGTGTCTTCAAGACCCGGGATGTTCTGTGACTGGGCGGCAACAAAGTTGCCTTCGGGCTCGAAGATGGGGAAGTAGAGTACGTCCGGCGGGTCGGTGGCAATTTCAGTCAGGATGGCTGTCATGTCAGTATCGCCCTTGTTGACGGCGCCCTGGAACACCACCGTGCCACCAAGCTCGGCAAAGGTTCTGGCCATCACGGCCTGCAGGCCATCCGTGTAAGGGTCACCGTCGTGGATGGTTGCTGCCGTATTTGCGCCCAACTCGTTCAGGGCGTATTCCGCTGCCATCGCGCCCTGGAATTCATCATTGTGGGCTGTGCGGTAGTAGCCAGGTTGCCACAAGCCGCCTGCATCCACATCCGGATTGGTGAGCGCCGGTGACGTGTTGGATGGCGAAATCATCAGCATGCCGGCTGCGCTGATCACGGGCAGGGCCGAAGCGGCAGCGCCCGAACAACTGGTGCCCACCACACCCAGAATCTGCTCGTCGGAGGCGATCTTCTGGGCTGCCGTCTGGCCACCTTCAGCGCTGCAGATGCTGTCTTCGGTTACCAGCTCAATTTCGCGATCCAGAACCATTCTGCCACGCCGGTTGAGCGCAATTTCAACGCCGCCAACCGAGTCCTCGCCGAGAAAGGCGACCGGACCCGAAAGCGCAGACATGACACCGATTGTCACCGGGTCGTCAGGGGCCAGCACTACGCAGCCGATTTCGTCGCTGCAGTGGCTGTCCGCCTGAACGCCGACGGCAAACATCAACAGGAACACAACGATAACTATCAGCTTGTTTCGCATCTTGTACTCCCTGGTTTCTCCAAACCGGACCGTGAAGGGATGCTGAACAAATACTAGCGGCGTAACAGAGATTCCGCCAATTCGTCAACTTTGCCTTACCGTCATGTTAATTACTGTCATCTTCGCTCATCCGGGGCGTCCAGAGGATGGTTGGTGGCCACTTGCCATCAAAGACTTCAGCTTCCGTGATCTCGAAGACGACCATAGACTCGACCGCGCCACAGTCGCCCGTCGGGCTGCAAGTGAGCAAACCGGTCAAACCCTCATAGTCCTCTACTGCCGCAAATGCGTCGCGCAATGCCTGGCGGCCAATTTGGACGCTGCCGTCCTCGCCATGCACAGCGATGTCTTCCAGAATGTCCAGCAGCATGTTGGTGGCATCGAAGGCGTGTGCGTGGAAGCCGCTTGGCGGCGCGGTGCCGAAGCGCTCGTCCCAGAGCTCCAGGAAGGCGTCATAGTCATCGCCGGTTACTGCCGGGCCTGTTAACATCACTCCCAGCGCTGCTTCTCCCGAATCAATCGGAAAACCTTCCACCAGCAAGGCATCCGCGGTCATCATGACGGTGTCTTCAAGACCAGGGATGTACTTGGCCTGAGCCACCAGGAAATCGCCCTCGGGCTGGAAGATGGGGAAAAACAACACGTCAGGCGGGTTGGAGGCAATCTCCGTCAGGATGGCCGACATATCGGTGTCGCCGACGTTGACGGCGCCGGTAAAGGTGACTTCGCCACCGAAGCCCTCGAAGTTCTCGATTGTGGCATTCACCAGATCACTGGCATAGTTGCTGCCATCGTGGATGGTTGCCATGGTCTGCGCGCCGAGTTCCTCATAGACAAAACGTGCGGCGACGGCCCCTTCCAGCAAGTTATTGTACACCGTGCGGAAAAAGCCAGGCATCCAGACTCCACCGGTTTCACGGTCCGGATTTGTCAGGGCAGACGAGGTTGTGGTGGGCGAGAGCAGCAGAAAGCCGGCGTTGCTGGCGATCGGGATGGCCGGCACGGCGGCGCTGGAACAGTTGGGGCCGATGATCGCCACAACCTGCGGGTCGGAGACGATCCGTTGCGCTGCCGTCTGCCCGCCCTCGGGATTGCACTGGCTGTCTTCGCCAATCAGGTAGATTTCATGGCCAAGGACCATGCCGTCACGTTGTTCGATGGCGATTTCGATGCCGCCAAGTCCGTCAAATCCAAAGAAGGAAGCAGGGCCCGAAACGACCGCCATCCAGGCGATGGTTACCGTGTCATCGGGGCCGATCGTGACGCAGCCAATGGCGTCCTCGCAGACGAGCTCCTGGGTGAGGGCGGGTGTTGACATGGCTGCAAGGAAAAGCAACAGCAAAAGAAACAGGCAAGAAAAACGTGACATGTCTTACTCCTTACCATAAATTACCTGGCTGACAAATGCTCCACGAGGCGGCATTGCCAGCACGCAACCCCGGCTTCAATGACGGCATTTCCGGGCCGTTGCACCGGCAACCGGAGCAAGCGCATTTCCGTCAAATTCTGGTTCCCCTGCATGTCAATCTGCATCCGGCCACCGGACGAATTTGGGCGGCCAGGTATCGCCATGGATTTCTGCCCAGGCAGCATCATGGTGCCGATCGCTTGCGGCAACCACAGTCACTATCTCCGGTGCGAGTTCTTGCCAGGAAGCACATGAGTGACATCTCTATCCCTTGTTACCTGGCCGAACCAAAGTGTTGGGCCGTCACACGATCGCCTTCCAGAATCAATGGAACCCGCCAATGGCAGACCTGCCACAATCTGTCTATGGTCCGGTATCAAGAGCGCCCGTTCCAGGCGTCCAGATGAGTTCGGGAGGCCAGTTCGCCTCATAAACTTCCTCCTCACCAATTTTGAAGACTCTGATTGCTTCACCCGTTGCGCAGTCCCCGGTTGGGGAGCAGCTCAAGGTGCCCGTAATGCCTCTGAAATTTGCAGTGGCGGCGATGGCGCTGCGCAACGCGTCCCGCCCTACAAGGATCTCTCCGTCTTCAGTTTCGCGGGCGACTGACTCGATCGCGTCAAGCAAAATGTTGGTGGCGTCAAAGGCGTGAGCATGGTAAGAGCCGGGCGGGGAATCCCCGTATTCATCCCGCCACCTTGCAAGGAATTCCGCATATTCAGGACCGGCGACGGCGGGGCCGGACAAAAGCAACCCGATTGCTCCTTCACCAGAATTCACCGGAAAGCTGGCGACCATTAATCCTCCGGCGCTCATCAGCGTCAGGTCCTCCAGGCCGGCGATCATGGCAGCCTGTGCCGCAACAAAGTTGCCTTCCGGCTCGAATATGGGAAAGTAGAGCACGTCCGGCTGCACTGCGGCGACTTCAGTAAGGATGGCGGTCATGTCCGTGTCGCCCACATTTAGCGACCCCTCGTACAGCGAATTGCCGCCGGTTTTCACAAAGACACTGGCCATCACACGCTGCAGATTCTCTGCGTACACGCTGCCGTCATGGATGGTTGCAAGAGTCCGCGCTCCCAACTCGTTGTAGGCAAACTTCGCCGTTACTTCTCCCAGCAGCAGGTCGTTCTGCGAAGTGCGGAAGTAGCCGGGTTGCCACACACCGCCGGCGTCCCTGTCTGCCTCTGTAAGACCAGGCGTGGTATTTGATGGCGAGAGCATGACGTAACCGGCCCTGCTGATGATCGGCAGGGCGGCGACGGCCGCGCTGGAGCAACTCGTCCCGATGATACCCAGCACCTGTCCGTCGGACACGAGATTTTCCGCGGCAGTCTGGCCACCTTCCGGGGTGCAAAGGCTGTCTTCTCCGAGCAATTCTATGTCGCGTCCGAGCAGCTGGTTGTCACGGGCAAGTAACGCCAGTTCGATGCCGCCGAGCGAGTCCTCGCCAAGGAAGGCGACTGCGCCTGAAGTGACCAGCATGTAGCCAATGGAAACTGGCTCGTCCGGGCCGATGATGACACAAGCAATGGCGTCCTCGCACTCCGACCCCTGAGCCTGAAGGCCTGCGGCAAGAGTGAGCAAAACCAGCAACATGCTCAAACGCAAGATCGCCATTTCCTCGCCTTTCTCTCTCTCGTAAATCCAGCAGAAGGGGTTTGTGTCCTCAGTCGATCAAGGCTCGGTGGCGTCGGCGCTGGTAGGGCGATACAGGCAGTTCACTGCGCTGAACGAAGGCATGCACGAAGTCGCAGTGATGTGTACATGCATTACCGACCTCGGCGAGCACCCGGATACAAGGAACTAACGGTGCACGGTGAGCAGCACATTGGCTGCAAGTCCTGCTATTTCGCTGGTCTCGCCGTCCGGCCAGTGGATCTCCAGACGCTCAAGCGTGGTTCCAGACGGGAAGCCGAAATGTGCTCGCGCGGGGTCGCCGGAGAGGTAACCGCTGGCCGCCTTGATCTCGCGGGAAAGTTGTCCGACGGAGCTGTGCAGCACCAGACGCGCGCCGATGGCGTTGCGGTTCAGGCTGCCGTCATGCTGCAACGCAACCTGCAGGCTGTCTCCGCCGCAGAGGCGGTTCTCGAACAACAGGGCAGGAGCGCGCAGGTTGTTTACGACCATATCCAGGTCGCCGTCGTTGTCGAGGTCGGCAATGCTCAGGCCGCGTCCGCTGGCGCTCGCCTGCAGCCCCCAGTCAGGCATGGTGACGAAAGCGCCGCTGCCGTCATTGCGGAAGGCCTGGTTCTCTTCCACCAGTTCGCCGGCCGGCAGATGGCCGAATATCGTGCTCTCAATCATGCCATTGACCACGTACAGGTCGAGATAGCCGTCCTGATCCAGGTCGCCGAACTTTCCGGACCAGCTCCAGCCGGTGGCGTCAATGCCGGCCTGTTCCGCAATGTCAGAATCGATGCCTTGCAGCACATTGGCCATGACCTGGGGATCGCCCTCGGCATGTGGCATGTCCATCATGGAGCTCATCACCGGCTCCCAGGCTGCCATGGTGAGCTCGTCGGCAGCATAAGGCTTCATGTCAGTGGAGAAAAGCTCGATTTGACTGTCATTGTTAAGGTCGGCGCTGTCAAAGCTCATCGTACTGTGGCTCATGTTGCTGAAGGGCCACAGCGCCTGCCAGCCGGCTTCATTTCTAGTCCAGGAATAGTCCGGCACGGCGAAGTCATTGCCGACCAGGATTTCCGGCGAGCCATCGCCGTCGATGTCGCTGAGTAGCAGAGCCAGCGCCTGGGCTTCGTCCGCCAGCCGTTCAGCGTAAAACGTGGCGTTGGCGTTCTCGTAGGCGTAGACACCGGCTATATGGCTGTCAAGGAACTCGGTTCCCAGCAGCGTGAGCAACTCGGCGTCGTAGGTGCCGCCAACCAGGTCGAGATCGCCGTCCTGGTCCGTGTCCGCCCAGTTGATAGAGTAGAGCGGCTGGGAGATGCCGGGCAATAACACCTGTTCAAACTGGCGGCCGCCCAGGTTTCGCCACAGGTTGGGGGCGCTGGCCACGCGTGAGAAAACGATGTCCTGCCAGCCATCAGCATCCAGATCGATGATGGTCACCGCGCGTGTGTTGCCATCTCCAAACGTCGCCTGCTCAAACTCCAGCCCGCCACTGTTCCACAGGATGGTGTTGGCGCCGGCGTGATTGGCCAGCACGATGTCCAGCAGGCCGTCATTGTCGAGATCGTTGATGCCTGCACCGCTGCCGTTGGCCTCGAACATGCGCACTTCAGCGCCGCCCGGAACAGTGGTCGTGTGAGGCAGGATATGGGTGACGAAACTGCCCTCACAGGCAACCGGGATGGCGAAAGGCGTGCCGGTGACTATCGTCTCAACCGCCATGGTCGGTGCAGCTACCGTTAGCAGTAAGAGGAGCGCAAGCAAAATGACTTTCATGTCACACCTGTCCTTCACGCGGAATCATCGAAGCGACGCAGCAGGGAAGATACCATATTCCCTGGCGCGCGCCATCCGCGCCCGGAAAGCGCCAGCAGCAAACAGTGAACCGGATTTAAGAAGGTGATGCGTCAGGCTCTGCCTAGCGTCCGCCCATGCCGGTGATGGTGATGCCGCGGATGAACCACTTTTGCGCCATCATGTAGACGACCAGAATGGGCAGCATGGCCGTTACGGCGCCCGCCATCAGCAGCTCCCAGCGAGTGTTGAATTGCCCCTGGAATTTGGAGAGGCCGACCGGGATGGTGCGCATCTCATCGCTGTAGGTGATGACCAGTGGCCAGAGAAACTCGTTCCACGTGCCCAGAAATACGAAGATGGCCACGGCGGCCAGCGTGGTCTTGCTCATGGGCAGGACGATTTGCCACCAGATACGGAAGGAGGACGCGCCATCAATACGGGCGGCGTCGTCCATCTCCAGCGGGATGCCGCGGTAGTGCTGGCGCAGCAAAAAAGTGCTGAAGGCCGAAAAAGCCGGTGGAATAATCAACGCCTGGTAACTGTCATACCAGCCCAGTATGCGGACGATAATGAAGTTGGGGATGAGCAACACCGGGAAGGGGATCATGAGCGTGGCCAGCCAGATCATGAAGAGCTTGTCACGCCCGCGAAAGCGCAGGCGCGCAAAGGCGAAAGCCGAGAGCGATGAAGTGGTCAGTTGCAGCAGCACGACGCTGATGGCGATCATGAAGCTGTTTAAGTAGTAGCGGTCAAAGGGCACCGCCGTCAGGGCGTTGGGGTAATTGTCCCAGGCGAAAATCTTCGGGATCCAGGTGGGTGGATAGGTGAAGATTTCCGGCGGGTATTTCAGCGAAGTGCTGACCATCCAGAAGAAGGGCAACAACATAACCGAGCTGCCGGCAATGAGCAAGACGTGCAAGACAACATGGGACCAGTTGACTGGAGCCCGAACTGCGCGCGGGAGGTCGGCACCGGCTGTAGTCCGCCCGGTCGTCGTGGCCATGTCAGGCTCCCCTGTCAAACTTCATAGTGAACCCAGCGGCGCTGCAGGCGCAACTGAACGACGGTGAACACAAAGATGATGGCGAACAGAACCCAGGCAATGGCAGTGGCCTTGCCCATGCGCAAGAATTCGAAGGCGTTTTGCCAGATGTAGTAGACGATGGTAAGGGTTGATTGGGGCGGTTCACCGCCACCAAGTACGAAAGGTTCGGCGAAGAGTTGAAAGGCACCAATCATCTGAATGACGAGCAGGAAGAAGGTCGTCGCACTGACCATGGGAATGGTTACATAGCGGAAGCGTTGCCAGTTGCTGGCGCCATCGACGCGGGCTGCGTCATAAAGCGCCTCGGGGACTCCCTGCAGACTGGCGAGGTAGATGACCATTGTGAAGCCGACGTTTTTCCACAGCGTCAGCAGGACGACGGCCGGCTTGGCCCATATAGGGCTGTTCAACCAGTCCGGTGGCTGGATCGGCAATCTGTAGCGCTCGGCGATATCCCAGATCACAGAACTAATGAGGCCGAAATCGCGGTTTAGTAGCCACTGGAAGACGAGCGCTGCAGCGACGATGTTGGTCACGACCGGCATGAAATAAATCAGGCGATAAAACTGCATGCCGCGTATACGCTGATTAAGCGCAACAGCCAGTGTCAGCCCGATGGTCAGCTGCAGCGGTACGAGGGCCACCATGTAAAAGAGGGTGTTGCCCAACACACGGCCGAAAATACGGTCGCGAGTGAACAGTTCGATGTAATTTGAAATGCCGTTGAACTGGGGTGGACTGAGCAGATCCCATCTGGTGAAGCTGATGCCCATGGACATGACGATGGGAATGAGGACGAAGATGATGAAGCCCGCGAGACCGGGCAGCAGGAAAATCCAGGCCTCGCTCTGCTGCTGTGGATTCCAGCGACCAATCCCGGCCCGCTGACGCAACGCTTCAAGGGAAGCAGATCTGACGTTCGTGTCCATCGCTGGGGCCTCTCCGATGTCAGGTCAGGGCGACGTGCACCCTGACCTGACGTTCAGTTTTGCTGTGTGGACCCTAGCCCATCTCGGCGAGGAAGGCGTTCACATCATCGCAGACGCCAGGCAGCACCTCTGCCGGCACAGCCTCGCCGGCCCAGATTTGGTCCATAACCGGGCGAATGAAATTGCCGTTGATCTCGCCCCACTCCGGAATGTAGACGATGCGCCCGATCTTGGCGCCACGGCCTTCGATGATGAAGGCCATGCGGTTGGCGGGCGGATCTGCCGGGTTTTCCTCGGAGCCAAGGAAGGCTTCAGACAAGGCGGTGGACTCGAGCGCAGGCAGGATCTCGCCCGAGGCGGTGTAGATGCCCTGGCCGCCGTCAGTGCTCTGCAGCCAGCTCAGGAAAGTCCAGGCGGATTCCTTGTCGTCGCTCAGGGCGCTCATGGTCCAGGCAGCGCCACCGGCGGCGGCCGCGCGCTGACCATCCGCAGGGATGGGCACCGGGGCCACGTCGTAGTTCATTTCGGCTGCGTTGAAGGCCGAGACACGGCTGGCGTTCTGGATAATCATGGCGACCTGGCCACTCTGGAAGACGGCGGCGTCACCACCGGCCTGTCCCAGGTTGGCACTGCGCATGGCATAGTTGTTGTCCATCAGGCCGACGAAGAACTCAACCGCCTCGATGGATTCGGGCGTATCCAGACGGCACTCCGTCGGGTTGCGCACGTCATCCAGAAAGCCACCGAAGTTTTGCAGCACGAAGAGCGAGTACTTGCCGCCTTCCATGCCCAACGCGTAACGTGCAACGCGGCCGGTGCTCTCAACGACCGTCAGCTGCTCGGCAGCGGCAGTCAAGTCGTCCCAGGTCCAGTCATCGGTAGGGTATGCAACCCCGACCTCATCGAAGATGTCCTTGTTGTAGTAGAGCACCTCGAGGCCGATGTCACGCGGGAAACCCCAAATTCTGCGCGTGCCGTCCTCGTCGTAAGTCGTGCCATACTCCAGCAGGCCGGGCCAGAAGTCGGAGATATCGTAGTTGTTGGCCTCGATATAGGGCGTAAGCTCTTCAAGTACGCCCCGGGCTGCGTAACGGATGGGCGGCGAGAGGAAGAGCACATCAGGGATGAGCGCGCCGTCACCGGCAGCCCACAACGTATCCAGCGTAGTAAAGTAGTCACCCCAGGGCTGGTGCCAGATTTCGATGTGGATGTCGGGGTTGGCCTCCATAAAGGCGTCGGCGACCGAGATGTGAGTGGCGGCTTCTTCCGGGCTGCCCCAGAAACCCCAGGTGACGGTAGCCATATCCTGGGCCACTGCGAGGCTGCTGAAAAGTGCGAGCAGCACGACAACAATCAACACACGAACCAGTTTATGTTGCACTGTCTTCCTCCTGATTTTTCGGACAAGTTCAACGACCATGAAATGGTAACAAGCATTCCCTTTTTTGCAAACGCCTCCTTTAGTATACAGACTCAACTGGCCCACCGCCTGGCCGCAGGTCAAAGCCGTTGTTTTCCGCGGCAATGGCAGCTGCAGGCTTGACGCGCCGCAGCTCACTGAAGAGCGGCGTTGCGCCAGTCTGCACACAATGATCCGCATACAGGAACATGGCCGCGGACCAGGCCTGGTCATCGAAGCCCATCGGGTGGCCACTTTCCCCGTGTAGCCACTCGTTAAAGCCCCAATTGCCCCTGTCGGCACTCTGATACAGCGATTTAGCCAGAGCATGCAGCAATCGCACGGCTTCATCGTGCCAGCCATGGCTGACGAGCGCAGCGACGTGAAAGCCACCAATCATGGGCCAGATGCCGCCATTGTGATACTGGTGCGGCAAATTCAGATTTCGGCTGCGATAGTATTCGCGCCAGTCCTTTTCGCCAGGGTAGACAGGAGGATAAATCGCCTTGGTCGGGTAGGGCTCGGCCAGGCCGACCTGATACATAAATCGCAGGATATGTTCGCTGCGGTGTCCATCGGCGATGCCTGTCAGGATAGCCATGCAGTTGCCGAGGCTGTCGCACCACATGCCGTACTCGCGGAAGGCGACCCAGGGCAGGTAATAGGGTCTGCTGGAGATAGTGCCGATGTTGTGGTAGAGCATGAACCACTCAAGGCGGATACTTTTGAGGCGTTCCAGATGTTCGGCGAAATGCCCGGCCACCCAGCAGCGATCCACCCACAGCAGAAGGTTGAGGCGCTCGTGAATGTCCGCTGAGCCCACGACCGGCAGATGCCCCTTCGCGCCGACGATGACGCTCATCTGCTCCCAGGCAAGCACGGCCGCGTAGTAGAGCACATTGTCGTACAGCGTGTTGTAGCGGATGGAGATGAGATCCATCCAGTTGCCGGCTTCGGGAACTTCCAGCAGGCCGCACTCGTTCATGTCCTGATATTCAAGCCAGAGCAGCGCACGGTCAATTTCCTGCCAGTGCTCAACAAGGAAGTCTGAATCTTCGCTGATGAGATAGTGCAGCCAGTGCCCAAGAATGAACCAAAGGTTGGCATCCAGCGCCCCGGCGTTCTCGGTGCTGATGTAGCCGTTGTCAGGGTTTACATTGAGGGGGATCAGACCCAGGTGTGACTGAAACTGGCCCAGGACATTGAGGCTGGCGCGGCCAGCTGCCTGGAGCTGCGCATCACCGCTTACCAGCGCGCCGAGGGAAGTGATGATGCTGTCACGGGCCCAGATCTGCGGGTAGCCGGCAGCGGCGCCGGATGCGCGGAACCCCTGGCTGGTCACACAGCGACCGACAACAGCAAGGGCCCGCTCACGTGTTTCCTGAAGCAGCCGTTCTTCATCCATGCGCGGGTCCAACTGACACCACTACACAATTACATTCTATCGTGTTTCACGAAAAACTCGAAACAAGACCGGAAGTTCACCCGATCTGCTCGCCTTCATGGGTGAAAGCGGTGGCTTCCATACGCAGCCTGGTGTGACGGTTGAACCAGGTGAGCGCCGACCTTGACACGCTGAAATCGACAAGATCGCCCTCTGCCAGCTGCGCGCCATCGCCCGCATGCAGGGTAGCCGCGACGTCGACCTCGCCGCGCAGGTCCGCGACCCTGCCATAAATCCGGCGATGGTCGCCGAGGTATTCCATCCGTCGAATTCGCAGGGGAAAGACAAGTGACTCTGACTTGCCCTGTCCATTTGCCGACGCCGGGACAAAGTCCTCAGGGCGGAAGCCGATGATGCAGTTGTCCTTTTCAACAAGGTTCATGGGCGGTGTGCCGAGGAAGGTGGCGACGAAAGTGTCGGCCGGGCGGCGGTAGAGTTCCTGCGCCGTGCCTACCTGACGGATACGTCCATCTGACATCACTGCGATGCGATCGCCAAGACTCAACGCATCCTGCTGGTCGTGAGTGACGAGCAGGGTCGTTACGCCAAGTCTTCGTTGATAGCGCCTGAGTTCGGCGCGGGCCACGCGTCGCAAGCTGGCGTCGAGGCTGGAGAGCGGTTCGTCGAAGAGAAACACTCGCGGCCGGCGTACGATGGCGCGCGCGAGCGCCACGCGCTGACGTTCACCTCCCGAGAGCTGCGCCGGGTAGCGTTCCAGGCGGTTTTGGATGTCCAGCTGGCGCGCGGCCTGTTCAACCCGGCTGCGAATCTCGTCGCGGGGCAGGCGTTCATTTTGCAGCGGAAAGGCGATGTTGTTACGCACGTTCATGTGCGGGTACAGGGCGTAACTCTGGAACACCATCGCGACGCCGCGCTTGTCCGGCGCCACGTTGTTAACACCTTCGTCCCCGATTTGTACCCAGCCAGCGTCGGGCGCATCCAGGCCGGCGATCAGGCGCAGCAGGGTGGTCTTGCCGCAGCCGGAAGGCCCCACCAGCACCAGCAACTCTCCGTCTCGCAGAGCCAGCGAAACCTCGTCGAGGGCGCAAACCTCCCCGTAATATCTGCTTAGGCCGGCGGTAACGACGCGCGCCATGGCCCGGTCTCCGTAACTTGTCGCCTTGCATGTATCACTGTGCCAACCGAAACATGTCAGCGCACAAGGACATGTTGCAAGAAGTATGCACTATCGCAGTACAAATGTCTACGAAGCGATGGCGCACGCGCTGAATCGCCAGGCGCTTGCCAGGCAACCCGGGCATATCATTGGCTGTCGGACGATTCCGGCATTCCGAGCCGGATGCTGACAAATGCAACTTCTGACTCTGGTACAATCCAAATGGAAGTCACGTGTATTCGCAAGGAAGCAGGGTGCTGACACGCCCCCACATCTGAGGAGTTTGAGCCATGAAAACCAGTCCCTTTAACCAGCCGGGTGAGTTCTACAAGGGAAACCTGCATGCGCACTCCACGATTTCTGACGGACTCCTGCCACCTGAAGAGCTCTGCCGCCGCTATCGTGAGGCGGGTTATGACTTCCTCGCGTTGACGGATCATCACATGGAACGATTTGGCTGGCCCGTCACGGACTCGCGGGCGATGCGCACGGCGAACTTCACCACCCTGATAGGTGCGGAACTGCACAGCGGGCGAACCGAGCTGGGAAATGTCTGGCATCTGCTCGCACTGGGCTTGCCACTGGATTTCGCGGCACCGGCAAGGGATGAGAGCGGCCCCCAGCTTGCGCAGCGCGCCCTTGCCACCGGCGCCTGGGTGGCCGCAGTGCATCCGGCCGGGTACTGTCTTAGTGAGGCGGACATCCTGTCACTGGGCGCGATTCACGCGATCGAGGTGTATAACGGCCTCTTTAACAATCACACTGGCCGTGGCAACAGTTGGTACATTGCCGACCTGCTGTTCGCGCGTGGTCAGCGTTATTCGGTCTGCGCGAACGATGACACGCACTTTAGGCCAGACCGCCCTGACTTTGGCTTGGGCTGGGTACATGTAAAGAGCCGCGGGCTGCAGCCGGCATCTCTGCTGGAAGCGCTCAGGCAAGGATCATACTACGCCAGCACCGGCCCACAGATTCATGATGTGCAGTTGCTGGCTGGCAACAGGGTGCGTATCCGCTGCAGCGACGCCGTGCAAATTATGATCGCCGGCGTTCGTGACACAGGACAAAATCAGTTCGGGAAGGGGCTGCGTGAAGCTGAACTCAGCTTGAGCGCCATGGGCGAAAGCCCATACTTCCGCGTGGTGGTGCGCGATGCGGCAGGACGCGAGGCATGGACGAGCCCGCACTGGATGGAGTAAAGAGGTCAGGAGAGCGCCATGCGTATTGCAGAAATGCACTGGCGGCAGGTGGAGGACTGGCTGAAGCGGGATGATCGCTGTGTGCTGCCCACGGGCAGCACTGAACAGCATGCCGGCCTAAGCCTCTGCGTTGACAACATTCTCGCCGAACGGGTGGCGGTAGACGCCGCAGAGCCGACGGGCGTGCCGGTCTTCCCGCCTGTGAACTATGGTCTGACGCCCTACTTCATGGCCTACCCAGGCACTGTCACGCTGCAAATGGAGACCTATGTCGCATTGCTCTGCGACATCCTCGGCAGCCTGGCGGACACAGGATTCCGACGCATCCTGATTGTGAACGGGCACGGTGGTAATACTCAGGCATCTGACAAGGTTTCGTCATGGGCCCGCGCCCGCGCAGGTCTACAGCTAATCTGGCACGACTGGTGGAAGGCGCCGGCAACCTGGGCGGCCGTGCAGGAAGTCGACAGTCAGGGTTCGCACGCATCCTGGATGGAGAACTTCCCCTGGACGAGGCTGGCAGACGTTACCCAGCCGGATGCCCAAAAGCCGATGGCCGATGCAGCGCTCGTCAATGCCCTTGCGCCAAAAGAGGTCCGGGCCCTGCTCGGTGATGGCAATATGGGCGGCGTGTATCAGAAGCCGGATGAAGCAATGCTGCGAGTCTGGCGGACAGGTGTCGCTGAAACGCGCGCCTTGATCGAAAGCGCCTGGTCAGACGACTAACGCGCCTGTCAATTCAGGACGGCGCTGATCACAGGGATTGCAGCGGAGGAGACGGCAGCCAAGCCAGGAAATGCCTGCAGCAAAGGAATTGTTTACTTGGGAAGAAAGTTGAATTATACTACAGACTGACCGGTCGGTTCACAGTTGCGAGGCAGGATGAAAACTGGATTCTCGCCACGCGATCCGGACGGGACGAAGGGGCGCATTCTCGATGCCGCCCTGGAGAAATTCGCCAGCCAGGGCTATCATGACACCCGCATCGATGAGATTGTCGCGGGCTCCGGCACTTCCAAGGGTGCTATCTACTTTCACTTCCCCAACAAGGAACGCCTCTTCCTGGCGCTCGTCGACCAGTTTGCAGATCTTCTGGAACGTCGTGTTCGGTCTGCCATCGAGCCCGAGGAAGTCGGCATGCGACGGGTGCAGGCCGGGCTTCGCGCCTGCCTTGACACCTTCGGCAAGTATCGGCGCCCGGCCAAGCTCTTGCTGGTGCAGGCCGTCGGCCTGGGCAGCAGCTTTGAACAGAAGCGAATGGAGGTCAACGACCGTTTCACCGGGCTCATTCAGGGCTGGCTGGATGAGGCCGTCGCAGTGGGAGACATCGCGCCGGTCGATACCGAGGTAGTTGCCTGCGCGTGGATGGGGGCGATCTACGCCGTTGTCATTCGCTGGATCTACACCGGCGAACCGGACTCGCAGCGCATTCTCTCCGCCTTGTTGCCGGTGCTGCTCAAAAGTGTGGGATATGAAGCAGAGACGGATGCCTGAACTGCCGCCCGCGCTTCATCCGGCCGGCCGGATGCTCAGCGTGAGCCAACCTTGCCCTGGCCTGCAGCTGCGCGACTTTCTGAGCCTGGCGCGCGGCGGGCCTCGCTTCGCGTTTGAGCATCAGCGCACCAACTTTGCTTTCGCCGGCGCCGGCATCACTGCGGAGCTGGTCGCCTGGAGCGACCGCTTTCAGGCCATCGAAAGTCAGGCCCGCGCGCTTTTTGCAGGTGCAGTGATTGATGGAGACGGACCACAACAGTGCGAACCCCGGCTCTTCGGCGGCTTTGCCTTTCAGGACGATTTTGTGCCGGACAACACCTGGACCATCTGGTCGCCAGCCTGGTTTGTGTTGCCGCACTATCAGTTTTCGCAGTCAGATGATGGTGCCTGGTTGACGCTTAACGTGCAGATTCCCTCGGACGAGGATCCTGCTGAAACGCTGGCAGAGCTGCGAGCAGCGCTGCGCGCGCGTTGCAAGGACCTGCAGGATGACGGACTTGCACAAGTAGACACGACTTCACCCAGGTTGCTTTCGCTGGAGTATCCCATGACTCGCAGCACCTGGGAGCGCATCATCACAACGGCAACACAGCGAATTCGCGACACATCGCTGGAAAAGGTTGTGCTCTCTCGCGTCGCTGAAATGCGTTTCAGCGATGCGCCGGACGTCAATCAGGCGCTGGATACGCTTCGTGAAAGTTTTCCGGACTGCTGGCGCTTCCTGTTCGAGCCGCGTTCCGGCCACGCTTTTTTTGGCGCCACGCCCGAGCTGCTGGCGGAGCTGCAGGGATGTCAGCTGCGCAGCATGGCGCTGGCCGGTTCAGCGCCCCGCGGCAATTCGTCTGCCGCTGATGAGGCGTTGGGACAACAGTTGCTCTGCGACCGAAAGGAGCGTCACGAGCACGCGTTGGTCGTGGATGAAATGCGCGCGCGCCTGGCTGACCTGGGCAAATTGTATGCTCCTGCCGGACCACAGGTGCTTAAGCTGGCCAATATTCAGCACTTGCTTACGCCACTGACCTGCACCCTGCACAGGACCGGGGGGTTGCTACGTCTGGTGGAACTGCTGCACCCGACGCCGGCGCTGGGTGGGGCGCCGCGTGAGCTCGCCCTTGAGCACATCAGCGAACTTGAGCCAGTGCCGCGGGGTTGGTTCGCTGCGCCTCTGGGAATCCTGGACAGGCGCCTCGACGGTACCTTCGTGGTGGCAATTCGTTCGGCAGTCAGCCAGGAGCGGCGGTTATGGCTCTATGCCGGTGTGGGCGTGGTGAAGGACAGCGTTGCGCAACGCGAATGGGAGGAATCAGAACTGAAGTTTCAACCCGCGCTGACGGCACTGGGCTTGCTGGAAAACGCTAATGGCTAATCCGGCCACCTTGTGGGCGCGCACTTTTGTCGCTGCGCTTGCGCGCGCCGGCCTGCGCGCGGTCTGCGTCGCGCCGGGGTCGCGTTCCACACCGCTGGTGCTGGCCTTCGCGCGTCAGGAGGGCATAGCAGTCCACTCTCACCTGGACGAGCGCAGTGCGGCGTTCTTTGCGCTGGGCATGGCACTGGCACAGGATGCGCCGGTAGGGCTGCTGTGCAGCTCCGGCACGGCGGCCGCCAACTTCTTCCCTGCCATCATCGAGGCCAACATGGCCCGCGTCCCTTTGCTGGTGCTCACTGCCGACCGTCCGCCGGAGTTGCGACACAGCGGTGCCAACCAGACCATCGACCAGGTCAAGCTCTACGGCGACCACGTGCTGTGGGCGGTCGATTGCGCCTTGCCCGAGGCGAACCCCTCGGCGCTGGCCCTGCGCAACTTGCGCACGCTCGCGGCGCGCGCCTTGGCTGTGGCCAATGGATTGCGCAAAGGCGTGGTGCATATCAATATGCCCTTCCGCAAGCCGCTGGAACCGGACGCTGACGACGAATTCGCAGACAAGGAATCGCAAGAGGTATCCGGAACCTGGACAGGCGCAGCACCTTCGCCAGACTTGCAGAACGAAGCTTTGTCCGAGCTGTCAGCGCGCATCGGTCAGTACAGCGAGGGTCTTATCGTCTGCGGGCCGGGCTGCACGCGAGATTTCCCTGCGAAGTCTGTTTTGGCCTTTGCGCAACACCTGGGCTGGCCACTGATCTGCGACCCACTGTCCGGGCTGTGCCACACGTGCGCGTCGCTTGTGGCTTGTGCGGACACCATCCTTGCCGCGCGGCCTGCTGCTGCGCCGCAACCGGATATCGTCTTGCGTCTGGGGGCAGTACCCACATCTTCCGCTGTGAACGCCTGGCTTGACGCGAAATGTCCGAAGGTTCAGATCCAACTGAGTCCATCCGGCGTGTGGGCGGACGATAGTCACCGGACGACCCACTTTCTACAGGCCGGCGCAGAGGTGCTTGATGCGCTTTGCCAGGCAGTTCCGGCAGACACTGGTCGCTCGCAGGGAGCGCAGTGGTGGGCGCAGACAGAGGCCCTCACGCGAGCATCGCTGAACACTTCGCTCGCCAGCGGCGCCTGGTTCGATGGTGCTGTTGTGGGCGAACTGTTGGGTCTGCTGCCGGATGAGGCCAACCTGTTCGCAGGCAACAGCTTGCCTGTACGCCTGCTGGACCAGTTTGGGCTGCCGCAGGGGCGAGGTCTGCGGGTCTTCGCCAACCGCGGCGCCAGTGGCATCGATGGCAACCTGTCGACTGCTTTTGGCATCGGGATGGCTCGGGCAGACGAGCAGTTGGTCGCAATAATTGGCGACATCACCTTTTATCACGATATGAACGGCCTGCTGGCGTTGCACCGTCTTGGCCTGACGCCGACGATAGTGCTGCTCAACAATAATGGCGGCGGTATCTTCCATCGACTTCCAATTCATGAACTTGAACCGGAGTTCACCGAATATTTCCTGACGCCTCATGACCTTGACTTCAGCCATGCAGCCCGGCTCTACAACCTGGAACATGTTCGCGTGAATGACCGCGCCGCATTCCGTGCCGCATTTGCCTGTTGCATCGAGTCAGGGAGGGCGCAGATCATCGAGGTAAGCACGAATGCGCGCGCTGACCTGAAGCGGCGCGCAGATATTCTGGAAGATGTTCGATTGCAGCTGGACGGAATGGCCGGGAAACCGGCCTGAAAGGGAGGCGAGTGTGACGGAAGGGGAAAACCAGGCGGGCGTCAGCAACGACGAGCTGATGATCCTGGCAGATTGGCAACAGGTACTTCCACCCGGAGATATCACGTATCACAAGGCGGAGGGAATCGCGCGTATCGCCTTTAACCGGCCAGAAATCCGCAATGCCTTTCGGCCGAAGACCATTGACGAGATGACCGCAGCCCTGCTGGATGCCTGGCACGACAGCGCCATCGGCGTGGTGTGGCTCACGGCCAACGGTCCCAGTCCAAAGGATGGTGTCTGGTCCTTCTGTGCCGGCGGCGACCAGAAGGTGCGGGGCAAGGCAGGCTATGTCGGCGATGACGGTGTGGCGCGCCTGAACGTGCTGCAGCTGCAACGCTACATCCGCAACATTCCAAAACCCGTCGTTGCAGTCGTGCCCGGCTTCGCCATCGGTGGAGGGCACGTGCTGCATGTCTGTTGTGACC
The DNA here is from genome assembly GCA_965223965.1 of Phototrophicaceae bacterium. Lineage (GTDB taxonomy): Bacteria > Chloroflexota > Anaerolineae > Aggregatilineales > Phototrophicaceae > JAGWBD01. Next base: position 1,024,715 of record CBDCXX010000006.1, read on the forward strand.
TGACGATTGCCAGCGACAACGCGCGCTTTGGCCAGACCGGCCCGATTGTTGGTAGCTTCGATGCCGGCTTCGGTTCCTCCTACCTGGCGGCTCAGGTAGGCCAGAAAAAGGCGCGCGAAATCTGGTTCCTGTGCCGGCAGTACAGCGCGGCCGAGGCAGCAGCAATGGGCATGGTGAACTGCGTTGTGCCGCTGCACGAGCTGGAACGGGAGGCGCTGGCCTGGTCGCGGGAGATCTTGAAGAAGTCGCCGCTGGCGTTGCGCTTCATCAAGGCCGGCCTCAACGCCGAGCTTGACGGACAGACTGGCGTACAGGTGCTGGCGGGCGACGCGACCATGTTGTTCTACATGACCGAGGAAGGCAGCGAGGGCAAGAACGCCTTTCTCGAAAAGCGCGATCCGGACTTCAGCCGCTTTCCTCGTCGGGCCTGATGCGCGACTGGCTGGCCGCCCGCGCGGCTGCAACACCGCGGCGGGAAGCGCTTGTTTCTGGCGACGGGCGCCTGACCTTTGCTCAGCTGAACGACCTGGTTGCGTGCGAATGCGCCCGCTGGCAGGCCGCAGGGATCAAGCGTGGTGAACACGTCGCGCTCGTCATGCACAGCCGGCAAGCAACGGTGCTGAGGCTCTTTGCGTCCTTGCGCTACGGTACTGTGCTGGTGCCGCTGGGCGCGCGTTCGACTGCTGCGGAACGCGCGGCACAGCTTGAGCAGGCGGCATGTGACTGGCTTCTGCCGGAGACCGACAACGACCCATTATGGCGTCTGGCACCGGACGGACAACGCAACGCAGTTGACCTGTCAGGCGAATTTACTCCGGGCCAGATTGCGCAGCAACGGGACGGCCATTTTCAGCCGGACGCGCCCCTGGCGATCGTGCACACTTCCGGCACAACCGGGCAACCGAAAGGGGCCATCCTCAGCGTCAACAATTTTTTCTACAGCGCGCTGGGCGCGACCATGCGCCTGGGTCACTTGCCGCAGGATCGCTGGCTCTGTGTGATGCCGCTGTGGCACGTGGGCGGGCTGGCCCTGCTGACCCGTGCCCTGCTGCAGGGCGCGCCAGTCGCGCTGCAGCCAGAATTTGACTCCGATGCGATCCTGCATGCGCTGGAACATGAGGCTATCTCGCTTGTCTCGCTGGTTCCGACCATGTTACACAGGTTGCTAGAGCGTAAACCCGGCAACTGGCCAGGCAGACTGCGCCTGATCCTGCTTGGCGGTGCTGCGGCCTCGCCCGATTTGTTGCGCAGAAGCGCTGAAATCAACCTGCCGGTTGCGCCCACCTGGGGCCTGACTGAGACGACGTCGCAGGTGGCGACCATGTTGCCGGCTGTTGCGCAGGACAAGCCGGGGAGCGTAGGCAAGCCCTTGATCTTCAATCGACTTCGTGTAGTCAATGAATCAAATGATACTCTCCAGCCCAACCAAATGGGCGAACTTCTTGTAAGTGGGCCGACGATCATGCCCGGTTACTGGTGCGACGACCAGGAGACGGCGCGCGCCTTGCATGGAGGCGAACTCCATACGGGCGACCTGGGCTATCTGGATGAAGATGGCGACCTCTTCATTGTGCAGCGACGCAGTGACCTGATCATCAGCGGCGGCGAAAATGTCTATCCGGCGGAAGTTGAGCGCGTCCTTTGCAGCCACGTCGCTGTGCAGGACGCGGCAGTCCTGGGAATTGCTGATGCCGAGTGGGGTCAGCGGGTTGCTGCGGTGGTGCAGTTGCAGTCAGGAGAGAACACATCCCGGGAAGCGCTGCAGGCCTACTGTCGAACACGCCTGGCCGGTTACAAACTTCCGCGGGAAATCCACTTTGTTCCGATGCTGCCGCGTACAGCGTCGGGCAAAGTCCGTCGCTCAGCGCTGGCGCGGCTCTTCGATGACTAACCGTGCCTTTCCTTGAGGTCAACGGGCTTAACTATCACTACCAGCATGCGGGCAGTGGCCCGGCGCTGCTGCTGCTGCATGGCTTCACGGGCTCGCTCGTCAGCTGGGCACCTCACATACCAGGCTTCACGCGTCACTTCACAACAGTTTCCGTTGATCTGCCCGGACATGGTCAGACCCAGGCGCCGACTGATCCCGCCCGCCATGGACATGAACAAGTCACCACCGATCTTGCCTCATTGATGGCGCATCTGGGCTTACACAGATTCCATTTGCTCGGTTATTCAATGGGCGGCCGCATGGCGCTTGCACTGGCGCTGGCACAACCTCAACGACTGCGCGCGCTGGTGCTGGAGAGCGCTTCCCCTGGAATAGCAGATGCCGGGGAACGCGCTGCCCGATGCCTGCAGGATGAGTCACTTGCCCGCCACATCGAGCTGGAAGGCGTGCGCAACTTCGTTGCATACTGGGAGCAACTACCCATGTTTGCAAGTCAACGACGATTGCCAGCAGAAATACGAAAGATGATGCGGGAACAACGGCTTATGAACAGCGCACGCGGACTTGCCGGCAGTTTGCGAGGGGCAGGTGCAGGCGCCCAGCCCAGCTACTGGTCGCAGTTACCACAAATGCGTATTCCAACATTACTGTTGACGGGCGCCCTCGACACGAAGTTCTGCGCCGTCGCTGCGCGAATGGCAGCAGCAAATCCCGGTTTTCGGTCGCAGCAAATTGTAGATGCCGGACACTGCATTCACCTGGAAAAGCCGCAGCAGTTTCAGCGCGCAGTACTGGACTTTCTAAACGTTGCAGGAGACTCGACATGTTAATTGTTGATGGACATCTGGATCTGGCCTGGAACGCCCTGCAGTGGAACCGCGATTTGCAGCAGTCGGTTTACACGCTGCGCACGCTGGAATCTGCGCTGGAAGGCAAGGGCCGCGGCCAGAACACTGTCGCCGTGCCAGAGCTGCGGCGCGGGCGCGTATTTCTGTGCTTTGCGACCCTGCTTGCGCGCTCGACGCCGGTGCAGGTGGCGCATGTGGACTACCACGCGCCGGCGCAAGCATTCGCCAGCGCGCATGGCCAACTGGCCTGGTATCGCGCCATGGAACAGTTGGGCGCACTCGCACTCATTTCATCGCGCGCGCAACTGGAGGCGCATGTACTGGCCTGGCGCTCATGGGATTCATCCGGTGCATCAGTCGCGCCACCGTCCCTGGGCGTCATCCTGAGCATGGAGAGCGCCGACCCCATCCTTGAGCCAAATGACCTGCCTTACTGGCGTGAGCTCGGCGTTCGCCTGATCGGCCCGGCGCACTATGGTAGCGGTCGTTATGCCGGAGGCACAGGCGTGGAGGAAGGCCTGACAGAGCGTGGCCGCCGTCTACTTGAGGAAATGGCGCGCCATGGTGTGCTGCTCGATCTAACGCACTTGTCGGACGCGGCCTTCTGGCAAGCGCTGGAACGCTACGATGGACCGGTGTTGGCCAGCCACAACAATTGCCGCGCCCTTGTGCCCCATCAGCGCCAGTTCAGCGATGAGCAGTTGAAGGCCATCATCGCGCGCGACGGCGTCATTGGCGCAGCGCTGGACGCCTGGATGCTCGTTCCGGGCTGGGTGAAGGGCGTTAGCAGCAACAGGTCGGCTGCGCTGTCACAGGTTGCTGACCACATTGATCACGTGTGCCAGCTGGCCGGCAACAGCCGTCACTCTGCGCTCGGCACGGACCTGGATGGCGGTTTCGGGCGCGAACAGTCCCCCGGCGATCTCGACACAATTGCCGACCTTCAGAAGCTGGTTGACATCCTGGAAGCGCGCGGTTACGGCGCCGACGATGTAGCCGCCGTGCTGCACGGCAACTGGCTGAATTTGCTCCGCAATGCCTGGCGTGAGGAAGGCGTTTAGCCTGTCGGCGCGCTGAACAGCAACGACAATCCGGCCCAGGTCAGCATGACCAGCATGGCGCGCTCGAAGAGGCGGCGGTTGATGCGGCCGATGGTGCGTCGCCCCAGCCAGACGACGGGCGGGATGATTGGCAGCACCCACACGATGCTGAGGATGCGCGGTACGTCGACGATCCCGGTGGCGAAGTAACCGGGCATCTTGGCCAGATTCACCGTAAAGAAAAAGAATGTGATGGTGCCGACGAAGGTCGTCGGCCTGGAGCCCTGCAACAGCAGCCAGGCGGTGATGGGCGGTCCGCCCAGGTTGGCCATCGTGGAAGACATACCAGAGGCTGCTCCGGCAAGCCGCCCATGCCAGTCACGTGGCTGGTATTCGACCTTGCTCAACGAGTCGCTGGCGATCTTGTAGAGCACGATAACCAGCGTGGCGACGCCCAGAATGTACCGTAGCACCATATCCGGCAGGGTAACCAGCAGGAAGGTGCCGCCGATGATGCCAAGCAACGCGCCAGGCAACAACAGACGCATGAAACGCGGGTCCCACTCGCGCCAGTAGAATCGCATGGCGAAAATATCGCCGACGATGAGCAGGGGCATGGCAATGCCCACCGCGCCGGCGACGCTCATGTGTTGTGTGAGCAGGGGTAGGATGATGGCGCCGGCAAGTGGCCCGCCGATACCGCCCTTGACCAGCCCGATCAGGATGGCAGCGAGAAGTATGACGGTCTCGAATTCCATTATCCCTCGTCTTCGCTGGCCGCCCAGTATAGCCGCGCTGCGTCTGCAACTGCACTGGCAGGCGCCCCGGCAGCCTGATATGCTTGCGCGGGCCAGAATCGCGAGGAGGAGAAGCCGTTGAATATCGAGCACATTGCGCTTAACGTGGACTACCCCGAGGCCATGGTCGCCTGGTACGGGAAGCATCTGGGGCTGCGTGTACTTCGCAAGGTCGGTGGCGAGGCGCAGATCCATTTCCTCATCGATGAGGCAGACCAGGTCGCGCTGGAGATCTTTCATCACCCCGATTCACCGCGCACCGACTTTCACGACCTGCATCCGCAGCAACTGCATGTCGCCTTCGCGGTGGACGACATCGAAAGCGAGAAGCAACGCTTGCTCGCAGCCGGTGCAACTCTGGATGGCGACGTCCACAGCATGCCGACCGGCGACCTGCTGCTTTTCCTGCGCGACCCTTGGGGGCTGACCCTGCAATTGGCGAAGCGTGTGACGCCGCTGCGCTGAGCGCAGCGCAGGGGATGTAGCATGTGGTTTTCTGCCAGTGATGTAAACATGGTCCGGGTTTCTGCGCAGCTTGACCGCCTGGCGCAGATCGGTGCGACGCCGGCTGGTGGCGTGACGCGCTATACTTTCTCCTCGGAGCACATGCAGGCCACACACGAGGTTGCCGGGTGGATGGCGGGTATTGGCCTTGAGCCCTGCTTCGATCAGCACGGCAACCTTTTGGGGCAGATGTCCGGCAGGGACGGGAATGCGGACCTGGTGCTCTCCGGTTCGCATCTGGACAGCGTGCCCAACGGCGGCAACTTTGACGGCGTGCTGGGAGTGTTGGCGGCCCTTGAGGCCCTGACCCTCATTCAGGAGCATGGACTGCAGCCGCGCCGACCGCTGGGGCTCGTCTCCTTCATCGAAGAGGAAGGCGCCCGTTTTCACGGCCTGCTGGGCAGCGCGCTAGCTGTCGGTCAGTTGGCAGACGAGGAAGTCGCTGACATCGTCGATTCACAGGGTCGGCGTTACCTCGATGAACTGGCCGCCTGTGACTTTGCCCTGCCGCAGCGTGAAGTGGACTGGGCGCGCGGCCTGCACGCCTTTCTGGAGCTTCACATCGAGCAGGGCAAGCGCCTGGAAGCTGCTGGCGTCTCGGCCGGAGTCGTCACCAGCATCGCCGGTCCGACTTTTTTGCAAGTGCGCTTTGAGGGGCAGGCAGACCACGCCGGCGCGACCGAATGGGCGGACCGGCGCGATTCTCTGCTGGCAGCCGCCAACGTGATTGTGGCCTTGCGAGAGATGGGCGTGCGCGAATTTAGCGGTCGTGGACATGTGACAGTAGGCGCGCTGACCGTGCAGCCCAATGTGACCAATGTGATTGCCGGCGAAACCACCTTCAACATCGATTTCCGCGCTGCAGACGAAGTGACGCGCACAGCGATGCAGTGCCGTATTGAAGAGATTTTGGCGCAGCAGGCCGCCGCCCAATGCGTATCCTTCGGCATGCATCAGTTGCATCATGCGACCCCGGTTGAGACGCGGGCGCACATAAGCGAGGCCGTTGAACAGGGCGCTGCCGCGGCTGGCGTGGCAAACATGCCGCTGGTCAGCTGGGCAGCGCACGACGCCATGAACATGTCCCTGGTAACGGATGCCGGCATGCTGTTCGTGCCCTGTCGCGACGGTCGCAGCCACACTCCCGAGGAGTACGTCACCCCGGAAGACATTGCCAGCGGCATTGCCGTGCTGGCTAATGCTCTGCTGACTCTGGCAGGGCAGGAGTGACATGGAACGCCCGAACATTCTGATTCTCTACACAGATCAGCAGCGTCACGATGCCCTCGGCTCGAACGGTAATCAGGAAATACAGACGCCAAATCTGGATCGCCTCGCCATAGAGGGCGTCAATTTCGACCATCACTTCGTGCAAGCTCCGGTCTGCATGCCCAGCCGCGCCAGCTTCCTCAGCGGCTGCTACCCCTCACAGCTGGGCATCACGCACATGGGCGTGCTCATGCCTGAGGACATCGTAACGCTGCCGCATCTGCTGCGGCCATACGGCTATCGTTCATCCAACATCGGTAAATTGCACTTTCTGCCACATGCAAACCGCGATCACCGCGTGCCGCATCCCGCCTACGGCTTCGACCATCTCGAAATATCGGATGAACCCGGCGTGTACGAAGACGCTTATCAAGCCTGGGTGCGCTCTGTCACGCCGGAGCAGATCGACCACATCAGCGTTGGCCTGCCGCCGGGGGCCGATGTCTGGCACCGTACGATGGGCATCCAGGACGAAGTGCAGCATCCTTTGGCGGGCCCGCGCCAGGACTTCCGCGACGCCATTCCTTTTCCCGCATCGGACGAAGTCACGCACACGGCCTTCGTAGCTGAGCAGACCATAGCCTTCCTGCGGCAACAGCGCGGCCCCTTTCTGTGCATTGCCGGATTCTACTCCCCGCATGCGCCCTGGGTCGTGCCGCAGCGCTGGCTGGATTGCTACGACCGGCAGTCGCTGGGCCTGCCACAGTATCCTCCGGAGATTGAGGCTTCCCGTAACGCAGCCGGCTTCTCCGACGACGCCCTGCGCACCGCGCGTCATGGCTACTACGCCATGGTCAGCGAAGTCGACCATCACGTAGGGCGCATCCTGGCGGCATTGGATGAACAGGGACTGGCAGAAAACACCATCGTGGTCTTCACCTCGGATCACGGCGAATGGCTGGGCGAACATCTGCGTTTCGGCAAGGGCTGGCCAGGCGCCGATGCCATAAGCCGGGTGCCGTTGCTGCTGCGTTGGCCTGCCGGCGGACTGGCGAGCGGACGGCGCGTGAGCGAAATTGTGGAAGCTGTGGATGTCCTGCCCACCCTGCTGGAGGCCGCTGGCATCCAGATTCCGCCGCATCTGCAGGGAACCTCACTCCTGCCCCTGTCACGCGGAGCGCCTGCCGACAGCTCCGCTTCGGCTGTCATGGAGGCGAATGGCTGGAAGACCCTGCGCACAGCCGGGCATCGCTATCTGGTGCATGCTGACGGCCGCGAAAGTCTGTGGGACCTGGAGCATGACCCGCGTGAGTACCGGGACGTGGCCGGCGACGAGCAATACAGCGCAGTGCTGGCCGAACATCGGCATGTGCTGCTGCAACGGCTGCTGGCAATGGAGCGGCCTTTGCCCCGCACCTGGATTTACTGACCCGCTCTTGCAAGATTCCTGCAGTCCAATCAGGAAGTGATCTGGCAGCGGCGGGTCGCGCGCGCTACACTCTCTTACCCGAAAGGAAGAAATTTGGTGACTACACTCCCGGCCCAGGCCGTTCGCGCGCTGCGTAATCCAATCGTCATTCCGATTTATCTGCCTACACTGCTCTTCGGCATTGCGCTGGGCATGGTGAGACCCATCCTCCCCCTCTACGCGGCAGATTTCAACATCAGCTATGTCCTGATCGGCCTGGTCGTGGGAGCCGAATCCCTTGGCGCGGTGTTGGCCGACGTGCCGGCCGGCGTGCTCTTGCGGCGTTTTTCCGAAAAACAGGTGATGCTGGCCGGTCTCGCGCTGGTCACGCTTGGCATGCTGATGCTCTATCTGGCGCCCGGCGTATGGATGGCGATCCTTTTCCTGTTTCTTTTTGGCACCGGGCGGGCGCTTTTTAATGTATCGCGCCACATGTTTTTGTCTGAACACGTGACTCAGGCAAAACGTGGTCGCGCCATTTCCGTGTTCGGCGGCATGATGCGCCTTGGCTTTGCCATCGGCCCGATCGCCGGCGGTTTCATCGCTGCAAGGTTGGGCTTGCGCGCGCCATTTCTGCTGGTCAGCGCCGTTGCTGTTTTCAGCATCATCGTCATAGCATTGTTGCTGCAAGGCTCGAAGCGCATTGACAGATCAAGAAAGAAGGAAGAGGGGTTGGCGGTCGTCGAAACCCTGCGTGACAACACCCCCATGCTGGCAAAGGCCGGCACCGGCGTGATTTTCGCACAGGCGATCCGTGCCGGTCGCAGCATTATCGTCCCCTTGTACGCAGCTGATGTGCTGGGGCTTGGCCCGGAGGCCATTGGCATTATTGTCAGCGTCTCCTGGGCATTGGACATGTTGCTGTTCATGCCCGCCGGCTGGATTATGGACAAGTACGGGCGCAAGCACGCCATCGTCCCCAGCTTTTTTATTCAGGCGATCGGCATTGCCCTCATTCCCATGACCCAGAGTTTCGAGGGGTTGTTGCTGGCAGCGGCGCTTATCGGTATTGGCAACGGGATGAGCAGTGGCGCGATTATGACCATCGGCTCGGACTTGGCGCCGGTTAAAACGCGTGGTGAATTCCTGGGAGTCTGGCGCTTCATTGGCGATTCAGGCAGGATGGTCGCGCCACTCGTCGTCGGGCTCATCGCCCAGCAACTGGCGCTGCAGTCGGCTGCCGTCGCCATGTCGGGTGCCGGCCTGATGGCCGCAGGGATATTCGCCTTCCTCGTTCCCGAGACTCTGGCCCGAGTGCCGCGCAAGCCTGTGACCGCCGCGGCTACGGGGAGCTGACGTGGCGGACATGCAGGCCGTCCAGGAGTTTCTGCACGAGTTGCGGCCGCGCGTGCGCGGCGAGTTGCGGGCCGACCAGTACAGCCGCATGCTCTACAGTACAGACGCCAGTATCTATCAGAAAATGCCGCTGGCCGTCCTCATTCCGCGCTCGGTTGACGACGTGCAGGCCGCCGTCGAGCTGGCTGCGCGCCACCGTGTTCCGGTGCTTCCCCGCGCCTCGGGCAGCAGCCTGGCGGGACAGGCTGTCAACGAGGCCCTGGTCATCGACACAACGCGCTGGCTGGACGGGATTTACGAAGTCAACCGTGATGAGCGCTGGGTGCGAGTGGGGCCGGGACGCGTGCTGGACGAGTTGAATCTGGCGTTGAAGGCCGATGGCCTGCAATTCGGGCCGGACCCGGCCAGCAGCAACCGTGCGGCGATGGGCGGCATCGTCTCCAACAACTCCACCGGCAGCCATTCGATTCTCTACGGCATGACGGCCGATCACGTGCTGGAGGCAGAAGTTATTCTGGCGGACGGCACGCGTACTCGCATGGGTCCTCTGGGCGATGCGGCCCTGCGCCAACATCAGGCGCGCAATGGCCTGGAGGGCCGCATCTATCGCGAGGTTGACCAACTCGCCCGCCAGAATGCAGATGCCATACGCGCCGGTACACCGCGCCACTGGCGTCGCTGCGGCGGCTACAACCTGGACCGCTTCGTTGATGGCGGCGTCAATTTCAACTGGCCGCAGGACGAGCAGTTTAATCTGGCGAAACTGCTCAGCGGGGCCGAGGGCACGCTGGGCGTTCTTACGGAGTTGAAGCTCAACCTTGTGCCCTTGCCGCGGCGCACGGCGCTGGCCATCGTGCACTTTGACAAGCTCTTCGCGGCGCTGGCGGCGGTGCCCGCCATGCTCGAGACCCGGCCTTCAGCCATTGAATTGCTGGACAATCTCGGGCTCACGCTCTGCCGCGACGTGCCCGAATACGCGCGCTTGCTGCAGACTTTCGTCGAAGGCCGGCCGAACTGCATCCTCATCACCGAATTCTACGGCGATACTGAAGCGGAGCTGCAGGCGAAAATCGACGGACTGCAACGTCACTTGCGCAACCAGAGCATTCCCACCGGCGTTATTGTGCCAGTGCGCGGGCAAGCGCAGCAGGAAGACGTCTGGACCGTGCGCAAGGTCGGCCTCGGCTTGATGATGAGCATCCGCGGCGACCACAAGCCCATCCCGTTCATCGAAGATGCTGCAGTGCCGACCGATCACCTGGCGGAGTACGTGACCCGACTGGAAGAATTCTGCGACGGCCTCGGCACCGACGTGGCCTACTACGCGCACGCCAGCGCCGGCTGCGTCCACATCCGCCCGCTCATCAACACGAAAAAGGCGCAGGAAGTCGCCAAACTGCCGCAGATCATGGAGTTTTCAGTTGGTTTGCTGCACGGCTACGGTGGCGCGCTCAGCAGCGAACACGGCGACGGCCGGGCGCGCAGCTGGATGAACGAGCGCTTCTTTGGCCCGGAACTGTACCGACTGTATCAGCAAGTCAAGCGCAGCTTTGACCCGGACAACATCCTCAATCCTGGCAACATCGTCAACGCGCCGCCGATGGGCGACAACCTGCGCTATGGCGAGACCTACGAGGTCATCCCCCTGCAAACAGCGCTGGACTTCGCGGATGAACAGGGCTTTCACCGCGCCGTCGAGATGTGCAACGGCGCTGGCGTTTGTCGCAAGAATACGACCGGCACAATGTGCCCCAGCTTTATGGTCACGCGTGAGGAAGAGCACAGTACGCGCGGCCGCGCCAATGCGTTGCGGGCGGCCATGTCCGGCCTGCTGCCAACCAGTGAGCTGACCAGCGAGCGCATGTACGGCGTGATGGACCTGTGCATCGGCTGCAAGGCCTGCGCCGCCGAATGTCCTTCGTCGGTGGACATGGGCAAGATCAAGGTCGAATTCCTGGCGCAGTACTATCGCGCGAACGGGACGCCCCTGCGGGCGCGCCTCTTCGGTCATATTGCAGCCTTGAGTCGCATGGGCAGCGGGCCGCTGGCGCCGCTGGCCAATGCCACCATGCGCCATCCGCTGGCGCGCGCCATTATGGAACGCACGCTCGGCGTCAGCCGTGAACGAACGCTGCCCGCCTTCGCGCCTGAGCCCTTCACCAGCTGGTTCCGCAATCGCGGCGCCCCGCAGGGCACTGCCAAACAGGTCGTGCTCTTCAACGACAGTTTCAACACCTGGAATGAACCGCATATCGCCATTGCTGCCACCGAAGTGCTGGAGGCGCTGGGCTACGAGGTGCTTTTGCCAGGACATCGCTGTTGCGGCCGGCCGATGATGTCCGAGGGATTGGTGGAAGATGCGCGCCGGGCGGCGCTCGATGTGGTGTCGCGCCTGGCCGCCCACGTGGACGCTGGCATCCCGGTCGTTGGCCTGGAACCGAGCTGCCTGCTGATGCTGCGCGACGAGTATCACTATCTGCTGCCGAATGATGAGCGGGTGGAACGCGTCGCACAAAAGGCGATGCTCTTCGAGGAGTTCATCGCGCAACTGGCGGACAGTGGCGAGCTGGCGCTGGAGTTTGAACAGGCTGCGCGCAAGCTGCTGCTGCACGGCCACTGTCATCAGCGCGCCCTGGTGGGGACGGGGCCGTCAATGCGGACGCTTGGTCTACCCGAGAATTATGAAGTCGAGGAAGTCGATTCCGGCTGCTGCGGCATGGCCGGTTCCTTCGGCTATGAGCGCGAACATTATGAGCTCTCGCTCAAAATGGCCGAACGCCGCCTGCTCCCGGCGGTGCGTGAGGCGGATGCGAGCACGCTCATCGTTGCCGCCGGCACCAGCTGCCGCCACCAGATCCAGCATGGTACCGGCCGCCTGGCCCTGCATCCGGCCGAAGTATTGCGCGACGCGCTGGTCGCAACGCCCGTCGGGGAATCGGAATGAGACTGGTCAGACTGCTGCTGCGGGCCGGAGCCTGGGTCGCTGCGATCTGGTTGCTGTTGCCTGTGCTGCAGTCCTACAACCAGGTGATCCTGGTCTGGTTTAACTACCTGCTGGACGATTCACTGGTGGAGCGCAAAACCTTTGATTCAGTTGCTGCCCTGCATCATGAGTTGTTCTGGCCCATCGTTGTGCCGAGGCTGGCCCTGCTGGCCCTGCTGGTCGTGCTGGTCCTCGTGACCTGGTTCATGCTCAGACGGACCAGACCGCAGAAGAGACATCCCGTATCTACTGCCTGATTTCCGCCGAACGTCGACTGCACCTGCAGGAGTGTCTCTGACATGCCGATAACCATTCGCGACGTGCAGGTGATCAGCACCAAACCCGGCAATTCGAACCTTGTCATCGTCAAGGTGCTGACTTCCGAGCCAGGGCTTTATGGCCTCGGCTGCGCGACCTTCACGCAGCGCTGGCACGCAGTAGTCACGGCAATCGAGAAACATCTGCGCCCCTTCGCGCTTGGCCGCGACGTTATGCGCGGCGAGGAATTCTTCCGCATGGCCATGGCGCACAGCTACTGGCGCAACGGGCCGGTACTCAACAACGCCATTTCCGGCGTCGACCAGGCGCTGTGGGACATCCGCGGCAAGCTGGCCGGCATGCCAGTCTACGAGTTGCTGGGCGGCAAATTGCGCGAGGCGGCCAACGTCTACGTGCACGCGGATGGCGGCTCGCCGCAGGAAGTGGCCGACAACGTCCAGCGCTATATGGAGCAGGGACACCGTCACATCCGTGTGCAGATGGGCGGCTATGGCGGCAAGGGCGGGGCGATAATCAAGCCTGAAGGCGCGCCCGACGGAAGTTACTACGATCCGCGCGCCTACTGCCGCGACATGCTGCATATGATCGAACACGTGCGCAAGATGGTCGGCGACGAAGTGGAGTTGTTGCACGACATTCACGAACGGCTGCATCCGGTGCATGCCATTCAGTTTGCGAAGGACGTGGAACAATTTCGGCTGTTCTTCCTCGAAGACGCGCTTGCGCCGGAAGACATTTCGTGGTTCCGGCAGCTGCGCGCTCAGAGCGCCGTGCCGCTGGCGATGGGGGAGCTCTTCAACAATCCGCTGGAGTGGCAGCCCTTGATCGAAGAGCGCCTCATCGATTTCTTGCGCATGCACATCAGCCAGATGGGCGGCCTCACGCCTGCGCGAGATGTCGCGCTCTTCGCCAATATCTACGGCTTGCGCACCGCCTGGCACGGCCCGGGCGATACCTCGCCGGTCGGCCATGCCGCCAACCTGCAGCTGGACCTCTGGGAGCCCAACTTCGGCATCCAGGAATGGTATGAGCCTTCAGAGCTGGATTACGAGATGTTCCCGGGACTTCCCCTGGTGCGCGAAGGCTATCTTTATCCGAACGCCATGGCCGGCCTTGGCATCGACATCGACGAGGCCCTTGCGGCGCGTTATCCCTGTCAGGATGTAGTTGAATTCTGGACGCAAACCCGGCTGCCCGACGGCACGCCGGTGCGCCCATAATGCTGGCGCATACGCCGGGGCTGTTGACAGTCCTGGCAAGAATGACTATTAATCCCGACGTTGTCACGCTCCTCTGTCCGCACTTTGCGCATCCTTGCTGATGGAACCTCTGCTTCGGCTGGCACACATTGACAAGTCCTTCCCCGGTGTGAAGGCGCTCGTCGACGTGCAGTTTGATGTGCGCCCAGGCGAAGTACACGCGCTGCTAGGTGAGAATGGCGCCGGCAAGTCCACACTGATCAAAATCATGTCAGGCGTGTATCAGGCGGAAGCCGGCACTGTCCAGGTGGACGGCGCGGATGTCGAGTTTGGCAACCCGCGCGACGCCCAGTCGCATGGCATCGCCACGATTTACCAGGAGCTCCTGCTCTATCCCGAACTGAGCGTGGCCGAGAACATCTACATGGGCCACGCACCGCCCGCCCGCTTTGGCATGATCGACTGGCCAAAGATGAGGCAGCAGGCCGCCGAAATCCTGTCTTCGCTGGACATTCACGACATCGACGTGACGCGCAACGTCGGCACCCTGAGCGTGGGCAATCGCCAGCGTGTGGAAATCGCCAAGGCGCTTTCGCAGAATGCACGTCTGCTTATCATGGACGAGCCCACGGCCGCGCTGACTGAGGCGGATGTGCAGCGCCTCTTTGCGCTGGTGCGCCTGCTGCGCGAGCGCGGCGTGGCCATCATCTACATCAGTCACCGGCTCGACGAGGTCTTCATGCTGGCCGATCGGGTGACTGTTCTGCGCGACGGCCAGTATGTCGGCACGCGCATGATCGAGGACACCAGCGAGGACGATCTCATCAGCATGATGGTGGGCCGCACTATCGATGACCTCTTCCCCAAGCTCGAAACGCAAATCGGAGCGGCGGTACTCGAGTTGCGCGGCCTGACGCGCAGGCCCTTGACGAACGACATCAGCCTGAAGTTGCATGCCGGCGAGATTGTAGGCCTGGCCGGACTCGTCGGATCGGGACGCAGCGAGCTGGCGCAGGCCGTCTTCGGCTTTACGCCGGCGGACTCTGGCGAGATCCTGCTGGACGGCAAACAAGTAACTATCCGCCATCCCGGTCATGCCATGAATCTCGGCATCGCCTATGTACCGGAAGATCGCGGCACGCAAGGGCTAATCCGCCAAATGACGGTACGCGAAAACGTTTCGCTGGCGGTGCTCAAGACTCTCTCGAACGGCAGCATCGTCAATCGCAGCGCGGAGCGCGACCTGGCACGGCGCAGCATCCGCCAGCTAAACATTCGCGCCTACAGCACGGAACAAGTTGTGAACAAGCTCTCCGGCGGCAATCAGCAAAAAGTCGTTGTCAGTAAGTGGCTGGCCAGCAAACCACGTGTGCTGATCATGGACGAGCCGACTCGCGGCATCGACGTGGGCGCCAAGGCCGAAATTCACCGGCTGATGAGCGAGCTGGCGCAGCAGGGGCTGGCCATCCTGATGATATCCAGCGAGCTGCCGGAAGTGCTGGGCATGAGCGACCGCATTCTTGTGATGCGCCAGGGGCACATCGTCGCCGAATTCGCGCGCGAGGTGGCGACCCAGGAAAACGTGGCCACCGCCATGATGAGCGAAGCCGCGACTGACGTGCCGGCGTGAACGAAGGACTCAACGCAGACGCCGCCAAACCACACGCTTCAAAAACCGGCATTGCCTTGCTGCTGGTGGGCCTGCTGATGTTGCTCGCGTGGGTGCTGCTGCCATGGATTCATCAGCCGGAGCGCGGCCCGACCCTGGCCCGCATCATCTCCGCCGAGCGTTCCGCCAACGAACTTGACATTCAGCGCCAGGGCCTGTCACTGCCACCGATTGCAGCCCTGGTTACGATGGGGCTGGCCCTGTGGGGCATGTTTTCGCCGCAACATTCACGCGCGCTCGCTTTTGTCACGCTGATTTCCGGCCTGCTGGGCCTCGTCTACCACCTCACTTTTTTCCTGGCTCTGGGGGAGAGAAGCGCAGAATTGCTGGCACAGATGGGCAGCGGCTTCTGGCTGACGCTGCTGGCGGGATTGCTGCTGCTGGCCCAGTTTGCGCTGCCGCGCAAGGTTTCTCCCGGCTATGAAATCAGCAAGGTGCTCGGCAACCAGGAAAGTGTGCTGGCGCTGGGCATCCTCACGCTGATCATCGTGGTGGGCGTGCTCAATCCACGTTACGTGGCCGACCGCAATATCTCGGAGATTCTGCAGGGCAACGCCTACATTGCCGTCGCCGCCATTGGCGTTTCGATGGTCATCATGTCCGGCAACATCGACATTTCCATCGGCTCGCTGATTGGCGTGTTGGGAATCATCAGCGGCGCGATGGTCGTGGCCGGCTACCCGGTCTGGCTCTCCTGGCTTGCGCCACTGGTGCTTGGCGCTTTGGTCGGCTCGCTGATCGGCTTCCTGGTTGCCTGGCTGCGCATCCCCTCCATCATCGTGACGCTTGGCATGCTCAGTATCCTCAAGGGCGGCCTTTTAATCTTCACCAATGCAGAATGGATCACAGGCATGCCGGCCGAATACGCGCTCTCGCAGCAGCGGCCGCTGGGTATTCCGATGGGCATTTTCATAATGCTGGTATTGACGCTACTGGCGGCCTGGTGGCTGCGCAACAGCGCTACCGGGCGCGCCATCTATGCCGTGGGCGGCAATGCCGAGGCGGCGCGCCTCTCCGGTATCTCCGAGCGCCGCACCATCATGACCGTGTTCATCATCAACGGTGTTTTTGTCGGCATCGCCAGCGTGATGTTCGCCACCCAGTTGCAGGTTATTCAGGCCACGGTGCCGCCCAACCTGGAGCTGGTCATCATCACGGCCTCGGTGGTCGGTGGTGTGAGCATCCTCGGCGGCACCGGTACTGTTATTGGCTCCACGCTGGCCGCCATCCTGCTCAACACCATCCGCTCGGCGATGGTATTCATCAATGTTTCGCCTTTCTGGCTGCAGGCGGTGCAGGGCGTCCTGATCCTGGTGACCGTGCTGGTCGACATCCTGCGCCGGCGCCGGCAACTGATGTGAGAGACAGGTAACCATGAATGAATCGACTCGTCAGGGCCGCGCCAGCGAGATGTTGCGCAGCGCGCTGCTCAGCCAGGAAGGCGTATTGCTCTTCATCCTGGTGCTCTCCGTGCTCTTGCTTTCCACACAAACCGATGTATTCCTCACGGTGGACAACCTGCTCAACCAGGGCCGCCTGCTGACCGAGATCGGCTTACTGGCGCTGCCCATGACCTACATCATCATCACCGGCGGCATCGATCTGTCAGTTGGCTCGATCTTCGGCCTCAGCGCCATCATGCTGGGCTACAGCTGGCAAAACTGGGGCCTGCCGCTTGAGGTCGCCATCGTCGTTGCCTTGTTGACCGGCGTGGTGTCCGGCTTCATAAACGGCTTGTTTATCGTGCGCGTGGGTGTGCCACCGCTGATCATGACTCTGGCAACCCTGGCCCTGTACCGCGGCATGGCGCTGGGGATTAGCCAGGGGCGTTCCGCACGCGGCTATCCCGACTGGTTCCTGGAGTTGAGCGCGGGCGAGGTGCTGGGAGTCCCTACCCAGTTGTGGATCCTGATCATCGCCGCGCTCATCTCGGGCTTCATCCTTGCGCGCACTGTCTTCGGTCGCTCACTTTATGCGATCGGCAACAACGAGCTGGGCGCACGCTTTTCGGGCATTCCGGTCGGTCGCAACAAGCTGCTGATTTACACCTTCTCAGGTTTGATGGCCGGCCTCGGCGGTTACATCTTCGTCTCCCGCGTGACCACCACGCGTTCAGACATGGGCACCGGCCACGAACTGGACGTTATCGCGGCGGTCGTGCTGGGCGGCACCAGCATTTTCGGCGGCACGGGCAGCATTGTGGGGACTGTGATTGGCGTTGTATTGATTCAGCTGTTGAAGAATGGCCTGGCACTGACCGGTGTGACCGGTGACGCCACCATTGTAGTGATCGGCATCGTGCTCATACTCGCCATCCTCGTCAACAACTACATCCAGAAACGCCGTTCCGGCGAGGGCGCGGTCAGCGCTGCCTGAAGCAGCATCTTCCCTGATGCATGATTGTTATTCTGGCGAAGCAACTTTATACTGGCGCCAGCAGTCTATCTGTTCGAAACAATTGATGAGAAGGACAAGAGCAATGAAGAACGTATTGATGGTTGTGGCGTTGCTGGTGACCACACTGGCGGCCCCGCTGCTGGCCCAGGACGACATGATGATGCGCTGGGACGGCGCGGATGACCTCGACGTCAATCCGCTGGCCTGCCCGAGTGCGGAAATGATGGAAGACGACGGCGAAATGATGGAAATGCCGGAGTATGACGGTGGCCAGCCCACTGATGCGCCGGACCTGATGGGTGCCGACATCACCCTGGTCGACATTCCCAAACTGATTGGCATCGGCTACTTTGCGGCCACCACCAAGGGCCAGCAGCAAGCGGCCGAGGAGCTCGGCAACGTCAGCGTGACGACTGATGCACCCACCGAAGCCAACATCGATGACCAGATCACCTTCATCGAGAACTACATCACCCGTGGTGTGGATGGCATCCTGTTCGCCGCCAATGACCCGGTTGCCATTGCGCCGGTGCTGACGCGTGCGCTGGAAGGTGGCATCCACGTGGTTGGCTACGACGCCAACTCCGAGGCGAGCGCGCGTGAGTGGTTCGTCAACCAGGCTGAATTCAACGGCATCGGCAAGGGCCTGATCGACGCACTGGCGGAAGAGAAGGGTGAGGATGCCTCATTCGGTATCGTCACCAGTACCTTCACTACGCCGAACCAGGCGCGCTGGATTGCCGAAATGTGGGCCTACGCCAGCGAGTGCTACCCCGAGATGACCTGGCTGGAGACGGTGGAAGCACAGGAAGACGCCATCCTCTCCTTCAACCAGGCCTCGACCCTGATCAACAAGTATGGTGACGACCTGGATGCGCTCTTCGGCATGACCAGCGTCGCCACGCCGAACTCGGCCGAAGCTGTTACCCAGGCCGGGCTCTGTGGTGAAGTGGCTGTGGTCGGTCTGGCCACACCTAACGCCATGCGTCCCTACGTCGAGTCGGAATGCGTCAAGTCCGTCGTCCTCTGGAACCCGGTTGATCTGGGTTACGCGTCAGTCTACGTGATGCGCGCCGTTGTCGACGGCGAACTGATGCCAGGCGATGCGAGCGTTTCCGCTGGCCGTCTGGGCGAGTTGCAGGTCGTGAACGGCAGCGAGGTACTGCTGGGCGCTCCGTTCGTCTTCAACATCGACAACGTTGACGAATTCGACTTCTAGTCTGGCCCGAGGGTCAGCACAAGCCCCGGCAGCAATGCCGGGGCTTTTTGTTTGTGGCAGGGCAGGCTCGTGTTACTCGCCCGTCCAGGCGACGACGTCGATCTCGACCATGATGCCGGGCAGCTGGCTGCCGACAGTGGTGCGCACCGGCCGCGGCTCCGGGAACCACTTCGCGTATTCCTCATTGAAGCCCGAAAAAAGTGACAGGTCGCTTAAATGCACCGTCGACTTGACCACGTCCTTCATGCCGGCCCCGGCTTCCTCCAGGATGTTACTGATGCTTTCGAGCACCTGGGCCGTCTGTTCCTCGATCGTGTCGGCCAGCGCTCCAGTCTCGGGATGCGCAGGGCCGATGCCGGAGACAAAGACAAAGTCGCCGGCGCGAAGGGCCTGGGAATAGGCGCCGCCGGGTTGCGGGGCGTTAGCGCTGCGAAACACTCGTTTGGGCATTTCTGTATCCTCCTGAAACATAGCGGGAAGCTTCGGGCTGTCAGATCGCTGATGGATCTGCGGGTGTCTCCTGGGCTTGCTGCTGAAGCCAGTCCTCCGCCCAGGCCAGGGCACGCCGTGTCGAGGCAAAGATCACTTCTTCTGCAAGAAAGATTGGCTCCAGCCAGGTCGTTTCGCCGGTGCGCTGCAGTTGCCGGTGAACGTCCGGGCTAACGCCGGCCAACAGCAGGCGCCCTCCCGCGGCCTCGAGTTTGCGCGCGTAGTCCTTCAGGAAGCGGATGCCGGTGCTGCCCAGATAAAGGTTGTCGCGCAGCCGCAACACGACGACCGGCCGTTCGCTGTCCTCAGCCGGTTGCGGGAGACGTTCTTCCAGCAGCGGCACCGCCGCGAAATACAGGTTTCCCGCGACGGAGACGACCAGCGGCTGACGCCCGGACAAGTGCTGTGGCAGCGCTACCTCGCGGAAGGCACCGTCCTCAGTCTGCACCAGGCGCCGCACCTGCAGGTTGCGCGCGGAAGACCAGGCGTAAAACAGCAGGGAGATCGCGACGCCAATGTAGACACTGAATTCCAGCGGGAAAGCAAGCGTTGCTCCCAGGGTGCCGAGCAGAGCGCCGCGCGCGGCGAAGTTGACGCGCCAGGCAAGGGTCAGGGCATCCAGGCGAATGAGGCTGGTGGCAGCGACGACCAACTGACCGGCCAGCGCCGCCAGCGGGATACGCTCGATCATGGGGCCGAAGATGAGCAGGATGGCCGCGATGAACAGGCCCGAGAAAATGTTGGCCATGCGGCTGCGGGCGCCCGCGCTGATGTTGATTGCGGTGCGCGAAAGGGACCCGCCCGATGGCAGCCCCTGAAACAAGCCACCGGCAATGTTGGCCAGGCCCTGGCCCGTCAGATCGCGTTGGACGCCGGCCATGGTACCGTCAGGTTGCGGAACCATGCGCGTCAGGCCGGCGCTTTGCAGGGAGGCGAGCAGGGCGATGGCCAGCGCGGCGAAGGCCAGCTCGGGAACATAGGCCGGTACGGGCAGCACCAGCTGCGGCATCCCTGCCGGAACAGGCATCAGATCACCGGTCAGCAACACGTCCTGCCAACCTGCGAAATGTACCAGCGCGCTGCAGACGAGCAGCGAGGACAGCATGGCCAGATACTTCAGGCGAGTTCGTTTAAGCGCCAGAATGAGCGCGATGGAAAGGAGGCCAACGAAAAGCGTTGGCGGATGCGCCTGCGGCAGGCGCTGCAGCCAGTCGCTGATGCGCAACAACGCGCTGTCAGAGCCCCTGCTGCCCAGTCCGACGAAGGCGTGTAACTGGCCAATGATGATAAGCAGGCCGGCCCCGCTGACAAAACCGGTCATTACCGCGTTTGAAACGAAGCGGAAGAGATTCCCGGCTCGCAACAGTCCGAGCAGCAGTTGAACGAGACCGACCATCACTGTCAGGGTGAAGAGATGGCCCAGGGGGTCATCGTCCGCGTAGGCAGACAGCGTACTGCCGACCACCAGCACCAGCGCATTGGTGGGGTTGACCGTCATGAATACTGAACTGGTAGACAGGGCGCCAACGATGGTGGCGACAACAGCAGTGTAGAGCCCGAAAATCGGGCTCACACCGGCGATGATGGCGAAGCCCATCGCCTGCGGGGCGCCCACCGCCGCGCCGCTGGCACCGGCCAGCAGGTCGGCGCCAAAGCTACCGCTAAACCCTTGTAGTCTGGAAGGCAGGATGCGCATCTTGCCGGTAGTCTAACACCTACGGCCTGCCCCTGACCACGACCGGTTTACGACCCAAAGCGCTACAATCCGCTCCAATGCAGTTACTGATCTGGACAAGGAAGTCTCATGCGAATTTCAAAAGTGACGCCGCTGGTACTGGGTACGCCCTGGCGTAATCTGACCTTTCTTAAGGTCGAGACTGATGAAGGGCTTGTGGGAGTGGGCGAGGCGCGCGTGCTCAACCGCACTGACGCCGTTCTCGGGTATCTCTCGGAGGCGATTCCGCGCTACGTGCTGGGCAGCGATCCCTTCCAGATTGAGCGCCTGGTGCAGCGTATGTTCAGAGAAGACTTCGGGCGTGCCGGCGAAATCATTATGACGGCCACAGCGCTGGTGGAAATGGCCTGCTGGGACATCATCGGCAAGGCGTTGGATCAGCCAGTCTACCGTCTGCTGGGCGGCGAGGTGCGCGAACATATCAAGGCCTATGCCAACGGCTGGTACAACGTGGAGCGCACGCCGGGTGAATTTCACGAAGCCGCAAAGGCGGTGCTCGACAACGGATACCGCGCCCTCAAGTTCGACCCCTTCGGCGCGGGCTTCTACGAACTGGAACGGGCCGAAAAGCTACGCGTCATTGAGCTGGTGGAGGCGGTGCGCGACGCGGTGGGGCCGGACGTCGAGATCATGATCGAGATGCATGGCCGCTTCAATCCGGTGACGGCCATCGAGCTCACGCGCGAGTTGGCGCGCTTCATTCCGGCATGGGTGGAGGAGCCGGTGCCGCCGGAAAACATCGCCGCGCTGCGAAAGACCAGCGAAGCCATCGCTGCCCTTGGCGTGCCGGTGGCGACGGGCGAGCGCATGCACACCATG
The DNA here is from genome assembly GCA_965223965.1 of Phototrophicaceae bacterium. Taxonomy (GTDB): domain Bacteria; phylum Chloroflexota; class Anaerolineae; order Aggregatilineales; family Phototrophicaceae; genus JAGWBD01. The sequence goes on from CBDCXX010000006.1 coordinate 1,046,557, forward strand.
TACGAGTTTCGCGAGCTGTTTGAGATGCAGGCCGCGGACATCATCCAGCCGGATATCTCACACTTTGGCGGCATCCTGAACACGAAGAAGCTGGCTGCCTGGGCGGAAGCCTACTTCGTGCTTGTCGCACCTCACAACGTCGGTGGGCCGGTCTCCACGGCCGCGGCGTTACATCTGGCCGCCTGCACCACGAACTTCAAGATTCAGGAGCATTTCAACGATTTCGGCGAAGACTATGTACTTGCGGCTGCGCCCGGTCTGCCAAAGGTAGTGGACGGGTATTTCAGCCTGCCGCAGGGGCCGGGACTGGGCGTCACACTGGACGAAGACGTAATCGCGGCCAATCCCCGGCAGAAATTGCACTTCAACCTCTTCGCAGAGGACTGGCACAAACGCGATGCGCGCGACTGAGTTTGCGCGGGTCAGGTGATGACGTTCAGCCAGCCGCCATCGACGTAATAGGTGGAGCCCACGCTGTAACTGGCCCGCGGCGAGCACAGGAAGACGAAGAAGTCGGCGATTTCCGCCGCCGTGGCGAAGCGCTTGATAGGCGCGTACTGGTCTGCTATGTCCTGCAGCCACTCGTCGGCCGTCTGCTCCATGTCCTGCGTCACGAGGGAGGCGGTCTTGTTCCAGTCCGGCGTACGCACCAGGCCGGGGTTGACGGCGTTGACGCGAATGTTGAATGGGATGAGTTCGTTGGCCAGGCACTTCGAAAACATGACCAGAGCGGCCTTGGTCACGTTGTAAACAGGCTCGTAAAAGAGCGGCTGGGTCGCGCAGATGGAGGCGTTGTTGAGCACGACGCCGCCGCCGCGTTCCATCATGCCCGGCGCCAGCGCCCGGGCCAGACGAACGGCGGCCATTACGTGCAGCTCCCAGTAGTATTGCCAACGCGCGTCATCAGCGTCCATGATCTTTTCTTCACTGCCGGTTCCGGCGTTGTTGATCAGGATGTCGGCGCCGCCGAATTCCGCATTAATCGCCGCAACGAACCGGTCCAGATCCGCCGTGTTCGTCACGTCGACGGCCGCGTCCAGCACGCGCACGCCATGGTCTGCGGCGATGGCGCGCGCCTCAGGGGCCAGACGTTCCCCGTCGCGCGCGCATAGCGCCAGGTGCACGCCCTCAGCCGCCAGGCCCCTGGCAATGCCAAGACCGATGCCGATGCTGCCTCCCGTGATCACGGCGACCTTGTCCTTCAGTTGCAATTCCATTGATTACTCCTCACAATTCGTCCAGCGCTGCCGCAGCGCGTGGCACCAGAACAATCTGGGCAAACTGTAGCGAAGGATGCGGCAGGCGGCGAGCGTTTGCGCTGGCAGGGCAGATGTGAGATTAATTGAAATCTTGGGCGACGGGTGTATACTCCGCAACATGATTGCAGAGCGCACTTCAATTTTACCACCACTGTGTACAGTCAAACGTCAGTTGCCCGCCGGCGAGCCCGTCGTCCCTGAAGTCGCCCTGGCTGCGGCCTGGGAGCGGAAGGGGCTGGCAGCGCAGGTAAGTGGCAAGCAGGTCGCCATCGGCATCGGCAGCCGCGGTGTTGCGGGCATCGTGGAAATCGCGCGCAGCCTGGTGCGACTGGTGCAGACCTCCGGCGGCAGTCCCTTCATCGTGCCGGCCATGGGCAGCCATGGCGGCGCGACCGCAGCAGGGCAGCTGGAAGTGTTGGCCGGGCTGGGAGTCACACAGGAGAGCATGGGCTGTCCGCTACGCGCGACAATGGAAGTAGAGTTGCTAGGCACGACGGAGCACGGCTACCCGCTGCACCTCGACCGCAACGTGGCGGAAGCCGATGCGCTCATCATTGCCAACCGCATCAAGGTGCATACTGATTTCCACGGCCCGCATGAGAGCGGCCTGCTCAAGATGCTGGCCATCGGGCTGGGCAAGGAGCGGGGCGCTTCATGGATTCACAGCCACGGCATCCCCGGTCTGCGCGACATCATGCCGCAGATTGGCGCCGGCCTGCTGCAGCGCGTGCCGCTGGTTGCCGGGATTGCGACCGTTGAGGACGGTTATCACCGGCCGGTCGAGCTTGAGGTGTTCAGTGCCGACGAGCTTGTCGCCGGCGAGCAGCGTTTGCTGCAGCGCTCGCGCGATTTGATGCCGCGTTTGCCCGTCGATGACATAGATCTGCTCATCATCGACCGTATGGGCAAGGACATAAGTGGCGCCGGCATGGATACCAACATCATCGGCCGACTACTCATGGAAGGCGAAGCTGAGCCGGTCGCCCCCCGTGTGAAAGCGATTGTTGTACTTGATCTGACGCCCGCTTCCCACGGCAATGCCACCGGCATCGGTCTGGCGGACTTTATGACCAGGCGCCTCTATGAGAAGATCGATTTGCCGCTGACTACCCTGAACGTGTTCACCAGTGGCGGCCTGCTGCGCGGCCGCCTGCCGCTCGTCTACGAGGACGATGAGCAAACCATCGACATGGCGCTCCGGCATCTGTTTCGCAGCTGCCCGGCAGACCGCGAGCAGGCGCGCGTCGTGCGTATAGACAACACGCTTGACCTGGAAACTGTGCAGGTGTCTGCCAGTTTGCTGGATGAGTTGTGCGAAGCGCCGGATTTGCTGTGGGCCGGAGAGCCGCAGCTGGCAGAATGGCGTGCAGGCCGGTTGTCACCGCTGTGACGTGCAACACCAGGGAAGGGAGAGTATGACAGTGGCCACACAGGGAATATCTATCGCTGCCGAATGCCCTGAAGGTTGTTCACAGATCCTTTCGCCGGAGGCAGTCGCATTCGTCGCGTCCCTGGCGCGCGATTTCCGTGCTCGTCGGGACGAACTGTTGCAGGCCCGCGTCGCACGTCAGGCGGAGATAGACAGGGGCGGCAGCCTGGACTTTCTGGCGGAATCCCGGCACATCCGCGAAGGGGATTGGCGGGTAGCGGACATTCCACCTGACTTGCGCGACCGTCGCACGGAAATAACCGGCCCGACCGAGCGCAAGATGGTAATCAACGCACTTAACAGCGGCGCGCAGGTCTTCATGGCGGATTTCGAAGATGCCAATTCGCCGACCTGGTCCAACATGCTGGAGGGTCAGCGCAACCTCTTCGATGCGGTTCGCAGGACCATCACCTTCAATAATCCCGACGGGCGCTTCTATCAGTTGAAGGAATCGACCGCGACGCTGCTGGTACGACCGCGCGGCTGGCATCTGGACGAGAAACACATGCTGGTTGACGGATTGCCCGTGCCGGGTGGCCTCTTTGATTTTGGTCTTTACTTTTTCCACAATGCGCGAGAGTTGCTGGAGCAGGGCAGTGGGCCTTATTTCTATTTGCCCAAGCTGGAGAGCCACCTTGAGGCGCGCCTGTGGAACGATGTTTTCAATTTCTCTCAGGACCAGCTGGGCCTGCCGAGGGGCAGCGTGCGCGCCACCGTGCTAATCGAGACTATTCAGGCAACCTTCGAGACGGAAGAAATACTATACGAGCTGCGTGAGCATTCCGGCGGCCTGAACTGCGGCCGCTGGGATTACATCTTCAGTTACATCAAGACCTTCAGCAAGCGCCGGGATTCCGTCTTGCCGGACCGCGCCCAGGTGACAATGACTGTGCCGTTCATGCGCAATTACACGCTGAATGTCATCAAGGTGTGTCACCGGCGTGGCATTCACGCGATGGGCGGTATGGCTGCTCAAATCCCGATCCGCAACAATCCGGTCGCCAACGAACAGGCACTGGAGAAGGTACGTCAGGACAAGCTGCGTGAGGCGCGCGATGGCCATGACGGCACGTGGGTCGCGCACCCGGGCCTGATACCGATCGCGCAGGAAGTTTTTGACGAATTGATGCCGGAGCAGAATCAGATCAACCGGCCGCGCGAGGATGTTGACGTTGCGGCAGCTGACCTGTTGACCGCATGCGAAGGCAGTATCAGCGAACAGGGAGTCCGGCTGAATCTGCGTGTCGGTATTCAATATCTGGAGGCCTGGCTGGGCGGCAATGGCTGTGTGCCGCTCTATTCGCTGATGGAAGACGCCGCCACCGCCGAAATCAGCCGGGCCCAGGTCTGGCAATGGCTGCATCATGAATCGCGTCTGGAAGACGGCCGCGTCCTCAATGAGCCGCTCTATGCCAGGTTACTGGATGAAGAAATGGATGTGATTCGCGCAGAAGTTGGCGCGGAACGCTTCGAGAACGGATTGTTCGGGCGGGCGCGCGAGCTGTTTGACGGGATGATTCGTGCCGAAAGCATGATCCCCTTCCTGACGAACCCGGCCTATCAGGAGTTGTAACCAGCAGTTCGCTTAGCAATAATTTGACTGCACGAGTTTTAAGGCGAGAGATGTTACAGAAGGAGCAACCGCCATGATCAAGGTGCCACTTACGCTTGGCGTGGAAGAAGAGTATCAGATTATCGACCCGCATACCCGCGAGCTTACGCCTGGCTTTGAGGCGCTGAAGGCCACCGGCAGCTCCCTGCTGGGGGAACAGTTCAAGGCAGAATTGTTGCAGTCGCAGGTTGAGGTGGGAACGGAGATTTGCCGGGACGTCGCAGAAGTGCGTCAGGAACTGAAGCGCCTGCGCGCAACAGTATACGACGTAGCACGGGAACATGGTCGCAGCATACTGGCTGCTTCCACACATCCCTTCTCGCGCTGGGAGGACCAGGAAGTCAGCAGTGGCGAGCGCTATCAGGAGCTGCAGATGAACATGCAGTCAGTGGCGCGAAACCAGCTGGTCTTCGGCATGCACGTGCACATGGGTTTCGGTAAATCACCGGAAGCGTTTGAGTTGCTCATTGATGTGATGAACCAGTTGCGCTATTTTCTGCCACATTTGTTGGCAATTACAACGAGTTCACCGTTCTGGTCCGGGCAGGACACCGGTTTGAAGAGCTATCGCAGCATCATCATCAAGGGTCTGCCACGAACCGGAATGCCGCCGGCCTTTGGCTCCTACAGCGAATTCCGCGAGATGGTCAACCTGTTCGGCAAGGTCGGCTCACTGGGCAAGGGTAGTGACAAGCATTCCGATGAGGTTGATGCCACTCGCATCTGGTGGGATGTGCGGCCCCAGGTCGGCCTGGGCACTCTGGAAGTGCGCGTCTGCGACATCTGTACCCGCCTCGACGAAGCGCTGTGCGTGGTGGCCCTGATCCAGTCAATTGTGGCCATGCTGGTGAGGCTGCGGGAAAAGAACTGCAGTTGGCGCGAATATCACTCGTTGCTAATCCTCGAAAACAAGTGGCGCGCCGGACGATACGGCATCGACGGCAAGCTCGTAGATTTCGGCAAAGAGGAAGAAATACCGATGCGCTTCCTGACGAACGAGCTCATGGGGATTGTCGATCCTGTGCTCGATGAACTGGGAACGCGCAAGGACGTTGAGTACCTGCAAACGTTGCTGCGCAACGGCACCAGCGCCGACCGGCAACTGGCGACCTGGCGCCGGGCCACGAGTGAGGGTGCGGACGACCGCGAAGCCCTGATCGAGGTGGTGGATCAGTTGATCGCGGAGACTCTGGAAGGCGTCGTGGACTAACCTGCCTGTCCATTGGTGGCGCGCCGCAGGATGGCGTCGTCAGCGCCGACCGGGCAGGGCGGCAGTGCCGTCCGCGCCGGATTCCCCAGTTGCGGGTTGGCGAGTGCGTTGTAACAGATGATGAAGGCGCGCCGGTGCAGGTCAGAGTCGTTGGGGCCGGAGGCGTGCAGCAGGTTGCAATGGAAGAATAGAACTGTGCCCGGCGCCATCTCGCAGTAAACGCGTTCAAAGTTGGATTCGATAAGCGAAATTCGGTCTTCATCCGCGCCGGTCTGTTCGCCGACTTGACCATGTGACAGCCGTCCCATCATCTGTGAGCCGCGTAGCACTTGCAGGCAGCCATTCTCCCGGGTCGCCGGGTCCAGGGCGACGAAGGCGCTCATCATATACGGAAAGACGAATCCCAGGTCGTACCAGTAGCCGTAATCCTGATGCCACTCCCACTTGCCGCCAGTGCGCGCTTCCTTCAGCATGACCTTGCCATGAAAGAAGCTGACCTCTTCGCCCATCAAAATCCTCACGTTGTTCACAATCTGCGGGCAAGTTGAGGCAGCGGCCCACACGTCGTCGCCAAGTTCGTGCCAGATGGCCAGCCCGGCCTTGCGCCCACTGGCATCACCGCGCAAATGTGTATGGCTGGCGACGCGCTCGCCGCCTTCCACCTCGCTCAGCATGGCGGCAACTTCCACGGGGGCGAACACATTTTCGAGCAAAACGTAGCCATCACGCTGATAGTCAGCGACGTGATTGCGGTTGAGAAGCATGGGTCACTCCTGTGGTGGCGCCTATACTGATGGGTACAATGCATTTTCAACTGGTTGCTGCGGAGATTGTACAATGAATCCGGATTTCGGCGACAAACGCGCGCTCGTAACCGGTGCGGGCAAAGGCATCGGCCGCGAGATCGCCCTGCATCTTGCCGCCTGCAACGCGAAGGTGGTTGCGCTCAGTCGCACGGAAGCTGACCTGGCAACACTGCGCGAGGAAGTCGACTGCGAGACGATCGCAGTCGATCTCGCGGATGTGGCTGCCACGCATTCAGCGTTGAACCATGCCGGACCTTTTGAACTGCTGGTGAATAACGCCGGCGTCTCGATTCTCGAACCCTTTCTGGATGTGAGCATTGCAGCCTTTGACGAGGTGATGGCCGTTAATGTGCGCGGCGCGCTGATTGTGTCGCAGATTGTGGCACGCGGTATGATCGCGGGGGGTCGTGGCGGCGCCATTGTCAACATCTCCAGCCAGGCTTCTTCAAGGGCGCTGGCGCAGCACACTGCCTACTGTACCTCCAAGGGCGCGCTGGACCAGTTGACGCGCATGATGGCGCTGGAACTGGGGCCGCACAACATCCGTGTGAACGCGGTCAACCCCACAGTCACGCTGACGCCGATGGGCGAGATGGCATGGGGCGACCCCGCAAAAAGCGCGCCGATGCTGGCGCGTATTCCGCTCAATCGCTTCGCACGCCCGCTGGACGTGGCTGAGGCAGTCGCCTGGTTGCTGAGCGACCAGGCCGGCATGGTGCATGGCGTGACCTTGCCAGTAGACGGTGGTTTTCTGGTCAGCTGACGCAAGAAATGTACAATTCACCACTGCCTCATTTGTGCAGAACTGCTTGTTGAATCCTGACCGCGTGCTACACTACCCGCGTGGTCAGGCTAATGAGGGAGTATCCATGTTCCGCAGAGCTACCATCGTGTTCATGATTTGCACCCTGTTCGTTCTGCTGGCGCTGCCAGTGGTCGCACAGGACGATATCGTTTTCGGCGTCGTGCTCGTTGGCCCGAAGAACGATCGCGGCTGGAGCCAGTCTCACTTTGAGGCGGGCGAATACGTTCAGGCGAATAACGAAAACGCGACCATGCTGTTTTTCGAGAGCCTGAACGAGGCCGATACGCCTGAAGCAACACTTATGGACGTGGTGACCGAGATGGTCGACAGCGGCGCAGAGGTCATCTTTACTACCTCGGCCTCTTTCGAACAGGACACCAACTCCGTCGCTGAGGCCTTTCCGGAGATTCCGTTCATCAACATCACTGGAAGCAACGTTCTTCACGGGGACGCTCCGGCAAATGTGGGCAATTTCAACACTTTGATGGAAGTGCCACGGCTGCTGGCAGGTTGCTCAGCCGCGCTGGCTTCCGAGACTGGCAAGATCGGCTATCTGGGCGCCCTGATTGACCCGGAGACGCGTCGACTGGCCGCTTCGGCTTACCTGGGCGCACGGCATTGCTGGAACACCTACCGCGCAGACAGTGGCATGGATCTGGAATACACCGTGACTTGGATTGGATTCTGGTTCCACATCCCCGGCTTTACGCTGGATCCTACCGAGGTCGCCAACGAGTTCTTTGACAGCGGCGCCGACGTCGTCATCTCCGGCATCGACACCACCGAGGCCATTCAGGTTGCCGGCCGGCGCGCCATTGATGGCGAACGCACCTTCGCCATCCCCTATGGCAACGCAGGCGGCTGTGATGAGGCGCCAGATGCCTGCCTCGGCGTTGCCTACTACAACTGGGGTCCGGCCTATCTGGACGTCATCAACAGCGTAGCTGATGGCAGCTGGGAGCAATCCTGGGATTGGCTGGCGCTGGACTGGATGGACATCAACAATCCGGACACCTCTACCAGCGGCTACGGCCGTGGCGACGGGATGCCTGAAGACATCGTCGCCAACCTGGACGAGTTCCAGGCCGGGCTTGCCGAGTATATGAGCGCCCAGGAGATGGTCGACTCAATCTACCTGTGGCAGGGTCCGCTGAACCTGCAGGATGGCACAGAGCTGGCTGCGGAAGGCGACGCCGTGCCACTGCTGGACATCTGGTTCGTGCCGCAACTGCTCGAGGGCATGATCGGAGCCAGCGAGTAATCGTCGCGATTTCAACTGCTTGCGGGGTGTCAGCGATGACACCCCGCTTTTTTATATGCTGAGCTGGTCTGTGTTACATTCCGACCATGATGGATGGCGTCACGTCGAGGGCAAGCAGGTGACAGGTGCGAAGCCGGATGTGCTGTGGCCGGAGAGAAACCATGATTGATGACCCGGTATTGCTGAATGACTGGCATGCAGTCATGCCGCTGCGCGAGCTGGACGAAAGCGGCATCGCCGGCGCGCGATTGCTGGGTGAGGACATTGTCATCTGGCGCGCGGGCGAGCAGATCCTTGCCTGGCAGGATCTCTGTCTGCACCGGGGTACACGGCTGTCGCTGGGGGAAGTTCAGGAGGGCGTGCAGCTGATGTGCCCCTATCACGGCTGGACTTACGATGCCGAGGGGCGTTGCGTGCACATGCCGGCGCACCCTGGACAGAAACCCTCACCGCGCGCAGTGGTTCGCCGCTACCACGCCTGCATCCACTTCGACTTCGTGTGGGTATGCCTGGGCGAGCCACTGAATCCCTTGCCACCCTTTCCCGAATGGGGCGACGACAGCTTTCGACGCGTCCTGTGCGGGCCTTACCACTTCAGGGCGGCCGGGCCGCGCATGGTCGAGAACTTTCTGGACGTGGCCCATTTCCCCTTTGTGCACGAGAACATCCTGGGCGTGCGGGAGCGCACAGAGATCGAAGACTATGAGGTCGTCACCGATGAGCAGGGTGTGACGGCCAATAACATCCGGGTCTTCCAGCCAAACCCGGACGGTACCGGGGAAGCGAAAGTGGTCAACTACACCTACCAGGTGTACCGCCCGCTGGTGGCCTATTTCCGCAAGGAAGCCCTCGGCCCGCGATTCGCCATTTTGCTGATGGTGACGCCGGAGGAGCCCCTGCGCAGCATCATGTGGATGTGGATGGTGATGAACCACTCTTACGACGCTCCCGAAACGGAGTTACGCGCCTTTCAGGACGAAATCGCCTTGCAGGACTTGCCCATCGTCGAATCGCAGCGGCCGGAACTGCTGCCGCTCGATCTGCAGGCCGAGCTGCACTTGCGCTCGGATCGCACGGCCATCGCCTACCGGCGCTGGTTGAATGATCTTGGCCTGCGCTACGGAACCGCCTGAACATGGAAATTCAGCTGTGCAACATCCACAAGCGCTTTGGCGCTGTGCACGCCAACAACGACATCAACGTCACTTTCCCCCAGGGCTGCATCACCGGTATCCTGGGAGAGAACGGCGCCGGCAAGTCCACGCTTATGAAAATTCTCTCCGGCTTCCAGCCAGCGGACAGCGGCGACATTTTGCTCGAAGGCGAAACCGTCCACTTCGACAGTCCTGAAGATGCCATTCGTGAAGGCATCGGCATGTTGCAGCAGGACCCGCTGGATATCGGCGCCTTCACCACATTGGAGAACTTTGTGTATGGGCGTGACGGCGGCGTACTGCCGGACTGGGCTGCAGCTCGCACCGAATTAATCCAGGCTGCCGGACGACTTGGCTTCGAGCTGGAGACGGAAGCGCCGGTGGAGCGGCTGAGCATCGCCCTGCGGCAGCAGCTGGAGATCGTGCGCCTGCTGGCGCTGGGAGTGCGCGCCCTGATCCTGGACGAGCCGACGACCGGCATATCAGCCGAGCAGAAGAAGACGCTGTTTGAGGCCTTGCAACGACTTGCCCGGGAGGAAGGCGTCATCGTTCTGCTGGTGTCGCACAAGCTGGAGGACATTATCTCCCTCTGTGACAAGGTCGTCGTGCTGCGTGCTGGCCGTCTGATCGGCGAAGCGGCGATGCCCCTGGGCGAGGAAGTAACGGCGGAACAGGCCAGCGAGGTCAAGTCACAGCTGGTGCGGCTCATGTTTGGCCAGGAACTGGGGCCGCATGCCCGCAATGTCGTGCCGCTGGACAAGGTTGTCCTGCAGCTGGAAAATCTGCAGTTGCGCGACCGGCGCCTGCAAATTGAGGGTCTGAATCTGTCGCTGCGCCGCGGCGAGGTGGTCGGCCTGGCCGGGCTGGACAATAGTGGCCAGAGCCTCACCATGCGCGCCATCTGTGGCCTCGAGCCGATCATGGGCGGACGTGTGCTGGTGGAAAACGAAGATATGACCAATCACAGTTACCGACACTTTTTGCGCAACGGTGTCGTTTTCGGTGCAGCCGGCCGCCTGGAAGAGGGCCTCATCGCCGGGCTGACGCTGACCGAGCACATGGCGCTGGTGCGCGGCAAACACAGGTTTCTGGACTGGCCGGCGCTCGCGCAGCACACGCGCGAGAGTCTGGAGCATTACGATGTGCGTGGCCAGGCAGAAGACCTCATTGAGCAGCTTTCCGGCGGCAACCAGCAACGTGTCCTGATGGCCTTGTTGCCGGCCAACCCTCGTCTGCTTATCCTTGAGCAACCAACGCGTGGCCTGGACGTCGAATCTGCGCGCTGGATTTGGCAGCTGCTGCTGGAACGGCGCGAGAGCGGCACTGCAATCATCTTCAGCTCGGCGGAGCTGGATGAACTGGTCGCCTACAGCGACCGTATCCTGGTATTCTACGCGGGTCGCGTGCATGAGGTTCCGGATGTCGCGGCGACGACGATTGACGAGTTGGGGTACCTCATCGGCGGCGAGTTCAGTCAGGTATAAACGGTGTTCAAGCTCTCTTCCAGGCCTGCCAGGCTGGCGTTCGTCCTGCTTCCGGTTGTCCTGTCCCTGTTACTTGCCGCCTTGCTGGTCCTGTCAGTGGGCCGCGACCCGCTCGAGGTGCTGCAGAAGATTATGCAGGGCGCCTTCCGCAACACGCGCTCCTTTGCCGGAGTTCTGAACTTCTGGGTGCCCCTGACTCTGGCCAGCGTCGGGCTGTTCGTGACCTTTCGCGCAGGCCTGTGGAACATCGGCATCGAGGGGCAAATTCTGGCGGGCGCGATTTTCTCCAGTTGGGGCGCGCTTAACATTCAGTTGCCCGAAGAGCAGGCGCCGTTGCAATTGCTGCTGCAAATCCTGCTGGCAATGGTCGGTGGCATGTTGTGGGGCGGCATCACCGGCGCGCTCAAAATCTGGCTGGGCGTCAATGAAATCTTCGGCGGCATGGCGCTCAACGCCCTGGCGGGCGTGTGGGGCATCTACCTGATCAGCGGCCCATGGTACCCGGAAGGCGGCAGCGCGCAGCAGTCCCGGCCTTTTCTTGACCAGGCACTGTATCCCGCCGCCTCGCGCGAGTGGCCGCTAGGCTTGCTGGCTATCGCGCTGACCGTGATTGCCATGGTGCTGGTGCCCTACCTGATGGCGCGCACTCGCTGGGGCCTGCAGCTGAAGGCAACCGGCAACAACCCTCGCTCCGCCCTGTTGCTGGGGGTACCCACTGGCATGGTGGCCATGAGCGCTTTCCTGGCCTGTGGCGCGCTGGCGGGCGTGGCTGGTTCCTACCGCGTCATGTTCACCTACGGCAGCTTCCGCCCGCTGGCTGCCGGCGGTATCGGCTTTCTGGGGCTGCTCGTCGTGCTGCTTTCGACCATGCGCCCCTTCTGGATTCCCTTCATCACCTTCGCTTTCTCGGCGATTCTGGCTGGCAGCACACGCCTGCGCGTCTCCTTGCAACTGGACTCTTCGCTTGCAGGGGTGTTGCAGGGGACGCTGGTGCTCGTCTTTATCCTGTTTCAGGGATTGAGGCAGCGTCTGGAAACGCGTAACAGCAGCGCAGCGGCCGATTCCGCGAAAATGCCCGGCTCAGGGCCGAGTGGATTGTTGGGCTGATGAACGAAGAACTGCTGAACACACTTGGAAGCGTCGTGGCCAATGCGACTCCGCTGGTCATCGCCAGTGTTGGCGAGACCATCACCGAGCGCGCCGGCGTCATCAACCTGTCGCTGAACGGCAGCCTGATCGCCACTGCGATGGCCGGTTTCGTAGTCGCCTGGATTACGAACAGCCTTGTGGCCGGATTGCTGGCCGCCATGCTGGTCGGCGCGTTGATCGCGCTCATCATCGCGCTGTCCAGTATCGAGTTGCGGCTTGACCAGGTGACGGTCGGCTTCATCCTCACTCTGCTGGCTGCGGATCTCGCCCAGTTTCTGGGGCAGGAATATACGCGTATCCCCGGCCCGGTTGTACCCAAATGGTCCTTCCCGTTGCTGCAGGATGTGCCGCTGCTGGGGCAGGTGTTCTTCCAGCAAAATGTACTGGTCTATTTCAGTTACGCCCTCGTGATATTCGTATGGTTCTGGCTGTTCCGTACACGTCCGGGCATGGCGCATCGGGCCATCGGCGAGCGCCCTGAAGCGGCCTACGCCCGCGGCACAAACGTCAATCGCATGCGCTACGCCTACGTCATGCTGGGAGGAGCGCTGGTGGGGCTGGCCGGCGCGGCCTATTCCCTGCACTTCAAGCCAGGCCTTTCCAACCCACCGGCCATGCAGGGCGACGGCTGGATCGCGCTGGCCATCGTGATATTCGGCGGTTGGCATCCCTTTCGGGTGGTGCTGGGCGCCTGGCTGTTTGCTGGCCTGCGGGCCGTCTCCTCCGACATCCAGAAGAATGGTCTGTCGTTGCTCGGCCAAACATTGGAATTTAATTTCGTGTTGTTGAACGGCTTGCCCTGGGTAATGTTGATCGTCACCCTTTTGCTGGTGAGCAGCGGCGCCATCGAACGGCTCTTGCTGATTCTGCCGAGCAGATTTCAGCGTCGCATGCGCGCTGTGCTGCGCTCGGATCCACCGCGTGCAATCGGAACCACTTTTGAGGTTGACTGATGCCTGACAAACCGCACGTCGTCATCATGAATCCGGACCAGTGGCGCGGCGACGTGCTGGGGCACATGGGCAATGCTGCTGCCGTGACGCCCAACCTGGACCAGGCAGTGCGTGAGGACACGGTTTCCTTTCGCAACGCGTTCTGCCAGAATCCGGTGTGCACGCCCAGCCGATGTTCCTTTATGACGGGCTGGTATCCGCACACGCGCGGCCACCGCACCATGTATCACATGCTCAAACCTGATGAGCCCATGTTGCTTAAGTCGCTGAAAGACCAGGGCTGGTTCGTCTGGTGGGGCGGCAAGAATGACGTCGTGCCCGCCCAGCACGGCTATGCTGACTATTGCGATGTGAAATACGAGCCACCGAATACGCCTGAACGACCGCTGCGCCGGAATACGCACGCTGCGGACAGCTGGCGCGGAGGGCCGGGCAGCGACAACTACTATTCCTTCTTCGTCGGGCAGCAGGAAAAGGACCCGGAAGAGCACCACATTTATGACAGCGACTGGGCCTTCGTAGAAGGCGCACTTGAGCTAATTCGCAATCCGCCGACGGACAAGCCGCTATGCATTTACCTGCCCCTGACCTATCCGCATCCGCCGTACGCGGTCGAGGATCCCTGGTTCAGCGCCATTGAGCGTGACAGGCTCCCGCCGCGCATCCCGACACCTGCCGCGCCAGCCGACGAGCCGTCGCTGCTTACCGGCATCCGCCAGCGACAGAACATGGGCGGCTGGGACGAGGTGCGCTGGACCGAGCTGCGGGCGACCTATTACGGCATGTGCGCGCGGGTGGACGCACAGTTCGGCATGGTCCGCAAGGCGCTGCAGGAAGCCGGCATCTACGACGACACGGCCTTCTTCCTGTTTTCGGATCACGGTGACTTCACCGGCGATTACGGCCTGGTCGAGAAAACCCAGAACACCTTTGAAGACTGCCTCACGAATGTCCCATTCCTCATTAAGCCGCCGGCCTCATTCCCCGTGCAGCCCGGCGTGCGCGACGCCCTGGTGGAACTGGTCGACTTCCCGGCGACGGTCGAGGCCGTGACCGGCATTGACGTGCAGCACACGCATTTCGGTCGCTCGCTGTTGCCGCTTGTGGCGGGCGAGGAGATTTCACATCGCGGCGCGGTCTTTTGCGAGGGCGGGCGCATCCACGGTGAGCTACAGGCGATGGAACTGGACAGCGACACATCAACGAAATCGCTTTACTGGCCGCGTAACAGCCTGCAGCGCAGTGAGGGTCCGGAGCACAGCAAGGCCGTCATGTGCCGCACGCAGACTCACAAGTACGTCTACCGGCTATACGAGCGCGACGAGCTCTATGATCTGTGCGCGGACCCGGACGAAGTGCACAACCGCGTCGACGACGCGGCGCTTGCTGAAGTGCTTCAGGAGCTGCAGCAACGCACCCTGCAATTCATGGTGGAAACGACGGACAACGTGCCCTGGGCCACTGACAAACGCAGATAGGCGTACCTGGTAGCCATGCAACTGTGCTATACTGCTGCGCCGTCTGCCTCACATTGATTGTCTGCCCATGAAAGCCCGCCAGCACCCTCTGTTGCGTTTGCTTGCCAACTCCCGCCGCTGTCGTGGCCGCCTCATTCTGGCGACCAGCTTCTCCATCCTGAACAAGCTATTTGACGTCATGCCACCGATGCTGATCGGCGCGGCAGTGGACGTCGTCGTACGCCGCGAAGAATCCTTTCTTGCCAATCTGGGCCTGGTGGAAATGCAAGTGCAGCTGCTGGCGCTCTGCGCGCTGACACTGTTTGTCTGGGTAATGGAGTCGCTCTTCGATTACGTCCAGCACATTTACTGGCGTAACCTGTCCCAGACCATCGAGCACGACCTGCGCCTGGAAGCCTATGATCATGTGCAGCAGCTGGAAATGGCCTGGTTCGAGGATCGCAGTACCGGTCGCCTGCTTTCAATTCTTAATGACGACATCAATCAACTCGAACGTTTTCTGGACGTCGGCGCCAACTATTTGATTCAGGTGCTGGCGACGGTGCTCCTCATCGGCGGCATCTTCGTCTCCGTGGCGCCGCAGGTTGCCTGGCTGGCGTTTCTGCCGATGCCAGTGGTCGCCTGGGCTCGCTCTGGTTCCAGCGCAAGCTGGCGCCCCGCTATGCGGCGGTGCGGCGCCAGGTCGGCGCGCTAAACAGTCTGCTTGCCAACAACCTGGGCGGCATAGCCACCATCAAGGGCTTCACGGCTGAACAACACGAGGTTGCGCGTGTGCGCGGCGAAAGCAACCTGTACCGTGAGTACAACCGTCGCGCCATTCAGCTCAGCGCAGCTTTCGTCCCCCTGATTCGCATGGCCATTGTGTCCGGCTTCATCGCCATCATGTACTTTGGCGGTCTGCTGGTGCTGAATGAGGGACTGAACATCGCTCTCTACAGCGTGCTGGTTTTCATGACCCAACGCCTGCTGTGGCCTCTGACGCGCCTGGGGGAGACCTTCGACCTTTATCAGCGGGCCATGGCCTCGATCGAACGCATCCTCGACCTGCTCGATACCCCAGTGCGCATATCGGATGGCGAGCGAAGCCTGCCACTTGCATCCATTCGCGGCGACGTGCAGTTTAAGCAGGCAGGTTTCGCCTATGACAACGGACTGCCCGTGCTCAGGGGCCTGTCGTTACAGGTACCGGCCGGGGAAACCGTCGCAATCGTCGGCGCGACAGGAGCCGGCAAGAGCACGATCATCAAGCTGTTGCTGCGTTTCCATGATGTGACGCGCGGCACCATCACGATGGACGGGCATGACTTGCGCGATTTACGAGCGGAGGACCTGCGCCGTGGCATCGGCCTGGTAAGCCAGGACGTCTTCCTCTTTCATGGGACCGTGCGCGAGAACATCGCCTACGGCAGCTTTGACGCAGACCTGGATTCAATCGTCGCGGCGGCGAAAATCGCCGAGGCGCACGAATTCATCCAATCGCTGCCGGATGGCTATGAGACAATTGTTGGCGAGCGCGGCCAGAAACTGTCCGGTGGACAGCGCCAGCGCGTCTCCATCGCGCGCGCCGTGCTGAAGGATCCGCCCGTGCTCGTGCTGGACGAGGCGACCTCCTCCGTGGATAACGAGACCGAGGCGGCCATTCAGCGCTCGATGAGCCGCATCACGATCGGGCGCACAACCATCGTCATTGCGCATCGCCTGTCAACAGTGCGCAACGCGGACAGGATTTATGTGCTGGAGCAGGGCAGGGTTACTGAAGCCGGCACACATGAGGAACTCGTGGCCTGTGAGGGACTATACGCCACGCTGTGGCGCGTACAGCTGGGTGAGGTGTTGACCGCAACTGCGATGGCTGTGGTCTAGCCGGCTCGACGCACCTGCTGCACAATGTCGCGCAGCTGACGCTCGAAGTCGGGATCGGCGGCCTTGAACTCCGTGCCGCTGATGACCAGCGGCGCCCCAAACACTACGATTTCAGCACCCAGTGACAGCGTCTCGATTGCCTGCTCTACGCTGAGCCCGCCAACGGCCTGCACAGGGATGTCGACCGCTGCCAGCACGGCTGGCAAGTCATCAAGCGGACTGAGTCCCGGAATCATGTTGCGCTCGTCAAAACCGGTGTGGACGATGATGTAATCGACACCAAGTTCCTGCGCCTGATGGGCGCGGGCCGGCTTGTCCGGACAGAGCATGACATCGCACATGACCTTGCAACCGTAACGCTCTGCCATTTTCACCTGCTCGATGATGCTGGCGTCGTGCGCCTGGCCCATGACCACTACCATGTCGCCGCCCGCCTGGAACATCATCTCCGCTTCCAGCCCCGCGCCATCCATGGTCTTCAGGTCGACCACCAGCGGCACGTCAGGATGGGTCCTGTGGAGTGCGCGCACGCCATGCAGCCCCTCGGCAAGGATGAGCGGCGTGCCGGCTTCCAGCCAGTCGACGCCGGCGTTCACCGCGGCCTCTGCCAACGCCAACGCCTCGTCGATGGTCGTTACGTCCAGCGAAATCTGGATTGTTGCATCCATACTTGTGCGCCTTTCAGAGAATCAGAACAGACTTGACGTTTTCGCTGGCTTCCATGTGTTCGAATGCACTTCGCCAGTCCGCCAGGGGATACTGACCGCCGATGACCGGATCGAGGTTAAGCTGGCCTGAGCCCATCAGGGCCAGCACGCGCTCCCAGGTGTTGTAGGTATGGCTGAAGCTGCCCTGCAACGTAACGGCCTTGGCCACCAGCGGGTCGAGGTTGAAGCCCAGCGGCTGCGGTCCCCAGCCGATCTTGGTGATGAGCCCGTTGGGCCGCACCAGCGCCAGCGCCTGCTCCAGCGCCGCGCTCACGCCACTGCAATCCACGACCAGGTCCGCGCCGTAGCCGTCGCCCAGCGACATCACATGCTCGACGGGGTCTTCCTGCTCAATGTTGATCACCCGGCTGGCGCCCAGCTCGGCCGCGACGCCCAGGCGGTGATCATCGACATTGGTGCCCAGCACGATGATGTCGCTGGCCCCTCGCAGCCGCGTGACCAGCAACGCCATGATGCCGATGGTACCCGCGCCCTGAATGACGACCGTGTCTCCAGGTTTCATGGCAGCGGTCTTCTCTACCAGGGCGTTGTATGCTACGCAGACCGGCTCGGTGAGCGCGGCATGTGCGAATGGGACGCCCTGAGGAATAGGGTGCAAAATCCCGGCGCGGGCCGTCACGAAACGGGTGAAGGCACCGTCCGCCAGAGCGCCATAGCCCAGACGATTCGGGCAGAGATTGTATGCTCCGCTCAGGCAGTAACTGCATTGCTGGCAAATCTGCGCGGCGGTCTCGCAGGCGACGCGGTCGCCACTGCGGACGCTGGTCACATTCGCGCCAACATCAGCCACCACGCCGCAGAATTCGTGTCCCAGTACCAGTGGCAGCCTGATCTCCCAGCTGTGATTCTCCTGCCACATGTGCAGGTCGCTGCCACAGACGCCGGCCGCGCGTACTTCCAGCACGACCTCGTTCGGGCCGGGCGCGGGCGGTTCGGGGATGTCGCGCAGCTCGACCGCATCCGGCCGGCTGTCGAATTTGACAAGGGCCTGCATCATTCAGTTATCTCCAAAATAGCGGGCGCATATATCTCGCAGAAACAGCAGCGATTGCTGCATTTCATCCAGGCCGTTCACGCCGTCTTCGATGCTGATCCAGCCACTATAGTCGTGATCCGCCAGGATCTGGAGGATTGCCGGATAGTCATTCATCCCCTGGCCGGTGACGCCGTGAAGCATGTTGGGCGAGTAGCCCAGAGTGCCGTCACTCTGGCGCAACTCGGCGAGCGTGGTGCCTTCGGCCAGCGAACGGTCGCTGGCGTGCATGCTGACGACGCGCGGCGCTACGTTGCGCAACAGCTCCAGCGGATCGTCGCCGGCGACGATGGCGTTGGAGGGGTCGTACTGCACGCCGAAGTACGGACTGTGCGGGATGGCGGCCAGCAACTCGAGGAACACGTCCATCTTCTGCGCGAATTCAGGATACTGCCAAAAGCCGTCCTTGTAGTGGTTCTCGAGTCCGAGCACGATGTCCAGCTGCTGCGCGACCGGCAGCAACGCGAGGATGCACTCCGCGACCCATTCGACGCCCTGGCTCAGATCAACGTCCGGGTAACGCTGGCCGCTGAGCACGCGGCAGACTGCGCCATGCCCGCCCAGCCGCCGCGTGACCTGCATAATCTCAATGTGTCTATCGACGGCTCGCCGGCGCTCGTCCGCGTCCGGGTTGGTGAAATTGGGCGAGCAGCACATCATGGGCATGGCGAAGCCGGCACGCTGGAGAGCCTCGCCGACGCTGTCCAGGTAGCCGGCCTCGTAACTTTCGAGAAACCCATCGTAGAGTTCGAGGCCGTCAGCGTCCAGCGATCGTGCCATCTCGATCCACTGGAACAATGAAAGCGTGCGTGTTCCAGCGATTTCTTGTTCAAAGGCCTTGGGATAGGCTGCCAGTTTCATACTTCAGCGGTCTCCGGTATGTGCGAGCCAGGCGGCAGCCACTCTACTCGCGAAACTGCCTCTGCGCCAGTTCGTTTAAAGGCTGTAAGGGACGGTGCCACTCTCGTCGACGGTGTAGCCCCATTGGCGAATGTACTCATCGCCATGCAGAAATTCGTCACCGCGCTGCTCCAGCATGGCGTCCAGACGCTCATCAAGCTGGTTGCGTAAGGCGTGGCCGGCCGGGTCGTCGACCAGATTGCGTTGCTGCCAGGGATCCTCCTGGTTGTCAAAGAGCTGCCATGGGCCTTCCAGTGTGCGCGTGTAGGTGTGGCGCCGCGTGCGCAGGCCGCGGAACTCGCGCCCGCCACCTTGACGCGACCATTCGCCGAAAGGATGGTAGCAGGCCAGCAAGGCCGCCCCGTCAGCGGGGTCGGGCGCTCCCTTGCGGATGTGACTGCTGAAGTCAAGCCCTTCGACTGATGCGGGCACCGGAATGTCGCAGAGGCCCAGCAGAGTGGGCATGAGGTCCGGGCTGTTGATCAGGGCATCCGATGCTCGCGCAGAAACACCGGTGCAACGCAGCAGGAATGGCACGCGGATGGACTCCTCCCAGGGTTTCTGCTTGCGCTCCGTGCCCTGCGAACCCAGCATATCGCCATGGTCCGAGGTGAAGACGAAGATGGTGTCCTGTGCCAGGCCGGTCTCCTCCAGAGTATCCAGCAGCGCCCCGACACAATCATCCAGCGCCGTGCAATGTGCGTAGTAGCCAGCCAGCCAGGCACGCGCCTCTGCAGCACATTCCGGCGGGACGTTGGGGCGCAGCACGATGTCCTCTGCCCGATAGCGCTGGCGATACTCAACCGGCGCGGTCTCGTAGGGATTGTGCGGCGGCCCCCAGGAGAGCACGAGCAGGAAGGGCACGCTGCCATCCCGTTCACGCAGGTAGTGCTGCGCATCGCGCGTCTGGGCGATGGCGTCATAGCCTTCCCAGTAGAGCTTCTCTTCACTGTCACCGGTGTAGAAAGGCGAGTTGTTATAGTCGTGCGTGCACTCCAGCGTCTTCCAGTAGGCGAAGCCGTGGCGTCGCTCGGGAGGAATGTAGACCGAGCGGCCATGCCCATCGATATGCCATTTGCCGATCCAGGCAGTGTCGTAGCCGGCCTGCGCGAAGGCTTCCCCGAGGCGCGTGCCACTGTCCGCCAGCGGTACATCGTTGACGAAGATGCCGTGCGTCAGGGGATGCTGTCCGGTCAGCAGGCTGCCACGCCAGGGCGAACATACCGGCCAGCCGGAGACGGCGTGCGTGAAGTTAACGCTTTCCCGCGCCAGCCAGTCAATGCGTGGCGTCGCGACCTGGCCGTTGCCGGCGTAGCCGGTTGCCTGCGCGCGCCACTGGTCAGCGAAAACGAAGACGACGTTCGGTTTGCTCATACTTGCTGCAGCTCCGGTTCTTCTCTGGTCTGCAACCATGGGATGGTTTGTGGCCCCTCGGGCAGGATACCGATGCGCGTGCCCGCACCGTGCTGATGGCGAAGACGGGCGACGAGGTCAGCGATGTCAACGCAGGGCAACAGCAGCGCGTCCTCGATCTGAGCGTGGCTGAGGTGGTCGGAGTAGACGTAAACGTCGGCGCGAGCCTGAATGCGCGCCTGGATTTGCGCCTGCCACTGATCCTGGCGGGTTTCCTGCGCGTGCGTGATGTTGTTTGCCAGTTCGGCCGGACTGGCGGCTTCGCGTAGCAGCTGGCCGTAGAGTCCGTGCTCGGGAATCCCTTCGGCGCACTCGGCGGCCACGATGATGCTGCCGCCTGGCCGTACGATCTGCTCGGCGGCGCTCATTCCTTTCACGGCCTGGTAGAGGTTCATGTCCAGCGGCCAGCCGGAATTGGTGGTGATGACGATGTCAAAGGGCTGCTCAACCGCGACCATCGAAGACTGGCGCACGAACTCGATGCCCTTGTCGTGCGCGGCTGCCAGCGCTCCCGCGAAAACGCCCGTGATCTCTTTCTCTCTGTTCAGTGTGACGTTTAGCAGCAAGTCCGGCCCGGTGAGCAGGGCGGCCTCGCGTGCTTCTTCCCAGATCGGGTTGCCCTGCGTGATGCCCCAGGTGGCGTGTTCGTCAGCGATCATGCCGGCGTCATGGTTGCCGAAGACCGTGAGCTGACCCGCCATGCCAGGCATGACGGCCTTGCCGCCGCCCGAAAACCCGGCGAAAAAGTGTGGCTCGATGAAGCCGGTCAGGATTTTGACGTCGGCCTGCAAATATTCGCGGTTTATCCACAGATCGTGCCCGAAGGAGGAGCGCCCGATGCACTGCTGCGTGCTCTCGTTGACCGAGTCGTTTTGCACGATGCGGTAGCGCTCGACCAGATCATCGCCCAGCATTTGTGCCAGTTCGTTGCGTGTGTTGGGGCGGTGCGTGCCAAGCGCGTTGCAAAGTAGAATGTTGCGCGCCGGAACATGCGCCAGCTGCTGCAGCACCGCCGGCAGCAGGATGTGATTGGGCGTGGGACGCGTGATGTCGCTGAAGACGATGGCGACGTTGTCCTGCGGCCCGGCAAGTTCGTGCAGGGGACGCGCCTGCAACGGCGCGCACAGGGCGTCGTGCAGCGCAGCGACCGGGTCCGCCAACGCAGCTACGGAGCGGTTCTCGATTACTTCGACGCAGGCATCGTCAGGCAACTTGAGGGGCAAACCTGATTTTCCATAGGCCAGCCTGATGTGCATGGCAACTCTCGATTCCTCACTTCTGTGCGCAGCAGTGTTTGCAATTCGGCAGCATATCCGGGATTATCCGCGAGTGTCGCAAGAATTGCCAGCAGCGGGAGAAAAACGATGAGTGAAGTTCAGCACCCCAAGGTTGTCGTGATCGGCGCCGGCAGCCTGTTCTTCGGACGAAAGTCAATTTGGCAGATGGTGCACTCGCCCCACCTGAATCAGGGGACGCTGGCGTTGGTCGATACGAATCCCGGGCGGCTGGAGCGGATGGCACGGCTGGCTGAAATGGTCGTCGAAGAGTCTGGCGTGCCGTTGCAACTGGAGGCGGCCAGCGACTGGAGGGATGTGCTGCCGGGCGCAGATTTTGTCGTGCTCAGTTTCGCCGAACGCACCGTGTACTTCCGTGGCATCGACTGTACTATCTCCGAGAAATATGGCATCCGCATGTGTTCGGGCGACACGATTGGCCCCGGAGGAATCTTCCGCGCCATGCGCGAGCTGCCTGTGATCATGGACTGTGCGCGCGACATCGAGCGCCTCTGCCCGGACGCCTGGGTGATCAACTACATCAATCCTTCAACCGTGAATGGCATGGCCCTGACGCGCTACGCGCCGCAGTTGCGCAGCTTCGCGCTGTGCGACAGCCTGCACATGCCACACATTAAGAATCGCCATGCGCGCTACGCAGGCATCATTGGTGAGGAGGAGACGCTCAATGCAGGGCAGGAGCAAGCCTTTGACCTGCGCATCGCTGGCGTGAATCATTTCACCTGGATGCTGAAGGCCGAGTATGACGGCTGCGACGTGATGCCTCGCATTGCGGACTCCCTGCGACAGCTGGCGCAAAACGAGAGCGACACAGCAGGCGCCAAACGAAGGTACAACAGCGGAATCGGCTGCGCGCTCTATGATGCCTTCGGTCGCATTCCGGTGTGCGTGGGACATACCAAGGAGTACGTGCGCTTCTGGCAGGGACGCGGTGAGTTGCCGGACGAGATCCCGCCCCTGACTATCTGGGAAACCGAGGATCGCTACGAGTTGCACGCGGCCATGTGGCAGCAGGTTGATGGTTTCGTCAATGGCGAGACGCCCATCAGCGAGTTTACGCCGAGCTTTGGTCCCGACCACGCTACCGACATTATCGAGAACATGGCCGGCGGGTTGGGCAAGCCCTTTTACGTCAATACACCCAATCGTGGCGCAGTGAGCAACATGAGCGACGATGCCTTTCTGGAGTTGCTTTGCGACGTGGACATGGAAGGCCCGGTGCCGCGCCCGGTTGGCGAGATGCCGCGTGGGTTGCGCGGGATGCAGGAAGTCGTGCTGGACACGCACGAGCTGACGGCAGAGGCAATTGTCCGCTGTGACCACAGCTTGCTGCGGCGCGCCATGCTGAGCGACCCGCTAGTGACGTCGATGGCTGACGCGGACGCGATCCTGAGCGAGCTAATGATGGCGGAGCGTGATGTTCTGCCCAAAGGCTGGTTCGACTAGCCAGACGCCGCTTCCTCAGCGTCTTCGCTGCCATCCGCCTCATCACCCATTCGCTCTAGGGCCGCGATGGCGGCTTCGTCGAATACGCTTACCAGAGAAGCCTGCAACGAGTTGAGACTGCTCAGGCGCACGCCGACAAATCCGGCGCCTTCCCAGGCGGGGAGATTCTCTTCACTTGACATGTGCCACAGGAATGACTGCACGGCAGGCAGGGTCAGACGGAAGCGGTTCGCTGTGAGCCGGGTCGTCTGAGTTAGCGGCCAGCTGCCGTCGCGGATGCTGGCGAACGAGGGCGGCACGCAGCCCGCGCCGGCATCCAGCGGCAGCAGCCTGATGCGTTCCTGCCCATTTTCCTGCACTCGCCCGTACTCTTCCCAGGACATATAGGCTAGAGCGCCAGGCACGTTGGCGGTGGCTGCAGCACGGTAGAGCGGATCGTCATCCAGTTCGATGTCGAGGCGACCTGTTAGACCGGCAGCGGAAGCAGCCAGCAACAGGTCCGTCTGAAAGCTGCCCGGCTCTGGCGCGAAGAGCGTCAACGCCTCGTCCGCGAAGTTCGGGTCGACGTCCCTCCAGCGCATGATTACTCCTGTTGACTCCGCGCGCCAGATCTCGCCAAGCTGCGCAGTCGTCAGACAGGCGGGCGCAGCGCTGTTCTCGTTGGCCAGCAGCACCAGCGCGCGTGAGCCCAGCGCCATGGTGTAGCTTTCGATATTATTGTCTGCGCAGGCAGCCAGTTCTTCTGCACTTATAGTCCGCCCGGAGAATACGAGATCGAGCGCGCCGCCGCACAGCTCGCGGAAGGCAGCAGGCGCCCCCTCCTGCGTAATCGTGACCGTGAGGCCAGGAGACATTGCCTGCAGACTGGCATTGGTGGCGTTCACAAATTCATATTCGATTCCGCTACCACCAATGCGCAATGCGCCACCGAGGCCTTCAGGAATGAATAAATCGCCAGTGGCCAGCAGGGCTGACTCCCCCTGCAAAGCGGCTCGCAAGCGCTCCTGATTTTCGGTGGCGATGGCTTCTGTGACTGATGTGAAGCCGGCGGTCGTGACGACCTCCGCGGCATCCTCACCGGTGATCAGGCTTAGTAGCTCGTTGACGCCAGGCTCGTTGACGAATGCGACATTGGCGTAAAGCAGCAGCTGCCCGGCAGCGGGATACAGGCCGTTTTCGACGGTCGCTGCCGAGGGCGCACGGCAGCCCTCGCTGTCCGCGGTGTTCAAGGCAAGGATGTGCTGGCCCTGCACATCTTCCACCGTTGCAACGCCGATGGCGCCCGGCTGCCCGGCAATTGCAGCGACTGCGTCCCGAGTGAAGAGTGCATCATCGCGCAACCCGTCGCCGCTGACCAGCGCGTCCAGCAGACTGTATTCGGCGGTCAACGCTTCCGGCGCATACACAGTCAACGCCAGGCCTTCCGGCGCCGCGGCAACGACCTGATCCCAGCGAGTATTGTTGCCGGCAGCGCTGGGCGCAAAGATGTCTGCCATTTGGGCTTCATTGAGACAGTTTACGAATTCAGCGTTGGCAGGATGTGTGATGACAGCCAGAATGTGATGCCCCAGGGTAAACTCCGCCAGCGCGATGTCGTTGTCGGCGCAGGCTCTAATCTGCTCTTCGCTGATGGATTGCGTCGAGCTGCTAAGGGCGGAGTCGCCATTGCAGAGCAGCGTGAGGCCGGTCCTGGAACCGGTGGTCTCGCTGTGCAATTCCTGTCCCACGCCAGCCGCATCAATCATGGCCTGCAGTAGCGGTTCGACGATCGCCGATCCCGTGATACGCATGGCAGGTTCCTGGGCGAGCAAGGCAGGGCCGGCCAGCAAGATGCCGAACAACATCAGGGACAGGGCGCAGCGTCGCGGGGACAGGGTCATCCTGGAACTCCAGTGATACAGGCAGGTCGCGGATGGATTGTACTGGCACGGCAGGCTTTTTTACAGTCGCACTTCCTGCAGTGATGATGTAGCCTGCCGGAGGGGGTGCCTGTGAACGACGAATTTTCCCTTTACAACCTGGTGGGTGGAGACGCAACGTTTCGGCGCCTGGTCGATTCGTTCTACGCGCGAATCGAAGTGGATGAACACTTGCGCTGCATGTTCCCGGATGACCTGAAACCTGGCAAGGAACGCCAGTACCTCTTTCTCATCCAGTTCTTCGGCGGCCCGAAGCGCTACAATGAAATACGCGGCCACCCACGGTTACGCTTGCGCCACAGCCCTTTCGCGATAGATGCAGCAGCGCGCGAACGTTGGCTATTGCATATGCTGGCGGCTATTGACGAAGTTGGCATCAAGGAACCGATGCGCAGCAATATGCGCACTTACTTCGAGAGCGCCTCAGCGATGTTGATTAACACTGAGTAGCCGGGAGTGGAGGAGCGCGATCAAGCGCCCGAGCTGTCGGCGTTCAGCACCATGGTCTCGAAGGCCTCGGCAGTCCACGGCAGGGCCGGGCAAAAGAAGTGCTCGAAGATCGCCCTGGCGTAAACCCTGATCTCGTACTGGGCGTCCTCTGCCATGCGCAGCCGCAGAAAGTGCATCAGGTTGT
Organism: Phototrophicaceae bacterium; assembly: GCA_965223965.1. Taxonomy (GTDB): domain Bacteria; phylum Chloroflexota; class Anaerolineae; order Aggregatilineales; family Phototrophicaceae; genus JAGWBD01. The sequence goes on from CBDCXX010000006.1 coordinate 1,072,388, forward strand.
GCGCATCCACTTTCATCACCCAGGTGTAGTAGACGCTGAAGCCTGGCAGGAAGACCCGCGCCAGCTCCTTTGAAACGCCTGCAGTCAGGGCCTTCTGGTAAAGCGCGAAGCCACGCTCGTAGTGTGCGAGCAGGTCTGCTGTAAGTTCTGCACCGGTGTCCTTATCCAGGGCGCCTTCGCTGGCCTGGCGATTGCTGCGCGCCTGCTTGCGCCATTCCTCGGGCACGTAGTAATCATCTTCGGCAAAAGGCGTATAGCGTCCAGATTGCGCGTTGGCGTTCCAGGTACGATGCCGCACCCACTGCCACCAGGTCAGCAGCGGCGCGCGACAGCGAAACTTGAATTCGACCATCTCGAAGGGAGAGGAATGGCGGTTGCGCATCAGGTAGAAGAGCAGGCGTTTGTCCTGTATATCGCCCTTGCTTTCGCCGAGATAGGAGACCCTGGCTGCATTGACGATTGCCAGGTCGCCGCTGACTTCAGTCAGCGGGTGCGGCATCAGGTCCACCAGCTCGATGTAACCTTTGTCCAGCACTTCAATCCGCTTCCCGATAAGGGAGGCTGCTGTCATTGCGGCTCCTGATAGGGGCTCAGGTGAATGACTGTAAGGCGAGGCGCACACGCTCCTCAATTGCCTCGGGGGCGTCCACTGGCAGGGACTGTAGCGCCGTTTGCGCCTCAACGAGACTGTAGCCCAAGGCTGTCAGCGCGTCCATGACTTCACCATCGCTCTCGGACAGGGCAACGCCAGGCAGTATACCCGTTCTGTCTCCAAGCTTGTCCCTGAGCTCAAGCACGATTTTTTCCGCGGTCTTTCGTCCCACGCCCGGCACACGCGTGAGCAGGTCAGCTCGTTCGCCCTGGATCGCCTGGCGCAGACTGTCTGTCCTCATCGTGGCCAGGATGGCCAGCGCGAGCCGCGGGCCGATGCCGCCCACGCGCAGGAGGTTCCGAAACAGTTCGCTGCCGATGCTGTCGGGGAAACCGTAGAGCGACAGGCCGTCATCGCGCACGATCAATACTGTATGCAGGTACACTTCGCTGCTCAGTGGCATCAGGTGCGGGTCGGGCGTGAAGACCTGGTAGCCAATGCCGTTGACCTCGATCACGACATGGTCGCGGCCACTGCCGATGACCCGACCGCGCAGACTGACTATCACGCCTGCTCATCCTGCATGTTGAGGTAACGCGCGCTGTGCAAATCAGTGATGGCCACTGCCAGCGCGTCGGCAGCGTCATCGGGACGCGGCCGCTCATCAAGGCCTAGCAAGATGCGAACCATCTCCTGCATCTGTGGCTTGCGTGCGCCGCCGTAGCCGGCTATGGCCTGCTTGACCACATTGGGTTTGTATTCAGTGATCGGCACGCCGGCGTTGGCAAGGGTCAGCAGGATGACGCCCCGCCCCTGGGCGACTGTGATGGCAGTGGTCACGTTGCGCGCGAAGAAAAGCTCCTCAACGCCGGCCCGTAGCGGCCTCCACGCATTAATAACTTCTTCCAGTTCCGCGTGAATGTGCTGCAGCCTGGTGTGCATCGGAAGGTTTGCTGCTGTAGTGATGACGCCATAGCGCACAGCCTGCAGCGCGCCATCATCGAGCTCCCGCACCAGGCCCCAACCAACGCTGGCCGTGCCCGGATCGATTCCCAACGAAAGCATCAGCCGCTTTCAAAGGCGGAAGCGAGTTCATCAGTTATTTGCAAATTGAAGAACACCGACTGCACGTCGTCCAGCTCTTCCAGGCGCTCGTGCAGGCGCAGGTGCTGCATGGCCTTCTCGGGCGGCAGATCGGTCTCGTTGTTCGCTTCCCAGCGCAGTTCTGACTCCGCGACAGAATAGCCAGCCCCGGCAAGAGCATGCTCGACGCTTGCGAGCAACTCGTAGGGTGTCCAGACTGCAACGGCTCTCTCTTCTTCTAGCACATCGTCCGCGCCGGCCTCCGCCGCGACCAGAAAGACTTCCTCAAAGTCGAGGTCACCATCCAGTACTACGTAGCCCTTGCGCGAGAATTGCCAGGATACCGAGCCTGCCGATGCCAGGCTACCACCGGATTTGTTGAGCGCGTGCTTGATATCAGCAAGCGTACGATTCTTGTTGTCAGTCAGGGTGTCTATGAGGTAGGCAACGCCGTCCGGGCCATAACCTTCGTAGGTTATTTCAACCAGGTCCTCGCCTTCGAGATTTCCTGAACCCCGCAAAACCGCGCGTTCAATGTTCTCCCGCGGCATGTTACCGGCCTTTGCCTTGACGACGGCAAGTTTCAGGCGCGGATTGCTATTTTCATCTGCGCCGCCTTCACGCGCAGCCACGGCGATTTCGCGGGCCAGGCGCGTGAATATCTTGCCCCGCCGGGCGTCTTCCGCGCCTTTTTTGCGTTTGATAGTGGACCACTTGCTGTGACCAGACATGCCCTGCCTCCGCGCGACGGTACGCGCAGATTGTAGCCGATGCGCGCGGCAGTGTCGAGACGCGCTGTGCTATAATCAGCGCTCAATCGGACGATCACAAATCGACCCCCGGGAGTAAAAGAGCAAGCAATGTCGGCGGTGGAGTGGGGGGGAATGTCATCAGGACGGCGTGTTAATCCTCACCATCTGGCCTGGGGGATCCTGCTAACATGCTTTGCCTTGTTTTGTCTGTTGCTACTCAGCATCCTGCTCTCTGCCAACTACTTCATATTCCAGTCGGCGCTGCCGATGAATGTGATTCTAAATGTGGGTCGGGGCACCGTCGGCCTGTCTTACCTGGCGAATCCGGGCGAACAGGTCGGTGTCAATGGCTCTGTGATTACGGGTGGCGTCATCATTCGTTCGGACCCCCAGTCCCAGGGGACGATTCTCTTCATGGATGGTGAGGAGGAAAACGAGCGTCTGCTTGTCTCACTGACCCTGCAAAGGAATTCTCGCGTCACGTTGATCAACACCGAACGCCCGCGTTTTGCCTGGAGTCGCCGCGGCTATGAGATTACCCTGCAGGACGTCATTGGTGAAATTAATGTCACAGTTACAGAACACGCGGGGCCGCAGATGCGTATTCATGGCATTACACCGGGCAGAGCGAGGCTGCAGATGATGGGCCCAGGCACTTATACGATTGAGGGAGCCTCCGAAGAATTGCGCCTTTTCAATCACAGCGGTCTTGTTCGGCTTGAGTCGGCGGACGGACGGCAGAGTGGCAACGTCCCTGTCGGAGGACAGGGGGCTGTGCTTTACGAAGAGCCGCGTGTTGAATTGCGTCCAGGATACCGGAATTTGTTGCTTGATGAGAGTTTCAGCAGTCTGGGCAACGGATCTGGCGCTGCTGAAGGACGGGTTTGGGCCTGTGACCATGATCCTGGCGACAATCCACCGGGCACACATGAGATTGTTTCTGAATTTGGGTTGCAGCCGCTAAGATTTCTGCGCGATGGCGGGGTCACCACGCACGGCAGGAACTTCTGTGCCCAGAATATTGGCCAGAACGGCCTGAATTTGAAAGCGCAGAATTATGAGTACCTGGCCTTGCGTGTCACTTTCTCCGTGGATCACGCTTCCCTGGGCAATTGCGGTACTGAAGGCAGCGAATGCCCGCTCATGCTGAGAATGGATTATCTTGACCAGACGTATCTGGATTCCACGGCAGGTCAGCAAGTTGACGACGGAGTGGTTCGCGTCGTGCCACCGGGCGGGGATGCTATCAGCTGGTTTCACGGTTTCTACATTAAAGTCAGGGAGGACTGGCCCGTACGTTGTAGCAGTTGCCTGCAGGATCATGAACTCATCAACGAGAAAAGCTGGTATGTTTATGAGAGCCCGAATCTCCTTACCCTGTTCGCACCTGAACCGTCTCCCGAAACAATAGTTTCCATCTGGGTCTACGCCTCCGGGCACGAGTACGACGCCCGCATTCGGGATGTGGCGCTGCTGGCCGTTCCTCAGCTAACGGAAGACCTCTGATGGCTAACGCCATTGCGCCGGCTGTAAGCTACTGCTACATTCGCGCAGTGTCTGAAGAGACGTGTAGCTGCAATGCTAATCCACGAGGGTTGCTGTGGGCTGGATGAATTCTGACAACGTCACTACCAGCCTGGCCCTGTACGTAGTCCTTGCACTGCTGGCGGTCTGGGCCGCACTGGTGTTGTGGACCTGGAACGACATGGCCGGGCGCTCACGCAACACATCGTATCGCTTTCTGGCGGCTGTGGTTGTCGCGCTCCTGATTGTGCCGGGGCTACTCATTTATTTGATGTTGCGCCCTCGCGAAACCCTGGCAGAAGCCTACGAGCGTTCTCTTGAGGAAGAAGTTCTGCTGCGGGGCATTGAAGAAAAATCGGCCTGCCCGTCCTGCAAGGCCCAGACACAGCCAGATTGGCAACTCTGTCCGGTGTGCAATGCGCGTCTGCGTAGACCCTGCATCCGTTGTGGCAGTGCGCTGCATCTTGAATGGGAGCGCTGCCCGCTCTGTACTGCTCGTCAGGCCGGCACCGAAAGCAATGAATGGTCGCTTTCTCCCCGACGCTTCCGGTCAGGAGTTTCCGAACAGCCAGCTGAGGCCTTGCCGGGGCGCGAGGGCGACGAGTAGTGAGCCTGACCGGCTAAAGTTCGGCTGCCTCGCCAACCACATGCACCTTGAGAAAGTTAGTCTGGCCGCCAATGCCGAAAGGCACGCCGGCGATAATTACCAGACTGTCGCCCCGATCCACCATGCCAGAGCGATTTGCGGCCCGCACCACAGTCCCGATCATTTCGTCGGTCGTGTTGAAGTGCGGTACCAGCATGGGGATGACGCCCCAGACCAACGCCATGCGCCGAAAGGTGTGTTCACTGGGTGTAACGCAAAGAATTGGCGTGCGCGAGCGTTCACGGGCGATTTGTTGCGCGGTGTAGCCGGTATGCGTCGAAGTCACGATGGCCTTGCAATCCAGCACTGCGGCAATCTGACTGGTCGCCTCGCTGAGCGCATCTGAAACGCGTTCGCGCGTCTTGTGCTCCGGATGCTGCACAACCTGACCAGGTGACCAGCCGGAGAGCAAGGCCTTCTCGGCGATGACGGCGATGCTGGCCATGGTCTCTACGGCAATGACCGGGTATGTGCCGACTGCTGTTTCATTGCTGAGCATGACTGCGTCGCTGCCGTCCATGATGGCGTTGTAAACGTCGCTGGCTTCGGCGCGGGTGGGACGCGGGCTGTCAACCATGGAATTGAGCATTTGCGTAGCCGTGATGACGGGTTTGCCCGCCAGGTTGCAAAGGCGAATGATGCGCTTCTGCTGGCCGGGAACCTCTTCCGCGGGCGTTTCGACGCCGAGGTCGCCGCGGGCGACCATGATTCCGTCCGATTCGGCAATGATGCTTTCAATGTTTTGCAAGGCTTCCAGTTTCTCGATCTTTGCAATGAGCCAGGGGTTGCTCTCCCGCTTCTTTCGCTGGATGAGCTCTCTCAATTCAATCAGGTCGTTACCGCCACGCACGAAGGACATGGCTATAAAATCCGCTTCTTTTTCAAGCGCAAAGATCAGGTCGCGACGGTCCTTGTCCGTGATCGCAGAGAGCGTCAAATTGGCGGTGGGCGCCGTAACGCCCTTGCGCGAAAAGAGCTCGCCGGGAACGACGACCTGGCAGGTCAGGGTCGTTGAATTCCGGTCGATGACGAGGAACTCCAGATTGCCATCGTCCAGCAGCAGCGGCATGCCTTCATGCACGTCGCGCGTGAACTCCGGATGCGGCAGCAGAATCGTGCGTCCGTCGCTGTTGGCGAGAGTCGCGTCGAGCGTCAGGCGAACGACATCGTCCTTCTGGAGCAACAGTGGCTCATGCGGAATCATGCCAATGCGAATTTTTGGCCCTTGCAGGTCGCACATGATTGCCACCACCGCATCTTCTTCTGCTGCAACGCGACGGATGCGGTCGATGGTGGCGCCATGAATGGCATGATCTCCGTGCGAAAAGTTGATGCGGGCAACGTTCATGCCGCCACTTATTATGGCGCGCAGGGTATTCTCATCACTGGAAGCAGGGCCAATTGTCGCAACGATTTTGGTGCGTTTGCTGTCTAATCGGGTGCCGGACAATGGCTACCTCCGGAGTTAGCTACTAAATCGTGTGAGGTTGCTGAAGGCCGCGTGGCCTGGATACAGGGCGGCCGGGCCGAGTTTTTCCTCGATACGCAGCAACTGGTTGTACTTGGCTACGCGATCCGAACGTGCCGGCGCGCCAGTCTTTATCTGGCCGGAATTCATGGCCACGGCCAGGTCGGCAATAGTGTTGTCTTCGGTTTCTCCACTGCGATGACTGGTGACGACCGTCCAGCCGTGGCGTTGGCTCAGCTGACTGGCGGCCATGGCTTCACTCAGGCTGCCAATCTGGTTGACCTTGCACAGCAGGGAATTGGCCGCGCGCTCCCTGATTGCGCGCCGGACGCGGTCTACGTTGGTGACGAGCAGGTCGTCGCCGACGATCTGCACCCGATCACCGATGCGCGCGACCAGCTGCGACCAATGCTCCCAGTCATTCTCGTCCAGGCCGTCTTCAAGGGAGATGATGGGATAGCGTCGCGTCCAGTCTTCCCAAAAATCAACCATTTCCGCGCCGCTCAGCGTCCGCCCCTCAATCTCAAGGTGATACGCCCCGTCGCGGTACAGTTCACTCGCGGCAGGGTCAAGCGCGATGCAAATCTGCTCGCCGGGCCGGTAGCCGGCCGCTTCAATTGCTTGCATGATGACGTCAAGAGCAGCCTGGTTGGAACCCAGTGAGGGCGCATAACCGCCTTCGTCGCCTACGCTGGTGCTGTGCCCCATGTCATGCAGGATGCGCCCCAGGCGGGCGTAAATCTCCACGCCCCATCGCAAGCCTTCGCTGAAGCTTTCAGCGCCCACTGGCATGACCATGAATTCCTGAAAGTCGGTGCTGTTGCTGGCATGTTTACCGCCGTTCATGATGTTCATCATCGGCACCGGCAGCATATGCGCGTGAACTCCGCCCAGGTAGGCGAAGAGGGGCAAATCGCAGTAAGCTGCCGCTGCGTGGGCCAGCGCCAGCGACACGCCCAGTATGGCGTTCGCGCCAAGGCGCGACTTGTCGCCAGTGCCGTCCAGCGCCAGCATGGCCTCGTCCACCGCCAATTGCTCGCGCACGTCCATGCCACAAACCAGGTCCGCCAGAGGACCGTTCACCGCAGCCACGGCCTTGAGCACTCCCTTGCCGCCATAGCGCGACCGGTCGCCATCGCGCAATTCAATGGCCTCGTGTTCCCCGGTCGAGGCGCCGCTCGGGACGATGGCGCGCCCGCTGGACCCGTCGATCAGCCCGACCTCAACCTCGACGGTCGGGTTGCCTCGCGAATCAAGCACCTCACGCGCATGAACCCTGTCGACCTGCATTCGGCTCCTCCGTTTCGCCTGGGGCGTGACCGGCGCCAAGTATACCCTCTGCTGCAAATTGCGCATCCGCCCAAATGTGATATTGTGACGGGAACATGTCGCATTTATGCCAGACTGAAGTTGTCAGGCGCAGGCTGAGGAACGCGTGATTGCGGATCGTTACGTCTATCTTGACCACTCGGCGTCCACTCCGGTGGATGGACGGGTGCTGGCGGCCATGCAACCCTGGTTTGCCCAGGGCTATGGCAATGCTTCCTCATCACATGGCCCCGGCCGTCAGGCCGAGCGTGCCATCGAAGATGCGCGCGAGACCGTAGCAAGGGTTCTTAACTGTCAGCCGCAGGAAATAGTCTTCAACAGCGGCGGCACCGAAGGCGACAACCACGCCATTCGCGGCGCCGCCTGGAAGATGCGCCAGGCCGGACACGGCGCGCATCTCATAAGCAGCCCTACCGAGCACAGCGCAGTCGGGCAGACTGTGCAGCAGTTGGCGGAAGTGCAGGGATTCACGCACACCATGCTGCCAGTTGATTGCTACGGTCGCTGCTCCCTGCCAGAGTTCGAGTTCGCCCGTCAGCCGGACTCCGTGCTCGCCAGCATCATGCTGGCAAATAACGAGATTGGCAGCATTCATCCCGTCCCGGCGCTGGCCGGGGCGGCGCGCGCGCGCGGTCTGCTCTTCCACACGGATGCAGTTCAGGCGGCGGGGCAGTTGTCACTGGATGTGAAGGCGCTCGGCGTCGATCTGCTCAATATCTCCGCGCACAAGTTTTACGGCCCCAAGGGCGTTGGCGCGCTCTATATTCGCTCTGGCTTGCAGCTGCTTCCCAACCAGACCGGCGGCGGCCACGAAGACGGGCGCCGGGCCGGGACGCACAACACGCCGCTGATTGTGGGCCTGGCGATGGCACTGGAGATGGCACACGCCGACCGGGATCAGCATGTCGCTCACTTCCGGCAAATGCGCGATCTGTTAATCGAGAAGGTGCTGCATGCTGTGCCCGGCGTGGTACTCAGCGGACATCCGCAGGTGCGCCTGCCGGGACATGCCAGTTTCGTGCTGGATGGTATCGACAGCAGCATGTTGCTGATGCACCTGGACGTCAACGGTGTGGCCGCCAGCGGCGGCGCGGCCTGCAAGACGGGAAGCCCGGAACCCTCGTCGGTGCTGCTGGCCATGGGTTTCAGTGAACTGGAAGCCATTGGTGGTCTGCGCATGACCGTGGGGCGCAGCACAACGGAGCAGGACATCGAGCACGCCGTCAAGGTGCTTGCCAATTCGGTCGACAAACTGCGCAAGCTGAGCGCAGTGTTGTGAGCGAACGAGTGGTCGTCGCCATGAGCGGCGGCGTGGACAGCTCGGTGGCGGCGGCCCTGCTGAAGCGGCAAGGGTATGATGTCATCGGCATGATGATGCGTCTCTGGGCGGAACCGTCCGCGCAGGGTCAGGCGCACAATCGCTGCTGCACGCCCGGCCAGATGGCGGATGCGCGCCGTATCGCCGATCTGCTGGACATTCCCTTTTATGTGCTTGACACGCGTGAAGTGTTTCACCGCGAAATCGTGAACTTCTTCATTGAGGGGCACCGGCGTGGCACCACGCCCAATCCTTGCCTTGAATGCAACCGCCACATTCGCTTCGACTGGCTTCAGCGGCACGCGCTGGCGCTGGACGCGGACTACCTGGCGACGGGCCACCATGCGCGCGTGCGCCGCGACGCGGACGGCTCCTTTCAACTGTTAAGGGCAATGGACAGGCACAAGGACCAAAGCTACGTCTTGAGCGTGATGGGCCAGAAGCAGTTGTCTCATGCGCTATTTCCAGTGGGCGAATACAGCAAGACGCAGGTGCGTGAAATGGCGGGCGAATTCGGCCTGCCCACTGCCGAAAAGCAGGACAGTCAGGACCTGTGCTTCCTTGGTGATGGCGATTACCGCAGGTTTCTGCGCGACCATGCGCCGGAGTTGATGCAGGCCGGGCCCGTATTGCGCCGCGATGGCACTCAGATCGGAGAACACAAGGGTCTGGTTAACTACACCATTGGCCAGCGCAGGGGGCTTGGACTGAATACGCCCAGGCCAATGTACGTGGTCGGCAAGCAGGCGCAGCACAATGCGCTGGTGGTTGCCGAACGCGACGATCAGGGTGTGGCTGACCTGCGCGCTGGCCGCGTCAACTGGGTGAGCGGATGTGCCCCGTCACAGCCCTTCGCTGCAACTGTGAGCGTCCGCTACGGGGCGGATCCGAAACCAGCGACAATCACAGTGCTCGCTCCCACCGACGTGACTGTTCACTTCGAGAGGCAGCAGAACGGCGTTGCGCCCGGTCAGGCCGCCGTCTTCTACCAGGGCGAGGAGTGCCTCGGCGGCGGAGTCATCACCTCAGCCGGGTAAGCGCAACAATTGCGCGAATGCTTCCTGGAAGCGCATCACCAGCACAGTGCCGCAAAGCAGGAATGGTGCATAGGGCAGGGCAGAGCGGAACTTGACGCGCCCGGTGGCGAGCAGCAGCAGCGCAGCGATGCCGGCGCCAAACACAGCCAGCAGTAGCGTGGGCAGGATTAAGGGCCAGCCAACGACCAGGCCGCACAGCCCGGCCAGCATCACGTCCCCGCCGCCGAAGGGCACTTCCCGTAGCTGCATGTCACGCCACCTTTGCAGGGCGCGCCTGTAAAGTTGACCACCCAGATACATGCAGCCACTGAGTAGCGTACCCACGATGCCGCCAAACAGCGCGGACAGAAACTGGTTTGCGGTCAACGATTCAAGAATTGCGAGCAGTGCAGCGGGCAGCAACAGGGCCGGCAGCACGCGTCTGTGTTCAATGTCAATAACGGCGATGAGCACGAAGACTGGCATCCAGACAAATCGAACCGGTCGTGACAGCGCTTCACTCTGACCCGGAATCTCTGTCATCAAACACAGCAACACCACATTCGCAGCTGCTACCAGTACGTAGCGAATGACGCGACCGCCGCGGCCAGGCGCGCTATTCAAAGCGTTGCCTGGTTGGGAAGACGACAGGATTTCTGACAGCCGTGTGACAACGCCTCCTGCGAACAGACCCGCGAGCAAGCAGGCGAGCATTGTTTGGTTCAGGGCAGGGGTGGCGCGGGCGGCAGAAGGGTCAGTGCCAGCCAGAGCAGCAAGACGACGGCTGCAATTGCACTTATCCAGATTGCTCGGCGCTGCGTTGGAGTTTCTTTGGGGTAATCAACTTCGGGCAAAATGTTACCTACGTGCAGCGGGACGCGATCGACCTCGCCTTCTGCAATGCGCCAGGCAGCCAGTTGTGGCTGGCCGGAGCCGGTGCCGATAATCAACTGACATGCCTCGGGCCATGAAGCTTCACGAATGTCTTCCGGTGACGGCAGGGGTTCGCCCTGCGGGTGTGAGTGCCAGATCGCGCATAGTTCGAGACCGTCACGCTTGAATTCAAAGACAGTTTGCACCATATGCTGTGCATCCAGCTCGAAGCGACGCTTGGGTGTGTCGGCAACGTTGGCAATCGGCACGACGCGCACAACACGGCCGTCCAGGCTACCGAGCAGGCCGCAGGCTTCACGAGGCGCCTGCGCGCGCACATACTGTTGCAGCTGCGCGACCTGCGCCCGACTCAGCCATAGCTGCATCAGGGAGCGTCCTCTGCCGCTGGCACCAGGAATGTTTCGATGCATTCATGTTGGGGCGGATTGCGAGATTCGTAGAACAGGCTGACGGTCAGAGTGTAGAGTCCGGACGGCTCTTCGACATCCCGCAGATGCAGGGTGAACTCCATATCATTGCTCATGGTCTCAATCACATCCAGTTCGCTCACGATACGATCCGCTTCATCGTGCGCTACCAGAATAAGATTGGGTCGTTCGAGAAAGGGTGTCAGGCGCACATGTACGCGAACGCGCATCCGGTCTGGCCAGGGTGTAGCCGAGATTTCCGTGATGCGGACGTCATCTCGCGGCAGCGGCACCGCATCCTGTGGCAGTATTGGGATTTCCATTTGGCAACTCTCCGGGTCAGGGCTGATCCTGCAGTTGGCGCAGGGCGCTGAGGGCGTCGTCCAGTAGCTCGGCCGGTACGAGAAAGTGGTCGCGGCTGAAAGAAGCGAAAGGCAGGATGGGAATGCCGGCCAGGGCCAGGGCTGCGCTTATGCGTGCTACCAGCCCGGTCAGTTCCGGTTCCATGAAGACGTCCACCGTGATCAGCCGGCACACTTCAGAAGCAACTTCAACATCAGGCAAGCGGGCCTGAAATTTAGCCAGCGCATCCCGGGGCAGGATGAGGGAAACTTCATGCCGGTCGATGACCAGCGCGCAGAAGGGCTCGGCGATTTGCGCGACGACTCCCGATGCCGCCGTGATGGCACCGGCCGGCAGTCGTAGCAGGCAGTAATCCTGCCCGTCATTTTCGAAGGTCGCGGCGGCGAGCGCCTGGTCGGCCGTCTGCGTCATGCTTGCTCCTATTCGTCGAAGAGATATGTCGATTCAGCGTAAAAGCGAACCTGCCGTTGTGCAAGTTTCTGTTGCAACCAGGCGTGCAGTTCGGCGTTTTTCTGTTCCAGGCTGTGACCATCATCCTCAAGCTGCCGCATCGGATAGTGAATCTGCAAGGCCCTCCCGCGGATAATGTGGCGGCTTATCCCCGGCGGTATCCATGCTTTTTCGCGCGCAGCTGCGACGATATCCGCGGGTTTCAGGCGAGGAAATCGCAGCAGCGCTACCATGTCCGGGAAATACTCTCGAACCTGCACTGAATCTTCAATGATGCTGCGGTAGAGCGTCGCGTTCGTCTGGTAGACGGCGACAATTTGACAGAACAGGGCGTTGCGTGAATGCGGGTCTTGCGCTGCGGTCACCAGCGACAGTTGCCTGCCATCAGCCAGGTGCAGGTCGGCGACAGCGCGAGACTGCGGCCCGATCTGAAGCTCCAGGCCGGGCAAGGCATCCAGCCCGGCCAACAGCTCAGGTATATTCCAGCCGCTGACCACGTGGTTCCAGGTATCCAACGTGACCTGGTCACTTTCCCAGTTTACGACCTGCACGGGAATATGCGGGTAGCCCAGGGCACTCAGAGCATGACAGCGATTCGCACCGTCCAGGATTACATAGCTCAGGGCGTCCATCGGCGCGACGACCGGCGGGTTGATGATATACTTGTCGCTGCGAAAGCGATCTATTAATGGACGGGAGCGCTGCGAGTCATGCGTCTCATGTGCATGCAGGCTTTCGCCCGGCACAATCCGAAGATCCGGAACAGGGGCCCTGAAACTTGCTGACACAATAGTAAACTCCGGCTACGCTCAACTGCGAGCGTAGCACAGGCCCGCAGAAATATGCAAAGGAGGGGGCGTGGGCGTGACGGGGCAGGGCATAGATGAAAGCGCCGGTCGCTGGGTGACGATTCCGCGCATGGTGGCCTTTGTGCGCAACGGAGATGACGTCCTGATGCTCCGGCGGAGTGACAGCAGTCGCATTTATCCAGGTCGCTACAATGGCGTTGGCGGACACCTGGAGCGGGAAGAGGATCCGCTCAGTGGCATGCGTCGTGAAATCCTTGAAGAGACTGGCCTGCAGGTGACGCAACTTCGCTTGCGCGCACTCTACAATATTGACGCAGGAGGTCACCAAGGAGTGCTGCTGTTCGTTTTCACCTGCCAAAGCGCCAGTCGCGAGCTGTGCCCGGCGACGCCGGAAGGCGCGCTGCGCTGGGTGCCTCGCCACGAACTCATGTCGCTGCCGCTGGTCGAGGATCTGCCGCAGATACTTCCGCGATTGCTGGTTATGGCGCCGGATGCGCCGCCGCTCTTCGTGCATGTCGGCTACGATGCCGACGGCAGGCTACGTTTGCGCATCGCCCCCGAAGGCGCTCCCTCCGCCAGCTCACAGTGAACAGGCCTCCGCGAGCACGTAAATCGCTTAAACGGCTCCTGCGCGTAATCTTTATTCTGTTTTGGCTCACAATGTTGCTGTCACCTTGCCTGGGACTTGTGTTGGCAGCACGGGGCGAGCTGCGCATCCGTACTGGTGCTGCCCCGGAGCAGGAGACTCGCCTCTGGCTGGTTCAGGAGGCACGCCGCGCCGGCCTGGCGCTGTCCCACGTCAGCGAACGTTTGTCGGACAGCCAGCGCTGCTTTCAGACTGACGTGCGCTTTTTGCTCTGGCGCGGCCAGGAGCTTGACGGAAACACGGCGACCAGCTTCTGCAGCTGCTATGCGCTTGCAGACAGCGCGTTTAACGAGCCGCAGTTTGGAACTGGTAGCTGCGAGCAGGGCGTAGAGAGAAGCGATGACTGAATTGCTTCAGTCGCTGGACCCGAACAACCCCCTCATCCTCGCAGGCGCATGCGCGTTGCTATGTGTGGCGGGGCTGGTGTTGACGCTAGGAATGCAGGCTCTCAGCGGAGTGCTCGAAATCATCACTTCGCTGGCGGGCATGTTGATGGAATTGCTTTCTGGCGGGCCGGTGGCCTGGTGCGGGTGTCTGGCGCTGCTGGCACTGATCTTCGGCGGCGGGATCCTGGCGTTTCTGCTGGTTCAGGGCCTTACGTCCTGCGGCACGCCGGAGGCGATTAATTTTTGCAGTTTTCTTGGACGCTAGCCTGCAGTCAGCGCAGCAATTCTGGAATCTGCTCCGGATTCTCTGCCACACGGGCGCCGGCTTCGCGCAGGGCTGCAATCTTGCTGGCAGCTGTTCCTTCGACACCTTCAATAATTGCGCCGGCGTGCCCCATACGCGTCCCCGCGGGAGCGCTGGCGCCGGCGATGAAGGCAGCGACCGGCTTGGTCATTTGCTCACTGATATATTCAGCAGCATCAATTTCGGCGCGCCCGCCGATTTCGCCCAGAATGGCGACCTTTTCAGTCTGAGGGTCCTCTTCGAAGAGTTTCAGCACGTCAACGAAACTGGTGCCGATGATCGGATCGCCGCCAATGCCTATGCAGGTCGTTTGGCCCATCCCGGCCTGCGAGAGCGCAAAGACAACCTCGTAGGTCAGAGTCCCGCTGCGTGAGACCACGCCAACGTTGCCAGGCGACGCGATAAAGCCGGGCATGATGCCAATTTTGGCCACTCCAGGGTTGAGCAGCCCTGGGCAGTTGGGCCCGACCAGGCGACAGCCGACTTGCTGAATCTGCTGCATGACCTTCATCATCTCGCGCACCGGAATGAACTCGGTCAGGCAGACGATTAATCCAATGCCGGCATGGGCGGCTTCGCAAATTGCGTCAGGAGCGAAAGGCGCAGGCACGGCGACCAGACTGACGTCTGCGCCCGTGACCTTTATCGCCTGCTCGACGGTATCGAATACCGGTTTGCCCTCGAACCATTCGCCGCCCTTGCCGGGCGTCACGCCCCCGGCCACGCGTGTCCCGTACTCAATCATCTTGCGTGTGTGAAAGCCGCCTTCGCGGCCGGTGATGCCCTGGACGAGGATGATGCTGTCGTCATTTACCAGAATGCTCATGCCTGCATCGTCTCCCAAACCGATTCTACCGCCATGCGGGCGGCCTCGGTAAGGGTATTTGCAGCCTGGATGCCCGGGATATTGGCCTCGTTGACGATGGCGCTGCCTTCCTCTGCGTTGGTTCCCTGCAGCCGAATAATCATGGGCACTTCGGGTTGTACCTCGGCAAAGGCGCTGAGGATGCCGCGGGCGACCTCGTCGCCTCTTGTGATGCCGCCGAAAATGTTGCAGAGCACGACCTTGACATTGGCGTCGGAGAGGATGATGCGCAGGGCCGTCGCGACGGTATCTGCCCTTGCGCCGCCGCCGATATCCAGAAAATTGGCGGGCCCGACGCCCTTGTCCTCGCCGTAGAGCTTGGTCATGTCCATCGTGGTCATGGCGAGACCGGCGCCATTGACCATGCAGCCAATCTGACCGTCGAGCCGGACGTAGCTAATGCCGGCCTCGCGCGCCAGGTTTTCGGCCTCTGTGCCGGAATCCGGATCTCGCAAGGCGGCCAGCTCCGGTTGACGCGGCAGGGCGTTGTCGTCGATGACCATCTTGCCATCCAGCGCCAGCAGCGTACCTTCCCTGGTGATGACCAGCGGGTTTATCTCTGCCAGCTCTGCGTCACTTTCCTCGAAGCAACGCACCAGCGCAGAGACGATCATTCCGAAGGCGCGCCAATGTGGCCGCGGCAGATCGATGCCGCTGGCGAGCTTGACCGCCTGGTAGTCAAAAAGCCCGGCGACCGGATCCACGTGCTCACGCACAATTGCCTCCGGGCGCAGTCGGTTAATCTCCTCAATTTCGACGCCCCCTTCCGCAGAAGCCATCAGCACGGGTTTGGCAGCGGCACGATCATTGGCGATGCCGAGATAGATTTCCTGCTCGATATTGGCGGCAGGGTCAACCAGCACCGTGTGGACCACATGATCCTTGATCGACATTCCAAGGATTTCTCGCGCGCATTCCTGCGCCTCTTCAGGCGTCCTGGCCAGTTTGATGCCGCCGGCCTTGCCACGTCCACCTACCAGCACCTGCGCCTTGACAACTACTGCGCCCTCCGCGTCCCGGGCGAGCGAATACACGTCTTCCGGTGTGTGAGCGATGTCACCAACGGGAATCGGGACACCGAAATCGGCGAAACGCTTTTTTGATTGATATTCGTGCAGATTCAAGATGCCTCGCTTCGTGTCTTGCCGGACGAGCACAGTATAGCGTATGGAGGTTGAGTGACTCAATCGGGTATCCTGATGAAACAGGCGCATTCCCGTGGTGGGCCTGTTATACTTGTCGCGGTTCAGGCTTGGCCTGACGATCTTGATGCCTGAGAGGGTGAGTTGGGTAAGACCATGACTCGCGCAGCTATGCTCAAGTTTCTGATGTTGATTGTGCTCATACAGTTTGCCGCTGGTGCCAACGCACAGGCCGTGAATGTGTTGACGACCCCCGGCTTCGAGGAAAGCTTTACTGTCCGGGATGGCGACCAGTTCGTGCGGGTGGCTGAAGGCTGGACCCCTTGGCACAGGGAGGCAGAGGGGGAGGATGCGTTTACCTGGGAACTGATACAACCTGAGTATCAGTCAGCGTCCGACACGGATGAGTCCTCCCACATTCGTGAAGGAGAGTACTCGCAGCTGCTGCGTTCCTTCTACGCGACCTTTGATGCCGGCCTGCTGCAGGAATATGAAGGGGTCGAGGTCAATTCCTGGTTGCGCTTCAGTGCCTCCGCCTGGGTCTGGTCATCAAAACTGGATGATCCACTGCAAAGTGAAGCGGACGGGGATGTTTTCGTCCAGGTGGGCATCGACCCCGATGGCGGCACCGACGGCGAGAGTGAAGACATCGTCTGGTCTGAGATCACTTACGAACTTTACGATGGTTGGCGCGACTTTGTCGTGGTGACCCAGGCCACTGCCGAAACAATCACCGTGTTCATCCGTGTGCTGGTTGGGCAGCCAGTCCGAAATAATTTTGTTTGGCTGGATGATGCAAAGCTTTATCTGGATGCCTTCGACGAAGATGTTGTGACTTCCCTGGCCCAGAGTGTCGGGCCGCCGCCGCTCCCGACAAGGATGCCCGTTTACCATGTTGTGCAGGCGGGCGAAACTCTGGATGACGTTGCGGCTCATTACGGAACCAGCGTAGAGTCAATTCTTACTGCCAATAATCTGAGCGGCGCCCACCTGGTTCATACCGGCAACCAGTTGCTCATTCCGGGGGGAGCGCAGCCATCCACAGCAGCACCAGTGCCAGGTGCTGATGACAGCGTTGCCCTTTACGTGGTTCGGGCTGGAGATACATTCTATGGCATCGCCTCGAGCTACGGCATTGACGTGGGGGAGCTGGCACAGTTGAACCGCGGAATCAGCATTAATCTGCTGGACGTAGGGCAGGAATTGGCTGTCCCGGCTGTGCCGGTGCTTCCGCCTTCCAGCCGCAGCTACACGGTCAGGCGAGGCGAAACGCTGCTCGATATCGCGTTGAGATTCAGCGTTTCCGCGGAAGAACTCGCAAGTGCCAACAACATTTCTGTCAATAGCCTCCTGGAAGTGGGGCAAACGCTGGAAATACCGTGAGTCCCGCTCCGTGAAGCGTTTAATTCACGTGGCACTCCTGCTGACGCTGCTTTCTGTCGCTCTGGCCCCACCAGTTCTGGGTCAGGATGCGACCCCTGCCGGCCCGATCTACATCGTACAGAGTGGCGACACGCTGTTTAAGGTTGCGTTTGAGCACAACAGTACGGTTGAGGCCTTCACCGAGCTAAACAATATCAACAATCCGGCGCTCATTTTCGTCGGTCAGCAACTTCGCATCCCGGTAGATGAATCGCTGGCGCTGCCTCCTGTCCTGCCGGACTTCAACCCCCCCACGCTTCTTCCCGGCGCAGGGCCTTCCCTGGTGTACAACGTGGCTCAGGGAGACACGCTATCCGAAATCGCTGCCGAATACGGACTCGCCTTGAGTGCTTTGGTAGACAGAAACCAGATTACGGACGCGTCTCTGCTGCATGTCGGGCTGCAGATTTACATACCCGGGCTGGAGCCCCAGGTGATTGATGCGCCCTGGCCGGAACCAGTCAGTCTGCTGCAGCTTGGGCCAGGAGAGTTGCTGCAAGGGCAGAGCGTCCGCTTCGTGGTGCAGACCACGCTGCCGGCTCAGGTGCGCGGGGGTTTTCTGGGAAGTGATTTACATTTCGTGGCCGACGAAAGCCAACGCAACCATATGGCGCTCACCGGCATTCCGCTGTATACGGTACCGGGTTTCCATGACCTTGGGGTCACCGTAGACGCTGGCGCCGTGCAAACTGCGTTTCAGTGGCCACTTGAGGTAAAGGCCGGCGTATTTGGCCGTCAGGCTGTGACGCTGCCGCCAGAGGTCCTGGACACTTTGGACAGGGATACCGAGAATGCCGAAATCGCCCTATTGCAACACACTGTTTTCGGCAACAGACCTGGGCGCTGGTTCGACGGCCTGCTGCTTCGTCCCTCAACCGGACGAGTAACCTCGAGCTTTGGAACGTTAAGGAGCTACAATCTGGGCCCCTACGACAGGACGCACAACGGCGTGGACTTTGCCGCTGCCACAGGAACGCCGGTACAGGCGGTGGCGGATGGGTTGGTGGTGCTGGCAAACGAGCTGAACGTGCGTGGCCGCTCCATAGTCCTAGACCACGGGATGGGCGTGTACACGGGCTACTGGCACCTGTCGGAAATGCACGTAACAGTTGGCGACTTTGTGCGCGCTGGTGCTGACATTGCTGAAGTGGGCAATTCCGGCCGATCCACCGGGGCGCATTTGCACTGGCAGCTATGGGTCAACGGGATAGCTGTCGATCCGCTGCAATGGCTGCACTCCGACTTCACCCGGCTGCAGGACTCGGTCACCGCTCAGAAATAACGCGCCTCGTCCAGCGCCTCGAAGTCCGTGAACAGGAAGTGGTCGTGATAGTAGTGAATCCACAGGAATGAAAGGATCGCCGTGTAGTAGGCGATGTCAAAATGCCGGTTCGGTTCGATGTCGGGGATGATGGTGCCGGCAAGGGCGTAGACCAGCAGGAAAATTCCCAGCGAGCCGCCAAGCATCAGCGTGCTGAGCACATACAGGCCGCGCGTGTTTTCGCTTCGGCTGAAGCGTGCCACCAGTGGCGCCTGCCGTTCGAACTGCGGGCGACTGCGCTGCTTCAGCTTGATGATGTAAAAGGTCAGCGGCAGATACTGGAATGAGTGCCAGGTATTGGCGCCCTGGAAGGCGGTGTCCAGGTTTTCGAAGCCGGCCAGCGGGAAGAAAATAACCACGGTCAGGCATATGAATATGGTTTTGGGCCAGTTTATGGCGCCCGCACGATACTCCATCACGGACTTGATGACGTAGGCGAAGAGCGCGACCAGAAATATTCCCGTAGCCAGCTGGAAGAACCACGCATCCTGAAACAGGTGTGGAATTACAGCAATTAGATCGTTGGTGCCTACCTTGAATGCCCCTTCGCTGATTTTCAGGGCTGCCATGGGGAAAAGGCAGGTAAGAATTAGCGCGTAATCGATGAGGCGGGCGGTCATGGTGATGGCCGGGCGCCGCAGGACCTTGTGCTCCCTGTGATTGTAGAGCTCGGTGACGTAGGTCGCCTGATGAAGCACATGCAGCATGGCCCAGAAGAAAAATATGGTCAGCAGCAGGTTAAGATTGAGAAAGGCCAGCGAGACGACGATCAGCGGAATGATAATCGACGAACGCAGCAGCATTGGATATCGCTTGCCGAAATCCTTGTCGAGCCCGGTACGCAAAAAAGTGGACATCATGTGGGGGCCGCCAACGCATACGGCTACAAAGGCGTTGATGGTGTTGCGGCTAATGTCTGCATCCAGTCCAAGATGGTTGACCCCAATAAGGTAGAGCAGATATGGGATCGGAACGAGCAGCACGCTAAGGATAATGTAGGTCATGTCCCAGCGGCGATCTTTTAGCCAAAGGCTGGGTTCACTTCGCACAGCAGGGCGCGGGACCAAGGGTAGCTTGCGAGCCGTAACGGCCATGGCTGCCTCCACTAACTTTCAGAAGTCAGTATAGCAAATATAGTTCGTGTTGCAAAGTATTATGTGGTCTGGCGTATCTGGCTATCAGGAGTTGCGCAGCTCGTGATGCTCGCGGCAACGAGCTTCGTAACTTTCCTCGGCCCCGACGAGGATGACCGGATCATCTCTGTGCGCGGGTTGACCGTTGACCAGGCGCTGGGTACGGCTGGCGGATTCGCCGCAAATGGTGCAGATGGCCCTCAGCTTCGTCACTTCTTCAGCAATTGCCATCAGCGCGGGAAGCATGCCAAAGGGCTGGCCGCGAAAGTCCGTATCCAGCCCGGCGACGATGACGCGCCGGCCATCGTTGGCAAGGTGTTCGACCAGTTGAAGCAGCCCCGCATCAAAAAACTGGGCTTCGTCAATGGCGACGACCGCCGTTGCAGAATGCAGCAGGGCAGGCAGCTTCCCGGCGGAGGCAATCTGCAAGGCATCCACCTGCTGGCCACTGTGGCTGTTGACAAGACCAGGATTGCCGAAGCGATCGTCCAGGCTGTGTTTGAAGACCTGAACCTGGCGCCTGGCGATCACTGCACGCCGCACGCGGCGTATCAGCTCCTCGGTCTTGCCAGAGAACATACTGCCGCAGATGACTTCCACTCGCCCGCTACGGGGACGCAAGTTGTTCCTGCCTTTCTTCACAAGCAAAGGGCAGGCACGCGTCCGGCACGCGCCTGCCCTCCATTGACTGATTCAGTGCCAGGCGCCTGACTCAGGCTCCTTCGGGAAGTTCGTAGCCCAGGGTACGCAGTTCCCGTTTAACATCCGCCAGCACCTTACGGCCAATACCGGGAATTTCGAGAATAGCGCTGTCCCCCTGTTCGAGGCGCTCCATAATCTGACCCACGACCTCGATGCCCTGTTCGTTGAAAATGTTCAGATGACGTTTGGCAATGCCAAGATCTGTAAGCGGACGCTGCGGCGAAATGCGTTCGGCCTGACGCGTCTCCTCCTCCTGCAAAATGTTCTCGCGAACCTGCAGGCGCTTCATGAAGCGGTCGACCTGGCCTTCCGTGTCAACAATGCGCTGCTCGCCGGTATAAAAGGGGTGGCAGCGCGAGCAAATGTCTGTACGAATCTCCGGGACAGTCGCGCCCGTTGTCCAGCTGTTGCCGCAGGCGCAGGTGACCTTGGCCTCGGCAAACCATTCCGGATGGAGTGCCTCTTTCATGTGCGCACTCCCTGCTGGGGCCGTTCGGGAAGAACGCTGATTTGCTTGCGGCCACGCTTGCCACGAATGCGCTCGAAGGTGACGAAGCCAGTTGTGATGGCGAAGATAGTGTGGTCACGGCCGATGCCTACGCCGCTGCCCGGGTGAAACTTTGTGCCCCGCTGACGAACAATGATGTTGCCGGGGATGACCTGCTCACCGCCATAGCGCTTCACGCCCAGGCGCTTGGAGTTGCTGTCGCGGCCGTTGCTGGTTGAACCGCCGCCCTTTTTGTGCGCCATTTCCGGCTCCTTCCCGCTTCAGGCTACAGGGAAATATCTTCTACCAGCAAACGCGTGTAGTACTGCCGATGTCCGCGTTTGCGGCGATAGTTCGTCCGCTGCCGATACTTGAACACGATAATTTTCTTGCCACGGCCCTGTTCCTGCACCGACACACGCACTTTGGCGCCTTCGACGAGGGGTTGACCGATGACGGTATTCTCGCCATCCTCGACCAGCAGGACATCGGTAATGTCAAAACTGTCGTTGAGTTCGTAGGGGAGGCGCTCGACGTCGAGCGTCTTTCCAACTTCTGCGCGAAACTGACGACCGCCAGTCCGGATAACTGCATACATGGGTTTCTCCAGGCTTCGCTTGCCGCCGCCGGGTCGCCAACTGCTTCAGGGCTCCGACGGGGAAATCTGGTGACGCTGCCGACCTGTCTTCAGGCCGCGGCGTAGTATAGTCGCCGGGCGGCACGTGGTCAACAGTGAATCCGCGGGCAGATGAACATCGCATCGCCGAAGGAGTAGAAGCGATACTCATGTTCGCGGGCATGCGCATAGGCGTGTAACACGCGCTCCCTGCCCGCGAGGGCGCTGACCATCATCAGCAGGGTGGAGCGCGGCAAATGGAAATTCGTGAGCAAGGCGTCCACCACGCGCCAGCGATAGCCCGGAGTGATGAACAGCGACGTATCGCCGGCGAAGGCGCCTACGTGCTTTCCGGCTGAGGCGTGAGCGGCGGCGGTTTCCAGCGTGCGGGCCGATGTCGTGCCCACTGCGATGATGCGGCCTCCGGCGCGCGCAGCTGAATTGATAGTGCACGCGGCTGCTTCATTTAGCCTGGCGTTTTCGCTGTGCATGCGGTGCCTGTCCACGTCTTCCACTCGTATGGGCTGGAAGGTGTCCAGGCCGATGTGCAGGGTGCAGCGGGCCAGCAGGACACCGCTGCGTTTAAGCCGCTTAAGCAGCTCGTTTGTGAAGTGCAGCCCGGCCGTGGGCGCCGCTGCCGAGCCTGTGTGACGGCTGTAGACTGTCTGGTAGCGCTCACGGTCTTCAATGTGGGTCTGGATATAAGGAGGCAGGGGAGTCTGCCCCAGCGCCTCCAGTACGCTCTGGAGTGACCGGCTGAAGCGCAGCACGCGCTGCCCCTGGGCACGTTCCTCAACGACTTCCGCAGCAACGTCACTGTCGTTCACTTGCAATCCGGCGCCGACGCCGATGCCGCTTCCGCGCATGAGTGTCAGCCAGTGCTGCGCATCCAACTGACGCAGGAGCAGAATCTCCGCCTTGCCACCGGTAATGTGCTTCGTTGCCGGCAAACGTGCCGGCATGACGCGCGTGTCATTTAGCACCAGCACATCGCCAGGGCGCAGGAAACTGCCGAGTTCGTGAAAGCGGTGATGGGCGATGCAGCCCCGGTCACGGTCCAGCAGCATGAGGCGCGATGAGTCGCGCGGTTCGGCCGGAGTCTGGGCAATCAGATGTGGCGGTAGCTCGTAATCGAAGTCAGAGACCTTCATGGGCGGCGGGTCAGCGCTTCAGACGCCAGGCAGCTTCGCCTGCTGCCCCGGTTCTTCAGAGGCTGGCTCCAGACCAAGATGCTCCCAGGCGTTACGTGTCGCGACGCGGCCCCGGGAGGTGCGTTCGATGAAGCCGAGCTGGAGCAGATAAGGTTCGTAAACATCCATGATCGTGCTGCTGTCCTCGCTGACGGAGGCGGCAATAGTGTCCAGCCCCACGGGGCCGCCGTCGTACTTCTCAATGATGGTCCCCAGAATGCGGCGATCTATTTCATCAAGACCCAGGGGATCCACCTCCATCAAACCGAGGGCTTCTATGGCGACCGCGCGTGTGACGACTCCCCCTGCTCGCACCTGGGCGTAATCGCGCACCCTGCGCAGCAGACGCAATGCAACGCGCGGTGTGCCGCGGGCACGGCTCGCGATTTCCGCCGTGCCGGCTGTCTCGATGTTGACCTCCAGCAGTACTGCCGCGCGTTCGATGATATGTTGCACGGCGGCCTGGTCGTAGAAGTCCAGCCTGAAACGCGCACCAAATCGGTCGCGCAGGGGGCTGGCCAGAAGGGAGAGACGGGTGGTGGCGCCTATCACAGTAAATCTCGGCAAATTCAGGCGAACATTCTTGGCAGCCGGCCCTTTGCCGATAACGATATCGAGCGCGTACTCCTCCATCGCCGGGTACAACACTTCCTCGACGGCATGACCCAGGCGGTGAACCTCGTCGATGAACAGAATGTCGTTCCGGCGCATGTGCGTCAGAATTGAGGCCAGGTCACCGGCACGTTCCACTGAAGGCCCCGACGTGATACGGATATTGCAGTTCATTTCGTTGGCGACGACGTGGGCAAAAGAGGTTTTTCCCAGCCCTGGCGGGCCGTAAAACAAAATGTGATCGACTGGTTCATCGCGCGCAAGGGCCGCCTCAATGAGGATGCGCAGGTTTTCGCGCACACGTTGCTGGCCAATGATGTCATCGAGCTGCTGCGGGCGCAGGGCGTAGTTTTCGCGCTCACCCTGGCGACGTTGGCCGCCGACCATGCGTTCCGCTGCGGACATCATCGCCTCTCGTCTCCGTCGTTGCGATTCAAGTATACTGGTGGCGGGGTCGCACGCAACTGCGGAGGAAGGCAACATTATGGCAGGTCTACACGTTTCAACGCACCCGCTCGCCATTCACAAACTGACCCAACTGCGCTCTGTGAACACGGATCACCGTTCCTTTCGCGAGCTGGTGCGCGAACTGGCGTTGCTAATGTGTTACGAAGCCACCAGAGACCTGGACCTGACGCCGCGTACGGTGGAAACGCCGCTGGGGCTGGCTGCCGGGCAGAGCTGCCACGATACTATCGGTCTCGTCCCGGTGTTGCGCGCCGGGCTGGGTCTG
Source organism: Phototrophicaceae bacterium (assembly GCA_965223965.1). Taxonomy (GTDB): domain Bacteria; phylum Chloroflexota; class Anaerolineae; order Aggregatilineales; family Phototrophicaceae; genus JAGWBD01. Next base: position 1,096,598 of record CBDCXX010000006.1, read on the forward strand.
GTTGACGGGGTAATGGAACTGCTGCCAAGCGTACAGGTTTGGCACATCGGCCTTTATCGCGACGAAAAGACTTTGCGCCCGGTCCAGTACTACAACAATTTGCCGACAGAGCCGACGGTAAGCGTCTGCATCGTACTTGATCCTATGCTGGCGACAGGCGGATCGGCCGTGGCGACCATCGACATTCTCAAAAAATGGGGCGTGCGCCGCATCAAGTACATGGGCCTGATTGCAGCTCCCGAGGGCGTGGAACGACTCAGTACAGCCCATCCCGAAGTGCCCATCCACGTGGCGGCGGTTGACGAACGGCTCAACGAATTCGGCTTCATCATGCCGGGCCTGGGCGACGCCGGCGACCGCCAGTTCGGCACCTGAACGTGCCGGACCGAAGTCCTGTATCCATCCAGGAGAACTGCAGTGGGGCAGGGCAGCGTCAATTGCTGGCGGTGCGCTCGCCCTTCACGCGGGAAGCGATGGCCACCAGTTCTATGAAATCCTCAACGTCCAGGGAAGCGCCCCCCACCAGCGCGCCGTCAATCTCTGGCTGAGCCATGTATTCGGCCATGTTACCAGGCTTGACACTGCCGCCGTACTGGATGCGCACCTGCTGCGCGACCTCGTCGCCGAAGAGCCCGGCCACTGTGGCGCGCAGGCAGCCGCCGATGACCTCGCCGGCGAGCGCCGCGCTGGCGTTGCGGCCCGTTCCGATGGCCCAGACCGGCTCGTAGGCCAGGATGACGTCTGCCATGCTGGCGGCTTCAACGCCCTGCAGGGCGGCGCGCAACTGTCCGCCAACCACCTTCTGCGTCGCGCCGGCCTCGTATTGCTGCAGGTCTTCCCCGACAGCGACGATGGGCTTCAGGCCGCAGGCCAGCGCAGCCTTCAGCTTGAGGTTTACTCTTTCGTCAGTCTCAGCCAGGTAGGCGCGGCACTCGGAATGGCCGATGATCGTGTATTGTGCGATCCCTGCCAGCATGGCTGAGGAGACCTGTGAAGTGAAGGCGCCCTGCGCTTCGTAGTGTGCGTCTTGCGAGCTTACGCCGATGTCGCTGTCACGAAGCGCTTCGGCGACGACATGCAGCGCCAGGAAAGTCGGCGCCACGATTCGTTCGACGCTGCTGTATTCCGCCAGGCGCGGCGCCAGCTCCCGTGCAAAGGCGACCGACTCCTGCACTGACTTGTGCATCTTCCAGTTTCCGGCGATGATCGGTACGCGCATCCTCAGCTCCTCTGTCTGCTTAGAACAGGCCAGACCTCAAGTGTCTCTCACGCAGGATGGTCGTCCAGCGCTTCCACGCCAGGCAGCTCGCGCCCTTCCAGCATCTCCAGGCTTGCGCCACCCCCGGTCGAGATGTGCGTGACTGCATCGGCAAAACCGGCTTTCTCGACTGCTGCTGCCGAATCACCGCCACCAATGATGGTAGTCGCGCCAGCCTGCGTGGCAGCAGCCAGCAGCGCGGCAAGTGCGTTGCTGCCCCTTGCAAAGGGTGGCAACTCGAAAACGCCCATGGGCCCATTCCAGACGACGGTGCGCGCATTGCTCAGCACCTGTCCGAAATTCTCCACCGTTCGCGGGCCAATGTCGTAGATCGCCCAGCCTTCAGGCACCCCGGCCCTGACCTCAATGTTGCGGCAGTTGGCCTCGCCGGAGAAGGAGTCGCCGATGACCGCGTCCACGGGCAGCACCAGCTTCTCACCGCCCCGCTGCAACAGTCCGGCCGCTACCGGCACAGCGTCTTCCTCGACGAGCGAGTTGCCTGTAGCCAGGTCTTGCGCCCGGAAGAAGGTGTTGGCCATGCCGCCGCCGATGAGCAAGCGATCGACCTTTTGCAGCAGCGCTTCGATGACGCGGATTTTGTCCGTGACCTTGGCGCCGCCCAAAATCGCGACGAAGGGACGTTCCGGCTGCTCCAGCGCCGTTGCAAGGTAGTCCAGCTCGCGTTCCATCAACAGGCCGGCAACGGCGGGAAGCTGCGTGGCCACGCCGACGGTGGATGCGTGGGCGCGGTGGGCCGCACCGAAAGCATCGTTCACGAAAAGATCCGCCAGCTCCGCCAGTGAGCACGAAAAGGCGGGATCATTGCTGGTTTCGCCGGGCTCAAAGCGCGTGTTCTCGAGCAGCAGGATGCCGCCTGGGGGAAGCAGCGCGAGCGAAGAGCGTGATATTTGGCCGCCACAGTCTGTTCCAAAATGTATCTTGTTGTCCAGCAAATGCTCCAGCCGTTCTGCCACGGGCGCCAATGACCAGCGCGCATCGAAGACCCCCTGTGGGCGGCCCAGGTGCGACAGCAGGATGAGCGCCTGCGGCTTTTGAGAGAGGACGTACTGCAGGGTAGGCAAGGCGGCACGGATGCGTGCGTCGTTGCTGACAGCGCCGTCGCTGAGCGGGACGTTGAAATCAACGCGCAGCAACACCCGCTTCCCGCTCAACGACACATCGCGGACGCCCATTTTGTTCATGGAGTCAACTCTCCCCCTTGCCAGGAAGCCAGTATAGCCAGCGGCGTTGCGAATGCCAGACTGCGCGTTTCCTGGTTGTGAGCCAGGCCAGCAGCAGGGACTCAACCGCTGTCAGGCCACCGAGGAAGAGCACGACATCGAACCAGAATTGTTCCGGGAAGAGACGAATCAGGGTGTCCGAGTAGGCGAAATACCAGGTACCGCTTTCGAAGAAGATACGGTGAAACCCTGTGAAGATCTGGTCCCAGCTGACCACTGCAAGCACGACGATGCTTATGAGCAGGAGAAGCGTGAGCAACGCGCCACGCAGCAAGGCGGTGGCGAGGAGCTTTTCCCGGCGACAGCGCAGGATGGCCGCTGTGAAGACGAGGATGGCCAGCGTGGCAGCGCGGAAGGTGACTCTGGTCAATTGCTTCACATCATGCATATGCCGCAGTTCGCGAGCGTTGAGCAACGCCTTGCCATCCGCAAAGCGTAGTTTGCCCAGCTCGTCCACCGATTCTGCAGTGCCCAGCCAGGAAGTAATCTTCGGCGCCAGCTCGATGCGCTGTTCGGTAGTAAAGCCGTAGGGGTCCTGAGGGAAACCCGGGCGCGTGTAGGCGGCAGAAAGCATGGGTGGCGTCACAACCAGGACGGTGTTGGCAAGGACGAGCAGGGGTGGCAGCAGCAGGGTGACCAGCAGGACGGCCAGACGCGTCACGCAGGAAACCAGCCTTCGGCGCCACCGCGCCGCAGATATTCCAGCAGGAAGGGGTTGCTCTGCCGCTCGTTGCCGATGGTGGTCGGCCCCATGTGCCCGGGTAACACGCGCGTCTCATCCGGCAAGGTCAATAAACGCTCTGTGATGGAGCGCATGAGCGTGGGCAGGCTTGCATTGGGGAAATCTGTGCGCCCGATGCTGCCGGCGAACAGGCAATCGCCCCCAAACAGGATGCCCAGTTCGGGAGAATGGAAAGCGACGTGGTCAGGAGCGTGACCCGGAGTAAAGATTGTGTGCAAGGGGATTCCCTCAATGCCGGTCAACTCGTCATGGTTGCCGAAGCAATGATCCGGGCGGGGCAGGGGCGGGAACAGCTGATCCAGGAACGCATCATCAGGCGGGTCGGGTTGCAGCCGGGGAGAATCACAGTGAATATGAAATGGTGCGCCGGTCAACCGGATTAGATCTGCGGCAGCGAGGATGTGATCGAGGTGACCATGCGTTGCCAGAATGAGGCGAATTGTCCAGCCGGCCTTGCGGGCAAGGTGCTCCAGGTGGGCAGCATCATCGACGGGGTCAATGACCAGCGCCTCGCAGGTCGCCGTGTTACCAACGATGTAGCAGTTGGTGGCGAAGGCGCCGAGAGTCAGGGTGATGATTTCAGCCTTCAATCTGACCTCCTGATGGTGAGCGTCGCGTCAACCACACCTGCCACAGGAGGCGAGGCTCCGGCATTCGCAGTGCGAGCGTACAGGCGAAGAAAACAAGGCCGCCAAACAGAACTTGCGCGCCGACAATGCCGAGCGAAGCCAGCAGCCCGGGAGCGTTCAGCCATGTACTCAACAATGGCTCGAGCAGCACGATGGCCAGTGCCATGAGCAGACTGGAGGCAGTTGTCTTGAGCACCGTGCGTGCCAGCAAGTCTTCGTTCAGGGTCTGCCAGCGTCGACGCAACACCCACAGCAACAGGCCAACCTCGAAAGTCGTTGCCAGAGAATTGGCCAGGGCCAGACCACTTACACCCAGATCGACCCGCTGTGCAAACTGCAAGAGCGGGCCAGGAGTGACGAGCACATCTGCCAGCAGCACGCCGCTGAGCAGGAAGGCGCCAACCAGGTTGATGGCGGCGCCGCCCAGCGCCGCCCACAGTGGCGTCAGAGTGTCCTTGTCGGCATAAAAACTGCGCGCCACGACCTCAAGCACGGCATGTACGACGAGGCCAAGGGCGAAGAAGCGCAACGTTGCATTGACCAGGTTCGAGGCGGAGGCGTCGAAGGCGCCTCGCTCCAGCAAGCTTACAATCGGCTGGCCGAGGAATATCAGGCCTACTGCGGAAGGGATACTGGCGATGAGGATGAAGCGCAAGGCGCCGGACATGGCGTCACGTTTGCCCTGGTCGTCACCCAACTCGCTCAGGGCCGCCAGCGTGGGGAAGATGACGGTGCCCATCGCCGTGCCGATAAGTGTCTGGGGAATTTGCATGATGCGCCAGCCCCAGCTCAAAGCACTCAACGAACCTGGGCCGAGACGGGAAGCAATGTTGTTCATCACTATAAAGTTGAGGCTGAATACCCCCAGCCCGGCTATGCGGGGCAACATCAAGCGCAAAATCCGGCGCAACTGCGGGTCAGTCAGATCCAGCAAGGGCCACCAGCGCGCGCGGAAACGAAGCAGTCCCGGCACCTGTATGCCGAGATGCAATGCTGCGCCCAGCACGGCGCCCCAGGCGATGCCGTATACGCCGAACTGCGGGATGAGGAAGAGGACGCCAAAGAGAATCCCGACGTCATAAAGCACCGGCGCGAGAGCTGGCAGCAGAAAGTGATTGTGACTCTGCAGGATGCCCATGCAAATCCCGCTGACAGAGAAAATCAGGGTGGTCAGCAGCAGGATGCGCATCAGGATGACCGTCTGCGCCTGGGCCATTGCATCAAAGCCGGGCGCGACCAGCGTGGCGACCAGCCCGGGTGCGGCGAGAAAGGTCAGGAGGCTGAGCAGCAGCGTCACGAGAAAGACACAGTTGATGACCAGCGTGGCAGTGCGCCAGGCGCCATCCCGGTCGCCGCGCGCAAGCAGGCCGCTGAATACCGGAATGAAGGCGTGGGCCAACGCTCCACCGGCTATGAGTGTGTAAATCAGCTCTGGCAGCCCGTTGGCCGCCACATAGGTGTCAAGCTCCGTACCTAGCCCGAACACCTGGGCAATGACGACGGTCTGTACCAGGCTGATGAGCTTCGCGCCGGCGAAGGCACAGATTACCAGCAGCGTTGAACGGGCCAGACGACGCGTTCTGCGGGCGGATTGCGGCCGGAAATCCTGTGCCGGCAGGTCGCTCACGCTGCTAGAGCTCTGTCAGCGCTTCGCGCGCCGCGCTGTAGAAACGATTGAGATTTAGAGACTGGGTGTAGGCGCCGCGAGCGCCCGCCACATCACCACGTTGCTGCAGGACACGGCCCTGCCAGTACCAGGTTTCTTCAACATAGCGTGCGCCATTGGCCATGTTGACCCTGACCAGCGCCAGCACATCGTCGAGGCGTCCGCTGTGATAGTAGGCCTCGAAAGGGCCAAACTGATACCAGGTCATGCGCCAGGGCAAGGCGCCTTCACGGCGCGCCTGGTCATAGGCTACAGCCGCTTCCTCGTAGCGCCCCAGACGGGTCAGGGCAGTGCCCATGTTGAACCAGGCGTAGGAATCCCGCCGGTCGGCGCTCGCTTCTTCCTGCGCTGTTATTAGGGCAATTTCGGCTGCGCCAGACGGTGAGGCCAACTCACCCAGAATTTCGCGCAATTCCGCTTCGCGCCCGGACTCATAGACGACGATGAAACTGCGATTGAAGGGCTGCCAGTTGTCGTCCAGTTCGCGGTAGCTTTCGGTCAGTCCAGCGCCGTCTTCGCCGATCCCCAGATAGCTGTCATAGAGCCAGAAGCGCTGTGACACATCATCGTAGGCAACCACGGTCTGGTAGTGGCCCAGCCAGTCATAGCCCTCTGGCATGAACCCGGTTTCCACAATGACCGGCATGTCTGCCGCGAGCAGTCGCTTTATCAACTCAAGATCGCCGCCCATGCGCGTGAGCGCCTTGACCTCCGTGAACTCGTTGACGAAGGAAACCAGCTCATGCGGACTTACGTTCTTGTCCTCGCGGCCGGGTTTCACACGCTCGGCGATGTTGATCTGGCCGCGAGACCAGCCGTAGTAGCTCAGGGCCATGCCAAGATTTGCCGGACCGCAGTTGTTCCAGCTTTGCAGAATATGGGTAAAGCCGTCCAACCGCACAGAGAGCGGCCTGCCTGTAGCACTCTCCTGGATGGCAAGGGGTACTGCTGGCGGAGGTGTAAGCGTAGGCGTCGGCGAGGGAGTAACTGTGGGCCGGGGCGTCGCGCTGGCCTGGCTTGCCACCTGAATCACTATGGTCGCAGAAGGCTGCGCTGTGTGCGTGGCAGGGGACGAAGTCGCTGTCACAGTCGCGGTTGCAGCAGGCAGGGTTGGCAGGTCGGCAAGCAGGTCGGCGGGCGACAGAGCGCCTGCAACTGGCACTACAGTCGGCAGCGTACCGCCGGGAGGTGTGGGCGCCATCAGGGCGCGCATGAAAGGAAGCTGGTCAATGATGCGTTGCTGCTGACTGGGAAGCAGTATATTGCGAAAGGTGAGCACGCCACCCAGACCAAGGCCGGCCACAAGCAGGATTGCCAGAATCAGGAGGATCACGAGCCAAAGCCAGCGGCGGTTGCGCGACCCTCTGTTTCGCTGGTAACTCATCAGGCGGCGCGAATTTGCACGTTCAAGACAACGGAAGATTGTTTAGACAGGGAAGCGCGGAGCGAATGCATGGCAATGTCCCCTGTCACTTCCAATTGCAGTCGGCGTCCTGGAATCGCCCGACAAGAATCGAGGTAGCAGAAACTGACAAGAAAACAGCATAAACAATTGATAAGTATCCTTATCGGCAGTAATATACCTCCTTGTCAACATCCTCCGGTCAGCCTCGTTGATTCATTTCCCGTTGCATTTGACGCTCACTGTCCCGCTGCGCGATGGCCTGACGTTTGTCGTACTGTCGCTTGCCACGGGCAAGCGCTATTTCCAGCTTGGCCCGGCCATGTGACAGATATAACGCAGTCGGCACAGTCGTATAGCCGCGCTCCCGCATTTGTGACGTGATCTTTGCAATCTCGCGGCGGTGCAGCAGCAGCTTACGCGCACGCACGGGGTCGCTGTGCCCATAACGCCCCGCCTCTTCATAAAGAGCGATGTGGCAGCCTACCAACCACAGCTCTCCCGCCCGTTCCTGTACAAATCCTTCGCGCAGGCTCACCCGTCCCGCACGAATGGACTTTATCTCCGAACCCAGCAGCACCAGGCCGGCCTCGAATCTGTCTTCGAGGAAGTAATCATGCGCGGCCTTGCGGTTTCGGGAGATGATCTTGACGGTCATGCGAAGTGCCCTGCCGATTCGCCGATTTGTCACGGCGGACTATGGATTGTACCATAGTCATCCGATGTTACATGAGGCAATCATGATGGCTACTCCGAACCCTATGCCACTTGTACTCTACGCCGACGAAGATCAGCACCTGACACGACAGCTTGAGCAAATATTCCAGCGAGAAGGATTCCGCATGGAAAGTGTCGCGGATGGCAATGAGACGCTTGTCCGGGCACGCAAACTGATGCCAGCACTAGTGATACTGGATACCGAATTGCCGGGCCTTGGTGGACTGGAGGTACTGCGCCAGCTACGTGAAAGCGACGATACCTCCAACATTCCTGCCATCATTATCAGCTCGCAGCCACTGCGAGCTTCCGATGTTGACCGTAATCCTGGTCTTGGGGCGGACGACTGGCTGAACAAGCCCTTCAGCCCACGGGAGCTGCTGGCGCGCGCGCGCAACAAGATGAGCTCGCGCCAGTTGCAGGTTGATCTGCAGCAACGCACCCGCGAACTGGAGGCCTTGCTCCACGCCAGCGAACAACTCAATCGCGTAAAGTCGGTCAGAGAGCTGCTGGAGATGGCGCCCAGGTTAACGCTGGAACTGTTGCCGGGTTCGCTGGTCGCCATGGGCCGCCTGGATGAAAACGGCGTGCTCCGCTCACACCGGATTTTCCTTAAAGACGGCAGTCCCTTGCCAGCTGAAACAGATGCTGCCCTGCTCTCGCTGCTGCAGGGCGAACGACGCTCTCGTCTCCTGAATGGTGAGACGGGGCTGCCACAGGGATGGTCTGGCGGCATGATTGCTGTGCTGCAACATGGTGATTTGGCCCGGGCCAGCGCAATTGTGGCAAGCCCCGAGGTACTGTATCACTCGCGACATTTGCACCTGCTCGAGGGAATTGGCCAGCAGGCTGTGCTGGCTCTTCATGATGCCCAGTTGCACGAGATGCTCACACAGCAGAACGTTGAACTTGAGGAAACTGTGCGTGAGCGCAGCGCCGACCTCGAGTCTGCCCAGAACATGCTGATTCGATCCGAGAAGCTTGCGACAATCGGACATCTGGCAGCGGGACTGGCGCATGAAATCAACAATCCCTTGCAGCCAATACGCCTGTTACTCGATGACATGCTGGAGGACCTTGAGGCCGGTGTGACGCCAGATGCCGAGGACGTTGTTCGCATTCAGGAAAGCATTTTGCGAATTATGCGAACTGTCGGCCAGTTGCTGGGGTTCGCCCGTCGAAACCAGGCCGATTCCGTGTTTAGCCAGGTGGACCCGGGAGAGATCCTGCGGGATGTCATTAATCTGAATCGCAAAGTGTTTGAACAAAAGGATTTAAAGTTGCACGAAGATCTTCCACGACTGCCAATGATCTACGGCAATCGCGACCAGCTGGAGCAAGTGTTTATGAATTTGCTGCTGAACGCCTGGTCGGCGATGTCACAGGGAGATTTTCTTGCTCTTGAAGCCAGGAAGTGGAAAGACAGCGTCGAGATTCGCGTGCGCGATTCGGGCCACGGCATTCCGCCGGAGCACATCAGGGAAATCTTCGAGCCTTACTTTACGACCCGAGATGACGGACGTGGTCTTGGCCTGTTCATTAGCTACAGCATTATTCAAACTCACCGGGGCACCATCGAGGTGCAGAGTACGGTCGGTCAAGGCTCAACCTTTACTGTCCGGCTGCCGCTGGCCGCGAACTCTTGCGAGCAGTTTACTCAGCCGACAGCTTCCCAGGAGGCCTGAAAGGCGGAAAGTTCAAGCGAGCCATCGCTCCACAAAAGCGCGCTTTCGATGGTCGTAGCGATGATACGCAGGATGGTGCTTTCTCCCTGGCAGTCCATAATGCGCACGCCCAGCGCAGGCGCGCTGTTGCGCAGTTGTTCGGCAAACCCTGCCATCACTTCCATCGATACGTTGACAGTGTCCAGCAAGCCCAGCCTCGCATTCAGGCACACATTTGCCAGCGCAGTACTGCCCAGACTTGATCCCTCAAGCAACGGGGAGTGATAGGCAAGCTCCAGACCAGCCTGGGTAAAGTCGCTGACGAATTGCGCGGCAAATTCCTCTGCGTCAGTCTGCGTGGGGTAAGGATAGGTCGGCGCCGGACTGGGTGTCGCCATCAGCGTTGCCGTCGCTGACACGATCACTTCAGTCGACGTCGCTTCTCCACCGACAGGCGATCCCTCACCAGAATCCGCGTCCAGAGTCGCCTGAACTTCTACAAAGAATATGGTCGTCGCGGTTGCCGGAGCAGCTGATGGCGACCTTTCATCGACGTCATCAGCTGATGACATCCCCTCGCCTTCAGCCAACCCTGTACTTCCTTCACTGTCCTGAGCCATCTGTCCGGCTGTTGTGGTGACGGTAGTCGGGCCTGGCATGGCACCTTGCGTCGAAGTTCCCTCCGATATCTGCAATTCCAGGTCGCTGGACACGGCATCGGGGTCGTCACCAGTCGTTACTACTTGCGCCGCATCTGTTTCGTCTGACGGGACTGGAGTGGGAAGCACGAGTTCAAAGTCGAAGTGCCTGAGCAACAGCCAGCCACCGATCACCAGCAGAACGATGACCAGAGTAAAGCTCATTGGCCGCGCATAGCCACCGTCACCACCCGGCAAGGAGATGGATGGCAGCCGCGGCCGTGGCACGCGCAATCGTGGCAGGGACAGGCGCCTCCGTCTGCCCGTCTGTTCTTCGGAAGGAAAGCGTTCGTCCAGGGCGGCCAACAGAGAACGGGCCTGCTGATCGTTGGGGTCCAGGCGCAGCACCTGGCCCAGCGCCTCGCGGGCGGAGCGGTCATCGCGTACCGAGTGCGCCAGCAGCCACCACGCATCCGTGTTATCGGGATCCTGTTCAAGAAGAGACCGGATCAGGTTCTCGGCATCTTCCAGATTCCCGGCTTCAATGTATGAGTGAGCCTGGGCGAGAATCTGAACGCTTGATCCGCTCATCATTGCCTCCCGCAGGCGGCCGGCGCCAAGTCTGAATTGTAGCAGCGCGGCCTTCTACCCCGCAACTCTAGGGCGCGGCAAAGGACGGACTGATTATATGCCCCGGAGAGGATTTGAACCTCCACCCCCGAAGGGACACAGCCCTCAACCGTGCGCGTCTGCCTGTTCCGCCACCGGGGCAAGCGCCGGATAGTATAGCGTCTGACCCTGGACTGTCAATGCCACGCAACTGTTCGTCGCAAAATGTGCTACACTCGCCCGCGACAGTAAGGAGTAAACATGCGCATAGCTGTCGATGCGATGGGCAGTGACAATTGCCCCGGGCCGGATGTCACTGGAGCCGTCATGGCCGCCAGTGAGACGGATTTCGGGATCGTTCTCGTCGGTGATGACGAACGAATTTCGGCGGTGCTGGGCAAGCACCGCACGAACGGCCTTCCCATTGAAATTCGCCATAGCTCGCAGGCAGTCACGATGATGGACCGGCCGGCCATTGCCAGCAAGGGGAAGCCGGATTCGTCCATGCACGTCGGCATGCGTATGGTTCGTGATGGCCAGGCGGATGCCTTTGTCAGCATGGGGAATACTGGCGCCGCGCTGACCATCGCCACGCTCTTTACCCTGCGGCGCATTAACGGAGTTAGACGGCCGGCAGTGAGCGGGATTTTCCCCATTGGCGACAAGATCGTCATTTTGCTGGACATTGGTGCGAATACAAATTCGCGACCAGAATGGCTGTTGCAGTTTGCCCAGATGGGGCAAATCTATGCTTGCAAGGTGCTCAGCATCCCTGAGCCGAAGGTGGGCTTGCTCTCGAACGGGGAGGAAGAAGGCAAGGGCGACGAACTGGTGCGCCAGACTGACCCCCTGCTGCGTGACAGCGGACTGAACTATGTGGGTAACATCGAACCCGAAGATGTGTTTCGGGGCCGGGTGGATGTCGTAATCAGTGACGGATTCCTCGGCAACATGCTCGTCAAGACTTTCGAGTCCACGTCGCGCTACGTCACCAGGTTAATCAGGGAAGAGATTCGCTCCGACCCGCTTTCCTTGCTTGCAGGGGCCTTGCTGCAGCCCGCCATCAAACGTGTGCGCCGACGCGCAGACACCTTTGAAGTGGGCGGCGCGCCACTCCTTGGCGTCAATGGAGTGGTTATAATCGGGCATGGTCGCTCCAACGCTACCGCCGTGTGTAACGCGATTAAGCAGGCTGCACGGGCTGTGGAAGGCAATGTGATCGAGGCGATCCGGTCCGGCGTACAAGTCCGGCCTGTGCCCCCAATAAGACAGGAGCGCGGCAATCATGGATCTGTTGCGTAATGGCCGCCCGCGGGTAGTCATCACCGGCCTTGGCGCGGTTACTGCCCTGGGAACGGCCCGGTCACTCTGGGAAGGGCTTGTCGTTGGCCGATCTGGCATTCGCCGGCTGGAAACAATTGAGACCGAACATGTGCCGGTCAAAATTGGCGGGGAAGTGCGTGACTTTGACCCGACCCTGTTTATCGAGCGCAAGGAAGCCAGGCGCATGGGGCGCGCCTCGCAGTTCGCCGTCGCCGCGTCCAGGATGGCCGTGGAAGATGCGGGACTGGGCATCAACGACATTGAGGCCGAAGGCGAAAAGGTGGGCGTCGTGCTTGGCACTTCGCTCGGCTCGCATGAAATGGCCGAAAACAGCACCTGGCGCTACAAGACCGGCGGCTATCGCAGGCCAAATCCGCTTTCACTCATCAACTCGCTGCCCAACATGCCCGCTCACTATGTCAGCCGCTTCCTGCGCGCGCTTGGGCCACTTCACGCGCCATCCACGGCCTGTGCTGCGGGAACCCAGTCTGTTGGCGAAGGCAGCGAGCTCATTCGCGGCAGTCGCTCTGACATCGTAATCGCCGGAGGCGTGGAATCTGTCCTGCAGGACTATGCGCTCGCCGGGTTTGAGGCCATGCAGGCCCTCGCGGCCGGCTACAACGATAATCCGGAAGAAGCCAGTCAGCCTTTTGATCTAAATCGCTCAGGCTTTGTATTCAGTGAAGGCTGCGGCGTGCTTATCCTGGAAAGTTTGGCGCACGCCATGCGGCGCGGCGCGCGCATCTACGCAGAGATTCTGGGGCATGCCTCTTCTTCAGATGCCTATCACATCGCCGCCCTGGATCCCGAAGGTGGCGGCGCCATGCGTTCCATGCAATGGGCCCTCGATGATGCGCATGTTAACCACAGCGACATCCAGTACATCAACGCCCACGGCACATCGACCCAGGCGAATGACAAGATGGAAACGCTGGCCATCAAGCGCATCTTTCGTGAGCAGGCTTTCAATCTCGCCGTTTCCTCAACCAAAAGCATGATGGGTCATGCGCTTGGTGGTTCCGGTGCCATTGAGGCAATTGCCAGCGCCATGTCCCTCTTCGAGCGCGTCCTGCACCCCACCATTAACTATCACACGCCGGACCCGGAGTGCGATCTGGATTACGTGCCCAACGAGGCTCGGAGTGTGCCCGAGCTCCAGTACCTGATGTCCAACAGCTTCGGCCTGGGTGGCCAGAATGCTTCGATTGTGATGTCACGATTCTGACCTGCGCGTGAACCACGACTTGCTTCGCGATTGCGAAGGCCTGCTGGCCCGCAACGAACTGCGACGGGCAGAAGTCGCTGTCGCCAGGGCACTGCGGACTTCCCCTGACCAGCGCACCAGAGCAGCCCTGCTGCTGTTACGGGCCCGGGCGCGACTGAACGACGCGCGTCCCGCCGAAGCTCTGGACGACTTGCAGGCCATCCTCAAGCTGGAACCACAGCGTTTGCATTCTCCCGGGCTGCTTGAGTTGCGGGGAGATTGCCATTTTGTGCGCTACGAACTGGCGAGCGTCGGCTTTGCCGACCACAGCGACACGGCCGCTGCGGCTGACTGCTACGAGCGCATCCTGCAGGTGACCCCCAATTATGAGAACGTCGGCCGAGTCTACTTTCAGCTTGGTCGCCTCGCGTTGATTGGCAACGATGTCGCACTGGCGCGCGAGCGCTTCCTGACCGCCCTGCTCGCCCCGTCGCATATGGCGGCGCTAAGCGCCCTGTGCTTCGAACGGCTGGGGTACATTGCTTTATACGAGGAGCGGAGCTTGCCGCGTGCGCTGGGGTTGCTGGACAAGGCCATCGCAACCTTACCTGTAGACGGGAACCTGGCCTGGCTGATTCAGGTGCATCTGCTGCGCAGCCGCGTGCTGCACGAACAACAGAACTATCCCTCCGCCATCGCTGCAGCGGAGACTGCGGTGTCGCTGGCCGCCAGTGAACCCGCAGTCCTGGCCGAAGCCCTTCTCACTCTGGCGGAATTCCTTGCTGGTGCGGAGGGGCGCCAGCAGGAAGTCATCCGTCATCTGCAACACTATCTACAGATTACCCAGGTACCGCCTGGGCAGGATGTTACCTGGGCCCGCGTTCACGAGTTGCTCGGTGACGCTTGGTTCGGCCTGGGGCATAATGGCGAGGCAGTGGCCTCCTGGCTGGAAGCACTGCATTACAATCCAGACAATCCCTGGAGCGCCTCCGTCCAGCACCGCATCGCCCGGAGTCTGTACCAGCAAGGGGACTACCAGGCAGCCGTGCAGGCAATCGAAGGATTGCTAATCATTGCCGAAGGCGAAAGCGTTCCTGCTGCCGATTTCCAACTCTATTTCATGCTTGGTCACGCACGATTACGCCTCGGGAATTATCATGGGACGCTAGATGCCTTCGAACAGGCGCTGAAACTGGCGCCGGCCGGCACTGAAGGACTGGAGAAATTCCGGAGTTACCAGCAACAGGCGAGGGAACTAGCAATGCAGGCGGAGCGCAGACGCGCATGAGCACAATCATACCCGTCGTCGGTGGTGGGCTGGCCGGGAGTGAAGCCGCATGGCAGCTGGCGCAGCGCGGCCATGACGTGGTGCTTTATGAAATGCGCCCCGCCAGGCGCACAGGCGCACATGTGAGTAGCCGCCTCGCCGAACTGGTCTGCAGCAATTCACTGGGGTCTCAGCTGGTCGACCGGGCTTCCGGCTTGCTGCAGGCAGAGACCCGACGCATGGGGTCTTTGCTGCTGACCTGTGCCACAGATTCTGCGGTTCCTGCAGGTGGTGCTCTGGCCGTGGACCGCGAACGCTTTGCCGAACTGGTAACCGGTGCAGTGACGCAGCACCCGCGCATCCAGCTGCTGCGGGAAGAAGTTACGGTCATTCCAGCCGGGCCAGCCATTATCGCAACCGGCCCACTCACTTCTCCGGCGCTGGCGCGTGCGCTAGGGGAGCTGGCTGGCGAGGAACATCTCTACTTTTACGATGCAATCTCGCCCATCGTCAACGCGGACAGCATTGACATGGACATCGCCTTTCGCGCCAGCCGCCATGACCGGGGCGAAGTCGCCGCCGGTGACTACATCAACTGCCCGCTCGACAGGGAGGAATATGAGCGCTTCGTCAAGGCACTCCTGAGCGCCGAGCGAATCGAACTGCGTGACTTCGAACGTGAGGACCCGCAATTCTTCGAGCGCTGTGTACCCATCGAACACCTTGCCGAACGCGGCCCGGAGACTTTGGCCTTCGGCCCGATGCGCCCGGTCGGGCTGCTTGACCCGCGCACAGGGCTGCGTCCCCACGCCGTGGTGCAGTTGCGCCAGGACAATCTGGCCGGAAGCTTGTACAACATCGTCGGCTTCCAGACCAACATACGCTGGGGCGCACAGAAGGAAATCCTGCGCATGATTCCTGGCCTCGGGCGGGCCGAGTTTCTGCGCATGGGGCAAATGCACCGCAACACCTTCCTCAATGCCCCTGCCCTGCTGCATCCGGGCCTGAATCTGCGTTTGCAGCCCCAACTCTTTCTCGCCGGGCAACTGACAGGCGTCGAAGGCTACGTGGGCAATGTCGTCACCGGGCTGGTCGCGGCGCTCAATCTTGAGCGTCATTTGCGGGGCCAGCCCGCCTGGGTGCCGCCACCAACCACCATGACCGGTGCCCTGTTATACTATGTCTCTCATGCAGGCCCTGCTGATTTCCAGCCGATGAAGGCCAACTTCGGAATCCTGCCGCCATTGCAGACGCGCATCCGGCGCAAGCGGGAGCGTTACCAGGCCTACGCTGCGCGGGCGCTGCGCGATCTGGAGACATCCTTGCAGGAACTGGCAGATCCCCTGATAAAGTTCGGGGATACGCTGCCGGTTCAGAGTTGAAACGGGAGCCTGTGGACGAACTACGAGAAGATTTACTCGTAACCCGGGAACGCGCATTTCTGGTCGGCGCTGCCGTCAAGGGCGGCCACTCCTTGCTCGGCATCGAAGATTCTCTGGATGAACTGGCCTTGCTTGCCGAAACCGCCGGCATGGAAGTTTGTGGCCGTGCAAGCCAGCAGGTCGGGCGAATCCACCCGGCGACCTGGATCGGCTCGGGAAAGGTCGACGAAGTAAGCGAGCTGCTCGAGGAGTGTGACGCACAGGTCGTTGTGTTTGATGACGAGCTCTCGCCCAGGCACCAACGCGAACTGGAAAAGCGCTTTGGTGAAGACATCAAGCTGCTCGACCGCTCGGCACTGATTCTGGACATCTTTGCGCAGCACGCCAGCTCGCACGAAGGTGCCCTGCAGGTCGAACTGGCGCAATACGAATATCGACTGCCACGGCTGACGCGACAGTGGACGCATCTGGCACGTCAGGCCGGCGGTGGCGTGGCTCGCGGTGGCTCTGGCGGCGTCGGCCTGCGCGGACCGGGCGAAACCCAGCTGGAGGTTGACCGGCGCGAGATTGGACGCAAGATCCGCAAGCTCAAACAGGATCTGGAGCAGGTGCGGGCCCATCGTGGGCGCTACCGGTCGCGCCGAACCCGCAGCAACACCCCCGTGGTAGCGCTTGTGGGTTACACCAACGCCGGCAAGTCCACATTGTTTCGCGCGCTGACCAATTCACAGGTCTATGTCGCCGACCAGCTCTTTGCAACACTGGACCCCACGACGCGCAAGATGCCTTTGCCCTCCGGGCGTGAAGTCCTGGTCACCGACACAGTAGGCTTCATCCAGAAACTTCCGGCTACACTGGTCGCCGCCTTTCAGGCCACGCTTGAGGAAGTGCTGGAAGCGGACATCGCAATGCACGTCGTTGATGCCGCCCATCCCAACGCACGTCAGCATATTGAGGCAGTGGAAGACACGCTGGCGACCATCGACATGCCCGCGGTGCCGCACATTCTGGTCTGGAACAAACTGGATCTGGTGGATGCTGCTCCGCCGTTGCCTGAGATTTCAAACGTAGCGTATGCCGGAGTGGCGGCTGTCTCGGCGCTGCGCGGCAGCGGAATTGAGGAGTTGAGCGAGTTAATCGAGCACACGTTAGGTCAGCGCGAACTCAGCGTCAGGCTCAGGCTGCCCTGGGAACGTGGAGATCTGATCTCCGGCCTCTACGATGCCTCAACTGTGGAAGAGATTGAGCATACGGCGGACGGCGTGCTGGTTACGGCCTCGCTTTCTGCCGAGCTTTACGATCGCTACAGCGAGTATCGTGTCTGAAACCAGGGCAAGCGCTGACGTCTGTATCCGCCGGCTACACACATCAGAGGAGATGCAGGCGGTCGTCGAGCTTGAGCTGGCCGTTTGGGCGACGCCGCCAGTGGAAGTGTTACCGGTGCACATCCTGATCACCATCGCGCACAACGGCGGTCAGGTGCTGGGCGCCTTCGTTGGTCAAACGTTGATCGGGATGTCGGTTGGTCTGCCCGCGTGGCGAGATGGCGAGCGATTCCTCTGGTCGCATATGGTGGGGGTGCACCCGGAGTGGCAGGGAAGCGGTGTTGGCACTGCGCTCAAACTCAGACAGCACGAGTTGGCAGGTGCCGAGGGCTTTCGCAGCGTGCGCTGGACCTTCGATCCACTGCAGCGCGGCAACGCTAACTTCAATTTCCGTCTGCCTGGGGTTTGGGCCAACCAATACTACGTCAACTACTACGGCCAGATGGACGATGGCATCAACGCCGGCCTGCCCAGCGACCGCCTCGAAGCCCATTGGCCGACCAGCACCGCGCGTGTGCACAAGTCGTCGATAGTGACATCGGTTGGCCAGCTCATGCTGCTGGCAGATGCACAGGGTCAGCCGGAGGCGCACGACCTGTCTGACAGTGGCACACCGAGGGGCATCGAGATCCCGCGCGGGCTGGCAGATCTGAAGCGCCACAACCCTGCCCTGTCGCTGGCGTGGCGCCTTGCAGTGCGCGCGGCCTTCGAGACGGCTTTCGCACAGGGCTATCGCGCTACGGCTTTCAGCGAAGTGGAGGGCCGGCCAGCCTACTTGCTGGAAATGCCGCAGCCCTGGTTTCTATACGTACTTCGCTGTAGTGACGGCACGCTCTACACAGGTATCAGTGTGGACGTACAACGCCGTCTGCGGCAGCACAACAATGGCAGAGGCGCCGCCTACACCGCAGCGCGCCGGCCGTTGCAACTGCTGGCCTGCTGGCGCTATCGGGAGCGGGGCTCCGCACAGCGCGCCGAGTCCGCCTTCAAGAATCTGGCCCGACCCTCGAAGCTGGCGCAAATCCAGGCCGGTGCGCCCTGGCAAGGGGGCAACTGGCAACGCCTGTGAGCGATCTGCCCAACGTGGTACTATCTATTCTGTCAGGCATTCAAACTGAGGACAATTCCATGAGTAAGAATTTGACACTTGCATTGAGTGTGCTTTTCCTGCTCGTGCCGGCCATGGGGCTGGCAGCGCAGGAGTTGCCGGACCTGATGGGCGCGACGATCACAGTCGCGGTTGAGAACGCCTACATCCCCTTCAACTACATCGACCAGGAGACTGGCGAAGCCGTCGGCTGGGATTACGATACGCTGGGCGAGCTCTGTGCGCGGCTCAACTGTGTCCCTGAGTACATTGAAACGTCCTGGGACGGCATGATCCTGGCCGTGTCCAACGGCGAATACGACATGGCTGCCGATGGCATCACGATCAAGGAAGACCGCGCCGAAATCGTGGACTTCTCCGATGGTTACATCTCGCTTGAGCAGGTGGTGCTGGGCCGCATTGACGAGATGCGCTTTGACGGCAGCGAGGCCCTGGCCGCTGATGCAAGCCTGATCGTGGGAGTGCAACCCGGCACGACCAACTACTGGGTCGCGCTGGAGCTGGTGGGCGAGGAACGCGTCGTCACCTACGAGACCTTCCCGGTGGCAGTGCAGGCGCTGATCGCGGGCGACGTGGACGCGGTGGTGATGGATGACGTAGCCGGACAGGGCTACGTGGGCGTCAACGCCGAGCAGCTTCAGATTGTGGGTGGTCCGCTGACCGCAACGGAGGAACTGGGCTTTATCTTCCCGCTCGGCTCCGAACTGCGCGATGCAATCAATGCTGCGCTGGACTCGATGCGCGCGGACGGCACGCTTGAGGCCATCAACAACAAGTGGTTCCTCGGCGCGGAAGCACTGCCGGACCTGATGGGCGCGACGATCACAGTCGCGGTTGAGAACGCCTACATCCCCTTCAACTACATCGACCAGGAGACTGGCGAAGCCGTCGGCTGGGATTACGATACGCTGGGCGAGCTCTGTGCGCGGCTCAACTGTGTCCCTGAGTACATTGAAACGTCCTGGGACGGCATGATCCTGGCCGTGTCCAACGGCGAATACGACATGGCTGCCGATGGCATCACGATCAAGGAAGACCGCGCCGAAATCGTGGACTTCTCCGATGGTTACATCTCGCTTGAGCAGGTGGTGCTGGGCCGCATTGACGAGATGCGCTTTGACGGCAGCGAGGCCCTGGCCGCTGATGCAAGCCTGATCGTGGGAGTGCAACCCGGCACGACCAACTACTGGGTCGCGCTGGAGCTGGTGGGCGAGGAACGCGTCGTCACCTACGAGACCTTCCCGGTGGCAGTGCAGGCGCTGATCGCGGGCGACGTGGACGCGGTGGTGATGGATGACGTAGCCGGACAGGGCTACGTGGGCGTCAACGCCGAGCAGCTTCAGATTGTGGGTGGTCCGCTGACCGCAACGGAGGAACTGGGCTTTATCTTCCCGCTCGGCTCCGAACTGCGCGATGCAATCAATGCTGCGCTGGACTCGATGCGCGCGGACGGCACGCTTGAGGCCATCAACAACAAGTGGTTCCTCGGCGCCTGATCAGGCGCTAAACAGGGGCCCGACTTGCGCGAGATCCTGCGATGACAGGGTGGAAATCCAGCTTTGCGAAGACCTCGCTGGAGATAGTTGCACAGGAGTCGCGCGCGCGGGTCGGGCCCGTCGATCGAATCTACAGCTTCCCCTGGTGGGCGCTGGCGATGATTGTCGTCGGCGCGCTGATTGCGATCAGCATCGCTGCCGACCAGATTTATTCAGACATCTTTGACAAACTTCAGGCGGGCATAGCAGTTACCCTGCTGGTTGCAGGAACGGCCTATGTATCTGCGATTTGTATCGGCCTGCTCGTTGGCATGGTTCGTTCCAGCGTGCCACAGCCCCGCAGCGGTTTCCCTGGGCGCCTGAGCAGTCTGGCACATCTGTTTTTCTACAACCTGGCTTCTCTCTATGTGGCAGTAATGCGCGGCCTCCCGGTGTTGATTGTCCTTCTGATCTTCGCCTTTGTCGTGGTGCCAGCCGTGCGCAAGTGGATCAACGCATTACTTGGAACAGACCTTACCTTTCGCGGTGGCTCCTGGGAAACCGCAGTTATTGCCCTGGCCTTTACTTACGGCGCTTTCCTTTCCGAAACCTTCCGCGCCGGCATCCAGTCCATCGGTTCGGGACAAAAGGAAGCGGCCCGTTCGCTGGGCATGACCTGGTTTCAGTCCATGCGCTTCATCGTGTTGCCCCAGGCAATTCGACGCATCCTGCCCCCGCTCGGCAATGACATGGTTGCCATGATCAAGGACTCGGCGCTGGTGTCCATTCTTGGCGTGCGAGATATCACCCAAATCGCAAAGGTGTCTTCAGGCTCATCGTTTCGCTATGTAGAAACTTACGCGGTAACTGCAATGGTTTACTTGCTTTTGACCTTTATTGGAATGCTCGGCGTGAGTTATGTCGAGCGCCGCAACCAGAACGAACCCGGTCAGGGATCTTGAGCCTCGCTTGCCTCTGGCAATTGAGCCCAGTAGATGTCCGGGCTGAACAGACTGTGCACGAAGAGACGCATGTCTGGTGAGATTGTCAGGCCGGCCAACGGCGCCTCCAGGTCGCTGTAGAGGACGAGGTCGACGTCCTCGTTGCTGCAACCGCCCTGTTCACTGCAATGCTCCGGCTGCACCCTGCCCACTACGCCACGCGTGCCAAGCGAGTAAGCAAAATAGAGCCAACCATCCTCTGCCAGTACAAGCCCGGTCGTATTCTGCAGTCCGGAGACCAGCGGGCTGGTAATCGCCGGAATGCCGCTGTCGGAGAGGACTTCGTCGCGTGGCGCCCATTCGATGGCGCGCCGGGCGCTGCCGGTGTTGGCGACGTAGACCCGTTCCTCGTCCAGGACAATGCCGGTTGGTGAGCGCAGCCCGGTAAGTACTTCGCGCGCGGCGCCGCCACGATAAATCAGAAGGGCGCGGTCCTGCTTCAGACTGGTCACCAGGAAATCCTGTTCCCCCAGCGACGCAATTCCCCAGGGGCCGCCAAGCTCGCCGCGTACCTCACGTACACCGTTCCTTGTGACGCGCACCAGCGCGTCCCGCTCGTAGTCCGGCGTCCAGATGGTGAGCGTGCCGGCATCGTCACGCTCCACGTAAAGGGTATGGGCGTTTTGCACTCCGTAAATATAGGGCCTGGTGCTCGCGTCACGGGAGTTAATCTCGTAGAGCGTTGAGTCGCCGTTACAGGCTGCGTAAAGGTAATCCCTGAACCAGAAGAGCGCGTTCGGGCGCTGGACGTTGCCTGTCAACAGGGATAGTTCCTCCTGGCGGAGCGGTAAGGTGATTTCCTCAACAGGAACGGCTGTCTCCGAGGGCGTGGCCGTGGCATCTTCCTGAGCGACGAGCAAGAGGGCGCTGACCAGCAGAATCGCCAGCAGCGCCAGTGTGAACAGTGCACGCATCATCGTCTCCCGCTCCTGACTTCCAGGTTCCATTATGGGCATGAAGGCCCCTCTGCGCCAGTGGCCTGATATACTTCGGCAATCGTCCGCCGGCCTGGAGGCGTCGGATGGCCAAGCGCGTGAGCCCGGTTCTATGTATTCTGGCGCTGCTCCTGCTCACTGTGCTGGCCGCTTGCAATCTAACATCCGTTCCGGCCCAACCGAATCGGGGCACTTCCCTACCTGTGAGCACGCAAGAGCAGCGCGCTCAGCAACGCTCCAGTCCAGAGGCCGTTCCCCTGGTGACCACGACACCGCTGCCCGCGCCTGTGGGCAACGATGCACCAGCGGACACTGCCCGGCCGACTTTGCTACCTGAATCCGACGAACCCGACGCTACAAGCGCCACCCCTGGCTTCGAAGTGGACGTCGAGGGCGGTCCTGCCCCGCTGACCGTGCAGTTCAGCTCGCACTCCGGTGGTGAGGATGATGAATATCGTTGGGATTTCGGCGACGGGATCGTGAGTGAGGAAACCAATCCACAGCACAGCTTTGAAACTCCAGGAAACTACGTTGTCACACTGACGATCAGCGGGGTAGATGGCGTAGCCAGCTACAGCCGCCGCCTCACAGTGGAATTGCCCGTCATACCGGAACCAATCGCCGCCCTTGTCGCCAATCCCCGGCAGGGCGTCGTACCACTTACTGTTCGTTTCGACTCCAGCGATTCTTCCGGCCTGATTGACAGCCACGACTGGGACTTCGGTGATGGTGAGCGCGCCAACGGGATCCACGTCGAGCACAGCTTCGGGCAGGCGGGCAGCTATTTGGTCACGCTGCGCGTATCCGGCCCCGGCGGGCAGTCCTCCAGGGAAGCAAGGATTGAGGTCTTGCCCCCGCCTACACAAAACGGGGCAACTCAACAGTATGGCTGAAGGAAGCCGCCGCGTTTCCAGGCTGTTTTGGTTGTCAATCTTGCTGTTCTGCGCCTGCAGCAGCGGAGCGGCCGACAAGGAGTTGCTGATCACCCTGGTGGCAGACGGCAGTGAGCGCGCAATTCTACTGCCTGCAGCGCTCACAGTCGACTCATTGTTGCGTGACGTCGGCATCGAGCTCGCCGAACTGGACCGCCTGGAGCCAGCGGCAGGGACGCTTGTGCAAGACGGCATGCGCGTGACTGTGGTGCGCGTCCGCGAACAGGAAGCGTGTGAGCGTCACGAGATTCCCTTCCAGGCGCTCGGCACCGCGAGTGGGCCGCCGCACCGGGCCACTTCGCACCTGGTACAGGTTGGCATTCCAGGCGAGGAAGAACGCTGTTTTCTTGTGCGTACGGAAGATGGTGTTCGCCGCGACGTTGTGGAACGTGGCCGCGTCCTCATCCGTGAACCGGTAGACGAGCTCTGGCAGGACAACCTGCAGGATGTGGAAGCGCCTCTGGCCATTGCCGGCACCCTGGCCTGGATCAGCAACGGCGACGCCTGGATCGCGCGTGGCGACAGCAGTCGGCTACAGCAGCTAACCCACAGTGGCGACCTGGATGGAAAGGTGCTGTCACTCTCATCAGACGGACAGCGCCTGCTCTTCACGCGGGCGACAGGCAGCGAAAACCAGACCCCACAGCGCAACCAGCTCTGGTTGCTGCCGGATGTAACGGAGAACTCGACAGCGGTGAAGCTGCTGCCGGAAGAAGTGTTCACAGCCAGCTGGCTGCCGGGCAGCGCAGCGGAATTCGGCTATAGCAGCTTCGCAACCGGCAGCGCTTTCGCCCGCATGCGCATCGACCCCGTCAGCGGCGAGACGCTGGGATTCCGGGAATATCAGCCCCTCGCAGCCAACGCAAGAGACGGGTTTTCCGAGACGCATTTCTCTTGGTCGCCGAATGGCAAGTCGCTCGCCTGGGCGCTGGTGAATACCATCGGCCTTGTCGACCTCGTTGACGGGACGCAACGAATCTTGCTTGACAATACCGGCGTAGAAACCCCTGACTCCGGCTGTGCACGCCCCTCCCTATCCTGGTCGCCGGACTCGCGTCTGCTGATGTCTGTGCTGCCCGATGCCTTCGGGGCGCAGCACGCTGTTTACATGACTGACGTGGCTGGCGCATACGATGTCAGAGTGTTCAGCGGGGTCGGCCCATGTGCCGCAGCGTCTTTCGCTCCCGTAGCCGCAGAGGAAAGCCTCGCCTTTCTCAGGGCCCGTGATCCGTCTCGCCCAGAGTCGCGCGCTGGCCACGATCTGATGCTGGCAGACCACGATGGCAGCAACCAGCGCCGTCTCTTCCCGGATGACGGGCAGCCTGGCCTGCGACCGCAGCTACTCGCCTGGAGCCCGGATGCGCAGCAGCTGGCCTTTGTTTACCAGGACCGGCTTTGGCTGCTTGCCATCGCCAGCGGGGAGGCCCGCCAACTCCCATTCGCGGGCCATGCGACCTCACCGGTCTGGGCCGGCTAATGCGACAACTCTTCCTCTTCCTCGCCTCGCTGGCAGCGCTTGTGGGCTGCCTGACCGGCACCCTGATCACAATAGCGGAGCGCGACGTGCAGTTGCGAGGCCAGGTTGACGCAACACGCACTCAAGAACTGCCCTATGTCCTGCCGCGCCTGGGCGTCAACGCCGAGCTCGGCCAGTACCTACCTGCTAAACTTCCGTCCCATCTATCGCGGATGCAAGCTGCGCAGATCACATGGGTCCGACAATTCTTTCCCTGGGACAAAATAGAATCTGAACCTGGACAGTTCGACTGGGAACCCTGGGACGCGATCGTATCTTCCGTTGACGCATTCCCGAAGCTGGAGTTGGTCGCTGTCCTGATGAACGCACCTGAGCACGCCAGTGGCAGCCAGATCCCCTCCGCGCCACCCCGCGATCCCGCCGCTTTCGGTAATTTCGCGGAAGCATTCGCGCAGCGCTATGGCGCTGTCATCCACTACTACCAAATCTGGGATGAGCCCAACCTGGGTGATGCCTGGGGTCAACGCGATCCAGAACCCGCTCACTATCTGGCGTTGCTGCGGGCCGCCTGGCAGGCTATCCACGGCGCAGACCCGCAAGCGACAGTAATTGCGGCCGCGCCGGCTCCCACGGTCGAACAAGGGCCAGGCAATCTGAGCGACCTGATCTGGCTGGAGTCGCTATACGCACTGGGCGCGCAGGACTGGATGGATGCCCTTGCCGCCAAACCATACGGCTTTAGCAGTCCCCCGGAAGAGAGAACGGTAGCAGAAGGGCGCCTTAACTTTTCCCGCATCGTTGCCTTACGCGAGCTCATGTTGCTGCACGGGGATGGTCACAAGGCACTCTGGGCCAGTGCCTGGGGCTGGAACAGCCTGCCCACCGACTGGCATGGCCCGCACTCGATCTGGGGTCAGGTTACTGCACAGCAGCGCAGCGACTGGACTCTCGCTGCGCTGGCGCGTGCGGAACACGAATGGCCCTGGCTGGGCGGCATGATCCTCCAGCATTGGCAACCGGCTGCCCCACCCGATGATCCGCTGCAGGGATTTGCGCTGCTGGACGCATCAGGCCGGGCGACGCCCTTGCTAAACGCGCTCGCGGGGTTGCCAAAGCCTTCAGCTGCGGGCAATGGCCTGCATCCTGTGAGCAGTCCCTGGGCGGAATACAGCGGCATCTGGACATTTGGTGAGGCGGGTGCGGACTTCGGCTGGATCAATGACAGTCAGTTGCAATTCGATTTTGCAGGCGAGGAAATCGCCTTGCTTGTGCGTGAGGGCGACTATGTTGCCTGGCTCTACACCACCCTTGATGGAGAACCGGCTAACGCGCTACCCAAGGGCCGGGACGGGCGTGCCTATCTCACGCTTACCAGCGCTACACGGCAACCTCATCTGCGGCTCGTGACCCTCGCCAGCAACCTTTCGCCCGGCACGCACCGGCTAGAGATTTCGGTCAAGGAACTTGTGCCTGACGAACTTGAGGCGCGCTGGGCGCTGGCCGGTTTCGCGGTGAGCCAGGGAGATGCAGCAGAGATTTGGGAACGCCAGATCTTCGCCGGCAGCATTGCGTCCCTCGTTGCCTCCTTGGCGCTGCTGGTAACGGCCCGTTCGCTTTCCTGGCGCCCTTCATTGAATCATCTCGCGTTACGCCTCAACTTTCTCGACATCGGGCTGCAACCCGCTATCGGCGCGTTGGCATCGCTTGTCTTGATGATTGGCATGTTGCTCACCTGGGATAACGCGATGCCCTCGATCTTCCGCCGCGAGACCCTGCATCCGCTACTGGCGCTGCTAACCGCCGGCCTGGTCCTGCTGCAGCCCGGACTGCTGCTCACATTGCTGGCCCTGCTGCTGCTGTTCGTCCTGTTCTACAATCGCCCTGCACTGGGCTTGATGCTCACCCTGCTGTGGGCTCCCTTTTACCTTTTCCCACTGCAGCTTTTCCAATACGCCTTTCCCCTCTCTGAAGTGCTCATCCTGCTGACAGCGCTTGCATGGGGGACGAGCCAGCTGGTCAGGCGAGTACGTCGATACAAGGACGGACCGAAGTCACCTGCGCCTGCAAAACGGCCACGTCGCCTTCAGGCGCTGGACATTGCGTTGCTTGCCTGGCTGTGTTTTGGACTCATTGCAGTGAACTGGTCAGCACATAGCGGGCCGGCCCTGACCGAACTACGCGTCCTCTTCCTGGAACCAATGCTCTTCTATCTCATTTTCCGCAGCGAAGCCCGCGACCCCCGCACGCGAATTCTGTTGGTTGATGCCCTGCTCACAGCCGGGTTGCTGGTTGCGTTGATCGGTCTGTGGCTGTTCTTCCGTGGCGAAGGTGTGATTACGGCGGAGGGCGGCACGCGGCGTCTCGTCAGCGTCTATGGCTCGCCAAACAACGCAGCCCTGTTTCTGGGGAGATGCCTGCCCTTTGCTCTGGCCTGGGCGATGCCGGGCAGCCGGGGAATCCGACGCTGGCTGGCGTTAGTTGTCTTTGCCCTCCTGCTGCTGGCACTGCTGCTCACGCAAAGCGCCGGCGCCCTGTTTTTGGGCTTGCCGCTCTCGCTGGCGGCAATGCTCTATCTGCAGTGGCGCCGCCGTGCCCTGCTGCCCCTGCTCGGGCTTGCAGTTGCAGGTGCCCTGGGAACTGTATTTGCGGTAGGCAGCAGCCCGCGCTTTGCAAGATTGCTGGATTCCAGCAGTGGAACCGTCTTCATCCGGCTGCGTGTCTGGCAGAGCGCGCTCGCCATGCTGCTTGACGATCCTTTGCGCGGTCTCGGGCTGGACCAGTTCCTCTACGCCTATCGGGACACCTGGATCTTGCCGGATGCCTGGCGCGAGCCTAATCTCTCGCATCCGCACAACATACTGTTTGACTTCTGGCTTCGCCTTGGGCTCGCCGGCCCACTGATCCTGCTCTCGCTGCTGGCGGCGTTCTGGCGCAGCGTCTTGCGCGCGTATCGCGTCGCTTCAACTCATGGATCGCGCGTCTTGCTGGCGGGCAGTATGGGCAGCATGGTGAGCCTAATCGCGCACGGGCTGGTGGACAACAGCGTGTATGTGCATGATCTGGTGTACGTGTTTGTGCTGCTGCTCGGCCTGGTGGCCAACGTGGCTGATGAGGAGCAAACGCCAGTCCCGGAACGCGACTTGTGGTAAACTGCCCGCTGCTTGTACTACGGCGGGAGGGAGACCTTGCGCGTATTAATAACGGGCGGGGCCGGCTTCATCGGCTCGCACCTTTGTGACAGGGCCCTGGCCGAAGGCCATGAAGTCGTAGCAGTAGACAGCCTCATCACCGGCGACCGCGACAACATCGCGCACCTGGCTGACAACCCGGCTTTCCGCTTCATTCAGCACGATGTGACCCGCTACATCACGTTCGAAGAATCGCTCGACGTGGTGTTTCACCTGGCTTCGCCGGCCAGCCCGGTCGACTATCTAAAGCTGCCCATCCAGACGCTCAAGGCCAGTTCTTTGGGGACGCACAATGCAATCGGCCTGGCCCGCGCCCGAGGCGCCCGCTTCTTTCTCGCATCAACATCTGAAGTCTACGGCGACCCGCAGGTACACCCCCAGCATGAAAGCTATCTGGGACATGTGGACACGCTCGGCCCACGCGGCGTCTATGACAACGCCAAGCGCTATGCCGAGGCTGTGACCATGGCTTATCATCGCGTTCACGGAATCGATACGCGCATTGTGCGGATTTTCAACACCTACGGCCCGCGCATGCGCCTTGCTGACGGTCGCGTCGTGCCCAACTTCATCGCCCAGGCCTTGCGTGGCGAGCCGCTAACAGTCTATGGTGACGGCACACAGACCCGCAGCTTCCAGTACATCAGTGACCTGATTGACGGAATCTGGCGTTTGCTGGAAACGCCAAGCCATGAGCCAGTCAACATTGGCAATCCTCGTGAGATGACCATCATAGACTTTGCCACCGTGGTCAACGAGCTGACGAACAACCCGTCTGGCATCGTCTTCAAGGAAGATTCACGCATGGCCGGTGACCCCCAGACGCGCCAGCCGGATATCACTCGCGCGCGCACGCTGCTCGGCTGGGAGCCCCGCATCAGCTTGCGAGAAGGGCTGCGAACGACCATCGACTTCTTCAGGGACATGGTGTGATCGTAGTCATGCGTCGGTCTGCGACGCCATGGCCGTATGCTCCGGCATTTCTGACACTTGCACTCTTGACGGGGCTTGCGCTCGCATCCTTGCCTACAGTTATACTGTTTCCTGCGCTTGTCGCCGCGCTCATATTTCTGCTCGCTATACTTACGCCGCACGCAGCACTGTTGCCGCTGCTCATCCTGGCACCCCTGCGCGCGCTCATTTCCACCGAAGTAGCCCTGCAGCTGCCGCTCGACATCGGTCAACTTCTCCTGCTGGTCTGGCTGGCTGGCTGGGCCCTGCACCATGTCGTGCTGCGCCGGCGCATGCCCCGTCTAGTCTGGTCACCGCTATACATCCCTGTCTTTGTGTTTCTGTGTTTAACAGGGTTTGCGGCGTTCAGCGCCGGTTCACCAAACGCCTGGCTTCGTGAATGGGCCAAATGGCTTCAGATACTCACAATCATGATGCTGGTGAGCAGCAGCATGCCAGGGAGCGCGTGGCGCTGGCTACTGAATGGCGTACTGCTGGCCGGCGCAGCGAATGCAACCATCGGACTCTATCAGTTTTTTGGCGGAAGCGGCGCACTCCACCTGCTTGTCGCTGGACGTTTCTTTCGAGCATTCGGCAGCTTTGGCCAACCCAATCCCTTCGGCGGCTTCATGGCCATGCTGGCTCCGCTCGCACTCTGTCTTACGCTGGCCAGCCTGTTGCACTGGCATCAACGACGTAGCACAGGCAACCTCGCCGCTGTGGCCGGACATATCTTGTTGAGCGCACTCCTGGTCGCCGGACTCCTGGCATCCTGGAGTCGCGGTGCCTGGCTGGCATTCGTCGCTGCGGCGCACGTCATGTTGCTGGCCCTGCCCCGCCGACTGCTACACGGCTTGCTGCTAACCGGCACCGTCTTGCTGCTCGTAACGCTGGTGTGGTCGGCCGGCCTGTTGCCGGAGTCCCTGAGCGCGCGTCTTGTCAGCTCAACTGCGGACTACTTTGCCTTCGAGGACATGCGCGGCGCTCCGATTAGTCCCTCCAACTATCCGGTGGTAGAGCGCCTGGCGCACTGGCAGGCCGCCCTCAACATGGCTACTGCGCATCCCTGGCTCGGTGTTGGCCTCGGCAATTATGAATTCGAATATGAGCAATTCCGGCTGCTGAACTGGCCCGACGCGCTGGGCCATGCGCACAACTTCTGGCTCAACATTCTTGCCGAAACCGGCATTTTGGGGCTGTCAGTCTACGCTGGAATCTGGGTTTGCGTGCTGGCATTGAGCTGGCGTGCACGCTGTCACCCGGACCCCGGTGCCCGCCTGGTCATCGTCGGCCTGCTCGGGACCTGGGTCAGCCTTTCGGTGCACAGCCTCTTCGATAACCTGTTCGTGAACAACCTGTTCCTGCATATCGGCATCCTGCTGGGCATACTCGCGGTACTGCTGCGCCAGGCGCGCAGCTTTCTCACCATTTCCGACGTGGCACCATGCGCACAGTGACCGGCTACAGGCGCAGCAACCCGCTCGACCGGGCGATCGTTGCGCTGGCCCGGCGTTCCGGCGCCAGGGCGCGGGAAGTGGAACGCTTTCTGCGTTTCTCGGTCGTTGGAGTGATTGGTGCGGTTGTAGATCTGGGTACGCTGACTCTGTTGCAGGCATCATTGCTGCCGCCATCCTCCAGGTTTTACGTCGAGCTCGCAACGGCCATCGCGTTTCTAGTCGCCGTCGTCAACAATTTCCTGTGGAATCGCTACTGGACCTACCCTGATTCCCGTTCCCGTTCCATCCGCCGCCAGCTGGCACAATTTACGCTCGTCAATTCAGTTGGCCTGGCCGTGCGAACCTCTCTAATTTCAGCAACTTATGCTTTTCTCGGCGTCACCATGACGCCGCTGGTTCTGCCACTTGTGCGGGTATTACGACCGGATTACCTCCCCTCTGCTACGGCTGAAGCCAAACTGGGAACCTTTGCGGCCTGGGTAATCGCCGTAATCGTGATCATGTTGTGGAACTTCTTTGTCAATCGCTACTGGACCTACAGCGATGTCGACCGGGCCAGCGCGCATCGGCCTTGACTATACGCCCGCCTGGGAACAAGGCGCTGGCATTGGCCGCTATGTGCGGGAGTTGGTGGCCGCGCTCGCAATCGAGGATCAATCCACCGCCTGGCGCCTGTTCGTCGCTGGAGCTCTTAAATCGCAGTTGCCCCCTGCTCCAGGTGGAAACTTCTGCTGGCGACCGGTCGCCCTTTCATCCCACTGGTTGATGCGCCTGTGGCATCGCGCCAGGCTTCCTGTACCCGTCGAGCTCTTCACCGGCCCGCTGACGCTCTACCACGCCACGGACTTTGTGTTGCCGCCAGTTCGCCGCGCGACAACAACCATAGTCCAGGTGCATGACCTTTCCTTTATCCGCGTGCCTGACGCGGCTCCATCGGCCCTGAGGGCCTGGCTGGAACGCGTCGTTCTGGCATCGGTGTGCCGCGCTGATTATGTGCTGGCGGACTCCCAGGCAACGCGTCAGGATCTCATCGAGCTCTTTGCTGTCACGCCGCACTCAAAGATTGGCGTGCTGCATGGCGGCGTCAACTCCTGCTTCAGCCCCCGCCCCGCTGCCGTCCAACTGGCAGTGCGGCGCAGGTACGGGCTGGATGACTGGCCCTTCGTCCTGTCAGTCGGCACGGTCCAGCCGCGCAAAAATTTCGGGCGCCTGGTCGAAAGCCTCGGCCGCCTGCGTGCGGAGGGCCATGACCTGCATCTGGTCATCGCCGGAGGGACAGGCTGGCTCTCCGAACCCTTTCACGATAAGTTGCGCGACAGCGGTTTGCGTGACGTGGTGCATCTGGTCGGCTACGTCGAGGATAAGGACCTGCCCGCGCTCTACAGCGCTGCGACAGTTTTCGCCTTCCCTTCTCTGTATGAAGGTTTTGGCTTCCCTGTGCTGGAAGCCATGGCCTGCGGCGTGCCTGTGGTGACCTCTAACCTGTCCTCGTTACCGGAAGTTGCCGGTGACGCCGCCCTTTTGGTCGATCCATACGACGTTTCTGCGCTGAGCGATGCGCTTGGGCGTATCGTGCTTGACAGCGCGCTGCGGCAACGGCTGGTGCAGGCGGGTCACAGACAGGCAGAGCGCTTTACCTGGCAACGCGCGGCGCGCGAGTTGTTGAAGGTCTACAAAAGTCTGGGGGCCATGGCGTGAAAGCCAGCAAGTCGCTACAGCAAATCTGGCTGCTGGCGCCCGGCCTGCTGGCAGTGTTTCTGCCCTGGTCAAATGGTACCAGTGCAGCGCTTGTCCTGAATGCCTGGGATCTGGCGGAGTGGAGCAGCCTGCATCCCCTGTCGCGCAACGCTGACCCGGCCCTTGTTGTGAGCTTCGGGCTGCGCGCGCTGCCCCTGTTCCTGCTGGCGCTCACCCTGTGGCGGGCAGGGCTGCCGATCTTGCTCCGTGCTGCGTTGTCAGCGCTCGTGGCTGTCGCCCTGCTGCCGCCACCGCAATACTTTTTCACTGATCTGGCTGACCCGAACTATCGGCAGCAACTCTTGCTTTCCATCGCTGCCCTGTTAATTGGCCTGGTCAGTGCCTGGCGAAATATCTGGCTGCACTGGCTGCAGATTGTTCTACCTCTGATGGCATTGGTTATGGCCTGGATTTCGCTTTCGGCAGCGCTCGATCTACAACGCAGTCTGGAGCTGGAAACAGGCCCGGGCGTTGGCCTGGCGCTGTTTGCCCTGACCATGTTGGTGAACAGCATGGTAGTTGTCCTAACAAGAAAAGGGCGATCCAAAAGGGATCGCCCGACCTGACCTGACACGTAGATCTCTAGTTGTCGCCCATCTTCCCAATGTAGCTGACGGCTTCACCAACGGTTGTGATCGTTTGCGCATCCTCATCCGTGATTTCGCCGCCGAATTCTTCTTCAAAGGCCATGATGAGTTCCACCAGGTCCAGCGAGTCCGCTTCGAGGTCCTCACGGAAGCGGGCTTCTGGCACTACCCGGTCGTCATCAACGCCCAACAATTCAATCACTATATTCTTGATACGCTCATCGATCGAAGCCATGTTTCCCTCCCTGTCCAGGCGCGTGCCCCGACCCGTGCGTTGCACAGCGAACTCATATTGTACCCCTTCCCGCCATGCTTGCCAATGTTGACAGCAAATTTTATGCCAGATAGGATCAACGACCTTCTGCAGGAACCCCGGTATGGTCACTCCCCCGGTTTCACCAGACATTGAAGGCCGCAAGGCCGACCACATTCGAATTAACCTCGATGAGGATGTACAATTCCCAACCCTGACCACCGGGCTTGAGCAGTATCGATTCGAGCACCGGGCGTTGCCTGACTTAAGCTTGGCAGAAGTGCATACCGGCTACAGCCTGTTTGGCAAAACGCTTACTGCGCCCCTGCTCATCTCCTCGATGACCGGTGGAACGGCACTTGCACGTCGCCTGAATCTGAACCTTGCCGAAGCGGCCCAAACGCATGGCATCGCCATGGGCGTGGGCTCGCAACGCGCGGCACTCGAGAATCCTGCGTTGGCGGACAGCTTGCGTGTGCGCTCAGTCGCGCCCGATATCCTGTTGCTGGCGAATGTCGGCGCGGTGCAGCTCAATTACGGATACGGTCCGGAGCAATGTAAGCGCGCAGTTGAAATGATCGAGGCAGACGCCCTGATCTTGCATTTCAACGCGCTGCAAGAAGCAGTTCAGCCGGAAGGCGACGACAACTTCGCCGGCCTCGCGCGCATGCTGGAGGCAGTTTGTCGGGCACTGCCCGTGCCGGTGATTGCGAAGGAGGTTGGCTGGGGCTTTTCCGTTCAGGACGCCCGTGACCTGGCCAGCGCAGGAGTCGCTGCTATCGATGTGGCGGGCGCCGGCGGAACCTCCTGGAGCGAAGTGGAGTACCATCGCGCGCCGGATCGTTTCCACGCACGAGTGGCTGCCGCCTTCGCCGATTGGGGCACTCCAACGGCTGTCGCCATCTTGAATGTCCGGGAGGGCGCGCCAGACCTGCCGGTCATAGCCAGCGGTGGTCTGCGCGATGGCATCGACGTCGCCAAGTGCATTGCGCTCGGCGCCAGCATGGCCGGCCTCGCCAGCCCCTTCCTCAAGGCTGCGGACCAGTCTGTGGAGGCGGTCAACGAGCTCATTCGTGTGCTTGTGGCCCAGCTGCGCATCACCATGTTTTGCAGCGGCGCGCGAACTCTTGCTGATTTGCAGCAAACTCCTCTGCTCAATGCGCGACAGGAGGAGTGAGCGTGCTTGCGGCCCTGCAGGAGCGATACGCCGGCGCGCTGGACGCGAGCCTGCGCGAGTTGCTTGACGGCGCGCTCCCCACTGATACGCCACAACTGGCTACCATGATTCGCTATCCGCTGGGCCTTGTTGATGCTCTGGGTCAGTCAACTAGCGGGGCAGGCGGCAAACGCATCCGGTCCATGTTGCTGCTGCTCTGCAACGAGGCCGCAGGCGGCGACTGGCGTCAGGCATTGCCCGCTGCAGCGGCGGTAGAACTGCTACATAATTTCTCACTGGTGCATGATGATATTCAGGATGACAGCCCGATGCGTCGCGGCCGGTCCACAGTCTGGCGTGTCTGGGGGCGCTCCCATGCGATCAACGCGGGCGATTTGCTCCTTACACTGGCCTTCACCGCGCTGAACGGATTGCGTGCAACCTGTTTGGAAGCGGAAACGCAGCTTGCGGTGCGCGATGCCCTGGTCAGCAGCTGCCTGGAGCTCACCCGCGGACAGCATCTGGACATGCACTTCGAATCCTGCGACACAGTCAGCGTGAATAGCTACCTGTCGATGATCGAGGGGAAGTCCGCCGCGCTGATTGCCGCCTGCGCGCGTATTGGCGCGCTAATTGCCTGCGCCAACGAACTGCGGGTGGAGCGCTTTGCGAACTATGGCCTAAATCTCGGTCTGACTTTTCAGATTCGTGATGACATCCTGGGAATCTGGGGCGACCCGGCCGTCACCGGGAAATCCACTGCGACGGACATCCGCTCGCGCAAAAAGTCACTGCCGGTGCTTTACGGTCTCGAACGCAGCGCGACGCTGGCAAGGCTTTACCGTCACGAATCTGGCGGAGAAGAGGACGTGCAGGAAGTCATTTCCATCCTCGAGAGCCTGGGCGCCCGCGGGTACGCACATGAGCAGGAAGCGCGCTGGGCCAGGGCGGCAAAGGAGGCCCTTGAGGCTGCTGCTCCGGCAGACGAGGCCGGTTTGCGCCTCCGCAGTTTCACCGAAGCGCTGCTGCAACGCAACTTCTAGACCAGGTCGCGCAGGACCAGATTGGCGAGCAGCCGACCTTCAGGGCTCAGCCGCACCCTTCTGCTGTCTATTTCCAGAAGTCCTCGTTCTTCATGGTGGCGCAGAACCGGCCCGTGTATGTCCAGCAAATCCACGCCAAAACGATCGCGAAACGTGTCCAGGGCAATTCCTTCCTGCGTTAGCCTCAGCCCCATGATCAACGTGTCACTGATTTCGTCCGCCAGGGTCAGTGTGTCGTAGCTCTCAGTGGCAACGCTTAGCGGGTATCTGCCCGCCTCAGCGCCGGAACTGCATTCCTGAATGTAGCGCTGCGGCGCCAGCAAGGTGCGCGTGCGCAGCCCGGCTGCGTGCCCGTGGGCACCTGGACCCAGTCCCAGCCAGGAAAGATTGCGCCAGTACTGCAGATTATGTCGGCAGGCATGGCCCGGCAGCGTCCAGTTGCTGATCTCATATTGCTCGTACCCCGCAGCGGCCAGGAGCTCGCTGGCCAGTTCGTACTGATCTGCTGCCAGATCATCATCCGGCGCGGCGACCTGGCCACGCTCGACCCAATCACGCAGCGGCGTGCCTTCCTCCAAGCTCAGTGCATACAGCGACAGATGCTCCGGCCGCAGCAGCAGAATCTGCTCCAGCGTGTGCTCCCAGTCGGACAGGCTTTGCTCGGGGATGCCATAGATCAGGTCAAGATTCAGGTTGTCGAAACCCGCCCTGCGCGCGTCCGAGACAGCGTGCGCAACCTCGTCGCTGTCGTGCCGACGCGCAAAGAGCCGCAATTCCCTTGCGTGGGTGGACTGCACTCCTAGGCTCAGCCGGTTCACGCCCGCCTCACGAATCGCCCGCAACCAGGTTTCGTCAAGGTCGTTGGGGTTGGCTTCCAGCGA
Source organism: Phototrophicaceae bacterium (assembly GCA_965223965.1). GTDB lineage: Bacteria > Chloroflexota > Anaerolineae > Aggregatilineales > Phototrophicaceae > JAGWBD01. The sequence goes on from CBDCXX010000006.1 coordinate 1,131,846, forward strand.
AATCTCGGCGCCCCTGCTCACCCGGAAGCTGCTGTTAATAGCGTTAAGAATCTCTTCAAGTTGCGTTGGCTGAAGCAGACTGGGAGTGCCGCCGCCCAGGAAGATGGTGTGGACCTGGCTGTCCACCGCGCCCGGCGCGCAACTGCGCAATTCTGCAATAAGCGCAGTCACGAAAGGTTCAATCATATGCTCCATTCGAGTGTAGGTGTTGAAAGCGCAATAGGTACACTTTGAGCGACAGAAAGGAACGTGGAGATACAGAGAAAGTGTTTCGTGCATGATCCCCGCCTGTTTCAGCGTTCAGGCCGTTGCGGGCCTGCTTGACTGCTGTGTCAGTCCGGCTATCATAGCGCAAGGCAGGGACAGGGCTGACAATGAAAGCAAGAGTGCGTGACAGCGACCAGCGCGGCGGCGTGCGCATTCTCGTCGTCGATGACGAACGCCGCATGATCGGCTTCATCCGCATGAACCTCGAACTCGAGGGACATCTGGTGCTGGAGGCCCACAATGGCTACGAAGCGCTCGAAGCCCTGCGCAAGGACCTGCCGGACATTATTCTGCTGGATGTCATGATGCCGGAACTGAATGGCTTCGAAACCCTGCGCCTGGTGCGTGAGATTTCGGATGTCCCTGTCATCATGCTCACTGCGAAAGGTGAGGAAGACGACCGTGTTTACGGTCTCGAACTGGGTGCAGACGATTACATCACCAAACCCTTTGGCCCGCGTGAACTTTCCAGCCGCGTCCGCGCAGTGCTGCGTCGCTATGCTTCCTCCGCCAGCAACCCCCAGGAGGCCGTGCTCAAGATCGACGAGAGACTGAGCGTGGACTACAACCGGCGCGAAGTCATCGTGAATGCTGAGCATATCAAACTGCGTCCGACCGAGTATCGGTTGCTTTATCATTTGATCCAGAACGCCGGCTGGACGGTGCCACACGAGCAACTGTTGGCCAAAGTCTGGGGCTACGAATACCGTGAAGAGGCGCACTATGTTCGGCTTTACGTCAACTACCTGCGCGAGAAAATCGAGGAAAACCCTTCCGAGCCCGTGTATATCCTGACCGAGCGCGGCGTTGGATATCGCTTTGTGGACTTCCGCGCCGACAAGGACCAGCCGGCCTCAGTCTGATGCAGCGAGGTGCTCCGATGTCAGCCGGGTCAGTTGCTCGCTCACCTGCAGTTCCAGCGCAGCCTTCTCTTCTTCCGGCAGCCAGCAGGCGTGCACGGAGTTGAGCACCATCGTCTGCAGTTCGTCTGTGCCCAGACCGCAGCAATTCACCACGGCGAGATGTTCGTCCGTGAGTGAGCTGGCGTAGTAGCTCGGCATCGCGCTGGCAGCAATCGGGTTCAATCCTTCGTCCTCCAGCCGCTTCAGGGGATACGCTTCGTAGTCATCAACCAGGCCAAGCGCGACTGCCTCGCCCATGGTCACTACCAGCGATGTGCCCTGTCCTTCCAGCTCTGCCGCGAGCGCAGGGTCGTCCGCAACGCCGAGACCGCCAATCAAGCGCTGTGGCTGCAGGGTTTCCAGCATCTCCCGCAAGTTGTCGGCTGTATCCGTGTTTGCGTTGGCGTGAACTGCCGTCGGGACTTCCTTGCGTGCTGCAGTGCGGAAGGCGCGCTCAAACTGTCCCGGTGGCTGGGCATCTTCGGGGCCAGCCAGACAGATACCGACGATGCCGCCGCGCATCCCTTCCTCGCTGCTGGCCAGGCGCACCACCTCATCAGCATGACGTGGCTGATCGCGGAAAACGCTCAACACCCAGCGCAATTGAATCTGCCAGGCCACTTCCGCGCGCCTGCGGCCGTCGTTCAGCGCGGCCAGCAACTTTTCGAAGCTCCAGCGATGTTCCGTGAAGTACGCCGGATTGACGTGGATTTCGGCATACACCACATTCTGGCGCGCCAGTGCTAGGCCAGTCTCATACACGACATGCGCGACATCATCGTCGTACTGGAGCCAGCGACTCGTCTCAGCCATGAGTTCGTAGCGCCGCTCTGCATCTGGCTCCGTCAACGTCTCCAGCCACGCAGCCAGCGAGTCCGGGTCGTCGAACACTTCATTCTGGTCAGCGATGGTGAGCAGGCGATCGCGCTGCAGGGCGCCTTCCAGCTGAAGAAACAGCTCGACTTTGGGAATCGCATTCACGTAGCTGTCAAGTGACACAGGCTCGCTCCTGTTAGTTCCTGTCTTCAAGAGAGGTCTCGCACGTGGAACGACCGTTGGCAACGGGCAGGCTGCGCCTGTTCTCGTGCACCTTCGCGGCGCGCACGAAACTCAGGAAAAGCGGATGTGGCCGGTTGGGCCTGCTGAGAAATTCAGGGTGGAACTGGCTGCCGGCCATGAAAGGATGGTCACGCAATTCAGCAATCTCGACCAGACGGCCATCCGGGCTCATCCCGCTAAACTGCATACCATGCGCCGCAAAGGCCTCGCGATACCTGTTGTTGAATTCAAAGCGGTGCCGGTGACGTTCCTGAATTTCTCCGACGGAATTCCAGGCGCGTCCACTGTGACTGTCCCGTGCCAGCTGGCAGGGATACAGCCCCAGACGCATTGTTCCGCCCATGTCCTCAATGCCGCGTTGCTCCTGCATCAGGTCGATAACCGGGTTGGCGGTATTGACGGCGAACTCTGTGCTGTTGGCGTCATCGAGACCAATCACATTTCGGGCAAAATCGATGCACATCACCTGCATGCCAAGGCAGAGGCCAAGATAGGGCACCTTATTCTCCCTGGCATACTTCGCGGCGAGCACCTTGCCCTCCACACCGCGCTCGCCAAAGCCACCCGGCACGATAATGCCATCCACGCTCTGCAGCACATCCAAACCCTTGCCACGCACCAAATCGCCAGAATACAGCCACTCGACTTCCGGTTTGCGCATTTCGGCGCTGCAGGCGTGCAGCAGAGCCTCGCGCACGCTCATGTAGGCATCATGCAGTTCAACATACTTGCCCACCACGGCAATGCGCAGGGGCCGGGTGGCGGATTTCATGAGCCTCATCATTTCCGCCCAGTCGTCGAGCGCGGGAGGGCCAGTTTCCAGACCCAGCTGATCCACCAGATAATTACCCAAACCCAGGCGCTCCAGAATGAGAGGGAGTTCGTAGAGCCATTCAATTGTCTGCAGGGGCACGATGGCCTGCTCCGGCACATCGCAAAACAGGGAAATCTTGTCGATGACGTCACCGTTCATCGGATGGTCCGCGCGAGCAATGATCACCTGTGGTCGAATGCCTATCCCCTGCATTTCCCGCACACTGCGCTGGGTCGGTTTGGTCTTAAGTTCTTTCGTCGCGGCAATCCAGGGCAACCAGGTCACGTGCATGGTGAGCGTCTGTTCGCGCGGCAGGCTCATGCGCATCTGGCGAATGGCCTCAAGGAAGGGCAGACCTTCAATATCGCCGACAGTGCCACCGACCTCGACCAGCACCACGTCAGCACTGTTCCGCTTGCCCACCGCCACAATCCGCCGCTTGATCTCGTTAGTGATATGCGGCACGACCTGAATCGTGCCGCCCAGATAGTCACCACGCCGTTCCTTGTCGATCACGCTGGTGTAGACCTGGCCTGCGGTGACGTTGGAATGGCGGCTCAGGTCCACGTCGATGAATCGTTCATAGTGGCCAAGGTCAAGGTCGGTCTCTGCCCCGTCAGCTGTTACGAAGACCTCGCCGTGCTGATAAGGGCTCATCGTGCCTGGGTCGACATTGAGATAGGGGTCCAGCTTCTGTACGGCGACCTTAAGGCCACGAGCCTTAAGGATGCGCCCGACAGCGGCCGCGGTCACGCCCTTGCCCACCGAGCTGACCACGCCACCTGTACAAAAGATGTACCTGGGCCCTTGCATGAGTGCACCTCGTAAATACAAAAGCGGAGCCACCTCCGCCAAAACAGACCGCTGGCTCACAGCCAGCGAACCTCACCATCCTATCATACCCCTCGGAGCCGCAGACAACAAGAATTTAGACGCTGGCGGCCTGTTCATGCCAGCGCCCCGGGCGTATACTGTTTGCGTCAATGATTGGGCCGGGGGCACAATGGTCGCTGGAGCACAGGGTGTCGGTGTGCAGGACGGGCAAATGGCACAGCGCAACATTGTGCAATACGTGGCGCAACAAATCGCTCGCAGCGTGAGCCAGGTCATCATTGGCAAACGCAACGAAATCAGCCTGACGGTGCTGGGCCTGCTCAGCCAGGGGCACATCCTGATTGAAGACATCCCCGGCGTCGGCAAGACCATGCTGGCCAGGGCGCTGGCGCGCTCAATTGGCTGCAGTTTCAGCCGAATACAATTCACGCCTGACATGCTGCCTTCTGATGTAACGGGCGTGTCAATTTTCAACCAGAAAACACGCGAGTTCGAGTTTCGCCCTGGTCCTATAATGGCGCAGATCGTGCTGGCGGACGAGATTAACCGCGCCACGCCCAAGACCCAGGCAGCGCTACTGGAGGCGATGGAGGAAAGTCAGGTCACTGTTGATGGCGTCTCTTGGGAGATGGAGCAACCCTTCCTCATTCTCGCAACCCAGAATCCCATCGAATATGAAGGTACATTTCCGCTGCCGGAGGCCCAGATCGATCGCTTTCTGATGCGTATCCGGCTCGGCTATCCGGGGCCAGACGAGGAACTCGCCGTGCTGGGGGCGCAGCAATACCGGCACCCAATCGAAAACATGACACAGGTTGTCGGTGTTGAGGAACTCACAGCAGCGCAGCGGGCCGTCCGCGAAGTATACGTTGCCGACGAGCTCAAACGCTACATCATCGAGCTGGTGAACGCCTCCCGCCAGCATCCGGACGTTTACCTGGGGAGCAGTCCACGTGGTTCGCTGGCGCTGTTCCGCTGCGCCCAGGCGCGCGCGGCCATGGCGGATCGCGAATTCGTCATCCCGGACGATGTCAAGGCCCTTGCCGAAGTTACCCTGGCCCATCGCATCATCGTCGGCCCCACCTCACGCATCCGGGACGTGTCCTCGCGCAGCATCGTTCAGGAGATCGTTGGCAACACCCCCGTCCCGGGGGCCTCGATTCAGTAAACCCATGCAGAATCGGCGCCCCGCGCTATGGCTGCTGCTCATGCTGTGCTTCTCCGCCGGTATCTACACCGGCCGGGATTTTTTCTTCCGTATGGCCTGGCTTTTTGCCGGTCTGCTGGCCTTTTCCACCCTGTGGGCCTGGTTCACGCTACGCAACATCAGTCTGGTGCGTCAAACGCTTGCGCGCCGCGCCCAGGTCGGCAACAGCCTGGGCGAAACGTTCGTCCTGCAGAACAAATCCTGGTTGCCTGGCCTGTGGCTGGAGGTGCGTGACCATTCCGATTTGCCCGGCCATCGTGTCAGCCAGGTCGTGCCGTCGCTGGGCAGACGCGGCTCCTGGGGCTGGTCAGCAGAAACCGCCTGCGTGGCCCGCGGCGAGTTTCGCCTGGGCCCGCTGACCCTGCTCAGTGGCGACCCGTTCGGCTTTCACCATTCGTCACGTCGCCTGGGGCAGGTTTCCAACGTCATCGTTTATCCTGCCACCGTCGATCTCAGATTCTTTGATCTGCCAGCGGGAGAACTCACCGGTGGCAGTATTATGCGCCGCCGTACCCACTACGTCACGACCAACGCCGCCGGTGTGCGCGACTATGTCCCAGGCGATAGTTTCAACCGCATCCACTGGCGCAGCAGCGCTCGCCGCAACAGCCTGATGGTCAAGGAATTCGAAATCGATCCCTTGCTCGACATCTGGCTGTTCATGGATTTCTCGGCGGAGTCGCTCGTCGAGCACGAATCCGTGCAGCGTATCAACGGCGTTGGAGCGGCCATCTCGTCAGGGCCCCTGCCCCGCTCCACCGAAGAATACGGCGTGGTCGTGGCGGCCTCGCTGGCGCGCCACTTCATAGAGAATGAAGAGCGCGCTGTAGGTTTCGCTGCCTGGGCGCCCAAACGGGAATTGCTGCAGCCGGAAAATGGCGACCGCCAGCTCAATCGCATCTTGCAGATTCTGTCCATCGGGCGCAGCCTGGCCGATGCGCCGCTGGTGCAAATGCTCGCGCTGGAGACGCCGCATATGACGCGTGGCACCTCCCTCGTCATCGTCACTTCTTCCCTTGACATCCGCTGGGTGCATGAACTGCGTCTACTGAAGCGGCGCGGCATCCGGCCGTTCAGTGTCCTGATAGACCCGGGCTCCTTTGGGGGCCAAAAATCCTCAGCTGAGCTGCGCGCGTCACTGCATCTCGCGCGCATCCCGCATCTTGCGGTCCATATGGATGATGATATAGCCACAGTCTTGACCCAACGAATGACCGTGTAGCTGTGAATTCGTCGATGCCTCGCGTACTTCTGTACATAACCGTTTTTGTGAGCGGCATGTGTACGCTGGCCATCGAACTCTCTGCCTCGCGTTTGCTGGGCAGCGTCTTCGGCACCAGTAATCTCGTCTGGGCCAACGTTATTGGGCTAATGCTACTCTACCTGAGCGTCGGCTATTTCGTCGGTGGGCGCCTGGCAGACCGTTCGCCTTACCCGCGCACCCTGTTCCGCATTCTTCTGTGGGCTGCGTTTCTCAGTGCATTAATCCCGTTGGTGGCGCGTCCCATCCTGCAAAGCGCCGCAGCCGCCGTGATGAACGTGGACGCATCCGTGGTTGTGGGCGCTTTCCTCGCAGTACTGGTACTGTTCTCCGGGCCAGTCACCCTGCTCGGCTGCGTTCCGCCCTTCGCATTGCGCCTCGCCATCAATGACCTGCGGTTGACCGGACAGGTTGCTGGCCGCATATTCGCCATTAGCACGCTTGGCAGCCTGATCGGAACCTTCCTGCCAGTACTACTGCTCATCCCGCAGCTGGGTACCCAGCGAACATTTCTCTGCTTCGCCGCTCTGCTCTACCTTACCGGGCTGCTCGGCATGTGGCACACGGAAGGACGCTTCCCCCTGCGTTCGCTTTGGATGCCGCTGGTCATTGCACTGTTCACCCTGCTGGTCTCCGGTGGCCCGCTGCGCGCCGCGCCGCCAGGCAGGACGTTGCTGCTCGAGCAGGAGAGCGCTTACAACTACATCCAGGTGCAGGAGGACAGCGAAGGCTATCGGTACCTCTACCTTAACGAGGGCCAGGGTATTCACAGCCAGTGGCATCCACAGCGCATAAACTATGGTCGTACCTGGAGCTTCTTTCTCACTGCTCCCTGGTTCAATGTTGCGATGGAAAGTCCACAGCAAGTTGAGTCTCTGGCTATTGTCGGGCTGGCGGGCGGCACTATTGCGCGCCAGTACCATGCTGTTTACGGCGACATCCTCATTGACGGGATTGAAATTGACCCGGCGCTGATCGAGGTGGGCGAGCGTTGGTTCGGTCTGGATGCCATACCCGGCCTACGCACCTGGCCTGCCGACGGACGCCTGGCCCTGCGTCAATTGCAAGGCCAGTACAGCGTTATTGCCCTGGATGCCTACCGACCTCCCTACATCCCCTGGCATCTGACCACGCGTGAATTCTTTAACGAAGCCCGGGAGCGCCTGCTGCCTGATGGGGCCCTTGCCGTTAACGTCGGCCGGACACACAGCGACCGTCGTCTGGTTGACGCCATGACGGCGACCCTGCTGCAGGTTTTCCCGACTGTGCACAGCATGGACGTGCCGCATTCCTTCAACACGATTCTCGTCGCAACCAAATCTCATACGAATGCTGACAGCCTGGCGCAGAATCTCGCCGGACTGCCACAGTCCGCCAGCCCGGTGCTGCGAGACGCGCTGGCGCTGGGCGTTGCAAGCCTGGTGCCCACCATCGCCGGCGAAACCGTGTTCACCGACGACCACGCGCCGGTGGAACGCCTCGTCGACTCGCTGCTGCAGGACTTTCTGCTCTCGGGCGAGGCACAGCGAGTCCTGCCTGTCCCTGGCGCGCAAGGCACTTGACCCTGCTTTCGCGCGGGGGGTATACTCGCCGCCGGCTGGACACAGCCCAACCACTTCACTCCCCGACGGGGCGTCCCATGGAAACAGTCATCACCGGATCGATCGCCTACGATTACCTGATGCGTTTCCCAGGACGCTTCACTGACCATCTGCTGGATGGGCAATTGCATCATTTGAGCGTCAGCTTCCTCGTGGAGGACATGACGCGTCACTGGGGTGGAACAGCCGCGAATATCTCCTACAATGCCGCATTGCTGGGGCTTCGTCCGCGCCTGATGGGTACCGTGGGCAGTGACTTCGGCGATTATCGCTCCTGGCTGCAGACGTCGGGAGTAGATACATCGGCTGTTCGTCAGATTGACTCCCTGTTCACTGCCAGCTTTTTCTCCAATACGGACATTGACAACAACCAGATCGCCTCGTTTTATGCCGGCGCCATGTCGCGCGCCCGTGAATACCGGCTTGAGGATGTTCTTGACGTTAAGCCGGACCTGGTCTTCATCTCACCCAACGACCCGGAAGCCATGCTCAAACTGGCCGCGGAATGCCGCGAACGAGACATCCCCTTCGTCTGCGACCCAAGCCAGCAGGTCGCGCGCTTTGATGGCGAACAGTTGCGCGAGTTCATGTTGGGCGCAAAGGTGCTGGTCATGAATGCCTACGAGGCCAGTATGATCAGCCAGAAGACGGGCCTCAGTGCGGCCCGGCTGGCGGAGCAGATCCCGGTCGTGCTAATCACGCGGAGCGCCGAGGGCGTCGACATACACGAAAATGGCTTACGTCACCACGTTCCACCCTTCCCGGTCTCTCACATTGCGGATCCGACCGGAGCGGGCGATGCCTTCCGGGGAGGAATAATTCGCGGCCTGGCTGCGGGTTGGCCGCTGATTCTTTGCGCACAGGTGGGTTCGTTGTGTGCCAGCTACACGCTGGAGCAGGTCGGCACCCAGACGCACAGTTTTACGCTCCCGGAATACATCGACCGTTTCCGCAGCGACGTGGATGACAATGGGCAGCTGGAGCAATTGCTCAGCGCCAGCACGATCACAGGAAATTGATACAGGGGACTTCAACTGATGAAACGAAGGAAATGGGCATGACGGTCGAATACGATGTCGCCGATCTCGACAAGGCTACCGGCGGTCGCTATCGCATCAACTGGGCGGAAAACGAAATGCCGGTGTTACGCTCCATACGTGAGCGCTTCAGCCGCGAGAAACCCCTGGCAGGCGTGTGCGTGGCTTCCTGCCTGCACGTCACCTCCGAGACCGCCAACCTGATGCACACGCTGCAAAGCGGCGGCGCCGACGTCGTCCTCTGCGCATCTAATCCACTTTCCACCCAGGATGATGTAGCCGCTGCCCTGGTAACGCAATTCGAAATCCCGGTGTTCGCCATCAAGGGCGAAGACAACGCAACCTATTACAATCACATCACCGCAGCGCTGGACCGACAGCCGCATGTGACCATGGACGACGGCGCCGATCTCGTCGGTACCATCCACAAGAGCAGACAGGAGTTGCTCCAGGGCATTGTGGGCGGAACGGAAGAAACCACCACCGGCGTCATTCGCCTGCGCGCCATGGCGGCCGACGGGGCCCTGCGCTTCCCGGTCATCGCCGTCAACGACAGTGACACCAAGCACATGTTCGACAATCGTTATGGCACCGGCCAAAGCACGCTGGACGGCATCATCCGCGCGACAAACATTTTGCTGGCGGGACGGATCATCGTGGTTGCTGGCTATGGCTGGTGCAGCCGCGGCATCGCCAGCCGGGCGCGCGGCATGGGTGCCAACGTGATTGTGACGGAGGTTGACCCGTTGAAGGCGCTGGAGGCAGTTATGGACGGCCTGCGCGTCATGCCCATGCTAGAGGCCGCGGAAGTCGGCGATATCTTCATCACCGCCACTGGCGACATTAATGTAATTGATTGCCCTCACTTTAAGCGCATGAAACATGGCGCTGTGGTAGCAAACAGCGGTCACTTCAATGTCGAGATCAATCTGACCGGTCTGGCTGCGATGTCAGAAGGCGAGCCGCAGTTGGTGCGTCCCTTTGTCGAAGAATACCGCGTGTCAGGGCGTTCAATATATGTGCTGGGAGAAGGCCGGCTCATCAATCTCGCCTCGGCCGAGGGTCATCCAGCCAGCGTGATGGACATGAGCTTCGCCAACCAGGCGCTGGCTGCGGAGTATCTAATTCGAAACGCTGACGACCTGGCAGCAGGTGTTCACGTTGTGCCGCAGGCAGTGGATATGGAAATAGCCCGGCTGAAGCTGGCGAGCATGGGTGTGATCATCGACAATCTAACATCCGCGCAGGAGAAGTATCTCAATCAATGGGAAGAAGGCACCTAGGCATCGCCGTTCGACTTCTCCCCGCCTGGCGACAGGAGGCAGCATGCGCATCCTGACAAGCGGCGCAACCGGCTTCGCCGGGCAGCATTTACAGCGGCATTTGCGCGAGCAGTATCCTGACGCATCGTTGCACGGGACAATGCTGACGGGGGCGGGTCAGCTGCCTGGCGTCACGCTGCATCAACTCGACCTCTGCGATGCCACAGCAGTGTCCATCCTGGTGGCTACCCTGCAGCCTACACACGTTGCCCATCTGGCGGCGCTGTCTTCGCCGCGACAGTCTTTTGCACGTCCCTGGCCAACAATTGAGAACAACCTGCTGGCCCAGATCAATCTGCTGGAAGCCTGCAGCCTGCTGAAGCGGCACCCGCGAGTGCTTGTCGTCACGTCCGCTGACATCTACGACACGGTTGAAGACCCCGTCACTGAGACAAGCTCCTTCCTGCCGACCAGTCCCTATGCCGTCAGCAAGATTGCGCAGGACATGCACGCGCTGCAGATTCATCTCGAGCGGGGATTGCCTGTCATGCGCGCCCGCCCCTTCAATTTCACCGGGCCAGGGCAGGCGGAGGGATTTGTCGCGGTTGACTTTGCTGCCCAGGTTGCCCGCATCGAGGCCGGCCTCCAGCCTCCCGTCATCCGCGTCGGCAACCTGGCAGCCCGGCGTGACTTCAGCGATGTTCGGGATGTCGTCCGCGCCTTCACTCTGCTTCTTATGCAGGGTGAACCTGGAAATGTCTTTAACGTCGCTTCCAGGGAGGCCCACAGCATCCAGTCCTTGCTGGATCTCCTGTTGGCAATGGCAAGGGTGCCGATTGAGGTACAGGTCGACGAAGCGCGTTTCGTACCGCTGGATGTCCCCCTGAAACGTGGGGACTACAGCAGGCTGCGCGCTGCAACCGGCTGGCAGCCGCGTATTGCGCTGGAGCAGTCTCTGCACGACGTTCTGCAGGACTGCCGTGCAGCGCTGGACGCATGATTGACAGTCATTGCCATCTGAATTTTGACTGCTTCGATGAGGACAGGGCGCAGGTACTGGAGCGGGCGACCAGGGCCGGGGTTACGACAATTATCAACCCGGCAGTCGACCTGAAATCCTGTGAGGAAGCGCTCGCCCTGGCCCGACGTTGGCCGCAGGTCTACGCGGCGGTCGGCGTTCACCCCAACAGCTGCGGTGACTTTGGACCCGAATCCCTGCTCGCGCTGCGCGCCCTGAGCGAGCAACCTGGTGTCGTGGCCATCGGCGAAATTGGCCTGGACTACTATCGTGAGCGCTGCTCTCCTGCGCAACAGCAACGAGCCCTCCGTCTGCAACTACAGCTGTCTGCAGAATGCGCCCTGCCGGTCATCATTCACAATCGCGAGGCCAGCGCAGATTTATTGCAGATTCTTGAGGCTCACGCCCGGACGTTACCACCGAAGCAGTCGGAGCGCATTGGTGTGCTGCACTCTTTCTCCGCATCGGCAGCAGTGGCCAACCAGGCTCTGGCGCTCGGTTTCTATCTCGGCTTCACCGGGCCGCTCACCTTTCGCAAGGCGGAGGCGCTGCGCAACGTCGCCCGCGATGTCCCCCTGGAGCGCTTGCTGGTCGAAACGGATGCACCCTTCCTGTCGCCGGAGCCCTTTCGCGGCAGACTCAATGAGCCTGCGCGACTGCCGCACATCGTTGCACAATTGGCCGCGCTGCACGATGTGTCGCCGGAAGAGATGACGCGCATCACCAGCGACAACGCCCGGCGGCTGTTCCAGCTGCCAGACTGACCAGCAGGCCCGGTTTGGAGTACACTGGGCCAATGATTGATCTTTCGCTCATCATCGTCAACTGGAACGTCGCTGAACTACTCGCAGAGTGCCTCGATTCAGTTTATCGAAGCTTGGCGAAATCTGCGCTCAGTGCCGAGATTATCGTTGTCGACTCGGCCAGCACGGACGATTCGGTCACCATGCTGGGCACGCGCTTTCCAGAAGTACAGGTGCTCGCCCAGAAGGACAATCTCGGTTTCGTGCGCTGCAACAATCTGGGCCTGAGGAAGACGCATGGCAGACATATCCTGCTGCTCAACCCGGACACGCTTATCATTACGGACGCACTTGAACGCCTTGTGCAGGAGCTTGACGCACACCCGGTCGTCGGCATCGTCGGCCCGCGCACACTCAACAGCGACGGCTCGACGCAGTCCACACGGCGCCGCTTCCCCACACTGCTTACCGCCTTTTTCGAGAGCACCTGGATGCAACCCTGGGCACCACGGGGTCTGTTACTCTGGTACCGGGTTGAAGATCATGCCGACGAGGAAAACTTCGAAGTGGACTGGGTCCAGGGTTCCGCTCTCATGTTGCGGCGTGAAGTGTACGAAGCAATCGGTGGGCTGGACCCTGGCTATGTGATGTACTCGGAAGAGTTGGACTGGTGCCGCCGGGCACAGACAGTCGGCTGGCGCGTGCACTACGTGGGCGCTGCCACCATCATCCATCATGGTGGCCGCAGCAGTGATCAGGCGCCCGCGCGGCGCCAAATCCATTTTCAACAGAGCAAGTTGCGTTACTTCCGCATCTGGCATGGCTGGTGGAGCGCACAGCTGTTACGTGCCTTCTTGCTGCTGATGTATATGCAACAGCTTCTGCTGGAGGCGGCCAAGGGTATCGTCGGCCACAAACGCGCCCTGCGCCAGCAACGCGTTCGCACCTACTGGCAGGTCTTGCGCTCCGGCCTGAGAGTGAGTTGATGCGCATCGGCATCGTCAGCGGCGAGTTCCCACCGATGAAAGGCGGCGTTGGCGCCTGCAGCCAAATTCTGGCACAGCACTTGCACTCCCGCGGCCACGAGATTTATCTCTTCAGTGATGCCAGGGCCCGCAGCGAGGAGATTCCGCTTGCCTGCTCGCCCGGTGGCTGGGGGCCACAAGCTTTACTGGCGTTGCGACGATGGGCGCGGCAGCTACGCCTGGACCTCGTCAACTTGCAGTTTCAGACGGCTGCATTCAACATGTCTCCCTGGATTCATTATCTGCCACAATTCCTTGGCCGCATACCTCTGGTGACCACTTTCCACGACCTGGCCGTCCCCTGGTTGTTCCCAAAGGCCGGGACGCTGCGCGAACGCATTGTGCTCCAGCTGGCGCGCAGCTCCAGCGCGGTCATCTGCACCAATCACGAGGATTACGCCCGGCTGGAAGGTCAACTGCGCTGCACGATGATGATCCCCATTGGCAGCAACATCCTCGCCCAGCGTCCTCCAGATTTCGACCCCGGCCCCTGGCGCCAGCGCGCCTGTGTCAAGGACAGCGAATCCTTGCTGGCCTGGTTTGGTCTGGTGAATCACAGCAAAGGTCTGGATACTCTGCTGCAGTGCCTGGCCGATCTGCGCAATTCAGGCCTGAAACTAAGCCTTGTGCTCATCGGCGGCGAGGCCGGCGACAGCGATCGCAGCAACTTAGCCTTTCGTGGTGAGTTGGATACGCAGGTTACCCGGCTCGGGCTGGAAGCAGCCCTGCATCGCACTGGCTACATCGCTGCAGCCGAGGTCGCGGCCTGGCTGTGGGCCTGCGACCTCGCCGTCTTGCCCTTCCGCGACGGCGCGTCCTTTCGCCGCGGCAGTCTGATGGCCGCCATTCAACACGGCTGCGCCACCGTCACTACCACGCCACGAGTTACTGTCCCGGAGTTTGTGCATGGCCACAACCTCTGGCTTGTGCCACCAGATGATACGCAGGCCCTGGGCGCTGCGTTGCGCACGCTATTAGCCTCAAGCGAGTGCCAGGACAAGTTGCAACTGGGCGCAGCACAGCTGGCTGCTCGCTTTGACTGGGACAGCATTGCAGCGGACTATGTCGCCTGTTTCGAAGCAATGCTTGAGGGATGCCACTGATGCATTGGGCAGCGCGCAAGGACCTGGCGGCGAGTGCCCTGCTACTCGCTCTCTGGCTCGTATTCTTCTGGCGCCTTTTCACTCCCGTTGCCGTTGACCAGGCTTCCCTGCGCCAGGGAGATTTCTCGGGACAGTTCGTCGCCTTCGGTGCCTACCAGTATCAGCGTATGAGCCAGGGCGAAATCCCGCTCTGGAACCCCTGGAACAACGGCGGCATGCCCTTCCTGGCTGACCCGCAAACGGCGGTCTTCTATCCTCCGCGGCTATTGACCATCGCCCTCAGTGGCCTGGCCGGAGGGTGGAGCTACTACTCGCTCGAGCTGGAAATGGCCGTTCATGTGCTGGCCTTCACTCTGATGATGTATTTCTTGCTGCGCCGCATGACGCGCCATTTGGCCGGCAGCGTGGTCGGAGCATTGCTGGCGGCCATCGTCTCCGGCTACGGCGGCTGGACAAGCGGGTACCCTCCGCTGCAACTGGCGATTCTTGAGTCAGGCATCTGGTTGCCCATCGCCCTGCTGGGAGTGTATGAAGCCACTGAAGCCCGTCCCACACGCTGGCGCTGGCTCTTTCTCAGTGGCCTCGCATTAGGGCTCTCCTGGTTGGCCGGGCACTCGCAGACCAGCTGGCAGTTGAGTCTGGTGCTGGTTGCCTGGATCGCCTGGCGTGCCTGGGAGAAGCGATTGCGCTGGCACGATTTCCTGCGCATGGCTGGGTCCGTCGCGCTGCTGGCTTTCGGTCTGGCAGCGGTTCAGCTGCTGCCAGGGATTGAGTATCTGCTGCATACCAACCGCGCCGAACTTGGCTACGATGCTAAAGGCAACGGCTTTCCTGTTCGCGACCTGCTGCAGTACCTGTTTCCGGCACAGCTGAGCCTGTTTTCGCCGCTGTACATCGGCATCGCCGGCCTGGTGCTGATACTCGTTGCATTACAGCAAGGTCTGCGCACTGTTCGCTTTTGGCTGCTGACCGCGCTGGTCGCCCTGACCCTGAGCCTGGGCAAAAATGTGGCACTATTCCCTTCGCTTTACAACCTGCTGCCAGGATTGCGCTGGTTCCGCGGACAGGAGCGCGCCGCATATCTTGTCAGCCACAGCCTGGCAATCGCTGCCGGTCTGACGCTGGCTCAGCTGAGTTGCTCAGCGAACAGTATGACGCGCTGGCACGGAGCGCGCCGCATCCTCAGCGTCATCCTCCTCTCCGGTGTTCTGGTGATGGCGCTGGCACCAGGCGGCTGGCCCGACGTGAAAACGCCGGACATGCTCGGAGCGGCGCTCTTCACCGTTTTGCTGGCAACGGGAATCTGGTTGACATTGCGCAGGGTCATCCTTCGCCCGGCAGCGCCTGTCTGGAGCTGGCTGCTGTTGGCACTGCTCACATTCGACCTCTTTACGGTAAATATGGACGCGACCGGCACCTGGGAGGGCGTGACGTCTGATCAGCAACTTTCCATGGCGCCGCCCCCGCTCGTGGCAGTCGCCCTGCAAGACCAGGACGGACCCTTTCGCGTAGACGGCTTGCGTGGCCTGCATGACAATTTCGGCAGCCTCTTTCAACTGGCGGACATGCGTGGCATTAGCCCGTTATTCCTCACCGGGCCATGGGCGCTCATCGGACATGAGGCCATCAACCCGCGCGCCTGGGAGCTGTTTGCAGTACGCTATGTCTACAGCGATTGGCGCGAGCTGCCAGTTCCGGCACAGCCGGTGGTGGAAGGCGAGGACCGCTACGGAGCCATCACGTTGCACCGCCTCGACGATCCGCGCCCCTGGGCCCATCTACTAAGCCAGGTCGAGATCGTCGCCAGTGACGAGGCCGCCTACAGACGACTTGCCGACCCGGCCTTTGCTGCGCGCCGAACTGTGTTGCTAGATCAGTCGCCGTTGCCATTACCTGACGAGCAGGCAAGCGGCAGCACTGCTACCATTACAAGCTTCTCTCCCGAACTTATCGAGATTGAGGTCGATACGCCCGGCGCCACCGTGCTCAGCCTCGCCCATCCCCACTATCCTGGCTGGGCGGTATTCGTAAACGGAAAGCCGGCAGAACTGCTGCGGGCCTACGGCGCCCTCAGCGCCGTCACCTTGCCAGCCGGCCAGCATGTGATAGAACTGACCTACAATCCCTTGAGTTGGCGTCTTGGAGCCCTTTTCAGTCTGGCAACGCTGCTCGTCTTCATGTTTTCCATTCTTCATCTGCGCAGAGGGAAGGGATGAGTGTGAGTGCCGCCCTGTCGCTATCGCGGCCCCAGATGCGCCGCGCGCTCGGCATTGGCCTGACCATAGGCATCAGCGGCGGCCTCACTGGCCTATTGCTGACACTGGCCGGGCCCACCGTTGCCACGGGCGCGGTGCTGGGCGTTCTGGCCGGGCTCTACATCCTCACAGATGTTCGCGCGGCAGCGTACGCGCTCCTCACAACTGTGCTGCTGCTGCCTTTCGGCACGCTGCCTTTCAAGCTGCTCATTACCCCCACCCTGCTGGATGTGGCGCTTGGTGCTTTCGTGCTGGTCTGGCTAATGCAATGGATGACCGGTCGCCGCACGCGCCTGGAATTGACGCCGGTGCACCTGCTGATAACGCTCTATGCCCTCTGGCTTGTTCTCAGCTTCGCGCTGGGCATGCGTTTCGGAGCGCCCACGCCCAACCGCCTGCGCCAGTTCGCCGAAACCCTGTTGAGCATCAGCCTGGCTTTTATTCTGGTGGATCTGCTACGCAATCCGGCGCTCCTGCGTCGGCTGGTGGCGCTCTTCGTGTTGCTGGTCGGAATGCAGGCCTTGCTTACCGTCTCACTTTATGTCCTTCCTGACGAGCTCAGCGAACGGACACTGGTGCGGCTTGCGCGCATTGGCTACCCCAATGGCGGCGTCATTCGCTACATCGAAGACAATCCGGCGCTCTCCGAGCGCGCCATCGGCACCTGGGTAGATCCCAACTTGCTGGGTGGTACGCTGGCAGTCGCCGCTGCCATCATTGCCGCCCAGCTGTTTGCCGCGCGTCCGGTACTGCGCTGGCGCTGGCTGACCCTGGCTATCTTCGGCCTGTCTGCGCTGGCCCTGTTCCTCACTTATTCGCGCGCCTCGCTGCTCGCCCTGGGCGCCGGCCTGTTGCTCACGGGCGTGCTGCGCTACCGGCGTTTCCTCGCCGTGCTGCCGCTGGCAGCCATCGCGCTCCTGGTCGTCCCAGGGGCACGCACCTGGCTGGAACGCCTGGTGCAGGCCTTCACCGGCGCGGACCTGGCCACGCAAATGCGCATCGGAGAATACAGCGATTCGCTGCGACTCATCAATCAGTACCCGGTTTTCGGCGTCGGCTTCACAGGCTCCCCGACGATTGACCTCTATACCGACGTCGCCAGCATGTACCTCATCATGGCCAACCAAATCGGCCTGGTAGGGGTCGCCCTGTTTCTGTTCCTGATGGGCGGGATCTTCGCCCTGGGCCTGCGTGCCTGGCAACACGCTCGTCACAACCCGGACATTGACGCGATTCACCTTGGCCTGCATGCCGGACTCTTCACCCTGATGGTAAATTCGGTAGCGGACATGTACTTCTTCCGTCTCGACTTTCAGGGCTCGATCACCCTGCTCTGGATTGTCATCGGGCTTGCACTGGCCAGCACAAGGCTGACATTGAATCGACCGTTGACATCCGGCAGTGAATCTGGCAGCATCGGCATCAGTTGAATCGACTTGCAACTTTCCGCTTCACGCACAGTCCCGCTGTGACAGTGAGGCAGCCCCGAGGGAAGGAGACAGAACCCCCAATCATGAAGCGTGCATACGAGTTGGCTCTGGTCATCCGCATGGAATCCGGCGGTGACGACTCCATCAACGAGCAAATAACCAATGTTCAGGCCTGGGTCGAGGTGGAAGAGCTCGGCCAGGTGACGAAGATTGACCGCTGGGGGCGTCGGCGCCTGGCATACGAAATTGATCGCCAGCGGGATGGCTACTACGTCATCCTGGAAGCAAGCATCGACCCCAAAGGCCTGCCCGAAATTGAGCGCAATCTAAAACTGGCAAGCGGAATTCTGCGCTACCTTATCGTGCGCGCCGACGAAGACTGAGCAGCCCACATTTTTAGTAATCTCGCCAGCATCGCGCGCCCCTGCTCACTGTGGTTTAGAAGCCCAGGCAGAGGTCAGCTGAACAGGAGAGCCAAATGAGCGACAGACCGACCGCTGCGCGTAGTTCCCGGCCGCAGAGCTCACGCTCCGGTGGAAATCGTTCGAGTTTCAACCAGCGCGGGCAGCGCGGGCGCCCGGGCCAGCGCGGTCGTGGACGCCGGGTCATGCGTTACTGTCCGGACGGTAAGTGCTTCGACTACAAGGACATTGACAACTTGCAACGCTTCATCACTGAATCGGGCAAGATCCGGCCGCGGCGTCAGACAGGGAATTGTGCGCGTTGCCAGCGCCAGCTGGCCCGTGAAATCAAGCGCGCGCGTCACCTGGCACTCTTGCCCTTTGTCGAGAGTTCAGACCGCATCAGATAATAACCGGCCGGTGTCAAGCCTGGCCTAGACTTGACCTGGAGGAACAGGAGCACAGGCGATGGCCAAACGGCGTCGGCAGACTACCGGGCAACCCAGGCGGCGCAGCGCGGCAGCTGCAGCGACAGAGGATGGCGGGCGTGAGCATGTCTCACGCGCCGAGCGTGAAAGCCGCATCCAGCGCTGGATCCTTACAGGCACCGGTGTCACCATCGCGTTGGTGGTTCTCATTCTGCTCGGCGCCATCGTGGTCGAGTTGCTCGTCACTCCCAACAGCACGGCTGCGCGAGTGGCTGATGAGACCATTTCAATCTCCGAATTCCGGGAACGGGTGCGACTTGAGCGCGCAATACTTAACACGCGCATCAACAGTTACGTATCGCTGCTTACGGCCAGCGGCCTGGATATCAACCAGTTCGCCGGCCAGGAGCCCCTGCGCGGCTGGCTGGCGCAAGTTCAGAATCCCGACCAATTGGGCAGCGCCGTCCTTGAAATCATGATCGAGGATGTGATCGTTCGGCAGGAGGCTGCAGCGCGCGGCCTCAGCGTTGGACAAGAACAGATTGACGAACAGATCGATGAATTCATTGGTCTTGAGCCGCCGTCTCAGGAACCTGTGGCGGAAGTCGAACCGCTCCCGACCGCCGTGCCAGGCGCTACGCGAACGCCTTTCGTCTCACCCACGCCGCGCCAGCTGCCAACTGCCACGGTCACGCCTGAAGTTACAGAGCCGACAGCAACAGCAACCATGGTTGTTGAAACAACGCCGACCTACACGCCTGTGCCAGCCACAGCCACCCCCGCAATTGAAGAAATTGAGGAGCAGCAGGCTGGAGTGCGCGAGCAAATTCTTGGTGATTTGGCCAGCAGCGCGCGCATCAGCATGGAGCGGCTCAACGCATTCTTCGAGGCACTCGCCCTGCGCGAGGCGCTGGCCGCAGAACGCTCCGAAACCAGGGAATCCTTGCCGCACGTAAATGCGCGTCACATCCTGGTTGCCGAAGAAGTGACGGCCGCTGACCTCATGGCGGCGCTTGCCGAAGGCGAATCCTTCGCCGCGCTTGCCATCGCCAACTCCCTGGATACCGCCAGCGGGCAGAATGGTGGCGAACTGGGCTGGGCTCCGGTTAGCAACTATGTGCGGCCCTTCGCCGAGGCCGCGCTTGCTGCAGAGCCAGGGGCTGTCGTCGGCCCGGTGCAGTCGGAATTTGGCTGGCACATTATCCAGGTGCGGGCAATGGAAGAACGCCCTGTCAACGAAACTCAACTGGAGAACGCCCGCAACACTGCGTTTCGCAACTGGCTTGAGGATCAACGCGCGGCGAGGGAAGAATCGATCGAGATCAATCCGATCTGGGCAGAAAACGTGCCGGATGATCCCATTCTGTTGCTGACCGGACCAGGCTGAGCAACGCTTGTGCCCAACGAGACCGCCCTGCCGTTACTGCGAGCGCTCTCCGACGCTTTGCTGGCAGGGATTCTGCTGTTGCTACTCTTCGAGCTGTGGCGTGCGGCAAGGAACATCTGGTATAGCTCCCAGTCGGCCGACGCGAAGGCGGAGGGTGACGATGCAGGAGCAGATTGACATCGCTGTTATTGGCGGCACCGGACTGTACGCCATGCCCGGAATCAGCGATCGCAGCAGCCTCCGCATCTCGACACCCTGGGGCGATCCTTCTGGCGACATTGTCGTCGGCACCCTGCGCGGCAAACGTGTGGCCTTTCTGCCCCGACACGGCACAGGTCACCGTCTTGGCCCTTCGTTGGTTCCGTACCGCGCCAATATCTATGCGCTCAAATCGCTGGGCGTACGCTTCATCATCTCGGTCAACGCCTGCGGTTCACTGCGCGAAGACTACCAACCCGGGCACATCGTCGTCCCCGACCAGTTGTATGACAACACCCGCGGATTGCGCCCGGCCACGTTTTTTGAACGAGATTTGGTTTCTCATATTTCAGTCGCGCAGCCGTTTTGCGATACTTTGCGAGGCATTCTGGGACAGTCCGTTGCCAGTTCAGGCGGTACCGTCCACGAAGAAGGCACTTTCCTCATCATTGAGGGGCCACGTTTCAGCACACGAGGCGAAAGCCGGATTTTCCGCCAGTTGGGCTGCAGCATCATCGGCATGACCACCTGTCCTGAAGCCTTTCTCGCGCGCGAAGCCGAGATTGCCTATGCTTCGCTGGCACATGTCACTGACTACGACGTCTGGAAAGACGAGCCGGTCACTGTGGAGAAGGTCTTCGCGGTCATGCAGGAAAACCTGCGCGTCGTGCAAGGCAGCGTCGCCGAGGCCGTCGGGCACATCAGCAGCCATACTCCCAGCGACGCCCACACGGCGCTGGACAACGCCATTCTGGTCGAACGCGACCAGGTGCCACCTGACCTGCTTACCAGACTGGGGCCGATAGTCGCACGTCGCTTCGCCTGATGAACTCCCGCCCAGGGACTGATACATCGCTACTGCTGTTGGCGGGAGCATTCCTTTTCGTCAACTTCATCTCGCTTGGAATTCAGCGAGAGAGCGCCCTGCAACTCGTGCACTGGAGTCATCTCCTGGTCTGGCTGCTCTGCGCGGTGGCAGGCCAACGTTGGTTGGCGTGGCGCATGCCGCTGCGCGACCGAATGCTCCTGCCGCTTGTTATGCTACAAGCCGGGTGGGGATTGCTGCTAATCGACCGGCTTGTTCCTGCCTTCGCCGAAAGACAGACAATGTGGCTTCCAGGCGGCCTGGTCATCGCTCTGGGCCTGGTTGCCTGGCCCCCGCTCCTGCAGCGCGCGCGCAGTACGGGACGTTTCCCCCTGCTGGTGATATCCCTGCTTCTTGTGGCAGCAATCATTATTGAGGGCGAGAACGCAGGCCTGCCAGGTGAGCTGCTCAAGCTGGTCCTGGTCGTCCACTTTTGCGCCTGGCTTGCCAGTCGTTCTACGGATGCACATCCTGAAACCTGGCTGCGCTCACTCGGCTGGCGTACGCTGCTTTGGGCAGTTCCGTTAATAATCCTCGTCTGGCAACGCGATCCAGGCACGGCCCTGCTCACGGCCGTGATCATGCTCCTGCTGTTGAATGTAGCCAGCAGATCCAGCCGCCTGCTCATTGGCAGCCTGGCGCTTTGTGTCGTCAGCGGCCTGTTCGCATGGTGGCAGTTCGAGGTCGTGCGGCAGCGTGTCGCTATATGGCTCGACCCATGGGCAGACGCCGGTGACAGCGGCTATCAACTGGTGCAAGGATTACTGGCCTTCGCCGAGGGCGGCCTTGCGGGCGCGGGCGTGGGCCAGGGCAAGCCATTGTTCATTCCGATTGTTCACACCGACTTCGTCCTGGCGGCCCTGGCCGAGGAATGGGGGCTGCTCGGCGTGCTTGCCCTGCTATCCTGCATGGCGATTGTGACTTTGCGAGGCCTGCAGATCACGGAACGATTGCGCGCGCGCAAGTTTGAGTGCCTGCTGGCACTGGGCATGACACTGCTGCTCGCTGTGCAAGGGCTTACCATTTGTGCCGGTGTGCTTAAGCTGTTACCGCTCACCGGCGTCACCCTACCTTTTCTTGGCTATGGTGGCAGCTCCCTGTTGACCAGTCTGCTGGCCGCAGCGCTCCTGATACGTCTGTCCGGCGAATCCACGGAAGCGCCATCATGATTCCGGTGCGCAGCATCCGCATCCTCGCGCTGGCGTTTCTCCTGGCTTACCTGGCAATTGCGCTGGCGGCGACCTCGTGGGCCCTAAGTGGCCCGACGGGGATCGTCCAGCGGACCGACAATCCCAGGCGCGCGCCCGTCACTTCGGGAACAGCACAACCCGACGACAACCTGCGTCTCACTTCTGTCCTCTCAAACCCAGTCGCTTGACCCACTTTGCCGCCGTGCTGTTGAAGTGAACCAGAGGTGAGCTGAGCCGACATAGTTGCCCGGCTGAGCGCAGCGCGTCCAGAAAGTCTTCCGGGTCCTGCGCAAAGGGGCGCATCAACTGAAGCGCACGCCCATATTCAGGGCCGGAGTGGGCGTCCGAGCCGACGCTGCCCGGCAGCCCATGTGTCCGGGCGAATTGTCGTGCGCGTTCGTTGTCCTGCGCATACAGGCAACGGGCGTTGAACACCTCGATTGCGTCCACCTTGTCGACGATGCGTTCCAGCTGATCCTGGCGCCACGCGCCATGCCGCAGCCGGTCAAAGGGATGCGACACGCTGATGACCGCGCCCTGGTCACGCAGTCGCTTTATCGTCTCCCCGGGCGTCAGACCAGACGGGACGCTCTCGCGCAGGAACCAGGCCAGCAATTCTCCCTGCGTGGTCATCACCTCTTCGCCCACGATGACCAGCTCAGGGGCCATTTGTTGCATGGCCAGCGCGCCTTCGGCCGTGTTGTGATCTGTAATGGCGATGCGAGTAATGTCGCGTTCGCGGCACAGACGCAGTATCACTTCCAGACTAATCAACGAGTCCTTCGACCAGATTGTATGAGAGTGCGTTTCAACTCTCCAGCTCATACATTTCCTCCTTTGCGGCAGCGGCAGCCGCCTGTGACGCTGCCTGGCTGGCCATATCTCCGGCGCCAAACAGGCGCTGTCTGTATACCAGAGCGACCAGCAATCCGACGAGGACACGTAGCCACTTGTGAAAGAAGCTCTCGATGAGCGCAATCGCTCCCGCGCTGGATACCGTGACGGCGGGTTGATGTGGTGCGACGATGGTCAGCAGCATGACGCTGACAGACAGCTCGGTGATGCCGGCTCCATTGGGCAAGCCGCTCAGTGCGCCGATCAATGGCGACAAGGAAACAATCAGAAGCGACTGGAACAGCAGCTCCGTGCTGAATGGAACATCGAATCCGCGTAGAATCACAAGCAGGACAACGGCGTCTCCCGCCGTGGCCAGTATGCCTGGAACCAGTGCCCGGAGCAAATGCCGTGGCCGCAGAAGATTTCTGATGCCGCCCAGAAAGCCTGCCAGCCACCCCTGCGCGCGCCAGAGCAGTGGCAAACGGGCCAACAAAAGTAGAAGTTTGCGTTGCGCTGTTCGGCTCTGCATGAAGAGCAGCCCCCCGGCCAGAATACCGGCGGCCAACATCAGCAGCGATTGGACGGGGCCGGGCTCGAGAGCTGCTGCGCCTAACAGCAGACTGACAGCGGCGAGGATCAGCACGGACAGGGTCTCCACCACGCGTTCGGCCAGAATGACAGGCATCCCCTGGGTAAGCGGCAGGCCGGTCCAGCGCCTGAGCACCAGCGCTTTTAACACTTCTGCGGACTTGCCGGGACTGACCGCCATTGTAAAGCCCGCGAGATACAGCAGCACGCTATTGGTCGTTCCAATTGCATCGCGAACGCCAGCCACACCGAGAAAGTGTTGCCATACCTGAAAACGAAACAACCAGGAGACCGGCTTGAGCAGGGCAAGAGGCAGCAGCAACTTCAGCGGAAAGCGACGTAGTTGTGCCATCAAGTCTTCTGTATTGACCAACAGTAGTAGCGCCACGTAAACACAGAAGGCAATTCCGACCCCAATCAGCAGTCGTTTGCGTGGCAACAGTCTTTCTGGCTCCTGCAATGTCTTGCTCCTTGTTATTCGTTGCCGCTTGCTATACTGGAGGGTGGGATTTGTGGATTGGATAATTAGTTAAATACATATGACTATGCGAAAAACTGTTGAAGGCTACCTTGTCCCGATCACACCCCTGCGCGACAGTTTGACTGTCGTGAATTCACGCTTCATCACAACAATACGACGAGTGGACAAC
Source organism: Phototrophicaceae bacterium (assembly GCA_965223965.1). Taxonomy (GTDB): domain Bacteria; phylum Chloroflexota; class Anaerolineae; order Aggregatilineales; family Phototrophicaceae; genus JAGWBD01. Next base: position 1,156,208 of record CBDCXX010000006.1, read on the forward strand.
GTCGACGCTGCGCGAGAGCAGTTGGCCTCCGTCCGCGCCGAACTCGCCGACGCATCGCACCATGTCTACGCTTTTCGCATTGGCTTCGGCAACAGCGTCACTGAAGGCATGAGCGACGACGGCGAACCCACCGGAACCGCAGGCCCGCCGATACTGGCCGTGCTGCGCGGCACTGAGATAGGCGACATCCTCGTGGTCGTCTCCCGCTACTTCGGCGGCACAAAGCTGGGAACCGGTGGACTGGTGCGCGCGTACAGCGAAGCTGCCCGGCGCGGCCTGGCCCGCCTGGAAACTGAACGGAAAGTCGAGTGGAATACGCTCGGAATCGAAATCTCCTATTCGCTCTACGAACAGACAAAGCTCCTGATCGAACACAACGACGGCGTTGTCACCGGGACGGAGTTCGCCGGCAAAGTCACGGTATATGCTCGCTTCCCGCGCAGCTCAATTTCAGCATTTCGTGTAGGACTGCGTGAACTGAGCGCCGGTCGCAGCGAAGCTCTGCTGCTCGACTAGGCACCGGCCATCAAGGCGGCAATGCGCGCGCGCGCCTGGGCCAGTGCCGGGTGACGTGGCGCCAACGCCTCTGCCCTTGCAAGGCAACTGCGCGCTGCAGCTTCCTGCTCATCTTCAAAGAGACATTGGCCAGTCAACGCCAGCAGGGGAACATCGTTGGGGTTCTGTGCCAGTCCCTTGCCCAGGAATTCGAACGCCAGATCTTCTTCGCCAGCCAGCCACAGCTGGGCGCCCAGCAGCGCTGCCAGCTCTGCGTCTGCGGGAAAACGCCGAAAACCATCCAGCAGGGTTTCAAGCGCGGCCGCGGTCTCATCCCAGCCCAGGTATGCCCTTGCCAGCAAGGCGTGCATACCACCCAGTCCTGGCGCGCGGACGATGATATCCTCCAACCATTCGGAATCTTCGCTACGCAAGGCGTTGCCTGCGTCGAGCACCCCCTCGATTTCACCCAGGCGCATTTCCAATTCCGGCTCTTCCGCCATTAGCTGCAAGCGCGCAATTTCGGCCTGCGCTTCTTCATCCCTTGCCAGCGGCCGCAATTTCGCAAGCAACGTCTCCAGCACCGCTTCGTCCTGTTCCTGCAACAACACTTCGGCCAGGTTGAGACCAAGCTCCAGATTATTTGGCTGTCGTGCAAAGGCGTTCTGCAACAGACGAAGGGCCGGCGCCAGCGAGTCCAGCCCGTAGCAGGCGTCGATGACCTGGCGCAACGCCTCGTTGCCATCCTCCAGCGTCACGAGCGCTTCGAATGCCGGCCAAAAGCGCTCATCTTCGCTGTCCAGTTCCGCCAGCGAGACCAGCATCCGCTGCAAAAGTTGCGGGTTTTCCGGCTCCAGTTGGTGCGCGGCCTCCCACGCCACCAATGCTTCCCACAACTGGGTATCCTGCGGCTCCTGATCTGGATCCACGAACACGAAGGACTCGCAGGACATGCCGCCCAGGTCCATTGCCTGAAGCAGGTCGCCATAGTATGTGAGCAGCGCGCTGCTTCTCTGCCCAGCCTCGATTGCGTCTTGCAGCGCATCCGCTGCCTCGCTCACGCGCCCGCTGCGACGGTAAAGATCGGCCAGCGCCAACACGAGCGTGGAGTCTGCCCCCTCCTTCCTCGCCTCCAGCAATTCGATTGCGTGGCCGGGCCTGCCTCTGGCGAAAATGGTCTCCGCCACGACAATCGCCGTCGCTGCAAATTCGGGAAACAGCTCGTCCTGCAGCTGGACAGCTGGCTGCAACATTTCTCCGTCATCACTGAAGTGCAGCCAGCGCGACTGACATTTTGCGCTAATCCAGGCGCCAATCTCTCCCAGTGGCCGCACCCGTTGCGCAAGTTGCTGCAAGCCCTCAATTATCTGGCTGTCCGAACTCGTTTGCCCCCACAAGTGCAGATAGAGGCTCAGCTCTTGCCGGAAGGCCAGCTCAAGCGCTTCCTGCAACGCCCCCCCCTCCCAATTCCCGCTGGCGTACAGGGGCGAGTTTCTGCGCAAGACGTCTACATTGAGCGTTGACGCAATCTGCCTGGCGACTCCCGGCAACGCATTGACCAGCGCGGAAAGCGTTCTAGCGTTGTACGAAATCTCAACGGGCGGCGTGTCTTCAGCGAGACGATCATCCTCCACGAAGAGGGCCAGTCGTAGTCCGGCACTATCACATTCCAGCTCGCCCCAGATGCCGACATTGTCGTCAAGCCTATCCAGCTGCCAGTCATCCACGCCAAACTGTGAGCTGGCCATCGACCACTGCCACTGCGATGGTTCTTCCTCCAGCCTGGCGGCAAGGCGATACACTCGCACACCCTGCCAACGCTCCAGCAGGAAGCCAAGCAGCGTAAACAAACCCATCGCCAGCTCCGGCTTTTCGGCAGACCGCAGTGGCCAAAGCCCGATGCGCAAGGCAGGTTGGCCAGCATATAGCGCCTGACCTTCGCTGCCGGCCGTGCCGAAGATCGCAGTTGGCACTTTGGGTGCTGCCATCTGGCCCTGCATCATCAGTCGCTGTGCAAATGCGCGCATCACTATCCTCACCTGGTTACGGCGGAAGTATAGGCGCCGGAGCTGGCAGCGGCAATCGTGAGACCTGCCACACTTGCGTGCCAGGCGGTTGTCGCTATGATGAAGCAGCGCATCTGCTGGAGGCAAGTCTGTGACCAGGCAACTCCCGGGGCTCAACCGCTCCGCCACCAGTCTCCGTGAACACATGGCGGGTTTCGGTTACCGCCAGCTGGACACGCCCGTCATCGGCGAGGCCAATTTGTTTCTGACCCGCGCCGGCGACCGCATCATCAACCGCCTGTTCACCTTCAGTCGTGGCGGAAAGGAGCTGGCTCTCCGCCCGGAATTCACCTCACTCGCCGCTCATCATTACGTCCGAGGCACGTACGAGGGGGTGCAGCGCTGGCAATTCGCTGGCCCGATATTTGAAGATGATCCGGTCAACTCCGCCGGGGAGTTTCAGCGCTTCAGCGCAGGAGCCGAACTTTTCGGCCTCAGTGGCGCGGCCGCCGACGCTGAAATCATGGGCATGGCGCTCACCGGGTTGCAGAACCTGGGTATTGCAAACTGGCGCCTGGTGGTCGGCCACATTGGGCTCATGCGTCTGATGCTGGCGCGCTTTCAGCTCGACGAGCGCACCGAGCGCTTCCTCATCAACAATCTACGCACGTTGCGCGAGTTCGGCGTGGGCCATGTCCTGCATCTCTTCGAACGACAACTGGCCGGCACGGGCAAGCCAGATACCTCCAGCCATACAACAACGGCTGCGCTGCAACTGAACGAAGGAATAGCCGACGCCATGCTCGCCCCGCTGCTTGATTCGACGCAGCTGAGCGCGGCCATGGGCGGTCGCAGCCGACAGGACATCGCCCGGCGATTACTGCGCAAAAGACAGCGCCTGAGCGAACGTGAACAAGTCGCCTCTGCGCTGGAGGCGCTGGAGCACTGGAGCCAGCTGAGCCAGCCCTCCACAGTCGCCTTTCCCGCACTGGCCAGGCTGACGCCAATGGAAGCGCTGCCCCTGCTACATCAATGGCAACAAAGCGTCGAATTGCTCGCATGCTACGGCCTGTCCATGGAGCAGATCGTCATTCAACCGGATCTCGCGCGTAACTGGGACTACTACAGTGGCCTGGTCTTCGAGCTTCACACTGCCAACGGACAGCACCTCGGCGGCGGCGGCCGATATGATGAGCTACTGGTTTTCCTGGGCGCAGAGTCCCCGGTGCCGGCAGTTGGCTATGCCTGCTGGCTGGAGCGGGTTGTCGCCGCCTTGCCCGGTAGCGGGCAGCCGGACACTGCGCGGTCTCACACAATCCTGCTGGACGATGCCAACCAGGTCGCTGCTACACGCCTCGCGCTCATGCTGCGTGAATACGGGCTGGAGGCCTGGCTGGTGAATCAGGCCGACGCCGACTCATTGCACATCGACCAGGCAGGCGGCATCACCTTGCGAGATCGTTGCTTCCTGTATGACGAACCCGGGCCGCTGCTGGAGGCCTTGCGCGATGGCTGAGCGCATCACCATTGCGCTGCCCAGCAAGGGCGTGCTGGCCGGGCCTACGCTCAACTTTCTGAGTGAATGCGGGCTGACAGTGCAAAAGCCCAACCCGCGCCAGTACACCGGCAGTATCAGCAGCCTGCCCGGCGTCGATGTGCTATTCCAGCGGGTGAAGGACGTAGTCGCAAAAGTCGCGGATGGCACCGCTGAGCTGGGCATCGTCGGTTATGACCTGGTGCTCGAACTGGGGCGAGAGGACCTGCTCGTCCTGCACGAACAGCTGGGCTATGGCCACTGCAAGCTGCAACTTGCTGTGCCGACCACCTGGGTTGATGTGCAGAGCATGGCCGATCTGGTCGATGTCGCCCAAGACTTTCGCGAGTACAGGAACCGCAACCTGCGCGTGGCAACCAACTTCACGCACCTTGCCCGTCAGTTCCTCGCAGAACACGGTCTGCACCACTTTTCGCTTGTCCAGGCGGAGGGTGCCATTGAGGCCGCGCCGACGCTGGGCTATGCGGACTGCGTGATTGATCTGAGCCAGACTGGCACGACGATGCGAGAAAACCACCTGCGGCCATTGCCGGACGGCACGCTTCTGGCATCTCAGGCGGTGCTCATTGGCAGTCGTCGTTTGTTGAAGTCCATGGGAAATGGTCAACGCAAACGCCTGCGCACTCTGCTGGAGCTGGTCGACGCTGCGCTGGAGGGACGCGAGCGCTATCAGCTCAGCGCCAACCTCACTGGCAACGACCCGTCGCAGCTCGCCCGCGAGATCCTGAGCAACCCGGTGACTCGGGGGCTTGAAGGCCCAACGCTGGCGCCCACCTGGACCGTAGATGGTCAGCGAGGCTTCGCGCTGACACTCATAATCAATGCCGACCAGCTGCTGCCAGCAATCGAGTATCTGCGCTCCATCGGTGGACGGCAGGCCAGCGCCAGACCCTTGCGTTACGTCTTTCTGGAAGAATCGCCAACCTGGCTACGTTTGCAACGCGCACTGTACGAAAGCGCTCAGAGCTGAGCTTCAACCTCATCAAGCGCCTGATCCAGCCGGCTGCGCTGTCCCGCGCTTTCAGCGCCCATCTCTATTGCCTGACTGAGCCCCAGCAGACTGATTGACGCCGGGAAACGTGAACTGTCCGCCAGGTTCATCGTCAATAAGGGACAGCAGAACAACGCCAGCTTGAGGTAGTTCCTCCAGTCCGGCCGCAGCCAGTCGCGCGCTGCCAGTTCCCGCAACAGCGGTAACAATACCCGCTCCAGTTTGCTGCTGAAGAAGAGTTCCCGCACTGGCGGAATGTCGTAGTCATGCTCCACTTGCCAACGGCCATCTTCGCCTTCGTGAACCGCAACCTCAGTCAAAGCCGCCTTCTCACGTGGATAGTACATCCACATGGCGAACACATTGTGGAAGAGCGGCTTGGCCAGATCCAGCAAGGGATGGTGTTGTCCGGCGAAGGCCGGGTCGAAGTACACCATACGGCGGCCCGCGTCGCGCAGGAAGACGTTCCCGTTGTGCGCGTCTCCGTGCCCGGCAATTGCCGGCCCTGACTGTGCGGGACGAAGCAGCTCCCTGGCCCGCCTGACGAGCTCGGCCAGCGTAGCTTCGTAGCGTTGCCCGTTGATGGTCCAGCGTGCGCGCCAGACTTGGCCCATCGACCGCCTGCCCTGGGGCAACACGAATGTGCTTTGCGGCCCGTAATAGCTCGCCATGCGACCGCCAGTCAGACGGTGCCAGAAAAGCTGATGTACACCTGCGACGCCGGCTTCACTCCCGGATTGCCAGCGGAGTGAACGCTGATAGAGGGTCAGCAGCTCGTCGTCACTGGCCTGTTGGGCCACGCGCAGGGAATCCTGCTGCGCTAATTCTCCGCATTCAATCTGCCAGGCCACATCGAAAACTGTGGGGTCGTTCACGACTTCATAGAGAAGCAGCTGACGGCCCCAGGCGGTGGAACTGTACAGGGGCCGGATCACGGGCCATCCGGCCTGCGCCAGTGCCGTCGCCTGATAGTATTCGCTGATGGCGCTGTCAGGTTCGACGTGCGACTTGAAAAAGAGGTGGTGGCCGTCCGCCAGGGTCAGCGTGCCGTTGATTGAGTTGAGCGAAACTGCCAGCGGCCGCAACTGCACGGCGCGAATGTCCAGCGGGAAGATTTCGCGAAGCAATTGCAGCAGAAGGGCGGTAGCCTCATCAGGCTGACTGAATTGCAGACGCTGGACGAGTTGCAGGGCGTCATCGCTCACGTGCCAGGATCTCGTTGCGGCGGCGCAGGGCCAGCGCGTGCGCCGGAAAGCCCTCGTAGTCCGCCAGCGTGGTCGCTACGCCCTGCAAACGCTCGTAGCCTTCTCGCGAAAGATAGCCAATGCCGCTGCGCTTCAGGAAGTCCCACACGCTGACTGAGGAGTAGCTGCGCGCGAAGCCTCCCGTAGGCAGGATGGCGTTCAGTCCAAGACAGTAATTCGCCAGTGGAATGGGCGTCAATGGCCCCAGCAAGATTTCACCTGCGTTTTGAATACGATTGAGCGTGACGAAAGGTTCGGCCGTGAGCAGCTCGAGATGCTCTGGCGCGTACTCGTTCACAAAGGCGATGGAGTCCGCCAGACTCTCTGTGAGCAGGATGCCACCATACTGCCCCAGCACTTGGTTCACGAACTCACGTCGCCATTGCGGCAACTCCGCAATGATGGCGGGCAACAGCTCGTGGACTTCGCTTGCCAGCGCGCGGCTGTGCGTGACCAACAGGGCCGCAGAATCCAGGCCGTGCTCCGCCTCGACCAACAGGTCAAGCGCAGCCAGGCGCGCATCCGCATGCTCGTCACAAAGAATGATGGCTTCGCTGGGGCCGGCCGGCAAGCCAACATCGACTTCACCATAGAGCAGTCGCTTGGCCGCCGAAACGAACTGATTGCCGGGCCCAATGATCTTGTCCACCCGCGGCACAGTTTCCGTGCCACAGGCCAGCGCAGCGACTGCCTGACTGCCGCCTACGACGTAGACCTCGTCAACGCCGCAGATCTCCGCCGCCACCAGCGTCCCGGCGTCGGCCTTCCCGTCCGGCGCCGGTGGCGACACGACGACCAGCCGTGGCACGCCGGCCACCCTCGCCGGAGTCGCCAGCATCAGCATGACCGATGGAAATGCGCCCTTGCCGCGCGGCACATACAGTCCGGCGCTGGCGACCGACGTCACTTTCTCGCCAGCCATGACTCCCGGCTGCAGCTCGCAGAACCACATTTCTTCAGGCATCTGCTTATGATGGAAACTATGGATGTTGGCATGGGCAGCTTCGATCGCTGTAATGACTTCGGTGCTGACTTTGCTACGCGCTTCCGCGAAATCCTGTGCAGATGCTCGCAGCCAGGTAGCTTCGAACTCTGCACAGTCCCAGCGTCGCGTATAGTCCACCAGCGCGGAATCGCCGTCTGAGCGCACCCGGTCCACGACCTCCTGCACCTGTGGCAACAGGGAGTGGATGTCTGTCTCCGCGCGACGTAGTAGCCTGTTGCGTTCTTCGTCGGACAGTCGGGCCAACTCGCGAAAGTGAATCATCGGGTTGCATCCCCGGCCAACGCCGCCGAACGCCGGTGCGCGCCATCCCAGCGGATGTCAGGCAACAGCAAATCCATTTTGGCAGCAATACGTTCGCGCTGTGGCAGCAAGTCCTGCAACATCAGGCCGATTTCCTGTTCGGGCGAACCGGAAGGGCAGTATCCCAGCGTGCTCAAGTGTTCCCGGTCCGGTCGGTATTGATGCGCCTCGTTTTCTTCACGCGGGTTTTCGATTGGCATGATGTCTACCACCAGTCCTGCAGCGCCTGCCACGTCCTGCACAATCCCTGCCAGTTCGTTAACGGTGTAACATTCATCGAATTGATTGAAGACGCGATATTCCCCCGGCTGTGGTGGATTATCAATCACCAACGTTAGGCATTGCATCACATCACGCAGCGGCAGGTACGCGCGCTTCTGCCCGCCCTGGCCATACGGCGTCAGTGGATGTCCAACGACAGCCTGGCAGCAGAAGCGATTGACCACCGTTCCAAAGCACTGGTCGAAGTCCAGCCGGGTCCGCAGACGTTGGTCGATGGACTGTTCGTCGTGGCACGTGCCGTAAACCACGCCCTGCATGATATCTGTCGCGCGCAGCCCCCACAGCCCGCAGGCAAACATGGTGTTGTTCGAATCGTGTACCTTGCTCCAGTGATAAAAGCTGCCTGCCTGGCGCGGAAAGGGAAGTCGTTCACGTCGACCGCGAAACTCGGGTTCAAAGAATCCCTCTGGGATGTCCATGGCCGGCGTGCCGTACTCCCCCATCGTGCCGAGTTTGACCAGGTGCGCATCCTGGCAGACTTCGTGCATGGCCCACAAGAGGTTTAGAGTGCCGATGACGTTATTGTGCTGCGTAAAACTGCTGTGTGCCTGATCGATCATGGACCAGGCTGCCGAGGGGATTTCCGCCAGGTGTACGATGACGTCAGGCTCAAAGTCCTCCAGAAACTCGCGCAGGGTCACGTAATCCAGCATATTTCCGATGCGCAGATCTGGACGGAAACCACAATGTTGTTCCAGAGCCGCCAGTCGTCCTTCCGGTGAGCTGACAGGCAGGGCACTGTAACCACCTATTTCTGTCACATGCTCGCGGCGCAGCAGCGCGTCCAGACCCGCAACAATGTGACCGCGTTGCAGCAGATGCTGCGTCAGCGGCCAGCCAAGGTAGCCGTCGTAGCCGGCAATGAAGACCCGGCTGTCAGGCATGCGCCGTCGCAGGCAGCGGCTGGAATGCGCCGAGGTAACCCTCTACGGCGAGTAGCTCGGCATTAAGGATGCTGCATCCGGCAGCGCCGCGGATGGTATTGTGCGTCAGGGCTGCGAAGCGATAACCGAGAATCGGGCACTCTCGCAGCCGCCCCACGGCAGTCGCCATGCCGCGGCCGGACATGCGGTCGAGGCGAATTTGCGGCCTGTCATTCTGCGTGAAAACCTGCAGCGGCCTCTCCGGCGCAGAAGGCAGCAACGGCACGGGTTGCGGCCCGCGAAAGTCGCACCAGGCATCGTGAATCTCGTCGAGAGTCGGCGCCGCATCCAGCTCAAGCGAGATATTGACGAGGTGGCCGTCAATCACCGGAACGCGCGTGCAGGTCGCCGCAGAAATGGCCGGAAGCCATGCCACTTCTCCGTCCACCAGCTCGCCCAGCATCTTGCGCGGCTCGCTCTCCATCTTGTCTTCATCGCCACTGACCCAGGGGATGACGTTGTCGATGATGTCCAGCGACGCCACGCCAGGATAACCCGCGCCACTGATGGCCTGCTCGCTGACCATGTGGATCTTGCGGATGCCAAATCGTCGCAAGGGCGCCAGCGACATCACGACTGGCATGCTGGTGCAGTTCGAATTGGCGATAACAGCGCCGCTACGAAAGCCACGGGCAGCCCGTTGAATATCGATCAAGCGAATGTGATCCGCATTGGCTTCCGGCAGCAGCAGTGGCACATCTGGCTGCATACGGTTGGCCGAGGCGTTGGTGCATACGATGTGCCCGGCCGCGGCCAGGTCAAATTCTTGCAAACACGCGGCTGCAGTTGGCAACGCCGAGAACACCAGCAATGACTCAAGCGCAGCGTTAGTCGGCTTGACGCGCAGCCCGGCAACGTCGTCGGGTGGGCCTCCTTCCAGATGCCAGTGCACAGCCTCGCCATAATAGCTACCGGCGCTCGACGACCCGGTCAGCTCCGCCACTTCAAACCAGGGGTGATTCTGCAGCAATTGCACGAAACGTTGCCCTACAGCGCCGGTCGCGCCCAGTACGGCGACACCAAGTTTCTCCATTCCCAAGTCCTCAAATCCCGACCAGTTGCATCCCGGTCCGGACGGCCGGGTAAGAGCCCAGGGACTTCACGAACGACGCCCGCTGCAGCAGGCCAGCCATCATCTCCTGCACATGCGGTTCCTGCCAGTGACCCTCAAAGTCCAGATAGAACATTGGCTCCCATGGGCGATTGGGCCGGGGCCGGGATTCAAGTTTCGTCAGGTTGATGTCGCGGCTGGCAAATTCACCAAGGCAATCGTAGAGGGCGGCGGGTCGTTGACGGGTCGCAAACACGATAGAGGTTTTGTTGTATTCCGCCACGGGCGGGTCCTCATGGCCCAGCAAGAAGAAGCGTGTGAAATTGTATTCTGAGTCCTCAATTCCGGTCTCCAGCAGCTCCAGGCCATATAGCTCGCCGGCCAGCTCTGTCGCAATGGCTCCAGTCGCAGCCTCCGGTTTGTCCGCAAGGTCTCTCGCCGAACCAGCTGTGTCGAACCACTGAACAGGATCCAGATTGTTCCTTTTCAGAAAGCGTTGGCACTGTGCCAGTGCATGCGGATGGGACCGAACTCGACGCAATTCCTCCAGTGCGCAGCCTGGCGTCGTCAGCAAGGCATGGTGTACATGCAGCAGGATTTCTGCCTGGATGCGAAAGTCCGCATCCATCAGCAACTCGTAGGCCTGTGTGACTGCGCCGGCGTGCACATTTTCTACGGGCAACAAGCCGTAGACCACTTCATGGTTGCGATGGATGGCGCCAAAAACATCCTCAAGCGTTCGGCAGGGAAAAATCTCTACGTCCTCACCAAAATGCTGACGTATTGCCAGGTCGGAGTTTGCGCCCGCAATTCCCTGAAATGCGACCACCGGTTTCATATATGTACCCTCCACGGCGCGAAATCGTAGCATAGCAGTACACTTCGGTCAACGGAACCCTGGCTGCCAGGCCTCACTGGTGCGGGCAGGCTATACTATTCTGGATTAAACCGGTCGAATTCGGGAGTGACCTATGCGCGACAACGTCCTGGCCGCAGCCCCCATTCTTGATCGCTTTCGGCTGGACGGGCGCGTCGCCCTGATCACCGGCGCCGGCCAGGGAATCGGGCGCGGCTACGCGCATGCGTTGGGGGAAGCGGGAGCTGCGGTCGCGGTGTCCGATCTCGTGCGGGACAAGGCAGAGCTCGTCGCTGAGGAGCTGCGCGCCAAAAGGATTGACGCGCTGGCAATCACCGCCGATGTGACCAACGAAACGGACATTCAACATATGGTCGACGCGGTGCTGGCACGCTGGGGCACGCTCACCATCGGCGTCAACAACGCCGGCATGGCAGACTGGACGGCCGCTGAAGAAGTCAGCGAAGCGAACTGGGACAAAATCAACGACCTGAACCTAAAGGGCGTCTTTCGCTGCGCCCAGGCCGAGGCGCGCGTCATGCTGGCAGCTGGCTATGGCAAGATCATCAACACCGCCTCGATGTCTGCAAGCATCGTCAACACGCCGCAGAATCAGGTGGTCTACAACACGACCAAGGCCGGCGTTTTGCATCTGACGCGCTCGTTGGCCGCCGAATGGGCGCCACGTGGCATCCGCGTCAATAGCATCAGCCCTGGCTACACTCGCACGCAACTGGTCGAAGACCTGCTGCAAACGCCCGTCGGCCAGGAGATCGCGCCGAAGTGGCTGGCGCTCACGCCCATGGGCCGCATGTGTGAAGTGCCCGACCTGCAGGGCGCCATCGTCTACCTGGCATCATCGGCGTCCGACTTTATGACCGGCAATGACATGGTCGTGGACGGCGGCTATTGCTGCTGGTGAAGCGCCGTTACGATGGAAAGGAAGTGAACGATGAATCAGCCAGTCGTGCTATGCACCAATAGCGTCCCGGACGATGTGCTGACGCCGGTTCAGGGTCTGGCGAAGGTGTTGCAAGGACCCGGCGGCGGTTACACAACCCCACGCGCAGAAGTGTTGGCGCTGGCGCCGCAGTTGAGCGCAATCGTCAACCAGGGCGAACTCGCGATTGATAAGGAGCTGTTGGACGCGGCGCCACAATTGCGCGTCATCGCCAATGTGGCGGCCGGTTACAACAACATGGACCTTGACCTGATGAGTTCATATGGCATTTGGGGCTGCAATACGCCCGAAGCCTTCTACGAGTCAACGGCAGATTTCACAATGGCGATGATTCTTGCTGTTACGCGTTTCCTCGCCAGGGGCGACCACTATGTCCGCGCCGGCGAGTGGAAACGCTTCGAGCCCGGCGTCTGGGATGGCACCCTGCTGCGTGGCCGGACGCTCGGCATCGTTGGCTACGGGCGCACCGGCACGGCAGTTGCGCAGCGTGCCCGCGCCTTTGGCATGCGTATCCTCTACACGCGCCGAACCGCCAGCGCAGACCAGCAGTATCGTACGTTGGATGCCCTGTTGGCGGAGTCAGATTTCGTCTCGCTGCACACGCCACTCACCACTGAAACACAGCATTTACTGAATGCTGAACGACTGGCGCGCATGAAGCGCGGGGCATGGCTGATCAACATGGCACGAGGTGCGGTCGTTGATGAAGAAGCGCTGGTGCAGAACCTGCGCAGTGGCCATCTGGCCGGCGCTGCGCTGGACGTCTTCGAACGAGAGCCAGAGGTTCACCCCTCCCTGCTCACCATGGACAATGTTGTGCTGGCGCCGCATATGGGCGGCTGTACGCAAGAGAGCCGGCGCACTGCTCGCCTGGCCTGCTTTGAAAATGTCGCACAGGTATTGCGTGGCGAACGCCCGCCAACGCCGGTCAACGAGCTCTGACGCGCTGCCTCATTTGCGGAAGCCGGGCGCCTCGCCCGGAACGGGTGAATTTGTGAAGGTGCCGCGCGCCCTCACCGCCGCTTCCCCGCCAAAGGCTTCGATCCTGGTGCGTTGCTCCGCGCGCGCTTGCGCGTCGACTGCCTCGGGATCCAGCAGCGCCCGCAGACGGCGCTCCCGCTCAGCCAGCACAGTCTGATACTCCGGCAGTTGCGCCAGGTCATGCTGCTCCGATGGGTCGTTTAGCATGTCAAAGAGCTGCGAAGGCGCATTAACATAGTGCACATACTTGTAGCGCAGGTCGCGCAGCATGTAGTACCCGTGTGGCGTGCCTACTGCATGGTACTCCGAGAACACGCTGCGATCTTGATCTTCCTGTTGCATCAGCGTCCACAGCGAATCACCGGGCAGTTGCACAGACCATGAATTCGGCGTTGCGCCAACCCCCTCCAGCACCGTCGGCGCCAGGTCAAGCAACGAGACCGGTGTCTGCACCACCTTACCGGCGGGCACTTCAGGGCCAGCCATAATAAGCGGCACCGCAGCGGATTCCTCGTACATGGTGAACTTGCCGTAAATGCCACGCGCCCCAAGGCTCTCGCCATGGTCGGAGCTGTAAATCACTCGTGTACGATCATTCAGGCCCAGCTCTCCAAGTGCTCTCACCACATGGCCAATATTGTCGTCCACGTACTCACAGACAGCGTAATAGGTCGCCAGCAGCTGCCGCAGGGTCGCCTCGTCGAAGGGCTGTTCATAATGAAAGAAGCGACGCATCCCCTGCAGCACCGGATGCTGCGGCCATTCCGATTCCTGCCACAGCGGCGGCAAGGGCAACGCAGCCGCATCCTGCCGCGCGAAGTACTCCGGCGGAGCGATGAAGGGCGGATGCGGGCAAACCAGCGACAGGAACAGCACCCATGGCCGTTCGTCCTGCGCGTGCCTGTTAAGCCAATCCAGCGCGTGGGCGGTGTTGCTGGCATCGTAACGCAAATAGGTTGAGTCGCCGGGGCCGGCACCCTCGATGCTGTGCCGATTGTTGCGCGTGGGCGGTTCGTCACGAATGCAGGATAGCAGATCGCCCTGGCCTTCAACCACGTGCAACGGATCGATTTCCTCGCTGAAGCCGTTGTCGTCCTCTGCGCTGCGAAAGTGCAGCTTGCCGATCGAGGTTACGTGAAAGCCCTGCTCCTTCAGCTGATGCCCCCAGCCACGTGGGCTTCCATCCCAGGGGAAGGCATTATCCCAGTTACCAATCTGGTGCACATATTTCCCGGTCGCCAGCGATGCGCGCGCCGGGACGCAGATTGGGCAGTTCGTATAGGCATTCGCAAAACGTGTGCCGCGCGCAGCCAGGGCATCAAGATTTGGTGTGCGAGCTGCCTCGTTGCCAGAGCAACCCATTACGTTCACATTGTGCTGGTCCGAGAGGATGAAGAGCAGGTTCACCGGTTTCATGCCTGGCTTGCCTCCCAGCGCTCCCTTACTCTGGGCCACACTTCAGGGTTCAGCAAATGCGGCGGTCGCTCGCCGCGCAGCACTTGCTTCACCTGGGACATCGCATCCCTGTTCAGTTTGTATCTGCCGCGCGACGTCGCGCTGGCGATATGCGGCGTCATGAGGACACGTTCATGCGTTAGCAGAGGGTTGTTCGGCAAGGGCGGCTCGGGATCGCTGACGTCCAGGCCGGCGCCGAAGAGCTTGCCGCTGTCCAGCGCGTCCAGTAGTGCCGCTTCATCGACGTGGCCGCCGCGTGCGACATTGATGAAGATGGCGCCCGACTTCATCTGCGCGAAGCGTTCGGCGTTCATGATCTTGCGCGTGCTCTCGTTCAGCGGCAGATGCAGCGACACCACATCCGCTTCGGCCAGCAAGGCCTCCAGCGAGGCTGCGGGCTGAACGCCAAGTTCCAGAATTCGTTCCGGCGCCAGCCAGGGATCGTAAGCGTGCACACGCATGCCGATGGCCAGCGCCACCTTTGCGACGTGGCCGCCAATGCGCCCCAGTCCGACCAGGCCCAGTTGCAGGTCAGCGAGTTCCACCGCGCCATACGCCGGTCGCGGCACATTCCGCAGCAGGTTGTTGCGCATATCCGCCTGAATGGCTGGCAGGCTTTTCGCCACGCCCATCATCAGGGTGACAGCAAATTCGGCGGTAGAAATGGTGGGGCCATCCGGCGTATTGATCGCGGCGATGCCATGCCTGGTTGCGTGTTCCAGATCGACCTTGTCATACCCGATGCCCGTACGGGCTATGACCAGCAGTTCCGGCGCGCGAGACATCATCACCTCATCATAGACCAGCCCGCCCGCAATGGCCGCCTGTGCGCTCTCAATGCCCGCAAAGCGGTCGCTCGCATCAGGCGGTGCCTCCCCAAGGCGTTTCACATCATCGCCGACCAGCACGTCATGGATGGGCGGAAACTTCACTTCAAACCAAATCCTGTACATCGAACCTTCCTGTCCCGGCAAATGTGCACAATGCGCGCCAGTGTAGTACATTCGGCGGCGCAGTGCACTTGCGGCGGGAAAACGAGACAGGACAACACCTTGCAAATCACGGATGTACAGGCATGTGTCATCGGACGCCCGGAGCCACACAGCGGCGGCAGCGTCTGGACCTTTGTGCGAATCTACACTGACGAGGGCGTCAGCGGCACAGGCGAATGCAATTCCGCCGCAGCCATGGCCTCAGGCTTCGCCGTCAAGGAAGCCATCCTGAGGATGCGGCCGCGTTTGCTCGGCAAGGATCCACTCAACATCGCCCCACTCTACGAGACCCTGCGGCGCAGCGGTCGTTACGGCGGTACTTCGACCGCCCCGCTCATTTTCGCAATTACTGGCATCGAGAACGCCCTTTTCGACCTCGCCGGCAAGGCACTTCAACTCCCGGTCTGGCAGTTGCTGGGCGGCCGTTTTCGCGATCAATTTCGTCTTTATGCGGACTGTCACGCCGGCGCCAGCAATGATGCCCAGGCCTGGGCCGACAAGGCGTTGGAAGTCATTGATGAGGGCTATAGCGCGGTCAAGTTTGATGTCGATCACACCGGTGTGGGCCAGCGCGACTCCTGGAACTGGACGGCAGGCGCGCAGGAGATGTCGCACATCATCGGCCTCATCGAGGCTACCCGCGAAGCCATCGGGCCTGACATCGATTTGGCGATCGACTGCCACGGTCAGTTTGACCTGCCCTCGGCCATTACGCTGGCGCACGCGCTTGAAGACCTGCGACTCTTGTGGCTGGAGGAACCGGTGCCTGCGGAAAACATTGACGCGCTGGCCCAGGTACGCGCCAGCAGCAGCACCGTCATCTGCACCGGCGAGAACCACTACACCCGCTTCCAGTTTCTCGAGCTGTTACAGCAGAAGGCGACCGACATCATCATGCCCGACCTCGCCAAGGCCGGAGGCTTGCTGGAGGGCAAGCGCATCGCCGAGCTGGCAGAGGCCTTTTCCATTCCGGTCGCGCCCCACAACGTGTCCTCACCACTGGGCATGATGGCAGCCTGCCATTGCCTGGCAGCCATCCCCAACTTCCTCCTGCTTGAGTTTCACGGGCGCGAGATCTCTTGGTGGGAAGATCTGTGTGACGGTGACAAGCCCTTCGTGCGGGACGGCTCGATGGCGCTATCCAAGAGTCCTGGCATCGGCGTCGAGCTGAATGAGGAAGTGGCCCGCACGCTCCTCTGGAACGGCGATTGCTATTTCGAAGCGCCCTGAAACTCAGCCCATGGCGAAGCTGGAGCGCTCCAGTATCGCCTGGTTCTCGTAAATTGAACCCTGCCTCTCCGCTGCCGGTAGTGGCATCCGCACCGGCACGTCAGCCAGGCGCGGCACGATTGAAGTCTCGCCGGCCACCATCTTCGCATTGAAGCGGCCAAGATCACCGGGGCCCAGCAGGGGCCAGGCATCCGCGGCGCAGAACTGGTACAGCATGAAGCGCCGCGGGAACGCCGACGTGTTGGGCGCGGAAGCGTGCAGCGTGCGCGCATGATGAATTGAGATGCCTCCTGCGCGCACTTCAATTGCCGCGGTCTCGCCTGGCTCGAAGTCCGGATCGGTCACTGCGCCGGCGAAAGCACCATTATGATGATGATCGATGACCGGGCCACGGTGTGAACCTGGCACAACCAGCAGGCAGCCGTTGGCCAGCGTCATGTCATCGATGCAAATGCCAACCGCCAGCAGGTCATCATTGGTGTGCGGATAGAAGGCCCAGTCCTGGTGCCATTCGACCGGGCTGCCGAATCCTGGCGACTTCATGTTTAACTTGGTGCCGTTCTGTCGGATATTCGGCCCAATCAGCTGCGACACGATGGCGATGATGTTTTCGTTACGCATGATCTGGTCGTAGAGGGGATGAGCAGAAATCGGCTCTTTCAGGCGACGCAGTCGCGGTTCAGCAGCACTGTGACCCGGCTCCAGATCAAAAACGTTATCGCTGACTGTGACGTTGCGCGACTTCTCGACGAACTCTTGTGTCACCCTGCGCAGCGACTCCACATCTTCCCGCGACAGGACATCCTCCACACCCAGCCAGCCCTGTTCATGATAACAGTCGATCTGCGCCTGCTGCAGCATTGCGTCATCCTCCCCATGAAACTGCCCGAGATTAATTGTAACCGCCTTGCACAGCAAAGCAAGTAATCGTCGTTGACTGTGCAAGTTGAGGCGTTATGCTCGCGCCATGTTCACTTCCCGCCTGCGCGCGCCCTGGCTGCCCGTCTTCCTCGCCCTGATTCCGCTACTACTCGTCTATCTGGCGACCCTGCAAACCATTCCCAACGGGTCAAGCCACTACTTCATGATCGACGCTGGCGAGACGCAGATTGTTCTCAACGAGTGGGGTAGCCTGCACCCGACCGGCTACCCCCTCTATGTCGTCAGCGGCAATGTCTTGACCGCCTTAATGCGCGCCCTTGGCATCAGCCCGATCGTGGCACCGGCGCTGGTATCGCTGCTCTGGGGCATGCTGGCGCTGCTGCTGCTCTATGTGTTCGGCATGCATTTGGGCGCCTCACCCTAGCTTGCAGCCGGAGTATCTCTGCTTTTCGGCCTCACGCGCACCGTCTGGATTCACAATGTCATCGCCGAAATATACTCTTTCAACCTGCTGCTCCTGTTGACCCTCCTGATTCTCCCGTTTTGGCGCGGCCTCCGACGAAGTCACATTACCTGGCTGGCCGTGGTGGGTGGTATCGCCCTCGCCCACCATCGCGCCTTCATCACCCTCATCCCGGCCTTGCTCTACGCAGTCTGGCCAACGCTGCGCACCAGCGGCCGAAAGTTGCCGCGGATGTTGATTATCAGCTTGCTGCTGGTCACAGTCGGTTTTACGCAATACGCATGGCCCATGCTGCGCGCGCAATCAGGAGCCGCCTGGGTGTATGGAACGCCCTCAACCTTGCCCGCCCTGCTCGATGTCATTCTGGGCGTGGAATTCAGCCGCTTCATTGGCCCGCCATCATCACTGGCGGAGCTGCAGTTGAACATTCAGCTGGTTAACCGCGTCATTCTAGGGGAATTGTCGCTTCCGGGCATCCTTGCCGGCCTTGCCGGGCTCGGAATGGCGCTGCGCACACACAGACGCCTGGCGCTGACCCTGCTGCTCAGCGGGCTAGGCTCCTGGCTCTTTCACATGCTGTACTACAGCGACATCCTCTCGGCCCTGATTCTGCCAATTACGCTCAGCCTCACCTTTGGCTGGCTCTTCGCTGCAGAGGCACTGCTAATGTATTTCCCATACCATAAGATTCAGGGCGGAGTGGCGCTATGTATCGTGGCCGCGGCGTTGCTGTTGGCCAAGTATAATTTGCCGTTCATCCGCCAATTGACCAACGACCCTGCGGGGCTGGAGACCGTCGTCACGCTGGAGGCAGCGCCCCAGGATTCGACCGTCATGCTCGCCTGGGGGACGCGTTACTTTGCCGCAGCTGCCGCGCAGTTGTATCTGGGCCGTCTGGCGCACATCACCCTGACTGATCACAATCAAGATTTGAGCCCGGCCTTCGTAAACGACACCCTGATAACGCCCGAATTCACTTTCTTCAATCAACCTCTCGCCTGGTGGGCCGAAAAACTGGATCAGGACATCTGGCTGCAGGCCGCCGGACCACGTCTGGTACACATCCGTAGCAAGCCAGAGATCGTTGAAAGTGACGTAGCTGGCCCATCGGCACATGTTGCACAACTTCACTGCATGCCCGACCGGCTCGCGCTGGAGGTCGTCTGGCAAGCTGGCGCAAAGGCGCCTGACGAAGACCTGAGTGTGTTCGTCAAGGCCTTCGCTGCCGACGGCTCCCTGCTTGCCCAGGCAGATCAGTTCGCCCCTGTCTACGGCTTGCGCCCGACCAGCAGCTGGCTGGCTGGCGAACGCCTGCGTGACTTCTATCCACTGGACGTGAAACCGGAGCAGGTATCCACTCTGGCGTACGGCCTCTACCGCGTCAATGCGACCGGCGAATTCGAGAACGTGCTCGACTATTTCATGAACTCAATTTGTCCGCTGCCGTGAACGCTTCAGCAAGTTGCATATCCTCGAATGCACCTGCTATTGTTGAGTTGCAATTGTTCCAGGCTAAATAAACCATAAGGAGTGTCTTGTGAAGCTTCGCTCGCTATTTCTGGTTCTGTTGGTTCTGAGCTTGCTGCCGGTTTTCGGCGCCTCGGCTCAGGAAACCTGGGTACTCGGCGTAGTGCAACCCTTTACCGGGGCGCTCGGTTCCTTTGGCGCCGATTTCGCGCGCGGTATTGACCTGGCGGTAGAGCAGATGAATGCGGAACTGGAAGCTGCCGGTTCTGACATTCGCTTCGAGACCGCCTCCGCCGACACAGAAGGGACGCCAGATGGCTCCGCCCGAGCCGTGCAGACCATCGTACAGACCACTGGTGCCAATGTCATCGTCGGCCCGCTGACCACGTCCGAGGTGCTTGGCGCCAAGCAGTTTGCCGATGAAAACAACGTGATACTCGTCGCGCCGGCCTCCAGCGGCCCGGCAGGCGGCATCGCCGGCGACAACATCTTCCGCGTCATGTATCCGCCTGACACTTTTGCTGCCAAAGCCTACGCCCGTATCGCGATCTCGCGCGGCTACCAGAACGTCGCCATTCTCAACCTTGATGATCCCTACGGTAACGGCCTCGCCGATCGCTTCCAGCAAGATTTTGCGGCGGCAGGTGGCGCGCAGACAACGCGCATAACCTATACGCCGGATCCGCCGGATCTCAGCAGCGAGGTTGCGCGTCTCAGCGCGGATGTGGCCAGTCTGTCCACCAGCGGTGAGACGCTGTATTCTGCGTATGCTTCCTGGGCGACGCCCAGAAGGCTCTTCAACTCAGCCTGGTCGACCCCATCCTGAGCGAAGTAGACTGGATCGGCAACGAGGCCATGACCGCACCGGACATCCTGGAAGACGCCAGCGTTGCGTCCTTCCTGCAAAACGCCAATTTCATTTCGGTGGGTTCCTACAGCGGAACCAAGACCCCACTTGTGGATCGCTTCGTGGCGAGCTTCACCGAACGTTATGAGAATCCACCGGGGCCCTTCACAAATTACGCCTTCGACGCTGCCAACATCGCCATGCTGAGCATGCTGGTCGCCGGCAACGACGGTGCTGCCGTCAAGTCCATCCTGCCGTTTATCTCCGGCCACTATATCGGCACAAGTGTTCAGGGGTTGCTGGACGATAACGGCGACCAGGCCATCGCCTACTACAGCGTGTATCAGGTCAATGCCGACCGCAGCGATTTCGATGCGATTGGTATCTACAACGGTTCTGCGGATTCGCTGGAACTGAACGACTGACAGGTTGCGGGTCTGTGATGCAGCCTGTCGCAGACCCGCCCACACATGCCACCCGCACTGCTCGTCACCTCGCTGGTGCAGTCGATTCAGGTCGGCAGCCTTTACGCGCTCATGGCCATCGGCATCACCCTGACCATGCGCGTCATTCGTCTGCCCAACTTTGCTCATGCAGAGTTTGTGACCACCGGCGCCTTCACTGCTCTGGTCGTCTCGCTCTTCGTCTCACGCGAGCCTGTCATCATTCTGGGGTCAGCGGCTCTGGTAGCTGCCCTGGTCGCCCTGCTCTCGCATCAGCTCGTCTTTCGCCCGCTGGCCAGGCGCAAGCTTTCGACCTACACCATGCTGCTGGCCTCTTTCGCCGTCGGCCTCATACTGCGCTACATCCTCTTTGTGCTTTCAGATACTTACCAGCTCTTTGACAAACGCATTCAGATCCCGCTGGAAATATGGGTGCGCAGCAACCCCCTGATTCTGACAAACATCTTCTTCACCGTCGTCCCGGTCACCATCGCCTGCGTCATCGGACTCAGTCTTTTGCTGGGCCGCACTGCCCTGGGACGTGAGATGCGCGCGCTGGCCAGCAACCCTGAGCTGGCACAGATCCTCGGCATGCGCGTGGAACGCATCCGCAGCCTGACCTGGCTGCTGGTGGGCGCATTGGCCGGGCTGGCCGGCGCGCTTTGGGGCCTGTACACCTTCGTGAACCCGCTGCTGGGCTGGCTGGCCATCCTCTCGGTTTTCGCCGCGGCCATCCTGGGAGGTCTCTCCAGCTTCACCGGAACCATCCTGGGCGCATATCTCGTGGGCCTCTGCGAGAACACTTTGATGCAATTCCTCAATCACTACATTGGTCTGTCCTTCAGCTTCAAGGCAGCCATCCCCTTCGTTATCATCATCCTCGTCTTGCTGCTGCGTCCCCAGGGCCTGACCGGCTTCAACCGTCCGCCGCGAGACTTGCAGCGGTGAACATCGACCTGATCGCCACGCTCATCGCGCTGCTGACCTTCTTCGGCATCGCTGCCCTCATGGCCATCAGCCTGAATCTTGAGTACGGACTGGCCGGCATCCCCAACTTTGGCCAGGCAGTCTTCGTATCCATAGGCGCCTACACGGCCGCCATCACCTACACGCGTGTGTTACCGCTGCTGGCCGGCCAGGAGCCGATTTGGCCCTGCGGCATCACGCTCGGCCCCGCCTTGCAGCTGCGCTCGGAGATCATGCGCGCCCACCCGGTAGCCGGCATGGTCAACTTTGGCCTGACGCTGCTGCTGGCCGCTGTCGTCAGCGGCCTGGCCGGCTACTTCGTCTCGCGCGTGGCCCTGCGACTGCAACAAGAGTGGTTTCTGGCGCTGGTGTTGCTGGTTGGCGGCGAGACGGCGCGCATCTTTGTTCGCGGTTACGAGCCAATCATCTGCGCCACCAACGGCATTTCCGGTGTTGCACAGCCCTTTGCCTCGCTCGGCGATCCACAACGTTCCTCAGTGCTCTTCATGCTGCTTGTGTTGGGTATGGCCGCCCTGGCCTATGTTTACAGCGAGCGTCTCGTTCGCTCGCCCTTCGGGCGTCTGCTGAAGGCGGTGCGCGAAAACGACGCCATTGCGCGCAGCCTGGGCAAGAATGTCGCGCTGGCGCGAGCACGCATCATGCTCATTGGTTCGGCCATCGCAGCCGTCGCCGGCGTGCTCTTCGCGCTGAACACTGGCTACATCAGCAGTAACGATTACGTCATCACGCTGACACTGGACATGTGGGTGATGGTCGTCCTGGGCGGGCTTGGCAACAACCGTGGCGCAGTGCTGGGAGCACTGGTGGTCACCCTGCTCGACCGCGTCACAGCCATCGCCACCATTCAGATGAACATGTCCGCCATAGAGCTTGAGTTTAACTACGTGCGTTACATCATCTATGGGCTAATCCTGTTGCTAATGTTGCGTTTTCGGCCACAGGGCATCCTGCCCGAGCCGACCCGCACGACCCAGGCCCACGACCTGCTGGCAGGTGAAATGAGCCATGCTGCAGATTCGTGAGTTGACGCGCAGCTTCGGCGGCCTGCGCGCCGTCGACGGCGTTTCGCTGGACGTGCCACAGGGCCAGATCATCGGCCTCATCGGGCCCAACGGCAGCGGCAAAAGTACCCTGCTTAACCTGATTGCTGGCCAGCTGCACGCTGACTCCGGCACGATTCACTTCGACGGACACGATATAAGCGCAGCGCCACCGGACGAGATCAACCGGCTCGGGTTGGCGCGCAGTTATCAGGACCCGGCGCTTTTCTTTCAGATGACCGTACTGGATAACAGTCTGCTGCCGGCCAAGGGGCAACTGGGGGAGTCGCCCTGGCAGGCGCCCTGGCATCGACGCTGGCGCGCGCAGGAAGAACAAATTACGCACAGAGCGGCAGGCATTCTACAGCGACTTCAGCTGCACAATCACTTTGGACAGCGCGCTTCCGACCTGTCCGGCGGGCAGATGAAGCTTCTGGACTTTGGTCGCAGCCTTGGCGGCAAGCCACGTATGCTGCTGCTGGACGAGCCCACTGCCGGCGTCGCGCCCAACCTGGCACGCGAAATCTTTGAACACATCGCGACCCTGCACCGCGAACAGGGACTCACATTTCTCATCGTCGAACATCGCCTGGAAATTCTTTTCGACTATGTAGACAGCGTCTTTGTGCTTCATATGGGAAGCATGCTGGCAGAGGGCAAACCGTCGCAGATCATCGAGGATGCCAGGGTGCGCGAGGTCTATTTTGGCGCATGATGCTGTCAATCGAGCACTTGTATGCGGGCTACGGCAAACTGACCGTACTGCAGGATGTCTCGCTGGCCTTCGCCGCCAGGCGCTTCACGGCGATTCTTGGCCCGAATGGCAGCGGCAAGAGCACCCTGCTCAAGGCCGTCTTTGGCCTGGCGGATGTGTTCAGCGGCTCCATTCTGCTAAACGGCGAGCAGCTGATTGGCCTGGACGGCGCGCAAATCAACCGTAGACGGCTGGCCTGCGTACCACAACGGGACAACGTTTTCGCTGAGTTGAGCGTGCGTGAAAACCTGCAACTGGCGACGCGCCGTCTGTCTCGCAGCGAGGCTGCGGCGGCCCTGGACGCCGCTGTTGAACTCTTCCCCTTGGTGGCGAAGCGGCGCAATCAGCCTGCCAGCCAGCTCAGCGGCGGCGAGCGCCAGATGCTGGCCATCGCTATCGGCTGGCTGACGCGCCCGAAACTCATGTTGCTCGACGAACCAAGTGCCGGCCTCGCTCCCAACCTGGTCAATGAGGTGTTTCGTACCCTGCTGCTGCTGCGAGACCAGGGCATGACGCTCGTCGTTGTCGAGCAGAATGCGCGCAGCGTCCTTCGTCACTGCGACGAAGTACACATCCTGCGCGAAGGCATGCTTGCCTTCTCCGGCAGCGCGGAGGAATGCCTGGCAGACGAAGAGACGATCAAAACGCTACTCGGCGCCGGTTTCAGTGGCCAGACTCCAGTGGCATGATATAGTTCTCCCGGTTGCATTCGGAGCACATACATAACATGTCGAACACTATTCGCGGCATTTTCAACATTCTGGCTACCCCCTTCTGCAACGACGAATCGCTCGATCTCGCCAGTCTGCGGAGTCTGGTGGATTTCCAGCTGGAGCTGGGCGCCCAGGGCCTGACCATCCTCGGTGTGCTGGGCGAGGCGGCCAGGCTAAGCGTGGGTGAGCGCCAGGAAGTGATGGAAACGGTCATGGCAACCGTGAACGGGCGCGTGCCGGTGGTCGTGGGCGCCAGCCATCAAGACGATGACACGCGCCTGGCGCTCTGCCAGGGGGCAGAAGTGGCAGGCGCCGCCGGCGTGATGGTCGCGCCGCCGCGCATGGCCGACGCGCGCGACGAAAATGTGTACGCGATTTACGACGCCATCGCGGAAACCTGCGACCTCGCCATCGTGGTACAGGATTTCCCGCCCGTGAACGACATCATCATGTCGCCGGCGCTCATCGCGTCCATTGCTCGGGGTATCCCTACCGCACGCTACCTCAAGCTGGAAGACCCGCCGCTGATGCAGAAGATCAGCGCCATTCGTGAAGAGGTCGAGGGGCTGGAAATCTTCGGTGGTCTGGGCGGCATGTTTCTGCTTGAGGAGCTTCGGCGTGGCGCCTCGGGCACAATGACCGGCTTCGCCTTCACCGAGATTCTCGTTGCCGTCTTTGAGGCCTGGAGCGCCGGAGAGCAGCAACACGCCGAGTGCCTGTTCGACGAATATGTCCCGCTGATACGTTTCGAGAATCAACCCGTCATCAACCTGAGCATCCGCAAGGAGTTACTGCGGCGGCGCGGCGCAATCGAGTGTGCCAGGCCGCGGCCGCCTTTCGCGCCCATTGATGCAGGCACGCAGGCAGAAATCGACTGGATCTTCGCACGCGTCGGAATCAATGACCCGACTCGCATACTTGAGCTGAACTAACAGGAGTACATCCATGAATCTGGGACTGGAAAACAAGGTAGCGCTGGTTGCGGCGGCGAGCAAGGGCCTGGGCTTCGGCGTGGCGCACGCGCTGGCAGCCGAGGGAGCGCGCGTCTCCATATGCAGCCGCTCCGCGGATGACATCCAGGCGGCCGCAGCGAAATTACAGGCGGAGACCGGAGCGGATGTGCTGGCCACGCCCTGCGACGTGACTGACCCTGCGGCAATCAACAACTGGGTGGCGAGGACAGTCGAGCAATGGGGAACGGTGGACGCGCTGCTGGTAAACGCCGGCGGCCCTCCAGCCGGCCACTTCCGGGAGATCAGCGAGGCGCAGTGGGAAGCCGCCTTCCAGCTCACGCTGATGAGTTCCATCCGAATGATCAACGCCGCCCTGCCCCACATGAGCAGCGGCAGCGCAATCCTCACTGTGACGTCTTCCTCCATTCGCGAACCAATTCAACGCCTGGCGCTCTCGACGGTGATGCGTTCGGGCGTGATGGGGCTGGTCAAGACCCTGGCCGACGAGCTGGCCGGTGACGGCATCCGCGTCAACAATCTCATCCCGGGTCGCATCGACACGGATCGCGTCAAACAGCTGGACGCGATAACCGCCAACCGGATGGGAATTAGTCCTGAAGAGGCCCGTCAGCGCTCACTGGCGAATATTCCGCTGGGACGTCTGGGTAGCATCGACGACTTTGGCGCTGCCGGCGCCTTTTTGCTTTCACCCGCCGCGTCCTACATTACCGGCGCCTCGCTGCGCGTGGATGGCGGCCAGATGCGCTCCGTCTGAGGGAAGCACCTACAGGTTGACGCTCTGCGCACGCACGCGCCCGGCATCCGCATTCACCGCTGCGCGAATCTCCTGAAACTCCGCCGTCAACATGCGCACAAATGCGGAAACATCCGAACTGTGCATCACGAGATTGGCGCCGGACTGCACCCAGCCGATCTGCTGTGGCATAAAGTTGTGGTGAATGCCAACGCCCACGCCAGCCGCGCGAGATTTGGCGATGATTGTCTGGATGGCCTCCTCGAAGACCGGATGCTCGTACCGCTCCGGTATCCCCATGCTGCAAGAGAGGTCATGCGGGCCAACCAGCACAGCGTCGATAAAGGTCACGGCCAGGATGTCGTCAAGCGCGTTCAGGGCCGGCACGCTTTCGATGTTGATGAACAGATTGTTGCTCGCATTCTTCTCCGCAAGGTAAGCCTCAAGCTCGGCCTCCGGCGCATTGCCGTTGACCATGCCGCGTAATTTTTCACCTTTCACCGGGCCAAACTTCACCGCGCCACCCAGGGCTTTCACCTGTTCGGGCGACTCAATGTAGGGCGCGATCACACCGCTGGCGCCGCCATCCAGCACCATCTGCGCCATGTAGGGGTCGGGCGCCGGAATGCGCACCACCGGCGCGATGTTCAGCGCCGCGTAGGTCTGGCACATCCAGGAGATCATGCCGCGGTCATGTGGCGTGTGTTCGGAGTCGATGAAGACCATGTCGATACCCAGCTGTTTTACCCGGCCCGGCCAGGTCGGAGAGGGCGCGTAAATCGCCGTGCCGAAGACCAGTTCACCAGCATGCAAGGCATGATTCAATTGCTTCCCGTTCACAGGCTCTGCCGTCCTTTCCTCTGTTGCGCCACGGAGAGGCGAGCATAACGCCCACCTGCACCAGCGTCAACTGCGATAGAAGCACGCTTTAATCAGGCCAGTGGGAGAATCCAGTCCGGATCAATGTACAAGCTCAGCGTTTCGCCAGGTTCGGGGACGGGATGCTCGCCAAGCGGCACGCGCAAGCGCAGGGTTGCGCCGCCTACATTGACTGACAGTCGCCACCCTTCCCCTTCGTAAAAGCGCTGCTCCAGTACACCGTGCAGGATCAGGCCGTTCCCCTGCGTGCCACCCAAATGTATACCCACCGGGTGCAGCAGGATCTGTTCGGACTGAACTAAATCGCCGGTATGCTGTGAGAGCCAGGCGCTGCTGACCTGGTTGCCGAGCCCCAGAAAGCGGGCGACGAAGGCCGTGCGTGGCCGCGCGTACAGTGCCTGGGGCGAATCGATCTGCTCAATGCGGCCGGCGTTCATCACGGCGATCCGGTCCGCGATGGCGTTGGCCTCGCGTTGGTCATGCGTGACCGTAATAACCGTCTGCTTCAGCTTCGTATAGATGCGCCGCAGCTCAGGCATCAGCCGCTCACGCAGTCCGGCATCCAGCGAAGCCAGGGGTTCGTCCAGCATCAGCAGCGCCGGACGCGGAGCCAGACTGCGCGCCAGCGCCACTCGCTGTTTCTCGCCGCCGGAAAGCGAATTCACGTCACGCTCGCCCATGCCCGCCAGCCCCACCAGCGCCAGAATTTCGCGCGTGCGCTCTGCGACGTCAGGCAGGCGTCGCCTGCGCAGGCCAAAGGCCACGTTTTGCTCAACGCTCATGTGCGGGAACAGCGCGTACCCCTGGAACATCAGACCGAAGTTGCGTTCATGCACCGGCACCTGCGCGAGGTCCTTCCCGCCAAACAACAGCTCGCCCTGGTCAGCCCTTTCGAGTCCGGCTATGATGCGGAGCAGCGTCGTCTTGCCGCAGCCGCTCGGCCCAAGCAGGCAGACAATCTCCCCCTCACGCAATGCGAGCGACACATCGCGCAACACTTCCTGCCCGCCGAAGCTTTTGGCCACTCCCCTCAGTTGAAGCATCAGAAAGTGCCGCTGCCGGCCCGTTGTACGCGCTCAATCAGCACGAAGCCCAGGCCACAGGTCAGCAACAATATGACGCTCATGGCCATCGCCTGACCGTTGTTGAGCGCGCCTGGCTGGCCGAGCAACCTGTAAATGACGACCGGGATCGTCGCGCTTGCCGGGCGTGCTATGAAGAGCGAGGCGCCGAACTCCCCCATGCTGATGGTGAAGGCAAAGGTCGCACCCACCAGCAGGCCACGACTGATTAGCGGCAGGTCAATCTGGCGCCAGACCTGCCAGGGTGTCGCACCCAGCACTCGCGCCGATTCGCGCAAGGCCGGCGCAATGCTATCCAGCGTGGGTAACACGCTGCGCACCACGAAGGGCAACGCCACCAGCGTATGGGCGATCGGAATCAGCAGCGGTGAGGCGCGCAGGTCCAGCGGCGGTTCGTCCAGCGCGATGATGAATCCGAACCCAAGCGTGACCGCGCTCGTCGCCAGCGGCAACATGAAAAGTGGATCGAGCCAGCGGCGACCCCGTCGCTGCAACAGGGTAGCGGCGAGAAGGCCCAATGTGAGTGCCAGCACGGTTGTCGCCAGCGCGAAGATCAGAGAGTTGGCGACTGCGCGCAATGGCGCCACAAAGAGCACCGAGCCGCGCACATTCTGCGACAGAGCCGCGTACCAGGCCATCGTCAGGCCCTCTGCGCCGCTGAGGGAGCGCAGCACCAGAGCGAACAGCGGCACAGCCAACAGCAGGAGCATGCAGCCGCTGACCAGGGCTACCACCAGCCATTCACGCGCGCCTTGTGGCCGACGCGCCGAGGCGGGCTGCAGAGTCTGCGGCAACCTTCGTCGCAGCCGCGTATACACCAGCATCAGCGCGAACATCAGGCCGATTTGCAGCAGTGACAGTCCGGCCGCCACTGGTAGATTGAAGAGGTTTACCGCCTGGAAATAGATCTCAACTTCGAGCGTCGCAAAGCGCAGCTCACCAAGGATGATGATGACGCCGAAGCTGGTGAAAGTGAAGATGAAGATGAGCACGGCGGCCGCCAGCAATGCCGGCCGCAACAGCGGCAGGCGCAGCTCCCACCACAGGCGCCAGCCATGCGCGCCCAGCACGCGCGCCGCTTCTTCGATTTCCACGTTGCGGTTGGCCCAATAGCCGGTGATGATGCGCAATGCCACGGCGAAATTGTAGAAGACATGCGCCAGCAGGATGATGGCCAGCGTGCCCTCCAGGCGCAGCGGTGGCGCCTCCAGACCCAACACATCCTGCAGCAGGTTGTTGACCAGACCTCGCGAGCTGATCAGTGCGGAGAATGCAGCTGCCACGACGACGGTTGGCAAGACGAAGGCCAGGGTGGAGAGCGACAGCAAGAACGAGCGACCGGGGAAGGACCAGCGCACGAAGACCCAGGCGGCCGGCAGCGCCAGGGCGATGGTCAGCACGGTCGAGAGCAGCGCCTGGCCGCAGGTGAAGATGAGGATGTTGAGGTAGTAGGGTGAGACGATCTGCTGCAGCCGCGCCAGTTCCAGCTGACCATCTGGCGCCAGCCCCAGCGTGAGGATGGACAGCAAGGGCCAGACGAAAAAAAGCGCCAGAAAGAGCAACGGCAGCAGCAGAACGAGACGCGCAGCCTGATTCACGTTCTGCTTCGCAACACCGTCTCGGTCCAGGCCTGGATCCATTCCTCGCGCATGGCATCTATCTCCTCCGGCGACACAACAACCGGCAATTCAGCCACTTCAGCGTATTCGACAAATACCTCGGGCAGTTCCGCTTCCTCGTTGACCGGGAAAACGAACATCTGCAGCGGGATGTCTTGCTGGAAGCGTACGCCCAGCATGAAATCGATCAACTGCTGCGCCGCTTCCACCTGCTCGCTTCCCTCCAACACCCCGGCGAATTCAATCTGGCGGAAGCAGGTACCGTCCGCAACGATCGCGCCGGTGGGCGCTTCAGCGGGCGTTTCTTCCATAAAGAACACCTCGGCGGGCGGGCTGCTGGCGTAGCTGACCACCAACGGATACTCGCCGCCGCTGACACTGAACTCGCTCCAGTAGGCGGTCTCCCAGCCGCTGACCACACGAACCTCGTTTTCGACCAGCTGGCTCCAATAGTCCAGCCAGGTGGTTTCGCCCTCGGTGCCGAACACCCCAATAGTCGCCAGCATGAAGGCCAGGCCAGGCGAAGATGTCGCCGGATTTTCGACAACCAGCAGGCCGCGATACTCCGGCTCCACCAGCGCGGCCAGGCTGTCCGGCAGCGCCAGTTCCTGTTCAGCAAACCACGCAGCGTCATAATTCAGGCACACGTCGCCGTAATTGATCGGCGTGACACGGTGCTGTTCATCCAGCTGAAAGGCCTCGGCAACCTGCTCCAGCAATGGAGATTCGTAGGGCAGGAAAATGTCGTATTCCAGCGCCCTGCCGAGAAAGCTGTTGTCCACACCGTAGAGCACATCACCCAGCGGGTTGCCACGCGACAGGATGGCCTTGTTGAGCATCTCCCCCGCATCACCGCTCTGCAGGATCTCTACGCGAATCCCTGTCCTGGCCGTAAACTCCGCCAGTACTTGCTCGCCGATGGCAAAGCTGTCATGCGTAACCAGCGTCACGACCGTCTCTTGCGCGCTGACGGACACGAGCAGCGTCAGCAGCAATCCCACTGTCAGAAATGTACGCATTTCACGTTCCTCCCTGCAAACGAAAACCACCCCGACCTTCCAGGGTGGCTGTCATTCGCTCCTCGCACACTTCCTGCGCCGGCATGATCCGGATCAGGTTCGAGGGTCGATGCGACTTTACGCATCCTCTCAGCCCGCTCACGCGGACTCCCCTGGTTGCTCGATTTTGTCCACTGTACCTGGAGGAGAGGTTGCCGTCAACCAAACTGCAGACGTGATCAGGAACGCGTGAGGAAATCTGCGAGCCAGCGGTCAAACTGACCGGCGTTGCAGAGCTCCACGTAACGCAGGAATGCAATGCTGTCCAGCGAATACAATGGATGGCAACTGGTGGGCCATGCGCCCTGAGGCGCCTCCACGATGATGTCTACGCCTGGCGCGGGCAGGATGTGACCGTCGCCTAAAGCGCGCACATCTGCAACAAAGCGTTCAACCGTCACGATGACCGTTTCGGCGATATAAGCCAATTCCATATCGATGCCGAGATTGCGATTCAACAAAATATTGCCCTGCCCGTCCGCCGCCAGGGCGTGCAACACGGCCACGTCCAGCGAAATCGCCGGGAAGGCCATCAGCGGTTCCCGAGCGTAAACATCAGAAACCACCTGCACATCCGGCCTCAGGCGAGGCAAGTCTGTCCCACGCCACGCACGCGACGGCATGAAACTGACGCCTGCCATCGTTGCACGCATGCCCGAAACTATGCTGAGTTCAGTTTCTTCCTGAATGCGCAACCTGCCCTGTTGCGCCGCTTTAGTGAACATGGGCGCGAGGCCGAAGGATTCGAGGCCAAAGTAAACGCTGCGCACTGTGCCAACACAGCCAACGCCCACCAGCAAATCGGATTCCAGCCCGGCGGTGAAACACAGTAAAGTCAGGTCACGCGGCGGCGGCGACCGCTGCAAGAGCGCGCGCACGTAGGCAAGCGGCCGGCGGTAGAGCGTCATGCCGCCCAGCGCGAGGGTCTGCCCGTTGCAAAGCAGCGCCGCCGCTTCACTCAGTGCGAGGATTTCAGAAATCGCTGACCTCGTAACGATACTAGAGCAAGACCAGGGCCTTGCAACATGCCCGGTCAACCCATGACATTCTACCAGCGCGACCTCCCCCGGCAACCTTCCGTCGATGCTGCGTTCATCCCGCACTCACCGCGCTCGGCTATACTTGAAACTTCTTGTGTGGAGATGAACATGTCTGCCCTACGACTGAACCGCCTCCCCCTGCTCTTTCCAGTCCTGCTGGCGCTCATGCTTGGTTACCTGCTTGGCAACGCGCGCAGTGAGCTTAATGCCCAAAGCAGCTTCAACCTGTCAGGGGAAGAGGAAGAGCTGTTCGAAACCTTCTGGCAGGTCTGGGAATACGTCCGGGGTGAGTTTGTCGACCCGAACGGGGCAGACATCGATCCTGCATCCCTGACCGATGGCGCCATTCGCGGCATGGTAAAGGCGCTCGGTGACGAGCACAGTGGCTATCTTGATGCGCAACAGTATCCGGTGATGCAAGAGGACATGTCTGGCTCAATTCAAGGCATCGGTGCAGTTGTGCAGCGAGACGAGAACAGCGGCTTCCTGCAAATTGCGTACGTGCTGACGGGTACGCCAGCAGCGGCAGCCGGGCTGCAGTCCGGTGACGTTTTCGCGGAGGTGGACGGGCTCGACGTCCTTGATGCCAGTCAACTCGAGCTCGCCGCACTGGTGCGCGGACCCGCCGGCAGTGCTGTGCAGCTTACTATGTACCGGGGCGCCGAAACGTTGAATTTCACCATCGAACGCGCGCGCATCGCCGTCCCCAACATCGAATGGCGTCTGCTTGAGGACTCAGGCTTCGGTTATGTGAGTCTGCAGCACTTCAACGCCAGCGCCCGCACAGATCTGGACGACGCCTTCGCGGAGATGGATGTTCATTCACTTCCTGGCCTTGTACTGGACCTGAGGGGGAATCCCGGCGGCTTGCTGGACAGCGCCATCGAAATAGCCAGCGCCTTCATCGAGGAAGGTCCGGTCGCAATCCAGGATTTCGACACACGCGAGCGAATACTTGACGCCGATGGCAGCCATGCAGGACTCACCTTGCCGCTTGCCGTGCTGGTGGACACACGCAGCGCCAGCGCCTCGGAGCTGGTCGCCGGCGCCTTGCAGGATCGCGGCCGCGCCACCATCGTTGGCGAGCAGACTTTTGGCAAGGGCACCATGCAGAACCTTTTCAAACTCGAAAACGGTGGCGGCTTGCAGCTTACCATTGCGCGCTGGCTAACACCGGACGGTCACTGGATCCACGGATCGGGCATCACGCCCGACCTGCTTGTGGCACAGGATGACGAAATCGCTACGACCGGCGCAGATGCGCAGTTGCAAGCGGCTATAGCGCATCTGCTGTACCAGGTGGCGGACATCGCCGCTTGAAACTTGCCTCGATTCAGGTCAATCTACCAACACGTTTCCCCTTGCATCGAGGTATCCAGTATATGGCCTTGCAGCTTGCGCCCCGGCCGGGCTGCGTGCCTGACCGGCGCGCTGCCAAACTTATGAACTCCAGGTGACCACAACGACCACATCTCGACGCCTTCGCATCTCGCTGGCATGGCTGACTTTCATCGCGATTGGTGCCCCAGGTGCCGCCATTGGCGTGGCCTGGCCCGCCATGCGCGATACCTGGAGCCTGCCCACTGCATCGCTGGGGATCTTGCTGCTTGCCCTGACCAGCGGCTATTTGACAGGCGCTTTCGTGAGCGGTCGCATCGCCACGCGGCTTGGCATGGGCAGCACGCTCATCGTCTCCAGCGCGATCATTTTTGGCGGACTGCTGGGTTTTGGACTGGCGCCAGACTGGTTGCCACTGATCGCCGCAGCCGTATTGCTGGGGATCGGTCAGGGAACGATCGACGCAGGCCTGAACCTCTATTTTGCCAACCACTTCAACTCGAGAATGATGAACTGGCTGCACGCCAGCTTCAGCATCGGGGCGACTCTCGGCCCTTTCATTGTGCAGCTGACCTCTTCTACCAGCCAGGGCTGGCGCATTGTTTGGCTCGTGATTGCGCTCGGCCAGCTGGTGCTCTGCCTCGCCTTTTTCCTTACGCGCGCTGGCTGGCATTTGACTGGCAGACCAGCTGAGCATATTGGGACCGACACACCATCGATAAAGGCCACCTTGCGCATGCCCGCCGTATTGCTCGGCATGGCCCTGTTTTTCGTCTTCGTCGGCATTGAGTCTACAGCCGGCAGCTGGAGCTTCACGCTTTTCAGTGAAACTCGCGTCATAGACAGTTCACTGGCCGCCACCTGGGTGGGGCTCTACTGGGCCAGCTTTGCCCTGGGTCGCATCGTCTTCGGCGTGGTTGCCGACAAATTGCCGGCCGTGCCCAGCATTCGCATACTGCTGCTCGCTGTCCTGCTGGGTGCGCTCATGTTCAGTGTGAGCGACAGGCCAAGCATCAGCGTGGCAGGGCTATTGCTGATTGGATTCGCCCAGGCGCCGGTATTTCCGCTGCTCATCACTGCCACACCGCAGCGACTGGGCACAGGCCACGCGACCAACGCCATCGGCTTTCAGATCAGCGCAGCTGGTCTTGGAATCGCAGGGTTACCAGCTCTCGTCGGGTTCGTCGCCAGCTTCAGCAGCCTGGAGATTCTTGGGCCCTTCCTGGCGCTCTCCACCCTGCTCAGCCTGCTCTTGTTCCAGCTCATCGTCCGCAATGGTGGCCCGGAAACTTCATTGCCAGGCGCTGATATTCCATAACAGGCCGCTGAATCCATGGAAATCCAACGCCTTGCATCTTGCCTTCATTCAGGTCAGTCTACCGGCACGACTTCTCTCGCATAGAGGCACATCAAACTATGACGCTGCAATACGCCTTGCGGCCAGTCAACGACTCTGCCCAGGCCGTGGCCGGACTTCTTCGTAACACATGATTCACAACGTCACAGCTCGCAAGGTTCGCATCTTGCTGGCATTTCTGGTATTCGGCGCAGGCGGTGTTTCAGGTAGCGCTATCGGCGTTGCCTGGCTTTCAATTCGTGACACATGGGATTTGCCCACTGCTTCCCTGGGCATCCTGCTGCTGGCGCTAACTGGCGGTTTCCTCTCGGGCTCCTTTGTAAGCGGACGCCTGGTCACCAGGTTTGGCATGGGCAGCACGCTGGTTCTGTCCAACATAGTTGCTGCAATTGGCCTGCTGGGATTTGGCCTTGCGCCAGGCTGGTTAGCGCTGATCGCCGTCGCCATTCTGTCAGGACTGGGAAAGGGAACGCTCGGCGCGAGCCTGAACATTTACTTTGCCAACCATTTCAACGCAAGAATGATGAACTGGCTGCATGCCAGCTTCAGCATCGGCGCAATGCTGGGCCCTTTCCTTGTGCAATTTGCTTCCACTGAAGGAAACAGCTGGCGCATCGTATGGCTTGCCCTGGCGCTCGTCCAACTGCTTTTTTGCTGGACCTACTACCTCACGCGTGGGGGTTGGCACTCCACTCCTCAGACAGCCGCAGCAGGTGCGCCTGATGCGCCCTCCATGCTGGCCACTCTGCGTAATCCAGCTGTGTTGCTCGGCATGACCTTGTTCATTGTCTTCACAGGAATCGAAGCTTCGGCGGGTAGCTGGAGCTTCACGCTTTTCAGTGAAGATCGCGTCACTGACAGTGCTTTGGCTACGTTCTGGGTCGGGCTTTACTGGGGCAGCTTTGCGCTGGGACGCATTGTTTTCGGTTTGATCGCCGATAAACTTCCGTTCGTAACGAGCATTCGCATTCTCTTATTTGCTGTGATGCTTGGCGGCCTTATGTTCAGCCTGCGAGATTCGGTCGCCATTAGTCTGGCCGGGCTGTTACTGATTGGCTTTGCCCAGGCTCCCGTTACGCCGCTACTCTTTTCAACCACTCCGGTGCGCCTTGGCGCAGGGCATGCGACCAACGCCATCGGCTTTCAGATGAGCGCCGCAGGGGTGGGATTCGCGGCACTGCCCGCTCTGGTCGGGGTCATTGCCAGCTACAGCAGCTTCGAAATCCTGGGGCCCTTTTTGGCACTCTCCGCCCTGCTCAGCCTGCTCCTGTTCCACCTCATTGTCCGCAGTACAAGCGTAGCCAGTCCTGCCTAGCCAGGCGCAGGCTGATATACTGTTGCCTGCGACCCTGTATCAGTCAGGACGGACGATGCAAATCCTTGGAATCGACATCGGTGGCTCGGGCATCAAGGGAGCGCCCGTCGACACGAACCGCGGTCTGTTGCTGACCGAGCGGCAGCGCTTCGACACACCACAACCCTCCACACCGGACGCTGTCGTCGAGGTCGTCTGTGCGCTGGTCCAGCATTTTGACTGGCGCGGGCCCGTCGGCTGCGCCTTCCCGGCTATCGTGAAAGCCGGCAAAACCCACAGCGCCGCCAACGTCGACGACGGCTGGGTTGGCCACGCTGCCGAGGAACATCTGCGTCGGCAAACAGGCTGTCCCCTGCTGCTCAGCAATGATGCGGATGCCGCCGGCATTGCGGAGATGGCCTTCGGCGCGGGCAAGGGTCACCGAGGCCTGGTTTTTATTATCACACTGGGCACCGGAATCGGCAGCGCCATTTTTTACGATGGTGTGCTAATCCCCAACAGCGAAGTCGGCCACCTCGAGTTGAAAGGGCACGAAGCCGAAAAGTGGACCGCCAGCGTTGTGCGAAAACGCAAGAATCTGAAATGGAAGGAGTGGGGCTCGCGGGTGAACGACTACCTGGCACACCTTGAATTCATCTTCTCGCCCGACCTCTTTATCCTCGGCGGTGGCGTCAGCAAACGCTATGACAAGTTCAGCCGCTGCCTGAACCTGAAAACGGAGGTCGTGCCGGCCGCCTTGCGCAATGAGGCCGGCATCGTCGGCGCCGCCATGGCAGCGCGCAATCTGGTTTAAGACCAGCCCTGGGCACTTGCCTTTACTGCTTCACGCAGGCGCGCGAGCACGAAGTCGGGTTCCAGAGCGGCCAGCAACTCACCGGCCCTTGGTCCGCTGTTCCTCCCGAGGAAGATATTATAAAGTGCCCTGAACGCATAGCCGGCACTGCCCTGCCCTTGCTGGGCGAGCTGCATTATCTCTTCGTGCACGGTCTTGCCATCCGGCGACTGCGCCGCTTCAAACCAGGTAAGAAAGGCGGCCAGAAAGCTGCGCTGTCTGTCATCCAGCTTTTCCAGGGCCTCCGTCGGCAACCCGGCCTGAACTTCGAAACCTGCCTTGGCGGGCGCGAAACGCGCCAGCCAGTCGCGGGCGTAGTCGCTGCGCTGCTGAAGTTCACAGCGTTCCGCCGGAAGCAGGGAGGCGCCCTTGTGCTGTGTGAAATGCTGCAGGAGATCGATGCCAGGAATCTGCGAGATGGTCACCACGTGGGCGAAGCGCGGCCGGTACTGCCCCTTGATTTCGGCACCGTGTTTGACCTGTGCCAATTCGAAGAGCCGTCGCTGCCATGCCTCACCAGTGCCATTCAGGTAACGTTCTGCCGCCACGTCATAGTCGTCGAAGAGCCGCGGCACAGCGTTTTCACCCAGGTTAAAGTTGATGGCTGTGCGCGGTCGCGTGCGCACCAGCAGCCATCGTAACAGCTGTGCCGGCAGCGCTTCGGTCGCTTCACTCGCGCTGAGCCCGATGCCTTTCGAGGAACTCATCTTGCCGCCCTCGAGCAACAGGAATTCATAAGGTAGATTGGCCGGCGGCTCCACGCCGAAAACCCTTCTGGCGATCGCCTCGGAGACGTCGCGCGCGCCACCGGCGATTGAATGGTCGCTGCCCGCGCCTTCAAAGTTTATGCCCAGAACCTGCCAGCGCGCCGCCCACTCCAGCTTCCACGGCAACTTGCCTCGGCCATCCCAGGGGAAGACCGCGCCTTCATGGCCACAGCCGCGGGCGTATGCCATCGCCGCGGGCTCGCAGCGATAGTGCACGCGCTCGCCATCAAAACGGTAGACGCGGGTCATTGCGATGCGGCCGCAGTGCTCGCAAATCGGACTGAAAGGGATCCAGTCGTCGTCCCGTTCAGATTGGCTTACCTCGAGGTAAATCGCTCGCAGCTCGGCCGCCGCCTCAAGCAGCGTGCGAATTACCTCGTTCATGCGGCCCGAGCGATACAGTTCGCTCATGTGATAGGGCTGCGGCTCAACGCCCAGTTTGCGCTGCGCTGCCATGAATTCGTCAAAATAGTAGCGCGCGTAGCTGCGCTCGCTGCCATCCGGGGCCGGCACTTCACAGAGCGGCTTACCCAGCCAGGGCTTGAACTGTTTTGCAGACAGGCCGGGCGGTATCGAGTCCAGCGCGTCCATATCGTCATTACCGTAGTTGAAGCGGGCGAGCCGGCCGGCATCCAGCGCGCTGCGGTAGAGCAGGTCGTGAATGACCGGGCCACGCAGGGAACCAACATGCGCGCTGCCGGAGTAAGTCTTCGAATCATTGAAGACGAACGTGTCAAAAGCGTGATCGCCTATGATCTGGTCAGCCCAGTACTGCACCCTGTTCCTCCTGCGCTCGCCCTGATGACCATTGTTTCTCTGCGTGAACTTCGCGCTCTTGCAATCTGTCCCTGGGCCGAGCTATTTCATGCCGGTCGTGGCGATGCCGGTGGTGATGAAGCGCTGTAGAAACGCGAAAACGACGGTGATGGGCAACAGAGTGAGCACAGTCATGGCCAGCACGTAATGCCACTGGATATTTAGCTCCCCTGCAAAGGCGTAAAGACCAACCTGGAGCGTGAACACATCGGTACGGCTGAGAACAATTAGCGGCCACAGAAAGTCGTTCCAGCGCCACATCACGGAGAAAATGGCCAGCACCGCCAACGCCGGCCGCGCCAGCGGCAGCACAATCTGCCAGTAAATGCGCCACTCACTGGCGCCATCGATGCGCGCGGAGTCGAGCAGTTCGTCGGGGATAGTCAGCATGTACTGACGCAGTAAAAAGACGCCGGTCGGCGTGGCCGCCCCGGGGATGATGACGCCCCACAAGGTATTGTACAGATTAAGGGAAGTGATGACGAGAAACACCGGCACCAGAATGACCGAAATCGGAATCATGAGGGTGGCGATAAACAGCACAAAAATGCCGTCGCGACCGCGAAATTGATACTTGCTCAGCGCGAAGCCGGCCATGCTGTTAATGAGCAAGGTAATCAGCGTCGCAATTACCGTAATTACCACGCTGTTGCGCATGTAAGTGAGGAAGTTGAAGCGGCCGAGCGGGTCAATGTAGTTCTCCAGCGCCATGCGAATTGAACGCACCGGCTCCCGCTGCCGAATATTTACCTTGATGATTTCTTCCGGTGCCTCGGGATCGACAAGCTGTGCCTCAATCCCAACACGGCGCACCTGAGCCAGGCGCCGCACACTTCCATCCTCCATCGTAACATCGTAGAGCGGCAGGGGCTCGTTATACCCTGCCACAGGAAGCGTGTCCTGCTGGTAGGGAAAGAACTGGGGCGGGAACTCGATCAGGGCCGCCTGGGTTTTGAAGGAGGACATCAGCACCCAGAAAACCGGGCCAAACATGACGATCGTCCCAAAGAGCAGCCAAAGGTAGGCCAGCAGGTCCGTCGGGTGCAGCTTGTTGCGGCCACGGGTCCGGGTAAAGATGTTGCGTGTCGTCGGCAAGGTCCCTGCGCTCATGGTGGAATCAGCCTGACTCGTTATTGCGGGCAGCACGTAACTGCAGCAACGTTAGCACGAGCAGGGTCGCGCCCAGCAAAACGGAAGCCGCAGCTGCCAGCCCGAAACGTTTGATTGAGCTGGAGAAACCGGTGGTGTAGATGTACTGCACGATGAAATGGGTTGCTGTGCCGGGCCCGCCACCTGTCAAGGCATACACCTGATCAAATACCTGCACGGCCCGGATGAGTGAGAGCACCAGCACGACAAACATGGTTGGCATCAGGAGCGGCAGGGTTATGAAGCGAAGGCTTTGCCAGCGGCTGGTGCCATCAATTTGCCCTGCCTCGTAGAGCTCGGCCGGAATAGCCTGCAAGCCCGCCAGCAGAATCAGCGTGTAGAAGCCCATCAGCGCCCAGATACTGATGACGATGACCCACAGGGTCGCCCAGTCCGAATTGACCAGGAACTGAATCCGCTCTCCTCCAAGTGACAGCAATATCGAGTTCAGCACGCCGTCCCGCTGCAAGATCCATTTCCAGATGAGTGCAACCACGACCGGTGAGAGCAGCACCGGGTAGAAGAATACGCTACGAAAGAAACCACGCGCCCGTATTTTGCTGTTCAGAACCAGCGCGGTCACCAGCGAAACCAGCACCATGCCGGTCACTTGCACAATCACAAAAAAGATCGTATTGAATACGCCGCGCCAGAACAGGTCTTCGTTACAGGTATTCGGTTCAAAGACGTTCTGGCAATCAAACAGGAATCCATAGTTCGCTGTGCCAACGAAGGCGCGGTCCTGTGGGTAAATGTTTGTGCCCGAAGTAAAGGAAATGTAAATGTTCAGTAGCATTGGGAAGAGCACAAATATGCTGAATATCAGCAGGTTGGGCAGAATAAAAAAGTAGCCGATGCGCTCAATGCCCAACCGCCGCTCGATCGGCCGGATGAGGATCTCGAGCCCGTTCATTAACGCTGTGAACAGGCAACTGAAACCGTCTTCCAGCGCTTGTGAAACCCGCGCCAGCGGCCCGCCTTGTTCCACCTTTGCGTCGTTGGCCGTCGTCATTGGAACCTCTTGCCCCACATGCAACAGAAAAGGGTACCACCCCTGCCCTCACGAGCGAAAGCGGTACCCTGTGCTGTCACACTTCGTTTCGAACAGCAACTAGCCGCCCATTTGCTCGGCCAGCTGCTCGTCCACATCTTCCTGGATGCGCGCAATGGCTTCATCCAGCGTCAGCTCGCCCACAATCGCCTGGGTCAGACGGTCGCGAGCGACATTGAAAACGATTCTGTTGAAGGGATAGCCTTGTAGATCAAAGGCAGTCTGCTCCAGGGTGGCTACCTGCGCGGTGAAGACGCCCAGGGCGGCCTTCGCTAGGTCGAGATCGGTCTCGAAGTCTACGCCATCCGTGGCCAGACCCTTGTGCGCCGGGATGAATAGCGTGCGCGCAGAGAACTCGCCCAGAATATCCTGGCTTGCCAGATACTCCATAACACGCGCCACCTCGGCCGGATGCTCTGTGTCATTGATGGCGACCAGCGACGCGCCACCGGGCATGCCGGTGCAGCCGCCAGGGCCACAGGGGTTGGGGACGACTTCCCAGTCGAAGGCGTCACCGATCTGCTCCGTGAACTGGCCAACCTGCCAGCTGCCGGACATGTAGAAGACGACCTGGCTGTTGCCGAACTCCTCGTTGGCGCCGGCGTAGCCCGTGTTGGCCGCCCAGATTTCGAGCGGCATGGTGCCGTCGAGATGCCAGTTGACGAAGAGCTCGGCCATGGCGCGGAAGCCCTCGTCGCCAGCGATGAGCGGGTGACCCATGTCATCGAAGTACTTCGCGCCCATACTGATGGCCGGGCCAGCGAAGCGGTGGCCGCTGCGGTCCATCGCCATTGGGAAAGGAATGTCCAGCGCGTCGGCGACTTCATTGGCCGCCGCTGCCCACGCTTCCCAGGTCACCTGGTCTGTCATGTCGCTGGGCACTTCTACACCCGCCTGCTCAAAGAGCGTGCGGTTGATGATGGGGCCGGTGATGGTCAGCTGGGTCGGGAAGCCGTGAATGCCGCCTTCTGCGCCTGACATGCGCAGCCAGCCCAGAGTGCCACCAAAGCTGTCAAGCCAGTAATCTGCGTCGCTCAGCAAGGGCGTCATGTCCAGGTAGAACTCGGCCAGTCCACCGAGGTCGGTTACGCGCGCCATATCCGGGCCTTCACCGGCTGCCAATTGAATCGGCAGCGTTTCGAGTATGCCCGCCTGATAGGGGACATTGTCCATGACTACGCGGATGTCGCTGTTTTCCATCTCGAAGCGGTCGAGCAGGTCACGCATTACGACGTCTTCGTTACCGTCGGTGTACCAGGTCATGCGCAACTCAACGACGTCCTGCGCCAGTCCCGGCAGGGAAAGTGTCAGCATCATGGTTGCCAGCATCATTGCGATTGCGAT
Source organism: Phototrophicaceae bacterium (assembly GCA_965223965.1). GTDB lineage: Bacteria > Chloroflexota > Anaerolineae > Aggregatilineales > Phototrophicaceae > JAGWBD01. The sequence goes on from CBDCXX010000006.1 coordinate 1,197,486, forward strand.
TCTACGCATCTTCATACTCCATTAATTGACCAACGTTTGCCTCGAACCTTAGGTCCGGGCTCGGTCAATGTCGCACATAATATCTAATAATTCAAGGTGCTTACCTTCATTCCCCAGTCGTATGCAGCTCACGCTCAAGCGCTGCCAGTAGCGCTTCAAGCTTCGCGAGATTTAGCCGGTGAGCAACGCGCGCCTGGGGATAACGCATCAGGTTTGGGCCCTGGGCACAATGCGTCAGGCAACTCGCCGTCTCGAGCTGCAGATTCATTTCCGGATGCTCGGCCAGCCAGGCTTGCAGCCGCCGCCGCAATGGACGTGCGCGGCCGCTGTCGTTGCAATCCACTCCCATGCACAGCACCAGGCGCACAGACGAATTTGGCTGCATCTCAGAAGGCCGCTACAAGGCCGTCAGCACGTGGTTCGCTACCACCCCGCAAAACGCCGCTCTCCGGGTCCCGCAGGATGATTTGCCCGCGCCCGAAGACGCGCCTGCCGAAACCGGCGATCGGGCGCACCTGATGTCCCTTTCCGGCCAGGGCCGCCATGGCTTTTACCGGGATGCCTTCTTCCAGCAGCAGGTCACCATTTGGCTGACCATCGGCCACCATCCAGCGCGGCCGGTTGAGCGCCTCCTGGGGATCCAGCCTGTCGTCAAGCAGGGCGCTGAGCACTTGAAAGTGTCCTTGCGGCTGCATATAGCCGCCCATCACGCCGAAGCAACCTCGAAACTGACCATTACGCAGCAACATGCCGGGGATGATGGTGTGGTAGGGACGCTTGCCAGGCGCCAGTTCGTTGGGGTGGCCAGGCTCCAGACTGAACCCCGAACCGCGATTGTGCAGCCAGACGCCAGTGCCACGCGCCACGATTCCAACGCCGAAGCCCATGAACAGACTCTTGATGAAGGAGCAGGCGTTGCCTTCGCCGTCAACGACGCAGAGGTAGATAGTGTCGGACGCGCCGGGAGGCTGCCCGGGAGGCTGAGGCGGAAGCGTGCGCTGCGGGTCGATAAGCGCGGCGCGTTTCGCTGCGTATTCCTGGCTGAGCAGATAGTCGACGGGCGCCGGATTTGTTGCCATATCGGCGATGTGATAGCGCGCGTCCGCCCAGGCCAGGCGCATGCACTCCACCATCAGATGCAGGCGTTCAGGATCGTCCCAGGCAAGGGCGCCAAGGTCCATGTTCGAGGCCATGTTCAGGGCCATCAAGGCCGTGAGGCCCTGGCCGTTGGGAGGGCATTCATAGATTGTTGTGCCGCGGTAATCGCTGCAAATGGGCGCTTCAAATGTCGAGCGATGTGCGCGCAGGTCTTCGCGGGTCAGCAGACCGCCCTGCTCCTGCACCGAAGTGGCGATGGCTTCGGCCACAGGGCCTTCGTAAAATGCCGCCGGCCCGCCTTCGGCGATGCCGCGCAAGGTGCGCGCCAGTTCCGACAGCCGGATGACCTGACCGGCCACCGGCGGTTTGCCGCCCGGCAGGTATTCATGCGCGTTGGCCGCCTGACGCAGGAATTCTCCCTGCGCTGCCCAACCCGCACCAAAGACCGGCGCGAGCGGATAACCGCTCTCCGCATAGTGAATGGCATCCGCCAGCACATCGGCCAGCGACATGCTGCCGTGACGTTCCAGCAAGTCGGCCCACCCCTGCACCGCGCCTGGCACCGTCACCGTGTGGGCATGGCGCGACTGCATCGTATTCCAGCCCTCGCGGCGCAGGTCTTCGGCACGCAGGGCCATGGGCGCCCGGCCGCTGCCATTCAGTGCGCTGACCTCGCCGTTGGCGACATCATAATGAAGGGCAAAGCAGTCTCCGCCAACGCCGCAGGCGCCGGGTTCGGTCACGTTCATTACTGCCGACATCGCGACCGCGGCATCCGCTGCGCGCCCGCCCTGGCGCAGGATGTTCAGGCCGGCCTGGGCAGCCAGGGGATTGCTTGCTGCGGCCATGCCGCGCCGCGCCAGCACCATTGAACGACGTGACTTAAAGTCCATGTTCATCTCTGACTCCGTGTCATGCCGGAATCGTCAGGCTCACGATGTCCCTGGGGTAATAGGTCATGACATCCACGCCATCTTCCGTCACGGCAACCGTATCCGAGTGGCGGAAACCGCCCAGGCCGGGATCGTAAAGTCCGGGTTCGACAGTGAAGACCATGCCCGGCAGCATGGGCGTGTCGTCGCCAAAGTCCATGAACGGCCCTTCGTGATAGCGCAGGCCGATGGTATGACCGCTGTGGTGACGCCAGTGGGACATGAGGTCGTGCTGGCGGAAGTATTCGAGGACGCCGCCGTCCACTCTTGAACATGGCGCGCCCGGCTCCATCGCTGCGATGGCGGCGTCCTGCAAGGCCAGCATGTGGTCAAACATGCGTTTGCAGGCGTCATTGGGTTCACCGAGGAACATGGTGCGCTCCAGTTCGGAATGGTAGCCCCACACCAGCGACCCAGCTCCCGTAACCAGCACATCGCCGGCCTGGAAACGCATGTTGTTGGCGATAGCATGCGGGATGGCCGCGTTGCGGCCGATTTGACCGCGATAGCCGGCATGTGCGCCGGAGCCGGACATGCCGCCCTGGGCACGATAGACGGGCCCGATGGCCGCATACATGGCCAGCGTTGCCTCAGTGCTGGCGCTGATTTCCACCTCGGTCTCGGAAGCGCCGACGCTGGTGTAATCCTGTAGCAACTGATGCGCCAGATTGCCCCAGCGACAGCTTTCACGGATGCAGGCCAGCTCGGCCGGGCTCTTGACCGCCATGGCGTCCTCAATGAAGGGACGCACATCTCGCACAGTTACTTTCGCGACTTCGGACAGCGCCGGCCCGCGATAGCCAAAAATCCATGGATACCCGTCGCCGTCACCGCCAATCTCCCCCTTGATGCCCAGGTCTGCCAACAAGGCGGCCAGGTGTTGCAGCGGATGCACCTTGTCCGGGTACTCGTCGTAGTGCGCCACGCGCTTCACCATTGAGTTGCCCCGCGCGTGCTCCAGCTCCAGGCGCGGCACAAACAGGGCGCGTTCGCCGGCGCTGTTCATAACCATGCCGATGGGCCGCTCGGTGGGGATGAAGTCAAAGCCGGCGTAGTACAGTACATAATCGCGGTCGAACAGCGTGACGCCGCTCAGCCCGCGTTCCTGCAGATGCGCCAGCAAACGTTCACATCGACTCTGCCGTTCGGCTTCACTGATTTCAAGTTGCATTCCCGCAATCCTCCTGTTCAACCTGAGCGCATTGTAGCCGAGGCCCGCAGCACTGGCGAACACAGGTTTGACCCAATTTCACGCCCGGGCTAAACTGGCGACCTGCCTGTCGGAGGGCAGGGAACTGATACAGGGAGGGGCCATGCGCACCGTGGCCTGGCAAGCCGGCAAGGTCCGCCTCATCGATCAGCGCCTGCTCCCCTGGGAGCTGACCTTCGTCGAGCTGGACACACACGAAGCCGTCGCGCTGGCCATCACGGATATGGTGGTGCGTGGCGCCCCGGCTATCGGCGCCACTGCTGCCTTCGGCATGGCGCTGGCCGCCCGCGAATGCAGGGCCGAGGCCTTGCCTGACATGCTCGCCAATCTTGATGTAGCAGCCAGGCGGCTCAAGGCCGCGCGTCCCACTGCAGTAAACCTGGCGTGGGCGGTGGATCATTTGCTGGCGCTGGCGCATAGCGAGGCCTTCGGCGACGCTGCAACGCTGCGCGCAGCCCTGCTCGAAGGTGCGCAACAGATTGCCGACGATGACGTCATCACCAACCAACGTATGGGCGCGCATGGAGCCGCGCTGGTGAACGAGGGCGCGACTGTGCTTCATCACTGCAATACCGGCGCGCTGGCCACCGTTGATCACGGCACGGCCCTGGGAGTCATTCGCAGCGCCCACGAGCAGAACCGGCAGCTGCACGTGCTGCTGGACGAGACGCGCCCGCGCCTGCAGGGAGCGCGGCTAAGCGCCTGGGAGCTGGAACAGTTGGGCGTCAGTTACGACATCATCCCGGACACGGCAGCTGGCTACTACATGCAGCGTGGCGAAATTGACCTCGTGCTCGTCGGCGCGGACCGGGTTGCAGCCAACGGCGATGTAGCCAACAAGATTGGCACCTACCAGATCGCGGTGCTTGCAAAGGAGAACAACATCCCCTTCTTTTGTGTGGCGCCCACCTCCACCATTGACCCGACTCTGGCCAGTGGCGCAGAAATCCCCATCGAACAGCGTGACCGCAGCGAAGTGCTGGCGCCCTACGGACAGGCGCTGGTGCCGGCACACTACCACGCCCGCAATCCGGCTTTCGATATCACGCCGCATCGTTACCTGAGCGGCATCGTGACCCAACAGGGCATCGCCCGACCACCCTTCCAGGACAGCCTGCGTCGCGCCCTCGCCGGCGAAACGCTGTAGGCCGTCGCAGCGCAGCGCCATGCGCGTACTGATGATCTTCCTTGATGGCATCGGGCTGGGCGTTGCAGACCCGCTAACCAATCCCTTCGCTATTGCAAACACGCCAACCCTGCATAGCCTGGCCGCCGGCAAGCGTTGGCTGGCGCACACCGGCCGGCAGCAAGGTGAACGCTCCCTCTTCCTGCCTACCGATCCGCGCATGGGCGTTCCCGGCCGGCCGCAGAGCGGCACCGGCCAGGCGACCATCTTCACGGGGCAGAACGTGCCTGGCCTGATTGGCAAGCACTATGGCCCGAAACCGGACAAGGCCACCCGCGCCCTGCTGGCAAGCGACAACCTCTTTTGCCAGGTCGTCGCGCGCGGCAAAAGCGCAGCGCTGCTGGAGGCCTATCCAGCGGGCTGGCACAGGGCTGTTGAAAGTGGCCGGCGGCTGCGATCCAGTTACCAGCAGGCCGCACATGAAGCTGGCGTGCCAATCTTCGGCCAGGAAGAACTTCAGAGCGGCGATGCGCTTTCGGTTGACTGGACGGGGGAGCAGTGGCCAGCTCAGCAGGGACACCCACAGCTGCCGTTACGCAGCGCTCATGAGGCAGGGGTGCTGCTCGTCACCCTGGCGCGCCGTTATGACTTTTCGCTCTTCGCCCACTGGCCCAGCGACGTCATCGGCCATCGCGGCACGCTGGCAGAGGGCGTGGCCTTGCTTGAGCGCTTCGACGAGGTGATGGCCGGCATCCTCTCGGTCTGGCATGACAATGAAGGCCTTGTCATTCTCTGCAGCGACCACGGTAACATGGAGGAAATCGGCAACCGCCGCCACACCTGCAACGACGTGCCGACCGTCGTCATCGGCCAGCAACGGGGACTGTTTGACGAAAGCTTTCGCACGCTGGCCGACATTGCGCCGCGCGTTCTGCGGGCCTTGTTCGGCACGAACGCAGACGTCACTGCTGCAACCCAGACGCAGCAGTAGCGCTCAGCCTGGGCCCAGGTTTTCCAGCAGCAGCACGAACATCGCGCCATCCAGCGCGTTGCCAGCCACTGGCACCCATGGCTTGGAAATTATGTCCGGCAGGCCGTTCCCCGTCACATCGCCGACGACGGCTTCATGCCCGCCCAGGCCCGCGTCCAGGATCACGTGCTCCTGCCAGGCGCCGCCTGCGCCATCGCGGTTCTCCTGTATGTACCAACGTGGCCGGCCGTCGCCGGCCACGTGTTCCATTTCGCAAGTGAAGATGTCAAGGTCTCCGTCGCCGTCGAGATCGCCAACATACAGGCTGTGATACGCGCCGCGGCGGCCATCGTCACCGTTGGGGATTTCGTGGCGCTGCCAGTTGTCGCCCCGGCCGTCCAGGTTTTCCACCCACCAGATCTTCCCGCCAGGGATTTCGGCGTCGCAAAAGACGATGTCATTGCGACCGTTGTGATTCATGTCACATATGACGGCGCGCGTAGCGTCAAAGGCGAAGTACGGGCGAAAGTCCGGTGGCGGGTATGTGTTCGGGCCGATTGGCCGAACCTGCCAGAAGCTTGCGTCGCCATGCACGTTCTCGAACCACACATTGCTGCGCACGATGTCGAGAAAGCCGTTGCCGTTGATGTCGCCGACGGCCGCACCCGCGTGAACGGCCGGACCAATCACGTTCCTGGGCCACGGATCTTCAGTCGCCGGCGGGATTTTGTACCAGCGCAGGTCGTTCTGGTCAGACATGGTGATGACTTCAGCGCGGCCGTCGCCGTCCAGATCTGCCGCGAGCACGTCGTGTACGCCCTTCAGGGAAGCGTCGAAGACGATACGTTCGAAAGGCCGTTCAGGATGCCGTGAGTTACGATACCAGGCACCGCCGGTCACAAGGTCGAGCCAGCCATCGCCGTCCACGTCGAGCACACAGGCGCCGACATCCGAGGGCGACTCCTCACCAAGAACATGCCGTGTCCAGAGTCCGTTCGACTGACGCCGATAGCGAAAGAGGGTGCCGTACTGTTGGCCGGTGATGAACTCGGGCACGCCATCCCGGTCAAAGTCCGCCAGGGCTGTCTGCGCGTACAAACGCCCGGGCAGGTTGCGGTCGATGATTTGTGGCCTGAACCGAAACTTTACCATCGGCTACTCCCTTTGTGTTCGCGCCTGTTCTTCCGGCAGCCACAGGTGAATGCTGTCCACTTCAGCCGGGCGAGGCGCAGCGCCACGCAGACTGCGGAATGGTTTGCATACGATCCCAACCCGTCCATCAAGGCAGATTGCCTTCGATTCATGCGTGCCAAGTCCCCGGTCGATGACTTGCTCACGCAGCTCGCCGTCGTGATTGAACCAGATGCGCTGGGCCGGTGGATGCTCGTCGAGGCCCTGTGGATCGCCCAGCTCGCCCACGAACAGATCCTGCGAGCCGTCGCCATCGAAATCTGCGACGATCAGCGAGTGCGGATCGAGCAGGTCATCACGCAGGACCTCTACCTGCCAAAGCGCCGTGATGTCGCGTCCGGGACGACAGCGCGCCACACGTCCATAACGACCGCGCCCTTGCTGCGGGCCATAGATGGTGGCGTCTCCTTCCGAAAGGATGATCTCAGGTCGACCATTGTTTTCAAAGTCAGCGACAGCCACACGGGGTGACAGGAAGTCCATCGCAATCGGGTATCGTCGCCACACATCACCCTGGCGCTCTGGCGGACGATACCAGGACTGCCCGGCGATGAGCTCCAGGCGACCGTCTCCGTCCAGGTCCGCAGCGGCCAGGCCTTCTTCGTGCAGCCCTGCGGCAACCGGGTGCACAGCGGGCCAGGGTGAAACTGCAGGGTTTGACGGTACCGGCGCGCAAAACAACGCATTTCCCAGTTGATTCCAGAAGTAGACTTCGGGCCGGCCATCGCCGTCGATGTCTGCCACGAGCTGGTCATGTGACATGGGGCCGGGCATTCGGAATAGCTCGCGGCCAGGCCAGAGTTGCGTCACATCCGGCGGATTCTCCCACCACAGTACACAGTTGTCGCTCGCCGGCGTGCCGGCGACGAAATCCAGACGGCCGTTGCCAGTCAGGTCTGCCAGGCAGCCCCCGGCAGCCAGGGGCTGACCCGTAGCGATGAGGTGGCGCTGCCAGCGTCCATCCGTATCCCGGCCCAGCCAGAACAGCTCCGGCTCCGGCCCGCGGCTGGCAATCACAATATCTGGCACGCCGTTGCCGCTCACGTCGCCGACAACGCAAATCGTGCGCTCGGCGGGAGGCCCGCGGTAGATTGTGTGGCGCCGCCAACGCACCTGGTCAGGCATGCACCCGCTCCCACGTTGCTGCTTTGTGCTGATGTTCCCTCGGCGACAAGTCGTCCTGATCTTTGAACAGTGCGACCGATGGCGCAGGCGTGGTCAACGTGTGGAACACAGCAAGGAACCGGTCGAAATACGGCTCTTAGCCACTACCAGGGGCCCACAAATTTACATAGCGGCTGTCTTTCCAGCCGTGACTGACAATGCCGGGACGGCCATCCGCGAGCGAAATCAGCCGTGTGCCGTCATGGTGCTCAAAGCGATTGTCGAGCGTGTGACGCTTCCAGGCGCGTCCCTGCGCATCCGCCTTGCTGTAGACGAACAGGTTGCACTGGTTGCGATAGGGCCAGAATGGGTCATGTTCGCCAGCAATGATTTCCGGTTCGCCGTCGCCATCCAGGTCAGCCACCTCAACGGAGTGCGGACAGCGCATTATATCAATGACGTGCATGGGCCAGGGCACAGCGCGCGGATCCGGCGGACATTCGAACCATGCCAGTTTCGAAAATGGGGCGACCTTGTTCGGAAAGTCCAGCACTTCCTCGCCGAGTACTACATCCAGACGTCCGTTGCCGTTGATGTCGGTGACGCGCAAGCGCGCGCTGTAGAAGTCCTCGTCGCCCACGAAGCGGTGCGGCCGGAAGTTGCCATCGCCGAGGTTCTCCAGCCAGTAGGGACCGGCCACGACGTCCAGCAATCCGTTGCCGGTCAGGTCCACCGGGACCATCTCTTCGCCATAGATGATTTCCGCCAGCGTGCGGGCGGGCCAGGGGCCTTCGGTCGGGTCGTCGGGGACTTCAAAGAGCTGCGGGTAATGGTCAACGCCCTTGTTGGCGCTGTGCCAGGAGGCAATGAGCGCAAGACGGCCGCCCGGCAACAGGGGCGCAAGCGCATTGCCATGCGGCCAGTCGCCGATGCCCCTGCCAATCGGGTACTCGCGCCATTGTCCCTGCAAGGGATTCACGGCTTTCAGCCACACCAGCTCGTTCGTCAGGCCGGGCTCAGCGTCGCCCATCCCGTCAGCAGGTGGCTTCGTTGCGATGAGCTCGTCGCGTCCGTCACCGTCCAGGTCATAGGCACAGATGACCTGCGAGATGCCGGGGATGGCGAAGCGCTCCCAGTCCGGACTGCGGTACCACCAGCGCGCGCAAACGACGTCCTCACGACCATCTCCGTCTACATCCGCAGCCAGGATATCGGTGCCGGTGGCCGGTTTGTCACGGTCGACAAAAGTGTGCTGCCAATCCTCAATGACCGAGCGTGCGTCGTTTGACGGTCGCCAGATGGTGACGCGGGGACGCCAGCACTCCTTGCCCACGATTTCCATCGCGCCGTCCCCGTCAATATCGGTGGCCATGCCTTCGTGCGTGCCCGCGCCCTGCGCCAGCAGCTCGCGCTCCCAGCTGAGGCCTTGATCGCGCGTCGTGTACTGGATCAGACGGGCGTCATGGTTGTAGGGCGGGCTCCAGCCGCCCTGGGCCATTTCACCCACGAAAATCTTCGTGGCGCCTGCTTCGTGCCAGGCCGTGAGCGAGTGCGAATACAGCAGTGGAGACTCTTCCAGCGGGTGCTCGCGCCAGGGATCGTCGGGATCTTCGGCCAGACGGTTCTCGTACCAGGAGAGGCGTCCGTCCATGTACTCTGAATCGGTGATCACGAGGTCGTCATGGCCAGTGCCGGTGATGTCAATAGCGGCAACACGGCACATCTCGCGGAAGGAGGGCGCCCAGGTGCGCAGGTCCCATGTGCCCGTAAAGGGCCCCTCAGTGGGCATCCTGAGCCAGCAGGGGCCGGCGACGATTTCCATGCGACCGTCGCCATCGAGATCCGACACAGCGATGCCTTCGGTGAAGGTGCCGCTCATGACCTCGTGTTTGCGCCAGGGAGCAGTGGCATCGTCACCCGGTTTGTAGAGGAAGACGCCAGGCACCGGGCAATAGGCCGCGTTGGCGACCAGTTCGTTGCGGCCGTCACCGTCCACGTCCGCGAAGCAGACATCATGAGCGCCACCGTTGCAGTGTGAGTCAATCACGCGCATCGTCCAGGGTTGATCCAGCGCGGCGCCGGGACGAAAACGGACAATCATCCAGCGGTTCTCATGCTCCGGATCTTCAAGACCGCAGACCGCCTCCAGCACGCCGTCGCCTTCGATATCTTCCAGCGTCAAACCCACATGCACGTGGCCATCAGACACGACGCCTCGTTCAAGCGTGTCTGGTCGGTACCAGAGCAGGCCGCCCTCACCGCCCACGAGCAGTTCGACATGGCCGTCGCCGTCCACATCGCCGACTGCCAGCGCTCCCAGTTGCTGCAGCGGTGGATTGCCATCCAGCACCAGAAGTTCCCAGGGGTTCCTGATCGGCATGATCATGCTCCTCGCATTTCTGTGGGCAACTTATTGGCGTTTCTCAACCGGATCCTGCTGAATCTGCGGCGCCATGCCAGTGGCAGTGATGACCTGGCCGAGCGTTTCAAAGTCGTTGGTCTCCGCCAGGCCGACGCTGAACTGCGCCGGCGCGCGCGTCAGGGATTTGTGCAGGCCACTACGACCGAAGCCGAAGACGGTCATCTGGCCTTCCATCGGCCAGTAGGAGTCCGTCGCTCCGTCCGGTTCATGCCGCAGGAGCCAGAGCGCGCGCGGGCTGTTTGCTGCCCCGAAGGCGATCCAGCCTGGTTCGGGCAGTGAATACTCCCAGCGCTCCGAAGCAGGGATGCGGCGGCCATCGGCGAGCCAAATAAAATCACCCTGCTCATCCAGGATTCCACCCGGCGTTCCCTCGTAGAGAAGCCAGTAGGGACGGGCGGCTTTCAGCACGGTCAGGCGCGCGCAGTCGGGGTCGATGGACCACTCACAGGCCCAGGCATTATCCTGCGAGCGCGAGCGAATCGTGACGTGAAGGGGGCCAGCAGCCAGGATCTCGCTGCTGCAGCCTGTACGCCCGGGATGAAAGTAGCTCTCAGGATGCACCAGGTTGGGGATGCCGCGGAAATTGCCGTCGGAGCCGCCCCAGGGGTGAAAGCTGATCCAGTCTGCCCCGTCGCCGTCAATCAGACCAGCGAAGCCGCCGCCCGTCAGGTGATAGTACCAGGTCGCGTTCGGCGTCTTGATGCGGGCGCTTTCAAAGCCCTCGTGCTCCAGACCGGTGGCCAGCGCTACCGGCGCTGGTGCTATTGGCAAATCGTCCGCAGCGCCATGCTCGTCAAAGTAGAGCTGGTAATGGCGAGTTGTGCCGGCAGCAGTGCGGCCTTTCAGATGAAAAAGCAGTCCTGCACCATCCGGCTGCAGACTGATTGCGCAATCCAGCAACTTTCCCGCGGCATCCACTTCGTAAAGCCGGGGCCGCGCAACGCTGCCAGCTAGCTCGAGCGCGCAAACGCGCTCGGAATGCTCGCAAGCGCCGACCGACAGCGCAAACTGGCGTCGATATGGCCGTTCGTTGTCCAGCCAGACGGTCATACGCCCCTCATGCGCCCCCCTCCGCTGCAAGCCAGGGCTGCAATTCCAGCTCGTCCGCAAGGTGGCAGGCCACACTGGTCTGTGGATCTGAGGCCAGCGGGCGCAGCGGCGGCAACTCATGGCGGCAGCGGTCAACGGCGTACTTGCAGCGCGTGTGAAACACGCAACCTGAAGGCGGATTCACCGGACTGGGTATGTCGCCCTCAAGGATGCGCCGGCGCCGATGTCCGCCTGCAACCCGTCTCGGGATGGCGTAGAGCAGCGCCTCGGTGTATGGATGCGTCGGTCTTGAAAAGATCTTGTCGCGCGAGGCGCTCTCCATGATCTTGCCCAGGTACATCACCATGATGCGGCTGCTGATGTACTCGACCACACCGAGGTCATGCGCAATGAAGAGATAGGTCAGCCCCAGCTCCTCCTGCAAATCGGCCAGCAGGTTGAGCACCTGAGCCTGCACCGACACATCCAGCGCGGAGACCGGTTCGTCGCAGATGACCAGCTTTGGCTCAAGACTCAGCGCGCGCGCCACGCCCACCCGCTGGCGCTGGCCGCCGGAGAGCTGGTGCGGATAGCGATTGATCATGTCCGCGCCAAGGCCGACCTGCGACATCAACTGTTCCACGCGCTCCGCCCGCGAGCGCCGGTCACCAACCCCGTGGATTTCGAGAGGCTCGGCCACGATCTCACCAATGCGCATGCGGGAATTCAGCGAAGAGTTTGGATCCTGAAACAGCATCTGGATGTCGCGTCGGACTGGCCGCAGCTCGTTTCTCTCGAGACGCGCAACGTCAACCTCACCCTGCTCGCCATGGAAGCGAATACTGCCATCTGTGGGGTCATACAGGCGGACAATGCAGCGCCCGGTCGTCGTCTTGCCAGAGCCGCTCTCACCAACCAGGCCGAGAGTTTCGCCGCGATACACCTGGAAGGACACATCGTCGACTGCCTTGACGTGACCCACCACGCGTTTCATCAAGCCGCGGCGAATGGGAAAGTAGTGTTTCAGGTTTTCAACTTCGAGCAGCAGATCCTCAGGCATTTGACGCCCCGGTTTCCTCACCGTAGAGCCAGCAAGCCGCGCTGGTCGCTTCATTGACCTGAAAAACTGGCGGCTCCTGCGTGCGGCATATATCCATCACATGAGGGCAACGCGGCGCAAAGGAGCACCCTGGCTGCCGTTCGTGCGGCCCGGGCACCGAACCGACAATTGAGCTAAGCCGCTCACGCCGGCCGATCTGTGGCAAGGATTGCAATAGACCCTGGGTGTAGGGATGCTTCGGGTCTGCAAAAATACTATCGACGGCCGCCGCCTCGACCACCTTGCCCAGATACATGACAATAACCTGGTCGGCGACCTCACCGATCACGTTCAGATCGTGCGTGATCATGATGAGCGCCATGTCACGCTCTTGCTGAATTTGTCGGATCAGCTCGAGAATCTGGGCCTCAATGGTCACGTCGAGCGCGGTTGTCGGCTCGTCGGCTATCAACAGCTGCGGGTTGGAACTCAGCGCCATGGCGATCATGGCCCGCTGACGCATGCCCCCCGAATACTCGTGTTGATACTGGTCAACGCGTTGCTCAGCTTCGGGAATGCCCACCAGCTTTAGCATGGCGATGGCCCGCTCACGGGCCACGTCCTTGTCCACCAACTGGTGCACACGGATGGCCTCCATGATCTGGTAGCCGATGGTGTAGACCGGATTTAGCGAGGTCATCGGCTCCTGGAAGATCATCGCGATGTCATTGCCGCGGATGGACCGAATCTCCGCACCGAAAGGATCGAGCGTCGTCAGGTCCCTCGTGCCACTTTCTGGCGAGTGCCAGATAATCTCGCCGCCAACAATGCGTCCTGTCTCAGGCGGCAACAAACGCATGATCGAGCGCGCTGTCACGCTCTTGCCACAGCCGCTCTCGCCCACGATTCCGAGCGTCTCCCCACGCCGCAACTGAAAGCTGACGCCATCCACCGCGCGGATGATCCCCTGCTCCAGATAGAACCAGGTCTTGAGATCCCGCACTTCCAGCAATTGCCGGGGTTCCACGGCGTTCTCCTGGTCAGCGGGCAAAGGGGTCGGCCATGTCACGCAGGCCGTCACCGAGGAAGTTGTAGGCAATCACGGTGACAAGAATGAAAATGCCGGGGAACAGCGTCCAGGGATAGAGAACGATGTTCTGGATGCGAATGGCGTCGTTGAGCAGCAGGCCCCAGCTGACCATGGGCGGGCGTACGCCAATGCCAAGAAAACTGAGCGCGCTTTCGCCCAGAATGGTGACCGGGACGGCCAGGGTTGCCGTTACGATGATGTGGCTGGCCATGTTGGGAATCATGTGCCGCCGGACGATGCGCGCAGTGGAAGCGCCGGAGGCTTCGGCGGCGTGCACGAAGTCTCGCTCTTTCAGCGACAGCACCAGACCGCGTACCTCACGCGCCAGGCCGGTCCAGTTGATGAAGGCCAGCACCACCACGATGCCGGCGTAGACCCATTCTGGCGGCCACTGCGGCGGAATGGCAGCAGCCAGAGCCATCCAGAGTGGCAGCTGCGGGAAGGAACGGATCGCCTCGATGGCGCGTTGCATGACATGGTCGAATACTCCCCCGTAATAGCCGGAGAGCGTGCCGAGGACGGAGCCCAGCACAATAGTAATCAGCACGCCGAAGATGCCCACCGAGAGCGAAACCTGCCCGCCGAAAATTATGCGCGAGAACAGGTCCCGTCCGCGCTGGTCGGAGCCCATGAGGTGCAGCCGCTCCCCCCTGTCCCGCGGCCCGAACAAATGTAAATCCCCCTTTATAAATCCGAGTGAAGTCCAGGCTTCACCGCGCACGAACAGATCGATGGGGATGCGCGCACTGCGATCCTCTTCATATTCGAGTTGAAAAGTCTGTGGGTCGCGCTGGCCACGCAAGGGATAGAAGAAGGGCTGCAAGTAGAAAACGCCGGTCTCCGGGTCATGAAAGCGCAGGATCATCGGCGGCGAGAATGTAAGGCTGGAATCCGATTCGCGGGCAGAGTAAGGTGCGAAGAAACCGGCAAACAGCGTCATCAGGTAGACGAAGACCAGCAAAACACCGCACCATGTTGCCATGCGATTACGCAGAAACTTGCGTAGCATCAGCTCACGCACGGAGAGCAGACGATACTCCTCCTCCGTGATTGCTCGCTGCCCCCTGGTAAAGCCGATGCGGCGCAACCAACCGGCAGTGTGCTCGCGAACCTGCGTTGGACTACTCAATTTGAATCCTCGGGTCGCTCAGCGCCAGCAGCAGATCTGCCAGAAAATTGCCGATCAGCAGGGTCACTGCCAAAATCATCAGCACCGTTCCAGCGAGGAACATGTCCTGGCGCTGCAGCGCGCGTATGAAGGGCGGCCCCAGGGTGGGCAGGTCCAGCACAATAGAAATGATGACCGTGCCGCCGAAGAGCACCGGTAACTGCAGGCCGAGACGGCTGATGAGCGGATTAATGGCGATGCGCGCGGCATGTTTGTAGACCACGACCATTTCGCGCAGACCCCTGGCGCGGGCTGCCTCAATGTATTGCTGGTCGAGCACGTCAAGCAGGTTGGCGCGCATCAGCCGGAAAGTGCCGGCCATGCCGCCCAGGCCCAGAATCAGCAGGGGTACTGGCAAATGGGACAGAAAGTCGAGGAATCGCTCCCAGGTCCAGGGCGCGTCCTTGAACTCCATGGAGAACAGCCCGCCAGCGTATTCCGTCTTAAAAACAAATATAGCCAGGAAAAGATAAATTACAGCCACCAGAAAATCGGGCACAGAGATGCCAATGAAAGAAAGGGTGGAAAGCAAATAGTCTGAACGTGTGTTTTTGTGCGTGGCCGCGTAAATGCCAAAAGGGATTGCAAGGCTCCATGAAATAAACAATGAGGCGAAGCCGAGGAAAAGCGTCAGGCCGATGCGCCGACCGATGAGATCCGAGACTGCGGTGTTGCTGTAGGCAAGGGAAAAGCCGAAATCTCCCTCAGGGAAGCCGTCAATCCACTTGATATATTGCACCAGCACCGGCTCGTCAAAGCCGTAGACGCGCCGCAGATTCTCGATTGTCTCCGGCGGCAGCGGTGTGCCCGAGGCAGCCTCCTGCTGGCGCACCCAGTTGGAAACCACATCACCTGGCGGCAACTGGATGACCAGGAAACTGATGAGCGTGACCAGGAAAAACGTGATCACTGCCGAAATCAGGCGCCGCACGATGTAGATGGCCAATGAACAATCCTGTTCTGGCACTGGCTGCCGGGAAGCCGAAGCTCCCCGACAGCCACCTCGTTATGCCTGGCGGTTACGAGCCCTGTTACGGGCCTTCACCTGGAGCGTACTTCTCGAAAAGCAGCATGGGCTGCCACGGCGGCATGTCGTTGACCTGGCCGTTGCGCGACATCACGTCTGGCGTATTGCCCAGGCGTCCGCTCTTGATAAAGGGACGGCGCCAGAAGCCGGTCGACACGACCCACACATTGTCCGCATGAAGGCGTGAAATCTCGGTTACGACCTCCGAACGCTCCGCGGGAATAACGCCCAGGGCCTGCTGGTACAACTCGTTCATGAGCACGTAAGCCTCGTCGACCGGATCCTCCGCCCCGTTCTGGTGCCACCAGGGGGTTCCCGGACGCACTGAGGCGATACCAGGCGCCTCGGCGCTGAAGGGGTCGCTCGCACCGTCTCTGTCCCAGGTATGGATCTCGAACTCTCCGGCCACGTAGCGCTCGCGCACCAGCGACTGGTCGTCCGCATCCATGAGGGCGTTGAGCCCGATGTCGGTCATGTATTCGGTCACAAGTTCGACGATGGGCGTGTAGAGGTCGTGTATGCCAACTTCGATGATGATCTGCAGCGCTTCACCAGAAGGGCTTTCGCGCATGCCATCGCCATCTACGTCAACGTAGCCGGCCGCTTCCAGCATGGCTGCAGCAGCCTCCGGGTCATATGCGGACCAGAGTTTGGCAACTTCTGCGTCGTAAAAGCCTGACTCCGGTGCAAAGACAGATCCGGAAGGTGTGAACAGTCCGGCGTAGTAAAGATCGCCGATTTCCTGACGGTTGATGGCCATTGAGAAGGCGCGCCTGAAATTCACGTCGCGGAACGCAGCGCGCTTCACCGGGTCGCTGTGATCAAGGTTGAAGTAGAAGGCGACGCCGTCGAAGTCCGCGAAGGTCAGGCTGACGTCGCGGCCTTCCTGGATAGCCTCGGTGAAGAGCTGGATGTGCTGCACGCCGACCCACATGGCGTCCAGGTCAAACTGGCCCGTGATGTTGCCCAGCGCCACTGCCTGACGGTCTTCCACCAACTCTACACTGGCGGCGTCCATGTAGGGCAGTTGCTGGCCTTCGGGATCGACCTTCCAGTAGTAGGGATTGCGTATCATCTTGTAGATCTCGCCCGGAATGTATTCATCCAGCATCCAGGCCTGCAAGGTCGCCCGGCCGCGCCCGTTCTCAAGCCGGTTCTCCAGGTTGAAGATTTCGTAGGTGGCTTCTTCGTTGTAGGCCGGGTGGAACTGCTCCATATAGTGCCGCGGCCAGGCGATCTCGCGCATCGTCGCCAGCCCCTCCGCAAAGGCCGGGAAAGGCGATTCGTAGCTGAAGCGCAAGGTATTCTCATCAACAATCTCCAGCGCAGGCGGGTTGCCACCCTGGGCGATGGGGCCAGGGCCGGAGACGCCGGTCACGTTTTCGTCGAGCGCGGCGTTGTTCCAGTAGAAGTCCACGTCCGTAGTCGTCAACGGAGTTCCGTCAGACCATTTGACACCCGAGCGCAACTGCACTGTCCAGACCGTGAAGTCCTCGTTCGATTCCCAGCTTTCGGCCAGGTTGGGACGGATGGGCCCGTCACCGGTAACCGGCAGGTGCCACATCGTCAGCGGCTCGCGCGTGAAATTGTGGGTCAGATAAGTGCCGAGATTGGCCGAACCACGTCTCAAGGTGCCACCGTAATGACCGATCTCTTCCAGCGGCTGCAACACCAGCGGATTATCCGGCAGGCGCTCCTCAAGCGGAGGCAGCTCGCCGGCGGCGACCTGCTCCGCCAGCATTGGCGCCTCGCTGTACATCATTTCCTGGGCGGTCAGGCCGGTGGCAAAGACCGACAGCATCAGCACAAGTACCAGACCAGGCCTCAATATGCTTTTACGCAACATGTATCTTCTCCTGTCAACTCCAACATTTACCGTGTGCACACGATTAGTACGCGACAATAATCCGGTTATGATTTCAGTATCTGCTACCTCCCTTTCTACGGGTCTTCAATCCATCCGCCTTGTGGCGGCATGTCAGCAATCTGCAGATTCCGGGCCCCGCGAATAGCGTTGGTCAATCTCGTTCATACGCTGAACTTTCGGCGCCGACGGGCTACTCTCGTCGAAATCGGACTGCAGCCAGGTCGCCACGATGGCCTTGCCCAGCTCGGGGCCAATCACGCGCGCGCCCATCGTCAGGACTTGCGCATCGTTGCTCATGCGGGCGCGACCGGCGGAATAGGTGTCGTGGCAGAGCGCCGCGCGGATGCCTGGAACCTTGTTGGCGGTGATGGACATACCGATGCCGGTGCCGCACACCAGAAGTCCTCGCTCACAGCGACCTGCAGCGACAGCCCTGGCGACTCGCTCGGCCACATCCGGGTAATACTCCTCGCGACTGCTGGCCGGTGCACTCAGGTCTTCCAGTACGACACCGGCGCAGGCTTGCAGGTACTCGCCCAGCGCCTCCAGCAAGGGCGCTCCAGCATCGTCGCAGCCAATTGCAATGCGCATCATTCCCTCCTCACAGCAGCAGACACAATGGCTGTTCCAGCGTTGCGCGCAGGTCTTGCAGAAAGCGCGCGCCTTCTGTTTCTGACGGCGTGTCCGGGCCTGAGGCCAATGACAAGCTCAAGGTCACTTGCGGTCGCAATACTGGCTGGCCGGACAGGTCAGGGACGATGTGTTCAATGACGCAGCCGAGGCCCAGGCTGGCAACCATGGGCGGGGGTACGCGGATGTTGCCACGAATGACGCCATATGCTCCCAGGTCGCAGATGCGGAAGCTGTCACCGCTGCGCTCTTCGGCGGTGAGGCGGCTGTCCTGCGCCCGCCCAACAAGATCGTCGCAGCGCGCCAGCAAGGTGCGCATGCTCATTTGCTCCGCGCCATGGAGGACTGCTACCACCTGACCCTCATCCGTACCGATAACGAATCCCGGATTGACTGGCTCCTGATGTCCTGCCCTGCCCTCCCGCGGCGCTACGTTCAAGCCCGGATGCTTCCCCAGCGCCAGGACGCAGGCCCGCGCAACAAGCGACAATTGCGTCAATGCGCCTGCCCCTGCGGGCCACGTGCGCTGCAACTCCGCGATGCCGCTCATGTCGAGAGTGGTTTCAAGGGAGATCGCGTTGGCCGTGCCTGCGCCAGGCCCGGTTGACCGGCGCACGTCGCTGGCCTGAATGCGCCCGCGCGGGCCGCTGCCACGCAGACTCGACAGATCCATCTGTTTAACCCGCGCCAGATACCGCGCAGCCGGTGTAGCGCGCGGCCTGACAGTCACAAGCGGTGAGACTGCATCCATCCCGTTTGGCTCACGATCAACTGCGACTGTTTCTGCCGGCGTCACAGAAAGAGCGACTGACGGTGAAATCTCCTCCCGGGGCCATGCCGGCAGGTCTCCGATCTCCTCGCCCTCCAGCAGCAGCCAGGCGATCACCGACGCTGCCGGCGCAAACGTCCCTGCCGGATAGCGCTGCGGGCCCAGCCTGCCGTCAGCGGGTGCCTCAACCTCCATGTTGACCTTGTCCGTCTCGACTTCACAGAGCGCGTCCCCGGCCAGGACGGACCGCCCTTCGGCGACCAGCCAGCTCAGGATACGCGACTGTTCGTTTCCGGGGTCAAATCTGGGCAGCCACACCGGCATAGGCATCGTCACACCTGGCCCTGCAGCAACAGGCGCGCCTCGCGGACGATGTCTGCCACGTCGGGAATGGCAGCGGCCTCAAGCACCTCGCTTTGCGGGATGGGCGTTTCGCGCCCGGCCAGGCGACGTGGCGGAGCATCCAGAAAGTCGAAGGCTTCGCTGGCCACAATCCGCGCCACAACTTCGCCGCCAAACCCGCCTGTTTCCACCGCCTCGTGCACCACGAGGATACGCCCGGTCCTGATCACGGACTCAATAATCGGCGCGTCGTCCAGCGGGCGTAACGTGCGCGGGTCAATAACCTCAATCTCATACCCTTCGCGCGCCAGCGCTGCCGCAGCTTCCAGCGCCAGATGGACCATCCATGAGGTCGCCACCAGCGTCAGGTCGCGCCCGGCGCGCAGAACAGACGTGACGCCCAGTGGTTCGCGAAAGGCATCCTCCGGGACAGGACCACGGGTGTTGTAAAGCTGCTTGTGCTCACAGAAAATCACCGGGTTATCGTCATCAATGGCGGCCAGCAGCAGCCCCTTGGCATCGCGCGCGCAGGCGGGCATGACTACCTTGAGGCCGGGCACATGCACAAACCAGTTCTCGTAGCTGCCGCTGTGCTGGGCTCCTGCACCAGTACCAGCGCCGCCGGGGAGCCGCATCACCAGCGGAACGCTTACCTGTCCGGCGAACATGGTGCGCATGCGCGCGGCCTGCAGCACCAGTTGCTCCATTCCCAGCGTGATGAAATCGCTGAACTGCAAATCCCCCACCGGCCGCAAGCCACTTATCGCCGCCCCGACGCAGGCCCCGGTGATGCCCGCCTCGGAAATCGGCGTGTCGATCACACGCTTCGGACCGAAGCGCTCCTGCAGACCGCGGGTAACGCCAAAGGCGCCGCCATAGAGGCCGATGTCCTCGCCTATGAGGATCACGTCAGGGTCCGTCTCCATGGCCTGCTGCAGCGCTTCGTTAAGCGCCTCCCGGTAGCTAAGCTCACGCATAGACGTGGTCCAGCAGCTGTGCCGGATCGGGGTCAGCGCTGGCCTCTACGGCCGCGACGGCCGCATCCACACGAGCGACTTCAGCCTCACGCAGGCGATCCGCCTCTCCTTTCGCCAGGATGCCGACGTCAGTGAGCGTACTGGCGAGGCGTGACACGGGATCCTGTTCCGGCTGCTGCCAGCGACGCACCTCATCGCGGCTGCGATAGGCCTGACGGTCGCTGCGGGAGTGGCCCTTGACGCGGTAAGTCAACGCCTCGATCAGCGATGGCCCTTCACCCTGACGGGCGCGCGCGACTGCGTCATTAACGGTGCGATACACCTCAAGGAAATCGTTGCCATCGATGGTATGACCGGGAATGCCATAGGCCACAGCGCGCGCGCTGATCTCCTCGATGTTGATGGCCTGTTCCACCGGCGTCGACATGGCGTAGCGATTGTTTTCACAGAGGTAGACAACTGGCAGTTGCCAGATTGAGGCCATGTTCAGCGCCTCGTGAAAAGCTCCCTCGTTGACTGCACCGTCGCCAAAAAACACGAGGCAGACTGCTTCCTCATTGCGCAACTGAATCGCCAGGCCCACGCCCAGCGACATGGGCAGGCCGCCTGCGACGATACCGTTGCCGCCGAGGAACCCACTGCGCACATCCGCCATATGCATGGTGCCGCCAAAGCCGCCACAGTAGCCACCTGCCTTGCCAAGCACATCCGCCAACACACGCTCCGGATTGTCCGTCCAGGCAAGGGCATGGCCATGACCACGATGATGACTGAAGAAGCGGTCGCCCGGCGACAGGGCCGTCAGCGCTCCAACGTTCGTCGCCTCCTGGCCGATGGAAAGATGCAGCGTGCCACGGGTACGGCCCATCAGGTACAACTGGTCGAGGCGCTCTTCGAAGACCCTGATGAGCAGCATGCGGCGGAAGGCATCTCTCATGCCTTCCGGGCCAAGTTCCTCAAGCACCAGGTGAAGCGCTGAAATCTCTGTAGAGTTCTTGTTCATAAGCAGAAAATGTATACATTCAATACCTGTAATGTATATGGTGGCATACATCTTGTCAAATGCTGCCCGGCCCGTCTAACCTTGCATTCAGGTCAGGTATCCGGTAGCATCTGTCGCGAATGTTCCAATTGTATGCTCGCATGTCTGCTGTGCAACGAGGAAGCCCGCCAGATGCTGGACAGAGATTCGGTTTGGCCGCTCTACCAACAGTTGGAGAGCTTGCTACGCAACCAGATTGACGATGGCGGTCTGCGCGCAGGTGACCGCCTGCCCACGGAACACACGCTGGCGCGGCAGTATGGCATCAGCCGCATGACTGTGCGCCGGGCGATCGAGTCTCTGGTGACGGATAGTATCCTTGTCCGCCACCCGGGCAAGGGCACTTTCGTAGCCGGGGACAAGGTGCCGTTCATGGCCAGCACGCTCTCCAGCTTCAGCGGCGTCATGCGAGGCCTGGGACTGGCGGTGACTTCACGCGTAATCGCCCTGGAGCTGGCCACACCACCACCCAAAGTGATTTCAGAGTTGCAGTTGACGCCAGGAGATCAGGCCGCCTACCTGCGCAGGGTGCGCCATATCAATGGCGAGGCCATCGCCATCATGTCTTCGTGGATGCCCGCTTCCTGCTTCCCCGCCCTTGAACAGGCCGATCTGAGCAGTGAACCCATCACACGGGTGATGGAACGCGCCGCTGGCATTACGATTGTTCGCGCCGAAGACTGGCTGGAAGCTACGCTGGCGCGGCCGGAAGAAGCCGAACTGCTGGAAATCAGGGCCGGTGCGCCAGTCTTTCTTGGCCGCGGCGTTCTCTATGATGACTTCGGGATGCCGGTTCGCTCCAGCAAGGTGATCTATCGCGGTGACCGATTCCGTATCAGCTTCTCGGCGCGCAGCTACACCGAGACTGAAATACGGCTCGCCCCGAACGGTCAGCCGGATGAGCAACATTGGCTGGCCCTAAGCTTTGACCTGGCAGAATGAAAGTCATGTTATGCGACTAGGTGGAAAGCGCGCGCTCATCACTGGGACTGGCCAGGGGCTGGGCGAGCAAATGGCCTTCGCCCTGGCTCGTGAAGGCTGCGAAATTGTCGGGTTTGAGATCCGCCCGGAATTGCTGGAAACGACTACCCAGGCACTGCGCGCCCTTGGCCACCAGGCAAGCGGACGCGTCGTCGACGTGAGTAATCACGAGGCAGTGCATGAGACAGTTGATGCAGTGTATGCAGAACTGGGCCCTGTTGACTTCCTCATCAACAACGCCGGCAAAGGTCAGCGGGAAGCCTTCACCCAGCTGACAAAGGATGTTTGGGATTACATGCTGGCGGTCAACCTGACCAGCGCCTTCAACATGTGTCACGCCGTCGTGCCGCGAATGCTGGCTCGTGGCGAGCCGGCGCGAATCATTAACCTGGCATCACTGGCGGCCACCTCTGGCGGGCGCGTGCTCGGCAAGAGCGCCTATGCCGCAGCCAAGGGAGGTATCATCGCGCTCACGAAGTCGCTGGCCATCGAACTCGCGCCCCATGGCATCACCGTGAATTGCATCTCTCCCGGTGTGCACAATACGCCGCGCCGCGCCTTCGATTCCCCAGCTGAGCAACAACTCATCATGGACAACATTCCCATGAAAACCCTGGGCAATCCTGCTGATTTGGCGGAGTCGGTGGTCTTTCTCTGCCTGCCTTCCTCGCGTTACATCACAGGAATCACGCTCTCTCAGGATGGCGGCCACTCGATCTGACTGGAGCTGGCATGAATCTGGCAAACTGCCGCGTGATCGAACTGTCGCATTCGCTCTTCCCCGGCGCGGAAGAGTACCCTTACGGAGTGGAAAGCGGCCCGGTAGAGAACTACATTCCGCACTATCGCGGCAAGCGCGCCAAGGACCAGTGGTACATCATCTCTCAACTCAGTCTGTGGAGCCACACGGGCACGCACATGGAGTCGCCCTGGCACTATCGCAAAGACGGGGCGGACATCGCCGGAGTCCCGCTGCAGCGCACGGTGGGCGAATGCGCCTTCGTCGATCTTCAGGGCAAGGCGGTCGGCGAGGCGATCAGCGCGGCCGAGCTACAGGCTCACGGGGCTCATATCCGTGAGGGCGATATCGTCTTCATATACACCGGTTACGGTCACCTCTACCGGACGGAGCGCTCCCATGACCGTCCCTGGTTCGAAAACGAAGCGATTCGCTGGCTGGCCGAGGACATGCGCATTGCCTGCCTCGGCGTGGATTGTTCGGGCACGGAAGACCGCAGCCAGGCCCGGCAGCCCAATCACAAGACCCTCTTCGAGCACGGCATCCCGCTGATTGAGCACCTGGCCAACCTCGATCGCATCAGTAAAAAGCGACTCTACGTCGTGGCCGTGCCGCTGCGGCTACACCACAGCGACGCTTCGCCGCTCTCCGTCATCGCCTTTGAGCCGCGCGACTAAGGCGATGTACGCCGTAATCGACCTCGGCGGGACCAACACCAGTATCGTTACCTTTGCCTCGCTTGCAGTCCCGCAATACACGCTCGTCGCACAGTTCCCGACGGACCAGGACTACGCGCGGCAGCTTGAGCGGATACTGGCTGCGCTGGACTGGTCAGGTCATCAGCTCGAGGGCGTGGGCATGGCCATCGGCGCACAACTGACGCCGGACGGCCTGGCGATCGAAGAGTCGTGGACGATGCAGGCGTATGTCGGGCACAGCATTGTGAGCGACGTTGCCAGCGCGACGGGCGTAGCTGTGCGCGCGGCCAATGACAACGTCTGCGGCGTCCTCGCCGAAACCACGCTCGGCGTCCTGCAGCCCTGGCAGCGCTCCGCCTATCTGACCGTGTCGACAGGAACCGGCGCAGGCATCCGGCTGGGCAACGGAAATGGCTCTATCGCCTGGCTGGCCCAGGTCGGCCATCATGTCGTCCACATGGATGGCGAACCATGCGTCTGTGGGCAGCGCGGCTGCGTGCAGACCATCACCGGCGGCCAGCAGTTTCTGCGCCGCTACGGACGGCCCGCCGCTGAAATCCACGACGAGGCCGTCTGGCAAGAAGTGACCGAGACGCTGGCAATCGCTATCGTCAATCTCAGCCGCATCGCGCGGGTGGATGCAGTCTGTGTGAGCGGCGGCATTGGCTACAACAACACCCACATTCGCGCCACGCTCGCTGCACGAGTACGTGCGCTGGGACCGGCCACTGGCGTCCGCGTATGTTTCCCCGCCTTCGGCGAGCAGGCTCCAGTCATCGGAGCAGCCCTGTTGCTGGCGGATCCGGACGTAACTATCCTGCACTGAGTGCTAGAGCCAAAACATTTCGCCAGGTTGCGTCACGATCGTCGCTGCCTGCAAGGTTTCGATACCCTTTGCAAGGCCTTCTTCCGGTGACATCAGTGCATCTTCATGCTCAATCGAGATGACATAGTCATACTCAGCGAGGCGCAGCGCGCTCATGATGTCCTTCCAGGCTTTCAGATCGTGCCCATAGCCAATTGACCGAAAGGTCCATGAGCGCTCGGGGATAAGGTCGTAGGGCTGGTTGTCGTTGCAGCCGTTGAACTGGACGTTCATCATGTCCACGGTGACGTCCTTGCCATGCACGTGAAAGATGGCGTCACCCAACCTGCGGATGGCCGCGACCGGATCTGCGTTGTTCCACCACAAATGACTGGGGTCGAAGTTGCAGCCAAGCGTCGGCCCCGCCGCCTCGCGTAGGCGCAGCATGGTATGAACGTTGTAGACCAGCATGCCAGGGTGCATCTCCAGTGCGAACTTCAGGCCATGATCGGCAACGAAATTCATGGCCTCGCTCCAGTAGGGAATCGCAATCTGTTCCCACTGATACTCCAGCATCTCCAGAAAATGCGACGGCCAGGGGCAGGTCACCCAGTTCGGACGGGCATCGCCTGGCGCGCCCGCCGGCAGGCCCGAAAAGCCGTTCACGACCGGCACCTCCAGCAGTTGCGCCAGGCGGACAGCATTCTGGATCTCCCGCCGGGAGCGCCCGGCAATTTCGTTGTCCGGGTGAATCGGATTGTTGTGGACGCTGAGCGCGCTCAGAATCAATCCACGTGCATGGATCGCCCCCAACCACTCAGCGCGTCGCACTTCGCTTGCGAGCAACTCTGCAACGGGACAATGCTCCGTGCCCGGGTAGCCGCCGACGCCAATCTCCACCGAGCTGAGGCCAGCCGCCTGCGCCTTGTCCAGCGCAACCTCAAACGAATGGTTTGCCCACAGGGCTGTAAAAACTCCGATGCGCATCACTCTCCTCCATATTTGGCAGGTACACCCTGTATGTATACAATCCCGTACAATTCTGGCGCGAATGTCCAGTCGCGGCAAGCAAGCCAAGGTTCAACAAAAGGAGCGTAACCTTCGATGATCCCAATAGGTCTGCAACTTTATACCATCGGGCAAGAAACGAAGCGTGATTTTCTCGGCACCATTCGCCGGGTGGGTGCCATTGGCTACGACGGTGTGGAGTTCGCCGGCTATTTTGACACTTCTGCTGAAGTCCTGAAACGCACGCTGGAAGAGAGTGGCTTGCGCGCAGCGGGGACTCACCTGGGCGTCCCGGTGCTGCGCGATGACCTGGCCGCGCAGATCGACTACAGCCTGGCCATCGACTGCCCTACCGTCCTCTGCCCCTCCTTTCGCGTAGAGGAGCGCAATGCTGCGTTTTTCCAACGCATGGCAGAGTTCTTCAACACGACGGCACAGACCTGTCAGGCCAGCGGTCTGGGCTTTGCCTACCACATCCATGGTCACGAGTTCATCGACTTTGACGGCCAAACAGGTATGGACATTCTTTTTGAGCAGACAGATCCGGCGCTGGTGGGCTTTGAGCTGGATACCTACTGGGTTGAAAAGGCCGGAGTCGATGCCCTGACGCTGTTTTGTGACAACGCGCAGCGCTGCACCTTCCTGCACTTCAAGGACGCGAAGGACCGGGTGGACTGGCACGATACCGAGATTGGCGACGGCATCATTGACGTTGCCGGCATCCTCGCAGCCGTGCCCGGGTCAGCAGTCAAGTGGCACATTGTGGAACAGGAAGCCTTCGATATGCCGCCCATGGAAAGCATTGTTATCAGCCTGAACAACCTGCGCCGTCTGAGCGCGGCCACAAGAAAGGAACAAGAATGAGCACTGAACTGAAATTCAAACGTGAGACCATCTGGCAGGGAGTCCCGAGTGAGCGCACCCTCTGCGTGGTTGGTGATGTGACCGGCGACGGTTCGCCGGAGATCGTACTCGCCAGCCGCAGACCGGTTCCTGAACTCTACTATTTGCGCCGCGACGGGAACGGCATATGGCAGCGGCACGACATGAATTTCGACTGCGGCCAGCTGGAGGCCGGCGGGTACCTGGCGGACATCAATCGCAATGGCCGGCTGGATTTCGTGGCCGGCAGCGATGCCAGCGGCGACCGCATCTTCTGGTTCGAGAACCCCGGGGAGATCGGCGCCCCCTGGCCGCTGCACGAAATTGTACAGATGTCGGCCAACCAGTCGCACGACCAGTTCGTGGCGGACCTGGATGGCGATGGTCGGCTCGAGGTCTACTACTGGAACCAGCGCTCCCAATCCCTTTTCGTCGTGCCGGTGCCGGATGACCCCAGCATTTCTCCCTGGCCGAATGTGCGCACTATCGTTTCAGGCGTGCGTCAGGAAGGCTTTGCCCTGGCGGACATCGACGGCGACGGCCGCCTTGAGCTCATCGCCGGACAGTCCTGGTTCCGCCCACCGGCCACAGTGGACGGCGCCTGGGAGCGCCACATCATTGCCGAAGACTTTGTCTCGCCGCGCGTGGCCGCCGCTGACTTCAGCGGCGATGGCAAGATCGAGGTCATCCTCGCCGAGGGTGACGCCAGTTACCTCACCGACCGCTACTATGGTCGTGTCGCACGGTGCTGGTATACAGATGACCCGACTGCCCCGTGGAACGTTGAAATCATGCATGAAAAACTGGCGGACCCGCACTCGCTGGTCATCGCTGATTTCAACGGCGACGGCCGCCCCGACCTCTTCGTGGGCGAACTGGGCGACCCCAATGCGAAGGACCGGCATCCGCCGGCCCAGCGCGTGTATCTCAACGATGGGGGCACGCTGGTTGAACAAGTTATCGAGCGCGGTCTCGGCACCCATGAATCAAAGGCTATCGTGCTCGACGGGAAACCTGGCGTTGTATGCAAGTCCTATCGCAATGTACGCGACGAAATCCCGCGCACGGCTGACGTGGACAGCATTCACATCTGGTTCCCGGAGGATTGACGCGCCCGGTTGCCCCTATACGGTGATTCTGGCGGAGATGATGCAGTAGTTGCACTGAACCAGGATCAGGCGAACTGTGGATTTCTCTCGCCTGATCCTGGCCAGACATCCGGTCACGTGGTATACGCGCCAGGTTCGGCCCGAACGCGATGAGCTGACAGGACGAGACCATGGCTGAAGCTGTGCAAACCCGACTGCTCGAGTTCGATTCCTTGACCCCACAGGAACAACTGCGGCGTTCGCGCGAGTTTCTGCAGCGCATGCAGAGGCGTCGCACGGTGCGGGAATTCTCGGCGCGTCCTGTCCCGTTTGAGCTGATTGAGAACGCCATCCGCGTGGCTGGCAGCGCGCCCTCCGGCGCAAATCAGCAACCCTGGACTTTCGTGGCCATCAGCGACCCGGCGACAAAGAAGCAAATTCGCATTGCCGCCGAAGCCGAGGAGCGCATCAGCTACGAAGGCCGCATGAGCGCCGAGTGGCTGGCGGCATTGGCGCCGCTGGGCACGGACTGGCACAAGCCATTCCTGGAAATCGTGCCCTGGATCATCGTGGTCTTCCGCCAGGCCTACGGGCTACGAGTGGACAGGGACAGCGGCGAGGAACAGCGTTACAAGCATTACTACAGCGAGGAGTCAGTCGGAATTTCCGTCGGCATGTTGCTCGCCAGCCTGCATCTGGCCGGGCTGGCGACCGTAACTCACACGCCCAGCCCCATGAAATTCCTGAGCGACTTACTGGGCAGACGAGCGAACGAACGCGCCTTCGTGATGATCCCGGTCGGTTACCCGGCGAGCGACGCGCGCGTCCCACTCATTTCCAGGAAGTCATTGGCAGACATCATAGTCTGCATCACGGATAGCGAGGGTTAAGAACATTCGCCCTTTCGGCCAAGGGTCAACAGTCGCTGCGCATCGGCGTTAAGTTGCGCTGTCGCCTCTCTATAGTCCAGCGAGATCAGCTTGCGTTCCCGCAGCAGCCAGCGCCCGTCCACCATGACGTCGCGCACCTGTGAGCCGTTAACACTGTAAACCAGAGCCGTAAAGGGATCGTTGCCGGTCAGTGGCGCCCAGCCGGGCCCACTGCGATCCAGCACGATCAGATCCGCCCGCTTGCCGGACGCGAGCTCGCCAATCTCGTCATCCAGGCCGAGCGCCAACGCCCCGCCTCGCGTCGCCATGTCCAGCACTTCGCGCGCGCTGATGGCGCCGGGACGCCGCTCGCGAAAGCTGGTCAACTTCGCCAGGGTGCGCATCTCTATGAAGAGATCGTAGTCATTGTTGTTGCAGACATTGTCCGTCCCCAGCGCCGTGTTGATGCCGGCCGACCTCATGCCGAGCAGCGGCGCCGCCGCCGCGCCAGCGCGCATGCAGGCGCTGGCGGCGATCACCGCCGTGAAGGGCCGCCGGGCCAGTAGCGGCCAGTCCTCTGGCGGGATACAGATGCTGTGCGCGGCCAGCACGGGACGCTCGAACATTCCCAGCGCCTCCAGTTTCTGCGCCGCGCTCATGCCATACTCACGCTGACAGTAGCGATCCTCCTCGCCGCTGGTGGAAAGATGCACATGCAGCCCGGTACCGTACTTTTGTGCCAGCGCGCGCTCGGCGGCCATCGTCTCCAGGGCGTTGTCGACGAAGAAGGCGTGCGGCCCGACCCAACCCTGCAGGCGACCTGAGGGGTCGTTACCAAGCGATTCGAGAAAGGCGTCCAGTTGCGCCAGCTCACGCGCGCGCGCCACTTCATCGCCCAGTTCGACGACGCCGTAGGCCAGTGCGGCGCGCATGCCGCTGCGGGCGGCGACCGGCACGATCTGCTCCATGTGGAAGTACTGGTCGGCAAAGGTCGTCGTGCCCGTGAGTAACATCTCGGCGCAGGCCACCGTCACTGCTGCCGGCACCATGTCCGCTGTCATCACCAATTCCAGACGCCGAATGGTGTCGTACCAGCCTTCCATAGTGAACAGCGAAACGCCTTCGGCCATGCCGCGGAACAGGGTCATGGGCGTGTGGGTGTGGGCATTGACCAGACCGGGCATAACGAGCGCGCCAGTGCAATCGACGCGATCGTCAACATAACTGGCGGGTGATGTGGCTTGCCTGCCCACTGCGGCGATGCGCCCGTCCTCAATCAGCACGAAGCCTGGATCGAAAATGTGATCCGCTTCACCGAGGGCCAGCACCAGCGCATTCTCGAGCAGGATGGTCGTCATATTCCTCGCTCAGCTGTATTTTGCCAGTGTCGGCGATACAGGATAGACTTTCACCTGATTACATATTGACGCTGCCCTGGCGCATCCACAGGGCCACATTGGGGGAAGATACCATGAAACTCCGCTTGCTTTTGCTCGTGACGATTCTTGCCGGCCTGGTCGGCCCCGCTGTTGTGCTCGCGCAGGACGAGATGATGGTCGATGCCTGTGAAGCCCCCATGGAAGAAGACGCCGAAATGATGGAGGTGCCGGACAACAGCGCCATCAGCTTCGAAATCATCCTGCCCAACCCACGCGGTGACCGCTCCTTCATCGATTCCGCCGCAGCCGGTGCCGAGCGCGCGATTGCCGAACTGGGCGTCGAAGGCGTGATTATTGAAACGCAGGGCGTGCAGGAACATGATGCTGCAGTTCGCCGTGCCATTCAGGACGAACCGAACATCGTCATCACGATCGCCGTGGATGCGGTGACAATCGAGGAAGTCGCAGTCGAGTTCCCTGAACAGAAGTTCGGGGCCCAGGAAACCTTCTTCTTCCCCGCGCCGCCGGAGCTGGACAACCTAGCGCTCTTCAACATCCTCACGCACGAGAACAGTTACCTCGCGGGCATTGCGGCCGGGATGCTGACACGCACCGGCACGGTTGGCGCAGTCGGTGGTATCGATGCGCCGGGCATCAACCTCTTTATCGTAGGCTTCGAGGAGGGCGTGCTCTCTGTCTGTGAAGATTGCCAGCTGGTGCGCAGCTACGTCGGCGACTTCTCGGATCCGGTAACGGCCAAGGAGCAGGCGCTGGCCCTGTTTGACCAGGGTGCAGACATCCTCTATCAAGTCGCCGGCCGCAGTGGTGAAGGCGTGTTGCAGGCCGCTTCCGAGACGGGCAATTTCGCCATCGGCGTCGACAGCAACCAGGATGATCTCTTCCCCGGCACCATCCTGGTCTCCGCCATGAAGCGCGTGGACAACGCCGTCTTCAGTTTCGTGGAGAGCGTGGTTAATGACACTTTCACCTCGGGAACGACCACCGTGGGCCTGGCCGAGGGCTTTGCCGGCCTCAGTTGGGACGAGGGCATCTGCTCACGCACCTTTGACGAGCACGGCCCTGAAGACATGGTGATGAAGCTGCCGGAAGTACGTGCGGCAATCGCAGTGGCGCGCGAGGCGATCCTCGCTGGCGAGCTAGAAGTCAGCAACGCACTGGAAATGGTCGGCTAGCTAGTCACCATCCGGAAACGGGAGAGGCGGCCCAGGTTGCCTCTCCCCAACCTGTGAGCCTGCTGTGAACCCGAAGCTCGCCGTCGACATGCGCAGCATGCGCAAGTACTTCTCCACTTCGGACGTGCTGGCCGTGGACGAGGTGGACTTTGCTGTGTGCGAAGGTGAAGTCCACGCCCTGGTTGGCGAGAACGGCGCTGGCAAGACCACGCTCATGAATATCCTCTACGGTCTGTTGAGCGCCGACCGTGGCGAAATCCAGGTGAATGGCGAGCGGGTACATATACACCACCCCAATGATGCCATCCGCGCCGGCATCGGCATGGTGCATCAACACTTCAAGCTGATCCCTTCCTTCACCATTGCCGAGAACGTCATGCTCGGCATCGAGCCAGGGCAGCTGGGCTTCATCGACTCGGCGGAGGAGGCCCAGGCGGTCAGCGACCTGGCGCAGAACTATGGCCTGCCGGTCTATCCGCTGGAGGTCGTCGCCGACATTTCGGTCGGCATGCAGCAGCGCGTTGAAATCCTGAAGACCTTGCAGCGCGACGCGCGCATCCTCGTGCTTGATGAACCGACCGCCGTGCTTACCCCGCAGGAAGTACGTGAGCTCTACAACGTCATACGCAATCTGGCCGCCGATGGCCGCACCATCGTACTGATCACGCACAAGTTGCTTGAAGTAAAGGAAGTGGCGGACCGCGTCAGCGTGATGCGCCGCGGGCGCATGATTGCCACGCGTGAGGTCGCCGACGTCAGCGTGCGCGACATGGCCAACCTGATGGTGGGCCGCGAGGTCGTGCTGCGCGTAGACAAGCAGGCCGGCCAGCCCAAAGAAACTGTGCTCGACGTGCAGAACCTTTTGGTGGCGAGCGCCGGCGGTATCCCGGCGGTCTTCGGCATTGGTCTTGAGCTGCGCGCAGGCGAAATACTGGGTATTGCCGGCGTCAGCGGCAACGGCCAGACTGAGCTGGTTGAGGCGCTCAGCGGCCTGCGCCCGGTCGATGGTGGCAGAGTTGAGCTGGTAGGCAATGACGTCACCGCCAGCACTGTCCGGGCGCGGCGCGAACTGGGCATGGCGCACATCCCTGAAGACCGCTTGACCATGGGACTCAACCTGCAAACAACGCTGGATGAAAACGTCATCGTCAGCGTCTATCAGAACAGCCCCTGGTCGAACCGCGGGGTATTCCGCTTCGCAGCCGTGCGCGATTTCGCGCAACGCATCGTGCAGAGCTTCAACGTGCGTTCGGCGCGGCCTGGTGAGGAGATTCACACGCTCTCCGGCGGCAACCTGCAAAAGCTGGTGCTTGGCCGTGAACTGGAGGGCCAGCCAAGTCTGATCATCGCCAACCAGCCCACGCGCGGCCTCGACATTGGCAGCATCGAATTCGTGCACCAGACCCTGATTGAGGCGCGCGACGCTGGCGCGGCCATCCTGCTGGTCTCGGTGGAGCTGGACGAAATCTTCGCGCTCAGCGACCGCGTCGCCGTCATGTTTGAGGGACGCATTATGGCCGTGCATGACATCGAGGAACTGGACGAGGAAAGCATTGGATTGCTAATGGCCGGTCATGCGGAGCCGGAACCATGATCACGCGCGCGCGGCATCTGCTGGAAGGCGCTTCTATCCCGGTCGCTGCGGTGCTGCTGGGTTTGCTGGTCAGCAGCGTCTTCGTCGTCATCGCCGGCAAACAGCCGCTGCCGACCTATTCATTCATGTTCTGCGAAGGCTTTGGCGCGCGCGGCTGTGAGGCCTTCAGCCACCTGCTGTTCATCCCGGTCGAGGAGGAAGACGGCAGCGTCAACACCCACTTCGCGCCTACACTGGGCACGAAGGGGCACAAGCTGGCCATCGTGCTCGAGCGCGCCACACCGCTCATCCTGACAGCGCTTTCGGCCACAGTCGCCTTTCGCGCCGGCATGTTCAGCATTGGCCAGGATGGTCAGCTCATTCTCGGCGCCGTCGCGGCGGTGTTTCTAGGATTCTGGCTGCCTGATCAGATTTATCTGCTGAGCGGGTCCAGTCCGGAAACAGCGCCGCCTGCCCTGCTCACACTCATGCGCCTGTCGATACCGCCCATTGCGATGGTAGCCGCCATGCTGGTTGGCGCCGGCTATTCATGGATTGCCGGAATTCTCAAGGTGCGCCTCAACGTCAACGAGCTAATCAGCACTATCATTCTCAACGCCATCGCCATTCAGTTTGTGACCTTCATGGTCAATTTCCCCTTGCGCGCCGACTTCAACAACATCGCGCGCACCCGCACCATCGACGACACGGCCTGGCTGACGCCCTTCACACGCGCGTTGCTGAGTGACATCCAGTGGTTCCGCGGCTCGCGCCTGGGGATCGGGCTGCTGTTTGCGTTGTTGGCGGCTTTCATCATCTGGTTCTTCCTGAAACGCACGACCGCCGGCTACGAGCAGCGCATGACCGAAGGTTCCCGACTGTTTGCGCGCTATGGCGGCATTCCATCTGCGCGCGCGACCTTGCGCGCCATGCTGATCAGCGGTGCGCTGAGCGGTTTGGCAGGCGCTCTCATGATTCTGGGCGTCGAACGCCGCATCGTGGATGGTTTTGCGCTGGGCGGCACGGGTTTCGACGGCGTACTGGTCGCCATTCTCGCCCGAGAGTCAATCGTCGGCATCGTGCTCGTCGCCGGCTTCTTTGCCGGGCTGGAACAGGGCGCCATCAATTTGCAATTCGAGAATCTGCCGCGGCAGCTGGGCGGCATGATCATCGCCTTCATGATTCTCTTCGCTTCCATGGAGGACTTTTTCCACGAGAACATCACCCGCCTGCGTCTGCGATTGTTTCCTGAGGCCCTCGCCCCTTCGCAGCCCACGGGAGCCGACTGATCCGTGCTTGACCTGCTAAACACCCGGCAACGCGAGATCCGTCGTGTCCTGCTGACAGGCGCCGTGGTGCTGGCGTTCATTTTTCTTTTCGGACTGCCCGCGAGTCTCGTGCAAAGCAGCATTCGCCTCGCGACGCCTTTCGTACTGGGCTCGCTGGGCGCCTTGCTGGCCAGTCGCGCCGGCGTGCTCAACCTGGCGATCGAGGGGAAAATGTTGCTGGGCGCTTTCATCGGCGTCGCCGCCCTCTTTCAGACCGGCCATGACCCGGTTGTCGGCGTGGTCGCCGCAGCCGTATCCGGCGGTGTGCTCGGTCTGATCTTCGCCGTTTTGTACCTGCGCATCCGAATCAACCTCATCATTCTAGCGCTGGCAGTCAACCTGTTGGTGGCCAACGGCACTGTCTTCTTCATGCGCGCAAGTTTCGGCGTTTACGGCACCCTGGCCGACCCCAGCATTCGCTCGCTGCCTACGCTACAGCTGCCGTTTCTGGAGCAAATCCCCCTCATCGGCACGTTGCTGAGCGGCTACAACGCGATCGTCTATGTCAGTTGGCTGATGGTCGCGCTGGTCTGGCTGATGCTCTTCCGTACGCGTTTCGGGCGACACATTCGCGCGGTCGGCGAGAATCGGGAAGCTGCCGAGTCCGTGGGTATCAACGTGACGCGCGTACAAATTTTCGCGCTGACCCTGAGCGGCATGCTGGCGGGCCTTGCCGGGGCATTTCTTTCCCTGGGCGTACTAAGTCAGTTTATCGATAACATGACGGCAGGCCGCGGCTGGATCGCGCTCACCGTCTCGCTCTTCGCCTTTCAGCGCCCGGTGGCCGCCTTCTTCACGTCCCTCTTCTTCGGCTTTGCCGAGGCGCTGTCCTTCTACATTCAGGCGCAGCCGAATCTAAACATTCCTGCCGACCTCGTGCTGGCACTGCCACAAATCGCCACAATTGCCGCGCTGGTGCTGGTCGCCCTGCGCGTCCGCGCCGCCGAACTGCTGAAGCGCCGCGACTTTGCCGCCCGTTTTGGCCAGGAAGTTGATGACCTGAAAAACATATTACGCCCTGGAAAGGCAGAAACTCCATGAGTGTTTTGTCCTGGCAAGAAGATCCCTGGACGCGAACGCGTACCTGCCACGATTTTGCGGCTGATGAAATCATCTCGGCGTTGCAGAAAGAAATCCGGCGCGGCCACACTGAAAACGCATCCCAGCTCGCCTTTGAAATGCTGAGCAGCAGCGCCGAGCTCGAAGAGATGCTGTGGAGCCGGTTGCAGGTCATCTCGGTTGAGGATGTCGGCTTCGGCGAAATTCAAGCGCCCCTGCTCATTGAGACGCTGTTCCAGATGCATTTGCGTCTGCCGCGGCCGCGCGGCGACCGTTACCTCTTCGCCATTCACGCCGTGCGCGTGCTTTGTCAATGTCAGAAGGACCGTTCCAGCGACGAGCTGCTGAACTGGATGACCCGCGCCGTTGAGCGCGGCACGCGGCCAGAGATTCCCGATTACGCGCTGGACATGCACACGCGCCGTGGTCAGCAAATGGGGCGCGACTTCACCCACTTTCTGAATGTCGGATCGCAGGTGGCCCCCAGGCTGCCTGAAAGCGATAGCCACTGGCGCGAAAGACTGCTCGCCCTGCTCGCGGAGGAGGACCCGCCGTGCGACTGATCATTGACACCGACGGCGGCGTTGACGACGCGCACGCGCTAATGATGGCGCTGGCGTGTCCCGGCGTCACGGTGGACTGCATCACCACTGTTGTCGGC
This sequence comes from Phototrophicaceae bacterium, assembly GCA_965223965.1. Classification (GTDB taxonomy): domain Bacteria; phylum Chloroflexota; class Anaerolineae; order Aggregatilineales; family Phototrophicaceae; genus JAGWBD01. The sequence goes on from CBDCXX010000006.1 coordinate 1,232,782, forward strand.
AACGTGGATCTGGCGCAGGTGGACCTTAATGTGGGCACGACGCTGGATGTGATGGACATGGACGTTCCCTTTTATACGGGAGCAGATCTGCCGCTGGTTGCGCCCTGGAAATTCGAGACGGAATTCGTCCATGGCGCTGACGGACTAGGCGACCTGCAGCAGCGACCGGTCAGCGTGCACAAGCCTGCGGCAGGTCACGCCGTAACGCAGATTCTGGAGCGCAGCGCTGCTGCTCCTGGAGAGATAACGCTGGTCGCAATCGGCCCGCTGACCAACATTGCGCTGGCAGTGCGGCTGGACCCCGAGCTGCCGCGACGCATTGAGCGACTCGTCGTGATGGGCGGCTCGCTGAACGCCGTCGGCAACACCGACTCGCTGCCCGCAGAGTTCAACATCTACTGCGATCCCGAGGCCGCCCACATCGTGTTCGACGCCTTTCCAAACATTCTGCTGGTTACCTGGGAAGCCACCCTCGCCCACCCGCTCCCCTGGCCGGTGTATAAGGAGCTCACCAGTCAAGGCGGGCCCCGTGCAGCGTTTTATCGCGACAGCTGCGAAGGGATGTTGAAACGGCTGCGCGGCGTCGGTCTTGGCGATGAGCTTCTCATTCCGGACACGTTGACGCTGGCAGTTACCCTGTGCCCGGAGTTGAAACTGGCCAGCGAGCGCTACCACGTCGCTGTCGAGCTCCATGGTTCGCTTACGCGCGGTCAGACAGTCGCTGACCATCGCCGTTATGCCGGCGTGGAAGCCAGGGTGGAAACGGTAACGCAAGTTGATATGGCAGGTGTGGCTGCGCTCTTCCGGCAAATGGTCGCAGAAGTCTGACGCTCAGCTTCAGGATTCGTCCGGGTTAGAAATCAGTTGAGCGCCCGGGCCAGGTCGACTCAGCAGCGTGCGCCAGGCGTTGTGCTCGTCCAGCGCTCGGACCGCCAGCAACAGCTCATCGGCCTGTTCCGCGGGACACAGCAGATGCACCGTCGGCCCGGCGTCCAGCGTGAAGTAGACGGCCATGCCGGCCCTGCGCCACTCCTGCACGGCGCTGAGCAGACGCAACGTATCCGGCGTCCAGTAGAAGATGCCCGGGTGCCAGGTTCCAGCGATTTCGTGCGCGGAGGTGAGCATGATGGCGTGCATTTCCAGCGCCTCGGCCTCAATCTCGCGGCCAAGGCGGTGAAAGTTGCGCGTCAACAGCGCCTGGCGCACTGCCTCCAGGCGCGCTGGCAGCATTTCGCTGCGAGATTGCCAGAAGGGACTTTTGCTCACCAGCAAATGTCCGGCGCTGGAAGGCACATCCTTCGCCCTTTGCGTGACCAGAACCGCCACATCGACCAGCGCCCAGTGCTGCGCCGGTGCCAGCTGCGTGGCGAAGGAGCTCTCGCTGTCAGCGCCGGCATGCCACTCGGCGAAGCCCGCCGGAATCGAGCGACAGGCAGAGCCCGATCCAAGACGTGCCAAAATGGATAGCTCGTTTTCCGCCAGCGACAGTCCCAGCGCATGCGTCGCTGCCAGCGTGAGCGCCGCGAAACCGGAGGCCGAGGAGGCGAAGCCGGTGCCGGAGGGGAAGTTGTTATGCGTGTCCACCTGGGCTCGCGTTGACACTCCCGCCAAAGTACGGATGCGATCCAGATGCGCGGAGACGCGCGTCGCGAAGGCCGGCACAGCGTTCGAGCCTGCCAGCGTGACCGTATCCCGGGCCAGACCGGCGGAGAAGCGCACGGTGGTCGTGGTGCGCGCCCCGTCCAGCGTCATCGAGATGGAGTTATTCAGCGGCAGATTCAGTGACGCATCACGCTTGCCCCAGTACTTCACGAAGGCCAGGTTGGCGCAGGCCTGCGCAGTCGCAACTGTCATGTTGGCACACCTGTTATTCAATGTAGCCGCTGATTAGGATACCATAGGCCCAGGCGATGACAGGAACCTTATCCATGCACGTGACGGCCAGCGCGCCGGGCAAACTGGTGCTATTTGGCGACCATGCAGTCGTCCACGGACAACCCGGCATCGTGACCGCGGTGGATTTACGTTATCGCGTGCAGGCGGAATGCCTCGCTGAGCCGCTGCTGCGCATTGAGACGCCCACCTTGCCGGAATGCGAAGTACCGTTCCCGGCGCCTGGCAGGAAGTATCAGGTCGAGACCGCGTATGTTGAGGCAGCCTTGCGACAATTGCTGATTCACTCGCCGATCGATTGTGGCTTTCACATTCGTACGCAGGGCCCGGAGCAAAGTTTCGGCCTCGGCAGTTCCTCGGCCATCACGGTCGCTACCCTGGCGGCGACTGCGCGGCTGTGCCAGATCGATCTTTCCCGCCGCGACCTGTATGAAATGGCGCGCGCTGCAGTGCTGGACGTGCAGGGCGCAGGTTCCGGACTGGATGTCGCTGCTGCAGTGTATGGTGGCACCTGCTATCTGGAGCGCGCAGGAGCCACGCCGGAGCCGCTGGCAGAGGCAGGGATGTCGGTCGTGATTGGCTACAGCGGCTGCAAGGTCAGCACAACTGCGCTCTTGCGAAAGGTCGCAACGCTGCGAGCCAGACAACCGGACCTGATTGATCCTATCTTCACCCTGATGGGACGACTCACTATTCGCGCGCGTGACAGCCTGCTTGAAGGGCGCTGGTGTGACCTGGGCAGGTTGGCGGACATTCACCAGGGCCTGCTGGATGCGTTGGGCGTCAATACGGCCAGCCTTTCACGGCTCATTTTCGCCGCGCGCGCTGCCGGAGCCTGGGGCGCAAAACTTTCCGGGGCCGGCGGCGGTGACTGTATGTTCGCGCTGACAAACACTGACCGACGCGAGGACGTGGCAGCACAAATCCCGGCTGCCGGAGGCAAGGTCATCGACGTCAGCTGCAATGCACCTGGCGTAAGTTATCCATGATGAGGTACAGCCTGATTCTCGCTATATTTCCAACTCCCTTCAGGCCACAGGGAGCGCTCTGTTGAAAGAGGATCTGCGCATTCGCGCTGTCGCCTTTAGCATTACCGCGCGCTTTGAAGGGGGCAGCTATCAGACCTGCCAGATAGACGATGCGGGCATCCTGAGCTACGGGCGCTTTCAGTTCACGCTGGCCTCGGGGGTACTGGGACGAATCGTAGAGCATTACACCGAGAATTCCAGCAGTCAGATCGCCGCTTCGCTGGGCGAATATCGCTCACGCATCGCCAGTCGGGATGCCCAGCTGCGCCATGAACCCCGCCTGCATGACCTGCTCGCCGCTGCCGGCCGCGAACCGGAGATGCGGCAGATTCAGGATGATGAGGCGCGCAGCAATTACTGGGAGCCAACGAGGCGAATCGCGGTCGTACCGCGCCATCTGAAAACGCCCCTTGCCCAGGCCCTGCTCTTCGACATCAGCATCAACTTCGGCCTGGGGGACGGCTTCCTGCGCATTGCCGAGCGTGAGTTTGGCGTGGCGGAACGCTCCCGTGTCGACCAGAACGGGATTGGCGAAGCGCAACTCATCACCCGCGTTGCCGAATTGCGCAAGCTCTCGCACGATCGCCAGGCTTCCCGCGACAACTTGCCGGGCCTGCGCGCGCGTGGTGAATTCTGGCTAAACCTCGTGCGCGCCGGCGACTGGCAGCTGCACGGCGACGCCAAAGGAGAAATCGTCGTCAAGAACCGGCCGCTGCAGGTTCGCGCTCCGGACCTGAGTCACGGCGACTCGCAGCCAGGGCTTGACCCGGACCGCTTCTATGTCTCACCCACAGAAAATCGCGTCCGCATTCGCGAGCAACCTGAAACCGGTATCACGCTGGCCATGACTGGCTTCGGCGACTTGCTTGAATCGCTGGAGCCGCATGCTGCCACCCGCGCCAAGATCGGCAGCGAGCACGCCTGGCTGCACGTCCGCAGCCTCGATGGCTTCGAAGGCCATATTGCCTGTATGTTTCTTGCCGTTCATCAGGACCCCGATCCGCAGGACATGCTCCCGCCCTCGCCGCCTCAACCTGCCAGGCCTGGTTACATGGCGCCCTTCGCGGTATCGCCTGTCACTCCCCTGCTGGTGACGCCTGTTGAGGATCGCATTCGGGTCCGGGCGCTGCCAGTCGATGGCGAAATGCTGGACAGCATCTCCAGAGGCGATGTCGCCGAAGTACTGGAGGGGCGTGATGCTGCCCTGGCCAAAGTGGGCGTGCAGGATGAATGGTTGCGGTTGCGGTCGCCAGGGGGCACCGAAGGGTATTCGGCCGCCTGGTTCCTTGAGGTCCTGGAAGACGAAAGTACGCAGCAGCCGGAGCCAGCCGCCCCTTCCGCGCCGACACTCTCGCTACCGATTCCGGTCCCGCCCACGCCGGCAGCGCCGACTCCACGTTCCCCGCTGCGGTTGCCCGGAATTGTAGCGACAGCCCAACTCTTCGTTTCACCGACGGTGGAGCTGGTACGAGTGCGCGCGCAGCCGCTGGACGGCGAGCAGATTGCGGTGCTTTCGCAAAACGACGTGGCGCTGGTGCTGGAGGATGCGGAAGCCGCCCTGGGCAAGGTTGGTGTCGAAGGAGAATGGTTGCGCATACGCACGCCGGAGGGCGTGGAAGGCTACTGCGCCGCACAGTTATTGGGCGTCTTCGATGGCAGCAGACCGACAGCACCGGGCACAACAGGACAGGGGCCCGGCGTCTCGCCGGATGCGCCGGTCTACGTGACGCCCACTGAAGATCGCGTGCAGGTGCGTGATCAGCCCGGCCAAGAAGGCGAACCCATCGGCACGCTTTCACAAGGCGACGTGGTCGAAGTCATCGAGGAGCGCGCGACCGCCGTGGAAAAGATCGGCATGCAGGACGAATGGCTGCAGATTCGTACGCCTTCGGGAGCGGAAGGCTACACCGCCGCCTGGTATTACGTCATCGCCGAAACGCCAGAACAGCCGCGCCTTTATATCACGCCCGCCAACGAGCGCGTACGAATTCGGTCCGCGCCCATGGATGGTGACCCGCTCGCCATTGTGCGCCCTGGCGACGTGCTAACAGTCCTTGATCCCTACCGCGAAGCCCAGACGCGCGTCGGCCATGATGGTGAATGGCTCTACGTGCGCTCGCGGGAAGCTGTGGAGGGCTATACCAACGCGGGGCACTACGTGATCGTCGCGGAACCAGAGCCCATCATCGGCAACAACATTACGGGCGTCAATCTTGACCGCTACCACCGTCTTGGAACGCCGAATCCCGGCCGCCTGGGAAACATTGGCTGGGTACGCTTCAACTACAACGTGTCGCTTAATCCTGCGCTTCCGCCTGGTCAGCCGGAGCGTTATGGCAACCACGACATAGACACCGCCTATGCGCGCTATAGCCCTGTCATCAACGCCTATATTAACGCTGGTCTGCGCGTCGTCCTCGTGCTCGCGCATCAGACTTACGGCGAAGCGACGGGCGATTCCTGGCACCGCATGGACAGCCGCAGGTGGCGCTTGCTCAGCGATCAACTTGCAGAGATGGCTGGTCAAATAGCCGCACAGTACAGTGGCAAGGGCATCGTATGGCAAATCTGGAACGAAATGGACGCGCACACCGGCGCGCGCGCGTCAGTGCCCCTGCCTGCGCAAGACTACGGTAGCATGCTGGGGAAATGCATCACCGCCATCCGCGAGTCTGACCCTGACGCCCTGGTCATCACCGGAGGCCACGCCAGCGGCCCACTCTCCGGACCGGACTATGCCCAGCAGGCGCTGGAAGCCATGCCCAGAGACCTGCGCCCGGACGGCATCGCATTTCACCCCTATGGCCGCGGGCCGGCATTTGCCGCCGGGAAGTACCGTCACTTTGGACTGATAGATGAGGCTCTGGATGCCTGGGCGCAGGTGTTGCCCGGCAAACCTCTCTGGATTACAGAATTCGGCGTCCTCAACGCCGAGGATGAGCCCGCCGAGGAAATAGCGAAGTATGCCAGCGACTTTATAAGTTACCTGAAACAACGCTACGAAGGTCGTGTGGTCACCGCCATGTGGTTCGCGTGGGGCAGCGGGATGGATAACGGCTTCGGGCTGGTTGACAGTAGCGACATGCCACTCGCGGGGCTTACCGACGTTTACATCGCTCTCTAGCTTCCAACAGCGGAAAGCGCAGGCGCCCAGCTCAAGCCGCCTTCTGCGCTGACCGTCGCCAGCCGCCACAGCCGCTCCCGGGCGCGCAGATACAGCCCTTCCGCTGCCAACACAGCCAGGGCCTCTCCGCCAGGCGACCATGCCAGCGCCGGCCCGTCGAGCGGAACGTCCGTCAAACGCGTCAATTCGCCATCCGCAAGGGTCAACTGCCAGATGTGCCAGGGATCGCCATGCGCCAGCACGACGCCAGCACCCTGCTGCACCAATGCATCCTGATCCTGCCTTGTACCGGAAGCGCTGAAAACAAGCGCGCTGCCGTCCGGTGTAAAACGCGGTGAGGCGAGCGAACGAAAGACAGTGGCGGGCACCAGCTCGCGCGCGTCGCTGCCATCGGAGCGCGCAAGCATCAGGCTCTGGGCCCAGCTTTCCGGCTCGACGCGCAGGTAGGCCAGCTGCGCACTATCCGCGGAGAGCGCAGCCTGCTCGGCCGCTTCAAGCAGAACCTGGCGCGCGCCGTCCAGGGCAACGCGTTCCACCGTCATGCGAATGGACTGCGCCTCACCCGCTGCGTCACGCAATGTCTGCTGATGCGTGACCAGCAGCCAACGCCCGTCGGGCGACCAGAAGGGATCGCGCCAGGATTCCAGGGAATCAGCGCGCGTCAGCAGCGGGCGTGGTTCTATTTTCGGTATGGATGTTAGCCACAGATCGGTAGTGCCGGGCTGAAAGCCGCCCGTGCCAGGCATCGCCCAGGCCAGCGCCAGCTGACTCCCGTCCGGCGCAGCAGCCACGCCGCTGACCAGGCTGCCCATATCCGGCAGCCACCAGCGCTGGTTCACGCCTGTGCTCAAGTCATGGCGCCACAGGCCATTGAAGCCTTGCGTGTAGTAGAGCTGGCCTTCCAGCTCAATCCCGGGCGGCAGGCCGTCGAGTTGCAGCAACCGCAGACCAACACGGTTTACAAGACCCTGTCCAAACGCCAGCCAGATTAGCAGCAGGGTTGCAGCAATGAGCGGCCCGCGCCAGCGGGCTATTCGCACGGCTGCTGCCTACAGGTAGTAACGCTCCTGGCGACGCTCCTCTTCATAGGCCGCGCGCGCTGCCTGAACCGCCTCGTTGTCCGAGACCTCGGCGACTGCCACGTCCCACCAGGATTCGTAGCTGCCTACGCGCTGGTGACGGTCTACCTCGATCACGATACACACGGGCCGGTTTTCGATGGTCTGAGCCTCGCGGACGGCATCCGCCAGCTCGTCGCGGTTGCTGGCTTCGATGACATAAGCGCCCAGGCTGGCACAATTGGCGGCGAAGTCGATCGGCAAGGTCTCGCCGTCAAGGTGGCCGGAGTCTGTGCGATAGCGATACTTCGTGCCGAAACCGTCGCTGCCGACCGCATTGGAGAGGCCGCCGATGCTGGCGAAGCCGTGGTTGTCCATCACGATAAAGGTGACCTTGATGCCTTCCTGCGCCATAGTCACGATTTCGCTGTTCATCATCAGGTAGGAGCCGTCGCCCACGAATACGTAGACCTCGCGTTCAGGATCCGCCATGCGCTGCCCCATGCCACCGGCAATCTCGTAACCCATGCAGGAGAAGCCGTACTCTGTGTGAAAGCCTTTGGGTTGCCGGGTACGCCACAGCTTGTGCAGGTCGCCAGGCCCGCTGCCCGCGGCGCACATGACCACGTCATTCGGCTGCGACAGGGTGTTGACCACGCCAATCACCTCACCCTGGCTGATGACCGGGCCATGCTCAAGGTTGTAAATGCGTTCGACTTCGGCGTCCCAGCTCGCGTTGAAGCTGGCCGCACGGGCGCGATACTCAGGAGCCACCTGCCAGCCAGCCAGCATCGCAGTGAGCTCCTCAAGCGTGGCGCGCGCGTCTCCGGTGAGCGGCAGGGCCAGATGCTTGAGAGCATCGAATTCGCTGACATTGATGTTGAGGAAGCGCACATTTTCGTTCTGGAAGGCCGTCTTTGAGGCGGCTGTGAAGTCACTGAAACGCGTTCCCACGCCAATGACCAGATCCGCCTCGCGCGCCACCAGATTGGCTCCGTCGGTTCCGGTCACGCCAACCGCGCCGAGGTTCAGAGGATGGTCGTAGGGCAACGCCCCCTTGCCGGAAAATGTTTCGCTGGAGGGGATGCCGGTCTGCTCGACGAATGCGCGCAGGGTCTCGGCCGCCTCGCTGTAGAGTGTGCCGCCGCCGGATATGACAAGCGGCCGGCTGCTGCTGCGAATCCATGCCGCGGCGCGGCGCAGCGCCTCCGCATCCGGCCGGTTGCGCGGAATGCGCCAGGCCCTTTTTTCAAACATCGCTGCAGGAAAATCGAAGGCCTCGGACTGCACGTCCTGTGGCAGGGACAGCGTAACGGCGCCGGTATCGGCAGGAGAGGTTAAGGTGCGCATCGCCTCAGGCAACGCGGTAATGAGCTGTTCGGGCCGGTTGATACGATCCCAGTAGCGCGAAATCGGGCGGAAGGCATCATTCACCGAGAAATCCTGCGAATGCGCGGACTCGACCTGCTGCAGCACCGGCGCCTGAATGCGCTCGGCGAAAATGTCGCCGGGCAACAGCAGCACAGGCAGGCGGTTGACTGTCGCCACCGCAGCGCCCGTGAGCATGTTGGTCGCGCCTGGCCCGATCGAGGATGTGCAGGCGAAGGTCTGCAGCCGGTTCTTCGCCTTGGTATAGGCGATGGAGGCCAGCACCTGGGCCTGCTCGTTGCGCGATTGATGGAAGCGTAGCAGATGCGCAAATTGCTGCAGGGCCTGGCCCAGCCCGGCCACATTGCCATGGCCAAAGATACCCCATGCGCCGGCGAAGAAGGGCTGCTGCAATCCGTCGCGTTCCGAGTACTGGTTCACCAGGTACAGCACCAGCGCCTGCGACGTTGTGAGCCGTTTCGTGTTCATCCGCTCGCTCCTTTGTCCCTCAGCGCTGGCTGCGCCCGGGTTCCATACCCATGTCCACAATCGGCAACCGCGGATCCAGCCAGGTCCAGCTGTCTTTCACCCACGCATAGTCCGGGTCATCGCTGTTGGCTAGCGACTGGGCCGAGCCAGCCAAGAAATTCAGATAGTACGTCGTGTAGCCGTGCGCGCTGACCACCGGATGATAGCCCTCGGGCACCAGCACCGCGTCATGTTCCTGCGTCATCATCACCGAATCGATGCTGCGCTCGTCGTTATAGACGCGCTGATAGGCATACCCACCCGGACGATCGAATTTGTAGAAGTAGATTTCCTCAAGGTCGGCTTCGAGCAGGTTGCCATCCGCATCTACACGATGCACGTCGTGCTTGTGGCCTGGATAGCTCGACCAGTTCCCAGAGGGCGTGTAGACCTCCACTGCGACGATGCGCTGGCAGTTGAAGCCTGGCGGCAGGATGCCGTTGATCTGGCGCGTGGCGTTGGTGCCGCCGCGTATTTCGATGGCGCTGTCATGCGGCGTGACCAGTTGCGCGGGATAGTCACGTTCGGCGGGAACCTCGCAGGCCGCCACCTCAAAGCCGTCCGTGAGCGCCTCCAGCTCCCAGGCCGTGTTGCGCGGCAGGTAGACTGCCCAGGGCATGCCGCTGAAGACGTTCGGGCGCCGGCCCACATTTTCAAAATTGCCACGATCCGAGCGTACAGAACACATGCCGCCCAGGATCACCAGCGCGAGCTCGTTGGCGCCGGTCTGCGCCGTATGGCGCTGGCCACGGTTGAGGCGCAGGGCATACATGCTGAGGTACTCCCAGCCCGCCTGCCCGGGCGTGACCCGCGCAAATTCTCCCGTGCCGCCCTCATCGCCGGAGCGGACCAACATCGTTTCTGCCGTGTATTGCAATGTCAACTCCCCTGCTGCCTAATCCAGCCCGCCATAGCCCGCTGCAAACTGCTCAACTTCCGGCATGGTCGGCATGAAGTTGGCGCAGCCGTGTTTCGTAACCACGATGGCGCCGCAGGCGTTGCCGAGCCGCGCCGCGCGGTACCAGTCCCAGCCGCGCACCAACCCATAGAGGAAGCCGGCGCCGAATGCGTCGCCCGCGCCGAGGATGTTGTAGATCTCCACCGGAAAACCAGGCGCTTCGATGACCTCGCCACCGCGCAGATGGATGCGCGCTCCCTGGGCGCCCACTTTCTCGATCACCGCCTCCGGCCCGAAGGTGAGCATGCGCCTGATGGCCGCGACCGTGTCGCCGCTGACTTTTGCGTCGGAGACCTGCGAATGCGTCAACTCCATCTGTTCCGTGCTGGAAAGCGTCGCGGCGTTAATTTCGTCTTCTGTGCCAATGACGACATCAACGAAGGGCAGTGCGGAGCGGGCCACGACGCCGAAGGCACGAATATCGAACCACTGGTCGGGCCGAAAGTCGACGTCGAAGACCACGCGCGCGCCGGCCTGGCGCGCCAGCTCGGCCGCGAACATGGTGGCGCTGCGGCTGGGCTCCAGGCTGAGATTGGTACCGGCGAATTGAAACACCTGGCAGTCTGTGACCGGCGCTGCCAGCACATCGTCAATCGTCAGGTTGATGTCGGCGCAGTTGTCACGGTAGTACTGCAGCGGGAAGCGGTCCGGCGGCTCGATGCCCAGCAGCACCGCACTGCTGCGCAAACCCGGCTTACGCGGGATAAAATCCGTGGTCACGTTCTCGTTGCGCAAAAAGTGCAGGATGAAATCGCCGACCGGGTCTGCACCGACCGCGGTGAGCAGCGCCGCCTTCGCGCCCAGGCGCGTCGCACCAACGCTGATGTTGGTCGGCGAGCCGCCTACATAGGCCGAGAAGCTGTTGATATCGACGAAGGGCGCGCCGACGTCGTTGGAGTAGAGGTCGATTGAGCTGCGACCCATATGAAGTGTTTCCCAGGTTTTCACCATAATCATCTCCGCCAGGACAGCGCTCAGGCGAGCGGATTATAGAACGCGTTCTCAATCTCTTCCATACGCACGGGCCGTTTCTCGGCCACAGACAGGAAGGCCGCCTTGCCCATCACCACCGGCATGCGCCCGTCGAAGCCGTCGACTTCAACCGGCGTGCCCTCGGCTACGGCCCGCACGAAGGATTCCATTTCGCGCGCAAAACTCTCCGTGTAGCGTTCCATGAAGAATTCGTAGGGCGGGTCACGCCGAATGCTGCTGCCATCGCTGAGCGTCACGGCGTTGTCATAACGATTATCGGTTTTGGCGGAGCCGCCGCTGCCGAAGACCTCGACGCGCTGGTCGTAGCCGAAGGTTGCCTTGCGGCTGTTGTCTATCATCCCCAGTACGCCGTTGCTGAAGCGCATAATGAGCAGCGTGGTATCGAGATCGCCCAGTTCTTCCAGCTCCGGCACAATGTTGATGGTGCCGGTCGCGTAAATCTCCTCGATCTCCGCGCCGATGAGATAACGTGCCAGATCAAAGTCGTGCACCGTCATGTCAACGAAGATGCCGCCGGAGTTGAGCGTGTAGGAAAGCGGCGCCGGATAGGGATCCCGGCTGATGATGTGCAGGATGTGCGGCTCGCCGATTTCGCCGCTGGTCACAGCCTGGCGGACGCGCCGGTGATTGGGGTCGAAACGTCGGTTGAAGCCGATTTGTAGCTTGACACCCGCATCCCTGACCGTCGCAAGAGCTTCATCGATGCGCGCAATTTCGAGGTCGATCGGCTTTTCGCAGAAGATGTGTTTGCCCGCCCGCGCCGCTTCCGCAATGAGTGACGAATGCGTGTCGGTCGTGGTGCAGATTATGACCGCATCGATTGAATCGTCAGCAAGAATCTCGCGGGGATCCGTAACAAATCGCGTAATGCCGAATTTCTGCGCAGTTGCTGCCGCAACAGATTCAACGACATCAGCGATTACCGTGACCTCGGCACCCGGCACGCACGTCGTCAGCGTTTTCAAATGCGTCTGTGCGATTCGTCCCGCGCCGAGCATTCCAAGCTTCACAACCATGTTCTGCTTTCTCCCTGGCACCAATCTCGTCGCTTCTCAGCCCCGTCCGGTCAGCAACACGCTGCCAGCCAGCGACAGGACGCCCATGATTACGCAGCCCACAGCATAGCGCCTTGCCACCCTGCTCCAGTCCTGCGGCGGCTCCGGGTTGCGATTGCGCCACGCGCGTTCAAGACTGAACAGTCGCCACAGTCGCTGCGGATCAAAGCGGCCGACGAAAGCGAGCGCCAGAAACACACAGCCACCAATAAACAGAATTGGATCCGGTTCCATCAGCTGCCCGGCATCAGAATGATCTTGGCGTCTTCGCGGCTCTCCAGCCGTTTGAACGCTGCCGGCGCTTCGCTCAATGGTGAACGTGCGCTCACCATCTGGCGCATATCTATGCGCCCGGCCGCCATTAACCTTATCACGTTCTGGAAGACACCTTTGCCGGCATGTCCCAACGAACCTGCCAGTTGCACACCACGCTGCTTGTAGGTCACGATTGGCAGTTGTGGCCGCGTGCCGCCCATCCCGATGTCAATCAGCGTTGCATTGACCGCCAGGCAAGCCTCCAGCGGTTGCAGGGTTCGGTCGGCAAAGCCGGCGCACTCGACCACATAGTCGGCGCCACGATCGCGAGTCAATTCCAGAATCGCATCATTCAGATCGCCAGTCGCCGGGTCCAGCACATGCGATGCGCCCATGCGCGCTGCAATTGCCCTGCGGCTGGCAGAGGGATCAACCACAATCACCTGACATGCACCAGCTGCGATGGCCAGCGCCTCCGCCGCCAGACCAATTGGCCCCGCACCAAAGATGACCACATGGTGCCCTGGCAACCAGGTGCCCGTTCGGTTGAACATCCCCTGATAGGATACGCCGGTCGGCTCGACCATGGCTCCCATTACCAACGCTTCCTGTTCGCTGCCAAGGCGCTCCGCCAATTCATCAAGCTTCCAGCAATAGCGTTCGCGCACGGAGATGAATTCCGCCATTGCCCCGGGTACGGTAAAGCCGATTTCACCCATGTTCTCGCAGTGATTTACGAAGCCCTTGCGGCAGGGAATGCATTCACCACACCACTGGATCTCTTCCACGGCGACCAGATCGCCAATGCGCAGGTCGCGCACGGCACTGCCAGTCTCCACCACGCGTCCCGCGAACTCGTGACCCAGGATGTTGGGCGCGGTCACATAGGCCGGGTAAATCATGTAGCCGTCCGAATCGGCCTCGTACATATGCATGTCCGAGCCACAGATGCCGACTGCCGCCACCTGCAGGCGAACCTGATCGGGTTCCAGCCCTGGCTCGGGGACTTCGCCAAGCTCGATGCGCGGGTTCTTCCAGACCATGTGGGCATTTCTGATATTGCGGGTCTCCAGCTCACGCTCGCTGAGCGGGTAATCCGGCCGTGGCGCCCAGTCTGCATACAACGTCAACGCCTGCATGAGTCAGTCTCCCCGAGATGCATGGAATGCATCCCACTCACTATGAAAGGCGGCTGTGCCTTCCGCGACGTTCATCGCCCGACGACCCAGCACAGAGCTGGTATGTTCCACGCTGGCGCAGGAACGGTACGGTATCTGAATGCCGGCATGTTCATCCAGCACCCTGGGATCTGTCGGCACGGCGGCGACCAGACTGCTGTCGGCGTCAAAAGCCGCGGCAACCGCCCTTGCGAAATCCAGGCGTCCGATCGACTCACTGCCGAAACAATGGAATATGCCGGTTTCGCTGCTGCTCCCCAGTCGCAGCAACATGTCCGCGCAATCTGAAGCCAGGGTTGGATGAGCCTGCATGTTGGTGTTGGGACCCGTCCAGATTTCGGCGACCTGATTCTGCGTCACCCTGTCGGCGACGTATACACCCATCTCAAAGCCCAGGGACTGTTCCCGGCGCAGCAGGGCCGGGACAGCATAATTCATCCCGTATACGCCCGCCAGACGACCGACTCCGTAGTTCAGATCGTCCATCGTCCCCAGTGCCTGCTCGCAGACGGCTTTCATGATGCCATAGTAATTGACTGGCAAGGGCGGTGAACTCTCGTCTACCAACGGCACCATGCCGTCGTAAACCCAGTCCGTTGAAACGAAGACCAGACGCGCGCCAAGTTCGCGACAGGCCCTGGCAAGTGACAGGGTCGACTCCACCATGATGGACCAGGCAAGTTCGCGGTTGTTGCGCATCCAGACCTGGTCGACGGAAGCAGCCGTGTGAATGACGACGTCCGGGCGGTACTTCCTGATCGAACGCAGAATTGCCGCGGCGTCGCTGATGTCGAGGGGATCCAGCTCGTAATCTACATCCCATTCCGGCTGCAGGCCGTATTGCGAGGCGATGATTTCGGCGTTATGCTGCGCTCGCGCCAGTCGGATGATGTTGCTGCCAACCAGACCGGTACCGCCGGTGACGTAGAGCTTCATACACTCCACCTGTTTCAGTAGACCACACGCGGAGTATACCATGCTGGAAGGCATCATCCCTGTCGTGTTCATCCCCTTTGACGCTCAAGGCGAGATCGATGAGCCGGGCCTGAGGCGCGTCGTCCGCTTCGAGCTGGATGGCGGGGTGGATGGCATCGGCGTCAACGGCTTCGCCAGCGAGGCCTACAAGTTGACCGACGACGAACGCCGGCGCGCAGTTGAGATCGTTGCGGGCGAGGTCGGCGGCAGCGCCCCGCTCGTCATCGGCATTGCACCAGGCAGCACCGAGGCGGCCATCAGCCAGGCGCGTGAATTCGCACAGTGGCAACCGGCGGCGCTGATGACCCTGCCGCCCGCAACCATGAAGCTGACACCTGAAGCGCTGGTGGAACATTACGTCACGCTTGGCAATGCTGCTGATACGCCCGTTATGGTGCAGCAGTCGCCACACATTCAGGGCTACAGCGGCACTGCCCTGGAGCCAGCAGCGCTTGCGGACATCGCGGACCGGGCGCCCAACGTGCGCTATTTCAAGATCGAGGGGCCGGGCGCGGCGGCGCGCATAGCTGCCCTGCGGCCGCTCGTCGACACGCAGCGCGTCACCATGTTCGGCGGCGGCGGCGGCATTACCCTGCCGGATGAGTTGCGTGCCGGTTCTTCCGGCCTCATACCGGGCGTCGGCTTCAATGACTACTTCTGTCGTGTCTGGCCGCTCTGGCGCTGCGGCAAACAGGACGAGGCGCTACAGCTACTCGCGCAGGTCCAGCCACTGGTCACGGCGGTCTCCGGTCCTGGCCACGAGTTCTCGCTGCACGCCCGCAAGTATCTAATGAAGCGCGCCGGTGTGATCTGCGACACCTGGGTGCGCCGCCCGACCGTTCCAGTGGATCCGGCCCGGCTGGCCGAGCTGGACAGCATCGTTGATGCGCTTGACTTGCGCATCTCTCAGCAGGCCAGTTGACAAGGGGCGCAGGCCCCGGCAGGATTGCCGCGGCATCAGCGCAAAGGTGGAGGAAAGCATGGGCGAGCCGCTACGCGTCGGACTGATTGGCTGCGGCAATGTGGTGGGCTACGGCCACCGGCCTGCGCTAAACACGCTAAAGGCCGCCGGCGAGGTCCAGCTGGTTGCGCTGGCGGACATCACGCCAGGCCGTCGTGAAATCGCGCGGGAGTGGTTCGGATTGCAGGAACGCGATCTCTACGCAGATTACCGCGATGTGCTCGCGCGCGACGACGTGGAAGCCATTGCAGTCACTGTGCCGCAGCAATTCCGGCGCCGCATTGTGCTTGACGCCTTCGCGCAGGGCAAACACGTTCTCAGCGAGAAGCCTATTGCCACCGCGCCTTCTGTGGCGCGTGAGCTCGTTGCAGCCGCAGAGGAAGCGGGCCTGACGCTGG
Source organism: Phototrophicaceae bacterium (assembly GCA_965223965.1). Lineage (GTDB taxonomy): Bacteria > Chloroflexota > Anaerolineae > Aggregatilineales > Phototrophicaceae > JAGWBD01. The sequence continues at coordinate 1,248,554 of CBDCXX010000006.1, forward strand.
GCATGGTTCACAACTACCATTATCTGCCTGAATACAGCAAGCTGCACCAACTGCTGGGCCAGGGCCTCATCGGCGACTTGCGCGTGCTGACGTTACATTACCTCGGCGTCATCGACATGCCGGGCGCGGCGGAGTTTCAGGGAGACTGGCGCCACACGCTGGCGGCCGGCGGCGGCATCCTGGTGGACATGATCCACGCGGTTTACCTGGCGGAGTGGTTTTATGGCGCACCCGCCGAACAGGTCATGGCCTTCGTCGATGCGCCGACCTACGCCGCACGTGACCCCCAGGTCGAAGACCTGGCCCTGGTGCAGATCGCCTTTCCGGGCGGCTACGCTGCCTTGCACCATGGCTGGGGCGCAGGCGTCGGCGGCGTAGACCTCAGCGGCAGCGACGGCTACCTGCGTATGCGTTACAAGTTGGGTCAGACCAGCGGCTTCAACCAGGCGTCAGAGATCTTCAGCGTGCGCGACTGGCAGCGCAGCGAACACGAAGCCGACGACCTGGAGGATCAGGCCGCCAACATTGCCCGCTCGTTCACAAGGCTGTGGTCGCAATTCGCCGCAGCTGCCAGAAATGGCAGCCCGCTGCTCGCCAGCGGAGCCGTTGGCGCGCGCGCGCTCGAAGTGGCACTCGGCGCCTATCTGTCAGGGGTTACGGGCAGGGTCGTTCGGCTGCCGCTGGAGGAAGACCATCCCGTCTTCCTCCAGGGAATCGCCGGCCTTGCGCAGGCCGCCGTCTGGGAACACAGCCGCACTCTGCGCAGCGGCATTTTCGGCTTGCGCGACCGGGACTAGTTCGCTGCCAGCGCGTTCAACGCCTCGGCCAGGATGCGGGCAACTTCGGCGCCACTGGCCGGACTTTCGCAAACCAACACGATTAATTGTTCCCCGAGCGCCAGCGTAACCCTGCCAGGCGCTCCGTTCGAGGCACTCACCGGCTGGAAGTTTGCCGCAGCTGCTTCCGTTTCGAATAGCGCCAGATACAGCGTCGCCCTCAAGTCCCCGGCACGCCAGGGAATACTGGCCGCTGTGCCGTCGACAACGTTCTGCAGTGAACGCCCTCCCCGCTCCCAGGCCACATCAGCAACCATGACCTGCTCTGGCAAGGACGTGACCAGTTGCGACAGCGTCAGATCGACCACTTCCCCGGCTTCGGCGGCAGCAGCAACACCCAGCAGGGTGTCTTGTACGATCCGGAAGGCCTGTCGGGAAAGTGAGGGGAGCGGATTTCCGGCTGTGCCGGAGAACTGCTCGATCCCGACTTCAATGAAGTAGTTCTCCTGCGAGAAAATTGCGTTCGAGCCATAGAGCCCGCTGCCGAAGAGATTGGGCAAGGGGAACTCGTCGCTCGATTCGCCATTCTCCAGCACGGTGCGCAGTTCACGCACGAAGTCGTAGTACACGAGGGCGTCGGCTTCAGTGTCGAAGACGCCAAAGGTAAAGCTGGCCTTGCCGCCCTGGCGCTCCGTCAGATAAATGCGCCTTGCAATGCCATTCGTGACGTTGCGTACATTGCTGGTGCCGCGCTCGCTGTCGATACGCCACTGAACCGACCCGGCCGTGACGATATCCGGCACACTGTCAATGAGAACATCAACAAGTAGAGTCTCGGGCACTTCTGTGGGAGCTGGCGGAGGCGTTGCCGTAGCCGTGGTCTGCGGCGTCGGCGTGATGGTAGGCACTGGCGTGGGCGTCGCAGTCGGCGTAATATCCATGTCTTCCGGCGCGCAGGCCGCCAGCAAGGCAGCCAGCAACAACACCCGAAACAGTGGGAGATCAGAGATACGCATGGCTAGTCATCCGCCGTTTCCGGGTCGAAGAGACGCAGCCGTTCCGGCACCACGCCGGACATAACCATCGTCGCCACTTCATCCTCGCTGACTTCCGACTTGGCGAAATCGCCCAGTTTGCGCCCGCGACTGATGATGGTGAAGCGGTCGGCGACTGCGTGAACCTGGCTGATATTGTGCGTGATGAAAATCACGCTCATGCCACGTTCCTTGGCCGCAAAGGTATATTCCAGCACCTTGCGCGTCTCACCCACCGAGAGCGCCGAGGTTGGCTCGTCCAGAATGAGCAGCTTCTTGCCAAAGTAGACCGCGCGCCCGATAGCGATCGACTGACGCTCGCCACCCGACATGCTGCCCACGACCTCGTTCGCATCGCGGATGTGAATGCCCACATCTTCCAGCGCAGCCTCTGCCTCGAGCGCCATGCGTTCCTGATCCATCAGTTGAATCGGGCCAAATTGTTTGGTCGGTTCCTGACCCAGCCAAAAGTTGCGCGCGATGCTCATCAGCGGCACCAGCGCCAGATCCTGGTACACAGTCTCAATGCCCAACTCACGCGCCTTGTGCGGCGAATCAATCTCGACTTCCTCGTTCTCAAAGACGATCTGGCCGCTGGTCGGGGTGTGAAAGCCGGTGAGCACCTTGATCAGCGTGGACTTGCCGGCGCCATTGTCCCCCAGCAAGCCGACGATTTCCTGCCGGTCCACGTGGAAATCAATGCCACGCAAGGCACGCACGCTGCCAAAATATTTGTGGATGTCCCGCATCTCCAGCATGGATGTGCCGTTCTGTTGCATTTCATTCATGACTCGTCCCTCAGGTGGATTGTCGGCGCACGAAGGTGTTCAGCACCACAGCGAGGATCAGGATGGCACCCACGACGCCCCGGAAGAGGCGGGCATTCATGCCGATGATGACCAGCCCGGTCGCAAGCATGCCAACAATCAGCGCGCCCAGCAGGGTGCCGATCACGCTGCCATAGCCGCCGCTCAACAGCGCACCGCCAATCACCGTCATGGCGATCACCTCAAGCTCCCAGCCAGCCCCTTTCAAGGGATCCACGCCCGGATTGCGCGTGACCTCAAGGATGCCGGTGACGCCGACCAGCAGCGCGACCAGCATGAAGTTGAGCACCTTGATCCGGTTGACGTTGATGCCTTGCGCGCGCGCCGCACCTGCGTTGCCACCTACTGCGAACACGGCATTCCCGTAGCGCGACTGGGTGAGCACCACCTGGAACAACAGTACCAGCAACATCCACCAGACGATCGAGTTGCGGAAATTGGCTCCTGGCGGCATGAGGATGCTGAACAGTCCGCCAGAGACTTGCTCAAAAGAGAATTCCCAGCGGCCGTTGATGAGATCGAAGAAGCCAACCTGGAACAACTCGCCCCCAGCCCCCACGTGGAAACCAATGACCATCGCCAGCCAGAGCGCGACGACAAGCAGGGCCAGCAGGGTGACGAAAAGCACCAGCGTCGAAAGGATTGCCTGGGTCGTGCCGAAATGGCCGTTGTTATTCTGGTTGGCCCATTTATGTCGTGCAAGGCGAAACAGTCCAGGCAGCCAGCGCCAGGCCATATAAGCCACTGCCAGCAGGCCGGCCAACGCCAGCAAGGCCATCACCCACGGGCTGATCCAGACTTGCGGGAATTCCTCATAGTAATCCCGGTAGCGCAGGATGCGGCCGCCTGGGATGGCCACCAGGGGAATGGTGCGGTAAATCAGCAGGGTGCCCAGGGTCACAATGAATGACGGAATCCCTGTTCGCACCAGTATGAAGCCGTTTATGAAGCCGAGGAACATGGCCACGACCAGCGCCGCCGGCATCGCCAGCAGCATGGGCAGCGGCCCCATCCCGATCTGCGGAATGCCCTCGGTCAGGAAAAACATGTAGAAAACCGCGACTGCGCCCAGCATTGAGCCGACAGACAGGTCGAATTCGCCGGAAATCATAAGGATGGTGACGCCGATGGCGACAATGCCCTTGGTCGACACGTTGGTCAGCACCGAAGCGATCGAAGTTGGTTGGAGGAACAGATCGGTGACGAAGCTGAATACCAGAAAGATGAAGACAAAGCCGACAATGGCGCCCGCACTTGGCGACTGCGCCAGCTGCAGGCTGACAAACTGGCCAGGCGTCATATCGCTCGCCGCGGTGCTCAGCGCACCTTGCGCCTTGTCCACCTTGTCGTCATAGACCTTGATGCCATGGGTTACGAAGCGGTAGCAAATTATTCCGCTGACAAAGAGCAGCAGCCCGACAAGCAAGAAAAGTTCGTCCAGCGGCGGCGCAGTCAGATTACTGATCTGCGCGATTCCGCCGGGCAGCAGTGTCTTCATCAGGAATATGACGCCGATTATGACAGCGAAGAACGACACCCACTGCGACCATGGCCAGCCGGAGCGGTCTCTGCGCGAGAGGCTCCAGGCGGTGCGCCAGGCAGCAGCAGAAAGCAGCAAGAAGACCACTACAACCAGCAACTCAATGAAGTTGATATCGCGCCGGCTGACGTTAACGCGTTCCCCCAAAGCGACCCAGCCCACCAGTATCTGCTGCGCCATGAATAGCGCGCCAAGGCCGAGCAGGAACATGTATATCCTGGTTAGCAGTACCCCACGCGTAGCGACGGCATTTTCTTCAAAATAAGCGAGCATGTTCAAACTTTCTACTTACCGAATTAAGCGAGGGACAGGCCGGGGTGTATCCGACCTGTCCCGTTTACTCGAACGCTGGATGTCTAGCGGTAGCCCATCGCGGTCAGTTCGATGATGGCGTCGACATTGTTACCGTCGATGACGCCGGGGCCCGTGAAGATGTCATTGCCGGGCGCCAGTTCGTAGCGGCTGTTCAGGTACAGCCACATGATGGTCTCGAAACCCTGGAGGTACGGCTGCTGATCGATCGCCTGCAGCAGATAGCCATCCTGAATCATCCCGTAAATCTCGGAGCTGGTGTCATGCGTCGTGGCATAGATCTCGCCAGGCATGCGACCGGCTTCCTGCAGATACAGATTGAAGCTGGTGGAGGGGTTCGGGCCAAGGAAGAAGGCCGCGTTCGTGTCCGGGTTGGCCGTGAAGTAGTCCGCCAGCGTACCGGCAGAAGCGGTCGTGTCGTTGTTGATGGTCAGATCGTCCAGCGGGATGCCAGCTTCCTCGAAGACGCTGCGCACACCGGCACAACGCGCCTCAAGACCGCTGTGGCCCACTTCCTGGATCGGGCACACGCCGCGTACGATTTCCACACCATCCGCATCCGCTGCGTTGAGCACGCGGTTGGCGTTGCTGACGCCGCCGGTGAACTCGCTGGCGCCGATGTAGAACAGTGTACCAAGCGCGTCCGGCCCGCCGGAGTTCGGGTCGGCAGTGTTGAGCACGATCACCGGAATGCCGGCATCGTTGGCGCGGCCAACCGCATCACGGATGACCTCGGGGTTCGGGACGGTCGTGCCGATGCCATCGGGGTTCGCGGCAAGCGCGTCATCCCAGTAGCCGGCCATGTCATCCACGCTGTCCACCGGGTGCGCCAGCCAGGCGCAGTCCGCGTCCAGGATCGCACAGGCATCTTCCATGCCCTTGATGACGACGATCCAGAAGGGGTTGCCGGCGCCACCGTGGGAGACGATGCGGAAGACCGGCTGGTCGTCCTGTGCGCCCACTGCACCAATGGCAAAGACCGCGAGGCCCAGGACCATCAGAAGCACTGGAACGATAGTGAAAAGTTTTCTCATGATGAAGTTCTCCTGGTTTAGCGAATAGTCTGCGCGGCAGCTTTCGCCCACGCATTAACTTCTGATTGTAGCCTGCACTTGCGGCCTGTGCAACTACGCACATATTTTTAGTCAATATCTTGTACAGATATACTTCTTCCCTGCTCCGCAGCCAACTCCGCCGCCGCCAAAACGCGCTGCACGCGCAACCCGTCGCGGAAGTCCGGGCTTGCAGGTCGGCCTTCCCGGATCGCTGTGATGAAGCCGCGCGCCATGAAATCACACTGACGGAAGGTGTCACGATAGGTATTGTGCACCGTGTCGCGTCGCGCGCCCTGCCAGATGTGATCGGGGATCTCCAGCGGGCGCACTGCCCCCTCGCCGACGCGCGCGCCGGATACTTGTTGCACCTGGTCCCAGTCGGTGAAGCTGTAGAGCGTTCCTTCCGAGCCGTGGAATTCCATATGATGCGTCTGACCGAAGGGCGTGTCTTCATAACAGACCGCAGACACGTGAATGATTCCCTGGGCGCCGCTAGCGAACTTCAGCGACAGCACCGCAGAGTCGTCGACGCTTTCGTAGGGCCGGCCATCCGGGCGCGGTCCGCGCTCATGAAACTGCGCCAGATTACATTGCACTTCCTGCACGTCACCGTAAAGCTGCATCGCAATGAACAGGAAATGCGATCCCAGGTCGCCAACGACGCCGCTGCCGGCCTCGCTGCGATCAAAGCGCCAACGATACTCCTCTGTCCGGGCGTAGCCGCTAAAGTATCGAAGGCCCAGATGATAAGGTTGCCCGAGATAGCCCTGCTCGATCAGTTCACGCAGGTAGCGGGTGGTGGGCATGAAACTGTAAGTGAAGGGCACCATGTGACAAACGCCGGCCGCTTCGGCCGCCACCAGCATTTCCCGCGCCTGGGTCACATTGAGCGCCAGCGGCTTCTCGCACAACACATGCAGGCCGCGCGTCAGTGCCGCCATCGTCAACGGGTGGTGCAACCAGTTTGGCGTGAGAATGAGCACTGCATCGAGTCCCTTGTGGTCGAGCAGCGCATCAGTGTTCGTGTAGAAGGCCGGCACCGACCAGCGCTGCGCGAAGGCCTGCGCGCGCCCTGCATCCCGGCCGCACACTGCCACTACCTCCGCGCCCGGATGCGCCGTCAAGGCAGGCAGGAACATCGCGTCCGCCCACCAGCTCGTCCCGATGACGCCGACCTGCACCTTGCTTGTCATATTGCCTGCTCTCTTTTAAACTGTTTACAGGCAAAAGAGTGTAGCGGTCGCGTGCACACGGGGCGAATGAAGAGATGCGGAATCTGTTGGGAGCGGAATGGCTGCGCGGCGTGCTCTTCACGCTGGTCGCGCCGGGGCTACTCCTGGCGCTTTTTGCGGCCTGGCGTTACATCAGCGCAGACCGCGAACTTGAGGGCAATCTGGCCCAGGTCATCCGTAGCAGCCAACCAGACGTCAATCCTCAAACTGTCAACGAGGCCCAGGTGCTGGTCGGTGCCGACATGGCGCGTCGCGACTTGCTCGCCCAACAATTCAACGCCATGATGCCTGGCGGCGGCGGTCTGGTGCTGCTTTCCCTGGGCTGGCTGGGGCTGAATCTGGCCAGAACCCTGCGAAGACGTGAATCTCTGGTATCCTCCAAGGAGGAGACTATCTGATGCACACTGGCGAACCGCAAGACTTTAGCCTGGGTGAACCACAGCCCATCGGCATCAACACGCGCTACGCCTTCTGGCTGACCGCCAGTGAAGAGCGCTACTTTCGCGCCATCCGCCGGGTTGGCTGTGTGGCGTCCGTTTCGACACCGCATGACAATCGTGCCCTCGTCGAAATACGCAATGATCACGACCCTGACGAGGCCTGGCACTGGGTGCGCACCGAGCTGGAAGAGACAAAACGCCACGTCGTCCTCGACCCGATCTGGGAAGAAGCCCTCTGGCTGCTATAACCACCCGCAAAAGCTGGCCAACTTCAAGCGCTTACCAGTTCGTCAGCGACCCGTCCGCGCGATGCAGCAAGTACGCACCGCGCTCGCGCATGGGATGAGCGCGCGCAGCTTCACGGTCGAAAGTGATGCCGAGTCCCGGTCGCGTCGGCGGCAGTAGCCAGCCATCGCGCCACTCAATTTGCTCTGGAAACACGTCAGATAACAGGCTGCCGGGAACGCGCGGCTGTTCCTGCACACCGACCAGCGGCGTCGCCAGGTTCAGGTGCAGGCAGGCCGCCGATGACACCGGACCCAGCGGGTTGTGCGTGGCCAGCTTTATGTAGTGCGTTTCGCACCAGCCGGCAATCTTGCGCGCCTCCGTCAGGCCGCCGACAATGCACAAATCGATGCGGGCGTAATCAATCAGTTCCTCCTCGATCAGCTGACGGAATTCCCACTTGGAGCTGAACTGCTCACCGGCCGCCAGAGGGACAGTCGTCCGCGGACGCAGAGTCTTGAATGAATCCGGGTTTTCGCTGCGTAGCGGATCCTCTATGAAGAAGGGGCGAAACTGTTCGAATTCCTGACAGAGCCAGAGCGCATCGGCCAGATCGAGGCGCGTGTGCACATCAAAGGCAATCTCGATCTCATCCCCCACCGCCTCGCGCACAGCCTGCGCCTGACGAATGGCCGCCATTACAGACTGGCGCGGCTCCAGCGTCGTGCCATCCTGTGGCAGTCCCCAGCGCACGAACTTCCAGCCCGCCGCCCTGGTCTCGAGGCAGGAGTCCACTAGCGCGTCGACTTCCGGCTCATGCGCGATATTGTGCGGGTAGCAAATGACGCGCTCGCGCGCCAGCCCTCCCAGCAACTCGTAAACGGGAACATTCAACGCCTTGCCCTTGATGTCCCACAACGCAATATCGATCGCCGACATGGCCGCCGTCTGAATGCGCTGCGCCGGGAAGAAGCCGCCGCGAAACAGCAGCTGCCAGATGTATTCCGTGCGGAAGGGGTCCATGCCGAGCAGCAGCGGGCGCATATGCTCAAGCGCGCCGATGACCGCGTGCTCGCGCCAGGTGATGCCCGCCTCGCCGACCCCCGAAATGCCCTCGTCCGTGTCAACCGTTACGAACAAACAGTTGCGACTGCCGTTCCATACTGGCCATGCATCAATTGACGTGATTTTCATGTTTTCCTTCCTTCCCCTACTCCGCGAAGTTTAGCATTATGCCACGTTCTGGCAGTGCAGGGGAAGCCAGCCAATCGCGGATGGCATGCCGCACTGACGATTTTGAACAGGGCAATGCCCGGGAGCGGAGAGTGCGTCCCTGGCTGCCCAACCACCCGTTACTGCTTGACGGCGGGTCTGCCCCTTCCCCATTACATGTTCGTCAGCGAACCATCAGCCCTGTGCAGTGCCATGCGTGGGACCTCGCGCATGGGATGGGCGCGGGCCGCTTCCCGATCAAAGGTCACGCCCAGTCCCGAGCGGTCCGGCGGCAACAACCAGCCATTCTTCCATTCGATTTGCTCCGGGAACACCTCGGGTAGCAAGTCGCCGGGAACATGCGACTGCTCCTGGACCCCCACCAGCGGCGACGCAAGGTTCAAATGCAGGCAGGCCGCCGAGGAGACCGGACCCAGGGGGTTGTGTGTGGCCAGTTTGATGTAGTGCGTCTCGCACCAGCCGGCGATCTTGCGCGCCTCTGTCAGCCCCCCGACAATGCAAAGATCGATCCGGGCGTAGTCAATCAGATCCTCTTCAACCAGTTGCCGGAATTCCCACTTGGAACTGAATTGCTCGCCGGCGGCCAGGGGAACTGTTGTCCGCGACCGCAAGGCCCGAAAGGATTGCGTGTTTTCGCAGCGCAAGGGGTCTTCAACAAAGAACAGACGATAGGGTTCCAGCTCCTTGCATAGCCACAGGGCATCAGGCAGGTCAAGCCGGGTATGCACATCAAAGGCGATCTCAATGTCCTGGCCCACTGCCTCACGCACGGCCTGTACTTGCCGAATGGCAGCCATTATCGAGGGTCGCGGTTCAAAGAGGTTGCCTTCATGCGGCAGACGCCAACGCAGGAATTTCCATCCCGCCTCCCTGGTTTCCAGGCAGGATTCAACCAGCGCCTCCACGTCCATCGTGTAGCCGTCATTGTGCGGATAACAGATAACGCGGTCTCTGGCGAGCCCGCCCAACAGTTCGTAAACCGGAACATTCAGCGCCTTGCCCTTGATGTCCCATAGTGCAATGTCGATGGCCGAGATGGCAGCCGTCTGGATCCGCTGGGCCGGAAAAAAGGCGCCGCGAAACAACAGTTGCCAGATGTATTCCGTCCGAAACGGGTCCATGCCCAAAAGAAGCGGCCGGAAATGGTCGATCGCGCCAGTGATCGCCAGTTCACGACTGGAAATGCCGACCTCGCCGATGCCTGAGATTCCCTCGTCTGTATCAACTGTCACGAAGAGATTGTTGCTCCTGCCATTCCAGACCGGCCAAGTGTCGATTGCGGTGATTTTCATGCTTTGCTCCCTTCCCCGACACAGCAAAGTGTAGCATTATGCATCGGACCTGTGGGCGAGCGATGCGACAGCGTATTCAAGGGGGAAGCAATTCATGCTGAAAAACTCAACCAAAGCGAAACTCCGCGGGGGAGAGTGCGTCTATGGCTGCTTTTTTCGCACGCCGGATCCCACACTGGCTGAATTCATGGGATATCTCGGCTGGGACTTTTTGATATTCGATGCCGAACATGGCTCGCTTGAACCTAACCGTAGCGAAGACATGGTGCGGGCCGCGGAACTGCGCGGAGTCACGCCGCTGGTGCGCGTCACAACCAATCAGACCCATGTGTTGCTGCGATTTCTGGACGCCGGCGCTCAGGGCGTGCACGTCCCCTGGGTGAACAACGCGGATGAAGCCGAGCGCGCGCTGCAGGGCATCAAATATTTCCCGCGTGGCAAGCGCGGTCTGGCCGGCGTACGCCCCGCCACCTTCGGGCAAGAGACGAGCCTGGCGGATTACGTCGCTCACGCCAACGAAGAGACTCTGACTATTCTGCAGCTGGAGAGCGAGGAGGCCGTCAACAACCTCGATGCCATTCTCGACGTGCCCGATATCGACGTCCTCTTTCTCGGTCGCACCGACCTGTCGCAGTCGCTGGGTCGCCCGGGCCTGACCGGACACCCGGACGTGGAGGCCGTGGTCGAGCGCGCCGTGGCCCGCATCACCCGGTCGGAGGTCGCGCTGGGCGTGGTCGTGCCCAACGTAGAGCAGGCTCTGCTCTGGCGTGAACGCGGCGCGCGCTACATTGCGGTCACCTTTGAAGCAGTCCTGGGTTCCGCCAGCAAGGCCTGGCTGGCGGGCGCGCGCGGGTAAGCAGCCACTGCCAGGCGAGGTCTGTTATACTGTGACCGCAGTCTTCTGGAGGCACGTGAAGGAGAGTCCCATGAATACGAAGCTCACGCCAGGCAGATGGCGTGGCCTGAAAGTGACCAGCACCAGCGAACATGTCTTCACCATCATGGCCTTTGACCAGCGCGGCAGTTACGCGAAGATGCTGCCGCCCGACAGCAGCTACGAACACGCCGTCGCAATCAAGTCCGAGGTCGTCGGTCAACTTTCGCCGTATACCAGCGCCGTGCTGCTGGACGCTGATTACGGCCTGCTGCCCGCCATGCAAATGCACCGCAACAGCGGCTTGTTGATGGCGCTGGAGAAGTCCGGCTACACCGGTGACAGTACCATGCGCCGCGCGGACTTCGACCCCGACTGGACGGTGGCCAAAATGCGCAAGGCCGGCGCCGCGGCGGTCAAGTTGCTCATCTACTATCATCCTGATTCTGGCGCGCTGGCCGAAGAGATTGAGGGGGCAATCGGTGACATCCTGCAGGATTGCCACGAGCAGGACCTGCCGCTCTTCGTCGAGCCGATGTCCTACAGCCTCGACCCGGACGTGGCCACCGACTCAGAAGTATTCGCAGAAACCAAACCAGCGGTGGTCATTGAGACGGCGAAGCGCATCAGCGCGCTGGGCGTTGACATACTCAAGCTGGAGTTTCCGATGAACGCGAAGTACCACGATGACGAGACCGAATGGCTGAAGGCATGCGAAACTGTCAGCGAAGCCAGCACGGCTCCCTGGGTGCTGCTCAGCGCGGGCGTGGACTTCAAGGTCTTCGAGCGCCAGGTGCGCGTGGCCTGTCAGGGCGGCGCCAGCGGCTACCTAGGCGGACGCGCCATCTGGAAGGAATGCGCCGCCATGTCGCCTGGCGAGCGTTACGAATTCCTGCTCGGCACGGCCATGGAACGCGTGGCCTGCCTCAACGGCCACACGCAGAAGCATGGGCGGCCGTGGACAGATTTCTACGATCTGCCGGATGGTGGTGCGGACTGGTATCAGCAGTACGGCTGAGCGTTGCCTTCAGGACTCAAGTTCAGCCAGACGTTTGAAGCCTGGCGCGAGCGCGGGATACAACGCACTGTAGGCGTCATAAACTTCATCATACTGTGAGACGAGAGCGGGTTGCGGCCTGCTCTCGTCTTCGCGTTGCACCATCGCACTGCAGGCAGCTGGCACATCCGCGTACGCGCCCGCGCCAACTGCCGCGAGAATCGCCGCGCCGAAGGCGGCGCCTTCGCTGGTGTTAACGCGGTAAAGCGGGATGCCCATGATGTCCGTGGTCAGCTGGCGCCAGAGTTCGCTGTTGGCTGCCCCGCCCTGGATGACGGCGTCGCGCGGGCGCAGGCCCTGAGATCGCAACAGCTCCAGATTGTCGCGCATGCCGAAGGCCACGCCTTCCATCACGGCCCGCACCATGTGTCCCAGGCCGTGGCGCAGCGTGAGGCCGACGAAAGCGCCGCGCGCCAGCGGGTCTGGATGCGGGTGGCGTTCGCCACTCAACCAGGGCGCGAACAGCAGACCCTCTGCGCCTGCCGGCACCTCAGCGGCCAGCGCGCCCAGCTCATCAAAGCTCATTTCCGGCGCCAGGGCATCCCTCAGCCAGCGCAGCCCGCCCGCCGCGCTTAGCATTACGCCCATGCTCAACCAGGTACCCGGCATCGGGCCACAGAAGGTGTGTAGTCGCCCCTGCGGCTCGGGCTCGTAGCGGTCGTTGATGGCGTAGGCCACGCCTGAAGTGCCCATCGCCAGGCTAAGCTGCCCGGCTGCCACCACGCCGCTGCCCACGCCGCCCGCAGGTTGATCGCCTGCGCCGCCCACCACTTTTGTGCCAACAGGAAGTCCTGTGGCAGCGGCGCCGGCCGGGCTGATTTCGGCGCAGACTTCCTGCGACTCGGCCAGCTGTGGCAGCCAGTCGCGCGGGATTGCCAGCCCGGCCAGCATCTCCTCCGACCATTTACGCGCGCCCACGTCCATCATGGCCATGCCCGAGCCATCGGCCACGTCCGTGACCCGATCGCCGCAGAGCAGGAAGCGCACGTAGTCCTTGGGCAGGAGCACATGCGCGATGCGCCCGAAGACTTGCGGTTCTTCATCGCGCAGCCACGCCAACTTGGGCGCAGTGAAGCCGGGCAACATACTGCTGCCGATGAGCTGGTACAGCTTCTCCGCGCCAATTGCAGCGGTGATCGCCTCACACTGGGCCGCGCTGCGCTGGTCGTTCCACAGGATGGCCGGTCTCAACACTTCATCACGGGAGTCAAGCGCCGTCAGGCCATGCATCTGCCCGGTCAAACCAAGCGCTGCCACCGAGTCAGGGGGAATAACCTCAAGCACGGTACGCAGCGAAGCGCAACTGGCGTGCCACCATTCCGCCGGGTCCTGCTCCGACCACAGGGGCCGCGGCGTCTCCAGGGCATGGTCGTGACTGGCCGTGGCGACGACCGCGCCCTGTTCGTCGATCACGACGGCCTTGGAGGCCGTGGTGCTGACGTCAAGGCCGATGAAATGTTCGCTCATGCCCGCTCCGTTTGGTTGGTGCGCAGCGCGCCGTTGGCTCAGGCGGGGTTGTCCTTGTCATCCAGCAGACCGCGCAAGGCGTCCTCCCAGAAGTCGTCGAGCGGGTCGAAGACCGGCTCCTCAAATTCGTCCGACAGCCGCTGCAGATAGGCACGTACACCGGCCTCGGGCGCCATGTTCTCCAGCTCCTCCACCTTCGATTCGACCACCTCGACCAGCTTGCGACTCTTCTCCTCCAGGTCATCGAGCGCGAAATCCGTGCGCAACATGAAGTTGATGCGCTTCATCACGCCCAGCCAGGCCGTGAAATCGTTCTCGATGCGAATGGTGTTGGCAAGTTTGCCTATGTTGGAGAAATCGTAGGTGGGCACCAGGGCATGCATGCCGGCATACTCCAGCTCACGCTCGCCGGCGCGGCTGCACATGTAGGAGCCGATGCTGGCGCCACCATGATAATCCGACAGACTGACTGCCAGCCGCGCAAACTCACCTGCCATGCGCCGCAGACTGAAGTTGCAGGAAACGATGCGCTCGCGGTCAAAGGGCAGCTCGCCGTAGACTCCGCCAAGCCCCACGATGCGCTCCACCTTCAGCGTACCAGCCACATCAAACAAGGCGTTGCTGTAGCGGTCTATGTCCAGGTGTGGTTCGTCGCCCAGGAAGATGACAACGCCGCACTCGCCGCTGCGGGTGAAGAATAATTCGTTGCTGCGGGATTCCAGGGAGCGCGGATAACCATTGTCGAATTTGACGACCGGGCGCACCAGATCGTGCGTGCCGGGAATTTGGTAGAGATAAAATCCGTGGTTGTTAATGCGACCGATGCGCTGCGCCTTGCTGCGCTGCACAAGATACTTCGGCAGTCCTGAAGACAAGGAGCCCGCGTCGGCCCACTGACGCCAGCCGGCCAACATCACCATGCGCTCCGCCTGTGGCGTGTCCCACAGCTCGACTGTTTCGGGCATGTGGTCTGCTCCCTTCGACGATATGTCTGGCGAGATGCAGCGCGCTTCAGAGCACCGGCGCGTTCGCCTTGCGCGCGATGTAACGCCCGGTGCCGTTCTGGCCCAGCCAGTCCTGACCATCCACGATCTTCTTGCCACGCAACCACACCTGTTTTGGCCGGCCGCGGATGGGCATCCCTTCGTAGACGATGTAGTCAGTGCGCATGTGCGTTGTTTCCACGCTCAGCACATGCTCCTCTGCCGGATCCCAGATAGCGATGTCAGCATCCGAACCCACGGCGATGGTACCCTTCTGTGGGTACATGCCGAAAATTTTGGCCGGGTTGCTGCACATAAGTTCGACGAAGCGGGTGGGTGAAATGCGGCCGGTATTGACGCCATGTTGCCACATCACCATCATGCGATCTTCCATGCCGGGCATGCCGTTCGGGATTTTGGAGAAGTTGCCCAGTCCCAGCTCCTTGCCAGGCCGCCGGTAAGAGGGGTCCTGAGCCTCATAGGCGACCCAGTCACCATTGTCATGCGCGGCCGCCCATTCCTGCCAGGGGCCGCGACCGCCCTCGTACCAGAAGTTGCAGTGGTCCGTGCTGACATGCTGCAGCGAGCCGTCACGCAGGGCCTGCCAAAGTACCGCGTGGTCGGCCTCGCTGCGGATCGGCGGCGAACACACGTACTTCGAGCCCTCAAAGTCCGGCGCTGCCAGGTGGTCATCCACCGTCAGGAAAAAGTACTGCGTGCAGCTTTCGCCCATCACCGGGTAGCCCAGCGCACGTCCGCGCTGAATCGCTTCGACGGATGCGCGCGTCGTCACGTGCACCACGTACAGGGGACAGCCGGCCAGACCGGCCATCACCACTGCGCGGTTGGTGGCCTCGCCCTCAATCTCGGGCGGGCGCGAGCTGGCATGATAGCGTGGCTCCACCTTGCCATCCGCCAGCAAACGTGGCGTCAGTTCCGCCTCAACATCACCGTTCTCAGCATGCACCATGACGATCATGCCGTGCTGCGCAGCCACCTGCATGGCACGGAAGAGCGTGGTGTCGTCAATCTGGAACACGTTCTTGTAGGCCATGAAGAGCTTGAGACTGGTGATGCCCTCGTCCAGCAGCGTGGGGATTTCGTCCATCACCTCGTCGCGCAAATCCGTGATCGCCATGTGAAAGCCGTAGTCAACTTGCGCCAGGTGCGCTGACTTTGCGCGCCAGGTAGCCAGTCCGTCCTGAAAGCTACCGCCGATGGGCTGCACCACGAAGTCAATATGCGTGGTGGAGCCGCCGAAAGCCAACGCCTGATGTCCGGTGTCGAAGTCATCGTTGCTGACCGTACCACCGAAGGGCAGTTCCAGGTGCGTGTGCACGTCGATGCCGCCGGGAAGGAGGTACATGCCTGTACAGTCCACAACCTCGTGGCCGTCCGTGGGCAGTTTCAGGCCAATGAGCGTGACGATTTCGCCCTCGACCAGCACATCCGCGCGCAGCATCTCGCTGGCAGTGATGACGGTGCCGTTGCGGAACAGGGTCCCCATCGCTGTCTCCCTTACTGAAAGTGTGGAATGATGTGCTCGCCATATTCTGCGACGATGCGTTCTTCCTCACCACACATCAGGTAGATATTGAACTGAGTCACGCCGGCGTCCTGCAGCGCTTCCAGCTTCGTAATGTGGCCCTGTGCCGGGCCAAGGATGCTGAAGCTGTCGATCACCTCATCGCTGATGAAACCCAGGTGTCCTGCATCCTTGCTGGCGTGCTCGTGATAATCGTAGCCGCGCCGCCCCTCGATGTAGCGCGTAAAACTCTCCGGCACCTCGGTAGTCACGCTGCCATACTTCTCGACGATGTCCGCCACGTGGTTGCCGACCATCGCCGGGAACCAGCGCGTCTGCTCGCGTCCCTGCGCCACGTCGCCCACCCACACCGGCGCCGCCGCCATCACGCGGTAGTCGGACATATCGCGCCCGGCAGCCTCACCGGCGGCCAGCGCCTGGCCGAGGAACCAGCGGCAGAGCAGCGGCTCGCCCAGCTGAATGATAAGGCCGTCACCGTGTTCGCCGGCGGCCTTCAGAGCCCGCGGGCCGTAGGCCGCGATCCAGAACAGCAACTCATGACCCTGCGCCCATGGCAGCTGTACTGAATCGGGAATCTCCGCATAATTCACGCTGTCGCCGCGCACCATACCCTTTACTGCGTGTACGAATTCGCACATGCACGCAATGGTTTTCGGCGTCTTGCCCATCACGCGCATGGAGCTGTCGCCGCGCCCAAGGCCGATATCGAGGCGACCGTCGCTCTGCTGTGCCAGGGTCGCATACATGCTGGCGGCCACAGACCAGTCGCGCACGCCCGGGTTGGTGACGCAGGGGCCAAAGCGCATGGTTTCGGTGTGCTCCATGCACATCGCCATCGTCACCCAGGGGTCACGCCACAGGATGTGCGAATCGTAGAACCAGGCGTAGCGGAACCCGGCCAGCTCGGCCTGGCGGCAGAGTGCCACGGTTCGTTTGGGACTGATGTCGCCCTTGAAGGTGATCGCAAATTCCATATCGCCCTCCAGGCTCAGGGGCTGACCAGGCCCTCATAGGCGTCCGGCCGGCGATCACGATAGAACTGCCAGACCTGACGCACCTCTTCCACCACACTCATGTCAAGGTCGCGTACCAGCAATTCCTCTTTATGGGTATCGCCCACGTCGCCGACGAACTCGCCGCGCGGCGTACAGAAATAACTCTGGCCGTAAAAATCGTTGTCGCCCAGGGGCTCGGTGCCCACGCGGTTGATGGTGCCCACGTAGTAGCCGTTTGCAATGGCGTGGCTGGTCTGTTCTATCTTCCAAAGATGCTGCGAAAGGCCGCGACTGGTGGCCGAGGGGATGAAGACGATTTCGGCGCCGTTCAGGCCCAGCGCACGCGCGCCTTCGGGGAAATGCCGGTCGTAGCAAATGTAGACGCCGATCGTGCCGACCGCCGTTTCGAATACCGGGTAGCCGAGGTTGCCTGGGCGGAAGTAAAACTTCTCCCAGAAACCGGCCACCTGCGGAATGTGCGTCTTGCGATACTTGCCCAGATAGCGCCCGTCCGCGTCGATAACCGCGGCCGTATTGTAGTAGACACCGGTATGTTCCTGTTCGTACATCGGCACGATGAGCACCATGCCGGTCTCTTTGGCGAGATCCTGCATCATGCGCGTGGTCGGGCCGTCCGGGATGGACTCGGTGTAACTGTAGTACTTCGAATCCTGCACCTGGCAGAAGTAGGGACCGTAGAAGAGCTCCTGGAAGCACATGACCTGCGCGCCCTGGGCGGCCGCCTCACGGGCGTAATTCACATGCTTCTCAATCATGGAATCCTTGTCGCCGGTCCAGGTGGCCTGCACCAGCGCGCCACGTACCGTTCGGCTCATCTTCCTTCTCCTTCCAGCTGACTGGCGTGTTCCCTGGCAGCGCGTTCCAGAGCACGCCGCGCCTGGCGCACATTGATGCCAGGCGCAACCTCCGTGTAGAAACGTGTCGCCGTCTCCGCTGCCCGACGCTGCCCGGCCACACTCACATCGTCAAGCTCGAGCGCGTAGTCGTCGGAGTCCAAGCCTTCTATCGCTTCCAGGGTGATTTCCAGCACAGCCTCGCGCCGGATGCGCGTCATCCTGCTGCACCGTTTGGCGCAGGCGGCGGCCAGCGAACTGTTGCCGGCGCGTTCGTAGTAAGCGCCCAGCGCCGTCTCCAGCTCAATGGCCTGCGTCATGATGGCGCCGAAGGTGTTAAGCGCGCTCATCCTGGAACCACCGTTCAATCACCACCTTGCGGTCAGTATAGAAGTCGATTGAATCCCGGCCCTGCCCGTGCAGGTCGCCGAAGAAGGAGTCCTTCTGGCCACCGAAAGGAAAGGAGGCCGAAGGCGCGGCCACGCCGATGTTCACGCCGATGTTGCCGGCATTCACACGATACTTGAACTCGCGGGCGTTCGCACCGCTGCTGGTGAAGATGCTGGCGCCATTGCCATAATGCGACCGGTTAATGAGCTCGACGGCTTCGTCGAAGCTGTCGGCACGCATCAGCGACAGCACGGGGCCGAAAATTTCTTCACGCGCCACCGTCATGTCCGGCGTAACGTCCTCAAGAATGGTCGGGCCCACAAACATACCGTCTTCATAGCCCTCGACCTGCAGCTCACGCCCGTCAACGGACACCTTCGCGCCCTCGCGCTCGCCCACGCCGATCAGGTTAACGATGCGTTCGCGCGCCTGAGCGCTGACTACCGTGCCCATCTGCGAGGTCTCTTCCAGACCATAGCCAACGCGCAGCCCTGCCACTTGCTTCACCAGTTCGTCACGCAGCCGGTCGTAGGCATCGCCCACGCCCACTGCGACAGCTGCCGCCAGACAACGCTGTCCGGCGCAGCCGTAGGCCGCGCCCAGTACATTCTTGACGCTGGCTTCCATGTCCGCGTCCGGCATCACGGCGATGTAGTTCTTGGCGCCGCCCTGGGCCTGCACCCGCTTGCCGTTGCGCGTGCAGGTCTCGTAGATGATCTTCGCGACAGGACTGGAGCCGACGAAGGACACGCCAGCCACGCCCGGGTGCTCCATGACTGCGTGGGCCGAGGCCACGCCGCCGTGCACCAGATTGACCACGCCCTCCGGCATATCGAGCTCGTCGATGAGTTCGCAGGTGATCTGCATGCTCAACGGAGTCTGGGGTGAAGGCTTGAGGATGAATGTATTACCGCAGGTGATGGCCGTCGGCAGGAACCAGATGGGCACCATGAAGGGGAAGTTGAAGGGGGTGATGGCTGCGAAGACGCCTACTGGCTGACGAATGGTCGTCTCGTCAATACCGCTGCTGATGTCCTCCACGCCGTCATTGCGCATCATGAAGGGCACGCCAATGCTGAAGTCGATGCTTTCGATGCCGCGTCGCACCTCACCGCGCGCCTCGTCGAGGGTCTTGCCATTTTCCCGCACGACGATTTCGGCGATGTCGTCGAAGCGATCCTCGACCAGGTTTTTGAAGTGGTGCATAAACTGGGCGCGTTCCATGACCGGGGTGCTGCGCCACTCCTCAAAGACAGCCTGGGCCGCCTGCACTGCGCGGTCGACATCCTGCGCGCTCGAATCCGGGCATTCTGCCAGCAGCTCGCAGGTGGCCGGGTTGTGCACCGGCGACCAGTCTTCAGTCTCGGCCTCAACCCATTCACCACCAATATAGTTCTTCAATCTTTCGACCATGACACTCCCGTCCCGCTGGCCATGGGCGCGTCTTGCGCCGGCCAGTCTGCATCCACCAGGTGCTGCGGAGTCTACCACATTATGGGGTATGCGCAGTGTGGCGGCAAGCAAGATGTGCTGGTATTCTGGCCGCATGCCGTAAGCGACGGCGAACTCGACCTGTGTTTGCTTCATCAGGAGCAGCTTCCATGGCACAGCAGAACTCCAGCAGCTCAGCACTGATGGAACGTTACCGGCAGCATATCTTCCCTGCTGTCGCGCCGTATTACCCTGATCAGCCAATCATCGTCGATCACGCCAGGGGTCAGGAGCTGTGGGACGCTGATGGCAAGCGCTACCTAGATTTCTTCGGCGGTGTGTTGACCGTCTCGGTCGGTCACTGCAACGAGGAAGTCACCGAGCGCACCATTGAGCAGTTGCAGCGCCTGCAGCACACCTCCACGCTCTTCGTCAACGAGATCATGGTGCAGGTGGCCGAGAAAGTAGCCGCGCTCACGCCCGGCGCGCTGCAGAAATCCTTCTTCACCAACAGCGGCAGCGAGGCGGACGAAACCGCCATCCTGGCCGCACGCATGTACACCGGCAACAACGACGTCATTGCGCTGCGGCACGCCTATTCCGGCCGCACGTTGCAGGCGATGAGCCTGACCGCGCATGGTAACTGGCGCCTGGGCAACGTGATCGACCCTTACATTCGCCACGTGCGATCGCCATACACCTATCGTGCGCCGCTGGATCTGTCGCCCGAACAGGTCGTTGAACTCTGCATCGCAGACCTGGAAGAATTGATCGCAACCTGCACCCAGGGGCGCCTGGCGGCCTTCATCGCCGAGCCGATCCAGGGCGTTGGCGGCTACATCGTGCCGCCGGCGGACTACTTCGGACGGGTCGCGCCCATCATTCGCGCGGCCGGCGGCGTCTTCATCAGCGACGAGGTGCAGACTGGTTGGGGCCGTACCGGCGACCGCTGGTGGGGCATCGAACACTGGGGCGTTGAGCCGGACATCATGACATTCGCCAAGGGCATGGCCAACGGCTCCCCCATCGGTTGCACGATCGCCACTGCAGAAATAGCCGACGCGCTTCCCGGTTTGACCTTCTCCACCTTCGGCGGCAATCCCGTCACCATGGCGACCGCGCTCGCGACCATTGAATACATGGAGCGCAACCAGGTCCAGGCCAATGCGGCCAGCCAGGGCGCAGTCCTGCGCGAGAAGCTTGAGGACCTTGAGGCCGAGTTTGATTTCATTGGCGAAGTGCGTGGCATGGGCCTGATGCAGGGCATGGAGATCGTCAAGCCAGGGCCGAATCGTGAGCCGGATGCCGCCCTCGCCATGCGGCTGATGGAGTCCGCGCGAGACCATGGAATCCTGATTGGCAAGGGCGGCCTGCACGGCAATGTCATTCGCATCGCCCCCCTGCTCAATGTTGACAGCGCGACAATGGAAGAGGGCTGCGATCTGCTGGCCAGGGCGGTCGCCGGCGCCGTGGGCTAAATGTGACCGGATTCCCGCTGCAACAGACGCAGGTTTCAGCAGCGAACCGATCGCTTCGTAGCGTATTGCCCATACTGTTGACGCTGGCCGCCAGCGTGCTCGCCATTACCCTGCTGCTGCGCATTGCTGCCTGGGCGCCAACAGACCAACCCCTGCTTGACACTACGCCCGCTGCGCTGGGCATCTGGGTTGCCGCCCAGTCCGAAGAAGAATCACCCCGCTCCCTGCTGGGTCAACTCGCCCGTGAACAGGCCTTGCGCGAGGGCGTTGAGCGCCTGCCAAAAGAACGCGTTCTGTCCTGGGCGCGGACGCTGCTGCTGCTCGCTGCCTGCCTGCACGTGGCAGCCAGCATGGCAGCTCTGCTCGGCATGGTGCTGAACAGCATCTGGCACCGACAGGCATTGATTCTTGCGTTGCTGCTAACCATGGCCTGGCTCTTCGTGCTGCCGCCTGGTGAGCAAAACGAACATCTCATGCTCATCCTGCCAGGCGGCTTCACGCTGCTGCTGGCGCTGATGCTGTTGCCCGGCAAAGCAACGAAGACGCTGGGCTTCGTCCTGATCATCACCATGCTGCTGCTTGGAGTGCAAAGCCTCAAGATCTTTGCAGCATCCCGCGACTATCGCATCACGACAAAGCTCGAGTCCTGGCGCTACACGACCTTGCCCGACCTGGACCTTGCCCTGGCGGCCCTTGAATCCGGTGAACTGGACGCCGTGCTGGCGGACCGCAGGGACCTGCGCGACATCATGGCGCCCCTGCCAGCGGACCTGGACATCGACCCCGCTGCGAGCGACTGGCCGGCGCTGCGTTATCTGACGCGCCTCGACAGCAACGACGCCATGCTCGGCATCCTGCCGGTAACGCCCCGTTATCCTGGCAGATTCGCGCTGGCCACGCGCGCGGACAGCCCGCTGACGTCGCTGCGCGAACTGCATGGATTGCGCACCGGCGTAGTCGCCGGCGACTACGCGGAGACGAACTACCTTGCGCAGGAGCGCAGGCTTGTTTTACTCGACATGAAAATCCTGAACGACGTCAACTTGCCGCATTTGCAGCAGATCACCAAAGCCCTGCTCCAGCCGGCGCGACGCAACGGCCCCCTCCTGCTGCTGCGCATTCTGATTGAGGCTGCCGGTCACACATGGAGCGAGGCGCTCTACGGCTTCCTGTTTGGCGCCAGTCTGGGCTTTGTTCTAGGCACTGTGTTCGCCCACTTCGGCGCACTGGAGCGCGGACTCCTGCCTTATGTTGTCGCTTCGCAGACCGTGCCCATTCTCGCCATTGCGCCAATGGTCGTTATCTGGCTGGGCGCCGGCTTGCTTTCAGTTGCGGTCATCGCTGCCTATCTGACCTTCTTTCCGGTCACCATCAACACCTTGCGCGGCCTGCGTTCGCCCCACCCCACCGCCTTGGAGCTGATGAATTCCTGGGCCGCCAGCCGCTGGCAAATCATGTGGAAGTTGCGCTTTCGGGCCGCGCTGCCTTATCTCTTCACCGCGCTCAAGGTCTCCGCGACTGCCAGCGTGGTTGGCGCCATCATCGGCGAATTGCCTTCCAGCATCCGTAGCGGACTGGGCCGCGCCATTCTCGATTTCAGCTCTGATTACAGCGCCGTCTCCACACCCAAGCTTTGGGGCGCGATTCTTGTGGCTGCCACGGTAGGGATGCTCTCCTTTCTGCTCGTCAGCCTCGCCGAATGGCTGGTTCTGCGCAAGAGCGGCGGGAGGGGATAATGACGAATGCGGTGATCCAGGCGCAGCAACTCGCCAAGGTCTTCAACCCCGCCAGCGAGGAACAGGTGGTCGCGCTACAGGACATCACGCTTGAAGTACAGCCCGAAGAATTCATCTCGCTGATCGGCCCTTCCGGTTGCGGCAAGTCAACGCTGCTGCGCCTCATTGCCGGCCTCGTAGCCCCCAGCGAAGGCGAGTTGCTGGTCAATAACAAGTCGCCGCAGCAGGCGCGCATCGACCGGGACTACGGCATGGTCTTCCAGGCAGCGACCCTGCTGGAGTGGCGCAGCGTACGCAAAAACATCGAACTGCCACTGGAAATCCAGGGCGTCCCTGCGCAGGAACGGCGGCAAAAGGCGCAGGCGGCGCTGGAGCTGGTGGAGCTGGACGGCTTTGGCGACCACTGGCCCTGGCAGCTCTCGGGCGGCATGCAGCAGCGCGTCGCCATTGCCCGGGCGCTGGTCTTTCAGCCCTCGCTGCTGCTGATGGACGAGCCCTTCGGCGCGCTGGACGAATTCACGCGCGAGCGCATGAACA
Organism: Phototrophicaceae bacterium; assembly: GCA_965223965.1. Lineage (GTDB taxonomy): Bacteria > Chloroflexota > Anaerolineae > Aggregatilineales > Phototrophicaceae > JAGWBD01. The sequence goes on from CBDCXX010000006.1 coordinate 1,271,868, forward strand.
TGGAATTGCTGCACATCTGGCGCGAAACGGAAACGACCGTTCTCTTCGTCACGCACAGTATCCCGGAGGCTATCTTTCTCTCCAATCGCGTCGTCGTCATGTCACCGCGTCCCGGCCGTATCACCGCCATCGTCGAAGTGGAATTGCCGCGTCCGCGCAACTTTGAGACGCGCGCCCTGCCACTATTTCACGAGCAGGTGGCGCAGGTGCGGGAACTGATGCGCGATGCCCACGGGGGGTGAGCGGTGACCAGAGACGACGTCAGGGCGCGCCTGCGCGCGCTCACCATGCCCATCCTGGTCGCCGTCATCTTCCTGAGCGTCTGGGAGCTGGGCGTTTATGCCCTCGGCATTCGCGAGTTCATCCTGCCGCCGCCCAGCAGCATTCTCGCCGAGTTCAACGAAGAGTTTCAGATCTTCCTCGGCGCCAGCGGCGAGTCCATCCTCTTTAGCGCTGCCCGCGCGACGCTATGGTCGGCTGTTGGCGGCTTCGTAATTGGCTGCGGCGCCGGGATATTGACCGCGCTCATCACATCCCGCTGGACCATCATCAGCGAAGCGACCATGCCTTTCGCGATCGCCGCCAACTCCGTGCCCATCATCGCTTTCGCTCCCATCATGAACAACTGGTTTGGCATCACGAACCCTGCCTCCAAGATGGCTATCGTCGCCATCATCGTTTTCTTTCCAGCCATGATCAATACAGTGCGCGGCCTGACTATGGTGGACCCTGGTCAGCTCGAACTTATGGCTTCCTGGGCTGCCAGCCCGACGCGAATCCTGCTTTCGTTGCGCATCCCCAATGCATTGCCTTTCATATTCAGTGCCCTGCGTGTGGCCAGTTCGCTCAGTGTCATTGGTGCAGTCGTCTCGGAATTCTTCGGCGGGCCACGCGCAACCCTCGGCGTCTACATCACCCAGGAAGCCTCGGGTTTCAACTTCGCCAGCGCCTGGGCCGCCATCCTGATGGCTTCCCTCATCGGCATTTCATTTTATCTTGTGGTGCTCATTCTCGAGCGGCGTCTGATGCCCTGGCAGGTGTCGTTGAGAGAAGGGGGTTGAAGCGCTCGCCATGCCCCGGCCCCTTGCCAACCGCCGGTGACTTCGCACCGCGCTTCCACGAACTGCACCGGGCGCTGGACGAAGCGGTCTGCGCTGCCTACGGCCGGGAGCTTGCCGTGCTGGATGATGAGGGGGAGATCCTGCAGCGGTGGCCGCCAGACCTTGGGCGGACGGGTTGATTCACTGCTGAGGCATAGAGGCACAGAGAATACGTCATTGACTGGGCTGGATCTCGCGAGGCGACTCTGGTTGGGGTGCAATGGCAAAGAGCATATGGGCTCTTCCCCAGGAACAAGGAGTTGATTCCTGGTCAACGGCTGAATGCCTTGCCAGCCGGTGGTCTCGCTGGTTAATATGGCTGTGTGGAAAAATCTCTCAACACAAATATAAATACAAGGACTGCATAATGAAAATCCTTATCATGACCGATATGGAAGGTGTCAGCGGCATCGTTACCTGGGGACGGGTAGGCAGTGGCAAGCCGATGTACGACGAAGGGCGCAGGCTGTACACGGCGGAGGTCAATGCGGCGGTGCGCGGCGCCAGCCGGGCGGGGGCGAACGAGATTGTCGTGGTGGATGGACACAACGCCGGCGGCGATAACAAGGGCAATTCCTTGATACCAGAAATGCTTGACCCCGCTTGCGATTGGGTGGCGCATCATCCCTGGACGCGGTACACGGAGTTGCTCGAGCAGGGCGCCGACGCCTGCCTGATGGTTGGCTACCACGCGCGCGCTCACACGGCGGATGGTGTCTTGAGCCACACCATCACGAGCGTGAAGTGGCACAATCTGTGGTTCAACGGAGAACTGGTAGGCGAGATAGCGGTGAACGCGGCGCTCTGCGGGCACTATGGCTGCCCGGTGCTGCTGATGACCGGCGACGAAGCCGTCTGCCGCGAAGCGACGGCGCTGCTCGGCGATGGACTGACGACCGTCGCTGTCAAGCGGGGGCTGACGCGCTATTCGGCCCGCCAGATTCCGCCAGTCCGCGCCCGCGAAATGATTGAAGCGGGAGCTTATCAGGCGCTGCAAAATCTTGATGCTGTCTCGCCTTATGTGCCATCATCGCCAGTAACCATCACGGCTGAGATTGCTAAAGCGGAGATGTTGGAAGATTTCCGCGGAAGGCCGGGGCTGGAGCTGGACTATGCCACGACGAAGGTCAGCAGCAGTGCCGAAAACTGGATACAGGCCTGGGACCAAATCTGGGACTGGTCGGTCTGACCGGGATTTACTTGCTACAGCGTCACGCTCCAGCCTGAACACCCGCTGATGCTGTGGCGACTCACCCGTCAGATTAGCGACCAGGTAGTTCCAGGGAAGTCTCTTGGCGGGCTTTGGCTTGAGACGGTAAACTCCTGCCTGACGCAAGTGTACTTTAATGTTCAGGAGGATTCGTGATGCGCACCGTCATTTTGTTGGTGGCAGCGTTCATTCTGTTGTTGTCCCTTGGCGCCGTGACAGCACAGGATGATCTGGTTCCAATTCGTCTACAACTTCAGTGGGTGGCGCAGTCGCAGTTTGCTGGCTACTACGCCGCCGTCGCCGAGGGTTTCTACGAAGATGAAGGTCTGGACGTGACCATCCTTGAGGGCGCCGTCGAAATTGTGCCCCAGCAGGTCGTCACTTCTGGCGGCGCCGAGTTTGGCCTCGCCTGGGTGCCCAAAGTGCTGGAATCGCGCGAGGCTGGCGCCAACCTGGTCAACATCGCCCAGATCTTCCAGCGCAGCGGTACCCTGGAAGTCTCGTTCGTAGATACCGGCATCGAATCAGTTGAGGATTTCCGCGGCATGCGCATCGGCACCTGGGGCTTCGGCAACGAACATGAACTCTTTGCCGCCATGCGCGCCGTAGATATCGATCCAAATAACCTGGAAGATGTCACCGTCGTGCAGCAGCCCTTCGATATGTCATTGCTGCTCAACGGCGAGCTCGATGCTGCCGAAGCGATGACCTATAACGAATACGCTCAGGTCCTGGAAGCCACCAATCCGGATACTGGTGAGTTGTATCAACCGGAAGACCTCAACGTCATCAATTTCAATGACGTCGGCACGGCGATGCTGCAGGACCACGTCTTTGTAAGCGCCGACTGGCTGGCGGAAGATGGCAATGAGGACCTGGCGGTCTCCTTCCTCAAGGCCAGTTTCCGCGGCTGGATCTACTGTCGTGACAATCCGGATGAATGCGTCGGGATCGTGCTTGAAAACGGCTCGACCCTGGGCGAAAGCCACCAGACCTGGCAGCTAAATGAGATCAGCAAGTTGATCTGGCCCTCACCGGAGGGCATCGGCATGCTGGACAGCATGCAGTGGGACCAGACCGTAGCGGTCGCCATTGAGGGCGAGGTGCTCAGCATGGCGCCGGACGAAGGCGCTTCACGCACCGACCTTGCCATGGCCGCGCTCGAGAGCCTGGCGATGGACATGGAAGAGCTTGACCTGACTGGCGACATGTGGGAGCCGGTCGAGGTCATGCTGCGTCCTGGCGGCGAGTAGCCCCAATCTGATATTCAAGCATAACGACACGCCCACCAGTCGGTGGGCGTGTTTCTTTTCTGGCAATCCGAAGAGAGGGAAGAACGCACTATCTTCTTGCAAGAATGTCTCGCGCCGCCATAAAATTTCGGGCTGTTTCTTGCGCTCCCCCCCCCCCCAATTTGCGGCTAATATTCCATTCGAGTCGAGCTCGACACAGTAGCTTTTTTACCGTTTTGGACGGAGGCAAACTGGTCGATCATGATGCCGGTGCTGGTGCTGGCGGTCACGCCCATGATCATCTTCTACCTCTTCATGCAGCGGCACATCGTCGCCGGTTTGACCACGGGCTCCCTGCGGGGTTAGCGCCAGGTCTTTCATCACATATCAGGGAAAGGGAAACACGCCCCCCATTCGGTGGGCGTGCTTGTTTGTCGCCTTCGACTTTAGCTGCCATGCATGGCGCGTTTCCTCGCCAGCATCCGCTCCCGCGCTTCGGGCGTACCGTTATGGCTTGTGCCAAACCAGTGGTCAAACGGGAATTCTGGTTCGCCATAGTTGCACTCAAAGTAACGATGATGCAACTGATGGAAAAACGAGGCAACCGGCACTTTCACGTTTTCCTTGACGACCGCCTCGTCAAAGCCCACATGGCCCTGGGCGGCAGAGAGCGCGGCATGATGACCGATGAGAATCGCGTGGATTGGATGCGATGGCACGATCCAGAAGATCAACGGCCCCGTGAAGTACAGCAGGTGTTCGATCGGGTGCATCGACAGGCCGGACCAGGGGCCGATGTTGATGTTCTTGTGATGCAGATAGTGCGCGGCCTTGTAAAGCGGCTTCACGTGCAGCAGTCGATGGATCCAGTAGAAATGGAATACCCGCCACAAGGGGATGAGACAGAGAATGACGACAAAGTAAACCGGTTGCTGGCGTGGGTCGACATAGGGAAACAGCTTGTTTGCGTAGCCCCACAGCATGAAGACCTCGAAGGCTGTCCAGATGGTGCCGCCGCTGACGACGCTCCAGAATATGTTGTCGCGAACCTGATCATTCCAGAGGAACTTGCGCTTGCCTTTCCCCATCCAGTCCGGCGTGTATTTGTACTGGAAACCCTGCGACTTGCGCGCCCAGAACCAGATGTGCAGGGCACTGGCAAAGACAATCAGCATAATCTGGTTTCGCGCAAAGACCTCAAGTATCCAATCGGCCCGAAATTCAACGGCTCGTGACAACTCGGGCGTCAGATACAGCCAGGTCACTGTTGCAACGATCGCGTAGAAAAAGGTCCAGGGAAACAGGTAGTGGTACAGCCATTTCAGTACTGCCATTGGCTTCGGGGGCCAGGCAAAGATCGGGTTTGGCGCGCCTATTTCCTTGTCCGGCTGCCAGTAACCCCGCTCATCTCGCGGCATACCGTCAGCGAGGCCGTCCTTTTGAGAGCTGGCATGTGTCATTACTCTCTCCTCATGCTGTTCTTGTGATTTTCGCGATCGGTCGCCTCGTAATTCTTCCTGATTTCTGACTGAGCGCCAAGAAGCGACCTCGTTGGCGGGAGGCGAGTATTATTTGCGCAATTGTGGGTCGAGCGCGTCGCGCAGGCCGTCGCCGATGAAGTTGATGCAGAGCACGGTTAGCGAAATCATCAGGCCGGGCCAGAAGACCAGCGCTGGCGTCAGCGTCAAATAGTCCTTGCCATCAAAGAGCAGCCGTCCCCAGGTCGGGAAGTCGGGCGGGAAGCCCAGCCCGAGGAAGGACAACGCCGACTCGGTGATGATTGCGCCGGCCATGCTGAAGGTCGCCGCGACGATGACGGGGCTGAGCACGTTCGGCAGGATATGGCTGGCCAGGATGACGCTGTCGGGCGAGCCGATGCTTCTCGCTGCGACCACGAACTCACGCTCTTTCATGGAGAGCACATCGCCGCGCACCAGGCGAGCGGTTGGCATCCAGCCCAGCAGGCCAATCACCACCACAATCAGTACAAAGATGCCGATCTCGGGCCCGAAGGCCTTGCGCAGCGGTTCCCGGAACAGCAGCGTTATCACCAGCAACAGGGGCAGTGTAGGCAAGGAGAGAAACATGTCGGTGAGGCGCATCAATGGCCCGTCGAGCACACGGAAATAGCCGGCCAGAATACCGATAAGCGTGCCCAGGCTCATCGCAATCGCCATGGCGGTCAGGCCAATTGACAGCGAAACGCGTCCGCCCCAGATGGTTCGTGACAGGGTGTCGCGACCCAGATTATCCGTGCCAAAGGGATGTTTCGCAGTCATGTTGGAATAGGCATCGATGATGTCGATGTATTCCGGGTTCGTGTGCCAGAAAAGCGGACCGGCCATGACCAGGCCGATGACCAGCAGCAGAACGGCCAGCGCCATCATGGCAAGTTTGTGCTTGCGGAACTGCCGCCATGCGTCGCCACTCAGGGTACGCGGCGATCCAATGATCTCGGTATCGGCGCCGGCGTCGGCAGGAAGGGTTATCGCTTTCATGGAATCACATCCGGCCCCGGCTAATCGTAGCGAATGCGCGGATCGAGTACAGCGTAAAGCAGGTCCGCGACGATGTTGAAGAACACGATCATGACAGCGAAGATGAAGGTCAGGGTCTGCACGGTTGGCAAGTCTCCGCCCTGAATCGCAATGATGAGCAGCTGCCCGAGACCATTGACGCGAAATATCTGCTCGGTGATGATCGCGCCCTGAAAGACCCCGGGAATGCCCAGAGCAATCAGAGTCACCACCGGGATGAGGCTGTTGCGGAGCGCGTGCAGCCCAACCACCATCCGCTCACTGATTCCCTTGGAACGCGCTGTGCGCACATAATCCAGCTTCAGATTGTCCAGCATGGACGAGCGTGTGTGGCGGCTGATCAGCGCCATGAAGAACAGGGCGAGTACGATCACCGGCATCACGGTCTGGCGCATCTGGACGATAAAACTGGGGAAGTCAGTGACGACATGCGTCGTGTCGTAAATAGAGGGGAACCATTTGAGTTGCACACTGAAAACGATGATGAAAAGGAGACCGGTAAAGAAAGTCGGCACTGAAAAGCCGATGGTCGCAAAAAATGTGACAACCTGATCAAAAATGGAATACTGCTTATAAGCCTGAATCACGCCTACCGGCACGGCAACGACGATTGCCAGCACATAGGACAACCCCACAACCCAAAGCGTCTGCGGCAATCGTTCGACAACGAGGTCAATGATCGGACTGCGAGTCTGCCAGGAGATATAGCGCAGGCGCGACTCGGAATCGCCAACGGTGATGCCGGTCATTTCCTCAAGAATGTTAAGCGGCTCGTTGACCATGAATTGCCGCAGCCACTTTAAGTACTTCACGAAGAAGGGATCATTCACTCCCATGCTTTCGCGAATCTGTTCCCGGACTTCGGGCGGTATCGTAAGGGGTAAATTGCCGACCGGGTCCGCAGGCGACAGTTCAAGGATGCCGAAAACCACCAGGCTGATGAGCAGCAGCGTGGGGAAGGCGATCATAATGCGCCTTACGATGTACTGACCCACAGCAATCTCCTGCGCTTGTCCGCGACTACAGGCAGGACGGACCGACTGGCCCGCCCTGCCCGATATTGCCCTGTGGCTGACTAACCCATGCGGGTCCAGTCAGCGATGTTCCACAGCTCGGAATCCCAGGCGTTCATCAGGATGCCGTCCAGCGAGTTGGCATGAGCGGAAACGTCACCGCGATGCACCAGCGGGATCATGATGCCTGCCTGAACCACCATGTCGTTCATCTGCATGGCAAGGCTGGCACGATCTTCAATGGCCGCAGACTGGGACATCTGTTCCACCAGCGCTTCATAGTCCGTGTTGCACCAGCGCGGGATGTTGTTGCCCAGCCAGTTATTGTCCGGCCCACTGACTTCGCCGCAGACCCAGTTGCCCATGTAGGATTCGGGGTCAGTGCCCGAGAAGCTGTTGGTGTACATCTCGATGTCGGCGTAGAACTTGCCGTAGGTATCCGGGCTGGCCGGGTCCCCACCGAAAAAGACGGCGGCATCAATGTTGCGCAGCTCGGTCTCTACACCAATCTCTGACCACCACTGCTTGATGAGCGCCTGGGTACTCTGGCGTACGGCGTTGGTCGAGGTCTGGTAGAGGATGCTCAGCGGAACGCCATCCAGCTCGCGCACACCGTCGCCATCACTGTCCAGGACACCAGCCTCGTCCAGCATTGCGTTGGCACCGGCGACGTCCTGCACCAGGCAACCATCGTTGCTGCTTGAAGCGTAAATGGCAGGAGCAGCCAGAACGTTGCAGGAGGCACGGCCGGCAGAGCCGTAGAGCTGACTGGCAATGAGGCCCCGGTCGACCGCCATCGAGAGCGCCTGCCAGACTGCTGCATTGGTCAGGAAGGGATGCGCGTTGGCACCGTCCATGTAAATTGAACGATCGTCACCCAGATCCGAACTCGGGTTGGTCTGGTTGACCATCAGTCGTTCCACACCAGAGCCGTAGGCTACGACGACCGAACCCTGACCCGCAGCTTCCATTGCTCCAAGCACAGCCGGTGAAATCTGAAGGTTCCAGGCGTAGTCCGCCTCGCCCGTCTCCAGAACGGCACGCGCTGCCGATTCGGCATCGCCACCGCCCTTAAACACAACCCGCTGGAAGTAAGGCTTGCCTGCTTCGCGATAGTTCGGGTTGGCTGTGTAGACGATGACGTCGTTGGCGCGGAAGTCGTCCACCACATAAGGGCCAGTGCCGATTGGCCCGAAGTTCTGGTCGGTACAGGTCGGCGCATTCGCGCCCACGCAATCAGCGAACTGTGCCGCCTGAATTATCGGTGACACCTGGCTCACGAAGGGGCCATAGGGGAAGGGCTTGGAGACGCCGAAGCTGACAGTGACCGTGAGGTCATCCATAGCCTCGACACTCTCTACGTCGGCAAAGTTCGACAGCGCATTGCAACCGGCGTCCGGATCCACGCAGTATTCCCAGGTGAACACCACATCTGCCGAGGTCAGTGGAGATCCATCGGACCAGGTGATGCCCTCGCTTAGCGTCCAGGTAATGCTGGTAAGGTCCTCGACAATGCCACCATTGGCCAAAGTCGGGATTTCATCAACCAGCCAGGGAACCAGAGCGCCACTTTCATCGTAGCGCGCCAGAGGTTCGAGTACGACTGAGGCAGCGTGCAGGTCCTTGGTACCGCCAGACAGATAGGGGTTCAGAATCGAGGCAGCCTGCCAGTAAAGCAGGGTGATCTCATCATCCATCTGGGCGCTCACCGGAGCAAACACCCCGGCCAGCAACACAAGTACGAGTGCTGCCACTCCAAATCGGGTCCTAACCATCATTTTCTCCTGTTCGAATTCTCTGCAACGTCGAAGCGGACGTATATCGTCCATATGCAAGTATAGCCGCTGCGCCCGTAGCCGCAACTTGACAGCCTTGACGCACTACGATTCAACATCCGGCGTCCATGCAATCAACGCCGCTGCGACCCATGTGGGCGCAGGCTGGTTGTAGAGAACACTGGAGTCGGTAAAGGTGATATCCACCACACGGCCGCTCATCGGCCCGCGCAGCCAGCGATACACCTGGCCGCTGTCGCGCGCGTCGCTTTTGGCCAGCACACAGTGCTGGTTGTAGCCCCAATAGTCGCCGCGCCCCAGGATGTCCATGCCGTCTTCCAGCATTTGCTGCGCTCGCGCCAGTCCCACCGCATCCGGCCAGAAAGCCTCGTTCGGCGCGTCGCCATAACCAATGCCGTGATGAAAGGCGTCCGCTGTTGAGACGATGACCGCATCCCTGGCGATTTCCGCCAGTTCCCCGATGCCCGGCATTTCGCCCGGCTTTCCGCCTGCCAGGTAGGGATAGCGTTCGATGACCTGTGGCGCACGCGCAGCGTCGATTCCACGTCGCTGAAGTTCTGCCTGCCAGAAGTGGCGCCAGCTGTAGAGCGCATGGTCGCCGCGCCACTCCTCGCGACCCTCCAGTCCCGGCCCCTGAATGCCCCACAGGTCTTCATCCCGTGGGTCGCTGCCGGCCGCCACACGCTGCCGCGCATCCTCCATTTCGTCGTTGAAGGCGTGCAGTACGCTGATGACCAGCACCTTGTCCGCGCCGCTGTCCAGGCAGGAACGAACGCAGGCCGCGATCTGATAGCCGCAGTCCTTGACACCGGCATGCGGGAAAACCAGCACGCCGCCCGCGTTCAATACATCCGCAAGCGGGAAATCGGCCGCGCGCTCCAGCATGGCCAGCGTACCCTCAGCGCCAAGTTCTTCATGTTCACGTCGGTAAAGCGCGTGTATGTCCTTTTGCAACTGATCGCGATCCAGCTTCATCCCTTCTCCCTTCCCCTTGCCCCTTACCAATGGAGTGCCGGGGCATCCTGCGCAGCAATCGGAACAGCATGACGCCTAGAGTCAGCAAGGCTGCCAGCAGCCAAAGCAGCTTTTCGAAGCCGGTCAAGCCGATCAGCAGTCCACCGGCCACGGGCCCCAACACCTTGCCGAGGTTTTGCATCATGCCGACGAAGCCCATGGCAGCGCCCAGGTTGCCGGCCCTGATCTGGCGCGAGACCAGCCCCAGGGTCGCCGGGAAAACCAGCGCCTGGGCGAAGCCGGTCACAAGCGCCGGGAGCAGCAGCGCCGTCCCCTCCAACAAGGGCAGCGCCGCCAGGCCGGCCGCCATCAACAGCATGCCGGAAGCGATCGCAGGCACGAAGCCAAGACGATCGGCCATGCGCCCGCCGAGCGGCCGCGCCAGCAAATGCGCCGCCTCCTGTGCCGCGAAGAACAGGCCGACGAGCGCGACATTCGTGCCCGCCGCGAGCGCGTATACCGGAAGGAAGGTCTTCACTGCGTAGAGAGCGACAAACACCACCATCTCAAGCGCGCCAGCCAGCCAGATTCCCGGCGTGCTCCCGGCTGCCATGATCGCTTCGCGCAGCTGTCGCAAGAGCGGGATACGAATACCCTGCGCCGGAAGGCGGCCGGCACCCAGCCGCAGCACCGGCAGCAGCGCAACGGCGCTGAGGAGGCCGATAAGCGTGAACACCGCGACCGGGTCATGGGTCAACAGCAACCAGCCCGCCAGGGCCGGCCCCACGATGTAGCCGCCGCTGCGGGCGATTCCGAACCAGCCAAGACGTTCCGCCACGCCGCTGGCGCGAAGTTCAGCGATGCTGGCCAGCGTTACCGGGCCATAGATTGCGGTAGCCAGCCCATGGAATACACGGATGAGCATAAGCTGTTCCGGGCTGCTCACGAAGCGATAGAGAAAAGGCATAAGCACGAAGAAAGCTGTGCCAGCCAGAAGCCAGACGCGCCGGCCCTGACGATCCGACAACATCCCGATGAGCGGCTTGAGCAGCAGCCCGGTCAAGGTTGAGACCGAGACAACCAGACCCAGAAACAGGTCCGTCGCGCCCAGGGAGGCGGCGAAGATAGGCAGAAGCGGAGTCTTGCCCATCTGATAGCCACTGCGGACGATGAAGTCCGCAGACGCCAGCCTTAAAAAGTCGCGCGAAAGTTTCATGCCCCGACGGGCGGAACCTCCGTTTGCAACAGATGCCGGTTGAAGTCGGCGAGCGGCCCGGCCTCCAGCTGCGCCAGACGCGCCAGCTCCGCGGGGATCAGTTGATCGTACATCGCGAAAACTTCATGCGCCTGGTCGGTCGGACGATAGTCGCCGGAAGCGACGACGGCGGTCAGCGCTGCCAGCTTGCGCGTCAGTTGCATGCCATGGTTGAGGTAACCTGGCCAGCCAGGCTTAAGGTCCGGCATCATCAAGACCTTCTCGATCTCCAGCACGCGCTCAACAAGCTCGCGCGCCTGCGCAGCCATCTTTCCGTCCACATCAGCGCGTTCCGCCAGCCCGTTGAGTTGGCTTCGCAGCTGCCGCATACGATTCACGGCCTCATGCGCCTTCGACAGCAGGTCGCGGATGTGCAGCAGCAGATCGAACTGTTCCTGCAGATCTGCCGGCGGCGTATCTGACTGCGGATCCTGCCGCACTTCAAAGGGCTGACTCAGGGTCTCGTCGCCGACAGAGAGTCGCAGCGTGTAGCTGCCCGGCGCGGCCAGCGGCCCGTCAACTGCGCCGGCATGCACGTCATGCGCCGCAAGGCGCGTCGCCTCTGCATAGCGCAAATCCCACACGAAACGATTCCAGCCGGCGTTGGCCGTCAGGTACATTTTCCGCGGCGCCTCGAGCGGCAGGGCTGCCTGGGCCTTGCGCGTCTCCTCATCCAGGCTACAGAAGCTGCGCACGACCGCACCCGAGGAGTCCAGTACATCAATGGTTATGGCTTGTGCCGGTTCCTCTGCCAGCCACCAGGTGAAGACGGCGCCCTTCGGCGGGTTGCAGCCCGAATCAAGGTAACTGCGGCTGACCTGGTTCTCCGGCGACTTCGTCTCGGTGTAGGCCGCGACCACGCCCAGCGTACCCATGTAGGTTTTGCCCGGCACGCCACCAAAGACGCGCTCGAAGACCTTCGGCATCAGGCGCACGGCCAGTCGCGGCTGCAGCAGCGTCGTGCCTGCCGGCGCTTGCTCCAGCTGACGCAAGGCAGTCAGGTCGTCAAGGATCCAGAAGGAGCGACCGTGCGTCGCCACGATGAGGTCGCTGCCCTTGACGAGCAGGTCGTGGACCGGGGCGACCGGCAGATTCAGTTGCAGCGGCTGCCAGTGGTCGCCGCTGTCGAAGGAGACGTAGACGCCGGTTTCGCTGCCGGCGTAGAGCAGCCCGGGCCGTTGCGGATCTTCACGGATGACGCGCGTGAAGTCGCCCTCGCGCATCCCTGAATTGATGGCTTCCCAACTGGCGCCAAAGTCGCGCGTTCGCCACAACATCGGGCGCGTGTCGTCCAGTTTGTAGCGCGTCGCGGCCATCCATGCCGTGCCAACGTCGTACGGCGAGGGCTCGATCATCGAGATGAGCGACCGTTCCGGCAGCTCTGGCGGCGTGATTTCGGTCCAGGTGGCGCCCCCGTCCCGCGTGATGTGCACCAGGCCGTCGTCCGAGCCGGCCCAGAGCAAGCCCTGCTGCAACGGCGATTCCGCCAGCGCAAACACGGTCGCATAGGTTTCCGCGCCCACAGACTCGCGATTGACCGGCCCACCGCTGGGCTGCAGCGTGGCGGGGTCTGCGCGCGTCAGATCCGGGCTGATCTTCTGCCAGCTTTGCCCCTCATTGGTCGAGCGCATCACCTGGTTGCCGCCGATGTAGAGCGTGTTGGGGTCGTGCGGCGAGATGATGATGGGATAGGTCCAGGCGAAGCGATAGCGCTCATTGATTGGCGCTTCACCGTGCATCTCCTCGGGCCAGGTCGTGATGAGGCGAATCTGGCGCGCGCGGTGATCGTAGCGCTGCAGTGAGTTACCACCGCCTGGCGAACTACCCACGGCGCCCACGTATATCACGTCCGGGTCGTCCGGGCGCACGGCGATGTAACCGCTCTCACCGGTGCCCGCCGGCCAGCAGTCTGACCAGGTGATTGAAGTGCGCGGGCTGCGCGACGGAACCGCGACACTACTGTTGTCCTGCTGCGTACCGTAGACCGTGTAGGGATCGCGCGTGTCCGCCGCGACGTGATAGAACTGGGACGTGGGCTGGTTGAACTGGGTCGACCATGTCGAGCCGCCATTCAGCGAAACGCAGGCGCCGCCATCGTTGCCCTGAATCATGCGCTGTGGATTGGCCGGATCGATCCAGAGATCATGGTTATCGCCATGGGGCGTCGAAATTTGCGCGTAATTGTGGCCGCCATCGATCGATTTCCACAGCTTCAGGTTGCTCACGTACACCGTGTCGCCGTCCAGTGAATCGGGCGTGAGGTGCATGTAGTACCAGCCGCGCGAAATCAGCTCGTCATTGGCCGCCACGTGTTCCCAGGTCGCGCCGTAGTCGTCGGAGCGGAACATTCCTCCGCCGCCGGTCGCCTCCATCAACGCCCATACCCGTCCCGGTCGCGCCGGCGAGGCGGCAATGCCAATCTTGCCGCGCACGCCTTCCGGCAGGCCCGGATTACGAGAAATGTCCTGCCAGTTTTCGCCGCCGTCGCTGGACATCCAGATGCCGCTGTCCGGCCCGCCGCTGGAGATGTCCCAAAAGTTGCGGTAAGCCTCCCACATGGCTGCGTAGAGGATGCGTGGATTGTTCTGATCGATTGACAGGTCAATGGCGCCGGCGCGCTCGCTCTTGAAGAGCACCTGCTGCCAGCTGCACCCGCCATCCACCGTCTTGTAGACGCCGCGTTCCCGGTTGGGACCGAAGGCGTGGCCGAAAGCTGCCACCCAGGCAATGTCAGGGTCCTGTGGATGAATGCGCACCTTGGCGATGTGGCGCGTGTCCTGCAGCCCGCAGTGCGTCCAGCTGCGGCCGGCATCGGTCGAGCGGTAAACGCCGTCGCCGTGAGTGACATCAAGGCGAATGGTCGTCTCGCCCGTGCCGGCATAAATCACATTGGGGTCTGCCTCAGAGACGGCCAGGGCGCCAATGGAAGCCGTATTGAACCAGCCATCCGTGATGTTCTGCCAGTAGGTGCCGGCATCATCGCTTTTCCAGAGGCCACCGGCGCAGGCGCCAAAGTAAAACACATTTTGCTGCCGCACATCGCCCGCCACGGCGACCACCCTGCCGCCACGGAAGGGGCCGATACAGCGCCATTCCAGCATCCCGTCCAGCTTCATCCTGCCTCCAGTTACGCGTCTGAGTTTTGTCCCGACCAGGCCAGCTCATGCCAGAACCCGGCTGCCAAATGTTCATGTACCTGCTCGCTGCCATCCGGCCAGAGGACGCGCACTTCAGCCTGGGTTGCGTCACCGAGGCCAAAGTGCAGCCGGATATCGTCACCAGCGCCCAGGCCAGAACCGCTGCGCACCTCGCCTAGGCGCGCCAGTCCGTCCGGCGTCGTGACGATGACGCGCGCGCCGATGGCATCGCGATTGACCGTGCCGCCGCCGCGCAGCAGCAGGCCCAGCCAGGCGTTATCGGTCTGCGTCGTGTTGCGCCAGAGCTGGTAACCCTCGTTCCAGTTGCCCAGCACGATGTCGACGCGGCCATCATTGTCGTAGTCCGCGCGTGCAATGCCCATGGTGGCCCGCGCTTCCCCACCCAGAGCGAGCTCGCGGAAGCTGCCATCACGATTGTTGACGAAGAAGGGATTCGGCCAGGGGTCGTGCATGGTCATGGTGAAGTCGATGTCATCGCGACTTTGACCGCTGGCCGCCATGTAGAGGTCCAGCCAGCCGTCGTTGTCATGATCGAGAAAGGCCGCGCCCCAGCCAACCGCGTGGTCAGCCTGCAAGTTGACTGCCACGCCGGCCTCGAGAGCACGGTCCAAAAAGGTGCCGTCGCCCTGGTTGTCGAGCAAGAACATCGGGTAGACCATCTCGGTGAAGTAGAAATCAGTATCGAGATCGTTGTCATAATCACCGACGGCAAGGCCCATGCCGTTGATGAGCGCGCCAGCGCCGGCCGCCGCCGAGACGTCCGTCCAGCACCAGTGCGAGCAACCTGGCCCGTCGTTTCGCCAGAGCAGGTTGCCTACTTCGTTCTGCAGCTTGTCATTAACCACGTATATATCCGCATCGCCATCACGGTCGAAATCGACAAAACTGACGGCAAAGGCGGCACCTCGCGTGCGCTCAAGGTCGAGATCGGCGGTAACGTCTTTGAAACTTCCATCGCCCAGATTGCGATACAGCCGGTCCTGCTGCCGCGAAAAGTCAACCGGGTCGCATTCCGGGAAGCAGGACCAGTTGGCGACGTAAAGGTCGAGCCAGCCGTCGCCGTCAAAGTCGTCCCAGGCCGCGCTGCTGCTTTTGACGTCGCCGCCAATGCTGGCCTGCGAGGTCACATCCTCAAAACCGACGCCTTCCAGGTTGCGCCAGAGCACGTTGGGTCCGTCGTTCAGCACGAGCAGATCGCGCCAACCATCGTTGTCATAGTCCGCCCAGAGCGCGCCACCGCTGGGCAACTGCGCCAGCGCCATTTGCTCTGCGAAGGGCGCCGGGCGGAATTTTCCGTCGCCCTCGTTGTGCAGCAGCACGTTGGGGTCGAGGTTGCCGGTGAGATACAGATCGACATGGCCATCGTTGTCGTAATCACCCCAGGCCTGACCCACTGCCAGATAGCCGCGCCGACTCTCCTCCGGATCCCAGACTCCGCGGTGCGTCGCAAGCACTCCGGCCGCTTCGCTGACGTCAGCGAAGGGAGTAGTCTCCTGAGCAGCAAGTGAAAAAGTGGATGCGATCAACAAGGCAAGGCTGCCGGTTAACACAGTACCGGCGCTCAGGATTCGATTTTGGCGCATGGTCGGCCCATTCCTTTCGTGCCTGACTCTGGAGCCGGGCCCCTAGAGTCGGCCTCCATCGATTGGCAGCACCTGACCCGTGATCCAGCCTGCATACGCTGACGCGAAGAAGAGCACGCCCTGCGCAATGTCTTCAGCGCTGCCCAGTCGTCGCAGCGCCAAACTCTCGACCAGCGCGCGCTGACCCTCAGTGCCGTATCCTTGCCACTGACGCTCGGTCGTTGGATTGGAACGCACAAAACCCGGCGCAATGTTGTTGACAGTTATGCCCCAGGGGCCCAGCTCCTGCGCCAATTGCCTGGTCAGATGGATCTGCGCCGCCTTTGCCGCCGCGTAGGCCTGAATGCCGGTCAGGCTGGGGCGCAGGCCCGCGCCACTGGAGATGTTCACGATGCGGCCGAAGCGCGCTGTCTTCATCCCGGGCGCTACGGCCTGGGCCATCCAGAAGGCGCCACGCGCGTTCACTTCGAAAATGCTGTCCCAGTCCGCTTCATCAATCTCTTCCAGCGGACGACCGCTCTGCCCCAACACGCCGCCGGCATTATTAACCAGCACCTGCACCGGCTGCCCATCCGCGCAGACCTCCCGCACGAAGTCCTGCACTTGCTCACGTTCCCGGACGTCAACCGGGCGCACCTTACATCGACCGCCCTCGTCGACGACAAGCGTCCTGGTCTCTTCCAGTTCGTCCGCCAGGATGTCACAGGCCCACACCTCCGCGCCGCGCCGGGCGAAGGCCTGACTGATGGCGCGCCCGAAGCCATGGGCTGCGCCGGTGACAATTACGCGCTGGTCTGTGAAATCAACATGCATCGCTCAGGCCAGTTCTTCGGCGAGTTCGTCGACGTTTGCGCTTGCCAGCGGCCGCTGGCCAGACTCAATCTCGCGTATCATGCTCATCATGCGCCGTGTCAGCGGTATGAACTGGGCGTGCCTTTCGCCCACGGCCAACACCTGTTCGTACATTGCGATTTCCGTCGGGCGCTTGCGCACCGCCAGGTCGCGCCAGATGCCGCTGTGGGTCTTGGCCGAACGACGGTTGAATTCCACCATTTCTGCCAGTGAACGCCCGGCCAGTGCATCGCTGGCGCCGGGCAGGAAAGCTGCCGGATTGAAGCCGTTGAAGGACTCGGGACGGATGCCTTCCGCGCTTGCAACCGCCAGCAGCTCGCGGGCTATGGCGACGTACAACTTGTGGTGCTCCGGGGTGGCCAGCGAATCGGCGATTGACTCATTCGTCAGGGCCGTGACAAAGAGCATCGCACCGTAGGCTTCCTTGCTCCACAGATAGCCGAAGATGTTGTCCGTCAGAATGGCGTCCTCATCAAAGGCCAGCAGCGCTGCGCGCAGGGCCTGCACGCGCTGGGAGATTTCACCATCTGTCTCACCCAGAACCACTGCGCCACGCCCGCCGAAGTGAATCACGCCCGGCTCGAGGTAATCGGCGCCAAAGTTGACGAAAGCGCCCATCGTCCGCTCCTCGCCCACCAGGCTGGCGATCAATGGCTCGTTGAGACCATTCTGCATGGAGACGACGAATCCCTCCGGCGCCAGATGCGGCCGCAATGATTTGACCGCCGCGTCCGTGTGCTGCGATTTGACGCAGAGCAGAATGACGTGGAAGCTGTCGGCAAGTTGTGCCGGCAAACAGGCCGTTACGGGCGTGCGAAAGGCAGCGACCGGGCCGCGCAACTCAAGTCCCCTGCGCTGCATGGCGGATACGTGCACCTCGTCGCGGTCTACCAGGGTCACTTCGTGCTTCGCCCGCGCCAGATGGGCGCCGATGCTGCCGCCGATTGCACCGGCACCGTAGATGAGCAGCTTCATCAGTTCAGCCGATGACCACGTTCAGGGCTGCCAGACAGGAGCGGCCAAAACGCATGCAGCCGTCGGCGAGTAGCGAATCGCCCATGCCGGGCACCTCCGGGAATGGCAGCTCCGGCGTCCAGGCCGGGCAGCCATAGGTGGTTGCAATGTAGTTGACGGACATTCCCGCCTCGGCCGCATCCACGCCCTCAATGCCCACCGGCGGCGGTTGCAGCTCAGGATGCAGTCGCGCCAGCTCAAGTTCAAAATGCAGCACCTGACGCGCTGCGGCAGGATCGAGATGAACGCCGGGCGGCACGATCCAGATGTAGGGCCGCGTTTCATCGCCGTGCAGGTCGATGAAGAAATCGACGCCGTCATGCTCAATCGCCAGCTTAACGGCATCTACTTCAGGGTTGTTGACCACCGGACGGCTCCACGAACGATTTAGATCGACGCCTGCCGCGTTGGCCCGCAGATTTCCCAGCGCGCTGCCGTCAGGATTGACGTTGGGAATCACCGATATGGTCGCCTTGGCCTTCAGCTCGTTGGCGACCTCGTCGCTCGGGTCCAGCAGGCGGCGTACAAAACCTTCGGCAGCCCACTCGGCCATGGGCTCGCCGGCGTGCTGGCGCGCGATGACCCAGATACGCTGGCCGCCCGTCTCCTCACCGAAGACCAGCATGTCCAGCGAGCGATCCTGAAGCGAGCGACCGATAGAGCGCCGTTCCACGCCCGGCGTACCGGTCGCAACCGTCAGCAAGGCTCGCCGGCGCGCCTCAGGATAGGGCACGAAAAAGGCGTAGTAGGCCACATCCGGCGCATCTGTATGTGTGAAATTCAGGACGCCGTTCTCGTAGCGCGTTGGCAGCCGCTGCCAGGTGACATGGTCAGAGGAAGTGAGTACGCGAAAGCCTGGCCAGGCCCCGGGATAACTGGCGCCGGCAGCGTTGCTGATACTCAGCTGCCGCTCTTCGCCGGCCACACCCTCGGCGCGGAAGTAGAACCACTGAAAGAAGTCCGCGTTGCTGTCCGGGCGAATGCGGAGGGTCGCAGCGCTGCCGCGGACGGTTTCAACAAGGATGTTGCCGCTTTCGAAGTTTGCTGTGATTTCCATTCGCGCTCTCCACAGACACAGGCGCAAAGGGTAGTCCATGTTGCCAGGACGCGCAAAAAGCGACCCCTGTTGGCAGGAACCCTGCCGCGCAGTATACTGCGGTAGAGGTTGCGTTGCCCGCTGCCTTACCTGGCCGGGCGCGTCTGTCCTTTACTTTAATCTGATCGGAGGAGAACATGAGGATTGTGTTACGGGCCCTGCTGCTGTTACTGGTATTGGGCATAACGCTCGTTCCGGCTGCAGCCCAGGATGAAATGCTCACCTTTGCCGCGGCAGACTGTGACTATGGCGGGAACCTCAGCTCGATCGAGGCAGTTGACGCACTGACCGTGCGGGTCACGCTCTGCAACCCCGACGCCATATTCCATCAGGAGATGGCGAGCCTCGGCATGGCCATTCACCCCAGCGAGTATCTGAACGAGACCGGCGGCACCGGCGACCTGCTCACGAGCCCGGTTGGCACCGGCCCGCTCCAGCTCGACAACTGGGACCAGGGCAACGAAATCGTTTACAGCCGCTTTGATGACTACTGGGGCGAGAAGTCGATCGAGGAGACTGTCATCCTGCGCTGGAGCGCAGAGTCCGCCGCCCGGGCCACCGAGTTGCGCGCCGGTACTATCGACGGCATGAAGTTCGCCAACCCGAGCGACTTCCAGGTCTTCCGCGATGACCCCGACTACACCCTGGTTGACATCCCGCCGCTGACCGGCGTTTACGTCGGCATCAGCAATTACTTCGCGCCGCTCGATGATGTGCGCGTGCGCATGGCCATTTCCATGTCCATCAGCCGCGAACGCATCGTTGACAACTTCTTCCCGGTTGGTTCGCCAATTAGCCCGGACTTCGTGCCGCCGGCAGTCTTCGGTCACGTGCCAGACATCGGCGCGCCTGGCTACGATCCCGACATGGCGCAGGCCCTGTTGCAGGAGGCGGCTGACGAGCTCGGCTTCTCGCTACCGCTGAATACAGTCACCGACCGCCGTACCGGCGAGGAGCGTCCGCTGACGCTGACCTGGCGCGACGTAGTGCGTGCTTATCTGCCAACACCAGGAGTCATCGCCAACGACCTGCAAGCGCAGCTGGCCATGACCGGTATCGAAGCTGATGTCCAGGTCATGGAATCCGGTTCCTTTATTGGTTCCTCGCTTTCCGGCAACGAGCCACTGCATCTGCTTGGCTGGCACGCGGACTTCCCGGACGCCTCCAACTTCCTGACCTGCTGCCTGGGAGAGAATCTCAACCAGTTTGGCGATTCCTACCCTGACATCTACGAGCCGCTGGTTGCAGCCGGACAGGAACTGGACCCTGCAATTCGCCAGGAGCTCTTCCGTGAAGTCGCATCAGGCATCGCAGCCAATGTTCCCTGGGTGCCCTTCGGCCACGCCGGCGCAGCTGACGTGTGGCAGGCGCGTATCACGGGCATTCATCCAGGCGTGCTCGACGGCACCGAGCAGTTCAGCCGCGTCGAGGACCCTGATGATGACAACATCATCTACATGCAGGATGCCGAGCCCATCTCGCTCTACTGCAACGACACCTTCGACGGCGAGTCCTTCCGCGCCTGTCACCAGATCAGCGAAGCCCTGCTGGACTTCTCCCTCGGCGGCGTGGACGTAATACCTGGCCTGGCGGAGAGCTGGGAAGTCTCCGACGGCGGCCTGGTGTGGACCTTCCATCTGCGCGATGGCGTGAAGTTCCATGATGGTACGGACCTTGACGCCAACGACGTGGTCACCACCTGGCAGGCAGCGGGCGACGCCTGCAGCCCGCTGCACACCGGCACTGGCGAAGGTTTCGCCATCTACCTCACCATCTTCCAGCAATTCGTCAATGCAGACATGGACTGCGGCTAAATCCATCCATGATTCTCTGGCGCCGGGTCGCAGCCTGACCCGGCGCCACCACAGGAGCACTCATGATTCAAATTGGCGTCTGTCAGTGGATCCTCGATCGCAGCGGCGTGGACGCCCTGCATCGCGCCGCAGAACTGGGCTTTGCGGGCATCCAGCTCGGTATCGGGGATGAAGACACAGCCGTCGCATTGCGTAATCCGGCCCTGCAGAAAGTCTACCTGCAGGCTGCGGAGGAAGCCGGCGTCGAAATCGTCGGCATCGGCATCAGTATCATGAACAAGCTGCCGCTGCACAGTCCGCATGACAGCGATACCGGCCGACGTGCCTGGAATGTCCTGCGCAGCGCGCTCGATACGGCGCTGGCCATGGGCATCGGTCTAGTCTATTGCCCCAGTTTCTTCAAAGGACAAATTAGTACGAATGAAGAATTTGAGCGCGCCAGTGCCATGCTCCGTCGCGGCTGCGAATACATCGATGGCCAGCCCCTTCAGCTCGCCATGGAAAACAGTCTCGACGCCGCCGGACACATGCGTATCATTGATCTGGTCGACCACCCTTCCCTGCGCGTGCTGATCGACGGTTATAACCCGGTCATCTTCGGACATCTCGCCGCCGATTTGGTCCGTGAGCTGCCCTCCCGCTACCTTTGCAACCAGGTGCATGTCAAGGACGGCCTGAACCACGTGATGGGAAGCGCGTCACTCGGACAGGGTGAAGGTCAATTCGAGGCGTTTGTGCAGGCATTGCAGGCCATTGAGTTTGATGGCTGGCTCATCTGCGAAAACAACTATGGCAGCAACGCGGACGAACTCGTCGCAGCCGACCTCGCTGTGCTCAGGAATCTGATCGGCAACGACTGACAGCCCGCCTTTTCAAATTTGCTTTAGTTGCGATTTAGGCGCGGATCCAGCGCGTCGCGCATGCCGTCGCCCAGCAGGTTGAAGCCCAGCACCGTGAGCATGATGGCGATGCCGGGATAGAACACCAGGTGCGGCGAAGTAAACACGTAGTTGCGCGATTCACTCAGTATCTGGCCCCATTCCGGTGTCGGCGGCTGCGCGCCCAGACCGAGGAAAGACAGCGCGGCAGCGTCGAGAATGGCCGTGCCGATGCCCAGCGTGCCTTGCACAATGATGGGTGTGACGGCGTTGGGCAGAACATGATTGAAAAGAATGCGCAAGGGCCCTGCGCCCACAGCGCGTACAGCCACAACGAATTCCTGCTCTTTAAGCGAAAGTACGCTGGCCCGCGTCAGACGCGCGTATTGCGGGATGAAGGTGATCGTGATGCCGAGCAATGCGTTGGTCAGGCCTGGCCCCAGTATCGTCACGATCGAGATTGCCAACAGCAGCGCCGGGAAGGCCAGGACGACGTCCATAATACGCATGATGACGTCTTCCGTTCGTCCGCCGGCGTAACCCGCAACGAGGCCCAGCAACGTGCCGCTCACGATGGACAGGGAGATGGTGATGATGCCGACCGACAACGAAGTGCGCGTGCCGTATATTACGCGGCTGTAGAGATCGCGCGCGTTCAGGTCAAGGCCCATGTAGTGAGGAGCGTCCTGGCAGCCCAGCAGCGGGATGCAGGGTAGCCTCGCTTGCAAACGGCCGGTCTCGCCTGGTTGGCCGATCATCGAGAGGATGGGGTCGTGCGTGGCGAAGACTGGCGCGGCCAGGGCAATCAGCACCAGCAAGCCGATGACGATCAGCCCGGTGATGGCCGAGGGATTGCGGCGCAGGTTGCGCGCCGCCTCAATCCAAAGGCTCTGTGATCCGGCGCGCCGGTCTTCAGTCTCCAGCGAGACTGTGACATGGGCCATCGGCTAGCCCTGCCCCAGGCGAATGCGTGGGTCCAGCCAACCGTACATGATATCCACCAGGAGATTGAGCAGCACGAAACCGAAGGCGATGATCACCGTAAAGCCCTGCACCAGGGAGTAGTCGCGTGAGGTGATGCTGTCCACCAGTGTGCGTCCCACACCGGTCAACCCGAAGATTGTTTCGGTCAGGACTGCGCCGCTGATGACCAGGCCGAAGTTCAGGCCGATGACGGTGACTACCGGCAGCAGCGCGTTGTTGAGCGCATGTCGCATCACCACCAGTCGCTCGGCCAGACCCTTGGCACGCGCCGTGCGCACATAATCTTCATTCAGCACTTCCAGCAGACTGGAGCGCGTCATGCGCGCGATGATGGCCAGCGGAATGGTACCCACGGCGACGGCTGGTAGAACAAGGTGCCGCAAGGTATCGACAAACAACTGCCAATTGAGCGTCAAAATGGCGTTAAGCAGGTAGAAGCGCGAGAGGAAAATCTGAAAGGCATTGCCATCCGCGCCTTCTGCCACCAGCCCCCAGACCTCGTACCAGGGTTCCGGGCTGGCGCCAGGCGTCAGTCGGCCGGAAGGCGGCAGGGCCAACGGCGTATCGCGAAAGATCACGCCAAAGATGTAGGCCAGCATCAGCCCCAGCCAGAAGACCGGCATCGACACGCCCATGTTGGCGCCAACCATCGTACCCACGTCCAGCGCCGACTTGTGACGGCGCGCGCTGAGCACCCCCAGCGGCACGCCCACGCTTATTGCGAAGAGCATCGCGCTGAAGCCCAGCTCCATGGTGGTCGGCATGCGCTCGACCAGCAGCTCGGCCACCGGGCGTCTGAAGCGGAAGGATTGCCCCAGTTCGCCCTGCGCAATGTTGCGTAAATAGACGAGGAATTGTATTGGCAACGGCTGATCAAGGCCGTTGCGGCGCGCGAATTCATCGCAGATCTGGTCGGTGGCGCGTTCGCCCAAAATTGAGCGGCAAGGATCGCCAGGGATGGCTCGCGCCAGGCTGAAGGTCAATACCAGGATGCCCAGCAACACCGGCGCGGAAAAGAGCAGACGCCGCAGGATGTACTGGATCATCGCACTGCCCTTTTGGCGACCATGCGTCAGATTGTAGGCGATAGCCTAGATGACTGCCAAACCTGATGCTGGCAGCAGCGTCCCTGGCGGGATACGCTCTGCGCGAATCCGCTGGAGGGACAGGATGCGCATTCGTTTCGGCCCGCGTGACCTCGAGTTTCCCGGCACGTCCCTAGGCAGACTGTACGCCAGCCAACCTCAGGTTGACCTCAATGTGCTGCGCGAACGTATGCGCAAGGACGGCTATCTATGGCTGCGGGAGCTGTTGCCGCGCGAGACAGTGCTGACAGCGCGCCACGTCATCCTGGAACACATGGCTGAACGGGAACTGCTCACCCCTGGCACGCCGGTGACTGAGGGAGTTATGCCACCGGACGGGCGTGGCCTGCGCATGCCTGGCACCGGGGGACTCGCGCATCACCCTGCCACGCTGGCCGTGGTCGAGCACCCGGCCTTGTTCCGCTTCTTCGAAACCTGGTTTGGCGAGCCGGCTCTCAGCTTCCATTACATGTGGCTGCGCGCGGTTGGCAACGAACGCTACACCGGTGCGCATATGGATCACGTCTACATGGGTCGGGGCTCGCAGCAACTTATCACCGTCTGGATTCCACTGGGCGACATCCCGGTTGAACAGGGCACGTTGGCAGTTTGCGCCGGATCACAGCGACTTGAGGGCTACGCACAGATTCGCGAAACTTATGGCCGCATGGATGTCGACCGGGACGGCGTGGAGGGCTGGTTCTCGCGCGACCCACTGGAACTTTCTGCCCGTCACGGTGGATGCTGGCGTACCAACGACTTTCGTGCCGGCGATGTGGTGATCTTCGGCATGTACCTCATGCACGCGTCAACAACCAACCTCACGCGGCGCTTTCGCCTCAGTTGCGACGTCCGTTTTCAGCCGGCCAGCGACCCGGTTGATCCACGTTGGGTGCGCGATGGTCATGGCCACAGCAATGCTCCGCCGCGCAAGACGATGCAGGCGGCCCGCGCCGAATGGCAACTGTGAGACAATGAGGGGAGTGAACGCATGAAATGTGGCCTGAGCATGTACAGCCTCGTTGCGCCGGTTCGCGCGGGTCAGCTGGATCTGTACGGCTTCCTCGACTACGCAGCACGCGTGGGCGCAGAAGGCGTTGAACTGCTCGAAATGTTCTGGACGGATGAAAACAGCGAAATCGTTGAAGTTAAGCGACGCTGTGCGGCACTTGGGATGATGCTACCAGTCTACTCCATCAGCACGAACTTCTTCCAGCCGGACGCGGCTGCGCGCGCGCAGCAATTGAAATCGCTGTGTCACGGCGTCGACGTGGCCGCGCAGCTGGGCGCAGGCTTGCTGCGCGTCTTCAGCGGGGACAAAATCCCGGGATACTCGCTGGAGCAGGGCATCAATTGGGTGGTTGACAGTCTGGCAGCGGGAGCGGACTACGCCGCCAGCCAGGGTGTCACACTCGCACTGGAGAACCACGGTCACGTCGCCGGACGTAGTGAACAGGTGCGCGGCATCATTGAGGCGGTGAGTTCGCCCGCACTGCGCGCCAATCTGGACACGGGAAACTTTCTCCTGGTGGGGCAAAACCCCCTGCAGGCGGCCAGCGCGCTCGTCGACCTCGTCGCGCTGGTGCATCTCAAGGACTTCACCTACGCGGCACCGGATGAAACGGGCCATGTCTATCAGGGCCTCGACGGCAAAAGCTACACCGGCTCAGTCGTCGGCGAAGGCCTGGTCGACCTGACGGGAATCCACGGTGTGCTCGCCGGACATGGCTATCAGGGCTGGCTCTCGCTGGAGTATGAAGGCAACGCCGAGCCGCTGGAATATGCCGTGCCGCGCTGTCTGGCGGCTATGCACGCATTGCTGCAGTAGCGACCTGCGCCGCCGCGCCGCTCACAGCAGCGGCGCGTCCATGTCCACATCCTGGCCGAAGAAATCGCGCGCGACGACGCGGCTGATCCATTCGGCGACGACATCGTAGCCACGCTCGCCGGCGCTGACTGTAGCCAGGGCCGGGTCGCCGATGTGCCCGTAGGGCGTGTGCGCCTTGTAACTGCGCGTGGCATAGAAGATGCCGCCGCCAGTCTTCACGTGCTCTGGCCCCTGCACCTTGCGCATGCCTTCCGGCTCGACGTGATGCCGCACGGCCCTGTCCAGCTTCACCAGGCCGGGATGCGTGACCATGATGCGGGCGGTCTCGCCTTCCCCGCCATGCCCCTCCATTTTTCTCGAGGTCTGAATGTGGTGATACACCTTGCTCAGGGGCGCCAGCCAGTTGAGCACCATGGCTTCGGCGTCATCGGTATTGTCCACCAGTTCCTGGGCAGCAACCATCATGCCAGGCAGATTACCGTCGTGACCGTGCACGAAAGCGAATTTGCGAAACCCGCTCGCATAAAGGCTAAGGCAGATCTCCTTCGTCAACGCGATGAAAGTGGTGGCGCTGAGCGATATGGTGCCGACAAAATCCATGTGAAAACTGGAGATGCCGAAGGGGATTTCCGGCCCGATAACCACCGGGCAGCCACTTTCCTCAAGCCGCAGCGCGGCCCGGCGACAGTTCTCTCGCGCCTCGTAGGTGTCCGTCCCCAGCGGCAGATGGGCACCATGAGCCTCCGTGGCGCCGAAGGGCAGGAGCAGCACCTGCGTCTGCTGCAGGCGCTCTTCAAGCTCTGGCCCGCTCATTTCCGGCAGCGCCGGCGGCCCCTTTTGCGAATAGACGATCTCTTCAGACATGTGCGACGCTCACCTGGTTTCCGCCGGCTGTGCCGGGCATTGTAGCGGCTGCGTAGGCCCGCGGGTAGAATCCCAGGCTTACAGTCAGCGTTGGTCATCGCAAAATGAGACACACCGCTCTCCGGATCACAGGCCAGAAAAGCAACTGTTGGTCATCATCCTGATGGCTGCCCCTCCCCTGCTCTCTCACCTGCAACCCGACGAGTCAGTCGCACTGGCGCAGCAACTTATTCGCATTCCCTCCTCCCTTTGGCAGGAATCTGAGCTGGGCCACTGGCTGGCTGACTGGCTACGGCAGCGGGACTTCGAGGTCGAACTGCAGGAAGTGCCGCTCGCCGGTGGCGCCAGCACGCATCAGGCCATCGGCGTGCTTCGCGGTGATGGCAGCGGTCCTTCGCTGATGCTCTGTGGCCATACAGACACGAGCGACTGGAAAGGCGAAATCTTCCGGCGCGCGGACTGGAGTCACGATCCTTTCGCCGCTGACATCGAGAACGGGATGCTCTACGGCCTGGGCGCTATCAACATGAAAGCCGGACTCGCGTCCATTCTGATGGCGGCCGAGACCTTGCGCCGCTCAGGCCTGCCGTTGCGCGGCGACCTGACCGTCGCCTGCGTGGTGGCGGAGACTGGCGGCGGCGCTGGCGCGCAGCACTTGCTGGCCAGCGGTCTGCGCCCGGATAATTGCATCGTGTCCGAGGCGGGCAACCTGGATGTCGGGCTCATCTCTGTCGGCTACGTGCAGGGCCTGATTCGGGTGATTGGCGAATTCAAACACCGCGTGCCCTACATCAACCCCATCGAAAAGATCATGAAGGTCATTGAAGCGCTGGGGCCGTCCTATCAGCCCCTGCGACCGGCACAGGATGGCGGCTGGCTGCGCTTTGTGCCGCACCCCCTGCTGCCCGGTTTCCCGGCCATGGCCGTACGCGACATCGAACATCACCAGCACATCACTACGCTGTCCTTCGACCTGCGCATCGTGCCCGGGATGAGCGAGGAGGGCGTGCGCGCGGATCTACATGCGTTGCTTGAGGGGATTCGCCAGGAAGACCCGGATGGACAGTTTGAACTGGTGATGCCGCAAAGTGAACGTCACCAAAGCATGCCGGCGCGTGCGGCGACCGCTGCCGACGAGCCGCTCGTACAGGCCCTGGTCGCGGCCCACACCGGGGTCACCGGTAATAGTCCGAAAATCGGCGCCGGTCACCGCATCGGCGCCACGGCCGACACCTGTCATTTCAAGGGCGCCGGCATTACTTGTGTGGAATACGGTCCAGGTTATATTCCTGTCTGGCCCATGGTCGACGAATGCATCGAAATCGACCAAATCCTGAGCGCCACACAAACTTTGGCGCTCACGGCGGCAACGATCTGTGCGGAGAGTACACAACCATGAACGATATACTTCCCGAAGTTGCGCTTGATATTTACCGACGCATCCTGAACATCCGGCGTTTTGAAGAAGAGGTCGCACGCCTCTTCCGCAATGGCGAGTTGCCTGGCTCAGTCCATCTCTACATTGGGGAGGAAGCCGTCGCCGCGGGCGTGTGTGTGGCACTGCGCACGGAAGATTACGTGACCAGCACCCATCGCGGCCACGGCCACGTGGTCGCCAAAGGTGGTGAACCGAAACGCATGATGGCCGAACTCTTCGGCAAGGAAACCGGTTACTGTCGCGGCAAGGGTGGCAGCCAGCACATTGCCGATTTCACCATCGGCATGCTGGGCGCCTGCGGCATTGTGGGCGGCGGCATCCCGATCGCGACCGGCGCCGCACTGAGCATCAAGCTGCGAAAGACGGACCAAGTCTCTGTCAGCTTCTTCGGTGACGGCGCAGCCAACGAAGGCAGCTTTCACGAGTCCCTCAACCTGGCATCAGCCATGTCACTACCGGTCATCTTCGTCTGCGAGAACAACCAGTACGGTGAGTTCACGCCGGCGTCGCAGGTCATGAACATAGAGGACATCGCTGCGCGCGCCGGCGGCTATGGAATCCCTGGGCACATTGTGGATGGCACCGACGCGCTGGCGGTCCATGCTGTCGCCAGCCAGGCGGTGGCGCGGGCGCGTGACGGCGCGGGCCCAACCCTGATCGAGGCAAAAACACATCGGCGCGGCGGCCACGCAGAAGGTGAGAAAGCATACCTTGCCGGACAGACGTACCGGCTGCCAGAAGAAGAGGCGCGGGCACAGGCGCGCGATCCGCTGCTCATCCTGCACGAACGCATCCTGCAGGATCGAATCGCCGACGCCAACGCGTTGGAGACCATCGACCAGGAAGCGACGGAGCAGGTGGTTGAGGCCGTGTTTTTCGCACGGGAAAGTCCGAACCCTGGCCCTGAAACAGTTTTGGAGGACACCTGGGTCTGAGCAGCTGACGAGGCGAGGAGACCAAAACATGCCGCGCATAACCACAGTCGATGCCATTCGAGAGGCCTTGCGCGCAGAAATGCAACGCGATGAACGCGTGGTGCTGATGGGCGAGGATGTGCGTCTGGGCGTCTTCGCAGGGACGCGCTGGCTGCATCGCGAATTTGGGGATGAACGCATCATCAACACGCCCATCTCGGAGTTGGCAATTACCGGCGCCGGCATCGGCGCGGCTGCGACCGGCATGCGTCCCGTGGTTGACCTGATGTTCGGCACGTTCCTCTTCCTGGCCTTCGACCAGATCGCCAACCAGGCCGGCGCCATGCGCTACATGTTTGGCGGCCAAACGACGCTGCCGCTCGTGCTCATGGCGGTAAACGGCGCCGGCATCAGCGCCGGCCATCATCACAGCCAGCCGGTGCATCCCCTGTTCATGAACATGCCCCTCATCAAAGTCGTTTTGCCCTCCACACCTTATGACGTGAAAGGCCTGCTCAGCGCAGCCATACGCGACGACAACCCGGTCGTGTTTCTCAATCCACTCTCGCTGGGTGGGCAGCGCGGCGAGGTGCCTGACGAGGCTTACACCATCCCCCTCGGGGAGGCCGCCATTCGCCGCGAAGGTGAGGACGTCACGATTTGTACGGCCGGCGCCATGACGCGGCGCTGCCTGGATGCGGCGCGAAAACTGGCGCAGGAAGGCATCAATTGTGAAGTGATCGACCTGCGCACGCTTAAGCCCTGGGATGAGACCTGCGTGCTGCGCAGCGTGCGCAAGACCGGCCGCTTCGTCGCCGTAGACGAGAGCTTCCCGGTCTGCGGCGCGGCCAGCGAATGGGCTGCGACCGTGGCCGAGAAGGCTTTTCATCATCTGCGCGCGCCGGTTCAGCGCGTCAGCAACATTGACGTTCCGCTGCCCTTCAGCCCGGTGCTCGAGAAGGCCGTGGTACCCTCCGCTGATGCCATCATTGAAGCGGTGCGGCGCTGCCTGCAGAGGGAGGAAGCCTGAAATGGAGCGGGTCGCAGTGCGTATGCCAAAATTTGGCATGACCATGGAAGCCGGATTCATCGTGGAGTGGCTGGCGCACCCCGGCGACACCCTGAGCGAAGGCCAGGGCATTGCCGTAATCACCACCGAAAAGGTGGAGGTTGAACTGGAAGCGTCCGCCAGCGGGAAGCTCACGGAGCTCTGTGTCGAGTTGGATGAGGAGGTGCCGGTCGGCGACGTAGTCGCCTGGATCGAGCCGGAGGAGGCAGAATGACACGCCTGGCAGGCAAGACCGCCATCATCAGCGGCGCGGCGCGCGGCATTGGCGCCGCCATTGCGACGCGATATGCGCAAGAAGGTTGCAACCTGGCGCTATGCGATCTCGACGAGCCTGGCGTGCAACAGATGGCTGTAACCCTGCGCGAGGAGGGAATCAGCGTAATGGCTCTGGAAGCGGATGTTTCGTGCCGGGACCAGGTGCAAGATTTTGTGGACAGCGCCATCGCCCGCTTCGGCAGCGTCGACATTCTGGTCAACAACGCCGGCATCTTCTTCAATGCTGCGTTTGAAGAGATGAACGACGAACAGTGGGAGCGCATGTTGCGCGTGAACGTGACCAGCGTGTTCCTGATGTCGCAATGCGTCATTCGGCACTGGCTGGCGGAAAACATCCCCGGGGTCATTGTGAACCTGGCCTCTATCAGTGCGACTATCGCCTTTACAGATTCAGCGGCTTATGGCACTTCCAAGGCGGCTGTCGCAGGACTGACCCGTCACATCGCCCTGCAGTACGGCCCGCAGGGCATTCGCGCCAACGCCATGGCGCCAGGCATCATCAACACCGGCATGCTGCCCAGCCAGGAAGACATGCGGCGCTGGGCTGGCGAACGCATCCCGTTGCGGCGACCCGGCACTCCCGATGACGTCGCCGGACTGGCGCTCTTTCTTGCCAGCGATGATTCGCGCTACCTCACCGGGGACATGATCGAAGTTGACGGCGGCTGGCTGCTGGATTAATGATGAAATCTCTGGCGGGCCTTGTCGTCATCGTGACTGGCGGCGGCTCTGGTATCGGCGCGGCCACTTGCCTCGCCTTCGCCGCCGCCGGCGCCAGGGTCGTCAGTGCCGGGCGCACCAGGGCCCGCGTGCAACGTGTCGCCGGTGACATTGAGGACTTGCAGGGAGAGGCACTCGCGCTCGAAGTCGACGTAAGTCAGGAAGCCGCCGTGCGGGACATGGTTGCCGCCACGCTGGCCCGTTTCGGGCGCATTGATGTGCTCTTCAATAACGCCGGCATCAGTCCCTCGGGGCGCGTTACCGAACTCGACGAATCGGCCTGGGATGAGTGCCTGAACATCAACCTGAAGAGCGTATTCCTGGGCGCCAGGCACGTTATCCCCCACATGCGCGATTGCGGCGGCGTCATCCTGAATACAGCCGGCACCTTCGGCCTGCGCCCGGCAGCTGACAAGGCTGCCTACTCCGCAGCCAAAGCAGGGGTCATCAGTCTGACACGCAGCATTGCGCTCGATTACGCGCGCGAAAATGTGCGCTGTAACGCGATTTGTCCCGGCTTCGTTGAAACGCCGCTGACTTCCGGCCTGGCAGGCGCGGAGCGTGACGCCTTCCTCGCCCGCAATCAGCCGCTGCCCGGCGTCATTCAGCCCCAGGACGTCGCGCAAATGGCGGTCTGGCTGGCGTCGGATGCCGCGCGCATGATCACCGGCCAGGTGTTCGTGATTGATGGCGGCCAGCAGGCGGGGCTCTTCGAATCATGAACGAAGGCAAGAGCATCGTTCATGCCGGACTCGCGCTGGTCGATGGTTCATTTCGCCGCGATGTTGCCCTGTTGATCGAAGGTGCGCGCATCAGTGAACGGGGTACACGCCAGTCGCTGGAAGCAAAATATCCGGCTGCGCCTGTGTTTGGTAGCGGAAACCTGCTCATGCTGCCAGGTTTCATCAACAGCCACGATCACGGGCGCGCCCTGGGCACAGCGTCGCTGGGCGTTCCTGATGACATGCTCGAGGTCTGGCTGTTGGGCCTGGGCACCTTGCCGCGGATCTCACCTCGTCTGGCGGCAGAATATGAAGGCATGCAGCTGATTCGCTCCGGAGTTACCTCGGTCGCGCACAGCCACAACCCCGCCACCTATGAAACGATGTTCGACGAAGCACGCGAGACCCTGGTGGGCTACAGACTCGCCGGAGTACGCGTCGCCATGTTTCCACCCCTGGTGGACAGCAACTTGCTGGTTTATCGCGACCAGGCTGCCTTCATTGCCTCGCTACCGGCTGACCTGCGCGAATGCGCGCTGACCCGGGCGCAGGCTCCCTGTCTGGGGCTGGATGACTGGCTCGCCGGGTTGCAACAGCTGTTTGATCAGTACCATGATCCTGAAGAATTCAGGGTACACATCCAGGCAAGCCCGGTTGGTGGCCAATGGGCCAGCGATGCGCTCATCATGCGCGCGACCGAATGGGCCCGCGCCAACGGAACGCGTGTGCAGATGCACATGCTGGAATCAGCTTACCAGCGCAGTTATGCCTTTCGCACCTGGGGACACAGCTTCATTACCCAACTGGAGCGCCTGGGAGCGGCGGGCGAGTGGCTGACGCTGGCGCACATGGTGTGGACAGAGCCGGAGGACGACGCGCTGCTGGCAGAAAGGGGCGTCAGCGTCGCCCACAACCCAGGCAGTAACCTGCGCCTGCGCAGCGGCATCGCACCCGTCGCGCGCTATCGACAGGCCGGCGTAAATGTCGGCGTCGGCATGGACGGTCATACCCTGGATGACGATCAGGACTTTCTGCGTGAACTGCGCCTGGCGCACACCCTTGGCAACCGGCCCGGCGCCGCCGCAGAAGAATTGCTGCCGCTCGACGTGCTCGCCATGGCGACGCGCGCTGGCGCGATGGCAACCTTTGGCGCACAAGCTCCCCTTGGCGCGCTGAACGAAGGCTGGCTGGCAGACCTCGTTCTGCTGGACTGGGGGGCGGTACGTGGCGACTGGTGCCCGCCGCACTTTCCAGCTGAGGATCATCTGCCAGACTTTTTGCTGCGCCGCGCGTCCAGACAGCACGTGCGTCACGTCATGGTGCATGGTGAATGGATCTTGCGCGAAGGGATGCACACCCGGCTTGATATGGATGCGCTCAACCAGGCCGTGCGCGACGAACTGGCGCAGCAACAGCCGCCCCTGCCCCACAGTCTGGGCCCGCATCTGCGGCATTTTTATGCAACATGGGAAAACGAAACGACAGATTCTGCCTGAATGGCAGCCCAATTGTCGCAGACTCCTAGCAAAGTCTTCATAATAGATGATAGAGCACTGCTGCAACAGACAATATTAGGAAGGAGAGAACAATGAACCGGAAATTGTTTTCGCTCATGCTGATAGTGTTGCTTGTAATGGTGTCAGGCGCGGTCAGCGCACAGGAGCCGCAACGAGGTGGCACCCTGGTCGTAGCGGCCGAGTCAATGGGTGATTCGCTGGACATCGGCTTCTGGCATGGCTTCGGCGGCCTGCACGTCATCGACTCGATCGGAGAGGGCCTGGTTCAGGCAGATTTCGAGACGGGCAACGCCAGGCCCGGTCTGGCGGAAAGCTGGACAATCTCGGATGACGGACTGGTCTACACCTTCAACATTCGTCCAGGCATGGTCTTCCATGATGGCGAGCCGGTGACGGCCCAGGCCATCGTCCGCAGCATGAAGCGCCCCCTCGCCACAGAAGACCCAGGCTACATTGAGGGGATGTACATGTACTTCAACCAGGGCTTCGAAAACTGGGAGTCGCTGGAGGCGCTTGATGACCTCACCGTGCAGTTGACCCTGGTCAAGCCAAACGCCACCCAGTTGCTGGTCTTCACGCGCCCCGACGGCTACATTATCAGCCCGAAGGCGCTGGACGAATATGGCCAGGAAGTTGGCCTGAACATGTCCATGGCCGGCCCCTACCGCGTTGAACGCTTCGTGCCTGGACAGGAAGCGGTGCTTGCGGCCAATGAAGACTACTGGGCGGGCCGTCCCTGGCTCGATCAGATCGTCATCCGCGCCTGGCCGGACGAAGCTTCCATTCTGGCGGGCCTGCAAGCTGGCGAAGTCGATCTGACCCTTTACGCACCCTTCACCTCGGTCGATCGTATCACCGCTGACGAAGGAGATGGCCTGCGCATCGAGGTGGGTGCGCCGCTGGTCAATCTCTTTATCGCCGCCAACGTCACCCTGGCGCCGCTGGACAACGTGCTGGTGCGCCGGGCCGTTAACTATGCCATCGACCGCGACGCCATCATCGAGGGCGGTCTCAGTGGACTGGCCGTGCATCCTGCCAGCATCCTGGGCCCCAACGACCTTGGCTTCGATCCGTCCGGCATGGAGATTAGCCGCTACGATCCCGATCGCGCGCGCGAACTTCTGGCGGAGGCAGGCGTTGAAACGCCACTTCCCATCGAGCTGACCTTCGAGAACAATCGCTTTTGGCCGCTGCTGGCCGAGCTCATGGCAGTGGATCTGGAGGCCGTCGGCTTTGATGTGACCCTCGATCGGCTCGACACCGGTTCCTACATGGGCAAGACCCGCGATGGCCTGGCGCAGCTTTCGACGACCCAGCGCTCGACTTTCCTGCCTGATCCACATGACAAGACCATCATCATGCACAGCGTGTACGCTGGCGGGCAGAGTCACCACGGTGATCTGGACTCCGCGGCGCGTCTGGACGAACTGATCGACATGGGTATCGCCACGGTCAACCCTGTGGCTCGCGCGGAGGTCTACCGGGAAGTTCAGGCGCAGGCTCTGGATATGATGATCCTCATTTATCTCGGTTATCTGCAGCCGCCGATCTTCGTAAACGAGCGCGTACAAGGCGTGGATACCCAGGGTACAGCCGCCGGGCGCGTAAACTTCCGCGACGTGTGGCTCAACCAGTAGGCAAATCTGCCGGGGTCGCTGATGGCGACCAGGCACAGCGGGGACAGGACTCGCGTCTTGTCCCCGCAACTCCGTTCCACTGCTCCCTTGCTGCTGCGCCTGTGGCGCACCTGGGAAATCGCGCTGCCTGGCGCCTTGTTCTTCGCGTTCATTCTGGTGGTCAGCCTGCTGGCGCCTGTGCTCACCCCACGTGACCCAGGTCAGCGCGACATTAAAAACAGGCTCGCCTCCCCCTCACTCGAACACCCCTTTGGCACGGATGAAATCGGGCGCGACGTGCTCAGTCGCGTGCTCTTCGGCGGCCGCAGCGTACTGGGCGCGGGTTTCGCGGCGCTGGCGCTCTCCTTCGCCTTCGGTCTCGTCCTTGGCATCACAAGCGGATACCTGGGTGGCTGGCCGGACGTGCTGCTCATGCGCATCATGGACATCATGCTCAGCTTTCCTTCTATCTTGCTGGCGATTCTCATCGTCACCACGCTGGGCACGGGGCCGGGGAATCTTGTCATTGCCATCGGCGTGGCCCAGGTGCCGGTGTTCGCGCGTCTGGCGCGCGCCATCGTGCTGCTGCTCATGAGCAGGGAATACGTGGATGCCGCGCTCGCCCTGGGCGCACGGGGTCGCGGCATCATCCTGCGTCACATCCTGCCAAACATGTTGCCACCCGTCCTAGTACACGCCAGCGCCATGCTGGCCGTCACCATCGCCACCGCCACCGCCCTGAACTTCCTTGGGCTGGGCGTCGAGACCGGCACACCGGACTGGGGCATGATGATTGCCGACGGCCAGTCGCTGCTCTTCGATGCGCCGCACGTCCCTTTCTTTCCCGGCCTGTGCCTGACGCTGACGGTCCTTAGCGTCAACTTCGTCGGCGACGGTCTGCGCGACCGCCTCGACCCGCACATGCGTCACGAGACCGGGTGAGCCTGTGTTACCCTGGCTGCTGCGCCGGCTGATCTGGCTGCCCTTCGTCCTCTGGGCCGTAACCTCCCTGACCTTTCTCGCACTGCGCATCGTGCCGGGCAACCCGATTCAGTCAATAAGCAATCAGCTCGTGGACCCCGAAGCAATTGCACGTATCGAGGCACAGTGGGGACTCGATCAGCCAATACACGTGCAATATCTGAATTTCATGGGCGACCTGCTATCCGGAGACATGGGGATTTCAATGAGCTCAGGCGTGCGCGTCAATCGGCTGCTCTTCGAACGCGTGCCGCCGACGATCGAGCTGGCGCTGGTGGCCATGCTCTTCAGCACCATCGTCGGCATCCTCATGGGCGTCATTGCCGCAGTCACACGCCGCCGCTTGGTAGACAACGGCCTGCGCATTCTGGCCATCACTGGCATGTCGCTACCCTGGTTCTGGGTCGCCATCATGCTCGTCATCGTCTTCGCCGTCCGCTTGCGCATCGCCCCTACGAGTGGTCGCATCGACCCGCGCCTGAGTTATGAGACGGTCACCAATTTCATGCTGATCGACCACCTGCTTAGCGGCAATCGCGCGGCCTTGTTCAGCTTTCTACACCATCTCATCTTGCCCGCCCTTGCCATTGGCATCACCTCAACAGGCTTCGTCACCCGCCTGACGCGCGCTTCCATGCTCGAGGAGCTGCATTCCGGCTACATCCGCACTGCGCGCGGCAAAGGCCTGCGCGAGCGCCACGTCGCGCTACGCCACGCTCTGCGCAACGCGATACTGCCAGTCATCACCTTGCAGGGGCTGCAATTTGGCGCGCTTTTGGGCGGCGCAGTGATCACAGAGGCGATCTTTGCCTGGCCAGGCCTGGGTCGTTTGTTGCTTGAGGGAATTCTGTCGCGTGATTACTCGGTCGTGCAGGCCGCAGTTATCGTCGTCGCACTGGCCTACGTGCTGATGAACACCCTCGTCGATCTGCTCTATTACCTCGTCGATCCGCGTCTGAACTAGTTGCGTGGCCGCAAAAGCAGACAGCTCACGCTCCCTCCAGGAACGCGGACCATGATGTTTTCTGTTGACTCTGCTTCAATTGCGTCACCGGTCAGGTCAGCGACGACCTGCATCCCTTCCGAATTGACCGTCTCGTGGCAGGCCTCAGTTCCAGGATTGACGAAGAACCAGGCCTGCTCGTCCTCCCGCAGCCGCCGGCGCCGTAACAAGCCGCCACAGCGATCCGGCAACACTTCCGCGTCACGCAACAGCTGAGCCAGAAAGACGTCTGTGCCCGGGTCAGCCGCTCGATGTGCCAGCGCGCTGAGGCCGAGAAAGCTGCCGAGCAGCACCGCCTGACCACGCCCGTAGCGCTGGCGCGTCGCTGCAACGCGCTCGCCGGCCAGCAGTAGCGGCTCCGCCGTGGTCGGCCGCAGGGTCTGCAGCCAAAAGTTCGCCAACACCTGCGCACCCGCAAACTCACCTGTACCCTCCAGCCTGCAGCAGGGATCAAACTCGTTAAAGCGGCGTTCCTGTGGCATCCAGCGGCCTGGACACTCCGGTTCATGCACCAGCCCCAGACTCTCGTGCTGCGCTCCGAACAGCGCTTCGGCGCCATCCACCAGCTGCGAGCGCGTGCACCAGCCGAGGCGATCATAACGGCCCGGGCAGGCCTCGCTAACGAGCATGCCGCCCGCGCGCACATAGTCCGCGAGATGCACAAACCAGTTTGCGTCCAGCGCCAGCGGCATGCACAGAATTGCCGCCTTGTAGTGCTGCAATACTCCGGCGCTGACATCTTGCGAATCGATGAAATCCACCGGGATGCCCATACGCCACAGGCGCGCGTAGTAGCCGCGCAGGTTGTACATGTAATGGTGGTGAACGTCACCGTTGCAGGCCTGGAAGAAGTGGTACAGGTCCTCGTTAATCAGCAGGGCTACCTGCGCCCGCGGCGGCTGGCTCTGCGAGAAGAAGCGTGCGTGCTGCTGAACTGCACGTCCGATCTTGCTGGCAGCGGCCATACGCTCCGTGTGTTCACCAAAAGCGTCGAGCAAGCCGAAGCCATTGCCTTCCTTCCAGAAGCGCTCCGGCCGGTGGTTCCAGAAGCTGATGCCGGTCATGCCGCAGGCCAAACCAGCCAGCAGCCAGCGGCGCATGTCAGCAGCAGTGGGAGTGCGACTGACGTGCAGTGCGGTCACGATCGGCCCGCCCTGAAACTCCGCGCCCCACAGCGCACGGTCGCGGCCGTTGTTGCAACGTGCCAGGTCGGTGCACATCATCATTTCTTCCCAGAGCTCGTTGCGCCGCGCTCCAGCCTCATCAACAACCGGGTCATCCCAGGCCTGGCCGTTGTTCCACATCGGATAGTTGCTGGTGCCGAAGAAGTCAGCCGCGCGCGCCCAGCGCCACTCCGCGCCGGAGCCGATACGCGGTGTATCGGCGTGGCTGAAGACCGGCCGCTGCAGCGGGTCGTGCACGCGCAGGGCCGCCGTTTTGAATTCCAGATTACGGGTCAGGGTGACGTCGTCTATGAAGTAGCGCCAGTCGATGAAGGGCGCCACCGACTCCTGGCGGCGCGGCGGCTCGACGTCCTGCCAGTGCGCGTGGTTCAATTGCCAGGCTTCGTTGAGCGCGCTCAGCGTGCCATAACGCTCGCGCAGCCAGTCCCTGAAGCGCTCCAGGGTGTGGGGGCAATAGCAGAAGCCCGTCTTTCCCGCCTCGTTGGGCCAGAAGCCAATCTCCTGAAAGGTGTTCCAGGCCCAGATGTTTTCATGGCAGTCCAGCGTCCGCGCCAGCTCTCCGATGAAACGCTCTGCGGCAGCGCGCGCGCCAGGGTGGTCCCAGCAGGGGCCTGGCTTGCCGTCCATGGGGATCGTGTACTGCGTCGGCATCATGTGCGAGCGGCCATCCGCAGCGAGCATGTGGCAATCCGGATACTTGCGCCAGAGCCACATGGGCGCCTGTTCCATGGTCAGCCCGAGGTAGATGCCCAGATCCAGCTCACCGGCGCGCGCGATGAGCCTGTCCACCCGGGAGAAATCGTAGTGGCCCTCCTCCGGCTCATCGGTGGACCAATGCTCCTGAATCTTTATCATGTTGAAACCGAGACGCTTCAGCAGGGGCAGGTCCGCCAGCACCGCCTCCAGATCGAGGCAGGGTTCGCGATATACGTGAGTTCCAAAGGGGAAGCGTCCACCAAAGTCCGGCTTCACAGTCATCAGCAACCTCGCTGTGGGCTGGCTTGTGGCTATTCCTTCACGGCGCCCAGGCGGATGCCAGAGATGAAGTAGCGCTGCAGGAAGGGGTAAACCAGCAAAATCGGCACGGTCGCGACGATGATTTGCGCACCACGAATCGCCCTGTCAGAGAGGCGCTTCAACTCCTGTGGCGTTACGCCCACTCTGGTCAGGTCAAGCTCCACAACGACCGTGCGCAAATAGGTTTGCATGGGATAATTGTTCGAATCGGTCATGTAGATCAGGCCGTCGAACCACGCGTTCCAGTGACCGACCGCAGCGAACAGGGTCAACGTGGCGATCGCCGGCAGCGAAAGCGGAAGATAGATGTACCACAGAACCTGCCAGTGCGAAGCGCCGTCAATCAGCGCGGACTCCTCCAGCTCGCGCGGAACATCGCGGAAGAAGTTCATCATCAGGATGACGCTGAATATCGGCACCGCGCCAGGCAGAATCAACGCGCCCAGCTTGTTAAGCAGGCCGAGACTACGTATGACGAGGAAGGACGGGATGAGCCCACCATCAAAGAGCATGGCGAAGACGAACAGCCAGATGAACAGGGTGCGGCCGGGAAAGGCGCGCGATGATTTCGAGAGCGGGTAGGAGCAGAGTACGATGAGCACCATGTTCAGACTCACGCCAAATACCACACGCTGCACGGAAATGAACAGGGAACGCAGAAAAGTGCCGGAACCGATCACCTGGTCGTAATTGTCCAGCGTGAAGTCCAGCGGCCAGAACGTGACGAAACCACCGTTTGCCGGGCCGCGCCCGCTGAAAGACACCGCGAGGATGTGGATCAACGGCAGCAGGCAAAGAATGGCGAAGGCTGCCAGAAACAGATGGTTGCCGATGTCGAAGAGGCGGCTGGAAAGACTGCTCTCGCGGATCACGGGGCTCGCCTACAAAATACGATAGCCCGCGTAACGATACGCGAGCCGGAATGAAATCACGATGAGAATGAAGCCGATCACCGACTTGAAGAGACCCACCGCGCCCGCCAGGCTGTATTGAGCGGACACCAGGCCAACGCGGTAAACGTAGGTATCGATGATGTCGCCCGTGCGATACACCGCCGGGCTGTACAACGTGAGTATCTGCTCAAAGCCGGCCTGCAACACGTCTCCCAGACTGAGCGCAGCCAGCAGAACAATCGTCGGTCGGATACCCG
Organism: Phototrophicaceae bacterium; assembly: GCA_965223965.1. Classification (GTDB taxonomy): domain Bacteria; phylum Chloroflexota; class Anaerolineae; order Aggregatilineales; family Phototrophicaceae; genus JAGWBD01. Next base: position 1,311,728 of record CBDCXX010000006.1, read on the forward strand.
GCAGCGTGATGTGCCAGGTGCGTCGGAAACGCCCTGCCCCGTCGATTGCCGCAGCCTCGTGCAGGGTAGGGCTGATAGCTGTCAGGGCTGCGAGATAAATGATCGTTGAAAAGCCAACGCCCTTCCAGAAGCTGGAGCCTACAATGGTGATGCGAAACCAATCGTTGCTGCCCAGAAAGAGTTGCGGCGCGAATCCGAGCGTGCGGAACAGATTATTGACGATGCCATACGGTGCAAGGATGTCGAGCAGGATGCCGCCCAGGACAATCCAGGACAGGAAGTGCGGCAGATAGATGAGCGTCTGAATTGAGCGGCGAAAGAACAGGTTGCGCGCTTCATGCAACAGCAGCGCCAGCACGATGGCTCCCAGCTGGTCGAGCACAAGTTTGAGCATTGCGATGATCAGGGTGTTGCTCAGGATGCGGTTGAACTCCGGCAGCGAGAAGAGAAAGTCGAAGTTCTCCAGGCCCACCCAGGGTGAATTGGCAAAGCCCCTTGCCGGGCTGAAATCCTGGAAGGCGATGACGACGCCGTACATCGGCAGGTAGCGGAAGAGCAGAATGAAGATCAGGCCAGGCAGAATCATGACGTAGAGCGGCCAGCTGCGACGCAACGAGGCGCGCAGTTGCTCGCTCCGTGCCGTCCGGCCCGCCATCTTCAGGGCGCCTCCCTTGTCTGCTGCAGCCAGGGAAGCGACCGGGACGTCGCAGCCGACGTCCCGGCCATTTGGTCTAGCTGCTGTGCCACCATTCGTTTACTTCAGCGACGATCCGGTCGCCGCCACCGCTGTGCCATTCCTCAACGAAGGAATCGAAGCGGTCCAGCGGTTCCTGCCCGATGATGATGTTGAACAGGGTTTCCTGTTCAAGACCATCCAGCGACGTGCCGGCTCGTTTCATGGTCTCGGTCGGCACCGTAGTAAAGTGATTGCGGATGCCATCATGCTCCCAGCGATCCACAGCGAAGACGTTGGCCCGGTCCCAAAGTTCTGACAGTGGATCGCCGCCGAGGAAGGCCTCCATCATGGCGTCGCGCTGGTCGGCAGGAGTATTGGCCCAGACTTCCCGGCGATGTTTGATCCAGTTGGCCTCGAAGTAGGGATCGGTGCGGCTGCCGCCATTGGTTCCGGGCGGGCCGAAAAAGTGCTTGGAACTGTCAAAGCCGTTGAGGTCCAGCTCGTCGCCGTTCCAGAAATAGTCCGTGCCTTCCCAGCCGTGATAGCGATTGACCGGGTTCTGCATCAGCTCGGCCCACCAGCCAATCTGCTTTAACACCAGGTCAACATGCTCGAAGCCCTTGCGGAAGCAGTAGACCGTATCCGGCACCGGGTTGCTCCATGATTTCTTCTTGATCCCGGTCGGCCCTGTGGGGATGTCGGCGAAGGTCCAGCGCGCTTCGGGGTCGTTGTCCAGGCTGTCCGGCAGACCGAATACTGCTGCGAAGGCGGGCGAGAAGTGAATACCGGCAACGTTGGCGCCAACATGCGCGAAGGCCGTCTGTCCAGGACGCAAGGTGAAAAAGTCCTGCGCAAACAGGCCTTCAGCGTACCAGCCTTGCAGCACCGCCAGCACTTCCTTCATTTCCGGGCGCACGCTGTTGTATTCCAGGTCGCCGTTCGCGTCAGGTGTCCAGGAGCCAGGCATCACGCCCCAGGCGCCGAAGACTGGATCGAGCGAGCCGTACCAGGCGTCAAGCGTATTGCAGGCCACGAGGCCGAGCGTGGTACCGTCGCCACCTTGGCCGAGGTCGGCGTTCTTGAAGGCGCTGGCCACGGCATGCAGTTCCTCAATGGTAGTCGGCGCGCCCATGCCTACTGCTTCCAGCCAGTCCTCGCGTAGCCACATCAGCTTGTCGTTCTGCGCTGCCTGTTCAATGTAGGGGAAGCCCATCTTGCGACCATTCACCTCGGCAAGACGCCAGGCGATGCCATCGCCAAAGGACATGGCTTCCTTGATCCAGACCGGGTGGGCAGCCTCCTCATAGACATCGGTGATGTCTTCCAGCAGGTCGTTCTCCAGCAATTCGGAGTAAACCTGAAGCGGCACCGTCTCCATGAAGTCCGGAAGTTCACCGCTGGCAATTGCGAGGTTGTACTTTTGCAGGCCTTCGTCCTCGTCAACCCAGCTGAAGGCCAGCTTCCAGTTGATGCCCAGCGCGGCAGAGGTCAGACGCGTAAAGGGTGAGTTCTCAATGTCGTCGCCCTCGGCAAATTCCCAAGGAGCGCGCCGGCTACCTGTTACGGTGACGGGCGGAGAGGCGGGCATACCCTCCGGAACGGGCGGCAAAGTCGTCGTCCAGCCACGCGGATGCTGCGGGCTGCCGGGAATTAGTTCGGCCGGAATGCCTGATTCACCCTGGGCCAGCATCAGGCCGTGCCGCGCCGTCATGGCAGCGGCAACGCCAAGGCTGCTGCCGCGCAGAAAATCTCTGCGCGAGAACCCGTTGCTACGAATAGGGAATTTCCTGCTCATTTGAATTCTCCCGTGTCTAATTCACCAGCCTTTCAACGACTATATTGTGTTCGCTTTGCCTCCTTCCCGTGAATTTTCCCCAGGCATGGTAAGGGAAATCATCGTCTGCCAAACTTCGGTTGTAAACTGGATGTGGCGGCCCATGGACCTGGCGGCCGCCTGCCGGTCTCGTCCGGCAATGGCATGATAAATGTCCTGATGCGACGCGCCGCCTTCGGCCTGGGCCGGCATCTCGTCGAATTTCGCCTCCTGCAACACTTCCTCAAGCAAGTCAGCCAGATTGCTGACGAACTGCCAGATGATGGCGTTATGGCTGGCCTCAGCGATGCGACGATGGAATTCCATGTCCGCGGCGAGGTATTCGGGAATGTCCATCTGCTGTGCACCCAGGCGCATGCGATCCAGCTCGTGGGACAGTTTTGAAAGATCCTGCGCTGTGGCGCGTTCCGCCGCTGCGCGCGCAGCCTCCACCTCAATCATCTCGCGCGCATCCAGAATCTCGATAATGGCCCCGCCCCAGGCTGCCAGACTCATCCCTAGAATACGGCCAAATTGCTCGCCGGTACGGGTGGCCAGGAAGGTGCCATCGCCTGGCCGCGACTCCACCAGTCCCACTGCTTCCAGAATCTTGAGCGCCTCGCGTACGCTGTAACGGCCCACGCCCAGGGCTTCGGACAGGGCCCGCTCCGAAGGCAAGCGTCCCCCCGGGCCCAACTCACCCGAAACGATGAAGTTCTTTAGTTGCTCAAGAGTCTGGTCGCGAACGCTCGTCCGCGTTATCCTCTCCAGACCATTAATCGTTCCCTGTTTTTCGCTCACAAACAATCCAGTATGCATCGACAAATTGGTCAGTGGTGCTACCAATTATGCGCACCCTTGCCAATCTGTCAAATTCCCGTTGAGAATGAATCAAAGCGCCAGGCAATCGGCTGAACTGCACGCCGACTCAACCCGGCACAACAGGCAGGCACTGGAAGGCGATGCCGAAGCAACGCTCGTCAGGGACTGTCTGCAAGCCCTGACTCCAGTTTCGGCAACAAGACAGCCTGTACTGTCCGGAAGTCAGCGTGGTCGTTTGTCCCCAGTTGAAATCAGTTATTCGTTCAGGCTGTCAAAAAACCTAAGGTCTGCGCCGTAGTTTTCCATAGACACGACCGAGTCGCCCTCCATGTTTACTTTTATGTCTCGCGTTCGATGGCGAAGTACGACAGTCTGTTTGGTTGGACGCAGCAGCAGTTCCAGTGGCTGGACATCTACCACCTGGTCTCTGTGCCAGTATCCATCTTCAAAACGCAGGTTATTATTGACTGCGAAAGCAGCAGGGTCTTCTTCAAACCAGTTTGGGACCCGAATTGCCAAATGACCTGGCTCATTCAAGCGAATCGTCAGCCGATCCTGCATATACGGGGACCGTACCCGAGCAAATGACTCTTCAATATCCAGGAGGCAGTGAACCTTGTATCCTTCAACTTGCTCATACGTCACGGCACGCCGGTAGAATTCACAAAGTGAGCCAACTGTGCCACCGACAATATCGAGATTGAAACGGACTGATGGCAAGCCAATCGGCTCGTGACCGTAAGGGGCTGGAAATCCCCAGGCGCCAATTAGCCGTTCACTTACAAGTCCTTGTGGCGACGAGCTACTTTCACCGGACGATGGACCATGAGTGAAAGAAATGTCACGTAGCTGTGACGGAAGTATGTGACAGCGCAGAATTCGTTCTGCATCACCAAAGTACGCAGCATCCAGATGAGCACCAAGAATCAAAGCGGTTTCGAGTATGTCGCCGCTCGTGTTCACCTCGCCACGGTCAGGGTTGGCCGTTGGTAGCGTTGATTCGATTGCCCAGCCAACTTCGTCCCTGATCTCCCACAACCCGTGATTGTAAAACGCCTCAACACGTCGGAGCAGGGCAGTATCGTTCGTTATCTCTGCGAGTTGGGCCAGTGAAAACAGGGTTGACGTGATGGAATGAACATGATGGCCCAGCCTGTCACCGAGGAATTGACCGTCTTCCGGAAAAGAATCAATCGCAGCTTCAGCTATTTCAAGCGCCAGGTCCAGCGCCGGTTCGTACTGTGTGCTCCTGTAAATCTTGACCAGCGGACCGATAGCCCGTCCGATCCCACTTACGAGATGATTCGGATTGAAGCCAGAGGGGCTTTCCTGTATCTGCCAGCCGTTTCGAGGGTGCCAGTTTCTCAGAATGAAAGCTATCGATTGTTGAGTCAATTCAAAAGCCCTGCTGTTTTCATACCCCCACATGAGCGCGTTTAATCCATGAAAACCTTCCCGCAGATTGTGCGCCAGAAATACGGATGGTTTCCTGGCTGTTATGGAGGCACGATTCAGGGGGAGAGGAATATCTCCACTATAGGAGAAGAAGAGGGCGTCAGCATGTTTTTTGATCGCCTCTTCATCAATGTCTACATTCATGTATTTCCTGGCTGCCACAAGAGCATTGAGATGCCGGCCGGGCACATGAGCGTCCGAGAAAAAATTGCTCCAGCCAAGACAGGCAGTGGGGCGTATGCAGGCGCTAAAGAACGGGCGATCTGCATCATGAGAATTAAAGCCCCTTGTCATCGCGTGGCAGCCAAGCTCCACCGCGTCCCTTACATCCACATCATTGACGTTCCCTAGCTGGGTCATAAGCCACTTCTTTCTGTCTCGAGCATGCTGGTTGGACAGGGATGAAACGGGCCTGTTTTCGTTACCTGCGGACCAGGCCAGATAGCGCAGACAGTGGCCAGGTTCAGTTGCAATTCTTCCTGATACTGTACGTGTGATTCAATCTGCATTTAAACCCTTCATGCGTGTTCCGTCCAGCAAGAAACCGGAAAAGCGTGTGATCCATATTGGCGACCAGGGATTTGGACGCCCCCCCCCCCCCCCCCACACTTTCCTGTATCTGTTGAAAATAATTGACTCTCAGGAGTGGGCTTGCTAGCATCAGGCCCGACTAGAACAGGGAGGTTCCATTATGAAGAATCATCTTTCACGACGCCAGTTTTTGTCCCTTGCATCCCGGTCCACACTGGCACCCTTTGCGGGTCGTATGCTCATGCGACCTGGCCTGGCTGCGGCAGGAGCCCTGGGTTCCGCCACGTCCCTGTTGGCGCAGGAGGCAACCATCGATTTGTGGTGGAGTTCTGGCTACCTGGAAATCGGCGACTATTTCAACGCCAACATCGTGGAACCATTTGAGCAGGCGAATCCAGGTGTGAACCTGGAGTTTTCTTTTGATATCGATGAGGAGCTCGAGCGCAAGATTCCAATTGCCATGCAGGCTGGTGCCGGCCCGGACATTTTCATGGGCAACGGACCATCTCATGTGCAGGCAGTAGCCCAGGAAGGCTGGCTCGTTGAGCTCGATGACTATGCGGAGCAATACGGCTGGGACGAAAAGTTTCAGGCCTGGGCCCTGGATACGGGTCGCGTGAACGGAAAACTCTATGCCCTGCCAAACTCTGTGGATCAAACCTGCCTCTATTACAACGAATCCCTGTTCGAAGACATGGGCTGGACCGTGCCAACAACCCGCAGCGAATTGGAAACAGTGGCACAGGCAGCCGTGGACGAAGGGATTATCCCCTTTGCTGGTGGTACTGCAGATTGCCCTCTCTGTGTGAACTGGCTGGTGGCGATTTTCTTCAACCACTACGCCGGGCCGGATGCCGTCCATGAAGCGCTCACGGGAGCCACGTCCTTTGCTGACCCACTCTTTGTCGAAGCCATTGAACTGCTCAATTCATACATGCAGCAAGGCTGGTACGCCGGTGGTGTAGCGCAGTTTTTTGCCACGACCTTCGGTACCGTACGCGACCAGCTTCTGAATCGGGAAGCCGCGATGAGTATGGAAGGGACATGGTTCATCCCATGGGTGAACTCCGTTTTTTCCGAGAGCGATCAGAACTGGAACTGGGTGCCCAATCCCTCGCTGCGCGATGAAGTTCAGTACCCTGTAATTCCCCTGGGCAGTGGCACTACACTGTCGATCACGACGCAAAGTGAACATGTGGACATCGCCGCAGCTTTCCTGGATTCGTACTACCAGGATACTGCCACGATCGGCCAGCGCATTGCAGATCACTCCAGTTACTTCATCGCACCACTTAACTTCCAGGAAGGTGATTTCCCGGCTGAACTTGACCCCCGGGTACGCAAGTTTTTTGACTTGCTGGCTGATGGCAACCTTGGCTATTCGCCCTGGTCCTTCTGGCCGGCCCGGACACATAACTATCTGTACGAAGAGGTGCAAAAGGTTTTCACGGGTGACCTCAGTCCTGGCGACTATTGCCAGGGAATGGCGGCACAGTTCGCAGAAGAACTGGAAGCCGGCGCTGTTCCTCCGGTCTTTGGCAGGGGCTAACCAGACGCCAGCGCATGCTGAATCGGAGAATACAGATCTCGCTCGGTTGCGAGGCGTATTCAGCACAGGCTCACCCCGAAACGGGGTGAGCCTGAGAAGTAGATCCTGCTGCTTGCGCAGTTTGATCGCCAGACGCTCTTTTGTGCATTACGGCAAGTGGCGATCGCTGTCACGAGAATGTGTCACTCAGTGTTGATCAGGCAGACACGCCATGATGCCGGGTTTGCGCTGCATGTGTCTCGCAAGCGGATCTGATGAAAAAGGGTTAGACAGATCAGAGTTGGCGGCGGAAACCTGAACAGCCTGAGGGTCAGGTCGATGAACTGGCTGCGCATTGCAAATCCCTTGCGAAGTCATCATGGTCAGGGCTGGCTCTACCTGCTTCCACTGATGATTACCACAATTGTGATTATCGTGGTGCCAACAATTGCGACCGTCGCTTTTTCGCTGACTGAATGGTCCGGTTTTGGTGAAGCGACATACATCGGGCTGGAAAACTTCCAGCGATTGTTGAGTGATGTCAGCTTCCTGCAGGCCCTGGGTCACGCGGTTATATGGACCGCGATTTTTCTTACAGTGCCAGTTTTCATGGGGTTGCTTGGGGCAGTCCTGTTGAAGGAGGTAGGCAGGCGTCTTCAAACTGTTTTCAAGCTTGTGTACTTCATCCCGGTGACGCTTGCGAGCGTCGTAAATGCCCACATTTGGCGCAGTCTCTATGATCCTTTTCGCGGGGCAGGTGCACAGCTGGCGGAGTTAGGATTTCCTTTCTTGAAGAACGTCGCCTTCCTGGGGGAAAAGCACCTTGCCCTGTATGCGGTGGCGTGGGTAGACGTATGGCGCTGGTGGGGCTTCCTGGTCGTGATATTCCTGGCTGCCATGCAGTCGATCAATCCCGAACTCTACGATGCTGCCAAAGTAGATGGAGGATCGGCGTGGCAGGAGTTTCGACACGTGACACTACCTGGCATACGTGTCACGTTTCTCTTTGTCATACTTATCACCATTGTCGGGTCGCTAAACGTCTTCGACTACGTGTACATCCTGACACAGGGAGGACCTGCAGGGGCGACGGAAGTACCCGTCACCTTGCTGTACAAATCCGCCTTTCAACGATTTGAGGCTGGCTATGCGGCCGCCATCGGCACGGCCATGTCATTCCTGAGCGGTCTGGTTCTGCTTGGCTATTTGATGATTCAACGTCTGGGCTGGGAGGAATGAAGGTCGTCGCCAAAGCCAGGACACGGGGTTGGGAAGAGACGCTTCGGCGCGCCCTGCTGGTGTATGCTCCCCTGGTCATTCTGGCGGTGATTGCCGCCGGACCGGTACTTGTAATCATCTTCAACTCCCTGAAGACCGCCAGGGAAATCATGCTGGACCCACTGGGATTACCGGACTCGCTGCAACTGGTGAATTTCGAGCAGGCATGGAAGCGCGGAAACTTCCTCACTACCATACGCAACAGTGCCATTTTGACAGTTGGCAGTGTTCTGGGCGTCTGTACGATCAGCGGGCTCGCAGCCTATGCCCTTGGTCGCCTGCGCGTTCGCGGCGCCAACGGCGTGATTACCTACCTCTTTCTTACGACAACCGCGCCGGCTCCCCTGTTCGTCATTCCGCTCTTTTTTATGTGGACGCGCCTGGGTCAGATCAACAGTCTGTCGGGACTGATCATCATCTATTGGGGCATAATGTCGCCCTTCGCCACCCTCTTGCTGCGTTCGTTTATGCTCTCCCTGCCGCCTGAGCTGGAAGATGCGGCACGTGTGGATGGCGCAGGCGAACTCAGGGTGCTGCTGCGAATTATTCTGCCGCTTTCATGGCCTGGCTTCGTCGTGGTTGGCCTGATCACGGCGCTTAACACCTGGAATGAGTTCTTCTTCGCCAACACGTTCATTCACAGTCAGTATCTTAAACCTGTGACGACGAGTTTTCTCGCCTTTCAACATCAGTTCAAGACGGCCTGGGAACTGACGAGTGCAGCAAGCGTCATCACAGTGCTCCCCATCGTCCTTCTGTTCCTGTTGTTTCAGCGTCGCTTCATCGCTGGTGTGACAGCGGGTGGTTTGAAAGGATAGTGTGATGAGGTACGGCCGTCACGCCCTGTGATGTTCTCAGTAGATTGAGTGGGGAAAATGAAAAGGGTGCAAGCCATTCCGCTTGCACCCGGTGCGGGAGCGACGGGATTCGAACCCGCGATCTCCACCTTGACAGGGTGGCATGTTAACCGCTACACTACGCCCCCTTACGGTCGCTCATCATGACTCGGCTTCCATCCCGTGTCAAGTCCCGTCTGCAACTGACATTGAAAGAAATCTCTCCCGGGATGCTTCCGCTGCGGAGCGTTGTTTTGAGCGCCACCCTGGTCATCTTGTGCCTTGGCATCCTCCTGTCCAGCAGAGTTGACAAAAACGCGCAGACACCGCTACTGGTCTTTGCCGCCGCATCGCTGTCAGACGCCTTCCTGGCGCTGGGGGAAGACTTCGAAAGCGAGCACCCGCAGATCGACCTGCGTTTCAACTTTGCAGGCTCTTCCACTCTGGCCGCGCAACTGTTGCAGGGAGCGCAGGCAGACGTTTTCGCCAGCGCGGACGAGCAACAAATGGCGCGCGTACGCTCGGCCGGCTTCACCAAGCCGGCGTCGACCTTTGCGCGCAACAGCCTGATTCTCGCGCTACCGGTGGACAACCCGGCCGGGCTGGAATCGTTCGAAGATCTGGCGGATCCGGGCGTGCGCCTGGTAATGGCGGCGCCCGGCGTGCCCATACGTAGCTATTCGGAAGAGTTGCTGGGCCGTCTGGCGCTCGTGTACGATTTTTCAAAGACGGATGTCCTGGCCAACGTCGTCTCGGAAGAAAGCAATGTGCGCCAGGTCCTGTTCAGGGTTGCCCATGGCAGCGCCGATGCCGCCTTCGTCTACAGCAGCGACATCACGCCGGAGCTGGCTGGCAGCGTCCGGACATTGCCCGTCCCCGAAATTGCCAATGTAAGCTCGCTCTACCCGGTCGCGGTCGTGTCGGACACATCGTGGCCACAGCAGGCCAGAGCCTTCATCGACTTTCTGCTTTCTCCCGCTGGCCAGCAGGGCTTGCTACGCAACGGCTTCGAGTCGTCGGTGCAGGGAACAAAACTCCCTCTGCCCTGTAACTGTTCCGCGACAGGCTGAGCATTGATGCGTCGTGCCGGAGGCGGCCTGTCCCTGTTGTCCGCGGCCATTGCAGTGTGCTTTCTGCTTTTGCCGCTGCTCGTGTTGTTGGTGCGCGGGCTTTCGTCGCAAGCGGCTGCCGGGCTTTCCGACCATGCCCTGCCCCAGGCGCTCGCGCTCAGCCTGCTAACCACCGCCCTCAGCATGGTGCTCATCGTCACCTTCGGCACACCGCTGGCCTGGATGCTGGCGCGCAGGCAATTTCCGCTGCGGCGATTCCTGGCCGTGCTCCTGCAACTGCCCCTTGTGCTGCCGCCCGCGGTGGCGGGTCTGGCGCTACTACTCACACTGGGACGTCGCGGCTTTCTCGGGTCTGTGCTGGACGCCCTTGGTCTTGACATCGCCTTCACTGCGACGGCGGTGATTCTGGCGCAGACCTTCGTCGCCGCGCCCTTTTTCCTGCGCGCTGCCCAGGCCGGTTTCGCCAGCGTGCCACCCGAGATAGAAGCAGCGGCCCGCGTGGACGGGGCGCAGGGCCTGCAGTTGTTTCTGCGCATCACCCTGCCACTTTCTCTGCGCGCCCTCGGCGCAGGCCTGACCCTGGCGTGGGCGCGGGCATTGGGTGAGTTTGGCGCGACCATCCTTTTCGCCGGCAGCCTGCAGGGTCGTACGCAAACCATGCCACTACTGATCTACAACGCGCTGGAACGCAATCTCGACACGGCCATTCAAACCGGCGTCATACTGGTATTGCTGGCGCTGGCAGTGCTGGCGCTGGCGAATCGGCTGCGCACACCAGATTCTTCCAGCTACATCTGACCCGCTGTGTCCCCGCTGCTGCTATCCTGTAGCCAAATTGGCATGACACAGGAAATAATGCATGCGCGTTGAACTGGTTTCGCTCGACCTGGAAACAACCGGCCTTGATCCGCGTCGGGATGACATAATTGAAATCGGCGCCGTTCGCATGCGCGACGGTCGAATCGTCGACGAGTACTCGCAGCTTGTTGACCCTGGCGTGCTGCTGCCCGATATCATCACAGACATCACCGGGATTCGTCAGGAGCAACTGCTGGGTCAGCCATCCATCAACTCGGTCTTGCCCGCTTTCATCAGTTTCGTCGGGGCAGCCCCTGTCATCGGCCACAACGTTGACTTTGACATGGACTTCCTCGCCCGTCAGGGTGCGCTGCGGGAAACCCTGCGCCTGGACACTGTCGAGCTGGCCTCCGTGCTCTTGCCACGCGCAGCGCGCTACTCCCTCGGCAACCTGGTCGCGGAACTAGGCATTGAGTTGAAACAGGCCCACCGTGCCCTCGAGGACGCCCGGGCGACTGCCTTGCTCTACTGGCAGCTTTGGCAACTGGCGCTGCAACTACCGGCCGCAACGCTGAACGAAATCGTCGACGTTGCGCGTGGCCTGCACTGGAGCGCGGAGCCGGTGTTCCGGGCCGCGCTGGAAGCGCAGGGCCTGCTCTCCCCTGTCCCTTCCGATCGAAGTGCCATCGGCAAGCACAGCTTCCCACCTGCTGAGGAATCACCTGGGTTGCCTGATCCCGACGATGGGCCAATGCCGCTCTCAGTCGAAGAGATTCAGACGGCCCTCAGCGCAGACAGTCTGCTGGCATCCTGTCTGCCCGGCTTCCGCGAACGGCCGCAACAGCAGCGGATGGCACGTGAGGTCTGCCTGGCCTTCAATCATGGCGATCACCTGATGATTGAGGCGGGCACCGGAGTCGGCAAGTCGCTCGCCTACCTGTTGCCCGCGGCGCGCTGGGCGCAACAGAACTCGCGCCGGGTGATCATTTCCACCAATACCATCAATTTGCAAGAGCAGTTGCTGCACAAGGACCTGCCCATTCTGCAGCGCGCGCTTGCGGAGCCCTTGCGCGCGGCCCTGCTGAAGGGGCGCAGCAACTACCTTTGCCCGCGCCGCCTGGCCGCCATGCGTAGACGCAGGCCTGCCAACCTTGACGAGCTGCGCACACTCTGCAAGGTGCTCGTCTGGCTCTGTGAAAGTGCCACCGGCGATCGTGGCGAGATTTCCCTGCGCGGCCCAGGTGAAGCTTTCGTCTGGTCAAGACTGAGCGCGGAGGATCCGCTCTGCAGCCTGGAGCGCTGCCGCTCTGAGATGGAAGGTACATGCCCTTTCCACAAGGCGCGCAAGGCCGCCGAGAGCGCCCATCTGCTCGTCGTCAATCACGCCCTGCTGCTGGCGGATGCGGCCAGTGAGCACCATGTATTGCCTGGCTACAGCTCTCTGGTGCTCGACGAGGCGCAGCATCTGGAGCAGGCGGTCTCCGATGTCTTTGGCTTTCGTCTCGACGAACGTCTACTGCGGCACCAGCTGGCAGAACTGGGTTCAGCAAACAGTGGCGTCCTTGGCGACGTGCTACGCAGTTCGCGCAGCCTGGTCTCACGCAAGGTCTGGCAAAGACTCAAGGAAGTTATCGACACCATCAGCGACGCCGGGAAACTGCTGGAACATCATGCCGGCGGCCTGTTCACTGCCTGCCGAAACTTCACCTCCGCGGTGGATCGCTCCAGATCGGACTACACAATCCGCCTGCGCATCGTCCCGCAGCTACGCGAACACAATCGCTTCGACCTGATTGCCGAGCAATGGCAGACCCTTGCCGGATTTTTTGTCGGTATCAGCGAGACCCTGCGCCGCCTGACGGAGCAACTCGGGCCATTGGAACTTACAGGCGAAACAGAGCTTGGCGACCAGCTGACAACAATCGAAAGTATCAATCGCTGGCTCGTCGCAACCCGGCTGCAGCTGGAGGCCTTCATTGAGGAGCCGCAGGAGAACACAATCTACTGGCTCGAGGTTTCGCGCGAACGTGCAAACCCGGTCGCCATGCATGCTGCGCCGCTGCATGTCGGCCCGCTGGTCGAAGAACATCTGTGGGGCAACCTGGAGACGGTTGTGCTAACCAGCGCAACGTTGCGCAGCAGCGGCAACTTTAACTATTTGCGCGAGCGGCTTAACGCCGATGAGGTCCGAACCGTCGAAGTAGGGTCGCCCTTTGACTATCGTGCCTCAACCCTTGTCTACGTCCCGAGCGACATGCCCGAGCCGGCGCAACGCGAACGTTACCAGTCGGCCGTGGAACGTGGCCTCATCGAGCTGGCGGCCGCGCTGGACGGGCGAATGATGGCGCTGTTCACCAGCTACAGTCAACTACGCCAGACTGCACAGACCATAACGCCGCGTCTGGCACTGGGCGGCATCGAGGTCTATTCCCAAAGCAGTGGCAGCAGCCGTGCTGCCCTGCTGCAAAGCTTCCGCCAAAGTGAAAAGGCGGTGCTGCTGGGCACGCGCAGCTTCTGGGAAGGCATCGATATTCCCGGCGACGATTTGAGTGCACTGGTCATTGTGAGATTGCCATTCACCGTGCCCACAGACCCTATCTTCGCCGCCCGCTCCGAGGCCTATAACGACGCGTTTGGCGACTATGCTGTGCCTGATGCCATTCTGCGCTTCCGCCAGGGCTTCGGCCGCCTTATCCGAAGCCATGAGGACCGGGGCATCGTGGCCATCTTTGACCGTCGTGTCATCAGCAAGCGCTATGGTCAGCAATTTCTCAACTCCTTGCCGGACTGTACGCGCATATCCGGCCCGCTCGCTTCGTTGCCGCACGAAGCACAGCGCTGGTTAAGACGCAGAGTCTGACTGGCGCAGAAGCGGGTATCGGGTCATACTGATGCTGTTCTGATGGAGTACAGGGATGCGCACACCAGCCGGCAAGGAATGCCGCCACTACTTTCAGGATTTCCATCGCGGGCGCAACATTCAGCAATGTCGCCTCATCCGCGCCAATCTTGAGTCGCAGCCCTGGAAGCCGGGAGATTGCGGGCGCTGTCAGGTGCCGGATATTCTAAACGCCAACGCCAGCCCGGACTTGCGTCTGGAGCTGGGCGTCCGCAGCGCCTTGCTGGGCGTGCGGCGCGTACTGGAGTTACGGGCCTGGTGCCGGGACGAAGAGATCACGGTTGAAGCAGCCTACACCGGCTGTGTATCAGAAGAAGTGGATCGCAAGCTGGATGTCTTTCGCGCAGCGCTGGACAGGTCGCCCGATGAGGATGAGAGCAAATCCTGAAGCCACATAAGGTTAACATGCTGCGGTGGGCACTATGAGTCACCGGGATTCGAACGGACAGAGACGCCGGATGGACACAGAGCAGGGATTGAAGGCCGTCGAAAAAGCCATGTTCAGCGCAGTGGGCAGCGATGTCAACGTGTTGCGCGATGCCAGCCGCCATATTCTCCAGGCCGGCGGCAAGCGTGTGCGCCCGCGGCTCGTGCTGCTGTCCTGCGCAGCGGCCGGAGGCGCCGAGCTGGAATGCATCGTCCCGGTCGCTGCTGCGGTGGAACTGGTGCACACCGCCAGCGTGGTGCACGATGACATCAACGACCATGGCGTTATACGGCGCGGTCGTCCCTCGGTCAACTCCATCTGGGGCCGGACCTTCGCACTGCTGACCGGTGACTTTCTCTTCACCTGTGTCTATTCGCTGATGGCGCCCTACCACGACCTCAACATCATTCTTTCCAGCGCGACCACCGCCCTCGTTGAAGGAGAGACCCTGCAGGCAGAGGCAGTTCGCAGTGGCGAATTCACACGCGAATCCTACATGCAGATCATCGGCCGCAAAACTGCCGCGCTGTTCAGTGCCGGTGCCCACCTCGGCGCCGAACTTGCGGCAGCGCCGCCGGAGCAAATTGAAGCCCTGGCCAACTTTGGTTACAACATCGGCCTCGCTTTTCAGATCACTGATGATATCCTTGACCTCACCGCAGACGAGGCGCAGCTGGGCAAGACCGCCGGCGTTGACCTGGCGCAGGGCAAGGGCGTTGCCTGCGTGCAGGAAGATAACGATAACAACAGCGGCGCGGCGCACAAGTCCGGCGGAGACCTTTTTGCCGAGCTCCGCCAGAAAGCGCTGGAAGGCAACAGGATCGAGGAGGCCCGCCTGCAGGCGCAGGTACTCATGCAACAGGCCGTCAGTGAGCTCGATGTCCTGCCCCCTTCAGTTGCAGTCGACGATCTGGTTGCGCTGGCGCGCTCGACGGTTGAACGCGACTCCTGAGCAAGAGATATGCGAAAATATTCCACGCGGCGCTACACGTCAGCCTGACAATGATTCGCATCGTTAGCGTAGCCCGCATCCGCGAGGTCGAAGCCGCGGCTGACGCCTCTGGTTTGCATTACGCGCAGCTGATGGAAAACGCCGGCAAGGCGCTCGCGACGCGCGCCACAGCGTTGCTGGCCGAGCGCAATCCAGCGCAGATCCTCGTGCTCGTCGGCGCCGGCAACAATGGCGGTGACGGACTCGTCGCTGCACGTCTGCTCGCGCAGCAAGCGGGCAACAGCGTTTGCTGCTATCTGTTGCGGCCGCGCCCGGGAGACTCGCTGCTCGACAACGCCCGGGACGCCGGCGCGGAGGTCATCCTCGTCGATGACGATCCGCAGCTGCACAGACTGGACACGCTCTGCGCAGACGCCGACCTCGTCATCGACGCGCTGCTGGGCATTGGCCTGCGACTGCCCTTGCGGCCAGAGGTCGCCCGTCTGTTGGTCAGCGTTGGCCGGACACTGCGCTCGCGCCGTCAACTGCAAGCGCCTTCCATCCGCATGCCGGCATACCCTCAGGCGGATCAAGCAAACAAGGCGCCCCTGGTTCTCGCTGTGGATTGCCCTTCTGGCCTGGACTGCGACAGTGGTGCCCTTGCCGACGAGGCCCTGAAAGCCGACGAAACGCTCACATTCATAGCCGTCAAACCCGGTCTGCTGCGACTGCCAGGCGCGTTGGCCTGTGGCCGACTCACAGTTGCCAGCGCCGGCGTCCACGATGATTTTCCACCCCTGCTGGAAGAGCCCTGCGTGCTCGCTGACGCGCAACTCGTTCGCTCCCTGCTGCCGTCACGACCGCGCGATGCGCACAAGGGCACCTTTGGCAAGCTGCTCATCGTCGGCGGTAGTGCGAACTACCGCGGCGCGCCGGGGCTCAGTGCCCTGGCAGCCCAGCGCGTTGGCGCCGGCCTGGTCACAGTGAGCGCGACCGAAGCTGTGATTGGCGCCCTCGCCGCGCAACAGCCGGGCGTGACCTGGCTTCCGGATTCTGTGGATAATCTTGGTGAAACCCTGCCCAACTACGATGCGCTGGTGCTGGGGCCTGGCTGGGGCGTCTCGCAAGAATCGCGCCAGCGCTTGTGGCGGCTGCTGGACCTGGAGTTGCCGCCGCTGGTCATCGACGCCGACGGGCTCAATTTGCTGGCCGAAGAGGAAGACTGGCCGCGCCGGCTTCCACCCGGCACTATTCTCACGCCGCATCCCGGCGAGATGGCGCGCCTGACGCGGCTGCCGCTGGCGCAGGTACAGGAGCAGCGCTGGCAGCTGGCGCAGGAAATGGCCCCCCGCTGGAAGGTCACCCTGGTGCTCAAGGGCGCCTACACGCTCATCGCCTCACCGGACGGCGCCCTGACCGTGCTCCCCTTCTGCAGCGATGCGTTGGCGCGCGCAGGCACCGGCGACGTGCTGGCGGGCGCAATCGGAGGCTTGCTGGCGCAGGGCTGCCATGCGAAGGCTGCAACGATCGCGGGCGGTTACCTGCAGGGCCTGGCGGGCCTCATTGCAGCTGAACAGGCCGGCACCAGCAGAAGCCCGCTGGCAATCGAGGTGGCTCACTGTCTGGCGGTGTCGCTGACTCAGGTTGAAAACATCGCCTCAGCGCGTACGGAGATTTGAGCGCGTAAGCAGGTGAATCAACAGCAGCGCCCCCAGGGCGCACAGGCTGGCAGGGCCGACGTGCAGGGCGCCCACAACCAAAATGTTCAGTGCCAAGGTAAGCGCCAGCAACTGGCCCAAAGCAAAGCCGGACCAGGCCGCGAGCATGAAGAGCGCCATGCGCCGCACGTCCCCGCCAGCCAGCAAATGAAACGCTGCGCCGTACAGCGTCGCCAGAATGAAGCCAAAAGTGATGGTCGGGCCCGGCACTGCTCCCCCTGCATGCTTCGCCAGGCGCAGTGTAGCACAGCCCGCCGGATTGAACCGACGGACGAAATCGCTATACTGGTACCATGAACGAACTGGATCAGACAATACTCATCGCGGCTGCGCCTGACGCGGTCTGGGCGTATGTGAGCGACCTCAACCAGAATCCAGCCTGGCAAAGCGATTGCCAAAGCGTTGTGTTTCTCAGCAAACAACGTAGCGGCAAGGGCACGCGCTGGCGCTATCGGGATCTTTCCGGCAAGGAATTTGAGCTCGAGATCATGGCCTGGTATGACGGGCTCGGCTACGAGTATCGCTACCTTGACGGCCGGGCGCGCGGCCGCATCCGCCTGCATGAGATTGCGGAAGGCACCACTATTCAATGGACCTTGAGCTATGAAACGCAGGGCCGTCTGGGCGGCATGCGCAATGCACTGGGCCTGAAGCGCAATTACCGCAGGTTCATGGATGACAGCCTGCTGGCCTTGCAGGTCACAGTGAAACGCAGCGTCGGCAACGACAATTCCTTTCAGGCGCGTTCGCTGATGCGCGATTCTCTCGCTTACGAAGCGCGCGTCAATTACAGGCCGCGTCATCCATCTCCCGTGAGCGACGGGGCCAGCGCTCCGCCCCCGCCACCAATCGAAGAGCCGCCGCTCCTGGAAGAGGACACCCGTCCCCATCCGGCGCTTGCCGACGCGTCCAAAGACAGCCCGCTGGCGCGCCAGCCCGTCGAATCCGAACCAGCGCCGGAAGTCAGGGTTCCCGATGTCCCCCCGCTACCAGCGGCGCAGCCCGACTCAAGCGATCTCAGTATCTGGGATGTTTTTGGTTTGCAGCGTCCGGAAGTGCCCGCAGAACCGCCGCCGCCAGAACCCGCTCCGGCTGCACAGCCAGTTGTAGCGGAGCCAGCTTATGAAACGCCAGCGCCTGTTCCGGTAATGCTACCTGTGGTGATCAGCGGCGCACTGGAAGATATGCAGTTCGGCCATCCTGGCCTGCGCAAATTGCTGCGTAACCGTAGGGCCTTGCGGCGCACCATGCCCAATTAGCGGGCCACACCGATGAGGAGGTACCTGGGTGGGTGATGGGGCTCGAACCCACAACACACGGAACCACAATCCGATGCTCTACCTTTGAGCTACACCCACCATGCGGGCGCAGTTTACCATGCCTGCTGCGGAATTCCAGCCACAGTCAGGGGCCGGCCGTTCAGTCCAGGGTCGCCAGCATCAAGTCCGGCCGGTCACTAACGATGCCGTCCACTCCCAGCGCCTGAAGCTCCAGTGCGCGCGCCGGGTCGTTCACCGTCCAGGTATTCACCAGGCGGCTGGCTTGCCGGGCAGTCGCCATGAAGGCGGCATCGACCTCTTCCTCTTGCGGGTGGTGCGCCTCACAGCCGAGCGCCAGTGACTGTGCCAGCCACTCTTGCGGCATGTTTACAAAGCTGAGGCAGGCAATGGGGACTTGCGGCATGACCTTGCGGAAGCGTTGCAGGGCCAGCGGGTTGAACGAAGAAACCAGCACCCGCCGTTCCATCGCCGCGGTGCTGATTTCTTGCGCAACAACTTTCTCGATGCCGTCATCCTGGTGTGGCAGGGTCTTGATCTCCACGTTGATCAGCAGCCGTTGACCTACAGCCTCGAACACTTCCGCCAGAGTAGGAATGCCGGCGCCACGCCAGGCCGCACCGAACCAGGAGCCGGCATCCAGTTCCTGCAACTGCGCCAGACTCATGTCGCAGACGGTGCCGCTGCCATCTGTGGTGCCGTCCACGGTGAAGTCGTGAATGACCACCGCATGTCCGTCGCTGGATAGCTGCACATCCAGCTCGATGCCGTCCGCGCCGATTTCCGCCGCCCGCTCGAAAGCGGCCAAGGTATTCATCGGTGCCGCGGCGCTGAATCCACGGTGGCCGTAGACCAGCGGTCGCTCACGAACCCAGGCCATCATGTCAGTCGACATCATCGACCTCGACCTGCACGGTGCCGGCCTCAATGCGCACGGGATAGACTCTGATAGGCCGCACCGCCGGTGGCATGGTCACCGAGCCATCCCGCAGATCGAAGCGCGCGTAGTGGCGCGGACATTCGATTTCGCAGCCCACCAGCCGCCCGTCCGCCAGCGGGCCGTCATCGTGCGTGCAGATGTCGGCAACGGCATGGTGTGTACCGTCCACGTTGAATAGCGCTATGACATGGTGCGCAACCTCAAACACGAAGCGTTCGCCAGGCGCCAGCTCGTCTGCTGCGGCAACTTCAACCCAGGCCATCAGACCACTCCTTCAGAGCCGAGGTACAGGGCCTTGAGCGGCAGCAGCGCGCACTTGACGCGATTCATGGCCAGCGGAATGCCAATCATGTCCAGCATTTCTTCCCTCGTCAGCGAGCGGGCCTCGGCCAGCGGCATATCCAAAATGTGCTCGGCCAGCATTGAGGCGCTCGCCTGGCTGATGGCGCAGCCTTCGGCATCCCAGGCGACCGCGACGATGCGCCCTTCGGCATCCAGCTGCAAGGTCAGCCGCAGCCGGTCGCCACAAAGCGGATTGCTTTCCTCGTGGTCGATGTCGGCCGGCTCTAGCACGCCGGGAAAGCGCGGATTGCGCGCATGGTCAAGGATGATCTCACGCTGCAGATCGTCCATTTGCGCTCCTTCAGCCAATCGTGTCCCAGACGCTCGCCAGCGGCCACACACTCAGCGAATGCAACTGCGCCTCGCCGCCCACAGCGTAAAGCTCCAGGCCGTCACTGGCCGCATCAGGAAAGACGCGGCCGGTGAGCACGGCAACTCCGTCATTGGCGAAGACCTCGACGGAGGAGTGGTCGACGAAGAGTTGCAACTTCAGGCGACCATCTTCCAGCGTCACCTTCGCCTCGTAGGCCAGCTCGAAGCCGTTGCTGAAACCGTCCTCACCCGCGTGAAAGCGATTGAAAAACAGACTCTCGCGAGCCACATCATAACGCAGATCGGTCGCCTGGCCTTCACCGGTCAGCACCTTGATGCCGACCACTTCGGCCCCTGCCGGTTCAATCTCGGCGACAATCTCCAGGGTCTTGCCACGCATTCCCGCCAGCAGGTTTTCGCCGGGCCGCATCTCTTCGTCCTGCAGGATTTGCGCAGCGCCGCGCAGTACCTGCAGCGTCGCCACCGGTCTTTGCGCCAGACGCGTGCCTGCCGCGGTAGCAATCAGGCGCAACTCGCGCGGCAGGGTCATCGACCCGCGCCAGGTGGAGGTGGGAATCTGATTGGCGTATGCCCAGTTGTTCATCCAGCCGATGTAGACCCGCGCGCCATCTGGTGTGTTGTTCCATGTCGTGCCGGCGTAGTTGTCCGGGCCGTTGTCCAGCCACAAGGTGGTCCCGGGGGAGTTCTCGTTGCTGAAGATCTGACCATCAAAGTCGCCGATGAAGTACTGCACACCCAGTCCGCCGGGCCCACCGCCCGCGCTGACCAACAGTACCCAGCGCTCGCGCCCGTCGACTTGCAGCGGGAACAAATCCGGCACTTCCCAGATTGTGCGCGTGCTGCCCTGCGCGCCGCCGAATTCGCTCGTCAGCGTCCAGTTGATGAGGTCTGGCGAGTTGAAGAACTGGATGTACCTGCCCTTCGCGAGGGCCATGACCCAGACATTATCCGGCTCATACCAGAACACTTTCGGGTCACGAAAGTCGGTATTGGGGGAAGGGATAATCGGGTTGCCCGCATACTTCATCCAGCTGCGGCCACGATCAACGCTGTAGGCGATGGCCTGGCTCTGATTCTCGTAGGAATAGATGGCGACAAGGCCACCATCCGGCAGCAAGCCGCTGCTGTTGGCGTCATCCACCACTGCGCCGCCAGAAAAGATCGTGTCGATTTCGTCGGGGTACAGGGCGATGGGAAGGTTCTGCCAGTGCACCAGGTCCGGGCTAACAGCGTGTCCCCAGTGCATCGGCCCCCATTGCAAACCGCCGGGATAATGTTGGTAGAAAAGATGGTACTCGCCTTCGTACCAGACCAGGCCGTTGGGGTCGTTCATCCACCAGGCCGGCGGGCTGAAATGATACTGTGGCCGCCAGAGTTCCTTGTAGTGCGGTTGTGCCATGCTTCCCGTCCCCGTCACCAGCAGCCAAACTATAGCGAATGCCCGCGCTAGCAACCTGAAACGTTCGCTCAAACGCCCGATCCGTTGCTGCCGACGATCTTGCTTTCAACTGTCGCCTGCAACCGTTCGCGGACTCGCTCGAAGGGCACGCGCGCCAGCAACTCGTCAAAAAAGCCTTTGATGACCATCAGTTCCGCCTCATGACGCGGAATACCGCGGCTCATCAGATAGTAGAGCGGCTCCTCTTCCAGCGTGCCGAAGGTCGCCGCGTGCGAGCACATCACATCATCCGCCTCAATCTCCAGGCCTGGGATGGCGTCCATGCGCGCCTCATCGCTGAGCAGCAGGTTGCGGCAAGCCTGATAGCCGTCGATGCGTTGCATGCCAGGCAGCGATTTGATCATGCCCTGCCACAGTGTGCGTGAGTGGTCGCGGGCGGCGCCCTTGTACAGCAGGTCGGAGTTGGTCAGCGGCGCGTTGTGATTCTGCTGCGTGTCGAGATCGAACATTTGCTGGCCGTCAGCAAAGAAGAAGCCGGACATGCGCCCGTTGCCGCCCTGGCCATCGATGTCCAGTTCAAGGAAGGCCTTGGTCAGCCGACTGCCCGTCACGCCCAGCACCCAGTCCAGGCTGGCATCACGACCGATGCGCGCGCGTTGATGACTGAACTCCCAGGTCGACCGGTTCCAGTCCTGCAGCGAGACGAAGGTAAGGTTGGCGTTCGAGCCCAGCAGCAGTTCGGTCGCGCCGATCCAGGTCGAGTGTTCATCCGCCGCCGCCGAGGCATACTCAACCTGCAGCGTGGCTTGTGAATTTTCCTCCAACACCACCAGCACGTGACCCAGGCTGGCTCCCGGCTGCGTGCTGTACATCACGACGTGGAATGGCAGCTCCGCCGCCACGTTACGAGGCACGTACAACAGCGTGCCGTGCGTCCACAATGCAGTATGCAAGGCCGCAAACTTGCCATCCGTCGCGACCACTGCCCGAGTCAACAGATGCTCACGCAATAGCGGCTCATGCTCGCGGGCAGCGCTGCCCAGATCCTGGAAAACCACGCCGCGCTCGGCCAGCGCTGAATCGCATTCACTGCGCTGCAGCCGTCCGTCAACGAAAACCATCGAGCCGCCCTCGCCGGCGCCGACCAGCGGCTCCAGGTTTACGGCCGGGACCGCTTCCAGGCCGGCATCCGTGTCAAGCAGGCGTCCGGCCTCGTCCCAGCGCAGACCGCGATAGTCCGTGCGGCGCCACTCTTCGTCATTCAGCGTAGGCATGGGCATACCTTCGGCGATGGCCCAGGCCTCCAGGCGCGTTTCCAGCAGCCATTGCGGTTCATCCAGCGCAGCCGAAAGCGCCTCCACGTCCGCCTGTGTCCAGGCCGGCGCGCTACGCGCGGCGCGGCGCCTCCTCGCGACGACTACCATAGATACTCCCTGATATGCGCTGTTGGGCGCAGCTAAGCCCGCCCAGGTTGTTGGCAATCCTGAAACTTCGACGGCGTCATCTCAGCCGATGGAGCCTTCCAGCTGGATTTGCACCAGACGGTTGAGCTCAAGGGCATATTCCATCGGCAGTTCCTTGACCAGCGGCTCGATGAAGCCGTTCACGATCATCGCGTTGGCCTCGAATTCACTAAGACCACGGCTCATTGCGTAGAAAAGCTGGTCTTCGCCCACCTTGCTGACCGAGGCCTCGTGCCCCATGGTGACCTTGCGCGAGTCAATCTCGATGTAGGGCCAGGTATCGGAGCGGCTGGCGCCATCCAGCAACAAGGCATCACAGACCACGTTGCTCTTAATGTCCTCCGCCTCTTCGACCACCTTGAGAAGGCCGCGGTAGCTGGCGCGCCCGCCGTCCTTGCTGATCGACTTGCTGATGATCTGGCTGGTGGTTCTGGGTGCCAGGTGCGTAATCTTGGCGCCCGCGTCTTGATGCTGGCCCGCGCCGGCGAAGGCAATTGAGAGCACCTCGCCGTGCGCGCCTTCTTCCATCAGCAGTACGGCCGGGTACTTCATGGTCAGCTTGCTACCCAAGTTGGCGTCGACCCATTCCATCGTCGCATTCTTGAAGGCCTGGGCGCGCTTGGTAACAAGGTTGAACACGTTGTTCGACCAGTTCTGGATGGTGGTGTAGCGGCAGCGCCCGCCTTCCTTCACAACGATCTCGACGACAGCGCTGTGCAGGCTGTCGGAGCTGTAGGTCGGCGCCGTGCAGCCCTCGACGTAATGCACCCACGCGCCCTCGTCGACTATGATGAGTGTACGCTCGAACTGCCCCATGTTCTTCGTGTTGATGCGGAAGTAGGCCTGCAACGGCATTTCCACCTGCACGCCTGGTGGCACATAGATGAAGGAGCCGCCGGACCAGACGGCGGTGTTCAGCGCCGCAAACTTGTTGTCGTTCAAGGGGATGATCGTGCCGAAATATTCCCGCACGATGTCCGGATACTCACGCAGGGCGCTGTCCATGTCGAGGAAGATGACGCCCTTGCGCTCCAGATCCTCGCGGATGTTATGGTACACCGATTCCGAGTCGTACTGTGCGCTGACGCCCTGCAGGAACTTTTGCTCGGCCTCGGGAATGCCGAGGCGATCAAAAGTGTCCTTGATTTCCGGCGGCACATCGTCCCAGTCGCGCTCGGTCTGGTCTGTGGCGCGCACATAATAGAAAATATTGTCGAAGTCGATCTGATCGAGCAGGGCCGTGTCGCCCCAGTCCGGCATCGGCCGTTCGCAGAAGTGCTCATACGCCTGCAAGCGAATGTCGGTCATCCACGCCGGCTCGCCCTTCATCGCGCTGATCTGGCGCACCCGTTCCGCATCCAGACCTCTTTCGCTGACATAGCTGTAGGACACATCATCGTCGTGAAAGCCGTAGGTGCTGTCGTAATCGCCGCGCACGTTGCGCAGCGCGTTCTCTTCGGTCGTGAGCTGCTTCTCGCTCTGTACCAGGTCGGTCATGTCACTTCTCCCACTATCTGCTCTGGCTCGCCGTACTTAGCACGCACCCAGTCGTATCCGCTGTCTTCCAACTTCAGCGCCAGCTGCGCATCCCCGCTCTCGACGATTTGTCCATCAAGCATGATGTGAACGAAATCCGGCTTCACGTAACTCAGAATGCGCTGGTAGTGCGTGATGACCAGCACGCCCAGTTCCGGGCCGCGCAAGCGGTTGACCCCTTCGGCCACGATACGCAAGGCGTCGATGTCCAGGCCGGAGTCCGTCTCGTCCAGCACCGCCACGCTCGGCTCCAGCGTCGCCAGCTGCAGGATTTCCGCGCGTTTCTTTTCACCACCGCTGAAGCCCTCGTTAAGGTAGCGGCCGGCGAAACTGTGATCCATGTTAAGGTCGTTCATCTTGCGTCGCAGCATACGGATGAACTGCGGCACCGGCATACCCTTGCTCTCCGGATCCGCAGCCTTCATGCGTGCGCTGAGCGCCTGACGCAGAAAGTTGGCGACTGTCACGCCAGGAATCGAGACTGGGTACTGAAATGCAAGAAAGAGCCCGGCGCGGCTGCGCTCGTCCGGCGCCATCTCCAGCAGGTCTTCACCATCGAAGTACACGCTGCCGGAAATCACCTCATAGGCCGGGTTGCCCATCAACACGTTCGCCAACGTGCTCTTGCCGGATCCATTGGGCCCCATCAGGGCATGCACTTCACCCTGTCTAATTGTGAGCGTCACCCCATGCAGGATGACCACTTTCGTCTCCCCGATTGCTACGTGCAGATCGTGGATTTCAAGCGCCATGCAGTGGCCACTCCCTGAATTGTTTGCGCCAGTTAACTTTGCTATGTAACCAATGGTGAACATCCGCAGTATACCAGTCCGCCAGGCAGCCTGTCAACTGGTGGACCTCCCCCCCGAGACCTGGTTGGCCGGCACAGATCACTGTGGTAGGATATGGGCTGAAGCAGTGATGAATTTCTGCCCCAGGACAGGGAATCCGCCATGACGGAACAACAGGAAGTACAAACCAGGGAAGAGGGACTGATGCAGTCGCTGCGTCAGGTAATCGACCCCGAAATTGGAATGAACGTGGTCGAGCTGGGTCTCATTCGCAGCACCGAGATCTACGAGGAACGCGGGCATGTCATCATGATTATGACGACGCCCTTTTGCCCCTACGCGCCCCAGCTGCTGGAACAGACCCGCCGTACCGCGCAGGACTTTCTCGGCCTGCCTGCCACCATCGAGATGGGCCTTGAAATGTGGGACCCTTCCATGATGGAGGAAGGTCTGGCGGACGACTGGGGCCTGCTCTAGCCGGAAAGTGCTCCTTCGCCAGGGCTGTTCAGGTCGCGGCCCGGTCGGTGCTGGGCGATGAAGTCCTGTGGATCAATGTAGTGCCGCATCATGGTGAGATAGTTTCTTCCCGGCCAGTGTGTCGGTTGCCGCTCCAGCGCGGAGGTCGTGCACAGGTCAAAATGTAGCCGCCTCTCACTCCCGTTGTTCGCCAGGGCCGCACCTGCAATTTGCTCGCCGCGCCGCACCCTTGCCCCGATCTGTGGTTGCGCATTCTCGATGCTCGAGTAGCGGCTGGTAAGCACACGTCCGCTGCCCGCCAGCGGATCGTGACGAATGATGATCATCTCACCCCGGTCAGGCAGCTCACCAACGAAAGAAACCACGCCGCTGGCGCAGGCATAAACCACCTGTCGCCCGCTCTGCTGCAAGGTCAGCGTCACGCCCGGTTGATAAGCTTCTGGCATCCCATCCCGTTGCGCCAGCTGGCCAAACAGGCCCTGATCCTGCCAGTCGCCCGGCCACATTTGCGCGCCACGCCGTTCGACGGCCGCGCCCACCGGCGCGTCATAGCCGTCCGCCAGGCCTGTTGTGCTGCCCGGCACAGCCGGGACGCCGCTGCGCAGCTCACGCCAGCGCAGGGCATCAAAAGCTATTTCGCGGTCGTCCTCTCCGGTCAGATCGGTGACGAAAACACTGCCGGCACGGCTCTCGCCCAACTCAAAGGCGTAGACCCCCAGGGTCACCCACTGGTTGCTGTAGCGCGACTGGTCGACCTCGACAGTGACCAGCGTTTCCGAGCCGCGCACTCCGTAAATTTTATAGTTGGCATGTTGCGTGCTGGCGTGCTCGTCAGGCACGAAGACGGCCAGTTCGTATGTGCCGGAACGCTGCAGCGCCGGCGTCCAGTGTGCCCAGGCGGCGCTGTGGCTCCCTTGCGTGGGACGATACCAGGCCGTCCACCCCAGTGCGCCCCGAAACGACTGGAATCCCGCTTCCCCGCTGTAGGCGCCTTTTGCAAACCCGGTATCGTGTGGCCGCACCAGCGCAAGATCCCCGTTGCCTTCCGGCGGAATCTCCGGTTCAGACGCTTCTGTGCCGATTGCCGTGTTGAGCGCACGGAATTGCGTGTCCCCGATCACTCCCAGGCGCCACCAGCCCAGACCCGGCGCGCCATGGCGCCTTGTCGCAATGGTGCGCGCAACCCGGATTTCCCATGCCTCCGCATTCCCTTGCAAGACCGGGACAATGGGTAGCCCGAAACCGCCCCAAACCTCCCATGCTTCCTGCAAGGCCTCAGATGGCAGATTTCCAAAGGTCACCCAGTACACCTGGGGATGAACGCTGTTGATAAAGGGTCGCCATTCCTCAGGCCAAATGCTGTGATAGTGATGTCGCCGCGGATCGACTGACATGCCGATGTGAAAATCAGCCGGCAATTGCCGCCGAATGCGCAGCATGAAAGGACGAATGCCCTCGCGCCCGGCGGACCAGAAGCCTTCATAAGGCTCGACATCAAGGATGAGCGAACGAACGCCTGGCCGCTGGCAGGCCTGAACGATGAGGTTGGTCTCCGCGACGCTGTCCAGGCCGCGCGCCACACACCAGGCGTGGAAATTCATGCCGTAGCGTCCCAGCGCGCTCACCCAGCGGTCGATACGTTCCGGGCCATCCAGCGCAAGCTCACGGCTGCTGTCCCAGCTACCTTGCCAGTTGGCGCCACCTTGCTCGGTGCAGTCGCTGGTCTTGACGAAAACTTCCGTTACCCTCGGCGCCGTCCGTTTAAGTCGTTGCGCCAGCTCGTCGATACTGTTGTCCGGCAGTACGTCGCCTTTCCAGTGCCAGACCGCGATCCGATCATCATAAGGAGTTTGCGGCTGTTCGGGCTGTTGTGGCAGATCTTCAATCGGTTCGAAATCCACCACGAAGGTAGCTGCCCAGCCGGTACGCCTGCCTTGCTCAACCCACACCCAGCCATTTTGCGTACGCGTCCGCGGGTAGTAACGCAGGATGCTCTTGTCCGCGATGTCGCCGATGTCACGATAGTCAGTGCCGGGGCCGTT
This sequence comes from Phototrophicaceae bacterium, assembly GCA_965223965.1. Taxonomy (GTDB): domain Bacteria; phylum Chloroflexota; class Anaerolineae; order Aggregatilineales; family Phototrophicaceae; genus JAGWBD01. Next base: position 1,339,110 of record CBDCXX010000006.1, read on the forward strand.
GCGCAAGTTGGCCCAGGAGCCGGGAGTATTGGCGATGGCTCTTTGTGGCGCGCCTGAATCTCCCGGTCGGGAAACCGGAGCAGGAACCGGACTCATCAATCCTCCGAATCAGTGAATAGAAGGCTGTAACAATCAAGCCGGGGCGCGGTTACCTGGAACTGCCATTGATGCGCACCTGGCCCGTACCCGGGACAACTTCGCCAATGAGCCGGGCGGCATCGCCCGCCTCCAGCAGCGCATCCAGCAGCGCCTGCGATTGCTCCGGCGCCACCGCCATCAGCAGGCCGCCTGAAGTCTGCGGGTCGTGCAGCATGGTCTCTGCCACAGCATCCAGGCCGGGCCCAAGCGTCGTCCAGCGGCCAAAATATTCCTGGTTGCGCGTTGTGCCGCCGGGCGCGAAACCCGCCACTGCACAGGCACGTGCACCAGGCAGCCAGCCCAGAGCCTCGAATTCAATGACGAAATCCAGAGAATTGCCGCGCAGCATTTCGTGCGCATGGCCCGCCAGGCCGAAGCCGGTGATGTCGGTCATGGCGTGTACTTCATGAGCCCGCGCCACACGGGCTGCGTCACGGTTCAGGCGACTCATGCTCGCCACTGCCACCGCGAGCTGGGCGGGGTTGGATTGCTGCCGCTTCAGCGCGGTCGTTAGCAGACCGGTGCCCAGGGACTTGGTGAGCAGAAGCCGGTCGCCTGGCTGTGCCCCGCCCTTGGTGAGCAGATCCTGCGGCGCCACCAGGCCGGTCACGGCCAGTCCGTACTTCGGCTCATCATCCGTAACCGTGTGGCCGCCGGCAATGACCGCGCCAGCCTCAAGCACTTTCTCTGCGCCACCGCGGAGAATTTCTGATTGCACGCTTGCGTCCAGCGATTCAGGAAAGGCCACCAGGTTGAGCGCCATGATGGCCTCGCCGCCCACGGCGTAGACATCGCTGAGCGCGTTGGCCGCCGCGATAGCGCCAAAGTCGTAGGGGTCATCAACCACCGGTGGGAAAAAGTCGACCGTCGTCACCAGCGCCCGCCCGTCGTCCAGACGCCACACGGCGGCATCGTCCGGCTCGGCCAGCCCGGCCAGCAACTGCGGGTAGTTTTCACTTGCGAACAGTGTTTTTAGTGGCTGCAAAACTTGCGCCAGGTCCTCAGGACCGCATTTCGACGCTCAGCCGGCGCTTCCTGCCAGGCTGGTCAACCGCAGTTTCTCGCTCATCTTCAGTCCTCTTTATTGGTAATTCGCTTCAATTCAAGTATAGGAGCAGACCGGATGCCTGACAAGCAGCGCGACAACATCCGTGACAGTCGTCCCCTTGAGATACGAATGCTTGCACACAGGTGTCACCTGCGTTATGCTGACTTGCATTCGGGGCGTGGCGCAGCCCGGTAGCGCGCTTGCATGGGGTGCAAGAGGCCCCCGGTTCGAATCCGGGCGCCCCGACTGGCCTGGGCAGAAAATTTCAGTTCCGCGGGTGGGTCTTCTTGTCCAGGCGTTCATGCGAAGGCCTTGTACGAGTTAACCGTTGGCTTTTACCTGGAGATGACATGAAACGAAAATTGTGTGTATCACTCACCTTACTGGCGCTGATCCTGCTGGCTGTGCCAGCCATGGCTCAGGAAGGTGGCATCATCGTTCGGGGCAATGCCGGTGCTGATCCTTCGGCTTTGGATCCGCTACTCTCCAACGACACAGTTGCGTCCAGTATCCAGACCTTGGTCTTCCCGGGTCTACTGAATGTGGATCCTGCAACAGCCAGCTTCGTCAACGGGCCGGGTCAGGGTGTGTTTGCCACAGGCTGGGAAATCTCTGAAGACGGCACGACCTATACCATCAGCCTGCGTGAAGACATGTATTGGTCTGACGGCGAGCAGATTAACGCCGACGATGTGATGTTCGTCTGGACGGCCATCAATGATGAGACTGTTAACTCACCCCTGAGCGTCATTACTGACACGGTCTCGGACGTGCAAAAGATCGATGATTTCACTGTTGCCGTATCCTTCGCCGAGGCGGACTGTGATGCCCTTAGCGACATCGGTGGCCTCCAGCCCTACCCCTCACACATTGCGCCGGAAGACCTGTCCACCTTGCCGGACATGGAGTTCAACCAGAATCTCTACGTCAGCTCCGGCCCCTACTCCTTCGGCGAAATGCGGCCGGCGGAGGCAATCACACTCATCGCCAACCGGGACTGGCCCGACGCTGCGCTGGGCTATGTCAACAACGACGGCGTTGTGTCGCTCAGTGTCCCGGACCTTACGGTCATGGTGGAGCGCTTCCTGGCTGGTGAACTGAACGTCATCTCCGGGCCACAGGAATCCCGCCGCGTGGATATCTATGCCGCTGAAGATGCAGGCGAAGTGACGGTTTATACTTATCCTGGCAATGCCTGGGACTACCTCGCCTTCAACCTGGCTGACCCCGAAAATCCGCAGGACGCCACGGACGCAGATGACAATCCCATCGACCAGGGCGAACACCCGGTCTTCGGCAACACGGAGAGCGGCCGCGACGTCCGCCGCGCGCTGAACCTGGCGCTGGATGTCAATGACATTATCGAGCGCGCAACATTCGGCGAGGGTACGCGCATGGCCTCGCACCTGGTGCCCGCCAGCTGGGCGCTGGATCCAACGCTCGAGCCCATTCCCCGGAACGTGGAACTCGCCGCAGAGATGCTGGATGCAGCCGGCTGGGTCAGCTCTGACCCGGCTGACCCCTCCAGCGTGCGCGTCTGCCAGGGCTGCGCGACTGCCGAAGACGGAACCGAAATGCGCTTCAATCTCATGACCAACGAGGAGAACGCGCGGCGTACGGCTATCATCACCATCGCCCAGGAGAGCTGGGACAAGATCGGCGTCAAGGCCGAGATTCAGACGCTGGAGTTCTTCACCATGCTCGACGTCCTGTTCTCCCAGACCTTTGATGCTTACGTCATCGGCTGGCAAAATGGCTACCCCGATCGCCCCGACGGCACGCAGCTGTTCACGCCCGCCAGCGACTTCATTGGTGGCTGCAGCAACTGCATGTCCTACAACAACCCGGCCTTCACCGAGGTGAACGAGGCCGCGCGTGTGCTGCCTGGCTGTGATGTCGAGGAACGCAAGGCGCTCTACGCCGAGGCGCAGCAGATTATCCAGGACGACACGCCCTACATCTTCATGTTCGTGCGCAACGGCTTCTACGCTGCTCGCAGCGAGGTCTCCGGCTTTGACCCTGAGCCTTCCCAGATGTTTTGGAACATCGACACCTGGTCAGTGATGGCTCCCTGACCTGAACCTGCGTTTCACAAGCCACCCCCTCCCTTGCGGAGGGGGTGCACTTTATGCCCCGGCCAGGTAACAGGCGGCTGATATGGCAAAGTTTTTATTCCGTAGATTGTTACAGTCGATTCCAACCTTGTTCGGCATCAGTGTGCTAACCTACGCCCTGATGCTGGCGGCGCCCGGTGGGCCCGTCGCCGCACTTACCTTCGGCCCCAACACGACCCCCCAGGAACGCGCAAGGGTCGCAGCGCGTCTCGGCGTCAATGACCCCTTCTATCTGCAGTATGTGCGCTGGCTGCTGGGCGACGACTGGCTGCGCTGGGACAGCGACGGTGATGGCCTGGCTGATCAGGCCTTTCTGATTCCCCTGGACGCCGACGGAGACGGTGAGCCCGAGCCCCCTGGTGACCGTAAGGGAATTGTGCGCGGCGACTTCGGCCGTTCCTTCTATCAGGGGCGACGCCAGATTCTGCCCATTATCTTTGAACGCGTGGCGGCTACCCTTGAGCTGGGCGCAGCTGCCCTTGCCATCGGCCTGTCGCTCGGCATCCCGGTGGGCGTGCTGGCAGCCGTCAACCGTGGCGGCCTCTTCGATACAATTTCCCGCGTGATGGCGGTGGTCTTCAACGCCTTGCCCAGCTTTTGGCTGGGTCTGTTGCTGTTGCTGGTCTTCGGCGGTACCGGTCTGGGACTGTTGCCTATGGGCAATCGCTGCGGCATCATACTTCTCGGCGGCTGTCCGCCCTTCTGGTTGCGTCTCGAGTACCTCATTCTGCCCGTATTCGTCATTGCAACTGGCGGTATCGCCGGCTTTTCCCGCTTCATGCGCGCTTCCTTGCTGGATGTCAGCAGCCAGGATTACATCCGCACCGCGCGCTCCCGTGGCCTGAGCGAACGTGCAGTCTGGTTTCGCCATGGCGTACGCAACGCGCTCATCCCCATCGCCACCTTTCTGGGGCCGGCCTTCACCGGCATTCTTGGCGGTGCCGCCATCACTGAAACCATCTTTGCCTGGCCGGGCCTGGGGAGACTCGCGGTAAATTCGGTCACGCAAAAGGATTACCCCATCGTCATGGCCGTGGTCATGTTTGCCGCGGTCGCAACCATTTTAGGCTATCTGCTCTCCGACATCCTCTACGCCCTGATTGACCCGCGTATCCGGTTGCACTAGTCTGCTTCAGGGAGACGAGCATGACTACACCTGTGTACCTCGCAGATCCTGGCTCCGGAAATAATGAAACAGCCTTGCAGGAGACCCCTTCGCTATTTAAACTGGCCATGCACAGGCTGTGGCGCGACCGCCTGAGCATGATCGCGATCGCAGTGCTGCTGTTCTTGACCCTGATATCCTTTGGCGCGCCGATCGTCAATGCGCTGCTGGGGACCAACAGTCGCAGTATCGTCTCGGATTCCTTCCTGCCGCCACTTTCCCCCGGACACCTGCTGGGGGCCGACGACATCGGGCGTGACCACCTCGCGCGTCTGCTGGAGGCCGGCCAGGTCTCGCTGGCAATAGGCTTTCTGGCGGCCTTCCTCTCCCTGGCAATTGGCGTCTCGCTGGGCCTGGTCACAGGATACTTTGGCGGGTTTGTCGACGATGCAGTCATCTGGTTGATCACGACCATTAACTCCGTGCCCTTGTTCTTCATCATCCTCATCGTCGCCGGCATCCTGTCGCCAGGAATGTCAACCCTGATCATCGTGCTCGGTGTGCTTGGCTGGACGGGCACGGCCAGACTGGTACGGGGAGAGACGCTCGGCCTGCGCGAGCGTGAATTCGTCATCAGCGCGCGCGCCATCGGCGCCAATCGCGGGCGCATTATGTTCTCCCACATCCTGCCCAATCTCATCTCCATCATCCTGATCAACCTGGCAATCGACATCGGCATCATCATCCTGATTGAGGCGGCACTCAGTTTTCTGGGCGTGGGCGTCAAACCGCCCCAGGCGACCTGGGGCAACATGCTCACCAACGCCAGAGGATTCTTCACGCACGGGCCGCACCTGGTCTTCTGGCCAGGCTTTCTCATCTTCGTGACGGTGCTGTGTCTGTACGTGCTTGGCGACGGCATGCGCGACGCCTTCGACCCGACAACTGTCGACTAAACCCGGTCTCGGCTATTTCACCTTCAACACGTTGGGCTGTCGGCAGGTCTCGTACCCCTCACCAATGATGATTTCATAGTCGACTTCGCGCGCCGGGTCCGCGTTGACGACGATCTGATCCTCGTGGATGTCCAGCAAGTTCGCGATGCGCTCGCTCAGGCTCCCCTTCGTTGCCCCGCTGAAGTCTTGAAGTGAGGTTTGGGCGGCGCTCCTGACCAGGGTTGCGCCCGCTGCGGTAGCGTTGAGGCCCTCGCGCACAAGATGACTGGCGGCGATGCGGTCGAGCGCCGGCTGTAAAGACCCGTTCAACACGCGAATGCTCGGCCCGACCAGCCGAAGTCGCTTGTCTGTGGGCGGCAGGTAAAACTCGCGCAAAACGGGCAACAGGCGCTCGAAGACCGGCAGGAGCACCTCTGCGCCGGTCGGAGTTTTCCAGGGGATAGTATGGGTCTTCAGCTGCAACGAATGGTAGGCGACGTCATCCGGCCCCAGGCCGAGCCCGACGGGCAACAAGCTGGTCAGAACGTCAACGGGCAAATCTGTGGTAACGATCGACTGCGCCAGCTGCCACAGACCGTAGAGCTGACCCGGGTCTTGCAGCTGACCGTTTTTTCGCAGCCGGCTCCAGACTCCGCGCAGGATTTGCTGCTGGCGTCGCCCGCGCTCAAGGTCCGTCGCCCCACGCCGCGAGCGCGCGTACCACAAGGCCTCCAGACCATCGAACTCGTAGACGCCGGCATCCAGCACGGAATACACGCCTTCCACCTTGCGCGCCTCGTCCGGGATGCGGGTATCGTCGTGCTCCTTGTCCTTTATCGCACACTCCACCACGATTTCTACGCCATCAACGAAATCAACGACCTGGCGCAGCCCACTGAAGTCGATCAACACATGGTAATGCACGTTGATGCCATAGTTATATAGAATCGTCTGCCGCAGCAAATCAAAGCCGCCTGACCGCCAGCCGCCCCGCTCCCCATGTGAATACACCTGATTCAACCTGTGCATGCCCCAGATGGGCACCCAGGCGAGCAGGTCCCGTGGCAGGCTCAACATAGCCGCTGTACCGGTCGTTCGGTTGACCGAGAGCACAATGATGGTGTCTGTGCGCTGGTTGGCAAAGCCACGCTCGGAGTCGCTGCCCAGCAACAGAATGTTCACGAGGTCGTGGCCCTGTCGGTCAAGCGGCTGCAGACGCGGCGGGACCGCCGTGATGTCCTGCTGGCCTGGCGCCGGATCCCCTACATAGCGTACGGTTGGCAGCGGTGGCGGCGTGCCGACCGCCACTTCCGGCGTGGCTTGCAGCGGCTGTGCCAGAGAAACCCGCGCAGCCAACAGATGGTTCGAAGCTGAGGGCGCTGCTTCCGACTCCGCGATTTCCGTGGCAACCTGCGCTACCCGCTCCCCTTGCCCTTCGAAGTATGCCCGTTCTTCCAGCCAGCGCCGTAGCTCGGCCAGCGTAAACGCCAGGGTGAGCAGAATCAGGGCCAGCAACAACAGGGGCAGCGCCCTGGTAATCAACACAAGGATGAGATAGCGCAGGTGGGAAATGGGGGATTTGCGGTCGGACATGGGCACAGTATAGCGGCCGCTAATCCACATTCCAGTATGGTTTCACCGTCACCAAAGCAGGCCTCCTCCGTTGACGCTACGGCCCGGCGCGGCTAGACTCTTTACCCATCCACATGGACAGGAGCGCGCATGGCGAGTTCGTCAGGCGGTCCGGGCAGCAGAGATCGCCGCAATCGCCTGCCCCTGCTGCCAATCCTTTCCATATTGATGCTGCTGGGCGCAATCGCGCTATTCATCGTCGAGTTGCTCAACTTCAGCCAGCAACAGGACCGCCTGGGCGCCAACGTTAGCGTTGCGGGCGTTGATGTGGGCAGCATGTTGCCCGGCGAGGCCGTCGCCGCCTGGGAAGCCGCCTTCTCACAGCCCCTCATGCTCTGGTACGAGAGCAGTCCCATTTTGCTGGAGCCAACTTCCATCGGCTTTCGCATCAACAACGCTGCCATGCTGGCCGAGGCACGCACAGCCAGTTCCGGCGGCACGGCGAACTGGTTGCGTTTTTTCAGCGGCTTGATTGGTGAAGAATCGCTCAGTAACGTGAGCATCGAGCTCAACGCCACCTGGCAAAATTCGCTGCTGGAGCAGTCCCTGCGGGAGATTGGCCTGCGTTACGACCGGCCGCCGGATGACGGCGCCTGGGACCTGGAGACGCTGACTATCCTGCCGGGCGCCGGCGGCCGCTCACTGGACATCCCTCGTGCCTTGCCACTCATCGCAGACGCCCTGCGCAGCGCGCAGCAGCGTGACGTCACCCTGCCGTTGATGGATACCCGTCCCGGCCAAATTCACCTTGGCATCCTGGCGGACCTCATCCGTGCCTGGCTGGATGCGCAAGGCTTCATTTTTGATGGCCAGACCACCCTCGCCTCTATCTACATCGCTGACCTGCAAAGCGGAGAAGAAATTAACCTGAATTCAGATGTCGCCGTCTCGGCTGCAAGCACCATTAAGCTGCCCATCCTGCTGGACTACTACCGCACGCTCAACCTCGCGCCCAGCGATGAAGAAGCCTGGCTGATGGCGAATTCCCTGCTCTGCAGCAACAATTCATCCTCCAACCTCATCATGCAGATCATCGGTGGCGGCGAGAACATATTCCGTGGCCTCGCCAGTGTGACGGAAAACACACGCTACCTTGGGGCCCGCAACACCTTTATTACGGCGCCCTTTGTGCTCGGCGTAGATGGACAGCTCTTTGGCGCCAACGCCCCGCCGCTCACAACGCCCAATCCGCGCTATGACACCAGCCCTGACTCCTACAACCAGACGACTGCCGAGGATCTCGGTTCCCTGCTGGGCATGATTTACGACTGCGCCTACCTCGGTTCCGGCCTGTTGGCTGCCAGGCCGGACGGGGAGTACACGCGTAGCGAATGTCGCCAGATGATTGAGCTGATGAGCGCCAACGATTTGCTGCGCCTGTTGCAGGGCGGCCTGCCACCCGGCACGCGCATCGCCCACAAGAACGGCTGGCTCGACAACCTGCACGGCGACGCAGGCATCGTATTCCCGCCCAACGGGCGCAACTACATCATCGCCATCTTCGTCTGGGAGGATGTGGAGTTCTTCAGCTACGAGCGCGCCTGGCCACTGATCGAGGGAATCTCGCGCGCGGCCTGGAACTACTTCAGTCCGCAGCAGGCGCTGACAGCGGCGCGCAGCGATTTGCCCGAAGGTGGCGCCGCTGCCTGTGACGGCCCGAATGGCTTTTTGCCGCCCTTCGGCCAGGTGAACCTTAACGACATCGACGCATGGCGCAGGTAGTCCGGTTCGCGGGTAACGAATCCGGACGCTACAATCACCAGCAGGTAACGAGATGGAGCGCGCCAATGAACGGCGGTGTCGTGCTGTTATTGACCATCGTACTGGGCGCCATGCTGATGCTCATTCAGCGCGCCGAGAAGCGCCGCCGACGGCTCGCCGCGATCGTCATGGCCGGCGTCGCCTTTCTGCTCTGGTACTGGGCGGCCTTCCGCCAATTGGGTGGCGAGTTCACCACAGCGCTGGCGCTGGCGGCCTTCATGAATCTGCTGTTCTGGCTGCTGATCGGGCGCTACAACCCGGTGGGCGACAGCGACAAGGGCATCCGTGTTCTGGGGATGGACGACTGAAGGCGTAAACTAACCAATGATGTCTAGCGGGATGACGTCATTGCCCTGCAGCATCATGACGCTGGCGCGTGCAGCTACGGCCTGTGCCACTGCCATCAGCGCCTGGCCGGCCGGGCTTTGCGGCGCCGTGACCACCAGCGGCCGGCCGTAATCGCCGCCTTCCCGTAGCACCGCAGCCAGCGGCACACGACCCAGAAAGGGCAGCCCGCGCTGCTGCGCCAGGGTCTCGCCGCCGCCGCTGCCGAAGAACTCGCCGCTCATGTTCTCCACAACGCCCAGGAGCGGCACTTCCAGGGTCTCAAACATCGCCGCGCTGCGCAGGGCATCTACGACTGCCACATCCTGCGGCTGTGTCACAATCACCGCGCCGGTAAGTGGGAAGGATTGCGCCAGCGATAGCGGCGCGTCGCCGGTACCAGGCGGCAAGTCCACGATCATGTAGTCCAGCCGGCCCCAGTTGACATCCGTAAAGAACTGGCGGATGGCACTGTGCAACATGGGGCCGCGCATAATCATCGGCTTGTCAGGCGGCGTCAGAAAGCCGGTGCTGATGATCTTGACGCCCCAGGCCTCAAGCGGCTGCATCTTGTTGTCGATGACCTTTGGGCGACCGTAGCCGAGGCCGGTCATAACCGGGATGTTGGGGTTGAGGATGTCCGCGTCCATCAGGCCTACGCTCGCGCCGGCGTCAGCCAGCGCCACAGCGATGTTGGTCGCGATGGTCGTCTTGCCCACGCCGCCCTTGCCGCTCGCCACGGCGATGATGCAATTCATCGGCACATCCAGGCGCCCGTGGATGCGACGATCTGCCGGCACCTGCGCGTCCCAGCGAATGTCCAGCCGTTCAATGCCCGGCACCCTGCCCAGCACGGCCGCGTTACAGCGCTCAATGAACACGTCCTTCAGCGGGCAGGCGGGCGTAGTCAGCACGATGGTGAAGCGCGCCACCTGGCCTTCGACCTGCAGCCCCTTCACCATATCGAGCGAAATGATGTCCTGGTTGAGCTCCGGCTCGATGACCGTTGCCAGTGCCTGACGAACTGCTTCGCTACGATCGCTCATGTTGCTCCGGTTTGTCCAGGCCTAGTTGCGGGAGGCTGGCTTGCGCGCGCGTGCGGCGCCGCGCTCGGCCTTGGCCCTTTCCTTCAGCACATCCTTGTGTTCCCAGCCACCGCGCACTTCCATCTCTTCCTGCGCGGTCGTGGGCGCAATGCGCTTCCAGTAGCTCACTTCCTTCGAGAGCTTCTGCTTGTCAAAGATGTGCGCGCTGGTGCGGTCGTAGCTGGCAAGCTCGTAGTCGTGATCCATCTTGATGGCATCGAAGGGACAGAACTCGGCACAGTAGCCGCAGTTCATACAGATGTCGATGTCGATGTAAAAGGCGTCTGGCTCGGGAACCGGGCGGCCGGTCTGCGGATTTCTGCCGCGCACGATCCAGATGCACTGTGGCGGGCAGACCTTGGCGCAGATGCCGCAACTGGTGCACCAGTCGTGTCCGGGCCGCTCTTCGTGGTCATGGTCTTCTATAACCAGGAAGGGAATGAAGCGAAAGCGCTCCGGCACAGCGATCTTTTCGTCCGGATACTGCACGGTGTAGGAGCCGGTCGCCTGCATGCCCTGACGCAAACCAAAGTTGCCTTCGACAGTGTATTTGCGCCCGGCGTAGCGAATGTCATCCATGTACGAGCGGGCGATGTGCTTCATGGTTATGAGCAACCCGCGCGCGATTCCCTGTCCGTACATCCGTCCTCCCCTGCCCGGCCTTCGCAGCGCCGGCTCAGCGATCCGTTTCTCCCAGAACGATGTCGATACTGCCCAGAATGGTCACCACGTCCGCCACCTTGTGCCCGATGCACATGGGCCCCAGCGCAGTCAAATTGATGAAACTGGGGGCGCGCACATGGTAACGCCACGGGTTTTGCGGTCCCTTCGGGTCGCCTTCCGAGACGACATAGTATCCCAGTTCGCCCTTGGGGTTCTCGACTCGGCCGTAAGATTCGCCGACTGGCACGCGCGGCGTATGTCCCACCTTCGTCACCGCTTCCTGGCCCTGTGTCTGTTCCAGGCGTGGCAGAATTTGCTTCAGGATGCGCACGCTTTCCCGCATCTCCTGGAAGCGTACCAGATAACGGTCGTAAATGTCGCCGTTGCTGCCGACCGGAATGTCAAAGTCGAGTTCGGGGTAAATGCTGTAGGGTTCCGCGCGACGCACGTCATAAGACACTCCGCTGGCCCGCAGTAGCGGCCCACAGGTGCTGAGCGCGATGGCGTCCTCCCCCGTCAGAATTCCCACGCCCAGTGTGCGTTCGCGCAAGATTTCGTTGCGCGTCAGCAGGCGGTCATACTCATCAAGGAAGCGCGGCAGACGTTCGTTCACCATTTCGGTGAGATAGTCCATCGTGTTGTAATCACGCACCTTGTCGTTGACCAGGTTGGCCACGCTGCGGATGCGCTGTGGAATGTCGCGGTAGACGCCACCGAAGCGCATGTAGTTGCACATCAGCCTGCTGCCAGCCGTGGCCTCGAAGAAGTCGAGGATTTTCTCGCGCTCGTTGTTGGCGTAAAGCATGGGGGTGAAGAAGGCGCCCAGGTCGTTGAGCAGGAAACCCAGCGACCAGAGATGATTAACGATGCGCGTCAGCTCCACCATCAGCACGCGCAGGCATTCCGCGCGGCGCGTGGGCGGCGAATAGCGCGCGCCCTGGGACAGCAGTTGCTCAACTGCCAGCGCATAGCCGAGGTTGTTGCTCATGCTGGAAATGTAGTCGAGCCGGTCCGTGAAGGGCAGGTTGTGCAGGAAGGAGTTTCGTTCGCCAATCTTCTCGTGGTTACGATGCAGGTAACCCATCACCGGGTCCAGCGACACAATCGTCTCGCCGTCCAACGTCACCACCATGCGAAAAACACCGTGCGTGCTCGGATGATGAGGCCCAAGATTGACGATCAGTTTGTCCGTGTGCAGATCGTCGCTGTCCAGCACCTGCACGTCCACGCCCAGTCCAAGGCCCTTGTACAGTTCAGACTCGGAAACGTCGTTCAGCCGGCCCAGGTCAAGATCATCCGGATAGTTCACATTCTTGCCGAAAATGTTCTTTTCCTCGGCGCGATATACCTGACCGCCCGGCCAGCGGCTATCGAAGGGCTTGTGCTCCTCTTCGAAGTAGGCTTCCTTCCAGTCCTTGCGCATTGGATGGCCGGCAAAGCCGTCCCACAGCAAGATGCGCCGCAGATTTGGATGCCCGTCAAAGTGAATGCCGTAGAGGTCGTAGACCTCGCGTTCCTGAAAGTCCACGCCCGGCCAGACAGTCACCAGCGATGGCAATTGCGGCTTCTCGCGCTCCGTCTGCGCCTTGAAGACCAGCGCCGGGCCGCCGCTCGTGCGGTAGGCGTGGTACACGACCTCCATGTGGTCGGAGATGCCGTGATAATCGACGCCGGTTGCGCTGGACAGGTAGTCGAAACCCAGCTCGTCGCGGATGGCGAGCGCGATTTCAGGCAGGCTGGCAGGGTCAACCAGGATGCCGCCAAAGCCCTTGCGACTGTCCTCGCTGACAGCATCCGGCCAGCGTTCCTTCAGCAGGTCGATCGATGCTCCGAGCTCCAGCTGCGTGTTCTCAGCAACGACATCCATGCTCAACCGCCTTTCGCCGCGCGCCGCGCTGCCAACCGCGCTATGGCTTCCTCGCGCTTGCGCATACGCGCCGCCTGTGCCGGGTCGATGCCAGCGTCGGCGCCGTCCTCAACAACTGTCTCGGCGACGGCTTCCTGCGTAAGTTCAGCCGGATTCTGCCAGGCGGGCAACTGGCGTACGCCGAAGGGCGCATCCAGTGCGGCCTGTTGCGCCTGCTGCCGGATGAGCTCCATTTGGCGCGGATCGATAACGTCCGGCCCCAAAATCGGCACCGGCGTCGGCTCGGCTGGCCCAACACCATACCATGGGACGTCGTCCAGGTTCGCCAGCGACTGGCCGTCAATCTTCTTCTGCAGGGCGATCATGCCATGCAGCAGCGCCTGGGGGGTCGGCGGGCAACCTGGCACGTAGACATCCACCGGCAAATACTTGTCCACGCCCGAGACGACGTTGTAGCCCTCCTTGAAGGGGCCGCCGCCGCTGGCGCAGGCGCCCATCGCCAGCACATACTTCGGCTCCGGCATCTGGTTGTAGAGCCGTACGATGGGCACGATCATCTTCTTGGTCACTGTGCCCGAGACGATCATGAGGTCCGACTGGCGCGGGCTGCCGCGCATGACCTCGAAGCCAAAGCGCGAGAAATCGAAACGGGAGGCGGCAGTGCCTATCATCTCGATGGCGCAGCAGGCAAGGCCGAAGAGCATCGGCCACATGGAGGAGCGCCGGCTCCAGTTGTAAATCTTGTCCAGGCTGGTGATCGCGATGTTGGCCTGTAGTTCGGCCGGCACCGGGAACTCGGTATCCTGCAACGCTCGCAGGTCAGTTTGCGCCATCCAGTGTGACCTCCTCATACCAGTCGCGCAGCACGTCGGTCAAGATGCCATCATTGACCAGCGCCGGTTCATCCATAAACTCCGGCAATTCCAGAATCCACGCGTTAAGTTGCTCCAGACCCAGCGCATCAAGCTTTGCGTCCGGATGCGCATCGATCAGCGCCAGTGCCAGCGCATGGCTGGATTCCCAACTCAACATGAATCTACCGCAGAACCCCGCGTATCACGAATCCCCCTGCCCTTGCAGCAGGGAGTCGGTGTCGATCTGGGCCCGTTGCAAACGGCCGCTGTAATCTACGTAAACCGTCTTCCACTCGGTGAAGGTATCAAGGCCCGCCTGGCCCGCCTCGCGCATGCCATTGCCGGTGGCGCGGATCCCGCCGAAGGGGAACTGAATCTCGGCGCCACTGGTGCCGTGATTGATGTAGACAATACCGCTCGACAGATCACGAATAGCGCGAAAGGCGTTGTTCACGTTCGCGGTGAAGATGCTGCTGGAAAGCCCGTAACGAACCTCGTTGTTGATCTCGATCGCTTCGTCCAGCGTGTCTACCGTCAACAGCGACAGCACCGGGCCAAAGATCTCCTCGCGCGCCACACGCATTTCCCGGCGCACGCCATCCAGCAGCGTTGGCTGGAAGAACCAGCCTTGCCCCATGTCGACCCGCCTGCCGCCGGTCAGTACCCGGGCGCCTTCGTCGCGCGCAATTGCCATGTAGCGCTCGACCTTGTCCAGCGCAGCCTGGTTGACCAGCGGGCCGAGGTCGACGCTCTCGTCCAGCCCGTCGCCCAGCTTCAGCGCGCGCGCCTTCTCCGTCAGCGCTTCAGCCAACTGCGTATGCACCGTTCGCTGCACGATGAGACGGCTGGCCGCCGTACAGCGCTGGCCGCTGGTGCCAAAGGCGCTCCAGGTGATTGCCTGCGCAGCCAGCTCCAGATCTGCGTCTTCCAGCACAATGATGGCGTTCTTGCCACCCATCTCCAGCGACACTTTCTTGCCCAGACGCGCGGCCCGCTCATAGACCTGCAGGCCGGTCTCCGTCGAGCCAGTGAATGAAATGACGCGCACATCCGGGTGTGCAACCAGCGCCGCGCCGGTCTCGCCCGCGCCGCATACCAGATTCAGCACACCGGGCGGCAATCCAGCTTCCACGCAGACCTGCACGAACATGGCTGCCGTCGCCGGCGCATCCTCGGCCGGCTTCAGGATGACCGTGTTGCCGGCCACCAGCGCCGGAAACAGCTTCCACGAGGGCACGGCCACCGGAAAGTTCCAGGGCGTGATTAGACCGATCACACCTGCAGGCTCGCGTAGCGCCATGCCGAACTTGTCCGGCATTTCAACCGGCGCCGTGTGGCCGAAGAGGCGTCGACCCTCGCCGCCCATGTACCAGGCCATGTCGATGGCTTCCTGCACATCGCCGCGGGCCTCGCTGATAATCTTGCCCATTTCGCTGGTCAGCAGCTGCGACAGCGCTTCCTTGCGCTCCCTGAGCAGTTGCGCGACCCGAAACAGAATCTCGCCACGCGCGGGTGCGGGCGTCAGCCGCCAAGCCGGGAAAGCAGCTTTGGCCGCTGCCACCGCGGCAGCAACGTCCTCCGAACTGCCCTGCGCGACCTGCGCCACACAGGCTTCCGTCGCCGGGTTAACGCTAATGAAGGTCGTGCCATCGCTGGCCGGCCTCCATTCGCCGCCGATGTAGTTGTGTACTTGAGCGGCCATGCGCCCCGATACCCTGTTTAGCTACCTGCAGTATAGCCTGTTGCTACGAATTTCACAATGTGATTCACAGCAGCCGCGCGCCCGCGCTATCCACGCGCGAGACGCGCGCAACACAGTCGATGCCAGCGCTTTCGTAGACTGCGCCCAGCGCACTCACAACTACCTGAGCGACGGACTTGTTGTCACACACTGCGCACAGCGTCGGGCCCGCGCCACTGATGACCAGACCCAGAGCGCCCGCCACCTTCGCCGCGGAGCGCGCCTCGTCCAGCAGCGGCATCAGACTGGCGCGCGCCGGCTCGACCACACTGTCGCCCTCCATCGCCAGCGCCAGTGCCGGCAGATCGCCTTCAAACAGGGCCGCGATCAGCCTGGCGACCGTGGCGGTCTGCGCGACCATTTGCTTCAGACTGATATTCTGCGGCAGGACGTCGCGCGCCAGTTTCGTCGGCACATCCACCGCCGGCGTGACCAGCGCCAGCAGCAGACCAGGGGGAATCGGCAAGTGTCGGATCTTCCCGGCCTCCGTGCCGGCAATCAAACAGATTCCGCCCAGCAGCGCCGGCGCGACGTTGTCCGCGTGCCAGCCGCTGACCGCCGCCTCGCCTTCCAGACAGGCCGGCAGCAATTGCGACCGCTGCAGGGGTTCGCCGAGACAGGCATTGGTCGCCAGGGCCGCCGCCACCGCGCTGGCGGCGCTGCTGCCCAGGCCGCTGTTGAGCGGCAAGCCCTTGTGCAGCCGCACCTCCAGGCCTGTGTCCGCCCCCGCCAGACGCAGGACAGCGGAAGCAGCCACCGTGGCCGTATTGCGTTCCGGCTCACGCGGCAGCAGGCCATCATCACCTTCGACGGAAAGCAGCGTCACGCCCGGTTTCGCTCGCAGCGCGACCTCAACGCAGTCGCCCGGCCCCTGCACAGCCATGCCCAGGATATCGAATCCTGCGCCCAGGTTGGCGACGGTGGCCGGTGCGAATGCCCTGACAAACGACATGGAAACTGGTATCCTGTGGCGGCTTCTGCTCGCGAACGGTGCCGCTGATGCCGAGTATCCTGCAATGCATGGACTGCGACCGTCAATACCCGGTTGACCAGGTGGCCTACACCTGCACGACCTGCGGCGGCCTGCTGGACGTCCAGCACGACCTGCACAGCCTGCGCGCAAAGGTCTCCCGCGCCACCTTTGACGAGCGGCTCGGTGCGCTCCACGCGCCCTACAACAGCGGCGTCTGGCGCTATCGCGAACTGATCTATCCCGACCTGGCCGACGAAGCGATCATCACCCGTCCGGAAGGCAACACCAACCTCTATCACAGCCCCAGGCTGGCGGACTGGGCCGGCCTGGGAACCCTGTGGCTCAAGCATGAAGGTGAAAACCCAACCGGTTCCTTCAAGGACCGTGGCATGACCGGGGGCGTCACTCAAGCACGTTTGCTGGGCATGCAGCGCGTCGCCTGTGCTTCCACCGGCAACACCTCGGCCTCTCTGGCCTCCTACGCCGCGCTGGCCGGCCTTGAGGGCATTGTTTTCTTTGAAAACCGTGAGATTGCCCTGGGCAAGCTGGCCCAGGCCATCGCTTATGGCGCCACCTGCATCCAGGTTTCCGCCGACTTTGACCGCAACCTTGAACTGGTGCGCAGCATCAGCGAAGAATTGGGCATCTACGTGCTCAACTCGGTCAACCCCTTCCGCCTCGAGGGACAGAAGAGCATCATCTTCGAGACCATCCAGCAACTGGGCTGGCAAGTTCCGGACTGGATAGTTTGCCCCGGCGGCAACCTCGGCAACAGCGCGGCCTTCGGCAAGGCGCTGCACGAGTTGCTGGAGCTGGGCCTGATCGATCGTGTGCCGCGAGTCGCCATCATCCAGGCAAAAGGCGCCAACCCGCTCTACCGCGCCTGGCGCAATGGTTTTAAGCGCTTCGAGTCCATGCAGGCCCACACTATCGCCACGGCCATCAAAATTGGCAATCCGGTCAACTGGAAGAAGGCCGCGCGCACGCTCCACTGGACGGAAGGCGTGGTCGAGATGGTCAGCGACCAGGAGATCATGGATGCCAAGGCGCGTATTGACGCCCAGGGCATAGGCTGCGAGCCTGCATCCGCCTGCTCACTGGCCGGCGCTCGCAAATTGGCCCAGGCCGGCGTCATCGGTGCTCACGAAAGCGTCGTCGGCATTCTTACCGGTAACGTGCTCAAGGACCCGGACGCCACCATCAACTATCACCGCAACACCCTGCCTGGTTTGCGCGCCCGCTGGCCCAACCACCTGCATCAGGCCGAGCCATCAATCGAGCAGATTTCGCGCATTCTTCAGCCCGACGAGCCAGTCCCTGCCTAAAGACGAGGAATGACTTTATGCCACCCAAACTTCCCGATGAGGGTCAGGGCCTGGTCGAATACGCGCTCATACTGGTACTTGTCGCGGTCGTGGTAATCGTGATCCTGGCCCTGCTGGGCCCGGCCATTGGCGACCTCTTCGCCGACCTGGTCGAAGGCCTGCAGAGCTAAGGACCGCGCCTACATGTGCGCCAATGCCTGCTTGAGGTCGCGAATCAGGTCCTCCGCGTCTTCAATCCCCAGCGAAAAGCGCACCAGATTGTCCTTGATCCCCAGCGCCAGGCGCTCTTCTGTCGTCTGTTCGTAGTAACTCATCAGCGCTGGCTGCTCGATCAGACTTTCAATGCCGCCCAGGCTGGGCGCAATGAAAGGGATTTGCAGGTTGTCGATGAAGCGCCCGGTGCCCTCCATGTCCGCCGCAACCTCGAAGCTGATAACGCCGCCACAGCCTTCCATCTGCCGTTGCGCGACCGCGTGGTCCGGGTGCGAAGCGAGGCCGGGATACCAGACGCGCTCGATGCGAGGATGCCCCTCCAGATACTCGGCCACCGCCTGCGCCGAACGGTTTTGCTGCTCCACACGAACGCCCAGCGTACGAATGCCGCGCTCCAGCAGGAAAGCGTTCTGCGGGTCCACGACGCCGCCCAGCACCCCGCGCGCCTCCTTCAGTGCCGCAACGCGCTCCTTGCTGCCCACCACCACGCCGGCCAGCAGGTCATTATGTCCTGACAGATATTTGGTGGCGCTGTGAATGACCAGGTCAATGCCCCACTCCAGCGGCCGTTGGTTGACGGGCGTGGCGAAAGTGCTGTCGATCAAGGTGCGTACGCGGTGACGGCGCCCGATTTCGGCGATGCGATCCAGATCCGCCACCCGCAGGTAGGGGTTGGTGGGACTCTCGGAGATGATGTAGCGCGTCTTGCGGTTGCTGCTGACCGCGGCTTCCAGCGCATCGTAATCGCCCATGGCTACGACCGTGGTGGAAATCCCCAGTCGTTTTAGGAAGGTGCCGCAGAACTGACGCGTGCGCCGGTAGCAATCGTCGGTCATCACCACATGCGTGCCCGTTGACAGCGAAGAGAGCAGCACCGAAGTGACCGCGTTCATGCCCGAGGCGAACAAGGCCGCGTCCCCGCCGCTGTCCAGCGCGGCCAGGCGGCGTTCGACAGCAGCCACTGTCGGGTTGCCGTAGCGCCCGTATTCCTCGTTTTCGACGCCGTCGCCCCAGGTCTTGGCCTGCATGAAGTCGATCAGCGCCTGGGTATCGGCGAAGGTGTAGGTCGCCGTCTGCACGACGGGTGTGGTCAGGGAGTTGAAGGCCTTGCGACGTGGCGTGCCGCTGTGAATGGCGCGCGTGCTGCTGCCCAGCGCCTCTTTCAGGGGCTGCAACAGCTTCGTCGAATCTGTCATGTTTCACCCTCCCGCACAGTCAGGGGAACACAAAAACCCGGATCGGGTCCGGGCCACCTGACGACTTCCCAATGAAGTCCCTGTATTCGGTTGGTTGCGGTGCTACGCTTGTTACCGCTCTCATCTCCCGGCCATTAACGCACCGACGGAGTTGGCACCTTCCCGTTTAACAGGGGTTGCCGTGGCTTCGCAGGGCCGTTCCCTCCACCACTCTGGATGACTCTCTGAGCTTGTCAATCTTCACCGTACAGCCTGACACAGAAACGCTCGCGAGTCAAGCCATGGCCGGTTACAGGTGCTCGAGAATAGCCGTGGCCATCTCATCTGTGCTGACCGAAGCGCAGCCCCTGGGCGCGATGTCCGCCGTGCGCGCGCCGCTGGCCAGCGCCCCGTCGACAGCCGCCTCCAGCGCCTGCGCCTCGGCCTCCAGCCCCAGACTGTAACGCAGCAGCAGCGCCGCGCTGAGAATCATGCCGATCGGGTTGGCGATGCCCTTGCCGGCGATGTCGGGTGCAGAGCCGTGGATGGGCTCGTAGATGCCAAAGGTGCCCGTGCCCAGTGAGGCGGACGGCAGCATCCCCAGCGAGCCGGCCAGCACCGAAGCCTCGTCGCTCAGGATGTCGCCGAACATGTTGCCGGCCACGATGACGTCAAAATCCGCCGGGCGCGTCAACAGGTGCATGGCAGCAGCATCGACCAGCAAATGCTCCAGTTCCACGCCACTGTAGTCCTCGGCGACGGTCATCACCGTGCGCCGCCACAGCCGCATCGAGGCCAATACGTTGGCCTTGTCGATCGAGGTCAGCCTGCCTCGCCGTCCCTGGGCCGCGCGAAAGGCCACATCCGCCACGCGTTTGACCTCGTCCGCACTGTAGAGCATGGTGTCGTACGCACGGTCGCCGTCACCAGGTTCCTGGCGCTCCCCAAAGTAAATCCCGCCCGTCAACTCGCGCACAAAGAGCATGTCCACGCCTGCCAGCAGCTCGGGACGCAGGGGTGCGTGTTGCGCCAGCGCCGGCCAGGCCTTCACCGGCCGCAGGTTGGCAAAGAGGCCGAAATGCTGCCGGATCTGCAACAGGCCTTGCTCTGGCCGCACCGTCGCGTTGGGGTCTGACCATTGAGGCCCACCGACCGCGCCCAGCAGCACAGCGTCCGCCTTTTCCGCCATGCGCAGCGTCTCTTCCGGCAGTGGCTCGCCCGTCCGGTCGATGGCGACGCCGCCCATGAGCGCCTCTTCGAAGTGGAAGTAATGCCCGAAGCGCGCTGCCACGCGCTGCAGCGCCGCAGCCGCCTGCCCCGTAACTTCAGGACCAATGCCATCCCCCGGCAGCACCAGAATGTTCGCCTTCGCCATCATTGCTCCCTGAATGTCAATTTGAAGTCAGCGTCCTGCTACGCGTCGGCAAGCGCCTCGTCTTGCGCGATGCGCAGGCCATATTCGATGCTGTCCACCAGCGCCAGCCAGCTTGCCTGGATGATATTGGTGCCGGCGCCCACCGTACTCCAGCGCTGCGTACCGAAAAGCGTGTCAATCAACACTCGCGTCGTTGCGGCGGTGCCGCTGGCGCTGTCAAGAATGCGTACCTTGTAGTCCACCAGCTGGAACTCCGCCAACTGCGGATACAGCGGCTGGATAGCCTTGCGCAGCGCCTCGTCCAGCGCATTGACCGGCCCGTTGCCCTCTGCAGCGGTATGCACCACCTCGCCGTCCAGCGCAATCTTGACCATTGCCTCGGCCACCGTGCCCCTTCCCTGACGCTGCTCGACGATGGTCGTGTAGTCGATCAGGGTGAACAAGGGCTGATATCCGGGCCGCGCCCGGAACAGGCGGATGGCCACCGAAGCTTCCGCACCCTCAAAGGCGAAACCCTGGCTCTCGAGCTGCTTGATCTCCTGCAACACTTGCACCGCCTCGGCGCGCGTGGTGTCCAGGCCCAGCTCTTCGGCCTTGCTCAGCAGGTTGCCGCGCCCGGAAAGGTCCGAGACCAGGACGCGCATCTCGTTGCCGACCATCGTGGGCTCGATGTGCTGGTAACTGTCCGCATTGCGGCGCACTGCGGCAACATGGATGCCGCCCTTGTGCGCGAAGGCGCTGCGCCCCACATAGGCGAGGTGCGTATCCGGCGCGAGGTTGGCGATTTCGGCGACGGTGCGTGCCAGGCGCGTCAGCGTGGTCAGACTGGCCGGCGGCACACATTCGTAGCCCATCTTGAGCTGCAGGTCGGGGATGATGCTGCACAGGTTGGCGTTGCCGCAGCGCTCGCCATAGCCGTTGATGGTGCCCTGCACCTGAGTTGCGCCTTCCCTGACGGCCGCGATGGTGTTGGCCACCGCCAACTCGCCGTCGTTATGCGTGTGGATGCCCAGCGAAGCCTGTGGGAAGGCTTCCGTCATCATCCTGAAGTAGCGCGCAATCTCCCAGGGGAGCGAGCCACCATTCGTGTCACAGAGCACCACGTGATCTGCGCCGCCGCGCACCGCCGCAGCGACCGTCTCCATGCCGTATTCAAGATCAAGCTTGAGGCCGTCAAAGAAGTGCTCCGCGTCGTAAACCACCTCGCGGCCCAGTTCCTTCAGGTAGCAGATGCTGGCCTCGATCATGCGCAGATTCTCGTCCGGCGTCGTCTGCAGCACGTCGTTGACGTGCAACATTGAGGACTTGCCCACCAGGGTCACGACCGGAGTTTCGGCGTCCACCAGCGCGCGAATGTTGACATCCTCGGCCGGTTCCACGCCCTTGCGGCAGGTTGAGCCAAAGGCCGCGATGCGCGCATGTTTCAAATCCAGTTCGCGCACCTGGTCAAAGTAGGCGACGTCGCGCGGGTTGGAACCTGGCCAGCCACCCTCGATGTAGGCAACGCCAAGATCATCCAGCAACTGCGTGATGCGCAACTTGTCCGCCACCGACAGCGAAACGCCCTCGCGCTGCGTGCCGTCCCGCAGGGTCGTGTCGTAGATGGCGATCGCCATGCAATTCTCTCCAGGTTTCCGTACGAAGCCGGGCTCAGCCCGGCGCCAGCGTGTTGACGCGCGCCGAATTTGCAGTCTCCCAGGCGAGGGTTTCTTCCTCAAGGCTCTGCAGATAGCCGAGCTGGTCGATCCCGTTCAGCAGGCAATGGCGCGAAAAGCTGTCAATCGGGAAGCGTACCTCGCGCCCGTCCGGTAGGGTCAGCGTCTGTTGTTCAAGGTCGACACGCAGCTTCGTGCTCGCATCCTCCTGCGCCAGACTGATGAGCTGCTGTTGCGTCTCTTCATCCACCTGCAACGGCAGCAGACCATTCTGCAGCGCGTTGTTGTGGAAAATGTCGGCGAAGCTGGTGCTGACGACCGCGCGGAAGCCAGCGCCTTTCAACGCCCAGGGCGCGTGCTCGCGCGAGCTGCCACAGCCGAAGTTGACGCCGCCAACCAGCACCGTAGCATCGGCGTGCTGGGGCTGGTTGAGCACAAAGTCCGCCTTTGGCGTGCCATCCGCCTCGTAGCGCCAGTCCGCAAACAGATTCTTGCCCAGGCCCTCGCTGTCAGTCGTCTTCAGGAAGCGCGCCGGGATGATCTGGTCGGTATCAATGTCGTTAATGGCCAGGGCCACGATTTGGCCCACGAAGGTCTTGACCGGTTCCATCAGACTGCCTCCGGCTGCAGCTGGCGCACGTCGGCGATGGCGCCATGAATCGCGCTGGCGGCAGCAGTCAGGGGGCTGGCGAGGAAAGTGCGCCCGCCCTTGCCCTGCCGTCCCTCAAAGTTGCGGTTGCTGGTGCTGACTGCGTATTGCCCTGGCTGCAGCTGGTCGCCATTCATGGCGATGCACATCGAACAGCCTGCTTCGCGCCACTCCGCGCCCGCCGCCTTGAAAATCTCGTCCAGACCCTCGGCCTCGGCCTGGCGCTTGACCTGCTGCGAACCAGGCACCACCATCATGCGCACGCTGTCCGCCACCCGACGCCCGCGCATGATGCGCGCCGCCTCGCGCAAATCCGAGATGCGCGAGTTGGTGCAACTGCCCACGAAGACCACGTCCACCGGCTTGCCCAGCAAGCTCTGGCCCGGCTGCAGGTCCATGTAACGCAGCGCCTTGTCCAGCGCCAGCTTCGCGGTCGGGTCACCAAGTCGGTCGGGATCCGGTACGCGCTCCGTGATGCGCATCCCCATGCCGGGGTTGGTGCCGTAGGTGATCATGGGCGGCAAGTCGTCCGCCTCCAGCACGACCTCGCGGTCATAGGCCGCGCCCTCATCGCCCGGCAGCGCGCGCCAGGCCTGCACAGCCGCATCCCAGTCAGCGCCCTGCGGCGCATGCGGACGGCCGCTGATGTACTCGAAAGTTGTGTCATCCGGCGCGACCATGCCGGCGCGCGCGCCGCCCTCGATCGACATGTTGCAAACAGTCATGCGGCCTTCCATGCCAAGGTCGTAAATGGCCTCACCCATGTATTCGATGACATGGCCGGTGCCGCCGCCGATGCCGATGCGCGCGATGACCGCGAGGATGATGTCCTTGGCCGTGACGCCGGGTTGCAGCCTGCCGTTGACACGCACTGCCATCGACTTTGGCTGATCCTGCAGCAGCGTCTGGGTGGCCAGCACATGCCCGACCTCGCTGGTGCCGATGCCGAAGGCCAGCGCGCCAAAGGCGCCATGGGTGCTGGTGTGGCTGTCGCCGCAAACGATGGTCATGCCCGGCTGCGTCAGCCCCTGCTCCGGGCCGATCACGTGCACGATTCCCTGATTCTCGGAGCCCAGTTCATACAGCGGAATGCCGAAGTCCTCACAGTTCTGTCGCATCACATCCAGCTGCTTCGCCGCCTGGGTGTCAAAAACCGGAATCACACCGGCGGCATTGCGCGGCGTTGTTGGCGTGCTGTGGTCCATGGTCGCGATTGTGCGGTCCGGGCGGCGCACCTTGAGACCACGCTCGCGCAGGGTCGTGAAGGCCTGCGGCGAAGTCACCTCATGCACCAGATGCAGGTCGATGTAAAGCACGGCCGGGGCATCTTCCGTTGCGGGCCGCACCACATGGCTCTGCCACACCTTTTCAAACAGCGTTCTGGGCCTGTTGCCGTTTCCGCTCACGGACTGCTCCTCTCCGCCATGTAGCCTGGCTGAAGTGTCTGCTGACTCAATGAATGCTCACTGTGGCCACCTTGCCTTCGGGCGTCCTGCCGCCGGCGCCAGTTACCGCCAGCATGCGGTTGACCGCGGCCAGGTAAGCGCGCACGCTGGCCACGATTACGTCGTCGTCCGCGCCGTAGCCGCCGAAGGAGCGATCCTCGCCTTCCGGGCTGATGCGCACTGTAACTTCGCCCACGGCGTCGATGCCTTCGGTGACGCTGTGGACGCTGTATTCCAGCAGAGTGTTCGGCGCCCGCACGACCTCATCGATGGCCTTGAAGCAGGCATCAACTGGCCCGGTTCCCACCGCCGGCTGCACGACGACGCTGCCGTCTTCACAGCCAAGCTTGACCGTCGCCGTCGGCAAGCCCATGGTGCCACAGGACACCTGAACGTCGATCAGATTAAAGAACTCCTGCGGGCCCTGCACCTCGTCAGTGACCAGCGCCTCAAGGTCTGCGTCCGTCACCGTCTTCTTGACATCCGCCAGGTCCTTGAAGCGCGCGAAGACTTTCTTCAGTTCCTCGCTATCCACCTCGTAGCCCAGGTCCCGCAGACGCGCGCGCAATGCATGACGGCCACTGTGCTTGCCCAGCACCAGTTCGCTGGACGCCAGGCCAACGTCCTCCGGCAGCATGATCTCGTAGGTGCTGGCCTCTTTCAGGATGCCATCCTGATGGATGCCGGCCTCGTGCGCGAAGGCGTTGCGGCCCACGATGGCCTTGTTGGCCTGTACCGCCAGACCCGTATAGTTGCTTACCATGCGGCTGGTCTTGATCAGCTCGCGCGAGTTGATGTTCGTCTGCACGTGATAGAACTGCGGCCGGGTGCGAATCGCCATCACAACCTCTTCGAGGCTGGTGTTGCCGGCCCGCTCGCCAATACCGTTGAGCGTCACTTCCACCTGACGCGCGCCGCCCAGCACGCCCGCCAGGGTGTTGGCCGTGGCCAGCCCCAGGTCGTTGTGACAATGCACCGACCAGATGATGCCGCTGCCTGGGCCGCCGCCAGGCGTTTCGGCGATGAGGGCGGCGATCGTCTCCTGCCATTCCTCCGGCGTCACAAAGCCGACCGTGTCCGGGATGTTGAGCGTCGTCGCGCCGCATTCAATTGCCAGCGAACACACCTCAACGAGGTAGGCCTGGTCCGTGCGCCCGGCATCCATCGGGCTGAACTCGACGTCCGGGCACAGGCTGCGCGCCAGCGTGACGGCCTTGCGCACGACCTGCAGCCCTTCTTCGCGCGTAAGGCCAGTCTGGTATTTCAGGTGAATGTCGGAGGTGCCAAGAAAGGTGTGAATGCGCGGTTTGGCCGCTTCCTGCACGCCTTCCCAGCACGCGAGGATGTCGGATTCGACCGTACGCCCCAGGCCGCAAATAACCGGGCCGTCCTCTGTGCCCACTTCGCGAGCAATGCGCTGCACTGCGGCCATGTCATCCGGCGAAGCTGCCGGGAAGCCGGCCTCAATGATGTCCACACCGAGCCGCGCCAGCTGGCGCGCAATTTCCAGCTTTTCTGCGCTGGTCAGGGTTGCGCCGGGGCTCTGTTCCCCGTCACGCAGGGTGGTGTCGAAAACTCGTACGACGTTTTCAATGTCCATGGGGCATGTTCCTTTCCAGGTGTTGCCAGGGCGATTGCGTGTTTCTCAAAAGGTCAGCAAGACCGTCTTCTGACATCGCAATCACCCCCTTTCCACGCTGCACCAGGGATTCGCATTAGTCGCCCTGGCGCCGTTACTCCTGCCCCTGCCGTACCTTTTTTGCCGGCAGGAAGGACATCATGTCGCGCAACTCTTCGCCGACCTCTTCAATCAGCAGGCTCTGTTCCTGCTGGCGCCGCTGCGTGAAGTTTGGCAGCCCGTCGCGATTTTCCTGCACCCATTCCCGCGCAAACTTGCCGGATTGAATGTCCTGCAGTACGCCGTCCAGCTCTTCGCTTACCATGCCTTCGATGCGGTCGCCGATTTCATAGCCGCCATATTCGGCCGTGTTGCTCACGCTGTAAAACATGTAGCTCAGGCCACCCTCGTACAGCAGGTCAACGATCAGCTTCAGCTCGTGCAGGCACTCGAAATAGGCCACTTCAGGCTGATAGCCCGCCTTGACCAGGGTCTGAAAAGAAGCCCGCACGAGCGCAGGCACGCCGCCGCACAGGATTACCTGTTCGCCGAAGAGGTCGGTCTCGGTCTCCTCGCGGAATGTCGTTTCAATCACGCCGGCGCGAGTGCAGCCAATGGCGCGGGCATAGGCCAGCGCCAGCGCCCTCGCATTTCCGCTCGCGTCCTGCGCCACGGCCAACAGACCTGGGGTACCGGCGCCTTCGGTGAAGATTTCGCGTACACGGTGGCCAGGCGCCTTGGGCGCAATCATCGTGACGTCGACTTCCGGCGGCGGCTTGATCTGATCGAAGTGAATGTTGAAGCCATGCGCGAACATCAGCATGTTGCCGGCCGACAGATTTGGCTCGATCGACTCTTCGTAGACCTGCGCCTGTTTCGTATCCGGGATCAGCACCATCACGATATCGGCGGCGGCCGTGGCCTCGGCAACGGACATGACCTCGAGTCCCTCGGCGGCGGCTTTGGCGCGGCTGCTGCTGCCTTCATGCAGACCGATGATGACGCGCTGCCCGTTGTCGCGCGCGTTCAGAGCATGGGCGTGTCCCTGGCTGCCGTAGCCAATCACTGCGATGGTCTTGCCTTGCAGCAACCCCAGGTCCGCATCCTTGTCGTAGTAAAGTGTCGCCATTCGCTTCCTCTCTGTCTCCCGGACGAATAGCGTCCGGGCTCGTTCGCGCCGGCAGAACAGCTCCGCCGGTCTACAGGATTGTCTTTTGCACACCGTTGCTGCGCGCTCCGGTGCGCATCGCCGGCGGCTCGTATTGCGTGTCCTGGATGCGGATGCCGCGGCCCATGGCCACGACGCCCGTGCGCACCATCTCCATGATGCCGATGGGACGCAGTTCCTCAATCATCTGCTCGACCTGCTCCTCGTGCGCCGTCACCTCAATGATGGCCACCTGGACGCCCATGTCCACGATGCGCCCTGGATAGCGCTCACAGATTTCGGTGACCAGATTGCGCGATTCCGGGTCGTCTGTGCGCACCTTGATGAGCGCCAGGTCGCGGCTGACATGCGGCTCATCCGAGACGACCCGCACCTCAATGACGTTGACCAGCTTGCGCAGGTTTGCTGCGATGATATGTACATTGGCCAGGCGCGCATCAACGACGATGGTCATCCGGGAGATGTGCGGTCTGTGGGTACGCCCTACGGTCAGGCTATCAATGTTGAAATTGCGACGCCGAAACAGGCTGGCGATGCGATTCAGAACGCCGGGCCGGTTATCGACCAGCGTAACCAGCGTGTACTTCTGATTAGTCAGGGTCTGCTTCTCGGCATTCATGCGTCCGTCCGCTCCCCCGGCAGTGGCCGTCGAATCATGGCATGCAGGTCAGCGCCGGAAGGCACCATCGGATAGACGATGTCTTCCTTCTCGATGACGTACTCAATCAGCACCGGGCCGCGCACGTTACGCGCGAAAGCCACCGACTCCGCGATTTGCTCGCGCTTCGTCACGCGCATGTTGGGTACACCATAGGCGTCTGCGAACACGCAGAAGTCCGGGTTGAACATGGGCGTCGCGTGGTATCGTTCCTCATAAAAGAACTCCTGCCACTGACGCACCATCCCAAGAAAGCCATTGTTGAGGATGGCGATGTTCACGTCGATGCCTTCCTGCACCGCCGTCGCCATCTCACACATCGTCATCTGAAAGCCGCCGTCCCCCACGATTGCCCAGACTTCCTCGTCTGGCAGGCCGTACTTCGTCCCCAGCGCCGCCGGCAAACCGAAGCCCATCGTGCCCAGGCCACCGCTGGTGATCAAGGTCGCCGGGCGCTGATGCGGATAGTACTGGGCTTCCAGCATCTGATGCTGGCCCACGTCGGTTACTGTGATCGCGTTGCCGTCGGTATGGAGCCACAGGTCGTTGATGACCTGGGCGCCCAGCAGGCGCACGCCTGTGTCGTGATGCAGAATGTCGCGCTCGTCGTCATCCTCTTGCAAGTCACGGATGCGTGCCAACCAATCGTTACGTTGACGCCGTTCGATTTTGGGTAGCAGCTGCGTAATCACCGTGCGCAGATCACCGGCGATGCCCACGTCCACCGCCACATTCTTGTTCAGCTCGGAGGGATCGATGTCAACGTGAATCTTGCGCGCTTTCTGCGCGTAGGTCTTCAGGTTACCCGTAACGCGGTCGTCAAAGCGCATGCCCAGAGCGATCAGCAGGTCTGCCTCCTGAATGGAAAAGTTCGAGGTGGCCGTACCATGCATGCCCATCATGCCCAGCGACAGGGGGTGGCTCTCCGGCAGCGAGCCCTTGCCCAGCAGTGTCAGTGCCACTGGCACGCCGGAAACCTCGACCAAATGCAGCAGCTCGTCCGTGGCGCCGGACATCATAATGCCATGTCCTGCCAGGATTATCGGGCGCTCGGCCTCGTTAATGAGCCGCGCGGCCTCATCCAGTTCGTCATCAGCAGCGTGCGTGCGTGGCTGGTAGCCAGGCAAAACGATTTCGCCTTCAGGATACACAAACTCGGTGCTGCCTGTCTGGATGTCTTTGGGGATGTCAATCAGCACCGGCCCCGGGCGGCCGCTGCGGGCAATGTGGAAGGCCTCGCGCACGATCCAGGGTAGTTCGTCGATGTCCATCACCAGGTAATTGTGCTTGGTCACCGGCAGACTAACTCCGGTGACATCAGTTTCCTGGAAGGCGTCCGACCCAATGGCGGCGCGTCCCACCTGGCCCGTAATGCACACGATGGGCGAAGAGTCCATCATCGCAGTAGCCATTCCGGTAACGAGATTGGTCGCCCCCGGGCCACTGGTCGCAATCGCCACGCCCACACGCCCCGTCGCACGGGCATATCCATCCGCCATGTGCGAGGCGCCCTGCTCGTGCCGCACCAGCACATGATGAATCTGCGGGTACTTCGTCATGGCATCGTAGGTCGGCAGAATTGCGCCGCCCGGGTAGCCGAACATCACGTCGACGCCCTCGCGCAGCAGACACTCCATCAGGATTTCCGAGCCTGTGAGCTTCATTTCGCCCCCCCCAGCCTGATTTCAGCTCACCGGTCGCGCCACCGGCACTGGCGTCAGCCAGTTGTGACGGTCCGGCATCTCGCCCGAAGTGATTGCAAAAAACTGGTCCTGCGCGGCCCTGGTGAGCGGCCCACGTTTGCCGTCGCCCACCTGAAGGCGGTCAATCGAGCGCACCGGCGTAACTTCTGCAGCGGTGCCGGTGAAAAAGACTTCGTCAGCCAGGTAGAGCATGTCGCGCGCGATTGTCTCGAAGCGCACTTCCACGCCCATATCGTGGAAGATCGTCAGCACGCTGTCGCGCGTGATGCCCGGCAGAATACTCGCCCAGCTGCCCGGCGTATGGACGACGCCATCCAGAATGACGAAAACGTTCTCGCCAGCGCCCTCGCTGACATTGCCGGCCACGTCCAGCGCCAGACCCTCGTCGAAGCCATTGTCATGCGCTTCCATACTGATGAGCTGGCTGTTGACGTACTGGCCACCGATCTTGGCCATGGAGGCCCCGGTGCCCGGCGCCAGTCGCCGCCAGGAGCTGATCTGTACGTCCACGCCGTTCTCCAACGCTTCCTTGCCCAGGTACGCGCCCCACTCCACCGTGAAGATCGTCACGTCAACCGGATTCTTGCGCCCCTCCAGCCCCAGCGGGCCTGCGCCGCGGTACACCAGAGGCCTTATATAGCAGGACTGATGGCCGTTGCGCGCTATGGTTTCGACAATGGCCGCGTTGATTTCATCTTCACTGAAAGGCAGGTCAAGCCGCGCGATTCTGCAGGAATGCCTGAGGCGTTTTGTGTGCTCGGCAAGGCGGAAAACGGCCGGCCCGTGGGGCGTTGTGTAGGCGCGAACGCCCTCGAATACGCTGGAGCCATAGTGCAGGGCATGAGTTGTGACATGAACCGTCGCCTCATCCCAGCGCATGAATTCGCCATTGAGCCAGATCCACTCCGCAGTCATCGCTTTCTCCTCATTCTCTGTAGCAGACAGCCCTTGCTGGTACTAAAAAACCCCCTGCCCGGGGGTTTGCCTTCGTTTTGCCGTGTTCTCGGCAATCAGCAACCACCCGTCGCGCTATGCGCCGCCAATAATGACAAGGACGAGCAATACAATCACGTTACCGATGCTGCTGAAGGCTGCGCGCCGCACTGGTAAACTCCTGCTGACTTCTGCACAAGTACAGGCGCCATTGTAGCGCAGCCGCGCATACTGTCAAGCATTGGCCCTGGCTTCCCCCTGGCGGACAGGTTTTCTGGCATTATGCCGCTGTTTCCCTGGCTAATATGCATAAATCACTGCGCCAGGACTGCCTGCGCCTCTGCCAGTTGCATCGCGACCGCAGTCGGCGCGGTGCCACCTGCTGCGCTCCGGCTACGCACTGACGCCTCAAAATCGAACACCGCGCGGACATCCTCGCCGAAGAGCGGGCAGCATTCACGCAGGGCCTCCAGCGGCAACTGTGACAGGGGAAGCCCCACTTCAGCAGACTTGCGCACCACAGCCCCCACCGTGTGGTGCGCCTCACGGAAAGGCAGGCCCTGCGCCACAAGATAATCGGCCAGGTCCGTCGCCAGCAACTCTTCATCCAGCGCAGCGCGCATACGCTCAGGGTTCACCTGTAGCGTATGGATGACGGCGGTCAACACCGGCAGCAGCGCCAGCAGCGTGTCAACTGCGTCGAAGAGTGCCTCCTTGTCCTCCTGCAGGTCCTTGTTATAGGCACTTGGCAAGCCCTTCAGCGTCGTCATCAGACCGGCCAGATTGCCGATGAGTCGGCCAGCCTTGCCGCGCGCCAGCTCCAGCGGATCGGCATTGCGCTTCTGTGGCATGAGGCTGGAGCCGGTGCTGTAGCGATCGTCCAGCGTGAAAAAGCCGAACAGCGGGTTGCTGTAGTAAATGACGTCTTCGCCCAGGCGACTCAGATGGATGCCCGTCAGCGCCAATGCAAACAGGGTCTCGGCCACGAAGTCGCGGTCGCTGACGCTGTCGAGACTGTTTTGACTGATCGCGTCGAAGCCCAGCTCGCGCGCCATGGCTGCCCGGTCAACGGCCAGCGGCGTGCCGGCCAGCGCGCCTGATCCGAGCGGCAACACGGCGGCGTTATTGCGCGCCACCGCCAGACGCTCGCGGTCGCGCTGCAGCATCCAGAAGAAGCTCAGCAGCCAGTGCGCCAGCACGATCGGTTGCGCCGGCTGCATGTGCGTGTAGCCCGGCATCAGAGTCTCCAGTTGCCCCTCGGCCCGACCGGCCAGCGCAACCTGCAGGTCACGCAGTTGTTCGCCGACGCGCTCGCATGCGCCCATGCACCAGAGGCGGAAGTCCGTCGCAACCTGGTCGTTGCGGCTGCGGCCGGTGTGCAGCTTGCCGCCCAACGGGCCGACTATTTCGGTCAGGCGGCGCTCGACGGCCGTGTGGATGTCCTCGTCACCGGGCTGCAGCACGAAGGTATCCGCATCGAACTCTTGCCTGACCTGTGCCAGTCCCTGCACTATCCGGTCCGCTTCGGCAACGCCGAGGATGCTGGCGCCCACCAGGGCCCGCGCCCAGGCCTGGCTGCCGACGATGTCTTCGCGGTACATGCGCCGGTCAAAATGGATGCTGTCATTCAGCGCCCGCAGGTCTTCGTCCGTTGGCCCGGAAAAGCGCCCGCCCCACAAGGCCATGGTTGTCTCCTGTCCGCCCTGCCTACACCGCTTTCCGGTAGGGGCTGCTGCCGCTGCGTTCAATGGCCTGCTGTGCCTCAACCTTGAGCGGCAGCCCGAACAGGCGAATGAAACCTTCCGCATCCTTCTGGTCGTAGACGTCCTCTTCGCCGAAGGAGGCGTAGTCCTCGCGGTAGAGGCTCGTGGGGCTCCTGCGTCCGGCCAGAATGAGGTTGCCCTTGTAGAGTTTCAGCCGCACCGTGCCGGATACCTGCTGCTGCGTCACGTCCACAAAGGCGTCCAGCGCCTCGCGCAAGCGCGTGTACCACATGCCGTTGTACACTAGCTCGGCATATTTCGAGGCCAGCAGGTCCTTGTATTGCATCACCTGCTTGTCCAGCGTGATGCTTTCCAGCGCCTGGTGCGCGCGCAGCAGCACCGTGCCAGCGGGAGTCTCGTAGACGCCGTGGCTCTTCATTCCGACCAGGCGATTCTCGACGATGTCGCTACGGCCAATACCATGCTCCCCGGCGACGCGATTCAGCTGCTGGAACAATTCGACGGGGCCGATAGCCGCGCCGTCCAGCGAGACCGGCACTCCCTGCTCAAAGCCCAGCTCGACCAGCACCGGCTCGTCGGGCGCGTCCATCGGACTGCGCGACAGCTTGTACATCACCTCTTCCGGCTCATTCCAGGGGTCTTCAAGCAGGCCGCCCTCGTGACTGAGGTGAAAGATGTTGCGGTCACGGCTGTATATGTCGCGCTCAGTGTGCGTAACCGGGACGTTGAACTCCTCGGCGTAGGCCAGCGCGTCCTCGCGGCTGCGGATGCTCCACTCGCGCCAAGGCGCAATGACCTTCAAACCGGGATTGAGCGCCATAGCGGTCAATTCGAAACGCACCTGGTCGTTGCCCTTGCCAGTGCAACCATGGGCCAGGGCGTCCGCACCTTCGCGCTCGGCGATGTCGACCAGATGCCGGGCGATCAGAGGGCGCGCGAAAGATGTTCCCAACAGATACTCGCGCTCGTAGATTGCTCCCGCGCGCAGGGTCGGGAAGACAAAATCGGTGATGAACTCCTCGCGCAAATCCCGTACATACAGCTTGCTGGCGCCGGAAGCGCGCGCCTTTTCGTCCAGGCCGTCAAGTTCTTCTTCCTGGCCGAGGTCTGCGCAAAAGCAGATCACCTCGCAGTTGCGATAGTTATTCTTCAACCACGGGACGATCACCGACGTGTCGAGCCCGCCGCTGTAGGCCAGTACCACCTTCTTCACATCCGCCCTGTCCGCCATTGCTGTCCTCCCTTCCTGTCAAGGCCCGGCGTGGTTCATACGGCGCTCCTCCGCCAGGCTCTGCTACCTGTTCATGAAACTGCAGCCACCTAATCCAGTTTCGGCACCAGGGCCCGATGTCGCTCCACCAGCGATCGCAGATGATAAACCAGTCGCTCTACATGCGCGCGGGTGCTGTGCTTGCCCAGCACGAAGCGCATCTGCCCCATTAACCGGTCACTGTCCACGCCGCATGCCAGCAGCACGTGACTCGGTTCCTGCTGACCAGTCGTGCATGCGCTGCCACCGCTGGCGCAAATGCCCAGCTCAGCCAGATCCAGCAAAATCGAATCCCCGTTAAACCAGCGCAGCACGAAGCTGCTGTGACTGGCCAAGCGCTGAGTCGGGTGCCCCGTCAACGACGCCTCGGGGATGCTCGTCAGCACCTGCTGCACCAGCTCGTCGCGCAAGGCAGCCAGCTGCGCGCAGGTTTGCTCGCGCTCTGCCTCCGCCAGCTCAAGTGCGCGCGCCATGCCCACGATAAGCGGCAGCGGCTCAGTCCCACTGCGGCGATGCGCCTGTTGACCGCCACCCACGATCTGCGCCTTTAGCGCGATCGCGCGCCGAATCACCAGCACGCCGATGCCCTTCGGCCCGTAACACTTGTGCCCCGAGAGACTCATCAGGTCGACGTTCAGCGCCTGCACGTCCAGCGGCAACAAGCCGGGCGCCTGAACCGCGTCCGTATGAAAGGGCACGCGTCGATTCACGCGCTTGATGGCCGCGCCAATGTCAGAAATCGGATTGACGCTGCCAATCTCGTTGCTGGCGTACAGCACGCTTACCAGTACCGTTTCCGGGCGCATGGCCGCTACAACCTGCTCCGGCGTTACGCAGCCATGGGCGTCCACTGGCAAGAAGGTGACGTCGAAGCCCTCGCTCGCCAGTTCCTGCGCGACGTCCAGCACGGCGTGGTGTTCGGCCGCTGTTGTAATGATGTGATTGCCACGGCTACGGGCGCGCATGGCCAGCGCCACGCCCTTCAGCGCCAGGTTGTCCGCTTCCGTGCCGCCGCTGGTGAAGACGATCTCCGGCGGCCCGCCTGCGCGGCAGTTCAGCACCTCGGCGACAGTCTCGGTTGCCCGCTGGATGGCCGCTTCGGCAGCCTTGCCCACGCCGTGCAGACTGGAGGCGTTGCCGTAAATCTCGCCCCAGTAGGGCTGCATCGCCTCGACCACGCGCGGATCGGTCGGCGTGGTCGCACTGTGATCCAGATAGATCTCTTCGCTCATGGCTGTCCCTCGCTTGCCAGCGCCGGATCGTCAGCGCGATAGTGCGTGCCGCAACTGTGACGGTTGCGCAGGGCCGCCCAGCTCACCATGCGCGCGACCTGCACCGCATTGCGCAGACCGACCAGCTGATCGTTGAGCTGCGTCGTGCGGTAAAACTCTTCGATCTCGTGCCACAAATGCCGCAACTCGCGCTGGGCCCGCTGCAGGCGGTCGCCGGTGCGCACCAGTCCCACATAATGCCACATCAGGTTGCGGATGGTCGTCATATCGCCTTCCAGCAACGCCGGGTCGGGCAGCTGGCTGCTGCGCACCATCCAGCCAGGCACGCGCGCATCATCAATCGGATCGCACAAATGTTGCGCGATGTGCCGCGCGGCGCGGTCGCCCCAGACCAGGCCCTCCAGCAGGCTGGTACTGGCCAGACGATTGGCGCCGTGCAGTCCGGTGCAGCTCACCTCGCCGACGGCGTACAGTCCGCGGATGTTGCTGCGCCCCCACTCGTCCACCATGACGCCGCCACAAGCATAATGTGCAGCCGGCACCACCGGAATCGGCTCGCTGGTGGCGTCCACCCCGAAGCGCGCGCAACTCTCAACGATCTGCGGGAAGCGCTCGCGAATGAAAGCGGCGGAATGCCGCTGTGATATATCCAGCCACACATGCTCAATGCCACGTTCCAGCATCTCCCGGTGGATGGCGCGCGCGACCACATCGCGCGGCGCCAGATCGCCCCACTGTGGATCATGGCGCTGCATGAAGGGCTGGCCATCCGGCGTCAGCAGAGCGGCGCCTTCACCGCGCAGGGCCTCGCTGATGAGCAGGTTGGGCGCGCCGCGCACGCTCAGCGTCGTGGGGTGAAATTGAATGAACTCCATGTTGATGATGCGCGCGCCCGCGCGCTCGGCCATCGCCAGACCGTCACCGCGCGCTCCGCCGGGATTGCTGGTGTTGCGGTAAATCTGCCCCATACCGCCCGTCGCCAGGATCGTCTCGCCCGCCAGCACGCGCATTATTTCGCCGGTTTCGCGCTGCAGCACGTAGGCGCCATGGCAGGCCGGCTCTTCATACGTGGCCAAAGGATCGAGCGCGTGATGCGGGAAGGTGATCAGGTCGACGGCGGTGTGTCCGCTCAGCAGGCTGATGTTCGGTTGCGCCGCCAGCGCGTGAAGCATGGCATCGGTAATGGCTGCGCCCGTCTTGTCGCCCACGTGAACCACGCGCCGCGTGCTGTGCGCCCCCTCCAGGGCGAATACCGGCTCCCCCTGCTCCGTGCT
Source organism: Phototrophicaceae bacterium (assembly GCA_965223965.1). Lineage (GTDB taxonomy): Bacteria > Chloroflexota > Anaerolineae > Aggregatilineales > Phototrophicaceae > JAGWBD01. Next base: position 1,374,767 of record CBDCXX010000006.1, read on the forward strand.
GTCGAACTGCACCCCGACGCGCTCCATCAACACCGAGCGCACCAGGTTCGGGCCTTCGACGGCCAGCAACTGTGCTGCCTGCGGCAAGCTTAACCCGGCGCCGGCGCGCAGGATGTCTGCCACCAGCATCTCTGGCGAATCGTCCAGCCCGCGCGTGACAATGCCGCCCTGGGCCCAGCCACTGTTGCTGTCCGCAGCGTCGTGCGCACGCGTAATGATGGTGACTTCATGGTTACGGTTTTCGCTCAGGCGTAGCGCCGCAGTCACCCCGGCGATTCCGCAACCAATGACGAGTGTATGCGTCTGAATTGCATCCACAGCAGGCGCTTACCTGGGGATGGCCAGCATGCGGTTCAGGGCCAGACGCGCGTTGCGCTGGACATCCTCCGGCACTGTAATCTGGTTGATCACCCGTCCCTCGACCAAATTCTCCAGCACATTTGCCAGGTCCAGCGGACTGATACGATACATCGTGCTGCACAAGCAGGAAAATGGAGAGAGAAGTTGCACCATGCGGTCGGGATTGTCGTTTTTCAGGCGGTTGACCATGTGCATTTCGGTACCTACGGCCCACTTGCTGCCCGGCTCGGCAGCCTCGACCGTACGAATAATGGCGGCTGTCGAGCCAACGTGGTCCGCCTTCTCGACCACCTCCATCATGCATTCCGGATGAACGATGACCTTGATGTCCGGGTGATGCCGGCGCCAGAGGTCCACGTGTTCGGGCCGAAATTGCTGATGTACACTGCAATGCCCTTGCCACAGCAGCACTTTCGCGTTCATTATTTCCGCGTCACTGAGACCGCCGTATGGCTCAAATGGGTTCCAAAGCGCCATCTGCTCCAGCGGAATGCCCATGTCGCGCCCGGTGTTGCGCCCCAGATGCTGATCCGGGAAGAAAAACACCTTTTCGCGTTCGGCGAACGCCATTTCCAGCGCGCCACGCGCGTTGGACGAGGTGCAGACCGTACCACCATGTTCACCCACAAAGGCTTTCAGGTTGGCGGCGCTGTTGATGTAGGTGATCGGCATGATGCTGTTCGCCGGGTCGTCCATCAACACGTCGCCGAGCTCGTCCCATGCGCTCAATACCTGCTCCAGGTTGGCCATGTCGGCCATACTGCAGCCGGCCTTCATGTTTGGCAGAATGACAACCTGGTCTTTGCGCCCGAGGATAACTGCGCTTTCGGCCATGAAATGGACGCCGGCGAAAATGATCACCCCTGCGCTGACGCGCGCGCCTTCCACGCTGAGCTGGTAGCTGTCGCCGACAAAATCAGCGAACTGCACCACCTCATCGCGCTGATAGTGATGACCCAGGATCACCACATCGTCGCCGAGAATACTGCGCGCGCGTTGAATGCGATCCTGCGCAGCTACTTCCTGCTCAATGAGCGTCTCTTCTGCAGTCGCTTCCGCGAACATCACTTGATCCATCTCACTCTCCATCCGGGAGTATTCTCATCGAACAGTCCAGCGCCGGTGCCGAGTGCGTCAACGCGCCCACACTAATGAAATCCACACCCATAGCCGCCACCGCGGGCACACGCTCCAGCGTCATGTTTCCAGAAGCTTCCAACGGCACACGGCCGCGTGCCAGCGCCACAGCTTCGCGCATTTGCTCCAGTGACATATTGTCCAGCAGAATGCGTTGTGGCGCCAGTCTCAACGCTTCCTCCAGCTGGGCGAGGAGCTCGACCTCAATGATGACCGGGAGGCCACGCGCCGCTGCGCAGGCCCTCGTGCGCATCAGCGCGGCGGTGATGCCGCCAGCAGCGGCAATGTGATTCTCCTTGATGAGCAGCGCATCGTAAAGCCCGGAACGATGATTGCAGCCCCCGCCCATGCGCACTGCATACTTCTCCAGCCCGCGCCAGCCAGGCGTCGTCTTGCGCGTATCAAGAATGGTGGCGCCAGTGCCGGCCACAGCATCAACGAAGCGCCGCGTAAGCGTGGCAACGCCGCTCAGGTGCTGCAGGAAGTTCAGGGCAGTGCGTTCGGCGCCCAGCAGGGCGACCGCCCGACCCTCAATCTCGCAAAGCAGATCGCCGGCTTGCACCCGCTCACCATCCGATGCACGAAGCCGCAGGCGAATCTCTGAATCCAACTCTCTGAAGACTGCCGCCACAACCTGCATGCCCGCCAGCACACCAGTCGCCTTTGCCACGATTTGCGCCCGCCCCTGCAAGCCAGCTGACATTGTGGCTAGTGACGTGACATCACCACGCTCGCCGAAATCCTCGGCAAGCGCCATACGTACCAGCGCGCTTGCGCAGTTCACGACCGTCACAACTGCTCCCGAATGGGAAGATAAATGTCTTGCGCGACAGGCGGTCGGCCCTCTCTACTTTAATCCTATGCCTTTGTCAAAATGCTGTCAAGAATCCACGTAGCGACCCGCAGGCATGTGACTCATGAAATTGCGCGCGACGCGCAGCGCGCCGGCGACTACGCGGGCAATTGACTGACCGGAAAAGACAGAGTCGCCCACCAGACGCAGATTGGGCAGACCGCAACGAGGGCCGCCGGGTTGAATGCCGCCAGCAACTGTCGCACCGGCGTCGAAGCGATAGCCCTTGTGTAGAAAGGTGCCGGCGCAGCCACCTGCATAGACCTGCGCCTTCAGCATAGTGACGGCACACCCCTGGCGAGCCAGCAGGGCAGCAGTTGTCAGCAGACCAGGCCACCGCTGTGATGCGCCAGCGTGATGCGATCCGTCAGGGCGACACCCAGCGCCAACGGCTCGAAGATGTGCTGGTGCTTCCAGCTCGTCATCGGGCCGTCAACCATGCGGTCGGTGAAGGATTGTGCCGTGTGGCCTGGTTCGTGGCGCGCCAGCCAGCGCAATGCGAGTGGTCCTGGCCGATGCGAAACTCGACGTTGCCCTCGGTCAGGGAACTGCGGCCGTCAGCAAAGTGTAGCATCTGGAGTAACGGTGGAATCAGTCGCTGCAGCGCGCCCGGATCTTCATAAAACCGCTGTAAATGGCTCCGCGTGCCGCGCATTTCGCTACGCCGGACAAAGATCTTGCAGCCATTCAGGTCCGGATTCATGGTAGACTCTGTCTGGATACAGAATCGAACTGCGTGCCCCCCTCGTACGTAGTCTGTCATATCGGCAATTACACGAGGAATCCACATATGAAGAAGAGCGTCTGGCTTACCGCCGTACTCTTCCTGCTTTTCTCACTGACGGCCGTAGCACAGGCCGCCGCCAAGCCTGTCTTTTGCGGCGACCTGGCCGCAGCGGACTGCGCCCTGCTGCAAGATGCGCAGACGAATGCGGCGGCGCAAACATCCGGCGCCGTAACCATGGACGTGGACCTCACGCTGCGTGATCTAGACGACTCAATGCCTGGCGAGCAGGTCATATCGCTGGACGTCGACGCGATCTGGAACGGTGACTTCTCCAGGTTCGAGTCGATGGAAACCGAAATGCTGGCCAGGATGGATGACCCGACGCAGTTGATGGCCATGATGTCTGAGATGCTCGCAGAGATGAGCGGCACGATCAGCGTGTCAGTGGACATTCCCGAAGCTCTTCAGCATGATGCTTTCTTCGAAAATTTCCCCGCGGGTGTTGCGCTGGAAATGCGCCTTGTCGACGGCATTGCCTACATCGACTTGTCCAACCTCGCTGCGATCATGCCCCAAGGCGGTATCCCTGACGGCTGGCTCGGCTTTGACATCACGGAATTGATGCAGATGGCCATGCAGAGCGGCCCCGGGAATGAAGGCGACATGGCTCCCCATGGCGATGGCAAGGAAGGCAAGCAGGATCCTCGGGAGCCAAAGGGCGCTGATACCATGACGGGACTGGCGTTTCCCGCGGATATGCAGGAGATGGTCGAGGCCTGGAGCGATCCGGAATTCCTGGGTGAGTTCATGACAGTCGAGCGCCTGCCAGACCAAAGCGTCGCGGATCAGCAGGCTGCTGTCTTTCAGACGAACTTCAACTTGCGCTCGTTGATGGACAGCGCGGAGTTTCACGAGTTGCTGGGGATGACCGGTGAACTCGGCGGCATGGACGAGGATGAGGTTAGCGGCATCGCCATGATGGTCGGCATGTTGACCCTCGGTCTGGAAATTGAAGCCCTTGAATTCATCAGCCTTGAAGACGGGTTGCCGCTGCGTGAAGAGCTCCACCTGAACTGGGACCTGTCGGCCTTGATAAACCTAGACTCTTCAGAGTTGGAAAGCTCATTCGGCCTCGATTTTCTCGTCGACTACAGTTTCTCCGATGAGGTTATGACCATAACGGCGCCGGATGACGCCCTCTTCATAACGCCGGAAATGAAGTCGGGGTCATGGGCGCCTCTGCCTGACGACGCCTGATCCTGCCTGGCGGGCGCGCCAGAAGCAAAGGTGCGCCCGCTTCTGCTTCGCGCTACCATCCAGAATTGAATTAACAAGACAGGCACACAGTCAGGAGAGCGCCATGTTGCAGGCCAGCGCAGTAGCAACGGACGGGCAGTTGCTCTCCTCTGACATCATTCGTGAAACGCTATTTGCCGGTCTGGAAGGTCGCTTTAGCGGCGCACGCGTGTTGGCTCTTATCCCGGACCGCACGCGCACCCTGCCCCTGCCCCTGCTCTTCCCCATGCTGGTCGACTGCCTGGCCGACGCGCGTCAACTGGACTTCATGGTCGCGCTGGGCACGCACCCACCGTTGAACGAGGAAGAGCTTTGCAGCCTGGTCGGCCTGACGCCGGCGCAATATCGCGAAGACTATTCCCACATCAATCTGCTCAACCACGAGTGGGACAATCCCGCTGCGCTGACCGAGCTGGGCGTCATCAGCGAGGATCAGTTGCGCGAGCTCTGCGGGCCTGCCTGGCATCATTCCCTGGGCGGCGATGTACCCGTCAACCTGAATCGCGCTGTGCTGGAGTATGACCACATCCTCATCGTCGGCCCCAGCTTCCCGCATGAAGTCGTTGGCATTTCCGGCGGCGCAAAGTACCTCTTCCCCGGCATTTCCGGCCCCCAGCTCATCAACAAGTTTCACTGGCTGGGCGCACTCATTACCACTATGAACATCATCGGCTGCAAGGACACGCCGGTGCGCGACATCATCCACCAGGCGGCAGAATTCCTGCCCACTCCGCTGACCCTGCTGTCCCTGGTCGTCGTCGACGAGGGCCTCGCCGGCATGTTCATCGGCGATCATCTCAGTGCCTGGGACGCGGCCGCGCGGCTTTCGCAGCAAAATCACATCCGCTGGCTGGACAGGCCCTACGAGCGAGTGCTCTCCTGGTGCCCGCCCATGTATGACGAACTGTGGACCGGCGCCAAGGCCATGTACAAACTCGAACCTGCCGTCGCCGACGGCGGCGAACTCGTCATCTATGCGCCGCACATGGACACGGTCAGCGTCACCCACGGCCAGTTCATCTATGAACTCGGTTACCACGTGCTACCCTGGTTCCTGCAACAGTGGCCGCGCTTCTGCGATTACCCCACCAGCGTCATCGCCCACAGTACGCACGTGAAAGGCATTGGCACCTTTGCCGACGGCCTGGAAGAGCCGCGTATTCAGGTCACCCTGTCCTCGCGCATCTCGCGTGAAGACTGCGCCAGGCTCAATCTTGGCTATCGCGATCCCGCATCGCTGGACCTGCAAGCGTGGCGCGATTGCGAAAACACGCTCTTCGTGCCCAAGGCTGGCGAGACGCTCTACCGCGTGCAGGGTGACAGTCGTTGCGGCGCGGGCTGAGCGCACAATTGTGAGCGACTACGGCATCGACGAGCTCATTTCTGTCTGCATTGCGCGCCAGGTTATCGATGGCGAGGTGCTCGCACAAGGTATCAACACGCCGCTGGTGCTGGCCGGCTTCATCCTGGCCAAATGCACCCACGCGCCGGGCGTGAGTTTCGCTTGCGCCATCGGCCAGTCCCTCTGCCAGGAATGGGCGCCGCTCTCCGTATCCCGTGTGGAAGAGCTGTGGTTGGACAAGTCACTGCTCAATGTCGGCTTTGCGACGGCCGCCGCCGACCTGTTGCCAGGCTATCACCCGAAGGAGTTCTTTCGTCCCGCCCAGATCGACGCCGCCGGCAACAGCAACAACCTCGCCTTCGGTGCGGATTACCACCGGCCGCGCTTGCGCTTGCCAGGCAGCGGCGGCATCCCGGATGTCAGCCCGGGCAACCGGCATCTCCACTTCTATGTGCCGCGCCACTCACGCGTGACTTTCGTCGAGCGCTGCGACTTCATCAGCGGCGTCGGCCATGCGCCCTGGCGCATCCCGGGCAGTGGCCCCTGTTACCTCATCAGCGACCTCGGCCAGTTCGACTGGCATGAGGGCCGCATGCGCCTGACCAGCTGGCATCCCGGCGTCTCGCTGGCGCGCATCCAGCGCAAAACCGGCTTCACGCTCCCGGTCGCGCCGGACGCAGGAGAAACGCCCCTTCCAACCGCGGAAGAACTCCGGCTCCTGCGCGAGGAGATCGATCCCCTGGGCGTGCGTCGCCTTGAGACCCTGGGAGGCAGCGCGCGCAAGGACCTGTTACGCGCAATTCTGCAGGCAGAACACACGCTCTAATTCTGCGCGAGCGTCCACTCGTGCAGGGTCGCGAAGCGGTTGATCTCAACGCCCGCCAAACCAAGCTGCATACCCCTGACGCGCGCCGAGGTGGCATAGCTGGCCAGCGGATTATAGAGCGGGATGGCGATGGCCCGCTCTACAAACACCTGCTGAAGTTCCGCATAGAGTTCGGCACGATTGATGTCGTAGGGTTCACGCCGCGCGCGCTCCAATAACTCGGAGACACGACGATCGGCAACGCCGCCAAAGTTGAGTCCCACTGGATACTGTCCCTCATGCCAGAACGCGTAAATATCCGGGTCCGTGCTGTGCCCCGCTGCCAATTCGACCAACGCAGCGTCGAAATCACCCGCATGCAGGCGCTGTTGATACCGGTCTCCCGGCTCCGGAGACACCCTCACCTCGACACCGAGCTGTGCCCATTGGGCAGCGAATTCGCGCAGCATGCCGACCAGGGCCGAATCCTCCGGCGAAAGGACGGTGAATGAGATTGGGGCGCTTGCCGTTTCCACATCCGCCGCGACTTCCCGCGTACGCGCAGTTTCGAGCAGCCAGCGCGCGGCATCGAGGTCAGCAGCTGGCCAGGCCAGTGAAGAAGTCCAGCCCCAGGAGCCTGGCCAAAGCGGGCTGTCGGCCAGCGCCGCACGGTTGAATAGCAGCCGTTCTACCACTGACGCCCGCTCAATGCTGCTTGCCAGCGCCAGGCGCACCCGTTGCTCCCGGAAGAACACAGTCTCTTCACGCTGCCAGTTGAAGATCAGGATGCCCAGCGTCTGCCCAACCGTGTTGGCCAGGCGCAGTGATGCAGTTTGTGCCGCCGCCAACAGAGGTTCGCGCTCCTGCCAGGTGCGGGCGGCAAGCCCGTCGATGGCGCCCGCCTGCAGCGCAGCCAGCGCCTCATTGAAGTTCTGAAACACCTGGAAGCGCATGCGTCCGATGGCAGGGCGGGCCTCTGCATCTTCTCGCTCATGCCATACCGGCGCGGGCCGCAGGTCGACCTGGGTCAGTCCCCGGCCTTCCGTGCCGCGCAGCGCCTCCAGTTGCCAGCGGCTGGTGCCTACGGGCGCCAGGTTGAAGGGATGCCCGTCCAGCTGCGCAGGTTGCGTGCCCCGAAGTGCGTGCCAGGGAAGAATGGGGACGCGCAATCTGTCCAGAAAACTACCCAGCGGCTGCGTCAGGCGAAAGCGCAGTACATTCGCGGCCAGCACCTCGATTTCAACCGTGCGCCAGAAACGCCCTGCGTCAGCATCGCCAGGAAAGTCCCGCGCCTGCAAAAGCGACATGGTAAAGATCACATCAGCAGCGCTGAAGGGCACGCCGTCCTGCCACAGCACGTCATCGCGCAGAGTGACGACATACTCCAGGCCATTTGCGGCGATCAGCCATCCTTGCGCCAAGGACGGCACGAGTTCACCATGCAGGTTGATGCGCGCAAGGCCTTCAAAGATCAGGCCGCTGACATCCGCTGCAGGCGAGCCAGGTTCAGCCAACAAGGGATTCAGCTGCTGCAGCGGCCCAACGAGTCCCTCTCGAAAAGTGTGGGCCTCATTAATGCTGACTGTCTCTTGTGTGTGGACCGGTATTGCGGACGGAACTGGTACGTCGGGGAGAAGCGTGCTGGCAGGCGAAAAGTCTGGGCTGGCCGGTTGTTGAGATGTGCCGTTGTTGGCGACTATGCGCCAGAGCAGCACTGCAATGAACAGCAGCCCCACCAGCAGGAGAAGTAGCAACTGCCAGCGAAAGCCGCGCAACATCGCCGCTCTCCGCAGCGCCGGTATTCGCCTTACTTACTGGAAGACCAGCACTGCCACGATGGAGATCGCCAGGAACAGCACCGCAATGACGATGGTGATCTGATAGAGCGTCTTTTCCAGCCCGCGTCTCGTACGCGCGATTCCACCGCCTGCCTCGCCTCCCAGCAGCGAGCCGAGCCCGCCTCCCTTGACCTGCAGGAGGATTAGTACGATCAGCAGTAGTGAAATGATGACAGCTGCAATTTGCAGCGCTGCCTGAATGTCCATGCTTGCCCCCGAACTGTTCAGCCAGGAAGTTTAGCAGGATGCCCCGCTTTCATCAAGCGTGGACAGCTTCGTAGCGCCGCGCTATGCTGCGCCAACTTCCGCGCTGCCGACTGTCAGGAATTCGCCATGCCAGCCCCCGTTCTCCTGCTTATCCTCGACGGCTGGGGCATACGCGCCATGCGTGAGGGAAACGCCGTCGCCCAGGCACACACGCCCCGACATGATGGCTGGCTGCGCAGCCACGAACGCGCCATCCTCAACAGCTCTGGCGAAGCGGTCGGTCTCGTGCCCGGTCAAATGGGCAACTCCGAAGTAGGCCACCTCAACCTCGGCGCCGGCCGGGTCGTGTTTCAGGACATCAGCCGCATCGACAAGGCCATCAAAGATGGCGAGATGGCGCGTAATCCTGCACTGCAAGCCGCGATGGATGGGGTGCGTGGGCGTGGTCGCAATCTGCATCTCGTCGGCTTGCTGGGTCCGGGCGGTGTCCACAGCCACCAGCGCCATCTGACGGCGCTGCTCGAGATCGCCGCTGCTGCAGACGTTGATCCCCTGTTGCACATCATCACTGACGGCCGCGATACGCCACCGGATGGCAGCGAAAGGTATCTCGACGGGCTTGATGCTGCGCAGCGCGCGACGGGCGTGGGCCGCATCGTCACCCTGGCCGGACGCTACTACGCCATGGATCGCGACCGCCGTTGGGAACGCACGCGACTCGCTTTCGACGCCATGGTCGGACGCGTCGGCCCCCGCGCAGAAAGCGCCGCTGCCGGGCTGCAGGCCGCCAGACTACGCGACGAGAGCGACGAGTTCATTATCCCCACCATCATCGGCGGCGCGGAATTCGCCGTGCAGCCGGGCGACTGCGTCCTTTTTTACAACTTTCGCGCCGACCGCATGCGTCAATTGCTGCAGGTTTTCACGCTCGATGAGGTTGAGGGCGCCGACGCTCTAAAGCGCCCGCCAGGCCTGGATGTAATCACCTTCACCGAATACATGGAGGGGTTGCCGGTGACTGTACTCTTCCCCGTGCAACAGTTACGCAACACGCTCGCCGAATGGCTCAGCGCACAGGGCCGCAGCCAGTATCACAGCGCTGAAACCGAGAAGTATCCGCACGTCACCTTTTTCTTTAACGGCCGTCGCGAGCACCCCTGGCCTGGGGAAAGCCGCGCCATTATCCCCTCACCGAAGGTCGCGACCTATGATCTGGCGCCGGCAATGAGCGCCCGTGAATTGACGGCGACCACGCTGGCGCGGCTGGCGCAGCACGACGACGACTTTTTGCTTGTCAATTTCGCCAACCCGGACATGGTCGGCCACACAGGGTCGCTATCCGCAGCCATTACAGCGGTGGAGTGCGTCGATAACTGCGCCGGCCAGTTGGTGGACGCGGTGCTGGCTAAGGGCGGCGTCGCGGTCGTCACCGCAGATCATGGCAACTGCGAGCGCATGATCGACCTGGTCAGTGGCGGCCCGCACACCTGGCACACCCTGTGCCCGGTTTCCCTCTTCGTCATGAGCGCGGACTATCACGAATTGCGCGCCAGCGGCTCCCTGGCGGACGTCGCCCCAACAATCCTGCATTTGCTGGGCATCAAGCCGGCGCCCGAGATGAGCGGGCACAGTCTCATCCTCTCACAGGGTTGATTTCCTGAACCTCTGCGGGTGGCACCGAACATGGGCTTGCGCTACCCTGTGCGCGCAGATTCAACAGGTGAGGTGGAGGACAATATGGTGAAGGCACTGGTTGTGCAGGGCGGCTGGGAAGGCCATGAACCGAAGGGCGTAGCGACCTTGCTGGCAGGGTCGCTGGAGCGTAGCGGGGTCGAGGTCACGCAGGCCGACACGCTCGACGCCTTCGTCAACAATGACCTCTCCGCTTTCGACCTGTTGGTACCCATCTGGACCATGGGCGAGATCAGCAGCGAGCAGCTGAAGCCTGTGCTTCAGGCTGTCCATGAACAGGGCGTGGGCATCGGCGGTGTGCACGGCGGCATGTGTGATGCCTTCCGTCAGCAGACCGAGTGGCAGTTCATGTGCGGCGGCCAGTGGGTGGCGCACCCAGGCAACGACGGCGTGAATTACACCGTGGAGATGAACCCGGCGGAGCCCGACCCCATCACGGAAGGCGTCCCTGCCCTGCACATCTGCTCCGAGCAGTACTACATGCACGTCGACCCCTGCATCCGTGTGCTGGCGACCACAACTTTCGGCGATGGCACCGTCATGCCCGTCGTCTGGACCAAGCACTATGGCAAGGGCCGGGTCTTCTATTGTTCGCTGGGGCATCATGTCGATGTTATCGAGCCGTCGGAAATTCTGGCGATGATCACGCGTGGCCTCCTGTGGGCAGCCGCCGGTCACTGAGCTTGGAATCTGGCCGGCTGTCAGTTTCAACCTTTGTTTGCTTTCGCCAGGCGCCTCCCGTATGGCCAGTGTAGTAACCTGGGGAGTTATTCAATTCAGGGCAATTCCGTCACTTTGACCCGAAAAATTGCGAGTGTTTGCAATATCTGGCAAATTGACGGCCTTTCTGTTGTTGAAATGTAACAATGTATTCAACTCCGATCTATCCCAAAATGCGACATCGTCATCATCTGGACTTCGGAGGAGCACTACGCATGCACAAAAGGCGAATCGGGTTCAAACTTCTTTTCCTGTTCGTCCTCGCCTGGGCCATCGGCAGCTTGTTGACCGGCATGGTCTTCGCGCAGGACGATGCAGCAGGAGAAGGGGCTGCCGCGGAAGAAGTGATGGAGGTCGAAATGGCCACCGCGGAAGACCTGGAGGGCGTCATCAGTAATCTGGACACTGTCTGGATGCTGATCGCAGGTTTCCTTGTCTTCTTTATGCAGGCGGGCTTCGGCTTGCTGGAGGCGGGTCTGGTTCGTGCCCGCAACGTGGTCAACATTCTGATGAAGAATGTCTTTGACCTCGCAATCGGCGCGATAGGCTTCTGGGCGATCGGCTTTGGTCTGATGTTTGGCGCAGGCAACGGCATCTTTGGCCAGGAGTGGTTCTTCCTCAGCGACTTGCCTGACATCTACCCCGGGCTCAGTGTTCCGAGCTACGCCTTTTTCTTCTTCCAGTTCGCCTTCGCGGCGACAGCGGCCACTATCGCCAGCGGTGCGATGGCAGGTCGAACCGAGTTCAAGGGCTATCTCTTCTACAGCCTTATCGTCACAGTCCTCATTTACCCTGTCGTCGGTCACTGGATCTGGGGTGGAGGCTGGATTGCTGAAACCGCTTTCCACGATTTTGCCGGCTCAACCGTCGTCCATTCCACAGGAGCCTGGGTGGGTCTGGTCGGCGCTATCTTCCTTGGCCCACGCAAGTATCGCTTCGGCGCGGACGGCTCGCCCATGCCCGGCCACAGCATGACCCTAGTCACCCTTGGCACCCTGATCCTCTGGCTGGGCTGGTTCGGCTTCAACCCCGGCAGCCAGCTGGACGCGGATGCCATGAGCATCGCCAGAATTACGGTGACCACGAACCTTGCTGCAGCGGCAGGCGCGCTGGTGGCGCTGTTTGTCGGCTGGTATCACGGCGGCAAGCCACAGCTCCCCTGGGGCCTTAACGGCGCGCTCGCCGGCCTGGTTTCCATCACTGCGCCCACTGCGGTCGTCACCCCCTTCGAGGCAATTATCATCGGCGCTATCGGTGGTATCATCATGTACATCGGCGTGAACACGCTGGAACGCCTCGGCGTTGATGACGTGGTCGGTGCGACTTCCGTGCACGGTTTCTGCGGGGTCTGGGGCACACTTTCCGTCGGTCTATTCATGGCTGACGCCGGCCTGTTCCATGGCGGTGGCCTTGACCAGTTGATCGCGCAGGCGGTGGGTGTCGTGGCGGTTGCCGCATTCGTACTCGTCGCTTCCTGGATCATGTTCAGCATCATCCGCTCGACGGTTGGTCTGCGCGTGCCGGAAGATGCCGAGGCGCTCGGTCTGGACATCTACGAGCACGGCGCAGTCGCCTACCCCGAATTCACCAACTCGCCCAGCGAGCCCGTCCCGTCCGACATGAGCCAGTAGCAGAGGGCTAACCCATGATCAAGAAAATTGAAGCCATCATCCGCTCCGAAAAGCTCAACTCCACCATGAAGGAGCTATCGGACATCGGTATCGTCGGACTCACCGTACAGCCCGTCAAGGGACGGGGCCGCGGCGCAGGTGTACAGTTGCAATGGCGCGGCAATTCCTACAACGTTGGGCTGCTGCCCAGGACGATGATTTCCATCATCCTCAGTGAGGAAAACGTAGAGGCGACGGTAGCGGCAATCCGCAGCGCGGCCGGCACCGGCAAACAGGGGGATGGTGTGATCCTTGTTTCTCCGGTCGACAGCATCGTGCGCATCAGCACCGGCGAGACCGACCGCGCGGCGATCAGCTATCAGGGCGACATCGATACGCGCAAGAAAATGGGAGCCTGAGTTAGTCCAGGCACCATAACGCAGTTTCCGGGGCTGGTCTGTTGACCAGCCCCGTTGTTATTTTATGCCCTTGACATCAGAGGAGTATCGCCATGATTATTTCAGTGAACACTGGCACCCTGCACCAGCAGACGGCTGATGCGCTGGTCCAGTTTATCGCTGCCGAACAGAATGACAGATTGGAACGCTCCGGAGCAACAAGTGGAACGCTGCAAGCCTTGCTGGCGAGCGGGGACTTCAACGGCGAGGAAAACCAGCTCGCCACGCTCTACCCGGCCCAACCCGGCCCGCGCCTGTTACTGGTCGGACTTGGTAACCCAGGCAACATCAGCGCGGCGACCCTGCGCAAGGCCGCCGCGCGAGCCCTGCGCAAGGCCCGCGAGCTGTGCGTCGAGCGCGTCGCGTTGGCCCTGCCCGACGCGCTGACGGTTGAAGCAGCCTCCGAAGCAGTGAGCGAAGGCGCTGTGCTGGGCCTGTACCGCTACCAGGGTCTGAAATCCACACCTGCGCCTGAAACGCTACCTCGTGAACTGACCCTCGTCGTCGCAACGGAGCGTAACCTGGCGGCGGCCAGCGCCGGAGCGCGTACGGGCGAGGCGATTGCGCAGGGCGCCTGCCTCACGCGCGAGCTGGTGAACACGCCCGCCAACTTCTGCACACCCGCCGATCTGGCGGAGGCGGCAGGTTCCCTGTCGGGACTACGGGTCAAAGTGCTCGAGCGCGCACAGATGGAGGCGCTGGGCATGGGCGCCTTGCTGGGCGTCGCGCAGGGCAGCCAAACACCGCCCAAATTCATCATCATGGAACACAATGCTGAACGCTCTGGCACGCTCGACAGCCTCGTACTGGCCGGCAAGGGTGTCACCTTCGACACCGGCGGCTACAGCCTGAAATCGTTGACGGGCATGGTTGGCATGAAGAGCGATATGGGCGGCGGCGCGGCAGTGATCGGTGCCATGCAGGCCATCAGCGCCTTGCAGCCGGAACTGCACGTGGTGGGACTCGTACCAGCGGTCGACAACCTGGTCAGCGCACATGCCATCCGCCCCCAGGATGTGCTCACCGCCAGCAATGGACTCACCATTGAGATCATCAGCACTGACGCCGAAGGCAGGTTGATTCTCGCCGACGCGCTGGTCTATGCCGCGCGTTATCAACCCGCCGCAGTCATTGACATCGCCACGCTTACAGGGTCCTGCGTGACCGCGCTGGGCTCAGCCGCTGCCGGCCTGTTCAGCAACCACGACGGACTGCGCGATGCCCTGATGGCGGCATCCGGCCGCTGCGGCGAACGCGTCTGGCCACTGCCGCTCTTCCCGGACTACGACAAGGCGATTGAGTCGCAGGCAGCCGACCTGAAAAACAGCGCTGCGCCCTTGACCGGCGTCGGCACCTCGGCAGCCTTCCTGCAGCGCTTCACGGACTGTCCGGCCTGGGCGCACCTCGATATTGCCGGCATGGTCGGCATCGAAGGGCTGGGCAGCATCAATCGTGAAGATCCGCTGCTGCCGGAGAAGGGCGCCACCGGTTTCGGCGCACGCCTGTTTACCGACCTGGTCCGTAACTGGCAGGCGCTGGACTAGTCCACCCGGCCCTGGGGCCAGTAGTCATATTCCATGTGCCGCGCCGTTGTCGCGGCATGTTCCGCGCCCAGCAGGCGCTCGACGACGTGCAGGGACATGTCGATGCCAGCAGAGATTCCGGCCGAAGTGATAATGTGGCCGTTGTCCACATAGCGCGTGTCGCGTTGCACCTGCGTTTGCGGCGCCAGAGTGCCCAGCAGCTCCAGCGAGCCCCAGTGGGTGGTCGCGCCCAACCCCTGCAGCAGGCCCGCCTGCGCCAGCAGCAAGGAGCCGGTGCAGACCGAGAGCGTCAGCTCAGTGCTCAGATGCTGCTTGCGAATCCAGCCAAGCAGCAGGTCGTCCTGCAGCAGGGGGCGCGTGCCCTGGCCGCCCGGAATGACCAGCAAATCCGGTGGCGGACAATCCTTCAGGCAGTAGTCCGGGTTGACGCTCAGCCCGTTGCGGGCGATGACCGGGCCTGCCTGCGCGGCAATCGTGTACACGCGGAAGGGAGGCACATCGCTGCGTGAAGCGGCGACCGAAAAGACCTCGTAGGGGCCGCAGAAGTCCAGCAACTCCACATCATCAAAGATCAGGATGGCCACATTGCGGGTTTCAGTCATTACCTGCTTCCTCCGCCAACGCGCCTTCCAGGCGCAAGAGCCAGCGCTTGCTTTCAATGCCCTGTCCACCGCTGTAACCGGTCAGGCGACCGTTGCTGCCGACTACGCGGTGGCAGGGAATTACAATCGGCACCGGATTGCGGCCCAGCGCCTGGCCCACGGCCCGGCTCGCGCGGGGAGATCCGAGGTCACTGGCGAGCTCTCCGTAAGTGCGCATTGCGCCGGCCGGGATGGCGCTGGCCAAATGCAGCACCCGCTGCTGAAAGTCTGTCATGCCGCCCAAGTCTACAGGCAGGGCAAACTCGCGCAGTCGCCCGTCAAACCAGGCGGCCAGCTGCTCGCGCTCAACCTGCAAGGCATCAGGATTGCGCTGCGCCCGTGCCCGTGCCGGCAAGTCTGCACGGAAGTCGTCTTCTACTACGCCGAACATCAGCTTGCACAGCCCAACTTCGCTGCGCGCCATGTAGAGCTCACCCAGCGGCGATTCCATCTCCGCCCACTCAATCAGCGGCGCTGTGCGCGCAAACCAGTCCAGCACCCTGGCGCGCGAACGTTCGACTTCCCCTGCCCCTGCCTGCATGGTCATACCTCCTCCAGTTCCCGGCGCAGGCGGCGAATGCCATGCGACACATGCGCCCGCGCGCTCTCCTGAGAACAACCCAATATTCCAGCAATTTCCTCGTAGCGCAGCTCACGGCCGTAGCGCAGCAGGACGGCGGCGCGTTGCCGTGGCGGCAGTTCCTCGATGTGCGACACGACCAGCGTCATCAGTGCCTCTCGCTCACATCGCTCTTCCATCAGCAACGAGCTTGAGGGTAGTTCCACATCCTCGCCCAGCAACACTTCACGACGGCTGCGCTGCAGCGCGCTGAGCGCGCAATTTGTCGCGATGCGGTAAAGCCAGGAGCGCGCGTTACTGTTCGGACGCAACCTGTCGTAGGCCTTCCATGCGCGCAGCCAGGTCTCCTGCGTGAAGTCGGCGGCATCCAGGCGCGTGCCGCGCAGCATGTGCCACAGATAGCGGAAGAGCTCGTCGTGGTGGCGCTCGATGAGCGTTTCAAAGCGAATCAATGCGCGCGCTCCCTGTCTCTACCTGTATAACGAGAAAAGCGCAGAAATGTGAAATGCCTTGCAGCAGAAGTGACGCAGCGTTCACCCAAGCATCACTGAATTCGCTGCAGCAAGGGGCGTTCCTGAAGAGAGGGAACGGGCTGTTGAAATCCATCCGAGGCCGGCATCGGGTCTGCGGCCACAAGGCGGACAAGTTGAAATCAATCCGACGCTGACATCGGGTCTGCGGCCACAAGGCGGACAAAGTGACGCTTGCCGACCTGCAACACCGTTGGCAGCGAAGAGAGCGGGACCAGGGCCTGCACGTCCGTGACCGCCACGTCGTTCAGGCGGATGCCGCGCTGCTTCATCAGCCGGCGCGCCTCGCCGCCGCTGCTGACCATCGCCAGGCGCCGCAGCAAGTCCAGCACGCGCTCTTCGCCCTGCAGCACGACCTCGGCGATGTCCTGGGGCACGCCGCCGGAGCGGAACACCTCGTCCCAGCGCTGACGGGCAGCTACGGCCTCCGGCGGACTGCAGAAGATACTGACGATTTCCTGCGCCAGGCGCAGCTTGATTTCGTTGGGATGCTCGCTGCCATCCTGCAGGCCGCGCTCCATCGCCTCCAACTGCGCCGGGGAATAGCCCAGAATCAGTTTGTGATACATGGGCATGGCCTTGTCAGGGACGCTCATGACCTTGCCGAACATGTCCCAGGGTTCAGCCAGCAAGGGGATGTGGTTGCCCATGCTCTTGCTCATCTTGGCATCGCCGTCGGTGCCGGGCAGCAGTTCGCCCATGATGAGCGCGATCTGCGGCTTTTGGCCCAGCCCCTGCTGCAACTTGCGCCCGGCAACGAGGATGTTGAAGAGCTGATCCTGGCCGCCGACCTGCACGTCGGATTCCTGGGCGACCGCGTCGTAGCCCTGCATCAGGCCGTAAAACAGCTCGTGCAGGTAGATTGGCACGCCAGCATCAAGGCGCTTGCGGAAGTTCTCGCGCACCAGGAATTGTTGCACTGTGAAGTTACTGGCGAGGCGAATGATGTCCGCGAAGTCCAGCGGCGAAAGCCACTCATCGTTGTAACGCACGCGCGTCAGCTGGGGATCGAGGATTTTGAAGGCCTGTTCGGCATAGGTACGCGCATTCTCATGCACCTGCTCACGCGTCAGCTGCTCGCGGGCCTCATCCTTGTCTGAAGGGTCGCCAATGAGGCTGGTGAAGGAGCCCACCAGAAAGGTGACGTCGTGGCCAAACTCCTGAAACTGGCGCAGCTTGCGCATCGTGATGGTATGGCCGAGGTGCAGGTCGGAAGTGCGGGGATCGTAGCCGCAATAGACCCGCAGCGGGCGCCCTTCGCGCTCCGCCTCCAGCAGACGCTCGCGCAATTCCGCGCGCATGGTTGCGGTCGTTTCCGCATCGCCCGACTCCGCGCCGGACATCAGTACCGCCACCTGTTCGTCGATCGTCAATGCCTGTGTCGCTGTCGTCACGCCGCCCGCCTTCCCTGTCTGAATTGCGCGGCCAGTATAGCACAGCGGGCGTTTCAAGCCGTTGGCATGCGCTGCAACCACAGGGCCGAAAGCGCTGGCAGATTCAGCGTCACGCTGAATTGCTGGCCATGCGCGGAGCGCGCTTCCGCGGTGAGCTGACCACTCGCTCCCGTGCCGCTACCCCCGAACTCCGCCGCATCGCTGTTGAGAAGCACCGCGTATTGACCGGCTTCCGGCACCCCGAGTCGATAATCATAGAGCGGATCAGGCGAGAAGTTACAGAGCGTAATCACCTGTCCGGCCTCGCCGAGCCCCTTGCGCAGCCAGGCCAGCGTACTGTGCTGCGCGTCGTGCACTTCAATCCAGCGAAAGCCTTCGCCATCGAAGTCGCGTTGCCACAGCGCCGGCTGCGCACGGTACAAATGGTTGGCGCTGCGCACCAGATTCAGCAGGGCGCCATGGAGAGGCCAGTCCAGCAGCTGCCATTCGAGCGGGCGCGTTTCACTCCATTCGCGCCACTCCCCGATTTCAAGCCCCATAAACGTCAGTTTTTTGCCTGGGTGCGCCAGCATGTAGAGGTAGAGCAGGCGCAGCGTGGCAAACTGCTGCCACCAGTCGCCCGCCATCTTGCCCAGCATGGAGGCCTTGAGGTGCACGACCTCGTCGTGCGAGAAAGGCAGCACAAAGTTCTCGGAAAAGGCGTACATGAGCGAGAATGTGAGGCGTTCGTGCAGAAAGTGACGGTCTGCCGGATGCGCGCGCAGGTAGGACAGCGTGTCGTTCATCCAGCCCATGTTCCACTTGAGCGTGAAGCCCAGGCCACCCTCATGCACCGGCCGCGAAACTCCGGGCCAGGCGCTGGATTCCTCGGCAACGGTAATTGCGCCAGGGAACTCTGCGTGGACTGCAACGTTGAATTCGCGCAGGAAAGTGATGGCGTCCAGGTTTTCGTTGCCGCCGTGCTCATTGGGGAGCCACTCCCCGTTTTCGCGCCCGAAATTGAGGTAGAGCATTGACGAGACGGCATCCACGCGCAAGCCATCGATGTGGTAGTGCTTTAGCCAGAAGAGCGCGTTGGAGAGGAGAAAATTGCGTACCTCGTTACGGCCATAATCGAAGATTCGCGTCCCCCACTGCGGGTGCTCGCCGCGGCGCGGGTCCTGATGCGAGTAAAGATACGTGCCATCGAAGGTGGACAAGGCGTAGTCGTCGCGCGGAAAGTGCGCCGGCACCCAGTCCAGCAGGACGC
This sequence comes from Phototrophicaceae bacterium, assembly GCA_965223965.1. Classification (GTDB taxonomy): domain Bacteria; phylum Chloroflexota; class Anaerolineae; order Aggregatilineales; family Phototrophicaceae; genus JAGWBD01. The sequence goes on from CBDCXX010000006.1 coordinate 1,393,750, forward strand.
CGATGCCGGCCTGGTGACAAGCATCGACGAAGGCCATGAAGTCCTTTGGTTCGCCATAGCGGCTGGTCAGCGCATAGAACCCGCCGACCTGGTAGCCCCAGGAGGCATCCAGTGGATGCTCGGCCAGGGGCAGAAACTCTACATGCGTGTAGCCCGCATCGCGCAACCAGGGGATGAGCTGCTGGGCCAGGTCGCGAAAGTTGAGCAGGCTACCGTCCGCGTTGCGCCGCCAGGAACCGGCGTGTACCTCGTAGATGAGCATCGGCCCGCCGAGCACGCCAGTGACTGAGCGCGACTGCATCCAGGCATGGTCGCCCCAGTCATACCCGCCCAAATCGGCGACAATGGACGCAGTATTCGGACGCAGCTCGCTGCGGAAGCCGTAGGGATCGGCCTTCAAAGCATTGTAGTTGCCGTGGCCAACGACGTCATACTTGTAGACCGTGCCGGCGCCGAGTCCTGGCAGAAACAGTTCGTGGATGCCGCTGTTCTCGCGCGGCTGCATGGGATGAATACGTGCATCCCAGCCGTTGAAGTCGCCGACTACACTGACGCGCCAGGCGTTTGGCGCCCAGACAGCGAAATTGACGCCGTTAACGCCATCGTAGTTACGCAGCTGCGCGCCCAGTTTCTCGTGGCTGTCGTGCAGCCTGCCAAGTCCGTAGAGGTAGCGGTCATAATTCGTCAGCAGGGGATCGCGGAAAGCGTAGGGGTCGGCGACGCTGTAGTTCCAGCCAGCTGCGTTACGCTCTTCAAAATGATAGCGTCGCCAGTCGCCGTCCACGGTCGCCGTGAAGTAGCCATCGGCCTGCGTCCGTTCCAGCGAGACGCGCGCGCCACTCTGTTCGTTTATGGCGACCAGGGAACATGCCGTGGGCCGAAAGGCGCGCAAACGCAGGCGACCATCTCCCAGAAGCTGCGGGCCCAGAACCTCGAAGGGCATGCCGCAACTGCCAACGGCAAGGGCCGCGACCAATTCTTCTTCCCTGTTCATGTGCGCCTTGTCGACTTGCCCACAGCGGCATTATGCCCCTCTGCCCGTCCCTTGTGAAGAGTCCGCGATTTGCCTATACTTTTGGCTGGCTGGAAGTCCCCACAGGAAACGTTACATGAAGTGCATGAGCAGTATTGAGGCACGCGCGGCCTTTCTGGACTACTTCGCGCGGCAGCAGCATCGGGTGGTCGCGTCCTCTCCACTGGTGCCGGGCAACGACCCCACCCTGCTTTTCGCCAACTCTGGCATGGTGCAATTCAAGGAAGTCTTCCTCGGCTCCGAGCAGCGAGACTATCTGCGCGCGACGACGACGCAGAAATGTTTGCGAGTCAGCGGCAAGCACAACGATCTTGAGGAAGTTGGCCCTTCGCCGCGGCACCACACCTTCTTCGAAATGCTGGGTAATTTCAGCTTCGGAGACTACTTCAAGCTGGAGGCCATGCAATACGCGTGGGCGCTGCTCACCGAGGTCTACGGTCTGCCAGCGGAGCGCCTGGCAGTCTCAGTCTATGAGAGGGATGACCAGAGCTACGAGCTCTGGCGCGACGAAATTGGCATTAGCCCGCAGCGCATCGCCCGCCTCGGCCCCGAAGGCAACTTCTGGCAAATGGCCGAGACCGGCCCCTGTGGCCCCAACAGCGAAATCCACTGGGACAAGTTTCCCGAACGCGGCGAAGCGGGCATCATCGCTTCGCTGGAGGCGGACGACGACCGCTTCCTCGAACTGTGGAACCTGGTTTTCATGCAGTACAACCGCACCCGGCCCGATCCACAGCATACTGGCGCCCATGACGTACCCCTGCCGCGGCCTGGCGTGGACACCGGCCTTGGCTTCGAGCGCCTGGTCAGCGTGCTGCAGGGCGTCGACGCAAACTACGATACGGACCTCTTCCTGCCGGTGATGCAGACTGTGCAAGCCATGACCGGCCACAGCGACGCGGAGCGCGATGCCGACATCGTGCCCTACCGCGTCATCGCCGACCACATGCGCGCCAGCGTCTTCCTCATCGCCGAGGGCGTATTGCCCGGCCCCAAAGGCCGCGATTCCGTCACGCGCCTTGTGATCCGGCGCGCAGCACGTTTCGGGCGCAAGCTGGGCTTCGAGGAGCCATTCCTCGCACAGGTTGCGGACTCCGTTATTGAGATAATGGGCGGGCACTTCAGCGAACTGGTCGAACGCCAGCAACAGATCCGCCGGGTCATCACACTGGAGGAGCAGCGTTTTCACCGCACGCTGGGGCGCGGTCTGGGCGAACTGGAAAGCATGCTGGCCACGTTGATGCGGGCTGGCCACGATACGCTTCCGGGCGAACAGGCCTTTTACCTGACGGCCACCCTGGGTCTACCCTACGAGGTGATACGCGATGTCGCATCCGAGCGCGACATGGCGGTCGACCTCGCCGGCTTCGAGGCCGCGCAGGAGCGGCACTCGGCGGTAAGTGGCGCCGGCAAGGCGATGGGCGTGCTGAAGGGCAAAGAGGCCTGGAGCACTGTGCTCGCCGATCTGCGCACCGAAACTGAACCAATATACGATCCTTATGGCCCGCCCTCACGAGACACCAGATTGCTGGCGCTGCTGCAGGACGCGCAACCGGTAGCCGAAGCCATCGCCGGTGACAAAGTGGAAGTAGTATTGGCCGAGACTCCCTTTTACGTCGAGGCGGGCGGGCAAGTGAGCGACCGCGGAACTATGCGCGGCGACGGTTGGCTGATCGAGGTCGAGGATACACGCCAGCCGGTCAGCGGCCTCGTCGTGCATGTTGGCGAGGTTGTGGAAGGCCGTCCTCACCGTGGCAATCTGGCCCGCGCCGAAGTCGATGCCTCGCGACGCAGGGACATCATTCGCAACCACAGCGCAACCCACCTCCTGCACGCTGCGCTGCGGCGACGCCTCGACGACCACGTTCAGCAACGCGGCTCCCTCGTCGCGCCGGATCGTCTGCGCTTCGACTTTGCCCATGACGCCCGGGTCTCTGCCGAGGAATTGCAGCAGGTTGAGCGTGAAGTCAACGAGGCAATTCTCAGCGACTATTGCGTGCAGGCTGTCACCATGCCGCTCTCACAGGCCCGTGCGGAAGGCGCCATGGCGCTCTTTGGCGAGAAATACGGCGAAGAAGTGCGCACCATTCGCATCGGTGAGGGAGACGAACGCTACAGTTACGAACTTTGCGGAGGCCTGCATGTCCACAGCACGCAGGCAATCGGGCAGTTGCGCATCGTCTCCGAAGGCAGCGTGAGCGCCGGCGTGCGGCGTATCGAGGCGCTCACCGGCCGCGCTGCCCAGGCCTATGTGCAACAGGCCCTCACGCAGTTCGACGGCATCGCCGCACAACTGGGCGGCGGGACGGCGGAAGCGCCGGCGCGTCTGAGCGCGTTGCAACAGCAGTTGAGCGCGAGTCGCCGCGAGGCCGCTGCCCTGCGCCGGGATATCGCCCGGCATGAGTTCGCTCAACGCCTCACAAACATCGAGCAAATTGGCGAATTGCCCGTGCTCGTCACGCAACTGGACGGACAGCCCATGGAGTCCTTGCGCGAGATGGCCGACTGGTTCCGGCAGCAGGTGCCTGATGGCGTGCTGGTGCTCGGCAGCGTCGTCGACGAGCGACCCTTGCTCATGGTCTCGGTGGGAGACGGGCGCACAAAACAAGGGCTGCACGCCGGCCAGCTCATCAGGCCCCTGGCCGCCATGGTCGGCGGCGGCGGTGGCGGTCGCCCTGCCCTGGCCCAGGCCGGTGGTCGGGATGCAGCCGCGCTGCCAGAAACGCTGGCCAGCGCCCGTGCGTTGATCGCGGATCATTGGCAACCCGCATAACATGCCGCCACGCCCCGAACTGTTACAACTGGAGCGTAACGAAGATGTTGCCTCCGTACGCGGCCGTCTCCTGTCACTGGCGCAACAACGGGTGCTGCTGGTCTGGCCAATTCGCGGCTCGGCGCTGACGCGCCGGCTCGACCTGGTGCTCGTCCAGCGCGAGGCCCAGCGCCTTGGCGTACAACTGGCGCTGCTGACCCAGGACCCTGATGTCATTCGCCATGCCCGTGAGCTTAACCTAAGCACATTCGCAACAGTGGGCGCAAGTGAGCGCGGCCGCTGGAAGCGTGGCCGCGCCCGGCTGCTCTTGCCGGGCCGCTCACAGGACTCTGAAGCGTCGGACACAGGCGCCCGGAATTCCGCCGTCGCCCGTGCACAGACGGCAAGGCGGCGTCCTGCGCCCGTGCTCCGGCTGACGGGCGCATTCATCCTGCTACTGTTCGTGTTCGCCCTGGGCGCTGGCGCAGTCCTGCTGATCCTGCCCACAGCCACAATCATATTGCTCCCGGCCCGCAGCCTAGTCGAGACCGAGGCTCTCATCACCGCCAACCCGGATGCCACGAATATTGACCTTGAGGGCGCCGTCATCCCTGCCATTCGCCTCAGCATCACTGTCGAGGAAAGCGCCAGCCTGGCGCCGGGTGGCAGCCAGCAACTTTCCTCCACGCCAGCAAGCGGCCACGTCGTGTTCGTCAACCTGGGCGACACGCCCGTCGAGATTCCGGCCGGGACACTGGTGGGAACCAGTGGCGCAGAACCCGTCTGGTTTCGCATATTGACGAGAGGCTCACTGGAAGCAACCACCGGCCATCAAGTCGAACTCGCCATTGAAGCTGCAGCGGACCATGCAGGTCCGGGCGGCAACGTGGACAGTGGCTTCATCAACAATATGCGCGGTGAGCTGGCGCAGAACGTGAGCGTAAGCAATCCTCGCCCGACAAACGGAGGCGGCAGCCGCAGCGTCGGCATCGTCCTGCCGGAGGACCATGAAAGTCTGCTCGCCACGGTGCGGCAGCAGATTAAGTCACAGGCCTACATCTCCCTGTTGTCGCGCCTGCAGGAAGGCCAGCACCTGATCCTTGAATCCATGAGCATCGCCACCGAACGCAGCGACTGGACCAGGTTCAGCGCTGCTGCCGGAGAAGCGACGGGGCTGCTCAGCCTGGACATGAAGGCGATCGTCGAAGCCATTGCCATTGAGGAAAGCCTGGCGCAACAGGTCGTCCTGGACAGGCTGCTTGATGAAGTGCCACAGGGAAGCAGGCTCCTGCGCCAAACCGTCAACCACGAGCGGGGCCAGGTCGTTAGCGACTATGCCGACGGTCTGCTGCGTTTTTGGCGCAGTGCCCATGCGCTGGCAGAAGCTGTGGTTGACGCCGACGGGCTGCGCGAAAGACTCGTCGGGATGACGTCGGCGGAGGCCAGGGCCAGAATTCACCAGGAGCTGGAGCTGCAGCCCGGTACCACGCCGCGCATTGACATCGCGCCAGACTGGCCGGGGCGCATGCCCTTCTTGCCATTCCGCATCCAGGTGCAGTTCGCGGAGCAGGCATGAAGCTGCTGGCGATCGATTACGGGCAAAGGCGACTCGGCCTGGCTACCTGCGACGCCAGCGGCCTGGTCGCGCGTGAGCTGGACATCCTCACCCGTGGGTCCCGCGCGGAGGATTTCGCCACTATCCGCCGCATTGCAAGTGAAGAGCATGTTGAAGCGCTGTTAGTCGGGCTGCCGCTCAACGAAGAATCGCCTGAACGTCAGACCGAGCGCTGCACCATGGTGCGCCGCTGGGCGCGCCGCCTGGCAGCAGCCACCGGGCTGCAGGTTACGCTGTGGGATGAGCAACTCTCCAGCGTTGACGCCCAGGAGCTGGCCCGCGCGCGCAAACGCGGGCCGCGCGCGCCGGTCGACGATCTTGCCGCGCGCGTCATTCTGCAGAGCTACCTCGACGCGGTGCGCGATGGACTCGACGGTGAGCCGGAGCAGATAGCGCCACCGCAAGTTCTCACTTGATCAGACCATTCATTCTACCAGCAGCGCAGCCAGCTTTTCTGACCAGGCGAGCAGCAGCTCATCCTCTCCATGACGGCTGCTGACTTGCAGACCCAGCGGCATGCCATTCGCTGCGCGCCCGGCGGGCAAGCTCACGGTGGGCAGGCCGGCATGCGTCCAGGGCAAATTCATCACCGGGTCACCAGTGGACGCGATGCCCGCAGGCGCCGGCCCGGTGGCCGGCGGGCTGAGCCACAAATCAATCCCGTCAGCTTCCATGCGTTCCTGCAACATCCGTCGCGTCTGCATTCTGTTGACGCGCGCCTGTTGCGCTGTCGCCGCAGCGACGCCCTGCCCGGCCCGGATGAGCCCAGCGGTTCGCGGACGGTATCGCGCTTCGTATTCAGCAAACCAGGTTCGATGTTCCTGCGCCATTTCACAGGCCATCAGCGCCCGGTGCAGCCGGTCCATTTCGTCGAATTCATCGAACAATTCGATGCGCTGCAGTTCATAACCTGCCGTCTGCAGGCGCGCGAGCTGGCCCTCAAAACCGGCGCGGCCTTCCGCTTCCAGATGCTCCAGCAAGGGGCCTTCCACCACTCCCAGGCGCGGCCGACGCGACACGGACGGTTGTCGCCAGTCCTTGCACAGTAGCGACGCTGCGATGCGCAAGCCTGCGACGTCCTGGGCGAAGATCCCCACGTGGTCGAGCGTGGGCGCCACGTAGATCACGCCCGTCGCGTCGATGCGCCCGTAGCCCGGCTTGAACCCGGCGACGCCACAGAACGCCGCCGGCCGCATCAGCGAGCCGATCGTTTGTGTGCCTAGCGCCAGGGGACAGATACCGGCTGCCACCGCCGCCGCAGAGCCGCTGCTACTGCCGCCTGGCGTGTGCGCCAGGTTGTGCGGATTGCGTGTCGGCCCAGGCTCAAAGTAGGCGAATTCGGTTGTCACGGTCTTGCCCAGGACGAGCACGCCGGCCTCTACCAGGCGCGTCACACAATCCGCCTGCGCGCCCTCGAATAGCGCGGCGGGCAGCTTGCTGCCGGCGAGTGTGGGCAGACCTTCTACCCGGAATATATCCTTGACGCCGAGCGGCACGCCGAAAAGCGGGGGCCGCGCTCCCTGCTGCGGCCAACGTTCCAGCAGGGCCTCCGCCGCCCGCAGCACCCGTTCGCGGCGACCAGGCTCGGGCACAAAGGCCTGCAACTGCGGCTCCAGGGACTCCAGCCGCTCCAGGGTGGCGCGTGTATGCTCCAGCAGATTCAGCTCGCCACTGCGCAGGGCAGCGGCCATCGTCGCCAGTGGCGCCTTGTGCAGCATTCCTGTTTCCCCGTAAACTACCCGGTGATTGTAACGGAATACGCCGGGCTGCCGGTATACTGGCCCGGTTCGTTACACATGGAGTTGACCCTGGCCGCTCGTGGCAAATGTTTGCTGTTCGTCGCAGCTGCAATCGGCGCGCTGCTGCTGGGCCTGACCCTGCCACTACTGTTCAGCGGAGGCACGGACGGGCTCGGCGGGCTGGCGCGACGCGGTCTGACGCGCATCAGCCTGTTGACGCGCGCGGACGGACTGGGGCGCACTGCCGGCAACGACTCGACCCCGCTGCGCTTTGTTGTGCGTCCGGGCGACACGGCCAGCTCCATCGCAGGGCAATTGCTCATCGCCGGCCTTGTGCACGACGCGCAACTCTTCGTCGACTACGCGTTCGCCAACGGCCTTGACGTGCAGCTCAAGGCTGGAGACTATTTCCTCAACCAGACGCAGTCCATCCCTGCCATCGCGCAACAACTCGCGGACGCGCGCGGCAGCGCCCTGCAATTCCGCGTGTTCGCCGGCTGGCGCATGGAACAGATTGCCGCGGCCATCGACAGCAACGAGCGCTTCAACTTCGGCGGCGCGGAATTTCTGCAGCTGGTCGGGCCTGGCGCGTGGCTTGACCCCGCCCTGGCTGCGCAAACCGGCTTGCCGCCCGGCGCCTCGCTGGAAGGTTACCTTTTCCCGGACAGTTACAGCCTGCCACCGCGACTCACAGCCCTGGGATTGCGCCAGGCCATGCTGCAACAGTTGATGGCGCAGTTCACGCCACAAATGTTGGCGGACGCTGCTGCCCAGGGCCTCTCACTGCACGACGTGTTGACCCTGGCGGCCATCGTGGAGCGCGAATCGCTGCACGAAGATGAAGACGCGCGCATTGCCGGCGTCTATCGCCGGCGCCTGGCGCAAGGCATGAAGCTGGACGCCGACCCGACAGTACAGTATGCCCTGGCGACGCTGGTTGGCAGCTGGTGGCCGCAAATCACCGCCGCACATTACAGCTCGGTGATATCGCCCTGGAACACCTATCTGCAAGCCGGGCTGCCGCCCGGACCCATCGCCAATCCCGGGCTTTCTGCCATCCGCGCCGCTATCTATCCCGCGCCAGGCGACGAGCTTTTTTTCCGCGCAGCCTGCGATGGCAGCGGCTACCACGTCTTCGCGCGCAGCTACGCAGAACACCTGGACAATGGCTGCGATGCCTGAACGACTGAGATGCTGGCTCTTGCCGCTATTGCTGCTGGCCGCCTGCAGCAGCGCGCAGCTGGCGCCGCCGCGCAAAATCGCCTTGCTGGCCTCCTTTGAAGGGCGTGAACGCGCGCTCAGCTACGAATTGCTCGCCAGCGCAAATCTGGCGCTGCAGGATGCGGCGCGCGAAGACCTCGTATTGCTGGCGGTGGACAGCGGCAGCTCCGTGGCGGACGCAGTCAGTCGCGTCCAGGCCCTGCGCAGCGATCCACTGGTACACATGGTGTTGCTGGCAGGCGAATATGCCAGCGCCGGGCAGACCCTGGCAGCGCTCGACGATCTGCCGGTCCTGCTCATCAGCGAAGGGAGTGTCGGGTTCGTCCGGGACGGCGAGCTGATATTACGCGCTGTTTCCCCACAATCGGCAGCGTTCATCCAGCGCTTCCGCGAAAGTAATCCCGCTACGCGTGAACCCGGGCTATGGGCCGCGGCAGGCTACGAAGCCGCCACTACCGCCGTGGCAGTGGCCGGCGCACAGGATCGCGCCAAAGTCGCGCAGACCCTGGCAGCCCACTTCCAGGATGTGAGCAGCAGCCCCTGAAAGGCGCGTAATACCTCAGGTGCTGCGGCCGTGGCGCCGGCCATGCAGGACATCGAAGATTAGTGGCAAGGGCTCGACTGCCTCATCTACCAGCGGGATGAGCCCTTGCAATTCGGCGCGACAACGCGCCAGCTTTTCTTCATCATTGGCGTGAATCGTCACCAGCGGCGCTTCGGCTGCCACGCGCTGGCCCACCTTGACGTGCACGCGCAGCCCCACAGCCATGTCAATCGCGTCGCCCTTTTTCTCACGGCCCACGCCCAGGGCAAAGGCTGCATGCATTACGCCGCGCGCCGGAACGGCCTGCACTACGCCTGCCTGCGGTGCAGCGAGCGTTTCGACGAGACGCGCCTGAGGCAGGCGCTTTGGCTCGTCCACCATACGCACATCGCCGCCCTGGGCGATCACCATGTCGCGGAATTTCGCCAGGCCTGCACCTGAGGCCAGACGCTGTTCCAGGTCCGCGCGAATTGCGGAGTCCTCCGTCCAGCGTACGCCCTGACCCGCCAGGCTCAGCATATGTCCGGCGATTATGAGGCTGTGTTCGCGCAGGTCAGTCGGGCCGCCGCCACGCAGCGTATCCAGCGCCTCGTGCACCTCCAACGCGTTGCCTACTGCCTCACCCAGAGGCTGATTCATGTTGGAGATTACTGCGATCATGTCGCGGCCGGCGTCTTCGCCGATGCGCACCATCTGCTGCGCCAGTTCACGCCCCTGAGCCAGCTCGCGCATGAAGGCGCCCTCACCGACCTTGACGTCCAGCACGATGCCGTCGGCGCCGGCGGCGATCTTCTTGCTCATGATGCTGCTGGCAATGAGCGGGATGCTCGGCACGGTGCCGGTCACGTCGCGCAGCGCATAGATCAGCCCGTCGGCCGGCGCCAGATCCTCGTTCTGTCCGCCTATCACGAGGCCCACCTCGCGCGCCAACTGCGCAAAACGTTCCGGACCCGGCGCGACGTCGAAGCCGGCAATCGACTCCAGCTTGTCCAGCGTGCCGCCAGTGTAGCCCAGTGCGCGCCCGCTCATCTTGGCTACCGGTGCGCCGCAGGCGGCGACCAGCGGCAGCACAACCAGCGAGACCTTGTCGCCCACGCCACCCGAGGAGTGCTTGTCCACCGCGTAGCCACCCAGCATGTCCGCCATGCTCAACTGCTTGCCGGAGCGCGTCATGGCCTGCGTCAGTTGCGAGATTTCCCGACGCGTCATGCCGCGCAGGAGGATGGCCATCAAAAGGGCGGACATCTGGTAATCGGGCAAGTCGCCGGCGCTGAAAGAGGCGATGGCCCAGTCGATTTCCGCCTTTGTCAATTCGACGCCGTCGCGCTTGCGTTCCAGAATATCGATCATGCGCATGGTGCTGCTCCTGTTCGACTGTGGCTACTCTGGCGCATCCCGCCCCGGCACGCAAGAGTCTGCTATACTGCCGGCGCTTGCAGCCAGGGAGTTCCCATGCCAGCAGGGAAGCGCAATATCACCACCGCCGACCTCTACCGCATTGTGCTGGTCGAGGAGCCGCGTATCAGCCCCGACGGCCGTTATGTCGCGTGGGTGCGTCAGCAGGCGCAGGAATTCAGCAACGATTACCGGCGCGAAATCTGGTTATCGCCCACGGACGGCGGCGCGGCCATCCAGCTCACGCGCGGCGGCGCGGACAGTCAGCCGCGCTGGTCGCCCGACGGCCAGACGCTAGCCTTCATCTCCGCGCGCGCCGCTTCGGCGCAGCTCTACCTGCTGCCCCTGGGCGCGCCGGGCGGCGAAGCCCGTCAACTGACGAAACAACTGCGCGGCGTCAGCCAGCCGGTCTGGTCGCCCGACGGACGGCACATCGCCTTCCTCGCATCAGTAAACGCGGACGAGCGCGCCAGCGAAGACCGTGGCGACAGGTCGCCCGAGCCACGTGACGAACTGGCTACCCGGCATCAGGAGGAACGCCAGGCGCAGGAAGAGACTTTGCAGCATGATCCGCGCGTCATCAATTCCATTCCCTACCGCGAAGGCACCACCTACCGGGATGGTCGGCACGCACAGATCTACATTATCGACGCTGAGGAAACCACTGGTGAAACGCCAGTGCCGCGTCGCCTCACTGACGAAGCAACCGACTATAGTGCAGCGGCATGGACAGCGGACGGGCGCAGCCTGCTGTGCATCCGCAGCGCGTATCCCGAGCGGCCAGAGCCGCGGCGCTGGACCAGTTTGTATCGCATCGACGTGGCCACAGGCACGGAACAGCGCCTTACCGGCGACGAGGTCAACTGTGTCGATACGGCTCCATCGCCTGCCGGTGACGTGGTGGCCTTCCTGCTCAAGTCGGCCAACCGTCGGCCCGAACGGCTGTTTAGACTCGCCATCATTTCGGCGCAGGGCGGCGACCCGCAAGTGCTAACAGAAGCCTTCGACCGTCAGGTGGATGAAGGCAGCCTGCGCTGGAGTGCGGACGGTTCATCCATTGTCTTCAGCGCCGCCAGTGAAGGATCGCGCGGACTGTGGCGTGTGCGGCCGGGTGACGAACCGGAAGCCTTGCTCACCGGTGTACTGGAAGTCTCCGGCTACGACATGACGGCAAACGGGGACATCGCCTGCGCGCTCAGCAAGCCCGCAGATCCTGCTGCACTTCACTGGTTAGGGGCAGATTCGAGTGATACCCGTCCACTGGCCAGGCCCAACGCGGACTTCCTCAGAGAGATTGACCTGCAGCCAGTTCACGAGCAGCGCTTTCGCGGCCCGGACGGCACTGAGTTGCAGGGCTGGTTGATTCTGCCACACGACGACCAGGAGGACATGCAGCATCCGCTGGTACTTCACATCCACGGCGGGCCACAGATGATGTGGGGCCCGGCGCACCGGTCTCTGTGGCTCGAGTGGCAATTACAGGCTGCGCGCGGCTATGCGATGTTTTTCTGCAACCCACGCGGTGGTGACGGCTATGGTGAAGCCTTTCGCATGGCCCTGCATCAGGCCTGGGGTGAAGTGGCCCAGGCGGACATCATGGCCGGAGTTGACCACATCATCGCCGGCGGTCAGATTGATCCCTCACGACTGGCCGTCACCGGAGGTTCCTACGGCGGCTACATGACCGCATGGATCATCGGTCACAGCGAGCGCTTCAGCGCTGCCGTGGCCCATCGCGGCGTCTACAACCTGATCAGCTTCTACGGCGTCACAGATATTCCGCTCTTCCTCAGTGACCAGTTTGACAGCACGCCCACACAGGACCACGAGCTCTTGTGGCGGCACTCGCCCCTGGCATATGCCGATGACATTCAGACGCCCTTGCTGATCATAGCCAGCGAAAACGACTATCGCGTGCCCATATCCGATAGCGAGCAGCTCTTTGCCTTCATTCACCTGCGCGGTGGCGTGGTGGAGTTGGTGCGTTACCCGCGTGAGGGGCACGAACATACGCGCAGCGGCGAACCGCATCATCGTGTCGATGGCCTTGAACGCACCCTGGCCTGGTTCGATCGATACTGCAAAGACCTTTCATGACGCTTGCGCCTGCTATCTGCGTCGTCACAGGTGGCGCCGGCTTCATCGGCTCGCACATCAGCGAGCGCCTGCTGCGCGACGGCCATACGCTGCGCATCGTCGACAACTATCTCACCGGCTCGCCGGCCAACATCGCGCATCTGCGGGCACACGAGCGCCTGAGCATGCACGAGATTGACATCGCGGACGCAGACGCCCTGACCGCAGTCTGCAATGGCGCCGACTACCTCATCCATCAGGCCGCGCTGCCTTCGGTGCCACGCAGCGTGGCCCGCCCGCTGGAATCCTGGCGGCACTGCGCGACGGGTACCCTGAACGTGCTGGAGGCCGCGCGCCGCAGCTCGGTGCGCCGTGTGGTCTACGCCTCCTCTTCCTCGGTCTATGGGGATGCGCCGGGCGACAGCAAGCATGAAGGCCTGCCCCCGCACCCGCTGTCGCCCTACGCCGCCGCCAAGCTGGCCGGGGAGGCCCTGTGCCAGGCCTACAGCGCCTGTTATGAACTGGAGACAGTATCGCTGCGCTACTTTAACGTCTTCGGGCCGCGCCAGGACCCCGGCTCGGCATACGCAGCCGTGATTCCACGGCTGCTCACGTTGATGCTGGACGATCAGCGTCCACCTGTCACCGGCGACGGCCTGCAGTCACGCGATTTCACCTACGTTGACAACGTGGTTGAGGGGAATCTGCTCGCGCTCGCCGCGCCGCAGGCCGACGGGCAGACGTTCAATCTCGGCGCCGACGGCAGCGCAAGCATCCTCGAGCTGGTGGCCACGCTCAACGAACTACTCGGCACCGAGTTGCCGCCCCTCCACATTGCGGAGCGACCCGGCGACGTGCGCCATTCCCGCGCCGATATCAGTCGCGCGCGCGCGATATTGGACTATGCCCCAACCGTGGACTTCAGAACCGGGCTGGAACGCACCGTGGCGTGGTTTTCCGGTCAGCCTGCTGCAGATTAGCCCGGATAGCCACCGCTGGCGTCGATCGTGCCGCGTTCGCGGGCGACCCGCCCCGAGTAGTCATCAGCGCGCAGCACCGCCAGCGGATCCGGGTCACGCCCGGTTTCCATGCGCGCTTGCGCCAGCAGGGGCCGAACGTCGGTATCGTAGGCCGCGGTCAGCAAACAGTGCGCGCCCAACACGTCGCCCGCCAGCTGCAGTTCCAGCAGCGCCGCCTGGTCCACGAGCAAGGCTTTCGCGTAGGCCGTCTGGCAGTTGAGCACGCTAAGCACCATGGCCTCCAGCTTGGGCTCGATATTGTGACTCTGGTCAATCATGTAGGCCACGTCGTCCGCCAGCGGGCCGGCGCTGACCAGCTCGCAGAAGATTTCGAAGAGCTCGAAGGGGTTGTTGGTGCCGACAATGAGGTCATCGTCCGCGTAACGCCGCGCGTTGAAGTGAAAGCCGCCCAGGCGACCTTCATCAAGCAGGAAAGAGACGATGTGCGCGATGTTGGTGCCTTGTGCGTGATGGCCGGTATCGACGAGTACTTGCGCCTGCTCGCCCAGTTTGAGCGCGGTCGCGTAAGCCATGCCCCAGTCCGCCAGGTCCGTGTGGTAAAAGGCCGGCTCGAAGAACTTGTACTCAATGAGCATGCGCCCGCCTGGCGGCAGATGCGCATAGGTCTCGGCCAGGGCCGCCTCCATGCGTTGCTTGCGGCCGCGCATGCTGTCCTGGCCAGAGTAATTGGTGCCGTCCGCAAACCACAGGCTCAACAGGCTGCTGCCGGTCTGCGCCATGACTTCGCAACACTCAACCATGTGCGCCACTGCTTCCTCGCGCACAGTCGCGGAAGGATGCGTCATGCTGCCAAGGCGGTACTGGTCCTCCTGAAACACATTGGGGTTGATGGCGCCGATGCCCACACCCTGCTCCGACGCGTATTGCGCCAGCGCGTCCCAGTCATCCACCTTGTCCCAGGGGATGTGCAGCGCGACAGTGGGCGCCACGCCGGTCAAGCGCTGCACGTAACCGGCGTCCGCGAGCTTCTCGTGGATGTTGCGCGCCGCGCCTGGCCATGAGTAGACCTTGAAGCGCGTGCCACTGTTGCCATAGCCCCATGAGGGCGTTTCAATGCGTTGCGCCTTCAGTTTGCGCTTGACCGCCTCGACATCGATGCCCTGCGTCTCCAGTCGTTCGGCCAGCCGTTCATAATCCGCCTGATGCTGCATGTGAATTGCCCTGTCTATTTTGGTAAACTGTCGCCGGGTTCGCGCGCAAAGGGTAGCGTCCGGCCCGCGGACTGTCAACCAGCCTGCTGGAAGTACAAGGGAGACAGCGACCGGTGACGAAACAATGCAGGGTGCTGGCCATCGATATTGGCGCGGAGTCCGGGCGCGTACTGAGTGTCGGCTTTGACGGGCGTCGTTTCGACTTCAAGGAACTGCACCGTTTCCCTAATGTGCCAGTGATGGCGAAGGGAACACTCTACTGGGACGTGCTGCGTCTCTGGCAGGACATCCAGGCAGGCGTTGACGCCGCCGGTCCTGGCATGGCTGGTCTTGGAATCGACACCTGGGGCTGTGATTTCGCCCTGCTGGATCGCGACGGCGAACTGCTGGGCAATCCTGTCCACTATCGTGACAGCCGCTGCGAAGGGATCAGCGACCAGGTGTTCGAAAAGGTACCGTGGCCCACGCTGTTCGAACGCACTGGAATCCAGAATTTGACAGCCAACACGATCTTCCAGCTCGCCAGCATGGTGTTCGCAAATAGCCGGCAGCTCGCCAGCGCCGAAACATTCCTTCCCTTCCCGCAGTTGTTCAACTACTGGATGACTGGCGACAAAAGCGCAGAATTTACCCATGTCAGCACCATGCAAATTTACAATCCCCGAACACAGGACTGGGATTACGAAACCCTGAACGCCATCGGCGTGCCAACACACATGTTCGGCGATATCGTCCCACCTGGAACAAGGCTGGGGGAATATCAGGGTATCCCGGTATTCGTTCCTGCCTCCCACGACACGGGCAGCGCCGTGGTTGGTGTGCCGGCCACCCGCAGCGACTATGCCTATCTGAGCAGCGGCACCTGGAGCCTGTTCGGACTCGAGGTGCAGGAACCGGTCATCAATGTCGCCGCCTGTGCGGCCAACGTCACCAACGAGGGCGGCGTCGAAGGCACTTTCCGATTGCTGGTTAACATCATGGGACTGTGGCTG
The DNA here is from genome assembly GCA_965223965.1 of Phototrophicaceae bacterium. Classification (GTDB taxonomy): domain Bacteria; phylum Chloroflexota; class Anaerolineae; order Aggregatilineales; family Phototrophicaceae; genus JAGWBD01. Next base: position 1,409,308 of record CBDCXX010000006.1, read on the forward strand.
GCACAGCAGTGCCGTGCAACCTGGGCCGCCGCCGGTAATGATATGGACTATGGACAACTCACCACCGAGGCACGCTCGGCAACTTCCTTTCGCAGCCTGATTGACCCGGATGAGGTGCGCTTCTTCCCTCCGGGCGACATGCCGGCCCGCATTCGAGAATACTGTCGCGAAACTGGCCAGCCGCTGCCGGAGAGCGTCGGTGACTTTATGCGCTGCATCTATGAAAGTTTGGCGCTGAAGTATCGGCATGCCCTTGATCGCTTGCATGCCGTTTCCGGTCTACCGGTGTCGCAATTACATATCATTGGCGGTGGCTCGCAGAACACGCTGCTCAACCAGATGACAGCAGATGCGACAGGCATCCCCGTTGTCGCTGGTCCGGTGGAAGCGACCGCGCTGGGCAATGCCATCGTCCAGTTCATCGCCCTCGGCGAGCTGAAAGACGTGGCCGAAGCGCGTGAAATCCTGGCCGAGACGGTCGGCACAGTCAGCTATGAGCCGCGCCAGGATGAGCGCTGGCAGGAAGCTTACCAGTGCTTCTGCGCCATGCTGGAGCAGCCGGCGTGAGCCTGCAGCAGCTGGTCTCCGTTTTTCGAAATCTTTGCAGCGGCCGTGCACGCCAATACGCTGCCAATTAGCCGAGAGTGGCTGAACAGGACTCCATGTGACCACAAGCCATCAGCACGCATTCGACCGTGACGAAGACTGCGACTTCGAGTACTGGCGCAACCCTCGCGGCTGTAACGTCGCATTCGACGCGCTGAAGTTCCTGTACATCCCCGACGAGGTCGAGTCCCGGATGGTGGCCGACCTCGCGCAAAAGGTGTTCGCCTGGCAGAAGGCGCACCGTGCCAGCGGCGACCAGATCACGCAGGCCGTGATGGTAACCATGGGCGGCATGTTGCCCGGCGTGCTCTTGCACGACCATCTCGCCTGGCATCCCGACCCCGATATCCCCGCTGTCGAGTTTGGCACCCTGGGCGTTAAATATTATGCGGGGCCCGCCCAGCCGCTGGACAGACCCATCGTCGTACAAGACGTGACCATCAATGTGCGCAACCAGGTGGTCGGCGTGGTCGAGGATCTGGTCGACCTGGGCGGCACGGCGCTTTTCGTGGCGGAGTACCTTGCCAATCACGGGGCCCGCGCCTCCGTGCTGATAGCACCCTGGCTCAAGACGCGCGAGGTACTCTCGGCCATGCCGGTCATCAACTTCGGCTTCGTACCGGCGGATACCTGGATCATCATGCCGCGCGAGCGCGTGGAAACGCTCATCAAGCGCGTACCGCACTGGCGCGAACGCGGCGCCGGCATGGCCGATTGTGCGGCGAATTTGCGAGCAATCGGCTATCCGAACTATTTGATTGAGCAGTATCTGACTGCCGCCTACGAAGCCTGAGCTTGCAACCTGCCCCGCCAGGCCTCAACGATGCAGGCAGGTCTCCCAGTCCAGATACTTGCTGAAGGCCTCGTGAATGGCGCCAGCCACGCGCGCCTGGTTGATCGACACGTGATGCTCGTAGCCCCGTTCGCAGATGTAGGCCAGCAGCTCCTGAAAGCGCGGCACGCGCACGACGCCGTAGCCGCCGAAGGTGTCGACCGGGTCGTTGGTGAACTCGCCCTCACCTGCATAGGCCACGATGCGCCCGCTGAAATCGTCGGTGGAGATGCGCAGGTAGGTGAAGGGTGATTCGCTGATGCGACCATAAATCGTGCCGTAGGTGTTCTCGGCGCCCACGGAACCGGCGATGATCTCCTGATAGTCCATTATCGGAATGTCGTCGGTGAAGACGTCTTTGGGCAGGTTGGAACAGTGAAAGACGACCGCCTTGTCGGGATCTTCACCGTAGTTGTTGTTCCAGTCCACCAGCGCGCTGGGCCGACCAGAGGCCAGCTGCAGCGCCAGCATGGCCAGCGCCCCCACGACGTCCGTCTCGCAGGCGGAGGGGTTGAGGCTGTTGCTGCTCATGCTCATCAATGTGCAGGGCACCACGCCGAAGTACTCTTCCATAGACGTCCAGCACTGGATAGCCGTCGCGTCGAGCTGGTTGTCCGCCATCCAGCCATCCAGCACAACGCCGAACTTCGCCATGCGCAGCAGCGAAATCTCCGGCACGCCTTCCGTGCGCGCATAACTGCGGATGCCCGCCAGACGCGTCTGCACCACCTCGTCCGCATCGCCCAGGCGCTCGACACGCCCGAAGACCTCGGAGAGGTCCAGCGTTTCCACGCTGATGCCTGCCTTGTCCAGCAGCTTTTCGCTGAAGCGCACGGTCTTGAAGGCCTCGGGCCGTGCGCCCATCATGCCCAGGCGCGCCGTGCGCATGCCGCGCGTGACGCGACAGATGGCCGCAAACTGCTCCAGGTCCGCGCGAAAGGCCGCACCGGTCGGGTCCATAGTGTGCTGGCTGGTGAGACTGTAGCGGATGCCGTACTGGCGCAGGTTGTTGCAAGCGCTCATTTTGCCGCAGAAGCTGTCGCGCCGGTCGGCAATTCCCATGCGCGTCGCGTCGTCTGGAAAAGCGTGAATCAGTACTGGAACGTCCAGCCGCGCCCAGCGCAACGTATTGGCTATGGCGCGTTCGTCGCCGAAGTTTGGCAGCGTGACGAGCACGCCGTCAATTTCGTCGCGATGCTGACGGAAAACCTCCGCACAGTGACGTGCCTCGGCCAGCGACTCAATCGCGCCGACATTGCTGTCGCCCGCGTCGGGCAGCACGGCGCGGATGCCGGCGGCTGCCAGCACTTGCAGCACCTGCTCGCGCCCGCTCTGGGCCAGATGCGCGGGGAAGAAGCCGCGATTGCCAACGATTACGCCCAGCGTCAGCGGACGGGCGGTCAGGGTTGCCGCTGCCTGCGGCATGGTCATGGGGCTTGTTGCGCTCATGGTTCGCTCCTGTAAGTTCTCATTAGCTCGTCAGGCGGACTGCCGGGTCATGTTGCCCTTGTCGGCCGCATCGGCGTTGGCGCGGGCCTCGGCGCGATCCTGCGCCATCTGCGCGACCGTGCGCGTCTCCAGCCGGGCTGCACCGCGCCACTCACGCAAGGCCACACGCGTGCCATTGCGCTCATGCGCGGCCAGGCGTTCGCGCGCCGCCGGGATACTGTCCGCATAGTTTGGCAGCCACTCCGCCTGCGCCACCAGCATGTCGTCGGTCAGCTGCCAAATCTCTTCAGGATTGCAAATCGCGCCGGTCAGCGGGTCGTGCAGCATGGCCTGCTTGAGCAGGGTCACATCGCCGCTCAGCGCCGCTTCCAGCGCCATCTGCTGCACGCGCACGCTGGCCGAGCAGGTCGCGGCACAGGCCAGCGGCAGGTCACCCACCACCGGCATGCTGATGCCATTGCCATCTACGTAGCCCGGAATCTCCACCACGCAGCCATCCGGCAGGTTGGTGATGTGCCCCTGGTTGATCACGTTGAAGTGTCCGCGATAGGGACGTCCGGTCTCCAGCCCCTCGATGATGTAGGAGCCGTGCTCCTCACTGCGGTTTGCCGCACTGAAAACTGGCGGCGTCTCTTCGAGCCAGTTGGGAAAGTCCGTCTCGAACCAGTTACGGCCCTCGGTGCAGACGCGCAGATAGCCGCCGGTCTCCCCGTGGATCCAGCGTGACAAATCGATCCACTGCGCAATCTCATCCTCGCGCTTGCGATACCAGGGCAGGTATTCGCTCAAATGGCCGTTGCTCTCGGTGCTGTAGTGACCGAAGCGGCGCAACACGTCGATGCGCACCTTTTCGGTGAGAGAATATTCAGGGTGTGTTTCAAAGAGATCGAGCAGCAGCGGCAGCATGTCGCGCCCGCGCCAGCGCACCTGCACATACCAGGTCTGGTGATTTATGCCCGCGGCGATGATGTCGACCTCATTCTTGTGCAGGTTTTCATCCATGCCCGGCAGGCCTTCGCGCTGCGCCCAGCGCTCGATGCAACGCGTAATCTGCCAGTGGCCGCCCTGGACGCCGTGGCACAGGCCGATAGTGTTCACGCCGCCGTACTGGTTGCAGGCCCAGGTATTCATGGCCATGGGATTGCTGTAGTTCAGGAAGAGCGCGTCCGGGCTGGCCAGCTCGCGGATGTCGCGGCAGATGTCCAGCAGCGCGGGAATTGTGCGCTGGCCGTACATGATGCCGCCGGCGCAGAGCGTGTCGCCGACGCACTGATCGATGCCGTAACGTAGCGGGACGTCGATATCGAGCGCGAAAGCACGCAGGCCTCCTTGACGAATCGTGCTGATGACGTAATCAGCGTCCGCGATGGCCTCGCGACGGTCAGTGGTGGCCTGCACGCGGGCCGGCAACCCGTTGGCGGCGATGTCGCGTTCGGCCAGCTGGGTGATCATGGCCAGATTACGCTCGTTGATGTCCATGAAGGCGAAGTGCGTGTCGTGCAGTTCCGGCACGCCCAGCAGGTCACCCATCAAACGGCGTGTGAAGCCGATCGAGCCCGCGCCAATCATCGCAATCTTTAGTGCCATGGTTTCACTCCTGCCCGTCAACCTGTCCGTAAACGTTTTGATAACGATCGTATAGCCTGTCGATGTCTTCCTGCGGCAGCGGCAGCGGCGCCCCGAGCTGCAATGCCGTCCAGACGATGGCGGCGTTGTCCTCGGTCATCACCGCCGCCTTCACCGCCGCTTCAGCGGAAGAGCCGGTCGCGAAGACGCCGTGGCTTTGCAGCAGGCAGGCGGGACTGCGACAGTCTGCCAGCACGTCCACGACCACCTGGCCAATTTCCTCGCCGCCAATCAGCGCGAAGCCGCCGCAGGGAATCTCCCCGCCAAACTCGTCCGCCATGGCCGTGGTCACGCAGGGAATTGGCCGTCCCAACACGGCGAAGGCTGTCGCATAACGCGAATGCGTGTGTACGATTGCCCCCACCTGCGGCATGAGGCGGTAGATGGCGCAGTGCGAAGCGGTGTCTGAGGAGGGATTGAGTTGCCCCTCCACCAGTGCGCCATGTTCATCCACGATGACCATGCTGGCGGGCGTCAGCTGCTCGAAGCGCAGGCCGCTGGGCTTGATGACCACGTGGCCGCTGGCCGGGTCACGCGCGCTGATGTTGCCGCTGGTCCAGGCGACCAGGTGGTTGCGCGGCAATTCGGCGTGCAGCGCGCAAACTTCCTCGCGCAGCGCTGCCAGCCTCACGCTGCGCCCCGCGCCGCCCGGCGTAGCCGCCGCAGACGTTTCATCACATCGTTGGCACCGCGACCGAAGTAGTCGTGCAGGATGCGGTAGTCTGCGTAGAGTTGGTCGTAGACCGCCTGATGCGTGGCGACCGGTTGCACCACTTCGTCGCGCAGCTTGCCCATGCAGCCAGCCGCGGCTTCGATATCCGCATAAATTCCGGCAGCTACCGCGGCGTGCATGGCCGCGCCCAGCGCCGGCGCCTGGGAGGAGCCAGCCAGGCGGATGGACTTGCCGGTGACATCCGCGTAAATCTGCAGTAGCAGCTGGTTCTTCTCCGCCAGTCCGCCCGCCGCGACAATGTCATCAACCGGGATGCCGGCCTCCTCGAAGGCAGCGATGATTTCGCGCGTGCCGAAGGCGGTCGCCTCGATGAGGGCGCGGTAGATGTCGGGCGCGCTGGTGCCCAGCGTCGCGCCCAAAAGCAGACCGCCCAGGTCGGCGTCCACCAGCGTGGAGCGATTGCCGTTCCACCAGTCCAGCGCCAGCAGCCCATGTTCGCCAGGCTGCAGTTGCGCTGCCTGCTCCGTCAAATATTCGTGCAGGTCAAGGCCGGCTGCCTGCGCCGCTGCGTGATACTCGGGCGGCACGGCATGGTCGACGAACCAGGCGAAAATATCGCCCACGCCGCTTTGGCCGGCTTCATAACCGTAGTAGCCGGGCAGGATGCCGCCGCGCACCACGCCGCACATGCCCGGCACCTCGCGCAGCTCCTCGCTCACCAGCATGTGGCAGTTGGATGTGCCCATGATGATGACCATGCTGCCCGGCCGCGTCACTTTCACCGCCGGCACGGTGGCGTGCGCATCGACGTTGGCCACAGCGACGGCAGTGCCCGGCAGCAGCCCGGTCAGGGCCGCGGCCTCCGCACTCAATCCGCCGGCGCGGTCGCCCAGCTGCGCCAGTTTCCGGCTCATTTTCGTATCCACCACATCAGCGAGGCCAGCGTTCAGCGCCGCGAAATAGTCGCGCGCCGGATAGCCCTCATCCTGCACCAGCGCCTTGTAGCCGGCGGTGCAGGCGTTGCGCGTCTCTACGCCGCAAAGCTGCCAGATGACCCAGTCCGCCGCTTCTACGAGCCGGTCTGCCGCCGCATAAACCTCGGGCGCTTCTTCCAGAATCTGCAGCGCCTTGCTGAAGAACCATTCCGAGGAAATTTTGCCGCCATAGCGCGGCAGCCAGGCCTCACCACGGGCTTCGGCCACGGCATTGATGCGGTCAGCCTGGGGTTGGGCCGCATGGTGCTTCCAGAGCTTGATCCAGGCGTGCGGCTCCGCGCGCCACTCTTCGAGGAAACACAGCGGCGTGCCGTCTGCGCGTACCGGCAACATGGTGCAGGCCGTGAAGTCGATGGCCACGCCTTTCACCTGCTCCGCGGCAACCCCACTGGCGCGCAGCACCGCCGGGATGGTGACGCCCAGCACATCAAGATAGTCCTGCGGATCCTGCAGGGCCCAGTCCGGCGGCAATGGCCGGTCGCTGCCCGGCAAGTGCCGGTCGATCACGCCACTGGCGTAGTCATGCACGGCGCTCGCCACTTCGCGCCCGTCACGCACATCCACCAGCAGCGCGCGTCCCGAACCGGTTCCGAAGTCAACACCTATCGTGTACATCGCTTCCCCGCGCAGAGATTCGCCGCGCGCCAGTGTAGCACCATCGGCCAAATCTGCCATTCCCCCGCCATTCGCTGTATCATGGCGCCTTCACCGACGACAGCAGGAAAGGCGGCGCAGTGCCCCAGCTTGTTCTCCCCGAAGACCGTTATTTCGACCCAGCCAGGCGCGAGGTCGCCCTGCGGCTGTATCATCAGATCGCCGACCTGCCGCTGGTCTGTCCGCACGGTCACGTTGACCCGCTGCTCTTCGCTGACCCGGAGTTCCGCTTCGGTTCGCCGGCGGAGCTGTTCATCACGCCCGACCACTACGTCTTCCGCATGTTGCGCTCTCAGGGAATCACACTGGAGGCGCTGGGCATCCCGCGCGCCGATGGTGGCCCGGTCGAAGGTGACCCGCGCAAGATCTGGCAGCTGTTCGCCGACAATTATCACCTCTTCCGCGGCACGCCGACCGGAGGCTGGCTCGACTATTCTTTCCACTTCGTTTTCGGCGTGCAGGAGAAGCTCAGCAGCGCCAGCGCCCAAGACATATATGACCACATCGCCGAACGCCTGCAGCAGCCCGACTTTCAGCCGCGCGCGCTCTACGATCGCTTCAACATCGAGGTGCTGACCACCACCGATACAGCCACCGATCCCTTGCTGCAGCACCAGGCCATCCGCGATTCAAACTGGAACGGACGCATTCTGCCCACCTTCCGCCCGGACGCGCTCATCAATCTCGATACGCCGGACTGGCACAGCAACATCCAGGCGCTGGGCGAGCTGTGTGGCTACGAAATCCGCGACCTGCGCAGCTACATCCAGGCGCTGGAGGAGCGGCGCAGCTTCTTTCGCCAGATGGGCGCCACGGCCACTGACCACGCCGCCCTGACCGCCTACACAGAGTCGCTGGGTCAGCGCGAGGCGGAGGCGATATTTGGCCGCGCGCTGCGCAGTGAGGCCAGCGCGGAAGATGCACGCCGCTTCACCGGGCACATGCTGATCGAGATGGCGCGTATGAGCGTTGAAGACGGCCTGGTCATGCAACTGCACGTTGGGTCGCTGCGCAACCACGACCCCGACCTGCACCTGCGCTTCGGCAAGGATATGGGCGCCGACATCCCCGTCGCCAGCGAATGGACGCGAAACCTGCGGCCACTGCTGACGAAATTCGGCAGCGATCCGCGCTATGCGCTCATTCTCTTCACGCTGGACGAGAGCGGCTTCGGCCGGGAAATGGCGCCCCTGGCCGGCTACTACCCTGCCGTCAAGCTGGGGCCGCCCTGGTGGTTCTACGACAGCGTCAACGGCATGGCCCGCTATTTCGACCTGGTGATGGAGACCGCCGGCCTCTACAACACGGTTGGCTTCAACGACGACACCCGCGCCTTTACCTCCATCCCCGCGCGCCATGACGTCTGGCGCCGCACGGCGGTCAACTGGATCGCCGGCCTGCAACTGCGCGGCTTCATCGACCTGCAGGATGCGGAGGACATGGCGCAGGAGATGGCCGTCGGCCTCGCCCGCCGCGCCTATCGCTTCGATCAGGACTGAGACTTCTCAGGGCTCGACGAGCAGCTTTTGTACGCCCGGCTCCCAGGCCGCATAGCTGGCGAAGGCCGCCGCCGTTGCGGCCAGGGGATAGCGCCGCGAGATCAGCGCCTCCAGCTCAAACGCGCCACCGAGCGCCAGGCGAATGGCACGCGGGTACGTGTGCTTCATGCGCCGTGACATCAGGATGGTCAGGCCCTTGCGGCGCGCGGTGGAGTGCTTCATGGTCAATGTGTCCGCCGAGGGAATGCCGACCAGCACGACCCGTCCGCCAGCACGCGCCATCTCCGCGGCCTGCGCGACAGACTCCTCGGCCCAGGCGGCCTCAAAGACCACATCGGCGCCTCGGCCACCCGTCAACTGCTGCACGTGCGCGACCGAATCCTCCGACGCGCAGCACCAGGCATCGCTGGCGCCCCAGGCCAGCGCTGCCTGCGCGCGCCATGGGAAGCGGTCGCAGGCGTAAATCGGATCAGCGCCGGCCAGTTGCGCCAGGCGGATGATGAGCAGGCCGATTGGGCCGCAGCCGAGCACGACGACGCTTCGCGCCAGACGCAAGCGCCCCAGATCCACTGCATGCAGCGCCACTCCCAGCGGCTCCAGCAGGGCCGCGTCGGCATCGCTGAGCGCGTCTGGCACCGGGAAGCAGCCATGCGCCGGCACGAGCATGCGTTCACAAAGCGCGCCATCGTCCGGCCACAGCCCGCAGAAGTGCAGACGGCGACAAAGGTTGGGGTGACCGGCAAGGCAGAGTTCGCAGCGTTGACAGGGCTGTGCAGGATCGACTGCCACACGTTGACCCGGGCGCAGCGGACGGTCTTCCCCGTGGTGCGCGTTCGCGCCACAGGCCAGCACCTCGCCGCCAAATTCATGGCCGAGGATCAGCGGTTCCTGCACTACCGTGTCGCCGATGCGCCCGTCTTCGTAGCTGTGCAGGTCCGAGCCGCAGATGCCGACAGCCGCGATTTGAATGAGGGCCTGGCCGGGCCCGGGAGCAGCCGGTTCATTCACCTGGTCAATGCGAATGTCACGCGCATGGTGCAGTCTGGCTGCCAACATGTTCGCCTCCCGGGCGCGTCAGCAGCTAACGTCCTTGCCTTCTTCGCCAAACTGGCGCAGGCGTTCGCTGCTGTCGCCGAGCGGGATGACGCTGGCCGGGCGATAGTGAAATTGCAGGGCGCGGCGGCGCAGGTCAGAGCGGCTGGGCGGCGTACCGTGATGCATCAGACCATCAAAGAGCAAACAGTCACCAGGCTGCATGGGCACGGCCAGGCAGCGCTGCGTTTGAACTTCGGTGTCGCAGATTTGCCAGTCACGCCGCTGAAAATGCACGACCGGGCCTTCGCGGTGTGAGCCAGGCACAATATGCATGCAGCCGTTTTCAATCAGCGCCTCGTCCATTGCAATCCAGGCGCCGACAACCTGCGTGCCCGGCGGCAGGTCGAAGTAGGCGCAGTCCTGATGCCAGGGCTTCTCGCGGCCGATGCGCGGCGGTTTCAGCAGCGCCATATCCTGAAACAGCAGTGGTTCGTCGTCCAGCAGGCTGCGCAATACAGAAAGAAGCCCGTCATGCTCCGCCATAGCACGCATCCGCGGCTCGAGCCGCACAAAGTCGTTTAGCTTGCGAATGACATCCTGGCGCGTTTCCGGCTCCAGTGAATCCAGTGCATCACGTGCGCCGGCTTCGTAACGGAAATCGTCGAATCCGGGCACATTGCCGGCACACAGAGCCCAGGTAGCTGCAAGAGCGCTGGCTATTTCTGCGGCACCCAGTGCGTCCCGGATGAGCAGAAAACCATGCTTGCGAAAGTGAGCCAGGTCTGCGTCCCTGACCTGCGCCAAACCGGATACACCGCCTGCATACTCAGCACTAAATTCGTAAAGATGTGGTGGCGCTTCAGAGATTGCCGGTTCGAAGCCCTCCATGTCGGTTGGAGGTGTGTTGGCAAAAATCATTTGATCGTTCGTCTTACGCAGGGACATGATTGCTCCTTCAGGCGCCGGAGACACGTGGCATCCACATTGGCTCGGCTGCCATACGCGTGAATTGCAAGGCCAGCAACATGCGGCCGCGCTGTACGCGGCAGGTCGGGTCGTCCCAGCGGTCGACGCCGGTTGAGCCGGGATATTGACCCGTATCGATCAGCTCATAGCGGTCATTGGCCGGATCCATTGTGATACGCCAGCGGCCGGCGTCAAAAGTCTTGGCGTACATGTCTGCCGACTTGTTGGGCCAGGCAAGGCGCGCTTCGTCCAGCGGCTCTTCCTGCGCCATCTCTGCAAGCAGCATACGCTGCACCAGGTCGTCCTTCAGCGCTGCGTTGCCTTGTTCATGCCACAGGTTGCTCAGTTCGCCCGGGTCCGTCTCCAGATCAAAAAGCTCGCCGTAGGGCCGGTTGCAATATACCGTCAGCTTGTAGCGTTCTGTCACCAGGGTGCGCGCATGCATGGTCGTCGGCTGATGGTGATTCTCCACCAGCACCTGCTCGCGAGCGGAATCCGCCTGCCCGGCCCAGACCGCGCTCTGATCCACGCCCGTCATGTCCGGCGGGACATCTATGCCGCAGGCGCTCAGGAAGCTCACCGGCAGGTCGGTCAATGAGTGCAAGGCAGCCGAACGCGCGCCGGCCTCACACACGCCCGGCCAGCGGACGACCATGGGCACGCGCACCATGTCTTCATAGTGGAAGGGCCCCTTGGCGACCAGACCGTGCTGGCCGAAGAAGTGGCCATGGTCACTGGTGAAGACCACGAGCGTATTCTGCGCCAGGCCCAGCGCATCAAGGCGTTCGAGGATGCTGCCGATGTACTTGTCCATGCAGCTGATCATGCCGTAGTAGCAGGCGATGTCCTGCGCCAGCTCATCGCGCTCATGCAGATGGGAATGACAGCCATGCAGGCCGTGGCCGCCACGCTCGAACCAGGGCGTGAAATCCGGGTTGGGCTGCTGCGTCAGACGGAAATGCGGCGGATTTACGTCGTGCTCGCCGGGCGTGACGCCGGGCACAGTGAGGGTCGCCGGGTCGTACATCCTGTCCCAGGGTTCCGGCACGAGGTACTTCGGGTGCGGATCGAAGAAGCTGGCCCACAGGAAGAAGGGTTCCTCCGCAGCGGCGTACTGCTCCAGCAAGGCGTTGCTGCGTTCGGCAATCCAGGCGTTGTAGTGGTAGCGCTCCGGGATTAGCCATGTGCGTACCTGGTCATCATTGTTGCCGGTCGGCGTCTCGTAGTAATCGCGCCAGTTGTCCAGGCCCTGAGCCTCCATCCACAACGCATAGTGCTGGCCCACGTGCGCTTCGGTAGTGTGGTTGCGCGCCAGCTCGACGTGCTCGAAGCCGTAGAAAGGCCCGTGAAAGTCGCGCCAGTAGTCCAGGTCCTGCAGCAGGGGCCAGGCTTCCAGCGAGGGGAATTCCTGCGTCCCCTGCAGTGGCTGGAAGTGCGCCTTACCAACCAGCGCCGTGCGGTAACCCACCTGTTGAAAAATTTCACCTACCGTCGGCTCATGCTCCGGCAACTTCATTCCCAGCGCGACGGCGCCGTGCTGCGACGGTGCTTTGCCGGTGATCATTGAGGAGCGCGTGGGCGTGCAGGTCGGGTTGGGGCAGTAGGCGCGCGTATAGAGCGTGCCCTGCTCTGCCAGCCGGTCCAGCGCCGGCGTACTCAACTCCGGATTCAGACAACCGAGGGTGTTCCAGTGTTGCTGATCGCTGGTAATGAGCAGAATGTTTGGCGCTGGCACGGGCGGAAAGCTCCACGGAAGTTGGCGGGGTCACTCAGGCACGCGTATTATATTGCGCGCCAGCTGCAAGGGCCAGGGGGAGGCAAGCAGTGGACTACGAACTCATTTGTGGCGTGGACGGCAAACTGTTGCGCATCAGTGGCGATCTGCCATCCGGCTTTCATGGCGAGCAGCAGGGAGCGGCCTGGCTTTGCCCGCTGGATGCGGCCAACGCCGCCGCCTTGCGCCGCGAGCTGCCGTGGACGTCGCCGCAACCTGTCGGCCTGCGCAAGTCCGTCGGCTGTGGCGATCGCCTGGGCCTGGCGACGCCCGGCCACATTCGCGCGGTGCGCAAGAGCGACATGGTCGGCGTCTTCGCGCAGCAGTCCATCCGCGAGATGGAGCGCTGTGGCCGCAGCGCGCAGGACGTCATTGATGACGCGACATGGGGCGTGCTGCAGATGGACTATCGCGAGGGCTACGGCAGCGATGCCGACCATCTCAAGCACATCAGCGACATCGACGACTGCATTGACGCAGGCTTCACCGGCTTCACGCTCGACCCCAACGAACGCGTCGACAACGCCGCCCACAGCGACGACGCTGCCACATTGCTGACAAAATTCGACGCCCTGCCCGGCGACGTACTGGAGATGACCCCCGCCGATTTACGTCGCCATTATCTCGGCGCGGGCTTTGGCAGCCCCCTGAACAAGGAAACCCTGCTACGCGCCAGCGGCAAGTACAGCCGCGCCATCGCCCACGTCGCCAGGCTGGCGCGCCACATCGAGCAGCGCTTCGACGGCCGACCCTATGACCTGGAAGTCTCGGTCGACGAGACCGACACACCCACCAGCCCGGCCGAGCACTACTTCGTCGCCTCGGAGCTCCATCGGCTGGGCGTGAGCGTGGATGGCCTGGCGCCGCGTTTCATTGGCGACTTCGAAAAGGGCGTCGACTACATCGGCGACCTCGCCCGCTTCGAGGAGGACTTTGCCGCGCACGCCCGCATCGCGCGTGAGCTGGGTCCTTACAAGCTGAGTATCCACACCGGCTCGGACAAGTTCAGCATCTACCCTATCATCTATCGCCACACCGGCGCTCTCGTGCATCTGAAGACTGCGGGCACCAGCTGGCTGGAGGCGCTGCGCGTCATCGCCATGCGCGACGTCCCGCTCTTTCGCGAAATTTTGGCGCTGGCCCGCAAGCGCTACCCGATTGACCGTGCCTCCTACCACATCTCCGGCGAGCTGGAACGCGTCCCGCAGAACCCCGCGGATGAAGAACTGCCCGCGCTCTTCGAGCAATTCGACGCGCGCCAGGTGTTGCACGTGACCTTCGGCTCCCTGCTGGATCGCTTCCGCGAACCGGTCTTCGCCCTGTTGCGCGTCCATGAAAGCGACTATGAGGCCGTGCTTGAGACCCACTTCGACCGTCACATCACGCCCTTTCAGGGCGCCACAGGACATGACTGATGCCCTACACGATTGATCTCCATGGCAAGGTAGCCGCGGTCACCGGCGGCAGCGGCGTGCTAGGCAGCGCCATGTGCAAGGGGCTCGCCACCGCCGGCGCGACCGTCGCCGTGATGGGCACTACGGTTGAAAAAGCCGCCAGAACAACCGACGCCATCGTCGCTGCCGGGGGCCAGGCCTTGCCGCTGGCCGTGAACGTGCTGGAGCCAGAGACTCTGGACACCGCGCGCGAGGAAATACTGTCCGCCTGCGGCAGCATTGACATCCTTGTCAACTGCGCCGGCGGCAACAATCCGCGCGCCATGACTTCGCCCGACAACACGCAGAACCTGTTCAACATTGAACGTGAGGCACTGCAGTGGACCTTCGACCTGAATCTGTTTGGCACGCTGCTGGCCGCGCAGGCACTGGCGCAGCCCATGGCGAAGGCGGGCGCGGGCGTCATCATCAACATTTCATCGATGGCGGCGCAGCGGCCGCTGACGCGCGTACTGGCCTACGCCGCCGCCAAGGCAGGCATTGACAACTTCACGCGCTGGCTGGCGGTGTATTTCGCCCAGGAATACAGCCCGAACATCCGCGTCAACGCCATCGCGCCTGGCTTCTTCATCACTGAGCAGAACCGGCTCATCGTCAGCAACGAGGATGGCTCACTCACGCCGCGCGGCCAGCAGATCGTCGACAGCACGCCGATGGGCCGCTTTGGTCAGCCGGAGGAGCTGGTCGGGACGCTGTTGTGGCTGGTCTCGGACGGCGCGCGCTTCGTTTCTGGCACAGTCATCCCGGTGGACGGCGGCTACAGCGCCTACGGCGGCGTCTGAGGAGATAGCGGCGTCCGGGACAACTTGCCCGGACGCCGCTTCTGACTGCTACTCGTTCGTCTTCGGCGCGAAATTCAGCGCGGCCGAATTGATGCAGTAACGCAATCCGGTCTGGTCGCGCGGGCCGTCGTTGAACACATGGCCCAAATGCGAATCGCAGCTGCTGCAAATGACCTCGGTGCGGCGCATGCCGTGGCTGTTGTCCGGCCGCCACTCGACCGTCCCTTCCTCGACCATGTCCCAGAAGCTGGGCCAGCCACAATGCGAATCGAACTTGCTGGAAGAGGCGAAGAGTTGCTGCCCGCAGGCCGCACAGCAATAGGTGCCGTCGGACTTGTGGCTAACATATTCGCCGGTGTAGGGGCGCTCGGTCGCCTGTCGCCGTAGCACGTTGTACTGCTGCGGTGTCAACTGCTCCGCCCACTCGGCCTCAGTCTTGCGGATCTTGATCTTGTCGGCCATGTCTCTGCTCCTGCTCGCGCGGTCAATTGCAGCCAGTATGCGCCTTAATTCTTGCCAAATCCTGAACAAGGCGTCAACGACGTATTAAAATTTCACAGTGTACCGCCCAGATTCCAGGGGTTGAATTCCGCTTCGCCGACGCCCTGCGCCTCGCTCTTCGAGGGCGCACCGGAAGCGACCGAGATCATCATCTCCAGCAGTTCCTGCGCGGCGTCTTCCATGGCCAGGCCATCAAGGATACGACCGGCGTCGAAGTCCATGTCTTCTTCCATGTGCCGGTAGAGCGCTGAATTGCTGGCCAGCTTGATGCTGGGCGCCGGCAGAAAGCCGAAGGCCGAGCCGCGCCCGGTCGTGAACAGGACGAGGTTGGACCCTCCGGCGACCTGGCCAGTAACTGCCACCGGATCATAGCCGGGCGAATCCATGAAAGTGAAGCCGCGCGTGGTCACCGGCTCCGCATACTCGTAGACGCCGGTCAGCGGAGTTGTGCCACCTTTCGCCACTGCCCCCAGCGACTTTTCATAAATCGTGGTCAGGCCGCCCAGCTTGTTGCCAGGCGAGGGATTGTTGTCGATCTCCATGCCATGCATATCGCTGTGGCGCTCCCACCAGCCTATCAATTCCAGCAGACGTTCGCCCACAGCACGGCTGACCGCGCGCCGCGTCAATAGCTGCTCGGCGCCATAGACTTCCGGCGTTTCGCCCAGCACCACGGTGCCGCCCTGGCGAACCAAAAGGTCAGAAGCTGCGCCAACCAGGGGGTTGGCCGTAACGCCAGACCAGCCGTCGCTGCCGCCACACTGCAAGGCGACCATCAGCTCGGAAACCGGTTGCGGGCTGCGCTGACAGGCGTTCATCTGCGGCAGCAGCTCCTCGATAGCCGCCACGCCGGCCGCGATCGTCTTGCGGATGCCGCCCTCGCCCTGGATGGTGATCCCGGGCGGCGCCATCATGCCGCTGCCGTTCAGGCTGTAGTTGGCCACCAGGTCGGCGATCTGGTTGGCCTCGCAGCCCAGGCCGACGATGAGGTAGGCGCCGATGTTGGCATTGCGCGCCATGCCGGCCAGCGTGCGCTGCAACAGTACATAGTCCGCGCCGCCGATCTGCACCGCGCAGCCCGAGAGATGCGCGAAAGCGAGTACGCCGTCCACGTTGGGGTAGTCAGCCAGACGCTCGGGCGTGAAATGGCGCGCAATCTCGCGCGTGGTGTGCGCCGAACAGTTGACAGTCGAGATGACGGCGATGTAGTTGCGCGTACCAACCCGACCGTCCGCGCGCCGGTAACCGTCGAAGCAGAGCCGCTGCGCCGGCGGCACACACGCCACCGGGGTCGCTTCCACCGCAAATTCATACTCACGTTTGAAGTCCTGCACGGCCAGATTGTGCGTGTGCACATGCTCACCGGCCGCGATGTCCTGCGTGGCGAAGCCGATGATCTGGCCGTAGCGCCGCAGCTCGGCACCGGTCGGGACATCCGCCAGCGCGAATTTGTGACCGTCCGTGACGAAGTCACGCAGGGTGAGCGAAACATCTGCGCCCGCGAGCATGCTGCCGGCCTGCAGGGGACGGCGCGCGATTCCGACGTTGTCGCGCGCATCCAGTCGGATGGCGACGTCTTCAAAAGCAACCTGCTTTTGCGGCAGTTCAGTGAAGAAATTGACGTTCTGATCAGCCATGACAGTGCCCTCCCGGGCTGCTCACACTATTTGCACAACGTTCATCAATTCGCCGATACCATCGATGCCAATGACGACAACGTCATCCGCGGCCAGCGTGAACTCCGCCGGCGGCACAATGCCGGTGCCGGTCAAAAGCACGGCACCCTGTGGCAGCCGGTAGCTGCGACCCAGATAGTCGCCCAGCTCCGGTATGCGGCGGCGGATGCGATCCGTGCGAATCGAGCCGCTGAAGACCTGCTCGCCCGCGCGTTCAATGCGCATCTGAATGGTTGTGTCCGGCCAGTCTTGCGCCGCGCGCAGAGCGATGCCCGGGCCAACGGCGCAGGAGGCCGTGTACATCTTGGCCTGCGGCAGGTAAAGCGGGTTGGCGCCTTCGATGTCGCGGCTGCTCATGTCGTTGCCCACTGTGAAGCCGACGGCTTCAAGCGCCGGGTTGTAGACCACACCCAGTTCCGGCTCGGGCACTGACCAGCTCGCATCAGAGCGGATGCCGACTATCCCGCCGGGCCCAATCACGCGCCAGGCCTGGGCCTTGAAAAAGATCTCCGGGCGCTCCGCCACGTAGACGCGCGCGTAGACATCGCCACCGTCGTCGGCTTCTTCCTGACGCGCCGCGCGACTGCGTTCATAGGTCACGCCCGCTGCCCAGACTTCCTGCGCGTCCAGCGGAGCCAGCAGTGGCAACGCAAATTCGCCGCGCGGCCAGCACGTCTCTGCTGCAGCGGCCTGCTCACGCAATTCTGCGATGGCCTCGCCGGCCCGGCCCACACTACCGGCCAGCCAGTCCGCCAGCGAGCCAACAGGTTCGCTCACGTCGGCGACGACCTCGCCATCCTGCAGGACGTAGCGCGGCCCAGTTTCGGGATGTTGCACGCGCAGCAGCAGCGGATCGCTCATTGTGATTCTCCCTCGCTCCTGAATGTGATTTCCGGTAACGGGCTGGTTACCGACCAGCCGCCATCGACGACCAGGGTCTGGCCAGTAATGTGGCTCGCCTGCGCCGAAAGCAGGAAGAGCGCCGCCGCCGTTACGTCCTCGACCGTGCCCACCCGCTTCATCGGATTCAGGTTTCCCCAGGAAGTCTCGAAGTCGGGGTCGTCGAGCAGGTTGCGCGGCGTCAGGATCGCACCAGGCGCAATGGTGTTGATGGTGATGTTGTACGGCGAGAGCTCAAGCACAAGGTTGCGCGCCAGCATCCTGAGCGCGGCCTTGGTCATGCCATAGGCAGACAGGAAACGCACGGCCTGCAGCCCGGTCACGGAAGAGGTGAGCAGAATGCGCCCGCCATCGCCCTGATCCCGCATCTGACGGGCCGCGGCCTGCGCCAGAAAGAAGGAGCCGCGCAGGTTGACATTCAGCAACAGTTCCAGCGTAGCCGGTTCGTAGTCGAAGAAGTCGCCGTATAGCGTCAGACCAGCGTTTGCGATTGCGATGTCAAGCCGGCCCCAGGCGGCCACCGCTGTGTCAACCATGCGCCGGATGATTTCCACATCCCCGGCATCACCGGCAAAGGGACGGCACTCGCCGCCGCCGGCGCAGATGGCAGCGGCGGCCTCTGCTGCGCGGGCTGAGTCAATGTCATTCAGCAGTACCTGCGCGCCCTCCGCGGCCAGCTGGCGCGCAAGCTCCAGGCCGATGCCCTCGCCGGCGCCGGTCACCAGCGCGACCTTGCCCTCAAATCTCGCCATGCATTGCCTCCTGCGGGCGTCCCACGCTAGTATAGTCGCCCGTGCTGGCCCTTCACAACATACGACAGGTGCCCATGAGCATGCCGATTGCCGCACCTTCCCTCAGTGACATTCTCGGATCAGCCACACCTGTCACGCGCAGTCAGGGCGACGGCCCCGCTGGCGCACTGCCGCTGACAGAAGAACTGCTGCGCAACGCAGGCAGCGGCGATCTCTTCGGCCTGACGCAGAACGCCGGCATGGGCTGGGATCCCGCCGAGGTCACCCGCCCGCAGTATCTCATCCTCAGCACCCAGGGCGGACTGCGCGCGGAGGACGGCCAGCCCCTGGCACTGGGCTATCACACCGGTCACTGGGAGGTCAGCCTGCTGGTGCGCGCCGCCGCAGAGGCCTTCCGCGAGCAAGGCGGCCTGCCCTTCGCGGCCCATTGCAGCGACCCCTGTGATGGCCGAACCCAGGGCACCGCAGGCATGATGGACAGCCTGCCCTATCGGAATGACGCGGCCATCGTGCTGCGGCGTCTCATCCGATCGCTGCCCCTGCGCAAGGGGGTACTGGGCGTGGCCACCTGCGACAAGGGTCTGCCCGCCATGTTGCTGGCGCTGGCCGGCTCGTCCTGGCTGCCAGGTGTGATCGTGCCAGGCGGCGTGACGCTGCCGGCGAGGGATGCCGAGGATGCCGGCACGGTGCAGACCATCGGAGCGCGCTTCGCTCACGGCCTGATTACCATGGAATACGCCGCGACCATGGGCTGCCGCGCCTGCGGCTCGCCGGGCGGCGGCTGCCAGTTTCTGGGCACGGCCGCCAGCGCCCAGGTGGTCGGCGAAGCGCTCGGCATGGCGTTGCCACACAGCGCGCTGTCGCCCTCCGGCGAGCCCATCTGGCTGGACATGGCGCGGCGTTCGGCGCTGGCCTTGTTGCGCCAGGAGGCACTGGGGCTGACGCTGGCGGACATATTGACTCCGGCGGCGCTGGAAAACGCCATGCTGGTGCACGCGTCTTTCGGCGGCTCCACCAACCTGCTGCTGCACATCCCGGCCATCGCGCACGCCGCCGGCCTGCCCTCGCCCGGCGTCGCTGACTGGACGCGCGTCAATCGCAGCGCGCCGCGCCTGGTGGACGCCTTGCCCAACGGCCCGCGCAATCACCCGACCGTGCAAGTCTTTCTGGCGGGTGGCGTGCCCGAGGTCATGCTGCAGCTGCGCGCGCTCGGCCTGCTGGATTGCACTGCCCTCACAGTAACCGGCGCCAGCCTGGGCGAGCTGCTGGACTGGTGGCAGACGAGCGAACGCCGCGACAGCCTGCGCCAGCAGTTGCGGGTGCGCGACGGCATCGACCCGGACGACGTCATCCTCTCCCCCGACAGCGCACGCAGCCGCGGCATGACGAGCACTGTCGTATTCCCCGTCGGCAACCTCGCTCCCGAAGGCTCGGTCGTCAAGGCCACTGCCATCGACAAGGAACTGGTGGATGAGGACGAGATCTATCGTCATTGCGGTCCGGCGCGCGTGTTCACCTCCGAGCGCGCAGCCATCACCGCCATCAAGGGTCAAGGAGAACGAAAGGTAGAAGCCGGCGACGTGCTGGTCGTCATCGGCGTCGGACCGCAAGGCACCGGCATGGAGGAGACCTACCAGCTCACCTCTGCATTGAAGTTTCTGCCCTGGGGCAAGCAAGTGCCGCTGTTGACCGATGCGCGCTTTTCCGGCGTGTCCACCGGCGCCTGCATCGGCCACATCGGCCCCGAAGCGCTGGCTGGCGGCCCGCTGGGCAAGCTGCGCGACGGCGACCTCATCGCCATCCGAATCGACCGCGCGGCGCTGGCTGGCAGCGTCGACCTGGTCGGCACATCCGATGGACCACTGGATCAACAGGGCGCGGCTGAGCTATTGAAGGAGCGCGCGCCATATCCCGGGCTGGCGCCCCATCCGCAGCTTCCCGCGGATACGCGTCTCTGGGCGGCGCTGCAGTCAGTCAGCGGCGGCACCTGGGCGGGTTGCATCTACGACAGCGAACGAATCCTCACGGTGCTCGAGGCAGGCCTGAAGGCGCTCGCAGCACCGCATTCCGGTGAACCGGAAAAGGAGCAAGGGCGATGACCCTGTGCGGCGGCAACAGCATCGCGGGCGAATGGCGCGCGGCCGGCAGCAAGACCTTTTTCAGCGTCAATCCGCGCACGCGCCAGCCAGGCGAGACGCGCTTTCGCAGCGCTACTGACGCAGAAATCGACGCTGCCCTGCGCGCGGCGGCGGACGCCTTCGCGCAGACGCGCCTTTTTCCCGCCAGCATTCTGGCAGATTTTCTGGACACAGTCGCTGAAGAGGTGGAGGGCCGCGCAGATCTGCTCATAGCGACCGCCGACCAGGAGACTGCACTTGGCATCCCGCGCCTGACAGGCGAGCTGGGGCGCACCACGGGGCAGTTGCGCGCTTTCTCGGCCCTGCTGCGCGAGGGCTCCTATGTTGAGGCCGTCGTTGATACCGCGCTGCCCAAGCGACAGCCGTTGCCGCGACCCGACATTCGGCGCATGTTGCTGCCACTGGGGCCTGTAGCGGTGTTTTCCGCGAGCAACTTCCCCTTCGCCTTTTCCACGGCCGGCGGCGACAGCGCAGCCGCTTTTGCCGCCGGTTGCCCGGTGATCGTCAAGGGACATCCCGGGCACCCGGCGACCAGCGAGCGCTTCGCCAGCGCGCTCAACGCTGCGGTCAGCGCCTGCGGCTTCCCGCCTGGATTCTTCTCCCTGCTGCAGGGTGATGGTCACGAGGTGGGCCGCTGGCTGGTTGAGCATCCATTACTGGGGGGGGTGGGCTTCACCGGTTCCTTGCGTGGCGGACGCGCCCTGCACGATATTGCGGCGCAGCGGCCACGGCCGATACCTGTCTATGCAGAAATGGGCAGCGTCAACCCGCTGGTTATCACTGACGGCGCGCTGGCAGAGCGTAGCGGACAACTGGCGCAGGGACTGGCCGGTTCAGCGACCATGGGCGCGGGCCAGTTCTGCACCAACCCCGGCCTCGTCTTGCTCCCGGCGGGCGCAGCGGCCCAGGCATTCATCACTGACTACACCGAAGCCATGCAGTCCATCAAGCCAGGCATTCTGCTCAACGCCGCCGTTGAGCGGGGCCTGGTGCAAGCTGTGGGTCGCAGCGCCGCCGCGGAAAATGTACAGGTACTCGCCGGGGCGCAGGCCGAAAAAACCGAAGGATTCTGCTTCCCGCACACTGTGCTGCAGACAGACGTCACAACCTTCCTCGCGAACGCTGATCTGCAAGAGGAACACTTTGGCCCGGTCACGCTCTTCGTCACCTGCGCCAGTGAAGAGGAGCTGCGACAGGTCATCCATTCGCTCGCCGGTCAGTTGACCGGCAGCGTCCACTGCGGCGCGGAGGAGCTGGATGAGCTGCGGCCCTTACTGGATGCGCTGCGCGAGAAGGTTGGCAGACTGATCTGGAACGGCTTTCCCACCGGCGTGGAAGTTACGCAGGCCATGCAGCACGGCGGGCCCTGGCCGGCAACCAGCGCGCCGGCAACCACGTCGGTAGGCCAAAGCGCGCTCAAGCGCTTCATGCGTCCACTCGCCTGGCAGGATATCCCCGACGCGCTGTTGCCGGAGGCGCTGCGGGACAACAATCCGCTCGGCATTCTACGGCTGGTCAACGGCGACTATACGCGCGCGCCGCTGCCCTGAGCAAGGCTTCAGCCGACGCCTGTCGTCTGTTGCGCAAGGTGGCCGTTGCTGCTGGCCGCCGCTTCGTCTTCGTCGCGGAACTGGCTCATGTAGAGCGAATGGTAGGCGCCTTCCCGGGCCAGCAACTCGCGATGCGTGCCGCGCTCGGTGATGCGCCCGTCCTGCAGCAGCAGCACCTGGTCAGCATTACGAATGGTGCTCAGACGATGCGCGATGACGAAGCTGGTGCGCCCCTCCAGCAGACGCTCGAAGGCGCTCTGGATGAGGCGCTCTGTGCGCGTATCCACGCTTGAGGTCGCCTCGTCCAGAATGAGGATGCGCGGGCTCATCAGCACGACTCGCGCAATGGCGATGAGCTGCCGCTGCCCCTGGCTTAGGCCGCCGCCACGTTCACCCAACACAGTCTCGTAGCCCTGCGGCAGACGCTCGATGAAGCTATCGGCCGCAACCGTCCTGGCCGCCTCAATCACTTCCTCGTCACTGGCATCCGGCCGCCCGTAGCGAATGTTGTTCATCACGGATTCGGAGAAGAGGAAAGTGTCCTGCAGCACGATGCCGATCTGCTCGCGCAAACTACCGACCTGCACATCGCGCACATCGTGGCCGTCTATGGCCACCGTGCCCGAGCTGACATCGTAGAAGCGCGGCAGCAGGTTGATGATGGTCGTCTTGCCGGCGCCGGTAGGCCCGACAATCGCAACGATTTCCCCAGGTTGCGCCGCGAAGCTGATTTCGTTCAGCACCGGCTCTCCGGCGACGTATTCTGCGTTTACCCTCTCAAAGTGCACTTCACCCCTGATCTGAGGCATGGGGATGGCGTCCGGCTTGTCGACGATCTCAATCCCCTCGTCCATCAGGCCGAAGATGCGCTCGCCACCGGCGATGGCGCTCTGCACGTTGGTCCACAGCACGGCGATTTGTGATATTGGCTGACTGAAGCGTTGTGAGAAGGCCACGAAGGCGAAGACGGTGCCCAGCGAAATGGCCGCGCCGCCTAACAGTGGCTCATTGCGCAGCACAGCAATACCGCCGGCCAGCACGACGATGGCCAGGGCCACGAAGCCCAACGCTTCCAGCACCGGGCTCAGCGCGCTGGTGAAGGCTGCCGCCCGGACATTTGCTGCACGATTGGCAGCGTTGGAACGCTCGAATTCCGCGATGGTCTCGTCCTCGCGGTTGAAGGCCTGCGCCTCACGTGCGCCGGCGATGCTCTCCTGCAAGTCCGCGTTGACGCTGCCCATTTCCAGGCGCGCCTGGCGGAATGCCTTGCGCGCCTGACTGGAGAAGTAGATGGTGGCCACGGCCATCACCGGCACGATCGCCAGGCTGATGAGCGCGTAGGTCACATTGGTCTCCAGCATGCGCACCATGATCCACACGATGATCAGCGCGCCTGAAATCACTTGCATCAGCGCGAAGCTGAAGGCCTGCTCGATGGTGTCCGAGTCATTGGTGACGCGGCTCATGATGTCGCCAGCCTCGTTGCGGGCGTAGAAGCCCATTGACAGCCGATGAATCTGGCGGAACAAATCCTGGCGCATCTGACGCAGCACATGCTGGCCGGTCCAGGACATGGCGTAGAAGGCCATGCCCGCCAGCACGGAGCCCGCCAGATTAATGCCGAGCAGCACCAGCACGAGCTTGCCCAGCCCCTGCACGCGGACTTCCTGATCCATGTTCAGCGTGATATTGCTGAACCAGCAGTTGCCCGGGTCGCGCGGGAAGAGATAGCAATCCACCGCCTGCCCAATCAGCTCGGGCGTGACCACCTGGCTCCATGCCTGGCCAGTGATCAGCAGTATCGCCAGCAGCGCGCCCGTCCAGTGGCGCCGAAAGTAACTGCCGAAGCGGCGCAAGGTCTCGCTGAGATCTATGGGCTTTAGCGTTTCTTTCTCGAAAAGACGGCGACCGCCGTCCATGCCCATCATGCGCTGTCTGCCTCCACGCTAACGTCCTCGACCAGCTGGGAATTGTAGATTTCGGCGTAAATGGCGCTGGTCTCCATCAGTTCTGCATGGGTGCCCATGGCTGCCACGGCGCCGCGCTCCAGCACAATAATGAGGTCCGCGCCAAGCACGGTTGAAATGCGCTGCGCGATGACGAAACTGGTGCGGCCGTCCATCAGGCTGTCCAGCGCCGTTTGAATGCGCCGCTCGGTCGTAAAGTCCACCGCGCTGGTGGAATCGTCCAGAATCAGTATCTGTGGATCGAGTAGCAGGGCACGAGCAATGGCAACGCGCTGCTTTTGCCCGCCGGAGAGCGTTGCGCCGCGTTCGCCCACCGGCGTTTCGTAGCCGCGCGGAAACTCCATAATGAAATCGTGCGCAGCGGCTGCGCGGGCGGCCGCCGCAACTTCCTCCGCCGAGGCTTCCGGCCGCCCAAAGGCGATGTTGTCGCGGATGCTGCCGCTAAAGAGGTTGGTTTCCTGCAACACAATGCCAATTTGTGAACGCAGGCTGTCCAGCGTCACGTCCCGGATGTCCTGGCCATCAATGCGCACCACACCCTCGGTAACGTCATAAAAGCGTGGAATGAGGTTGATGATGGTCGTTTTGCCGCTACCGGTTGCGCCCAGCAGTGCCACGGTCTGCCCGGTCTCCGCGCGGAAACTGACGTCATCCAGCACGTTCTCGCCCGATGCGAAGTAGCGGAAGGTCACGCCTTCAAACTCGACGATGCCGGTGATGGTGGGCATCTCCGTGGCGCCCGGCCGGTTGCTTACATCACTCTTGGCGTCCAGGATTTCGAAGATGCGCGTCGCTGAGGCCGCGGCCTGCGCCATCAGCGAGATGATGAAGCCGAGCTGGCCAAGCGGGAAAAAGATGTAGATAAGATAAAGTGTGAAGGACTGGTATTCGCCGAGGCCGATGATACCCGGGATGATTTGCAGGCCGGCAAAGTAGAGGACAATCACCTGGCCAACGTTCGCCAGCAGAAAGATGAGCGGGAACAGCACCGAGAAGGTGCGGCTGATGTGCAGCCTTTGCCGCATCAGCACGTTGGTGGCCTCGTCGAAGCGCTCCTGTTCGCGCCGCTCACGCACAAAGGACTTGACGACCCGGATGCCGGCGACGTTTTCCTGCAGCACCGTGTTCAGCGCTGAAAGCAATTGCTGCGATTTCTCAAAAAGTGGTTGCGCAATGCGGCCGAAGATAGCGAAGAGCACGATCGTAACCGGCAGGATCGGCAGAATTGAAACCGTGAGTTGCCAGTTGGTCGTCAGCAAGATTATCAGCGTGGCGAGCAGCAACAGGAAGGCCTGCACTGCCAGAATTAGCCCCTGAGCGACAAAAAGGCGCACTTTCTCCACGTCATCGGTCGCGCGAATCATCAGCTGACCGGTCTGGGTGCGATCGTAATAGCTGAATGAGAGACGCTGCAGCCTGGAGAAAATATCGTTGCGCAGGTCAAAGGCTGCCCCTTGCGAGGTCGCCTCGGCCATGTAGGTCTGCACGAAAGCGAAAACGGCCCGCAGCGAAGCGAATATCGCGATGGCCGCCACGCCGTTGATCAGCAGCGTCTCGGCTGACTCTGCAGTGAGTTTCAGCGTGTCAACGCTGGTGCCCATCAGTTGCGCCGTTGCGCCCTGCACGAATTCCGGCAGGGCCAGAATCTGGTTGGCGCTCACGCCTTCGGTTACGGCGTTGATCATGTTCTGGACGAGCCGCGGCACGGCCAGTTGCGCCAGCGTGGCGACAATGAGCGCCCCGTAGGCCAGCGCCGCTGTGCGCCGCTGCCGCCCCAGGTAGCTGATTGCCCGGCGCAAGCCGCTCATGTCGACTGCCGGACGGCCGCCAGCCTGACCCTGTTTTCCCCTGTTTCTTGCCCTGAACCGCAAGGTGGCCTCCTTTGCCGAGCGCATGGGTGTCGTCCCGGCCACTTGCTGCCGCCAGCATAGAAGCCGCCTGGCGGATTATCAAGACCTGCTCATTGCACTTGCAGGCAACCAATTAGAGTTTTGAGTTCCTGGCAGCGACTTGCCTTGCGAATCATAATACGGGCTGGCGACAGATACAGGTTCATTATTCACCCGTAGAAAGATGAGTAGCAACCTCTGCAGGACAATTTCGCAGACCGGATCGCTGAACAATGTCAAAACATTCCCTGGCGCAGGCTCGTAGGGAATAGAGCCCAACAATTCAGTCCCCGGGGCAGGTAACCCACAACCTGGGCAGCCCTGGTTCTGCCCTGCTGAGTGCCCTGCATGAGCAAATCTTTCGGCGTCCGGCTGCCGCATGCGGCCAGGGGCCGCGCCTGACCAGGCTGAAGGGGCAGAAGCTCCGGCGCAACCTCATCTGGACGTTGATGGCCCTGCCCGCGCTCCTCTGGATCTTTGTCTTCAATTACGTCACGCTTTTCGGTGTATCGAGCAGGTAGCAGAAGAACTGCAGCGGAAGAATGACGCCTGGAAGAAGTCGATGGCCTGGGCAGTTGCATCAAGGTTGATCCAGGGGCGGTGCTGCAATTGTGGCACCGTCCCTTTATTGTGAATACTATTCGCCAGCATGGTGTCAGCGTTCCTACAGAACCATGGAGATGAAATGACCAGCATTCCCGTCAGAGCCATCGCGCAAACCGGGCTGGAAGTGCCGCGCATTGCGCTCGGCTGCGCCCACATCGGCAAATTCGGCCATGCGGAGGCCGTTGGCATCATCAACAGCGCCCTGGAATCGGGCATCCACTTTCTTGACACCGCTCCCCTGTACAAGACCGAACCTTTTCTGGGTGAAGCGTTGCAGGGCGTCCCTCGTGACAGTTACATCCTGGCTACCAAGATCGGGCGTCTGCCGGACGGCGCGGGCGGCTTCATCTTCGATTACTCGCGCGACGGCGTCCTGCGCAGCATCGACAACAGCCTGAGCGCGCTCAAGCTGGACCGCGTTGATATCCTGCACATTCATGACCCGGACTGGGAGGACCGTTACGATGAGGCCCTCAATGAAGCCTGGCCGGTGCTGGACGAGTTGCGCAGCCAGGGCGTCATCAGCGCGGTGGGCGCCGGCATGAACCAGTGGGAGATGGAACTCGACTTTTCACGCGCCGCCCACTTTGATTGCTTTCTGCTGGCCGGTCGCTATACCCTGCTGGAGCAGACCGCGCTGCCCGCCTTGCAGGAGTGGCAGGAGCGCGGCATCGGCATCTTCGCCGCCGGCATCTTCAACAGCGGCATCCTGGCTACCGGTGACAGCGAAAGCGCGCGCTATAACTATGAGACTGCGCCGCCGCAGATTCGCGCAAGGGCCCGCCAACTTGAAGCCATCTGCAAGCGCCACGCCGTCCCGCTCAACGCCGCCGCCGTCCAGTTCGTCTGGGCGCAACCGGCCTATACCTCGCTTGTCATCGGCGCCGACCGTATCCACCATGTTGCGGAAAACCTGGCTGCACTGAAGTTCGATATCCCGGGCTCGTTCTGGCAGGAACTGGCGCAAACCGGGATGATGGATTCAAAGGCACCCATGCCTGGTTCGCCAGGCGCCTGGACATAGCAACAGCGACCTGGCAACACCCTTGCAGGCTTCAGGAGGAACCATGACATCAGGGCAACAACAGCGGCAAAAGCTGCTGATTCTCTACCTCAGCACCTCGGCCCTCGACAGCGACGTGAAGGGCTGGACGATCTATGACGGCACTGGCCAGGAGCAACACACAACGGGCGACAGCGACACGCCGCCCTATGTCAACGGCATGGACGCCCTGCTCGACGGCTGGCGCGTCATTCAGTTTCCCCAGCTCATCCCGCCCTATCCAGGCATGGAGTACAGCACCTCGTTCAAGAAGAACGAATATATTTTCGAGAAGCTGGAGATGATCGACTGATGGACAAACAGCATTTGCTCACTTCACGCCAGATGGCGGAATTCGTGGCGCGCGGTTTTCTGCGCTTCGACGAAATCGTCCCGGACGAGATCAACCAGGCGACGATGTCCGCCTTCGAAGCCGGCGGCATCAAGAGTTACCCGGCCGGCACGCCCTTCGACGAGTGCTACCCGGCGCCTTCGCCCATCGGCGCCATGCTGCGCATGCCGCAGATCCAGGGCGCCCTCGAAAGCCTGGTCGGCCCCGATTCGCTCTTTGACCATCACGCTATTCACATGCGCCAGCCCATGGAGGGCAAGGCCCAGGGTATGCACGGCGATTCAATCATTGACACGCGCCTGCATTTCGACGTGCAGCTAATGTACTTCCCGCATGACGTGCCGCTGGAGATGGGCGGCACCCTGCTGTTGCCCGGCAGCCACTTCCGCCGCATCAACGAGGCGGAGGTCTCCCGCTACCAGAATTTCATCGGGCAGATTCCTATGGCCTGCAAGGCGGGCAGCATTCTCCTCCTGCATCACGGCATCTGGCACTGCGGCCGCCAGAACCGCACCGACCGCATCCGTTACATGTACAAGATTCGCCTCAACCCCACTGTGCGCCAGCTACGCCTGTGGAACACCGACGACCTGGACGAGAGCACCAACGCGCACCAGCCCATCTTCGCCGGCGAAAAGCGCGACGATGTCCAGGCGATTCTGGCCCGCCTGGAGCCCTGGTTCGAGGCTGGCGACGGCCGCCTCGAGATTGTCAACCGCACGCTGCTGTGGCGCTTCCTGACCGGTGACGAGGATTTCGACGTGCATTACTGGCTTACGCGCCTCGAAAACATGCCGGAGGCCCGGCTGAGCGCCTGAGCGGATTCACGGGGCAGCGCGCATGAAAATCACAAAACTGGAAACTATATTCGTCCGGCCACGCTGGCTCTTCCTCAAGATGCACACGGACGAAGGAATCGTCGGGCTGGGCGAGCCGGTGGTGGAGGGCCGCGCGCAGACCGTTGCAGCGGCCGTGCACGAAATCGGCCGTTATCTCATCGGCCAGGACCCCACGCGCATTGAGCATCACTGGCAGGCAATCTTCCGCGGCCAGTTCTATCGGGGCGGCCCGGTGCTCACCAGCGCGCTCTCCGGCATCGAACACGCCATGTGGGACATCACAGGCAAGTGGTTGGGGCAGCCGGTGTACAAACTGCTGGGCGGCGCCGTGCGCGACCGCATTCGCGTCTATGGCTGGCTGGACGACAGGTCATACGGCGACTATGTGGAACAGGGGAAAGTTGGCGCGCAGGCCGGCTTCACGGCCTTCAAGCTGGGGCTGCCGGGCGCCGTGAACATCGTCGATACGCGCCAGAAGGTGGACGAAATCGTCGCGCACTTCGCGCGCTTCCGCGAGGCGCTGGGGCCAGAAATCGACATCGGCATCGACTTTCACGGGCGCGTCAGCCCGGCCATGGCCGTGCGCCTGGCCAGCGCGCTCGAACCCCTCTATCCCTTCTTCATTGAAGAGCCGGTGTTGCCGGAGAACGTGGACGCACTGGCGACCGTGGCGCGCAGCACCAGCATCCCCATCGCGACCGGAGAGCGCCTCTTCACCAAGTGGGCCTTCCGCGAAGTGCTGGAGAAGCAGGCCGCCGCCATTCTGCAGCCAGATCTGGCGCACGCCGGTGGCATCCTTGAAGTGCGCAAAATCGCGGCCATGGCCGAGTGTTGGTACGCCGCTGTGGCGCCACATTGCCCACTGGGCCCGATCGCGCTCGCGGCCAGCCTGCAGCTGGATGCCTGCATCCCCAACTTCCTCGTGCAGGAGCACTTCACCACCGGCGCAGGCTATCTTAAGGAACCCTTCCAGATCATCGACGGCCATATCCCGCTGCCGCAGGGGCCGGGCCTGGGCATCGAGCTGGACGAGGAGGCGATTGTTGCGAAAGTCTACGACGGCTCCTGGGAAACGCCGCGTCTCTGGCACAGCGATGGCTCGGTCGCGGACTGGTAGTGTCAGTCGAACCGGCAGCGCGCTGGTGATTCCCCTGGCGCCGGGCAACTCGATAGCCGGGGATGGCACTTACCGCGGAATTGCGGCGCTGTTACAATGGCGCCCGCCTCATCCCCTGTTGCGCGCCAACAGCCCGCCGCAACTGGAGGAAACCTGTCTTGCAGATTGATGCCCCGGAGCAATTGATGGCCACAAAAGTCCCTTCCCTCGCCCTGCAACTCTATTCACTGCGCACCGAGCTCACCGATGACTTTGAAGGCATCGTGCGCAAAGTGGCCGCGGCCGGTTACGCTGGCGTCGAGCCTTTCGGCTATCCTGGTCGCGACGCCGTCGCGGAGGGGCGTCTCTTCCGCGAACTTGGCCTGCAGGTGCCGAGCATTCACGCCGGCTTCCCCTCTGACGCTGGCGCTGACGCCGCAATCGAGGCTGCTCGCGCCGTCGGCACTGAACGTATCATCGCCGGCATCGGTCGTGGCGACGCCTGGGACACGAGCGCCAAAATTGAGACCAACTGCGCGCTCATCAACGAATCGGCCGCCAATGCCGCTGCCGCCGGGCTGCAGGTCGGCTACCACAATCACTGGTGGGAATTCGACACTTTCGTTGACGGGCAGCCGGTCTGGCTGCACATGCTTGACCTGCTCGACGAGCGGGTCTTTTTCCAGGTTGACACTTACTGGACGCAGGTTGGCGGCGCGGACGTCGTCAGCGTGCTGAATACGCTGGGGGCGCGCGCCCAGGTGCTGCACATCAAGGATGGCCCGGCTGACGATCCGGCTGCGGACATGGTCGCGGTCGGCAGCGGCGTGATGGACTGGCCCGCCATTCTGGCTGCCAGCGACGTCGATTGGGTCATCGTCGAACTGGACCGCTGTGGCACGGACATGTTGCAGGCCGTGCGCGACAGCTGCACCTGGTTGATCGGGGAGGGTCATGCCCGTGGACAGGGTTAGAGTCGGCGTCATCGGTTGTGGTCATATTAGCGACCACTACTTCAGGGGTTGCGGCCTCTTCGACATCCTGGAAATGCGCGCCTGTGCCGACGTGGACATGTCGCGGGCGCACAAACTTGCCGAGGCACACGGCGTCCGCGCGCTCACCGTCGAGCAGTTGCTTGCTGACCCGGAAATCGAGGTGGTCGTCAATCTGACTCCGCCAGCCGCGCACGCCGAAGTCGCTCTGGCGGTCATTGCGGCCGGCAAGCACGTCCACAACGAAAAGCCGCTCGCCCAGACCCGCGCCCAGGGCCGGCACATTCTGGAGGCTGCCGACGCAGCGGGGCTGCGCGTGGGCTGCGCGCCAGATACCTTCCTCGGCGGCGGCCTGCAAACCAGTCGAAAACTGCTGGATGAAGGTTGGATCGGCCGGCCGGTAGCCGCCAGCGGTTTCTTCCTCAGCCACGGCCCGGACACCTATCATCCCAGCCCGGATTTCTTCTACAAACCGGGCGGTGGGCCGCTGTTTGACATGGCGCCCTACTATCTGACCGCTCTCATTCACCTGCTGGGCCCGGTGAAGCGCGTAACAGGTTCGGCGTCCGCCTCCTTCTCCCAACGTTTTGCCACCCATCCCGGATTGCCGCCGGAGAAATTCGGCTACGCCATTGACGTGGAAGTGCCCACGCACGTTTCGGCCGTGCTCGATTTCGCCGACGGTTGCATCGCTACGCTCATCACCAGCTTCGACGTCTGGTCCCAGAATCTGCCGCGCATCGAAATTTACGGCAGCGAAGGCACGCTCTCCGTCCCGGACCCCAATCATTTTGGGGGCCCGGTGCGGATTAAACGCGCCGGCGCGGATGACTGGAGCGAGATTCCGCTGACGCATCATGCTGAAGTACTGCGCGGAATCGGCGTCGCCGACCTCGCTCATGCCCTGCGTTCGGGACGCGCCCAGCGCGCCAGCGGCGCCCTCGCCTGGCATGTTCTCGACCTGATGCACGCCATCCTCGAGTCTTCCGACAGCGGCCAACACGTCGCCATCCAGAGCAGCGCCGAACGTCCGGCGCCCCTGCCCACCGGCTTGCTGCCAGGGCGCCTGGATGACTAATAACACGCCTGCCAGCGTGAAAGGGAATGTCATGTCCACTCCCGCCCAGGTCGGGATCATCGGTTGCGGCAACATCTGCGATCAGTACTTCAAGTCGTGCGCGGACTTCCACGACATCGAGATTGTCGCCTGCGCCGACCTGATGTCGGAACGTGCCGAAGCGAAGGCCACGCAATACGGCGTGCGCGCCCTGAGCGTGAACGCGCTGCTGAACGACCCTGACATCTCTATCGTTATCAACCTGACCATTCCCCAGGCGCACGCGGAGGTGGACCTGGCGGCCCTCGCTGCCGGCAAGCACGTGTATAGCGAAAAGCCGCTGGCGCTCAGCGCTTCAGACGGGCGGCGCATCCTCGCTGCGGCCAGCGAACGCGGACTGCGCGTCGGCTGCGCGCCGGACACCTTCCTCGGCGGCGGCCTGCAGACCAGTCGCAAACTGATTGACGATGGCTGGATCGGCCGACCCGTTGCAGCGACCGCGTTCATGGTTGGCCACGGTCACGAATACCGGCACCCGGACCCGGCCTTCTTCTACAAGGCGGGCGGCGGTCCGATGCTGGACATGGGCCCCTACTACATCACCGCGCTGATCCACCTGCTCGGCCCGGTAACGCGCGTCACCGGCTCCAGCAAGATCACCTTCCCTCAGCGGGTGATCACCAGCAAGCCGAAATATGGTGACGTGATCGACGTCGATGTGACGACGCACCTGGCCAGCGCGCTGGATTTCGCAAACGGTGTGGTAGCCACAGTCGTGATGAGCTTTGACGTCTGGGCACACAACCTGCCGCGCATCGAAATCTATGGCTCCGAAGGCTCGCTGGTGGTGCCGGACCCAAACAGGTTTGGTGGACCGGTGCTGGTGCGACGCGCGGGCGCGGAGGAGTGGAGCGAGATTCCACTGTCGCACAGTGCTGACGTCGGCCGCGGCATCGGCGTCGCCGACATGGCCAGCGCCATCCGCAACGGCCGCGCGCATCGCGCCAGCGGCGAGCTGGCCATGCACGCGCTGGAGGTCATGCTGGCCGTGGACGAGGCCTCCGCCTGCGGCCGACATGTGGCCATCGAGAGCAGCGTCGCGCGCCCGGAGCTACTGCCACTGGGTTTGATGCCCGGTCGAGTCGAGTTGTAGCGAGGGGACACCATGGCGGGCGAGTGCTTTTTTGTCACCGGCGCGCTGGGCTGTATCGGCGCCTGGGTCACGCGCAACCTGTTGCGGGCCGGACAAGCGGTCACGGTTTTTGACCTGGGAAGCGACCGCAAGCGCCTGCGGCTGATTCTGGAACCTGCCGAACTTAAGCAGATTGACTTTGTGCAGGGCGACGTCACCGACACCGCCGCAGTTGAAGCCGCCCTGTGCGCTTCCGGCGCGACACGTGTGATTCACCTGGCTGCGCTGCAGGTGCCTTTCTGCAAGGCCAATCCGCCGCTGGGTGCAAGCGTCAACGTCATTGGCACCATCAACATTTTTGAGGCTGCCAGGGCGCTGGGCATTCCTCACATCGTCTACGCCAGCAGTGCAGCAGTCTACGGCAGCGGCTCAGACTACCAGCGCGACATCATCGAGAACGACGCGCCCTTCCTGCCGCGCAACCTCTACGGCGTCTTCAAGCTGGCCAATCAGGGCACGGCGCAGATATACCACCAGGATTACGGCATCAACAGCATCGGCCTGCGCCCCTACACTGTTTACGGCCCGGGCCGCGACCAGGGCATGACCTCCACGCCCACGCGCGCCATGCTGGCCGCCGCCGCCGGTCAGCCCTGGCACATTTCCTTCGGCGGCCGCAACGGCTTCCAGTTCGCAGACGACGTCGCAAAAATCTTCATTCAGGCCGCCAGTCTGCCGGACTGGCAGGGGGCGGAGTCTTTCAATCTTGGGGGCTCGGTCGCGCACATGAGCGAAGTGGTCACCGCCATAGAGGAGGCCGAACCAGATGTCGCGGGACGCATCACCTTCGAGGATGAAGCCCTGGCCCTGCCCGCCGGCACCAGTGATCGCGCGCTCGGTGCCGCGATCGGCGCTCTTCCTCACACAGAACTGACGGAGGGCGTTGCCTTCACCATTGCGCATTTCCGCGAAGCACTTGCCAGGGGGAGAATCAACCTTGACACATACGACGCCTGACGCCCTTGACCTGCGCAAGTTTTTCATGATTGATCCCGAAGTCGCGTTCTTCAATCACGGCTCCTTCGGCGCCTGCCCGCGCCCGGTTTTCGCAGCCTATCAGCGCTGGCAGCGGGAACTGGAGTGGCAGCCTGTCGAATTCATGTTTTACCGCGTTCCCGAAATCCTCAGTGAAACGCGGGCTCACCTGGCTCGCTGGCTAAACACAGCGGGCGGGAACCTCATCTTTACAACCAACGCGACTATGGGCATGAATACTGTCGCGCGCTCGCTGCCGCTGGCACCCGGTGACGAAATCCTCACCTGTGACCACGAATACGGCGCAATCAACAACACCTGGCGCTATAACTGCGAAAAGACCGGCGCGCACATGGTCGTCCATCCCATGGAGCTGCCGCAAGGTACGCCGGAGTCCTTTGCGGAGGCATTCTGCGCGGCGATTGGCCCGCGCACAAAGGTCATCAGTCTTAGCCACATCACCTCTCCCAGCGCACTCATCCTGCCGATCGCTGCAATCTGCCGCCGCGCGCGCGCAGCAGGCGTACTCACCGTCATCGACGGCGCCCACGCGCCCGGTCATGTCG
Source organism: Phototrophicaceae bacterium (assembly GCA_965223965.1). Taxonomy (GTDB): domain Bacteria; phylum Chloroflexota; class Anaerolineae; order Aggregatilineales; family Phototrophicaceae; genus JAGWBD01. The sequence goes on from CBDCXX010000006.1 coordinate 1,443,743, forward strand.
AACTGGACATGGAAGCTATCGGCGCGGACTTTTACGCCGGTAATTGCCACAAGTGGCTCAGCGCGCCCAAGGGCTCCGGCTTCCTCTACGTACGCCCCGAGCATCACGAGCTGGTCGATCCGCTCGTCATCAGCCACGGCCAGTATGCCGGGCCCAGAGCCATCGACATTAGTGAGAAGGGCCAGCAGCGCTCCAGCCTGTCCGAGCGCCATGACTGGCAGGGCACGCGCGACATGGCCGCGTGGTTCGCCATCACGGACGCGATCGACTTCCAGCGTGAGCACAACTGGCCGGCGGTGCGGCAACGCTGTCATGCAACGGCGCTGGAACTTGCCGGGCGTATCGCGTCGCTTGGCGGCTGCCTGGCGCCGCTAGCCAATGACCCGGACAGCTGGCATGGTCAGATGATTACGATTCCGGTGCAGGCTGACAACATGGCTGGCAAGTTCCGCCAGCTGTATGAAGACTGGAAAGTGGTCGTGGCCGGTAGTGAAGTTCGGGGTCAAGCCTGTTTGCGCCTTTCGGTGCAGGGTTACAACACCGAAGAGGAATGCGAGCGTCTCGTCACGGCACTGGCGGCAATTCTGAAGTCCTGAGCAAGCCACTTTCCTGGAGCCTGCGCTCCAGAATTTGACCTTCAATTGGCCGACGCAAGAGCAGATCACAGCCGGCGGCCGCGTCCACCGCTGCCTGAGGAATCAACCCCACCAGTTCGCTGCCATGCAGGGCGACGACCTCACGAGTGGCCTCGTGGCGCAGGGCCGCCATGACCTGCGCCAGGCCGGTACGCCGATAGTCGGTCAGATTCATGGAGACCTGGGCGCGCCCGCCGACCAGCATTCCCAGCGCCTGCACGCCCGCCAGCCCGCCGCCTGAGGCACGTATTCGCCGCGCAATGCGCTGCGCAATGCGAATATCCGTCGTGGTTAGCCACACATTGAATGCGATGAGCGCGTCACGTGCGCCGATAGCGACTGCGCCCGCGCTGCCCATGCGGGCCGGGCCGTAATCCGGACGCCGCCGCTCATCCCGTTCAATCACTGCGCGCAGGCCCTCATAGCCACCACGGCGCACATCGACCAGCCTCTCAATGTGAGGTCTGCGTGCGGACGCCGCGTAGAGGTAAACTGGCAGCTGCAACTCCTGGCCGACGCGCAGCCCCAGGGTGCGCGCCAGCGCGCTGCAGCGCTCCATGGTCACGCCCCGCAGCGGCACAAGGGGTATGACGTCCGCGGCGCCGAAGCGCGGGTGCTGCCCTTCATGGGCCCCCATGTCAATGCGTTGCGCAGCACAGCGAATCCCCGCAAACAGGCTGTCCACAAGCGCCTGCGGCGGACCGGCGCTACTCAAAACGCTGCGATTGTGGTCCACGTCGCTGTGTACATCAAGAACGCGCACATCCGGATTCGCTGCGACCGCCGTCACCAGGACGTCGATTACCGATTGCCGCCGTCCTTCGGAAAAATTCGCCGCGCTGAATACCAGCATCGCCACTCTCCTCCACAGCCACATTACTGTATCGCAGAGCGCAGACCAGCAACTGATTGACAGGGCCTGAGTCGCGTGTCAGGCTTTGTGCCAGGGTTCGACAGCGACAGGAGCCAACATGCAGAAGAAAAGCGCAGTGCTGCTGGGCGCCGGCGGCCGCGGCCTGATGGCCTACGGCCCCTACGCCCGCGCCCACCCGGAGGAGCTGGAGTTCGTCGCCGTGGCCGAGCCGCAGCGCGGGCGCCGTGAACGCTTCGCTGCCGAACACGGCATCCCGCCCGCACGCCAGTTTGACTCCTGGGAAGCCTTGCTGGCAGAGGGCCAGATGGCAGACCTGCTTTTCAACTGCACGATGGACCAGATGCACACCGCCTCCACCATGGCCGCAATCAATGCTGGCTATGACATCCTGCTCGAAAAGCCCATGGCGCACACCTTGCAGGACAATCTGCGCCTGGCGCAGGCTGCAGAAGCCAGCGGGCGCCTGCTGGCGATCTGCCATGTGCTGCGCTACACGGCCTTCTTCCGCACGCTGCGTGAGGTCCTGCGTTCCGGGCGTCTGGGACGCATCATCAACGTCGACCATCGCGAGAACCTGATCTACTGGCACATGGCGCACAGCTTCGTGCGCGGCAACTGGCGCGATGAGGCCAGCTCGGCGCCCATGCTGCTGGCCAAATGCTGTCACGACCTCGACATCCTGGGCTGGCTGCTGGGCCAACCCTTCACCCATGTCAGTTCCTTCGGCTCGCTTACAGCTTTCACACCGGAGCACGCGCCGCCAGATGCGCCCCTGCGTTGCACGGACGGCTGCCCCCATGCCGAGGCCTGCAAGTTCTACGCGCCGCGCTTATACGCCAAAGATGGCGACGGATTTCTGCTAAACGCGGTCGCCATGGATGCCAGCGCTGCCGAGCGACTGGAGCTGCTGGCCAGCACCAGCCCCTACGGCCGCTGTGTCTGGCACTGCGACAACACAGTCGTCGACCACCAGACCGTGGCACTGGAGGCCGCTGACGGCACTACGGTAACGCTCATCATGCAGGGTCACGGCTTCGAAGAGTGCCGCACCATGCGCTATGACGGCACCCTGGGGACCCTGCAGGCGCGGCTGGGCGGCCATGGCGGCAACAAGATAACGCTGCGTGATCATCACAGCGGCAGGACCGAACAGATCCCGGTGCAGGACGCCGCCAGCGGACATGGCGGCGGCGATTTCGGCATCGTGGCCAGCTTCCTGCAGGCCGCGCGCGGCGAGCCGGACAAGGACCTGCCGACAGCGCGTGAGTCGCTGGAGAGTCACCTGCTGGCCTTCGCCGCTGAAGAGGCACGCCAGAGCCGCAAGGTCGTGAAGCTCGAGCGCTATCGCCGCAAGGCTATCAAAGAGCTGCGACGTGAGCTCAAGACTGGCTGATGCCGACGGCTCCAGCGAGCCTCTGTATTGCAATTCCCCTCGCCGTGTGGTTAATAGTCAGTAACGGCCACGTGAAACGCGTGCCAGAATCTGACCAATTGTCATCGGGAGTTTCAGTATGTTGCGATCTCGTCTGTCTTTTCTCATCGCCCTGCTCTTCGTCTTCACTGCTATCATTCCCGCCAGCATCGCCCAGGACGCCAATGTTGACGTCTTCGGGCGTGCCCTGCCCTCCGACGCAGCGCCCTACGACCAGCAGGTCTTTTCAGACGTCTGTGAGCCCGAGCGCACACGCGTCAGTTCCTCATCGATGGTTTCAGTGTATCGTCGCCTCTGTCTGGTCGACATGCATTCCGATCCCCTCGTCGATCTGGACAACAACCTGCAATTGATTCCGGCTGCCGCTGAAAGCTGGGAGCCTTCCGAAGACGGCCTGACCTGGACTTTCAACCTGCGTCCCGGCCAGTTCTGGAATGATGGCGAGCCGGTTACCGCGCACGACTGGGTGTCTTCCTACCAGTTGACGGCAGCGCCGGAAACCGCCTACGACTTCACCTGGATGTACGCTGGCATCATCAAAAACTACCAGGAAGTTGTCGCCGGCGAGCTGCCGCCTTCGGAGTTGGGCGTCGTCGCTGTAGATGACAACACCCTGGCAGTCTCGACCGAGTTCCCCTTCCCGCCCCTGCCCAACATGCTTGTCTTCTGGCCACCCCTGCAGGCAAAGTCGCTCGCGGAGCATGGTCCTGACTACGTGCTGGACCCGGAGACGGCCGTTTCTTCCGGCCCCTTTATGCTCCAGGAGTTTGTAGCTGGTGAGAAGGAAGTCTACGTCGTCAATCCGGATTACAACGGCTATCGCAAGCCCTGGCTGAGCCAGGTCGACGTCGTCTACAGCGGCGTCTCCCGCTTTGTTGCCTTCCAGGATCACCAGGTTCAGCGCGTCAACTATAACTACCTGACGCCGGCCGACTTTGAGATCATCTCCTCGGACCCTGTACTCAGCGAGAACTACTTCCACACTCCGGGTGACTTCCGCACGGATTACCTCGGCTTCGACACCTTCGCACCGCCCTTCGACAACGTGCAGATTCGTCAGGCCTTCGCCAAGGCGCTGGACCGCGAGGCAATCGTGGACAACGTGATCGGACGCCAGTTCGCCGTACCGGCCTACTCCATGTTGGCGCCCGGCTTCCCGGCCTCGGATACTGCCGGTGAGTTGCGCCAATACCAGGCTTTTGACTGCGAGGCAGCCCAGGGTCTGCTGGCCGACGCCGGCTATCCTGGCGGCGAAAGTTTCCCGGCCACCACCATGCAGATGCGTGGTCAGACGGATGCCATCCTTGCGCGTTACGTGGCCGGAGCGGCCTCGATCAGTGAATGTCTCGGCATTGACATCGAAGTCAACAACATGGAATTCGGTGCCTTCATGGACGGCCTGCTGGCCCGCCCGACTACCATCAGCTTCTATGGCGTAGACTACGGCATGGACTACCTCGACCCGGCCAACCTGCTGGGTACCCTGTGGAAGTCCGATGGCCGCCACACCTGGCGCAACACGGAGTTCGACGAAATCGCCACCGAGGCCAACTCGCTGGTCGGTGACGCCGTGCGCCGTGAGCAACTTTACCGCGAGGCCGAGCGCATTCTCGTTGAGGATGTGGGCGCGGTCTTCTTCTATCACCGCATCCAGGGTGACCTCTTCCAGCCCTATCTGCAAGGTGGCTTCCGCGACCTGAACGCGCAGAATCTGCCTGGCTGGCAGTGGTACAACCTGTGGATGTACGGCACCTTCTACATCGACAACACCGTAGGCGACTACGTCAGCGGCTAGTCGAATTCACAGAAGGAACAAGGGGGTCTGGCGCAAACGGGGTCAGGCCCCTTTCCCTGTATCGCGGAGTATCCATGACGGGCTACATCATCCGGCGGCTGGTATCGCTGCTCTTCGTCCTTTGGGCCGTCGTGACCATCGTCTTTTTCCTGATGAATGCTGTGCCAGGCGGCCCCTTCACCCTGGGGGAGCGCGGCTACTCCGAAGCGGCCATGCAAAACGTTCTGGCAAAGTACGGCCTCGACAAGCCCGTCCACGAGCGCTATTTCACCTATCTTTCCGACATCCTGCGTTTCGACTTTGGCCACTCGTTCTCTGTGACCGGCAATCCTCCGGTAACCGAGGTCATCCGTTCCGTCTGGCCAGTTACACTGCACGTGGGCGGTTACACGATCGCGCTTGCATTCAGCCTCGGCATTCTTTTGGGCGTGACAGGCGCCTGGAGGCGCAACAGCTGGATTGACAGCACGGTAACCTTCGTCGCCACCCTCGGCATCACCATCCCCAGTTTTGTTATTGCGACCTGGTTCCTCATCGTCTTCGGCTTTCAGGTTGGCTGGGGTCAGGAAGGCAAATGGATCATTGGCCCGATTGTCGCGGGCGGCAAGCCCCTGCTCTCCAGCGATTATTTTTTGCCGGTCATCACCTATGCGCTGGCGCCGCTCGCTATCGTGGCGCGCTACACCCGTTCCAGCGTCAGCGACGCGCTCAGCGCGGACTACGTGCGCACAGCACGCGCCAAGGGACTGCGAGAGCGCAATGTCATGAGTCGGCACGTGATGCGCAACGCCCTCATCCCCATGGTTACCGTGCTTTTGCCCGAAATCCCCAATTTATTGACCGGTTCGCTTTTCGTGGAGGTCGTCTTCGGCATTCCCGGCCTGGGCAAGTTCTTCGTAACCAGCATTTTTGCGCGCGATTATCCCATGATCATGGCGCTGGTTTTGCTCATCGCATTCTTCTGGGGACTGACCTATTTGATTACTGATGTGCTCTATACGGTTATCGACCCGCGCATCCGCATTTCCGGGATGCGCCAGACATAATGTCTGAAACCGGCGCCTTCATTGCGGGCGATATGCTGCTCGATGCGCAGCAGGCGCGGCGTTCGCTGTGGGGTGATGCGTTGCGCCGTTTTCGCCGAAACCGTCTCGGGATGCTGGGCCTGATTATCGTTTGCTTCCTGGTCTTCCTCGCGGTATTCGCCGACCAGCTGGCATGGTATGACTACAAGAAAGTATTTTTTACCATTCGGCATCCTGTGTTGCCCTTTGTGGACCCCGAGCATCCGCTGGGGACAGACACGGCGGGTCGCGACTATCTCTCGCGTCTGATTTACGGCGCGCGCACCTCGCTCTTCATCGGCTTGCTCTCGCCCTGCATCGCCTTCGCCATCGGCCTGCCGCTTGGCGCCATAGCGGGCTTCAAGGGCGGCAAATGGGATTTTTTCATCAGCCGCCTGATCGAAATTGGCACCGGCCTGCCCGGGCTGATATTCGCGTTGCTCCTGCTGAGCGTGCTCGGCACGGGCGTGATAAACGTCATTATCGTGCTCTCGATCACTTCCTGGATCGGACCGGCGCGCATCACTCGTGGGCAGTTTCTTGCTACCCGGGATCGCGAGTTTGTGCTGGCGGCCAGATCTCTAGGGGCGCCCGAGCTGCGTTTGTTGTGGCAACACATCCTGCCGAACGCCTTCTCGCCGCTGCTGATTGCCTTCTCTTTCGCCGTGCCCGGCTTCATCTTCGCCGAAGCCGGACTCAGCTTCCTCGGGCTCGGGATTACCGAACCGACGGCGAGCTGGGGTAAAATGGTAGGGGGCAGTGTCGGCACCACGGTGACCGTTTACTGGCATCTGGCGCTTCTGCCCACCATCCTGATCGCCCTGACCATGCTGGGCTTTTCCTTTCTGGGCGATGGATTGCAGGAAGCTCTGGATTTCACTCGTTCCGAGACTTGAGGGCTCCGATGTGTCGAAGGTAAGCAATGGCAGGCGCTATTTGGCTTTCCTGTTGCTGGCTGCGCTGCTGCTGGGCGCCTGCAGCCCGGCTGCTCCAGAGGCTACGTCCACGCCAACCGCAACGCCCACGCCTTTCCCGACTTTCGCTTTCATCCAGCCCACGCTCGCGCCCCAGGTAGCTGCCGGCGCCACCGAAGTTGCCGCCACGCTCGCCGCAGACAGCGGCTTCGTGCTCGATGCGGACAAGGTCGGCTACGGCCAGGGACGCTGGGACTTCCTCGAATGTGGCAGCTGCCATGGCCCGGATGGACCCGGCACAGACAACGGGCCTTCCCTGCTCGCCTACAGCGCCAGTGAATCGGCGTTCATCGACACGATTCGAACCGGCGGCGCTGCCGGCAGCATGCATCGCTTCCCGGCCGAACGCCTTAGCAACAGCGGGGTCAGCAACCTCTACCACTATGTGCGCTCACTGGGCAGCGCAGGGTGACAAGAGCAGTTTGCTTGCGCGCACTCACATCCCTGCTGCTACCGGTCATCCTGCTGATGGCCTGCACGACAGCGCCTGAAACGAAGCCGGCGTCCTCCACTGGCGCCACCGACTATTCCATGGCCACCAGCGTCGCACGAATTGATGCGCTGCAGGTCGCCACGCCCGTTAGCGGAGAGGTCGCGCGTACGCTGGAGGCGCTTGAGCGGGTGATTCGCGACTGTGCCGGCTTCAGCGATGCGCGCCGTGAGCAAATGTTGCAGCATATCGCCTGGCTGCGCGCGCCGGACAGCATCCCCAACGATGTTGCGATGGCGCTCGGGATGCGCGGCAACATCGGCGCTGCCCTGCTGCACGGCATGGCGATATACACTTCAACGGAGTGGCGCCTGCTGGAACGCCCGCCGGCTTCCTGTCTCGTACCGATTGGACGCGCGCTGAACAACCTGTTGCGCGATGCTGGCGCAGCGCCAGTCGGCATCTACGACGAATAGTGCGCAGCAAATTTTTCGACTCAATTTCGTGATTGATGAACTGTCGGAGTTGATGCCGGGCTCGTGCTGCTGGCGCGTTAGTTCGCGGCGGTCTCGACAGGCTGGGGAATGAAGTCCAGGCGTTCGCCAACCTCGCGGAATGCTTGCAGGGCCCGGTCGAGATGCTCTTTGCGGTGGGTCGCAGTGTAGCTGGTGCGCAATAGTGCAGAGCCGGGAGGCGTGCCCGGCGGGACGACCGCGTTGGTGTAAACACCGGCCTCGATCAGGGCGTGCCAGCCGAGCGCCACCCGGAAGTCATCGCCCAGGATTACCGGGACGATGGGCGTGTTGCTGGGTCCGGTGTCATAGCCTATGGCCTTGAGCCCGTCACGCATGTAGCCCGCGTTCTCCCAGAGATTAACTACGTGTTGACCTTCAGTCTCGATGATGTCGAGCACCTTGAGTACCGTCGCCACGTTGGGCGCGGGCAGTGCAGCCGAGAAAATCAGGGAACGGGCCCGGTGCTGGATGAAATGCACCGCCTCGGCAGTGCCAGCGATAAAGCCGCCGATAGAGGCGAAGCTCTTGCTGAAGGTGCCCATGATCAGGTCGACCTCGTCGCTGAGGTCGAAGTGCGCCGCGGTGCCACGCCCGCCGCCGGTGACCCCAATGCCGTGGGCATCGTCAACCATGATGCGCGCGCCATGGCGCTTGCAGATTTCGACGATTTCGGGTAGCGGCGCCAGATCGCCCATCATGCTGTAAACGCCATCCACCACGACCAGCTTGCCGGCTTCGGCGGGCAAGCGTGCCAGCACGGTGTCCAGGCTGCTGATGTCGTTGTGACGGAAACGCTTCATCTCACCGCGCGACATGATGCAGCCATCAACGATGCTGGCGTGATCGTCCTTGTCCACGATGACGAAATCGCCCTTGCCCACCATTGCCGAGATGGTGCCGACGTTGGTCTGGTAGCCGGTCGGGAAGACGACCGCGGCTTCCTTGCCGACAAATTCGGCCAGGCGGCGGTCAAGTTCCAGATGCAGCTCCAGCGTACCATTTAGAAAGCGCGAACCGGTCACGCTGGTGCCGTAAAGTTCCACTGCTTCGATCATCACCTGGCGCACGCGCGGGTCGGTCGTCAGGCCCAGATAGTTGTTCGAGCCCAGCATGACGACGTCCTTGCCGTCGATGGTCGCAGTCACGCCTTCGGACTGGCTGAGTGCGCGGAAGTAGGGGTAGATACCGATGGATTGCGCTTCGCGCACGCGCCTCATGTCGTTGTCAGTTGCGATCTTTTCGTAAAGATCAGTCATGCACGGTCTCCTGCTCAGTACTGAAGAGCGCCCCCTGTAACGGCGGGGAACGACCCGCACCACAACCTGACACCACAATTATGCTGCAATTGCCTGTTCTTTGCCACAAACGCTCCACGGGCGCGCAGGGCAAGGCTTGCCGTCAGACCAGGCCCGCGCTACACTGCTGCGCACTTGTCTGCCTGCTTGGTATGGGGGAGCCGCTGCATGTCCTCGTTGACCATCAAACGCATATTCGTCTGGGTCGTCTCGTCGATTCTGGGCCTGTTCAGCGCCTGGCTGATCATCACCGTCGGTTTCGCGCTGCTGCCCTCCATCTTCCTGCCGCCCATCATCACTCCGGTCAACTCGGAAGCCATCAGCATCGCCCGTTACGGCACGATCTATTTCCTGACCACGGCCCTGCCGCTCGCCCTGCTCTTCCTGGTCTGGCTGGATCACTTTCTCAGCACCAAAATCCTGCCGGACTAGCGCTACATCACAGGCTACGCTCCTTCGTTCAGCCAGGCACCGCGCAGCAAGGCAGCAAAGGCGCTCAAGCTCAGGTCCCTGTTGACGCGCAGCCGCGCCAGTTCGAGGCGTTCGCTGCTGCTGTGCAGCATCCCGGGGCGCGTGCTCACCGCCATTTGATAGCCGGCCTCTTGCGCGATTTGCAGTGCCAGATCGTCGTAGCTGCCGAAGGGCCAGGCGAGCACCCTGGGCGCTACCCCCGTGAACGCCTGCAGACTCTCGCGGCTGCCCAGCAACTCAAATACCAGCAGGTCCCGGTCGCGGCCGACCAGTTCGCGATGTGAACGGGAATGAGATCCCATGTACATGCCCGCCGCGGTCATGGCGGCGACCTGCCCCCGGCTCAGATGATTCAGATCGCCATTTTCCGCCCGTTCGCTGATGACGAAGAAGGTCGCCGTGTAGCCCGCTTCCAGCAACAGGGGCAATACCGTTGTGAAATGGCCGCTGTAGCCATCGTCAAAGCTCAGAATCAGGGGTTTCGGAGGCAGCGTTGCACCCATGGTCAGGGCGGCGTGCAACTGGTCAAAGGAGATCGTGTTGTAGCCCGCGTCACGCAACCAGGCCAGCTGGGCCCTAAGGGTTTCCGGTCTCACCGTAAGCCCGATGCGGAGCGGGTCTGCGTTCGATGGCAGGGAGTCGACGTAGTGATACATGAGGATGGGCACGCGGATGCGCCGCAGCGTGCCGTCCTGCGCCGTGAGCAGCCCGGCATTTGCCAGCAGCCACAGCAGGCAGAGAAGCAGGAGTCGGCGCGAAGTGTGCTTCATGTCTGCCAGCATAGAAATCGTCTGGCCGGATGTCAAACCTGCGCATAGTCCGATCTGATAGCAATTGAGAGCGGGGCGCTGCTACAGTCCGGCGCATGAGTAAATCCCGCAGTTCGCGTCTGCCTGCACTGCACCGCCTGACACCGGATGAACGCCTGGCGCTTCTGGCGCGTCATGCCGGCTTGTCGGAGGCTGAACAGGCCCTGCTGGCAACTGGAAGCGGCCTGGGCATCGAACAGGCCAAGCAGATGATCGAGAATGCGATCTCCGTCTTCGGCCTGCCAATGGGCATCGCGCCAAACTTCATCATCAATGGCCGCGAGCTGCTCGTTCCGCTTGCCATAGAAGAACCATCGGTGGTGGCCGCTCTCGGCAACGCCGCGCGCATCTTCCGCGCCGGCGGAGGCTTCTGCGCCAGCAGCGACGAGCCGCTGATGATCGGCCAGATTCAGCTGCTCGACGTCCCAGACGCCGAGGCAGCGCTGTCAGCCATCCTGGAGAAGAAAGCGGAGTTGCTGGCGCTTGCGGATGAGTCCGGCGGCAGTATCGTGGCGCGCGGCGGCGGCGCCCGCGATCTGGAGCTGCGCCATTTTCCGCACACTTCCGCCGGCCCGATGCTGGTCGTTCACCTGCTCATCGACTGCCGCGACGCGATGGGCGCAAACTTCGTCAACAGTGTCTGTGAGCGCCTGGCGCCACGCATGGAAGCGCTCAGCGGTGGCCGCGCCAACCTGCGCATCCTCAGCAACCTGGCTGACCGGCGCCGCGCGCGCGCGCGCTGTCAGCTGCCAGCGCGCGAGCTGGCGCAGGCCGGACAGTCCGGCCAGGAAGTAGCGCGACGAATCGTCGAAGCTGTGGCCCTGGCAGAGGTTGATCCCTGGCGCGCAGCCACGCACAACAAGGGCATCATGAACGGCATCGACGCCGTGGCCATCGCCACCGGCAACGACTGGCGCGCTATCGAAGCAGGCGCCCACGCCTGGGCAGCCCGCGACGGCCTCTACCGCAGCCTGTCGCAGTGGCGCCTGGACGAGCAGGAGGTTCTGCACGGGTCGCTCGAGCTGCCGCTGGCGGTCGGCACGGTCGGCGGCGCCACGCGGGCACACCCGCTGGCGCGCGTCGCGCTGAAGATTCTTGGCGTCAGCACAGCGCAGGAACTGGCACAGGTCATGGCATCAGTCGGCCTGGCACAGAACTTCGCCGCCCTGCGCGCGCTGGCCACGGAAGGCATCCAGCGCGGCCACATGAACCTGCACGCGCGACAGCTGGCGCTGGCCGCCGGCGCGCCGCCGGAAGGGGTCGCCGACATCGCCCGGGCGCTCGTGGCCGCAGGTGACATTCGCCTGCAGCGGGCGCAGCAACTCGTGGACGCGCTGAAGCAGAGGGAAGCCTGAACGCAAGAGGAATGGAACACCCATGACCAAAAACGGAACCCTGTTTGAGGCGCCCACGACATTCCCCGAACGAAAGGTCGGCATCGTCGGCTACGGCGCCTACGTCCCCCGCTACCGCCTGCCCGGAAGCGAAATCGCACGCATCTGGACGCAGGGCATGGGCGGCAGCCCGGTGCGCGAGAAGGCCGTCGCCGGACTCGACGAGGACGTCATCACCATGTCCATCGAGGCTGCGCGCAACGCTATCGCCCGCGCCAAAATCGAACCGGCAGAAATTCGCGCCGTCTGGGTCGGCAGCGAGAGCCACCCCTACGCCGTCAAGCCGAGCAGCACCGTCGTCGCCGAGAGCGTAGGCGCGACGCCCGCGGTCATGGCCGCCGACCTGGAATTCGCCTGCAAGGCCGGCACCGAAGCCGTACAGGCCTCCATCGGCATCATAAGCAGCGGCATGGGACGCTACACCCTGGCCATAGGAATGGACACCGCCCAGGGGCGGCCCGGCGATGACCTTGAGTACACCGCGGCTTCCGGCGGCGCGGCCTTCTTGCTCGGCCCGGCGCAGGATTCCTGCGCGCGCTTCCTCGGCAGCACCAGTTTCGTCACCGACACGCCCGATTTCTGGCGGCGAGAGGGCCAACCCTATCCCAGTCACGGTGACCGCTTCACCGGCGAACCCGCATACTTCAATCACACAATCAACGCAGCGCGCACGCTTATGCAACAGATGGGCACGCAGCCGGGGGACTACGCCTGGGCGGTCTTCCACCAACCCAACGTCAAGTTTCCGCAGCGCGCCGCGCGTAACCTGGGCTTCAGTGCGGACCAGGTGAGCGCGGGCCTGCTCGCCGGCGACATCGGCAACACCTATTCCGGTTCCTGCATGCTGGGGCTGACCGCGATACTGGACATTGCAGAACCTGGCGACCGCATCCTTATGGTCAGCTACGGCAGCGGCGCCGGCTCTGACGCCTTCGACCTGGAGGTCACGAAGCATCTGTCAGCGATGCGAGGACACGCTCCTTCTACTCGCGACTACATCGCACGCCGCAGCGAAATTGACTACGCGACCTACTGCCGTTTCCGCGGCAAGCTAAGGACCTGAGGCGTGAGAATCCTGCGTCTCGGCATCATTAGCTTCGCACACGCGCATGTCCGCGCCTACGCGGATGTCATGCGCGATTTCGATGATGCAGAGATTGTTGCTGCCTGGGACGACGACACCGATCGCGGCCAGCTGTACTGTGAGCAATTTGGCCTGGACCTTGAGCCGCAGCTGGATGGCTTGCTTGCGCGGCCGGAGCTTGACGCAGTCTTCATCGCCAGTCCGACCAGTCAGCACGCCGCTCACTGTATCGCCGCCGCCCGCACCGGCAAGCATATCCTGCTGCAAAAGCCTATGGCGCTCAGTCTGGCCGACTGCGATGCCATCGCCGCCGCAGTGCAGGAAAGCGGCGTGAAGTTCAGCCTCTGCTACCAGATGCGCGCCGATCCGGTCAACCAGAAGATGAAGGCCCTGCTGGACGAAGGCGTCATCGGCAAGGTGGCCATTCTTCGGCGGCGCCACGCCATCCCCATGCTGCTGAACCCGGACTTCGCCTACGCCGGCAACTGGCACATCGACCCGGCGCAGAACATGGGCATGTTCATGGACGACGCCTCCCACGCCGCGGACTGGATGTACTGGATGCTGGGCGCGCCGGTGAGCGTGATGGCCGAGATCGACAACATCGTCACCGACGTCGCGCCTGACGACAACGGCATCGCCGTCTACCGCTTCCCGGGGCGCGAGCTGGGCATCCTGCTCAACAGCTCCACCACCCTGGCAGCCGAGAACACCACCGAGATCTATGGTGACCAGGGCAGCATCGTCCAGAACCACGGCGATTTGCCGTCGTCCAATGTGCCCCTGTTGCCAGGCGCGGTAGCGCTCAAGGTCTATCGCGCGGCAACCAGCGCCTGGGAGACCTTCGACTTTCCGCTGCGGCCACAAGGCGAGCGCATCCGCGATGTGCCGCGGCCTCTCGTCGACTTTCTGCAGGGCAGGCGCGGCCCGTTGGCGACGGCCGCCGACGGACGCGTGTGCATCGAGATGATCCTAGGCGCCTACGAGTCGGCCCGCACCGGTCGCCGCGTCCAGCTGGGCGACTCTACATAATGTGCTCGAAGTCACGCGAATCGTCTGTCTTTAAGCGTTGCTGACAGGAATTGACAGGTTTTCGGCGGCAAAACGGCCTCATCTGACAGCATTCGGCAGGGATTCGGCCTCGCCTGACAGCAATTGACAGGCATCCGGCCCTATCCTGTGTGTAGCGACGGCACTTTCCGGGGACGGTTCAGTACACATGCAAATCTCGCGTAACTGGCGGCTCAATGCACAGCGCTATCGTCTGCAAGGCTTTCGCCATCGGGACGGCCAGCTGAGCCTGCAACAGCGGCCAAAGAATTCCGATACTCAGACCCGCCCCGCCCCGGCACTGCCGGAACCCGCACACGCTTGACCCACCCCGTGTTTTCTGATCCTGCTCCGGATGCGGAGCATTTCCAGTTCGCCGGCACGGGCGAAATTTACAGTTTCACCACGCTCGGCAATCCACCGTCCGGCTTCGAGGATCAGGCGCCCTATATGCTGGCGCTCATCCGCCTCGACGAAGGCCCGCTCCTCACCGCGCAACTGACTGACCTCGACAGTCCGCCCCGCATCGGCGACCGGGTGGAGATGGTGACGCGCCGTCTCTACAGCGAAGGCCAGAGCGGCATGATCGTTTACGGCTACAAGTTCCGCCACATCCTGAAACGTAGCAAAGTAGCAGACTAAGAAAGGCGACCCTCACAATGTGAGAGCCGCCTCTTGTTATTTGTGTGGGATGAGTCAGCCAACCGGCGCCGAGGCCAGCATCGGCGCGATCACCAGCGACACAATCGCCAGCAACTTGATCAGGATGTTCAGTGACGGCCCCGAGGTGTCCTTGAAGGGGTCGCCGACCGTGTCGCCGACGACAGCGGCCTTGTGTGCGTCGGAGCCCTTGCCGCCGAGATTGCCGGCCTCTATGAACTTTTTGGCGTTGTCCCAAGCGCCGCCGGCATTGGCCATCATCACCGCCAGCATGAAAGCAGAGGCCAGTGAACCCACCAGCACTCCCACCAAAGTCTCCTGCCCCACAAAACGCTCCAACGAATTGCCCCGACCCAAGACGGTCAGCAAGGCAATGAGCACCGGCACGGCCACAGCGACGATGCCTGGCAGCAGCATCTGGCGAATGGCATTATCCGTGCTGATGGCCACGCAGCGCTCGTAGTCCGGCTCGCCAGTGCCTTCCATGATGCCGGGGATTTCGCGGAACTGACGCCGAACTTCCTCCACGATTGACTGCGCCGCATCCCCCACCGCGCGCATGGTCAGCGCGCTGAAGATGTAGGGCAGCATGGCGCCAATGAAAACGCCGGTGATGAGGCGCGCATCCAGAATCACTGCGGCGAAGGTGGTTGGCGCATCCGTCCCGCCCAGCGCCGTAATGAAGGCTGTGGTCAGCGCCAGCGCCGTCATGGCCGCGCTGCCAATGGCGAAGCCCTTGCCCGTGGCCGCCGTCGTGTTGCCGAGGCTGTCAAGCGCGTCGGTGCGCTCGCGCACGCTGTCGTCGAGCTCGGCCATTTCGGCGATGCCGCCGGCGTTGTCCGCCACCGGCCCATAAGCGTCAGTTGCCAAAGTGATGCCCAGGGTGCTGAGCATGCCAACGGCGGCCAGCGCCACGCCGTAGAGTCCGGTTGCCGCAGTCGCCACCAGGGTGACGATGACCACGATGATCACCGGCGCCAGCGTACTGAGCATGCCCAGCGCCAGGCCACGAATGACGACGATACCGGCGCCACCGCTGGCGCTGTCCGACAGGCCGCGAGTGGGCCCGTAACTGGTAGCGGTGAAATATTCCGTGAAGTAGCCGATGAGCACGCCGCCGATGAGGCCGGCCAGGGTGGCACTGATTGCGCCCGTGCCCAGGCCCAGCAGCGTGCCGATGACGACAATCGCCAGGCCCACCAGCGCGCTGGCAGTGTAGATGCCGCGCCGCAGGCTACCCAGCAACATCTCCTGCGTGGCGCCTTCTTCGGTGCGCACCAGGAAGGTGCTGCCCATGCCGATGATCAGACCGACGGCGGCCACCAGCAGCGGGAAGAGTTGCCCGGCCAACTGCTGATCTTTTGCCAGGCCGGCGCCCAGGGTCGCCAGCGAAATGGCGGCGATGATGGAGCTGGCGTAACTTTCGAAGAGGTCGGAGCCCATGCCGGCGACGTCACCGACGTTGTCGCCCACGTTGTCGGCGATAGTGGCCGGGTTGCGGGGATCATCCTCGGGGATGCCGGCCTCGGTCTTGCCCACCAGGTCGGCACCGACGTCGGCCGCCTTGGTGTAAATGCCGCCGCCGACGCGCGCGAAGATGGCGATTGAGGTGCCGCCGAAGCCGAAGCCCGCCAGCGCGCTAGCCGCCTGCTGTGGCGGCAGTTGCCCGGTGAGCAGCACGAATAGTACGCTCACGCCCAGCAGGGCCAGCGAGACCACCACGGTACCCATCACGGTGCCGCTGGCGAAGGCCACCCGCAGGCCCTGGTTAAGACTGTGCGAGGCGGCCTGGGTCGTGCGCACGTTGGCGCGCACGGCGATGTACATCCCGATGTAGCCAGCCAGGCCGGAGGCCAGCGCGCCGCACACAAAGGCGACCGCCGTCCAGATGCTCATGCCGCTGCCTTCCAGCGTGGAAAGCACCACCAGAACCAGCGTGATAATCACCACGAGGATGCCAATTGCGCGATACTCACGGGAGAGGAAGGCCTGGGCGCCGCGCTGAATCGCGCCCGAGATACGCTGCATGGTCTCGTTGCCCGCGTCCTGGGCCATGACAAAGTTTCGTTGCCAGAGCGCGAACCCCAGCCCGATCAGACTGGCGATTACGCCCAGCGCGCCTGCGTCCTGAATGGTTAGTTCCATGCACTCCCCCTCGTCTGTTCCCCGCGCAGCGGATGGTAGCCGATGCAGGGCCTCATTTCAATCCCTCCGCCTTGCAGCTACCAGCCCGCAAGGTTAGGCTCCAGTTATGCAGACACTACGCACCGGTCGGCACGGGGAAGCGCTGGCGGCTCGCTTCCTGCGTCAGCGCGGCTTCGACATCCTCGATACCAACTGGCACTGCGCCCAGGGCGAGCTGGACATCGTCGCGCGCCAGGCCGATGTGCTGGTCTTCATCGAGGTGCGCACGCGCCACCAGACCTGCACTGAAGATGCCTTCGCCAGCATCACAGCGCGCAAACGGGAGCGCCTCACTGCCGCCGTCTGGGCCTGGCTGCAGGCCCATGAAGCGACCGCGTCCGCCTGGCGCCTGGATGTGATCGCCGTTGCCCTGGGTGAGCGAACGCAAATTGAGCACGTGGAGGATGCGCTTGGCTGGTAGGCCGCCATTGATCATCATCCTGGGCGCCACAGCCAGCGGCAAGACCGGGCTTGCCCTCCAGCTCGCAACGGCGTTAGACGGAGAAATCGTCGGCGCGGACAGTCGTCAGATTTATCGCGGCATGGACATCGGCACTGCCAAGCCGGACGCGCAGCAACGAGAAAGCGTGCCGCATCACCTGCTTGACATCGCCGCTCCCGACGAAAACCCGGGACTGGCAAAGATTCAGCGTATGGCCAATGCCGCCATCGCCGCCATTCAACGTCGCGGTCGTGTGCCACTGCTGGTGGGCGGCACCGGGCAGTACCTCAGCGCCATCGTCGAGGGCTGGCGCATCCCGGTCGTGCCGCCCAACCTGACCCTGCGCGCGGACCTGGAAGCCATCGCTGCGGAGCAGGGTCGTGCGGCGCTGCATCGGCAGCTCGCCAGTGTCGACCCGACCGCCGCGTCCAGGACGCATCCGAACAACCTGCGGCGAGTGGTGCGTTCGCTGGAGGTCTGGCACGAGACCGGCCAGCCAATCAGCGAGTTGCAGCAGCGTCAGCCACCGCCCTGGGACATCCTGCAAATTGGCCTGCACCTCGAACGCCCGGCGCTGCATCACCGCGCTGACAATCGTCTTGAGGCCATGATCGACGCCGGCTTCGTAGAGGAGGTGCGCGCGCTGCTGCAGGCCGGTTATTCGCGCGATTTGCCTTCGATGAGTGGCCTGGGCTATCGCGAGCTGGCCGCGCATCTGCTGGACGACCTGCCGTTGGACGAAGCCATCCAGCAAGCGAAATTTGCCACGCACGATTACATTCGGCGTCAACTCACCTGGTTCCGCGGCCACGATTCCGGCATACGCTGGCAGGACGCAGCCAGTTTGCAGCCGGACGCCCTCGTAGAAGAGCTGCGCGTCTGGCTAAACGGGGCTCGTTGAGTCGGCCTGGCTGCCGTGCAATTCCGGATAATCTTCCAGCACCATGTCGTCAGCGTCCACGCCGAGGATGGCCAGCATTTCCTTTATGCGCGTGGCCTTGTCGCCTGCATCCGCTGTTGACCAGGTGCGAGTTTTCAGCTCGAGATAGGTTTCTTCGCCGGGCGGACTAATGAAGCGGTCCACGTTGACGTAGAACAGCACGCCCTGGAACATGATGTGCCAACGGCGCCGATCCTTTTCCAGCGCGCTTTCTGCCACGGGCCGAAAGTACTCGCGGTAGAAGCGCAGCGGCCGGTCCGCCTGCGCAAAAAAGCGGGAGCGCGAAAGCATGACCGCCAGGTCGTAGCTGTCGACCTTGTTGTAGCGCGTCAGGGTCAGGCGGCTGCGCGTCGATTCGACGCCGCCATCCGCGTCCAGCAAGTCATCTTCGCGATAGCGCAAGCGGCCGTCCGCCTCATTTTCAAAGCTGAACCAGGTGTCGTACTGGCGATATTGCACCCGCTTCAGAACCTGAACTGCATCATGAGCGAGTAGACGCTCCAGCGCAGCGGCATCGCGCAGCACGAGCTTGGCCTGCACCTCGAAGCTCTCGCCCCGCTCCATCCCCTGGGTCACGGTGAGGAGCTTTGAGAGCACATCGCCGGTCTTCGCGCGCAGGAATTCGTCGACGCGCTGCGCTTGCTCATGCGCCCTGGCGACCAGGTCATCCTCGTTCAGAGTGAGCAACTGCCGATCGCGCATCAGCCAACGCCCGTGGCAGATCACATGGGCCACGTCTGTGCTCTTGCCGGCGTAGACGATCTGCGAGTAGATGGCATCCTCGCTACGCTGAAAGTGCGGCATGTTGTGCACACGCCTTGCATCCAACACGATGACATCTGCCAGCTTGCCCGGCTCCAGGCTGCCCGTCTGCTCACCCAGGAACAGGGCTTCGGCGCCCTGGCGCGTCGCCATCAGCAGCGCCTGACGCGCGGGCAATGAAGTTGGATCATTGGCGTCCGTTTTCGCAAGAATCGCCGCCAGCCGCATTTCCTCCAGCATGTCTAGATCGTTGTTGCTGGCCGGCCCGTCCGTACCGATGCCGACCGTGAGCCCACGTTCCAGCATGGCAGTCACGGGGGCGATGCCGCTGGCCAGCTTCAGGTTGCTGGTCGGGCAATGTGCGACACTGCAATCATGCGCGTGCAAGGTTTCCATTTCAGCCAGATTGATGTGTACGCAGTGCGCTGCCAACACTTTCGCCTCCAGCAGGCCGACCTCATCGACCTGGTCGACCACACGCTGGCCATGATCCGCCAGGCTGTCCTCAAGCTCCTGGCGCGTCTCGGCAATGTGGATGAGCAGCGGTACATCACAGGCCAGGGCGAGCGCCGCGCATTCCTCCAGCATCTCACGCGTGCTCGAATAAGGCGCATGTGGCGCAACCGCCGGCGTAATGAGCGCGTGTCCCTTCCAGTCCTCTATGAAACGGCGCGTGCGCGCCAGACTGTCTTCGTAACTGTCCGCGTCGGGCGTCGGGAAGCGCAACACGGACTGTCCCAGCACCGCGCGCATCCCTGCTTCGGCGGTTACCTCGGCGATCTCCTCCTCGAAGTAATACATGTCCGCAAAGGTAGTGATGCCACTGCGGATTTGCTCCGCGCAGGCCAGGCGCGCCCCCAGGCGGCAGAACTCCGGGCTGACGAACTCGCGCTCGGTCGGCATCACGTAGCCCATCAGCCACACATCCAGGCGCAGGTCATCCGCCAGGCCGCGCAGCAGGGTCATGGGCGCATGCGTGTGCGCGTTTACAAGGCCAGGGAGGATGTAACTGTCGCTGCAATCCAGCGCTTCTGTCGCATCGTAAGCGGCCAACAGCGTCTCGCGCGGGCCGACAGCAACGATGCGCTCGTCACGGATTGCTACAGCACCGTCCGGGTAGAGCGAGAATTCCGCGTCCATCGTGACGACCGTCCCGCCTGCCAGGATCAGATCAACCTGTTCCATTGTCGAAGCCTCGTTGCCGGAGAGATTAGCCCCAGTATAGAGCCGATGCGGCTATTCGGCACAGCCCGCTTTGCACGGACTTGCAGCGCAGCTTTCTCCCGGCCCTGCCCTTCGGAGCCAGGCACACGACGACAAGTCGACAGGAATAGCGGCAGGGAGTACACTGCGGCCAAATCGTAGGCTGCCGGGGGCAGAAATGTCGCGCAAGGTCCTGGTTTCCCTGCTGCAAACAATTGAGGTTGCGCTGGTCGGGCTCTTCTTCGTCCAGGCCCTTCGTCGTCTACCTGGACTGCTGCTCAACCGGAGCGCCAGCGCCAGCCTGTTTGAGGCGCAGGCAACAGGCAACGCAGCATTGCCACAGGGCATGGTCGACCCTGCGCAGTTCAGCGGGGAAATCGTTTTTCTGCTACTCATGTTGGCCCTGCCGCTGCTGGCCCGGTGGTTCAATCAGGACCGCCGTGCGTTGCCAGTCAGCGTGATCTTCATTGCAGTCGCGCGCACCCTGCCGGCGCTGGGCATCGGCCTGGCCGAAAGCCATGTGAGCTCCGCTGTGCTCGGCGGCGGGCTCGTTTTCATCGTGCTGATCATGCACCGGCGCGTGATGCAGTTCCCGCAGCTGATGATCCTCGGCTTCGCTGCTGACCAGCTGTTACGTGCCGCCAGCAACACCCTTGACCCCTCCTGGAGTTCCGCCTGGGCCGGGCCACAGCTCCTGCTCTCCGCTGCTGCAATTGCGATCACCGTCTACCTCATGCGCCGGGCCCAGGAACCTGTGCTCGCAGAAGTCACTGCCCAGCGGGGGCTAATGACGCTTCGCGGCGCGCTCGGCCTGGGCGCCCTGCTATATCTGGAGCTCACCCTGCTGGCGCTGCCCAACGCCATTGCGGCGCGCACTGCCACGCCACTGAACCACATCGCGCCCCTTGTCATTGCCGCTACCTTGCTGCCGCTGCTGCCGCCTGTGCGCAGCCTGGCGCGCAGTCTGCTGCAAGCTTTCTACGGCGGGCTGCGAGGCTGGCTGTGGCTGGCGCTAATCGCGCTCTTGCTGGTGGTCGGGCTGCGCCTTGAAGGCCTGCCCGCAGCGATTGCGCTGGTGTTGCTGCAATTCGCCGTCAGCCTGATGTGGTGGTGGCTGTTGCGGCCGCAGGAGGAGGGTGATCGCAATCTCGCCGCAGTCGTGTTGATACCGGCGCTGCTCGTGACTGCCCTGCTGCTGCTTGGCAATTACTTCACGGTCGCCGTCCCGCTGGCCGCGAGCCCCTTCCCGGCGCTCGCAGAGGCGGGCGAACTGGCGCAGAGTATGCTGCGTGGTCTGCGCGGGATGGGTGCAGCGCTACTGTTGCTGGCCGTTATCCTGGCGGCCCTGCCCATGACGCGCACGCGCCACCGCATCGCCTGGGCCAACGATTCCGGCGGCAACAGCCTGCCGGCCTTTCTTTTCGTCCTCGCCGCTACCGTACTGACTGTTGGCCTCAGCAATCCGCCACCGCCAGACGACTCGTTGGACGCCTCCACCTTGCGCGTGGCCACCTGGAACATCGACGCTGGCGCGAACATCCACTGGCAGCGGGAACTTGAACCCTACGCGCAGACGATTCTGGCCAGTGGCGCGGACGTCGTTTTGCTACAAAATGTCGATGCCGGCCGCAGCACCAGCTTCTGGGTCGACCAGGCCTACTGGCTGGCACGCCGGCTGAACATGCAACATCGCTTTTACCCGACGGCCGAAGGCGTAAACGGGCTGGCACTGCTGTCTCGCGCAGAGCTGGGCGACCACAATGGCTGGCTCGCCGTCGGCGATGGTCAACAGGGCGGCCTGCAGCGGGCCTCACTCGATGTGCAGGGTGAGACGCTAACCCTATACAACTACTGGCCGGGACAGGCGCCGCGCAGCCTGCAACTACAAATCGGCGCGATGAACACGCTCATCGGCGTGTTGCACAATCGCGAAGAACCTGAATTGCTTGTGCTCGGCGCGTCTTTTGATGAATCGCCCGACGACCAGCTCCTGCAGCCGCTGCGCGCTGCCAACTTCAGCGACCCCTTTTATGGCCATCCCCTGGACAGCATCTGGACGACGATAGATGAGGGCGAGGAAGTGCGGACGGACTTCCTGTGGCTGAGAGCGCCGCTGCGCGAGCTTGGCACGGGCGTTCTGGCCGCGGCGACATCCGGCCATCGCCTGGCCATGTTCGAGCTTTCACTCAGCACCGGGCCCGGGTAGGCGGCCTTCCCCAAGCAAGGCGTCGAGGGCTGCCCTGGCAGCAGCCAGCGCGGCAGACTGTTTGCTTCGGCCGCAGCCGGTGCCCAGTTCCTCGTCCTGAATCCGCACAGCGACCGTGAACATCTTTTCATGGTCCGGACCGCTCTCGGCCAGTAGCTCGTAAGCTGGCGTGGCGAAGAACTCCGCCTGGCTCCATTCCTGCAGGCGGCTGCGCGCATCCACCAGGCCTTCCTCAAGCATGCCATTGATCAGCGGCAGCAAGCGTGGCACGACAAAGGCTTCTGCTGCGGCCTGGCCCTGGTCGAGATAGAGCGCTCCCAGCAGAGCCTCGAAGGCGTCGCACAGGATGTTGCGCCGCTCACGCCCGCCGCTTTGCGCTTCGCCGCGGCCCAGACGCAGCATGTCGCCCAGTTGCATCTCCCTGGCGATGTCAGCCAGGGTTTCGCTGCGCACCAGTGCCGCGCGCAGGCGCGTCAGTTCACCTTCGGGCATCCCTGGAAAACGCTCGTAGAGGGTACGCGTCACGGCGAAGGCCAGCACGGCATCACCAAGGAATTCCAGGCGCTCGTTGTCTTCTTCCTGCGCCGCGAGACCAACCTGTTCGTGCGGCCAGGAACGATGGGTCAGGGCCTGGCGCAGCAGAGTCTCGTCGTGGAAGACGAGCCCATGGCTTCTCTGAAAGTCGGCGAGGTCCATGGGCCTGCCTAAATCCGGCAGAAGACTAGCGAGGCATTGTGGCCGCCAAAGCCAAAGGCGTTGCTCATCACCTTGTCCAGCCGCAGCTCACGCGCCACGTTGGGCACGTAGTCCAGGTCACATTCCGGGTCCGGCTCGCTCAAATTGATGGTGGGCGGCGCCAGTTGATCGCGCAAGGCGAGCACGGAGAACACAGCCTCCATCGCCGCCGTCGCGCCCATGGCGTGGCCGGTCATGCTCTTGGTCGAGCTCACCGGAATCTTGTAAGCTTGAGCGCCGAGCGCCCGCTTGAGCGCCTTCGTCTCCATCACGTCGTTGAGCTGCGTGGCGGTGCCATGGGCGTTGATGTAGTCGATGTCCGCTGCGTTCAGTCTGGCATCCTGCAGCGCATGGCCAATAGCCGCGGCGGCGCCCCGCCCCTCGGGGTCCGGCGCGGTGGAGTGGAAGGCGTCCGATGTCGAACCATAGCCCACCAACTCTGCCAGGATCGTGGCGCCACGCGCATGGGCCGTGTCCAGGGCCTCCAGCACCAGCGCGCCGGCACCTTCGCCGAACACCAGCCCCGTGCGCATGCGGTCGAAGGGACGCGAGGCGCTTGCCGGATCCTCAGTTTCCCGCGAACAGGCGCCGACACGGTCGAAGGCGCCGATGCCGATCGGGATGATGGGCGCGTCGCTGCAGCCCGCCACGGCCTGGTCGATACGCCCCACGTGGATGAGCTCGAAAGCGCGGCCGATGCAATCCGCCCCGGTGGCGCAGGCGGAGACCGCCGAGCCACTGGGCCCAACCGCGCCGATTTCAATGCTCACCAGGCCGCTGCCGCCGTTGACCATCAGCATCGGAATGCCAAAGGGCGTAATGCGCCGCGGGTCGCCGGTTTCGATGAGCCGCTCAGCCTGCTCGAAATAGCTTTCCACGCCACCTACGGAGGAGCCCATCACCACGCCTGTGCGCCCTGCATTGGATTCGTCGATTTCCAGGCCCGACTGGCACAGCGCTTCGCGCGCGGCAACCAGCGCCATTTGCTGATAGCGATCGCGGCGGCGCGCGTCGCGCGCGCTCATGTGTTGCGTCGGCTCCCAGTCGCGCACCTCGGCTGCAATCTTCACCTTGTGTGTTGAGCAATCAAAACGGGTGATGAAGCCTGCGCCGCTGCGGCCCCCACAAAGGGCCTGCCAGCTGCTCTCCGCCGTCTGCCCCAGCGCCGACACCACACCCAGTCCGGTTACGACCACCCGCCGCATCATCAACTCACTCATGCCGGTCTGCGGCTTGCGGACGATAGCTGCCCTCGACCCAGACGCTGCCGGTCGGCCCCTGTTCTCGTTTCCACACAGGCACGATCTCCTTCAATCGGTCGATGCCGTAACGCGCGGCCTCAAAGCAGCCTTCGTCCCGATGGGCGGAGGAGCAGGCGATGAGCACCGTGTTCTGGCCGACGGCCAGACTGCCGACCCGCTGCAGGATGGCGATGCCCTGTACCAGCGGCCAACGGCCGCGAATTTCGGCGCCCACCTGGCGCATACGGGTCAGCGCCATCGGTTCGTAGGCTTCATACTCCAGCAGCGCGGTCTGGCGCGGAGCGTCGCCGCGCGTCGTACTGCCGCGCACCATGCCGCTGAACACACAGACTGCGCCGGTCTCCGGCACAGTGATGGCTGCGATAATCTCATCGTGGTCGATGGGCGCCTTCGCCAACTGATAAATTTCTGGCGGGCCGGCGCCGCCGCTGACCGGCGGGAAAAATGCGACCGTGTCACCAGCCTGCACTTTCTCGTCGTCAAAGGCAAACTCCTCGTTTACCGCGGCAATCGCCGCGGCAACATGCTCGCGCAGCTGTGGCCACTGCCGCGTCAACGCACTGCGCACTTCGGCGACTGTCGCCGGTTCCTGCGCAAGACGCAGCGTCAACTGCCGTTGTCCGGCTGCCTCACGCAAGGTCGCGAAGAGCAGGACTTCAATCTGCATCTACGCGCTCCTGCGCGACAAAGTCGCCGCGCTGTCCACCACGTTTCTCCAGCAAGCGAATCTCGCCGATGCGCATGCCCCGATCCACCGCCTTGGCCATGTCATAGACGGTGAGCGCTGCGACTGTGACCGCCGTCAGCGCCTCCATCTCCACGCCGGTCGGGCCAGTTGTGCGCGCCAGCGCCTGAATGCGCAGAGCGCTGGCCGCCACATCTACGTCCAGCTCGACGTCGATCTGCGTTAGCGCCAGCGGATGACAGAGCGGAATGAGGGCCGCCGTTTGCTTGGCGGCCATGATGCCCGCCAGCCGGGCCACGGCAAAGACATCGCCCTTCTTCAGCGCGCCTTCACGAATGAGTTGTAGCGTGGCCGGCTGCATGCGCACCGTGCCCGCGGCCAGCGCCATGCGCTCGCTTTGTGGCTTGGCGCCAACGTCCACCATGCGCGCCACGCCCTGTCCGTCCAGATGTGTCAGTCCGTCATTCATGGCCATGCTCCCACCTGCGGCCAGTATAGCGCGAGTCTTGTCGCGCACGGAACGCCCGGCTATACTGCCGCACAGAGATCCCCCGTTGTGGAGTTCGCTCTTGAGTGTATTTGGCCGTGGCCTCTCCCGCACGCGGCGCTCCTTCTTCGGGCGTATCGCCACCTTGCTCTCCAGCAACGACATCGATGAAGACACATGGGACGACATCGAGGCCCTCCTCATTCAGGCGGACCTGGGCCTTGCGGTTACGCAAAAGGTGCTGGACACCCTGCGTTCAAACAACTGGCGCGACACTGAGCAACTGCAGGTGGGCTTGCGCTCGACCCTTGCCGGAATGCTCTCCGCGCCACCGCCCCTGGACCTCAGCGGACGCCCGCTCTCGGTCGTGCTGGTGGTCGGCGTCAACGGTTCGGGCAAAACCACGGCGATTGCCCGTCTCGCCCACCGGCTCAGTCTGGCCGGGCGCAAGGTCATGCTGGCCGCAGGCGATACCTTTCGCGCCGCTGCCATCGAGCAGCTGCAAACCTGGGGGGAGCGCGTCGGCGCGCCGGTCATTGCCGGCCGCTCCGGCTCGGACCCGGCCGCCGTCGTTTTTGACGCCACAAAGGCGGCGCAGGCGCGCGGCTACGACATCCTGATTATCGACACCGCCGGCCGTCTGCACACCAATGCCAACCTGATGAACGAATTGAAGCGCATCCGCTCAGTCTCGGCCAGGGTCGTGCCGGATGCGCCGCACGAGGTGTTGCTGGTGCTGGATGGCACGACGGGCCAGAACGCCCTGCAGCAGGCGCGCAAGTTCCAGGAGATGGTGGAGGTGAATGGCGTAATCGTCACCAAGCTGGACAGCTCCGCCAGGGGTGGCATGGTCTTCGCCGTCTATGCTGAACTTAATCTGCCGGTGCACTATGTGGGGCTGGGCGAGGGACTGCATGATCTCGTCCCTTTCACACCTGACATCTTTGTCAAAAGTCTCTTCGACGAGAATTGAGTGAAAATTCATGGATCAGCTGGTTAGCCAGTTGCAGGCGCTAAAGGAAACGATTGACGGCCTGATTGCTCGCCTCGGAATCGTGGAAAAGGAAGCTGCCATCGCCGTCATCGAGCGGGCCGCCAGCGCAACCGACTTCTGGGAAGAACCGGAGGCCGCCAGCCAAAAGATGCAGTCGCTCTCCACGCTGAAGGCCGAGGTCGGGCGCTGGCGCAACATCGCCCGCCGCATTGATGACGCGCTGGAACTGGCGCAGCTGGAAGACCCGGGTCTGCTGGAGGAGCTGGGTGAGGAGTACCATGCGCTGCAGCCCCTGGTGGAGCGCATGTCCTTTCACGCCCTGCTCTCGGGCAAGCATGATCAGGAGAGCGCTATCCTCGCCATCCACGCCGGCGCCGGCGGCACGGACTCGCAGGACTGGGCCGGCATGCTCGAGCGCATGTATCTGCGCTGGGCGGAGCAGAATGGCTACGCCACCTCCGTCATCGACCGCAGCGAAGGAGAGGAAGCCGGCATCAAGAGCGTCACGCTCGAGATTGGCGGCCAGTACGCCTATGGCTATCTGCACAGCGAACAGGGCGTCCATCGCCTCGTGCGCCTCAGCCCTTACGACTCCGCCAGCCGCCGCCACACTTCCTTTGCCAAGGTCGAGCTTTGGCCCGATATCCAGGGCGCAATCGACATTGAGATCAACGAAGCCGACCTGCGCCTGGATGCCTTTCGCGCCGGCGGCGCCGGCGGCCAGCATGTCCAGAAGAACGATACCGCTATCCGTATCACCCACATTCCGACCGGAATCGTGGTGCAATGTCAAAACGAACGCAGCCAGAAGCAAAACCGTGAGCGCGCGATGCAGATCCTCAAGACGCGCCTGTACGAAGAGGAGCGTCTGAAGCAGGAGGCCGAGCTGGCCAGCCTGAAGGGCGAGAATGTGGATGCTGGCTGGGGAAACCAGATTCGCTCCTACGTGCTACACCCCTACCAGATGGTCAAGGATCACCGCACCGGGCATGAGGTTGGCAACACAGGCGCAGTGCTGGATGGCCGCCTCAACGAGTTCATGGAAGCCTGGATGCGCGCCCGCGTTGCTGCCCGGGCGCCTGCTTGACAGGCAAGGTCAGCTGCGTTAGGCTTTAATCATTGTTCATACAATTCACATACCCACACGCGAGGCTGGACCGGACTTGACAGACGGGCCCTGCCAGGCTATGCTTTGCCGTAGTTTATGGTAAAGTATTGCCACATCCTGAACACGCAGCGGCGTCATGTGCGAGCCCTGCGTATTTCTGCGCCTGATTGCGCTTCACATCAGCATGTTGCCGGCCTGATCCGGATCTCAGGCTGTGAATGGTCACTTGTCCGGATTGCCTTTTCACTATCCTGAACTGCAGAGGAGGTCACCTTGGAAGCGAAGGATTTCAGCGCACTTCGCATCAGTCTTGCCTCGCCGGAACAGATTAAAAATTGGTCCCACGGCGAAGTCACCAAGCCGGAGACGATAAACTATCGGCGCCTGCGCCCGGAGAAGGATGGCCTGTTCTGCGAGGCGATTTTTGGCCCGACACGAGACTGGCAATGCTATTGCGGCAAGTACAAGAACCTGCGCTATCGTGGCATCGTTTGCGACAAGTGCGGCGTAGAGGTGACGCGCTCCTCGGTTCGCCGTGAGCGTATGGGGCACATCCAGCTGGCGGCGCCGGTTGCCCACGTCTGGTACACCCGTCGCGTCCCCAGTTATCTGGGTCTGCTGCTCGACGTAAGCCGCCGCAACCTGGACCGCGTTCTGTATTTTGCCCAGTACGTCATCACCAACGTAGACAATGACGCCCGCAAAAAGGCGCTGATGCGCGTGGAGCGCGAACTGGCGCAGCGCGAGATGCTTAAGGGCGGCGATCTGATTGAGCAAATGGAGGCACTGCGCAAGGAGTGCGATGCCTTCTGCGAGTCCGTTGAGGGCCGCAAGGCAGAAATACACAGCAATTATGACGAGGAGTTGGCGCGCCTGAGCGATGAGCTGATGCAGGAAGCGCAGAAACTGCACCAGCGCATCGAGAGCATGCGGGGCGAAAAGGCGACTTCCCCGGTCGTACTGGAAGCGACGGGCAAGGTCATCGTTGCCGAAGGCAAAAAGGTGAGCGCCAACCACCTCACCAGCATGCAGAAAGCCATTAATGACCAGCTCGGCGACCTGCAGGAACGTATTGAGATCGAGCGCCAGGACAAGTTGGCAGAGCTCGCTGCGCAGGAGCAGCAGCTCATCGCCGATACCGGGAAGCAGCTGACCGTACTGCAGGACCAGCTCAACGAAATGATGGCCACCGTGCGACACAGCGCGGACAACGCCCGCAGCGAACTGCAAGACCTCGCTGTGCTGCAGTTCCTATCCGAGACGCGTTATCGCCAGTTGAAGGGGCGTTACGGACGCGTCTTCCAGGCCAATATGGGCGCCGAGGCCTTTTACGAGATCCTGAAAAATATGGATCTGGAACGCCTGTCGCTTGAACTGTGGCAACAGGTGCGCGAGTCGCGTTCCATGCAGCTTAAGAAGAAGGCGACCAAGCGGCTCGGTGTCGTTGAGAGCCTGCGCAAGAGTAAAAACCGGCCTGAATGGATGATTCTCACCATGCTGCCGGTCATTCCGCCCGACCTGCGCCCGATGGTGCAGCTCGAC
This sequence comes from Phototrophicaceae bacterium, assembly GCA_965223965.1. Taxonomy (GTDB): domain Bacteria; phylum Chloroflexota; class Anaerolineae; order Aggregatilineales; family Phototrophicaceae; genus JAGWBD01. The sequence goes on from CBDCXX010000006.1 coordinate 1,472,775, forward strand.
GGCGGCCGCTTCGCCACCAGCGACCTCAACGATCTTTACCGCCGCGTCATCAATCGCAACAACCGCCTGCGTCGACTGCTGGAGCTGGGCGCGCCGGACGTCATCGTCCGCAACGAAAAGCGCATGCTGCAGGAGGCGGTTGACAGCCTCGTAGACAACAGCCAGCGCGGCAAGGAGCTCAGCCGCCGCGGCCGTCGTGAGTTGAAGTCTCTGAGCGACATGCTGAAGGGCAAGAAGGGTCGTTTCCGGCGCAACCTGCTGGGCAAGCGCGTCGACTACTCCGGGCGCTCTGTGATCGTCATCGGCCCCAGGCTAAAGCTGCATCAGTGTGGCCTGCCCAAGACGATGGCGCTCGAACTGTATCGCCCCTTCGTCATCAGCCGCCTGGTGAACCAGAACTACGCCAGTAACGTGCGCGGCGCCCGACGCATCATCGAGCGCGAGCGGCCCGAGGTATGGGAGGCGCTGGAAGAGGTCATCAAGGACCGACCGGTCCTGCTCAACCGCGCTCCCACCCTGCACCGCCTGGGCATCCAGGCATTCGAGCCGCTGCTGGTGGAAGGCAAGGCCATTCAAATTCACCCGCTCGTCTGCTCGGCCTTCAATGCCGACTTCGACGGTGACCAGATGGCCGTGCACGTGCCCCTCAGCGAAAGGGCCGTGCAGGAAGCGCGCGAGCTCATGCTCAGCACGCGTAACCTGCTAAAGCCCGCAGACGGCTCCCCCATCGTCGGCCCTTCCAAGGACATGTTGCTGGGTTGCTACTACCTCACCATGGACCCCACGGTGGAAATCCTGGCGCTGAAGGCGCGCGCTGATGAGTTCCGCGCGATTGACAGCGTGAAAAACACGGATGTGAAGGTTGGCATCGCGCTGCGCAGCAACGGCTGGTACTTTGCGCTTCAGCACAGCCTTGACAACGTCAGGCTCTACGCCGACGTCACTGAAGAGGACGACACCGGGCGCAACCGGGTGATAGAATCCGCCATCGACCGGACCGTGCGCGCCGTGCTTGAGGGCGAAGTGGACTGCACGTTGGCCAACGCCTACGAGGCGCGCAAATACCTTCGCCAACACGGGCTGGAAGATCAGCTGGAGATCGCCAACCTGCACGAACGTCGCCTGATCGTCGACATGGACGAGGTGCAGTACATCTACCAGCTGGGTCTGGTTGACCTGCATACGCCCATCCTGCTCGGCAACATATACGACAATCGTCCGGCGCAGGATGAAGTCGAGGTGACCACAGTCGGTCGCGCAATCTTCAACCGCATCCTGCCGGACGAAATGCGCTTCGTGCAGGAGACGCTGGGCAAGGGCGGTCTGAACGATCTGGTCGCCCAATGCTACCAGCGCATCGGCTCCGAACTCACGACCGAGGTGGTTGACCAGATCAAGAACTTCGGCTTCCACTACGCCACGATCTCGGGCACGACGATCGCGGTGTCGGACCTGACCATTCCTGAAGAGCGCGCGGAGATTCTCGGCAAGGCCGAGGCCACGGTTGTGCGCGCCGAACGTGATTTCCGTCGCGGCCTGCTCACCGAGGAGGAACGCTACCAGATCACGATTGACGAGTGGACTAACGCCAAGAATCTGCTGCAGGACCACATCCGCGATGCGCTCGACCCCTACGGCCCGATCGCCATCATGGCCCTCTCCGGCTCCACCAAGGGCGGCTTCGGCCCCATCACACAGCTGGCCGGCATGCGCGGTCTGATGGCCGATCCCTCCGGACGTATCATCGAAATGCCTATCACGAGCCACTTCCGCCAGGGCCTGACCGCGCTGGAATACTTCATCTCCACCCACGGCGGGCGCAAGGGTCTGGCCGATACCGCGCTGCGAACCGCAGACGCCGGTTATCTGACCCGGCGCCTCGTCGATGTTGCCCAGGATGTAATCGTCAATCGCAGCGACTGTGGCACCGAGACCGGCTTGCTCATCAGCCGCTCGCAGGATATCGCCGGCCAGACCATGCTCGAACGCGTCATCGGCCGCGTCGTCTCCGAACCGGTCTATCATCCTGAAACCGGCGAGTTGATCGTCTCACGCAATGAGTTGGTCGATGAGGAAATCGCGGAACGCATTCAGCAGAGTGATATCGAGGAAGTCCACGTCCGCAGCCCGATGACCTGTTCGCTCATGCATGGTATCTGTGCCCTCTGCTTCGGGCGCGACCTGGGGCGCGGCGACATGGTCAGCATCGGCTCCGCAGTCGGCATCGTGGCCGCCCAGTCCATCGGCGAGCCTGGCACGCAACTGACCCTGCGCACATTCCACACGGGTGGTATCGCCCAAGCCAGTGGTGACATCACGAGCGGTCTGCCGCGCGTCGAGGAACTGTTCGAGGCACGCAGGAAGCCCCGTGGTGAGGCAGTCATCGTCGACATCGGCGGGATTGTGCGCCTGGGCCGACGTTCCGGCGTTCGCATCGCCACCGTAATCGACGAGCAGGTGGACCAGGAAGAACATACGCTGCCGGAGGGTTGGGAACTTCTGGTCGAGGAAGATCGTGAAGTCAAGCCTGGTGACCCGCTCGCGCGCTCCGGTGAAGATTCCGACCAGACGCTGACGGCCGGCATGGTGGGCAAGGTGCATCTCGAGAAAGACAGTATCACCATCGTTTGGCGCCACCGGCACGAAGAGGAGTACGAGATCCCTTCCAGCGCGCGCCTGACGCCGGATGTCTACGACGGTGCCGAAGTGCACCCCGGCCAACTGTTGACCGAGGGCGCAAGCAATCCGCACCGCATCCTGCGCATCCTGGGCGAGGAAGAAACGCGCCTGTACCTCCTCTCCGAAGTGCAAAATGTTTATCGCAACCAGGGTGTGAACATCGCCGACAAGCACTTCGAGGTCATTATTCGCAAGATGCTCTCGAAGGTACAAATCTCCCGCAGCGGAGACAGCGAGCTGCTGCCCGACGAATTGATTGACCGGCTGAAGCTACTGAATATCAACGAGAAGCTGCTTGCCGAGGGCAAGGAGCCGGCTGCCGGCACGCCAGTTTTGCTGGGCATTTCGCGCGCGGCGCTGAGCACCGACAGCTTCCTCTCTGCCTCCAGCTTCCAGCTCACCATCAAGGTGCTGGCAGGCGCCGCAATAGAGGGTAAGCAGGACAAACTCTACGGGCTGAAGGAGAACGTCATCATCGGCAAGCTGATCCCGGCAGGCACCGGCTTCCACACTTATCAGGATCGCGAGCTGGTTGCCCCTGAGGTCTCGCTGGAGGATCAGGGTGCGCTGCTCATCGAGGACCTGGATGGCCTGGATGACCTGGATCGCTCCGAAGAGGTGGACACCGTGGACACCCTGCTTGATGACGTTGTGGCAGAAGGCGGTGAAGCGCTCGCCGAAGTAATCGAGGACGCTGAAAGCGGGGCAAACAGCTTTGAAGAGGCTGATGGCGGGCTGGACGCGGTCGTCTGAGCAAGCCGAAATCCTGAAATGCAGGGGCGGTCCCTACGGATCGCCCTTTGATTTAACCGCGCGGAGTCAGTCGTAACTTTGGAGTTGTATATCCGATCGCACCGAATCGTAGATCATCCAGTACAGCGGGCGTTCCTGTGGCTGTAGCGGCACCAGCAAACTGTAGGCGGCACGCTCGTCACGGCTGCTCACCAACTGCGGCAACCATCCGAAATTCATATTCCACAGAATCATCGGGCCTACGTAATCCAGCTGCTGGCCAATCTGGAAGGCGCGCAGGGTGTAGGCAGCCTGGCGCCACTTGTCGTTGTAGCCGACGAATGGCTCCGGCGGCACGCCAGGCAGGCTGTCCCAGGTTGGCCAGCCAAATTCGGACACCCAGATACGCGCGTCGGCATCGCCGTAATTCAGCATGATGTCGCGATAGTTGCCCAGTGTTTCGAGGAAGAAGAACTGGGGCGCATCGTCCCATCCCTGATTTGCAACCGCGTTACAACAGCGTACATCGGGCGGATTGCCCCAGCCGAAGGGATGTGCGCCGATTTGCACAGCGTCCAAACTTGCCAGCCCGTCGTTGTACATTTGCCGTAGATAGCTGCGATCGTCCACCGACCAGGGGCTGTTGCCGGTGGGCGCCAGACCGGCGGTGAGCACGATGATGGGGGTATTCCGCGGCTTTTCGTCGTCGAACTGCATGCGGTAGGAATAATTGTTAATTGCGTCACGGGCGACCCGGAAGTAGCGCATGTACTCGCTACCGCTGAGTGGCCGGCCCGTCCACTCTCGCAAGAGATTGGGCTCGTTCCACACCTCAACGGCGTCAATCACGTCACCAAACTCTTCCAGCATCAGGTTCAGGAATGAGGCTAAAACCTGCGGGTCGTCTGGCGGGCCAGATTCATTGTGATCTGAGCGCGCCCAGTCCGGAGCGCGTGCCACACTGGCCAGCACATTGTGGCCCCGCCGCTTCAGATCCTCGAGATACAACTCCTGACGCCTGAAGTCTTCTCCCGTATCACCGGGCCCGTTGGACTGCAGCAACTTCCAGTCGATCTGCACCTTTACCCAGCCAAGCCCCAGCTGTTCGGTAAGCCGCGCCACTTCATTGAAATCCTGCTGGCTGAGCAAGGTATGCAGCTGAATGCCCATGCCCGACGGCTCAAGGTAGGGCAGCGGAGTGGCTGCGGGAAGCGCTGGTGTGAACGTCGCTGTGGGAAGCACCGGTGTGTTGGTGGCTGTGGGCACAGGGACGTCAACCGGTGAAGGAATCGGAATTACCGAAGCCTCCGGGACACGCGCCAGCAACTGTGGCTGCGGGGCAAGCGTCGGCGTCACATAGACCGGGATGGGCGTCTGTGGCACACAGGACACAATTGAAAGGGAAAACGCGATAAACAAGAGCGGCAGGGACAGACGTTTCATGCCGGACATTATATCACAATCCCTGCTCATCACCTGGAAAGGCGGCATGGCGCTGTGTATAATCGTGATACAGGATACGAACATATGTTCGCATCCCCTGCAACGGCCCTCAAGGATGAGGCATGAACGCGACTCCCGTACAACCCGTCTCTATCGACCAGGAGATGCGCAGCGCCTACCTCGATTATGCCATGAGCGTAATCGTCGCCCGCGCCCTGCCCGACGCACGCGACGGCCTTAAGCCGGTGCACCGTCGCATCCTCTACGCCATGCACGACATGGGTTTGCGCGCCGACACGCCCTGGAAGAAAAGCGCGCGTATCGTGGGCGAGGTGCTGGGCAAGTATCATCCGCATGGCGACGCAGCAGTCTATGAATCGATGGTGCGCCTCGCGCAGGAATTCAACACCCGCTACGTGCTGGTCGATGGTCAGGGTAATTTCGGCAGCATTGATGGTGACAGCGCCGCAGCCATGCGCTACACAGAAGCGCGCATGACTCCCGTCGGTCAGGAGCTGCTGGTTGATCTTGAACGCGACACGGTCGATTTCCGCGAAAACTTTGACGGCAGCCTTACCGAACCCACGGTGCTGCCCGCCGCCTTCCCGAACCTGCTCGTCAACGGAGCATCCGGCATAGCGGTCGGGATGTCGACAAGCATCCCGCCGCACAACCTGGGCGAAGTCTGTGACGCGTTGATTCATATCCTTGAGCGCCCGGAAGCGTCGGAGAGCATCACCCTCGTCGAACTCATGCGCTTCATCAAGGGGCCGGACTTTCCCACAGGCGGCATTGTCTACCATCACGGCTCCGGCCAGGGAGATGAGGACGATACGCTGGCCACGGCCTATGCCACCGGTCGGGGCAAAATCACCTTGCGGGCCCGGGTGCACGTTGAAGAGATGGGGCACGGCAAGTCCCGCATTATAGTCAGCGAGTTGCCCTACCAGACCAACAAGTCCACGCTGATCGAACGCATAGCCAACCTGGTGCGCAATGGCAGGCTGGAAGGCCTGTCAGACCTGCGAGATGAGTCGGACCGTCAGGGTTTGCGGCTCGTCATTGAGCTGCAGCGCGGAGCCGACGCGAACATGGTGTTGGCCGACCTCTACCGGCTGACGCCTCTGCAAGAGACCTTCAGCATCATCATGCTGGCGCTGGTCGATGGTGAACCGCGCGTGCTCACACTCAAGCAGGCCCTGCTCGTTTACCTGCAGCATCGCCAGGAGATTGTCCGTCGCCGCAGTGAACACGAACTGGAACGCGCGCGCACGCGCGCGCACATCCTGGAAGGTCTGCTGCGCGCGCTCGACCAGCTGGACGAGACCATCCGGATCATTCGCACTTCACGCACAGCCGCGTCCGCGCGCAACAACCTTTGTAAAAAGCTCAAGATCACGGAGTCGCAGGCCCAAGCCATCCTCAACATGCAACTGCGCCAGCTGGCTTCCCTGGAGCGGCGCAAACTGCGCGAAGAACATCGCGAGTTGCTCAAGCGGATTACCTGGCTTGAGAACCTGCTGGGCAGCGAATCGCAGATGCGCGCGGTAATCGCCGACGAGCTGCGCGAGGTGCGCCAGACCTGGCAAGATCCCCGCCGCACGCTCATCGCCAACGCCCAGGCAACCGGCGAGGAACAGCAGAATCTGCCGGAGACCTCGACCTGGATCTCGCTGACTGTCAACGGGCGCCTGGCACGCAGCCACGAAGACCGACCACCCAAAGTCACTACCTCGCAGCGCGAACCACCGCGCTTTCTTCTCCAGGGCAGTACTTCTCAAATCCTCTACCTCTTCAGCGCCAGCGGCCTCTGCGCCTCACTGCCCGTGCAACAACTGCCGGCGGCCACTGAACCCGGAGAAGGCGCGTTTGTGCACAGTCTGTGTCCTTTGGACGGAGAGGAGGACATCGTCGCCCTCGTCGCCTTGCCGGCTTCCACCGGGGAAGGCTTCCTGCTGCTGGCCACGACAGGCGGCCAGGTCAAACGCATACGTGTCCAGGACCTGCCCGGCGTTACGTCAAATGCCTTTTTCGTAATGAAGCTTGCGCCCAAAGATACGCTGCTGCAGGTGCTGCATACGGACGGCAACCGTGACATCTTGCTTGCCAGCGCACAGTCCCGCGCCATCCGCTTCGACGAGAATGAGGTGCGTCAAACCGGACTGGCGGCCGGTGGCATGCGCGGTATCAAGCTTGCTGACAGGAAAGACCAGGTGGCTGGCGCCATGCTGGTGCGGGACGGCCTGCATGTCTGGTCCATTACTGACGATGGCCTGGCCCAGTCCACCCCTGCTGTCGAGATCCCCCGCCAGGGACGTGGCGGTCAGGGAGTCCGGCTGACCCGTCTGCCACAGGGAAGTCGCGGACTGGTCGCCGCGACGGTGGGCCGGCTGGACGACAACATCCTCACGCTGACCAACCGCGGCAAGGCCAGGTACATGCGCCTGGGTCTGGCGCCCAGATTAAAGCGCGGCCAGTCTGGCAGCGACTACGTGATTGCATTGCGCGCCAGGGAGAAAGTGGTCGCGGTCGTCCCCTTCCAGCGCCAGGTCATATCTGTCCGGCCAGCTGCGCCAGCGCGCGATCCATGAGCGGCGCCTGCGTCTCCCAGTCAAAGTGGGCCACGCAGGCGCGCAGCTCGTCGCGGGCCACGTCGAACTGTCCTTGCAGATGTCGCAGTAGCAGGGGCGCCAGTCGCTCCCTTCGATAGAGGCAGTGCGCGTGCAAGGCCTGCGGTAGCAGCTGCGGATAGTTGAGACGTTGCGGCAGGATGGGCACACAGCCACAGTACATCGCCTCGACTACTGCCATGCCGAAGAAATCCTGATGCGCCGTGCTGACCGCGTAATCAGCTTCCCACAGCAAACGCGCGTAAGCAGCTTCGTCCTCGACGAAGCCATAGTGAATGACGCGATCACCCAGCTGTGCGCGCGCCGCCTCGAATTCAACCGGATTGCGACGAACGTTGGCGCCCGCCAGTGCCACACGAAAGGGCACGCCGTCCGCCGCCAGCGCCAGCAAGGCATCAAGGAACAGCCGGGGATTCTTGTCCTCGTCCCAACGATGATTCCAGAGGATGAGCGGCGGGTCTGCGCGCGTCTGGTCTGGCGGTCGCAGGCGGTCCAGGCGCTGCAGATTCATTCCAGGCGCCAGCACGTCAGACCTCGCGCGAATGCCGACTACGCTTTCCTCTTCATTGTGGTCACCGAAGTGACGAAGCATCCGCGGCAACTCATCGAGAAAGATGTCCCGATGCCATGCGCTATTGAAGAACACCCGATCGGCGGCCAGCGCACTAATGTAGTTCACGAAACCGTATTGCCAGCCATGATGTTGCCTGTCGTTCTGCGGGTAGGTCAGCTGATTTTCGTGCAGGTAGAGCGCCAGCGGCGGCGACTGCGGCAGCAACGCGCGCAGGGTCGCCAGATTCATCATGCCCGAAGCAAGCACGACGTCCGGCCGCAGCGCGCGCTCGCGAATCCAGCGCGCCAGGGTGACGGCAGCGCCCTGCATGCGCCACTTCCAGAACTGCGCCGGCAAGGTTAGCAGCTGTACCTCATGCGCAGAGCACTGAGCGTATCCCTCGGCCCAGACGCGGTGACTGCCGCCAAACCAGGGCTCGAGCAGCAAAATCTTCACGACGGCAAAGCCGGCTCGCGCTCAGTTTCCCTTGTGCCGACGCGCCTCGATGACATTCTTGATTCCCTCAAGTCGCGTCAGGATGCGCATCAGCTGTTCCGCGCTGCGTATTTCGATGGTCAGCTTCAGGGTGGCGATGTTCTTCGACGTCACCACATGGACGGAGGACATGTTGACGCCGGCGTCCGTGACCACGCTGCTGACATCGCGCAGTAGCCCTTCACGATCCCAGGCGGTGATTTCCACCGGTACCGAATAGCGCTGCTCGTCCGCTTCCTGGCCCCAGCTCACTTCAACCATGCGCTCCGTTTCTGTGCTGGCGCGCATGTTGCTGCAGTCTTCGCGATGCACCGTGACACCACGCCCGCGCGTAATATAGCCAACGACGCCGTCACCGGGCATGGGATTGCAACAGGAGGCCAGGTTAACCAGCAGACCGCCAGTCCCCAGGATATCGATGGCCCCGGTAGGCCGGGGTCCGGCTGGCCGGGGCTGCGGCTCATGCTCAGCAGCCTCCAGCATTCTCTCGATCAGCGATTCCTTCTCTTGCTGACGCTCGGATTCCAGAATGCGGTTGGCGATGCGGGAGCTGTTGATGTCGCCGGCGCCGATCTTGACCAGGAAATCCTCAAGCTTCGACTTCTCATAGTCGAACAGGCCCGCCACAAACTCGAAGGACATTGAGTCCAGCAAGCCCAGGCGTCGCAGTTCACGTTCCAGCACGTCACGGCCAGTGGCGAGGTGCCGGTCGCGATTTTGGCGTCGAAACCAGAGCTTGATCTTGTTGCGCGCGCGTGAAGTCTGCACATGTCCCAGGTCGGGATTCAGCCAGTCCAGGCTGGGGCCGCCGTATCGGGAAGTCAGAATCTCGACCTGGTCGCCGGTCTGCAGCACGTAGTCGAGGCTGACCAGACGCCCGTGCACGCGAGCGCCACGGCAACGGTGGCCGATGTCCGTGTGGATGTGATAGGCGAAGTCGATGGGCGTGGCGCCGGCCGGCAGGTCGCAGATGTCGCCCTTGGGCGTGAAGGCGTACACACGATCCTTGAGCACGTCGCTCTTCATGGTGTTCACGAAGAATTCCGGGTCTTCTTCCTCCGGCCCAAATTCCATTAGCCGCCGCAGGAAGCTGACGCGCCGCTCGTACTCCCTGTCGTTTTCGCGCACGCCTTCCTTGTAGCGCCAGTGCGCCGCAATGCCGTACTCGGCGTGCTCGTGCATGTCGCGCGTGCGGATCTGCACCTCCAGCGTCTTGCCCCGCAAATCCAGCACGGCAGTATGCAGGCTTTGATAAAAGTTGTCCTTGGGGGAAGCGATGTAGTCGTCAAACTCCACCGGGATGGGCCGCCAGAGGTTGTGGACGATGCCGAGCACCAGATAGCAGTCTGGCGTGCTGTCCACGATGACGCGCAGGGCGCGCACGTCGTAAATCTGTTCGAAGGGCAATTGCTTGCGCATCATTTTGCTGTATATGCTGTAGATATGTTTGGGGCGGCCAGTGATGGTTGCCTTGTCCAGTTTGTAGTGCGCCAGCTCCTCGCGCAGTCGCTCGGTCACCATTTCCAGATACTGCTCACGGTCGACGCGGCGTTCGTTCATGCTGGTCGCGATGCGCCGATACTCCTGCGGATGCAGGTAACGGAAGCTGAGGTCTTCCAGTTCCCACTTGAATTGCCAAATGCCCAGCAGATTGGCCAGCGGCGCAAAGAAATCCATCGTGTCTTGTGCGATGCGCATCTGCTTTTCCGGCGGCATGTAGCCCAGGGTGCGCATGTTGTGCAGGCGGTCCGCCAGCTTGACGAGCACGACGCGCACGTCGTCGCCCATCGCCAGCATCATCTTGCGCAGATAATGCTGATCGCGATCGTTGCGCCGCTGCATCGTGTCCGAAAGCGGCAGGTTGGAGAGGCGCGTGACCCCGTCTACCAGCGCCACCACATTGCGCCCGAACTCGCGTTCCAGTTCCTCGCGTGTGATGCCGGTATCTTCCAGCGTATCGTGCAACAATCCGGCAGCAATGGCCTCGGCATCCATGCGGATCTCCGCCAGGATGCGCGCCACCGCGACACAGTGTGTAAAGAAAGGTTCCCCGGATTTGCGCCTCTGATTTTCGTGCAGTTGCTCGGCCCGACACCAGGCACGTTCCACTAGCGAGCGATCATGCGGAGAAATATCCGGCAGTCCGTCTAGCAAGCCTTCCAGATTCATTCACCCTCACAACAGAAGGAACAGCAACCTCCAGCATAGCAAATCACGCCGCGTCGCGCACCAATTCCCGCCCGGCCGCATGGTATAATTCGATGCAGCCACGAGGAACCTGAAATGCTCTCGGTCGACGAGGCCCTGCAACTCATTCTGCGCGACCTGCAGCCACTTCCGGTCGAGCTTGCACCACTGGATGAATGTCTGGGACGTGTGCTTGCCGAAGACCTGATCGCCGCGATCGATTTGCCCCCCTTCGCCAACTCCAGCATGGACGGCTTCGCCCTGCGCGCCGCAGACCTGCATGGCGCATGCGCCGACGCGCCGGTACAGCTGGAGGTCGTGATGGACATCCCGGCCGGGGCGGCGCCGGAAGGGAGCCTGGGCACCGGACAGGCTGCCCGCATCATGACCGGCGCGCCCCTGCCTGCCGGCGCCGACGCCATCGTCCCGGTTGAGCAGACCGACGCGGACTGGACGAACGCGGAGAACTGCGCGATGGCGCGCCAGGTTTCTGTGATGACGCAGGTTGCGCCCGGCGACTACGTGCGCCACGTCGGCGAGAACGTCCGCGCGGGACAGGAGGTGCTGGCTGCCGGCACACAGCTGCGCCCCCAACACCTGGGGATGCTGGCGGCCTTGGGTCAGGCGCAGGTTCCGTTGCGCCGCCGCCCGCGTGTCGCCATCGTCAGCAGCGGCGACGAGCTCGTTGAAGTGCATGAACCGCTCGCGCCCGGGCAGATCCACGACGTCAACAGTTACACGATCCAGGGCATGGTCAGCGAGCTGGGCGCAACGCCGCTGCGCCTGCCCATCGCGCGCGACAGCCAGGACGCCGTGCGCGCGCTCTTCAGCGAAGCGCTGCAACTGCAGCCCGACTTGCTCATCAGCACGGCCGGCGTCTCGGTTGGCGCACACGATGTGGTGCGTGACGTGCTGGACGAGCTGGGCGAACTCAACTTCTGGCGTGTCAACATGCGACCAGGCAAGCCGCTCGCCTGGGGCCAGGTACAGGGCAAGCCTTTCTTCGGCCTGCCCGGCAACCCCGTCTCTGCCATGGTGACTTTCGAGATTTTCGTGCGACCGGCCGTGCTGCGTCTGGCGGGCCGCGCGGAGATACAGCAGGTTCACCGCGCCACTGTCTGCGAAGACCTGCACTCCGACGGCCGCCGCAGCTATCTACGCGTCACCCTGCAGCATGAAGACGGGCGTTTGCTGGCGCGCACCACCGGCACGCAGAGCTCGGGCGCCCTGCTATCCATGGTGCTGGCGGACGGCCTGCTGGTTGTGCCCGAGGACGTTACCTTCGTTCCGGCCGGCAGCGAGCTCGAGGTCCATCTGCTGCGATGACTGCGCTACAAAATGCTGCCGGCTTGCGACGTGTCAGCCTGTTGCTGGTGGCGGCCGGCCTGCTCATCAGTGGCTATCTGAGCTACGTGAAAATCAGCGACGTTGCAGTAGTTTGCGTGGACAGCGGCGCCATAAACTGCGATGTTGTGCAAAACAGCGTGTGGTCCCGCCTGGCCGGCATCGACATCGCCTTGCTGGGCCTGCTGGCGTGGCTGCTGCTTGGCGCACTGCTCATGCTTGAGACGCGCAGTCACTTCCTGCGCAGCCAGTGCCCCTTGCTGGTCTTTGGCCTGAGCCTTTTCGGGTTTCTGTTTTCGCTGTGGCTGATCTACGTGCAGGCCGGCATCCTGGCAGCTTTCTGCCTGTGGTGCCTCGGTCATGAACTCGTGATGACGCTGATGTTCCTGAGTTCCGCCGCGCGCCTGCGCCTGACGTTGCGGGACTGACTCGCCCCGGCAAAGGGTGCCGCGTCAGGTCTGATGGTCGCGCAAGGTCCGTGACATAATGTCTTCCTGATAGCGACGCTGCTGCTTGCGTGATTTTGTGCGCTGCGGCGCTTCGGAAACGGTGCGCTCCATGGCGCGGCGCAGAGCCAGTTCCATGGCAGTCGGAACTTCTTCTTCTTCCTCATCTTCCAGCTCCGCGAAGCTGCCAAGCCCTTCGTCGAGCTTCATCGAGAGGTCGATTTGCTGCTTGCCGCGATTGACCTTGAGCACTCGCGCCTCAACGTCGTCACCGATTTTTACGACATCCGACGGAGAGCGTACAAAGCCGTTGGTCAGCTCCGAGACATGCACCATGCCCGGACGTTCGGCGCCAAAGTCCACGAAGACGCCATAGTTCTCGATGCGCACGATTTTGCCCTGAACCGTGACCCCTTCCCGCAGGTCATCCCAGTTGAACGTCGGGGGACGTGACATGGACAGCGCAACGCGTCCCGCAGCGGCATCAACTTTCAGGACGTAGACGGTGATCTCTTCGCCGACCTTAAGCACATCTTCAACGTTACGGATGTTGGGCTTGTTCAGCTGCGAAATATGCAGCAGGGCATCCCGCCCGGCGCTGACATCCACAAAGGCGCCAAATAGCTCAAGGCGCTTCACGGTGCCGCGCAACTCCATCCCTGGCTGCAAGGCTTCTATCGAGACCGGGGTGGCAGATTCTGCACTCATACGTGCGCTCCTTCTCTTCTTCTACGGCCTATGGCGTAGGGGTCAGGGTCACGCTCGGAGTGACCTCTGGCTCCCCCTCCATGTAAAATTTGTAACTACCATAGCCTTCCCAGCTGTGCATTTCAGTCGTTTGCAGCAGCAGATCGACGGAGTCCGGCGCGAGATACAGCGAACCAATCAACTCGCTGGCAGCACTGAGAGCGCCCTCTTCAACGCCCGCGACAAAGACGTAAATAATCATCGGTACATCCTGATAGATCAGGCTGATCACTGCCTGGTCTTCAGAGAATTCCTGGCCAGTCAACCAGTCAGGCGCGCCGTGCGCGTCAAGCAGCTGGCGAAGGTTGTGGTTGGGCGCTGTCCGCAGGAAAACAAGCGCAACGGTCTCGCCATCCTCGGTCACCATCTGGCAACAACCAGGGGCATCCGGGCCTTGTTGCCAGGAAATCTGGATGGTCGTCTCGCCTTCCTCGGGTCCCTGCTTCTGGATGTTTTCGAATTCCGGGTCATCCTCGATGAGGGTCAGGGCATCCGTCCAGGCAGTCTCGCCGGGAGTGATCCCGCGAAAACAGGGAGCGGCACAGGGTTCTCCGGTGATCAGACTGTCATCCTGAAACAGCGCTTCGTCAATCAACACGGTTGCCGGCGAGCAGGCCACGAGCAATAGCATCAGCGCAAACAGGCAAGGGACAACTCGGGTCATGGCGTCGTGGCACCTGTGCGGTGCGCTCTCCTTTTGTCCGCGCCAGGAGCATGAACTGAGTCCCTGGCAGGTACGCCCGCGTGACCGAACTCACTCACAAGCTGCAGTTCACTCGGGGCGACGCCATTGTAGCGCAACTCAGGCCGGGTTCAAGCGTGAGTACAGCAAATCGTAGGCTCCAGTCGTCCCGCCATAGCCCAGGCCATAATGCGTCGCGAGGACGTAGTAGCGGCCGTCTTCCGGCAGCACCTGTTCTCGGATGAGCGAGTCGGTACTTTCGCCGATGACGGCATCATCGTTGTCAGCCAGCCGGAAACCCTGCGAGTCAAGCAAGACCAGAACCGTGTCCAACCTGCCGGCGCTGGCGACCATACTCACTGTCACCACATCACCGGCCTGGCCATCAAAGGCGTAGAGATCGAAATCGTCCATGTTTGTGATACTGCCACTCACCCGCTCCCCGCTGGTCAGCAAGGGCGCTGCTTCCATCTCGGGGCGGAAGTCCACAGAATTCAGGCTTAGCGTCTCCAGCCCTGGGCCGCGGATCCCGATAAAGCCGCCATCGCCCGACTGCACCTGCTGATCCACGCCGACGATGAAACTGGTGACGTATACCTGCCCCGCCACCGGTCGCGCCAGACCGGTAAAGGCCGGCGCCCCGTTTACCAGAAGGTTGAGTGCGAAGGAGACTGGCGTGAAGTCATTGCAGGAGTTCTGGTGCCAGACTTCCACCTCGTAGAGCCCCGGAGTGAGCGTACCTTCCGGCCAGTAGATGTAGGACACCGGGCTGACCTGCGACACGCTGCAATTCACGTTGCCGGCAGCCGCCAGACGTCCGCCACTGGGCACCTGGGGCGTATCGTCGAAAATTGAGTTGCCGGCAGGGTCACGAACCAGCAGCTGCAGATCTGCGCCGTTGTTCCACGAAAGCGCAATCTCCAGATCGCCGCGCGGCAGACCCAGCGTCTGCACGTCCTGCGGCAAATCCCCGGCTGGCCCGCTCAACAGGATTTCGTAATGCCCTTCGGTACCGCCCAGTTCCTTGCCATAGCGCGTTGCCACAATGCGGTAGTCGCCGTCGGCGAAGATTCGATAGTTCAGAATGCCGGAATTCGTCGTTGACCCGTCTGCCAGGTCATCGTTGGCGCCGAGAATCGTGCCATTGCTGTCCAGCAGCTGCAGCAGGGTGTCGAGGCTACCGCTGGTAGCCGACATGTGCACGCTGACGAGCTCGTTGGCCTGACCCTGAAAACTGTATACATCCAAATAGTCAGAAGAAGTTAGCAACCCGGTCTGCGTTTCGTTGCGCGCCAGCGGCACTGCCTGCTGCAGCTGCTTCGCAATGTTCGCCGGCGGCAGGGTCGCGTCAGTGGCGACTCCGTTCGCGCCAGGCCGGAGCATGCCGGCTGCGTCTACCGTCACGCTGCCGACCCAGGTCTGGCCAGGGGCAATGCTGCCCACCAATGGCGCAGCGCTGCGGTCATCCAGGCGCAGGTCAATGCGAAAGTCAGCTGCGCTGCTTGTCGGGCAGTCACCAAGCTGCTGGTTGTAGACCAGAATCTCGTAACTGCCAGAGGGAATGCTACCGGCAGACCAGTTGGCCTGTTCGGTCGGCAGCGCGCTGCTGCGCGTCTCGCAGATGCTGTTGACATTCACGCCGAAGAGGCCGCCGCTTTCCGTGACCGGCCGCGAGAAATACACGCTCCCGCCAACCGGATCGCGAACTTCAAGGTCCAGGTTGGCCAGCGACTCCCACTGCAACTGGAACTGGAGACCACTGATGACCAGTATCTCGCCAGGAGCGAAGGGCACATCCGCTTCGCTCTGTCCAGCGATCTCCGCCATGGGCGCTGCTTCCCGAGCGAACGACAGGCTGAAGTCCAGCACACCGGTTTCCGGCAGACCACCAGCCGCCAGCACCGTCACGTAGTAGCGGCCAGCCGCCGGCAAGCCGAAGCCTTCCATCGCCGTGCCGGCACCCTGCGCAACCATCTCGCCAGCGGCATTGGTAAGAAAAATCGTTACCTCTGCCCCATTGTCCGCCAGCGCCAGAAGACTAATCTGATCGCCCGCGTCACCCGAGACAGTGTAAACCTGGGCCACCTGGTCTGCAGACAGGGAGCCGGTTCTCGTTTCGCCGGAAATCAGCTCACGCGACGGCTGCGCCATCAGAGTCGCAGCGCCCGCAAGCAGTACAAAGGCCATCAACAACCACAATGCCCGCGCCCGTTTTCCCGGCATGAGAGTCCCTCCTGATCTGGACCTGCACAGCGCCAGTGTACAGGATTACTGCGCGGTGCGCCATTACCAGCGCCATGCCCGGCACGGCGCAAACCGATTCCTGAAATGCCGGGCAGCACGCAGGGAATGCCATGCACACATGAGGGGCTACGGGGAGTTTGTCGGAACCGAAGGGGCTTCGCAGGAATTGCAAACTACAGTGCCATGTGGACTCTTCGACGGGTGTCGCCAGCCTGTAATTCCTGTACAATTCGGTGAAGTTCACTAGCAACCCAGGAGTTAGGCATGAAGGAACTTTCCCGTCTGCTCGGCAACGTGCCCGGTTCGGCAACCATGGCAGTTTCCGAAAAGGCCAGACGACTCAAGGCAGCCGGCAAGGACGTGATTGCGCTGTCCGGAGGCGACCCGGACTTTGCCACGCCCGACCACATCATTGCAGCAGCATTTTCTGCAATCGAGGACGGCGCAACTCACTATCCTCCGGCCAGGGGCATTCCGCTGGCGCTGGAAGCCATCGCTTCCAAGATGGCACGCGAAAACGACGTGCAGGTCGATCCGGCCAGCCAGATCATCATCACACCAGGCGCCAAATGGGCCATCTACCTGGCGCTGGCCGCGCTGAGCAACCCCGGCGACGAAATTCTGTATATCGAGCCTTGCTGGGCTTCCTATCCCCCCATGGTCACCCTGGCCGGCGTCACGCCGGTTCCCGTCAGCCTGTCACCAGATGACAATTACACAGTCACAGCAGAGATGCTGCGTTCCTGCATAACGGACAGGACCAAGGCCCTGATGGTCAACTCACCCTGCAACCCGACCGGGCGCGTGCTCACCGCTGACGAAGTTGACGCCGTCGTCGAGGTCGTGCTGGAACACGACCTCTACGTCCTTTCCGACGAAATATACGAGCATCTGGTCTATGACGACAACCAGCACATTTCACTGGCTGCGCGGCCTGGCATGGCGGAGCGCACCCTGACGATCAACGGTCTTTCCAAGGCCTATGCCATGACCGGCTGGCGCATGGGCTGGCTGGCTGGCCCTCCACAAATCATCAACCTGGCGTACAAGCTGAGCAGCCAGACGGTATCGATGGCCGCCAACTTCAGCATGCACGCTGCCGCCGCCGCGCTCAACGGCCCGCAGGACTGTGTAGCAGAGATGGTCGCTTCCTATACCATGAGGCGCGATTTCATGCTCGAGGCGCTTAACGCCATCGAAGGCATCCATTGCCGCAACATCGAGGGGGCCTTTTATCTCTTCCCCTCTTTCCCTGGCAGCGAAAAGGACAGCGTGGCGCTGGCGGATGCGCTGATTGAAGAAGTCGGCATCGCCGGCACGCCGGGCATCGCCTTCGGCAGCACGGGCGAGGGACACATTCGCTTTTCCATCGCCACGGCGATGAGCGAACTGGAGCGTTCGGTTGATCGTCTGGCGCAGGTTGCGTCCAGCCTCTGAGGTCTGCGCTAAAGCTGTCGCAGAAAGGCCAGCAAGAGCTGGGTCACGTTGCCCAGCGATTCCACTTTCGTGATTTCGTAGCCATGTGAATTGAGATAGGCGGGGCCGAAACCCACGGTCCGCGCTGCCAGACCGATGCGCTGGATGCCGCCAGCATCCGAGCCGGCAAAGGGATAGACCGCGGCCTGGGAGCCAATGCCCAGTTCGTCGGCCAGGCGTATCAGGGTGTCGCAGTCGGGACGGCTGTTGCCTGGCTCACCCACCCAGATCACCGGTCGGGTATCGAACTCCGTCGGCGTATCTGGCGTCAGTGGAGAGGTGTCTATCGCGATCACGATCTCCGGCTGCAGCATCTGGGCCACCCGAATGGCGCCCAGATAACCGGTCTCTTCGGCGGTGGGCGCTGAAATATAGATATCGGCGCCAGGCGGATCCTTGACCAGCTGACGCAGCGCGTCAATGACGATCAACACACCAATCCGGTTGTCGAAAGCGAAGCCGCCCACGTGGTTGTTCGCCAGGCGCAGCAGGCGCTTGCGGCTGCGGGCCACCACCGCCCGGCTGCCAATGCGAACGCCAGCCGCGCGCAATTCATCCCGTGACATGCCCGTGAAGACCGTGACGTCTTCCCAGGCAGGCGTCCGCGTGCCCTTGCGATACTCGCCCACAGGGCCGCTGCGTGTGTGAGTGGCGCCATAGGACAGGACCGACGGGACGATCGTGCCGTCGGTGGCGATGATGTCGATCGGCCCTTCCCCATATTTCCAGGGCCAGGGACCACCGAGGGGCATCACTTTCAGGACGCCGTCCTCCGCCATGTGGGTGACGATCATGCCGAGCTCGTCCTTGTGCGCAGCGATCAGGACCTTTGGCCCGTCGCCCGGGACGTGCGCGGTTATGTTGCTCATCCCGTCCTGCCAGACCCTGACGCCGGTGGCCTCAAATTCACGCAGGATGACCGCCTCAACCTCGCGCTCGTCACCGATGGGGCCGTGGGCAGTAATCAACTCATCCAGAAGTTGCAGCATTTCTTCCTGATTCATTTTCGATCCGCTCCAAAATCGCCTTTTCTGTCGGTGATTGAGTATTGATTCGCCTGCTTCATTGCCAATTGATCATTTCCTCCCGTTATAAATAGCTGGCGCCGGCAGGCCTGGGAACTGCAATCCACGTCAATCACGTCAGAGCTGGCGCAGGAAGGCCACCAGCAGTTGGGTCACATTGCCGATCGCTGCCGCTTTCGTAATCTCAAATCCGTGAGAATTGAGGATGGCCGGCCCAAAAGCCATCGTGCGCGCGGCAAGCCCTATTTTCTGCATGCCACCGGCATCCGAAGCAAGCCAGGAAAACACGATGCCCTGGGCGCCAATGCCCAGTTCATTGCCCAGCCGCATCAGCGTGTCGCAATCGGTCCTGGTGCTGTAGGCCCCCGCGGCCTCGGTGTACCAGATGACCGGCCGCGTATCAAACTCGGTCGGCGTGTCCGGCGAAAGCGGCGAGATGTCCAGCGCGACGATAATTTCCGGCTGGATAACCTGACCCACGCGGATGGCGCCCAGGTAGCCGGTCTCTTCGGCGGTGGTCGCTGAGTAGTACAGGTCCAGCCCTGTTGGCTCCTGCGCCGTCTGCCGCAGGGCGTCGATCAGGCTCACCATACAAACCCGGTCATCAAGGCCGAAGCCGGCAATATGGCCGCCTGGTAAGCGCATCAGAGACTTGCGTTCATGGGCAATGACGGCGCGGCTGCCGATGTGAACGCCGCGCTGCAGCAGTTCAGAGCGATCCAGCCCGGTAAACAGGGTGACGTCGCCCCAGTCCGGCGTCCGCGTCCCCGCACGAAATTCGCCAACAGGGCCGCTGCGCGTATGCGTTGAGCCAAAGGACAGGATTGAAGACACAATCGACCCGTCGTCAGCGATGACGTCGATCGGCCCTTCGCCGTATTTCCAGGGCCGCGGGCCGCCCAGCGGCTGCACATTCAGCTTGCCGTCATCTGACATATCCGAGACGATCAGGCCCAGTTCGTCCTTGTGCACGACCACCAGCACGCGTGGCCCGTCGCCAGGGATATGAGTAACGATGTTGCTCATCCCGTCCTGCCAGGTCTTCGCGCCCGTCGCGGCAAACTCGCGCATGAGGACGGCATCGATCTCACGTTCATCGCCAATGGGACCGTGGCCCATTAGCATTTCTTCCAGCAAGACCAGCATTTCTTCCTGTGTCATCATTACGCTTCTCCTTTAATCAGTAAATCTGCTCACGATCAATTTGGTTCGCCTGCCAGACAATGCGATGCGTCTGCTCCCTGCAATGTTTCCAGCGCAACAGTGGTGTGCTTCTCCAGCGGAACACTGAGGCTGGCCGCGACCAGACTGCAGCCTTGCCTCGTCAGAGCTGGCGCACATACGCCAACAGCAGGTCAGTGACGTTGCGCAGCGAATCCACATGCGCGATTTCGTAACCGTGGGAATTCGTGCGCGCGAAGCCGAAGGCCATCGTGCGCGCGGCCAGGCCCATCTGTTTCACGCCCCCGGCATCCGAGCCGGCGGCGTCATAAACCACAGGCTGCGCGCCAAAGCCCAGCTCGTTCGCCAGACGCAATAGCGTGTCGCAATCCGCCTTGTTGTTGAAGGCCGCCTCGCCGTACCAGATAACCGGTCGCGCATCGACCGCTGTGGGCGTCTCCGGCGTCACAGGTGAAGTGTCCAGCGCAATCACAATCTCTGGCTGCAGCACCTGTGCCGCGCGTATGGCACCGAGGAAGCCAATCTCCTCGCCAGTGGTCGCAACCAGATAGAGGTCAGGGCCGGGCGGCTCCTGAACCAGTTGCCGCAGCGCAGCGATCAGGCTGACCAGGCCCATCCGGTCGTCAAGCGCAAAGCTGGCAATCTGGTCATGCGGCATGCGCCGCAGCTGTTTGCGTTCGCGCGCGACCACAGCGCGACTGCCGACGTGAACGCCGAGCTGCTGCAGGGCGTCACCATCCAGACCGGCGAAAAGCGTGACGTCATTCCAGTCTGGCGTACGCACACCCCGACGGAATTCGCCCATCGGGCCGCTGCGCGTGTGCGTCGACCCCAGCGACAGCACCGCCGGGACGATTGTTCCATCATCCGCGATAATGTCTATCGGCCCTTCGCCATACTTCCACGGGTAGGGGCCACCCAGCGGCTTAACTAGCAACTGGCCATTTTCCGGAACATGCGTGACGATCAGGCCCAGTTCGTCCTTGTGCGCCGCGACCATTACCCGCGGCCCGTTGCCGGGCACATGCGCAATGATGTTGCTGGCGCCGTCCTGCCAGCTGCGCGCGCCGGTCGCCGCGAATTCCCGCAGAACGACTGCGTCAATCTCGCCCTCGTCTCCGTTCGGCCCATGGCAGGCCAGCAACTCCGCCAGCAGCACCAGCGACTCTTCCTTGCTCATCTCCACCGTGAGCTTCCTCCTCTTTTCCGGTCAGCCCCTGAGGATCGAAAATTGCTGCGTGGTCTTCCGCGCAACGCAGATGGCTTGGTCAGCGGCAGCGGCGAGGGACATATTTGCTATGCCGCGCCTCGGCATGGGTGGACCAAAACGTTCCACTGTGCGCCCGGCAATGATTGTGCCAAACCTTTCGTACTACTTCAGAGCTGGCGCAGGAAGGCCACCAGCAATTGGGTCACGTGGCCAATCGACTCCACCTTCGCGATCTCGAAGCCATGGGAGTTGAGGATGGCGGGGCCAAACGCCAACGTACGCGCGGCCAGACCGATCCTTTGCATGCCGCCGGCATCCGAAGCGAGACTGGTAAACACGATGGGTTGGGCGCCGAAACCCAGCTCGTTGGCCAGCCGCAGCAGGGTGTCGCAGTCAGGCTTGCTGCTGTACGACCCGTCTGACTCGGTGTACCAGATGACCGGTCGCGTATCAAACACTGTCGGGGTGTCTGGCGAAAGCGGTGAAATGTCCAGCGCGACGACAATTTCGGGCCGCAGCACCTGCCCTGCGCGAGTGGCGCCCAGATAGCCACTTTCTTCGGCGGTCGACGCCACGAAATACAGGTCCAGTCCCGTCGGTTTCTGTGCGAATTGCCGCAGGGCATCAATCAGGCTGACCATGCACGCCCGGTCGTCAAGGCCGAAGCCGCCCACGTGGCCGCCGGGCAAACGCGTCAGAGCCTTGCGTTCATGCGAGACAACGCCGCGGCTGCCAATGTGGACGCCGCGCTGCAACAAGGTGCCGCGGTCCAGCCCGGTAAACAGCGTGACGTCGCCCCAGTTGGGCGACCGCGTGCCCTGCCGAAACTCACCGACCGGTCCACTGCGGGTGTGGGTTGACCCGAAGGACAGCACCGCGGGCACAATGGAGCCATCGTCGGCAAGGATGTCGACCGGCCCCTCGCCATACTTCCAGGGCTGCGACATGCCCAGGTCCTGCGCCTTCAGATTGCCGTCCTCCAGCACATTTGAAACGATCAGTCCCAGTTCGTCCTTGTGCACGACCACCATCACGCGCGGGCCATCGCCCGGGAGATGCGCATAAATGTTGCTCATGCCATCCTGCCAGGTCTTTGCGCCCGTCGCTGCAAATTCCCGCAGGAGGAAGGCATCGATCTCGTGCTCGTCGCCAACGGGCCCGTGGCACTTGAGCATTCCGGCCAGTAATTCCAGCATTTCTTCCTGCGTCATCATTACGCTTCTCTCCTGAATTAAATCAGTTCACCATCACTACTATTCGCCATTCAGACCAAGTGTCGCAGCCGCATTCTGCATCGCCTCCAGCACGACAGTAATGTGCTCCTCCAGCGGGACGCCGAGCCTGGCCGCCGCGTGCTCGATCTCCTGGCGATTGACCGGCGCGGCGAAGGCGCGATCCTTCCACTTGCGTCGCACAGATCGCAATTTTACATCGTGAACGCTTTTTGAAGGCCGCACCAGTGTGACGGCGACCAGGAAACCGGTCAGTTCGTCAACGGCCAGCAGCACCTTTTCCATCTCGCTCTCCGGCGCAACCCCGGTGATTTCCTCAGCGTGCGAGAGTATGGCGCGGATGATGGTCTCGTCCACGCCCAGCTCGCGCAGCAGGCGGGAACCGACGATCGGGTGTCCGTCCACAGCCACGTCCGGGTTCTGCTCGTAGTCAAAGTCGTGCAGCAGGCCGACCATGCCCCACAGCTCTGCGTCAGCGCCAAAGCGCGGCGCATAAGCGCGCATGGCCGCTTCAACCGCCAGCATGTGTCGCCGCAGCGACGCGCTCGCCGTGTGCGTCGTCACCAGTTCCCAGGCCGCTTCACGCGTCAGCATGTTTCTCTCCCCTGCCCTGTAGCATCCCTGCGCCTCATTGACGAATACCGCCGCGCGTCATGGCCGCGGCATCCAGCGCCGCGTCCGCCGCCGCCGCATCCAGATAGCCCAGCTCAACGACCACCTCGCGGATGCTGCGTCCTTCGGCCAGCGCCTTCTTCGCCACTTCCGCGCCACGCTGATAGCCTATGAGCGGATTGAGCGCCGTCACCAGAATTGGGTTGCGCGCCAGCCAGGCCTCCGCCGCCCCGCGGTTGATGATGAGGCCGGTGACGCACTTTTCGGTGAAGGCGTTGACCGCGCCAATCATCACCTGCATCATCTCGTTCAGATTGTGGGCGATGACGGGCATCATCACGTTCAGCTCGAGCTGACCGGCCTGCGCCGCCAGCGTCACCGTCAGGTCGTTGCCCATGACGTGGAACATGGCCATGTTCAGCATTTCGGCCAGCACCGGGTTCACCTTGCCCGGCATGATCGAGGAACCTGGCTGCACCGGCGGACAGCTGATCTCCGCCAGGCCAGTGGTCGGGCCACTGGAGAGCAGGCGAATGTCGTTGGCGATGCGCGTGAAATCCTGCGCCGCAACGCGCAGCGCGCCCGAGAAGAAGCAGGCGTCCTGCATGGACTGCATCGACTCAAAGAGGTCGTCCGATTCGTAGAGCGTCAGACCGGTGTACTGCGCCAGTTTCGCCACCATACGCGCGTGATACTCCGGATGCGCATTGAGGCCGCTGCCGTTGGCCGTTCCGCCGATTCCCAGTCGCCGCAGTCCCTCGGCCGCCAGCCGCAGCTTCTCGCTGTCGCGCTCAATGGCGCTGGCATACGCGCCGAACTCCTGACCGAGGCGGATGGGAACCGCGTCCTGCAAATGCGTGCGACCGCTCTTGACCACGTCGTTAGCCGGCCGGGCCTGCGCGCGAAAGGCCGCGGCGCAGCGCTCGAGGCTGGCCAGCAGCTCATCCAGCCTCCACAGCACGCCCAGCCGAATGGCAGTCGGGATGGTGTCGTTGGTGCTCTGCGCCATGTTGACGTGGTCGTTGGCGTTTACCGGCCCGCTCGAGCTGCCCAGGTCGTGGCCCAGCAACGCGTTGGCGCGGTTGGCAATGACTTCGTTGACGTTCATGTTGTGGCTGGTGCCGGCGCCGGCCTGGAAGGGATCAACGACGAATTCTGCGTTCAACTTCCCGTCAATCACTTCATCCGCGGCCTGCACGATGACCTGCGCCAGTTCCGGGTCAAGCAGCCCGAGCGCCTGGTTCACCTCCGCTGCGCAGCGCTTGATGACGGCCATGCTCCAGATGAAAGCGGGCCACGGCCGCAGCCCGCTGACCGGGAAATTTTCCACCGCGCGCTGCGTCTGCGCGCCAAACCAGGCTGCTGCCGGCACCCGTACCTCACCGAGCGAATCGCGCTCGACCCGAACTTCCTGCATCCTTGCCTCCTTGCTCATCGGCCGCTTCGCCTGTAACCAAAAAAAGACGCCACGATTGTAGCGTCTTTTGATGGAAGAGAACTTATGGCGTTTAGCCCATGGCAGCGGCATGGCGCCGCGATACCTCGGCCCAGTTGATGACGTTGAAGAAGGCCGCAATGTAGTCCGGGCGCCGGTTCTGGTAATTCAGATAGTAGGCGTGCTCCCAGACGTCGAGGCCAAGGATGGGCGTCTGGCCATCCATCAGCGGCGTGTCCTGGTTGGGCGTGGAAGTGATGCTCAAACTGCCATCGCCGGCGGCGAGCAGCCAGGCCCAGCCCGACCCGAAGCGCGTCGCAGCAGCAGCACTGAACTGTGTCTTGAAGTTTTCGTAGTTGCCGAAGGCCGCGTCGACGGCGCTCTTGAGCGCATCGCTGGCCATATCCTCACTGTTGCCGCCTGGCGCGATCACGGTCCAGAAGAGGTTGTGGTTGACGAAACCGCCACCGTTGTTGCGCACCGCTGTCTGGATGCCTTCCGGCAGACTGCCGAGATCGGCCACCAGGGCCTCGGCCGACATCCCCTGCAGATCGGCATGACCCTCAAGCGCGGCGTTCAGGTTGGCTGTGTAGCTGGCGTGATGCTTTGTGTGATGAATTTCCATAGTACGCGCATCAATGTGCGGCTCCAGGGCATCATACGCGTAACCGAGTTCAGGTATTGCATAAGCCATTTCAATCCTCCAGTTTTATGCAGGGATCGTAATCCCGGCAACCGTCACAAAAAGATGTCTCTATTGTAGCACCTTTCGCATCAATGGGAATGGAGGAGGCTCAACTCGTTGCCGCTTCGTAGCAACGTGTGACCTTTGTCCAGTTTATGACGTAGAAGAAGGCATCGATATAGTCCGCGCGCCGGTTCTGATATTTCAGATAGCAGGCGTGTTCCCAGACATCGAGGCCGAGGATGGGAATCCGGCCTTCCATAAGCGGCGAGTCCTGATTGGGCGTGGAGGTGATGCTCAGGCTGCCATCGCTGGCTGCGACCAGCCAGGCCCAGCCGGAGCCGAATCGTGATGCAGCCGCTGCGCAAAATGCTTTCTTGCAGTTCAAATAGCTGCCGAAGGACGAATGCAAGGCTTTCTTAGAGCGCCTCGCTGGAACAGTCGCTGTGATTGCCACCTGGCGCGCATACAATCCAGAACAGGTTGTGGTTGGCGTAGCCACCGCCAGCCACCGCCATTGTTGCGAACTGCCGTGCGGATGCCCTCCGGCAGGCTGCCCAAGTCAGCCAACAATGATTCCACCGACATCCCCTGCAGATCCGGG
Source organism: Phototrophicaceae bacterium (assembly GCA_965223965.1). Classification (GTDB taxonomy): domain Bacteria; phylum Chloroflexota; class Anaerolineae; order Aggregatilineales; family Phototrophicaceae; genus JAGWBD01. The sequence goes on from CBDCXX010000006.1 coordinate 1,498,418, forward strand.
TAACCTTCCAGCGCAGCGTTCAGATTGGCAGTACAGGCAGCATGATGTCTCGTATGGTGTATCTCCATCGTGCGCGCATCGATGTACGGCTCCAGGGCGTCACAGGCATAACCAAGTTCCGGCAATTCAAAAGACAATTCTATTTCTCCAGTCTGAAAGGACTGCCAAAACTCTTCAGGCCACTGCGGACAGCGCTTCGCAAATTTACAGTCCGGGCAGACCATTCCCAACTTCAGCCCTGCAGCGGACCGCCATTGAAATTGCTCTACTATACCAAAAGGCGGCCTGCCTGGCGACAGGTTTCGCTGGCCGGGCAGCCCCTTAACGATAACCGGGAAGCAAACCCCTTATGGCCAACTATGGCCAATTCCCGTCAAGAGTCGAGCGCCTGTGCCAGGATGTGCTGGCACGCTTCTGAAGAAAGCCCGGCATGGCATCTGGCGCCACAATCGAATTGCGCGGCGCTCGCACAGCGCTGCACGTCTGGCCGGTTCTTGCCGCAGCCTTTGTGGCTACCTCACTGGCCCTGTCCGGCACGCTGCCGGGCCTGTTTGGCGAGTCTGGCCGCAAAGGCAAGGTATGACTTCCCTGGCAAGAAGCAGGTCACGGCCCGCATCGCAAAACCTGGCGCTGCTGGCGCTGGTCGGTGGTCTGTTTCTGGCGTCCGCCGGCCTGATTGCGATTCGCTTCGCCCAGCAGGACGGTATGCCGACTTCGCTGATCGTCATGCTGCGCCTCGCTATCGGCACGCTGGTGTTCACGCCCTTCACGTTACCGCGTCACCTGCCACGCATTCGTCGCATGCCCAGGCGGGCCTTGCTACTTCTCTTGCTTGCAGGCATCAGTTTGTGCGCCGACCTGATGCTCTTCGTCGAAGCAATTAAGTACGTCAACATCCTGCTGGCTACCATCATCGTCAGCCTGATGCCCCTGATAACTGCCCTGATGGAACGCTACTTGCTGAAAGCACCCCTGCAACGCTCCATGTACGTGGGCATGGTGCTGGCAATTGGCGGTGTGCTGATCATCGCCTTCGGCAGTTCATCCGGCGACGCTGACCTGGGCCCGAACCCGCCGCTGGGCGCATTGCTTGCCCTTCTCAGTGTGCTCAGTGCCTGCACCTACCTCATCATTAGTCGCAAGCTGCGGGCCCGCATCCCGCTCTTGCCTTACACATGGATGATTTTTGGTGCCGCCGCGATTGTTTCAATAGTTATAGTCCTGCCGGCAGCAGGAAATCTGGGCGTATTTTCTGTGACGGGTCTGATGTGGGCGCTGTTTGCAACTGTTGTCAGTCAACTCGGGGCGCACCCGGCATTCATCTACGCTGTTGGCACCCTGTCACCCACGCTGATCAGCATTGCGTCCCAGTCAATCATCCTGTTTGGCAGCGTTCTGGCCTTCCTGTTTCTGGGGCAGACGCCGGGCGCAATGGAACTGATTGGTGGTGCAATCATCCTCGCCGGCGTTTTCTTCGCAATATACGGACAACGTCAGCCATGAGCGCAGCCGTCGCGGCCATGACCGCGCGCATCAATGCGGGCACGCGCAGCTACGCCTGGCCTTACGTCGTCATCTTTCTGGGGTTCGCGGTAGGGTCCTGCGGTCCGCTGCTCATCCGGGCCGTACAGATTGCCGGCATGCCCACGTTGGCAGTCGTCGCCGGGCGTCAACTCGTCTCCAGCCTGATATTGACGCCTTTCATCCTGCGCTACCACAGACACGAACTACGTCACCTTTCCCGCCGCAATCTGATATTCGCGCTGCTGGCAGGGACAGTGCTGGCGGTGCGTTTCTATTTCCAGTTCGAAGCGTTCAACAATTCCAGCGTGCTGCTCACCGGCATCTTCGGCGGATCCGGCCCGCTGTGGGTAGCCTTGATTGAAGTGTTGCTGCTGCGCGCTGTTTTCACGCGCAGGATCTGGGCGGGAGTGCTTCTGTCACTTGCCGGAGGTGTGGTCATTGCTATCGCCGGCTTTGACGGCGGTACGTCACCGGGCAACAACGCGGTTCTCGGTGCTGTTTATGCGCTGACCGCAGCCTTCCTCTCCGCCTTCTATCTAAACTTTGGACGGCTGGCGCGCGGCCAGATTTCCTTCTGGCCCTACCTCTGGCTAATCTTCAGCATTGCGGCCGTGGTTTCCTTGTCCGTCGCTATCCTTGCAGGCGTTCCCCTGACCGGCTACAGCACGGATGCCTGGCTGGCGCTAATCGCCTTGACCATCACAGCCCAGTTCTTCGGCCACGGCTCCATGAACTACGCGCTGGGCTATATGCCAGCCACTTTCATCAGCGTGTTCGCCCAGGTCTCCACGGTGTTCAGCGCAGTTGGAGCCTACATCGTGTTCAGCGAGAGGCCGGGCAGCGGCCAGGTGATCGGCAGCCTGATCATTATCGGCGGGGTTACGCTGGTGACATTCGGCCGCCAGCGTCAGAAACCGGTCTGTAACAGCAGTTGAGGGATATCCTGTTCGGGCATCACCGGCGCCAGCAACTGCGCCAGCGTCCCGTCCAGCACCATGCCCTGTAATACTGCATCCACCTGGCGCCGGAACTCATAATCATTTTTTGGCTGCGCCAGGCTACGCCAGACGCGACTGTACCAGGGATCGCAGCCCTGGCAGCGAGTGGTCAGTTTCAGCCAGCCGGAGCGCGCCAGCAGCGGCTCCATCAGGCGCAGACTGTCCGCGAAAACCGCGTCCACATCGCCTTCGACAGTCAAATGCCAGCTGATATCCTGGTCGCGGCTCACCTTGAACACTTCGATAGCGACATTCACGCTTTCAGCCAGGGCCAGCGCCCGATCTTCGCTGCCCGGCTCATTGGCAAGGACTCCCAACCACTTGTTGCGAAGACCGCGATAGTTGTTTATGTCACTGTCGGCAGGCACCAGCATGCGCTCCCCGTGCAGCATGAGGGGCGCGCTGAAGTCCACGCGGTTCGCCCAGGTCCAGTCCGGCAGCACGCCGACAGCCAGGTCCGCCTCGCCGGCAGCGAGCAGCTCCAGTGGCGAGCCGGGCACCGGCAGCAGGATGACTCCCAGGCGCACAGCAAGCTGTTGCGCCAGTGTGTTGCGCCAGCCTGCCAGACGCTGTTCGCTGGCTGCAGCATCTGGCGGCAATGGCTCAAGGCCCGCCACGCGTAGCGGCAGGCCCTGCTCCAGCCGCGCCACGACAGATTCTGTCGGCGCGGGCATCGAAATTGAGTAATCCGCCAGCTGTGGCGCAGTCACACCCAGGCCCGCCCAGATCGCGATCTGGTCGTGTGGCAGGCGGCTGTCGGGGAAATTCGCGTCATGGATCTCCGCCATGCGGCCGGTTGCCATCAGGAATTGCAGACTACGGTCAATCAGGTCTCGCAGCGCGGAATCTCCCTGACGCACAGCCAGGGAGTGCGGCTCCTGTTCCAGCACTTCGTCAAGCAAACGTAACTGGCCTGGCAACAGGATGTCGCGCAATGTCAGGCGGCTGTCGACCAGACCGTGAATTTCACCCTCCAGCAGAGCCAGTCTGGCGCGGTCGAGCGTGTAATATCTATTGACGCTTACGCGGAAACCAGAGCGCATCTGCCAGCGAGACAGCACATTCTCGGCACGCGCTCCGGCCACCACGCCCAGCACGCGCCCGTTCATCTCTGCCAGAGTGATTGCCTCGTCGTCCTGGCGCAGCAAAAGTGCCTGCGCGCCGCGATAGTGGCTCTGGCAAAATTCCATTATGCGCCGCTCGTCCTGGCGCTGCACCAACGCCGCCGCCAGAAAGTCCACCGCGCCGCTGCGCAGCATCTCTGACGCCGATTGTCGCGTAACCTGCAGGAAGTCTACGTCGACACCCCAGGACTCGCCCATGCTGCGCGCGATGTCCGCCTCCATGCCCGCAAGTTCACCGCGGATGTTAAGCAAAGCGAAGGGCGGCGCGTTGAAGAGGATGCCCACGCGGACGCGCCCGTCGCGCAAGATGCGCGCCACCGCAGATTCCTGCGGCCCTGCCAGCTCGATCGTTGCCGGCCAGGGTACTGGCGTGGGCGGCACCAGAGTGGGTACAGGCTCCAGTTGCGCCTGGGCGGCTACGGGCAATAGCAACAACAACAGGGCCAACAGCCGGGTCATCACGCGCGATAAAGCCCGCGTTCAGCGATGAAATCGAGTACGGCCTGCGGCAACATGCCGCTGGCATCTTCGCCCGCACGCAGCCACGCAGCGATTTCGCGTGAGGCCAACGAAAATGGCCCGCAGTCAATCATGTCCACACGTTGTACCAAACCAGGGAGCACAACATTGTGCATGTCCGGCCAGGCCGCCACATTTTGGCGCGGCACGACTGCCAGCCGGCAGAGCGTGACCAGCTCCTGCGGCCGATGCCAGTCCGGCAAGTCGCGCAGGGAGTCCGCACCCATCACGAACCAAAACGCCGCTTCGGGATGGGCCGCACGCAATAGTCGCATGGTATCCAGCGAGTAGTGCGGGCCCGGCCGGTCGACGTCCAGCCGAGAGAGACACATCCCTGGCCGGCCCTCCAGCGCGCGTTGCAGCATGGCCACGCGCAGCGCGACAGGAGTTTTTGGCTGCCCAAGCTTGTGGGGCGGATCGGCGGCAGGCACGAAGAGCAGCTGCGTCAAGGCCAGCGCGTCCCGTACGGCCTGCGCCAGCCCCAAATGGCCGTAGTGGGGTGGATCAAAGGTGCCACCCAGCACCCCGATGCGCTCCCCGATCGTCACTGGCGGCCGTATCCGGCGTGGCCATTCACTCCGACCACTCCAACTCATGCTCGCCTATGTAGACCGTGTCCCCAGGCTCCACGCCCGCCGCTTCCAGCGATTTCGCCACGCCCAGCGCGTCCAGAATGTGCTGAAAGCGCATCACCGCCTCGTCGTGATCCCAGTAGGTCATCGAAGCCGCACGTTCGACGCGCGCTCCACTCACCCTGAAGCTGCCATCCACGTCGCGGTGAATGGCAAACTCAAGCTGCATTTCCGGCAGATCAGGCATGGCGACTATGTCCAACATGGCTTCCGGCGCAGTTTCCGGCAACGAGGCGTGTACGCGCTGCAGTTCGGCGATGAAGGCCGGCAGCTGCTCGTGCGTCACGGCCGAGATAGCCAGGGGTTCCACACCCAGTTCGCGCAGGGTGCTGGCCAGCAACGGCCAGCGCTCTGTCGCCTCCGGCAGGTCCAGCTTGTTGAGCACCACAATTTGCGGCTTCTCTGCCAGGCGTTCGTCGAAGAGCGACAGTTCCACGTTGATCTGGTTGTAATCTGCCAGGGGATCAGGGCTGGCGCCATCCAGCATATGCACCAGCATCCTACAGCGCTGTACATGACGCAAGAAGGCGTGTCCCAAGCCCACGCCCTTGTGTGCCCCCTCGATCAGGCCGGGGATGTCGGCCAGCACAATCTCGCTGTCATCCACGCGCATGACGCCCAGGTTAGGCTCGAGAGTCGTGAAGGGGTAGCTGGCAATGCGCGGGCGCGCGTTGCTAAGCACGGAGAGCAGCGTTGATTTGCCGGCGTTGGGCACGCCCACCAGGCCGACATCCGCGATCAGCCGCAGCTCCAGCTGAAGCCTGCGCTCCTGGCCGGGCTCACCCTTTTCGGCCACGCGCGGCGCCTGCCGTGCCGACGAGCGAAAGCGTGCGTTGCCGCGACCGCCACGGCCGCCACGCGCCACCACCAGTTGCGCATCCGGCCGCATCAGATCCCCCAGGACAGCGCCGCTGGCGGCGTCGCGCACGATAGTGCCGGCCGGCACCTGCAATTCAAGCGGCGCCGCGCTGGCTCCGGTCTGGTTGTTGGGGCCGCCACGCTTCCCGTCACTGGCTTGAAAGCGGGAGCGCTGCTGGTACCAGGTGAGCGTGCTGACTTTGGGGTTGACCACCAGCAGGACGTCGCCGCCATGGCCACCGTCGCCGCCGGCCGGGCCGCCACGCGGCACAAATTTTTCGCGACGAAAGTGAATGAGACCATCGCCACCGGTGCCGCTGCGAACAAGGATTTCGATTTCGTCAATCATTGTGTCCGCCTTCGCCGCCCGGCAATCAGGCGGCGGGCGTCAATCGGCCGTCCGGCAGCCACTCAAGGCGCCGCTCATCCGCGCCATAGAGCAAGGGACGCCGCTCACTACGGATCGCCGGTCCGGTCAGCACCACCTTGCGAATGGCGTCGCTACCGGGGATCTCGTACATCACGTCCAGCAGGGCGCGCTCGATGATGGAGCGCAGGCCGCGTGCGCCTGTGCCCTGCGCCATCGCAATCGACGCGGCGGCCTCAAGTGCGGACCTGTCAAACTCCAGTGCGACGCCGTCCAGCTCCAGCAGGTGACGATACTGTTTCACAAGCGCGTTTTTCGGTTCCACGAGAATGCGCAGCAGCGCCTCCTCGTCCAGCGGCGCCACGTCGACCAGCACCGGCAGGCGACCGGCGAATTCCGGAATCATGCCGAAGGACACCAGGTCTTCCGGGCTGAGCCGTCGCAGCAGGGAGGCTTCGTCCCCAGTCGTGAGCATGGCGGCAGCCCCTTCCACGCCCGTCGCAAAGCCGACACGGCCGCGTTTCCCCAGGCGCGTCGCCACCACATCCGACAGACCGGCGAACATGCCGGCGCAGATGAAGAGAATGTCGCCGGTGTCGATCTGCAAAAACTCCTGATGCGGGTGTTTGCGGCCGCCCTGGGGCGGGACGTTGGCAACTGTGCCCTCGATTATTTTCAACAGCGCCTGTTGCACGCCTTCGCCGGATACGTCACGCGTGATGGAGGGGTTGTCGTTTGACTTGCGTGCAATCTTGTCGATCTCGTCAATGTAGATGATGCCGCGCTCCGCCCGCGCGATGTTGCCATCCGCCGCCTGGATCAAACGCAACAGGATGTTCTCGACATCCTCGCCTACGTAGCCGGCCTCGGTCAGCGCTGTCGCATCGACGATACAGAACGGAACATCCAGCATGCGCGCCAGCGTGCGCGCCAGCAGCGTTTTGCCGCTGCCGGTCGGCCCCACCAGAAGGATGTTGCTCTTCTCAAGTTCGACCCCGTCCGGCCGGGAGCCAGCCTGAACGCGCTTGTAGTGGTTGTAGACCGCCACGCTCAGCACGCGCTTGGCGTGTGTCTGGCCCACGACGTACTCGTCGAGGCGGGCCATGATCTCGCGCGGGGGGCGCAAGGGACTGTGCTCAGGTTCGGGCTGCAGGTCGGTGCGGGCGTCGTCCTCGGCCAGCATGTGTTGGCACAACTCAACGCAGTTGTTACATATGCAGACATCATCCGGTCCGGCGATCAGACGTTCAACCTCACCGCTATCTCGCTGGCAAAAGGAGCAGCGTTGCGGGTCCTGCGGCTCCTCCGTCACGTCACGGGCTCCTTCTCATTCACGCCAGTCAGCACCTTGTCAATGATGCCGTATTCGGCGGCCTGCGACGCGCTCAGAAAGAGATCGCGATCCTGGTCTCGCTCGATGACGTCGCGATCCTGCCCGGTGTGATGGACAAAAATCTCGATCAGACGTTCCTTCAGGCGCATAATCTCGTTCGCCTGGATGACGATGTCGGAAGCCTGTCCCTGCGAGCCGCCCAGCGGCTGGTGCATATGAATGGTGGCGTTGGGCAAGGCGTAGCGATGGCCCTTAGCGCCGGCCGTCAACAATACGGTGCCGAAGCTGGCCGTCAGACCCAGAGCAACGGTGCTCACGGGCGCGCTCACCTGCTGCATGGCATCATAGATGGCCATGCCGGCGTAGACGCTGCCGCCCGGGGAGTTAATGTACATATTGATCTGGCGTTCCGGGTCCTGTCCGTTGAGGTAGAGCAGCTGTGCCACGATCAGGTTGGCAATCTGGTCATTGACCGGAGTCCCCATCAGAACGATGCGTTCTTTCAGCAACAGGGAGTAGATGTCGTAGGCGCGTTCGCCCCGGCTGCCCTGCTCAACCACCATCGGGATCACGTTGTGTACGTCCATGTCAGGGAGAGTCTCCTCCTGTTTCAGTCCCTTCGGTCTCCGCTTCGGGTTCCGATTCGGTCAGTTCACCCCGGGCAATGCTGGCGATGCGCTCCATCACCAGTCGTGACTGCAGCTCGTTGCGCAGGCTCTGGCGCATGCCCGGATTGTCATAAATGCTGCGGAAGGCTGCGGCCTGCTCACCGAAGCGTGCGACGTTGCGATTGATTTCCGCCTCCAGCGCTTCTTCATTGACCTCAATGTTTTCAGCGCTCTGCAGCTCGGCCATTGCCAGCGAGTGCTTGATGAGTTCGATGGCGTTGTCGCGCGACTGTTCCTTGAGCTCGTCGCGCGTGGTGTTGGTCATGCGGATATAGTCTTCCAGCGTCAGGCCGCGCTGTCGCATGTCCTGGTCCATCCTCTGCAGCAGATGCTCCAGCTGATCCTGAACCAACGCCTCGGGCCAGTAGAAATTCGCCCCCTCAATGATGGCAGTCAGCACCTCTTGTGCGTACTCCGCCGTGGCGCGCTCGTCGGCTTCGGCGTTCAGCCGCTCCCGGGTGCGCACGCGCAAGGTCAGCAGATTCGCCGGCCCCGCTTCTGCGCCACTACCGGCATCCTCGTTGGCGCTGACCCGTGCCGCGAAAGCGTCGCTGAGTTCGGGCAGTGTCACGATTTCGATCTTCCGTACCAGCACCGAGAAGGCCACGCTCTTGCCGGCCAGGGTGCCATGCCGCTCTTCATCATCCGGATACTGCAGCTCGAATTCGCGCCGTTCGTCCACTGCAGCGCCGACCAGCGCCTCGGTAAAGCCGGGCGCCGGTTCGCGCTCCGGCGTCAGCGAGAGGGTCAGCTCCTCCTCGTTCATGAAGCTGCGCCCATCTTCGGCACCATCCCCGGCACCATCATCCTCACCGAGGATGGTGCCGGTCACCGTGGCCTGCACCCGGTTGCCGGCAGCGACCGGTCGGGGACTCTCCTCGACCAGCGCCTCGCGTTCCTGGAGGGCAAGCAGGGCGTCATCAACATCACTGTCCGCCACCTGCGGCTTCGTGTATTCGCGCCGCACTGCGCGATAGTCGCCCAGGTCCGTGACTGGCTGCAAGGGCAGCGTGAAGCGAAAGGTCGGTTCTGGTTCCTGCTCGAATTCCTCGAGCGTGCCTGGCCCGTAAGGCTCCAGGCCGGATTCGTTCAGCGCATCCGGATAGAGCGCGCTGCCCAGGTCCTCTACGGCCGTCTCCAGAATCGCCGCTTCGCCGACGTGGTTGGCGAGCACGCGATAGGGCGCCTTGCCCTTGCGAAAGCCCGGGATACGCACTTCGCCGGCAATCTTTTTCGCGGCGCGTTGCCTGGCCTCTTCCATGCGGTCGACGGCGACGGACACCGTCAGACTCGCCATGTGATTTTCAAGCTGTTCCGTTTGAACGTTCACATTTGCTTCCTGCTGTGGGCTATTCGCCACGTCAGTATAGCAGTAGCAAACAGACCCTGACTATAGGCGTTTTATTGGAACTCCGCGTTGCTTTTCTCACGTTAATCTCCGCTCTTTGGAATTAGGTACGTAGCCGCCAGAGAAAATTGAGAAAACGTTCAGGAGACCGTATGAAGCTGGAAGCACTTAAGACGAGCATGCGGCTGCGTGGCTTCGCGTAGTCGTCCCGCCGTCAATTTTGTCTTACCCGTCACGATTTGTTACAGTCCTGCCAGTTCCCAGGCGCGGAACGCTGCGTCTGCCGGGACAATCGCATAGTTATTCGGAGGATGTGGTAATGAAACGTTTTGCTGTACTGCTTATCGTGCTGCTGCTCGTCGGCGCCATCGGCGCAACTGCCCAGGATGAGGTCACCCTGCGACTTGCCTCCTGGCAGTGGGAGGATCCGGCCTACCTGCCCTTCTGGGCGGGAACGACGGCCGCCTTCATGGAGGCCAATCCGGGCGTGACCATCGAGCGCTTCTCCTTCCCCTACGATCAGGTGTGGGACCGCATCAACCTTGAGGTCGCGGCCGGCACGCCGCCGGACATCATCGAGGTCACCGGCTTCAACGTTTTCGAATACATTAACCTGGACGTGCTGGCACCGCTGAACGCCTGTTTCGAAGGCACAGGCATCGTGGAGAAGGTCGCCGGCCAGGATAGCTACGCGGTGGATGCCGAGGGCAACATTTATGCGCTAAACCTCTCGGCGCGCACGCTTGCGCTGTGGGTAAACCAGCCCCTGTTTGACGCTGCCGGAGTAGAAGTTCCGACGGACTTCGCCAGCTTCAAGGCCGCCGCGGAGGCGCTGACCAACGCGGAGGACGAGCAATTCGGGCTGGTGCTGACCAACACAGCGCATTCGCGGCTGTATGAAGGCGTGCTGATCATGGTCGTCGGCCATGGCGGACACTGGACCAAGGACGGTCAGCCGGGCTTCATGGAGCCCGAGGTTATCGCCGGCGTACAATACTTCAAGGACCTCTTCGATGCGGGCGTGATGCCCCGCGGCGTCGACGGGGCCGGTTCGCAGTGGCCCTATTTCAACAGCGGCAAGGCCGCCATGACCATCGACGGCCCGTGGTACTGGGCCTCGCTGGGCAACGCCTCGCCGGAAGTGCAGTCCACTGTGACCATCCACCCCCTGCCGACGGACTCGGCGCGCCCGACGGGTGGGCCAAATAACCTGGTGGGCATCGCCGCCGGCGGACCGAACCAGGAACTCGCCTGTGAATTCATCAAGTCGATCGCCACGACCGAGTGGGGCGAGGTGTGGACCAACAACTCTGGCACGATCAACCCGATCGAGGGTGCGGTCACCGAGAATTTCCTGATGGAAAACCCCTGGTTCCAGGCTTTCGCGGATGACGCGCCGAAGTTCGTACCGGTGGCGGCTCCGGGCCTTGAGGTGTATCACACGGACATCGTACGTATCATCAGCAACCGGCTGGTCGAGGTGCTTTACGACGACCGTCCGGTCGAGGAAGCCATGGCCGATTTGCAGGCCGATGTTGAGGAATTCCTCGAAGACATGATGTAAAGCCAGACGCGCGGGGGCGGACGCTGTCACTGTTCGCCCCCGTGCTACCGGAAACGCAATCTACATGATCACATCACGCACTACCCTGCCCTGGCTGCTGTTGGCCCCGGCGGCATTGTTGATCGTCGCCGTAATTATTGTGCCGCTGATTTACAGCGCACTAATCAGCATCACTGACGCGAACCTGCTACGCTTCAGCAGCGCGGAATTCATCGGCCTCGAGAATTACGCCCGCCTGCTGGCGCGCGACCGCTTGCGCGTCTCCCTGTTGCGTACCCTCACCTACAGCGCCGGCACGGTAGTGATCAGCTTCGTGACCGGCCTCTTCGTCGCGCTGCTGCTGAACCGCACGACCGTGCTACGCGGCCTGGCGCGGACGCTGCTGATCATCCCCTGGGCCACGCCCTGGCTGGTGGTGACGCTGATCTGGTTCGTGATGTTCAACCCGCAGTTCGGGCCAATCAACGAAATGCTCAATCTGCTCGGCGTGCTCGAGGTCGGGCATTCCTGGCTCTACAGCAGTGAGACGGCCATGTTGGCCATCGTGGTCGCGACCAGCTGGCGGCTGTTCCCGGCCGTTACGCTGATCCTGCTGGCGGGGCTGCAGGGCATCCCGCCGGAACAGTATGAGGCGGCCGAAGTTGACGGGGCCAGCGCCTGGGCGCGTTTCCGCTACATCACGATGCCTGGCATTCGCACGGTCAGCATCACCATGATCACGCTGTTGACGATCTGGTCTTCCAAGTTGTTTACCATAGCCTGGACGCTGACGCAGGGCGGACCGGGCGACGCCACGCGCGTGCTCTCGGTTTATACGTACCAGGAGGCCTTTTCCTCAAACCGCCTGGGACGCGGCTCGGCGCTGGCCATGATTTCGTTCCTGTTCAGCCTCTTGCTCGTCAGCGTCTATTTTATCGTGCTGCGCCGCGATGAAGCTCGCGCACAGGATTGACGATGACTGCACTTGCGCAGCGCAGGCGTGACGAAGTGACCCGCAGGGCCGGTCGGCGCCGGCGCGCACTGCAGGGATTCGGCTTCGTGGTGCTGATCATTACCACGACCATCGCCGTCGTTTACCCCTTCTACTGGATGGTGATGGCCTCCTTCACGCCCCAGGGCTACAGCCTGGGCGGCCAGACACCTCTCTTGCTGCCGGGGGAATTGAGCATCGATGCCTGGCTGTCGATTTTCAGGGACAAGCCGCTGCTGCGCTGGCTGGGGAACACCACGGCAATCAACGTCGGCGCGACGCTGATCGTAGTGCCGGTCTCGCTGCTGGCGTCCTACAGTCTTAACCGTTTTCGTTTTCGCGGGCGCATGCCCTTCATCTTCTTCGTTCTGCTCAGCCAACTGCTGCCCGCTTCGGCACTGATCGTGCCACTCTTCCTGATGTTTCGTGACGCTGGCCTGCTGAACACGACGAGCGGCGTCATCATCGCCTACACCACCTTTATGCTGCCCCTGGCGATCTGGGTGCTGTGGGGCTACATGCAAGGCATTCCGCTGTATTTCGAGGAGGCGGCGCTGGTCGACGGCTGCAACCGATTCCAGGCCTTCCGGCTGGTAACCTTGCCGCTGGCCATGCCGGGCCTCGCGGCAACGGCCCTCTTTGTCTTTCTGGAAGGCTGGAACCACTATTTGCTGGCATTCGTGCTGGCCAGCAGCACGAATCAGTGGGTAATTTCGCTGGGGCTGTTTTCCTTCATTGGTCAGTACTCAATCGATATCGAGCAGATGATGGCTGCCTCGGTCGTGGCTGCCGCGCCAGCGCTGGTCATCTTTGCCCTGCTGCAACGCCATCTGCGCGGCGGTCTGGCGTTGGGCGGGATGAAGGGCTGAGTGCTGCAGCGACTGTGGGGAAGGAGGGATTCGAACCCTCACCTCATAAGAGACATGATCCTAAGTCATGCGCGTCTACCAGTTCCGCCACTCCCCCGAGTACTTGCTCAACACAGCAAGTATAGTCGCTCCCGGCCCACGAGGTCGACTACGGTATTTGGAAACTGCGCCCGTAAAATGGTAATCTCGCGCGCGACTCCAGCAGAATAATCCGACCGCGGAGCACCATGTCAAGCGAAAAGGCAGTGTCAACCCAGATCCCGGACATTGTCATCGGCAGATTGCCGGTGTATCTGCGGGCACTGGAACGCCAGGCGCAGGAAGGCAGCGAAGTCACTTCCTCACACGATCTGGGACTGCGGCTGGGCATCAGCTCCGCGCAGATTCGCAAGGACCTGTCGCACTTTGGCGGTTTCGGCAAACAGGGCACCGGCTATCACATCAGCTATCTGATGGAGCAACTCAAAAGCGTGCTGAAGGTTGACCGCGTCTGGAACGTCGCGCTGGTCGGCGCCGGCGACCTGGGGCGCGCCGTGGCCAACTATCGCGGTTTCGCCGACCGCAGCTTCCACATCGCCTGCGTCTTTGATTCAGACCCCAGGAAATTCGGCCAGCTGGTGGGTCACTGCCGGGTGCAGGACTTTAATGATGCCGGCCTGGTGATCAGCAGCCTGGGCGTGCGCGTGGCCATGATCGCCGTGCCCGCCGCCAGCGCCCAAACTGTGGCCGACCACCTGGTCGAACATGGCGTGCGCGCCATACTTAACTACGCGCCAATCAGCCTGAACGTGGCCGAAGGCGTGCGCGTTCAATACATCGACCCGGTCGTGCACCTGCAGCACATGACCTACTACCTGTCAGAATGAAGTCTGGGTCGTCTGCAACACGCGCCGCAGGATGGCCGGATCCTCGAGGGCGCGACTGGCTCCGGTAGCCGTCGCGATGAGAGGGTTTTCGGCGCGATAGACCGGCACGCCGGTGGCGCGCGTCAAATACTGGTCCAGACCACGCAACAGGGCACCGCCGCCGGTCAACACAATGCCGCGATCTATGATGTCTGACGCAAGCTCCGGCGGTGTATGGCCCAGCACGGCGCGCACGACGCCGGCGATCATGGCCAGTGGTTCCGCCATCGCCTCGACCACCTCGCCGGTAGTGATAAAAATGGTGCGCGGCAGTCCGCTAACGTTGTCACGCCCCTGGATTTCCATCGACATATCCTCGGCCGGCGAGATGGCCGCGCCGATCTGGATCTTGACCGCCTCGGCGGTGGGCTGACCGATACCGAGATTGTACTTGCGGCGGATGTAGCTCATGATGGCCTCATCAAGACGCAGCCCACCCAGGCGCCCACTCTCCGCCCGCACAATTTTGTTCAGGCTGATGACAGCGGCCTCGGTGATGCCACCGCCGATGTTGACGACCATATCCCCGGCGGGCGTGCCTACCGGCAGCCCGGCGCCGATGGCAGCAGCCAGCGGCTCGTTAATGAGCCAGGCCTCGCGCGCGCCGGCAGCGAGCGTCGCTTCGTGCACCGCCCGCTTCTCCACGCTGGTAACGCCCCAGGGCGCCGCAACCATGACAGTCGGCCGGAAGAGACGGACGCGGCCGCCGACCTTGCTGAAAAAGTGCCGCAGCATGGCCTCGGTGACTTCGTAGTCCGCGATGACCCCGTCGCGCAGGGGCCGCACCACCTGGATATCCTCGTCGTCGGTCTTGCCCAGCATCTCGCGCGCCGGCTGGCCGATTTCAACGATGCGCTCATCCTCGGCCGTCAGGGCAACCAGGGACGGCTCCTGCAACACAATCTGTCCACTGTCGCAAATCAGCACGTTCACCGTGCCAATGTCGAGGCCCAGTTTGCGGGCAAACAAGCCCATAAGCGCCGTCCTGTCGCCACCTGCTGTGGTTATACTCCCTGCCAGCCCCGAACGCAACGCCCGGCTGCATGAGCCGGGCGTCTGTCAGCGAGGGGTGAAGCGGGTCTCAGTCTGCGTCTTCCTCGTCCTGCTCAAGAATGCGCATCGCCCCGCCGCGGTTCTGTATGCGGCGATGAATGCGCAGGCCGAGCTCCGCGCGGCGCAGGGCCAGCAATGTCTCGCGATTATGGTCGCCAGGGACACCTTCCGCCAGCATGCGGCTGGCACGCTCCCGCGCGGCCTCGATTTCGCCAATGTCCAGTGTGAAGGAAGACTCCGCCAGGTCCGCCAGCACGACGACCTTGTCCGGCCGCACGTCAACGACGCCGCCATAAATCGCGAAGCGTTCCTCGGCCTGGCCCTTGCGCACAATCAGCTCGCCGAAGCCCATCGTCGTGAGCAGGGGCGCGTGCCGTGGCAGCACACCCATCTCGCCCTCGACGCCGGGAATCACAACAATGTCGGCCGCCGGCTCCTCGAAGACCTTGCGCTCCTGCGTGACGACCTCGACATGGATGGTCATCAGCCAGCCTCTGCTTCCTCGTAACGCTGCAGCACATCCTCGATGGAGCCGGCCATGTAGAACAGCTGCTCCGGGATGTGGTCGAGCTCGCCATCCAGAATCATGCGGAAGCCGCGCACGGTGTCGCGCACCGGCACGTAGCGCCCTTCGCGTCCGGTGAACTGCTCCGCCACCACCATCGGCTGCGACAGGAACTGCTCGATCTTGCGGGCCCGCGCGACCAGCTGCTTGTCGTCGTCGGAGAGCTCGTCGACGCCCAGGATGGCGATGATATCCTGCAGATCCTTGTAGCGCTGCAGCACCTGCTGCACCTCACGCGCCGTGCGGTAGTGCTCCTCGCCGATGATCTGCGGGTCGAGAATCTTGCTGGTGCTCGCGAGGGGATCCACCGCCGGGAAGAGCCCGCGCGCCGAAATCGAGCGCTCCAGCGCGATGGTGCCATCCAGGTGCGTGAAGACCGCCACGGGCGCCGGGTCGGAGTAATCATCGGCAGGCACGTAGACCGCCTGCATCGAGGTGATCGAGCCGGTGCGCGTCGAGGTGATGCGCTCCTGCAGCAGCCCCATTTCGTCCGCCAGCGTCGGCTGGTAGCCCACTGCCGAGGGCATGCGTCCCAGCAGCGCCGATACCTCCGCGCCCGCCAGCGAGTAGCGGAAAATGTTGTCGATGAAGAGCAGCACGTCGCGGCCTTCGTCGCGGAACTGTTCGGCCATCGCCAGGCCGGAGAGCGCCACCCGCAGCCGCACACCGGGCGGCTCGTTCATCTGCCCGAAGACCATCGCCAGCTTGTCCAGCACGCCGGCTTCTTCCATCTCGCCGTAAAGCTGGGTGCCCTCACGCGTGCGCTCGCCCACGCCGGCGAAGACCGAGAGGCCATCGTGCTGGGTGGCGATGGAGTTGATCAGTTCCTGGATGGTGATGGTCTTGCCCACGCCGGCGCCGCCGAAAATTCCGGTCTTGCCGCCCCTGGTCATGGGCGCGACGAGGTCCACCACCTTCATGCCGCTCTCGAACTGCTCGATCGACGTCGACTGTTCCTCGAAGCCGGGCGCCGGCGCGTGAATGGAGCGGCGGGGAGCATCATCCGGGACTTCCGGCTTGTTGTCGATGGCGAGGCCCAGCACGTTGAACACGCGGCCGAGCGAGGCTTCGCCCACCGGAACCGTAATCGGCGAGCCGGTAGCGATCACCGGCAAGCCCCGCTGCAGGCCGTCGGTGGAGTCCATGGCCACCGTCTTGACGAGGTTATCGCCCATGTGCAGCTGCACCTCCAGCACGAGGTCCTGTTCATTCTCGCGCGGCACGCGCAGCGCTTCGTTGATGTCGGGCAACTCGCCCGCGGGAAACCTGACGTCAATCACATTACCCAGGATCTGGGCGATGCGGCCCTGAACCTCGCTCATATCCGCACTCCTTGCTCGCTCAAGCCTGCCTGTCTCTCAATGCGCTGCGCCATGTTGTCCATGGCGTCCTGCAGGGCCTCGGTGCCGCCCACGATGTCCAAAATCTCGGCCGTGATGGCCGCCTGGCGCGCCTTGTTGTATTCCAGTGTCAAATCCCCCACCAGCTGCGAAGCATTGTCCGAGGCGCTGCGCATGGCCACCATACGCGCCGCATGCTCGCTGGCCTGGCTTTCCAGCAGGGCCTGATAGAGCTGCAGTTCCGTGAAGCGCGGCACGATCTCCTGCAGAATGGCCTCGGGGCCCGGCTCGTACTCGTAGCTGGCAGCCCCCGCGCTCACGGCCGGCACATCCTTGACGTATTCCGCAGCCACCTGATCCTCGATGGTGTGCGGGATGAGCGGCAACCAGCCCAGCACGGACGGGCGTTGCGTCAGCATGTTGATGAAATCTGTGTAGGCGATGAAGACGTCGTCAACTTCGGCGGCGAGGAAGGCGTCAATTGCCAGGCGCGTCGCCGGCGAAATGTCGCTGATGCCCGGCTCCGACGGCAGCTCGCTGAACTCCGCGACCACGTTGCAACCGGCGCGCACCAGCGCGTCACGGCCCTTGCGGCCGATTGTCACATACTGCACGGGCTTTTCGAGGCGTTCCGCGAAACGCTGCGCCGCGCGGATGATGTTGGCGTTGAAGGCGCCGGCAAGGCCGCGGTCGGAGGTGATCAGGACGATCATGATGTTGCGGATATCGCTGCGTTCTTCCAACAGCGGGTGCATGATGGCGCCGCCACCGGCACCGGCCTGCACGTTGAGCAACAGCTCCCACGCCTTCTCCGCGTAGGCACGGCTGGCCAGCACCCGCGCCTGGGCGCGCCGCACGCGGGAAGCGGAGACCGCCTCAAGCGCGCGGGTTATCTGCGAGATGTTGCGGACGCTGCGAATGCGTTTCTGGATTTCCCTGGCGGTAGCCACCTGTGTTCTCCTTCGGCAGCCGCTATGCCTGGTTCCAGCGTTCGTTGAAGCCCGTGATGGCGCTCTCCACCTGTCCGGCGATCGCGTCATCCCAGTTGTCGGGGTCGGCCTGAATGCTGCCGGAGAGCGCAGCGCTGTTCGTGTTCCAGCTGCGCAGGAAGGCTTCCTTCCAGGCGCCCACGCGCTCCACCGGCACCTCGTCCAGCAGGCCGTTGGTGCCCGCGTAAATCAGCGCCACCTGCTCCGCCACCCGCATCGGCTGGTACTGAGGCTGCTTCAGCAGCTCGGTCAGGCGCAGGCCGCGGTCGAGTTGCTGCTGCGTCGAACGGTCGAGGCCGGAGCCGAACTGGGCGAAGGCTGCCAGCGAGGCGAACTGCGCCAGGTCCAGCTTGAGCCGGCCCGCCACACGCTTCATGGCCGTCGTCTGCGCGTCACCGCCGACGCGGCTCACGCTGATGCCCACGTCCATGGCCGGGCGCTGGCCCGCATAGAAGAGGTCGCTGAGTAGGTAAATCTGCCCGTCAGTGATGGAGATAACGTTGGTAGGCACGTAGGCGGAGACGTCGCCCAGCAGGGTTTCGATGAAGGGCAAGGCGGTCAGACTGCCGCCGCCGCCCGCTTCGCTGAGCTGCGCGGCGCGCTCCAGCAGGCGACTATGGAGGTAAAATACGTCGCCAGGGTAGGCTTCGCGGCCGGGCGGGCGACGCATCAGCAGGGAGACCTGACGGTAGGCCCAGGCGTGCTTGGAAAGGTCATCGTAGACTACCAGCGCGTCCTGGCCGTTCTCCATGAACCATTCGCCGATGGCGCAGCCGGCATAGGGCGAAATGTACTGCATGGCCGCCGGATCGGAGGCCGAGGCCACGACCACAGTGGTGTAGTCCATCGCGCCGGCTTCCTCGAGCAAGGCGACCAGACGCGCGATCTCGCCCTTGCGCTTGCCGATGGCGACGTAGACACACTTCATATCCTCTTCCTTCTGGTTGAGGATGGTGTCGATGGCGAGGGCTGTTTTGCCAATCTGCCGGTCGCCAATGATCAATTCGCGCTGACCGCGGCCCACCGGCGTCATCGAGTCAATTGCGATAATGCCGGTCTGCATGGGGCGGAACACGTTACGCCGTTCCATCACGCCAGGCGCGATGCGCTCGACCGGGTAGTATTCGTCGGAAGCGACCGGGCCGCGCCCGTCCAGCGGGTTGCCGAGGGCATCCACCACGCGCCCCACCAGTCCGGCGCCCACCGGCACCGAAGCGATACGATCCAGCGAGCGAACCTCGTCGCCCTCGTTGATCTTGTCGTATTCGCCCATGATGATGACGCCGACGTGTCTCTCTTCCAGGTTGAAGACGATGCCGGACGAGCCATTGGCAAAGGCCACCAGTTCGCTGAAGCGCACATTCTCCAGCCCGGAGACGCGCGCGATGCCGTCGCCTACTTCTTCCACAAAGCCGACCTGCACCGCCTCGAAAGTGCGATCGTAAGACTGCACCTGTTCGAGCAGCGAATCAAACATTGTGCCCGTCACATCCGCCATGAACCGGTCTCCTGACTCTCCTCGCCCCGTCGCAGAGCCGCGCCGTACGTCCGGGGAAATGAATGGCGCGCATTGTAGCCGCGTTGCGGCCGAATGTCCATAGTTTCACAAAGGCCCGCTGCGGCTTCAGGCGTTGCCGTTCAGACTTCTAACGGACCCGGCGCCGCCCAGCGCAGCCGAACGCTGCCAGGCCGCCCACACCGCCTGCGCGACGACCGTGCGCAAGCCGCCCCGCTCCAGTTGATAGAGCGCCTCGGCCGTGGTGCCGCCGGGACTAGTGACCTGGTTGCGCAGCTCCGCCGGATGCAGCCCCGAGCTCTCGGCGAAGGCGACCGAGCCGGCCATAGAGGTCAACACCAGCTGTTCGGCCTCACGCCGCGCAAAACCCATGTGCACGCCGACGTCGATCAGCGCCTCCATGAAGAGGAAAATGTAGGCTGGCGCGCTGCCGCTCAACGCCGTGGCCATGTCCAGCGCATCCTCTTCCTGCTTGTAGAGCTCCTGGCCGAAGGCGCAGAGCAGTTCCCGCGCCAGGTCGCGGCCTTCGTCGTCCGTGGCAGCATTCGCCGTCCACACTGTGATGCCCTGGCCAATCTGCGCCGGGGTGTTGGGCATGGCGCGCACCACAGCCGCACCGGCCACGCTGTCCGCAATGGTGGAGATGCGCACGCCGGCCATAATGCTCAGCACGAGACGGGCCCGGCACGCGCGCTTCAACTCCGGTAGCACTGCCGGCAGGGCCTGCGGCTTGATGGCCAGCACCACGACCGCGGCATTCTCCAGCGCGGCAACGTTGTCCGCCGTAACTCGTACCCCGTAGCGTTCCTGCAGCTCCCGGCCACGCTCCAAACGGGGATCTGCCGCTACGAGCTGCTGAGGAGTCAGAGTCTCCTTTTCCAGCAGGCCGCGGATCATGGCCTCACCCATCACACCGCAGCCAATAAAGGCCAGCGTGCCCTCGCCCAGGTTCATCTGCGCTTCTCCGTCATCAGGTAAGTCCAACTTCCTGCGCCAGCTCACGCATCCACTCGATTTCCCGGCGCACACCTTCCTCGGGACTGGTGCGTGGCGCGAAGCCCAGCAGCTGCTGCGCCTTGCGGATGTCCGCCCAGGTGCGCAACTGGTCGCCATGACGCCGCGGCTGCAGGGACAGGCGGGGTGGCGCGTCCATCAGGGTTTCTACAAGATCGATGAGCTCGCCGGTTTTGTGTTCCTGGTCGCTGCCGATGTTGATGATCTCACCGACACAACTGTCCTGCCGTTCGATGGCGCTATGAAAGGCCGCGATCACGTCGGCCACATAGGTGAAGGAGCGCGAGTGGTCGCGGCTACCTTCGTAAAGCGGACAGGGAGGGCCGCCCAGGGCGCTCCCGATCAGACGCGGCAAAAGCTTGTCGGGCCGTTCGCGCTCACCATACACCGAGAACAAGCGCAGTGAACAGGCCGGGAAGCCTTCCTCACGCTGCCGCGCCATGACCAGCTGCTCGGCCGCCAGCTTGGTCACACCATAGTGCGAGACCGGCTGCGCTGCTGCGCTTTCCGGCGCCGTCGCCTCATGGCCGTAAACCGAGGAGGTTGAGACGTTGATGAAGAACTTCAGAGATTGTGATTCGCGCAGGGCCTCCAGCAGGCACCAGGTCGCATGCAAGTTGTTGCGCACAAAGGTCGCGAAGGAGGTCGCCGCCGAGTTGCCCGGCTGGGCAGCAGCGTGAATCACAATTTCACTGCCGGCCACCAGCTCTGCCAGCCCTGGCTCGGTAAGGTCCGCCTCACGCAGCGCGCAACCCGCCGCGCGCACGTCCCGCGCATTACGGACCTTCAATGGACGCGCATAGTAGTTGTCGAAGTTGTCGAGTCCACGCACCTCATGGCCGGCAGCGACAAGATGCTGCGCCACATGCGAGCCAATGAAGCCCGCCGCACCTGTGACGAGAACTTTCATGCTTCCGGCTCCTCCTGCTGGGCGGGCACCTTGTAGGGATAGCGTTCGCGCCAGCGCAGTACGGCCGCGCGCAGGCGTTCCGGCTGCACCTCAACGCCGCTGCCCGGGCCCGCCGGCGTCGCGATAGTACTGTTGGCGCCCAGCACAAAGGCCGGCTCGGTGATGTCCGGATCGTAGTAACGCGAGGTCGCCGAAATGTCGCTGGGCATGGTCACGCCCGGCAACGCGGCGAAGGCCAGGTTTGCAGCCCGCCCCACGCCAGTCTCCAGCAGGCCGCCGATCCACAAGGGAACTTTCTGCGCCACGCAAAAGCGGTAAATCTCAAGACTCTCTGTGTAGCCGCTGACGCGCGCCGGCTTCAGGTTAATGATGCGGCAGGCGCCCAGCTCCATGGCCAGACGCGCATCGCTTGCGGTGTGGATGCTTTCGTCAAGGCAGATGTCCGTGCGCAGTTGAGGCTGCAGTTGGCTGTGCTCATGGATGTCGTTCCACGCCAGCGGCTGTTCAATCATCAGCAGGTCGAACGCGTCCAGCTGCCGCAGATGTTCCGCGTCCTGCAGGCCATAGGCGCTGTTGGCGTCCAGCATCAGCGAGATGTCCGGCAGTGCCGCGCGCACGCCACGCGCCAACTCAAGGTCCCAGCCAGGCTTGATCTTGAGCTTGATGCGCCGATAGCCTTCGCCCAGGCGCTTCTCGATGATGCGCAGCGTAGCGGCGACCGAATCCTGGATGCCGATGCTGACGCCGACCACGGCCTGCGCGCGCGGTTCGTGACCCGGCGGCAGGTAGTGTGCGAAGAGCTGTGCCAGCGACAGGCCGTTGTGCCGCGCCAGCGCGTCCCAGACCGCGGCCTCAAGGCCATGTTTGGTCAGGGGGTGGCCCCGCACCTGCGCCAGCATGGCCGGGATTTCAGTGGCGCTGCACAGTCGTTTCCCCAACACCCGGGGAATGAGGAACTCCTGCAGCACATGCAGCGCCGTGCCCATCGTCTCTGCGCTGTAGCCAGGATTGATTTCCGCCGAAGTCTCGCCCCAGCCGACAACGCCTTCTTCCGTCTCGAGCCGGATCAGGATGGCCGCCTTGAAGGGTTCATTGCCGAAGCTCGTCCCCAGGCGTTCCACCAGAGGCAGCGCCACCGGGTACAGCCGGACGGAACGGATCGTGATTGACTGCAAGTCTGCCTTGTTCACGTGGAATGCTCCCCATTCGCGGCTCCGCACACGTAGCAAATCCTTTCCTGGCCGTCCAGCGTGCCGCGCACACAATCCTGCAGCAGGAAGCCGGCGGCGAACACTGCTTTCAGCGCCGCGCGCATGTGAGCGCGCCATTCCTGCGCCAGGGCCTCGTCCGCCTGCGCCAGCGCCGGGAAGTCCGCCGGCAGTTCCAGCAGCATTTGCGGCGCATCTGGCAGCGCGCCCAGGACACCCGGCACCGGCAGGCCGCGTGCATCCTGCGCAGCATGGTTCAGTAGTACCGCGCCTTCAGCGAGCATGGCGGCCAGATCCGCGCCGCAGTCCTCGCCTGCAACCAGCGCGTACACCCGCTCACTGTCCAGGCGCCAGTCGACCAGCAGACGATCCGGGCTGCCACCCCCCGGCCCCTCTGCGCCGAAGTAGTTTTCATGAAAATGCGTGGCCTGCGCGCCCAGCTTGCGCAGGTTCAGCCAGGCGTTGGGCGCCAGCAACGGGTCGAAGGTCCAGCGCACGAGGCGGATGCCCTGCGCCAGCGCCCGCTCGCGCTGCGCCAGTTTCAGCCGCAGCGCCAAACCCTTGTTGCGCCAGGCGGCGTGCACCACCATGCGCTTGGACACAAGATAGGGGCTGTCTGCTGTAATTGCGCTGTCGCTGTCGGTTCCCGGCAGACCAACGAGGATGGCGACCATGTGGCCGCCGGCACGTTCCTGGGCCGCAAGTACGTGACCGCCGTGCTGCGCCAGAGTGAAGAGCATGTGCCCGGGCACGATGGCTTCCGGGTCATCGCCCCAGTAGCTGCGCTGCAGCGCGACCGCCGCCTGCATTTCCTGCAGTGTGCCCAGGGGGCGAATATCGCAGTCCGTCATCCGGGGACCCCTCGAGGACGCGGCCGCAGCGTGGCGCGCAACAACTCGCGCCAGCCGAAGCGTTGCTGCCATGCGAGCAGGCTGTCTTCCAGACGCCTTGGCCGCACGCCGAAGTAACTCCAGGTGTTGCCAATTTGCGTCACCCGGCTGATGGCCAGCAGATCAAGCAGCTGCGGCGTCAACATGACGCGCGGCAGCAGCCGACTGTAGAGCACCGCCATGCGCCGCAACAGCCAGGGAGGCACGGAGATGACGTAGCGCGGCATGCGCCAGACCCGCATCACTGTGCGCAGCAGGTCGCGCAGCGAGAAGTATTCCGGCCCGCCAATCTCGACCAGTGTATCGACCAGCTGCAGGCGCTGCAGACAGACTGCCAGTGCGTTCACCAGATCATCGACGTGAATCGGCTGCAGCACGATCTCGCCGCGACCGGGCATCAGAAAAAAGAAGGGGTTGGCGCGCAACGACAGTGCGAGGGCGTTGATGAAGGAGTCTTCTTCACCAAAAATCAGGCCGCTGCGAATGATGGTCCAGGCCAGGCCGCTCTGACGAACGATTTCTTCAACCAGGCCCTTGACCCGCAGCAAGGGCCAGGCAGCCGTGCGGGCTGCGCCCAGGTGACTGAGCAGAACGATGCGCCCCACGCGCGCCGCCCGCGCCGCCCGCACGAGATTTCGCGTGCCGGCCAGCTCATAGCGTTGCAGGTCGCGCGTACGCCCCCACCATTGCGCGCTCGCCAGGTGAAAGATGACGTGCACGCCGGTCACCGCGCGAAACAGGGACTCTTCGTCCAGCAGATGACCGCCTGCGAACTCTGGCGCCGGCAACCCCGCCGGCATGAGCAAAGACAGGTCGCGCCCCGGTGGCGCCAGGCAACGCACTGCCAAACCTTGCCCCAGCAGGTGAGCCACGAGGTGACGGCCCACAAAGCCCGACGCCCCTGTAATCAGTATCAAATGCCCCTCCCCCGTCGGCGGCAGTATAGCACAGGGCCGTACCTTGCTGTCAGAGCGGCGTGCCTGTGTTATACTCAGCCTGAAGGCCCTCGCGGCTGCAGCGAGGCTGATGTGGAGGAGGCCAATGGGAGAGCGCCGTCGTGTGGTGGTAACCGGGATGGGCATCATTTGCCCGACCGGCAATGATGTTGATGAGGCCTGGGGCAACGCGAGCAAGGGCGTAACGGGCATCGATACCATCACCAGTTTCGATACCAGCGGGCTGGAAAACCATTTTGCCGGTGAGGTACGTAACTTCAGCGCCAGGGACTTCCTCGGCCGGCGCGAGGTGCGACGCACGGACCGCGTCACTCATCTCGGTCTCTACGCCGCGCAACAGGCCATCGACGACTCCGGCCTGGAGGTGAACGAGGAAAATCGCTACAGCGTAGGCTGTGTGATGGGCTCCGGCATTGGCGGCATCGGCTCGCTCTTCGAAAGCATCCGCCAGTTCCTTGAGAAAGGCGCCAGCAGCGTCAGCCCGCTCATGGTGCCCATGATGTTGCCCGACAGCCCTTCCGGCAAGGTTTCCATGAAATGGGGGCTGCGCGGACCCAATTTCGCCCTTTCGACTGCCTGCGCCACAGGCAACAACAGCATCGGCGAGGCGACCGAAATTATTCGTCGCGGTGCTGCCACCGCCATTCTGGCCGGCAGCAGCGAGGCCGCCCTCAGCGCCATCACCATCGCCAGCTTCAATAACATGCGCGCCATTTCCCGCCGCAATGACGAGCCGAAACGCGCGTCGCGGCCCTTTGACGTCGATCGCGACGGCTTCGTAGTGGCCGAAGGTGCCGCCATGCTGATGCTTGAAGAACTGGAGCACGCAAAGGCGCGCGGCGCGCACATCCACGCCGAAATCCTCGGCTACGGCCACACCTCGGACGCCTTCCACATCACCGCGCCACTAGAGACCGGTGAAGGCGCGGCCAAAGCCATCACGCTGGCGCTGGCCGACGCGGAGCTGCAGGGTACGCAGATCGACTATATCAATGCTCATGGCACCAGCACACCGCTCAATGACAAGAGCGAGACCTGCGCCATCAAGCAGGCCTTCGGCGAAACCGCTTACTCCATCCCAATCAGCTCCACCAAATCGGTCACCGGTCACCTGATGGGGGCCGCCGGCTCGGTAGAGGCCGTCTTTTCGATCAAGGCAATCCAGGAAAACTTCATCCCGCCCACCATAAACCTCGACAATCAGGACCCGGAGTGTGACCTGGACTACACGCCCAACCAGGGGTGTGAGCGCAAGATCAACCTCGTGATGAGCAACTCTTTCGGCTTCGGTGGACACAACGCTGTGCTCATCTTCGGCGGCTACAGCCACAATGGCAGCTCACAGTAACGGGCGCGATCCCCGGCAACTGCCCGAACCCCAGGGCAGCTACGCCCACATCGTCGGCTGGGGCATGGCTGTGCCCGACCAGGTGCTGACCAATCAGGACCTGGCGGCCATCGTCGAGACCAGCGACGAGTGGATTCGTACCCGCACCGGCGTCCGCGAACGCCGCATCGCCGCCAGCCATGAATCCACGTCCACGCTGGGCCTGCGCGCCGCGCGCAACGCCCTCGAAGTCGCCAACATCCTGCCGCTCGAGCTGGAACTGATCATCGTTGCCACCTCGACGCCGGACAACGTGTTCCCGAGCACGGCCAGTCTGATCCAGGATCAGCTGGGGGCGACCCGGGCAGGCGCCTTTGACCTGAGCGCTGCCTGCGCCGGCTTCGTCTACGCCCTGAACATGGCCGCCCAGTCCATTCGCAGCGGCAGCATCGAGAGCGCCCTCGTCATCGGCTCCGAAACCATGAGTCGCATCGTTGACTGGCGCGACCGCAGCATCTGCGTACTCTTCGGCGATGGCGCCGGCGCTGTCGTGCTCAAGGCCAGCGAGACGGAGGGTGGCATTCGTTCCGCCGTGCTGCGCTCGGATGGTTCGGGCAGCGACTTGCTGGGGCTTCCCTCCATGGTCAGCCCGAAGCACATCTGGCCGGAGTCCGCCCCGGCCGGTAGCCAGGGCCACAAAATGCACATGAACGGGCGCGAGGTCTATCGTTTCGCCACGCGCATCGTGGGCGAGAGCATCAGCCAGGCGCTGGAAAAGGCCCAACTGGACATCAGTGATCTGTCGCTAATCGTGCCGCATCAGGCGAACTTCCGCATCATCGAGGCCGCCGCGCGCAACCTCGGCGTCACCACGGACATCTTCATCAGCAATCTGGAACGCTATGGCAACACCTCCGCCGCCTCGATTCCGATCGCCCTGTGCGAGGCCATCGATTCCGGGCGTATCAAGGAAGGTGACCACATCGCCTTCTGTGGCTTCGGCGGTGGCCTCGCCTGGGCGGCCATGGTGCTTACCTGGACCGGGCGCGAAACCGGGGAGCCGCGCCCGCTCGGGCGCCAGCGTCGTCAACTCAGCTACGCCAATGCAGGCTGGCGCCGCCGCGTCCGCCATTGGGAGCGCCAGATGGACGATCTGGTCAGCAGCCTGCAGCCACGCCGCGGCCGTCTGCGCCGCCTGCGCCGCCGCTTCGAGCAACAGAAGCTGGAGTAAGCGCCCTCCGTTGCGGCGTTGTGCCAGACTGATGTAGTACAGCAACTGCAGCACAGCCGCCACCGACACTGCCATTCAGGCAAGCGTCATTTCCCACAGCAGAATCAGCCCGCGCCAACGTAAAAACGCGTAAATTCGCGCGCTCAGCGGCCCAGGGGCGTCGGCGTGGGGATGGGTTCGCTCAGGTAAATGTTGACAGTGCAGCCGGGGCCGGGCGCGTTGAAGATGTCGAAAACGGACAGTCGAAACTCATAGACGCCGGGCATGTAAAAGGCTGGCACGAACTGCCCCAGCTCAGCGCGCTGCCGTACCGGCTGGGTGTGATCGCCCAGCGGGGCAAAACTGCCGCCGGTGGATGGCCCGCGAATCTCGAAGCGATAAAAAGCGAAGTCGTCCATGAAGGCCGTCCCCATCACGGGGATGGGCTCGAAGACGCGCATGCCGTTGGCTGGCACCTGCAGCGTGGCACCCGCTTCCGCGCAACCGCTGAACGGCGGCGCGTTGGGCACGATGGTGCCGACGGGCGTGGGCGTCAGCGTGGGCGTGGCCAGCACGCGCAGGGCCGGGTCGTCGGGCGTCAGGTTCACGCCACTGGCATCGATCTGCGCGTCGCTGCTAAAGGCAGGCACCGGGGTGTTGAACTGGCCGTCAGTCAAGATCTGGCCAGGCGTGAAATCGCTGAACTCCCTGATCGTTGGGGCAACCACCAGCAGCAAGCCGAGCACCACCAGCAGCAGCTCCATGAGCAGCAGCAACGAGGTCCAGGCATCGCCCCGGGCCCGACGCGCCAGTTCCTGCTCCAGCTCAAAATGGGTTGCGCGCAAACTGCGACGGGCACGCAGCAGGCGCCGCGCGCTCAACAGCAGGCCCAACCCGAGCAGAATGAACAGTCCGGGCGCCAGCTGCTCTACGAGGAAGACAACGCGGCTCATGTCAAGGTGCGCAAGACTCCGCGCAGCAGGGCCGTCAAACGCGGCACCAGCACCTGGCCCGCCTCAAGCACTTCCTCGTGGCTCGCCTCAAGCTCGCTGTTCACCTGGTCAATGGCCACGTTGGTGATGCCGGAGCAGGCCATCACGCGAATCCCGGCGTGTCGGGCCACCACCACCTCGTGCGCGGTGGACATGCCGACTGCGTCAGCGCCCATGACGCGCAACATGCGAATCTCCGCCGGCGTCTCAAAGTTGGGGCCCGAGAGGCAGACGTAGACGCCCTCGCGTAGCGTGATGCCTGCCTCTGCCGCGACCTGTTGCGCGCGCTGGCGCAGCTCGAGATCATAGGCTTGCGACATGCCTGGAAAGCGCGGGCCGAAGCTCTCGTCGTTGGGGCCCATGAGCGGATTGGCGCCCGTCATGCCCGTCAGATTGATGTGATCGTTGATCAACATCAAATCGCCGGTTTGCCAGTCCGGTCGCAAGCCGCCGGCGGCGTTGGTCAACACCAGGATCTCGATGCCCAAGCGAATCATCACGCGCACGGGGAAGGTGATTTGTTGCGGTGAGTAGCCTTCATAGAAGTGCACGCGCCCCTGCTGCGCCACCACTATCTGGCCTTCCAGTTTTCCCAGAACCAGGTTTCCACTGTGCCCTTCCACCGTGGAATGCGGCCAGCCGGGTAACTCACGGCTGTCGATCACGTCGCGCTGCTCCAGCACATCCGCCAGGCCGCCCAGGCCAGAACCCAGCACCAGCCCCACGCGCGGCTGATGGTTGCTTCGCTCGCGAACGGCAGCGACCGCCTCGTCATATGAAGTTACGCGCCCGCTCACCATGATGTCATTTGCTCCCGTGTTTTCCGGCGCCTGGCTCAGGTCAACCCAGCCAGCCTGCGCTCGCGTTGGTAGTCGGCCGGCGTGTCGACGTCGCTGAGAATGCAGTCATTCGTCACTTCCACCAGCGCCAGCTCATCGCGCTGGCGACGCAGAACCTCGCGCGGGGCCGCCCCGACCGGCAATTCCAGAATTTCCTGCCAGAAACGTCGCTCAAACAGAATGGGATGGCCGCGGCGGCCCTGATGCACCGGAGCGACGATGCGACCACGGCCCTCGGCCCAGCCCATCAGCACCTGGTTGATGATGCGCGGCGTGATGCGCGGCTGATCGCCCAGCAGCACCAGCGCCCCGCCAATCTGCGGCGGCAGCGACGCCAGGCCGGCCTGCAATGAGGACAGCATCTCGCCCGTCGCATGGGCGGGATTGTGCACGACATTGACATCGTATTTCTGTGCGAGGCGGCCCGTCTCGGCAGCGCAGTGTCCCGTGACCACGGTGATGTGATTGACGCGCGCCAACAGCAACTGCATGATGATGTGCTCGAGGATGGTCACATCCTCCGCCCAGGGCAAGAGCTGCTTGGGGCGACCCATGCGCCGCGACATGCCGGCGGCCAGCACGATGGCGCCCACGGGCCGCTGCACCTCATACACCGGGTCGCTGCCGCGCACGGAGCCGATCGCCACGCGCTCCACCCGCGGCGAGCGCAACATCAGGCGCGCGATCAGCCGCGCCCGCGCCCGTCCAATTCCGCGCGCCTGCACCTGGTTCAGCAGCGCCGCCACGCGCGCTCCCGGCGGCACGCGCGCCAGCCCGAGGCATGGGTCGCGCAGCACCTGCGCCACCCAGGGCGATTTCACGCGCTGTCCTTCGTTGAAACCGTAGCGCTCCATCATCGCGCGCGGGTTGTAGACATGGTCTTCGTCCAGCGCCTGACCCAGCACCGACACCGAGGCCATGGGCACTACCAGCGTGGTTTCCGACGGAATGACCGGCTCATACGCGCAAGGCGCCTTCAGCGGCAGACCGGCCGCATCGTCGGCCTCGATCAGCAGAACGTCCGAGTCGACGCTATCCAGCAGTTGCGTGACGTATTCAGGCGGGGGCCCGCTCACCTGGCCACCGTGAATGCGATCGTAGAGAAACACCATGCCGGCTTCGTCCAGCGCCAGCGAAAGCATGCCGCGGCCCTCGCCGGGCGTCAGTGCCCAGGGCATCAGCTCCAGCTCGTCGGCGCTGATGGTGCTGGTCGTCGTGGCCACCACGCGCCAGCCAAGCCCGGTCAGTTCGTGGCCCAAATTGATGAGGGCGCTGGTCTTGCCGCCCGCGCCGATGAAGGCGACCACGTCACCCCGAACGATATCCAGTGCCTTGTGCAGCTTCATGGTCGGGCGCGCAGGCGCCGTCTCATGACGCCTGCTCCTGCGCGGCCTGCAGCGCGCCCAGCACCCGTTCCGGCGTCAGTGGCAGGTGATCGACGCGAACGCCGGTCGCGTCGTAAATGGCGGCGGCGATGGCCGGCGCCAACGGCAGCAGCGGCATTTCCGCCATGCCGCGCGCCCCCCAGGGCCCATGCGGATCCGGACACTCAAGCAGAACTGTCTTCACGCGCTGCGGCACATCCAGCACGGTCGGGATGAGGTAGGTGGAGAGGAAGGGGTTGAGGATGCGCCCGTCCCGCACTTGCAGGTTTTCCATCAGGGCATAGCCCTGCGCCTGCACTACTGCGCCCTCGGTCTGGCCGACAATCTGGTCAGGATTAATGGCGCGGCCCACATCATTGGCGGAAATGACCTGCAGCAGCTGCACCAGGCCGGTCTCGAGATCGACCTCGACTTCCACGGCCTGGGCCACGTAGCCATAGGCAAAGTTGGGCCGGCCGCGGCCGTTCTCTGGATCGAGCGGCGTGGTGGCCGGCGGCCGGTAAGTGTAGCTGGCCACCGCCGGGCGCTCCTCGTCCTCCCACTTGCGCAGCGCAAGTGCTGCTGCACCACGAATCGAATTGCCGGCCATGAAGGTCAGCCGTGACGCCGAGGCGCTGCCTGAATTGCCACTGGTGGCGGTGTCCGCCAGCATCATACGCACCCGCTCCGGCTGTACGCCAACAGCGTCCGCGACCATTTGCCGAAAGGCCGTATGCGCGCCCTGCCCCACTTCGGAGCCGGCGTGATGCAGCACCACTTCTTCGATTTGCACGCCGCCGTGCAACTCCACGGTCGCGTCGCAGCGCTCCGGAAAGCCGAAGCTGAAGCCAATATTCTTGAAGCCTCCCGCCAGGCCACGGCCACGCCGCAGCCAGGGACGCGCGGGATCCTGTTCAGCCGCTTCGCATGACCAACTGCCAGCCGCCTCTTCCTGCCAGAAGCTCTCGCGGCCGCAGGCCTGCCACACTTCGGGCATGGAAACGCCCGGCGGGAAGGGCTCGCCAGTTACGAAGGACTCGCCATCGCGAATACTGTTCAACAGACGCAGCTGCAGTGGATCCATGTCCAGCGCCGCCGCCAGCCGGTTCATCTGGCCCTCTGCGGCGAACAGGCCCTGAGGGGCCCCAAAGCCACGGAAGGCGCCACAGGGAATGTTGTTGGTGTAGACGCCGAAGGTGTCGATGTGACAATTCGGAATAATGTAGGGCCCGCTGACCGTGAGATTGGCGTTGCCCATCACCTTGGTGCTGGTGTAGTTGTAGGCGCCCACATCGCCAATCACTGTCGTCTCGGCGAATACCAGTTTGCCCGCGCGCGTCGCACCCCAGCGCGCGCGCACCGTGATCGGGTGGCGCTTGTGGTGGTAGAGGATGGACTCCTCGCGGCTCCAGATGACTTTCACCGGGCGCCCGGTACGTTGCGCGGCCAGCGCCAGCACAATCTGCACCGAAATGTCCTCGCGCCCGCCAAAGGCGCCGCCAATCGCCGGATGGATGACGCGCACCTGCCCGGGCGGCAGACCCAGCGCGTGGCAGATCTCCTCCTGTTCCTCGTGCGCCCATTGCCCGGCCACAGCCACCGTGATACGGTCGGCCTCATCCCTGAAGGCCAGGCCTGCTTCCGGCTGCAGATAGGCGTGCTCCTGCCAGCCAGTGCGGTATTCCCCCTCGACGAAGACCTCGGCTGCCCTGCGGCCGGCTTCCAGGTCGCCATGCCGGATGCGGTAATGACAGCGAATGTTGTTCGGACAGTCGGCATGCAGCTGCGGCTGTCCCGGCTGCATGGCCAGCTCCGGGTCGGTGGCCGCCGGCAACGCTTCGTAATCGACTTCAATCTGCGCGACAGCGGTGGCGGCCTGGGCCTCGCTGTCGGCTACCACCACCGCCACCATGTCGGCAAAACAGCGCACTACGTCGCTGCCCGGAATGCCGCTGCCTGGCCCGCAGAGCACTGGCTGATCCTTGATTATCATGCCGTATTCGTTGACTGGCACGTCCGGCGCCGTTAACACACAGTGCACGCCCGGCAGGGCCAGCGCCGCTCGAGTATCGATACTGCGTACGCGCGCGTGCAGCCGGTCGCTGAAGCGAATCTTCAGCCACAGCTGGCCGTCCATATCGATATCGCCGGGATAGGCCGCCGCACCCGTTACCTTGTCGCGCGCGTCCAGGCGTTTCAGGGACTGACCGATGGCATTCGTGACTTCGCTGGACATAAGCGCTTTCGACCCTGCACCCTGACCCTGATCTTCGTGCCTTAACCAGAATTCCCGACCAAATTGTTCGCAGACGCCGTCAACTTGCCGGCGGCGGCCATGGCCTCGACAATCTTGTAGTAGCCGGTGCAACGACAGAGGTTGCCGGTGATGCTCTGACGGATCTGTTCGTCAGTGGGCTGCCCGCGCTCGGCCAGCAGACTGGCGCCGGCCATGAGGAAGCCAGGCGTGCAATAGCCGCACTGCACGGCGTTGTGTTCGATGAAGGCCTCCTGCACCGGGTGCAGGACGCCCTCCCGCTCCAGGCCCTCGACGGTTTCAATCACGGCGCCGTGGGCGCGTGGCGCCGGCACCAGACAGGCCATCACGGCCACGTCGTCCAGCAGCACCGTGCAGGCCCCGCACTCCCCTTCGGCGCAGCCTTCCTTGGTGCCGGTCAGACCCGCATCCTCACGCAGCCAGCGCAGCAGGGTCTTGTCCTGCCCGCCATGGCGACGCAGAGTCTGCCCATTTATCGTGGTGACAATTTCGTCGCCCTCATTGTGTTGCAGCGCCTGCCCCAGGCCGTCCTGCACCAGGGCTTGCTGTGGCCCCCACAGCATGGCCGGGTCCTGCGGCAAGCCCGCCGCCTGCTCATCAGCGGCCAGCGCGCGCAGAGCTCGCCGGGTCAGTACCTCTACAGTGTGCCGTCGATAGTCCGCGCTGCCGCGCACATCGTCGATGGGGCTGGGCGCCGCAGCCGCCAGCGCCGCCGCCCCGGCGATGGTCGCCGCATCCAGCGCCTGACCTGCGAGCGCGTCTTCCGCGGCTGCCGCGCGTAAAATGGTTGGCGCGACGCTACCCAGCATGATGGAGGTATGCGTGACCCGCCCGGCATCCAGGCCCAGCACGACTGCCACGTTGATAACCGCGATGGCCTGGGCGCGCCGCAGCCCCAGTTTCAGGAATATGCCGCGTTCTGTCGGGGCCATGGCCGGGAAGCTGATCTGCGTCAGCAACTCGTCCGGACGCATCACCGTGCGACGCAGGCCAGTGTAAAAGTCCGCCAGCGCGACCCGTCGTTCGCTTTTGTGCGAGCGCAGCGTGACCTGCGCCCGCAGCGCCATCAGGGGCGTGATGGTGTCGTTGGCGGGCGAGCCAGTGATGAGGTTGCCGGCGACGGTGGCACGGTTACGAATCTGCGGCGCGCCGACCTCCCAGCTGGCCTGTACCAGCGGCAGGCCCCGCTCGCGCAGCAACGTGCTGCCGACCACGTGATTGTGCGTGACCAGCGGCCCCAGCCGGATGTGGCCCTCATGCTCTTCGATGCGGTCCAGCGCTGGCACGCGGGTGATGTCGACCAGCGTGTCCACACCAGGGCGCTGACCGCGTTCCAGTTCGATGAGCATGTCCGTGCCGCCGGCGATGACGCGCGCGCGCGCGCCATGTTGCGCCAGCAAGGCCAGCGCCTCGTCCAGGCTGCTGACGCTATGGTAGCCCTGCCACATTTCTGTCGCCCGTCCCCGATCGCGATTCAGCCATAACTGCCGCAGTATAGCGGACAGCCGCTGTCCTGTCGCGCTGTCAGCTACAGGATCGTTTAGAGAGAGTAGCCGTCAGCAAAGGTGTCTATCATCAGCTGCACGTCCGGCCCCAGGGGATAGAGAATGGGACAGGTCGCGCCGGCCGCGACGTATTCACGCACCTTGGCGCGCACTTCCGCGGCCGTCCCGGATGCCGTGATCATCTGTACCACGTCATCGGGCACGAGGCGCATCGCACTCTCGATCTGCTCTTCCGTGGCGGGCCAGGTGAGCACCTGGTTGATCTCGTCGAGCAGCTCCTGGCTGACGCCGCTGGCCTTCATGATGTGCGGCTGCTGACCGAGATACTGCGTCACCAGTTTGCGCGAGCCATCCAAGGCCCGTTGCCGGTCATGATCCACCGAGCAGACGACCAGCTGTGGACGGTCGATCTCGTCGATTCGGCGCCCGGCGACGCGCGCGCCCTTCTCCAGCTGCAGCATGGCCGACTCGTTATATTGCGGCGAGACGAGGTAGTTCAGCACCACGCCGTCGGCAATTTCACCGGTCAAGGTCATCATTTGCGGGCCCGTGGCACCGATGTAGAGGGGTACATTGCGCGGCTCCTTGCGGCCATGCACGACGTCCAGTTCGACGCCGTCCAGCTGCACGAACTCGCCATCAAAGCTCACGTGTTCCCGTGCCAGCAACTGACGCACGACCGTAACGACCTCGCGCATGGCCTTGAGGTTCTTGCTGCGGTGGATGCCCACCTTGCGCGCCAGCGGGTCCCACCAGGCGCCAATGCCACAGATGATCCGGCCAGGCGCCAGGTCGTCAAGCGTCAGGAATGTGGCGGCGATGACCGCTGCGTTGCGTGTCCAGTTGTTGATGACGCCGGAGCCGATTTTGATGCGTTCTGTGGTGGCAGCAAAGGCCGCCATGGGTACGATTGCGTCACGCACCAGGCGGCTCTCCGCCTGCCATACCGCCTCGAAGCCGGCGGCTTCCGCGTATTTCACATATCTGATCGCATCGCGCAGGTCGTGGGCATCCTGCAGATACATGGCCACACGGTCACTCATGAAGCTTTCCTTCCCCTGCGATGGCGGGCAGCTGTTCCATGTAACGATAGTACTGCTCCAGGTCCGCTGCGACGTCGATATCCAGCGACAGGGAGTCGGAGTGGTACTCGCGCAACTGGACGCCGGCCTCACGCGCCAAATCGCAGTGACGCGCAAAGCTGCCCTCACCATAGGCGAAGCCGATGACGCCAGGCGGGCGCATGAAGAGCGCATTGGTACCGTCGCGCTGCTCGTCGGTCGCGATGACTACGGACGGTGTGTCAGCGCCCAGGTCAATCATTTTTCCCAGATCCGTGGCTTCCAGCAGCGGCAAATCTGCCGGCAATACCAGCACGGATTCGCCGCCCCATTCGGCCACGACCTGCGTGGCGCGGCCCAGCGCGGCATTCAGCTCCGGCGCGCCGGATTCCTGCACAGTGCGCAGCCCGTATTCGCGCGCGATCGCCAGGGCGCGGCTGTCGCGGCTGATGACCAGGGTGCCGAGGACCTGCGGCACGGTGCGCACGACCTGCAATACGTGCCGCAGCATGCGTTCGGCCAGCAGGAGGCGCTGTTCCGGCGACATGACATCGGCCAACCGGCTCTTGGCGCGTTGCAGCGGCTTGACGGGCACAATTACCCAGGTGCTCATGGCCCTGCCCTCCCGTCTACGCGCCCCGCCCGCCAGCTACTGCACCAGTCCAGAATTTCCTGTGCCAGGCGCGCGCGCGCGTCTTCACTGTTCATGATGGTGTCCGCCCCCAGGCAGCGCAAACCCGGCAGCTGGGGCGGCGCATCCTGCTCATCATAC
The DNA here is from genome assembly GCA_965223965.1 of Phototrophicaceae bacterium. Classification (GTDB taxonomy): domain Bacteria; phylum Chloroflexota; class Anaerolineae; order Aggregatilineales; family Phototrophicaceae; genus JAGWBD01. Next base: position 1,533,883 of record CBDCXX010000006.1, read on the forward strand.
ACGAAAGCCGCCAGAATATCGTTATACAGCTGCGCGACCGTGGCGGCCGCCGGCCTCAGCCCCAGGCCGGCCATCAGTTTACCCGCCGGGCCCTTGAGCGCGGCACCGCGTATGATGGGCGTGACGGCCACCACGGGCGCCCTGCCCCGGCGCAAGGTCGCTCGCAGATCTGGCACGGCCAGAATCGGCAGGATTGACAGCCAGGGGTTGGAGGGCGCGATCAGCACCAGCTCCGCCGCGGCCAGCGCCGTCGACACTTCCGGCGACATGCGCGCCTGGTCGATGCCGGCCAGGCGCAGGGAACGTACGGGCGGCTGCCAGCGCCTGCGCACGAACCAGGTCTGGAAGTCCAGCTCGCCCTCCTCTCTGGTCCACACTCTGGTGGCAACCGGGTCGTCGCTCATCGGCAGCAGCGCGCAGCGCAGCCCGAGGGCGGCGGCCAGGCGCGCAGTGACCTCCGTCAGCCGCTGACCCTGCGCCAGCCAATGTGTGCGCAGCAAATGCGTCGCCAGGTCCTGGTCGCCGAGTTGAAACCAGCCCGCTTCGCCATAACGCTGCAGCGCGGCCAGCATGTGCGCGCTGTCCTCGCGCAAACCCCAGCCCCGGACTGGATCAGACAACCCGGCGAGGGTGTACATCACGGTGTCGAGATCGGGGCTGACGTGCAGTCCGTAGTGGTGGAAGTCGTCCGCGGTGTTAACGATCAGCGTGAGCTGGCCCGGAGCGAGGACCTGAGCAAGGCCCTGCGCCAGGCGCGAGCCGCCCACACCGCCAGCCAGACAGACGACCGGCCCTGTCAGCGCCATTGAACCAGCTCCGCCAGTGGTCGCCGCCCGCGACTGCGCGTCTGCGCCGGCCAGCCGAGAGTGACCAGACCCTGCGGCTGCCAGTCCGGCGGCAGCGCCAGCTCGCGCGAGACAACCTCAGGACAGAACAGCGGCGCGCACATCCAGCAGGCCCCCAGGCCCAGCGCGTGTGCCGCCAGCAAGAGGTTTTGGCCGGCCATGGCCGTGCCCTGCACTGCCATCATGTACTCCGCATGGCCACGCCCTGCATCCGGGTAGTCATCCATGTCCTGCATACTGAGGCAGAGCAACACCAGCACCGGCGCCCCCGTCATCCTGGCCCAGGAACGCTGCACATCCGCCTCAATGAGCGCCGCGGGCATACCGTCGGCCTGCAGGTCCGCGCGCAACTGCGCGCCCATGGCCCGCGCAAGGCCGGCCTTTTGTTCCGCGTCGCGCAGCACGACGAAACGCCAGGGTTGACGGTTGTGGGCTGAAGGCGCCTGGATAGCCGCATTCAGCACCTGTTCCAGCAGGGCCTGGGATGGAAGTTCGGGACGGTAACGGCGCAGCGAGCGACGCGTGTGCAGCGCCGCAAGCACGGGATCGGCAGGGCCTGGAGGCGAAGCGCTCATATCCCCGTCGCTCAACGATAGAGATCGCGGTCGGGCGGGCGCAACAAATCGCTGGCATGGCCGTCTTGTGGTGGATATTGCAATCCACGCAACAGGATGACCGGGCGCCCTTCCGCGGCCTCGCCGCCCGTAAGCTGCGCCGCCGAGGCGATCATGTCGGCATAGCCCTGCATGCTGATGCGCAGTTCGCGGCCGAAGAGATCGGTCCTGCCGCGCAGGTCGAGCAGGGCCGGCAGGCCCGCCACGCCGATGGCCACGCCAACCGTGCCAAGGCGAAAGGGACGCCCGTGCGAATCCATGATGACCACGCCCGGCGCTACGCCGCAGGCTGCTCCCAGACGGTCGCGCAAGTCAGCAGCGCTCGCGTCCGGGTCCTGAGGCAACAACAGCACCTCGTCCTCGTCCCCGCCAACGTTGGAATGGTCGATGCCGGCATTGGCGGAGATGAAACCCAGACGATGCTCGCTGATCAACACCTCCTGCGCCTGGCGCGAAATCGAGCGGCTTTCGCGCAGCACCAACTCCACCATACGCGCGTCCTTGCCGGTAACTGCCGCGCGTTCCAGGGCCTCTGCGCCCGGCTGCACAGAAGACAGCATGACGCTGCGCCCCTCGGCCCGGGCGACGATTTTGGAGCTGATGGCGAGCACATCTCCGTCACACAGTTCCAGACCGGCGCGCGCCAGGGCCGCCATGATCAGCGCGGCCAGGTCAACCCCGGTCTCGACCAGCGGGATGCCCGGCAAGGCCAGCAGTTGCAGTACTGCCGTGCTCACGCGCCTGCCAGACCCGTGATGCGGATGCCGCTGTGCTGGCTGTTGTAGCGGCGGTTCATGAAGAGCAGCACCGGCGTCAGCGCCTCGACCGCGACGGCGTTGGCCAGCTGTCCGGCGTGCAGGCCGCGCATGCCGGCCGCCGCCGCCAGACCCACGACCAGCTCGCGCGCAGCGGGGTCGTTGCCGCAGATCAGCACGTCGCAGTCCACACTGGCACCGTCATCCGCCAGTGCCTCGGCGCTGACATTCTGAAAGGCGGCCACCACGCGCACGTCTTCCCCCAGCAAGGCCTGAGCTTCCAGCGCGGCGGCCTGCCCCGGCGGCAAATGCACCCGGCGCACTGCCGGCGGCTGCAGCGGCACAGTCAGATCCACCAGAATTTTGCCCTGCAACGCCGGGGCTACACGCTCGAGCGTGGGCCGATGGGCACTGTAAGGCACGCTGAGCACCACCAGCTCTGCGGCCCTTGCCGCGTCCAGATTTTCTGCGCCAGAAAGTTGAGCCGCGGGCGCCTGCACCTGTAGCATGGCAGCGTGCGCCACGGCGCGTTCGTCTACGCGCGAACCGATGGTCACGGGATGGCCGGCCCGCGCCCAGCGCAACGCCAGGCCGGAGCCTTCCGCGCCCGTGCCGCCCAGCACCGCAATACTGAAGTGCTTCCCCGCTCCGGTCACAGGCTTCGCTTCCTTTCCCTGTCCATTTGCGTCAGTTCAGCGCCGCGTTGGCAAGTACTGTATAGCGCTGCCACAGGGCCGGCGCCAGCGCGCGCGCCTCGGCGGCGATGGCCTTTTCGTCAAGCGTCAACAGCTGCCGCTCGTGCATCAGCAGGCGCCCGTTCACGATGGTCGTCGTCACCATCGACGCTTCGAAGCCAAAGAGGATGTGCCATGGCAGGTTGCCGGCATGCAGCGGCGTGAAGGGATGATAGTCGACGAAGATCAGGTCGGCAGCCGCGCCAGGCGCCAGCTCGCCGAGATGTGTATCCGGGAAGAAGCGTTCTGCCAGACGCGCGTTATGTTCGGTGGCCATTCGGGCGATGGCGGCCCCGTCTGCGCGGCGCGGGTCGCGCTGCACCACCTTGTGGAGCAGGTAGGCAGCTTTCCACTCGGCCCACATATTGTTGCTGAAGCCATCGTTGCCAAGACAGAGCGGGATGCCCGCCGCGAGCATCTCGTCCAGCGCGGCGGCGCCGACGCCGTTGTTCATGTTGGAACGCGGCTGGTGAGTGATCCATGTGCCGCGCGCGCGCAGCAGTTCGCGTTCCTCGGCGACCGTGTGCACACAATGCGCGGCGATCGAATTGGGCCGCCACAGCCCGTAGCGGTCGAGGCGTGGCACGACGCGCAGCCCGCTACGCTGCAGACTGTCCTGCTGGTCGGCCTCATGCTCGGCCACGTGGATGTGCACGCCCAGCTCGGGCGGCAGCGCATCCGCGCAGGCGCGCAGCGTTGAGTCGCCCAGGGTCAGGCTGGCGTGCAGGCCGAAGGTCGCAGCGACCAGGTCGCGCTCCGCAGCCGCTGCGAGGAAGCGCAGGTTCTCGGCGATGCCGGCCTCTGCCCGCTGCGGGCCGTCGCGATCGCTGACCTCGTAGCAGAGCACGGCGCGCAGACCGGCCAGTTCCACGGCGTCGGCGATAAGGTCCAGGCTGCCTTCAATGCAGTTGGCGCTGGCGTGATGATCGATGAGCGTGGTAGTGCCATGTTTGATAGCGTCCACCAGGCTTACCAGCGCGCTCAAACGCACGCCGTCGGCGTCGAGGGCGCGGTCCAGCGGCCACCACAAGCGCTGCAGGATTTGCGAGAAGTCGGCCGGCGGCGCGCCGGGGATGGCCAGGCCGCGCGCGAAGGCGCCGTAGAAGTGCGTGTGGGCGCAAATGTTGCCAGGCATGACCAGCTGGCCGCGCGCGTCGAGGCGCGGCGCCTCCGGGTAGCGCTGCAGCAGCGCCGCCTCGGGGCCGAGCGCCTCAATGCGTCCGTCACGCAAGAAAAGTGCGTGCCCTGGCAGGACTCGCGAGTCACTGCCCCAGGTCGCCAGCGCAGCGTTGTGAATCAGCATCGATCTCTCCCGTCCGGACGGGGCCCGGAACAGCGCAGGGGGCGCAATCGGGCTTTCAATGCGCCTGGCCGGACAAGAGCTGGCAGTCGTTGTCCAGCAGCGGCTGGGCCGGCAGGCGCCAGCGCGCACGCTGCCAGGGCATGGACGCCGGGACAGTGCAGCGCAGCATGTCATCCTGCGGACGAACTGTGCGCTGCAGAGGGCTGTCACGCATGACGAAGCCCGGCGCCCGGCTGGTCAGGTCGCTGATGCGGCGCGCCTGGCTGAAGCGATCCCAGGTGCTATGGATGAAGGCGAAGGCGCGTCCCTCAGGATTGAGTATCGGCCGGGCGCAGGTCTGCCAGTCGCCCAGCTGCAGGCGGTAGTAGAGCTCGTCGGCGCGCTGACTCTCTTCCGGCAGCAGGTCGCGCCGGCGCAGCAACTCCACGCCTGCCAGACGCGCGAACCAGTAAATGCCGCTGCGCTCCTTGCCGGCCACGTGCGCAGCGGTGAAAAAGGCGAGGTATTCTGCCGTCACAGCGAGCGGCATGCGCGCCAGCGGGATGCGATACCAGCGCTCATCACGCGCCAGGCGCAAGTCCTTGCGCCGCGTGATGGCCGCCACCAGCACCCGATCCTCCGCTTGAGTCATCGCCTCACCCCGGGCTCGTCACATCACGTTCAGGGCTGAGCCGCCGCGTCTGCCGCACGCTGGCGCAGTAAACGGGCATCAATCTCGCCCACGCGTTTCTGTTCCGCTTCCCACCAGGCCGGGTCCCGCTGCGCATCCAGCTCCTCGACTGATTTCCCCTGTTGCTCGACCCAGGTGTAGTACTTCAGGTTGTGCCAGCGCGCCCGCGCTTGCGGCGTACCGGGCTGAATCCAGTCCAGGCCTGCGCCACGGAAGATGCGCTCGATGCGCCCCGTGGCCGCGGCTTCATCCAGGCTGCCATGCCGCTGCGCCATGTCCGCCATGACCGAATGGTAGCGGTCGAGCGCGTCGGTTGCCACAGTGACAACCAGGTCATCGGCGCCGAAGCCATAATGCCGTACTGTCTTGATAGCGCCGAGGATGTTGCACACGCCGCTGATGCCCAGATGCGTGCCCAGCAAATCGACCAGCGCCGGGTCCGCGCCGTAGCGCTGCACCAGCACCTGGCGCGCGCGCGGCTCGCTCAGCAGTTGCAACCCCTGTTTGCAGGCCTGGTCATCGATGCACATCAGCGCGTCCATATTGAGCACGTTGTGGATCCAGGTGACGTGCTTGTCGCCGATGCCCTCGATGTCATGGGCGCCATAGCCGTTGTTGTAGAGCGTCGGACACTGCTGCGGCTCCAGGCCCACGATTTTGTGCTGCGGCCAGAGCTGTTTGAGCCGATCACCGGCGGCGATGGTGCCGGCGCTGCCCATGGCCGAGACGAAGGCCGAAACATGGCCGCCGCCGATGCCGGCCGCGGCCAGCTCCTGAGCCAGCGCGGCGGCCGAGTTGCCGGTCACATGATAATGAAAACGGTAGTTGCCCATCACCTCGAACTGATTGAGGATGCGGATGTGCTCACCGCTATCGCGCAGGCGCCTGGTCTCGTCGTAAATCTCCTTGACGTTGCTCTCCGAGCCGACCGTGCGGCGGATGCGCGCGCCGTAGCGCTCGATGCGCTCGAAGCGTTCGCGACTCATGCCTTCCGGCAGCACCACGATGCTGTCGCAGCCCATGCGCCCGCCAACCCAGGCGCCGCCGATGCCATAATTGCCGGTGGAGGGCCACACCAGGGTATGCTGCGCCGGGTCGACCTCGCCGAATAGTTCCAACTCTAGCAGCACCGAGTAGGCCGCGCCCACCTTGTGGCTGCCAGAAGGAAAGTCGCGGCCATAAAGCACGGCGATCGGCGTCTCGACGCCGCTCAGCTGCGGCGGCAGCAGGAAGTACATGATGCGGTCGTCGCCATCACGCCAGCTGATGTTGAAGAGGTTGTGCGGGTCCAGCGGATCCTGCTCACGAGCGTTCAGCGCGCGCTGCCGCGTCTGCGCCTCAATCGTGGCGGGCTGCAACATCTCGGCAAAAGTCGGCCCTGTAATCACCCCTGGTCCTTTCTTCCCGGACTTTCCGATTCACCCTGCTGCCGCGCCGCGTCCTCATCGAAGCCCAGGCGTTGCGCCACCAGATACAGCGGCCGCTGCCGCACCTCGTCGAAGATGCGCGCCACATACTGCCCCATCACGAAGAGAAAGAACAGCTGGAAGGCGCCCAGCAGCAGCAGCATGACGATGGTCGTAACCTGGCCGCCGAGAAAGCCGGGGCCCAGCGCCACGCGCAGCAGCGAAATGACCGGCACGGCGATCACCGAGAGCACGCCCAGCAAGAGGCTGAAGTAGATCATGATTTGCAGCGGAAACCATGAAAAGCCCGTGATGGCATCCAGGGCAAAACGCGACATCTTGCGCAGCGGATACTTGGTCTCGCCGGCGTGGCGCGCCTGACGCACGTAGCGCACGCCCGTCTGACGAAAGCCAACCCAGCTGGTCATGCCGCGAATGAAGCGATTGTGCTCGCGCATGGCGTTCAGCGCATCGACCACCTTGCGGTCCATCAGGCGGAAGTCGCCGGTGTCAAGCGGGATGTCCACGTCGGTGATGTGGTAGATGAGGCGATAGAAGACCAGCGCCGTCAGCTTCTTGAAACGACTTTCGCCCTCGCGCTCGCTGCGTATTGCGTAGACGACTTCATGGCCCGCCTGCCAGCGCTCGATCATCTCCAGAATCAATTCCGGCGGATCCTGCAGATCCCCGTCAATGAGGATGACCGCTTCACCCGCAGCGTGGTCCAGACCCGCTGTAACCGCAATCTGATGGCCAAAATTGCGCGCCAGGCACAACACGCGGATGCGCCCGTCGCGCGCGGCTTCGGCTTCCAGCAGCGCCTGCGTGCGGTCGCTACTGCCATCGTTCACCGCCAGCAGCTCCCAGTTTGCGCCGGTCTGCTCCATCACCGCGCGCAGGCGCTGGCAGAGCGCAGCGATGTTGTCCTCTTCGTTGAAGAGCGGCACCACGACCGAGAAGCGCGGTCTTGTACTCATGAAGCCTGCTCGCGCAGGGCGCGGCGGATCGCCCCGGCATCAGGCGCGACGCGCAGCCCGCCAGACACGGCGCGGCGGGCGCTGCGCACATCCTTGAGCCCGTTTCCCGTCACCAGCAATACCACCGAACTCTCTGCCCCAAGAAGCCCCTCAGCCACGGCGGCCTCCAGCCCGGCCAGAGCCGCTGCCGCCGCCGGTTCGGCGAAGATGCCGCTGGCGCGCGCCAGACGCGGAATGGCCGCGAGGATGGCCTCGTCCGGCACACACAGCCAGCTGCCCTGCGTCTCACGCACTGCGCGCAGGGCCCTGGCGCGGTCGCGCGGCAAGCCGGCCGAGATGCTGTCGGCGAGGGTCTGCGCCGGCTGCGGCTGCATGTCCGCTGCGTCGATACCCTGCTGTGCGGCATGCACCAGCGCCGCGCTGCCAGCCGCCTGCACGCCAATCAATTGCGGCTCGGCCTGCGTCCAGCCCAGCTGATACAGCTCGCGAAAGCCCTTGTGCAGGCTGCTGATAATGCTGCCATCGCCAACGCTGACCACCACCGCGTCAGGCAGCTGCCAGTCCAGCTGCGCCGCGATCTCGAAGGCGACCGTCTTCTTGCCTTCCGTGGTGAAAGGGTTGATGCCGGTGTTGCGGCAGTACCAGCCCTCTTCCTGCGAAAGCGCAAAACAGAGCTCGAAAGCAACATCGTAGCTGGCTTCGACCAGCAGCACCTGCGCCCCGTAGACCAGTAACTGGGCGATTTTCGCTTCCGGCGCGCTGGCCGGCACGAAGATTATGGTGTCGATGTCCTGCAGCGGGGCGCTGACGCCCGCCAGGGCCGCGGCCGCGTTGCCCGTGCTGGCCGTGCTGACCACGCGCCGGCCAGTCTCCAATGCGCGCGCCACCACCATCGCGCTGGCACGGTCCTTCAGCGAGGCGGTCGGGTTGCGGCCCTCGTCCTTGAGCCACAGACTGCGCAGCCCCAGCTCCGCGGCCAGGCGAGGCGACGGCAGCAGGGGCGTATCGCCCACTGGCAGGGGCGGCACGACCGCATCCGACGCCAGCGGCAGCAGCGGGCGCCAGCGCCACATGCTGCCTTCCTTCCCTGCCGCGAGGGCGTCGCGATCCAGCCGCGCGCGCAGGCTTACATAATCGTAGAGCACATCCAGCGTACCCACGTCGCCGCAGTCCGGGCAGACGTATTCCAGCTCGCCGGGCGCATAGTCACGTCCGCAAAGCACACAGCGTAGTACACGGATCGCGGCCACGGTCTAAACCGGTCCAGGCAGGACGCGCGTGCCGGTCTCGCCGCGCAAGGCCCGCGACAGATTGGGCGGGTCGGTAATGATGGCCTCGGGGCCGCCGTTGCGAACGAAATCGAGACAGGCCTCGATCTTGGGCAGCATGCTGCCCACCGCAAAGTGGCCTTCGTCGCGGTAGCGCTCGGCCTCGGCTACGGTGAGGACGTCGAGGTCGCGCTGCCCGGGTCGGTTGAAGTTGAGCGAAACCTTCTCGACACCGGTGGAGACCATGAACAGGTCAGCGCGCAGCTCACGCGCCAGCAGGCTGCCGCCGCGATCCTTGTCAATCACCGCACGCACGCCGCGCAAGTGGCCCTGGTCGTCACGCACTACCGGCACGCCGCCACCGCCGCAGGCGATTACGATGTAGTCGTTTACTACCAGCATGCGTATGGCATTGGTCTCCTGCAGCGCCAGCGGTCGTGGCGAAGGCACCACACGGCGCCAGCCGCGGCCGGCATCCTCCTTCACGGACCAGCCTTCCGCCTGCCGCTCCAGCGCATCTTCCTCGCTCATGAAGCTCCCCACCGGCTTTTCAGGATTGCCGAAGGCCTCGTCAGCGGCGTCCACCAGGGTCTGGGTCACCACAGTGACGACAGTGCGGTTGATCCCCCGGCGGCGCAGGGCGCTGTCCAGCGCCTGCTGCAGCATGTAGCCGATGCTGGCCTGGGTATGCGCCACAATCAGGTCAAGCGGGATCTCGTAGAGGCCGAATTTCTGCGCGATTTCGAAACGGCGCATGTTGGCGCCCACCTGGGGGCCATTACCATGCGTGATCGTGACGCTCCAGCCGGCAGCGATCATGGCGGCGATGTGGCCGCAGGTCTCGTGTACCGCGCCCCACTGACTCTCGATGTCTGGCTTGCCGGGGTCGCGAATGAGCGAATTGCCGCCGATGGCGACCACTGCCAGTTTTCCAACCATGGCGCCCTGCCCCTCCCCGGGACTGCGTCGCTACCTTCAGCGCATCGTCAGCGCCATGGTCGCTTTCTGGACATGCAGGCGGTTCTCGGCCTCGTCGTAAACGATGCTCTGCGGCCCGTCCAGCACGCCGTTGGTTACCTCGATGTTGCGGTCGGCCGGCAGGCAGTGCATGTAGACCGCATGCTCCTGCGCCAGCGCCATACGCCGCTCGTCCGTAATCCAGTCCGTATACTGACGTCCGATGCGCGCCGATTCTTCATCGTCACTGGTCGTCAGCAGCGCGCCCCAGCTCTTGGGATACAAAATGTCGGCCCCCTCGAAGCCGGCGTCGAAGTCATCCAGAAGCTCCAGCGAGCCGCCATACTGGCGCACATTGTCGCGCGCCTGCTGCACAATATCCGGCATTAATTTGTACTCCGGCGGATGGGTCAGGCGCAGGTTCATGCCGAAGCGCGACATCAACAGGATGAGGCTCTGCGGCACAGAGATCGGCTTCTGGTAACTGGCGGCGTAGGCCCAGCTGACGTTCATGGTGCGGCCGCGCAAATCGCGCCCGAAGCGTTCCATGATGGTCATCAGGTCGGCCAGAATCTGGAAGGGGTGGTAGACGTCGCACTGCATATTGAGCACAGGCGAGCGGCTGGCCGCGGCCACGTCGCGGATGTACTGGTTGCCAACGTCCCAGTCGCATTGACGGATAGCGATGCCGTCGCAGTAGCGACCGACGATTTCACCGATCTCTTTCGCCGTGTCGCCATGGTTGATCTGCGTGGTCTGGCTCTCGATGAACTGGGCGTGACCGCCCAGCTGGGCCATGCCGGCCTCGAAGCTGATGCGCGTACGGGTACTGGAGAAGAAGAAGAGCATGGCCAGCACCTTGTCGCGCAGCAGGGCGTGATCTTCGCCGGTCGCGCGGCGACGCTTCAGATCCCAGGCAACATCCAGCAGCGTATCAATTTCGTCACGCGTCCACTCCTGGGTGGTGATCATGTCGCGCCCGCGCAAATCCGTCTGCATTGCTTCCTCCCCACCCTCTGCCGCTGAACTGCCTGAATTGTACCCTGCCAGTGCGCCCGCGCCACGGCGCCGTCGCGACGCTCAGCCCAGCAGCGACGGCAACAACGCGTACCACTCCGTCGAGCGCACTACGTCGTCCAGCGGCACCTGGTCCAGCACGGTGTGGGCGTGCACCTCGTCGCCAGGGCCGAAGCCGATGGAGGGAATGCCGGCCTTGCCCGCCCAGAATACGCCGTTGGTGGAAAAGTTCCACTTGTAGGGCGGCACCATCGCACCCCAGAGCTGCTCGCCGGCGCGCAACCCGGCCTGCACGAAGGGATGCGCCTCCTCCAGCGCCCAGGCGGGATAGATCTTGTCCAGCGGGTAGACGTAGCCGGTGTAGCTGGGCACTTCGTAGCGCAGGATGGAGACGTCCATATCCTTGCGCTCGCCGACGAGGCCCTGGATACGGCGCAACTCTTCGTAAGGATCTTCGCCGAAGGTCAGGCGGCGGTCGACGAAACAGGTCGCCTGGTTGGGCACGGCATTGATGCTGGGCGTGTCTACCTCGATGTCGGTCACGGTGATGCGGCCATCGCCGAGGAAGGGGTCGTCGCGAAACTCCGGTTCGAGGCGGCTGATGCGCTCGATCAACGGCAACAGCTTGTAGATCGGATTGTCGCCGAGATGGTTGGAAGCCGCGTGGCAGCTGCGGCCGCGGGCCACCACCTGCATCTCGACGCGGCCCTTCTGGCCGCGATAAACCTGCATACGCGTGGGCTCACCGATGACCACGAAGTCCGGCCGCACGCCTTCCACGTTGTAGAGCGCGTCCGGCGCGCTGCCATCGTTCCACTCTTCCATGTTGCCGAAGTAGTAGCCGGTGGTGCCCTCCAGCAAGCCCAGCTCGCGCGCCAGCGCCAGGCCATAAATCATGCCTGGCGTACTGCCCTTTTCGTCGCAGGCGCCACGGGCAAAGAGGACGCCGTCGCGCACCACGCCAGCGAAGGGGTCCCAGTCCCATTCGTCTTCGTGGCCGATGCCCACGGTGTCGAGATGGCTGTCGTAGAGCAGCTTGCGCGGCCCGTCGCCGATGCGCCCCACGACGTTGCCCATGCGGTCCCACCACACTTCGTCGAAGCCGAGGCGGCGCATCTCGGCCTCGGCGCGCTCGCCAACCTCACGAATCTGGCTGTCCATACTGGGAATGGCGCATAGCTCGCGCAGGAATGCAAGAATCGGCTCCCGTTCACCGGCCACGCGCGCGCGCAGTTGCTCAATCGTGCTTGCATCCGTCATTGACAATCTCTCTTCAGTTGCTGGCATGCATCAAGGCTGTCTCGCTGCATTATAACGTTTTTTAACGCCCTGTGTTCAGTCGCCCTCGTCACGCCACAGGCGTCGCGCTGCTGACCGATGCTGTGCCACCAGCGGCGTCAGATCCTGACCGACAAGCTGTCCCTCGCTGACGAGAATGCGCCCGTTGACGACGGCCAGGTCCACATGCGGTGGCATGCAAAAGACGAGCGCCGCCAGCGCGTCCTGCTCTGCACCGGCCAGGGCGGGCTGGTCGAGACGGAAGGCGATGAAATCGGCCGCCATGTCCGGCGCGAGGCAGCCAATGTCGTCACGGCCGAGCAACGCCGCACCGCCGCGTGTGGCCAGTTCCAGTACATCGCGCGCGCCCACGCCGGCCAACTCGCCGCCGGCGCGCTGCAGCAACATGGCCAAACGCGCTTCGTTGAGCAGATTGCCGGCGTCATTGGAGGCGGAACCATCGACGCCAAGGCCGACGCGCAGTCCGGCGGCCATCATTTCGCGCAGTGGCGCGATGCCCGAGCCGAGGCGCAGGTTGGAAGCCGGGCAATGACAGACGCCGGTGCCCGTGCGCGCAAACAACCCGATCTCGTCGCTGTTGAGCTTCACACAATGCGCGTGCCACACATCCCTGCCCGTCCAGCCGAGCGCTTCGGCATAATCGCCCGGGCGCAGCCCGTAGCGTTCCAGACTGTAGTCGACATCGTAATCGTTCTCGGCCAGATGCGTATGCAGCAGCACGCCGGCGCTGCGCGCCAGGCTGGCGGACTCGCGCATCAGGTCATCGGTCACGGTGAAGGGTGAGCAGGGCGCCAACGCCACGCGCAGCATGGCGTGACGCGCCGGATCATGAAAGGTCTCGATGACGCGCTGCATGTCGTGCAGAATCGCGCCCTCGTCCTCGCACAGGTCATCCGGCGGAAGTCCTCCCCGGCTTTCTCCGAGACTCATGGCGCCGCGCGTGGCGTGAAAGCGGATGCCTGTCTCACGGGCTGCCAGGATGGTGTCATCCAGGGTGACATTGTTGGGATACAGGTAGAGATGGTCGCTTGAGGTGGTGCAGCCGGAAAGCAGCAGTTCGCTCATGGCCAGGCGCGCGCTGACCTGCACCGCCGCGCTGTCGAGCCTGCTCCAGAGCGGATAAAGTGAGCGCAGCCAGCCAAAGAGCTCAAGCTCCTGCGCCACCGCGCGCGTGAGCGTCTGGAACATGTGGTGGTGGGTGTTGACCAGGCCGGGCAGCACCACGTGGTCGCGCAGATCCAGCACGCTGTCGGCCGATTGTGCGGGCATATCGGCCAGAGCGCCGACAGCCTCAACCACGTTGTCACGCACAAAGAGCGCAGCGTCATGCAGTTCGCGGCGGTCGTCGTCCATGGTCGCCAGGGTGTGGATGTTTTTCGCCAGCAGGGTCGTCATGACTTTCCCCTCGCCTGCCTCGTGAGCTAGCGTGCGGCAAGAGTCACTGTGCCAGGCCGACGCTGCGCTGCGCCGCCTGCAGGGTGTGTTGCAGCAGCATGGTGATGGTCATGGGCCCTACGCCGCCCGGCACGCGGCTGATGGCACCGGCGACCTCCCGGGCGTTCTCGAAGTCCACGTCGCCGACCCAGCGCCAGCCGCGCTCCGTCGAGGGATCATCGATGCGGTTGGTGCCCACGTCAATCACCGTCACACCTGGCTTAAGCCAGTCCGCCTGCACGAAAAGCGGCCGCCCGAGGGCGGCGATGAGCACGTCCGCCTGACGCACCAGGGCGGGCAGGTCGCGCGTGTGGCTGTGACAGAGCGTCACGGTCGCATTGGCCTTCTGCAACATCATGGCCAGCGGCAGGCCGACGATGTTGCTACGTCCCAGCACGACGGCATGCGCGCCTGCCAGATTCACGCCTGCGTCCGACAGCATCACCATTACGCCGGAGGGCGTCGCCGGCGCAAAGGCGGGCTCGCGCCCCTTCATCGCCAGTTGCCCGATGTGCACGGGGTGAAAGCCGTCGACGTCTTTTTCAAGGCTCACCAGCGCCAGCGCCCGCTGCTCGTCGATCTGCGGCGGCAGAGGCAACTGTACGAGAATGCCGTGTACCTTCGTGTCTTCGTTGAAGGCCCCCACGATTGCTTCCACCTCTGCCTGGCTGCTGCCGGTGTCCAGTTCCTGAGTTTGCGACTCAATGCCCACGCGCTCGCAGGCGCGCCGTTTCATGCGCACATATTGCGCCGAGGCTGGATCAGCGCCGGCAAGCAGGGCTGCCAGACGCGGCGTCACACCACTCCGTTCGCGCAGTACGATGACGTCCTGCGCCAGCTGAGTCTGCAGGCGTTGCGCCAACTCGCGGCCGTCGATGATCCTTGCGCTCATCACTACCTCATCCCCTCTGGATTGTCCCCCAGTCTACACCCTGTGGCCGGGAACTCACAATGCAGATGTCCGGGCACACACTGGCCTGTGCCCGACTTTCTGTTACACTGGATGCGAACGCTCCTGCAGCCACGAAGGGAGACAGGTTGAGCACCAGCCGCGGATGCTTCTTCATGGTGGTCGGGCCTCCTGGCGTCGGCAAAAACACGCTGATTGACGATGCGCTGGGGCAATTCCCCTGGCTACAGCACCTGGCGACATGTACGACCCGCTCGCCCCGCCCCGGCGAGCAGGAATGCGGCAAGTATCAATTCGTCTCACTAGCCCGCTTTCGACAGATGATCGCTAACAGCGAACTGCTGGAATGGCAGGAAGTGCACCCGGGCCGCTATTACGGCGTGCCACGCGCAGCCGTCGAACGTGCGCTCGGCGCCGGCCAGCATCTCATCACAGACCTGGATGTGCTCGGCGCCACCTGCCTGCAAACTGTTTACCCCGAAAACGTGGTGTTCATTTTTATCAATCCGCCCGCGCCTGATGCGCTGGTGCAGCGCATGCAGGCGCGCGGTGACAGCGAGCAGGACATTCAGTCTCGCATTCAGCGCGTGCACATGGAGCTGCATTACGCTGACCTCGCCGACCATCTGATTCTGAACGACGACTTGCAGGCGGCCTGCGCGCGTTTTCGCGGCATCCTCAGCGACCGCATGCGCCAGCTGCAGCACAATCCTGGCGAGTTTCAGCGCCGTCACTATGAATCGCAATTGCTGGTCAGCGACGGTGCACGGGCCCTCATCAGCGACGAGAGCGGACAGTTGCCCTTCAGGGCGCTGCGTAAGGGCGAACTGCCCCAGGACGCTGCCCTGCGTTGTCTGCAAGACTTGCCCGACCTGACCGCAGGCTGCCTGCACAATCCCTCGGGCTACGCCGGATCCTTCCTGCCGCCCGTCGCCATTGTGGTCGAGCGCGGCGCAGCCCTGCACGTAGTGCGCCTTACCTGGGTCTATCGACTGACTGACAGTTGCGCGCCCGCCCCGCCTGGCTGGCGCTGGCAGAACCTCGGCGATATCGAACTGCCAGGAGCGTTCGAGCAGTCGGCGGGCCGGAACGAGCGCCTGGCCGCTCCTTCCGCATGACCCTGCGCGCGCTGCAGCAGGGCCAGGGAGCCCGGTTCGCGGCAGACGGTATCCCGTTGCATTTCGGCGCGCAGGAAGCCGCCTGGCAAGCGGCCCTGAACAAGGTCGTCCTGCTCGATCGCAGTCACGAGGCGCGACTGCGGCTGGAAGGCAGCAGCGCGCTCGACCTGCTGCAACGAATCTCGACCAACGACGTCGCGGCCCTGGCAATCGGCAGCGCTTGCCCGACGATCTTTACCAACTGGCATGGCCGTATCCTCGAGCGCGTGGAGGTTTACCGTCAGGCGGACTCAGTCCTGCTGCTCGGCGGCCCGGGCCGGGCTGCTGCGCTGAGTGACTATCTGCGGTGCAACATCTTTTTCAATGATGACGTACGTATACGGGACCTCTCGCCAGAGCTGCACCAGTTCGATCTGGTCGGGCCTGAGGTGGATTCCCTGGCTGGCGCGTCGGCGTCCGCAGAGTCGCAACTGTGGCGCAGGCAACTCGCCGGTCACGACGTCCTCGTCGCGCAACGCAGGTCTCCGGGAGTCCCACGCTACTCCCTGTTGCTGCCGGAGGCCGAAGCCGCAGCGGTCTGGCAGGCCCTGTGTGCGGCCGGCGTCTTGCCCGCCGGCTCGCTGGTGTTCAACGCCCTGCGCGTCCGTGCCGGCCGGCCGGCGCCAGGCAGCGAGCTGACTGCCGACTACATCCCGCTGGAGCTGGGGCTGTGGGACGAGGTGAGCTTCAGCAAGGGCTGCTATACGGGCCAGGAAATCATCGCGCGTATGGAAAGCCGCGGCCAGCTGGCCAAAATGATGGTGCTGTTGCGGCCGCAAGGGGAGGTAAACGCTCCCGCCGAACTGCAACATGAAGGCAGGGTCGTCGGGCGGCTGACCAGCAGCGTCGTTGCGCCTGACGGCGTTCGCCATGCACTGGGCGTGCTGCGCCGAAACCTGGCGCAACCTGGCACAGCGTTGCAGTCGCAGGGGACGACGCTGACAGTATGCGCGCTGGCAGGTTCCCAGCCCGGTTACAGCCCTGAAAAATCAGGCGCCGGGTGATCGAAAAACAGCGACCACCACAGCATCCAGTTGGGCGGTCGGCGTGGCATGGTTTGCACTTCGGCGAATCCTGCGGCGCTCGCCTCGCTGGCAGTGACCGGCGCCACGTAGAGCATGTCTCTGGTCGGCACAGGAATCACCAGGTGCTCGCCGGCGCGCACCATTTTGCCCTCGTCACGCGCCCAACGGCGCACGTAGGCATCGCTGCGAGCATGATTGCGTTCGGCGACAAGGCGTGCCTGATCCTCGCGCAGCAGCTCGATTTCGATCACGACCTGGCTATAGGCGTTCTGCAAGGGCTGGCCAGCGCTGATGCGTGTGCTGAAGTTGATGGCCATGGTCATACCCGCCGCCAGAATGATGGCGAAGACCACCTGGGAACCATTGACGCGCGGGACTGACCGGCGAGTGCGCTCTTCCATGTCTCACAGTATAACCGGCTGTGTTGGCCAAAACGTGGGATAGAAAGCATGACTGTCATTCAACACGAGCAACAGCCCGTATGGCTTACCGGTCGCAGTGGTTTGGCTACGCGCACCATCGTCTCGCGGGACTGTGGCGCAGGCAGCGTGGTAGTGTGGGAACAACGACTGCTGCCCGGCCAGCGCATCCCGCTGCACTATCACGAATTCGAGGAAACGCTGACCGTGCTGGAAGGTGAACTGCTGGTCACGCTGGCAGGTGTGCGGTATCTGGCGCCCACCCGCAGTACCATCTTCGTGCCAACTGGCGCCGCGCACAGCCTGAATAACGAGGGGACGGCACCAGCCCTTTTGCTGGCGCACTTCATCAACGACGAGCCGACCGTCATCCCGTTGCCGGATCCTGCCTGACGCAAAAGCAGCTCCGCCCGGAGCTGCTCGCTTGTGCCGAAGGTGGGAGTCGAACCCACACTCCCCAAAGGGAACTACGCCCTGAACGTAGCGCGTCTGCCTGTTCCGCCACTTCGGCCAATTGCAAGGAATTGTAGCAGCATTCCCCACCTTGTCAACGATTGCCTTGCGCCTGCCCAGGCCCCGGCCTACCATGACCTCATCGCCAGCTGATGCCAGCCAGGAGCGCTTTATGCTGCGCAAGTTACTCCTGCTGTTCCTGATCCTGCTGCCGGCGCCGCAGGTCCTGGCCCAGTCTGCCACAGCCGTCACCGCCGAGGCGCGCGGCCAGGCCAACCTGCGCGCGGCGGCGGCGCTGGAGTCCGCCTTGCTGGGGGAAATCCGGCGGGGTCAGCGCTGGCCGGTGCTGGCGCGCAGCGAACATTTCCCCTGGCTGTTGCTGGGCGACGAGGAAAACAAACCTCTGGGCTGGGTGTATGAAGACCTGGTCAGTCTGAACGCAAGTGCAACATCCCTTCCCGTCTCGACACTGGTGCTCTCCGTACAGCGCGACGCGACCACCTCTCCGCCCGTCCCGGCTCAGCCGAACGCGACGGAGGTCGCGCCAACGACAGCCGTCTACGGCAGTCTGGCCGGCACCGTCAACATCCGCCAGGGGCCTGGCATTGAGTATGCGCGCGTGGCCGTGGGCCAGGCCGGCGAACGCTACCAACTCAGCGCCCGCCACAGCTTGCTGCCCTGGGTGCAGATCATTGACGCGCGTTCACCGGGAAGCCACGCCTGGATTGCGCGCGAGCTGCTACAAATTCAGGGCGATCTGGCGCGGCTGCCTGTGATTTCGCAGACCGTGCTGCAGCTGCCCACCTTGACGCCCACGCCTTCCCTGGTCCGCATCACTGTGCCCATCGCTGACTCTGGCCGGCAGCCGGAGCCGCCGCCAGGCTTCGTCCAGGTTGGACAGAAGGCCTGGGACCTCTTGCTCAAAGCAGGATTTGACCTCGAAAGCGGGCGCCCGGCCGCGCTCTACCTACTCGATTTGAAAAGCGGCGTCGGCCTGGGCTTCAACGAGAACCTGGCCTTCAGCGGCACCAGCATCCAGAAAATCAACATCTTGACTACACTGTTCAGCGCGCTCGATGGGCCCTTGTCACGCAACGACGTCGTCGACAGCGCCAACACCATGATCTGCAGCGAAAACGTTGCCACCAATCGCCTGCTGTCCCGCATCGGCCAGGGCGATGCCTGGGCTGGCGCCGCCGCAGTGACGCAGCTACTGCAGGCGCTCGGCATGTCCCGTAGTTTCATCGTCACACCCTACACTATTCCCGGGCAGACCCTGCTGCCGCCCGCCGGAACTGTGGTTACCCCGCCGCAGCTACCCGGCGACAGCGTGGCCGACGCCGACCCCTGGAACCGGATCGTGGCCCAGGACGTCGGGCAGCAACTGGGTTCCCTGTATTACTGCGCGCAGGAACAGGAGAACTTGCTGGCTGCACCGGGACTTCAGGCACGCGAATGTCGCCAGGCGCTGCAGCTGATGAGCAGCAACACGGTCGACGCCCTGCTGAAGGCAGGTGTCCCGGCGCAGACGCGGGTGGCACACAAGCACGGCTGGATCGCTGACACCCACAGCAACGCCGCCCTCTTCTTCACGCCGGGCGGCACCTACGTCATCGTGCTGCTGCTGCATCAGCCGCAGTGGCTCAATTTTCAGCAGTCGTTGCCGTTGATGGCAGAAGTGTCGCGTCTGGTCTACAACTTCTACAATCCCGATGAGCCGCTCGCCGCAGTCCGCGAGGGCTTCATCCCCGAGGCGGGTCAATGCGACTTCTCGGCTGATCCCCTGATTGAAGAACTGCTGTCTGCACAATAGTTGCCGTGCCCTGGCCGTTGCTCAGGTTTCAGACGCTGCCTCCTGCGGCGGGCAGAGACGGCGCAGGAAGCCCCAGCTGTAGATGCCGGTGGCGTGGCCGTCATTCCAGGTTGGTTGCAGCGCATAGGAACCTACCATGACGACCGAAATCATGCGCCACGAACGCATCGGCTTCAACTCCAGCAGGTTTTCCGGCTCATGCGCCTGCCCCATGTAGCGATGGCCGCCACGACAGGCCACACAGGGGCAAGCCTCACGCAGCTGCGCCCATGGGTAGCGGCAAACACGGCCATCCTGCCAACGTATGATCAGGGCCCCGGCCGTTTTGTCGAGCGTGACGCCCAGTGGACGCATGGAGTTCCTCCCAAATCTGACCCTCTTGCATCGGCCCTGCCCTTTGTTACAATTGCAACATGGTGACAGCGACGAATCATTCCGAATTGCAGTGGAGATTACCATGCATCGACGGGGGCTGATATTCGTGGTCCTGCTCGGGCTCCTCGCCAGCGCCTGTGAGGGCCCGCCGCCTACGCAAATCGTGCTGGTCGTCACCGCCACGCCCCAGGGGTTCGCCGCTCAAAGCGCCGCCGACGCACAGGAAACTACCGCCGACGGGACTGCGCAGACTGAAGCAATGCCGGGTTCGGAGACCACTACTGCGACTCCCGTACCCGGTCTGGCCACCTTCACGCCATTGCCCGTGACAGAAACCCCGGCAGTCATGCAGCCGACGCCGACAGTGCGCCAGATCCAGGTCGCCGAACAGATTTTCGAGCGCGGCCGTATGTTCTGGCTGCAACCAACGAGGCAAATCTGGGTGATGGTCGTCTCGCGCGAGGGCGCGGGTGAGTGGTATGTCTACGAGGACTTTTTCGAAGAGGGTGACCTCGAGTTCGACCCCAACATCGTGCCTCCCGACGAAGACTTTAAACAACCGATACGCGGCTTTGGCAGGCTCTGGCGCGACAACACCCTGGTGCGCCAGTTGCTGGGCTGGGCCACGACCGATGAATTCGGCTTTGTCACCCGCTACGAGTATCACCCGGCTGTACAGTATGTAGACGGCCAGTATGTGTCTGCACCGGGACAGCACGTACTCTTCAGCCTTTACGGCGAGGGACTGCGTTTCATCGAGGAAAGCAGTAGCTGGCGACTGAATTCCTGAGCGCAGCAAGGGCTTCATCAGGATGAGCCCTGCCGGCGATGGCGCGCCGCGCAAGAGCGCGCGGGACTTGCCAGGTTGACCGAAGTGCTCACATACACCGTCTCTGCCCTGCTGGCGCTGGCTTTGCTCTGGCTGGCCTGGTGGCTGCTCATCGCCAGCGAAGGCGTGTACCTCGGCCAGCGGGCGGTAATCTGGCTCTACGACCTCTACGCCATTCGCTACGATGCCACCAAGCGCGTCCAGCCCCGGTATGAACGGGCACTGTTGGCACAGCCCTTGCTTGACGGCATTGCTCCCCACCGGGCAGCCATGGTGCTCGACGTCGCGACCGGCACCGGCCGACTTCCGCTGGCACTGCTTGAGCACCCGGATTTCCAGGGACAAGTGATCGCCACGGACCTCAGCCGTGGCATGTTGCGCAGTGCCGCGCGCAAGACCCGGCCCTGGTCGGGACGCTGTTGCCTGTTGCGTTGTCCGGCCCAATCCCTGCCCTTCGGCGACGCCAGCTTCGATGTCGTCACCTGCCTGGAAGCGCTGGAGTTCATGCCCAGGCCTGCCGCAGTGCTGGCGGAGTTACTGCGCGTGTTGCGCCCGGGAGGGCTGCTCTTCATCAGCAACCGGATTCACACGCGCCTGATGCCAGGCAAGACCTGGAACCACGCCCGGCTGACCCGGCTACTTAGGGACAACGGCGCCGCTGAAGTGTGGGCCGAGCCCTGGCAGGTCGACTACGACCGGATCTTTGTGCGCAAGACCGGCACTTCGGCGCCGGTCGGTGCGCGGCCGCCTGGAGAGTTGCTGCGCTGCCCCTGCTGTGGCGTCACTTCGCTGATTACAGAAGCAGCGTCAGGCCTGCGTTGCGCGAATTGCGGAGTTAAACTTGACTCAGGCAGTGACGGCGTGCTTGATCTTGAGGCCTTGCGTGGCCGCTGTTGATTGTGGATTGCGCAGCGTTGTATGTTGCGCCAAAATGCTGGCCTTGCTGCCATCCAACTGGAGTGACCCTTGATAGACCTGAGCGCAGCGCATGCCCGGTTGGTAGTGCGGGCCCTGCAGACTGCCCAGGCGGATGGCATGTTACCCGCCTGCGATCTGCCCTCTGTTGAAATTCGCCCGCCGGCGCGCCCGGAAATGGGCGATTACGCCTGCGCCATCGCGCTGCAGCTGGCGCGCAGCATGCGCCGCAGCCCACTCGAAATTGCGCAACGCATTGCTGGCCACCTGCCGCCGGCTCCCTTCCTCGCCGGCGCCGAGGTCGCCGCGCCCGGCTTCCTCAATTTTCGCCTCGACGAAGCCTGGCTCTGCGCCCAGGTGGACGCGCTCTTGCTGGAAGGCGAGCAACTGGCGCAGCTTGATATCGGCGCGGGACAGCGCGCCCTTGTCGAATTCGTAAGTGCCAACCCCACCGGCCCGCTGCACATCGGGCGCAGCCGCGGCGCGATCGTCGGCGATACACTGGCGCGCCTGCTGCAGGCCGCCGGTTACGAAGTCGAGCGGGAATACTATTTCAACAACGCGGGCCGCCAGATGCAGCTGCTCGGCGAGAGTCTGCGACTGCGTTATTTGCAGGCCCTCGGCCACAACCCGGAGCTGCCCTCAGAAGATTATTATCGTGGTGACTATCTGGTGGAGCAGGCGCAGGAGCTGCTGGCGCAACAGGGCGACGCCCTGGCAATGGCCGACAGCAAGCAGTTCCAACAGCTCGCCGAAGAACGCATGTTTGCCACGATTCGCAATACCCTGCAACGCATCGACATCAGACATGACTGCTATTTCAACGAGCACAGCCTGTATGAATATGGCTCGCTGGAAGACGTGCTGGACGCGCTGGCACAGCGTGGCCAGCTCTACAGCGCGTCTGAATGGGAAGGCGCCAGCGCGGAGGAACAGGCGCTTGCCAGCGAGCAAGCGCCGGCCACCTGGTTCCGCGCCTCGCGCTTCGGCATCGACAAGGATCATGTGCTGGTGCGGGGCGACGGCACGCCCACCTACAGCCTGCCCGACATCGCCTATCACCGCGACAAGCTCGCGCGCGGCTACGACCTGGCAGTGAACATCCTCGGCGCCGACCACTATGTGCAGCATCAGGTGGTGCGCGCCGGTCTTGAGGCGCTGGGTGAAGATACGTCGCGCCTGCGGGTCGTCATCCTGCAGTTCGTGCGCCTGCTGCAGGGCGGCCAGGAACGCAAGATGAGCACTCGCAGCGGCGACTACGAGACCCTGGACGATCTCATTGACGAGACGGGGCCAGACGCCGTGCGCTATCTGCTGCTGGCGCGCAGCGCGGATGCGCGTCTGGATTTTGACCTCGACGTTGCCGTCGCGCAGAACAACGATAACCCGGTCTTCTACATCCAGAACGCGCACGTGCGCTGCGCCGGCATCCTGCGTCGGGCCACTGACGCCGGACTGGAGGAGGAACCGGTCGATCTGGCGCTGCTGGGCGCGGCGGAGCGACGCTTCCTGCGCAAGGCGCTGGAACTGCCGGCCGTCATCGGCCAGGCCGCCACTGAGCTGGAACCGCATCGCATCGCCTTCTTCGCGCACGAGCTGGCCGGTATCTTTCACCCGGTCTATGAAAACGCGCGCGTGCTGGGCGAGGAGGTGGCGCCGGAGCTGGCGGCAGCGCGACTGCGCTTTTACCGCACCGCCGGAGTCGTCTTCCGTCGCGTCCTCACTCTGATGGGCATGAGCGCGCCAGAGCATATGTAGGGCCGGGAATGCCGGCAGGGAGCGAATTATGAGCCTTAAGCCCGACCACTGGATCCGCCGCATGGCGCTGGAGCAGGGGATGATCGAGCCCTTCGTCGACGGCCAACGGCGCGAGGGCGTCATCAGCTACGGTCTGTCTTCCTACGGCTACGACATGCGCGTGGCCGATGAATTCAAGATCTTCACCAACGTCCGCTCCGCCATCGTCGACCCCAAGAACTTTTCCGACGACTCCTTCGTCGATTACCAGGGTGACATTTGCGTGATCCCGCCCAACTCCTTCGTACTGGCGCGCAGCATGGAATACTTTCGCATTCCGCGCAGCGTCCTCACGCTCTGCGTTGGCAAGTCCACCTACGCCCGCTGTGGCCTCATCGTCAACGTCACGCCCTTTGAACCGGAATGGGAAGGATACGTCACGCTGGAGATAAGCAACACCACCCCCCTGCCCGCACGCGTTTACTCCAACGAGGGCATCGCCCAGGTAATTTTTTTCGAGGCCGACGAGGGCTGCGAGGTCTCCTACGCCGACAGGCGCGGCAAGTACCAGAAACAGGATCGATTGACGCTGCCGAAGCTGTAGTCCGGTTTCACCCTCTGTACGCCAGTTGACCCAACAGTTTTCATGTTTTCATGCCTAGCCAGCGAGTCAGTGTTACAATGTGTCAGGCTTGGATAGTGCAGGAATCAGGGACATGATGGCATTTCGTCTGTTACCAGGTCGACGTGCGCTGCTGGCGCTGCTTGTATTTGTGCTCCTGCTCTTTGCATCCACCGTGGTGACGGCTGTATGTGAGTACGACGGGCCCTGGTTCACCTTTATGGAGATCGACGAGAATGGCCTGATTACCTAGGATGATCTGTCGATTGCACGCTATGAAGTAATGATTTGTTTAATTGAAGGCCCACCTTATAACATGGGATGTGACTACCCTGAAGACTATTACAGGGTGACTACTCCCTCCTACCAGGTACCTGACTTTGACCCCGAGAAAGTATACTGGTATGGCATCACAGGGTTTACATCAGACGGCTGTTATGTATCCGGGCGAGCAAGGGATTACTGGCCTCCTGAGGAAGAAACCGGGGAAGAAGAAATCACGGGCCCGCCGTCCATCCCGGTGCTGCTGCCACCGGAAAATGTGGCCTTCGATCCTGGTGGCACAACAGTAACCTGGGATGCTGTGCCGGATGCCGACGGTTATATCGTGGAGTGGCGCCAGGACGAGGACGATCCCTGGACCCGGGTCGAGACCGATGACACGACCTACGACATTCCCAACTTCGACACGGCGCTCCCCTGGTCAGTCAGGATCCTGACAGTCAACAGTGAAGATGTTGCCGGTCCGGCTTCGGACACAGTGGGCTGGATGCCGCCGGAGGCGCCACGGAACCTGCGCATCAACAGTGACGGCAGCGTCACCTGGGATGACGCGGAGGGCGCCGATCATTACCTTTCCGGCTGGAACCAGCATACCCAGAACTCCGCCCAGTTCCGGGCCCAGGCGGGCAACCAGATGCAGGACCAGCGGAGCGAGACGAACGAGTATGACATTCCGGATTTCGATCCCGGCTCCGATTACGACGCCAATACCCGCTCCGTGAACGAACACAACGTCAAAAGCGCACGCGCTTTTGCCCGCTATAATCCGCCGCCTTCACCGGGCAACCTGAATATCGATGAATACGGTGTGGTTACCTGGGACCTGGTGAGTGAGGCGGTCCATTACCTGGTCGACTGGATCAAGGGCCCTTCGCCCTGGAACAGGGAAAACCAGGTGACGTTGAACAGTTTCTCGATTCCGGACTTTGACGCTGCATCGGATTACATCGTAACGGTGCGGTCCGTCAATGCGAATGATGTGGAGAGCTATCCACCCATTGGCACGGCCTGGGTGCCCCCGACAGTGGAGCCACCAGAGGATGTGAAGATTTCGAGCGTCGGCTTTGCCCATTGGGACGCTGCCGACGATGCCACCGGCTACGAGGCAAACTGGAAGCTTGTCGATGGCTTGTGGAGCAATATTTTCATTGTCGACGCGGACGACCCGCTCAACTTCACGATCCCGAACTTTGATGCCGAACTGGTCTACGAGGTTCGGGTGCATTCAGTGTTGGCCATTGGCAACACGAATATCTACAGCGATTACGCCTACCAGGACTGGCCGATGCTGGTGTCCCTGCCAGGCAAAGTTGATGATGGATCCGGCGGATCGGGCGATTCAGACGATGTCGGTGAGATCGACCCACGATGGTTGTGCCGCGTATCTCCGCACAACGGTTCGTCCCTGATCGTATGGGACTGTAGCAACATGGTGGAAGCTCGCAGCGGCGAGGAAGGCACCAGCCTGTTCACGAGTGAACGCTGCTCCGGCTTTACGACGCGCATGATCACCTCCAGCACGACCATCGAAATCTGGTGCAACACTGACAACCACTATCTGGTGATTGAGTTGGTGCCGCAGCATCCGCAAGATGCACGGCGCGACATGCTTGTCTTTGATGATCTGGCGACGGAGTGCTATCGCGCCTACCAATACCTGGCCACCGGCACGATCGAGGTCTGGCACCGCGCCTGTCGCTGACGGTTCCTGCTTCAATTGTCTCCCTTGCTGCGAACCCGGCAGGGGAACAATAGCAATATGGCGAGCCGGCCTCCGGCAGGCTAGCCATGCACATTTCTTTTATCTATCTCCCGTGTTCTCTGGTTGCCGTCCCAGGTTTCTCTGGCACATACTGGAATGCGTCGTTATCTTTACTCCAGTTGGAAAGTGCCGCTGGAGACAGAATGCGCCATTTAATTGTGTTGTCACTACTGTTGGTCATGGTTTCGCCGATCGCCGCTCAAGAGTTGGCAACCCCGGCCCCAGGTGTTCACGTAACCCTGGACCCCGTAACCGGGATTCTTGCCTGGAGTCCCAACTCAATCACGGGGGTGTCAAGGTACGAAATTCTCTACAGTGGCAGGTGCCGGGAACCCATAACAAGATTGAACAGATCTGCGCCTGGCTCACTCACTATCCACGACTATGATGCCACTGAGCGTTTCATTATCGACATCACGGCCTTTGGCCAGCGTGACGGCAAGGAAGTCTGGCTTGGACATGGGAAAGCCGACAACGGCGTCCCGTGCGGACAATTGAATTTTACCCTGGATCGTGAGACTGGAACTATTGCGTGGAGTCCCAGATCAATCACGGGAGTAAAAAGGTACGACGTTTACTACGGCGCGTGTCATGGGGCCAAAGGAATCTTGCATCCAACTGCGCCTGGCACTTTCACAATCCCCGACTATGATCCTAG
The DNA here is from genome assembly GCA_965223965.1 of Phototrophicaceae bacterium. Lineage (GTDB taxonomy): Bacteria > Chloroflexota > Anaerolineae > Aggregatilineales > Phototrophicaceae > JAGWBD01. Next base: position 1,560,119 of record CBDCXX010000006.1, read on the forward strand.
GAAAAGCTACCTTGTCGAAATCGTGGCCACTGGCTTGGATGATGGTAAGGAAACCTGGCTGGGACATGCAAAAGCTGACAACGGCATTGTTTGCCCATACCTGCAGGAACATCTGGATTTGATGCAGACGCCGTTGGGTCCTGTAGTCTCCACACCGCAGCAGGTGGACTCGACAGGCATTATGCCGGGTCCGATGACCCCCGTAGGCCTCAATCTGGAACAGGTTGGCTCGACAGACCTCACAGTGGGCTACATAGCATCTGCAGATTCCACGCCGGTCCCCGTGGCCCCCGCCGTCACACTGGTGGAGACGAGCATGAATGTCTCACCTCATCCCGGCAGTACACTCCATGTGAGCGTTGAAGGCGGCAACATCCATGCCCTTGATTCCGCCAGGAGCGTATCCCTGTTCGCACTCGGGAACTGCTACACCGGCGCACTGCTGGCAGCCAACGACTCGCTTGAGATTTCCTGTACTGCAGACAACAGATTCAGAGTGTTGCAGGTGAATGCGCAGCACCCGGCCGACGGTCGACGCGACATCCTCGTTTTCAACGCCACGCTTACGGACTGCTACCGCGCCTACCAGTTCCTTGCTACCGGCAGGGAAGAAATCTTCAGCAGCGCGTGCTAAGCACACGCTGATCTGGCCCGCCTGCTGCTGTTGCGCGCAGCGGGCGGACAAATTGCGCTCCTCCCGAACAGCGTTGCCGGACGCAGCCAGCCCCGCTACACTTGTGGCAGCGGGCCGTTGGCTCAACTGGCAGAGCGATTGACTTACATTCAATAGGTTACAGGTTCGAGTCCTGTACGGCCCATGCCCGCGGGAGGCCGAAGCGCAGCCCATGACACCAACCTGGAAACCAGCCACAACAGCAATCTGATGCGCTTTCGGCTGATGCTCGTGCTGGCGGGCGCCATGCTGGTGGCAGCGACCTGGAGCTATCCCTTCTGGCGCCCGCTGCTCGTGGATGACGTGGTCAACGAGGCTTTTCCCGGCCTGGAAGGGACTCTACAGGATGATTTCCGCCTGTTGAGCGCGGCCGAACAAAATGGTTTCCTGCAAATGGCGCGCGAGGACCCGTCCATGGCGCTGGTCATGGTGCAGGCCGCGTTGCAGGCGCCGGCGCTCGTTGCGGAAGCGCAGCAAACCGTTGCCACACGCTACTCGCAGGGCAGCTTCGTCCGCATCGACCCGCTGCACTGGGCGCAGGGCAGCGCGGTCATCTATACTCTGGCGGAAGGGAAGCACCTGCTGCGTCTGGAAAACTTCCGCGCCGCAAATGGCCCGGACCTGCGCGTCATGCTTTCCGCCAGTCCGGCGCCACGTAGCCCGGCCGCGTTGAACGAAGGCGGGCTGGCGCTGGATCTGGGGCGCCTGAAAGGCAACGTCGGCGACCAGAACTACGAAATCCCTGCCGGGCTTGACCCGGGCCTGTATAATAGTGTCGTGATCTATTGTCGCCGCTTCAACATCGTCTTCAGCACGGCGACACTATGACCCTAGCCTGGCGCGGCACGCCAGATGAGAGCGAGCATGACCATCATTGAAGCGTCCCGGCAGAACGTCCTCGCAAAAGGTAGCGCTTTCCCGCTGGACCCTGAACACGGCGCCCTGCGTACCGCAATGTTACTGAGCTTCGTCCTGATCTGGGTCGCGGCCTTTGTGCTGGGCGAGGCGCTGCTCAGCGGGGATGGCACGACCATCATCGCGCTGGTGGCCGGCTTTGTGGCGGCTGCGCTGGGCGCGCAACGGCTGGAACGCTGGCTGAAGCCCCGCTGGCCCAGCGGCCGTATTGTAAGCATTCAGGACGGCCACATTCGTCTGCTGCATCGCGGCAAGGAGCAGGAATCGCTGGACGTGGCACAGTCTATAAGCGTACTCACCTGGTGCTTCCGTATCAGCCGGCGCGCGCGTGTGCAGAAGGGCTGGTACATGGTTGCCTGCGCGCTCGAACAGGACGAACGCTACATCCCGGTCTACGCCTTCCTCTCGCCTGAAGATTTCGAGCGCTTGCAGTCGCAGGGCCAGTTCACGTTGCTGCAAAGTCGCAAACAACGCAGGCAGGATGGCGATCTGCGCCTCGCCGGCGCGCAGAAACGCCTGCACAGCGCCGAGCAGGTACGATGGCTGCTGGGCGGCGAAATGAGCGCCGCCGATTTCTCCGGCTATCTGCGTCACCTGCAACAGCGCTTCCCCGACTGGATGCCCACCCTTGTTTGAGCCACAGCGAAGATGCATCCTGCTGCGTTGAAGCGCGTTGCCCTGCTGGTGCCACTGCTGCTGTGGTTGGCGACGGCCACGATAATCACCGCCCAGGAACCAGATCTCACATTCTTTGAACCCGTACGCGGAAGCCTTGAGCCCGGCGCGCAAGAGAGCTGGCGCTTCAACGCGCCTGGCGGCAGCATGATTTCGGTGGTTGCCCGCGCGCTGAATGACAGGCTCGATCCCCGCCTTGACGTCCATGATGACAACGGCGTACTCATCGCCAGCAACGACGATGTGGACTGGCCCGCCAACACGAGCGCCGTCATCGAGGCCCTGAGCCTCCCCGCCAGCGGGGACTACAGCGTGCGCGTAAGCGGCGTCGGGAATAGTGCGGGCAACTACGAATTGCTGCTTTTTCAGGGCTGGTCGGACCTCGCCTGGGATGAAGACTTTAACGACGGCGACGCCTGGCAGGCCAGCACGATTGCCGCGGACACTTACCTGGGCGAGGGTCGTGCTGTGATCGTCCTCGAGCCCCCTGTCGAAGCAGTCACAATCACGCGAGCGCTCGAACTGCCGCCGGAGGGCTATGCCCTGCACGCCGACATCACGGAAGTCGCCGGCAATCGCGGATGGCGCCTGGGACTCGTCAGCCACTGGCAGAGCAGGGACGAATGGGCCCGATTCTCGGTCGACGACCAGGGTCGCTGGCAATTCCTGGTCAATGCCAGCGAAGGCCTGAGAGTGCTACGCGGCTGGTCGGAACATCCTGCCATTCGCGAAGGGGAAGATCCCGCCAGCCTCAGCCTTGCCTATTTCGGGGATAGTGTCGAGCTGTTCTACAACCAGAAGTCGCTAGGGCGGATAACGGAAGGCCTGCCGGAATCGCCTGGCCGCATCGGCCTTTACGTTGGCACTGGCAACCAGCCCGACGCCCAGCTTACAGCCTGGTTCAGTGGGCTGAGGCTTACGACACCTGTAACTACAGCAGCGGGCGGTCTGGTGCCTGCGCAATTGCATGGCAAGGAATACCTGACCATCCTGCGCAATCTGCAGCGACAGCGGATCGTGCCTGGCGCAGGCGAGCTCTCCATGCTCGTGCCGGAAAGCTACGTCATCACCAATCGCGCAGGCGTCAGCACGATCCGCCTCGGCGGCGAACAGCAGTTAAGCCACTTTGTGCTGGGCGCCAGTTTCGTGGCAGAGCTCAGCTCCAACAAACTTGTCGCCGGTTGCGGTCTCGTTCTGGAAACGAGTGAGGAATATAGCTATAGCCTCGCCTGGCTGGACAACACGGGTAGCGCCGGCCTTTCACGGCGGGAGGGAGAAGTGTTTGCGCCCGGTCCAGTTCGTGACGGCCTGCCAGTAGGCAACACGCCGCATCAGTTGCTGGTGGTGGCGGACGGAAAGCGACTGCTGTTTTTTGCCGACCAACATTATGTCGGGCAACTGCCAGCCGCAGTGTCCGCGGGAACAGTGGGCAACGCCGCGCTCAGTTTCGCCAACCTGTCGACCACCTGTCGCTTCAGCGACACTTGGGTGTGGCGCTGGGGCGAAGCATAACGCGGGCCAGTTTTAGCTTCGCAATCTGTCTTTGGCGGCCCCGCGCAGGGTCTCAAGTTTGCGCGCAAGCGCCTCCTGACCTTGCTGCCGCAACATCCTCTCCACCGCCTCCAGCATTTCCGGCAGGGCTTCGCCGAAACGTTGCAGGCCCGCGTCCAGCACTGCCAGCGCGGCGTTCTGGTCGCTGGCGCCGAGCAGTTCGTTAACGAAACGAAGCTCGGGCTCCATTTTCTCCTGCATTAGCGCCACTATTTTCTGGTGGATGACTTTCAGACGGCTGCTGGCCTGGATATTGGCCCGCTTTTCGGCCTCGCGGATGTTGGCCGCCAGCACCGTCATGAAGCTTTCGTCAATTATGCTGATGTGCTCGCGTATGGCCTTGTCCGTGTCGGCGCTGGCCATGATGGCCTGCAGGGCAACAGTCGCTTGCTGCAGCGCAGCCTGCGCCTGGGCGTCCGCCATACGCGTCAACTCACCAAGACGGTCGCGCAGCGCTTCCAGGCGCGTCCGTTCGGCCACGGGCACCTGGCCGATGCGGAGCGTCAATTCCTGGAAGAAAGAGTAATCGAAGGCCGGGCGTAGCAAGCCAACGAGAGCCTGCAGCCTTTGCTCATCCTGCGCCAGGTCCAGCGCCAGAGCCAGCAGATCCTTGCGCTCCGGGCTGTCGCCCAGCGCCTGGATACGCCGCGTCACATCCTGCACAATTTTGTCGCGTGCTTCGGCCTGGGCGGTCATTTGCTTGCCAAAGCTGGAATGCTGCGCCGCAGCTTCCTGAATGGCGGCCAAAGTGTTTACGAGATTCTCCTGGCCATCCTGAGCGGCCTGCTGCATCATGACGAGCGCAGCCTGGAAGAAGCCGGCGTCGATCTCCGCGTCATGTTTGCGCAGCAGGGTCCTGAGCCGGTCCGGTTTGGCCTGAACCAGAGTGTCCAGCAACGTGAAGCGCGCGCGCTGTTCCTCCATCATTTCCTGCGTGACGCCATCGCCTTCCATGATTTGCTCCACCAGCCCCTGCAACGTCAGCGCCTGTTTCGGCTGAAACATGTAGCCTCGGAACTCTTCTTTGGGGATACTGGCGGTCAATTCCTTGAGCATGTCGCCCATCACCTGGTCGCGCTGTGGCGCCTGCAGGTTCAACTCCGGCGGCACGAAGGCGATCAGCATTTCATTCTCAGCGTCGTGATAGAGGATGGGAGCCGCCAAAGCACTGGCCGCACCACAGGCGCTGCATTGCAGGTTGTTGAGCTGGCCGGAGAGCAAGGCGGCTTTCAACTGAGGCCGGCGCTTCACATCAATGAGGCGTTCCAGGCTGACCTCGGCGGGCGTCTGACAGGCCGGACAGGCTACGGTCATGTTCCTCGGCATCTCTGCTCCTGTGTTTATGCGGATTCAGATTGCTGGCTGCGCAGCCTGGGCATCGTGCGCGGCAAGGTGAAGTGAAAGGTGGCGCCCCTGCCTGGGCGGCTCTCTACACCGATTGTTCCGCCGTGCGCCTCCACGATGGAGCGGGACAGGTACAGTCCCAGGCCGGTTCCCTGGGTGCCCTGGCCAAGCGTGTTATTGACGCGATAAAAGCGTTCAAAGATCTGTTCCTGCTCGTCGGCACTGATGCCCACGCCCTCGTCGCGCACAAAGACGGTGACTGCCGCAGCGTTCGCCTGACCGCCCACCTCGATCAACCCGCCTGCCGGCGCATACTTGACCGCGTTGCCGAGCAGATTGTCCATCACCCGTCGCAAACGCGCTTCATCCGCCTCAATCGTTGGAAAGGACTCCGGAAAGGCCAGGCGAAAGTCGTGGGCCGTGCCTTGCATCTGGAAGCGCGTCACCACGCGCGCGGCCAGGGCGCCCAGATCCACAGTCGCCAGGTCGAGCCGCATCTTCTGCGCCTGCAGCCTGCTGGCCTCCAGCAGATTCTCGATCAGCCCGGTGAGGCGGTCGGCCTCATCCTCAATGACCTCGAGGCCATCACGGATTTCGGCTGGATCCCAGTTGGCATCCTCACGCCGCAGGGTGCCGGCATAGCCCTTGATCAGCGCAACCGGTGTCTTGAGTTCATGTGAAACGCCTGAGACAAAAACGCTTTGCATCTCCTGCGCACGGCGAAAATGCGTGATGTCGCGCACGTTGGCGAAGACATTCGCCAACTGCCCATCCTCACCGTGCAGGGGCGCGTAAGTGATGGCGATGCTGAGCGTTTCGCCGTCGCGGCGCAGGATGTCGCCCTCGACGTAAAGCGTGGGGCTGGCGCCAATGTCCTGCGCCTGCGCCGGCCAGCCGCCGGCCATCATTTCGTGCAGATTTCCCGGCGTGACCGTGCTCCACGCGATAACTTCCTCTTCATGCAGGCCAATGGCCTCGTCCACGCTCCAGCCGGTCATACGCCCCAGCGCCGGGTTCAGCTGCAGGATGCGTCGACCGGCATCAAGAATCATGACGCCGTCCGCGCTGTGCGCGACGAAGGCATTCAGGCGTTGGCGCTCGCGATCAATGTTCTCGTAGAGCCGGGCGTTGTGTACGGCAATGGCGGCGTGGTCAGCGAAGCTGCGCAGAATCTGCAAGTCGTCGGGGGTGATGGCGCCAAGAGAGTCGCGAAAGACGATGAGCATGCCGACCGGCTCGTCGGCGATCACCAGTGGCATGGGGAAGAGTTGCTGCATACGCGGGTCGATCTCCGCCGTCATGCGCCGCAGCGTCTCCTCCAGATCCCTGAACTCCAGCCCTTCGCTGAAGCCCGCCACCAGCTCCCGCAGCAGGCTCTCGAGGCGCGGGATGCGCTCGCTATCGATATTCAACAGGGCGTGGATGCGATACTCTTTGGTGGAGGGGTTGCGCAAGGCGATCAGCCCTGGCCCCTCACCGGCGACCATGGCGACCGAGGCTTTCAGCACCAGGCTGAGCACTTCGGCCAGGTCCAGCCGGGAGGTCATGGCCCGGATGATTTCGAGCAGCAGGTCGCGTTGACGTACGCGATAGTCCGGGATCAGGAGCATGTGTCGATTGTAGCGGCCAAAGCGCAAGTCTCAAGTCGCGGTTCTTCGGGCAGGTAAGTGACCTGCTGCCGAGTTACCATCGTGCTACTGGTTTCGCTTGTGAACCAGGGTTCATGAATCGATTGCGTGGCTGCCCTGCGTTGTCTGGCGCCGCAGCATTGGCAGAGACAGAAGGAGCACAGGCTGGTTTATCGCCTTTTCCATCGCGGTCCTTTCCTTGCTTGCCCCGCAGCCAACGAGCTGGCCGGAGACCTCACCTCCGGCACCGTACGCTACCTGATGAATCTGTAGCCCCTCGCTTCCCTGCTGCCCGAGGAGGCCAGACGTTGTGACCGAAAGTTGGACCAGGCTGGCCTAGATCTTGAACTTTCGTCTGAACCGAAGAATCCTGCGCGGCTACTGCGTCGGCCTGACACCTCATCCACAGAGTTCAACACTGCGCCTGTAGCCCGCCTTCGCTGCGCACCAGCGCCGCCGCCCCCACCAGACTAACGTCCGCGCCCAGCGCCGCCATTTCAATGCGCAGTTCGCGCGTATAGCCTTCATAAATCACATGCTGGAAGATTGTCGCCCGCATTGGCCCCAGCAGGGCTTCGCCAATCTTGCTCACGCCGCCGCCAATGACCAGCACCTGTGGATTGAAGAGATGCAGCAGGCTGGTCAGGCCCAGGCCGATGAGCCTGCCGGCGCGTTGCACCAGTTCAAGCGCCAGAGCATCGCCCTGTTGCGCCGCCTGGCCGACATGGGCAGCATCCAGGCGGGCCAGATCGCCGCCAACCAGCGCGCGCATCCGGGACTCCGCTCCTGCGACGATACGTTGGCGGGCCTGCTGCGCCAGGGCCGGGCCAGCAGCTTCGGCTTCCAGGCGCGTTGCGCGCCCGTTTACCAGCAGCAGCATGCTGCCCACCTCCGTCGCCAGGCCGCCATGCCCCAGCAGCAGGCGACCGTCGCTGAGCACGCCACCACCAATTCCCGTGCTGAGCGTGATGTAGATCGCATCGCGGCAGCCCTGCGCCGCCCCGCGCGCCACTTCCGCCAGCAGGGCGACGTTTGCGTCCTTGCCCAGCCAAACTGGTACGGCGAAGCGTTCCCGAAGCAAGGCCGCCAACGGGACATGGTGCCAGTCCGGCAAATTGGGCGGCGCCAGCACAACGCCGGCATGCGGGTCCAGCGGGCCGGGCGAGGAAACTCCGATGCCGGCCACGGGCGAGTCCTGTGGCCACACAGCCTCGACAAGCGCGACCAGGCGCGCCAGCACAGCCCTCTGCCCCTCTGCGGCCAGGGTGGGCGATTCCCGGCGCGCCAGCAAGTTCAGCTCGCCGTCCAGGCAGGCGGCCCGGATGCGCGTGCCTCCCAGGTCAACTGCGATAATCCGCATCCGCGCCTCCCTTGATGCCGGTGGCAACACGCCAGGCGCTTGTCGCGCACCGGGCCGGCCGCTACAATGGGCCCGCTCCGGAGTACGGAATCAACCATGGCCCGAGCCACGCCACTGCGCCAGCAATACCTGGACATCAAGGCCGACTATCCCGATTGTATCCTGTTCTTCCGCCTGGGCGATTTCTACGAGACCTTTGACGAAGACGCGGAAGTGGCCGCCAGGGCGCTGGACCTGACGCTGACCAGCCGTCCGGTCAGCCCCGGCAAAAATGACAGCCGCATCCCCATGGCAGGCGTACCCCATCACGCGCTGGAGAACTACATAGCGCGCCTGATTGACCAGGGCTTTCACGTCGCCGTCTGCGACCAGGTGGGCGAGGCGCCGGCCAAGGGCATTATCGAGCGCAAGGTCTCGCGAGTCGTCACGCCCGGCACGGTCATCGAACCCGAGCTGCTGTCCGAAGATCGGCCAAACTATCTGCTTGCGCTCCTGCCTGATGGCGATGCCGTCAGTGGCAGCTGGGAGGCGGCCGGGCTCGCCTGGGTGGACATCAGCACCGGCGAATTCGCGGCGACCAGGCTGGACGGCGAACATTGCGCCGTGCTGGTGCTTGAGGAGCTGGCGCGTCTGGCCCCACGCGAAGTGCTGCTGCCGGAGAGCTGGGCGCAGCGAAGCGTAACGCTGCCAGAGGGTATTCATCTCAGCACTTTGCAGGACTGGCGCTTTGAACACAGCGGCGGGCATCAGGCGCTTTGCAGCCAGTTTGGCGTAAAGACCCTCGCCGGCTTCGGCCTTGAGGAGAAGCCGCAGGCCGTACGCGCCGCGGGCGCCATCCTGCACTATCTGCGCAAAACGCGACGCGACAGCCTGGCCCAGCTGACCGGTATCCGCGTCTACGAAACCTCCTCTTTCATGGTGCTGGACACCTTCACGCGCCGCAACCTGGAGCTAACCGGCACGCTGCGTGGCGGGCAGACGCGCGGCAGCCTGCTGGAGGTACTGGACCGCACAGTGACGGCCATGGGCGCGCGGCGGCTGCGCATGTGGATCAGCCAGCCCCTGCTGCAGCCAGAACGCATTCAGGCGCGTCTGGATGCCGTCGAGACGCTGGCAGCGGACGCAGCACGGCGCGAGGCGCTTGTGGAGACCCTGCGCAAGGTCGCCGACATCGAACGCCTCGCCAACCGCCTGCTGATCGGGCGGGCGGGGCCGCGCGACGTGCTGGCCCTGCGAGCCAGCCTGCTGGCCGTGCCGCGCCTGCGTACGCTCATCAGCAATCTGTCAGCACTGCAACCCCTCGTTGAACGCCTTGATCCCTGTGAGGAAGTCGCGAGGCAGATTGCGCAGGCCATCCACGAAGACGCGCCCGCCACGCTCAACACCATCGGCGTCATTCTGCCCGGCTACTCTGATGAGCTGGACAGGGTGTTGCAGGCCACGCGCGAGGCCCGCGACTGGATCGCCGGCCTGGAGCAGGTTGAGCGCGAGCGCACCGGCATCCCGCGCCTAAAGGTCGGCTTCAACAAGGTCTTCGGCTACTACCTCGAGATCAGCAAGTCCTGGGAAGCCAGCGCGCCGCCGGAATACCAGCGCCGCCAGACCCTGGTCAACGCCGAGCGCTACATCACGCCCGAACTCAAGGAGTATGAGGCGAAGGTACTCAGCGCTGAAGAGCAGATTCTCGCGCTGGAGCGCCGCCTCTTCGACCAGCTGTGTCGCCGCCTGGCGGAGGCCGCGCCCCGTCTGACCGGCACGGCGCGCGCCACTGCGCACCTCGATGCCTTCCTTTCGCTGGCCGAGGTGGCCGTGCGCGAAGGTTACTGTCGCCCGCAGATTCGCGAAGACGATCAATTGCGCATCCTCGCCGGGCGCCATCCGGTGGTTGAGCGGATGCTGGACAGCGGCCTGCGCTATACGCCCAACGACAGCCGCTTCGACAGCCAGGCGCGCATCCACATCATCACCGGGCCCAACATGTCCGGCAAGTCGACCTACATCCGCCAGGTCGCGCTCATCACGCTGATGGCACAAATCGGCAGCTTCGTGCCCGCCGACGAGGCCAGCATCGGTCTGGTGGACCGCATCTTCGCGCGCATCGGCGCCCAGGACGAGATTCACGCCGGCCAAAGCACCTTCATGGTCGAGATGGTCGAGACGGCGCGCATCCTCGCCGGCAGCAGCAACAGCAGCCTGATCATCCTCGATGAAGTCGGCCGCGGCACCTCCACCTGGGACGGCCTCGCCATCGCCCGCGCCGTCATCGAATACATCCACAACAGCCCGCAGCTGAACTGCCGCACGCTCTTCGCCACGCACTACCATGAACTGACAGCCCTGCCGCTCATCCTGCCGCGCACGCGCAACTTCAACGTTGCTGTCGCAGAACAGGGCGAAGACATCGTGTTTCTGCATCAGGTTCTGCCCGGCGGCGCCAATCGCAGCTACGGCGTCCATGTCGCGCAAATCGCCGGCATGCCGCGCCCGGTTGTGCAACGCGCGCACGAGCTGCTGCGTCAGCTGGAAATGGCGGGCAACGCGGCAAACGCCAACGGGCCGTCTCCGGCAACAACAGTGGTGGAGACAACTGTCGCCGAAACCCGCCCACCTTCCGCCTTGCAACAGGCGCTACGCGAGCTAACCGTCGATGAGCTCAGCCCGCTAGAGGCGCTGACCAAGCTGTATTCGCTCAAACACCTGGCCAACGAAGAAGCAGGGAAGGATGCCCCGTGAACGATACTGACTTTTGCTCCGGACGGTCGCTGGCTGCCAGCGAACCTCTTTACGGCTCGGCGCCACAGCGACGCATCTGGTTGTTGTTGGAAGTGAACGCGCCCTGGGGGGCGCAGGCCCTGGCTGATAGCCAGCTGCCGCCAGCCGTGCGCACACATCTCGAGCGTTATCTGGCGGCGACGCCGGAAGCCGGCATCCTCTTCATCCGCCAGCCCGTCACACACGCCGGGCTACGCTTCTTCCTCGCCGTCGGCGACGCTGTGGCCCCGGCGCTTTATCAGTTCACGCTGGCGCGTTATGAGGACCTGCTGACCCTTGACCTCGCCGCATTGGCTGACGGGCAGCGCCCGGAGCATCGCGACGAGCAAGCGCTCTTTCTGGTCTGCACGCACGGTAAACGGGACCAGTGCTGCGCGCTGGCCGGCATGCCCATGTTCACGGCCCTGCGCGAACGGGTTGGGGCGCGCGCCTGGCGCTGCTCCCACATTGGCGGCCACCGCTTCTCGCCCACCGTGCTCTTCCTGCCGGAAGGGCTTTGCTACGGGCGCATGCCGCCGGAGGCCGCCACCAGCGTCGTCGATGCCCACCTGGCCGGCCAGCTCGAACCTCGCTGGCTGCGGGGACGCTGCGCCTGGCCCGCGCAGGTGCAGGCGGCTGCGGCCCTGTTACGGCAGCGAGACGGCCTCAGGGATATTGATGGCCTGCACCTGCTTGAGGAACAGGAAATTGGCGAGCAGCGTTGGGTCGTAACTTTCCTCGCTGAGGGCGAGCCGCAGCAGCTACGGGTGCAGCGCCGCCAGGGCGAGAGCGTCATTCGAACCAGTTGCGTCGGCGACAAGGCCGCCGCGGTGATGGACTGGCAGCTGCTTCAGACCTGATCGGCAGCGGCCAGCGTCGGCGAGACGGCCTCCGGGTTCGGCGCCGGGATCTGCGCCTCTTCCCTGGCGAGCAGACCTTCCGAGACCAGCACGCGCTCGAAGGCGACGATGGCGACCTCCAGCATGTGTAATTCCGGCTGACGCGTGGTCAAGTGCTGCAGCGCCAGATTCGGCTGTACCAGCAGGCGCACCAGGGGATTGTGAAAGTTGCGCGCCGAGAACTGAATCGCCTCGTAGGCGATGCCGGCCATCAAGGGTATCAGCACCACGCGCGAGAGGATCAGCAAGGGCAAGGGCGGACGCCCCAGCAGCGAGAAGACGAAAACGCTGACGAAGGCGACCGTCAACAGGAAGGCCGTGCCACAGCGCGGATGCTCGATTGGAAAGTTGGCCACGACCTCCGGCCGCAGCTCCGCGTCCGCTTCCCAGGCGTTGATAGTCTTGTGCTCGGCGCCGTGGTAGCCGAAGAGACGCTTCACGTCCGGAATGCGCCCGATGGCCCAGATGTAACCGATCAACAGGGAAATCTGGATGACGCCTTCGATCAGGTTGACGAGGAAGGCCGCGAAGCCGATCGGCGCCGAACCGTCCGGCGTCAGGCCCAGCAGGTTGCCAATGCCGGCGGCGCCCAGAGTCGGCAGCAAGAAGAAGAGCCCCATGCCCAGCAAGAGCGAAAGCCCAATCGTCGCCCAGCCGATCGGCCCGTTGAAATCGACATCGTCCTCATCGCCAACGGCCACGTCCGCCGCCCACATCAAGGCGCGCGTGCCCAGCCCCAGCGCGTCCCACAGGCCCACGACACCGCGTACGAAGGGCGTACGTATGATGCGGCCGCGATAGAGCCTGCGGCTCAGAGCAGTCTCGTGGACTACGATCTCGCCATCCGCGTTACGCACCGCAACAGCAGCGCAGTGCGCGCCGCGCATCATGACGCCCTCGATCACTGCCTGGCCGCCGTAGTTGAAAGGTCGACGCGGCTTTCCATTTCCCTGTTCAGCCATTTTGCTCCTCAGGCGCAGGTCCGACAGGACCACACCGGTTATCCACTCCCGATGATCGGGGAGCCACAGCGCCCATCATACCATAGGGAAGGGTCAGCCATCGCGCGCCGGGCGCATGTCCTGCACATTGAGCTGCAGACGACGGCGCCCGTTCCAGTCGTTGCGCTCCAGCTGGAAAACGAGATCGATCTGCGCCGGCAGTTGGCCGGACTGCGGGCCCTGGCTAAAGGCGATGGCGTCCAGGGCATGCCCCCCGTCCGCGGCCAGGCGCAGCTTCAGGTGGCTGCCGTCGCGCCCCACCAGGCGCCGCTCGGTGATGCGCGCGTCGCGCAGCAGGAACAGGGGTTGCGGGTTGCCAAAGCCGGTGGGCTCCAGATGTTCCAGTTCATCCAGCAGCCCGGTCGTAAGCTGCCTCGCCGTCACCTCGACATCAATTTCCAGCCTGGGCAGCAAGGCCTGGCCGGACAGCGTCTGTTCCGCCAGTTGCATAAGCCGTTCCCGCAGGGCGGGCAGGTTATCGTTGCGCACGGTGAAACCGGCCGCTTGCGCGTGGCCGCCGTGACGTAGCAACAGGTCGGCGCACTGGTCCAGCGCATGGGTGATATCGAATTGCGGGATGCTGCGGCAGGAGGCGCGACTCTCCTGCGCCCCCTGCTCCATCACAATCGCCGGCCGCTGCCATGCCTCGCAGAGGCGACCCGCGACCAGCCCGACAATTCCGGGAGAAATGCCTTCGCGGGCGGCGAAAATCAGCGACTTCACGTCATCCATGGACTCCAGCTCCTGGCTGATGTCTTCCTGGGCGGCCTGGGTCAGAGCGCGGCGCTCTTCGTTCAACGCCTGCAACCTGTCCGCGAGACCTGTTGTCTCGGCAGCGTCGTCGCTCGTGAGCAGCCGACAGGCGAGCATGGCGCTGTCAAGGCGCCCGGCCGCGTTGATGCGCGGGCCCAGCCGGAAAGCGATGTCGCGCGCCCGCACCGTACCCGGCGTCAGACCCGCCACTTGCAGGAGGGCGCGCACGCCCGGACGTCCCGCTTCGTTGATGACGCGCAGGCCTTCACGCACCAGCGCGCGATTCTCCAGGTCGCCCAGGTCGGCCAGATCTGCGACCGTGCCCAACGCGACCAGATCCAGCAGTTCCCGCTCCTGCAAACGAATGTCACGCCGGTCGTTGCGAGCCGTGCGCAGCAAGGCCTGCGCCAGGCGAAAGGCCAGACCGGCGCCGGCCAGCTTCTGCGACTTGCTGGCGCAACCCGTCTGTTTGGGATTGATGACTGCAAGGGCCGGTGGCAGTTCGGCGCCGACCGAGTGATGGTCGGTGATGATGAGGTCAAGTCCCGCCGCCATGCCGGCCGCGACCTCGTTCACGGCGCGGACGCCGCAGTCCACGGTGATGACCAGGCTCGCACCCTCCCCTGTCAGCCGGGTCAGCGCCGCGCTGTTCAGACCATAGCCTTCACTAACACGGTCGGGGATGTATGACCGTACCCTGGCGCCTAACGCAGTCAGGGTATCCAACAGCAGCGCGGTCGCGGTGACGCCATCGGCGTCAAAGTCGCCATAGACAACGATGACCTCGCCACTCCGCAGCGCCTGGCGGATGCGGCTCACGGCCTCCGGCACACCTTTAAGTGCAAAGGGATCGACTCTTGCGCCGGGGCCTTGCAGAAATACGCTGGCCTCGCCCGGCGTGGTCAGGCCACGCTGGCAGAGTAATTGTGCCAGCACGGGATGTATGCCGGGAAAGTTGCGCAAATGCGCGGCCGGTACCGGCGTTGCGACCAGCCATTGCGTCGACCTGCTCGTCATGTCTGTCAGCCTCTGTGAAGTCAACGCGCGCTGCCTTGTCGGGCAGGCCAACGCAGTTTACCATGCCCGTAGCTGCCCTTCATGTCGCAGGAAATACCATGGCCGCCGTCGTATTCATGGGAACGCCGGAGTTCGCCTTGCCGGCGCTGCGCGCACTCATCACCCGTCACGAGGTCAGTGGCGTCGTCACCATGCCCGACAGTCCGTCCGGCCGGGGCCGCGCGCTACACATTTCGCCCGTGAAGCAACTGGCGCTGGAGCACGGGTTGCCGCTGCTACAACCGCGCAGTCTTCGTAGAGATGAAGCATTCGCGGACTTGTGCCGCTGGCATGCGGATGTTTTCGTCGTTGCCGCTTTCGGCCAGATTCTGCCACAGCGCGTGCTCGACATTCCGTCACGCGGCTCGCTAAACATCCACGCCTCGCTCCTGCCGCGCTGGCGGGGCGCGGCGCCCATGCAGGCGGCCATTCGCAATGGCGATACGCACAGCGGGGCAAGCATTATGCAGATGGAAGCCGGCCTCGACAGCGGGCCAGTCCTCGCGCAGCAGGCAGTTCCCCTTGCGCCGGATGAGACTGCCCAAAGCCTGCACGACCGTCTGGCGCCACTGGGCGCTGAATTGCTGATGGCGATGCTGCCAGACTGGCTGGCCGGACGCATTGATGTGCAAACACAGGATGAAGCACTGGTCACGCTGGCGCCACAGTTGCGCAAGCAGGATGGTCTGATTGACTGGTCGCTGACGGCGGATTCGATCGAACGCCAGGTGCGCGCGTACACGCCCTGGCCCGGCAGTTACACTGCATGGGGCGGTCGCCAGCTAAAAATCCTGGAGGCCACGGTCGCCACAGGGGCGGCAGCACCAGGACAGGTCGTGGCGTATGAGGCGGGAATCGCTATTGGTACTGGCGCGGCTCTGCTGCTGCCTCTGCGTCTGCAACTTGCAGGCCGCAGCGCGCAGGCTTGCGATGCTTTCTTGCGTGGTCAGCGCGACATCATCGGCGCGCAGCTGGGCACAACGGCTCAGTAGCCCAGCACATCCACCACTGACTTGACGGCCGCGGCGCTGCGCTCCAGCATGGCGTGCTCCTCGTCGTTAAGCGCCATCTCGATCACACACTCTACGCCGCCCGCGCCCAGCACCGCCGGTACGCCAACATAGAGGCCATCAATGCCATATTCGCCGTTGAGCAGGACGGCTGAAGGTATCACCCGTTTCTGGTCGCGCAGAATGGCCTCGACCATCTCCACCGTACCGGCGGAAGGGGCATAGAAGCCACTGTAGCCGAGCATGCCGACGATTTCGCCGCCGCCCTGACGCGTGCGCTCGATGATGGCTTGCAGGGTCTCTTCATCCATCAGCTCGCGCAGCGGGATACCGGCGACCGAAGTGTGGCGCGGCAGGGGCACCATGGTGTCGCCGTGGCCGCCCAGCACCATGCCATGTACGTCGCGCACGCTGACGCCCAGCTCCGCGGCGATGAAGGCCTTGAATCGCGCCGTGTCCAGCGCGCCGGCCTGGCCAACGACGCGCCGGGCCGGGAAGCCGCTCTCCTGCAGCACCACGTGGCACATGGCGTCCAGCGGATTGGAGACGACCAGCAACACCGCCTCGGGCGACAGTTGCGCCACCTTGCGTGCGACGTCGCCCACGATGGACTGGTTGGTGCGTACCAGATCGTCGCGGCTGGGGAAGGCGCCAGTATTGGGATCCTTGCGCCGCGGCACGCCGGCCGTGATGACGACCAGGTCAGAACCGGCCGTGGGCGCGTAGTCGCCCGAGCCGGAGAGGGAGATATCAAAATTCATTACCGGGCCGGCCTGCGCCAGGTCGAGCGCCTTGCCACTGGCGGCGCCTGCAATGATGTCCACCAGCACGACATCCGCGAGCTCCTTGCCCGCGATCCAGTGCGCGCAGGTCGCGCCCACGTTGCCCGCGCCGACGATGGTGACCTTGCTGCGTCTCATGTACCCTCCACTACGGTCCATATCATTCAGCTACAGGCGCGGCAGTATAGCACAGGCTCGGGGCACACTCCACGGCTTGACGCGTGCGTCAGCAAGCGGCAGAATGGTGACAGCGAATTCAGCATGAGGAACTGTCGTGACCGGGAAGTCTCCGCCTTTCTCACTCGCAAGCACATTTGCCTTTCTGGCCGGGCTGGGCCTGACCCTGATGGTGGTCAGCGCCGCGCTGGGCGTCATCGGCAGCGCCGGCGGCACCTCCCTGGGCGTGCTCTTCGCAGCAGGCACGGCCATGTTCGTCAGCGGCATAATCGCCTGGTTCGCCAGCAAACGCCCCGATACGCAATTTGACGATATCAACGAGCCCCGTTACCACGGTCACGACGACCACTGAACGTGAGCCTTCAACGCCAGGCAGTCAGCGACCAAATTGAGGGCAGTGTCACGCGCCTGGATGGTGTAACGCTGCTGACACCCCTGGCACCAGCGGCCGGCGAGCTGCTGGCGAGCGGCCCGCTGTTGTTGCGCTACGGCATCGTCTGCCTCGAAATGCCGCAGTTGTGCATCGTGCCGGAACTGGTTGTGCTGGAATATGGCGAGCAGCTCAGAGGTGAGGACGCCTGGGACTTTTTGCTGCATCACAGCAACCTGCACCCCCGCGCCGAAGCCCACGGCTTCCGCGACGACGGTGTCGAGGACCAGTTGCGCGTCAGCCGCCTTGATCTGGCGCAAGCACCGCGCGTTCTGGTCTGGCGCCATGATGATGCGGAAGACTCTCGACCCTGCGCCCGGCCGCAGGCCCTGATCAGCAACGACCCGGACGCGTTGCCAGAACGACTGCGACAATATCTGCCCTGTCACCCTACCTTCATTGACTGGCGCAATGACCGGGCCTGAGCCGCCCTTCGCGGAGGACTGGCCCGAGCATCATCGCTCGGGCTATGTGGCCGTGGTGGGACGCCCCAATGTCGGCAAGTCCACGCTCATCAACGCCATCCTCGGCCAGAAAATTGCCATCGTCACGCCCCGGCCACAGACCACGCGCCGGCAGCAACTGGGCATCCTTACCAGCGACGACGCCCAGCTCATCTTCATCGATACACCAGGCCTGCATCAACCGCAGCATCGCCTGGGCGAACACATGGTGCGCGCCGCCAATGATGCCCTGCGTGACGCCGATGTGCTGCTGTGGCTGCTGGACGTCTCGCGCCCGCCAGGTGACGAGGACCGGAGAATAGCCGCAGGTATCAGCCAGCGCCGCGGCGATGCGCCTGTCGTGCTCGCGCTCAACAAGGTAGACCTCCTGCCCCAGGCGCCTGACGCCAAAACGGGCGCAGACCACCGTGCGCTGGTCACGCATGAACATGCCTTCCTGTTGAGCGCCCTGCGCAACGAGGGCGTGCCCGAGCTGGTGGCCCAGTTGCGCGACATGGTGCCGCAAGGGCCGCGCTTTTTTCCTGCCGACCAGGTCAGCGAAGTCAATCTGCGTTTCATGGCCGCCGAAGTGGTGCGCGAAAAGGTCATACTGGCCACCAGCCAGGAAGTGCCCCACGCCGTCGCCGTCGAAATCGAGGAATACCGCGAGCGAAGCGCGAAGATGACCTACATCAGTGCTACGCTCTACGTCGAGCGCGACTCACAGAAGGGTATTCTCGTCGGCAAGCGCGGCAACATGATTCGCGAGCTGGGGCGCGCGGCACGGCTGGAGCTGGAGGCCATGCTGGAGACGCAGGTTTACCTTGAACTGCGGGTGAAGGTGCAACAGAACTGGCGCAAGGATGACGACTTCATGCGGCGGCTCGGCTTTCGTGTTCCGGGGCGCGGCCGCTAGTTGCCCAGCAAATTGCGGCTGGTTGCAGCGTCTGAGGCAATTTGCGCGACGAGCCCGTCCAGACTGTCAAACTTCTGCTCGGCGCGCAGACGTTGTTCGAAGCTCACGCACAAGCGACTGCCATAAATGTTGCGCTCAAAATCAAGGATGTAGGGCTCGACGGTGACTGTTGCCTCGCCAAAATGGGGTCGCATGCCCACGTTTGTCGCTGCCACGAAGCGCTCCTCGCCGAGCCACGCGTAACTGGCGTAAACGCCGTTGGCCGGGATGACCTGCTGTCCCCACACAGCGACGTTGGCCGTCGGGAAACCAAGCTGTCGTCCGCGCCCTGCGCCGCGCACGACTTCGCCACAGAGCACGTGACTGCGCCCCAGCCAGCGTCGCGCGCTTGCGATGTCGCCAGCCTCAAGCGCCTCGCGGATGGCCGTACTGCTGATGCGACCGTCCTCGCTCTCCACCAGGTCGGTGATCATCAGCTCGAAGCCCAGCTCGCGCCCCAGCTCCCGCAGCCTGCCAACATCACCTTCGCGGCGATGACCCAACGCAAAGTCGCGCCCTACCGCCAGCGCGCGCATGTTCAGTCTCTGACGCAACTGTGCGCAGAAAGTCGCCGCGCTCACTCTTCGCAGCGCATCATCAAATGACAGCGTGAGCACCTCGTCCACGCCAGTCGCGCGCAGACGTTGCACTTTCTCCTCCGGCGTAGACAGATAATAGCGACCGCGCAGGCCGCGCAGTACGATGTCCGGGTGTGGAAAAAAGGTGACGGCCACGGCCCTCAATTTCGCTGCTCGCGCCCGCGCGACCAGGCAAGCCAATAGTTGCTGATGCCCCAGGTGCACGCCATCGAAGACGCCGATTGTCACCAAAGCAGGCTCGCGCGCTCCAGTCGCTGCCAGGCCGGGAATAGTCTGATCGTGGCTCATTGCGGCGGAAACACCTTGCGCGGTCGCCACACCGCACCATCCCGTTCGACGATGGCCAGCAGCGCTCCGCCCGGCCCCTGCGCCTGGGCCAGCGTAACGTCGGGGTCGCCAGCAGCGCAGGGAATTGCGCGCCCCTGCAGCAACAGCGCTCGCATGGCGGCGTTCAACTGGACGGGCGGCAACTGCGGCAGCGCCTCGCCAGGCGCCACAAGCAGACGTTGCCACTCCGGCGCTGCCAGCACCTGCTCCGGCGAACGGGCGTCTTCCAGCCGGAAACTGCCGCTGACTGTTCGAGTCAGCGCCGTCAGATGAGCGCCCGTGCCCAGCGCAGCGCCCAGGTCATGCGCCAGACTGCGAACGTAGGTGCCCGCGCTGCAGGCCAGCTCCAGCGTGAACTGCGGCGGCGACCAGTCCACCAGGCTCAGCTCCTGCACACAGACACGGCGCGGCTTGCGTTCGACGGTCTGGCCAGCCCGCGCCAGCTCGTAAAGCTTGCGACCGCCCTGCTTGACTGCGCTGTACATGGGTGGCAACTGCTCAATCTCCCCGCGAAATTGCGCCAGCGCCGCTTCCACCTGCGCCCGCGTCAATGCAGAGACGTCACGCTCTTCCGTGACCTGCCCCTCGGCGTCATAGCTTTCCGTACTCACGCCTGCCAGCACTATTGCACGATAGCGCTTGACGCTACGCATGGCGTATTCGCTCAGACGCGTGGCAGGCCCCACACAAAGCACCAACACGCCCGTCGCCAGGGGATCGAGCGTGCCAGCATGACCCAGCTTGCGCAATCGCAACTCCCCGCGCAGCAACGCAACCACATCGTGGCTGGTTATTCCGGCCGGCTTGTCAATATTCAGGAAACCAAAGGCGCTCATGCGACGTCAGCAGCGTCGCCCATGTTCACAGCTTCGCGCAGCAGCGGCAACACCCGGGCCTGCGCTGCAGCCAGCGGCCCGGCGATGGTCGCGCCGGCCGCCTGGGCGTGTCCACCGCCACCCAGTTCCTGCGCCACGCTGGCAACATCATATGGTGGTTTGCTACGTATGCTGAGAGAGACCTGCCCGTCCTCCAGTTCCCTGAACACGACTGCGATGCGTGCCTCGTCAGTGGCGCGCATCTGGTTCACGAGGTCGCCATCTTCTCCCGACCGGGTTCCTGCCAACGCGCTGTCCTCGGCACTGATCTGCGCCCAAACCACGCCGTCTTCCTTTGACAGCGTTTGCAGTCCGCGTCGCCAGAGGAGCAAATCCCGGTATGGACGGCTCTCAAGGGTGCGCGCGATTATGTCATACAAGGAAACGCCAGTGTCCATCAATTCAAGCGCGAGGCGCAGCGTTTGTGCAGTGACGTTGTTGGTGCGGAAGGCGAGCGTGTCGGTGGCCAGACCAGTCAGCAGCGGTTGCGTTACCTCTGGCGTCAATGGCAACTCCATGTGTTGCAGCCAGTAGTACACCACCTCTGTAGCCGAAACAGCTTCGGGCATCACCAGCTGGATATCGCCAAATCCGGGATTGCTGATGTGATGATCAAGGTTAATCACCTTGTCACAGTGCGCGAAACCTGCTGCACCTGTGCAGCCGCCGCGGTCCTCGTGGTTGATGTCAACGGTGATGAGCAGGTCAGCGTTCACCTCTAACAGACCTGAGCGTACTTCCTGCGCGCCGGGCAAAAACTGAAGAAAGTCCGGCACACCACCATCAACCGCGCACTGCACATCCCGCCCGTCTGCTCGCAAGGCGTTGCCCAGCCCCAAAAGGGACCCAATGGCGTCTCCGTCCGGGCGGATATGGGTGACAATCAGGATGCTCTGAGCCGCCTTCAGGGCTGCGCTCGCAGCGACGAAGTCAGGCTTGTGGTTCATCGTCCCCTTGTAGTGCCTCAGGTGGTATGTCGAGGCTGTTGATCAATTCGTCCATGCGCGCGCCCTGCTCCAGCACGGCATCCCAGTGGAAACGCAGCTCCGGCACAAGCCGCACCCGCAGGCGCCGTCCGACCTCCCGTCGCAGAAAGCCGTTGGCACGCGCCAGCCCGACCAGCACTTCGGGCGCACGTTCCTCCTCGCCCAGGGCGTTGACGAAGACATCAGCGTATACCAGCTCAGGATCCAGCGTGACTTCAGTTACAGTGACGTTCTGCAGACGTGGGTCCCGGACTGCGCGTAGCAGCAACTCGCCGAGGATGGCGCGGATTCGCCCTTCCAAGCGCTGCTGGCGTATGCTCATGCGCTGGCCCGGCTGCCACGCCGAATCACATAAAATTCAATGATGTCGCCTTCCTGGAAATCGGAGTGGCGCTCCAGACTGATGCCGCACTCAAAGCCGGCGCGCACCTCGCGCACATCATCCCGAACGCGCTTGAGTGAGCCGACGCGCAGGTCTTCCGCCAGCACCCGCTCGGCGCGAATCACACGCGCGCGCGCGTTACGCTGTATCG
The DNA here is from genome assembly GCA_965223965.1 of Phototrophicaceae bacterium. GTDB lineage: Bacteria > Chloroflexota > Anaerolineae > Aggregatilineales > Phototrophicaceae > JAGWBD01. The sequence continues at coordinate 1,581,842 of CBDCXX010000006.1, forward strand.
TGCCTTCGCGCACATAGCTGCCGGCGATGTTGCCCACGCGCGAGTTGCTAAATATCTGACGCACTTCCGCCCGGCCCAGCTTCTCTTCTACGTCCTCCGGCTCCAGCATGCCGTGCATGGCCAGCTCAATGTCTTCCAGCAAGTTGTAAATGATGTTCCAGGTGCGTATATCCACACCCTGAGAATCCGCCACGCGCCGCGCGGTACTGTCAACCTCGACGTTGAAGCCAACGATTATCGCGTTGGAGGCTGCTGCCAGATTCACATCGTTTTCACCAATACTACCGATGTCCGCCGCGAGAATTTGGAGCTGGATGCCGTCGCTGTTTTCGTCGGACATCTTCTCCAGCGATTCAACTATAGGCTGCAGCGTGCCCTGAAAGTCCGCCTTGACGATGAGCGCAAGGTCTTTCGCGTCGCCCCGACTGAAGCGCGCGAACACGTCATCCAGAGACAGCACATCCATGCGGCCACTGCCCTGTTCCACATCCCATGCGCGCTCATGCAGCAGGCGACGCGCGCTTTTGTCGTTCTTCATCCATTGGAAGCTGTCGCCAGGCTGAGGCAGATCGCCGAGTCCCATCACTGCAACCGGCGTGGAGGGGCCGGCGACGTTGATGCGCTTGTCATTTTCGTCGAACATGGCCTTGATTCGCCCCGAAGTACTGCCGGCGATCAGGGTGTCACTGCGCTTCAGCTCGCCGTTCAGTACCAGCAAGGTCGCGATCACACCGCGGGACGGGTCAATCTCCGCCTCCAGCACGACTCCCGAAGGGTTGGCGCGCGGATTGGCGACGATGTCATGCTCGCCGGCCGTGAGCAAAATGGCCTCCAGCAGGTCATCAATGCCATCGCCGCTAATGCCGGACACGGCCTCTACCATCGTGGTTCCATCCCAGATAGCGGGCACCAGGTCCGCCTCGGCCAGCTGCTGATACACCCGTTCCAGGTTCGCGCCAGGCAGGTCCATCTTGGTTACGGCTACCACGATGGGCACGTTGGCGGCGCGTGCATGGGTGATGGCTTCGCGCGTGGTGGGCATGATGCCATCATCCGCGGCGACGACCAGCACGGCGATGTCTGCGCCATGGGCGCCGCGGGCGCGCATGGCTGTGAAGGCCTCATGGCCTGGCGTATCAAGGAAGGTAATTTGCTGCCCATCATGTTGCGCGCGGTAGGCGCCGATGTGCTGCGTGATGCCGCCGGCCTCGCCTTCTGCGACATGCGCCTTGCGGATCGTGTCCAGCAGGGTCGTCTTGCCGTGGTCCACGTGGCCGAGAATGGTGACGATGGGCGGACGGCGCTTCAGGTTTTCCGGCTTTTCATCGATGTAAATCTGGCGCCATTGCTGCGCCTGGGCCGCTTCTTCCTTCTCCGCCAATTCTGCCAGACTGGATTGCGACAGCGCCTCGATGTCGAATTCCGAACATACGATGGAGGCGGTATCGAAGTCAATCTGCTGGTTGATCGAAGCCACAATGCCGTTGGCAATGAGGACCTTCATTACCTCGATCACACTGATGTCGATTGAGTCCGCCAACTCGCGAACGGTCAGGCTGTCCGGCAATACAACGACGCGCTCTTCCACTGCCATTCACTTCCTCCATTGTCTGCGGAGACCGGCCAGAAAAGCTTTGTCGTGTCCGGTCTTTCACATTTTCGGTTTCTGCCCGGCACCATACAGCGTCGGACTCATGGCTCAGGGCTTGCCCCGCAGCAACTGCAAACGATCTGCGTCTGTGAGTTCCAGCGACAGCGCAAGTGCCAGGGCCGGGCCGTTCGCTGCGTTCTCCCAGCAGACTGCCTGCCCGCAAAGATAGGCGCCACGTCCCTCCGCCTTGCCACCAGGGTCAATTTGTAACGACCCCTCCCTGTGTACGATGCGCGTCAGCGCGCGTTTGTCCTGCTTGCTACGACAAACGACACAACTGCGCTGTGGCCGGTGACGCGGTCGCGCGCCCTGCTGGTGGGTCTTCATCGGCCGAGCTCAGTCCAGAAAGTCGTCCCACTCGTCGCGGTCGCGGCCCTTCTTGCGCCGCCTCACTGCAACGACCTCGCCCAGTTCCTCGTCGAAGACCAGTTGCCGACGCTTCAGCTTGCTGTCGCGCCGCTTGCGTTCCTCATCCTGCTCGTTCAGCGAGTCGAGCTCACCTTCCGGTTGCTCCAGCTCTTCCTCAAATTCCGGCTCCGGCCGCAGCCTGCGGAACACGCGTTTCGCAGATTGCGCTTCATCTGGTTGTGGCACAGGCACCTGCTCGTCGGCGAAGACAACCGGGGCCTCTTCCTCTGCTTCCGTCACCACCTCTGCTGCTTCCGCCACGATTTCGGCGCCAGCTTCGTCTTCCGGCGCTGTCATGTCTTCGGCTGCGGCTTCCGCCACAACGGCTTCATCGGCTGCAGCCTCAGCTTCAGGCGCCTCGGGATCCGGGATGACAATGGCTTCGTAGGCACTCAGGATTTGCGCCAGCGCCTCTTCCGGCGAATCCAGCCGGCGCAGCAAAGAGGCATCCCGCAGCAGACAGCGCCACATCACCTCACCGACGTTTTCGAAGGGCTGCAGCGTCTCCAGCACCTCATCTGGCAATTCAAGGGCATCGACCGGCACCTGGAAGACGCCTGGCGGCAGCGTGTCCCGAGCAGCGTTGATCTCCACAAGTCGCTGCGCCCGATTCGCCTCACGCACGACCAACAGCCGACTCTCGGCCATATCCGCGAAGCGGCCCAGCGTGCTGTATTCCTCCGGCATGATCATGCGGCCTTCGGTCTTGCGGCCCATGATTCGTTCTGCCTCGATACAGATTTCCGGATGCTGTTCGGCCAATTCGGAAAGCGGCGGCGTATCTATAAGCTCGAGCGCCTCGCTCACAGCCTCGGACACACTCTTGATATCGATGCGCCAGCCAGTCAACTTGGCGGCTAGGCGCGCGTTCTGACCCTCGCGCCCGATCGCCAGCGAGAGCTGGTCATCCGGCACGATGACCAGCGCAGTGCGTCCGCTGTCAATGTCATCATCCAGGTATACGCCATTCACGCGCGCCGGGCTGAGCGCCTTGGCGATGAAATCGCGCTGCTCCGGCAACCACTCGATGACGTCAATCTTCTCTTCATGCAGTTCACGTACGATGTTTTGAATGCGCATGCCGCGCATGCCGACGCAGGCACCGACCGGATCTATGCCTTCCTGCAGCGCCGCGACCGCGACCTTGGAGCGATAGCCGGCCTCGCGCGCGATGGTCTTGATTTCTACCTGACCGTTGTAAATCTCCGGCACTTCGTACTCAAGCAGGCGCCGCAACATATTGCGGTGGCCGCGACTCACGATGATCTGCGGGCCGCTGTTGCTGCGCCGCACCTCGAGCACATAGGTGCGCACCTTGTCATGCGGCCGGTAGCGTTCGCCAGGGATTTGCTGCGAGCGGGGCATGATGGCCTCGCCGCGTCCCAGGCTGAGAGTGATCATGTGGGCGTTGGTGCTTTGCACAGTGCCGGTGATGAGGTCGCCCTCGCGCTCCAGATACTCTTCGTAGAGCAAGTTGCGCTCGGCCTCGCGGATTTTCTGCAGGATGACCTGTTTGGCGGTCATGGCGGCGATGCGCCCGAAGTTGCGTGTCGTGCGCTGCACCTTTACCATGACGGTGTCGCCTTCTACCGCCTCAGGATCATAAAAGCGCGCGCTCGCAAGGTCCACCTCGGTGGCCTCGTTCATGACTGAATCAACAACTTCCTTTTCGACAAAAATGCGCGGCCGCCCCGTCGTGGGGTCTATGTCTGCCTCAACCTGCTGGGCTTCGCTGGCGCCCGTGTCGCGGCGATAGGCCAGCACCAGCGCCGACTGCAGCGCGTCCAGCACGATATCCTGCGGCAGATCGCGCAGCTCCGTTATTTCATTAAAGGCGACTTCAAACTCGCTTCTCATGTTCCTTGTTCCTGACCCGTTTACTGACCCTGCCAAGGAAAGTATCCTGGCTGAAAGCGCAGGCGTTCCCGAACTGCATAACAACAGAAGCGGGGCCAAATCCCCACTTCGCGCCCCAATCTACCATAACACGCTGCCTTCTGCAAGACATGCCAGGCAGTGCCCTGTTGGTTCAGGCTGGCGCTGACTCCAGCGGAAAGGCTGGAAACCCCAGGATGCGACCGCTGCCCGAATCCGCAAGCCAGACTCTGCCCTGCGCATCGACCGCGAGACCGGCTACTGTGCCGATGCGGCTGCCGACCGGGCTGTCACCGCCAGGTTCGCCGAAGGAGCCCAGACAGTTGCCGGCCGTGTCCAGCACCAGGACACGGCCAGCGTCAGGATCGCCGACGTAGAGCAGGTCGCGCGCGACGTCCAGCGCAAGATAGGGCCTGTTGCCCTGTTCACCATACCATGCGCTTAGCGGGATTAAATGCAGAAAGCTGCCCTCGCGGTCAAACACGGAAATGCGCCGGTTCCAGGTATCGGCGACGAAGAGGCGTCCGTCCGGGTGCAGCGCCAGGCCGCTGGGCTCGTCCAGTTGACCCGACCCGCCACCACCGCTGCCGATGTCACGTTGCCAGACCCCTTGTGCCGAATAGACACGAATCCGCTTGTTGCCCGTGTCCGCCACATAGACAAGTCCATCGGCATCCAACACCAGGTCGCGCGGCCCCCAAAGACCCAACACGGGCAGCGTATCCGCCCCCAGGCCATAGAGCCCCGGCTCGCCCCAGGCGCGCAAACTCTCGCCCTCAGGCCCCAGCACCTGAATGCGGTAGTTCCAGGTATCCGCCACGTAGAGCTCGCCGTCCGCGCCGAAGCGCAATCCGCCAGGCCGCTCCAGCAGCGCGCCCTCCCCCGTCGCAGCAAGTGTTCCGAGGAGCTCTCCCTCCTGCGTGAAGAGCGAAATGCGGTTGTTGCCCTCCTCGCTGACGGCGAGCCTGCCATCCCCGCTCCGGGCCAGGCCGATGGGACGCAACAGTTGTCCGGCCTGGCTGCCGACGCCTCCGATGACTGTGTGCGCCGACAGTGGCTGCCAATTCTCGTTGCACAGGTTGGGAGCCAGGTCGGCCAGGGGATTGATCAGCTGCCCATCGCCGACGCCCAGATCCCAGATACGTGCCGCGGTGTCCTTGCGCAGGAAAAAGTACATTCGGTCCGCGACCGGCCACTGCTCGAGCGCGAAGCTGCGCCCCTGCTGACGGCCGAGCGCGCTGTAATCGCGTGACCACCAGATGTCGAAGACCGCCTGGCGCAGTGCGGCTGCCTGCGTGTTGGCCGGGCTGAAATCAAGAACATTGGCGATGCGCGCGGCAGACATTCCGAAGTAGTCCTGCATCGGCCACCACATGCGGATGTACTCGAAGCGATAGTAACGATCTTCCAGCAACGGCTCGAAGGCGCCAAGGTTGCCAGCGCCCAGCAGCACGGCCTGTGCCTCGTCCAGCACCTGTCGTGAGGGACTGTCGCCGACGAAGCGCGCGTTGCTGAAGTCCCGGAAGTACCAGCTGTAGGGCCAGGATACCAGGTCGTCGTAGGCGAATACCAAGCTCTTGCCATCCGCCACGCGCAGGCTGGTTTCTTCCAGTTGCTGCAGCACCGTCTTCACCGCCGGCGCGGCGTGCGCATAGACCAGGTATTCGGTCGCGAGGTCGTGGTTGACGAAGGAGGCGCGCAGCGCAGCGCGCGCGGTCAACAGGGCCAGCAGCGCGAAGAGCGAGACCGCAAACAGGCGCCGCAATTGCGGCCAGCCGTAACGTTGGCCAAGGCGGAACAGCCAGAACAGGATCAAACCGCTCATCGCCAGTACGCCCAGCCAGCGTCCGCTGCGCGCCAGCTGCCCCTGCTCCAGTCCGGCGAAGATGCCGCCTCCGGCCCACAAGGGCTGCAGCACCTGGAAGAGCGTCACCGCCAGCAGGGGGAAGAGCAGCAGCGCCAGGCCGCCGCGCCGCAAACGCGCCAGGTCAAGCGCATCAAAGACTCGCCCGAAGTACCAGCCGCACAGCAGGATCAGCGGCAGAGTCAGATGGGTGGTCAACCAGGGCATCTTTTCGCCGGCGATGGTGTAGCCAAAGAGCCCCAGCACAGCCCACCAGGCCAGCAACAGCAGGAATGGCAATCGTTGCAGGCGCTGAGCGCGCCGCCGCAGGGGAGCGGTCTCCTCCAATTGTGGCTGTTGCAGCGTTAGCTGCTGGCGGCGCCGACGCCAAAAAACGCCGAGTCCCGTGGTCATGGCGAGCGCACTGCCCAGCATGGGCAGGAATTCGTAGACCGGCAGCAGCAGGCCGACGTAGTAGTACTGCGGCTGGTTGCCGCGCCGCACGCCCTGCTGCTCAAGCCAGTAGCCCAGGCTGCCAATCAGGCCGGTCGCCAGGCCGTTTACGTTGGTCATCATCGTCGTGAAGAAGAAGACGAAGACCGCGTAGAACAGCAGCGCGCAAGGCACCCAGCGGCGCCAGTCCCATGCCAGGCCCAGGCCGATGGAGATCGCGAGCAGCGGCAGCAGCGCCAGCAGGGCGCGTGTGATGCCTTCCTGCGAATAGTCCGTCGCCTGGGCGCCAGTCAGCGCAATCAGAAAGGGCGCCGCCCAGGGCAGGATCAGGCTGCCGATGACGATGATGAGGTCCAGCTCCGGGTAGCGCCGCAGGGCTTGCCACCAGCCCCGGCGTCGGCTCACAAATAGCACCAGCAGGATGAAGGCCGCGCCAGACCAGGCAAGTATTAGCGGCAGTTGCCGGATTACGTTGACCGTGTCCGCGGCTTCCTCACCTGGAATGTGCGGTTCAACCGGTTCGTTAGTGAGTTGCGGGGCACTGTGCGAAACGGATTCGACGAGCAACAGGCCACCGCACACAATCAGCGCCAGCGCACAGATGAGCAGCACGTCACGCCGGCGTGACCCAAGGTCGAGGTTGCGGAAAACACGGCGTAGCGGCAGCAAAAGGGCCGCCAGCATCCCTGCCAGCAACACGACGATGCCGAGTAACAGGGTGCGGGCCTCGATTGCAGCCCACCAACCTGCCATCGCAGCGACTCCCAGTGCCGTCTGCAACGGCACTACGGTCAGCAGGACGACTAGGCCCAGAGCTGCCAGCGCGCCAAAGAGCACTGCGACGATGAGGAAGTTCAAGACCGTACGCCCCGGTAACTGCCAGCGCGCCTGCGCCAGACGCGCCAGCCAGTAGAGAAAGAGAAAGCTGCCCAAAAGTGCGATGTAGATGAAGGCGGTTTCCTTGGAGCCCAGGTTGCCGATCATCGCGAGAGCGACCAGCAGCAACCAGTGCAGGCGGCGGCGCGCGTGCAGCGGCCCGTTGAGGTACATCAGGACGGCGTAGAACAGCAGCAGCGCGAAAAAGATGGAGGGGGTGTCGTGGCGGATGTAGCGATGGTAGTAGAGCGATACAGGTGAGATGAGCAGCAGGATCGATGCCAGCAGCGCGCCGCTGCGTCCCAGCCAGGGGCGAAAGAGCGCCGGCATGAGCACGACCATGACGCCCAGCGCCGCCGTGTAGATGCGCGCCGTGAAGTCGCTGGCGCCAAACAGAAAATAGAAGAAGGCGGTTGCGTGGAAGAGGATCGGCCCATGCATCAGGGGCGTGTGCTGAAAGGATCCGTCGGCGTAGAGGTTGTAGGCGTAGCGCGTGTGCAGGCTCTCGTCGTGGCTCATCACGCGCTCGCCCAGCAGCCAGAAGCGCGTGGTCAGCGCCAGCAACAGAATCAGCGCGTACAACCACAGCTCGCGCCGCGAGAACCCCCTGAACGTCCGGGACAGCGTCATTGCCTGGACAGCCCCTCCCCCTCGTTCTGCGACATGCCGTCGTAGATATCCCTGCGTAGCCAGAGTACCAACGTCTCCGGTGGGGCTACAATATCGTTGCTGGCGAGTAACCATCCCGCCAGTGGTCCGGTTGCAGCGATACTGCGCGCCCGACGCATGACGAATTCCTGGCCTACGTAATCACCTGCCAGCTCCGGTGGCTCGGCTGACCAGGGCAAGAGCAGAATTTGCGCTCCCCGGGCATCGCTGGCCCTTTCGATAAAGCGCAAGCGCGTGAAGTCGCGCAGCAGCCACTCGACCTGACTCTGGTCGTTCGTCTGTACATAAATATCCAGCCGCGGGAAACCGCCGCTCTCACGTTGCGCCAGAGACTGCAACGTCTCCCGTAGTAGCCTGGCCTCGCGCGCAGCCGGCCGAACTTGCCACAAGCCGTCCGGATCGTCCGCGCGGGTCACTGCCGACGTCCAGCCGCTGCCCAGCGAAGCCGCCAGCACGAGCACGAGCGCACCGCCGCCACAGGCGCGCAGCGCTGCCGGCCAGCCCCATTCCTGCGCCAGCCATACGCAGCCCAGTCCCAACGGTAGCAGCGCCAGCCCCATCCAGACCAAATGAATGATTCCGGCCGCCGGCAGGTCTGCAATGCGCGCGAACGCCTGCATATGCAGACTGAACAACGCCAGCAGGGCGAAGCTCGCGATCCCCGCCAGCAGCATGAGCCACAGGGGCGTGGCTCGCTGCCTCTCATCTGACGCGCGCAAGCTTGCAACCAGGCCGCTGGCCAGGCCCGCCAGCGGCACGATCAGCCAGAGCGCATGTTCCGGCCCGGCCCCGCGCCACAGCAACAGCGCTGCGACAGCCAGCAGCGTCCAGATGATCAGGAAACGATCAACGATGCCAGGCTCACGGAAGCGCAATTGCAGCAGCCGCAGTACGGCCAGCAGAAGCAACAGCGGCTCGAAGGACAGGGCGACCAGCAGCGCCTGTAGTGGAATGGCCCCAGGCCTGGGCGTGACGAAACCGGTGATGAACGCGGCCAGCAGCTCGCCGACGGCCGCCAGTCCGCCAGGATTCAGCATGAACAGGGTCGCGACCAGAAAGGCTGTCAACAGCGCCAGCGGCAGCGCGCTGCCAGTGGGCCAGCTGCGCAACAGGTCGCGTGCATACGGCAACGGATCCTGATGTGCGGCAGCGCGGCGAAACCACAGCAGGGCGACAATCAGAGAGCCGCCAGCCATCAACGCCAGCACGATTGCGGCCGGCTCGCTGAGCAGGAGCAGCCAAACCAGCAGGGTAGTCGCCAACGCTGCGTGGTGGTTTTGCCGGAATTGCGCAAAGCGCAATGCAGCCCACAGCAACAGCCCGGTAAGCAGAAGCGAGAGGACTACTGCGGCGGACTGGCGCGAAGCAAGTAGCATAACTGGCGACGCGGCCAGCAACGCGCAGATTGCGAAGGCGCGTGCCCTTCCCAAAGCGCTCTGCAACAGCAGGGGCAATAGCGGCAACAGCGCGCCCCCCAGCGCCACCGGCAAGCGGGCCGTAACTTCGCTGGCGCCAAAGACGCTGAAGAGCAGCGCCTGCAGCGCGAAGAGCAGCGGGCTTTCCGGCACGAGCTTCGCGCCGGGCAGTTGCGGATTCAGAATGCTCCAGGCGGCCAGCGCCTGGCGGGCCTCATGCTCGTTGGGCAGGACCCGATCCAGCTCCGCCAGGCGCAGCAGCATCCCCAGGGCAATCAGCGCAATCAGCGCGAGCGCTGCGGTAGACCAGGGCAGCCCGCGCCATTCCCGCTCACCGGCGTCTGGCTGTGAATACATGAGCTCCGGAGCAGTCATGGCCGGCTGTCTCCCGGCCCCGTTCCCGAGAGTGAAGCGACGCGATAAAAGCGACTGTCACCGTACTCACAGAGTGAGTCGAAGGAATCGCGGAACTTGCGCTCGCCGGCAATACCGTATTTCATCACTTCACTGCTGCCAAAGAACACGTAGTCGATGTCGTAGCGCTCCAGGATTTCCCTGGTTTGCTGCATACCCGGGCTGCGGAAGAGGCGATCAAGATCTTCGGCCCGGCTGCCGCGCAGCAATTCCCAGGTTGCACCGCGCCATTGTCGCTGGTGCCCTTCCCAGTTAAGCAGCACCGGTATCCCCGTCAAGGTGCCCACGCGCCCGAAGTTTCCATCGTAAGACGAACCCGGAGCTTCGGCAACCACAGGTTGCACTGCGCCCACCTGGGCCTCCAGACAACGGATCGCCTCATAGTCATCGTTGTTGATAAATCCGGGGCCGCCGTCCAGACTCAGAGGCGTGGGTTGAGCCGAAGCCAGACGCCCTGTCTCCACGAAAGCGCGGGTGAACACCCCGGCCAGCGGATACAGCAATCCGGGCAGGATGGCGCAGGCGGTCAAGACGCCCAGAGCGCGTCGCCGGGACCTGGTCCGCTCTTCCGCAAAGAACGAGTCAACAGCCCAGGCAGCCGCCACGCCAAACAGCAGCCAGGCCTGGTAGTACAACTTGAAGATGGTGTTGGAACGTGCGTTGAAGACATCGCGCAGAAAGACGAATTCGGGAGCCAGCACGAGCAGCAGGCCGCTCACCGTGAGCAGCAGGGCGAAGCCTGTGCCGGCGTCGAATCGCGCCAAGGACAGTGTCTGCGCCTGTCGCAAGTCCGGGAACAGGCGGGCCAGAGCCAGGCCGATGCCGCCGCAGAGCGCCAGCAGGCCCACAAGACCAGCGAGGCGTCGCTCCCCGATTTTTTGAACGATCTCGACCTGGTCACCGCTTTGCCGCACGAAATCCTGCAGCAGGGTGGTCTCCCCCTGCAGCAAAGCGCCGGCCAGGGCCAGCATCATGACGAGGGCCAGCAGCAGCAGTGGGCCACCGATCATCACCCGCAGCAGGAGGCGCCGGTTCAGCGCAGGCCCGGCCCGGCGGCCCTCAAGCAGCAGCCAGGCGCCCAGAATGAGCGCGAAAGGCGCGAATATCAGGAAGAGTTGACGCAGACTGGAAGGATGCTGCAGGTTCGACAAGAAGCCGCCCGCCTGGGTGCGGAAGCCGACGTAAAATGGCAGATAGCAAAGCAGCGCCAGCAACACAAGGCGCAACCCGAGCCAGGCCGTCGCCAACAGATCCGTCAGATGCAGCCTCCCTCGTTCGCTGCGCAGCAGGCGCCGCAGCCCCTCGGCGCTCACCAGCAGCAAGAGATAGACCGGCCCATCCCAGGCGTTCAGGAACAGCATCCCGCCGCCGACCAGGCCGCAGAGCAGTAGCTGAGCCTGGCCCGGCGCGCGCGTCGATAGCGCGAGGTTCAGGGCGAGACCAATCGTCAGCAGCGCAAAGGGCAGCGCCAAGACATGCGGGTGCACATCGGCCAGCAGGAAACTGAAGGCCGGAAACTCGCTGATGGGCTGGAAAAACGCCTGGCTGCCGTCGAGATTGATGTCGGTCAGCACGCGGCTGGCGCGGAACCACCACCACCAAAAGTCCCGGTCCGCCAGCATGCCTGATAAATTTGCCCCGATCGGAGGGGCTTGCGCCGCGAGACGCAAGTGCTGGCCCCAAAACGCGAACCAGGCATCCGTGCCGAGGCCAGTTTGCCAGGGCAATTCGATGAGTGGCAGCTGCCAGTTGCCGAGTAGTACAACGAAGCAGGCCCCCAGCAAACCGCTGCGCCGCCCTGTCCGTCCAGGCCGCGTGCGCGCCAGGTTGCCGGCGACGCCATAAGCTGTCAGGGCGCCCAACGCAAAGAGCATGGCGATGCTCATGTTGAAGGCGAGCGTGCTACCGATGCCGCTCAGGCTGGCCAGCATGGCCATCAGGACGTAGCCGAAATAGTAGTAACTGATTGCGTGGCCCGAAAACCAGGGGTCGGCCGGAGGGAAGCTGGCGCTGCGCTGGGTCGCGCTCAGAAATGCCAGCTCCATCGGCTTTTCAGTGCCGTGCAGACTGTTGTTGTGCGCGCGCAACAGCGCCAGAGCCAGCAGAGCGACCAGGAACAAAAGCTCGGCGAACAGGATGAAGCGCCGATTCGAGCGTAGCCAACCGCGCCAGTCGCTGTCTTGCACACGCCGCAAGTACAGCGCTGCGCTGCAGCCCGCCAGAATCAGCCAGGCCAGCACCATGCTGCCTGGCGTGTTGATCATCAGCCCGAGGCTGGTTCCCAGCCAGAAAATGAAGCCCGTCAGCAACAGCCCCAGCGCGCGCGCCAGCGTGTAGCCGCGGTCCGGCAGACTCCGCAACAGGCTGAAGGTCAGTGGCAGGGCCGCGGCGCCCGCCAGGCTCGCCAGCAACCACCAGCTGAGGACGATCCAGCCTTCGCGCGCCAGCCAGTCAGCGATCACGCGGCAGCTCCGTCCACCTCGTAGATGATCGCGCTGCCCTGCTCAAAGACCTTGCTCAACCTGCCCAGGTCGACCATGCGCTCGAACTTGGCCAGGCCAGTAGCAGGATACCAGGCGCGCTCCAGCCCGCTCACGATCACAAAGCGCACCTTGTAGAAGCGCAACATTTCCCAAGCGAGCTCGCTGTCGCTGGTGCTGTAGAGGCCGTTGATATTGGCGCGGCGCTGGTCGATAAACAGGCTTTGCTGTGGCAGGGTGCGTTGCTGCGTCTGATGATAGCGCCAGCCCAGCAGGGTCGGCAGACCAGTATAGATCGACACGCGCCCGCCCCAGCGATACTCGCTTGGGCCCTGGGCCTCAAGGATTACCGCCGCGCCCGCCACCTCTTCCTGCAGCCAGCGGATGAGCGCGTAATCATCGGCCAACTGCAGTGTCGCGCCGTTTTCGGGATGTTCGGCCTGTTCCATGTAGGCCATGCCGTCCAGCGTGGGGCCAACTTCAGGCGCCATGCGGTCCAGCGCGCGCGCGGGTGTCGATACGAGCGGATACATCGCAGCAGCCAACAAGAGCAAGGCTCCCGGCAGCGCCCAGACGAGACGCAAGGGTAGCGGCCATCGCGGCAGCCCGGCCAGCAGCCAGGCGCAGGCAGCGCCGCCCGCCACGCTAAGGAGCAACCACGCCTGGAGGTAGAACTTGAAGACTGTGTTCTGGCGCCCGATATCGCCTGCCAGCACCAGAAACTCCACGCCCAGCGTCAGCGCCAGCGCCAGCGCGGCCAGCCCCAGCGTCAGCTGCAACGCGCGCGTCTGGGCCGGCCGCAGCATGAGGATGGCGCTCCACAGCAGCATTGGCAGCACTGGCAGGGCCGCCTGCCAGCCATCCATCGCCAGCACCATGGCGAGCACCATGACAGCCAGCAGCGCCACGCCCAGCCAGGCGAGCAGCCTGCCCTGCCCGCGCAGCTGCCGCACGTTCGTTGCGCGGAACCAGCGCGCCGTATCCCACAGCAGCAGCGAGAGCAACAGGAAAACAAAGAGGCCGTGGATATCCAGCCACGCCCATAGCGGCGTGCGTCCGTCCTGCCACAGACGGACGCTATTGTAGCCCGTGGCGTACCAGTAGGTGTAGGGAAGCGCGAACAGGGCGCCTGCGAGGAGGAATCCGCCGCTACGTGCCAGCAGCGCCCGCAAGGAACGCAGGGAGATGCGTCGCCAGTTCAACCACCACGCCCAGCCCAGACCCACGATGCCGAGCAAGGTGTAGGTCGGCCAGTCCCAGGTGTTGGTGGCGCGCAACATGCCTGCCGCCAGCGCGCCGAGGCCCAGGGCCAGCCAGCGCAGACGCGCGCTGCGCCCGTCGCGCCCGGCCATTCTCACTTCATGCCACACAAAGAGCATAACGAAGAGCTGCAGCGGCATGGAGATCATGTGCGCGTGCAGGTCACCGTAGAGGAAGGTGAACCAGGGCATTTCGGTGATGGCATTGCCTTCCACGCCCGGCGTCTCGGCGAGCACGCGGGTAGGCGCCCAGTACCAGCGATGACTGGCCATGGGCAGGGGCTCCCCCGCCAGCCAGCGAACTGTGCCTTGCAGCAGGCCTGTCCACAGGCTTCGCGAATTGTGCACTTCATAGCGCAGACGGTCTGAAAAATGGTTCTCCTGCGCGGCTTCGAGCAACTCCTGCCGTTCGATGGCGAGCGGTGGCATGCCATTTTCAAGCGTGAACTCCTCAACGAGAAACTCCGCGAGGCCTTGTGGCTGAGCATGGCCGCCCAAAGTGGCCAGACCGTTGCCGAAGACGCGCAGGGTGTCCAGGTTGCCCAGCACGACTGCCAGCAGCAGCGCCGCGCAACCGGCCACCCAGGGGCTGGCACGGCTATGCGTTGCGCGACCTGCCGGCGCAGCGTCCGCCGCACGCAGACGCTGCACCAGATTGAAAGCTACAGCGAAGGCGCCCATGCCGGTCAGGGCGAACAGGGTGGGCACGATCTGGGTGTAGGCCACAGCCGGTAGAATGCCGGTGAGCAGCACGGGCGCGCCGACCAGCACATACCCGAAGTAATAATAGTTGAGGTAACCGCCGGCGTACCAGGGATCCAGCGGGGGAAAGCTGCTACTGCGCAGGACAGCGTTGAAATAGGCGAAATCCATGGGCTTTTCGCCGCCAAAATATTGATGCCACAAGTCCGGGTTGCTCATGCGCACAAGCAGAAAGCCGAGGAAGAGCAGCAGCAGCAGGGCCTCAAACGCGAGCAGACGCCGCCAGTGCGCGCTCAGCCAAACGCGAAATCCGTTCCCCTGGCGGCGCAACATGAACATGCCACCCGTCAGCAGCAGGACCAGCAGGACTGCGATTCCGTTTGCGCTCCACAGCGGCAGCCCCACGCTGCTGCCCGCCCAGGCCAGCCAGGCGACCAGAAGCAGACCGACCAGGCGAGCACAGCAAAAGCCACGGTCGCCCAAACCCGGGAAGAGCAAGAATAGCCATGGCCACGCTGCCAGCCCGAAGCCGGCCAGGGCCAGCCACCAGCCTGCGACCGTGAGCAGTGGGACGCGGTTGAGCAGGCTTTCGCTGTCAAATCTATCGCGCCAGCCGCCGCCCTCCGTTTGTAACCTCAGGCGCGTCTCGTCCAGCTGCAGCCAGGTCGGGTTTTCCTCCGCGGCCAGCGAACTACGGCGCAAGGTATCCACCAGGGTCGTGTCGCAGCCCCCGCCGCCAGGATTGCGATAGAGCGTGGGACATTCCGCGACCGGGCCGCTGCCGCGCGCGGTCAGCGTGTTGAGCGGGGGCTCGCGCAACAGGGCCTCTACCGCGGCCGGATCGTAATCCGTCCGTTTGGCAAAGACGAAGACCGTCGGATGATCGTAGACGTGGAAGGCTTCCTCGGCCTCGAATTCATTCAGCCAGGCCGGGCTGTCCCAGGTCGGCAGATGCTGGTCGGAGACGCGCAGCGGCCCCAGCTCGAAGCTCTCTTCGAACTGCGCGACCAGCTCGAAACCCAACTCACCGGAAAAGAGCGCCTGATAGTAACGGCTGGTCAAGGGCCAGCGCAGTGGATTGCGCGTTTTCGTGTCATAGAAGCGGTTGCTGCTGATAGTGAAATAGTCGCTGCTGTGCAGGGCACCGAGCAGTCGCTCCCGCAACAGCTCATCATCTTCGCCGGACAGCCCCATTTCGATACCAAGCACGAGTCCGGTCCAGGCGTTGCGTCCGTTGCAATTGTGCGCGTCCAGCAAGCCCGGCGGTGGATCATCTTCCAATGTAATGCCGGCTGGCAGCGTGCAGACCAGGTAGGGAACCGCATCATCCCAGACGCCTTCCTGCGCCACCACCGAGCCGGCGGTGACCAGCGGCCCGCCCTCCAGTACCTCGAAGGTGAACAGCAGCTCCTGCCCTGCCTTCAGCTGCAGGGCTGGCTGCAGAGGCAGCTCATAGGCAGCGCCCGACGCCGGCCCGGCACGCGCCAGATCCTCGCTGAGCTGCGCCTCGGCCAGCAACTCGCCGCTGGCGGCCTGAGTCAAGGTGATGCGCAGGGACTCGATTCCCGGGTCCGCCAACGGATCAGCGAGGTGCGGTATGAGTACGTGGGAGGCGCGGCCGTCGGCCGGCACACGGATGTTCTGGCTGTAGGGCTGGCCCGTTTCATATCTGCTGGCCCGGTCCAGGAGGTCACCATGATCGCCGCGGTTGGGCACCGCGATGTTGATGAGCGGCAGGTCGCCATCCGCGCCGTCAAGCTGCAGGGCAAAATCGCCCGGGACGCGCTCCCAGAACCAGTGGCTGGCCTGTACGCGAGTGAGCTGGTGCCGATAGATGTTGCTGAACATGGCAGCCCACAGCCAGGTCAAGGCGAGCACTGCGCAGGTCGCCGTCAGCGCCATGCTGCGCCACCAGCCATTCGTGCCGGCTCGGCGAAACAACGCGCACAGACACCAGGCCGCCAGCAACGCCAGCGCCGGATAGAGCGGCAGAAAATAGCGCATGCTCGTCACCCAGCCGCCACCCAGCAGCCCGAAGAAGCCGAGCACCCATACGACTGGCAGCAGATTGCGCAGGGCTTCCGGGCGCCGCTGCAGCAGCCTCAGGGTGGCCCACAGCGTGCCTGCCAGGGCAGCGAGCCCGAGCGCAGGCCCCAGGCCCCACAACAAGATGTTGTTCAGCGGGAACAGCCATGGTGCGCGCGCCAGCCATTGCCAGTTTGGCGGGAAGTCGACCAGGCCGCTGACCAGGCGGCGCGCTTCGCCAATGTCCTCCAGCCAGCGCGGGTTAGGCGCCAGACCGAAGAATCCCGGGCCGCTGAAGGCGAAGGGGTTGAGCACGCGAAAAATCAGAAGCGTGAGGCCGCCTGCCAGCAAGAGGCCGGCGCCATCCCTGCGCAACATCCCCGGCATCGGGTTTCGCGTACGCAACTGTGGCAAGATGCGCGGCACAGTTGCCAGCACAAGCAGGCCAGCAAGCGGCGCAAGGTTGATGCGGCTCGCCAGCGCGCAGCCACAGCACAGGCCAAAAAGCGCGTAGTCGACAAGGCTGGCCCTACGTTGCACGCGTGCGGCGAAGAGCAGACACAGGGCGCAGAACAGGTTTGCGATGGCGTCCACCGTGCCGAAGTGCGCCTGCTGGATGGAAAGCACTGCCGCCGCGTAGAGGGCCGCCGCCAGCAGCGCTGTGCGCCGCTCGTGCAGGGTCACGCCGATGAGGAAAACGACGAGAATGGTGGCGGTTTCCGCCAGCGCCGAGATGCCGCGCCAGACCAGGTGCAGGCCAAAGAAGCTGCTGTGCGTGGGGTCGCCGCTCACCTGCGCCAGCAGGTCGCCCGTTGCGCGCGCCAAAAACAGCGGCAGCGTACCGTAGACGTAGAGGCCCTTGCCCACGTTATGCGGGTTCAGCGTGGAGCATGCCGCGTCGAAGTAGGGGCCGGCGCCGCCACTTTGTGGATAGTGCTCCTGACAGCGGGCAACGTGCGCGCTGCGCGCGGTGTCGTCCGCTTCGGTCGACTGAAGCCGGCCGCCGATAGACGAGGCGACATCCGTCAGGAAGCGCTCGTCCGGGTGCAGGAAGGTAAAATCATCCCAGTTGAGGCCATTGTAGCGTAGCCAGCCCCCGGCCAGCAGCAGGCACAGCAGCAGCGCGGCCGTCAGCAAATCCTTGCGCATGCCAGCCCTGCCCCGGCCGGGTATCCATCTGCTCACTGCCAGTGTCATTCCTGCCTGCGATGCACTGCTACCAGTCGCATTCTACACGACCGGGCGTTGGACTCAGGATTCCTCATGCGCCAGTCGGCGCAGCGACGCCTCGCCCGGCGGCGGCACCCGGTACAACAGGAACTCGTCCCGCGCCCGCTCACTGTGACGCTGTTGCAACTGTCCGTGCGGGAACCAGGCCTGCAATCTGGCTACGCTGTCTTCGTCTTCCGGGGACAGGAAAAACAGCAGGTCACGTTCCGGCTCGAGACGATACGCTCCCTGACGTGCCATTGCCCGGACCAGGAATTCAGGCAACTGTTCTATTTCGACCACGCCATTGGGCCACTCCTGCAGGCCGCCCTCAATCCCCACGGCGCGGTGATCCCACCAGTGCGGCCAGGCGATGACGAAGGCGTTGCCCGGCGCATCTGTCACTGCGACAAAGGCCGCCAGCACTTGCCCGGCAGTCGCATAGGGGAAGGTGGCCTGCTGCCAGGCGTGCAGGTTTTCTACGAAGTAGCGCCGATGACTTTCACGCAGCGCACCAGTCAGCAGGACCAGGATAAGCCCCGCCGCGCACAGCAGACCCAGGCGCCCGCGCAGCTGATGCCGCAACAGGCCAGCAAGCTGCGCCAGCGGCAGCGCCGCAATCAGGAACACGGCGGGCAATGCACCGCTCGCGCGAGTGTGACTAGGGTTTTCGACCGGGAAGGACAGCGCCAGCGCCGTGGGCAAGAGCATGATGAGCAAAGTCAGCGGCAACAGCAGGTCCAGCACACTGCGTTTGCGCAGGATACGCCGGGCCCATACCACCAGCCCCAGGAGGAACAGCGCGCCCGTCCAGGGATCGAGCGCCGGTTGGCCCGGCGCGCCACTGATCCAGGCGACGTCTCCCCGCCAGTTGAACATCAGCAGGGCGTCACCCAGATTTTCCGCCAGCCTGGTCGCCAGGACGGCCAGCTGCTCTCCTGCGCTGATCTCCACTTCGGTCGTGACGGGCACATCGCCCAACACGCGGCTGGCGGTGCGGCGCCAGAAGTCCTGCGGATACTCCAGCGCAAAGCCGCCCAGCGGGACGAAGGCGACGAGCGCGATAAGCGCCAGCGCCGCGAAGTTGCGAAGCAAAGACAGTCGAAGCCTGTCAGCGCGCAATAGCAGGATCAGTGCCACGCCCGTCAGCACGACCAGCGGCAACATGCGCGTTGCCTGGTAGGTGTAGAGCCCCAGGCCGATAACCAGGCCGGCAGCGAGGAAGTCGCCGCGACGATTGTGCCGCAGGGCGCGCCACAGGAACAGCAGCAGCAGGGCTGCCACGCCGGTAGTGAGCACGATGCGCAAGCCCAGGCGACTGAGCATTATGTGCCAGTAGCCGACAGCGACCAGGGCGCCAGTCAGCAGGCCGACGAGACGCCCTTCCCGACCGCCGATTAGTGCGCACCCCGTCCAGTACAGCAGCAGCACGGCGACGATGCCTTCAAGCGCTGACAGCAATTTCAGTGTGTAAAAGTTGAAGTCCAGGCCTGGCAGTTGCGCCAGCAGGGCCATGGCATACATTTGCAGGGGTTCGCGCCCACCGTTGTTCGCGAAAAACACATTGAGTTCGCCCCGGCTGACCCGCCAGGCATCCCTGATTTTCTCGACGTGGTCGCTGGTCATTTCAGGCATAACCGTGTCCAGCTGCCCCAGCCGCAGGCCGGCCGCCAGCAGGAGAATCAGCACCAGCGCCAGGGTCTCGCGACTGCGCCAACTCACGCGCTTCAGACGTGCCGACAGTCCGCAATACCAGACGCGCAGGTCAACAGCGCCGGGAGTCAGCGCGTACAGCCAGAGCACAAGGCTCGCCAACCACGCGCCAAGTCCGATGAAGGTGAAGGAGTTGTTCGCCGTGAAGCGCCAGGCGAGTACGCAGCACAGGGTGCCGGCCAGCGCCGCCAGCAGCCTGTGTCCGCGCCGGCCTGTGGCAGCACCCTGAGGCGTAACGCGCGGCAAACTGCGTTCATGCGCCAGGTGCCGCGGCCATGCGAAGAGCCCGTCCGCCAGCAGCCAGAGCACCAGGGCCGGCATCAGCAACAGCGCGCCACGGGTCAATAGCTCGTCATACTGGCGCCCGGGATCGGACACCAGCACCTGAGTACTCCACAAGACCAGCGCCAGAGCCAGCAAACGCAACCCCAGGCTCCAGGCGGCGACCGATGGCAAGGACCACGAGCGCAATGTGGTGCGCGGCGACAGGTCTTGAGTTGGCGCCCGCAACTGTGGAGTCGCATCCGACACCGGCGCCCTGATTATCTGGCGCAGATCGCGCAGCGTTTGCTGCGGCCGGCGCAGGAGGCGGTAACAGAGCTGAGCCAGGGTCAAGGTCTCCAGTGGCGCATTGTCCTGACCGACGGCATCGCCGTTCACAGCGGCTTGCTCGCCTTGACGGCAAGGTTGACGGTCGCGCGGTCGGGCGGCTCTGCGGGCACATTGTGTCGGTCACACCACTCCAGCAACCGCACTGCCAGGCGCAGCGGGTTAAGCGGGCTGCCATCCGCGAGTGCGAAGCGCGTACGATCCGCCACACTGGTCAGTGCTTCCGGCAGCACACCTGCTTCCAGCAAAGGCTTGCCCAGGCCATAGACAAGATTGTGGCTGAAGGGAAAGGCATGATGCGTGAAGGCGCGTTCGGCCTCGATCTGAAGTCCCGCCTGCAGCACACGCGCGCGCAATTGCGCCGGGGTGTAGAGGCGAAGATGGTTGGCCCAGATGCCGGCCAGTGGCCCGCGCCGGATTTTGGTGCCAAACAGTTTCTCCAGACTTTTGTTGATCGGGTCCCAGGCGAAGGGATAGTTTGCATGGGGCACGGTGATAGCGATTACACCGCCGGGCTGAAGCACGCGCAGACACTCACGCAGCACAGCGACGTCATCCGCCACGTGCTCCAGCAGCTCGGTGAGGATGATTGCGTCGAAGGTGTTTGTAGCCCAGGGCAGCGTCATGGCGTCAGCACGACTCAGTTGCAAGCGTGGCAACCGGGCAACAGTGCGCTGCGCCTGCTGCAACACGCTCCAGTCCAGGTCCACGCCCACCAGGCGACAATCGCAGACGTGTCGCAGCATGTTCAGGTAAAAGCCGCGGCCGCAGGGCAGATCCAGGATGAGGCTATCCTCCTGCAAGGGGATCCACTCGAAGATCGTGCGTGCCCGCATGCGGAAGGACATGTCCGCCTCATTGCGCGTCATCCAGGCGATCGTGCGCGGGTCAATCCCTGGCGTACTTGCGGAAGAGGCGCTCATAGCGGTCCACAGTATCCTGGAAAGAGAAGGCCTGCTCTATCTGCGGGCGCGGTCGCTGATAGCGCGCCGGCTCGCGCAGCACAGCCACGAGCGCCTCGCCGAAGGAACGCCAGTCGCCGACCCTGGCCAGACGGCCCATGCCGGTCACCTGGACGGGGACCCGGCCGCCAGGCGTGTCGGTCATCACTACCGGCGTGCCGCAGAGCATGGCTTCGACCTGCACAAGCGCAAAACACTCGGAATCGCTGGGCAGCGCCAGCACATCGCAGGCTGCGTAAAAGTCCGCCATGGCCTGCATCCCTTCCAGTACACCCAGGAAGACGATTCGGTCGCGGCAGCGCTGCAATAATGTCGCGTGGCGCTCGCGGTAATTTTCGTAGGGAATATTGTGCTGACCGGCAAAGACCACGCGCGCGTCCGGGAATTCCTCGCTGACCACTTCCAGAGCCCGCAACAGCAGATCGGGGCGTTTTTCTTCGACGAAGCGGCCGGCGAAGCCAATTACAGGCCCACCAGCGGGTGACCAGGCCGCGCGCAGTTCCGCAGCCCGCTGCAGGTTGGGCGGCGGCATCGATATTGGCGGCGCGATAACCGTGACCTTCTCCCGAAAAGGGGCCAGCCAGCGCGAATGGCTGGCGTAGTCCTCGCTGTAGGCGACGAGGCGGGCTGCGTGGCGGGCCAATGAGGTGTAGAAGCGGAACATCACGGAGCAGATTAGTCGGTTGCGGGCATCCTTCGGCAGGATGAGGTCACCATGATGCGTCGCCACCACTGCGCGCCCGCTCAGCCGCGATACCAGAGCCAGCGGCAGTGACTCCAGCATGGGCAGATTCGCCCAGAGCACATCGTGGCGCAGCGCCAAAGCCAGCGCTGCCCAGGGCCAGGCCGGCATTAGCATGCCGCGGCTGATCGTGAAGGGCAGCGTCCACAGCCGCACAATGCGCACCCCGTTGAGCATCTGTTCGTCACGCGGCAGCGAGTTATCGTAGCGCGCGGTCAGGACGGTGACCTCGTGGCCGCGACGCGCCAGCTCCTCTGCCACGCGCTGGACATGAATGGTCAGGCCGGTGGGGTGAGGGTGATAATAGAGCAGAGATACGAGAATCTTCAGTGGGCGCGGCTCACCCCTGGTCGCGGTCATGGTCCTCCTGTCGGACCCTGAATTCACCGAGACTCCTGACCAGTTTTGCGGGCGTCACGCCTTCACATACGAGACCCAGGGCGCCGGTCAGGGTGTAGAGCAGCAGGTTTATGGCGTGGATCGAGATGGCCAGGGAAACGTTTGCAGCGTCGGTGGCCAGACCGAATCCGCCAGCAGCCAGCGCCAGCATGATGGCCCACTGATAGGTGCCGATGTTTCCCGGCACCGCCGGCACTGCAATCACCAGCGCGGCAGCCACGATAGCGAGCGCCGCGACCGCCAGGTCGGCGCGGTTGTGGAAAATCAGCATCATCAAATAACTGGCCGCCAGTGAGCAACCCCAGGCAGCCAGAGTCCAGGTGAGTACACGCAGCAGCAGCCCGGGCCGCGTCAGGGGTTGCAGCCCGTCCAGCAAGGCCTCCAGCCAGGCATTCAAGGGCAGCCGCCGCACAAGGGCCGGCCAGGGCAGGCGCAGCAATGTTGCCAACAGACGCCGCGCCCAGGAGCGCCGCTGCGCCAGCACAAACAAGGCCAACGCCAGCACCAGCAACAGGGGCAGCATGACCCGCGCTACAGCCCTGTACTCGGCCCCGGCGCCGGGGATGGCGCTCAGGGAAGCTGCAAGCAACACGAGCACCGCCAGGGTATCGAGCATGCGTTCCAGCAGCACGCTGCCCGCGGCCTGCAGCGAGGATACTTCTGGCCTGACCAGCCAGATGCGCGCCAGCTCCCCCAGACGCAGCGGCAGAAAAGCGTTGGCCAGGTAGGAAATGTTGAGGATGTGAAAGGATCGCGTTGGCGTTAGGGCGCCTTCCAGCAGGGCGCGCCAGCGCAGCGCACGAACCACCTGCCCCACCAGCAACAGCAGAAAGGCCGGCAGCAGCCAGCCATAATGCGCTGTGCGCAGGGCCGTTGTCAGCTGCGCCAGGTCCAGCTGTGTAACCAGTGCCCCGGTCGCCAGCACACTGATTAGCAGCCCGGGCAGCCCGATACGCCAACGTTTCACCGCTCCTCCATCCCCTGCTGCGCCTGATACATGGTAACGAATCGTCACCTGAGTACAATGCACAGTCCACACTTGTGTACTTGACAGGCTGGCGGGCCCTGCCTATACTCCGGTCGCGGTTGCGGGTGTAGCTCAGTTGGTAGAGCACTTGCTTCCCAAGCAAGGTGTCACGGGTTCGAGTCCCGTTACCCGCTTTCGATGAAATGCGCCCGCCGCCCGTGGCGCGTTTTTCATGCGTAGCACAGGGCGATCAGGCAGATACGAGACGGATGAGGAGAACACCGTGGCAGAGTTTACGATAGAGGCGCAGCCGCGCGGCATGACGGGCAAGAAGGTGCGTCGGCTCCGCAGCCAGGGTCTCGTTCCTGGAGTCGTCTACGGGCCGACAATTGAACCCGTCAGCGTTCAGCTTCCCACTCGACCTCTTGAAATTCTGCTTATGAACGCCGGCGGCACCAACCTGATCGACATCAGCATCGCCGGAGAGACCCACACCGTACTGGTGCGCGATGTACAGCGGCATGTGCTGCGTGATGACATCCTGCACGTGGATTTCTTCGCCCTGCGCATGGACCAGGTCATCGCCACTGACGTTTTCCTGCGTTTCACGGGCGAAAGCCCCGCTGTTGCTGCCGGCCTGGGAATCATGATAACCGGGACCAGCAACCTGACAATTGAGACTCTGCCAAGGCATTTGCGAAACGAAATCGTCATCAACCTCGACGGTCTCGAGAATGTTGGCGACGGCATCTATGTCAAGGATTTAGACCTCGACGACGAGATTCGAATCCTCAACGACCCGGAAGAGATGCTGGTGCGTGTTGTCATGCCGGCAGCCGTGATGGCCGAAGATGATGAAGATGAAGCCGGAGATGAACTGGACGCCGACGTTGATGTAACTGATGTCGAGCGTGTCGGTGAGGTAATCGACGACGAGGAGTAGCTCGCCTCAATCCTGCGCCAGCGCCTCGCCGATGGCAGCGCGCTGGTCAGCGGAGGATGACTGCATAGGTGCGCGTGGCTGGCCAGCCGGCCGGCCCTGCAGCGCCAGCGACATCTTAACATTGGCCGGCAGGTTGTCCCCTTCCAGCGCATTCCACAGGCGCAAGAGCCAGCGGTGCTGCAACATGGCATCCTCATGCCGACCCTCACAAACCGCATGCCACAGGGCCACGCAGCGCTCTGGCGCCGCGCTGAGCAACGCCGCGATGGCACCCTGGGCCCCGAGGCAAAACGAGGGGTAGAGCAGCGCGTCAACGGCGGAAAGAATCGCTCCGTCATTCCCGGCCAGCAGCAACAGGTCCGCCAGCAGTTTCATGTCGCCCGCGCTTTGCTTAACACCGATCACACCATCGATTTCGCGCAACATGCGCGCCAGCAAGGCCGGTGAGCAGTAGGACCAGGGCACGACGTTATAGATGATTACGGGCTGGCGCGCAGCTTCCGCCAGGGTCGCGAAGTGGCGAAACATGCTTTCGTCATCGGGACGAAAGAGGTAGTGCACGGGCGTGACCTGCAGGGCCGCCAGCTCCAGGTCGGCGAGCGCCTGCGCTTTCTCGAGCGCTTGGCGCGTGCTGTCCACGATCACGCCGGCGATGACAGGCACCCGGCCTGCCGCCGCATCCAGGGCGGCGCCGGCGCAGCTGCGCAACTCATCGGTGCCGAGCGTGTGTCCCTCGCCCGTGCTGCCACCGACTGCCAGACCATGTACCCCGGCTTCCTCGATCAGCCAGCGCACCTCACGCTGCAGCGTTGCTTCATCCAGCGTCTCGTCCACCGCAAAGGGCGTAACCATGGGCGGGATGATGCCGCGCAGCCAGGCAGACTCAGACATGGCCGTTCTCCGTTCCTGCACCATTCATGTTGGCAGCCGCTTCTACTTCCAGGTCAATCACTGCCAGCCCCACCACGCTGGCGCCGTCGGCCAGATCCATCACCCGCACGCCCTGGGTGCTACGCCCGGTCTCGCGGATTTCATCCAGGCTGGTGCGAATGATGACCCCAGTAGAGGACATTAGCAGGATGTCATCGCTTGATTTGAGACAGCGCATGGCCACCACTGGACCGGTCTTCTGGCTGCGCGCCAGGGCGCGTACGCCCAGACCGTAGCGGTCCTGCGGCCGGTATTGCTCCAGCGCGGTGCGCTTGCCGTAGCCGAAGCGGGTGACGATGAGCTGGTGCGTATCCCCTGCGTTGATCACATCCATCGCCGCCACATAGTCTCCAGGATTCAGGCGAATCGAGTTGACGCCGGCGGCAATCCGCCCCATCACGCGCACCCCGTTCTCGTGGAAACGAATCGACTTTCCGGATTCGGTGACGACCATGACGTCCTGATCGCCATCGGTCCGACGCACCTGGATGAGCGTATCGTTCCCTTCGAGGTTAATGGCGATCAGGCCGCTGGGACGTACTTCGATCATGTCCTGCAGCGGCACGCGCTTAATGCGACCGCAGCGCGTGGCCATCACCAGGTGACCGGCCACAGCGCTGCCGTTCGTATACGGGACTGGCAAAATGGTCGTGATACGCTCACCGGTCGCCAGCGGCAGCACGGCGTGAATTGAGATGCCGCGGCCCGTGCGGGAGGTCTCCGGAATGCTGAAGGCACGCTCGCTGTAGACCTTGCCCCGGTCGCTGAAGAAGAGCAGCTGGTCCAGGCTGCCGGCGGCGATGAGGTCCGTCAGCGCGTCCTCGTCGCGCGTAGTCATGCCGATCAGGCCCTTGCCGCCACGATGCTGTGAGCGATAAGTAGAGGAAGGCACGCGCTTGATATAGCCCATGGTCGTGAGCGAAACCAGCACGCGCTCGTCGCGAACCAGGTCTGCCTCGTCAAACTCAGTGCTGACGCCGTGCAGAATCTCTGTGCGCCGATCGTCGCCGTAGGTGGCAGCCAACTCCTCCAGGTCCGCGCGAATGAGCGCCAACATCTTTTCCTGCGATGCCAGCAATTCCTCGAGCCAGGTGCAACGCGCCATGACTTCATCGTACTCATCCTGCAGTTTCTGCTGCTCCAGCGCCGCTAGACGCCGCAATTGCATTTCCAGGATGGCGTTGGCCTGCAGCTCGTCAAGGCCGAAGCGCCGCATCAATTCGGCCCGCGCCGTTTCCGTGTCCTCCGAAGAGCGAATGCAGCGGATGACCTGTTCGATCTGCGATAGCGCTTTCAACAGGCCTTCGAGTATGTGCGCCCGCGCGCGAAGCTTCGCCAATTCATGGCGCGAACGTCGCTCAATCACCTCAAGACGATGATCGACGTAGATTTGCAGCGCCTGCTTCAGACCCAGGGCGCGCGGCTGCATGTTAACCAGCGCCAGCATCTGGATGCTGAAGGTACCTTGCAACTGGGTGTACTTGTATAGCTGGTTGAGCACCTTCAAGGGCTGGGCATTGCGCTTCAGTTCAACCGTCAGACGCATGCCATTGCGGTCGGATTCGTCGCGCAGATCGGCGATGTTATCGATGCGCCCTTCGCGCACCAGCGCCACAATGCGTTCGACGACGGCCGTCTTGCCAACCTGGTAGGGGATTTCGCTCAACACGATGCGATGGTGGTTATCTGCCTCTTCGATCTCGGCGCGCGCGCGCACCACCACCCGGCCGCGCCCGGTGGCGTAGGCCTCGCGCAGGCCTTCGTCCGCGATGACGAGCGCGCCAGTCGGGAAATCCGGCCCCTGCACAAAGGCCATCAGCTCATCGACTGTGATCTCGCTGCGCCGTTCGTAGTTGTCTATGAGGTGCGTGATGGCCGCGGCCAGTTCGCGCAGATTGTGCGGCGGAATGTTGGTGGCCATGCCGACGGCGATGCCGCTGGCACCATTGAGCAGAAGGTTGGGCAAACGCGCCGGCAGCACAAGGGGTTCCTCGGTACTGCCATCGTAGTTCTCGTCGAAATCGACGGTGTCCATGCCGATGTCGACCAGCAACTCGCTGGCGATACGCGCCAGGCGCGCCTCTGTGTAACGCATGGCCGCGGGACTGTCGCCGTCAACGCTGCCGAAGTTTCCCTGTCCGTCCACCAGCGGATAGCGCAGCGAGAAGGTCTGCACCATGCGCGCCATCGCTTCATAGACGGCGCCATCGCCATGCGGGTGGTACTTGCCCAGCACATCACCGACGACGCGCGCGCTTTTCTTGTATTGTGTGTTGAATCGCAGGCCCATCTCATGCATCGCGAAGAGGATGCGGCGATGCACCGGCTTGAGGCCATCGCGCGCATCAGGCAATGCGCGCGACACGATCACGCTCATGGCGTAATCGAGGTAACTGCCGCGCATCTCCTCGTTGATGCTTACCGGACGGATCTCGCCGACTTCATCCACAGCTGTTCACCTGCTCCCTGCTAGACTCCCTATTATACCTGTCAGGCAGGCCCGGCGCGACCCCGACGCCGGCGGCTGGCTAGCCTCTAACCAAGGGGGTTCTTTCGCTCAGCTGGCGCGTAACCAGCGTCCGTCGACCAGCCTGAAATGCACAGGAACGCTCGCGGCAGAGTCGCGAACATCAGCACGCAACAGTGGTCCGCTTTCTGTCGCGCTGACCAGCGTAACGGCATCCACCGTAGGCGCGCCGGCAAACTCTCCAACTGCAAAGCGCGCCCGGGCCAGCACACCCAGCGCCCCGTCGCTCAAATCGTAAAGCGCGAGAAAAGCGTCCCGGTCTCCGCGCAGGCGGCGTTCCGCCTCTTGCTGCAGCTGCCAGGTGAGAAGATCGCTCCAGTCCAGGGTGGCCTCGTGCGGCGAGCTTGTACCGGTCACTGCGTTTAACAGGGTCAGGGAGGATCCCGGCTGCAACCCGGCAATTAGTCGCGCTACGGCAGACTCGCCGTAGTTTGTCGCCAGGCTCTCCAGCAGCAGTTGCCGGCTCTCTTGCTCCTGCATTCGGTTGACCAGCCAGTCTCTGGCAGAGCCGTACAGCCAGCTCGCTTCCTGCGTCCAGTCAGGCCCGGGCTGTCCGGCACGCTCACTCAGCAGGCGGCCGACAAGCAACTGCGCGAGGCTGTCACGCAAACCAGCGGCCTGGGCCTCGTCAGCTCGCGTAAGTTGCATCCAGGGCGAGGGCAGCAGCAGTGTCCAGATTGCATTCGGCGACCAGGAAGGCGCACCAGGCTGTGCCTGAATGCGAGCGATCAACTGCGGCGTGGAAGGACAATCCAGCAGCGCGCAGCCCCGCGCCAGCCAGGCTGATAGCTGCGGCGCCAATGACTGCGCCAGCGGATCGTCCAGACTCTCGTATTCAATGCGCAGGTTTTCCGCGTGCAGGGTTTGCGCCTGGCCGCGCCAGCCTTCCCGTGCCGACACGTGGCGCCAGCCCTGAGGCGTCAGCCGGTAGTGCCAGGTATGCAGCCAGGGCTCGCCGGCGATGGTCTCCTGTACCTGCACCCAGGCTTGCTCGCCGTCCAGCCCGAGCTCCCTGATGTCGCCGCCAGGCAGGTTTCCACCTTCAAGTTTGCGCCGTTGCCAGGCAACGAAGTTCTCCTGCTGCGCCAGCTGCCAGGGGGAATCGCCGCTGTTTTGCAGATCGAGGAAGGCCAGTTCGTCCCCAAGGCGCAAGGCCGTAACCTCGGCTTCCACAGTCGCGCGCAGCAGGTTTTCCTGCTGCCGCTCCAGCTCCTGCAAGCGCAGGTACAGCGCTCCTGCAATCAGCGCACAAATCGTCAGAAGCAGCAAGAGGTGCAAAAACAGCTTCCTGCGCCGCCCCCGGCCGGACCCGGCTTCGCTCAGCTGGCGCGCCTGGTCTTCAGCGGCGTCGATTTCCCACTTCAGTTCAACGCCCATCGGACTCCTGGCGTTCTGGCAGCAGTTCGCCGCCATGCAGTTGATGCAACGCACCCGTCGCGTCACGCAAAATCAATGTGCCGTCCGGCGCGACGCCCTCGGGCACGCCACAAAAACCATTAATCTGCACCGGTTCCGTGGGCAGTCGCAGGCGCGCGCGCCAGGCCAGGTAAAGACTTTCGCTGTCGCACTGCCCCAGCCAGTGCTCCAGACGCTGCAGCAACCGGGCCAGCAATTGCGCCCGCTCCAGCCTGCGCCCGCACACCGCCTCCAGACTGGTGGCCTGCCCTTCCAGTACGCTGCCACGGAAATCAACGCGCACATTGAGGCCCATGCCCAGCACCGCGCCCGTCAGCTGATCGCCCTGCCAGACCGCCTCGGTAAGCACGCCAGCCAGTTTGCGTCCTTCAGCCTGCACATCGTTGGGCCACTTCAGGCAGACATCCTGCGCGCCCGCAGCAGAGGTCAGTTCCGCAATGGCCAACGCGCCGAGCATCGTCATTTGCGGCAATTCTTCGATTGTGGGCCGCAGAATGAGCGAGACGGCCAGCGCAGCGCCAGCCGGCGTATGCCAGTCGCGCCCATGACGTCCCCGGCCCTGCAATTGTTCGTCGGCCAGCACGAGAGCGCCTGCCGGCGCGCCTTCACGCAACCAGTCCAGCGCCTCAGCATTGGTGCTGCCAATCTTTGCATACCAGCGGAAAGGCCGTTCACCCACTGCAGAGCGAATGCGTTTCTCGTCAAGCATGGTCGTCAGCCCTGAATTGCATCGTGACCTCAACAGTGTATCATTGCCTCTCCTGAGCTTATTTTCCATTGGTATATCAGTTGCCAATGGATGAAACTGACTTCCTCGCCTGAATCCCTTGTTTATGCCGCTCATGTGAAAGAACAGGTATGCCAGCGTACATTCCGGCCTGGCAACAACGTAACCTTCCACCTCTCCCCCTTCTGGCAGCTTTCTTGCTTGTCGGCCTGCTGTATATGTGGGCAACCCCGGTTCTGGAAGCGTCGGATGAACCTCAGCATTTTGCATTCGTCGACTTCATCAGCCGACACTGGAGCCTGCCTGTACAGGTCCCTGGAGAAGCAATTCCGCTAGCCCAGGAAGGCAGCCAGCCCCCACTCTATTACATCCTGGTCGCGGCACTTGTAGCCCCTGTCGACACCAGTAATCTGCCAGATTTCATGCAACCCAATCCGCATGCCATCCTGGGAGACCCCTCCGCAGTCAATAATCAGAACCGCTTTCTGCATGACACTACTGGCCTGGAACTCAGAGGTGTCGCGCTCGCGGTTTATATCGCTCGACTTTTCAGCATGTTGCTGGCCTGCGTCAGCGTCAGCGCCGTCTGGCTGGCTGCCCGCGAACTAGGGTTACTGACCGGCCAGAATCCGCGACGTCTGGCCCTCTTGGCCGCCGGACTGGTGGCCTTCAACCCCCAGTTCCTGTTCATATCGGCCTCCGTCAACAACGATAACCTGATCACGCTGCTGGCCAGTCTGGTCATTTGGCAAATGCTGTCCCTGTTGCGCAATGGCCTTACCCCGCGGCGCAGCCTGCTCCTTGCCCTTCTGCTCGCCCTGGCGTCGCTGAGCAAGCTGAGCGGACTGTTGCTCTATGTTCCGGTTGGACTGGCAGCACTTTGGCTTACACAACGCAGTCGGAACTGGACGGAACTGGCGCGTCTGACCTTGCTGGCCGGCATCTGTTGGCTGGTAATCGCCGGCCCCTGGTACGCCCGCAACCTGATCCTTTACGACGAATTCACCGGCTCGCAAACCATGCTCGACATATTTGGACGACGCCCGGCGCCATCACTGGAAACCCTGCTGACTGACGAGTTCCGTGGCCTGCGTTACAGCTACTGGGGGATATTTGGCGGATTCAACATCTCCACTCCGGCGCCCTTCTACATGGCAATGGACGTTGTCACGCTGGCAGGCGTTTCGGGCCTGCTGCTCTGGATGTGGCAAAAACGGCACATGCCCGACGCGCTATTCCTGGTGTCCCTGACGACGCTGTGCATTGCACTGTTCGCCGGCGCCCTGATCACGTGGACGCTCCAGACCGCCGCCTCCACGGGACGGCTCCTGTTTCCGGTCAGCGCCGCAAGCGGGACATTGCTGGCCCTGGGTCTCGGTGCCCTGAAGCTTCCGCCTCGTCCACTGGTGGTTGCGCTGGGCCTGGCCGCTATTTTGATGCCCTTTCTCAGCATTCGGCCGGCCTATGCGGCTCCAGCCCTGGTCGATCAACTGCCTGCAGACGCCACGGTGCTCAATCTCTTGTACGACGACATTAAGTTGCTGGGCTACGTGATTCCCCGACAACAATTCAGCCCCGGTGACACAGTTCCTGTCACCCTCTACTGGAGCCCGGTTCGACGTTCCGACCTGAACTACAGCTTCTATGTGCATCTCCTTAACGACGTGGGGCGAACGCTTGTCAGAAACTACGGTTTCCCGGGTGGCGGCAGCCTGCAAACCCGGAAATGGGAGCCAGGTAGCATCTATGAAGACCGCTGGGAACTTCCGATTCCGCAGAGCGCGCGGGGAGAAATTCCCCTGCATGTACAAATTGGCTGGTGGAAGTACCCAGAAGACTTCCACATACCCGCAAGGACACACAGTAATTCAATAGTGGACCCGGTCCTGCTGGAGACAGGTGTTTTCAGCGACAATGGAACTGGAGATGAGTTCCAGCTGCAACATGCCATCTGGCCGCTGGATTTCGGCAACAGCATGCGCCTGCTGGCCTGGGAACAAAATGGCCCGGACATTGCGCTCCTGTGGGAAGCGACAGCGCGCCCGGCACCCGACCTGCAGGTGTTTGTGCACGTCCTGAACAACCCTGTTCCTGGTGAGCCGGACCTTATGTTGGCTCAGGGTGACAGCCCTCCGCTTACGCCCACTGCTGACTGGCAACCAGGTGAGCGCTACCTGACCCATCACAGTCTTGAAATGTCTGCCGAAACGGACCCGGGCGTTTATCGTATGTACGTGGGCTGGTACAGCATGTCACAGGGGTGGCGGCTTGAAGCTGACTGCCCGTTCAACTTCTGCCCGCTGGCCATGATTCGTCTACCCTTCTAGCCACCCCGCTTCAGTTGCAGGTCATTCTAGCGAAGGCCGCTGGCCCAGGGCTGCGCGGATGCGTGCTCTCTCACGCAGCCACATCTGCCCGGGGTGGTGCACACACGCTACAATGGTTTCATTGCGTTGCACGGGTCGGGTTGCCCGTGCCGGTTGCGGGCAGGAGCTGATGCAGCATCTCTGGGCACCCTGGCGTATGGCATGGATACGGGACGACAAGGGCGAGCGCGCGGCGCAGCAGGGCTGTGTGCTGTGCCGTCTGGGCGCTGAAGACGACGACCTGGTCGTCGCCCGCTCGCAGCACGTGTACCTGATGCTCAATGCCTACCCCTACAACTTCGGCCACCTGATGATCGTGCCATTCATGCACCGCCCCAGCCAGGAAGACCTTGCGCCCGAGGCGCTGCTGGACCTGATGCAGACCAGCAATCGGGCTCTCAAGGCACTGCGCGGCCTGTATCAACCGCAGGCTTTCAACGTAGGGGCCAACATCGGCGCTGTTGCCGGCGCCGGTCTGCCCGACCACTTTCACCTCCACATTGTACCGCGCTGGCAGGGAGAATCGGGCTTCATTACCACCATCGGCGACACCCGCGTCATCCCTGACACCCTGGCCAACACCGCCCGAGAACTCAGGGAGTGCCTGAATGCGAAGTGAGCGCGACGTCCTCATCCTCGGCGCGGCGCGTACTCCCCAGGGTCGCTTCCTTGGCGCGCTGGCCGACCACGATGCGGCCGCCCTCGGCACGCACGCCGTGCGCGCGGCGGTGGCGCGCAGCGGCGTAGCACTGGACGATATCGAGGAGCTGCTGCTCGGCAACGTCGTCAGCGCTGGCACCGGCCTGGCCCTGCCGCGTCAGGTCAGCTTCGGCGCCGGCCTGCCCGGGCGGGTCGGGGGCACGCTCGTCAACAAGGCCTGTGGCAGCGGCATGAAGAGCGTCATGCTGGCCGCCAACGCCATCCAGGCGGGCGCCAGCGAGCTTTACGTGGCCGGCGGCACGGAAAGCATGAGCCGGGCGCCCTTCCTGCAGAACGGCCTGCGCCAGGGCCACAAGTTTGGCGATGCGACCCTGCGCGACTCGCTGCAGTCGGACGGGTTGTGGTGCAGCCTCAGTGACTGGCGCATGGGCGATGCGGCCGAGTTCATCGGCCGAAAGCTGGAGGTCACGCGCGTGGAAATGGACGACTTTGCCCTGCGCAGTCACCGCCTCGCATACGCGGCGACAGAGTCTGGCGCCCTGGCAGCAGAAATCGAGCCCTTGCCAAATGGCATTGTCAGTGACGAGCCGATTCGCCCCAACACTTCGGCTGCGCAACTTGCAGCACTGCGGCCAGCCTTCTCTCCTGACGGACAGGTCACTGCCGGCAACGCGCCAGGACTCAACGACGGCGCTGCAGCGCTGGTCCTCGGTAGTCGCGCCTACGTTGCAGCGCACGAGCACCAGCCGCTGGCGCGCATCGTCGCCAGCGCCCAGGCCGCGCTGGCGCCCAATTGGATCTTTTACGCGCCGGTGAAAGCAATACCGCTTGTGCTGCAGCGCGCGGGCTGGGACATCAACGACGTCGACCTCTTCGAACTGAACGAAGCCTTCGCCGCCCAGGTGCTCGCGGATCTGAAGGGACTGGAACGGGAAGGCTACCCCGTGCCGCTGGAGAAGGTCAACGTGCATGGCGGCGCCATCGCCCTCGGCCATCCGTTGGGCGCCAGCGGCGCGCGTGTGCTGGTTACGCTGGTGTACGCGCTGCGCCGGCATGGCCTGCGCCGCGGACTGGCGGCGCTGTGCCTGGGCGGCGGCGAGGCAGTCGCCATGGCTGTCGAGCTGGAAGACGAAAGCGTCTAGCTCAGGTTCACTGGATGGGGCAGCGGCTCACCGCGTAACCCCGCCAGCAAGTTGGCCGCCGCGATTTCCGCCATTTGATCGCGCGTACGCACGCTGGCGCTGCCGATGTGCGGCACGATCGTCACATTTGGCAGGGAAAGTAACGGATGATCGGTGGCAATGGGCTCGGGATCAGTCACGTCCAGCGCCGCGTGCGCAATCTCGCCGTCGCGCAGCGCAGCCTCCAGCGCGACCAGGTCAACGATGGGGCCACGCGCCGAGTTGACGAGCACCGCCGTGGGCTTCATTTTCGCCAGCGCCGCTGCGTCAATCAGATGCCGCGTCTCGGGCGTCAGGGGCGTATGTACCGTAACGAAGTCGGCATTGCGCAGCAGAAAGTCGAGCCCAACCGGCTCGGCGCCCCGTTCGCGAATGGCCTCATCAGAAAGCACCGGATCGCTGGCAATGATGTTCAGGTTGAAGCCGCGCGCACGCTGCGCCATGGCCACCCCAATGCGCCCAAGGCCGATGATGCCCAGGGTCGCGCCGCTCAGATCCGCGCCCAGCAATGTCTCCGGCTCCCAAGTCTCCCATTTGCCTTGACGAATATAGCGCACACCCTCGACGATGCGGCGCGCGCCGGCCAGCAGCAACGTGAAGGCCAGATCGGCCGTTGCCTCGGTCAACACGCCGGGCGTATTGCCAACTGCGATGCCCCGCTCGCGCGCGGCGTCCAGATCGATGTTGTCGTAGCCAACGGCCATCTGGCTGATGACGCGCAACTGCGGCCCGGCCGTATCCATCAAGGCGGCGTCGATGCGGTCGGTAAGCAGACAAAGCAGACCGTCCACGCCGCGCACATGCTCGCTCAGGGTTTTATAAGGTGGTGGCATTCGTTCAGGCCAGACAGTTGCGTCACAGGCTGTCTGTACCGTGTCGAGACCAGCTGCCGGGATAATGCGACTGACGAATACGCGGGGACGACTCATGGTCTATAAGCCTCGTCTCTTAATTCGTGCCGTAACAGAAGCACAGTTTGTCATATTTTGCTTCACAGTGCCCTGTTTGCACAATCTCGCCTCACAGGGATTCTCTGACCGACGTGCGGGTGCACGCTGCCTGACGCGCTGCATGTGATAAATGCCGGAATTGGACTCGGAATATGTGCCTTCACTGCGCTACCATAAGCGCCATGCAAATCACACAGAAGACTTCATGAGCGTCGAGTTTCAGGCTGGCAGCGTCTATAGCAGCAATTACAGTAGCCCGTTCCGCTTCGTTCTCTCCCATTTGCGAAGCCACTGGTACATCGGCGTGCTGATGGTGCTGGGCGCTTTCTGTAACGCGGCCCTGGGCGTCACCATTCCACTCAACATCGGTCAGGCATTCACTGCCATCCTTGAAAACCAGAACCTGCAACTCGCGCTCAACGCCTGCATTCTCATCGTCGTCGCTGCATCTCTTCGCGCTATCGTGCAATTCATGCGCAACTTCGGCGCACAGGTTTATGGCCAGCGCATAGAGCGTGACGTCCGTGACGAACTTTATGCCAGCCTGCTGGGCAAGAGCATGGCTTTCCACAACCTGCGCCCCGTGGGCGAGACGATGGCGCGCGTCACCAACGACGTCATCGAGCTGAATCTGATGATCAACACCGGCGTCAACCTGCTCATCGGCTCGACCATGTTCATGCTGATGCCGCTGGTCGCCAGCCCTTTCCTTCATCCGCAACTGATCCTCGTCCCCATCGGCTTCGTCGTGCTGCAGATCATCATCCAGGTCGTATTTGTGCGCCGTCTTTATCCGCTGGCGCGCCAGGTGAGAAGCAGTTTCGGCGAGATGAACGCGCGCCTGGAAGAATCGCTGGAGGGGCTGGAAGTCGTCAAGGGCGCCGCCCGCGAAGGCGCGGAGATCCGGCACATCAACGGCCTGATCACAGCGTTTCGCAAGCGCTACATCGCCCAGGGCGAGCTCGAGGCCCGCTACATTTCCAACCTGCTCTTCCCGCTCACGCTCTTCGCAGGCATCCTGCACGCGGTCATCCTGTTTCGCGCCGGCGAGATCAACACCGGCGACATCGTGGCCTACGTCGCGATTCTGCTCTTCTTCCAGTTTCCGGTCTTCACTTCCCTGTTTACCCTGCCGCGCATTGCGCTGGGTCACGCCGCCGCCGGCCGCATCCTCGAACTCATCACCACACGAACTGCCATGGACCAGAACGAGGCCGGCCATAGCGCCCGCTTACGCGGCGAAATTCTCTTCGAGAACGTCAGCTTCAGCTATCAGGGCATTCAAAACAGCTTGTTTGACCTCAGCTTCAGTGTCCGGCCTGGCCAAACCGTCGCCATCGTCGGACAGACCGGCTCCGGCAAGACTACCATCACCCGCCTTATCAACCGAACCTGGGACGCTGGCAAGGGCCGGGTGCTGATAGACGGGCACGACGTGCGTGACTGGTCCATGGCCAGCCTGCGCTCGCAAATCAGCATCATCGAACAGGACATCTTCCTCTTCAGCCGTTCGTTGGCGGACAACATCAGCTTCGGCGCCACTGACGCCACGCAGGCGCAAATTGAGGAAGCGGCGCGTATGGCCCAGGCCCACGACTTCATCCTGTCCTTTCCTGCCGGTTACGACACAGTCGTCGGCCAGCGTGGCGTCACGCTCAGCGGCGGCCAGCGTCAACGAATCGCGCTCGCCCGCGCCTTCATCACCGATCCCCCCGTGCTCATTCTTGACGACAGCACCAGCGCGATTGACAGCGCCACCGAGGACCTCATCCAGCAGGCTATCTGGACCGCTGCGAAAGGTCGCACCACCATCCTCATTACGCATCGACTTTCCCAGATTCGCTGGGCCGACCACATCATCGTGCTGCGCGAAGGAGAAATCGTCGCCCAGGGATCGCACGAGCAGCTGTTGCAGGACTCGCACGATTACCGGCGCATCTTTGACCGCTACGAAACACATTCCGACCCTGCAGAGGCACCGCTCTCCGAAAGCAATGCAAGATGGTAGCGCTCTTCTCCGGTCTTGACGGCGACAAGTTTGACCGACAGTACAGCGACGGAGACCTTTTCCGCCGCATCCTGAGTTACTTCACGCGCTACCGGCGGCAGGGCCTCATCATCATCACAGCCTTTACCGTCATGGCCGTGCTGCTGGCCGCGCGGCCGCTCGTTATTGCCATGGCTGTCAGCGAGCTGGAAGCCGGAGCCGGTGACAATATCCTGACGCTGCTGCTGGCCGCCCTGGCCGTCTCGGCCTTCATTGAGTACGGCTTCAACTGGGTGCGGCGGCGCTGGCTTACAGTCGTCATCGGCCATGTGATCGCGCAGATGCGCGAAGATGCCTTCGCTTCGGCAGTGCACCGCGACATGGTCTTCTACGACGAGAACAACACCGGCAAGGTCGTCAGCCGCATCACCAGCGACACGCAGGAATTCGGCGACGTCGTGCTTGTTAGCAGTGACATTGTGTCGCGCCTGCTGCAGGTCTTCATTCTGGTGTATTTCATGTACCAGCGCTCACCCCTTTTGACAGGGGTTCTGCTGGCCACGACACCATTGGTGGTCGTTGCGGCGCTAAGCTTCCGGCACCTGGCGCGGAAGGTCACACGGCAGGCCTCACGCCAGCTGGCTGTCGTTAACGACACGATCCAGGAAAGCGTCAGCGGCATCAGCGTGGCCAAGAACTTCCGCCGGGAAGCGATGATCTATGGCGAGTTCGTAGAGGTCAATCGTCGCTCCTATCGCATCAACATCCGGCGCGGCCTCGTGCTTGCCATGATCTTCCCTGCGCTCACCACGCTCTCCGGCTTCGCGACCGCGCTGATGGTTTATGTCGGCGCGCAATTCGTAATAAATGCGGCAATCAGCGCCGGCACCTGGTTTCTATTTGTGCAGGGCGTCGACCGTTTCTGGTTCCCCTTCACCAACCTGGCCTCATTCTGGAGCCAGTTCCAGCAGGGGCTGGCCGCCGTCGAGCGCGTCTTCGCGCTTATTGACGCGGACAACAGCATCACTCAGCATGCTGACCAGCCTGTGCGGGACCTGAAGGGGCAAATCACATTCGACAACGTTACATTCGGCTACTCTGACGAAGAAACGCTGTTCAGGAATTTCAACCTGGAGATTGCGCCCGGCGAAAGTGTGGCCTTCGTGGGCCATACCGGCGCTGGCAAGAGCAGCATTGCCCGTCTGATCACGCGCTTCTACGAGTTTCAGGGCGGGCAAATCCGCATTGACGGCAAGGACATTCGCTCCTTTAACCTGCAGTCCTGGCGCAGCCGCCTGGGCATCGTACCCCAGTCTCCTTTCCTCTTCAGCGGCAGCATCATGGATAACCTGCGCTACAGCCAGCCTGACGTAAGTGATGCCGAGATAGAGACCATGGCCCGCAGCATCGGCGGCGGCGAATGGCTGGAGACGATCCCCGGCGGTCTGCACAGCGACGTCGGCGAGCGTGGTACGCGCCTGAGTATGGGCCAGCGTCAACTCGTCAGCTTGCTGCGGGTGCTGCTGCAGAAGCCGGCCATCTTCATCCTCGACGAGGCCACTGCCAGCATCGACCCCTTTACCGAGCTGCAGATCCAGGAGGCGCTAGATCTCATTCTGGCGCGATCCAGCTCTATCCTGATTGCGCATCGCCTGAGCACAGTGCGAAGCGCGGACCGCATCATCGTCTTTCGCGAGGGCAAGATCATCGAGGAAGGCAACCACGAGGCCCTGATGGCCATGGGCGGGCATTACGCCGAACTTTACGACACCTACTTCCGCCATCAGTCACTAGGCTATATTGAGAGCGCCCGTGACCGCTTCGAAGCCAGCCATGTCAGCGCAAAGGCAACCTGAGCGCCCGCGCACCACGCCGCCCCCACTGCTGCTGGCCGCCTTTTTACTGGTGGGCCCGCTTTATGTCTGGGCTGTGCCGATCTTCGAAGCGCCGGATGAATCTGCCCATTTCGCCTTTGCTGACGAGATCAGCAAGAGCCGGGGCCTGCCACAGCATATCCCCGGCGCAGCGACCCCGTAGGGTCAGGAAGTCAGCCATCCACCGCACTATTACATCCTGGTGGCGGCGCTCACTGACCCATTCGATACCAGCGATCACGAAGGGCCAGAGCCTGACCTGCATGTGTTTCTTAAGGTCCTGGCTGACGCGGCGCCTGGTGAGCCCGTCCGGGTAGCTCGCCCAGGGCGACGACGAGCCGGCTCTGCCCACCCGTTACTGGCTGCCTGGCGATCGCTTCGTTACGCGCCACCGCATGCAAATGTCAGCGGGGGCTGATCCAGGCAAATACACGCTGCGGGTTGGCTGGTACAGCACGGCACGCTACGGGCGTCTGGCAGCAGACTGCCTGGACAACTCCTGTCCCCTGACGACCTTGACCCTGCCCCTGTAGCCGCACAGCACTCAGGCGAAGATCGGTTCCAGTTCTGCGCTGCCGGCGATGAGCGCCGCCTGTTCCTCACAGGTCAGCGGGCTGAAGTTCTCCGCCGCCTGCAACAGCAGTGGCAACAGCACAGTCTCACCGGCCATGGGGATGCCGGTCACGCCAGGTTGTGACAGCGCGAAGTTCACGTTCTGCTGAATGCGTTCCTGCGTTTCCCAGGGCTCGTACCAGGTGTGCCAGCGCCTGGCCTGCGCCCCCCAGGGGCCCTTCGCGATTGACTTGATGGCCATCACGCCCACATCACGCTCCTGGCAGCGCGCCAGCAAACGTTCAGCGTAACCGCGATACTCCGCATTGGCGAAGAGCACCGGGTTAATCGGGAAGAGGACGCTGTCGAAATCGAAGCGCTCGAGCGCTTCGTAGTATAGCCGCGGCGCCTGCAGGCCATGTCCGGTGATGCCGATGTGTCGCGTCAGCCCTTCGTCGCGGGCGCGCCGCATCGCTTCCAGCGCGCCGCCCGGCCCGGTTGCGGCATCCAGTTCATCGTCGTCGGTGACCCCGTGGATCTGCGCCAGATCGAGCTGCTCACAGCGCAGCAAGGCCAGCGAGCGATTGATCTCCGCCCAGGCGGCCGCATATTTGCGCTGGCCGGTCTTGGTGCCGATGAACACCTGATCGCGATGCCGCTCCAGCCAGGGCCCCATGCGCGTTTCCGCCATGCCACTGCCGTAGCCGGCGGCAAAATCATAGTGGTTGATCCCGGCCGCAAAGGCGAGCTCCAGGGCCTCTTCGGCCTCCTCGCGTGAAATTGTGCCATGAAAGGCCGCGCCGCCAAAGATGGCGATTGTGCTCATGTGGCCGCTGCGTCCGAAGCGTCTGGTCTCCATACCCGCTCTCCACTCGCCGTCTCGCGCCCAGCATACAGCAGGCCCGGCCATCGTGCTATACTGCCGCGTCCGGCACAGGGGGTCATCATGCTGGCATGGATTCTGGCGCTGTTGCTGCTGCTCGCCGCCTGGCCATGGGCCCGCTGGCTGGCTGGCGACGAGAATGAGGCCGACTCCTGCACGCTGCCCGTGTTGCTGACCCTGGCGCTGGGCAGCGGCGCGCTCACCCAGGGCATGTTGTGGCTGAGCCTCGCCGGCATCCCATTCACCCTGGCCAACACCTCACTGCTTTACCTGCTTTTGATGGCACCTGGCGCATGGTTGTGGTGGCGCAGCGGACATCCCCCGCCGCGGCTGTCGCTGCCCGGCAGTCGCATCACGCGTGCGACCATGCTGCTGCTGCTGCCACTGTGCCTCGGAGTTCTCTTCAACAGCGTCTGGTGGCCGTTCTCGCGCCCGGACGCAGTTGCCATCTACGAGCGTTTCAGCCTTGAGATGCTCGCCAGCCGGACGCTCGTACCCCTGCCGGGGGCGCAGACGCTTTACGAGGCCTACCCTTTGCATGTCCCGCTCGGCTACACCTGGAGCTATCTGGCCGCGGGCTGGCCCAACGAGTTCTTGGCGCGGTTATTCACGGCCCTGCCCGCCCTGGGTTGCCTGGGAGCTGTCTGGGCGCTGGCCCGGACCTTGGGCAACAGGATGACGGCATCGCTGGCTGCGCTCTTGCTGGCCTGTGCGCCCATGTTTGGCAACTGGGCCTCTTCCGGCTACGTCGACCTGCCGGCGGCCTTTTACACGCTGCTGGCGCTGCTTTGCGTCTGGCGGCTGTGGCAGCGTGGCCGCTGGCAGGATGCATTGCTCGCGGGCCTGCTATGCGGCCTGGCCGCTTGGACCAAGAACGCCGGCCTGATCAGCTGCGTCATGCTGGCGCTGTGGCTGCTCATGGCGCTGCTGCGTGGTCGGGCAAGATGGCAGCACCTGGCGCTGGCGCTGGTCGCTTCTGCATTGGTGGCCGGGCCCTGGTATATGCGCAACCTGCTTGAGGCCGGCCTGCTCATCCCGGATACTGTCTGGACGGACCAGGCGCGCCCGACCCTCAACTCGGCGCTCATCCTGTTCACGCAACCTGGCAGTTTTGGCCTGGCCGGCATACTCATGCAGGCTGGCCTGCTGCTCACGGTCGTACAGTCGTTACGCGCGCGCCGGGCAGACATGCCAACGGCGCTGCTGCTGTGGTGGGCCCTGCCCTGGTTCGCGGCCTGGTGGCTTGTTGCCAGCTACGACCCGCGCTTTGTTCTGCTCTTCATGCCCCTGCTGGCGGTCATCGCTGCCTTGCGTCTCGAGGAGTGGCAGAGCGCGCTGCCCGGACGCTGGCACAACATACTGCTGGCGCCGGCCACCCTGCTGGCGCTGGCTGTCGCCCTGCAGGCAGGCCTGGGCGCTGTTGACTACAAGGATGAAATTCTGCGTGACCCGCTGATGAGCGTCGAGGAAAGACGGGAGCTTGTCTGGAGCGAGCGTCAGCCGGAGCGGCTCGAGACGGAGGCGCCCTGAGCGACCCGGATGCGCGTCGGCAGCACGCCAACATGCCCCTCCAGCGTCTGCTCACCGCTCGTCGCCAATCGAACAATCTCGCCCGCCTCGTCAATCCGGTACAGCACCACGAGTATACGATAGTCGCCGGAGGGCATGTCCAGCGGCAAACGAAGGGCGCGGTTGTCCAGCACTGGCACAGCGGGACGCCAGCCGCTGGTCGGCGCGAAGCCGGCCTGCATGGCTCCGTCCTGCCCCTGCGCTGCCGGCGGACTGTCTGCTGCGGCCAGGAACCAGGCGACCTTCCAGGAATGTGTGAGCCTGGTCAGGGACAGCCAGTAGAAGGTCACCGGCAGCGACTCGCCTGGCTGATACTGCAAGCCGCGTGGCAGGCTGTAGCCGGACAGGTGGATGTTCTCTCCGTAGCGCAGATCGACGCGCCAGTCTGGCACGCCCGGCAGCAGGGAATCCGGCGCGGGCATCGTGTCGTATTCCAGCAGACGCGCGCGTGGCCCGCCTTCAATTTCGCGCAAGAGATAGTAGTTTTTGGCCATGAAGCGTTCGACCGGGCGTATGCTCCACGGCAGGTACGGCCCGTTGCCGGCCAGCAGCCAGATACGCTCGCGCGATCCAGCCAGCGCCATAATTTGCTGCGCCGCACTTTCCTGCAGCAGCACTTCCGGATTGTCGGAGCGGATCTCGGGCGGTTGTTCCGGGCTGGCCCCTTCGCCGGGATGGAAAGGCAGGCTGACTAGGCGCGGCCAGTCGAGCTTCGCATAATTCACAAGGTAGCGTTCCAGCTCCAGGTCGTTGAGCAGCACCACATCGCTCGGCACGGTCTCCTGCGGCAAACGCTGCAGCAACTCGGCAAGGGCCTCGTTGGGCGCGTCGTAAAGCGGATCGGGCGGCAAGAGGGCCAGCGCGAACAGCATCAGCAGCAGCATGGCAGCCGTTTGCAGCAGGTCATTCAGGCGGGTCGGACGAAACGCTATGTCTGCCCGCCTGCGCAGCTGGCGCAGGATTTGCCACAGCGCGAACCCGGCTGACGCGCCAAACAGCAGGGGCCAGGACAGGGCCTGCAGTCGCAGCCAGGAGAAATCCAGCGGCAATTCCGCCCACTGCCCGGGGATGACCACCCAACGCAACCAGCGCAGCAGATTGAGTCCACCGCCCCATTCGCCGAGGCCACCGGCTTCCGGCGGTAGCGCGCTGCCGTAGACCTCCCAGGGAAGGCTGGTGGCACTGATTTGAACCCACAGGCTGTAGCCGGTCAGCAGGGCCACGGCCGGCAGCAGCCAGCGTGGCCGCGGACCTTGAGTCAGACGCTCCAGAACTGGCAAGGCGGCCAGCAGCAAGAAAGGCACGGTCGGGATGAGAAAACGTGGCGGCCAGGACAGGCCGCCGAACCAGTGAATCCCCTGCCAGAAGGCGAATGTCAGCGCGAAGCCCGCCACCATTAGCAGCGCGACCAGCACATACCTGACTTGTCGGCTGCGCCACAGCAGCCAGGCACCCGGCAAGGCCAGCATCAGCACTGGTGAAGTACCCCACAAGCTGCCACCGGGACTTATCAGGTAGCTGTGCAATACCCTGGCGCTGAACGCGAGATCCAGTTGGGCCAGTCGATTGCCGAGTTCATTCAGGATTCTGCCCCACTCCGATCCGAGGGCCAGGGCGGTGAGAATTGCCACCGTCAGCACCCCTGAAACCAGCAGCAGCCATTGCCTGACGCGGAGGCGCGAGCGCAGGTCAGGCAGCACCAGGACCGCGAGCGCGGGAAGGGCAAGCAGAGCCGATTGCCGGGACAGCGGCATCAACAAGAGGGCCAGCAAGGCCAGCAACGCCGGCATCGGCGCGCGCCAGCCGCTGCGACGCCAGCGTTCCAGCTGGAAGGCAACCAGAAGAATCATCAACAGGGTCAAAGGCGCCTGGAAAAAGCTGTCGCTGTAGGGCCAGACGATGGTAGCCAGTCCCAGCAGGAGTGAGGCCAGCAGTGCGGCCCTTTCGCTGTGGCCGAGCATTCGGGCGTACAGAAAAAAAAGGCTGACGGCGGCCGCGCTGACCAGCACGTTGAACAG
This sequence comes from Phototrophicaceae bacterium, assembly GCA_965223965.1. Taxonomy (GTDB): domain Bacteria; phylum Chloroflexota; class Anaerolineae; order Aggregatilineales; family Phototrophicaceae; genus JAGWBD01. Next base: position 1,625,096 of record CBDCXX010000006.1, read on the forward strand.
GTACACCGTGTGCGCCAGACCGGGCCCGGGCAAGCGCAGTGCCAGCCAGTAAAGCGGCGCCGCGAGCCAGGCCTGCAGGGGTTCAACCCGGATTTCGGGCAGTGATTCGAAACCTGGGCCGGGGATGAGTTGTCCGGGAGAGATGGGCTTGTTTCCGGCGCCGAGATCTGCGCGCATGTCACCATATCGGACCAGGCTGCCGCTTGCATTCAGCAGCAACAGCGCATCGTTGCTGTTGATGCGCCCGCTCCAGGTTAGCATATAGATGCTGGCCAGCAACACAAAGAGCGCCGCCGGCAGACTGACGCGCCAGTGTTTGACGCCTGAAGCGATCTTTCTACCCCTCACGCCCGGCAGCAGGCGGACCGGCTCGCCGGATTGCGACCCGTGCGCCTCATGGCCTCACTTGGGCGTTGAGCCGGGATCGTCAGGTGACGGCTCTGCTTGCCCGGCGTCGACGTCCGCTACGATATCTTCACTGAGGCGCTGCTGTTGCTCCAGGCGCGATGGCAAGGTTCGGGCTTCACGCATTCTTTGCACCAGTTCAGGGTTGACCTTGTCCAGCATGCCCAGGTCCTCAAGCGTCCACAGCGTGGTGACGTGCCCGCTGACGTTTGGCCACTGATCCTTCGCCCAGATGTAGCGCTGGCGCGCAAACTGCCACACGTCCTCCGGCTGTTCCTGCCAGCCAAAATGCTGGAATTCCTGCCAGATTTTTTCTTCCGGCGTGCGCGGGAAGAGGGCCCGGATCATAGAACGCTGCACGGTGGTTTCATCACGGTTGGCGCCGGCCCAGTTGTGACTGTATTTGTCGATGAAGGTGTAGATACCATAGTGTGAGAAGTGCTCTATGGTCGCCAGCAACTTGTCACGGTTGTTCCAGGCAGCATGGAAACAATCTTCCAGCTCCTGGCTGGGTTCTTCAATGCGTTCATCATGATCGTGGGCCACCCTGGCCAGCGCCCAGGCCTCTGGCAAAACGTCGTGCGTATGGCTGATCAGTCGGCGAATGCGATGAGGCTCCACATTAAACTTGACCAGCGCGCCACTGCTGATGAGCCGTTCGACAACCCCGGCAACGCCATGTTGACGCGCCTCGTCGCGGGCGCGCTCGTGGCCACTACGGTAGAGGCGAAGACGACCCGGCAACTGCGAGATGCGGATTCCCTCGTTCGAAACAGGGAAGATTCGCCTGAGTCCACCGCGATGGATGAAAAGCTGGAAGAGGACGATGCAGGCTGCGCCCAGCAAGATGGGCGGCAACGCGGCGGTCTTTTGCGTGATGAGTACCAGCAGCATCGCATAGCTGGCAACCATCCCGCGCAAACCGGCGAAGCGCAGGGCTTTCGCCTCTGCAGAACCTGGCATTATGCCGCGCTTGCGCAGCACGTCGTCACCCACAAAAAAGATGGTCGTGCTGACTATGACGAATTCGCTGACGAAGCCGAATGCATAATAAGACTCCACCGTAGTGACCGTGCGGATGACCGGAATCAGCATGGCGGCGAAGGCCCAGATGACCACCACGCCGACGCGGTCATCTTTGAAAGCGCGTGGCAAGCGCCCCAGACGCGCGGCATTGGCGGCCACTGCCGCGCCACCCACATAGCCACCACCTTGCGCCAGCAACAGGATGAACGCCAGCAGGACACCGGCGATCCACAGCAGCGACGTGCCCTTGCCGAAAACAAGCTCGTACTGAATCAGCAGCGTACTGTAGCCTTCCGTCGCCGGAATGCGCCAGGTCGAGGCTGCAAAGAGCTGGATGATGCCCGTGCCAATAAGGAATAATGCGGCAACGATCAGCGCGGTGTTGATGACCTTCCACTTGGGGCGCGCTGCATGCTTGCCGCTGGCCGGAATGACTTCATAGCCGGAGAAGCCCAGCATGGCGCTGCTCATCGAGCGCAGGAAGAACTGGAAAAAGAGCGCGGCAGACAGCGATGAGACCTCGCCACTGGCCTCCACCACGTGCGTGACCACGCCGCTGGATTCCAGCCCGCTGACAATGGCGGGCACGGCATCCGCCAGCTGTGGTTGTGCGGCTGCCTGCAGTGCTACCCAGGAAAGCGCAAAAATAGTGAATATCGTGAAGGCGCCGCCGCCGACCAGGAACAGCGGCACCGCGCGCCGGGGCCCGATCGCCGACAGCACGGCCATGATGAAGAAGGCGTAGACCTCGGCCAGCACAATGCGCCAGGGAGCCAGCTCGGGGAAGATGAGCAGCGTGACATCGGAAGCCGAGATCGAGCTGATGATGATAGTCAGAACGGCGTCGATGAAGAACATGCTGGTGCCGACCCAGGAGAGGAAGCGCATGCGTGGCGGGCCAATCGCTTCCACCAGCGGACCGGTGCCGCCGGCGTTGGGCCGCAGGTACGCGCCGGCCTTGTAGGCGGGCACCACGCCGAAGAACAGCATCACCGAAAGCACCGCGAAGGCCAACATCGCGATTTCGTGATAGCCCTGGGCACCATCAATGGCCAGCAACGTCTGGTAGGCTGCTACGCTGAAGGCGTCCGCGGCGATTTCGAAGACCAGCGCCAGCACACCCAGCCCGGTGCCGCCCAGTAACAGGCCTTCAACCATCAACCGCGGCAGCTTGCGGTCGGCGGCCCTGCGTTCAGACAGGCTGATGTAGCCATTGAGGAAGAACATTGCGTCAGTGAACTCCTGAACCAGGGAGCGAGCGTCCAAGCCTGCAACCGCGCCACTATATCACAGCCGCGCACAAGGAATCAGAAGCGCTCGGGCGAGCCTGCAGGCAACTTTTGACATCTCTGTCAGAGTCGTTACACTTTATTTTGCGCATTTGTGGTAAAGGATCAGAGAGGAATAAGATATGAAAGTAAAACATGGTCTGTCTCGCCGTCAGTTCTTGCAGACTTCCGGGGCCGCGGCCGCCTCGGTTACCGCGCTCAGCCTGCCGGTGAGCGCGACGCTGGCGCAAGACACGCCACCGGCCGATATCGCGGCCCAGATGGCAATCTACAACTTCGGCGGTGAAGTGCAGCAGCGCATTTATGCTGATGCAATCGCGCGCTTCAACGAGCGCTATCCCAATGTGGTCGTCGAGGATGTCTACGAGCCTACACAGGCCGGGTGGGGTGGTTACATCACCAACGTACAGTTGCGCATCGCCAGCGGCCTGCCGGTTGACATCATCTCCATGGCCATTGAGGGCACGGCCGAGACCATCTTCCAGGGACTTGTGTTGCCTCTGGATGATATCATCGCAGCCGACGCGGATCTGCAGGCTGTCGTTGCTGAGGTGCACCCCTCGCTCCACAATGCGCTCAAGGTTCCGCGTGGCCCCGAAGGCACCACCTACTATCTCACGCGCGAGTGGAACAACATGATCATCCACTACAACACGACCATGTTCGACGCCGCCGGACTCGATTATCCCGATCCTGAATGGACCTGGGATGACTTCCTCGAGACCGCAATGGCGCTAACCAGCGGCGAGGGCGGCGACAGGGTCTTTGGTTACGCTATCCCCTACTTCAATTTCGGCCTGACTCCCTGGTGGCACACCAACGGTACCGCCACGCTCACCGAAGACTGGCTCGACTCCAACCTCGACGACCCGAAGATGCTGGAATCGGTGCAGTTCCTGCACTCGCTGGTGCACGAGCACGGCGTCTCCCCGGCAGTCGAGGGCACCAACATGACCGAGCTCTTCGTGTCCAAACGTGCGGCCATGAGCGCTGCCGGCCGCTGGCCCTTCACAAACTATATCGCCAACGACTTCTATGATGTGGACATCACGCCCTGGCCACGCAAGCGCGCCGGCACCACCGTCTTCGGCTCAGGTGGCTATGCCATTACCAAATCCTCGGCCAACCCTGAACTGGCGATCGAGCTTATCAAGGACCTCACCGACTTCCAGACTGACCTTGATTCCGTCGCCGGCGGCACTTCCCTGCCTGCCCGTGAATCTGCCACGCTCAACGAGGAATTCAACGCCTTCCCGAAGAGCGCACACTACTATTTCGAGAGCCTCGACGACATCAAGCCGGTGCCCTCGCCGGCCAACTTCTCGGAGGTCGAGAGCATCTTCATGCGGAACCTTGGCCTCATCATGGCCAATTCCGTAAGCGTCGAAGAAGGCCTCGCGCTGGCTCACGAAGAGTTGTCGGAAGCCATGGCCGACCTGCGCGAGCGAATGGAAGGCTAATCCCGTACCGGTATCGCAAATTCGCACCCGGTTGACAGAATCAACCGGGTGCGGAAGTGCATGAGAGTGACTGGTGACGCTGAAGTTCAATAGTCTCTTGGGGCACAAGCCCGGTGTTTCCTGCGGCGGCGTCAGTGATCTGGCGCGTCCAATCGACACAGCAGCCGAGCGGCCGCGTCCCCTGGCCATGCGCCCGGACCCCGGTCAACGGGTCGACTGGTACCGCACGCCCTTGCCCCGCGAGACGCTCGCTGCGTTAAACCGCCGTAGCGACATCAAGGGCCTTGAGCAGACCCTGGGAATTCTCGGCCTGTTCCTGCTGAGCGGAGGCGCGGCCTGGTATTCGTCACTGCATTTTCCCTGGCCATTGACCCTGCTGCTGGTGTTTGTGCACGGTTCCTTCTACGGCTTTGCCATCAATGCTGTCCACGAACTTTCCCACCGCAGTGTCTTTCGCACAAAAATGCTCAATGAAATCTTTGTGCACCTCTTTGCTTTTCTTGGAATGAACAGTGTGGTCTACTTTCGCACCTCCCACCTGTTACACCACCTCTACACCCTGCACCCGCCGGATGATCTCGAGGTCGTCCTGCCACTGGAATACAACCTTCGCTGTTTTCTCAAAACCGCCTTCATTAACCCGCGTGGCGTGCGTTTCAAGTTTCAAACCCTGATCCGCTGGAGTCGTGGCCATTTTGCCGAAGGTTACGAAAGAGACGCCCTCTTTCCGCCGACAGAACCGGAACGGCAACGGGCAATTATCCGGGAGGCCCGCTTCCTCCTTGGCGGCCATGTGTTGCTGGCGGTCATTTCACTGGTCACCGGCCAGTGGATGCTGACGCTGCTGATCACCCTTGCCAACTTCTATGGCGACTGGCTGCTCTTCCTGTGCAACAACACCCAGCACGTCGGTTTGATGGACAACGTGCCGGATTATCGCCTTTGTACCCGCACCTTTTTCCTCAACCCCTTCCTGCGCTTTCTCTACTGGAATATGAATTATCACATCGAACATCACATGTATGCGGCCGTGCCCTGCTACAACCTGCGCAAGCTGCACGACGCCATCGCGCATGACCTGCCCTCCTGCACAGACGGACTGCTGGCCACCTGGCGCGAGATCGTCTCAATTATGCGCAAACAGCATGAGGACCCGGCCTGGCAGCATCACGTGACCTTGCCGGCCAGCGCCAACGCCGCACGCCTTTTCGAATTCAGCCCAAATGTTACGCAAAGACCAGAACCTGCATGAGCGCCCTGCGCCTGCCATCCCTCACGCCCAAATGGAGTGAAGCGCTGACGGGCTATTTCTTCATCCTGCCCACCTTCATTGGCTTCACGCTCTTCATCCTCTATCCAATCGTCGAGTCCGTCCGCATCAGCTTCATGGACTTCAGCATCATCGGGGATTCGGAATATATTGGCCTGGAAAACTACATCGATATTTCCAATGACCGGCGCATGCGCACCACCTACGGCAATACAGTGGTCTTCACGCTCTTCGCCGTCTTTTTCAACGCCAGTGTGGGGCTGCTGCTGGCGGTCGCGCTCAACCGCCGCATGTCCCTGTTCATTCGCAACCTGTATCGCTCTATCTTCTTCTTCCCGCTGCTGGTTGCGCATACCTACATCGCCGTAATCTGGCGCTTCCTCTACCAGAAGGACACCGGCGTCATCAACTATTACCTGGGACAAATCGGCATTGCGCCCGTTCCCTGGCTGAGCCAGGCCGGCTGGTCCATGGCCGCCATCATCATCCTCGATGTCTGGAAAAATACTGGCTTCGCCATGCTGGTCTTCCTGGCCGGCCTGCAGAACATCCCGAACGAGTTTTATGAGTCCGCCCAGCTGGATGGCGCCAACGAGCGCCAGATTTTCTTCCGCATCACCCTGCCGTTGCTCAGCCCGACAATCTTTTTCATCCTCGTCATATTCATGATCGGCGCCCTGCAGGTCTTCGATACCATCATGGTGTTGACCCAGGGTGGCCCCGGTGATTCCACCCGCAGCGTCGCCATGTATATCTACGAAAAGGCCTTTCAGCGCTTCGACATGGGCTACGCAGCGGCTGTCTCCATGACCCTTTTTGCCATCATCCTGGTGCTGACCCTGATACAATTCCGCATTGGACGGCGCTGGGTCCACTACGAATAAACCCGGGAGTTGACGAATGGCTTCGCGAAGCGTTCCTGTTCCTGTAGCTCATGTTGGGCAAATTCGGCAGCAACCACGGCGGCACATCTCTGCCGGCAATGCACTTTCCCTCATATTGCTGACAGGTGCCGCAATATTGGTGCTCATGCCACTGCTGTGGATGTTCTCTACCTCGCTGCGGCCTCTTGGGGAAAGTCTGCAATTGCCCCCAGCCTGGCTACCGACCGAGTGGCGCTTTGAGAACTACCGCACGCCCTTTGAGTCCAGCGTACCCTTCGTGCAACTCTTTGTGAACAGTCTGCGCATCACCCTGTCGGTTACTGTCGGACAACTGATTACCTGTTCGCTGGCCGGCTACGCCTTTGCGCGCCTGCGCTTTCCGGCCCGCGACATTCTCTTCATGCTCCTGCTTGCCTCGTTGATGGTGCCCGGCCATGTGACTATCATCCCCATCTACCTCAGCATGGTCTCCCTGGGCCTCATGGACAACCCGCTGGCGATCATTCTGCCTGGCATCATCAGCGCCTTCGGCGTGTTCCTGATGCGCCAGTTCTTCAAGACCCTGCCGCAGGAACTGCTGGATGCCGCGCGCGTGGATGGTGCCGGACATGTCCGCGTCTTCCTGCAAATCGCCGTGCCGCTCTCCGGCGCCTCGCTCGCCACCCTGGCCATCATCACCTTCAATGCTGTCTGGAACAGCTACTTTCTGCCACTCATCTTCCTCAAATCCTGGGACAACATGACCCTGCCCCAGGGAATCGCCATGCTTACCGGCTATATGGGAGCCGGTAACGCCTCGGTCGTGATGGCCGCCGTCACCATGGCCATCTTGCCGGTTCTGATCGTCTTCATCATCGCCCAGCGCTGGATCATCGAGGCGCTGACGCGCACCGGCATCAAGGGCTGACCTGCCCAGCACATCTCCAGGAGAAAACATGACCATCCCGACCCGAAATGACTGGCCCGTCCTGACGCGCTACGAAGGCGCCAACCTGCGCCGCGTTGCGCTGCCGCTGGGCGGCATCGGCACCGGCACCGTCTCGCTCGGCGGTCGCGGCAACCTGCACGACTGGGAAATCGTCAACCGGCCGGCCAAGGGCTTCCAGCTTGAAAAGACCTTTTTTGCGCTCTTCACTCGCGATGCTGACGGGAATTCTTGTGCCCGCGCACTGGAGGGGGCCATCCCGGCCGAGGATTTCGAGGGCGCGACGGGCTCGCTGATCACCAATCATGGACTGCCGCGCTTTCGCAACTGTCGCTTCGAGGCCGCCTACCCCTTCGGCCAGGTCTTGCTGGATGACATGGATGTGCCGCTTAAGGTGCGCCTGCAGGCCTTCAACCCGCTGGTGCCTGGCGATGCGGCCGCCAGCGAGTTGCCGCTGGCCATGTTGCGCTTCGAGTTGACCAACACAGGCGACCAGCCGGTTGAAGCCAGCGTTTGCGGCAGCCTGCTCAACTTCATCGGCACGGATGGCAGCCAGGGTGCGACGCGGGGCAATGTCAACGAGTACCGCAATGGCTCGCTTCGTGGCCTCTTCATGCGCTCGGAAGGCATTGATTCCGGAGCAGAGCAGCATGGCACCCTGGCCCTGGCGAGTACATCTGATGCGGACTTCAGCTGGCGTACGGCCTGGCAGACATTTGGCAACCGCCCCTGGGGCGACTCGCTGCTGGATTTCTGGGATGACTTTAGTGATGACGGGCGGCTGGAAGAGCGCGACCTGGGAAACGAACAAGCGCCAATTGGCTCGCTGGCCGCCAGTGTGACGGTCGCGCCGGGAAGCAGCGAGACCATCACCTTCCTGCTGTGCTGGCACTTCCCCAACCGCCTAGCCTGGCCCCACGGCTGGCACCAGCCCGAGGCCAGCCCGGACAACGGCGTGGTGGTGGGCAACCATTACACTGCGCGCTTCGCCGACGCCTGGGAAGCAGCCGAATTTTGTGCCTCGAATTTGGGTAACCTAGAACGTGACACGCTGCTCTTCGTCAACAGTTTCCTGGCCAGTGATGTGCCTGACGTCGTTAAGGAAAGCGCGCTCTATAACGTGAGTACGCTGCGCTCGCAGACGACATTCCGCACGCCTGATGGCTACACCTTCGGCTGGGAAGGTTGTCACGATAACGCCGGCTGCTGCTTCGGTTCCTGCACCCACGTCTGGAATTACGAACAGGCCACCGCCTTCCTCTTTGGTGAACTGTCCGCCGGTATGCGCGAGGTTGAGTTTCTCTACGCCACGCGCGAAGACGGCGGCATGAGCTTTCGCGTGCATCTGCCGCTGGAGCAGGCCCGCAGCTGGTCGATTGCTGCGGCTGACGGGCAGATGGGCTGCATCATGAGAATGCACCGCGACTGGCAACTCAAGGGCGATGACGACTGGCTACGGCGGCTGTGGCCGGCTGTGCGGCGCTCGCTGGAGTTTTGCTGGTATCCGGGCGGCTGGGATGCTGACCAGGACGGCGTGATGGAAGGCTGTCAGCACAACACCATGGACGTGGAATACTACGGGCCCAACCCCCAGATGGGCATCTGGTATCTGGGCGCGCTACGCGCCAGCGAAGAGATGGCGCGTCACCTCGGCGAAACAGAATTCGCCGACAAGTGCAGATCCCTCTTCACGCAAGGCAGCGCCTGGCTGGATGCAAACCTCTTCAATGGCGAGTACTACGAACACGAAATCCGCCCGGCAGACAACCGGCTGGCCGTGCGAGACATGCTGACCAGTGACATGGGCGCGGCGGACCCTACCGAGCCGGTACTGCAACTCGGCCCGGGCTGCCTCGTCGATCAGCTGGTCGGTCAGTTTCAGGCGCACGTCAACGGTCTTGGCTACCTCGTCGACCCTGCCAATGTGCGCAGCACGCTGGACAGCATCATGCGCTACAACTTCCGGGAGAGCTTCTACGGCCACTTCAACCACATGCGCTCTTACGTCCTGAATGACGAATCGGCATTGCTGATGGCCAGCTATCCGCGCGGTGGTCGGCCGAAACGCCCCTTCCCCTACTTCAACGAAGTCATGACCGGCTTCGAATACACTGCAGCTATCGGCATGCTCTATGAAGGGCAAATGGAGAATGGCCTGCGCTGCATCGAGGCCGTCCGCGCCCGCTACGATGGCCAGCGCCGCAGCCCCTTCAACGAGGCCGAGTGCGGTCATCATTACGCCCGCGCCATGATCAGCTGGGCCGCCCTGCTCGCGCTCAGCGGCTTCCAGTACTCTGGTGTGACGCACCGCATGGCCTTCGCCCACAGCGAGGAAGCCTCGCAGCAGTTCTGGTCGAACGGCTATGCCTGGGGCATGTTCCGCCAGACGCCCGGAGCAGCTGGCGTGCAAGTCGAGCTTGAGGTGCTGCGCGGCGAGTTGTCGCTGCGCGAGTTCGAGCTGACGGACTACGGCTCAGTCACGTTTCCAGAAGCGCAGGAAATCGGCGAGGGCGCCAATTGGCGAGGTCACATCCGCCCGACCTGAATCAGCTTCAGGCGATGCCGGCAATCGCAGGATCAGCGGCAGCGCAAGAAGTGACGCGACGATTGCGATGGTGAAGGCCGCCTCCAGACCCAGGCGCTCGCCAATCAGTCCCAGCACAAGGGCGTTGACCGAACGTGTCAGAAACGCATAGAGGATGAAGATGCCGCTGGCAGTGGCGCGATTCTCCGGAAACTGATCCTGTACCACGGCCTGCAGCACCGGCGTCACCGAGAGTGAGGCGAAGCCCAGCGGAATCAGGGCCAGGGGAATCAACGCCGGATTGACGTTGACTATCAGCAGGAACAGGACCTGCAGCGCCGAGCCCAGCACGGTCGCCATGAACACGGTGCGCCTGCGCCCGATACGATCGCTAAGCATGCCACCAGCCAGTGCACCGCCCACACCCGCCAGTTCGTATAACGCCAGCATCAGCGCGGCGTTTTCCAGCGCCATGCCAACTTCCTTGCTGAGAAAATATACAAGGTAGAAGGAGAGCGAGGAAACGAGCATGCCGCGCAGGATCATCACGCCCAGCAGGGGGATGAAGACACGCCGCATGTGCGGCAGGACACTCCGCAGATTCAGCGTCTTGCGTGTTTGCGCCGGGATGCGCCGCAGCCGCCAGAAGAGGATCCCCGAGGCCAGCCAGCCGAAGAACATCACGCGCCAGGTACCCTCCAGGCCCCACTGGGTCAATGCAAATGCGACCAGCAGCGGCCCCAGCGAACGTCCCAGCTCGCCGGCGGCCATGAAGAAGCCCATGCCCTTGCCCAGCTGCCGCCCGGAGAGGCGCGCGACCATGGCCGGCGCCGGCGCGTGAAATGCTGCCCCGCTGATACCGGCCACAAAGAGCAGAACGACCAGCGCAGCGTAGCTTGGCATCAGGCCAATAAAAGTTATCAGGGTAGCGGTGATGGCAGGCATAAAGATGACGAGGTAACGCACGCTAAAGCGGTCGCCCAGCCAGCCTACCAACACGCTGAAGAGCGAGGGAATCGACATGGCCAGTTGCAGCGTGCCGGCCAGACCGAGCGGGATCGCCAGCTTCTCGAGGATGACGGGCAACAGGGCCGGCACAAAGGCCGGGTACATGTCGTGCATGAAGTGCCCGCCAACGATAGTGAGAATGTTTTGTGTCTGGAAGGTCTCGGATGAATCAGGCGCGTCTTCACGAACGGGACTGGCAACAGCTGTCATGGACTGACTTTCGCTGGGTCGTTGTCAGCGCACAGTATAGAGCGGCAGGTGTTCCTGTCAAAGAGCGGACTGTAGCATCAAGGCTACGTTATACTGGGTATCCTGTTCGTGATCCGGTTTCAGGCGAACCATGAGCAAGCGTTCCCGCTTCGTCATCATTGACGGCCACGCGCTGGCCTACCGCCAGTATTTCGCGCTGCCGGTGCAGGCCTTTCGCACCCGCGCCGGCGAGCCCACCAACGCTACCTATGGCTTCACCCGCACCCTGCTGGACATCCTGCAGCAGGAAGAACCGGATTTCCTCGCCGTCAGCCTGGACCGCGGCCTTAGCGGCCGTGACACCATGTTCAGCGAGTACAAGGGCACGCGCGAAAAGATGCCCGATGACCTGCGCCCGCAGATCGAGCGCATCGAGGAAGTGGTGCAGGCTTTCAACATTCCTGTGCTGGCTCTGGAGGGTTACGAGGCCGACGACGTCATCGGCACCGTGGTGCGCCTGGTCGAAGAACAGGACGTCGAGATCCGCATTATCACCGGCGACCGGGACATCCTGCAGTTGCTGTCGGAGAAGGTCAGCGTGCAACTGCCCAAACGCGGCCAGCAGGACGTCGTCTGGAACCTGGCTGCCTTCCGCGATCATTACGGTCTGGAGCCCTGGCAGTTGGTCGAGCTGAAGGGCCTGATGGGCGACAGTTCCGACAATATTCCTGGCGTAAAAGGCATAGGCGAAAAGACCGGTGTCACTCTGCTGAAGAAGTACGAATCCGTCGCCGGCATCTACGAGCATATCGAGGAAGTCCGCGGAGCCATGCGCAAGAAGCTGGAGACTGGTGCGGAACTGGCGGAGCTCAGCCGCGAGCTGGCGCTCATTCAGCGCGATGTCCCGGTGCCCTTCGCGCTGGAGGACTGCGTCGCCCACGATTTCGACGCAAATGTTGTGCTTGAGCTGATGCGTACGCTGGAGTTCCGCAGCTTCAGCGACCGGCTTACTAAAGTTGATCAGCTGGACATGTTCGCGCCAGAAGTGCCTGCGTCAACCGCGCAGCAGGCCACGGCAGACGTCGAGACAATTCTCGTGCGCGACGAGGCGGCGCTCGCGGCGCTGGTGGACGCGCTCAAGTCCGCGGAGGGAATCGTCTGGGACGTCGAGACGACCAGCGTTGACCAGATGTCCTGCGACCTGGTGGGCATCGCGCTGGCGGTGGATGGTAAGCGCGGCTGGTATGTCCCGGTCGGGCATGCCGAGGGACCACAGCTACCGCGACAGCAAGTACTGGATGCCCTGCGCGGTCCGCTGACCAACCCCGGCATCCCCAAGTTCGCCCACAACGCCGCCTACGATCTGGTCGTAATGCAGCGCTACGGCGTCGACGTATCACCGGTCGCCTTCGACACCATGATTGCGCAGTGGCTCTTTGACACCTCCTCCAAATTCCTCGGCCTCAAGAATTTCGCCCGCTTCGTGCTTGAGCCGCCGGTGGATATGACCGAGATCAGCGAGCTGCTGGGCACGGGCCGCAAGCAAATCAGTATGGACCTGGTGGAGATCGAGGTCGCTGCGCCCTACGCCGCGGCAGACGGCGCGATCACCTGGCGCGCAGTCGACTATTTGCGGCCGCGGATGCAGGCGAACGAACTGCTCAACGAAGTTTACACGACGCTGGAGATGCCGCTAATCCCCGTCATCGCCGAGCTTGAACGCGCCGGCGTCGTGCTGGATACGCAGCATCTGCAGCAGCTGTCCAGCACCCTGGGCGAGAGACTGGGCGAGCTGGAAGAGACCATTCATGGCCTGGCCGGCGGCTACGGCGCCTTCAACATCAACAGCCCGCGGCAACTCAACGACGTGCTCTTCGGCAAGCTGGGCCTGCCCACGGCCAACCTGCGCAAGACCTCGCACGGCTTCTCCACGGACGCCTGGTCGCTGGGCCGTTTGCGCGACCAGCACCCGATCATTGGCCACATCCTCGAATACCGCGAGCTGACCAAGCTGAGGGGCACCTACGTTGATTCGCTGCCCGAGCTCATCAATCCGCATACCGGTCGCCTGCACACCAGCTACAACCAGACCGGCACCAATACCGGTCGCCTGAGCAGCAGCAACCCCAACCTGCAAAACATCCCCATTCGCACCGAACCGGGCCGCGAGGTGCGCCGCGCCTTCGTGCCGCAACCGGGCACGCAGTTGCTGGCGGTCGATTACAATCAGATTGAGCTGCGCGTCATGGCGCACTTCTGCGAGGATCCCACCCTTCTGGATGCCTTCCGCCAGGAGCAGGACATCCACGCGGTGACTGCCGCCACCGTCTTCGGCATCCCGCTGGAGGAAGTCAGCTACGAGGAACGTGACTTCGCCAAACGGGTCAATTTTGGCCTGATCTATGGTATGGGCGCGTACAGCCTCGCGAGCGACAGCGACCTCACGCTGGCCGAGGCGCGCAAGTTTATCGACGACTATTTTGGCCGTATGCCGCGCATCCGCGAATGGATGGACGCGACCAAAACGCAGGCGCGCAGTGGCCCGGTCACAACTCTCTTCGGGCGGCAGCATGAGTTCCCCGTGCTGCTCGACAGCCGCAAGAGCAACCCGGTGGCCGTCAGTCGCGCGGAACGCGTCGCCATCAACCTGCCCATCCAGGGCAGCGCCGCTGAAATCATGAAGCGCGCCATGATCGACCTGCATCACGCGCTCGCCGTTCACCGGCTGGACGCGCGCATGATCCTGCAGGTGCATGACGAACTGGTGCTGGAAGTGCCTGACGAGCAACTGGCGCAGACCAGCCGCCTCGTCGTGGACGTGATGGAGCAGGCTGTCGAGCTGAAGGCGCCGCTGCGCGCCAACGCCGAAGTCGGCCTCAACTGGCGCGACATGCAGCCCCTGGCGCCGTAGTCGCGAAGTTGGCAGACCCGCTTGCGAACGCTATGATTAAGCAACGTCGGGTGCCGCACCACAGGAAATAATCCGCCATGCCAAGACATTTTCTTAGCCTTGAGGATTGGTCTTCATCTGACTTGCAAGGGCTGCTGCATCTGGCGTCTGAGTTGAAGAGCGACTGGTGCGCTGGCGGCAACCGTCCCCTGCTGGCGGGCCAGACCCTGGGCATGCTCTTTCAGAAGGCCTCGCTGCGTACGCGCGTCTCCTTCGAGGTTGGCATGAACCATCTGGGCGGGCACGCCATCATGATGGGGCCGGAGGAAGTCGGCCTGGGCAAACGCGAAAGCGTCGCCGACGTGGCGCGCGTGCTCTCCGGCATGGTGCAGGGCATCATGGCACGGGTGTATGCGCACGAGGACGTCGAGCAGCTGGCGCAGTGGGCGTGTGTGCCGGTCATCAATGGTCTGAGCGACGGCCGCCACCCCTGCCAGGTCCTGTCCGACATGCTGACCATCACCGAGCACTTCGGCCGGACGGATGGCCTGCGTCTCTGTTATCTTGGCGACGGCAACAACATCGCGGCCTCGCTGGCGCTGGCCTGCGCGCACTTCGGCACGCACCTTACGCTAAGTTCGCCAGAGGGCTATGGCCTCGACGAAAGCGTGCTGGACGCTGCCGCGCAGATCAACCCGAACATCGATATCCGGCTGCAAGCTTTGCCCGTCAACGCAGTGCAGGATGCGGACATCCTTTACACCGACACCTGGGTGAGCATGGGGCAGGAGGCGGAAGCCGCCGAGCGCAGGGCCGCCTTCCGTCCCTGGCAACTGAACGCGGAGCTGGTAGGCAGGGCACCCGCGCAAGCCGTCGTCATGCACGATCTGCCGGCCTACCGTGGCAAGGAGATCACCGACGAGGTGGCCGACAGCGTGCGTTCGTTAATATTCCCCCAGGCCGCCAACCGTCTGCACGCCCAGAAGGCTATCCTGGTGGAGTTGATGGGAGCGCGCGCCAGCGCCTGAAGTGTAGCGTAACCGGCACACGCCGGACTGGAAGACTGCCATGCAGGAACTGCTGTGGGTCTTCGACAACCTGAGTGTGAGCGCGCTGGTTGACATTCTGCTGGTCGGCCTGTTGTTCTTCGCCCTCAGTTTTCTCATCAGTTCCACGGCAGTAGCGATGCTGCGTGGCGTCATCTTCGTCGTGGTCGGCATGGTGCTCGTCTCTCGTCTATTCGAACTTACCGCGCTCAGTTGGCTGATAGGCCTGGCCCTGCCCCTGCTGCTCATCGCCCTGCCGGTCATTTTCCAGCCTGAGTTGCGGCGCGGGCTGGAGCAGCTGGGTGGCGCCGGCATCTTTGGCCGCGGCCGCCGCCCTTCCGCCACCGTGCGCCAGCACCTCATCGACGAGATCTGCGCTGCCACTGCGCTGCTGGCCGAGCGCCGCCACGGGGGCCTCATCGTGCTGCAGCGCAACAGCAATCTGGATGAGTACATCCGTACCGGCATCCCGTTGGACAGCGAGCTCTCTTCGCAGCTGCTGTTGACCATATTCTGGCCGCGCACGGAGCTGCACGACGGCGCCACCATCATCGATGAGCGGGGGCGCATCGCCGCCGCCGCCACCGTGCTGCCGCTTTCCGCCAGCCGCAATCTCAACAATCCATCCCTGGGAACCCGCCATCGCGCTGCGCTGGGGATCAGTGAAGTCAGCGACGCCGTCACCGTAGTCATCTCCGAAGAGACCGGCCGTATCACCATGACGGACGGTGGCCGCATATCCGGGCGCATGGACGTGAGACGCCTGAACACGGTCCTGGGCGCCATCTATACTACTGACCCGCCCGCAGCGACGTCGCTGCCGGGCTGGGTGGGCGAGCGTCTTACATCCCTGCCCTTGCCGCGGCGGACCCGTAGCGAGCCCTCCTCATGAGCCAGGCGCCCGCGCCACAGCGGGCGACATTGGGCCGGAACCTTGCGTGGCTGGTGGCATCGATGGTGCTGGCCTTCTTCGTGTGGTTCGTCGCCACGCTGGACCGGGACCCGGTCAGTGAACGCATCTTCCGCAATGTGCCCATCCTCATCACCGTCGCGGAGAGCATGATTGTAACCGGGCAAAGTCGCGAATTCGCCACCGTAACGGTGCGTGCGCCTAATTCTACGCTGGCCCTGCTGGCGCTGGATGACATTGTGGTGCAGGCACGCCTTGATGACCTGGGCCAGGGCGAGCACAACGTCGCACTGCAAACCAGCGTTTCGCGGCGCGCCATCCCGGATACCTCTCCCCGGCAGCTCTACGTCCAGCTGGAGCCCCTGCTTGAAAGGCAGGTACCGGTCGCAGTGGACGTAATGCTTTCCCTGCCGCGCGGTTTCGAAATCGGGGAAGAGGGGCTACGGCCGGCGAGCCGGGAAGTGCTGGTCAGCGGGCCACAGGGAAGGGTGGAGGAAGTGGTCGCCGCTCGCATTGCGCTCAACCTTTCGCAACGACGCAGTGACTTTAGTGACGAACTGCGCCTGCAGCCGATCAATGCCGACGGCAGCATCGTTAGCGACGTCAGTCTCTCGCCTGCGACGATGCTGGTGGAGGTGCCCGTGCGCACCCGTTCGGACATTCGCCAGGTCAGCGTCCAGCCCAACATCCTCGTCGACACTTTGCCCGAGGGCTACACGCTCAGTTCTGTGAGCTACAATCCGGAAGTCGTGCTGGTCAGCGGCGACCCGGAAGCGCTGGAAAGCGCGCCGGACACCCTCTCCACCGACCCGATCAGCCTTGAAGGTCGCAACAGCAGTTTCGAAGTGCAGACGCGGGTCAGCACTGCCGGTGAAGACCTGTTCGTCTTCGGCGGCCAGGGGATCACGGTCTCTATCGGCATCACGCCCCTGCTCACCAGCCGCCAGTTTGACCTGGCGCCGGTTGGATTCATCGGCCTGGCGGACGAACACACAGCAAGCCTGTCGCCGGACACGGTGACGGTGCTCATCACTGGCGCGCGCAACGCCCTGGAGATAATGAGCGCTGCCGATCTGCGCGTGCTGGTCGACCTCAATGAACTGGAAGCTGGCAGCCATTCTGTCGCACCGGACGTCAGCCTTAATCTGGACAACGATGACGTAGAGAACATCTCCGTCCTGCCCTCAGAGATCGATGTTGCTATTAGCACAATAGAGTCCGACTCCGGCGAAGCGGCGGCGGAGAGCGCAGACGGCGCTTGACAGTGACGGCCCGTTCTGTTGAAATCGGGCTGCACAGGGAAACACAAGAAATTCATGGCACCCAAACCGCTTGTTGCGCTCGTCGGGCGTCCCAACACCGGCAAAAGCACGCTGTTCAATCGCCTGGTCGGGGGCCGCGTGGCCGTCATCGATGACATTCCTGGCACCACCCGCGACCGCATCCAGGGAGAATGCGAGTGGACTGCCGTGCCCTTTCACGTCGTCGACACAGGAGGCATCGAGGTTTGGCAACCCGGCGGCAGCCGCGATACGCGGCCGTTGGCCGAAGGCAGCATCGATTTCATCCCGCAGATTGAGGGCCAGGCGATGCTGGCCGCCAATGATGCGGACGTCATTCTCATGGTCGTCGACAGCGAACAGGGCATCACCGCCGCAGACGAGCACATCGCGCAGGTGCTGCGCGAGAACAGCGCCGGGCGCCCGGTCATCGTGGCCGCCAACAAGGCCGATAACGACGCGCGCAGCGAAGACGCCTTCGAATTCTACGGCCTCGGCTTCAGCCAGGTTTTCCCCATCAGCGCCTATCACAACCTGGGGGTTGGCGATTTGCTGGATGCGGTCGTCACCGCCTTTGGCAATGTTGCCCGACTGCAGGCAGGCGATGACGAAGAGGATGACACGCTCAAGGTTGCCATCACCGGCCGCCCCAACGTCGGCAAGAGCAGCCTGCTAAACCGGTTGCTGGGCGAAGAGCGCGTCATTGTCAGCCCGCTCGCCGGTACCACGCGCGACGCCATCGACACGCAAATTCTCTGGCAGCGCATGCCCGTCACGCTGATCGATACGGCCGGCATCCGCCGCCCCGGCAAGATCGACCCTGGGGTGGAGAAGTTCAGCGTGCTGCGCGCCATGCGCGCCATCGAGCGGGCGGATGTCGCGCTGCTGGTGATCGACGCGGTCGATGGCGTCACCGAGCAGGATCAGCACATCGCCGGCGCAATCCTCGAGGCCCGCTGCAGCGTGATGGTAGTGGTCAACAAGTGGGACGCGCTGAAAAAGGACGCGTACACCATGCCCGCCTTTCTGGAAGATATGCGCGAGAAATTCAATTTCCTGCCGGAGGCCCCGGTCATCTTCATCAGCGCGCTCACCGGGCAGCGCATCCACCAGGTGCTGGAAGTGGCAAACCGCGTCTTCGAGGCGCGCAGCATGCGCCTGCCCACTTCCACGCTCAACCGCATCCTGCGTGAGGCGATGCACGATCATCCGCCGCCACGCCGTGGCACACGCCAGCTGCGCATCTACTTTTGCTCGCAGGTGGCCGTGGATCCGCCCGTAATCCTCTTTCACGTCAATGATACGCGCCTGGTGCACTTCAGCTACAAACGCTTCCTGGAGAACCGCATCCGCGCCGCCTGCCCCTTCGAGGGCACCCCCATCGTGCTCAGCTTCCGTCCGCGCGACGGCAAGCTGTGAGGCGCGGCGCATTGCCACGCCCCGGCGCAAACGCTACACTTCGCGCGGGCCAGACTCCATCTTCATGATCCTGGGAGGCTCCATGCACGCCGCCCCCTACAGCCTGCCACGCCCGCGTCTGCGCCGCCGCGGCCTCTTGTTCGAGCTCGTCGAGTCGCTCTTGCTCATGGCGATGATTTACGCCCTGGTCGACATGGCCTCAGTACGTTTTTACGTCGACGGCCCGAGCATGGAACCCAGTTTTTACAGCGACCAGCGCGTCATTGTGTCGCGCGTGAGTTACTACCTGCGCCAGCCGGCACGCGGGGAGATCGTCGTCTTTCAGTCCCCGGACCGCCCCGGTATCGATCCGCCGCTCATCAAGCGCGTGATTGGCCTGCCGGGAGAAACAGTCGCGCTGCGTGACGGCCATGTCGAAATCAACGGGCGTCCGCTTAGCGAGGACTTCATCAATGAGCCCTGCAGCGACAGCCGCTGTCGCGACCGGGAATGGCAACTGGGCGCAGACGAATTCTTCGTGATGGGCGACAACCGCAATCACAGCCGTGATTCCCGCGTGTTTGGCCCGGTCAACCACGCCAATCTGATCGGCGAGGCGGTTTTCCGCTACTGGCCGCCGAACGACTGGAGTCTGCTCGCAAGCTATCGCTTCCCGGCAGATCCCTTCGCCTGAGCGTGCCAGACTGCGGGCGCTGTTGCCTTGTCCCCCCCCGTGCTATAGTCGCATGGGGACAACGCCACAAGGGAGACAATGCGGGGCAGGCTTTCTGACTGACTTGCGTTCCGTGCTCCCCGTAAACCCGTCCCCTGCCCGCCAGAATTGTCAGACCCTAGCGGCGCCGGCCTGGGCTGTGGACGCCATACGCGGAGCAGAAAGTTCCAGGGAGGTTTCATGCGACTGATCACGTTCTTGTTCGCGCTGCTGCTGATTGCCACGCCGCTGCTGGCCCAGGATGAGGCACCGCCCGGCTGCAACACCAATACCATGGCCGGCATTTTCGCCTCGCTTGCCGAAGGACTGCCACAGCAGACGATCCCGGTTGACCAGGCCATTTACATTATCGACGTACTGCAGGATTCGCTGGGCGCACTGCGCTCGGCCTGTGCGGGTGAACTCTGGTCCGACCCCGACGCGCCGGACTACGACAGCATCCCCCAGGCACGCACGGCTGATGGTGCCTTCGTGCTCGGCGACCCGCAAGCGCCAATCACCGTCGTGGAATTTGCGGACTTCCTCTGCCCGCACTGCCAGACTTACCATACAACCATGCGCCAGGTAATCGAGACCCATGTCGTTAGTGGGCAGGCCCGGCTTGAGTATCGCTTGTTCCCGGTCGTCGATCCCTACGCCTCGACGCTGACCGCCAACCTTGTCGAATGCGCTGAAATCCTTGTGCCGGGCAGCTTCTGGCGCGCGCACGACCTCATGTATGCACTCACCAGCGCCGGCTACAGCGGGCTTACGCCATTCACCTTTGCTTCTCGCGCCGGCCTGAACTACAACGCCATGACCGCCTGTGTCAACGAACAGGCTGACCAGGTCGTCGCGGACAGCGAACTGGCGCAGAGTACCGGCGTCACCGGGACTCCCTCCATCCTGCTCCGCCTCGCCGACGGCGAACTGGTCTTCATCGAAGACCAGAACGGCAACCGGGTGGCAAGCAGCGTTCCCTTTTTCGTCCTCGAGAGCGAGATTGCAGCATCCCAATGACCACGACCGAAACTGAACTGCGCGAACAGATTTGTCACATCGGCCGCCTGCTCTATCATAACAATCTGATCGACAGCGCCAGCGGCAACATCAGTACGCGCCTGGCGCCAGAGCGCATTCTGTGCACCCCCAGCGGCCTGGCCAAGGGCTTCATGCGGCCGGAGCAACTCATCGTGGTGAACATGGAGGGCGAGCGCGTCGACACGCCGAATGCGGACAACCTCGACTTGCGTCCCACCTCGGAGCTGCTGATGCACCTGGAATGCTATCGTCAGCGCGACGATGTGCAGGGCGTGGTGCACGCCCATCCGCCCAACGCAGTCGCGCTCACCCTGACCGGGCACGGCTTCAGCGAATGCGTCATCCCCGAGGCCATCGTGTTGCTGGGCGTTATTCCGGTGACACCCTACGCCACGCCTTCCGGCCCCGAGAACCGCGACGCCATCAGCCGGCTCGTGCGCGAACACGACGCCATCATGCTCGCCTACCACGGTTCCCTGACCGTCGCCGGGAATCTTTGGGACGCCTATCTGCTGCTGGAAACGCTGGAGCACACGGCCAGGATCATGGCCACGGCGCGCAGCATCGGCCCAATCCAGCCGCTGCCGGCGAGTCAGGTGCGCAAGCTCTTCGCGCTGCGGCAAATGATGGGGCGCGCGCGGCCCGGCGATGAGGCGCGCTTTGAGGCGGCCTGGGGCCTGGGTGCCGCCGCCAGCGAGGCGCTGAACGGGGCGTCAGACTGCGCCTGAGCAGCGATTTTCGCTTGACACCCGGCGCCCCCGTCGTTAGACTGCGGGCGCTACAAGGCCCCATCGTCTAGTGGTCCAGGATGTCACCCTTTCAAGGTGAAGACACGGGTTCGAGTCCCGTTGGGGCTATGCAGAAGCCGCCGTCAGGCGGCTTTTGTTATGTAACTAACATCAGGAAACTCGATTACATATCGACGCAATTACAGATTTCGGAGAAGAAAGATGAATATCCTGGAACAAGGTGGGAAATGTTTGTATATCTGGAAACCAAATGGGCCACGACCTAGATTGCATATGCATACATATAAAAGAAAAAAGGGGCCATCCAATGAAGACAAGCTTTTGGCTGAAAAGTTTATGCAAGCAATTTCGAGCGCGACAGCTGTTCAAGGTGACATCAGAGAAAACACTGATCGCTGCAACCTGCTTTGGGAACATGAGAAAGTTTTTACCGCCACTTACTGGCTACTAAATCAAAGTGAATTTGTCAGCAATTTGACAGAGGCACGTCTCGCAGCACTACAAAGTTTCATTGACATACAAATCAACAGTGAAAGAGAGGCTTCCCGTATAGCGCGAGAAACATTGTGTTTCATTCTTGATGACGGTCGGGAACTTACTTCGCAGGCCTCGAGAGTTGGTTTCCTTGCAGATAGAAATGGATTCTCATGCATATACTGCAAAACAACTCTGGAAGAACCAGAAATTGATCATTTGGTACCTTATTCCTGGACCTGCGCCAATTCTCAAAGTTCAGATCCAGGTGATTTTGTGCTTTCTTGTTCCCAATGCAACAAAGCAAAAAGCGCCAGGACTGAGGTTGAGTACATGGCTTCGGGTGGGGACAAGGTCGCTAAATTCGTTTTAGGCATACAGTGAGGTTTTGACGCCACTCAGGCCCCCTGCTAGAATGCGCCTGGTTCGCTACCGCTGCCCTTCATTGCAGGCGGGCTCTGCAGCAGACACGCAGGGTAGCAATTCACGGCATTCGATCCATTCAGGAGGAAGTATGTTTCGGTTTCGTCCGCTTTTGCTTTTGCTGACCATCGCCCTGGTGGTCACGCCTGCCCTCGCGCAGGATGACGTCCCTGCCATCTAGATCTACAACAACGCGGGCACGCTGCAGTTCGACGCCGGCCGCAGCAGCGAAGCCCTGGTCAAGTTCGTCGATATCTACCCCACGCTGGTAGATTGCGCCGGCCTGCCCATGCCCACGCAGCAAATGAACGGCATTAGCCTGAAGCCGTTGCTGGATGATCCGGCACACAAATGGAAACACGCCGCCTTAAGCCAGTTCCCGCACCCCCGGAGCTACGTCGGTCGCCCGGCCGTGATTGGCTACACCGTCCCTACGGAGCGTTGGCGCTACATCGAATGGCAGGACTTCTCCAGCGGCGAAGCCCTCGCCTGCGAACTCTACGATTATGAAGCCGACGGCAAAGAGTTACGCAACCTGGCCGGGGCCGTGGAATGCGACGCTACGCTTGCCGAACACCGGCAATTGCTGCGCGACGGCTGGCCTGACTGTTTGCCACCGGATACACCATGATTTTCAGCGGCGGCCTCATCCTGCGTGGCCTGTTACGCTCTGCCACGCTGGAGGGCATGGAGGAGATCTCCTTCATGGAAAAGCCGCCGCCGGCCGCGTCGCTGCGCTCGGCGCTGATCATCGTCAGCACTGTGCCAGTGCTTTTCATTTACCCCTTCATCCAGCGCTATTTTGTCAAGGGTATCATGATCGGAGGCGTAAAAGGCTAATGAGCGACACGCTCGAACTTAAGGGAGTCATTCCCCCCATCATCACTCCGCTGGACGCCAGTGGCGGGGTCGATGAAGACGCCGTCGCGCGCCTGATCGACTTCCAGCTTCACAGCGGCGTTTCCGGCATCTTCATCATGGGCAGCAGCGGCGAAGGCCCCTGGCTGGACAGCGCGCAACGTGAAGCGCTGCTGCGCGCCAGCGTGCGCGCTATCGACGGGCACGTTCCGCTGCTGGCCGGCGTCCTGGAGCCGGTCGCCTCGCGCGTGATCGAGCGGCTGCCGCAGCTTCGGGATATGGGCGCAGACGCTGCCGTCGTGGCAACGCCCTACTACTTCCCGGCGGATGAGGCTACCCAGCGCGCCCACTTTGACGCGATCGCCGCCGCAACTCCGCTGCCACTTGTGCTCTACAACATCCCGCAGATGACGCACAATCCATTGACGCCGGCAACCGTGCGGCACGCGCTGCAGCATGAGACTGTCGTCGGCATCAAGGACAGCGGTGGCGACTGGCAGGTCTTTAGCGGTCTGTTGGCCTTACGCGAGCAGCGGCCGGATTTCCAGGTACTGCAGGGCGCGGAGCACCAGTCGGCGCGGGCAATGCGGGCCGGCGCTGACGGCCTCGTGCCTGGCATCGCCAACCTCATCCCCGCCCCCTTCTGCCGTTTGGTCGGAGACCCGCTGGACGAGGCCATGCAGCAGCTGGCCATCGACCTGGGCGCGATGCGCGAGCATGGCCACTTTATGAGCACGCTCAAGTACGCCATGTCGCTCTGCGGCTTCGGCAGCGGCCGTTGCGTCAGTAGGCCAGAGGAATTCAGCAGCAACGCCAGGACGGATATAAAGCGCCTGGTCGCCAAATTCGCGCCAGAAGCGCTGGCCTGCGCCCCTGCCTGAGAGAGGACCCTGCATGTACATCCCGCCGCGCTCGGTCGTGCACAAGGTCTTTGAGATCTGGCGCAGCCCGGAGCGCTTCACCAAAAATCCTGACCTGATCGCCTTGCCATCCGGCCGGCTCATGCTGATCTACGCCGACACGGACGCACATTGGTCGATGAAGAATCAGGTGCTGACCTTGCTGGCCAGCGATGACGAGGGCCGCACCTGGTCCAAACATCGCGAAATCGACCGCGCCGATTTGACGCGCGGCGACGAACGCCTGGTCACGCCGCGCCTCAGCCTGTTGAATGATGGCCGCCTGGTGGTCATCGTCGACCACGACGACGACGGCCACTTCCACGAGGAGCAGCCGCCTGGCAACTGGCTCTACTGGAGCGAGGACGAGGGCGACAGTTGGCGCGCGCAGCACGACAACGGCATCGGCGGCTTCGAGCCCGACCGCGTCATGGACCTGCCCGACGGCGCCCTGGGTGTGGTCTCGCACCTCATGCGCGGCGAATACCAGGAGTTCGCCGAAGTGCTGTGGGTCTCGGCTGATGGCGGCGCAACCTGGAGCGAGCGCGCCACCGTGGCCTGCAATGGCTACCACCGCTTCTGCGAGGGCGCGATTGTCCTGCTACATGGCGGCTCAAGGCTGGCCTGCGTGCTGCGCGAGAACCATTCCGGCGGCATTCCCTCCTTCGTCACCTTCTCCGAAGATTGCGGCCACAGCTGGTCGGCGCCGCAGCAACTGCCTTTTGCCATCCATCGCCCCTATGCCAAGCAGTTGAATGACGGCCGGGTTCTTGTTACGGGCCGTCACGTCAATGGCGGCCTTGGCACCTACGCCTGGGTTGGTGACCTGGAGTCGGAAGCAGGCGACTATCAGATTGGTGGGCCGCGGCGCAAGTTCTGTGCCAGCCGGGAAAACGATGCGCTGGGCATTGAGAACCGGTTTGAACATGAATGTCGCTACACCTTGCTGCCGCCTGAATCGAGCTTCAGCGAGGTCGATTTCGAGGCCGAACTGCGAGTGGAGGCCTCCGGCAATGGTGAAGTGGCCTTCCTCTCGATCTCGCGCCTCGGCGTGCTGGTCACTGTAACGCCCGAGGGACTCCGCATGCAGCGCGGGCGTCACCAGGTGCAGCATCAGGCCGACATGCGCCAGTGGCATCGCCTGCGCCTGCATCACCGGCGCGGTTGGCTGCGCGTCCTGCTGGATGACGAGCCAGTCTTCCACCGCAGCATCTACCGCGAAGAATGGCCCGCCAGCGACTTCCATGGCGGCAAGCCGCTTATGCGCACCCAGTTCGGCCAGTACGGTGACAGCGGCCGCAGTTTCTGGCGCCGCCTGCGCTATCGCCTTTGCAATCCCACGCTCGCCAACCACGAGTGGCGCTGGGACGCAGCGGACGGCGCCTGGCCCGATCAATACTAGCGAGAGCGTCTCATCCAGGTCCATGGC
This sequence comes from Phototrophicaceae bacterium, assembly GCA_965223965.1. Taxonomy (GTDB): domain Bacteria; phylum Chloroflexota; class Anaerolineae; order Aggregatilineales; family Phototrophicaceae; genus JAGWBD01. The sequence goes on from CBDCXX010000006.1 coordinate 1,650,185, forward strand.
AACCACCCGGCGCAGCAGCCTATGCCTGACCATGGCTACTCCTCCTGGATTGAGCGCAGCGACGGCCGTATCTTCCTCGTTGACTACACGAACTGCGGCGACGTGCCCAACACCAGCCACCTCGTTGGCGTGTATTTCGAGCCGGAGGACATCGCCTGATGACGCCCAACATCCTGTGGATTTGCACCGACCAGCAACGCTACGACACGATCCGCGCCCTCGGCAACGAATACATCCACACGCCAAACATAGACCGCCTCGTGCAGGAGGGTGTGGCCTTTACGCACGCCTTCTGCCAGAGCCCCATCTGCACTCCCAGCCGCGCCAGCTTCCTGACCGGCATGTATCCCGGCAGCGTGCATGGCTGCATGAACGGTAACGAACGCTGGGCGGAAGCCGCGCCGCTCGTGACCAAACTGCTTGCCGATGCCGGCGTCGACTGCGGCCTGAGCGGCAAGCTGCACCTGGCCGGCGCGCAGGGTCGGGTCGAGCCGCGCCCGCTGGACGACGGCTATCGCGTCTTTCACTGGAGCCACGGCTCCAGCACCGAATGGGAACCCGGGCAACATGCCTGGGGGGACTGGCTGCGCAGCCAGGGCCATGAGCAGCGCGAGTTTCTGGAAGACCCTGACAACTTCCCGCCTGAACTGCATCAAACGACCTGGTGCACGGACCGCGCCATCGAGCACATCGAGACGGCCTCCTCGCCCTGGCTGATGAGCGTCAACATCTTCGACCCGCACGTACCCTTCGATCCACCGTCGTCCTACATGCAGCGCTACGACCCGGCCGCCCTGCCCGGCCCGCTCTTTCGCGAGAGCGACCTGCAGGCGCAGGCTGCGCTGGCCGGCATCGACTTCCAGAATCCCGCGCGCCGACCGGCAGAGTTCGACGCAACCCGCATCCAGGCCGCTTATTACGCCATGATCGAGCTCATCGACGACAACGTGGGGCGTATGCTGGATGCACTCGAACGGACTGGCCAGCGCGAAGACACGCTCATCATCTTCATGAGCGACCACGGCGAGATGCTGGGCGACCATGGTCTGGTGGCCAAGGGCTGCCGCTTCTACGAGGGGCTGGTGCGCGTACCGCTGATCTTCTCCTGGCCCGGGAAGATTGAATCCGGCCTGGTCAGCGATGCGCTGGTCGAACTAATCGACATCGCGCCCACCCTGCTGGAACTGGCCGGCGTGCCGGCGCCAGCGCGCATGCAGGGCCGTTCGCTGCTGCCGATTCTGTGCGGCGCAGCTGACCCTGGCCAACACCGTGATTTCGTGCGCAGTGAGTTTTACAGCGCGCTCAACTCCATAGAACGCCAGCAATTCACCTGCTCCTACGCCACCATGCTGCGCGACCAGCGCTACAAGCTGATCGTCTACCATGGCTACGAACCAGGCGAACTCTTTGACCTGGACGTGGACCCCGGAGAGTTTGACAATCTCTGGAATGACCCGAATTATAGCGATATACGGCACGCACTGATGAAACGCAGCTTCGATGCCCTCGCCCTGGCCGTCGACGTCGGAACGCCCCAGGTCACCCGCTTCTAGCGACGCAGGAGATCCGTAATGAGCAGCGAGCCCCTGTTCTCGGTCGAGACCCTGTTCACGGCAGGCCACGACGGTTATGCGAAATTTCGCATCCCCGGCATCTGCGTCACGCCCGGCGGAGTCGCCCTGGCGCACACCGAGGCGCGGCGCGGGCGTGGCGGCGACTGGGATGACAGCGACCTGCTTCTACGGCGCAGCGAGGATGGCGGCCGGACCTGGGACGCGGCCAGCGTGCTGGTGCGCGGGGCGGACTATGGCGCGGGCCCGGTGCATAACTGCAACACACTCGTCGATGCAGAGCATGGTGTTCTGCACGTGATGTTCTGCACGGACTACGCGCGCGCCTTCCACATGGTCTCGCGTGACGATGGCTGCAGCTTCAGCGAGGCGGTGGAAATCACTGAAACCTTCGAGCGCTTTCGCCCGGAGTACGACTGGGGCGTGCTGGCCGTCGGCCTGCCCAACGGCATTTGCCTGCGCAGCGGCCGTCTGCTCTTCCCGATCTGGATCTCCATCTCAAAGACGAAGGCCCATCGCCCCAACCGTTGCGGCGTCATCTACAGCGACGACGAGGGCAGCAGCTGGCAGCGTGGCGCACTGGTGCCGGACGTGGTGCCCAGCCTCAACGAATGCTGCGCGCTGGAACTGGAGGACGGGCGCGTGCTGCTCAACATGCGCAATGGCGCCGGCGTGCAGCGGCGCGTCATCAGCGTAAGCGCGGACGGCAGCGGTGAATGGGCCACGCCCTGGCTCGACCCCGCCCTGCTCGAGCCCACCTGCCAGGGCACCCTGTTCCGCTACAGCAGTGCCGAGCGAGGCCGCAGCCGCGTGCTCTTCAGCAACCCGCACAACGTGGCAGGCACGGACCGCAAGGGTTCCGGCAACTTGCGCACACGCAGAAATCTAAGCGTCAAGCTTAGCTACGATGAATGCCGCACCTGGTCGGTGAATCGCGTCATCGAGCCCGGTCATTCCGGGTACAGCGCGCTGGCCGTCAGCCCGGACGGGACGATCCTCTGCGCCTTCGAGCGCGGCAGTCCTGATGGCCACGATTCGGACGACTTGCTGGCGCTGGCGCGCTTCAATCTCGCCTGGCTGAGCAGGGGCCAGGACTGCGGATGATGCCGCCGCAGCCCAACATCCTGCTGATCATCTGTGACGAGTTGCGCGCTGACGCGCTCGCCTGCATGGGCAATCCGGTCATTTGCAGGCCACAAATCGGCCGCATGGCAGCCGCCGGCACCAGCTTCACGCAATGTATGGTCACCCAACCTTCCTGCACGCCCGGCCGCGCCTCCCTGCTCAGCGGCTGCTGGCCCTCTACCCTGGGGACGCGCATGGTCGGCTGCCACACGCCCGACGATGCGCGCTTTCTGCCCCACGTGCTGGCCGCTGCCGGCTGACGCACAGCCGCGCCGGGCAAGCTGCACTTCGTGCCCCGGCGCGATGAACCGGCCACGCTGCAGGCCGCGCTGGCGCAGCAGGGCCGCTACTACGGCTTCCGCGAAGTGGACCTCGTCGACGGACACGGCGGCCGTTGCTTCGGCCCGCAGTACACGCCCTGGCTTGAAGAACAGTGCCCGGACTGGCAAGCGCGCCTGAAGCGACGCAAGCATTTGCCGCGCGGCGTGGATTGCTGGAGCCAGGAGCTGCCTGAACGGGTTCATTCCAGCAACTACCTCGGCAGACGCGCCGAACGGTTTCTCGCGGAAGCGCAACAGGATGGGCGACCCTTTTTCCTGCAGGTCTCCTTCCCCGACCCGCACTATCCCACCATGGTGCCCGAGCCCTGGGGCAGCATGTATAACCCGGCGGACATGCCGCCGCCCCTGCCCCCGCTGACGGAGTCGACCGGGCTGCCAGCGCTTCATGAGCAGGTCTATTACCGCCGCGGCGGACAGGTCACGCGTGCCGATGGCCACCCTGCTGATCGCGTCATCGGCATACTGCGGCAGGAGTGGTGGCGTTATTCGCTCGCCGACTGGCAGCAGGTCTAGGCCCTTTACTACGGCATGGTTGCACTCATCGACCACAACGAGGGCCGCATCCTCGACGAGCTGGAGGCCAACGGCCTGGCGCAGGACACCATCGTGCTTTTCGTCTCGGATCATGGCGACCATCCGGGTGACCATGGCCTGTATTGCAAGGGCCTGCCCTATGACGCGGCCCTGCGCGTCCCGCTCATATGGCGCGGCGCTGGCACCGTAGCCGGGCAGCGGCGTCATGAAGTCGCCAGCACGCTCGACATCGCGCCCACGCTGCTGAAGCTGGCGGGCGTCGAGCCACCGGAAGGCGTGCAGGGACACTCGATGCACGCGCAACTCAGCGGCGACCCGTCACCCCTGCGCAGCGCAGCACTCAGCGAGAACGATGACGACTTTGTGCCAATGAAAATGCGCGTGTTGACCAGCGCGCGCTGGAAGCTGGTGCATTGCCTCAACGAGCCCGTCGGCGAACTCTACGACCGGGTCAAGGACCCGGGCGAGATGCGCAACCTCTGGGCCGAACCACAACACAATGCCCTGCGCGCGCAGCTGACTGCGCAACTGCTCGACGAGATCATCTGCAGCCAGGAGATGCGCAACGGCCGGCGACAGTCGCCGGCGCCCGCAGTGCCGCACTGGATTGCCAACTCGCCTTAAAATAAACCAGGCCGGACAATTATCTGCCCGGCCTGGTGGCGTATTGCGAGACTGTCGCGCTAGCCCATATCTTCGAGCGCCTCGGCGATCAACTCGTTGGCCTCAATCTCGGCGGCGATGGCCGCTTCCATCACATCCTGGCCGCCCGTGGTGATGTTGGCAATCAGCTCCTGCACCACGGGGCCAACCCTGTCGGAACCGACGAGCACGGGCTCCGACCAAAGCTTCGTCCCGCTGTCCAGCAGCACTTCGCGAATGCTGTTGAACTGCGGGTTGTCGGCGAGGAAAGCATCGCTCAGACCTTCAAGGCCGGCCCGAGTGTAGGGCTGGTACTGCGCGTATTCGGTCCAGGTGACCTGCGACGCGGGCGACGCCAGGTGCTTGAGGAATAGCCAGGTCGCCAACTGATTCTCCGGCGAGCTGACATAAAGGCCCATGCTGCGCTGATAGACCTGCAGCGTGCGATTGTCACCGCTCCAGGGCACGGTCGTGTTGACCCACTCAATATCGCTGCCGCCGGCCTCGATGTCCTTCTTGATGAAGGGCACGCCGACGCTGCTGCCGACGGCCATCGGGTTCAGCGCGAAGGCGAAATCTGCCGTGTTGACGTAGGGGCCGTCCGGAATGTAGGCGCAGCCGTCGCTGTAGAGGTCCTGGAAGAACTGCAGCACTTCTACCGATTTCTCGTTGCTGAAGCTGTAGGCGCCGGCCATCTCGTCATAGATGTAGCCGCCATTGGCGACGATAAAGGAATAAAGGTCGTTGTCGTTGGTGCGCAGCGGGAAGCCCTGCACGTCCTCACCTGCTGCCCCGGACAACTCGTTGGCCGCGCAGGCCGCCTCACGAAAACTCGCGAGGTCGGTCGGCGGGCCATCCATGCCCAGCCCGGCCAGCATGCCGAGGTTGACCGACAGTACATTGGCGGACATACCGACCGGCCAGGCCAGCAGCTGGCCATTGAAAGGCTCGAAGGGCACGCGGTTGATGGCCAGCAGGTCATGGTTGAGGTTCTCCATGCCCATGTCGTCGAAGCCCCAGACCGGGTGATCCAGATAGGCGTCCAGCGGGACCAGCACACCATCCAGATAGTAGCCCATGGCGTTGTTGGAGAAGACCGCGCCGCTCAGATTGGGCAACTCACCGCTGACGATGCCCGTGCTCAGTTGGTCGATGAGGCCGCCGGTGTTGCCCTGATACACCTGCTCGACGGTGATGTCCCACTCGTTGTTGCTGTTGAAATCGTCGATGATCAGCGTCATGGCTTCCGCCTGCGCGCCATCCCATTCGTGCCAGTAGTCGATGGTGAGGCCCATGGGCAGTTCGTCGGGAATGCTCATCTGCGCGCCGGTTACGCCGACGGTTATCAGCATCACGATCAGGGCGAAAAGAAAGGCAATTTGTCTCATGTTCGAAGTTCTCCCTGTTCTGAACAAGGTTTGCCGCATCGGTTTCAACCGGTGCCGGCTCACATCAGCAATCCTACTCTAGCCCTTGGTGCCGGTTGTGGCAATCCCCGCCGTGAACTGCTTCTGCGTGAAGAAGTAGAGTACGAGGATGGGCACGATCATGATGACCGAGGCCGCCATCTGCAGGTGGAACTCGTCGCCGGCGTCCGCCTGCACAAACTTGGTCAGCCCGAAGGCGACCGGCCGCCATTCGTCCGTCTGGATCACCAGCAGCGGCCACAACAGCGCGTTCCAGGAACCGATGAAGGAAAAGATTACGACGGTCATGATGGCTGGCCGCGACAGCGGCACGACGACGCGCAGCAGGAAGAGCAGGTGGCCCGCCCCGTCGATGCGCGCGGCATCCCAGAGTTCGTCAGGTATCTGCGTGAAGAACTGGCGCAGCAGAAAAATGGTGAAGGCCGAGGCCATGAAGGGAACCGTCAGCGCGGGCCAGCTGTTCATCCAGGCACCCGCCGGCCCGAAGAAGCTCTGGCTGAGGCGGTTGATCCAGACCACGGTCAGGAAGTTGGGGATGAGCGTGACAATATCCGGGATCATCAGCGTGGCCAGCATCAGCGCAAACAGGACGTTGCGCCCCCAGAAGCGCATGCGCGCAAAGGCGTAGGCCGCCGGGATGCAAAAGAGCAGCAGACCGCAGACTGTAATGGCCGTGATGCGCGAGCTGTTCCACATGAACTGCGAGAAGTTGGCCTTGTCCCAGGCAATGCCGTAGTTCTCCCACAGTACCTGCGCCGGAAACACGCGCCCGACCGTGACTTCGATGTTGGCCATCAGGGACCAGCTCACCATCCACAGGAAGGGCAGCAGCGCCAGCAGCCCGCCAGCCGCCAGCACCACGTAGCCGAGCATACGGGTGCGGCGCGATTTGCTCGTCGGCGCCGCGCCCAGACCGGTGTCGTTTTGCGTAAGCTCAGCCATAGAACACCTTGCGCCCCACAATGCGATTCTGGATGAGCGTCAGCGCCAGGATGACCGCGAAGAGCACGAAGGCCATCGCCGAGCCGTAGGCGTAATTTGGGTTGCCCGACTGGATCTCCTCGTAGATGTAGATGTTGAGGGTGTCCACGGCCTTGTAGGCGCCAGGCCGCCGCATCAGAAAGATTTGCGTAAAGGCCTGAAAGGTGCCGATGGTCGCAATCAGGATGAGGAAGAAAGTCGTCGGGGAGAGCAGCGGCAGCGTCACATGGCGGAACTGCTTCCAGCTGGTGGCGCCATCAATGCGCGCCGCCTCGTAAAGCTCGGCCGGGATGTTGCCCAGTCCCGCGAGGAAGATGACCGTGCTGTAGCCGGCATAGACCCACACGTTGTAGAGAATGATAACGACCAGCGCCAGACCCGGCCCGGCCAGTACTGCCGGCACCTGATCGCCGAAAATCAGGCGCAGGACGCCGGTCGGCTCCAGTAACCAGTTTTGCGGCTCGATGCCAAAGGTCGAGAGAAACTGGTTGGCAGGCGAGGCACTGCGGTGCGAGAACAGCAACGCGAATACGGTGGACGTCGCGACGAAGGGCGTGATGTAGGGCAGGAAGAAGAGGATGCGAAAGAAGGACTTGCCGCGGATGTTCTGGAAGAGTAGCACCGCCAGACCGAGGCCCAGCGTCAGCTGCAGCGGCACGGAGAAGAACGAATACATTACGGTGACGCTGAAGCCCCGCAGCATGTCATCATCAGCCGCGGCCAGGGCCTGCGGCAGCTGAATGATGAGCACGACGGCGCCGAGCACGGCCATGATGACCAGCAGGACGCGGCCAATAAAATGACGGTCGCTGAACTCGGCTGGTACCCCCTGCCACAGCTTGAGGGCCACGCCCATCAGTCCGGCGCCCGCGCTGATGAGGATGATTTGCGTCCAGACTGGCAGCTCGGCGCCTTCCGCGCGCGCTTCTGCTACAGCCAGTCCCAGCTCGTCCAGCGTCATTTGCAACATCAGCGCGCCCGCAGCCAGGGCCAGCGCCATCCCCGCCGCCAGCAACAGGAAGTAGCCGGCGCGCTCCGGCCGCAGCAAACGCCCGAGCAACAGCAGCGCCAGCAAAAACAGCGCCAGCGCCAGCCACATCAAATTTGCCGCCTCAATCACCTGCGGGAACTGGAAGCTGGCGAAGAACTCGCCGATGAACAGCTCGCGCGTCATTTCCTGGCCGCGCAAGCGCACCGGCACGTTTAACACGACCGGCAGCAACAGAAAGAACCAGTTGACAAAGGCCAGCAGGGCTCCCGCTCCCAGGACGCCCGGCAGCAACCAGGCCAGGCCGCCTGGCTCGTCGCGGCTCGCGCGCCGAATGCGCCACAGCGCGTACAGGCCTGCCAACAGCAGGCACAGCGACAGCCAGAAGAATATGACGTAGCCGAAGTTGCCCAGCGCCTTGATGTAGCTGTCAAGGCCGCGCCATTCATCCGGAAAACGGCGCCAACGATGCAGGCTCACAAAGAAGGAGAAGGTAACCGGGAATATGCCGAAGAGGAAGATGATCGCGCCAGCGGGCGCCAGAAAGAGCCAGGCCGTCAGGTTCTCCCGCAGGACGCGCCTGCGCCGGAAGGTCAGCAGGCCCCGCTCCTCAACCATTGCGCTCGCTTCCACTGTCACTGGCTGACCAGATTGTAACACGCCTGGCGCCTGGGCGCGTTTGTGGAGCCCGGCGCGCTGCGCTAGACTCTCTGCGCCGCGAGAGGAGCCTGCCATGTCGCCAACGGAATTGCTGCCCGGTCGCTTTCAGCCGCTGGAGCATGTCCTGTTTTACGACGACTTCGACGAGGGTCTGCGCGGCTGGACGGCGCTCATCGGCAACTACGAGCACAGCCTCGACAGCATCCTGCCGGAGTACAGGGACCTGCGACCGCCGCAGCTCAGCAACCAGAGCATGTGGGATACAGGTACGGCCGGCTCAATGACCGGCGCCTGGTCGCTCAAGCTGGCCACGCGCGCCCGCCCGGGCAGCCTTGCTGTGGCCGTCAAACGTCACACCTTTCGCAAGCTGACCAGACTGCGCTTCGAGTGTTTCTTCTGCTACAAGCCGGAAGCCGATTCGCTGCGCCTCTCGGCGACGGACTTGCGCGCCTTTGGAGTGCTATTCGATATTCAGGACGGCTTCCGCCAGCCGCGCCACCGCTGGATGCCGCATCTGCGCTACCTCAACGCGCAGGATGGCGAGCGCATCGGTCGCTGGCAAACCAAACCGGAGACGCGGGCGGTTCATCGCATCGGCGACAGCGGCGAGACTGTTTCGCATTTTCATCTCGGGCCGGAAGGCTGGGTCGACGTGCCCGACAGCGACCAGATACTCTGTTACAACGAAATCGCCACCAAAATGAACTGGAGCTACCTGCGCCTCGACATCGATCTCGCCGCCCTGGGCTTCCTCGGCTTTCAGTGCGATGAGCAGCATTATCCTGCCGACGGCACGCATGTCATCAAACTGCCGCCCATGCCGAACCTCTTCAACATGCTCAACATCGCCTTTTGGGTGGAGACCGACACGGCGAAGCGCAGCTTCCTCTACGTCGATTCCTGTCTGCTTTCCGTAGCGGAGCTTTGACATGCCTCAATTGCGCGAGAGTTTCACCTTTCCCCTGGAGCGCAACGTCACCTGGCGCGGCAATTTCGCAACGGAGCCGGCGGAGGCCGCCTGGGCCAACGAGGCCATCTTCTTCGTCCGTGTGCTGGAGAGCGAGGGCCCGTTGGACGGCGCTGTCGCGCGGGCGCAACTTTCCCCTGACGGCATGCACTGGTGTGACGAGGGCACGGTCTTCCCCATGCCCGTCGCCGCCGGCGAAACGGGCTTCTGCCGCCTGCGCCACTTCGGCGGCTGGCTCCGCATCTGTGGCGAGCTACCGCCAGGCGCAGCGCTTACGGTGATCGCCTACCTCGTGCTGAAGGGATGAGCGGCACGGCCCTGATGAACATCGAAGCGCCTGACGCCCTGCTGCGCTATCTGCGCGACGCCGGCCATATCGAAGAAATCGAAACACCCCTGATTACCGTGCTGCATGGCGGCGTATCCAACCGCACGGTGCTTGTCGAGCGTGATGATGGCAGCGCATGGGTACTCAAACAGTCATTGCCACAGTTACGTGTCGAGGTTGAGTGGTATTGCGATCTGGATCGTACTCACCGTGAGGCCGCCGGCCTTCGCTGGTTGTCACGCATGTTGCCCGATTCCGTGCCGGCCTACGTCTTCGAGGATCACGAGAACCACGTGCTCGCCATGAGCGCCATTCCGCAACCCCATGTCAACTGGAAGGAATCGCTGCTGGACGGACAGCTCGTCGATGCACACGTCGTTCAGTTCGCGCATCTGCTGGCACATATTCATCGGCTTGGCAGCGAGAACCTCGATGAAGTCGCGCCCACCTTTGCCAATCGCAATTCGCTGGAGAGCCTGCGCCTCGAACCCTACTATCTCTACACAGCAGGACAAGTTCCACCCGCGGCAGACTTGCTGCTTGCACTCACCGACGAGACGCGCGCCACCCGGCTAACGCTGGTGCACGGCGACTACAGCCCCAAAAACGTACTGCTACGCAAACAGCGTCTCATCCTGGTTGATCATGAAGTCATGCATTTCGGTGATCCGGCCCTGGATGTCGGCTTCGCGCTTTCCCATCTGCTCTCCAAGGCGCATCACGTGTTCACCCTGCGCGCCCGCTTCGCTTCAGCTTCACTCCTCTTCTGGCGCGAGTATCAACAGAACAATGCGGCCATGGCGGACGACGTGCTTGAGGCACGCGCTGTGCGGCACGCCATGGCCTGTGTACTGGCGCGCGCGGCAGGCCGTTCACCACTGGAATATTTGAACGAGGCTGCCCGCGCGCATCAGGTTGAAGCGGTGTTGCCCCTGTTTGCGCATCCCCCGACGACCATGAACGACCTGGTGCCCCGCTTCTGCGAAAGGCTCTGATTTGCCTGTCATAACCCGACTGCATGCCCTGGAAATTCTTGACAGTCGCGGCCGCCCGACACTGCAGGCCAGCTGCGAACTGCGCGGCGGAGCGCGCGGTAGTGCCTCCGTTCCCTCCGGCGCCTCGACTGGCGCTGCCGAGGCGCATGAGCTGCGTGACGGCGACCCGCACCGCTATCGTGGGCTGGGCTGTCGCAAGGCCGTAGCCAACGTCCGCGGCGAGATCAATGATGCGCTGGTCGGCCAGGAGATCAGGGACCAGGCTGCGCTGGATCAGTTGCTCGTCGAGCTGGACGGCAGCCCGCAGAAGTCCCGCCTGGGCGCCAACGCCCTGCTGGCAGTCTCACTGGCCTGGGCACGCGCCTGCGCGGCGCAGCAGGGTCTCCCACTTTACCGCTATTTCGCGCAGTTACCCGGCTTCGCGGCGCCCGCCCGACTGCCGCGCCCGACCATCAACCTCTTCAGCGGCGGCGCGCACGCCGGCGGCCAGGTGCCGCTGCAGGACCTGCTCATCCTGCCCCTGCGCGCGCAGCAGATGGACGAAGCGCTGGAAATCTGCGTGGCGGTCTACGAGGCTGCTGTCGACCTGATCGCAGCAAAGTACGGCGCGCGCCGGCTGACTGCGGACGAGGGCGGCCTGGCACCTCCCTTCTTCAGTTGCGAAGCCATGTTCGAGGACGCCCTGCTGGCTATTGAGTCCGCCGGGTACCGCCCGGGCGAGGATGTGGGCCTCGCACTGGACGTGGCTGCCAGCCAGTTCTGGCGCGACGGTCGCTATCAACTGGAGGGGGGACTGGACTCCAAAGCAATGGTTGCGCTGCTGGCGGACTGGACCCGGCGCTGGCCCCTAAGCAGCGTGGAGGACGGCCTGGCGGAAGAGGACTGGGCGCACTGGCCCGCGCTGAAGCGCGCGCTCGCCGGCAGGGCCCTGACCCTCGGCGACGACCTGCTGTGCACGAACCCGGGGCGAATCCGGCGCGCCATCGACGCCGATGCCGCCGACGCCCTGCTGCTCAAGGTCAACCAGATCGGCACGCTCAGCGAAGCCGCGGCGGCCTGTCAGCTGGCGCGCGACGCCGGCTGGCACGTGACCGTCAGCGCGCGCAGCGGCGAAACGGAAGACCACTGGTTGGCTGATCTGGCAGTCGGCTGGAGCGGCACGCACATCAAAATTGGTTCGATCACGCAGTCGGAGCGGCTTGCCAAATACAATCGCTTGCTGGCAATCGCCGACGCCAGCGGGATGCCGCTGGCAGATTAGCCGGCTTCCAGCCTGGCCACATGCGCCTCCAGGCGCGGCACCACCAGCGTCCATAGTATCAACGGCATCAGACTGATGATTGCCATCAACAGCACGACCTGGCGCACCAGGGCCACTCCGAAGAAATCGACCAGCAGCCCGGTCAGCAGAATGCTGAACGCGCCCACGAACTGAAAGTTGGTCATGTCCAGCGAGAACATGCGCCCCAGATAGCGGTCGGGCACGCTCTTCTGGATGATGATCGAGCTGTAGGTCCAGCAGACCGAGCTGCCCATGGCGCGCAGGGTCAGGGCCAGCGCCACCAGCGGCAGCGTGCCCGCGCCGCTCATCATCAGCCAGCCAAGCGACATGAACAGAAACCCGAAGCGGATCAGGCGCCGCATCACGTGCACCTGGCCATCGTTGAAACGGTTGAGCAGCAACGGCCCGGCCACTGCACCGGCGCCATAGGCTGCGTACATGATGCTGAGCGGCGTGCTGCTGTCCTTACCAATGGTGAACAATTGCGACGCGTAAATGATCATCACCGTATCGACGCTGCCCAGGCTAACGCCCGCCTTGACCAGCAACACGGCCAGCGTCGCCGGCGAACGCCGCAGATAGCGCAGTCCCTCGCGCAGGCCGCGGTTTTCCTCCACCTCTACGGCTCCCACGACCTGGCGCACGCCAGCGCTCATTTTTGTGTTCGCGCGAATGCTCATGATCAGCAGCGCCGAGACGAGAAAGGTCAGCGAGTCGATCACCAGCGCGGCCGAGGTGCCCAGCTGTGATGCCACGATGCCGCCTGCGATGGCTCCGGCAGCCAGCATGGTGGACCAGGTCACGCTGCCCAGGGTGTTGGCCAGCACCAGGCCCTCCTTCGGCAAGAGTGTGGGCAGCAGGGCGTTGCGGCCCGGCTCGAACACCGCGGACAGGGTGAACTGCAGTGCGGTCAGCACATACACCAGCCACAGCATGTGCGGCCCGTCCGCCAGCAACAGCAACAGCACGACCAGCGCGCGCAGCAAATCGCTGAGGATGAGAAGGCGCTTGCGGCTAAATCGGTCGACCAGCACGCCGGCCCAGGGGCCCACCAGCATGGGCGGCACGAAACGCGCCAGCAGAAACAGACTCACGGCCAGGCCCGAGCCGCCGCTGTATTCCTCGACCAGCACGGCCAGCACAATGGTGTTGAACCAGTCGCCCAGCAGGCTGACGACCTGAGCCAGCCACAGACGGGTGAAATCGGGATTGTTGCGCAACAGGCGCCAATACGCGTTCATTCAGTTGCTTTCGCTTGTCCAGCGCCCCATTCTGGCAGCGAAAGCGCTTCGGGCGCAAGGTTCCGCCGTTGTGGCGGAATGCGCCCTTCGCTATGCTGGGTGCCATGCAAGCAGTAACCCTGATCAGCATCGGCGCGGGCGGTTTTCTGGGCGCCTGTGCGCGCTATCTCTTCGGCGCGTGGGTGGTCAGCCGCCTGGGCAGCGGCAGCCCGGTCGGCACTCTCGCGGTCAACTTCACCGGCTCGCTCTTGCTGGCGCTGTTTCTGGGCTGGTCGACGCGCCAGAGCGCCCTCGCGCCACAGACGCGCCTGCTCGTCAGCGTCGGCTTCTGCGGTGCCTTCACGACCTTTTCAACCTTTGCCTTCGAGAGCGTCACATTGGCGCGGGAGGGTCACCTGCTGGCTGCTGCGGGCAACATCCTCGGCAACAACCTGCTGTGTCTTGGCGGCGTCTGCCTCGGCCTGGTGCTGGCCAGCCGGCTGTGAGTGCTGTCGGTGAATGATGCGCTCGCGGCGATTCTGCTCGGCATCCTCGAAGGCCTGAGCGAATTCCTGCCCATCTCCTCTACGGGACACCTCATCGTGGGTGTGTCCCTGCTGGACCTGCCGGCAGGATTGCGGGGGAGCTTCGAAATCGCGATTCAATCTGGCGCGGTGCTGGCTTTGCTGCTGCATTACGGCCGTCATTTGTGGTCAGAGCTGTGGGCAATGCGGAGCGAAGCGCGGGCGCGGCGCTTCTGGTGGGGCGTGCTGATCGCCTGCCTGCCGGCAGCGCTCATTGGTCTGCTGCTACGGAACTGGATCAAGGCCACGCTCTTCACGCCTTCCGTCGTAGCTCTGGCCTTGATTGCAGGCGGGATTGTGATGCTGCTCACCGAGCGCCGCGCCCGACCGGCCAGTTCCGGGGAAGAGGTCCCGATCTCGCTGCGCCAGGCCCTGCTAATCGGCTGCATCCAGACGCTGGCCCTGATCCCGGGCGTGTCCCGTTCCGCGGCGACTATCATCGGCGGCATGCAGGTCGGCCTGGATCGCAGCAGCGCCACACGCTATTCGTTCTGGCTGGCCATCCCGCTGCTGGGCGGCGCCACCCTGCTGGAACTTGCTGAGGCCGCTGGTCGGATAACAGCCGTAGAGCTGGGCATCCTGTTGCCTGGCTGCGTCGTTTCAGCAGTAGTCGCCTGGCTGGCGATCGCCTGGTTGCTGCGCTACGTCAGCCGGCACAGTCTGGCGCCCTTCGGCTGGTATCGCATCCTCGCCGGCCTGCTGCTGCTGGCGTTGCGGACTGGCCTGATGCCCGTCGCGTAGTTGCCTGGCGCCACGTCCGGTGCTACACTTTTAGCGGCAGTTCGGGAGAGGTCCCTGGCTATGCGCAGCGCAGGAATTCGCCTGACAGGATGGTTCAGCCTCGTGTTGTCACTGTTGCTGGCTGGCTGCTATCAGGATGCAGGCCAGTCTGTCCAGCAGGATTCGCAGTTGCCTTCGCGCGTCGCGACCTTTACGCCGCAGCCGGCCGGGTTGCCAGTGACGGCCCTTGCCGTCGTTGGTGAGGAACCGGCTCCCATCCAGGTTCCGGCGGCGACCCTGGAAGCTGGCAGTCAGGAAATCGATCCGCTCAACCTGACTGCCACCGCCATCATTGCGCGTGCCACACAGAACCAGGCCGCGCTCCTCGCGGCCGGCCAGGCCACCGTGCAAATACCTGTCGTTACGCTCGCAGCGCCGACTGTCACACCCGCTGGCATCGTCGTAGCGACGGCAGTTGGATCGACTGACTGCATTCACGTGGTACAGGCTGGTGATCGCGGCCTGAGCGCAATCGCGACTCTCTACGGCGTGACTGTGGCCGACATCCAGCAGGCATCCGGCCTGCTCAACGTCGAAGTCATTCACGTGGGCAACGAACTGGTGATTCCTGGCTGCGGCACGACCGGTTACCGCCAACCCGAAACGCCGGGCGAAAGTTGTGAACCGGCACAATGGCGCTTCGTGCACACGGTGCTGGCAGGCGAGAATCTCTTCCGCATCGCGCTGCAGTACGGCCTCAATGTGGATGAACTGGCCCTGTTTAACTGCATCCCGGATCCGGCCCTGATCCGCGTCGGCCAACAAATTTACATACCCTGACAGCCAGCCCTGCCCTTGTTGCGGCCAGATGCGCCATGTATACTGCCCTCCGCTGTGTGAGTCGGATGATAGCGCCTGCCGCGCCGGGGAATGCTGCCATGTCCAATCTCGTTGACGAACTGGTCGCACGGACGCCTGCGCACGAACACCCGAAGATCGCATCGGGCGACACGGTGCGCGTACATCTGCGTATCGTAGAAGGCGAACGGGAGCGCGTTCAGGTCTTTCAGGGCGTGGTGATTCGCCTGCGTCGCGGCGGCAACGAGGCCAACTTCACCGTGCGCCGCATCGCCAGCCATGGCGTTGGCGTAGAACGAACCTTCCTGCTGAAGAGCCCGCGCATTGAGAAGATCGAGATTCTGCGCAGCGCCAAGGTGCGGCGCGCGCAGCTATACTACCTGCGTGATCGCCGCGGCAGGTCCGCGCGGCTCAAGGAGCGTCGGCGCCCGCGTCGCCAGACGCAGTAAGCGCCCCGCCGGCCGTTAGCCCTGTCCAGGCTGTTCAACCCCATCTGGGCTCTGCGGCGTTCCCTGCTTCAGGATGTAGTAGGTTCCCTTCTTGGTGCCCACCTTGAGCAGGATGCCCTGCTCGACCAGATCCACGAGGTCCAGCCGCAGCGTCTCGGAAGAGACCCCCTGACAGCGAGTGCGATATTCGCGGTTGGTAATGGAACCGTGTTCGCGGAGGTACTGCAGGGCGCGTTGCTGACGCGGGTTGGCGCTGGCGACCCAGGCGGGCAGCGGCGCTTGCTCGCGCGCGTTGCACAGGGTCACGGCGAAGCTGTAGGGCTGCGCGTCGAAGCCGGGCGGTTCATGACCGGCCTGCTCCATGACCT
Source organism: Phototrophicaceae bacterium (assembly GCA_965223965.1). GTDB lineage: Bacteria > Chloroflexota > Anaerolineae > Aggregatilineales > Phototrophicaceae > JAGWBD01. Next base: position 1,666,225 of record CBDCXX010000006.1, read on the forward strand.
CCAGCATGCGGTCGATCCCCAGGCCCAATTCCTCGATGAGGCCCCACTGGAACAGCCCGCTGACGATACGTGGATTGCGGCTGAAGTGCTCGCCCACGAAGTTTTCAACCGTGATAAAGCCCGGCAATCCTCCAGGCGACACCACCTCCAGGCGATCGGCGAACATGCGAATCTCGATACGTCGCCCCTTGATGCGATAATCCCTGTGGCAGACTGCGTTGACGATGGCCTCGCGTACGGCAAAGCGAGGGTATTCCAGGGTCTCCTCTCGCTCAAGATCCTTCACAACTGCGCTGACCGCCATCTCGCTCCAGACCAGGTTCCAGGCAGTCTCCACCATGCGCGAAAGGGGGCCGGTCAGTTCCTCACGGCGAATATAGCCCGCCAGCCCGTCCTCGCCGCGCGGCGTGACACCAGCGAAGCGCACGAACACCATACTGCTCTGGGGCAGCCAACGTTGCGGTCTTTCGCAGAACAGCAGAACGCCCGTCACTTTGGGACGCCCTTCCGCGTCGAGCGCACCGATTTCCTGCAGCAGCGCTACGCTGGCTTCACCCGTCGGCAGCCGCAGCCGCAGCGAGCGACGTGCCAGATAGGCAGCTACTATCTCCTCGCTGAAGTCGCTGCGGCTGGCGCCAGGCACCACCTCATTCTCGAAGTCGCCCACATTGCGTGCGCTGGCCAGGCGCTGAATCTCCCGGCCACCAAGCGGGCGATTGCAGTCGCCGCTGCGGACAAGCACACGCCCATCGCCGAGGGAGTGCATGTCCATGCTGCGCGGGACATCAAGGCGCCAGGCAGTGCGCGCTTCCGCCAGCGCCACCAGCGTCCGCTCGCCGGTGAGCACCGGCGGGTCGCAATGGCCCTGCGCCTCCCCCAGGGCGCTGTCCAGCGCCTCTTGCGTGATGGAGAGTGCCACCGTTTCGCCATCCGCTCGCGCGCCGAAGAGCAGGCTGCCGCCGTCCGTGTTGGCAAAGGCGACCAGCGTTTCGGCGATGGGGAGCGGTTCCAGCTGCTCCATAAAGTCGATGCGCGAGCCGGGCCCGGCAGAGGCGGGCTTAGTGTCGCTGTTCATGATGTTGCTGGTCCTGGGCGGCGGGCGGGCGGCTACTATAGCACAATCCCGCCGGCGCCAGCTTCAGCGCAGCGGCTGCCATGATTCGCCCGCAGACTCCGAAAAGGGTACGCTGGTGGAGGAGGATTTAATGAACATCATGCTGATCCCGGTGCTGGTCAGCATCGCCTTTTTTCTGCGCATTGGCCTGATCATGACCGGGATGCTCAAAGGCCCCATCCTGCGCACCTTCGAGAAGTACGGAGGTGACGAAGAGCTTTATTATCCCTTGCCGGCCCTGTTACTCTGGTCCGGCGTGATAGTCATCAGCCTGACCGCGCTGCTGGTGGAGAGCGCCAGCATCTTCCTGCCCACCGGGGTGCCCGGTCTGTTGCTGCTGGGCCTTGCCTTTGTGGCGCGCAACCACCCGGATTTTGCCCGCGAACACCCGGACATTTTCCTGCACTATCCACGCTGGTATCACCAGATGCGCGCCCGCACATCACGCTACGAGCGCCGGCGCCTCTCCTACATGTGGCTGTGGTTGCCGCGGCGATTGCGCCTGATTTACAACGGCAGCGACCGTGCCTTTAACCAGTGGGCCGACCTCGTCATCATGGCGTCCATGCGCTACGATGAGGAGGACCCCTCCCTGTGGCGCGAGAATCCGCCGGAAACCTACGAGGCCGTATACCGTCCCGGCGCGTGACGTTTTACAGATAGTTTGCTTTCGGGCTGGTCAGCGTACCTGTTGGCGGCGTTTCTGAAGTCTGGCCCACTGGTCGCGCAAGGTGGCCGTACGGTTGAACACCAGCCTGTCTTCGCTCGAATCCGCGTCAACAACGAAGTAGCCGATCCGTTCGAACTGGTAGCGCGTGCCGGGCGCAGCGTAACGCAGCGTGGGTTCGACAAAAACCTGCGGCAGCACCGTCAGCGAATGCGGGTTGATGTGCGCGCTGAGTTCGAGACCGTCGCTTTCGTCGTTGGGGTTTTCCTTGCTGAACAGCTTGTCATACAGCCGCACCTCTGCCGACAGCGCGTGCGCGACCGAGACCCAGTGCAGCGTCGCGCGCACCCTGCGCCCGTCAGGCGCGTTTCCGCCGCGGGAGTCGGGGTCGATGGTACAGCGCAGTTCGACGATTTCGCCCTGCGCATCCTGCACGACCTCACGGCAAGTCAACAGCCAGGCGTTGCGCAGGCGCACTTCGCGTCCTGGCCCCAGACGAAAAAACTTGCGCGGCGGGTCGAGCATGAAGTCCTCGCGCTCGATGTAGATTTCCCGCGTGAAGGGCACCTGGCGCGTCCCGGCGGAGTCGTCCTCCGGGTTGTTGACGGCCGTCATCCAGTCTACTTCGCCTTCCGGGAAGTTCTCGATAACCACCCTGAGGGGATTAAGCACTGCCATTACGCGCGGCGAATGTCGGTTCAGATGCTGGCGCTGGAAATGCTCCAGCATTTCGACCTCGATCAGGTTGTTGCGCTTGGCAATGCCTGTCGCGGCGCAGAACTCGCGGATGGCCTCCGGCGCATAGCCGCGCCGGCGCATGCCGCGCAGGGTGGGCATGCGCGGGTCGTCCCAGCCGCTCAGCACGCCCTGCTCCACCAGGCGCCGCAGCTTGCGCTTCTGCACCACCGTGTGATTCAGGTTGAGGCGCGCGAATTCAATCTGGCGCGGCCGGTAGATGCCCAGCGTCTCCAGAAACCAGTTATAGAGCGGACGATGATCCTCGTATTCCAGCGAGCACAGCGAATGCGTGATGCCCTCGATGGAGTCTGACTGGCCGTGCGCGAAATCGTACATGGGATAGATGTGCCAACGGTCGCCGGTACGCGGATGTTCGGCGTGCAAAATACGATACAGCACCGGGTCGCGCAAGTTAATATTGGGCGAGGCCATGTCAATCCTGGCGCGCAGCACATACTCGCCTTCCGCGAAGTCGCCGCGCTTCATGCGTTCGAAGAGCGCCAGGCTCTCCTCCACCGGGCGGTCGCGCCAGGGACTGTCGCGGCCCGGCTCGGTCAGCGTGCCACGGTACTCACGCATCTGTTCATGACTCAATTCGTCGACGTAGGCCTTGCCAGCGCCTATCAGTTGCTGCGCCCAATCGTAAAGTTGGTCGAAATAGTCCGAGGCATGGAACAACCGCTCACCCCAGTCATAGCCCAGCCAGCGAATGTCATCCTTGATGGCGTCGATGTATTCCTGCTCTTCGCTGACCGGGTTGGTGTCGTCGAAGCGCAGATTGCAACTGCCGCCGAATTCTGCGGCGATGGTGAAGTTAATCCAGATGGCCTTGGCGTGGCCGATGTGTGGATAACCATTCGGCTCAGGCGGAAAGCGGGTGCACACGCTCGTGTAGTGGCCGGCCTGCAGGTCCGCCCGGATCGCTTCGCGGATGAAATCCGCACGCTCCGCTACTGCGGCGGCGTCCAGTGCCTCGCTTCGCTCGCCTGGTGTTGGCACGGTTTATATCCTTGACTGGTGATTTAGCCCTGCCGGAATGCTGCATATAGCTGGGAGACCTGGATTCGAACCAGGATTCCCGGTTCCAAAGACCGGTGTTCTGCCGTTGAACTATCTCCCACCAAGCCGCAATTCTAGCACGGCAGGGCGCACGGCTACCAGAGTCGCTTATGTCCTGGTGTGGCAATTTAAAAAAAGCGGTGGGCATATGCCGGCCGCTTCGCTGCTGGGAGACCTGGATTCGAACCAAGATTTACGGGGCCAGAACCCGTCGTTCTGCCATTGAACTATCTCCCACTGGCGGCAATCCTGGCACAGGCGCATCAGACTGTCAAGACTCGCGCGGCAGCGTGGCCAGCGCGTGGTCGATGCGCCGCAGGCACTCGTCCAGACCCAGAATCTCCATCGTCTCAAAGAGCGGCGGCGACACGCGCTGCCCGGTGACGGCCACCCGCAGCGTGCCGAAGAGCTGCCCGACCTTGAGCTCAAGCTCCTGCGCCAGCGCGCGCATGTCCGCTTCCATCTGCGCGCAGTCCGCAGCATCCAGCAATGCCAGGCGCTCGCGCGCCGCCTGCAGCGCGTTCAAGGTACCCGCCGCGTCCATCTTGCGCTGAATAAGGTCCGCCGCAGTGGGCGGCACGACATCCTGCTGAAAAAAGAAGCCCGCCATGCTCACAAAGTCATGCAGCGAGCGCATGCGCGTCTGCATCAGCGGCACCACCTGCAGCAAGAGGTCTGCATTAACTTCAAGCCCGGCATCTTGCAAGAGGGGCCGCACGCGGCGCGCCAGCTCCGGCGGCGGCAACTCACGGATCCACAACCCGTTCAGCCAGTCGAGCTTTTCGGGCGGGAAGACGCTGTCGGCGGAGTTGACGCGCGCCAGGTCAAAACTGGTGATGGCGGCGGCGGTGGGGAAAAACTCGCGCTCGTCGGGCATGCTCCAGCCGATATTGGTCAGGAAGTTGCGCACGGCTTCCGGCAGATAGCCTGCGTCGATGAACTCCTGCGCCAGCACCAGCACCTGGCGCCCGTTCTGGGTGAAGCCTGCGTGGCGTTTGCTCAGCTTGCCCTTGCCGTTCGGGTTCAGCAGAACGGGGAGATGCGCGTAGTGCGGCGCAACCTGGCCGAAGGCCGCCCACAGCTGCCAGTGCAGCGGCAGCGAGGGCAACCATTCGCTGGAGCGCAGCACATGCGAGATTCGCATGTCATGGTCGTCGACCAGATGCGCCAAATGATAGGTCGGGAAGCCGTCAGACTTTAGCAATACAGCGTCCTGCAGCTGCGCATTCCCGAAACGCAGTTCGCCACGGATGGCATCGCGCACGACCGTCTCTCCCTGCAGGGGCATGCGGAAGCGAATGACCGGCGTGTACCCGGCGGCGGCCAGCGCCGCCCGTTGCCCTTCATCAAGGTCGCGACAGTGCCGGTCATAGCCGCTGGCCTCACCACGGCTGCGCTTTTCGGCGTTCACTGCGGCGAGGCGCTCCGCGCTGCAGAAGCAGGGATAAGCCGCGCCCTGCTGCACCAGCCACTGCGCCTGCTGCGCGTGCCGCTCGCGCCGTTCGGATTGCACGTAGGGGCCGCAGGGGCCACCAAGGTCGGGGCCTTCATCATAGTCCAGACCGAAACTGCGCAACATCGCCATGATATGTTCTGCCGAGCCAGGCACCAGACGCTTTCGATCGGTGTCTTCAAGACGCAGGATGAAGCTGCCGTCATAGTGGCGCGCAAAGAGCCAGTTGAAGAGCGCCGTGCGTAACCCGCCAATATGCAGCGGGCCGGTCGGGCTGGGAGCGAAGCGGACTCGCACGGGCCGGGGAATGGACATCAAGGCTCCTGTCTGTGGCAAATTCAGTGAATGGCCGCGACTTCAGGTTACGCGGCGGCGGCGCGCAATGACACTCTGGGTGAGGCCGATACCGGCCATCGTGGACAGCAAGGAGGTGCCTCCCGAGCTGATGAAGGGCAGCGTCAGCCCGGTAACCGGTACCAGCGCCAGGTTCATGCCGATAGACGTTACGGTCTGAAAGAAGATAAAAGCCGCTACGCCATAGCATAGCAGACTCCCAAAAGGATCCACGGCGAGGCGCGCGCCGCGCAGAATGCGCATCAGCACAATGCCAATCAACCCCAGCGTGACCATACTGCCGATGAAGCCGAACTCTTCAGCGATGACGCTGAAAATGAAGTCCGTGTGGCGCACTCGCAGAAAGCGTCCCTTGTTCTGCGTGCCGACCTGATAGCCCTTGCCCAGCAAGCCGCCCGAACCCACGCTGATGAGCGCCTGGCGAATGTTGAAGTTGGCGTCTTCGTCACTTGCCGGGTCGATGAAGGTCGAGATACGCCGTACCTGGTAATCCTGAAGCGGTCCTTCGATGAAATTGAAGGCCTGCAGCAGCACCACACCGCCACCCAGCGCGACAAGCAGCAGAAAAATGACGAGGTGCCGCAATGGCAGCCCGGCGCCCCAGATCATGGTGAACCAGATGGCGAGCAACACAGTGACCATGCCCAGGTCGGGCTGGATGAAAATCAGCGCCGCTGGCACGCCGATATGCAGTAGCGAGAGCGCGATGTTCGGCAGATGGCCGATGCGCCGGAAGCGGCGTGCCAGAAAGTGACCGAGCGTGATGATGATAAGCAGTTTGGCCACTTCTGAGGGCTGAATGCGAATGCCGATGTTGATCCAGCTGCGGGCACCGGCAACCCCCTCCACACCGAAGTAGAAGACCATCACCAGCAGTATCAGCATGAGCAGATACAGCCAGAGATGCAGGCCGGCCAGCAGTCGATAATCGAGCAGCGCAAAGCCCACCATAAGCACCAGGCCCAGTACGGCAAAGCGGATTTGGTCGGGAACGCGCGCGATCAGAGTCGGATCGATAGCATCCTGGGTTGCGCTGCCGATCATAAGCACGCCGAAGAGGATCAGCAGCATGGTCACACTGAAGAGGAGATAATCGAAGCGTTGCCAGATATTGCCGGTGGTAATCATGAGTCAGCCGGCGTCATTTGCGCGGACTTGCAGGACCTCAACGTGATTCAGGACACCTGACCTGGCCCGCGGCAGCCCTGTTCACCCAGAACCAGTACCCGCCTGCCCCACGCCCGGTTTCTGCTTGGAGAAGGGAACTTCGGCGACAATCAGATTGTCGCGGCGGCGGTGCTCCAGGGCGAAGTCCACACGGTCGCTTTCTACTGCCACGTAGCGCGAAATGACCTCGAGAATTTCTGCCTTCATTCGGTCCAGCTCTTCCGGCGAGAGGTTGATCCGGTCGTGGAGCAATACAAAATGAAGGCGTTCCTTCGCACTCTCTGCGCTTCCCGCGCGTGCGGCACGTTTCAGGAAGGGGATACGTTCCAGGATTCCTGCCATTTTTATCCCTGCTTCAGAAGCTGGTTTCCACCGGAAAACAATCGGGTAATTCTTCTGAACAACCCGTCTTCCTCTTCGAGCGGCAAGAATGGAACGGTTTCACCGTTAAGACGGCGCGCGATGTTGTGGTAGGCCATGCCTGCCCGTGAACCTTCATTGAGTACTACCGGCACGCCCTTGTTCGATGCGGGCACGACAAACTGATCTTCCGGCACGATACCGATCATCTTGATGGCGAGAATGTCAGTTACGTCGTCTGCGGAAAGCATCTCGCCCTTGCGTACCATGTCCTGGCGCACGCGGTTTAGCACCAGCCGGCCCGGGCCCTTGCCTGCGGCTTCCAGCAGTCCGATGATGCGATCTGCGTCCCGAACCGCGGAGACTTCCGGATTGGTCACAATCAGCACGTCGTCAGCCGGGGCGATCGCGTTGCGGAAGCCGCTTTCAATGCCTGCGGGCGAGTCAATCAGCACAAAGTCAACTTCCGGGCGCAGCCAGTCCGCCACCTGAATCATGTCCGACTGGTTGACTGCCGATTTGTCGCGCGTCTGCGAAGCGGGGATGAGGTGCAAATCCGGCAGCAGCTTGTGTTTAATCATAGCCTGGCGCAGCTTGCAACGACCTTCGGCAACGTCCACCAGGTTGTACACGATACGATTTTCGAGGCCCATCACAACGTCAAGGTTGCGCAGGCCGATGTCCGCGTCAATCAGCACCACGCGCTTGCCCATTTGTGCCAGCGAGACACCGATATTGGCGGTGGCAGTGGTCTTGCCTACGCCACCCTTGCCGGACGTGATGGTAATAACCTTCCCTCCCATACTGGTCTCCCCCGCCATTACCAACTCTCGACCAGGATGTTGCCGTCGCGCACAAGGGCCACTTCCGGTTGCGGCCGGTCGCCATTGTCTGCTGGTGAAGTAACGACCAGGTTGGCGATACGCAACTGCATGGGTGCCATGTCCAGCGCGCAAACCACCGAGCTCTCGTCACCATTTGAGCCGGCATGTACGTTACCGCGCAATCTGCCCCACACCACCACATCGCCGGTTGCGACGACCTCCGCGCCAGGGTTGATGTCGCCGTAGACCACGACATGTCCCTCACTGAGCACCACGCTGCCGGAGCGTATAGTATGACGGATGAGGATGCCGCCCGTGCCTGGCGCCTCAGCGCTGACGGCCGGCTGTTCCCCATTTGGCACATCAACGAGGCTGGCCAACGCCGCGCCCGCGCTCGTGCGCAAATCCAGCGCCTCGGTTGAGGCGCGTGTGGTCTCGCTCCTGCTCAGCACAGCCCACAGCGACAGACCGCGCCGTTCCAGCAATGCTTTCAGCGAAGTAAGCTCATAGCGCGGTACCGGGCGTTCGCCCACCTCCAGGATGATGCGACCGCCCTCGTAGAACTTGCCCTGCTCATCAAGATGCGCTGCCAGATCGGCCGTAGCGGCTGTCCACTCAACGGCGGGATCCACCTGAATCAACAGGCCCTCGCGCACACCCTTGATGGAAAATGCTTTTCCTTCCATCGCCCCTCCGTGAAGGACCATTCGCTCAATATCACCGGACAGATACTACATCCGGCAACACGGAGTCAACGGGCAGTATACTATTGTTCGTTAACAATTGCTACGCAGGGGTCAAGCGCTGCAGCAGGAGCCATACGGGCAGCAGGAAATACAGCGCGGCGACCAACCAACGCAGCTGTTGCCCCTGCACCATAACGCTGCGCTGCAACCAGTCGCCCACGGCACCCACTGCGACCGTCATCCAGGCGATTCCGATCATGTGCAGCGGCAGCAGTAATACATCACTGTCACGCCCGAAATAAAGCAGACCGAAGAAGGCCCAGCTGGCCCAGGCGAGCATGGTCACGATGCCTGTTGCGGGATACCAGCGCGACAGGCGCGCCAGACCGACCAGCGCCAACGCACCGCCCAGTGGCGTGAGTTGGTCGCGCACGATCGCCAGCAGCGCCAGCCAGCGGACTGCCTCGCGCCAGCCATCCGCCAGCAAGTAGGGCAGCACCAGCCCTTCCTGCTGCGCCTGGGCCGCAGGATAGAGCCACCAGTCCGAACTCAGGTACCGAGCCACATAGCCGGCTGCTCCTAACACACACACCAGCAGAAACAGAAACCAGTACCAGCGCGGCAGGCGCAGCCGCGCGAGCATCAGGCCGGGCACCAGCGCCGGCACGAAGAGCACGAACAGGGGCGTGTTGACGATACCAATGGCCAGCAGAATCAGGATGGCGTAGGCGTGGCGCGCTTCGGGAGCTGCCTGCGCAATGTCGTCCGGATGCGGGTTGGCGCGTTGCAACATGTCCAGCACCAGTACCAGCAGCCAGGCGCTGGCCAGCGCAGTAAGGCGCAGGCTGCCCACCTGCCCCAGTTGACTCCAGAAGACCAGAGCAAAGAGTGCAAATCCCGCCACCAAACTGAGCATCAACTGACGGATGAAGCGTAGCAGCAACAGCGTGGCCAGCGCTATGAGCGCAAGTACCGCCAGCACTGATGTCAGCTCCTGGCTGGCAACGCCGCCGGTCTGGGTCCAAAAGGCCGGGCTGAATGCCAGCACCAGGCTGCCACAAAGCGCCAGCGCACTGCCAAAACGGCGCAGCAACAGCGCCATGGCCACAATTACAAGGGCCATGCCCGAGGCGCGCAGAAGCGGAGTTTCGCCAGGGAACAGGAAAATAAACCAGGCCAGCGCACCAGCCGTCAGCGCCGGCAACCAGTATGGCAGGCGTTGTCGAAACTCTTCGTCTGGACGTTTGGTCGTTCCGCTCATGTGCCTGCCGGCGGGAATGCCAGAACACCACCCCGCTGATTCTGCAATTGCAACCAGGCCTCCATCGTCTCGACCACTACTGGCAGCGCCACGAGGGAGCCCTCGCCGCCATTGTAGACGAAGGCAATGATGATGATTTGCGGGTTGTCCGACGGCGCGTAGGCGGTGAACCAGGCGTGAGCCGGCCAGCCGCCGGGGATGCACAGACCCAGCGGGCGCGCAATGTCATCGCAATACTCCGCCGTGCCGGTCTTGCCCGACACATTAATGAAGGGCAGGTCCGCGCGGGTCGCAGTGCCGTAGGTAACCGCCCCACGCAACCCCTCGCGCACGATCTCAAGCACATTCGCATCCACGAAAGGCGGCTGATAGTCGTCCTTGAAACGCAGCGGATCGCAGATTCTGCCGTTGAAGGGGTAGTTTAGGGGAATGTGGACGCGATATTCGCGCAGCTGCTCCATAAATGGATCGGGGTTGATATCGACCGTATTGACGTAACCGGCCGGGTCGCACCGGGCAGGATTGTAAAAACCGCTGTCTTCCTCGCAAGTGCAGGCCAGGCTGGCCGGCCCCTTCATAATCATGTCCTCCAGCTGCGTCAGCGCCAGTCGCTCGCCCTCTGCGACTTCCTCAAGCACGAGATGCCGCAGAGCCTGAGGCTGAAAGGAGCGTAGCACTGCGCCTTCCGCATCCAGGAAGCTGTTTACGACGGTCGGTTGCCAAAGCGTGCCGCCATTGACCACTGCCGCCACGGCTGAAATCAACTGCAGCGGGGTCACAGTTACATAGCCCTGGCCAAAGGCCGCATTGTAGGTGTCGCCGGTCGACCAGTTTTCGCCGTAGGTACGTCGCTTCCAGTCGGGGTCGGGCATGCGCCCTGACAGCTCGCCCGGCAGCTCCACGCCCAACTCGCTGCCAATTCCCAGCGACGAGGCATAGCGAAAGAGATCCGGGATGCCCAATCCCCCTTCTCTAAGCGTAAAGGGGCTGATATCAGGGTTGCCGCCGCCCACCTGATAGAAAAACACGTCCGAGCTGTTGGCAAGCGCCCCGACAATGTTCAACAGGCCGAAGCCCTCGCGATTCCAGTCGAAGAAGGTCTGCGCGACAGATTCGTCGTTGGGAGCGTAGCGGTTGGGCAGGGTCAGCGAGCCTGGATTGAAGATCGACGTCTGCGGCGCGATGACCTCTTCTTCCAGCACGCCGACAGCCGTCAACACTTTCCACACCGAGCCCGGCGGATACAGCGAGCTGATGGCGTGATTGTTCAGTGGATTCTGCTCGGCGCCGAGCACTTCCAGATAGTAATCCGCGTCGATAATGCGAGCAAAGCGCGTGTTGTCATAGGTCGGCCAACTGACCATGGAAAGGATTTCACCTGTGTCGGGATGCATGGCGATCACCACACCGGATTGGGTGCGAATTCGTCCGGCCAGCGTGTTGACCTGGTTGATGCGCCCGGTCAACGCCTCCTGGGCAGCGGCCTGCAGTTCCGTATCGAGGGTGAGGCGCAGGTTTTGCCCAGGCAATGGCTCGCTGCGGCTAATTTCGCGCAGGACTTCCCCGGCCACATCGACCTCGCGCAGAACCGAACCGCGCACGCCACCCAGCTCATTCTCCATAAAGAATTCCACGCCGGCGTAGCCGATGCGGTCGAAGAAGGGATTGTAGCCCTGCTCCTGCAGCGATACGGCATCCTCGGCCGGGATGGGCCCCATGTAGCCGATGACCTGGGTGGTAAGGGCGCCGGTCGGATAGCCGCGAACACCACGGATGTCGATGTCCACGCCTGGCAGGGTAATGCGTTCTTCCAGAATTTGCATCGCCGCCGAGGCCGAAACATCCTGCGCCACGACCACCGGCCGGAAGGGCGCCAGACCCTCGCCCTCAAGCACCAGCTCCTCGATGCTGCGCACGCCGCTGCCCTCCGCCAGCGCCGCCGTTGGCGGTACGTCCACCAGTGCGGACAGCCGCGTGAAGATTGACAGGTCAATCTCTTCATCGCCGGGCAGGGCCGCCGGCACTATGGTCACATTGAAGGCAGGTTCGTTGAGCGCCAGCGGCACGCCAAAACGATCGAAAATAACGCCACGTGGTGCGCCCAGCGGCAACTCGTTCAGGCGATTATCGTCGGCACGCAGCAGCGCGATTTCCTGATTAATGAGCTGCAGCTCGTAGAGCCGCAGGGAAAAGAGCAGAAATACGGCGAGAATCACCCCTCGCAGAAAGGTCAGGCGCCAGCCCTGGAAAGGTTGTTGCAGCTGCATCACTGTCCTCCGGCAGCCCGGTGCATCAAGCTAGCGCGCGTTCCGCTTCGACGCGCCTTTGCAGAATGCGCATCAGGGCGTAAATCGGCCAGACAAGCGCCAGGTTGTAGAGCAGAGTCGGAATGATGACGTAGCCAAGATCATCAAGGAAATCCGTCGTGAACCCCTGCAAGGCAAACAGCAGCCACATCAGCAATTGATGCGCCAGCGTGCCGGCGCCAGTCAGCAGCGCCAGGGTCAGCAACCCGGTGCGGCTAAACTGCTGTGCGACAAAGTTCACGGTGAATACCAGCAACACCAACCCGACGGCCGACTGGCCGGTCGGCGCGACAGAGAGCAGATCCTGCAGGATGCCCCCGGTCAGCGCCCAGGCAACGCTCTCGGGCAGTGGCGCCCGCAGCGACCAGGACAGCACGCACAGAAAAACGAGGTCCGGCCCACCATCCCATAGCCGCAATTGTGGAACCAGCGTGGTTTGCAGCGCCACCGCCAGCAACAGAATCGGCAAGCCAACCCAGGGGCCCACTTCCTGCTCAGGCCTCCACGTCGTCGAATACGCCTGGGTCGACCGGTTCAAAGCTGGTCATGACAAGGACGATTTCCAACGCTTCAAAGCTGTTGAAACTGGTGACTTCGGCCTCCTGGAACAGTTCAAATTCAAACTGGCGCGAGCTGGCGACCACGCCGATGACGATGTCCGCCGGAAAGTTGCCGCCAAGGCCGGAGGTCAGCACCAGGTCACCAACCGCGATCGAGTCGCCAGGCGGCACCAGGGTCAGACGCAGGTTGCCGGAGAGCTGACCGCGCAGGCTGCCTTCCACGCGGCTGGTTTGCAGGCGCGCGCTGACGGCACTGTCGCGGTCCGTGACGAGCAGGACGCGGGCGGCGTTGGCGCTGATATCGAGCACACGCCCCACCAGCCCCTGGTCCGTAACAACTGGCATGCCGATTGCGATGCCGTCACGGGTGCCGCGGTTGATAGTGATACTGCGGCGCAAGCCAGTCTGGTCAATGTTGATGACGTCCGCGGTCACGAACTCCTGATTGGCGGCAGTGCTCGTGTAATCCAGCAACTGCGCCAGCCGCTCGTAGTCACTGGCAATTTCACGCAGCTCGATCAATTCTGCCTGGTAGCGCGCCAGCACATCCTCGAGATCGGCGTTGCGCGCCTGCAGTGATTGCAGCTGCGCAAAATCAATGATGCCGCCAGTGAGCGTCAGGGTGGCCCGGTTCAGCACGCCGGTCGCCAGGTTGAGCGGAATCGTGGCCAGCTCTTCCAGCGGAGCCAGCAGGCCGGCGCGACTGAGCCCGATCAGGGCGAGACAGAACAACAGACACAGTGCGAGGAAAAGTATGCGGTTGGCGCGCCATACACGAATCATCGGCCACCCCCGCGGGACTGCCTGTGGTCAGTATAGCAGAGTACGTGGATGTGCCGGAACGGGGCTGCTGGAAAGCAACAGGGCGCTCAGTGCTGGGTGCTGCCTCGCTCCAGCCCGGCCAGCAAACGACGCAGGTTGTTGTAGTCTTCAAGCACACGCCCGGCGCCTCTGGCGACGCAGGTGGCGGCGTCATCCGCCAGCCAGACGCGGATGTTCACTTCTTCGGCCATACGCTGCGGCAGGCCCATCAGCTGGCTGGCGCCGCCAGCCATACAGATTCCGCTCTCCATCAGGTCCGCGACCAGCTCTGGCGGCGTATCGTCCAGCGCATCCTTGACAGTATCGACCAGAATCTCCACCGAGCCGGCAATTGCCTCACGAATCTCGATGGAGCTGACCTCCACGGCCGTCGGCAGCCCGGTGACCAGGTGGCGTCCCTTCACGTTCATCACGCGCTCGTTGGGCAAGGGAGAAGCGGAACCAATCTCCAGCTTCACCTTCTCCGCGGTCGGCTCGCCGATGAGCAAGTTGTGGCGCGCGCGCATATGCTCCACGATGTCCTCGTCCATCTCATCGCCAGCCACGCGGATCGAGCGGCTAATGACGATGCCGCCCAGCGAAAATAGTGCGATCTCGGTCGTGCCGCCGCCGATGTCGATCATCATGCTGCCGCGCGTCTCCTGCACCGGCAGTCCCGCGCCGATCGCCGCGGCCACCGGTTCTTCGATCAGCCAGGCTTCGCGCGCGCCGGCGCTGATGGCCGCATCGAACACGGCGCGTTTCTCCACTTCGGTCACGCCGCTGGGAATACCAACTACCACGCGCGGGCGTGGAATGGGCACCCAGACCTGCTCGTGCGCCTTGCTGATAAGATGGTTCAGCATGGCTTCCGTGACTTCAAATTCGCTGATGACCCCGTCGCGCACCGGCCGCACGACCAGTATGTCGCGCGGGTTTTTGCTCCACATTTCCTTCGCGCGCACGCCGACTTCAATCGGCCGGCGCGTTTTACGCTCCAGCGCCACGAAGGACGGCTCGTTAATGACGATGCCTTTGCCGCGCACGCTGACCAGTGTATTGGCTGTACCAAGGTCAATCCCGATGTCGAGGGAGAACAGGCCAAGAAAATAGTCGAGCGGGCTGAGCACGAGGCACTCCTGCTACAGGGTAGCACAGCATTATAGCACAGCAAGCGCAGGCGCTGCGTCTGTGCTACCATGGGGCCAATGTATTCGGCCACCCGCGTTGTGGCCACAAGCGCCATGACCCTTCAGCAGCGCGTCACCTTGCTCATTCGTCGACAGCAATTGATCCCGCCTGGCAGCCGCCTGCTTCTGGCTGTCTCCGGCGGCACAGACTCACTGGTGCTGTTGCACCTCTTCAGCCGCCTGCCACCAGAGTTTCGTCTCAGTCTGCACGTCGCCAGCCTGGATCATGGCCTGCGCGGGGCGGATGGGGCTGCCGACGCGGCCTTCGTGCGTGAACAGGCGGAGCAGCTCGGGCTACAGGTCACGCTGGGAACGGCCGAGCGTCTGCGGGGAGAAGCTGACGCCCGCCGCGCCCGCTACGACTTTCTGGCGGCTACGGCCCGAGCCTGGGGCGCGCAGTATGTCGCCGTAGCGCACCACGCGGATGACCAGGCTGAAACCGTGCTGCTCAACGTACTTCGCGGCAGCGGGTTACGGGGACTTGCCGCGATGCGCCTCAGCTCGCCCCTGCCCGGCCATCCGCAGCTGACCCTGCTGCGTCCACTGTTGCACATCCGTCGCAGCGAGCTGCAGGACTGGTGTCACGCCCAGGGGCTTGCGCCGCGTCAGGATGCCAGCAATCGTGATGTGCGCCTGCGGCGCAATCGTCTGCGCCACGAAACCCTGCCGGCCCTGCGTGAAATGAATCCGCGCGTAGACCAGGCTCTGCTGCGGCTGGCGGGCACTGCCGCGCAGGATATCGAATTCATCCAGCAACAGCTGGCAGCCGCGACCGAAAATTCGTTGCGCTGCAGTCCTCAACGTATCCGCCTCGCGCGATCGACTTTTGACGGTCTGCACCCCGTACTGCAACGGCACTTTGTGCTGGATGCGCTGCGGCGCCTCGGCGGGCAGGAGATCGGCAGCGGACACGTGAAAAGTTTGGTGGCCCTGGCAAAGACCGGCGTCACCGGCCAGCGGCTATCCCTACCCGGCGCGCTACAACTACGCCTCGAATATGAAGACCTCATCCTCGAACACTGTGATGCGGCGCCAGACTGGCCCGGCCCGCTCCTGTGCAGCGACAACCCACTGGCCGTATGCAACCCTGGCGTCACTATACTGCCAGGGGGGGTCTGGCGCCTCGATATCAGCACGATGCGTATCGCGGACAGATGTCCACAGGCGCGCCTTGCGTTACCGCCTGGCGCGACCCTGACTCTGGGCACACGCCTTGCGGGCGAACGCTTCGATCCGCCCGGGCTGGACGGGCACACGCAATCCCTCAAGGACTGGATGATAAACCGGCACCTGCCCCGCGATATCCGACAGCAGATTCCCCTGCTGCGCGTGAACGGCGCGATCGCCACAATTTTTACTGACACGCAAGCAGTCCCGGCCACGCGCTTCATGGCAAGAGCCGGGGTTGCAAACGCCCGTTACTGTGCAATCTACCGGAACAGATAGCCCTTCAGGAAGAATTCGATTACAATGCTATTGAGTCCCGATTTGCCGGGAGAACAACGCAAACAAGGTGGAACCCTATCATGACTGCATGCTCGCCGGGAGCCAATGTACTCGTTGTTGATGATGAAGGTGCCATACGCTATTCCATCAGCCGCACGCTGATACGCGTCGGCTATCAGGTCAGCCAGGCGGCCGATGGTGAGCAGGCATTGGAATCTCTTCGTCAATCCAGTTTCGACGTGATCCTCACCGATATCCGTATGCCCGGCCTGTCCGGCACCGAATTGCTGCGTCGCATCCGCATTCACGCCCAGGACGCCATTGTCATTCTGATGACGGGCTACGCCAGCATGGAGACTGCGATTGAAGCCTTGCGCCTGGGCGCCTACGATTATCTCGTTAAACCATGCTCCAGTGAGGAGCTGCGCTCCAGCGTCGCGCGTGGCGTCGAACATGCGGGAAATCACCAGCGCCGTCACGGCTTGCTGGAAGCCTTGCGCGGCAACCTCAACGAATTGATCCATGCCAACGTCGACCTGTCGCCCGACCCGCTGAAAGATTTCGAACCCGACGAACTGAATGAAGTCATCGGTGAGGGGGAGCCGCCTGCCGGGTCATCCATTGGCAAGAATCTGAGACTTGGCCCTTTGACGATCTACCCGGGACGTTATCAGATCGAGGTCAAGGACCATCCGGTCGATTTGACGCCGGCCGAATTTGATCTGCTGCTCTACCTCGCGGCTCACCGGGAACGCGTCGTGCCCTGCAGCGAGCTGGTGCGCGAGGTCCGTGGCAACCGCCTTGACGAAGATGCTGCGCGCGATGTAATCCGCCCTCATATCAGCAATCTGCGGCGCAAACTTCGTCAGCACGACGCGGACGTGCAGCTGGTCGATAATGTTCGGGGCGTGGGCTATCGCCTTAGCAGTTCGGCTTCCTGAGGTCGCGCCGGGAAACTATGCCGGTTGGCCTGCCGCGCCTGCGAGATTTTTGCGCCGAATACGCCTGAACTGAGGCTCGCACAGGATCGCGGCCATGACCAGTACGCTCAACCCGGCCCTGCTCGCGAGTGACTTTGACGCGACACTCAATGATGCCGCTCGCTTGCAACAAGAATACCGCCAGTCAACGCTGATGCCGGAACTGATTTTGCTGGCGCTGCTGCGACGCAGAGATACGCCTGCTGCCCGCGCCCTGGCCATGTTCGAGAGCAGCCGCGGCGTGGAACTGGAGCAGCTTGAGCGCCAGGTACACCTGGCCTGTGCCAACCGCCGCGACCCGGGAGGCAGACTTGGCTTCGTCACCGGCGACGGGCGCCAGGTGCCGCTCTCGCGCCAGAGCATCATCCTCATCGACGACGCGCTCGCCGCAGCCGGCAAGCAAAACGACATGCGCGTTGATAGCGCACACATTCTGCAATTGCTCGCCAGCGATAATGTCAGCACAAGCGGCCTGCTGCGACCTCATGGAATTACCGGGCGCACTGTGGCAGATGTGCTGGCGACGCTTCGTCCGAACAATTCTATATCCGGCGGCGCAGACGCCCACAATCATGCCAGCGTGGCACAGGTCAGCCCCCCTCGCGCAGTTTACGAGCGTGAGGAATTGCTGCGTACCATGTTGAATATCATCACGCAGGCCATCAACCGCCATCTCATCCTGGTTGGGCCGGCAGGTGTGGGCAAGCGAACGCTGGCGGCCAGCCTGGGTATGTTGATAGACCGGGGCGAGGGCCCCAGGGGCATCCACGGCTTCGTGCGCATCGCAGAGGCGGAGCTGTTGGATGACGACCTGAAGGCCATGCGCAATGGGCTGGACAGGGCGCGCGGAGGCATTCTCTGCCTGCCCAATTTGCAGCGTTTCTTCGGCGGGCCGGGCAAGGCCCAGTTCACGCGCTCCACCGCGCTCATCCAGAAAACATTCCTTGCCAATGATCCCGTCCTCATCGCCACGGCGAGCGACAGCGACTGGGACGCGAAGCTGGCCGGCGAGCAGACCGTCAGCGAGCACAGCCAGGTTCTGCGGGTGCCGGAGCCGTCCATCAGCGAGACCATCGAGATGCTCATCAGGTTACGCCCGCAGCTGGAAAGCGACTACAAGCTGCAAATTGCTGACGAGGCCCTGTCGCTGGCGGCCGGCCTTGCCAAGCGTTATCTGGCCGCGATGCCCCTGCCCCGCAGCGCCGAAGGCCTGCTGCATCGCAGCGCCGCCCTGGTCAACATGAGCAAACAGACCCAACTCGCCTACCGTCCGGAGCTGGCAGACGGCTCGACCCTGGATGCGGAAGACATCATGCTGAGCGCCAGCCAGATGACCGGGGTCCCGGTCAACAAGCTGGGCGAAGACGAGCGCCTGCGCTACGCCAGCATGGTCGAACATCTCAGGGAACGCCTCATCGGCCAGGACCGGGCAGTACTGGCCGTCAGCCGCGCGATCAAGACGGCGCGCGTCGGCCTGAAGGAGCCGCAACGGCCCATCGGCTCTTTTCTTTTTCTGGGGCCTACCGGCGTCGGCAAGACTGAACTGGCGCGCACCCTGGCCAGTTTCATGTTCGGCTCGGAGAGCGCCATGCTCGCGCTGGACATGAGCGAATTCAAGGACGAGGCCAGCCTGAACCGTCTGCTGGGCTCGCCCAGCGGCTACGTCGACAGCGCGGCTGGCGGCCAGCTCACCGAGCGAGTGCGCAAGCAACCCTACCTGATTGTCCTTTTTGACGAGGTCGAAAAGGCCCATCCGCGCGTTATGGATTTGCTGCTGCAGATGATTGAGGAGGGCCGCCTTACAGACGGGCGCGGCCGCAGCGCCAGCTTCAGCGATACCGTCCTCATCCTCACCAGCAACCTTGGCTCAAAAGTGCTGGCCACGCCCGTCGTTTCGGAGCAGGTGCGGGACGCCACAATGGAACAGGTACACACCTGGTTCCGCCCCGAACTGCTGAACCGCCTCGACGAAATCGTCATGTTCAACGCCCTTGGCCCGGAAGATCTCGGAGCAATCCTGAGGTTGATGCTGCGGCGCGAGCAAGAGTTGGCCCGGGAACGCGGCCTGCAACTGGAGTTCAGCGAGGCAGCCATGCAATGGCTGCAACAACAGAACGAAGAGCCTCAATACGGGGCGCGTCCACTACTGCGCATCATCCGCCGCGCGGTACGCGTGCCGCTGGCGGACTTTCTGCTGCGTGCCGACCCCCCGGCCGACACCACAATCTGCATTGATGCTGACGCTGCCGGCCTGACTTTCGTTACAATCGGGGCAGACGGCAGGCAAGTCAGCCTGCAGGATTGACCCGGACATAACCAGGGCTGTCCCCGGGCAGTGTATTTTGAGGAGCTTCATCCATGGCGTTCAGGCTTGACCCGAGTATCTTTCGCGCCTACGACATCCGCGGCACCGTAACCGGCGACGACCCGCAAATCACGCCAGAACTGGCGGGCCACGTGGGGCTCGCTCTGGGCACTGTGCTGCCCCGTGATTTTGGCAGCGAGCGTGTGTTCGTCGGCTGCGACAATCGCCCGTCCTCCGGCGCGCTGCGGGCCGCCATGATCGCCGGAATCGCCGCCACCGGACTGGACGTCACGGACATCGGCGAGGTTATCACGCCAACCGTCTATTTCGCCTCCGCCAGCCACGGCAAGGCTGGCGCGGGAGTCATGATTACAGGCAGTCACCTCGACGTGCGCTACAACGGAATCAAGATGGCCTACGGGCCGCTGGCCATGGCAGGCCAGCAAATCACCGACTTGCTGAAGCTCATACAGGGCGGCGAATTTGCCAGAGGCAGGGGAAGCGTCACCCAGGACTTCGACATGATCCGGCGCCACATGGCCACAATTCAGACGAAAGTTCAGATGCAGCGCCCGCTAACCATCGTACTCGACGCCGGCAACGGCCTGAGCGGCACCTGGGTGCCACCCATGCTGCGCGCGCTAGGCCTGACCGTGCATTGCCTCTATTGCGAGTCCGACGGTACCTACCCCAACCACCTGCCCAACCCCGAAGACCCGGAGATGACGCGGGACCTGGAGGCCATGGTGCTGGAGACCGGCGCCGACCTCGGCCTCGCCTTCGATGGCGACGCCGACCGCGCGGGCTTCATCGATGAACGGGGCCATCATATCGCCGCTGACCGGCTGCTGGCCTTGCTGGCGCGCGACCTGTTGCAGCGTCAGCCGGGCGCAACCGTCGTTTTTGACGTGAAGGTCACGCAAACCCTGCCGGAGCTCATCGTCGAGTACGGCGGGGTACCACTGATGTGGAAGACCGGCCACAGCCTGATGAAACAGAAGATGCACGAAGTTGGGTCGCCACTGGGCGGCGAAGTCAGCGGACATCTGTTCACTGGCGAGGACTACTTCGGCTTTGATGACGCACCACTTATCGCGCTCAAGGCCCTGCAGATCTTCGCCGCGTCAGAGCGACCGGTGTCCGCGCTCTTCAACGACATTCCGCAATTGCCCGCCACGCCGGAAATCGTGCTCGGCGCACCCGACGACCAGAAGTTCCGCATTGTCCAGGAGATTCGCGACGAGCTGGCGCAGCACTACGAGGTCGTCGACATCGACGGCGTGCGCGCCAAATTCGAGCATGGCTGGGGCCTGGTGCGCGCCAGCAACACGCAGCCAGCCATCACGCTGCGCTTCGAGGCGCAGGAACGCGCCCAGGTGGCCGAGTACATCGGCCGCTACAAGGCCCTGCTGGACCGCTATCCCGCAGTCGACCAGAGCAAGTTGCTGGTTCAGTTTCAGGCCTTCAGGCAACCTGCCTGAATCGTGGAACCCGATTACAGGCAGATCTATGCCAACGAAGCCCGGCGCTACGACGCCTTCGTCGCAGCCGAGGACTGGCAGCGGAAGTTGCTGCCGGCCATCGCCGACATTGCAGCCCTGAACGATGCCGCCATCATCGAGTTCGGCGCGGGCACCGGCCGTTTGACGCGGCAGCTCCTGCCCTACGTGCGCAGCCTGCGCGCCTTCGACTTTTCGCCGCACATGCTGCAGATCGCCCGGCGCCACCTGTCAGGGATGCCGCAAACGACCTGGTCGCTGACGGTCGCTGACAACCGTGCCATGCCGCTGCCGGCCTGCTGCGCCGATGTTGCCATTGCTGGCTGGAGCTTCGGCCATAGCACGATCTGGAGCGAAGCAAACTGGCGCGCGGAAGTCGACCGGGCGCTGGGTGAAATGCTGCGCGTGCTGCGCCCGGGCGCTACAGCACTTATCATCGAGACTCTGGGCAGCGGCAGCGAGTCGCCGCAGCCGCCCATGCCGACGCTGGCTGACTTCTACCGTTGGCTGGAAGAGGAGCGCGGCTTCACCCGCCACTGGCTACGTACGGATTTCCGCTTCGCTTCAGTAGCGGAGGGGGAACAACTGCTGCGCTTCTTCTTTGGTGAGGACCTGGCCCGGCAGATTCGGAGATCAGGATCGCGCATATTCCCGGAATGCACCGGCATCTGGTGGCGCAGGCGCTAAGCCAGGGACTCGAGATAACCGTCGCAGGCGGCGCGCAGCGCTCGCGGAGAACAGTCGTCTGGCACCAGCAGGGAAAGCCGCAGCGCGCCCGCGTTGCCTACGTAGAGCAGGCAACTCTCCTGCAGATCTGGGGAATCGACGAGGAACAAGCTCGCGGCCACCTGACTGCCGGCGCCATCTGCGCCCAGCGCATGAATGCTGGCCACCGTCGCCTCGTCGAGCCCGCCAGCGCACGCGACCTCCTGGCCATCCCGCGTCACCACAACATAGACGGCGCCCGTTACCAGCGCCAGCGCCATCAGGTCGTTCGGTGGCGTCTCGTCCTTACCGTCGTCGCTAACTTCTGCTGACACGGCAAGCAGGCACTGAGTCTCTTCATCCGGCAGCGACTCTTCCTCTCCGATGTCAGGGTTAGCGGCCGGCGCGGCCGGCGCAAGGCCCCGCAGAAATTCAGGCTCGCGCACAAAACGCCAGCTGCTCGCATCGCTCTCATCCCCGGCGAGCGGTTCAAGTGGCGCTGCATCCAGCGTGTCTTCAGCCGGTTGCAACTGCTCCAGCGCGGCCTCGACGCCCGCGGCCTGTGGCGTGAATTGGATGGCAAGACCGGGTTTGGTCTCCTGCAGCTGCTGCACGAGCACCCGCCCCGCTTCCTCGTCCATGCTATCCAGCAGCACCAGACCTTGCTCCACCCGCGCCAGCGCCGTTGCGCCGTCCTGCACCAGCGAAACACGGTACGCACCGCGTTGCGCCAGGGCAACGCCCAACTCACTTCCGAAATCTGCCGCTGCGCTGATGATCATCACCTCTGTAGACATGGTTCCAACCTCAGTTCCGGGAGATTGTTACGTCAAGCCTGGCACTGTTGTTCGACTCGTCGCTCTCCTCGACATCCCCGTCGCTGTCCACAGTAGCCACGAGAATCACTTGCTCCGGGTCACTGAAAGAGAGCGAGTGCGAGAAGGAGACGCTTTCACCCGGCCCAAGGCCGGTGACAACCTGGTCAATCGTGCCGGTTTCAGGAACGCCTGACAGCGCCACGCTGAACTGCCCGCTGGACGCCTTACCCTGGTTGCTAATCGTCAATTCGAAATTTCCGTCAACCGGGTTGCTGCCTCGCGGCAGCGTCAGACTGTCCGGCCCCCGTAGACTGGCGATGATCAGATCGGGCCTGTCTGCTCCCTCGTTACCGGTATTTCCGGAGTCCCCTGAACCCCCGCTGTCCACGGGGGCAGCGGTTGCCACTGCCGGCGCAGGCGTCACTTCACCTGAAGTTACGGTGGGTTGTGGCGGCGCCAGCGCCGGGATTAGCGTGCAGTCACCGTAGATACTGATGAACTGCTCGGCGGGATTGCCCGGATCGTGCTGAGCCACCCAGCCGGCCGTGCCATCGCGCAGGCTCACCTGCCACCAGGAGTTGTCGGCAAGGCGGCCAATGACGGGCGCCTGCCTGCCATCCGGCAGCGTCGTGATGCGATCAAAGCCAGTGCCCGCGTTGACGCGCACGTTGAGCGCCACGTTGGTCAGCACGCGGCAGGTCGGGTCATTGGGGTCGATCACGGGGACTTCTGGCCGCGCTACAGTGGTGGAGAGCACCTGGCTGCGGTTGGCGCGCACCGTCACGGACACGCTGGCAGGATCACCGGGGACGCTGCCGCGCCACGCAACCACTTCCAGGTTGAGCGTGCCGGTCACCACTGGCCGATAGTCCAGCGTGACTTCCATGGTGCGCAGGCCAGACGAAGACTCGGACGAGACGGTGCGCACAATTCGGTCGTTGGCGATGAGCTGAACGCGTGTGACGCCCTGTGCATCGCTCGCCAGACCCTTGATCAGAATGTCGGTACCCACGATCACTTCGGTGCCGTTCGCCGGCGCCGTGATGGTGACGACTGGCCTGCTGGCGCTGGCTGTGCCCAGCGCGGGCGGCAGTGGCGTGGCCTGCGGACGTTCCGTGCTGATGTTGCAGGCGCCTGTCAGCAGCGCGATGAGCAGCAGGGCGAAGCAGGTACGAAGGCTCATGCCTTTTCCTTCGACTCCCTGGCGCTGCGTTTCAATCGTCGATGCAGGGCAGCAGTGCGACAGCGCTCAACCACTAGCGGACAATGCGAGCGGTACGGGAGCCGTCTTTGGCAGGCGACCCTGCAGGCTCCAGGGTCCCGTCCAGGTAATCTCGACGTCAACCACCTGGCCACGCCGCTCTTCAGCATCCTCAAAGAAGACCAGTCGATTTTGTGGTGTGCGGCCCCGCCAGCGACCCTTGCTGCGCTCCTCCACCAGCACCGGCAGCTTCTGCCCAAGCCAGCGAACATTGATCTCAGCCAGGATTCCGGCCTGCAAGGACTCCAGCGCCGCGTGCCGACGCTTCTTCTCCGCCTCGCTGACGTCATCCGGCATCTTGCGCGCGCTGAGCGTATGTGGCCGCGGGCTGTAGCGCGCCAGATGCACCTTGTCCAGCCGTAGCTCCGCCAGCAGGTCGTGGGTGCGCTGAAACTGCATTTCGCTCTCCCCCGGAAAGCCCACGATGATGTCCGTGTTGATGGACACATCCGGCACGCGCGTGCGGATGCGCTCGACCAGGCGACGATACTCGTCCACAGTGTAGCCGCGTTTCATACGCCGCAGCACTTCATCATCGCCGGCCTGCACCGGCACCTCGATATGAGGCATCAGGCGCGGCAGCGCGGCCACGGTATCCAGCAGACGGTCGGTCATCCAGTTGGGGTGGCTGGTGAGAAAACGGATGCGCTCCAGGCCGCAGTCTTCCGCCGCCCGGTGAACCAGGCGCAACAGCGCGGCCAGGTCCGGCCCATCGGGGATGTCCATGCCGTAGCGGTCCACGATCTGCCCCAGCAGCGTGACTTCCTTTACGCCCTGGCGCGCCAGACTGCGGATGTGCGCCACGATTTCGCCCACGCTGCGGCTGCGCTCCACGCCGCGCCGGAAAGGGATGATACAGAAGCTGCAGGCGTGCGAGCAGCCGTGTACGACCGGCACGTGCGCGCTGACCAGACTGCCCTGCTCCAACCGCGGCAGCAACAGTTCGCCGTCCTGCAGCGCGTCCCGTTGCGCCCGCGCCCTGCCCTCCTGCGCCAGCGCGCCGCTTTCCTCGGCGCGCGCGGCCAGAAAACGGGTCATCGGCGCCGGATCCGAGGGCGGCATGAAGACATCGACGAAGGGCAGTCGTTGACGCAGGGCCAGCGGGTCGCGCACGCCCACCATGCAGCCCATGACGCCGATCACCTTGTTGGGCGCGGCCTGCTTCACGCTGCGCAGCGCCAGCAGCCGCCCGAGTCCCTTGTCCTCGGCGCTCTGACGCACCACGCAGGTGTTAACCACGAGGATGTCCGCTTCCTGCGGGTCGGTCGCGGCGCAATGACCCTGACGCTCGAGCTCAGAAGCCAGGTGCTGCGAATCCGCAACATTCATTTGGCAACCCAGAGTCCAGATGTGATAGTTCATGCGCAGCCCGCCTGCCTGTCCCTGCGGGATTGTAGCCGCTGGCCAGGGGAGCGTCAATGCAGCCTCAGCCGCCCCGCGCCAGGCGCTGCAGGCGCGCCAGCCGTTGCGGTTCTTCGGCCTGCAGCCAAGGATCTTGCGCAAGCTCCGCGTGCGCCAGCGCTAACCAGGGCCTGGCCTCGTCGCCGCGTCCCAGCGACAACAGGCACTCACCCAGCTCCTCGAAGGTGTAGCCCGATTGCGCGCCTTCCGCCTCGTATTCGACCAACAGAGCCTGCTGCATGGCCAGCGCCTCATCTACCCGCCAGAGGGAGCGCAAACAGCGCGCAATGCACCAGCACGCGATACGAATTGTGTCAATTGCGCCCTGCCGTTCGCGCCAGACCAGCGCCTGGCGAAAGGGGCCAAGCGCCCGCTCAAAGTCGCCCAGCTCATGAAATGTCCAGCCGATGTTGTTATGCAGCGAGCCCGGCCACTTCGCCACGCGCCCGTCGTCGCTGCCCTCGGCCAGGGCCAGCGCCCGTTGCGTCCACGCCAGCCGGTCTTCTGCCGAAGGTTCGACGATGGCCAGCATGTGCGCCGCATCTACCGCGTGGAAGTCCTCGCCGGTAGCACGCGCCAGCTCCCAGGCTTCGCGAAAGCAGGGTAAGGCGCGCTCCGCCGCGCCGGCGGAATTGTGGCATCGGCCCATCTCCAGCAACCAGCGAATGCGCGCCAGCTCCCCTGCATCTGCCAACTGTGCCGAGGCTTCAGCCAGCACGGCGTGCGCTTCGTCAAAACGACGTTGCAGGCCCAGCGCACGCGCGATCTGCGTCAGCAGCTGGACTCGCAGAGACAATGGGCCGCGTTCGCTCACGGCAGGCAACAACTCGCGGAAGCGCTGCTCGCTCGCAGCAGGGTCGTCGTAGTCCCAGAGTTGGTCGAAGTCGGCTGCGATCATGTCAACTCTCTACCCCGATGTTTGACCCTTGCAATGCACTCTGCTAGTGTAGCCTGGCAGTGCTGGTCGTGGCCGGAAACAGATCCGGGAGTGAGGTATTGTGATTAAACAGTCGGCCTCATGGTGGTGCTTCGTACCGCATTTCATGAGTGATCGGGAATTCCTGCGTACCCTGGCGGACAGCGGCTACGACGGAGTTGAGCTGGTCGCGGAAGAACACTGGCCGCTCATCCGTGATCACGGTTTGCAGGTCGTTGCGACATTTGGTCACAACACACTCGACGATGGCCTGAACAAGCGCTCCAATCGAGAACGTATCCTGCGCGAACTTGAAGCCAATCTACGCCTGGCTGAAGCCTGGAACATCCCTAACCTCGTCGTCTTCAGCGGCCGCCGCGACGGGCTGGCTGACGAAATCGGCGCGCAGGTTTGCGCGGAGACGCTGTGCGCAATCGCCGAACGCGCAGAATCTGCCGGCGTGACGCTCCTGCTGGAGCTGCTCAACAGCAAGGTCAACCACCCTGACCACCAGTGCGACCGCACGTCCTGGGGCGTTGAGGTCTGCCGGATGGTCGATTCGCCCGCCGTTCGTCTGCTCTACGACATCTATCACATGCAGGTGATGGAAGGCGACATCATCCATACCATTCAGGACCATCACGCCTGGTTCGGCCACTATCATACGGCCGGCGTCCCCGGACGCAACGAACTGAATGATGACCAGGAGCTGAATTATGCGGCCATCTTTCGGGCCATCGCCGTCACGGGTTTTTCCGGCTACATCGGTCACGAATTCATCCCGCTGGGCGATCCCGCCGCAGCCCTGCAAGCCGCCCACGCTTTAACTGTGGCCAACGTTCATCCCTGAGCGACTTGTTCTTGTTCCTCTAAGACTGACTGTCCTGCTACTGCTTGCCTGCTCGCTGAACGCTTGCGCGCCGGCCACTGTGCCCACCCCTGACACTGCCTCCACGCCGACAACAGGTTTGATTGGCGACGCCGATCTTGCCCGGGGCGAGGAGCTGTTTCGTCTCTATGTGCCGGAAGCGCGCTACGCCTGCATCTCCTGTCACTTGCCGGACTCGACGCAAACCCTGCTCGGCCCCGGCCTGCGCGACATCGGCGTCAGCGCGGCCAGGTGCGACCAGGAGCAGAGCCTGGAAGACTATCTGCGCGAGTCCCTGCTTGAACCGGATGTCTGCCTCGTAGCAGGCTACACCGCCGCAGTGATGCCCTCGGTCTATGCCGAACTCTGGAGCGAGCCCGAAATCAACGACCTCGTAGCCTGGCTGCTTACCCTGCGCCAGTCCGCCTGAGCAGCCCAATTCAATGGTATCATCGGAGCTACTGCAGGTTGTCTGGCCGGGGCTGTAAATGGTTGATCAGGAACAGCAGGGCAGACAGGGTCAGCCAACGCCAGCAGAAATCGAGCGGGTATTTGGCGAAGAATATGCCCTGCGCGCTCCCGACCCCGAGGTCGAACTGGCGCCAGTCAAGCGCGTGGCCATAATCGCCGAAGCCTTCCTGCCCAAGGTGGATGGCGTTGCCAAGACGGCCTGGCTCACCCTGCGCTACCTGCAACAGACCGGGCGCGAGGTGCTGGTCTTTGCGCCGGATACCGCCCCACCTGCCGTCGGCAACAGCGAGGTCGTCGCCTTGCCCTCACTGGGTCTCATCATGGCGCCGGAATCGCGCATGGCTCTGCCCAGCCCGGCGGTCGCCAGCCGCCTTGAGGAATTCAACCCGGACCTCATCCACATGTTTAGCCCCGCCCTGCTCTCGGTCAGCGGCATGTTGCTGGGGCGCATGCGCCATCTGCCGATCATCGCCAACTATCAGACCGACCTGCCCGGTTACACCCAGCAATACGGCCTGCATGTTTTCACCCAGCCCATGCGCGACTGGCTGCGCTTTATTCACAATGGCTGTCACCTGACCCTGGTGCCTTCGCGCACCACGCACGACCAGTTGCAGGCCTGGGGCTATCGCCGGTTGCGCTCCTGGGGCCGTGGCGTCAACTGCAGCCGCTTCAATCCGGCCAAGCGCTCGACTGAATGGCGCGAGCGTTTGCTGCAGGGGCGCGCGCCGGACAACCTGATTTGCATCTACGTCGGACGCCTCGCCAACGAAAAAAAGGTTGAGTTGCTGCTTGAGGTTGCGCGCACGCCCGGCATCGCGCTCACCATCATCGGCGATGGCGCCCGCCGCGAGGAACTGGAGATGATCTTCGCCGGCACCGGCACGCACTTCACCGGCTACCTGCTGGACGAGGAGCTGGCCTGCGCCTTCGCCAGCGCAGACTTCTTCGCCTTCACCGGCCCCAACGAGACCTTCGGCCAGGTGGTGCAGGAAGCCATGGCCTCTGGTCTGCCCGCCATCGTCATCAACCAGGGCGCCGTCAAGGACCTCGTGCTCGAGGGTGAGACCGGCTTCATCTGCCCGGGCGAGCCCCAGGCCTTCGCCGACGCCGCCATGCGCCTGCGCGAGGACAACGACCTGCGTCAGCGGATGTCGCGCTGCGCGCGCGCGCTGGCCGTGCAGCGCCCCTGGGAAAGTGTAATGGCCGAGCTGGAAGCGCACTACCGCGAGGCTGTTGCTGTGAACAACCGCCTGCTGCGCATGTTTCCGCCGAGCGGCGGCATCCACTTGCCCCTTCCCTTTTTCTTTGGACGCTGAAAGGCGTTGCCATGCCCCGCAAGACCAAGGCCCGTAAAACCATTGCGCTCATTGCCCACGACGGCAAGAAAGCCGAAATGGTCGCCTTCGCGCTGGCACATCTGGATGTGCTGGAACGCTACACGCTGGTGGCGACCAACACGACTGGCAAGCTGCTCAGCGAAAACACCCGCCTGACGGTACGACGCATGCTTTCCGGCCCGCTGGGTGGTGACGCCCAGATCGCGGCGCTGGTGGCCGAGGGCGGCGTGGCGGCCGTCTTCTTCTTCGTTGACCCGCTCGGCAAACATCCGCACGACCCCGACATCCAGGGGCTGCTGCGCATCTGCAACGTGCACAACGTGCCGCTGGCGACCAACCCCGCCTCGGCGACCTTCATCATCTCCACCGATGCCCTGTGAGCCGGCAGCCGCAGCGCCCCAACTTCCTCATCATTATGTCCGACGAGCATGCGCCGATGTTCAGCAGCGTGTATGGCCATCCCCTGGTGCAGACTCCCAACATGGAGCGTCTGGCGGGCCTGGGCACCACCTTCGAAAACGCCTACTGCAACTCGCCGCTGTGCATGCCCTCGCGCATGTCCTTCATGACCGGGCGTTACATCCACCACCAGGACACCTGGGACAACGCCTGTCCCTTGCGCCCGGATGCGCTGACCTGGGCGCATATGCTGCGTTCGGTCGGCCACGAGGTTGTGCTTTCGGGCAAGCAGCATTTCTGCGGGCCGGAACGCCTGCACGGCTTTCAGCAGCAGCTGGCGCGCGACCTGCACGCGGAGCTGGCGCATCCGATATTCGACTGGTCGCAGGGCGCCATTCCGGCGCTGCAGCCCTGGGGCGCTCTGGCAGAAGCCCGGCCAGGCAGCACGACCGAAATCGAGGTGGATGACCTGGCCCAGCAGCGGGCCCTGACCTGGCTGGCCGACCCGGCGCGCAGGGAACAGCCCTGGGCGTTGAACGTCTCCTTTATCGCGCCCCACTTCCCCTTCGTCGTGCCACAGCGCTATTGGGATCTGTATCCGCTGGAGGACATAGACCTGCCGCAGATCCCGCCCGGTCATCTGGAGGCGTTGCATCCGGTCTATCAGCGACTGCGCCGCATGTTCGGCCTGGTCGACTTCCCGGAGGAACTGGTGCGTCGCGCCCGCGCCGGCTATTACGGCCTCATTACCTACCTCGACGAGAAGATCGGCCAGCTGCTGGATGCGCTGGAAGCGAGCGGACAGCTCGAGAACACGATCATCATCCATATCAGCGACCATGGCGAAATGAACGGCGAGCACGGCCTGTGGCGCAAGTCGAACTTCCACGAGGCGTCGGCACGCGTGCCGCTGCAGATCGCCTGGCCAGGTCAGCTACCGGCGGGAGATCGGAACGCGAAAGTGGTGTCGCTGGTGGACGTGGTGGCGACGCTGCTGGAAATGGCCGGCGCTGAGCCGCCCGCGTCGCTGGATGGTGACAGTCTACTGCCACTACTAAAGGGTCGGGATGCTGCGTGGAAAGACGAGGCCTTTTCGGAATACTGCGGGCACGGCGTGCTGCGCCCGATGGCCATGCTGCGGCGCGGCCGCCATAAACTCAACTACAGCCTGGGCGATCCGCCCGAGCTCTACGACCTGCTGGACGACCCGGGCGAGTTTCATAACCTGGCCGGGCTGCAGCAGCATGCGCAGACCCTGGCCGACCTGCAGTCGCGATTGCTGGCGCACTGGGACCCGCTGGAGATTGAGGCGCGCGTCCGGCGCAGCCAGGCTGAGCGCATGCAGCTGGAAGTCGTGACTGACAGCGCCTGGCGTGGCGGCAGCACCCGTCCCTTCGCGCCGCCCGAATGGCGCCGCTAGTCCGCGCGGTTGTCCGCCTGCAGCTCAAGTTGCGCGAACTCCTCAAGATTTGACAGGACGCCTTGCCATGCGGCCGTCGGCACCACCACAGCCAGCCCATGCTGCAGGTAGTGTAGCTGCACGGTCAGTGCGGAGGCCTTGATGTCAGGGTGTTGACAGACCGCCTCGGCATAAAGGCCCAGTTGCATGTGATGACGTCGCGCGTGCTCGCGCGCAGCGGCCAGATTTGCCTCTTCTCCCAGCCAGGTCGTCTTGAAATCCACCAGAGTCCAGTGGCCCGCGGCATCCTGCATGAGCAGGTCGAGCCGGCCATCGATGAGATAATCGCCTCGCCGATAGATGAAGGGCAGTTCGCGTAACAGCTCGCGAGCCTCTTTCATCTGTGCAAAGAGCGGACTACGCTCAAGGCTGCCAAGCAGGGCCGAAGCCTGCCCTACAAGTGACTCAGTCTCTGACGGGTTGCGCAGCCCCTGCGCCCGGATGGTGCTCCGCAGCCGTTGCCGCATGGAATTTGCATCCAGTTGCGTGTCGGGTCGCCACCAGCGCAGCATTTCGTGCACGGCATCGCCAAGAACTCGGCTCGAACGGTCCTGCCCATCATTTGCGCCCTTGCCCGCCGCTGACCGTTCGTAGTGCCTTGAAATGCTGGTGACGGACAGCTGCTGTGGCGCGCGAGTCGGATACGTCGGTAGAGCCCGCAGCAATGCAGGCGGCGTTTCGTCGTCCCGAGACACCTGTTTCTCATGCTGACCGACTGACTGGCGCAGTGCTTCCACACCTGTCTGCTCCAGGACTGATGGACCGGCGAGACAGCGCCAGGTCACCCGGCCCGCACCGACCGCTTTCTCACCTGCTGACGCCGATTCCTCAATCTCGAGCGCTTTCAGCAGCCAGGCCAGCCAGCTGTTTTGCTCAGGCCTGCCCTTCATCTGGCCACAGACGAGCAAATAGTCCTGGGCGCGGGTGGCGGCCACGTAGAAGAGGCGGCGGCGCTCGGCCAGTTCGCGCTGCTGCTTCCGCCTGGTCGCCAGCTGCCAGGCGACAGTCGGCTGATGCTTCCCCTGCTCCATGTCGAATACCTTGCAGGCCAGGCCGCTCTCTTCGTCACGCATGAGGACGGAATCGTTAGTGGGCGTACGCCAGCGTCCGGCATCCGCCAGCACGACCATCGGAAACTCAAGCCCCTTGGCCTGATGCACAGTCATCAGGGTAAGCGCGCCATCGGCCTCAAGCGCCGCCTCGCCTTCGCGCAGCTCACGCGCGCTGAAGTCGCCGAGCATCGCCTCGAAGTCCGTGAAGTGCAGCGCTCCGCTTTCGGCAGCTATCTCAACCAGCTTCTCCACGTTGCCGCGGCGCCGATGACCATCCGGCAGTCCGGTCAGTGTCGCCAGATAGCTGGTGCGTTCCAGCGCAGCGCGCAGCAATTCGTCGACGCTGAGACGCCCGGCCAGCTGCGCCAGTTCGCGCAGACAATCACTGGCAGCGCGCGCCCGTGGCACTTCGTCCCCTGGCAATCCCTGCGGCTGCTGCAGCGCGTCCCACAGCGGCGGACGCGAGTCGTTTTCGTAGCGCATCAGTCGCAATGCCAGCAGCGCATCGTCGCTGAGTGCGAAGAGCGGCGAGCGCAAGACGCTGGCCAGCGCGAGCTCGTCGTTATGGTTGTGCAGAAAGCGCAGCAGATTGAGCAGGTCAAGTACTTCCTGGCGGCCGTAGAAGCCGCGCCCGCCCACGGTCACATAGGGCAGCGCCAGCTCCTTGAAGGCGTCTTCGTAGAACGGCATGCTGCTATATGTCTGAAACAGCAGCGCCACATCACCGTAGCCGAGCGGGCGAGTCGTGCCGATCTCCCTGTCATAGACAGGGGTTTGCTGCTCCACCAGCGTTCGCAGCCGCAGGCCGAGCGACTGTGCCATCAGACTGTGACCATCATCAGTATTCAGGTCGGCATCCTTGCAATCCAGCAGCATCAACTCCAGCGCGGGATGCGGGCCGGGCGCTGCCTGACGCTGCGCCTCCAGTGGCGCGCCGAAATTGACTTCGAATTCCGCAGCAGGCCCGTTGCCTACGCGCTGCAGCACCTGGCTGAAGATGGCATTCAACAGATCCAGCAGCGGCTGATGCGCGCGGAAGGAGTGTGACAGCGAAATATCTTCACCACCTCCCTCCAAGATCTGATGGCGCGCCTCGTCGAAGACGCGGACGTCCGCCCCGCGGAAGGCGTAGATGCTCTGGCGCGGGTCGCCGACGATGAAGAGGCGACCTGGCTCGCACGGGTCTGCCAGCGCGCGGATGATCTGCCACTGCAGCGGGCTGGTATCGTGAAATTCGTCGACCAGCACCTGACGAAACTCGCTACGAAACCGATCGCGCACTGCCGGCTTCTCGAGGACGTCGCGGGTCAGCCGCTCCAGATCTGCATAGTCGAGCAGATTGGCATCTCGCTTGCGCGCGCGGAAGGCATCCTGCAACAGGCAAATCATTCGCTGCCAGTGCGGCAGCAATTGCACCGCGCGATGGTCAAGGTCCGTGATACCATCCCCTGTCGCCTCCAAAGAGACCTCGAGTTGCTCTCTCAGGACACGTAACTTGCTCTTTGCCTCGGCCAGTAATTGCGGGCCTCCCCATTTCTTTGGAGACCCCCCACGCAGATTAATGACCTGTTTTAGTGTGCTCATCAGCTCACGCGCGCATTCCGGCTCCGGCGCGTCTCCCAGCTCTGCGAGCATAGGCCCACACGATGCCCAGATGTCCCCATGTATGTCGTCTGGTGGCCAACTATGAGACTCTTGCCAGTCGACCGCAGCGACAAAGGCCTCTGATTTGCGCAGAGCCTCCAGCTGCGCCAGCACTTCGGCATCCCAGGCCTGCTGCCAACGCTGTACCAAATCTCCCGGCAGCGTCGTCAGAGTCGGCTGCTTCACCTGCTCAAGAAGCATTTTGGTGATTTGATCTCGGTCGTAGGCCCCGAAAAGCGTTAGCGCAGGATCATTGGCCGCGGCCAGACGTTCCAGTTCCTGCTCGAGCGCGCGCTCCAGCTCGATATCAACGAGACTCTCGTCCAGCACGTCAAAGTACGGGTCGATGCCGGCCTCAGCCGCGCTGAGGCGCAGGAGCCTTGCGCAAAGCCCATCGATAGTACTGATATGGGCGCTTTCGATGTTTGCCAGATGCGTCTGCCACAACCTGCGTTGCGGCGCTGCGGCAGATTGTGCACGCTGTTGCAACTCCCGACGCACCCGTTCGCGCATCTCGCGCGCCGCCTTGCGCGTGAAGGTGATGGCCACCAGTGATTCCAGCGGCCAGTACGGGTTGGCGGCCAGCAGCGCCAGATAGCGTTCGACCAGCACATGCGTCTTGCCCGACCCGGCGGCCGCCAGTACAACCAGGTTGCGTTTATGCAGCGTAATGGCGCGTTGCTGGGCCCCGGTTCCCTCAAAGTTCATGCGTTGCGCTCCTGCGCCGGACTGTTCGTGACCGCCACACGACAGAGTTGCGAGAATTCGCAAAAGCGAGTGCAACGCCCGGTTTCGTTGTCCGGTTTGCGGGGCTTTACGCTGAAATCACCGCGTCGCGCAGCAGCGACATTATCGCCTATTCGCCCTTCGGCGGCGCGCATGGCATCCTCGCCCTTCTCGTCAGACGAAATCCAGCCGCTGCTATTGTTGCTGCCTCGCAAATGCAGAAACATGCCGCCCGCCAGTCCTTTGTCTGGCTCACGTTGCGCCAGCAGCTGCTCTGCTGCGCGCAGATAGACCAGCATCTGTACGTTGACGCCTTCGCGCAGGTCGTCCAGCGAGATGGGCGAGCTGCCACTTTTGTAGTCGAGAACGAGCATTCGCCCGTCAACCTCGTCCACGCGGTCAATCACGCCACGCAGTCGCAGTTCTTCTGGCCGCCCATCTACCAGCAGCGGGATGTTGAAATCCTCGTCATCATGGCCGAAGCGACGCTCCAGCCAGCGCGCGCGCCGTCCAGCTCCGCGCAACCTTTTCCCCACAGGGCTGTTTTCGGAAAAGTCGAGTCGAACAAATGCTTCAAGTCGGGCGCGCATAATCCGCTGCTGCCACGGCCACAACTCATCCAGTGGCCGCTCCAGCAGTTGTGGTGCGTCTTTGAAAACCTGTTGCGCAGAGCAATCCAGGAGGTGCAAGGCCTTGTCAAGATTTTCCGGCTCAATCGTCAGTTCGCGATTTTCAAGCTCGCTGAAGACACGCTCAAGAATGGCGTGGTTAAGCGTGCCCAACTCGAGCGCGTTCAGACCGGGTTCTGGTCGCCACAATTCCTCGAGTTCAAGTATTCGGCCGGCGAAATAACGATAGCGACAAGCGCCCAGGTCATTCAGTTGCGTCGCGCTCCACACACACTGCGGGCCCAGGTCTGCGGCGACCTCCGCAATCAACTGCTCATCTGCCAGCAGGCCAGAGTAATGGTTGTGCGCGCTGTAGCGCGAGAGACGGCTCGACTCAACCCGGACTGCGTGAGCCACCTGCTCCAGCGAATCGTCCTGCTCCTGCTGCAACCAGCGCCGTAGTGATGCGCTGCCCGCAGCATCCGGTTGCGCCGCCAGCGCGACCAGCGCCTCTTCCACCGAAGCAGCCTCTTGAACTGAGGCCACGGCGCCGGGACGAATGCGCGTCACGGGCTGCTCCGGACAGACCTTGCGCAGCTCATGCCACAAGTGACTGGCGACCAGCGGCGTCCCGTTTTCCACGGTGGGACGCGTAATCATGAGCGATTCGCGCGCCTGGCCCAGCAGCTGGAAGAACAGGGCGTCGTCCGCCGCGAATGGCCGCGCGCCCAAATCAGCGCCCCGCTCCGCCAGCGCCTTGCGTTCGCTATTGAGGTGCAGCGGATCGACAGGCTGCTGGCCAGGGAAGATTCCGGCGGACAGGCCGGGGATGAAGACATGCCGCTGTGGCAGTCCACGCACCTCTGACGCCGGCGCAACCAGCACCCCGCCCGCGCGCGACGCGCGCACCTCGAGTGGCGTGACTGCGAGCGCGGCGCGCAGCTCGCGCATAAAGAATTCAAAGTCCTGTTGCGCCGCGCTGTTGGGCTGCACCGCCAGCTGCGTGGCGCGCGACCGGTCGAGCAGCAGCTTGTCAAGCGCAGTCAGCGCCGCGGCTTCGCGCTCGCGCAGCTGACCGGAGCCTTCCGGCGGCAGGCAGGCGCTCATGTCCAGCGTGTACTCGTCAGTATTGACGTTAGCATCCAGGCCACAGAGCCGGCGCAGCCAGCTCCACAGCCCGACATAATCGCCCTCCTGCGGCGGCGTCACAGCATTCATGAAGTCGTACAGGGACTGTGCCAGCGCCTCGCTGTCTGCGTAGTCGCTCTCCTGCACAGCCGCCAGCCAGGCCTCGCGTCCAGCGCGCAGGCGCCGTTCCCGGCTAACTTGCTCAAGCAGAGCGACCTGCTCCTGACCCAGACCCGCAAGCGCAAAACAGGGCGCGTTCAGCACATCCAGTAGTTCCTGACGCGGAAAGTCCCCAGCAGGCAATTGGAGCAACTTTAGCAGGGACAGGATCGTAGGGATTTCCGCCAGCGACTCGCCACGCTGCAGGGCCAGTGGCACCCCGTGTTCGCGTCCGGCTGCTCGCAAGTGCCTGGCGTAGCGCTGCCAGTCGCGCACTACGATTAAACAGTCCTCCGGTTGCGCATCAGTTTCGAGCAGCAACTCCT
Organism: Phototrophicaceae bacterium; assembly: GCA_965223965.1. Lineage (GTDB taxonomy): Bacteria > Chloroflexota > Anaerolineae > Aggregatilineales > Phototrophicaceae > JAGWBD01. The sequence goes on from CBDCXX010000006.1 coordinate 1,702,276, forward strand.
TGATTTGTCGCGTGAGCGCCCGCGCTTCTTGCGCCGGCCCAGGCGCCTCTATCAGTTGAAGCCGTTCCAGCGCAGGTATTGGCTTCGCATCCTGACGAAAGATCCGTGCGACCAGTTGCTGCAACCCCTGCTGCCGCACGTCGTTCCCGACTGGCAGCGACATGACATGCGGCGCTTGCGGACTGTGATTCTGCAGCAAGGTCAACGTTTTATTGAAGCGGTCGCCGACTCCATCCTCCAGTCCATGCGCCGCGGGCAGGGTGATGAGCGAGCGTCGGACGCAGTTCGCCAGTTGCATCAAGGTGCTGGCCTGCAGAGGCGAGAACTGGTCAAAGCCGTCGACCAGCAGGAAGTCGACGTGCGCCAACTCTCGTCGCACCGCTACATCACCAGGCGCCTTGCGCGCCAGCCAGTTGGCGCCCTTCTCATCCTGGTAGCCATGATGGGAGAGATACGCGCGGTAGCGCGTCGCGATGCACGCCAGTTCCCTGTCCCGCTCACTATCTGCCGCGGCCGCGAGGGTCTCCGGCGTCACCAGGTTTCGCTGCAACTCATCGAGAAAGTCGGCGATGGCACGCAGCAGACCGGGCGTATCGGCAATCCCGCCGAAGACCTGCAGCGTGCCTTCTTGCGCCAGGTCATTGAGCAGTGTACGAAGAATGCTCAGACGTACCGCCTGCCCTACCATGCGCGAGCGGCTGCCCGACATCTGCATAAGCCGCTGCGCAAGCTGGTTGAAGCGAAAAAAGCTGAGATTGAAGTACAGGTTCCGCCCGCCTGCGCGCGCGAACAGACGCTGGCGCAAGCGCTGTTCCTGCAACGCGTTCGGCAGCAGCACCCAGACCTGCGGCCAGCCATCCGTTTCCAGTACTTCGCAGACCCGCTGCAACGCGAATTGAGTCTTGCCGGCGCCGGGAGGCGCGAGCAGGATTTCTGTGCTTGCGGCAGCCCTGTCAGTGTCTCCCGACATTGCACCTCCGTTCCTGTACCTCGAAAGTAACGCGCGTCCGTTGCCCGCGCCATGCACCGCAATTGCGCGGCAATTTTCTGACTGCTACAATCCAGCCTGACGACTCTGTCTCTGGAATACAGGAGCGGCCGCAAGCCCGGCATGAACGTCCTCTACGCCAGCGCAGAAGTCAGCCCCTTCGCCAGCAGCGGGGGCCTGGCCGAGGTCGCCGGTTCGTTGCCGGCGGCGTTGCGCGCGCAAGGGGCGAATGTGCGGGTCGTGACGCCACTTTACGGCTTTCTGGACTACGACCACTACGGCCTCAGTTACGATTTCTCGTTTAACTTTCCGCATCGCACTGGCATGCTTGAGGTGCACGTACACAGCGTACGGCGCGGCGACGTCCTGCATTACTTTCTGCAGTGCGCGCCATGGTTTGGCGAAGAGCAGACGCTGTATCTCGACAATGCCCGGGACAATACGCGCTTCATCCTCCTGTGCCAGCTGACGCTCGCCTGTGCCTGGGAGCTGCGGCAGCGCAGAAACTGGTTCCCGGACGTTTTGCACGCAAATGACTGGCACTGCGCGCTGATACCCTTCCTGCTTTCCATCAGCCGCAGCAACCCGGACTGGGCCTCCATGCGTTCACTGCTGACCATCCACAACCTTGCCTATCAGGGGCACGATGCCGGCGGAGCGCTCTACTATTGCGGCATCCCGGCGCGCAGCCAGCCTGACCTTGTCTACCAGGGTCAGGCGGACAACCTGCTGGCGATCGGTATCGCTTACGCCGACACCTTGACGACGGTCAGCCCCCGCTACGCCGTTGAAATCCAGTCACCTGAAATGGGCCGCGGGCTGGACGGGCTCGTGCGCACACGCAGCGCCAACCTCTACGGCATTCTGAACGGCATCGACCGCGAGCATCACAATCCGCAAACAGATGCGCAAATCGCTGCCCGTTTCTCCGCGGAAGATTTCCGCGAGCGCCGTTGCCTTAATCTGGCGGCCCTGCGGCAGCACCTCGGTCTGGAAACGGAGAGGAAGGTGCCGCTGGTGGCGATGGTTGGCCGCCTTGACGTGCAGAAGGGGCTGCAACTGGCCTTGCCGGTGCTGCGACGCCTGTTGACCAGAAACGAGCTGCAATTCGTCATTCTTGGGGGTGGCGACCCGCGTTATCGCCACGAAATCTCGCTGATGGCCGGGCAGTGGCCAGAGCGGGTCGCCGGCATCAATGGCTATGATGACGCGCTGGCCCGGCAAATTTATGCTGGCGCGGACCTCATTCTGATGCCCAGCATCTTCGAGCCCTGTGGCATTGGCCAGCTACTGGCGATGCGCTATGGCGCCTTGCCGCTCGTGCGTGAAACTGGCGGCCTGGCAGACACGGTGGAGAACTACGACGACGCGCGCGGCTCCCGCGGCACCGGCTTCGTGTTCAGCTGGAGCGAGCCGGACGTGCTCTATCACACGCTCGACTGGGCTGTCAGGACCTGGCACAGACGCCCTGCTGCCTGGCGCAGGATGCAGAAGCGCGCCATGAAACAGAACTTTGGCTGGGACAACAGCGCCCGCGCCACCATGGATCTTTACCGCGACGTACTGCTTGGAGAGCCCCGACTGTGAGGATCAAGGCCGTCATACTAGCTGGTGGCGAAGGCACCCGACTCGCCACCCTGACCCACAAACGCGCCAAACCGGCTGTACCCTTCGCCGGCAAATACCGCATCATTGATTTCACGCTCAGCAATTGTGTCAATTCCCAGATCTTCGACGTCCTCATCCTCACCCAGTATCGACCGCACAGCCTCAACGACCACATCCGTCGCGGCCGCCCCTGGGACCTGGACCGCTCCTTCACTGGCGGCGTGCTGATGCTGCAGCCCTTTCTCGGTCGCCGCGATACGGACTGGTATGCCGGTACCGCCGATGCTGTCGCGCAGAATCTGCCCTTCGTGCGTCGAGGCCGCCCGGAATACGTGCTCATCCTCTCCGGTGATCACATTTACCAGATGGATTACGCCGAGATGTTGCAGTTTCACCGCGAGAGCAACGCCGACGCCACCGTCGCCACCATTCGCGTGCCCATGGACGAGGCCAGCCGCTATGGCATCGTCGATGTCGAGACGGACTTCAGCGTGCGTGATTTCGTGGAGAAGCCGGAAGACCCGCCCGGCAACCTCGCCAGCATGGGCGTCTATATCTTCAATTATGATGCGCTGGAGCGAATGCTGCACCGTGACCATGAACTCGGCGACTCCAGCCACGACTTTGGCAAGGACATCCTGCCACGCATGCTGACCGAGAAGTTGCGCGTCTTCGCCTGGCCTTTCGGCGGCTACTGGATCGACGTCGGCACGATAGATGCATACTGGGAAGCTCATATGGAGCTGCTGGGGACGCCCCCTTCGCTCAACCTCAATGACCGAACCTGGATCATTCATACGCGCAGTGAGGAACGTCCGCCAGTGCAGATTCAGCATGGCGCGATTGTGCGCGACAGCCTGATCTCCGAAGGAGCCGTCATCGCCGAGGGCGCGCTGGTGGAACGCTCGGTGCTCTCGCCCGGCGTCATCGTCGGCCCCAATGCGATCGTGCGCGAATCCATCCTGCTCAATGACACCTGTGTCGAGGCCGGGGCTGTCATCGAGCGCGCCATCATCGACAAGATCACCATCGTTGGCCACAACGCCCGCGTTGGCTGCCTGGGACAAGTGGGTGACCTGGGAATCACCTGCGTTGGCAAGAACACTCACATTCCGGCCGGTTTCACCATCGGCAGCTCCTGCCTCATCGGCACAGACTTGCAGCCTGCTGACTTCGAAGCCTTCCCCGACCGGCAGGTGCCTGCGGGCGAGCACCTGGGTTTTCAGCTTGCGCGCAAATAGGCGGCCATCGGGACTCCGGTCAACTGATTTATTGAACGTCGTTGCCGTTCACATTAGCGCCTTTGCCGCAGCCATTGAGGACTTCGCATGATTAAGCCGGTTATCACCATCAACGTCACCCCCAATTTGCCCTGGCCCCTGGAGCAGTTGCGTGAGCTGGCTCTCAATATGCGCTGGTCCTGGGATGCGGACTGCATTGCGCTCTTTCGCCGGCTGGACCCGGAGCTATGGCGCGCCACAGATCACAACCCCATGCAGCTGCTGGGCATGTTGTCGCAGGAACGGCTCGACGACGCGGCGACGGACGCGAGCTTTCTGGCACATATGCAGCGCATCTGCGCCAGTCGCGATGCCGAGCATGACAGCCGCAATACCTGGTTCTTGCGTGAACATGGCGAACAGCCGCAAGGCACCTGCATCGCCTATTTCTCGATGGAGTTTGGACTGGCGGAATCGCTGCGCACTTACTCCGGGGGTCTGGGCATACTCAGCGGCGACCACCTCAAGAGCGCCAGCGACCTGGGGTTGCCGCTCGTGGGCGTCGGCCTGCTGTATCAGGAGGGCTACTTTCACCAGTATCTAAACGCCGACGGCTGGCAGCAGGAATCCTACCCGATCAATGACCTGTCGAATCTGCCGCTAACGCTGATGCGCGATGCGCAAGGCGTTCCCTTGCGCATCAGCGTGTCCATGCCTGGACGCGAGCTCTACGCGGTAATCTGGCGCGTGCAGGTTGGCCGCGTGCAGCTCTTCCTGCTGGATTCAAACATCAAGGAGAACCATCTGCCGGAGGACCGCGACCTTACCGACCGCCTCTATGGCGGCGACCGACGGACGCGCATCCGCCAGGAAATCCTGATGGGCATCGGCGGCATCCGCGCGCTGGACGCGCTGGGCCTGCGCCCCACGATCTGCCACATGAATGAGGGCCATTCTGCCTTCCTCGCCCTGGAACGCATCCGTCAACTGCAGCACGAGAAGAGCCTGAGCTTTGCGCAGGCCCGCGAGATTACCCGCGCCGGCAACATCTTTACCACGCATACGCCCGTCCCCGCCGGTCTGGAGCGCTTCGAATTCGACCTGATTGACGAACACTTCAACGACTACAGCCGTGAACTGGGCATTTCGCGCGAAGAGTTTCTGAATTTGGGACGCGAGCATGCCGGGGGCCATGAGCAGTTCTCCATGCCGGTGCTGGCACTGAGGCTCAGCAGCGGCACGAACGGCGTCTCGCAACTGCACGCCCGGGTTTCGCGCTCGATGTGGCATTCGCTCTTCCCCGAAACTCCGGTGGACGAGGTGCCCATCGCAGGCGTTACCAACGGCATCCACGTGCAGACCTGGGTCAGCGATGAGATGGCCGAGCTCTTTGACCGCTATCTGGACCCCGCCTGGCGCGAAGAGGACTGGCGCCCCGAGCTATGGGCGGGCGTGGACGAGATGCCGGACGAAGAACTGTGGCGCGTCCACGAACGCCAGCGGCGCCAGCTCATCGCTTTCACGCGCGTGCGCCTGAACCAGCAGCTGCTGCGCCGCGGCTTCGCCCGCAGCGAGGCCGCCGCCAGCAGCAATGTGCTGAACCCGCGGGCGTTGACCATCGGTTTTGCCCGGCGCTTCGCTACTTACAAGCGCGCCACGCTCATCTTTCGCGACGTGCCGCGGCTCAAACGGATGGTCAGCGACCCGCAACGTCCTGTGCAGTTCATCTTTGCCGGCAAGGCCCATCCACATGATGGCGGCGGCAAGGACTTCATCCGGCACATCATTCACATGGCCCAGGACCCCGAGTTACGCCCGCACATCGTGTTCCTGCAGAACTACGACATGCAAGTCGCGCGACAGATGGTGCAGGGCGTGGACGTCTGGCTCAATAACCCGCGCCGGCCACAGGAAGCCAGCGGCACCAGTGGCATGAAATCCATTTACAACGCGGGCCTGAATTGCAGCATTCTCGACGGCTGGTGGGACGAGGGCTACGCGCCAGAGCTGGGCTGGGCCATCGGCAATGGCGAGGAATACGCCGCACACGATGAGGGACATCAGGACCACGTGGAGAGTCAGGCGCTCTACAACATCCTTGAGAAGGACATTGTGCCGCTATTTTACGAGCGCGACGAGGAAAACCTGCCGCGCGAATGGCTGCGCCAAGTGAAGACCTCGATGCGTCAGCTGGCGCCCGTCTTCAGTTCGCATCGGATGCTACATGAATATTGCGAGCGCTTTTACATACCCGCCATGCAACGCATACAAAAAATGCACGACGACGGCCTGCGCCAGGGTTTGGCCTTCAGCGCATGGCGTTCCAGCCTGGAGCAATACTGGCACGAAATTCGCATTGAGTCGTTGCACTTCAGCGAGACGTTGCTCATGGTCGGTGTGCCGTTTAGCGTGGAGGCCAGGGTGCATCTGGGGCGCTTCAGTCCGGACGACCTGCGGGTACAGCTCTACTCCGGCTCGCTAAATTCACAGCGGCAACTCGGCGCCTCTGCCGGCGAGACGGTTGACATGCAGCCGGTCGGCGCAAGCGAGCATGGCGTCCAGCGCTTCAGCGCACAGTTCACCTACCACAGCGGCGGCGAACGCGGGCTTTCAGCGCGGGTGCTGCCCAAACACGAGCTGCTGCCCGACCAGATTCACCCGGGGCTCATCACATGGGCGGAGGGCGCGAGCTGAGAGCCTTCAGCTCCGCAGCAACTGCGGCAACTCACGCAGCCGCGGCATGCGCCCGGCCAGCAGGGTGTGCACGCGAAAGACGCGCCCGGCCAGCCACATCAGCGCTGCGATGGTCAGCAGCAGCAGGATTACGCTGAGCACGATCTGCCAGGCCGGCACCTCTGTAATGAGCACGCGCTGCAGCATGGTCAGGGGCGCGGTGAGCGGAAACAGACTGAGCGCAACGGCCAGGCCGCCATGCGGCGCTTCCAGCAGCGCGACGCTGACCCACAGCGGCGACACGGCCGGCAGCGTGAAGATCACAGCGTATTGCGGCCCCTCGCGCATTGATGCCGAGAGCGCGCCGAGAATGCCGTAGGCGCTGGCGAACATCAGGTAGGCCAGCACAAAATAGAGCAGCAACAGGGGCAGAGCCCCCTCTGGCAAGGCGTATTGCGCCAGCAATGCCAGGGCGCCCTGGATTGGCAGACGCTGCAATACCAGCAGGATGCCCAGCAGCCACAACAGCAACTGCAACAGCCCCAGCGCCCCGTAGGCCAGCACCTTGCCACCGAAGAGCTGCGCCGGCCGCAACGAGGACAACAGGATTTCGACGACGCGCGTTTCTTTCTCCTCAATGACACCCTGCAACAGATAGCCGCTGGTCATGAAGAGGCTGATCATCAGCGCCATGACGAAGGGATAAATCACCAGCAGCGACTGGTCCTCGTCCAGCGGCACGACGCGCTGCTCACTGACGACGGTCAGCCGTGACGGCCGCTTCAGACGTGCCAGCAGCGCTGCGTCCAGCTCGTCGGCCAGCGAGGTCAGAATGTGCGTGCGAATGGCCGAACAGCTGACCTCATTGACGCTGAACCTGGACAGCACCTGGGTGACCATGCCCGTCTCCAGGTAATCTGCCGGGATGTGATACCAGCTACTGATCTCGCCCCGGGCCAGCGCAGATTCGGCTGCAGCAGTGTCCGCAAAGTGCTGGAGCTCGCCGCCGGAGGCGAAGTTTCCTGTCTCGTCCACCAGGCCGCGCTCGCCCGCCCCGCCTGAGGAAGCGCCGGGAACTCCTAAAGTCGGGAGGTTGATGCCCGGCAGGTTACCGCCCGGGCCCATCAACTGCGAGCCTTCCAGCAGCAAAAGCGCCAGCAGCGGCACTGCGACGGCCATGAAGAGGTAGCCGCGCCGCCGCAGGTTACGCAGAAACTCGAAGCGGAACACCTGCCACAAGGGCGAGTTCATGGCCGCCGGCTCCCCTGCGCCGGGTTACGCAGGATGCGCCACAGCTGCCCCGGCGAGGGCCGCGCGCCGTAGAGCAGCAGCGACCAGCGGAACAGACGCGCCGCGAGCGGCACCGCCGCAATCATCGTCATGAAGAGCAGCGCCAGACTCAAGGCAAGCTGCCAGGCGGGCATGGCGCCGAGATTCAGGCGGATGATGGCGGTCAGCGGCGCGGTGAGCGGGAATAGCGTCAGCGCCACGCTGAGCGTCCCGTCCGGCTCCGTCAGCAGGACGGCGTAGGCCATGAAGGGTATGACGGTGAGCAGGGTCAGGATGCCTGCCAGTTGGCGGCTTTCCTGTTCGCTGTCAGTGATGGAGCCGATGCCGACGAAGATGGCGGCCATCAGAAAATAGCTCAGCAAGAAGTAGGCAATGGTGACCAGCAACAACTCAGGCGGCAGCTGTGACGCGCCGATGCCTGGCAACTCCGGTTGCAGGAGGCGCAGCGTCAACGCAAAGCCCAGCCAGACTCCCAGCTGCGTCAGTCCGATGCAGCCAAGACCGACAATCTTGCCAAACATCAGCTGCAGCGGCGTCACACTGGTGACCAGAATCTCCAGCATGCGGCTGCTCTTCTCTTCAACCACGCTGGCGATGAGATAACCACTGGTCGTTTGCAAGGCGATAAAGAAGGCCAGCGCGTAAAGAAACTGCAGCATAAACACGCCGCCTACGTCCTCTGCCGCAAGACTGAGCCCCGGCGCGCGGATGCGCAACTCGACCGGCCTCGCCAACCGTTCAGGCGGCAGGGTGCTGCCGGCCCACTGCGCGAGGTTCGCGCGCAGAAAATCGTCGATACTGTCTTGCAGCGCCTCGCTGCTCTCGTTGCGACTATGCAGCGTGACATCGCCACTAGCCATGTAGTCAGCAGGGATCAGGAACCAGGCGTCAAGCAGGGCCTCGTCATAGGCGCTGCGGACCTGTGCCACATTGGGAAAGCGGGTGAAAGGCTCATTATTGCTGACCAGGCCGGCCTGGTCGACAAAAGCGGTCGCCTTGACCTGCGCAGGGCCGGTGCCCGCGCCGATGACGACCTCGATGATCACGAAGCTCACCAGCACCGCCAGCAAGGGAATGCCAAAGGTGGCGAAAAGGAAGCCGCGGCTGCGCAACACATTCAGGTATTCGTGCCGCGCCACCAGCAGGGCAACGCGCATCAATCGCCCTCGACCACCCGAATGAAGATCTCGCTCAGCCCGGGAGTCGCCAGCTCGAAGCGACGGATGTGCATGTCGCCGGCAGCGGCGATGGCGGCCAGCACGTCGTCCGCCGTCGTTGCCGGCGCTAGCCGCAGCAGCGCTTCGCCCTGCGCGTCGCCGGCTTCCACAGATTGAACGCCCGGCAGACGCGCCCAGTCCCCCTCGCCCTCGACGAGAATGGCGTGGCTGGCGAATTGCCGCCGGACTTCCGCGACCGGGCCGTATAGTTTCTGCTGGCCGCGACTGATCATCAGCAGCCGGTCTGCCATGGCCTCGATCTGGTGCATCTGGTGCGTGCTCATTACAATCGCCACGCCGCGGGCCCGCATCTCCTGCAGCAACTCTTCCAGCACCTGGGTGTTGACCGGGTCGAGGCCGGAGAAGGGCTCGTCGACGATGACGAGCTGCGGCTCGTGCAGCACGGTCACGGCGAACTGCACCTTCTGCTGCATGCCCTTGCTCAGTTCGCGAACCTTGCTGCGCGCCTGTCCAGCCAGATCGAGGCGGTCCAGCAGCGCCAGGCTGCGGTCACGCGCGACACGCCTGTCCAGGCCCTTCAACTGACCCAGGTAGACCATCACGTCCAGCACGGGCGCATTGCGATATAGCCCGCGCTCTTCCGGCAGGTAGCCGACGCGGGCTGCGCTGGCCATACCAGGAGGCCCTCCCAGCACGCGGATGCTGCCGCTGTCGGGCCGCAGAATGTCGAGGATCATGCGGATCGTAGTGGTCTTGCCGGAACCGTTGGGGCCCAGCAGTGCGAAGACCTCGCCCGGCTCCACGCTGAAGCTGAGCCCGGCTACCGCCTGAACATTGCCGTAACGTTTGCTGATGTCCTCGACGACGATGGCGGCTTCAGTGTCGGACATTCTACTCCTCTGTCAGGCTGTCAGGCCGAACAGGACGAGAAAATCACTGCGCAATCGCTTATGCCATACAGCGTTCGATAGACGTAATGGAAGCCATAGATCAGCTGCACGTAGTTGCGCGTGCTCTCAATGTCTATGGCCGCAAGGAAGCGGTCGGCATCGCCCTGCGCCGCCTGTTGCCACCCGAGGGCGCGCCCAGGCCCGGCGTTGTAGCCCGCCAGCGCGACCAGCGCGTCAAGGCCAAAGCGCTCCAGTTGCTCGGCCAGATACCATGCGCCGAAGGTGACGGAGGCCTGTGGCCGGAACAGGTCGCTGTGTTGATAATCGGGCCAGCTGATCTGGCCGGCGATGTAGTCGCCGGTCGGCGGGATGACCTGCGTCAGGCCCTTTTCACCGGCGGCGGCCTCCGCCCAGGGGTTAAAGAGACTTTCCAGCCGGATGAGCGCGAAGAGCAGCATGGGGTCCATGGCATGCTGTCGCGCCACATCCTGAACCACATCCTGCCAGTAGACCGGGTAGCGCAACCGCGCCAGCCAGGGTGGCGCCTCCAGCGTGGCCACGCCGGCCGCGTTCAGGATGTTGGCGGCAGCGAAGATCGAGGAATAATAGTCGCCCAAACCGCGTAAATGCACGGCCAGCTGGTAGGACCTCAGGCCGTCATCGCTGTATTCGTCCAGCAGCGCCGCAAACTCCTCGCGGGCCGCGTTGTGCAGCCCCAGCGACCACAGCGCCGAGCCGCGTTGCAGCCGCCCGTCCGCGAGCATATCCTCACTTGCGGGCCAAAGCGGGCCTTCCTGCGTGATGGAGAAGATTGATCGCAGCCAGTCCTCCGCCCGCGTCAGTTCGGTCGCCTCTTCAAAGGCGAAGCGCAGGGCTGTCGCTGGCTGCATCGCCGCGCGCGCGCTCAACAGGTCCCTGGAGCGCGCGGCGAAGAAGCTGTCTGGCGCGGCCGCAATAGCGGCGTTGAAGGCGGACTTTGCGACTTCCTCATCGCCACGTTGACGCGCCAGCTGGCCCGCGCGCAGCCAGGCTTCCGCGCTCACGGCGCCGCTCACGGCTTGCGCCACGCGCGTATAGAACCGTTCGGCAATCGCAGAGTCTTCGTGCCGCACGGCTGCCTCGGCAGCCAGCCACAAGCCGCTACGCGCCTGCGCTGTATCCGGGTACTGCTCCGCCAACTGCTCGAAGGTGGCGCGCGCCTCCAGCGGCAGATCCAGCGAACCCTGCAGGAAGCCGACGCGCCACAGGGCTTCCGCTGCCTCGGGCGAAGCTGCCTGGCTGGCAGCGACCTGCGAATAGTGTTCGATCGCGCCCTCGGTGTCACCGCTCCTGAAGCGCGTACGGCCCAGCTCCAGCAAGGCCTCTCCGTAAAGCGCATCGTCATCGGCGATATTGTTGAACGCCGCTACTGCCGCATCGCTGTTGCCCAGGTCGCGCTCGGCGCGGCCCAGCATCAGCCACAGCGCCGCCGGGAAGTCGGGGTCCTCTTGCGCGAGCGGCGCCAGGGCAGCCTGCGCGCGCTGCACGTCGCCCGCGAAGAAGCTGACCCGGCCAACCTCGACCCCGTCCAGCGCCACTTCACGCTCCAGCAATATCAACATGGCCTCGTAGGCGGCAGGAGTGCCCGGCTGCTCCTCGAAGAGCGCCTGCATCAGCGCCAGCGCGTTCGCTTCTTCGCCAGCATTCAGCAGCACCTGCGCCGCTGTCAGCCGGATGTTCGCGCGATAGACCGCGTTGTTTGCCAGCGTCAGAATAGTCTCGTACTGCGCCACAGCCTCTGCCACACGGCCGGCTTCCAAGAAGGTACCGGCCAGCTTCTCGCGCAGGCGCAGCGCGGCTGCCAGGTTTCGCCCACTTTCTGTCGCGGCGCTGTAACTCGACAGCGCCGCGTCCAGTTGAGCGGATGCCAGCTGCGCATCACCGATGCGCTCCAGCGCGTAACTGTCGATGGCGCCGGGCCGCAGCTGCATCCAGGCCGCGTAATCGGCGACAGCGTCCGACCAGTTCTCCAGCCCGGCCAGGGCACTGGCGCGCCAGAAGAACGCGCGCGCGTCGCGCTGCACAGGCGGCTGCATGTCCATGTAGAGCGAAATTGACTCGCGCGCCGCGTCGAACCTTCCGTCGCGCAACAGCTCCTGCCCCAGCAACAGGGCCGCAGCCGCGGCCAGCGGCGGCGCGGGCGTCTGGGTTAGCAGTGACTCCAGCGCGAACAGGCCGCGCACCTGGTCACCATCGCGCAACAGTTTGTCCACATGCTGCAGCAGCAGCTCAGGCGCCACCGTTGGCGTGAGGGTCGGCACAGGTATCTGCGTGGGCGTGGCAGTGGCAGCCGGCGTGGCAGAAGGCGCCAACGTGGGCGTGGGCGTTGAGGTGGGCGCTACGGCCGGGCTGCAGGCAGCGACCAAAATCACCAGCGTAAACAACAGGCGCCGCAGGCAAAAATCTTCAGCAGACAGGGGCAGTTTCAACATGGTCTCATTGTAGCACAGGGTGCCCATCAGGGCGGCGGCTCCAACTCGCCAGCCAGCCAGGGAATGCCGTAGCCAACCAGCAGATGGCCCGCTTCCGCCAGGGCCGCGCCCAGGCCAACGCTGTCGCGCCAGTCCCACCAGTGCTCCGCCGACGGCAGAATCGGCACGTCAAAGTCCGTCACCACCAGCGCGCCCAGGGTGCGCCGTTGGTCACCGCGTATGAGCGTGACGCGGAAGCGCGAGGGCATTTGCGGCGCCCACTCATTTGCCACGCCGGCCAGCAACTGAAACTCGATGGCCCGCTCTTTATTTGCAGAGCCCAGGTGATGGAAGCGAAAGCGTCCGCTTGCCTGGCTGACCTCGTCCTCCTCCAGCGCGTAGTCGGCCGCCGTCAGGGCCTGACCCAGCACGGTCAGCAGCAGCAGGCGAAAGCTGGCGACGGCCTCCTCTGCCGCAGCCATTAGTTCAGCGCCAGGATGTACGAGGGTTTGGGCGGGAAGAGAATCTCCAGCAGGGCCAGGGCGCGGCCGGTGGCGCGGGTTTCAGGCAACACGCGTCTCAATTCAGCGAAGCTGTGATCGCCGACAATCAGATTGAGCAGCACATCCTGGGTCATCCAGGCGTCGCAGCTCAGCTCATCCTTAACGTCCACGCTGATGTCCAGTATCTGCGTCAGTCGACCTTCCTCCAGACTCAGGCGCAGGCCGCGCATGTTGTAAAGGCTGAGCTTGAGTTCGCCGCTATAGCGGTGGGCGCCGGAATGCTCAAGACGGCTTTCCAGCACCGGGCGGATGGCCAGTAGCAGCTGAGCCAGGTCGCTGGCGCGCAGATACCAGGCGTAGGGATGACGCTCAATTGCGGTAGGGCCCGCCTTCTCCAGCAAGGTCGCCAGGGTCTGTGGATAACCCGCCATAAATCCAATGTGCTCTGGCGCGCGCGCGCCCGGCCACTTCGTCTGCGCAAAGTCCCGGATTCCGCGCAGAACGTCATTAAAAGTCGCCAGCAGCGAAGACTCCGGTCCGACCACCAGCAACTCGCAATTCAGCCAGGAGGAATCAGGATAGCGCCACAAGGCCACATAGCCCAGCGGCGTTGCGTCGTGCGCTATGATGGTGAGTAGACTAGCGGGGCGCTGCGTCAGCCAGTGCGTCCAAAATCGCGGCGGGTTGATCGCCGAGAGCGCAAACTGTGGCGCGAGATATTCGTCCCATGCGCCATACAGCTGGAAATCCGTCTCTACTGCCGGTCGTAGCGAGCAGAAGGGCTGCGCGCCTGGCTTCAGGACAGGGATAGCCGCCAGCGGCAGAGAGGCGCCGCGCCCCAGCGCCACGGCCATGGTGTAGCCAAAGCGGCGGTAAATGTGCGGGATGCCGGTGATAGCCTGCAACATGTGGCCGAGCGCATTGCTACGTTCGTGTGCGGTCGCCATGAGCGCGCGCATCAGCCCACGCCGGCGATACTCCGGGTGGGTCGCCACCATCTCGATGCGGCCGACGCCCAGGGGTATGGTTTCGTAGCGCCAGCGTTCCGGACTCAGTAGCAAGGTGGCGACGGGCAACTCGTCTCGCGCCGGATCCACGATCAGCCAGACATTCTCGTCCCTGATGGTGGGGTGCAATCCGCCGAGCATGTTCTCGACCCACAAGTCGTCGTCGGGAATATCCCAGTCGTCGACCTCAAGAAAGACATTCCGGTACAGCTCCGGCAAACGCTCGCGATCCCGCGTATGGCCGGCCGCCAGCGTTCGCAACAGGAGGCCGTCGGGAAAATCATGTTGCACGTCAGTCGTTCCCTGCGCCGGATACAGTCGCAACCAGCTGCGCACGCAACTCCGCTGGCCCATGCACCGGCAGCTGACAGGCGAAGTTGCGGCACACGTAGGCCGTCGGCAGGTCATCGATTTGCGTTCGGCCGCGCAGCAGGGGCAGAGCTGTTTCGTAGTCAGCGCCCGGTTCTCTTAACGCCAGAACCGCGTTGGGCAGCCAACGCCCATGCACTTCGCGCAGCAGTGCCGCGCAACGCTCATCTTCAACAGACCCGACAATGGCGACTTCCTGCATACCCGCCACCAGCATGTCAACGGCGTTGAGCGCCTCGCCGAAGGCCTGTGGGTAGCTGCGCAGGGCCTCGACCAGCAGGCGCAGCGCGTTCTCTGCCGCGGTCTGATAGCGCCCCTCGCCAGTCCAGGCCGCCAGGCGCAGCAGCTGACGCGCCAGCATGGCGCTGCCGGAAGGCGTGGCGTTGTCCTGCAGGTTGCGCGGCCGCACGATGAGCGCCTCGTGGTCATCGCTGGTATCGAAAAAGCCGCCCTCCTGTGCGCCGAAATGTGCCAAAGCGTAATCAGCCAGTTCGCGCGCAGCTGCGAACCAGCGCTCGTCAAAGGTCGTCTGGTATAGCTCGAGCAGACCATCGCAGAGGTTGGCGTAGTCCTCAAGGAAGCCGTTGATGTGGCTCGCGCCGTCCTTGTGCGTGCGCAGCAAACGCCCGTGCTCCGCGCGCATGTGGCTGAGCAGAAAGTCCGCATTGCGGATGGCGGCCGCGCGCCAGTCCGGACGCTGCAGCACGCGGGCGGCCTCCGCCAGGCTGGCGAGCATCATGCCGTTCCAGGCGCTGAGGATTTTGTCGTCCAGGCCGGGATCTACGCGCTCCTCGCGGGCCGCATACAAACGGGCGCGAATCGCGTCGATGCGCTGCGCCAGCTGTGTTTCGTCTATGCCATGCGTCTCCGCCACTTCCAACGGGTCAACGGGCACATGCAAAATGTTGCTGCCCTCAAAGTTGCCGCCAGGCGTGACGCCCCAGTAGTCGCAGGCCAGTGTCGCGTCGTTGCCGAGAATTTCGTAGAGCTCCGCCTCGCTCCAGACGAAGAAGCGACCTTCCTCGCCCTCGCTATCCGCATCGGTCGCGCTGAAAAAGCCGCCCTGCGCGTGCGTCATCTCACGCAAAATGTAGTCAAAGGTCTGTTCGGCGATGTCGCGGAACAGAGGATCTTCGGTGACTTGCCAGGCATGTAGATAGCAGCGCGCCAGTTGCGCGTTGTCATAAAGCATCTTTTCGAAATGCGGCACCAGCCAGACGGCATCCACGCTGTAGCGGTGGAAGCCACCGCCAATCTGGTCGTACAAACCGCCGCGCGCCATCTTCGTCAGCGTGAGCTGCACCGCCTGCAGCGCGCGCCGGTCGCCGTTGCGCGCATGCGTGCGCAACAGAAATTCGAGGATCATCGGCTGCGGGAACCTGGGCGCGCCGCCAAATCCACCGTGGCGCTCGTCCATGTTGCGCAATACGCCAGTCGCGGCCGCATCCAGCAGATCTGCGTTCAGCGCCTCCGCCGGGCCGCCAATGCCCAGCGCCAGCCGCCCCAGCGCAGAGGTCAAGGAGTTGGCAGCCTTGTCAACCTCTTCGCGCCGCTGGCGGTAGGCATCCTCAATTCCCCGCAGCAGATCGCGGAAGGCCGGCATGCCCATGCGCGCCTCGCGCGGGAAATAGGTGCCGCCATAGAAGGGGCGCCCGTCCGGCAGCAGGAAGACGGTCATGGGCCAGCCACCGTGGCCGCTCATGGCCTGCACCGCCTGCATGTAAATGTCGTCTACGTCCGGGCGCTCTTCACGATCGACCTTGATGTTAATGAAAAGCTCATTCATCAGCGCGGCCGTAGGATCGTGCTCGAAGCTCTCGTGCGCCATGACGTGGCACCAGTGGCAGGCGCTGTAGCCTACGCTCAACAGCAGCGGCTTGTCCTCGGCGCGAGCGCGCGCAAAGGCCGCCTCGCCCCAGGGGTACCAGTCCACCGGGTTGTCGCAATGTTGCAGCAAATAAGGGCTGGTTTCGTGCTGCAGAAGGTTCATTGGCGCTCCCTGTGCAATCCTTGCACAGTTCTAATACGGTACGCAGACCCGTGCAGAACGTGTATGATACACTGTCGGCAAGTTCTATGCGTCAGTAGAGCCGTCAAGAGGGGAACAGGCTAACCCGATGTTTGGATTCAAAAAGTCCGGTGACCAGGATTCCGGGGAAGGCCCGCCCCGTTTCCGTATCCCGAACTGGGTGTGGCCAGCGGTCTGGCTGCTCATCCTGCTGTGGCTCTTCTTCCGCGTGCCAGGCATGGTCAGCGAGTTCGGCGGCGAGCAACCCATAGAAGTACCCTACTCCTTCTTCTTCGAGCAGGTAGAGGCCGGCAGGGTCAGCCAGGTCACACTCGAAGACATCAACGTCACCGGCCGCTTCCGCTCGATGGTGACCTGGCCGCCGCCAGGCACGATCAGCTCCGTGCAGCCGCGCACCTCCAACTGGTTCACGACCACCCTGCTGCCCGTGGATGACCCGCAACTCACGGCTGCCCTGCGCGAAAACAATGTCACGGTCGTCGCGCGCACCAGCGAGACCTCGCCCATCCTGCTCTTCCTGTTCAACTTTGGCCCGATTCTCTTGCTGCTGGGATTCTTCGTCTGGTCTGCGCGCCGCGCCCAGGGTCAGATGGGCGGCATTTTCGGCTTCGGTCGCTCCCAGGCGCGACAATACGATGCCGAGCGGACCCAGGTCACCTTTAAAGATGTGGCCGGCCAGGACAACGCCCGCCAGGAGCTTGAGGAGATCGTCGATTTCCTCAAGGAGCCGGACAAGTATGTGGCGCTGGGCGCGCGCATTCCGCGTGGCGTGCTGCTGGTCGGTCCGCCCGGTACCGGCAAGACGCTGCTGGCGCGCGCAGTCGCCGGCGAAGCCAACGTGGCCTTCTACAGCCTGGTCGCCTCGGAATTCGTGGAGATGTTCGTCGGCGTGGGCGCCAGCCGTGTGCGCGACCTCTTCAACAAGGCCAAGGAGAATGCGCCCGGCATCATCTTCATCGACGAGATCGACGCTGTCGGCAGGCGTCGCGGCGCGGGCCTCGGCGGCGGACACGACGAACGCGAGCAGACGCTCAACCAGATGCTGGCCGAGATGGACGGCTTCGATCAGAACGAAAGCGTCATCGTCATGGCCGCCACCAACCGCTCCGACGTGCTCGACCCGGCGCTGTTGCGGCCCGGCCGCTTCGACCGCCAGGTGATGGTTGGCTGGCCTGATCGCAAGGGACGTGCCGAAACCCTGAAGATTCACACGCGCGGCAAACCCCTCGACGACGACGTCAGCCTTGAGGAGATGTCACGCACCACCATCGGCTTCTCCGGCGCCGACCTCGCCAATCTGGCGAACGAGGCCGCACTCCATGCAGCGCGCGCCTCGCGCAAGTTCATTCACATGCGCGACTTCTACGAGGCTTTCGACCGCATCGTGCTGGGCATCAAGGGCTCGCCGCTCATCAATGAGGAAGAGCGCCGCCTGACCGCCTTCCACGAGGCCGGCCACGCGTTGGTCGCTGCCCTGACACCGGGCGCCGACCCCGTCTCCAAGGTCACAATCGTGCCACATGGTCAGGCGCTGGGCGTAACTGTCTTCCAGGCGGAGCACGACCGCCGCACTCATTCGCGGCGGCAGCTGCTGGCCCGCATCCAGGTCGGCCTGGGCGGCCGCGCCGCCGAAGAAATCGTGCTCGACGACATCAGCTCCGGCCTGCGCGCCGACATCACCATGGTGACGCGCATCGCGCGTAGCATGGTCACCGAGCTCGGCATGAGCGAGAAGCTGGGCCTGGTCGACCTCAGCAGTGATGACGAACAGCCCTTTCTCGGCTACACCATCCAGCGCAACACCCAACTCAGCGACGAGACGCAGGCCCTGATTGATCAGGAAGTCAGCGACATCATCTCGAGTTCTTACGAGAAGGCGCTGGTCCTGCTGCGCGCGCATCGCAGCGAACTGGACCAGATCGCGCAGGAGTTGCTGGAGAACGAGACCGTCGAGAGCAAACGCATTCGCGAAATCCTTGGTCAGCAGGAGCCGGAATACGTGGCCGACGAAAAACCCCTGGAAACTGACGCCGCGCCGGTAGCGCCCGAGCCTGAAGCCGCAGCAGTTCCCGAACCTGACCCGCCAGAGAAGGAGCACTCGCCGGAACCCGAAGTCGCCCTGCGCGCGCAGCACCCCTTGCAGGGCGGTGAGGACAGTGACGTCGCCTGAGTTTGCTTTGTAGTTTGTGTTTAACTGAACAGAAAAGGCCCTGCCGCACACAGCGACAGGGCCTTTTGGTTGGGTAGAAAGTCTAGCTTTCTTCCGCCTCGCGCCGCGCCGCGGCAATGACGCCTCCAGTTAAATGCGCGGGCACCTGCTCGTAATGAGACAAGTGCATGGTGTAAATGCCGCGGCCACCGCTCATCGAGCGCAGGTCGTTACCATAGCGGATCATCTCCGCCAGCGGCACCTGCGCATTTACGATGCTCTTGTTGCCTTCGCTTTCCATCCCCTGCACGCGGCCGCGCCGTGTATTAAGGTCGCCCATGATGTCGCCCATCATCGCTTCCGGCACGGTGATGCGGACATCCATGATTGGCTCCTGAAGTACAGGCCCCGCATCGCCAAAGGCCTCGCGGAAGCCCTCGCGGCCAGCGATCTGAAAGGCGATGTCCTTCGAATCGACCGGATGTTCCTTGCCATCGAAGACAACCGCCTTCACGTCCACCACAGGGAAGCCGGCGATAACGCCTTCCGGCAACACGGACTGAATGCCCTTGTCGATGGAAGGCAGGAAGGAGTTGGAAATTGCGCCACCGTATATCTTCGACTCGTATTCGTAGCCGTTGCCGACGTTGGGCTCCAGGCGCAGGCTGATTTCGGCGAATTGACCGGCGCCACCGGTCTGCTTCTTGTGACGGTATGTGGCCTCGCCGGTGCGCGTGATGGTCTCCTTGTAGGGCACGCGTGGCATCCCGGTGTCCAGGTTGACACCCAGCCGCTCCGCGCGGCTGATAGCCAGCTTCACGTGCGCCTCGCCCATGCCTTCGAGCAGAGTCTGGCGCGTGTCACCATCATGGCGCCAGCGCAACGTCGGGTCCGAGCCGGCCAGATTGCTCAGGATGGTGCCCATGCGCGTGCCATCAGCCTGGGTGCGCGGCGTGATGGCCACCATGTAGAGCGGCGAGGGCAGCTCCGGCCGGTGGACCTGCAAGTCCGCAGCCCTGGTGCTGAGGGTATCGCCGGTGCGCGTGTCGGAGAGCTTGGAGACTACGCCGATGTCGCCAGAGTGCAATACCGAAACGTTGCTCTGCTCCTTGCCCCGCATGACGATCAGCGGTCCGAAGCGCTCGTCGCTTCGTCGCGTGCTGTTGTAATAGCGCGTATCCGCCTGCACCGAACCGGAGAAGATGCGAAAGAAGGTAAGCGTACCGACGTAACGGTCGTTGATGGACTTGAACACCCAGGCAACCAGCGGCCCGTCATCTTCCCGCGTGGTCACCAGTTGCTGCGTTTCTTCCCCCTCGCCCTCCAGCTGGATGCTGCGTCCGCCAGGCTGCGGACAATAGGCGACCAGCGCCTCCAGCAGCGGAACGGTACCGATATTCTTCGTCGCCGAGGTCACGAAGACGGGCACGGTCATGAGATCCGGGTCGCGTGCCGCCTGGCGCATGCCGTTGCGAATCTCCTCGACACTGAGGTCGCCTTCCTCAAAGTACTTTTCGATCAGCGCGTCGTCCGATTCAGCGGCCGCCTCGACCAGCTCAAGCCGCGCCACCTCAACTTCATCCTGCATCTCTTCCGGCAGATCCGAGCGCTCTGCGCCCGCGCCATAATAGGCCTTCTGCGTCAGCAGGTTAACCACGCCCGAGAATTCAGCCTGCACACCCACGGGCAACATGACAGGGACGAACTTGAAGTCCGGGAAGCTCGCCCTCAGGCTGTCCAGCGCGCCATCAAAATCGGCGTTTTCCCGGTCCAGCTTGTTGATGACAACCATGATGGGTTGATGGCTGGCACGGGCGTATTCCCAGGCCAGTTCGGTGCCGACTTCCACACCAGCAACTGCGTCAACCACTACCACAACTGAATCCGCCACACTGACAGCGCTGATGACTTCGCCCTGAAAGTCCGTGTAGCCGGGCGTGTCGAGCAGGTTGATCTTGGTCTCGCTGAATTCGACCGGCACCAGCGAGGTGGAGAGCGAAAGGCCGCGCTCCTTTTCATCATCGTCCCAGTCCGAGGCCGTGTTGCCCTCCTCGACGGTGCCGAGGCGGTTGATCGCTTCGGTGTTGAAGAGCAGCGCCTCGACCAGCGAGGTCTTGCCGGCGCCCTGATGCCCGGTTAGCGCAACATTGCGGATGTCTTCGCTTGCATATTCCTTCATGGCCTTCCCCGCGCCAGACGCTGCCGCCCGGCCTCCTCTACAGGACAAAAATAGTCACCCCGGTCGCGCCCCTGCCGACCAGGCTCCCTCAAAATACTGCTGGTGAACAGGCCGATTGTAGGGCGAAGGCCGCGGCTTGTCAAAACGCTGCGCGCCGCGTCTTGTCTGTACCCCGTTCTGGCACCATGCTACAATGCGCGACCCATCAGGCACAATCAGGAGGCGCCGGATGTCCGATTTTCTGATTCGCGGAAGCCTTGCGGAGCTGGATCCCGCTGTTGCCGAACTGGTGCGCCACGAGACCGCTCGTCAGGCCCGCTACCTCATCCTCATACCCTCCGAAAGCATGGTGCCGGCCGCCGTACGCGAGACTCTCTCCTCCGCCTTCATTAACATCTATGCGGAGGGCTACCCGCTGGAGAAAACGCGGCGCATGAGCGAGGCTGAGATCCTCGACGATTACGCGCGCCTGCCGGAATATCGGCGCCAGGCGGACCTGCGCTACTACAAGGGCACCGAATACGCCAACATGATCGAGGCGCTCGCGCGGCGTCGCTGCGCCGAGCGCTTCGCGACTGCTGACTACAGCGCCGACGAGCTCTTCGTCAACGTGCAGGCGCTCTCCGGCGCGCCGGCCAACAACGCCGTTTACTCCGCCTTGCTCAAGGTCGGCGACACCGTCATGGGCATGGACCTCATCCAGGGCGGCCACCTGTCCCACGGCAGTCCGGTCAACCGCAGCGGCATCAACTTCAATATGGTGAGTTATGGCATCGACCCCGTCAACGAGCGCATCGACTACGAGGTCCTGCGCTCGCTGGCGCTGCAGCACCGACCAAAGATGATCATCGCCGGTTTCAGCAGCTACCCCTACGCACCGGACTTCGCGCGCTTCCGCGCAATCGCCGATGAGGTCGGCGCGTATCTACTGGCCGACATCGCGCACGTGTCCGGCCTGGTCATCGCCGGCGTCTACCCCAACCCCGTCGGCATCGCCGATGTAGTCAGCTTCACCACGCAGAAAACACTCAACGGCCCGCGCGGCGCCGCGATTATCACGCACCGCGCGGCCCTCGCGCGTAAAATTGACCGCGCCGTCTTCCCCGGTGAACAGGGCGGCCCGCACATGAACACAATCTCCGCTATGGCCGTGGCCTTCCGCCTCGCCAGCAGCGAACAGTTCGCCGGGCTGCAACGCCGCACCTGTCACAACGCCCTGCGCCTGGCCCATCGTCTGCAGGAGCATGGCCTGCGCCTGCCCTACGGCGGCACCGACACGCACTTGCTGCTGGTCGATTGCAGCACAGTTCGCGGCGCTGATGGCACGGCGCTCAGCGGCGACATGGCCGCGCGCATCCTGGACCTCGCCGGCATCGTGCTCAACCGCCAGACCATCCCCGGCGACAGCAGTGCCCTGCGTCCGACCGGCATCCGTATCGGTACGCCCTGGATCACCCAGCGTGGCTTCGGCGACGCGGAGATCGATCGCCTCGCCGAAATCATTGCGACCCTGCTCAAGGCCTGCCGGCCCTTCTCACTCACCGGGCGTCTGCGCCCGCAACCGCGCGCCAAAATCGACTTTGATGTGCTGCACGACATGCGTAGGGCGGTGCGCGAGCTGGCCGCCAGCGTCGGCATCGACACCGATGTAGTGGTCGACGGCTACCCCCACTTTCATGACCTCGACAGCGAGCCGGACCATGATGGCTGGCTCGGCGTGGAGATTCGTGGCGAAAGCGCGCGCGACTTTCTGCACATGGCGTTGGCCAGCAACGTGCAGGCGCTCGCGCCCGGACAGCAGCAGGCCGCCATAGTCTGCGGAGCGGATGGCCAGATACTGTCGCGCGCTGTCCTGGAAAATACGGGCGAGCATTTCAGACTGCATCTTGTACAAGCGCAGGGACGCATCGTGGCCTGGCTGCGCGCCCTCTCCGACGGCTTCGTCATCTTTGATGACGCGGATTTGTACGCCAAGCTGCCCGGCCCGGTAGATGTGCGCGTCAGTGGCCCGACGGATATGGCGCAATTGACGGTCGACGTCAGCAGCGCATGGCCCGCAGAGCGCGGCTTCGCCGACAAGATTCGCTTCATCGGGCATCAGGCGCGCCCGGCTGCCAGTCCCCTGCCACAGTTCCTCTTTGAAGCGCCGCCGCAGGAGTCCCTGCGCAAGACGCCCTTGCACAACTTGCACCAGCAGCTCGGCGCCAGACTGGTGGACTTCGCCGGCTATGACATGCCGGTCTGGTACAGCTCGGTGCGCGAGGAGCATCTGGCGGTTCGCCAGGGCGCCGGCCTCTTCGACGTGACGCACATGGGCGTGCTCGAGTTTGACGGGCCGGGTGCAGCCCCCTTCCTCGACCAGGTGACCACCAACGACGTGAGCAGCCTGGCAACCGGCATGTCGCAGTACAGCTTTTTGCTGGATGCCGATGGCCTGCCGCTCGACGACCTGATGCTGTATCGCCTAGCGGGCGAACGCTGGTTGATGGTCGTCAACGCCTCCAACAATGAGAAGGTGCTCGCCTGGCTGCAGGCCGTGCGCGACGGCGCTGTGCAGGTCGACCCCGCCTTTCCTGGGCACCGCCTTGAGAACAGTGAACGCTTCACCTTGCGCGACCTGCGCGCCGCCTCCAGCGGGGCAGACCAACGCGTGGACCTCGCGTTGCAGGGCCCGCGCAGCCGCGAGATCCTGGCCTCGCTGGGCGCTAACCAGAGCGACCTGGCACGCCTGGCTGCCCTGCCCTGGGCAGCCGTGATGCAGGCAACTTTCGGCGGCTACGACCTGATCATCTCGCGCACCGGCTATACCGGCGAGCGCGTGGCCTATGAACTCTTCGTCCACCCGGAGCAGGCGGCGGCGCTCGCTGCGAGACTTTTGGAACCGGGCGCCACACCCTGCGGTCTGGCCGCGCGCGACAGTCTGCGCATCGAGGCCGGGCTGCCGCTCTACGGCCATGAGCTGGCAGGGCCGCTGGGCCTCAATCCTGCCGACGCCGGCTTCGGCAGCTACGTTCGCCTTTACAAGCCCTTCTTCATCGGCAAGGCTGCCTTCATCGCGCACGAAAGGGAACGTGATGCCCGCGTGACCCGCTTCCGGCTGGATGGCCGGCGCGCCCGCCCGGCGCATCAGGGCGATGCACTCATCGATGAGCGCGACCGCGTTGTCGGCTACGTGACCAGCTGTGCAGCGGACGGGGAAGGCACGCAACTGGGACAGGCCTGGCTGAAGCAGACTTCAGGGCGCGCAGGCACGAGCTTGCACGTCGTCGCAGCGACAACACCAGGCAGCAAGGCAGCCAGTCTGCGCCTGGGGGCGCGCGTCGCCCCGCCCCGCCCCGCAACTGTGCTCAGTCGTTTTCCGCGGCGAAAGTAATCGGGAAGCCTGGCCCGGTCAGCGCAATAGTGCCACAACCTCTTGCTCTGAGATCTCGCTCATCTGCCCGGCAGCCCGGGCAACAAAGGCGTCGAATAGCGCCTGCTGCAGCGGATCGATTTCGGCCGACACTTCCGGATGCCATTGAACGGCAATCAGCCAGGGATGGGCAGGCATCTCGACAGCTTCGATGATACCGTCCGGCGCATGCGCCACCACGCGCAGCCCGGGCGCAAGGTCGCGCACTGCCTGGTGATGCAAGGACACAGTCTCCAGCTCCGTCACGCCGGTGCATTGCGCCAGCAGCGAATCCGGCTCCACCGCAACCGGATGCGTCGTCCAGGAACCGCTGGCGCTGCTGTGAATATCCGGGTGCACGTGGTCCGGGATGTGCTCAATCAGTGTGCCGCCCAGCGCGACGTTCAGCGCCTGCAGGCCGCGACAGATCAATAAAGCCGGCAGATCGCCCTGCGCCAGCCAGCGCATCATTTGCATCTCGGTCTCGTCGCGCTCCTGATCGGGCTCCGCGATCTGCGGATGCGCGCAGTCGCCGCCGTAGCGCGCCGGGTCGATGTCCCCGCCACCGGTGGCGACCAGACCATCCAGCCGCAGGCCGTCCATCCAGGCGGGATGTCCTAGCGGCAGCATAACCGGCAGGCCGCCCGCGCGCCGAATCGCATCAACGTACTGGGCCGGAACCGTGTAAAGCTCGTCATAGTGCCGGCTGATCACGCTGCCTTCGCGGCGACCCTTCGTCGCCAGACCGATAACGGGTCTCATGACACCGGCTTCAGTTCATATGATTCAGGCTGAGGGCGCTGCGGCTGCCCCGGTTTGCGGCACGCCTGCGACTTGCGGCACAGCTTCCTCGTCGTAGAGGAAGCACTTGACGCTGCGGCCCTGGACTTCGATATCGCGCGGCACCTTGTGGCGGCAAATGTCCATCACCGCCGGGCAACGCCCCGCGTAGCGGCAGCCACTGCGCGTGTACTCTTCAGTATCCATCACCGCCAGGCTGGCATCGCCCTCCCAGGTCTTGTCCGGGTCAGCCTCAGGGATGGCATTCTTCAGGTTGACCGTGTAGGGGTGCAGCGGCTCGCCCAGCACCCTTTCCACCGGCCCGTTCTCGACGACCCAGCCGCGCAGCATGACTGCAATGCGGTCTGCTGCGTAATAGGCAGTGGTGAGATCGTGCGTGATGTAGAGCACGCTCACCTTGTGCTCGTCGCGCAGGGTGCGGAAGAGGTTTACGATTGACATGCGTAGGGATGCGTCCAGCATGCTGACTGGCTCGTCAGCTACCAGCAGGGAGGGTCTCGTGATCAGGGCGCGCGCCACCGAGACGCGTTGCGCCTGACCGCCGGAAAGCTCATTGGGATAGCGACCGCGGATCTCCGCCAGCGACAGACCCACCGCGTGCAACGCTGCATCGACGTGCTGTTCGATGCCTTCGCGCGTCGTCGCCATCTTGTAATTGCGCGTGGTCTCGTAGAGATAGCTGTCAATGCGTTTCAGTGGGCTGAAGGTGGCGAAGGGGTCCTGAAAAATGGGCTGAACTTCCTTGAGGAACCAATCACGCCGTTCCTTGCGTGTCAGATGCAGGACATCCCTGCCCTTGTAGTACATGCTGCCGGCGGTCGCATGCTCAAGACCCAGCACCAGGCGCGCCAGGGTCGTCTTGCCGCTGCCACTTTCGCCGGCCAGCGTGTAAATCTCCGGCCGATCGTTGCGAATTGTGAAACTGGCGCCGGCAACAGCTTCCAGACGTGTGGTGGAAAAGCCTTCGCGTGTGACGAAAACGCGTGAGAGGTCTTCAACTCTTAGCAGGGCATCCTGCGTCTCAGTCGACACCTTGCGCCTCCCCTGCATGTGCCAGTTCGCCGGCCTCAAGTGGCGCTTCTACCGGGTGGAAACAGGCCACGCGGTGCGCAACGCCTGCCCCGTTGCCGATTGCCTCTACCGGCAAAAGCGGTGGCACTTCCACGCGGCAAATGTCGGTCGCCAGCGGGCAACGTGGGTGGAAGCGACAGCCATCCGGCGGATTGTCCAGCGCCGGTGGCCGACCCGGGATGCCGACTCGTTCGCTGCGGTCATCCATACGTGGCAGCGATTCGATCAGATAGCGCGTATAGGGATGGCGCGGACGGCGGAAGATGGTGCGCGTGTCCGCCTCCTCTACCAGATTGCCGGCATAAAGCACGGCCACGCGATTGGTCAGGTTGGCGTGTACGCCCATGTCATGCGTGACCAGCACCAGCGTGCTTCTCTCGCGCTGCTGGATCGTCTTCAGCAATTCGATGACGCCGCGCTGCACCACCACGTCCAGCGCCGTTGTGGGTTCGTCGGCGAAAATCAGACGCGGCGTCAGGATGGTCGCCAGCGCAATTGTGACGCGTTGCCGCATGCCGCCGGACAACTGGTGCGGGTAGTTGCCCAGCACGCCCTCACGCAAGCCCAGTTCATTCAAATAGTTGCGCGCCATCTCGATTGACTGCGCGCGCGTGGTCTCCTGATGCGCCGCGATGAAGTCGTGGAAGGTATCGCGGATGCGCCGCACTGGATTGAGCACGTGCATCGAGCCCTGGGGAATATAGGACACCCTGCGCCAGCGAACGGACTCGCGTTCCTCTGGCGTCTGGTTAAGGGCATCAATCTTGCCCGTATCAAACTCGTAGTTGACGCTGCCGCCAACTATGGTCAAAGGTGACACTATCTCGCCAAGTAGCGCCTTCAGCAGGGTCGACTTGCCGCAGCCACTTTCGCCGGCAATGCCGTAGATCTCGCCCTCGCGGATATCCAGCGTCAGGTTATCCACGGCCTTTACAGTGCGCTGCACGCCGTAGGCCTGGGTGATATACCAGGCCTTCAGTTCCCTGGCCTCGACAATGTTGCGCGTTTCTGCGTCCACCCCTGCCTGCTCCGTTCCGGCGTTCTCCGCCATTTCCGGACTCATGAATCAGTAACGCCCAGGCGGGTCAGGCGCGTGCGCGGGTCGAGGTAATGCGTGATGCCCTGGGACAGCATGTAAAAGCCCACCACCGTGAAGATCGCTGCCACGATGGCCGGAATCAGCACCCAGGTCTCGTTGACCAGCAGCGCGTTGTAGTAATTGCCCCAGTAGAGCATGGAGCCGACGGTGGGGACGCTGATTTGACCAAGACCCAGGTAGGCCAGCGTGACCTCCATGCCGATGGCCCACAGGAAGCCGCTGACTATGTCGGCCAGCAGGAAAGGCACGAGGAAGGGTAAGTGTTCCCGCACAACGACCTTTACCGGATTCATGCCGGAAAAGACCGCCGTGTGCGTGAACTCCCTTTCGCGCAGGCTGAGCACCTGCGCGCGATAACGCTTGGAAGGATGCGCCCAGTCCATGATGCCCAGCAGCACGCCCAGGCCCAGAGTCGTGAGATCGCCGCGCAGGATGGCAGCGATCAGAATCAACAGGGGCAGGCGCGGCAGGACGATCAGACTGTCAATGATCGTCGAGAGTACGCGGTCAAAGACACCGCCCATGTAGCCGGTGAGCATGCCCAGCAGGATGGCGATGGTGCGCCCGATGACCACGGCCGTGCCGGCAACAATGAAGGTGTTGCGGATGGCGAAGGTCAACTGCCAGAACACGTCCTGTCCCTGCGAAGTCGTGCCAAGCAGGGTGCGCGAATAGATGCGGTTGCCCTCTGCATCCCTGCCGATACTGATCTCCGTCAGCGGCGGCTTGCTGCGCGGTGTGTCGCGTCGGTGGTCCTCCTCGTAGGGCGAGAACCAGGACAGCCCGGCCAGGAAGACGACAAAAACCAGCACAATGAATCCCCAGCGAAAGGCCGCGCTGTACTTCATCAGGTCGCGGATGTTGGTGAACAGACCCACAATGCCAGACATAATTGGCGGCTCCCGTGGCGCTAGCGGTAGCGGACCCGCGGGTCCACCAGCGGATAGCTGAGATCGACGATCAGCGAGGCGGTGGCGATACCCACGATGGAAAGAATGGTGATGCCCATCACGATGTTGTAGTCCGCCTGGTAGATGGCCTGCAGCAGCAGGTCGCCCAGGCCGGGGTAGCCGAAAACCGCCTCCGTGATCAGCGTGCCGCTGAAGATGGCGCCCATGGAAAGTCCCAGATCGGTCACCTGGGGCAGCATGGTGTTGCGGGCCACGTAACTGGTCATGATGCGGCGGTCGGGCAGACCGGCCATGGTGGCGTATTGCACGTGGTCGCTGGAAAGTTCGGCCGTGCCCAGGGCGCGCGCCAGAATGAAACGGAAGGAGAGGCCGGTGATCAGCAGCGTGACGGCCGGCAGGAAAGTGCTGTGCAAATAACTGGTGATGAACTCAGCGTTGAAACCTGGCTCACCGCGGAAGACCCCGATGAGCGGGAAAAAGGGTATGTAATAGGTAAGCGCCATCAGAAAAATGAAGGCGATGATGAAATAGGGAATCGGATAGAGCACGACCAGCACGCCCGAGACTAAATTGGTGAGGCGGCCCGGATAATAGGCGGCCAGGGTGCCGATGATGATGCCGATGATCCAGCTCATTATGGTGGTGAAAGTCAGCAGGGCCACGGTATAGGGCAGTGCCCTGCCGATCATGTCGTTGACACGGGTCGGGAAAGCGCCAAAGGATGGCCCCAGATCGCCCTTTAACAGATTGGCCCAGAAGCGAAAGTACTGTTCGAAAATGGTGCCATCCAGACCGAAGTTGGCCTGCAGCTGCTCTTTCAAATGAAGGACGGCCTCAGGCTCCAGCGCCTGAAACTGGGTCAGGCGAATTAGCGCCTGCTGGATGGGATTGACTGGCGAAAGACGGGGAATAAGGAAAGTTACCGTGATGCCGACGATGATGACGATGACCCACTGCAGCAGGCGCGGCAGGATGAATTGTTGCAGCAGTGTCATGGTCTGGCTCCGCTCCTCTGTCTCGCCTCACGAAAGCGGGGCGGCGGGCCGCAGCCCCTCCGCCCCGCGGGTGATTCTGTCTTACTGGTCGATTGGCTCAAGGCCGCCAATCGCGAAACGACCGCCCTGGAACCAGTAGAGCGGCATGTAGGCCGGATTCTCCACGCTGGGAGGATTCGTCCAGTAGAGCTCGTTCCAGGTCACGAACTTCTTGAAGCTGACCGTGGAGATGTAGTACATGTTCTCCACCCAGTGCTGCAGGAACTGGTGTACCAACTCCAGATTCTGCGGATCCTGGGGGTGGAGACTTTCCATGGCGTCGATCAACTCGTCGAGCACGGGGTCCTGCAGGCGCTCGGGCCGGCCGCCGCCGAGGGAATTATAGATCTCGGGGGCCGGCACGTAGTACTTCGAGTGCCAGCTACGCAAGTTGGACCAGCCGTCACCGTCCGGCATCACGAAGCTCAGCCAGGGGGCGTCAGTCTCGAACTGACCCGTGTCGAAGTTGGCGCTCCAGACGCTGCGCTCCAGACCCTGCAGTTCGACGTCGATGCCGAAGTCGTCCCACATGTCCGCCGCGGCGTTGGCCACGCGGAAGGAGTCCACCTCGTCCGGCGCCGCCTGAATCGCGAAGCTGAAGCGCTCGCCTTCGGGCGTGAACCAGTCGCCGTTGCCGTCACGGGTGTAGCCGTTGTGCTCCAGCAACTTCGCGGCCGTATCCGGGTCGTAATTCCACCAGCCACTGCCGTAGGAGGCGGCAGCCGTCGCGGCCGGCTGGGCATAACCCTGCTCGTCGGCCCACTCGCCGATGCGGTCCGCCACCGTCGGGTCGTAGGGCTTGTAGGGCTCGCCCGCCACGTCGATCTCAAGGTTCTCGACCCACTCCTGCATCCGCGGATGGTTGTAGTAGAGCTCGGCCAGCTTCGGCGTATAGGGGACGTTCACGTAGACGACCTTGGCGACGCCGCCGATGTACTCGGTCTGCAGCGTGACGATGTCCAGCGCCAGCGCCAGGGCCCAGCGCACGTCCTTGTTGTTTGTCCAGGGCTGGGTATCGAAGTTGAAGCGGATCAGGCGGCTGCTGGTCTCGTTCGGGTAGGCCCAGGGGAAGTCCGGGTACCAGGACTTCGCCGTGGGGGTCGACTCCGCCAACGACAGGAAGGCCTCGAAGTCGACGTTCATGAAGGCGTCCAGTTCCCCGCGCGTCATGGCGATGACCTTCTTGGTGCTGTCGCCGTAGTCGATGGTCAGGACGTAGCCAGGGCCACAATCCTCCTTCATGTGGTACTGGCAAACAGCCGAGTTTTGCGGGTCTTCACGCTTCTTGAACAGGTTCCAGTAGCCGTTGGGGTCCATCTCCACCGGCGCGTAAAGACCCAGATAGGGGCCGTCCTGGTAGGTGTAGTTCACCAGGTCCTCAATCTGCGAGAAGGCGTGCTCGGGCATCATGTACATGCCGGCCCAGCGCGCCTCAAAATTCTTGTGGAAGCGCGGATTCGGCCTGTTCAGGGTGAAGGTGACCGCGTAGTCATCCACCTTCTCGACCGACTCCAGGAAGTCCTTCATCTGTGCGTGCCAGCCCTGGGCGGTCAAACCCGGCGTATTCCAAAGCGTCTCAACCGTGTAGACCAGATCATCGGCGTTGAAGGGCTCGCCGTCGCTCCACACGAGGCTGTCAACGAGCGCGACGGTCATCTCCGTGAAGTCCTCGTTGTAGACTGGAGGCTCGTTGGAGGCGCCCGACATGATGTCGCCGGTCTCCTGGTCCAGGTACCACAGCGTCTCAAACATCAGGCTGTGGCGATGGGGCGTCCCGCTTGCCGGCCCCCAGACGTTGTAGTTGTCGATCACCGACCAGCGGAAGATCTGGCCCATGACGAACAGCTCCTCACGCGGCACATCCACCGGCAGGCCGGAGGGCTGCGCTGTAAGGTTCAGCGCGGGCACCAGCAGCAACAGTGCGATGAACACAAATATGAACTTTCTGAACACGATTGACTCCTTCTCCATGCGGATTTTCCTCCCGGGATCCATGTGATCCCGTGGCAGTAGGTGCCTATTGTACAGATTGTGGCTGTTCATGCAACACCTTAATTTTGCAAGGGGCTGATGCCGACTTCGCTGCAGCCGATGCGCCCTTCCTCGCAGATCGGCACGACGCCACAAACAATCACGATTGTCATCTGCAGCAGGCGCGGCAAAAGACTGCCCGGCAAAGGTCACCTGTTTTCTGTTTCGGGGGAGCGAAGTGAGATGTTCGGGGCACCAGGCAAACGCCCGGAGCCCCGATGAAATCCTGATCAGCCGCCGGTCGACTGCAGGCCGGCAAAGGCGAAGCGACCGCCGTTGAACCAGTAGAGCGGCATGTACACCGGGTTCTCCGAGCTGGGGAAACCGGTCCAGTACAGCTCATTCCAGGTGACGAACTTCTTGAAGCTGACGGTGGAGATGTAATACATGTTCTCCACCCAGTGTTGCAAGAACTGGTACATCAGATCCAGGTTGGCCGGATCGTCAGGATGGACACCTTCCATCGCGTCGATCAATTCGTCGAGCACAGGATCCTGCAGACGTTCGGCGCTGCCGCCGCCCAGGGCATTGTAGGCCTCTCCGGAGGGCGCGTAGTAACGCGAGTGGCGCCCACGCAGGTTCGGCCAGCCATCACCATCCGGCAGCACCAGGCTGGTCCAGGGGGAGTCCACCTCGAACTGGCCCACGTTGAAGTTGGCACGCCAGACGCTGCGCTCCACGCCCCGAAGGTCGACGTCGATACCGAAGTCTTCCCACATGTCGTGCGCGGCGTTGGCAGTGCGGAAGGAGTCCGGCTCATCCGGCGCGGCCTGCAGCGAGAAGGCGAAACGCTCGCCATCCGGGTTCCACCAGTTGCCGTCGCCGTCACGCGTGAAGCCGTTGTGCTCCAGCAGTTTCGCGGCGGTGTCGGTGTCGAACTTCCACCAGCCACTGCCGTAGGAAGCGCGTGGCGTCTCGGCAGGCTGCTCGTAGCCCTCGTCCTCGGCCCACTCGGCGATGCGATCGGGCACGGACGCGTCGTAGGGCTTGTAGGTCTCGCCGGCCACGTCAATCTCGAGGTTCTGGAACCACTCTTCCATGGGAATGTGGTAGAGCGCGGCGAGCGTGGGGGTGTAGGGGACCGCCATGGGAGTTACCTTGGCGATACCGCCGATGTAGTTGGTCTGCAGCTCGACGATGTCGATCGCCAGCGCCAGGGCCCAGCGCACATCCTTGTTGGCGAACCATGGCTGCGACTCAAAGTTGAAGCGCAGGTAGCGGCTGGAGACCTCGTTCGGGTAGGCCCAGGGGAATTCCGGATACCAGGACTTCGCCGTGGGGGTCGATGCCAGCACCGACTGGAAAGCCTCGACGTCGACGTTGAAGAAGACGTCCAGTTCGCCGCGCGTCATGGCGATGACCTTCTTGGTACTGTCACCGTAGAGGATGGTCAGGACATAGGGCGGGCCACCGTTGCCGACCAGCTGGCCGACCGCCGTGCGCTCCCAGTCATCACGCCGCTTAAGCAGCGTCCAGTAGCCGTTGGGGTCGCTCTCGACCGGCTGGTAGAGGCCCAGCACTACCGGCGGATCTTCCGGGCTGCCGTTGGTGAAGGTCGCAAAGTCCTCGACCTGCGAGAAGACGTGCTCGGGCATCATGTAGATGCCGTTCCAGCGCGCCTCGAAGAGCGTGTGGAAGCGCGGGTTGGGCTGGCTGAGGTGGAAGGTGACGTTGTAGTCATCGACCTTCTCGACACTTTCCATGAACTGGTTCAGCTGCGAGTTCCAGCCGCTTGAGTTGAGGTCGGAGTTCGCCTTGAGTGTCTCGACGGTGAAGACCAGGTCGTCGGCGTTAAACTGCTCGCCGTCGCTCCAGTAGATGCTGTCGTGCAGCACGACGCTCAGCTGCGTGAAGTCCTCATTGTAGATCGGGTCTGCGGTCGAGGCGCCCATCATACGCTGACCATTTTCCTGGTCGCGATACCAGAGCGTCTCCATCATCAGGGCGTGGCGGGTGCCGGTGGGCGGACCGCTGATCCAGAGGTTAAAGTTGTCGATCACGCTGTAGCGGATGATCTGGTCCGCGACGAACAGGTCTTCGCGCGGGACAGTCACCGGCAGGCCGGAGGGCTGCGCCACGACGTTGAACGTGGTCGGCAGCAGCACCAGCAAGGCAACAACGAACAAAATGGGCTTTCTGTTCATGATTGCTCCTTCACTATACGGACTTACCTCACGGGATCCGTGTGGTCCCGTGACCGTACCTGCCTATTGTATAGATTGTGGCTGCTCATGCAACACTTTAATTTTGCAAGGGGCTGATGCCGACTTCGCTGCAGCCGATACGCCCTTCCTCACATACCAGCGCGACGCCGCCGCTGCTAAACGAAGCCTCCGTATCACTCACCTCGATGACCGGCTTGCCATCAATGCTGCCAAGCAGCCGGTCGCCCTCAACCTCCAGTTGCAGGTCACTAGTCTCGCCAAAGCTCCAGCCGCCAGCCACCTCCGCCAGCACGGTCTCATCACCGTTCAGCATACGCACCAGACGCACGCTGTTCTCATCCAGCAGCATGGCGTAGTAGCGACGCAGCCCCTGCACGCGCACGGCGATGCCGCCGGCCCTGCACATGTGCGGCGTCATGGTCGCCCGGAAGCGATAGTCCTCCCACTCACGCGTGCCGTGCAGCACCAGGCCGCGACCCTCGTTCTGGATCAGGCGCATAAACTCGGGGTAGCGGTCGGAATTGCCACTGTCCAGGGCGTCCACCCAGGCCCGCTTCCACATCAGGGAAAGATGCTGGCGCGACTGGCGGGTAGGACCCTTGTGCGGATTTTTCAGCACGACGTCCGGCACACCGTCCCAGGTCAGCCAGTCCAGCACGACCTTGCCGCTGACGCCCCCTGCCCCGCTGATTTCAACACCGATTGCGCAGATGGGCTGTCCACCGATGTCCGGGACTGTCCAGCAAAGTTCCGCGTCAGCGCCTGGCACCAGCGCCAGCGACTCCGAGCCGATTGACGTGCGTTCGTCGCCCAGGTCGTAGTGCTGCGCCACCAAGCACAAATTGACGCTGGCCTCATTGTTCGCATCCGCCAGCACGCGCGCCCGCACACACTGCCCAGGACCAAGCGTCGGCGATGACAGGAGCCGGTAGCTCTGCGCACTGGCAAAGTAGTCCCGTGCTTCCTTCGAGGGGATGAAGGTCGGTGTGGTTACCCGGGCGACCCGCCCGGCTGCCAGCCTGTAATAGTGAATTCCCAGGCCGTAACCGTCAGCCGTTGCCACATTGGCCACCGTCGCCGTGCCGCTCGAGTCCACGGCATCCTCAAGCGTGAAGCCATGGACAGAACCCGGCTGGCTGAAGTGATAGCGGGCGCCGTTCTTGGGCGCCAGCGGCGGCTCACCCTGCAGGGCACGCCCGATGTTGGCGACCTTCACGCTTTCACGCAGCGCGTCGGTGATCGTGGTGCCGGTCTCCGCCGAGGGCATGAACAGGCGGTCGGCGACCGGCCCGCGGAAGTCCGGGCCCGTCTCCAGCCCGGCGAGGCCATTCTTGATACCCAGCAGGCAGCCCACGTTGCCGGAATTGCAGTCGGTATCCCAGCCACAGGTGTTGACAATCATCAACGACTTCTGGAAGTCATCCTCGCCACAGAGCAGCGACAGGATGATCAGGCCGTGGTTGGGCACCATATGGCAGTTGCCGGGATACTTGTCGTAGCCGTAGTGCTCATTCATCAAGGAGCGCGCGTCGTGCCAGTTGGGCACGTCCTCGTGCCACTCGCGGATGTCGTTGATCATACGCGCGATGACCGAATCCGGCGGAATGAAGCTCACGGCTGTGTCAATCAGCACGTTGATGTCGTTTTCCACGAAGGCCTGGGCCTCCATCGCCGCCAACACCTGGGCGCCGTAGATGGCTTCGCCGTCGTGGCTGACGCTGCCGGCCTTGCGCGCCAGTTGCGCCGCCTGCTCCGGATCGCCGGGCGAAACCAGCGCCCAGCCGTCAATGAAGATCTGCGCACCGATCTGCTCGGCCACGACCTTGCCGTTCGTAGCGATCGAGCCGCTCATCGGCGCCGGGATGCCGCTCTTCAGGCGCAGATAGCCCGTATGCTCGGTTGAGTTGCCGAGGCCGCCCCACCACAGGACGGTGCGCCCCTCGATCAGGTAATTCAGCCAGGTCTTGCCAATCTGCTCGGCTGTGATGTCCGCACCTGTACCAAAGTCCGGCAAGGCGCGCAGGAAGGTGAAGGTGCCGGAAATATCATCGTCCGGAACGATCAGGGGCGCGCCAAATTGCTCGTGGACGTAGTAGTTGATCTCGCCCAGATGCTCCATGATGGGCTCATAGTGCCAGCCCTCGAAGGGCCGGCCCAGATAGACGCCGATAATCTTGCCGAGCACGCCGGCATACACGCGTTCCATATAATCCGTGGGCAATGCCATGGTTTTCTCCTTGCTTCTGCTCATTGAGGATGGATCAGGCCTTGAGCCCGCCCTGGGTCAGGCCTTCGATAAAGCGGCGCTGCAGCAGCAGGAACAGGATGACCACTGGCGCCATCATGATAATCGAACCGGCGTTGGTCAGGCCCCACTCACGCCCGTCACGCTGCTGAAATGCGTAGAGACTTGTGACGATGGTCTTGTACTCGGGTTTGAGCAGAAAAGTCTGTGCGAAGAGGAATTCATTCCATACGCCGAGGCCGACGACCAGGCCGGCGGTCAGAAAGCCGGGCCAGGTCAGGGGCATGATTATCCTGCGGAAGACCTGCCAGTTACTGGCGCCGTCGATGCGCGCGGCATCCACGAATTCTTCGGGAATCGAGACCATGTAGGACCGCAGTAAATAGGTGGAAAAGGGTGAAAACTGGGCCACGTAGATGATGATCAGGCCAGGGAAGGAATTGATCAGGCCCAACGAACGCCACATGATGAACAGCGGAACCATATAGAACTGCGGTGGCACGGCCGTCCCCACCAGGAAGTAGAAGGATATGTAGTCCGCGCCGCGCAGTTTCAGGCGCGCCAGGGCAAAGCCCGCCATACCGGCGAAAGCGAGCACGAACAAGATCGTGAATGCAGTCAGCAGGATGCTGTTGGGCATCGTGGTGGCGTAATTGCCCCGCGACCATGCCTCCGTAAAATTGCTGAATAGCCAATCGTCCGGCAGGCCGAAGGGGTCAAAGCCGATTTCTACGCGGGATTTGAGCGAATTGACGGCCAGTTGGTAGAGGGGCAGGGCAGCGAACAGCAAAAGCACGATTAGCACAAGGTAATTGGGCGCCAGGGAAAGATCCAGCCGGCGCCGGCCCTTGCTAACTTCGGCAATTTTGGTGCTTGTCACGCTCATATCTCCCAGCCCCGCTTCCGCAGATAGACAAAGCCGCCCACCACCAGCGCCACCCAAATGACCATCACCAGGCCAATGGCGGCCGCATAGCTGGCCTGAAAGCGCTCAAAGGCGGTCTTGTACAGGTGTGTACCCAGCACCTCGGATGAATTCGCCGGGCCGCCTCCGGTTGTGAGGTAGATGTAATCGAAGACCAGCGCCGACCAGATGGCGATCATCAGCAGCAGGAACACCAGCGTGGGCCGGATGCTGGGCAAGGTCACGTGGCGGAACTGCTGGAAGCGCGTGGCGCCATCCAGGCGCGCCACTTCATAAAGCTCGACGTCAACCGAAGACATCGCTGCCAGCAGCAGTACCAGCGGGAAACCCCAGAAGTGCCAGTTGTCCATGAAGGCGATGGCGTAGAGCGCCGTGTCGCGCGAACCCAGCCAGGCCCGGTCGAGAAAGTGGATGCCCACGTTATCAGACAGCCACTGGCCCAGGCCGACGCGCGGGTGCAGCAGGTAGCGCCAGATTTGCGTGGTCACCACCGATGCCAGCACGTATGGGACAAAGAAGGCCACGCGCATGAACATCTGGCCGCGCTTGATGCCGGTGAGCATGTAGGCCCCCAGCAGCCCAAGCGAAACCGGCAGGACCAGGAAGATGCCCGTCCATACCAGGTTGTTGCGCAAGGCCCGCCAGAAGATGCCGTCTGCCAGCAGGCGCTGGAAATTGTCCAGCCCGACGAAATTCATGTCGCCGACGCCAGACCAGTCGGTGAAGGCGATGTAGACGCCAAAGAAGGCCGGCCCGACGATCACCACCAGGTTGAGAATCAGCACAGGCGCGAGAAAGACCCAACGTCCCAGCTCTTTCCAGATCTGACTCCGTTCACGAACCTGCACATTTACCTGCACCGAACTCGTAGCCATGCCTGCCTCATCCGCCTGTCCGGGCATAAATCGCGGGGGCAGCCAGCGCTGCCCCCGTCGTTACTCGTCTTACATAGCGGGCGCGGGCACCGGCAGGAGGTTCCCTGCTTCGCGCTCGATTTGCCAGAGCGCCTCATGCTCGGCCAGATAGTCGTCCACGCTTATGTCACCCCACCAGACGTTCTCGATCCCTTCCCAGAGGTGTACGTTTGGCGCGGCCGGCCAGAAGGTCCAGGTCGTGTAGCCGATTCGGCCCGCACCGGTCACCGCCGCGAAGTCCGCGAAGAAACGCGCCACTCGCTCGTCAGTGCCCTCGGGGAAGTCCTCGGGCGTGAAGTGGACCGGTACGACCCACTCGCCGAAACCGACGTCCGCCGCCAGCTCCAGCACCATGGCCGGGTCACTGATCAGAAAGTCCAGCACCTTGACCGCCGCATCGGCGTTGGGCGAGGCGGGATTGCTCAGTCGATGCCGCCGGTCTCCAGATTGAGCAGCGGCAGATCCTCGACGTCACCAATCGGCGCCAGATAGATGTTCGAATAGTCGCTCATGTTGGTCGTGTAGAGCACGTGTTGACCGTCCGGCGTAATGTGCGGATGCGGATGACAACGCTGGCCGCTGAAGCTGCTGCCGTGGTAGGCCAGCACGCGCGCCGGCCCCCAGCCCTGCCCCTCCCCCACACGCTGGTGCAGCAGGATGAAGGGCCAGGTGATGGTCGTGTTAAGCATGCCCGGCAGTAGGTAAACCGGCATGCCGTCGCCAACCACCAGCGAGCCATCCAGACTGTGATAGTGCCGGCTGTAGGGCAGCACTGTCTCGACGTGATTGCTGTTGTCGTAGCGAATACTGCCGAAGCGCGTATCGTTGGCCGCACGGTTGTGGCTGCGGAAGCCGAGCGTCTCGCCATCGCGGAACCAGTGCTCGGCAATGACCGAGTATTCGCCATGCTGCGGCCGGATGTTCCACTCCTCGCCCGTCTCCACGTTAAGTCCGTGGATGCGCTCCTCAATAAGGTGCCAGGGTCCCTCGTGACAGAAGGTCATCAGGTCCGGCCGCGTCGGCGACGTGTTGAGATGTGTGATGTAACGGCGGTCCTCATGCAGCACCACCGCCTCGCCGGTCGCCACGTCGATGCGCGTCAGGCGTGACAGCGGCGGCGTGAAGAAGGGGCTCTGCTTTTGCCGATCGTAGTCTTCCGGGGGATCTTCCAGAATGGTGACGATATGGCGCCCGTCCGCGGTGGCGCTTATTTGCGAGCCATGCTCGCGCGGCAGAAAGGGCGGCTCGGCCGTATAGACCGGCCGTTCTTCCAGCGTGTTCAGGTCGAGTTCATGTAGCGTATTGCCATTCCAGTGGTAAAAGCATTCGGTGGCCGGCGCCAGACAGCTGTTGAAGAACACCTCACCCCGATTGTCCGTCAACTGGACGATATCGCCGGTCACCAGTTCGTAGCGGAAATAGTTGCCGGCGTTGTCGCGTTCGGAATGAAAGAGGAAGGCGCGCCCCCCGTCGATCCAGCAGGGATGCGTGAAATAGAACTGCCAGGAATGTCCGAGCCAGTCCGTCAGCCGCGTTATCTCACGCCCGCTGAAGCGGTCCTGGTAACGGACCTGTTTGTCCTTAAACTGCTTGCCTACACCCATTATTCACTCCGGTTTCAGATTGGCACCTTGTAAAGACACGTTACGTCGGCCGCGATGGCCTCCACTCAAGCGTGGGCGCCGCCTTGCTTCCGGCGCCGGTCAGGTGAAAAGGTCCTGTGACCGTCAGGATCTGGCTTGCCCCACCTGAGAATGCTGACGTGGCGCCAGGGCAACTTCTACTAAATGCCTCGCACGCGCACACCCGTTTCGACGTCCAGCAACGGTAAGTCCTGAAGGTCGCCGATCGCTACAATGTGGATGTTCGAATACTCGCTCATGTAGCTTCTGCGGTTCGTCGTGAACAGCACCTGCTTTCCGTCCGGCGTGATATGTGCATGCGGATGCGTGCGCTGTCCGTTGAAGCTACTGCCGTGATACGCGAGTATCCGCGGCTGCCCCCAGCCCTCGCTCTCACGTGGATACAGCAGGATACAGGGCCAGGTGACAACCTGCAGGCCTAACCGCTCCTGCTGGTGGGAGGGGGTGCCGTCGCCAACGACCAGCGACCCGTCGAGACTGTGAAAGTGTCGGCTGTAGGGCAGCACAGTTTCAACGTGCTGCGTGTTGTCATAGCGAATGGAGCCGAAACGCGTGTCTCCGGCCGAGCGCTTGTGGCAACGAAAGCCCAGGGTCTCGCCGTCGGCAAACCAGTGCTCGGCGACGAGCCTGTAGTCGCCGTGCTGGGGTCGAATGACCCGGTTCTCGCCCGTTAGCAGATTCATCCCGTGAATGCGCTGGTCATCCTCGCGGATTGGCCCTTCGTGCGTATAGGTAAAAAGATCTGCCCGCGTCGGGGACGTATTGACATGACCCAGAAAGCGGCGCTCCTCAAGCAGCACTTCAGCCACTCCGCTGGCAACGTCAATGCGCGTCAGGCGCGTAAGGGGCGGCGTATGGTAGGGATGCAGTTTCAAGGGGTCGTAGCCTGCCGGGACATCCACCAGCACGGCGACGACGTAGCGCCCGTCGGCGCTGGCACTGAGCTTCGTGCCCATGTCGTCGGGGAGAAAAGGTGGTTCGACCCTGTAGACCAGCCGCTGTTTCAATGAATCGACCTGCAGCTCAAACAGTTCATTGCCCGACCAGTAGTAGAGACAGCGGGTCGCCGGACACAGACAACTCTTGAAGAAGGCCTCTTCACCCTGCAGGTCCGTCAACTGGACAATGTCGCCCGTCGCCAGTTCATAGCGGAAATAGTTGCTGGCATTGTCGCGCTCGGAGTGGAACAGAAAGGCACGACCATTGTCAATCCAGCAGGGATGCGTGAAGTAAAATTGCCAGGAATGCCCCAGCCAGTTCGTCAGGCAAGTGATTTCGCGCCCGCTGATCGGGTCCTGGTAACGAATCTGTTCATCACGAAACTGCTTGCCAACGCCCATGCTTATCCCAACTCAAGATCGACAACGTGCAACTGGCGCGTGCCATCGGCCGCGATGGCGTCTACACAGACCTGCGTCCCGCTGCGGTTCCAGCGCGGATGCAGGTCACAACGCAGGTCGCCGTTCACCCAGGAGCTCTGCTGCATGTCGAAGCGGTGCAGCAACTGTACGGCCTCGTCCTCAACGCGCACCAGCAACAACAACTTTTCCATGGAGGCACCCAGGGTGCGATCCGTGACCATCCAGCGCCCGTCGGGCGAAAAGGTCATGTGCCCGTCAAAGTCCAGTTCACCGCAACCCATTGGACGCAACTCCGCCCCTTCCCGGTCCGCCAGCATAAAATGCTGTCGCGAGCCCCTTTCCTGCGGCCGTGTCGTGGTGCAGGTCACGGCCATGCTCTTGTCGTCGCGCCAGTCCAGATGCGAGACGAAGCCGCCGAAGTCGATCAGGCAGCGCAGATCGCCGCCGTCCATGGCGCCGGTGTACAGCGCGCTCTGCAGATGCGTGTTCTCCACCCCGCCGGACCAGGCGCGCGCGAGAAAGTAGAAGCGTGTGCCGGAGGGATTGATGGTCGTGTGGTTAAACCACATGTGCCGCTCGCGCAATTCCGGGTGCCGCTCGACCAGCTGTTCCCACACCTCATGGATTGAGTAAAGCAAGGTGACCTCGCCACTCTGCATGTCGAGGCGGAAGATCCCGTCTTTTCTTGGATGCGGATCGTCAGGGTAGGGGTCCTCCGCGCCCCGGTAGCCGACAACCTTGCGCATGCGCCCCATTCGGCCGTAATCGAGGCACAAGGCGTACCTGCCGTTGCGGCTGAGCGCGTTGATCGGGCGCGGCAGAATGCGGCGTTCGCCGCTATCAATGTCGTGCACCACCGTGACCAGGCGACCGTCCACGCGGTCGTTGTGGACGATTTCGCGGCCAGACGCCAGAGGGTTCCAGTAGAGCCAGGTGCCTTGCTGCAGGTTCCAGGCATCGGTCGTGGTGACTGGCGTGAAGTCGCCCGTCTCCGCATCGGCCAGGCCGATGACGCCCCGTTCACCCGGCAGCGGCAGATGGTCCTGAAACTCGCTTTCTATACAAAGCAGATGGGTGCCCTCCGGGTTCCAGATGGGCACGCTGTAGTAGCCAAAGAAGTGATGGCGCGGCCCGCGGGTCAGGGTGCGCAGCTTGTGGGGGATATTCACGGCGCCTCCCGTTTCTGATACGTACAAACGAACCGGGGCAGGGTTGCGGCCCTGCCCCGGCATTGAAGATCATGCGGCGCGCCCGCTCAGCTCATGGACTTGAAGAAGAACTGCTCCGGGTAGGCGACGCGCACGTTGCGCATTGAGGTGTCGTTGACGATGTCGTTGGGAACGTTGCGCATGCGATTGCTGACGATCACCGGTTGCGGCGCCTCGCCCACAGTGCCGATGGCGAAGGGCGCCTCGGCGTGAACGCCCATGAGTTCCTGCATCAGGGCGGAACGCTTTTCGGCGTCCGGCTCGACGGTGACCTGTTCCCAGATGGCCCAGATGCGCCTGATCGGATGGTCCTCCGGCGGTTCCTCACCGTTTTCGGAGCCGGTCCGCCAGCGGTTGTATTTCGGCGCCCAGGTCTGCTGCGGCGAATCTCCGATGTAGGAGCGTGGATCGGCCTGAATGATCAGGCTGCGGTCGACACCCCAGGTGCCAATATCGACCTCATTGAATGCCGTGCGTTGCTGATAAAGCGAGCGCTCGACGCCGTCCTCGGTAACATTGACGCCAATCGCGCGCCAGTAGCCAATGACCTGGCCGATTTCGTCTGTGGCCGTCTGGCTGCCCACCGCCGCGTGCATCAGCTGGAAGTTGATCGGCTCGCCGTCGGGAGCTGTGCGCATGCCGTCTCCACCCATCGCCATGCCCATATCATCAAGCAGGGCCATGGCCTTCCCGGGGTCGTATTCCGTCCAGCGCTGCTCCAGTTCGGCGCTGAAGTCCGGCGAGCCCGAGACCGGGCTGCCCTGGCGCGGTTCCAGCAGACCATCGTAGATCAGGTCGTTGATGGCATGCCGGTCGATCGCGATCGACAGGGCCTCACGGAAACGCGGATCACTGAAGATGGCGCGTTTGCGCGGGTCGTCGCTGCTGGTGTTGGGGTGATAGGCATTGGTGGTGGCCCCCCTCCACAGCAGCACGCGGTAGTCGCCCTCCTCCTCCAGCTCCTTGTAGAGCGAGTAGTTGGCCGCATTGACGTGCCGTACCTGCATGTCGATCAGCCCCTGGGTGATCCACAGGTCGAACACTGCGCTGTCCTCGAACAGCTTGTGTTCGATGCGATCGATATAGGGCAGCTGCTGACCCGTCTCGTCCACACTGTAGAAGTAGGGGTTGCGCACCAGCACGATCGGATCGTTGAAGGGCAGCGGCTTTTCCATCCACCAGGCTTGCACGACCGGCACGTCCGGGTTGGTCGCCCACCAGGCGATCGGGCCGCGCGGCGTGCCGCCGGTACCGAACAGCTCCTGCCAGGTGGCAACTTCGTTGCTCGCCACCGCCGCGTCGATCATCTCCTGGTTGGCGTTTTCGTGGTCCTGCACGAACTGGGAGAGGTAGTGGGACGGCGCGGCCATGGTCGGACCGCCATGCTGGCCCTCGGTGTCGTCACGCGCCACCTTGAAGGGCAGCAGGGGACTGGGCGCCCCCAGGCGACAGATAAAGGTCTGCTCGTCAACGACCTCAAGCTCCAGGTTCTGGCCGCCCACGTTCAGCACACTGCGCGTGGCGCCGATTTCGCCGTTCTGATACCAGTCGTACCAGAACTGCACGTCCGTGGTGGTGAAGGGATGCCCGTCCGACCAGCGCATACCCTCGCGCAGGTGGAAGGTGTACTCGGTCGAGTCTTCGTTCTGCGACCACTCGTCGTACAGCCCGGGCACTATGATAACGTTGCTGAGGTCCGCCGTGTACTGGAAGTGCAGGCCAAAGGCGTAGAACAGCTTGGTCGGCCCCTGCATGTCCGCGCGTCCCTTGAAGCCGCGGCGCCAGGTCCCGCCGTGCTCGCCGATCTCCTCGAAGACCGGAATCACGCGCGGGTTGGAAGGCAGACGCTCTTCCACCGGCGGCAGGCCCATGTCGTCCAGCATCGGCGCCTGAGAATACATCATCTCCTGGGCGACCGCGGGTAAGGCCTGGATCAGTGGCGTGGCCGCCACAGCGGCCGCTGCGGCGCCGGCAACCGTCTTCAAAAACTGTCTTCGATCAATAGTGCTTTTCTCGTTCATTTTTCCTCAGCCTCTTCTCCTATAATTTTCCAGCCAGGCTTAACCGGCTGGCCGAAACCCGGATTTTCTTGTTAGACCTTCCTGGCCACCGGCACATTCTTCTGCGCAGGTTTCACAGCAACCCTGTGTATACCCTCCTGACGCCAACTCCGCAACCAACCACACAGCACCACGCAGACATGGA
Organism: Phototrophicaceae bacterium; assembly: GCA_965223965.1. Lineage (GTDB taxonomy): Bacteria > Chloroflexota > Anaerolineae > Aggregatilineales > Phototrophicaceae > JAGWBD01. Next base: position 1,745,813 of record CBDCXX010000006.1, read on the forward strand.
TGCCTGTGGCGCGGCCCGCCGGTAAGCGTGCGCACCTTGTGGGGGATATTCACGGCGCCTCCCGTTTCTGATACGTACAAACGAACCGGGGCAGGGTATCAGCCCTGCCCCGGCATTGAAGATTATGCTGCGCGCCCGCTCAGCTCATGGACTTGAAGAAGAACTGCTCCGGGTAGGCGACGCGCACGTTGCGCAGTGAGGTGTCGTCGACGATGTCGTTGGGCACGTTGCGCATGCGATTGCTGACGATCACCGGTTGCGGCGCCTCGCCCACAGTGCCGATGGCGAAGGGCGCCTCGGCGTGGACGCCCATGAGCTCCTGCATCAGGGCAGAGCGTTTGTCAGCGTCAGGCTCAACGGTGACCTGTTCCCAGATGGCCCAGATGCGCCTGATCGGATGGTCCTCCGGCGGTTCCTCGCTGTTCTCGCCCTCGCCGCTGGTCCGCCAGCGATTGTATTTCAGCGCCCAGGTTTGCTGCGGTGAATCGCCAATGTAGGAGCGCGGATCGGCCTGAATGATCAGGCTGCGGTCGACGTCCCAGGTGCCAATATCGACCTGATTGTTGGCCGCGCGTTGCTGATAAAGCGAGCGCTCGACGCCGTCCTCGGTAACATTGACGCCAATCGCGCGCCAGTAGCCAATGACCTGGCCGACTTCGTCTGTGCCCGTCTGGCTGCCCACCCACGCGTGCATCAGCTGGAAGTTGATCGGATCGCCGTCGGGAGCTGTGCGCATGCCGTCTCCACCCATCGTCATGCCCATGTCATCAAGCAGGGCCATGGCCTTCCCGGGGTCGTATTCCGTCCAGCGCTGCTCCAGTTCGGCGCTGAAGTCCGGCGAGCCCGAGACCGGGCTGCCCTGGCGCGGTTCCAGCAGACCATCGTAGATCAGGTCGTTGATGGCATGCCGGTCGATCGCGATCGACAGTGCCTCACGGAAACGCGGGTCGCTGAAGATGGCGCGTTTGCGCGGGTCGTCGCTGCTGGTGTTGGGGTGATAGGCATTGGTGGTGGCCCCCCTCCACAGCAGCACGCGGTAGTCGCCCTCCTCCTCAAGCTCCTTGTAGAGCGAGTAGTTGGCCGCATTGACGTGCCGCACCTGCATGTCGATCAGCCCCTGGGTGATCCACAGGTCGAACACGGCGCTGTCCTCGAACAGCTTGTGCTCGATGCGGTCGACATAGGGCAGCTGCTGACCCGTCTCGTCCACACTGTAGAAGTAGGGGTTGCGCACCAGCACGATCGGATCGTTGAAGGGCAGCGGCTTTTCCATCCACCAGGCTTGCACGACCGGCACGTCCGGGTTTGTCGCCCACCAGGAGATCGGGCCGCGCGGCGTGCCGCCGGTACCGAACAGTTCCTGCCAGGTGGGAACTTCGTTCGCCGCCATCGCCGCGTCGATCATTTCCTGGTTGGCGTTTTCGTGGTCCTGGACGAACTGGGAGAGGTAGTGGACCGGCGCGGCCATGGTCGGCCCGCCATGCTGGCCCTCGGTGTCGTCGCGCGCCACCTTGAAGGGCAGCAGGGGACTGGGCTGGCCCAGGCGACAGATAAAGGTCTCCTCGTCAACGATCTCCAGCTCCAGGTTCTTGCCGCCCACGTTCAGCACACTGCGCGTGGCGCCGATTTCGCCGTTCTGATACCAGTCATACCAGAACTGTACGTCTGTGGTGGTGAAGGGATGTCCGTCCGACCACTTCATCCCCTCGCGCATGTGGAAGGTGTACTCGGTCGAGTCATCGTTCTGGGACCATTCGTCATAGAGCCCGGGCACAATGATGACGCTGCTGAGGTCCGCCGTGTACTGGAAGTGCAGGCCAAAGGCGTAGAACAGCTTGGCCGGCCCCTGCATGTCCGCGCGTCCCTTGAAGCCGCGGCGCCAGGTCCCGCCGTGCTCGCCGATCTCCTCGAAGACCGGAATCACGCGCGGGTTGGAAGGCAGCCGCTCTTCCACCGGCGGCAGGCCCATGTCATCCAGCATCGGCGCCTGGGAGTACATCATCTCCTGGGCGGCCGCGGGCAGGGCCTGGATCAGTGGCGTGGCCGCCACAGCGGCCGCTGCCGCGCCGGCAGTGGCTTTCAGAAACTGTCTGCGATCAAGCGTGTGTTTCTCGTCCATTATCCTTAACCTCTCTTGTCGGACTGATCAAATTCAGCGAAGGCCGCTGTCTTGCGAGCAATTTCCCCCTCTGCACACCTCCCCTGCTCACTGACCCAAATGTAGCTGCCGATTTCACAACGACTTGTTTTTACCCAACGTTCGGCAGCGGCGCAATATACCACATCATACCGGAGCGATATCCAGCCTGATGTTGCCCGTCTGACGGGCTGTTCGGAACGCAAAGATGACCCGACGGAGGTCGCGCGCCTCATTGAAGAGCGCCACCTGCGGCACCAGTTCCGTGCGCTGTTCCAGCGCCTCGCTGTCGTAGTCCACACGCAGCGCCGACCGTTCGCCACGAATGATAACATGGCCCTCACCCTCATCGACATCGCCGAAGGTGATCAGCACGCTCTCCAGCATGCCCGGTCCGCTGGCAAATCGCACTTCGTCCCGCAGCTCTATGCGTCCCGCCGGACAGTCTCGATGAAACGTGACCGTCCGCACCAGCGACTCCAGGTCGGCTGCCTCGTCCCAGGCATCGACCAGCTCCAGCCTGAGCAGGTCCTGCGTATCGTCGGCGCGATGTTCGAGCAGACGCGCGTGATAACCGGCGTCGATTCTCCTGTCGCCATGGCGCACGTGAGTCAGCGGGCCCTGCATCTGGCCATTGGGCACCGGACAGGAGTGGCCGACAGACTGGTTGACCAGCAGATCGTAGCGACCGGCGCCGAAATACTCGCGGCTGAAACGGCCCCGGCCCGGGTCGACGATCAACGACTCGCCACAAAGATGGACGATGATCGAACCCAGATCGTTCTGGTTGTGCATCTCGCCGTTGTGGCCGCCCTTCGCGACCAGCACCAACGCGTCCGGGTCGGATGGCTCCATGCGGGCGAACATCCAGTGCATGCCGCGGTAGAAATCGTGCCTTGCGGGTGTGTATCGATCCTCATCCCGGACTGCCGGTTGCGCAGCGCGCCACAGCATGCTGCGCAGGTCCCAGGTCAGCGGTGCCTCGCGCCAGTCAAAACCAAGTCGCAGTTGCTCCCGGGCCAGGGCATGCAGGTCGGGGATGTCGAGCCGTTGCGCCAGCCAGGAAATCAGCCACAACGGGCATTCCATGTTCGGGTGAATGTCGGAGATTTCGGCCCATTTCCCCGGACTGATCAGGGTGCGCAGCGGGAAACGCGCAATGTCGCGCATGCGCGCTTCGTCAGTCAGGAAGCTGAGGCGTCCGTTTGTGCGCTGTTCCAGCAGCGCGGCTGCCATGATGAAGTTGCCAAAGCCAAAGGCCCAGCAGGAAACCCCCTCGGTCGAACCGCCGTCGCACTCAAAGCCGTCAATGAAGTCCGCCAGCGAGTGCGCCGCCCGCACCACCAACTCCGCCAGGCGTGACGGGTCTGGCTCCAGGTGCAGGGCGGCGGTGAGCAGGTTGCCGTTGCACACGCCGTTCCAGTTGTTGACCGTGCGCTCCTCCCCGCTGTACATCCAGTGAAAATCATGGCGCAGCAGCCAGGGCGTGAACAGGCGCCGGTCCATTTCATGGCGAATGCGCTGACCCAGCGCGGGTTCCATGTCCGCGCCCAGCAACAGGTCGAATTCGGCCAGATAGGCGCCGGTCATCGTGGCCATCAGGTCGATGTGTGGCCGCTCCATGTCCGTTAACGCTCGCTGGTGGGCCGCGATGGACCAGGTGCTCTCCTCGCAAATGGCCCAAGCCATGTCAAGCAACGGATCGAGAAAGCGCCCTTCGTACTCAAGGCACTCCGCCAGCGTCATCCAGTTGAGCCGGCCGCGGCGCAGGCCGAAGCAGGCATCGTAGGCATTGCGCTCACCTAGGCGCTGAAATTCCAGAAAGAGCGTGGCCGGCAAGGCGGTGATTCCGGCGCGGGCCGCTTCCTCTCCACGCTGGATGATGCGCCTGCATTCATCCTCGCCCAGCCCGGCCTTGACAGATTCCCAGGCCTTACGATCGGCCGCCGGCGGAAAGGGGGGACCAGGCTGTTCCTCGCGCAGCGCGCGCTCAATCTGGATGGCGTTCAGGTCGCGTAACATGCTGCCTCCTGTAACTGTCTTCAGGCGAGTTCGGGCAGGGCCTCGCGTCGGGCCAGCACCGGCCGCAGCCAGAGGCCGGTGAAGCTGTTCTCCTGCAGGGCGACGTCCTCGGGCGTGCCCGTGGCGATGACCTCGCCGCCCGCGTCGCCGCCTTCCGGGCCCAGGTCAACGAGCCAGTCTGCCACCTTGATGATGTCCAGATTGTGCTCGATGACCAGCACCGTATTGCCATTGTCCACCAGTTGCTGCAGCACCGCAATAAGACGCTTGACGTCGGCGGCGTGCAGGCCGGTGGAGGGCTCGTCCAGGATATAGAGCGTCTGGCCGGTGGCGCGTTTGGCCAGCTCGCGGCTGAGCTTGACGCGCTGCGCCTCGCCGCCGCTGAGCGTGGTCGCCGGTTGGCCGATGCGGATGTAGCCGAGTCCCACGTCGTCCAGCGTCTGCAGCTTGTTGAAGATGGTCGGATGATTGGCGAAGAACTCCAGGCCCTCGCTCACCGTCATATCCAGCACGTCGGCGATGCTCTTCTCGCGATACAGCACCTGGAGCGTCTCGCGATTGTAGCGCGAGCCCTGACACACATCGCAGGAAACGTAGATGTCCGGCAGGAACTGCATCTCGATTTGCAGCTGCCCCTGCCCCTGGCAGTTCTCGCAGCGCCCGCCCTTGACGTTGAAGCTGAAGCGACCGGGCATGTAGCCGCGAATTTTGCTCTCCGGCAGCTCGGCGAAGAGTTGGCGGATGGCGTCGAACATCTTGGTGTAAGTGCCGGGGTTGCTGCGTGGCGTGCGCCCAATGGGACTCTGGTCGATGTTGATGATCTTGTCGATGTGCTCAACGCCCTCGAGCGCCGCCAGTGCACCGGCACGCTCGCGACTCTTGTTGATGCGCCGCGCCAGTTGGCGGTAGAGCGTATCGATCATCAGCGTGCTCTTGCCGCTGCCGCTCACGCCGGTGATGCAAATCAACATGCCCAGCGGCAGGCTGACGTCGATATGCTTCAGGTTGTTCTCGCTGGCACCACGCATGGTCAGCGTAAGGCCGTTGCCTGCGCGCCGCGTCTCCGGCAGCTCGATGCGCAGCCGGCCCGAGAGGTATGCGCCGGTCAGGCTGTCTGTGACCATCGCGACTTCCTCAGGCGGGCCCTCGGCGACGACGTAGCCGCCGCGTTCGCCGGCGCCCGGCCCTAGGTCAATCAGCCAGTCCGCCGAGCGCATGGTCTCCTCGTCATGCTCGATGACCAAGAGCGTATTGCCCAGGTCGCGCATACCCTTCAGCGTGTCGATCAGGCGCGCGTTATCGCGCTGGTGCAGGCCGATGGAGGGTTCATCGAGCACATAGAGCACGCCGGTCAGGCGACTGCCGATTTGCGTGGCGAGGCGAATGCGCTGGGCCTCCCCGCCGCTCAGTGACCCGGCGAAGCGCGAGAGCGTCAGGTAATCCAGACCGACGTCGTTGAGAAAACGGGCGCGCGCGCTAATCTCGTTCAGCACCTGGCGCGCAATATGCCGGTGACGCGCGCTAAGGGCCGTCCCGTCTTCCGCCGGGCCTTCGCCACGCAACGCCTGCACGCTGCACAGCAGTGCGCTCACGGTCATCGACGTATACTCGTGGATCGACTTCCCGGCCACGGTGACCGCCAGCGCTTCCGGTCGCAGACGACGCCCGGCGCAGGTAACGCAGGGCGTGCGCACCATGCATTCCTCGATGCGGTCGCGGATGAACTCGGAGCTCGTCTCGCGGTAGCGGCGGCTCAGGTTGTTGACGATGCCTTCGAAGCTGGTGTTCCAGCTGCGCTGCTGACCCTGGCTGTTGAGATAGCGCACTTCAAGCCTGCGCTTGCCACAGCCATACATGACGACCTGCTGTTGCTCTGGCGCAAGATCGCGCCAGGGCGTGTGCATGTCAAAGTCATAGGCCTGTGCCAGCGCCCGCACCAGGCCAGTCGACCAGCCGGACTGCTCGGTCAGATTCCAGCCGTTGGCGTCGATGGCGCCGTCGGCAAGGCCGACATCCGGGTCTGTGACCAGTTGCGCGGGATCGATCTCCAGGCGAAAGCCCAGCCCCTGACAGTCGGGACAGGCGCCCTTGGGCGTGTTGAAACTAAAGAGCCGTGGCTCCAGCTCCGGCAGGCTGCCGTGCCCGTTCACGCAGGCCAGATGTTCGCTAAAGAGGATGTCGCGCGGCTGCTGCGAGTCCGTGACATCGTTGATGATGACGAGACCCTTGCCCAGCTTCAGAGCAGTCTCGATCGAGTCCGTCAGGCGTGTGACGAAGCCGCGCGCCTCTTCGCTGGCCGGGTCTTCGTGCCGACGCAGAATGAGGCGGTCGACGACGATTTCGATGTTGTGGATCTTGTAACGGTCGAGCGTGATTTGTCCCTCAAGCTCGTGCAATTCGCCATTGACGCGCACGCGCTGGAAGCCGGCCCTGCCAATCTCCTCAAACACCTTTTCATGGTGCCCCTTACGATTCTGCACTACCGGCGCCAGGATTTGCGCCCGCGTCCCCTCCGCCAAGGCCAGCACGGCATCCACAATTTGTTGCGCGCTCTGCGCCATGACTTCATCGCCACAGACCGGACAGTGCGGCACGCCGATGCGCGCGTAAAGCAGGCGCAGGTAGTCGTAAATCTCGGTGACTGTGCCCACTGTGGAGCGCGGATTCTGGCTGACGCCGCGCTGGTCAATCGAGACCGCAGGGCTGAGCCCCTCGATCTGGTCGACGTCCGGCTTTTCCATCTGCCCCAGGAACTGGCGGGCGTAGGCGCTCAGGCTCTCTACGTAGCGGCGTTGCCCTTCGGCGAAGATGGTGTCGAAGGCCAGCGAGGACTTGCCGGAGCCCGAAAGCCCGGTGATGACGACTAGGCTGTCACGCGGGATGTCTACGTCAATGTCCTTGAGATTGTGCTCGCGCGCACCACGCACCACAATCTGGTCCAGCGCCATGAGTACTTCCTGTATATGCCCCTGCGGACGAACAATTGTAAGGGCGCGCAGCCCTGCTGACAAGCGCTGGCGGCCGCAGGCTCTAACTCCCGGCCCCCTTGTCCCGCTTGCGGAGGGAAAAGAGAATTAGGGTAAGGCTCTGACGCCCATATCCGACAGGTATTGCGAGGAATAGCGTGCTATATTGCCGTCCGGTTGCAGGTGGTCATGGAGCAGCGCTGTATGCGTGATGTGTACGTCCTCGGCGCAGGCCAGACGCCCGTCGGTGAGTGGTGGGATCGTAGTCTGCGCGACCTGGCAGCCGAGGCGCTGCAGGCCGCAGTAGCCGACGCCGCTAGCGACCGGCCGCAAGCGCTCTTCGTCGCCAACATGCTGGCCTCCCGCATCAGCAACCAGACCCAGCTGGGCGCGCTCATCGCCAGTCACGTCGGCTGGCGCGGCCTCGAGGCAACCACGGTCGAGGCTGCCTGCGCTTCGGGCGGCGTGGCCATACAAGCGGGCGTGCGTGCCGTTGCCAGCGGCATGGTCGACCTGGTCGCCATATGTGGTGTGGAAAAGATGACCGACGCCACCAGCGGCCCGGTTACCACGGCGCTGGCCACCGCTGCCGACGCCGACTACGAAAGCGCGCACGGCGCGTCGTTCGTCGCGCTCAACGCCCTGATGATGCGCCGCTACATGCACGAGCATCACATCGCGCACGTCGACTTCGCGCCATTCAGCCTCAATGCCCACGCCAATGCTGTGCACAATCCCAACGCCATGTTCCGCCGCGCCATCACGCTGGAAACCTGGCAGCGCGCGCCGGTGATTTCCGATCCCGTCAACCTTTTCGACAGTTCGCCCGTCGCCGACGGCGCGGCAGCCCTTATCCTGGGCCCGGCCGAACTGGCGCGTAGCTCCGGCAATGCGCCACTGCGCGTGCTGGCCAGTGCCTGCGCCACCGACAGCCTCGACCTCGCCGGCCGGCAGGACCCAATCGATTTGTACGCTGCCCGAGTTAGCGCGCAGCGTGCCTACGACCAGGCAGGTCTGACGCCGCAGAACGTCGACGTCTTCGAGTTGCACGACGCCTTTACCATCATGGCCGCGCTGAGCCTGGAAGCCGCCGGCTTCGCCAGGCCCGGCCAGGCAACGCAGCTGGCCGCGGCGGGCGAAATCGGCATCAACGGGCGCATCCCCGTCTGCACGCTCGGCGGGTTGAAAGGGCGCGGACATCCCGTCGGCGCGACCGGGGTCTACGAAATGGTCGACCTCGTCACCCAGCTGCGCGGCGCGGCCGGCGCAGCCCAGGTGCCCGGCGCCGCCATCGGCATGGCCCAGAACATCGGCGGTACCGGCGCCACCGTCGTCACGCACATCCTGAGCGCCGACGACTGATTCTCTCGTTTCGCACAACTGGAGGCTGATCCGTGAGCGAATTGCGCAGCAGACGCTGGTTCGGCAACGACGACAAACCCGGCTTTGTCGGCCGCAGCTGGCTCAAAAACCAGGGTTTGCCCGATCACGTCTTCGACGGCCGCCCGGTCATCGGCATCTGCAACACCTGGTCAGAGCTGACGCCCTGCAACGGGCATTTTCGCGTGCTGGCGGAGTTCGTGCGCCGTGGCGTCTACGAGGCCGGCGGACTGCCACTGGAATTCCCGGCCATGTCGCTGGGCGAGCCGCTGATGCGCCCCACTACCATGCTCTATCGCAACCTGGCCAGCATGGAGATCGAGGAGACCATCCGCGCCAACCCGCTGGACGGCGTCGTGCTGCTCACCGGCTGCGACAAGACTACGCCCGCCTGCCTGATGGGCGCGGCCAGCGTTGACCTGCCCACTATCGTCGTTAACGGCGGTCCCATGCTCAACGGCAAGTTCCGCGGCCGCGACATCGGCTCCGGCACCGACGTCTGGCGCCTCAGCGACGACCTGCGCCTGGGCCGTATTACGGTCGATGACTACCATGAGGCAGAAAGCTGCATGTCCCGCAGCGACGGCCATTGCATGACGATGGGCACAGCCTCCACCATGGCCTGCATGGTCGAGGCGCTCGGCGTCACGCTGCCCGGCGCGGCCGCCATCCCGGCGGCGGACTCGCGACGGCGGCGCCTGGCACATCTTTCGGGCCGGCGCATCGTCGAAATGGTGCGTGAAGACCTGCGCCTCTCGCAGATCCTGACTCGCCCCGCGCTGGAGAACGCCATCCGCGTCAACGCTGCCGTGGGTGGCTCCACCAACTTCGTGCTGCATTTGCTGGCCCTGGCCGGCCGCCTCGGCATTCCACTGGAACTGGATGACTTCGATCGCCTCGGCAGCCAGATGCCGCTGCTGGTCAACCTGATGCCTTCCGGCGAATACTTGATGGAGGACTTCTTCTACGCCGGCGGCCTGCCGGTTGTGATCCAGCAGCTGCGCGCGCTGCTGCACATGGACGCCCCGACGGTCAACGGCGGCACACAGGAGGAGAACACGGCTGGAGCTGAAAACTACAACCGCGAAGTCATCGCCGACTTCGACGCGCCCTTTCAGCGTGAGGCCGGGATCAGCGTCCTGCGCGGCAACCTCTGCCCGGATGGCGCCGTCATCAAACCCTCCGCCGCTGCGCCCGAACTACTGCAGCATCGCGGCCGCGCCGTCGTCTTCGAGGACATTGATGACTACCATCAGCACATCGACGATCCCGACCTTGAGGTTACGCCGGACAGCGTGCTGGTGCTCAAGCAGGTCGGGCCGCGCGGCTTCCCGGGCATGCCCGAAGTCGGCAACTTCAGCCTGCCCAAGAAACTGATGCTGCAGGGCGTGGAAGATATGGTGCGCATCTCGGACGGTCGCATGAGCGGCACGGCCTTTGGCGCGGTCGTGTTGCACGTTGCGCCGGAATCGGCGCTGGGCAGCGCGCTGGCCCTGGTACAAAACGGTGACGAGATTGAGCTCGACGTGCCCGCGCGACGCTTGCAGCTGCTGGTCAGTCCTGAGGAACTGCGGCGGCGGCGCGAGTTATGGCGACCCCGTCCCGCACATGGTGAACGCGGCTACACCAGGCTATATGTCGAGCATGTGCAGCAGGCGGACAGCGGCGTGGATTTCGACTTCCTGCGCGGCGGCTCAGGCGCAGAGGTGAAACACGCCGGTCATTAGGCTGCCAGGCCATAAGGACCGGGGATTTCAGCCGCTGCTCAGGTTGGCGTTCGCCAGGGCCGAAAAGTCCGTCAAGTGCTCGGACAGCGTCACATTGGCCAGACTACGCACGATCGAGATCCAGCTGCGACCGGGCTTGAGATGGATTGGCTTGTCGCTACCAGTGTGGGTGAGCTGCAACGCCACCGTCGCCGCCCGGCTTGGGCGGCTCCAGCGGCCGCTGTACCAGCGCCCGTTGCGCATCACCAACGCCGGCCCGCTGCCCCACAACTGTATCTCCAGCGATTCGTCGATGGCGCCGGGCGCAAAGAGGTCCGGTCGGCGCACATGGGGCACCTGCAACACAATCAGGTTGTCAGCCCATAACTGTTGGCCATCCAGTGCGTCAAAGTGCGCCTCGTTGTCGCTGAAGCGCAGCCAGCGAGCGCTTTTCAAATCATATTGCCACAGCCCGTTGCCCTCTCCCCACCAGTTGACCGCAACCTCCCGGACTGGCTGGCCGCCAATGTCAGGCTGGGTAGCAAAGGCGAAGCCGCGCGCCTTGTAACCATAGTTGACGTCGCGTAAATCGGCCAGAAGGTACAACTGTTCCGTGTCGAGAAAAAGTGTGTGTTCATAGCTGAGGTCGGGTCGCCCGAAGCGGCAGAAGCCGGCTTGCAGACAGTTGTCACCCGTCAGCGGTGAGAAGACCAGCCCTGCGTACGGTGAGCTCCAGATCATGCGCTGGATGGGGATGCTGGTGCCGGAGTAGGCCAGAAAGGCGCTGTACATCGTCATCAATTCCAGGTCCAGCAGACGGGAACTGCGCACCGAGCCAACGTGCCTCGGCGCATTGCTGCGGAAAATCGTGGCGAAGCGCGTGATGCCGCTCTCGGATTCAACCTCGTAAACCAGGTCCGCCTGGTTTATGCCAGACTGCGGGCGCACGATGGGCGGGAAGTTGGAAATTTTAACGATCAGGTTACGGCGCGCCATGGACGCTTCATCCGGATAGGGCAAGCCCGTAAGGGAATTGTAGCTGAGCGGATATTGATTCGGGCCAATCGGCTCCGGTGTGGCACCAGCTGTCGATTGCGACAACTCCTCGGCGCCCACCAGTGGAACCAGTAGAAGCAGGGCCAGCATTAGTGCAGACAGACGTGCCGTGGGCATGAAAGGGACGCTCCGGGGCTGGATGATTCCGGCGGCAGTATATAGCGCGCAGAAGGAAATTGAACAGGGACAGTTGTTGCAAACAGGCTATACTCTGGCCTGGTTCAGGAGGATTTCCATGTCAGACCGGCGCCTGTTAATTTCTGTTGCCCATCCCGACGACGAGACTTTTGGTTATGGCGGCCTCGTCGCCAAGTACGTTGCGGAGGGGGTGGACGTCTTTGCCATCGTTTCTACCAACGGCGACGTTGGTACGATGGACGAGTCTTTCGTCGAACAGCACGGTTCGATCAAGGCGGTTCGCCTGGCGGAGCTGGATTGCGCAGTGCGCAAGCTGGGGTTCCGCAAACTGTTCCTGTTTGGCTATCGTGACAGCGGCATGATGGGATCCGAGACCAGCGAGCATCCCGATTGCTCGTGGCAAGCCCCGCAGGAAGAGATGACCCGCCGCGTCGTCGAGGTCATCCGCGAGGCGCGGCCACAAATCATCCTGACCCACAATCGCTACGGCGGTTATGGCCACCCGGATCACATCGCCATGCAGCGCGCCACTACGGTCGCCTTCAACCTTGCTGGCGACGCCAGTTTTGTTACGGAAGGTCTGGCACCATGGCAGCCGCAAAAGCTTTACTACAGTTCCTCCCCCACCCTGATGCTGCGCTACGGCATCATGATGATGCGCCTGCGCGGCATGGACCCGCGCGCCGTGGGCCGTAACAAGGACATCGACATGGTCGCCGTGCTGGAGAACATCGAGCCGCCGCACGCCCGCGTTAATGTGCGCGAGTGGCTGGACATCTGGGACGAGGCCAGCAGTTGTCACGCCAGCCAGCTCGCCGGCCGACGCTCGCGCCCGCCCCGCTGGATGCGCCGTCTCTTCCAGTCACACGTCCGCTACACACGCATCCAGCCGCCGCCGTCGCACAACCGCATCGACGAAGATGACCTTTTCGACAATGTAATGGTTGGCGACTATTCCCCGTAACGCAGTGGCACATGTCGTTGCGCCAGCACCGCCTGCCCTTCCGGGCCCTGCGCCCAGGCGATAAAGCTGCGCAGCCGCTCGTCCTGCGGTTCGCCAGCGCCGGCGATGAAGAGTGTTGTGCGCAGCGGCCAACTGCGGTCGGCGAAGCTCCGCGCTTCCGGCACGATGCCCTCAAGGCGCAGGGCCTGTACCGAGTTGTCCAGCCAACTAGCCGCGAGGTAGCCGATGGCGCCGGGCAGGCGCGCCACGCTGGCCCGCATGGCCACGCTGGAATAAACCACAAAGGCAGCGGGCGTAGTGCGGCGCTCACCCATCACCAGGCGCTCGAAGGCCGAGCGCGTACCGGAACCAGCTTCGCGACTGATGATGTGCAGCGGCTGGCCCGCAGCCAAGCCTGCCTCCGCGCCGCGGCCCTGAAAGAACGCCCGCAGCTGCTCCAGCGTCAGGTTGCTGACGGGCAGCTCCGGATGGGCGATGATGACGATGGCATCGTACCCGAGCGGCGCCGCCCACAGGTCGCTTTCCGCCGCTCCCGGCAGCCAGTTCGTCAGGAACCAAGCCGGCTGCGCGCGCTGTGCCATGGCTGCCACAGTCACGTAACTTCCCACCTGCAACTCGAAGTGCAATGCCGGGTTGACCAGAGCATAGCGACCCGTCAGGTCCTGCGCGAGCGGCAGCGCCGCCGAGCTGCTGCCCAGCTGGATCACTGCAACCTCTGTGGCGGGCGTCACGATCGGCGAAATCTGGCCGCGGCAGCCGGCCAACGCCAGCGCAGCAATGACCAGGCTGCGGCTGGCGGGTCGCAGCACGCATCCGGGCAGGGGCTCCATCACGCCTCTTCAGGCCTGCGACGCAAGGCCCCGCCCTTCGCGGGACCAGCGCTGATGAAATGCGGCGCGCCAGGCCTCCAGTTCGCCCGCCAGAATTGCATTGCGCATTTCCGTCATCAACCCGACCAGGAAGTGAATGTTGTGCAGGCTGAGCAGCATGTATCCCAGGAGCTCGCGCGCCTTGATTAAGTGACGCAGGTAGGCGCGTGAATAGTCACGGCAGGCCGGGCAAATGCAGTCAGAGTCCAACGGGCGCTCGTCACGTGCAAAGTCGAGGCGTCCCACATTGGTGCGCCCGGTCGCCGTAAACACGGCGCCGTGCCGCGCCAGTCGCGTCGGAATGACGCAATCAAAGAGGTCGATACCCTGCCACACGCCCTCAACCAGATCGTCCGGCTCGCCCACGCCCATCAGGTAGCGCGGCTTGTCCTGCGGCAGCAAGGGCGCTGAAAGCGCCAGCGCCTCCAGCATGTCCGTGCGCGACTCGCCCACTGACAGCCCGCCCAGCGCATAACCCGCGAAGCCAATCTCTTGCAGCTCCCGAGACGAACGCTCGCGCAGGTCGCCAAAAATTCCGCCCTGTACAATGCCGAACAGCACCTGTTGCCCGTCATCAGGGTGCGTTGCGCGGCATTTACGCGCCCAGGCCGTGGTGCGCCTCACGGCCGCCTCGACGCGTTCGCGCTCGCGCGGGGGCGGACATTCATCAAAGCACATCAGGATGTCTGCGCCAAGATTTTGCTGGATCTGCATAACCTTCTCCGGCGTGAAACGCAGCCGGCTGCCATCAATGTGGCTGCGAAAGCTGACGCCTTCGTCATCAATGCGATTGATGTGTTGCAGGCTGAATACCTGGTAGCCGCCTGAATCCGTCAGTATCGGCCCGGGCCAATTCATGAACCGTTGCAGCCCGCCCTGCTCCCGCACGAGCTCGTCACCGGGGCGCAAATGCAGATGGTAGGTATTTGCCAGGATGAGGCTAACGCCGGCAGCCTTCAGGTCACGCGGAAACACGGCCTTGACAGACCCCGCTGTCCCCACGGGAGCGAAAACGGGCGTGGGGACGGGCCCGTGTGTGGTGTGCAATACTCCGGCCCTGGCCCGGCCCTGTGCGGCGAGAATGTCGAATCGTGCCGTCATGCCAGCCTGTGTATCGAAAACCGAAGAGATTATAGCAGCAATTTCCACCCCTTGTCGTCCGCTGTGCTGGCAGCAGGCGTCAGGCATCGCTAAACTGGCGTCATGCTCATGCCGCCCGCTACCCGCCCCGCTGGCGCAACCACCTGGCTCGAGATCGACCAAAGCGCAATATTCAACAACGTGCGCCGGCTGCGCAGTCTGGTCAACGCGCGTGTGCGCCTGATGGCGGTCATCAAGGCCAACGCCTACGGCCACGGCGCAGTCGCCACGGCCCGTAGCGCCCTTGCGGGCGGCGCGGATACGCTGGGCGTTGCCAGCCTGGCGGAAGCGCTGGAGCTGCGCGCTGCAGGTATCAGCGCGCCCGTTATGGTACTTGGCTACGTCCCGCCGAATGCCGTGCAGCAAACGATTGCGCAGAAGCTCACGCTTACGCTCTTCGACGCCGCGCTGGCGCAGGCCTGTGAACGGGAAGCCCGCAAAACCGGCAAACGCCTGAAGGCGCACATAAAACTGGACAGCGGGCTCGGTCGCATGGGCACGCTGGTCGCGGACGCGCTCGTCTTCCATGAAAGCCTGGCCGGCCTGCACGCGCTACAGCTTGAGGGATGCTACACCCACTTTGCGCTGGCGGATGAAGACGAGGCCTGGACGCGGGAACAGTTGAAATACTTTCTGGCGGCGGTCGCAGCCATGCGCACACGCGGCGCGCGCTTCCCCCTGCTGCACAGTGCCAACTCACCGGCTACGCTGACCCTGCCCGCCAGCCACCTCGACATGGTGCGGCCAGGCATCGTGCTTTACGGCCTGTCGCCCTCGGACTGCGTGCCGATCCCGCCTGAATTCCGGCCTGCACTGACCTGGAAGACCCTGGTTGCCCAGCTCAAGACCCTGCCCGCGGGCCATAGCACGGGCTACGGCCGCACCTGGGTCGCAGACGCTCCGACACGCATTGCAATTCTTCCCGTGGGCTATTCCCACGGCTTCCGGCGCGTGCCGCACGAGCCACGCACGGTGCTGCTGCACGGACAGGTCGCGCCGGTCATCGGACGCATCAGCATGGAGAAGACGACGATCGACGTCTCCGCTATTCCAGACGTGGCCGTCGGCGATGAAGTGGTGTTGCTGGGACGCCAGGGCGAGGCCGACATCAGCGCAGAAACGTTGGCCCGGCGCTTCGACACGAACAACTACGAGGTCATCACCGGCATTTCGGCGCGTCTGCCCCGGCTTCAGCTGAGCAGCTCGACCACGTAGTCTGCAATGACATCCGGCGCAGTGCCCACGGTGAACATCGTGCGCAAACGTCCCTCGCGGTCGATGAGGAAGCTCGAGGTGCTGTGGTCGACCAGGCTGGGCCGGTCGCTGACGCCCAGGTAGAGGCCGAAGTCTGCGCCGATACGGCGAACCTCCTCGCGCGCGCCCGTCATGCCCAGAAACTCCGGGTCGAATTTAGCCAGCCAGTTGCGCATGAGCAGCGGTTGATCGACTTCGCCGTCCACGCTGACCATGACGAAGTTAACGTCACTGGCGCGCGCTCCCAGCACAGCCTTCACCAGGGTGAAGTCCGCCAGGGTCAGCGGGCAATAGTCAGGGCAGCGCGTGTAACCGAAGACCAGCAGCGTTGCCTTGCCCGCCAAATCGGCCAGACTCAGCGGCAGCCCGTCATTTCCGGCCAACGTAAAAGTCGTCAGCGTCTGTGGCGGCTCGATGATCGTCGCACCATCAAACCATGAGTCGGAATCCACAAACGCATTGATTCCAACAGTTGCGGGCGGACTCGCGATTCGCCAGACGATGAATAGCAGCGAGCCGATTGTGATAGAAAGGCTAATTATCAGCGCCGCCAGCAGCGCCGGTCGCAAGGGTCTACGTGCCCTGCCCTCATCTGTCATGTGATCTCTCGCACTGAACTGCTAGCTGCATCGTAGCACAGCCCTCAGCCGCGCTCAATCGCTTGCCAGGGGCTCCGAATTCGTCTAGACTGCGGCAAATACAAGGTCTGCCGTGAGAGCGCGCCGCAAGGCGCCACCGAAGGGGCAAGTGGTCCGCTGGCTGGGCCGGCCACGAAACTCTCAGGTCCAGGGAGTGGCAGACTGCAGGACTCTGGAAGTGATTCGACTGACAGGGGCGCACAGCAGAGTGCGTCCTTTTACATTTCTGCAGGAGGCTGCAACAATGGGCAAGTGGAAGACACCTGAGGACCTTAAGTATCAGGACAGCGACGAATGGTTGCGGCTGGAGGGCGCGGAAGCCATCGTCGGTCTCACGGACTACGCGCAGGATCAGCTGAACGACATCGTCTTCCTTGAGTTGCCGGCCGTGGGCGAGACCTTCGCCCAGGGCGACAGCTTTGGCGTAGTAGAGTCGGTCAAGGCAGCTTCGGACCTGCACCTGCCGGCCGGTGGCACGGTGACCGCCGTGAACAGCGCGGTCGAGGACGAGCCCGAATTGGCCAACGCCGACCCATACGGAGCGGCCTGGTTGGTGAGAATTCGCCTTGGTGACAAGAGTGAGCTGGCCGGCCTGATGGACGCTGCGGCCTATGACGCCCACTGTGACGCGCGTTAGTCTGCCATGAGCTACATTCCGCACACAGAGACCGAACGCCAGCAAATGCTGGCGACAATCGGCGTCAGCGCCATCGAAGACCTCTTCGGCGCGGTGCCGGCGCGTCATCGCTTCCCGTCGCTGGCCCTGCCGGACGCGCTCAGCGAGCAGGAAGTTCAGGCGGAGATGCTGGCGCTTTCTGAGGCCAACGACCACGGCCAGGACTTTGCGATTTTCCGCGGTGGTGGTGCCTGGCAGCACTTCATCCCTTCCGCACTAAATCACATCCTGCTGCGCGGTGAATTCCTAACTGCCTACACGCCCTATCAACCCGAGCTCAGCCAGGGAACGCTGCAGGCGATCTTCGAGTATCAGAGCATGCTCTGCGCGCTGACCGGCATGGATGCAGCCAACGCCAGTCACTATGACGGCGCCACGAGTTTCGCCGAAGCGGTGTCAATGGCCATCGACGTTGGCCGTGGCCGCCGCAAGAAAATTCTGTGCAGTCCCTACATCGATCCGCAGTATCGCGAGGTAGCGCGCACCTATCACCAGGGCAGGGACACGCTGTTTCGCGGCGACTCAGGCGCTTCCAGTCTGGACGACCTGGTCGACCAGCTGGACAGCAACACGGCCATGCTGGCGGTTGCCTATCCCGATTTCCTCGGCCACATCGCGAACTTCCGTCGCCTGGCGAAGAAGGTGCATGAAGCTGGCGCACTGCTGGTCTTCGTCGTCAATCCGCTGGCGCTGGGCCTGCTCAAGAGCCCCGGCGAGCTGGGCGCCGACATCGTCGTGGGCGAGGGCCAGCCACTGGGCATCCCCCTCTCCTTTGGCGGCCCCTACCTCGGCTTTTTCGCCACACGAACGCGCTACGTGCGCAAGATCGCCGGCCGCATCGTCGGCGAAACCGTGGACGAGGATGGCCGCCGCGCCTGGGTGATGACGCTGCGCCCGCGCGAGCAGGACATCCGCCGCGAAAAGGCCAGCAGCAACATTTGCACCAACCAGGGGCTGATGGCGCTGGCCGCTGCCGTCTATCTCGCGTTGATGGGCAAGCAGGGCCTGCGCCAGGTGGCGGAGCTTTGCTGGCACAAGGCGCATTACGCTGCAGCGCAGATCAATGCGCTGGATGGCTATGAAATCGTGACGCAGGCGCCTTTCTTCCACGAGTTCGCACTGCACTGCCCGCGCCCGGTCGTGGAAGTCAATGCCTTTCTGCGCGAGCGCGGCATAATCGGCGGCCACGACCTTGGTGCTGAAGACCCGCGCCTGCGCGACTGCATGTTGCTGGCCTTCACCGAGATGAACAGTCGGGCGGAGATCGATGCCCTCGTCGCCTGTTTGCGGGAGCTGCAAGCCTCATGAGCGAAGCGACCATTTACGAACTGGGCGCCAGCGGCAGGTCAGCCCTGCGGCTGCCGCAATGCGATGTTCCGCCCACAGAATTGCCCAGGAAGCTGCTGCGCAAGGAGCTTGACCTGCCGGAAGTGAGCGAGTTGCAGGTCATCCGCCACTTCACGCGCCTTAGCCGCCGCAATTTCGCCATCGACACCGGCTTCTATCCGCTCGGCTCCTGCACCATGAAATACAATCCGCGCCTCAACGAAGATGTGGCGCGCCTGCCCGGCTTCGCCCAGCTGCACCCGCGAAGTGAAGAGGAGAGCTCGCAGGGCGCGCTGGAACTGATGCACAGCCTGCAGGGCTGGCTGGCCGAAATCAGCGGCTTCGCGCGCGTCAGCCTGATGCCGGCAGCCGGCGCCCAGGGCGAGCTGGCCGGCATCCTCATGTTGCGCCGCTATCACGAGCGGCGCGGCGACAGCCGACGTACGCGCATCCTCGTGCCGGACAGCGCGCATGGCACCAACCCGGCCACCGTCACCATGGCCGGTTACCATGCCGTGGAGCTGCCTTCGGACAGGAACGGCAACATCGATCTGGCGGCGCTGCAGGCCGCCTGCGACGAGACCGTGGCCGGCATGATGGTCACCGTCCCCAGCACGCTTGGCCTCTTCGACGTGAACATCCAGGAAATCACCGCGGCAGTGCAGGCCTGTGGCGGCCTGATGTACATGGACGGCGCAAACATGAACGCGCTGATGGGCGTCGTCAAGCCGGGCGAGTTAGGCTTCGACGTAATGCACTACAACCTGCACAAGACCTTCTCCACACCGCATGGCGGCGGCGGCCCAGGCTGCGGCGCGGTCGCCGTGAACGAGCGCCTGGCGCCCTTCCTGCCCGGCCCTAACGTGGAAATCGTTGCGCCGGGCACAGAAGACGGGCCGCCACGCTACGGCCTGCGCATGCCGCCACATTCGATCGGCCGCCTCAAGGCTTTCCATGGCAACTTCGGCATGCACGTGCGCGCCTACGCCTATACCCGTATTCACGGCGCGCAGGGGATTCGCGACATCTCGCGCCACGCCGTGCTCAACGCCAACTATGTGCGCGCCTCGCTGCTGGATAGCTACATCATCCCCTACCCACGCATCTGCGCCCATGAATTCGTGCTCGAGGGTCACTTCGACGGCGTCGAAGAGGTGCACGCGCTGGACATTTCCAAGCGCCTGATGGACTACGGTTTTCACCCGCCCACCAACTACTTCCCGCTCATAGTGCCCGAGGCGCTGCTGATCGAGCCTACCGAGACCGAGGACAAGGCCACTTTGGACAGTTTCATCGCTGCCATGCGACGCATCGCAAGGGAAGCGCGCGAAGAGCCTGACCTGCTGCGCAGCGCGCCGCACACGCTCGACATCTCGCGCCTGGATGAAGTGCGCGCCGCCCGTCAGCTGATGCTCTGCTGCGTGCCCATCCCGGACTGGCCCGCTGCGCATGGATAGCGCCGCACGGCCCTGATGGCCGAGTTCTGGTTCGTTTCTGCGCCGCTGCCTGGTCACCTCGACTGGGGTGGACTGCTGCGAACGGCGCAAGCCCTGCGTGATGATGGCCATAAGGTGCGCTGGCTGAGCGGACCGCAAATGGCGCGCACGCTGGCGCAGGCCGGCCTCGACTTTCTCCCCCTTGGTGAAACCGGCTGGCTGTGGCCGCCGCCGCCCCTGCCCGACATCCGCTCGCTGCCGCCGCAGGAAGCCGTCATGTTGCGCTACCGGCGCGCGCTGGATACCTGGCTTAGCGTCGACAAGGTTGCGACCGCGGCGGCGGAGCTGATCGCCCTGGCGCAGCGCGTTGGCGCGCCCGACCTGCTGGTCACCGATCCCTTCCTCAGCGCCGCCGCCCTCGCCGCCGAAGCGCTGGACGTCCCGCTGGTGGTCGGCGGTTGGCCGGCCCGCGCCGAACTGGACGGGGAGCGCTTGCTGGCAGTGCAGCGCACGCTGGGCGCTGACAGTCGCGCACGCCTGACGAAGCTGTTGACGCAGTTTGGCCTGCGGGGCCGCAACTTCTCGCAGGGCGCCACGCCCTCCGTCCTCAGTCCGCTGCTGCACCTATGTTACTTCTCTGAGGACTGGTACGCCGAGGAGCGCGGCAGCCTGCTGCCGCAAAACGTCTACGTAGGCGGGGCGCCGACCCTGCCGGCAGACGGCCCGCCCGACTGGCTTCGCGCCATCCCGCAGGAGTCTCCGCTGGC
This sequence comes from Phototrophicaceae bacterium, assembly GCA_965223965.1. Lineage (GTDB taxonomy): Bacteria > Chloroflexota > Anaerolineae > Aggregatilineales > Phototrophicaceae > JAGWBD01. The sequence continues at coordinate 1,766,288 of CBDCXX010000006.1, forward strand.
GCTGATCACCCTCGGCACCACCTTCACAGGCGACCTCGGCTTCTTCAGCTGGGCGGCCCAGGCCGCGGCCCGGCTCAAGCTCGTCCCTATCGTCGCCATCGGCTGGCACCCAATCGCGCCGGAGCGCAAGGCGGAGCTGGTCGCTGCCCTGCCCGGTCAGGCGCGTCTGCTCAACTGGGTTGATTTCCATCATGTGCTGCCACGCGCGCACCTGGCCATCCATCACGGCGGCATGGGCACCACGCACAGCGCCGTAGTGCATGGTGTGCCGCAGCTGGTCGTGCCCCACGCCGCCGACCAGCGTGTCCAGGCCCGTCGCGTCGCCCAGGCGAAAGTCGGCCTGCATTTGAGCGCGCACGACGTCCGCAACGGCGCACTCTTAACCGGCGCGCGCGCCCTGCTGATGGACGAGAAGGTGCAGCAGCGCGCGCGTCAGTTGGCCAAAGAGATGGAAGCAGGCGGCGGGCCGCGGCGCGCAGCCACGCTGCTGCTGGACGTCCTTGAGCGGAGCGGATCACTATGAGCCGGCCAGCGGGCTGCGGTTGAGATGGCCTTCTCTGGCTCGCTGCTGCGCGAACGGGCGCTTGAACTGGGCTTCAATCTGGTCGGAATCACCGCCGCGCAACCGTCGCCCACGCTTAACGCCTACCTGCACTGGATCGGCAGCGGCATGCACGGCACGATGCACTGGATGGCGCGGCCGGATCGCCAGGTGCGGCGCCGCGACCTCACTGAAATCCTGCCCGGTGTGCGCACCCTGCTGGTCGTCGGCCTCGACTATTCCCAGGCGCATGACCTGGAGGCCACGCTCGCAGACCCCGCGCGCGGGCGCATCGCCGCCTACGCCTGGGGCCTGGACTATCACGAGCTTATGACCTCTCGTCTTGAGAAGTTGGCCGCGTGGCTACAACGAGAAAGTGGCCAGCGCAATGCGCAACGCGTCTACGTCGACACCGGCGCCCTGCTCGAGCGCAGTCACGCACAGCAGGCCGGCCTCGGCTTCTTCGGCAAGAACACCATGCTCATCCACCCGCGTCGTGGCAGTCACTTTTTTCTCGGCGAACTCCTGACCAGTCTGGAATTCGATGAACTCGACCGACCGCAAGAGGCCGCTTCCTGCGGCAGTTGTACGCGTTGTCTGAACGCCTGCCCGACCGACGCCTTCCCACGCCCCTTCGTGCTGGACGCGCGCCGCTGCATCAGCTATTTGACCATCGAGCACAAGGGCTGGATTGACCGTGAACTGCGCCCGCTGACCGGCAACTGGATCTTCGGCTGCGACATCTGCCAGAACGTCTGCCCCTTTCAGCGCTTCGCTGCGCCGACGCACGAACCGGCCCTGCAGCAAAGCGACCTCTCGCGCATCGCGCCGCCGCTGACGGAGCTGCTGGAGATGGACGAGGATACGTTTCTGCGCCGCTGGCAGGGAACCGGACTGCAACGCACGGGTCACGAACGCTTGCTGCGCAACGCCTGCCTGGCAGCGGCCAATGGCTTGGTCACGGCCGCCATCCCGGCGCTCACCCGCTTGCTGGACGTGGCGAGTCCCCTGCTGCGCGGTCACAGTGCCTGGGCGTTGGCGCAGCTGGATGCTGCCGCGGCGCGCCCCCTGCTGGGGGCGCGGCTCAGGCGCGAGCGCGATGACGAGGTGCGGCGCGAACTGACGCTGGCCCTGTCCGGAGACTGAAATCAGGGCTGCTACGGGGTAGACTAGAGGTAATCAGGGAGGACGCCATGACCAGCAAAACCTTTCACATTCCCGACATCGGCTGCGACGGCTGTGTGCGCGCCATTCGTAACGAGCTGGAGGAAATGGCCGGCGTGCAGGTGCTGGCCGCTGAAGTCGAGGGACGCAAGGTAACCGTCGCCTGGGAAGCGCCCGCTACCGAGCAGGCCATTGTGCAGGCCCTCAGCGCGATCGACTACGCGCCGGCTCCTGCCTGAGCGCGAGGGTCAGACACGCAGGCGCAGGCGCCGCAAACGCAAGGAATTGCTGACGACGAAGAGGCTGGAGAAGGCCATCGCGCCCGCGGCCAGCATGGGCACCAGCGCGCCCAACATGGCGACCGGAATGAGCACAATGTTGTAGACGAAAGCCCAAAAGAGATTCTGGTGGATTGTGCGCATGGTCGCGCGGCCCAGTTGAATTGCGCGCGCAACTGACAGCGGATCCGCGCCGGGCAGCGTCAGGTCCGCGGCCTCCATGGCAATGTCCGCCCCGCCGCCGATGGCCATGCCTACGTCGGCCTGCGCCAGCGCCGGCGCGTCGTTGACGCCGTCGCCGACCATCGCGACTCGCCGTCCGCCCTCCTGCAGTTGAGCAATGACCGCCGCCTTTTCGCCCGGCAAGACCTCAGCCCGCAGCTCCTGAATACCCAGTTGCGCTGCGATGGCCCGCGCGGTGCGTTCGTTGTCGCCGGTGAGCATCACCACATCCAGGCCGGCCGCTTGCAGTGCGCGCACCGCCGCGTGTGAGCCTTCGCGCAGCGTGTCGGCGATGCCGAACAGGCCGGCGACCTTACCGTCCACCGCGACGGCCGCGACAGTCTGGCCCTGCTCCTGCAAGGCCCGCGCCTGGGCCTGCAAACTCTCGTCCAACGCAAGCTCTGCTTGCGCCAGGTAACGCAAACTGCCCACCAGCACCTCGCGGCCTGTCACCGTGGCACGCACGCCCATGCCCGCATCAGCCAGAAAGGCCCCGGGCTCGTCCAGCGCCAGCTCGCGCCCGGCGGCGGCCTGCAGCAAGGCCCGCGCAAGAGGATGTTCGCTGCCGCGTTCGGCGCTGGCGGCCATGTGCAGCAGCTCGTCTTCCGTCCAGCCCGGCAGCGCATGGATCGCTGTCACTCGCGTCTCGCCCAGCGTTAGTGTGCCGGTCTTGTCCAGCGCGATGACCTGCAACTGGCGCGTGTTCTCCAGCGCGGCGCTGTTGCGGAAGAGGATGCCATTCTCCGCTCCCAGGCCGGTGCCGACCATGATTGCCGTTGGGGTCGCCAGACCCAGCGCGCAGGGACAGGCGATTACCAGCACCGCCACAGCATGCGTCAGCGCCAGCGCGAAAGCGACCTGCCCCGGCACCAGCCAGGCGACGAAGGTCAGTAGCGCCAGCAGCAAAACCACCGGAACGAAGATGCCGGAGACGCGGTCGGCGACGTGCTGGATGGGCGCGCGCGACGCCTGGGCCTGCTCCACCATGCGGATGATCTGCGCCAGCGCGCTGGCCGCGCCCAGGCGCTGCGCCTCAATGACCAGGCGACCCTGGTAGTTCAGCGTTGCGCCGATGACCTCGTCGCCAACTGTCTTGTCGACCGGCAGGCTTTCGCCGGTGAGCAGGGACTCGTCCACCGCCGACTCGCCCTCGCGCACGACGCCATCCACCGGGATGCGCCCGCCGGGCCGAACCAGCACCAGATCGCCCACCAGCAGCTCGCTGACCGGCACCTCGCGTTCCACGCCGTCGCTCCACAGCGCAGCGGTTTGCGGCGCCAGTTGCATCAAACGGCGGATGGCTTCGCTGCTGCGGCCGCGCGCGCGCGCCTCAAGCAGCTTGCCGAGCGTGATGAGCGTCAGAATCACCGCGGCCGTCTCGAAGTATTCGGCCGTCTCCGGCAGTAATCCGGACAGGGCGGCCACGCTGTACAGGTAGGCCGCCGCGCTGCCCAGAGCGACCAACGTGTCCATGTTGGCGCTGCCATTGCGCAAGGCCCGCAGCGCGCCTGACAGATACTGTCGCCCGAGCACGACGACCACCACCGTCGCCAGCAGCCAGAAGACCAGCGGCCAGCCCGACCAGGCCAGCCAGGGCGCGAGCTGCGCCAGCGCGGGCACTGCGAATGACAAATGGCGCGCCATGCTCAGCGCGGCCAGCGGCACAGTGAAGAGCAGGCCGATGCGCAGCAGCTGCGTCTGTTTCTGAATTGCCGTTTCCCGAGCCACGCGCTCCGCATCTTCAGGGACCGGCCCATCCTGAATTTCGATGACGCCGTAGCCGGCTTTCTCGACGGCGCTTACCAGCTGCGCCCATTCCACGCCCTCCGCGCCCGGCAGGACGCTGGCGCGCTCGGTCGCCAGGTTGACGCTGACCTCCTGCACGCCCGGCTGCCGTGCCAGCGCGCGCTCCACGTTGCGCACGCAGGCGGCGCAGGTCATGCCAGTGACGGGCAGCACGATCTCGTTTGCGCTCATCATTGTCTTTTCCGCTGTATTCTGCATAATTGCCCGATCCCCGTTCACTCGCGCTCGTAGAGTTCGACCAGTACACCGCCGCTGCTCTTCGGATGCACGAAGGCGTAGCGCGTGCCATCTTCGCGCTGTCGCGGCCGCTCGTTGATGAGCTCGATGCCGGTTTCTGTCATCTGCTGCATGGCCGCCTCGATGTCTGTCACGGCCAGGCAGAGATGGTGCATGCCTCCGCCCTTCGCCTCCAGATAGCGAGCTATGCCGCTGTCCCCGCTCGTCGGCAACAGCAGCTCGACGTGCGCGTTTTCCGTCTCCAGAAAGGCGACCTCGACGGCTTCGGCAGGAATTGACTCGACGCGCTGCAACTCAAGGCCCAGCGCTTGCTGCCAGAATCCCAGCGCAGCATCCATGTCGCTCACGACGATGGCGATGTGATCGATGGCGATGTGGGCCATGGGTCTTCCGTCCGGTTGCGATGTCGTCTGTTATTATACTACCATGCTGCTGGTTGAACCCTGTGCTGGAGATTGGATGACAGCAGCGAGCGAAACCTTACTGCCCCCGCTAACAGACGAGCATCGCATGTTGCGCGACACGGTACGCGACTTCGCGCAACATGAAATTGCGCCTGTGGCTGCGCAACTGGACGAAACGGGCGAGTTTCCGCAAGAGACTCTGCGGCGCATGGGCGCGCTGGGGCTAATGGGCATCGAGGTGCCGGAGGAATACGGCGGCGCAGGTATGGATGCACTGGCCTGCGCCCTGACGATTCTTGAGCTGGCCCGGGTCGATGCCAGCCACAGCGTCATCGTCAGTGTCAACAACTCCCTGTACTGCGGCGCGCTGCTGGCCTTTGGCAGCGATGCACAGAAGCGTGAGTTTCTCGTCCCGGTCGCCAGCGGTGTACAGACCGGCGCCTACAGTCTGAGTGAGCCTTCTTCCGGCAGCGACGCCGTCACTATGGCATGCCGCGCGCGGCTCAACAAAGCCGGCACACACTGGCTCATCAACGGCCGTAAAAGCTGGGTGACCAACGGGCCGGTCGCGCAACGCATCGTGCTCTTCGCCGTGACCGACCCGGCGGCCGGCAAGCGCGGCATCACGGCCTTCCTGATCGACGCAAAGCAGCCCGGCCTGACGCGCGGGCGGGCGGAGCCCAAGCTGGGGATCCGCGCCAGCGCCACCTGCGAGCTGAACTTCGAGGACTTCGCCTGCCCGGTCGAGAATGTACTTGGCGAGCCGGGCGCGGGCTTTCGCATCGCCATGAGCGTGCTTGATGCCGGGCGCATTGGCATTGCGGCGCAGGCGTTGGGCATTGCCGAAGCGGCTTTTGCGGCCAGCGTGGCCTACGCCCAACAGCGTGAGGCCTTTGGCGGGCCCATCGCCCGCTTCCAGCTGATTCAGCAGAAAATCGCCGACATGAAAATGCGCATCGAGGCCAGCCGTCTGCTGCTCTATGACGCCGTCGCTGCGAAGCAGCGCAGCGCCGAAAGTGGCGAGCGCTACACCTTGCAGGCCAGCATGGCCAAGCTCTTCGCCAGCGAGACTGCGGCCTTCGTCACCGACGAAGCACTGCAGATTCATGGCGGCATGGGCTACAGCCGCGAGTTGCCGCTGGAGCGCTACTGGCGCGATGCCCGCATCACGCGCATTTATGAAGGCAGCAGCGAAATCCAGCGCCTGGTCATTGCCCGAAATGTTTTGGCGGTGCACTGATGCGCGCGGCCGTATTGCAGGCGCATGGCGGGCCGGAGGCGCTGTCCTACGTTACTGACTTGCCGCGGCCCGAGCCTGGGCCGGGTGAAGTGCGGGTGCGTATGCGCGCCGCCGCGCTCAACCGCCTTGACCTGTGGGTGCGCGTCGGCTGGCCCGGCCTGAAACTTAACATGCCGCATATCATCGCCGCGGACGGCGCCGGTGAAGTCGATTGTTGCGGGCCAGGCGTCAGCGGGTTGCCAGCGGGTACACGCGTCTGCATCGACCCGGCCGTTATTGCCGACGATGACCCGGCGCGACGCAGCGGTCTTGAGAATCAGGGGCGGCTGCGGATCCTGGGCGAGCAACTGCCGGGCGTGGCGGCGGAATACGCCATTGTGCCCGCGCGCAACCTGCTCAAGATGCCCGACCACCTGCGATTTGAGGACGCGGCGGCGGCTGGCCTGGTCTACGTCACCGCCTGGCATTCGCTTCTGACCCGCGGCGGCGTTCGCGCGGGCGAGACGGTGCTCGTCGTCGGCGCGGGCGGCGGCGTCAACACTGCCAGCATCCAGATCGCCAAGCTGGCAGGCGCGCAGGTGCTGGTCGTCGGCAGCACAGAGGAGCGCTGCAAGGTGGCGCTGACCCTGGGCGCGGACCAGGTTGTCTGTCGAGCGGATACGCCTGCCTGGTCGCGCGCCGTCTGGCAGCTGACCAACAGACAAGGCGTGGACGTGGTGGTCGACAACGTCGGCAGTGCCACCATGGCGGACAGCCTGCGCGTTGCACGGCACGGCGGCCGCATCCTCGTCGTTGGCAACACCAGCGGTCCTCAGGTCACGCTGGACCTGCGCCTGGTGTTCGGCAAGCATTTGAGCATCATCGGCAGCAGCATGGGTCCGCACCGCGACTACTGCCAGGTGATGAGCCTGGTCTTCAGCGGCGCGCTGCGCCCGCTCATCGGAGCGACGCTGCCGCTGGCCGAGGCGCGCGAAGGCCTGCGCCTGCTTGAAGAATACGCAGTCAGCGGCAAGGTCGTGCTGCAGATCTGACGCAGGGGAGACGGCTCATCATGGACAGCGCCCACAGCGAGATCGAGCTCAAGCTATATTGTAAGGACCTCATGCAGGTGCAGCGACGTTTGCAACGCGCAGGCGCGCGCCTGGTGGCAGCGCGCGTACTGGAGCGCAACCTGCGCTATGAAAGCGCCGATGGCAGTCTGGCGCCCAGGGGCATTGTGTTGCGTCTGCGCCAGGACAGCCGCGCCCGCCTGACGCTCAAGATGCCCGGCGACTCAGCGCCTGGCCAGGATGCTATCCTGCATCGCTTCGAGGCCGAGGTCGAGGTCAGTGACTTTGGCACCGCGGCGCTCATCCTTGAGCGGCTCGGTTATCACGTGCAACTGCAATACGAGAAGTATCGCAGCACCTGGGCCCTGGGCAGCGCAGAAATCGTGCTGGACGAGCTGCCCTGCGGCGACTTCATCGAAATTGAGGGGGACGCGCAGCAAATCGAGCGCACGGTACAGGCTCTGGGGCTGGAGCAGGCGCCGCGTCTGCCGCTAAGTTACTCCGCACTCTTCGCGCAGATTCAGGCGCATCTGGGCCTGCCGCTGCACGAGTTGACCTTTGATGCCTTTGCCAGCATCACCCTTCCCCCAAACTTCTTCGCAGACCTGGCCGCCGCTGCCGGCAGCGATGTCTGACGCGCGCCAGCGCCATGCCCTACTCGCCCTGCTCATGCTGCTGGTGCAACTCGCTTCTCTGAACCAGCTGACCCGCATCCCGCCCGTAATCACCGCGCAGCTCAGCCTCAGCCTGCCGCTGGAACGCGCGCTGACGCTGGCGTGGGCATTGATTTTCGCCTGGCTGGCCGTTACCCTGTGGCGTGGGGCGCAGACTCGTCGGCTGTGGCAGGCGCTAGCACTCTACGCCGTCGTCAGCGTTATGCGCCTGCTGCTTTTCGTGCGCGCAGATTATGACCGCGGCCGGCTGCCCTTCCTGTTGCTCACCCTGCTGCTGGCTGCGTTCCTCCTGCTCCGCCGCCGGACAAGAAACCGACGGGAGTCGTGAACATGACTGCGAAACCTGAGGGAAACCCGGGGATCGACCTGTTGCGCAGCCGGCGCGCGCTCGGCCAATTGGGCGGCGGCGAGGAGCGCATCCGCCGCCAGCACGATACCGGCCGCCAGACCGCCCGCGAACGCCTTGACATTCTGCTCGACTCCGGCAGCTTCCGTGAACTGGACGCCTTCGCCGAACATCGCAGCACGGACTTTGGCATGCAGCACCGGCGGACGCCGGGCGACAGCGTGGTAACCGGCTGGGGCACCATCGACGGCCGTCTGGTGTACGTCTTTTCGCAGGACTTCACGGTCATCGGCGGCACGCTGAGCGAGGCCCACGCCCGCAAAATCGTCAAGATCATGGACATGGCGATGAAGGTCGGCGCGCCAGTGATCGGCCTAAACGACAGCGGCGGAGCTCGCATCCAGGAAGGCGTGGACAGCCTCGGCGGCTACGGCGAAATCTTCCTGCGCAACACGCTCGCCAGCGGCGTCATCCCGCAAATCAGCGTCATCATGGGGCCTTGCGCCGGCGGCGCGGTCTACAGCCCGGCGCTGACCGACTTTACTATCATGGTGCGCGACACCAGTTACATGTTTATCACCGGGCCCGACGTCGTCAAACAGGTGCTAAACGAAAGCGTCACCTTCGAGGAGCTGGGCGGCGCGGATGTGCATGCCTCGCGTAGCGGCGTGTGCCATCTGGTCGGCGAGGACGAGACCCATGCGCTGCTGATGGTGCGTGAACTGCTGGGCTTTTTGCCGCAGAACAACATGGAAGACACGCCCTACCTCGCCAGCAGCGACGATCCGCTGCGCGCCGATGCCGCGCTGGACAGCATCGTGCCCGTGGACGCCAACCGGCCCTACGACATGAAGGAGATCATCAACCGCGTTGTTGATGACGGCCTCTTTTTTGAGACGCAGCAAGACTTCGCCGCCAACATTATCTGCGGCTATGGGCGCCTCGGTGGCTTCAGCGTGGGCATCGTCGCCAATCAGCCGACGGTGCTGGCCGGCGTGCTGGATATACGCGCCAGCGAGAAGGCGGCCCGCTTTGTGCGCACCTGCGACGCCTTCAATATTCCCCTCGTAACCTTCGTCGACGTACCCGGCTATTTGCCCGGCACCGACCAGGAGCACAGCGGCATCATCACCTCCGGCGCCAAACTGCTCTTCGCCTACTGCGAGGCGACCGTGCCCAAGCTGGCCGTCACCACGCGCAAGGCCTATGGTGGCGCCTATCTCGTCATGAGCAGTCGGCACTTGCGCGGCGACCTCAACCTGGCCTGGCCGAGCGCCGAGATTGCGGTGATGGGACCGGAGGGCGCGGTCGAAATCATTCATCGGCGCGAGCTGGGCGAAGCCGAGGACCCGGAACAGCGTAAGGCCAGCCTGGCCGCGGACTACCGCGACCGCTTCGCCAGCCCCTACGTCGCTGCGGCACGCGGCTTTCTCGACGATATCATCGAACCGCGAGAAACCCGTCCACGGCTCATCAACGCCTTACAGGTATTGCAGAACAAGCGCGACGTCAATCCACCGCGCAAGCACGGCAACATTCCGCTTTAGTCAGGCAGGCGCCATGGCCGAGCAAAGCAACATCAACAAGGTCCTCATCGCCAACCGCGGCGAAATCGCCGTGCGCATCATCCGCACCTGCCGCGACCTCGGCATCCCGACCGTCGCCGTGTGGTCCGATGCCGACCGCACTGCCCTGCACGTGCGCTTCGCCGACGAGGCCGTGCACATCGGTGAACCGGCGCCCGTCAGCAGCTACCTGCGCATGGATGCGCTCATCGAGGCCGCGCGCCGCACCGGCGCCGACGCCATTCACCCCGGCTATGGCTTCCTCGCCGAAAATGCGGACTTCGCGCAGCAGGTGCTGGATGAAGGGTTGGTCTGGATCGGGCCACCGCCCTCCGCCATCGCCACCATGGGCGATAAGCAGGCCGCGCGCAGCACCGTAAGTCGCCATGGCGTGCCGCTCATTCCGGGCAGCGAGGCCGGCCTGCGCGACGAGGCGCTCGGCGCGGCAGCGGACGAAATCGGCTATCCGCTGCTCGTCAAGGCGGTCGCCGGTGGTGGCGGCAAGGGCATGCGCAAGGTGCTGCAGCAAGCGGATTTCGCGGATTCCCTGGCCACAGCCCGGCGCGAAGCCGCCAGCGCCTTCGGCAACGGCGATGTCTACCTCGAAAAGCTGCTGAGCGGCGCGCGCCACATCGAGTTCCAGATCCTGGCGGATACGCACGGCAACACCATCCACCTCGGCGAGCGCGAATGCTCGATCCAGCGGCGTCACCAGAAGCTGGTCGAGGAGGCGCCTTCAGTTTTCATGGACCCGGAACTGCGCGAGCGCATGGGCGCGATGGCCATCGCCGCCGCGCGCTCGGTCGGCTACGTCAACGCCGGCACCATCGAGTGCCTGGTCGACCGCCAGCGCAACTTCTATTTCCTCGAGATGAACACCCGGCTGCAGGTCGAGCACCCGGTAACAGAACTCATCACCGGTGTCGACCTGGTGCGCGAGCAGATTCGCATCGCCCGCGGGCGCACCATGACGCGCACGGACAACCTGTTTTCGCCCCATGGCCACGCCATTGAGTGCCGCATTAACGCCGAAGACCCCTACATGAATTTCATTCCCTCCACCGGGCGCATCACGACGCTCATCACGCCCACCGGTCCGGGCGTGCGCGTGGACAACGGCGTCTATTCCGGCTTCGAGATCACGCCCTGGTACGACAGCATGATCGCCAAGTTAATCTGCTGGGGCGAAGACCGCGCCGAGGCCATGTTGCGCATGCGGCGCGCCCTGGGCGAATACACCATCATGGGCCTCAAGCACAACATTCCCTTCCACCTCAATTTGCTCAACAGCTTCAGCTTCATCGCCGGCAAAATCGATACCGCTTTCGTCGATGAACGCTTCAACATGAAGACCTACGACCGGGACCCCACCGAGAACGAAACCGAGACCGTCGCCATCGCCGCCACGCTCTTCGCCCACCGCCACCGCCAGCTGGCCGCGCAGGTTGTCACTGCGCCGAAACGCGACACCAGCAACTGGAAGTGGGTGGGCCGCTGGGAAAGAATGCAGCGATGAAGTACGTCACCACGGTCAACGACAAGCGCTATGAAATCGAGGTCGGCAACGATGGCCGGCTGCTGGTCAACGGGGCGGAACGCCAGGTCGACTTCCTCTCGCTGGGGCCTTCGCTCTACTCGGTCATCATGAACAACCAGTCGCTGCAGGTGGTCATCGACGGCGAAAGCGGCCGCTACGACGTGTTGATGAACGGCCACCTTTACGAATCCACCGTGCTCGACGAGCACGCTATGATGCTGGGGCAGCGCCGCGGCGGCCTGGCGACGAAGTCGGGCGATGTTAGCGCGCCCATGCCCGGACTGATCGTGCAGGTGCCGGTGGCAGTCGATCAGATGGTTGAGGAAGGCGAGACGCTGGTCATCCTCGAGTCGATGAAGATGCAGAACGAATTGCAGGCGCCAGTCAGCGGCAAGGTTGAAAGCATTCACTGCAGCGACGGCCAGACTGTCGACAAGGGCGCGTTGCTGATCGTCATGCGCCCGACAGACGCCTGAAATGTGGCGTCTGGCGGATGGCATGTGGGCTGTTTTCACGCCTGGCGAACTGCGCGTCCTTCGGCGCAAACCCGCAGTCCGGTGGTTGCTGGCGGTAAATGACCCGATAACCCTGTCTAACATGCCGGTTGGTCGATGGATCTCCCCTACTGGCTGAGTGCCAGCCTTGCGCCATTGCCCGGTCTGCTGCTGGTCTACGCTGGCCTCGGCATCCCCTGGGCACTGGTTGTGCTGCCACGTTCGGCCTGGTCCTCACGCGCCAGCGTGGCCGCAATTGCCTGCGCAGCCGGGCCGCTGCTGCTCACCCTCTGGATGCTGCCGCTCGGCATGCTCGGCGCCCTGCAGCTCGAGCCGGTGCTGGTCGGTGTAATGGCCTTGCTGCTCGCCGGTCTCTTGCTCGCCTGGCGCAAGGGTCGGCAACCCGCTCCAGCCGCGCTGCAAGCTCCCCCGCTGGGCGGCATGGAGAAGTTCCTGCTGCTGCTCATCGGCCTCGCCCTGTTGCCGCGCCTGTTGAGCATCGCCTACTGGCCCTTCACCGCCTATGACGCGCTGTGGGTCTTCGGTCATGAAGCGCGCCTCTACACGCTGACGGGCGGCATCCCGGCACAGATCGGCTACTATCCGCAGTTCCTGCCACTGCAATACACCTTCGCGCAGCTGCTGGCCGGCGGCGTGGACGATCATGCCGCCCGCGCCGTGCTCATCTTCACGCACGCCGGCTGCGCACTCGCTGTCTACCTCGCAGGCGCGCGCCTGTTTAGCCGGCGCGTCGGCATCTTCGCCGCCGCGCTCTGGGCACTCTATCCGCACACGGGCGAATGGGCGCGCTTCGGCGACCTCGAGATTGTGCTCACCATGCTCTTCACCCTGGCGGCGACTTTCTTCCTGCAGGCCTGGACGGACCTGAATCACCGCCGGCGCCATGCGCTCATCGCCGGGCTGCTGCTGGGCTGCGCCCTTTGGGCCAAACCCACGGCCGGCGCCCTGGTGTGGGGCGTGCTGCTGCTACTGCTCATCGAGCTGTGGCGCGTGCGCTTCAACTGGCGCGCTTTCCGTCCGCGCCTCAGCGTTGCGCTGCTGACCGGCCTCGCCAGCCTGCCACACGGCGCGGTCTGGTATCTGAGAAACGTCGCTCTCGGGCACAACGCTATCGATTTCCCGGACGCATTCTGGCTGGAACGGGTCGCGCGCAGTGGCGCGGAGTTTGGCTGGCCACTGCTGGGGCTGCTGTGTCTGCTGCTCGTGCTCGGTCGCGTCCCGTATGCCAGCCGGACTCAGGCGCGCCAAATGATCATCGGCCTGACGCTGCTGCTGGCCGCACTATTGCCCACGATCTTCGGCCAGTTGAACATCACTGCGCTGCAGCCGCTCTTCCCGCCGCGCCGGATGCAGGCCCTCGAATGGGCAATGCTGGCCGCCGGAGCGCTGCTACTCTGGCGCTCGTTGTGGCCTCTGTTGCCGGCTGCGGGCACGCAACGGGACACAATCGCGAAATGCGCGTGGGCGCTGGCGCTGGCGTTGCCCTGGTTCGTCACCTGGCTCTGGTCCTACAGTTATCACTATCGCCTGTCATTCGCCATAGTGCCGCTTCTGATCCTGCCCTGCGCCCTGTGCCTTGAGAACTGGCTGAGGCACGAACGCCTGCGGCGCTGGTCGAGAGGCAGGCGCGCGCTGTCCGCTGCTGCGCTCTGCGTCGTCGCCCTGCCCGGCATCACCAGCACGCTGCTGGACCCGATTGCAGGCAGCGACTGGTTGCAGCCCGGTCACTTCAGCAACGACACAGCGAAATATACGTCCGGCAACATCGCGTTGATGAGGATGGTCAACCGCCTGCAGATTTACGCGCGCGAGCATCCGGACGAGCCGCTGGTGGTCGCGGCGCCTGGCGTTAAGCGTCTGCCCTTCTTCTTCCCTCTGGATGACATTCGTGTGAAGGAGAGTCCCACGCGGCTGCAGGAACTGGAGGATGTGAGATTTTATGTCGACAGCATTCCGGAGAATCCGCTCGCATGGGACGAGAACGCACCGGGCAGCAATCAGATTTTGGGCGCGCTTTCGCTGGCCAGAATTGGTCCCGGTAACTCCCTGCGTTTCGCCTGGCAGCGCGATGACGGCAACTTCAGCTACACACTCTACGAGCTAAACCTGGAGCGCCGTTTCGAGGTGCCCGGCAGAGCCCAAAACACAGCGCAAACGGTCGATTTCGGCGGCTTCGCACGCTACCGTGGCCACAAAATTCACTCCAACAGATTGTGGCCCGGGCGCCAGATTACTTTCTCTATCTACTGGGAAGTCGTGAACGAAGCTGAACAGGACTACTCAATCTTCCTGCATCTGCGCGATGCACAGGGCAACCTGATTGCCAACAGTGATGGCCCTGTCGGCCTTGACGAGAACCGGCGCTTCTATTCCACGTTGGTCTGGGAGCCAGGTGAGTTCATCCACGACGAACGCCAACTGCGCGTACCCGAGGAACGCGAGTATTACCTGGGTGACGGCTACGCTCTCTGGATTGGCATCTACGACTGGCGCAGCGGGGAACGCCTGCCCGTCACTATTGACAGCGAGCCGGCCGGAAACAGCTACCGCATCAACGAAGACCTGACCATGCTGGCCGAAGACCCCGAATGAGCGCGGTTCCGCCTCACAGGGCCAGCAAGGACATGGCCAGTTCACGCTGCACGTCCCGGCTGTTGAACTGCTCCCAGGCAGCTGGAATTTGCGCCAGCAGTTGCTCGCGCTCCTCCGCCATGGCCTGCAGGTAGCGGCGCAGGGCCGCGTTCGCTGCTTTTTTCTGCCCGGGGATCAGCCTGGTGAGCAGTACCTGAGCTACCGCGATGTCGTTCAAGCTCCCCAACAAATCCTGCATCTGCTTCAACGTTGCGATGTAGTCCCGAATTTCTGGCCCCATCAAGTCGGCAAACAGCGCCACGACATAGCGCAACCGCTTGCAGTCGATGCGCAGGTTATGCAGCGTCTCGCTGTCGGGGTCGGCCAGGACCGGCCCGTAGGCGAGCACCTGCGCAAGGCGTCTGTACACCAGCGACGGCAGAACATGGCGCACTTGCTGTGGCGTAATTCTGTTTCTGTGCATCCGGGTCACGCCGACACCCGGCGTCGTCAGAAAGTCGCCGAAGCCAGTCAGGAATTTATCCCATGAGTCGCTGTACAACACAAACAGTAACTTGCCGCGCGCACTGGTCCGCTGCCGCTGCAGGGTCGCGCGACTCTGCTCAAGGGCCGCCCCCTGCGTTTTCTCCAGGCTACCAAGATTCTCAAGCAGCACGTCCAGGTCACGCACCGGCCCCGAAGCGCGCATCAAGTCACGCAGTACCCTTTCGTGGCCACGAATGGACTTGGGGCGAAAGTAGGGGCGAATCAGTCGCAACGCACTGCGTGACTTGCGGATGGAGACGCGCAATTGGTGCAAATCTTCGATATCTGCGCCGCTGCGACTGCCGGCCTCGTGCGCCAGCACCCGGCGAAACTCCCCCAGCAATACCTTGCGCCCGGCCTCTGCCATCGGATCATCCGGGCTCAGATCGGTATCGCAGGCTTCCAGGCGCGAGAAAAGTGCAGTGCGCTGCTTCTGCCCGTTGTCCACTTTTGGGCCCCCTTTTCAGGATGTTAATCAGTATAGCAGTTTGGCAACGGGGCCTGGACGCGAGACCCGGAGCGCCCTGCGCTATACTTCTGCCAACCAAAGCAAGCAAGGGAGCGCTCATGACACAGGGCGCATTTGCAACAAACGAGACTGCCAACACATTGCGAAAGGTCGCCCTGATTACCGGCGCCTCAAGCGGAATCGGGCGCGAGGCGACGTTGGCCCTGCTGGGCTCAGGCATTCAGGTTGCCGGTCTGGCCCGCAACGCCGAGCGCCTGGCTGAGCTGGAGGCAGCCGCCCGCGAGCTTCCGGGCGACTTTCTCGCCTGTCCGGGCGACGTCACGCGGGCGGATTCACTTGGGCAGGCAGTCGAGCAAACCCTCGCGCGCTTCGGCCACCTCGACATTCTCGTCGCCAACGCCGGCGTGGGGTTGCGCGGCGACCTCGTAAGCAGCGAGTGGGAGGCGCTGGAGACCTTGCTGCGCACCAACATAGACGGCGTGCTGCATAGTGTTCGTGCCGCAGTGCCCGCCATGCGCTGCGGCGGCGGCGGACACATCATCACCATCTCCTCGGTGGCCGCGTCGCTCGTTGTTCCCTACAGCGCCTGTTACGCGGCCAGCAAGGCTTTTGTGAGCAGCATCGCGCATTCGCTGCGCCTGGAACTGGAGCAGGACAACATCCGCGTGACGGACATGCTGATCGGGCGCACGGCGACGGAATTCAACGAGCGTCGCATGGGCGCGGGCGCGCGCGAGGCTGGTAGCAGCCTGCCCGTCATGCGCGCCGATGAAGTCGCAGCAGCCATCCTGCGCGTCATCCACAGGCCGCGCCGTTCGGTTACACTGCGCCTCTTTGACCGCCTGGTCCTGCTGGCTGGTCGCCTGGCGCCTGATGTGCTGGGACGGATGGCCCGGCGCCAGTATCGCTAGCGCCAGCCATGGCCAGAAAACTGAACGCTGAACGCCTTTTGCAACAGCGGCGCATCCCCTTCACAACGCTGCGCTACGACGCCAGCCGCTTTCATGATGCAGAAGCGGTGGCTGCCCTGCTAGGGTTGGCACCGGCGCAGATTTACAAGACCCTGGTGCTGGAATCCGCTGCGGGCGGCAAGCCGCTGCTGGCGCTGATCGCCGCCGATCGCGAGCTGGATCTGAAGGGTCTGGCCGCAAGGGCCGGGCAGCGCAAGCTGCGCCTGACAGCGCGTAACCGGGCCGAGCAGTTGACCGGGATGCAGATCGGGGGCATCAGCGCGCTGGCCCTGGCGCATCATAACTGGCCGGTCTGGCTGGACGAGGCGGTCAGGGAGCACGAGCAAATCTACCTCAGCGCCGGTGAACGCGGCCTGCAACTGCGTCTGTCAACAGCAGCGCTAATGCAACTGACGCAGGCGCGCGTGGCTGCCATCAGCCGTGCACGGGACTGAAGACTTTCAGCGCGAAAGCATGCGCGCCAGGTCATAGTACCAGTCGCTCAACTGACGCTGGTTGACGATGACATCGCCCAACGGGACATGTTGAATCTCGCGGCCCTGCATCCCCATCATCACGCCGCTCTGGCCATCGCGCAGGGCTTCCAGCGCGCACATCCCCAGCATCGACGCCAGGCGCCGGTCGAAGGCCGAGGGGCGCCCGCCGCGTTGCATGTGGCCCAGGATGGACAGGCGAATTTCAAAACCGACGTGAGGGTGCGATTCGAGATATTCCGCCAGCTCTGTCGTAGAAATGGACGCGCCTTCGGCGATGACGGCGATGGCATGCGACTTGCCGCGCGTGTAGGAATCGACCAGCGAGTCGGCCACCTCCTCCATGCTGGTCTCGCGTTCCGGCGTAACGACGATCTCCGCGCCGCCGAGGATGCTGCTCATCAGCGCCAGGTAGCCGGTGTTGCGTCCCATGACCTCGACGAGGAAGG
This sequence comes from Phototrophicaceae bacterium, assembly GCA_965223965.1. Lineage (GTDB taxonomy): Bacteria > Chloroflexota > Anaerolineae > Aggregatilineales > Phototrophicaceae > JAGWBD01. The sequence continues at coordinate 1,783,345 of CBDCXX010000006.1, forward strand.
CTCGTTGATGCGAAGTGGCCGTGTCGCGGATGCGGTCCAGCGCCTCGATGATGGTGTTGAGCGCCGTATCGACGCCGATGCTCATGTCGGTGCCCCAGATGTCGTTGTCGATGCTGCCAGGCACGCCAACGACCGGAAAGCCGAGGTTGTGCAGGGCCAGAGCGCCCGCCATGCTGCCATCGCCCCCGATGACCACCAAGCCCTCAATGCCGGCCACGTTAAGGCGGCGCAAGGCCTTGTGCTGCCCCCGCAAGGTACGGAACTCATCCTCTCGCGCCGTTTGCAGTATCGTGCCACCGCGCTGCAAAATGCCACTGACTTTGTTGCTGTCCAGCAGCTGGAAATCACCGCTGAGACAGCCGCTGAATGCCTGGCGCACGCCCTGCACCTCGATGTCGTATTGCAGGCCGGTGCGCACCACCGCCCGGATGGCAGCATTCATGCCCGGAGCGTCACCGCCGCTGGTCATCACTGCGACGCGCTTCATCACTTACATTCCCTTTCCCGAGAAATCCCTGCGACGGCGTTGCGCTGCCCTACTCCAGCTGGCACCTGGCGGCCTGAGCTTCAGGGAACGTCCTGACCTCTACGCCATCGATGGCGCGCAGGCTGTCAAGCATTTCGCCGCAAATTCCGACGCTCGTATTAAAGTCCAGTTGCACCTGCCTGCCACCTGACTCAACGACGATGCTGAACGCATCCTCTCCCGGCCAGGAAGTGATTTCGTTATGGACACGCTCAAGGCGCCGCTTATCGCGCTCCGCATCATCCGTGCGCCCAAGCCTGACGAGCAGTCGTCGCGAAACTGACGGGTCTGGTTCTTCTGCGGCGGGCGTGACAGGTACCTTCTCCTCAAAGTCAGGCGCCATTGTCACGGGCGCTGGCGGCTCCAACTCTGGCACAGACGGCTCTTCCTCCCAGGGGGGCGACACTGCCTCGACCGGCGGAGCGAAGTCCGCAGCCTCGAAGGGCGGTGCAGTATTGGGTTCCGCATCTTCCTCGGGGACGGCCTCCAGCAGTGTGAAGTTCTGTGTGACCTCGTCTGCGATGACCTGCGGCTCGCCGCGCGAGCTGTCCAGCTTGCCGCGTATATGGAGCACCCGGCCCTCTACGACCAGGGCCTGACACTGCTGCCAGGTGCGTGGGAAAATAGTAATGTCAATCGTGGCGGCTGAATCGCGCCAGTCTTCCAGCTGCGCGACGCACATGCGGTCGCCCTTTTTAGTGAGTATGGTGCGCATGCCGACGACCTCGCCGGCCACAGTCACCGGTCGGTCGTGCAGCCCAAAGCCCTCCGCCTTGAGCTCGCTGATTTCGCGCGTGTTGGCCCTGGCCAGCGCCTTACGGTAGCGGTCAGCCGGGCGCCCGCTAACATAGATGCCCAGCAGTTCCTTCTCCAGCTCCAGCAAATCGCGCTCGCTGAGCACGTCATGTTCCGGCAGGTTGCCCAGCATCTCCTGCGACATGCCCTCTTCCTGGCCAAACATGTTCATCTGGCCAATTTCGCGGTCGCGGTGCCAGCGCGTGCTGAAGCCCATCAGCCGTTCGCTGGCGGCTAGCAGCCGACCCCGTTCGCCAAAATCGCGCAGGGCGCCCACCGTGGCCAGGCTCTCCAGCGCGCGCCGCCCCACCTTGCGCAGGTCAACCCGCTTGCAGAAGTCCTTGAGGTCAGTAAAGGCTCCGTCCTGCTGGCGGGCCATGATAATCGGGGTCAATGCGCCCGCGCCGGCCTTGCGGATGGCCGCCAGGCCGAAACGAATGCCGCGCTGGCCCGTCTCGTCCGCCTGGATGTCGAAATCGAGCAGGCTGTGGTTCACGTCGGGCGGCAGGACGGGAATGCCAAGTCGGCGGCACTCCTCCATGTACCCGGCGATGCGCCCGCCATCGTCACGATGCACGCTTAGCAACGCGCACATATACTCCTCGGGATAGTGGCATTTTAGGAAGGCTGTCTGCAGCGTGATGACGGCGTAGTCCGTCGCATGCGCCTTGTTGAAGCCGTAGTTGGCGAAGAATTCGATGTCGTCAAAAATCTTGCTGGCCGTGGCCTCGTCGACGCCGTGTTGCGGCCCGCGCTCCATGAAGATCTCGCGATGCTTAACGAGGTCTTCTTCGCGCTTGTAGGAGACCGCCTTGCGCATCGTGTCGCTTTCCGCCAGCTCGTAGCCGAAGAGTTGCGAAGCGATCTGCATGATCTGTTCCTGATACACAATGATGCCGCAGGTCTCCTCAAGGATTGGCTTCAGCAACTCATGCTGATAGCTTATCTCTTCCTCGCCGCGCAGTCGCCGGTTATAGGTGGGGATGTAGTCCATCGGCCCCGGGCGATACAATGCGATGCCAGCGACGATGTTTTCGAAGCGGCGCGGCTGCATGTCGCGCAGCATCTGCTGCATGCCCTCGCTCTCTACCTGAAACATGCCCGAGGTCTCACCGCGCCCCAGCAGCGCGAAGGTCTCATTCAGCATGGCCGTCGCGCGTTCGTCTCCCGCGACCATCTCATGGCGGCAAGGGATGTTCTCCATGCTGTATTCGATGCCGTGATGCTGGCGAATCAGATCGCAGGCCCTTCGCATGATGGTCAGCGTGGAGAGGCCCAGGAAATCAATCTTGAGCAGGCCGATCGATTCGCAGGTCTCCATCGTGAACTGCGTCACGGCGCGCACCGAACCGCTGTCGCTGCCGCGCGTCGGCCGATGCAGCGGGATGGTCTCCACCAACGGCCGGTCACCAATGATGATACCGGCCGCGTGCGTCGAGACGTGGCGGCTAATGCCCTGCAGGGACTTCGCCGTCGCAATGATGCGCTGCACATCCTCGTCCCGGTTGGCAAGGTCCTTCAGCTCTGGCGTCGCATCCACGTACTCCTGCAGTGGTTTGGGCCGGGGTTCCTGCGGGATGAGGCGGGCGACGTGATGCACCAGGTCATGTGGCATCTGCAGCACGCGGCCGACATCGCGCACCGCCGCACGCGGCCCCAGCGTGCCGAAAGTGATGATGGCCGCGACCTTGTCCTCGCCATACTTGCGCGCGGCATAGTTAATCATCTCGGCGCGGCGGTCATCCGGATAGTCAAGGTCAATATCCGGCATGCTGATGCGCCCGGGATTGAGAAAGCGCTCGAAGATGAGGCCGTCCTGTATCGGGTTGATTTCCGTTATGCCGAGGCAGTAAGCCGCCAGGCTGCCGGCGCCTGAACCGCGCACATTCCACCAGATGTCGGCCTCGCGCGCGTATTCGCAAAGGTCCCACACGATGAGGAAGTAGGTGTCGAAGCCCATTTCGTGGATCAGCTTCAGCTCATGACCCAGGCGCGCCAGCAAACTCTCATCGCCCGTGGCCCGCTCGCCAAAGCGCCAGCGTAGCCCCTTCTCGCAGAGTTGGCGCAACCAGGTTTGGGCGTTGTGTCCCTCCGGCACAGGGAAGGACGGCAGCTGGTAGCCCTGTATTTCCAGGTCCAGCTGGCACATCTCGGCCACCAGCAGCGTATTCTTCAGCGCCTCGCCTTCATTGACATCGCCGAAGTGCCCCCACATCTCCGCCTGCGAGGCGAGATGGTAGCTGGGGTCGGACATGCGCATCCGGTTCTGCTCCGCTTTCTGCGCGCCGGTCTGGATGCAAAGCAGCGTGTCGTGCGGGTCGTGGTCTTCCTGCTGCACATAGTGCACGTCGTTGGTGGCCAGCAGCCTGGTTCCGGCAAAATCGCGATTGTCCACCAGCCAGCGGTTGACCTCTTGCAGGGCGGGGATGTCGTGATGCTGCAGCTCCAGGAAAAAGTTCTCGCGGCCAAAGATGTCCTGGTAGCGGCCAATGTGCTCGCGCGCGGCCTCCTCCTGGCCAGCCATCAGCAGCGCCGGGATTTCGCCGGCGAGACAGCCGCTGGTGGCAATCAAACCGTCACTGTGCGCGGCGAGGAAATCGTGATCGACACGCGGGTTGTAGTAAAAGCCTTCCAGTTGCGCGGCGGAGGCGATCCGCAGCAGATTGCGATAGCCCTGTTGGTTGCGCGCCAGCAAAAGCAGATGCGCCGCCTTGCGGTCCAACGTCGGGTCGCGGTCCCGCATCCCCCGCGGCGCCACGTAGGCTTCCAGGCCGATGACGGGGTGTATGTCACGGGCCTTGCAGGCGCGATAAAAGTCGATCACGCCGAACATGGTGCCGTGGTCGCTGATGGCCAGCGACCCCATGCCCAGCCCGGCGGCGCGCGCTACCAGGTCGTCAATGCGCCCCAGCCCGTCCAGCAGGGAGAATTGACTGTGGACGTGCAGGTGCACAAAGTCCTGGCCGGCCATGGCGCTCCACAATGTGTTTCGGCAACAGAGTATACCATTGCGGCCAGGGAGGGACAGGCGCCTGGTTGACGTGGCCTGGCGTTTCCGGCAGAGTTAGTCGCGCTGCTCACAGGGGATTGTCCGCTTTCATGCCCGAATTGCCGGAAGTCGAAATGGTCGCGCGCGGCCTGCGTGAGCCGCTCGTTGGACGCCGGGTGAGCGGCCTGTGGACGGACTGGCCGCGCATCATTCACAGCCCTGAGCCGGAGGAATTTGCCGCCCGCATCCACGGCCAGACCTTCCGCGCCATCGGCCGTCGCGGCAAGTATCTGCTCTGCGCGCTTGACAGCGAAACGCTCATCGTGCATCTGCGCATGACCGGGCGCCTCTATGTGGCGGCGGACGAAGCGCAGACTATCGCCGATCGCTGGATGCATTTTCGGCTGCAGCTGGATGGCGGTCAGCAGCTGCGCTTTTCAGACGCGCGCAAGTTCGGGCGTGTGTGGCTAACGGCGGATGTGAACGCGGTGACTGGCGCGCTGGGGCCAGAGCCCCTGTCCCGCCAGTTCACGGCCAGACGTCTGGGCAAAGGCCTCGCCAAACGTAGCCGCGCGCTGAAACCCCTGTTGCTCGACCAGGTCTTCCTCGCCGGTGTGGGCAACATCTACGCGGACGAGGCCCTGCATCGCGCCCGGCTGCATCCCCTGCGTCCGGCAGACAGTCTGGATGAGGCCGAGACGGCCGCCCTGCACCGCGCGCTACGCGCTGCCCTGCGCGCCGGCATTCAGCATGAGGGCGCCAGCATCAACTGGTATCGCAAGCCGGATGGTTCGCGCGGCAGCTCGCAGAGGCACTTTCACGTCTACGGGCGCGCCGGCGAACCCTGTCCCCGCTGCGGCGAGTCAATTGTGAAAACGGTGGTGGCGCAACGCGGCACGCACTTCTGCCCGGCCTGTCAGCAAGCGCCCTAGACCGGCTCGAAGGCGACCGCATCCACGCGCAGCCGGCCACTCTCGTCCTTGCGCAGACGGCCAGCCGGTCGCTGCGAATCGTGCGGAAAGCAGAGCAACGCATCCCGCTCCAGCGCCCAGGCCTGCCAGTGGCGCTTGGTCTCAAGCGTGACCAGCGGCTCCACGTCGTAGGCCGTCATCCAGCCAAGACGCTCAAAATGTACGGCGTAGGTCGCCAGGTCCGCCAGCAGCAGCGCAAACTGTCCTTCGCTCTCCAGCAGCACGCTCATGTGGCCCGGCGTATGCCCAGGCGTAACCACGCCACGCACGCCCGGCGCCAGCTCGCTGTCGCCATCCAGCAGACGCAGCTGTCCGCTGGCCTGCAGCGGCTCGAAGTTCTCCGCCAGATAGGTCGCGCGCGTGCGCTCGTTGGGACGGCAGGCGTCTTCATATTCACGGCGCTGCACTACATACTCGGCGTCGGGAAAAACCGCGACTGCTTTGCCATCCTCGTCAAAGTGCGTGTTGCCGGCGGCATGATCCAGGTGCAAATGGGTGTTGATTACCAGGTCGATGTCGCCCGGCGCCAGGCCGAGGCGCGCCAGTCCCGCGCAGAGGTCACCGTGCGGACGCGTCAGATGCAGTTGTCGTTTCGCTTTCAGCGACATCTTGTGGCCGTAGCCGCAATCGACGACGATATTTCGCCCGGCACTCTGTAGCAGCAGACAGTTGCTGCTCATCGGCACCAGCAGCTCTGCCGTGGGCGTCATGTGGCGCGACCAGAGCGCGCGTGGCACCAGACCGAAGGCCCCGCCCGGGTCGACCAGATAATCACTTTCGCGGATGAGATGAACCTGGATTTGGCCGATTTGCAGCATCGTCTCAGCCGGCCGGGTTGGCCCGGCTGCGCGCGCGCTGCACCTGGCGGTCCTGTTTCATGTGGCACTGCTTGTACTTACGGCCACTGCCACAATGGCAGAGTTCGTTGCGCCCCAACTTTTGCTTCGCGCTATTACGCACCGGTTCGGGACGCTCGGCGGCAGCGCCGTTTTCTGTGCCCGGCCGCCAGGCGCGGATGTTGCGGCGCACAGGCTGCTGCTGCGCCGTTTGCACCCGGATGTTGAGCAGATCGTAGGCCGCCCGCAGGCGAATCTGCCCCTGCATGTCTTCCCACATTGCGAAGGCCTCGCGCTGGTATTCAACCAGCGGGTCTCGTTGGGCTATGGCCATCAGGCCAATGCCTTCGCGAAGCACATCAAGGTCGGTCAGATGCCGGCGCCAGAACTGGTCCATCGTGTTCAGCATGACCAGGCGCTCGGCGCGCAGAATCAACTCCTCGCCCAACTCCCTAGCCTTTATGTCGCAGGCTTCGGCGCAGGCCGCAACCAGCGTATCCTCCAGCGCTTCTCGTGACAGGGCGCGCAGGCTGTCCGGCGTGATGTGCTCAGGCACCGGGAAGACGGTGAATAGCTGCCGGTGCAGCGCCTCGGCATCCAGGCTACCCGGCTCGTTATCCTCGTCGACGAAATCGTCCAGCAGCGCCAACACAGCTTCCTCGAGAATCTCGAGATATCGCTCGCGCAGACTGTCCGCGCGCAACACCTCCGCGCGCTGGGCATAAATTCGCTCACGCTGTATGTTGACGACATCGTCGTACTCGAGCACGCGCTTGCGCACGTCGAAGTTATGCCCTTCCACACGCACCTGCGCCTGGGCGATCGACTTGCTGATGATGCCGTGCTCGATGGGCTCGTCCTCGGGCATGTTGAAGCGCTGCATGAAGCCCTTCACGCGGTCGCCCTGGAAGCGCCTCATCAGCTCGTCCTCAAGGCTGAGGTAGAAACGCGAGCGTCCCGGGTCACCCTGACGGCCGGCGCGGCCGCGCAACTGGTTGTCAATACGGCGCGCCTCGTGTCGTTCGGTGCCGACGACGTAAAGGCCGCCGCTGGCCAGCACGCGCTCGCGGTCCTGCGCACAGACCTGCTCCGCTTCCCGCAAGGCCTCCTGCCACTGCTGCCCGGTGGCCGCCGTGATTTCGATGCTCTTGTGCCGCAGACTCTCACGCGCTCGACCGTCCGGGCTGCCGCCCAAGAGAATGTCCACGCCACGCCCGGCCATGTTGGTCGCGATGGTTACCGCGCCGGAGCGCCCTGCCTGCGCAATGATGGCGGCTTCACTCTCGTGCTTGCGCGCGTTGAGCACCTTGTGGGCGATGCCGGCCTTCGTCATCTGCTGGCTCAGCCGCTCGGAAGTCTCGATGGAGACCGTGCCCACCAGCACGGGTTGACCCTGCTGCTGTCGCTCGCGAATGTCATCCACGACTGAGTTGAATTTGGCCGCCTCGTTTACGTAGATCAGGTCTTCCTGGTCATCGCGGATCACCGGCAGATTGGTCGGAATGGAGACCACCTCAAGATTGTAAATCTTCTCGAACTCTTCAGCCTCGGTCAGTGCCGTGCCAGTCATGCCGGCCAGCTTGTCGTACATGCGGAAGAAGTTCTGGAAGGTGATGGTCGCCATCGTCATGTTTTCGCGGCGAATCTGTACGCCCTCGCGCGCCTCAATGGCCTGGTGCAGGCCCTCGGCGAAGCGCCGGCCATGCATTAGCCGCCCGGTGAACTCGTCCACGATGACCACCTGGCCGCGCTCGACAATGTACTCCTTGTCACGCTGATAAAGCGCGTGCGCGCGCAGCGAGTTGTCGAGGTAGGGCACCATTTCGGCGTTGTCGGGGTGGAAGAGTTGCTCCAGGCCGAGCCGCTTCTCGATCTTCTCGACGCCCGCTTCGGTCAGCCAGGCAACGCGGTCCTTGATATCGACAATGTAGTCGCCGTCTGGCGCTTCGGCCTCCACGCTGTCCTCACTGGAGGGACGCAGGGAACGCACGATCTGCGCGAAGGTGCGATAGTACTCCGAGGGTGGGTCGGCCGGGCCCGATATGATGAGCGGCGTACGCGCCTCATCGATAAGGATGTTGTCCACCTCGTCGACGATTGCGAAATTCAATTCGCGCTGTGCCATCTGTTCTGCCTGCATGACCATGTTGTCCCGCAGGTAATCGAAGCCGAACTCGTTATTCGTGCCGTAGACGATGTCGCAGGCGTATGCTTCGCGCCGCGTCACCGGCCGCAGACCCTGGAAGCGCTCGTCGTCGGAGTCAAATTCCGGGTCGTAGACAAATGAGCCGTCGTCAGGGCTGCCGGCCGCGTTCTGGATGACGGACGCGCTCAGCCCCAGCATGTGGTAAATCGGCCCCATCTGCTGCAGTCCGACCTTGCTCAGATAGTCGTTGGGCGTCACCAGATGCGCGCTATTGCCAGCCAGCGAGTTAAGCACCAGCGGCAGCGTCGCCACCAGCGTCTTGCCCTCGCCGGTCTTCATCTCGGCGATGCGCCCCTGGTGCAACACCATGCCGCCGATCAACTGGACGTCGTAGGGCCGCAAACCAATCGTGCGCAGCGAAGTCTCACGCACCAGCGCGAAAGTCTCAACCAACTGCGCTTCCATGTCCCCGCCCGCCCGCAGTCGCTGTCGCAATGAATCCGCCCGCATGCGCAATCCGGTCTCGTCCAGCGCCTGCATCTCCGGCTCAAGCGCGTTGACGCTTTCCACGCCGTCCTGGTAGCGCGCCAACGCCCGCGTGACCGGGTCGCCTAGAACGGATTTGACGACTCGTCTGAACATGGCCCCTCGTCTGCTTGTGATCGTCCCCGCAATTATAGCACAGGCCCGTTCCGTCCCTGCGGTGGTACAATCCCTCGCTGGCAAGCAGTCGCATTGGAGCGCACATGCAATACACCAGAATGGGCCGTACTGGCCTTAAGGTCAGCCGTCTGTGTCTCGGCGCCATGAACTTTGGCCTGACCGCCGACGAGCAAACCTCATTCCAGATCCTTGATGCGGCCGTCGATGCCGGCATCAACTTCATCGACACCGCCGACATTTATTCGCGCTGGGGGCCGGGACACAGTGGCGGCGAATCCGAGACCGTGCTCGGCTCCTGGCTACGCGGTCGCAGCCGTCGCGACGTGGTCATCGCGACCAAGGTGCAGGCACAAATGTGGGATGGCCCAAATGGGGGTGGACTCAGTCGCCTGCACATCCTGCACGCCGTTGAAGACAGCCTGCGCCGCCTGGGCACCGACTACATTGACCTCTACCAGACGCACTGGCCGGATTACGAAACGCCGCTCGACGAGACCCTCGCAGCGCTCGACAGCCTGGTGCAAAGTGGCAAGGTTCGCTACATCGGTTGCAGCAACTATCCTGCCTGGCTGCTACTGAAGTCCATCTGGATCAGCGATGCGCGGCGCCTCGCTCGCTTCGACTGTATTCAGCCACATTACAGCCTGCTGCACCGCCACGAATTCGAAATCGAACTGGCCGCCGCCTGCCTCGACCAGGGCGTCGGCGTCATCCCCTACAGCCCGCTGGCCGCCGGCTTTCTGACCGGCAAGTTCACCCGCACCAACAAATCGCCCGACAGCACCCGCAGCGCTGGCAATACGATTCAACGCCTGCTGGCCGACGAGCGCGCCTACGTCGCACTCGACGTCCAGCGTGACATTGCGGCGGCGCACAACGTGCATCCCGCGCAGATCGCGCTCGCCTGGCAGCTGTCGCAGCCGGTCATCACCGCGCCCATCGTCGGCGCGCGGCGCGTAGATCAGCTGCTGGATGTGGTCGGCGCGACGGAAGTCACACTCGCTGATGAGGAAATTGCGCGCCTCAATGAGGCGACGGACGGCTTTTAGGTTACGCCCACTCCAGGCCGGCCTGCTGCCACATGCGTTGCATGTGCGCGGCGACCAGTTGCGCGGCCTCCAGTGGATCCTCGAGGGCGTTGGTGCGCGCGCTGAAGGGCTCGCAGGTCACCGGACCATCATAACCCATGGCGTCCAAGCGCTGCATGAAGCCCGCCAGATCAATCACGCCGGTCTCGGTCGGCAGGCGCCGGTCACGGTCCATGTAGGTCTCCAGCGTCAGGCCTTCAGGCGCATCGTTGACGTGCACGGCCACGACGTTTTCTTCGCTCAGCGACTCCAAATCGCTCATGCTGCCGCCTGAAGTGTGTACGTGCCAGGCGTCCAGCAACAGGCCGACGTTGCCCGTGCCGCTGGCTTCACAAAGGCGCAACATGCCGGGCATATCATTGATGAAATGGAAGGTATCGGGCGGCGGGAAGGTCTTCGGCCCGATGAATTCCAGGCCCAGGCGAACGCCGTAGGGCAACAGCGTTTCGGCAATGCGTCCGTACCGCTCCCTGTGCCACTCGAAATTTTCGTCGAAGGGGCGCGTCTCCGAAAATGAGGGGCACCAGGTGGAGGTACGCAAGGCACCAAGTTCCTGCGCCACCTGTGCCAGCGCCGGCAGACGCTCGACGCCCTCTTCCCAGTCATCGCCCTGCCAGTTGACCGGCAGGCCCCAGTTGCCCGGCCGTGCGTTGTGGCGCGCGAAGAGATTGCGCAGCCAGTCGATGCCATGCGCATCGGCCAGTTGCGCCGCCTCGCTGATGCTGAAGTCCACGCCGCCGTAACCGCAGCGCTGCGCCAGCGCAAGAGTCTGCTCCAGACTGTGATTGCGAATGCCGATTGCGCCGGTATTGAGACTGCTAAACATGGTCGCCCCTGTGTGAGATGCCGAATGCCGCGCAAGTATAGCGCGGAACGCATGCCTACCAATTGAAGAGTGTTTGGATTTCTTTTGGAATGGCCTTTCCTGTATAGGGGTCTGCCAAATCTGGTAATTGTGGACGGACTCTAGGCTGAGCAAACCAGTCTTCTATCGACCACAACTGTGCACGAGGATAGGCAGTTGCTCCAGGAGTGAAATGGCCGACAGATGCTAGTTCTGCTTCAGCGTTTCGAAGCCGTAGCCCTCGCAAGGAACGTAATGTGATAAATATTCCCATCGCAGCATTCTCACGATCCATAGAATGCAAGAAGTCACGTAATTCACCGGGCTTAAATTTCCCACCCTTAACTTGTGCAAGCACTAGATTCTTATATTTCCCCTTTGGTTCGAGAATCAATTTTCCTTTCCCATCAACACCTTTGTCACCAGTTTGGCGGTCATTTGGTGCGAGCCCAGGTATACGAGTAACAGCCCACTTTTCAAAGTCAAATGGCTTTTCCTGTGCAAGCTTTGCTGCGCCATGCATATCCACAGGAATTCCTTGAGTTCGGATTTGCATGCCCTCAAAGCGACACCACTTGATTAAGTCAATTGCAAAAGGTGAGATATCAATTCCTACCCACCGCCTTTCAAGGCGGTGTGCAGTAGCTACGGCAGTTCCACAACCACAAAACGGATCCAGAACAAGATCCCCTTTGTCGGTACTGGCTTCAATTATGGGTTCTAGGAGCTTTTCAGGCTTTTGAGTTGGATAGCCACAGCGTTCATTTGCATTTGGATTCAGCACCGAAAACTCAAAAACATCAAACGCAGGGACACCTTCATCTTTTCGATGAACAACCCTTTCAAATTGCGTTAGATCGACTACTCCTTTCTTCACCGCCTTTTCGAATGCTTTTTCATCTTCCACAATTATCTGCTTTTTTCGCACGCCCTTCGAAACAAATGTGTTTGTATTGTATCCTCGTTTCATTTTCGAGCGCGTCTTGGACGCAGGTACATAAAGTGTCTTAAATTTAACGCTGTCAGATTTTGAGTAGTAAAGAATTGTGTCGTGCATTCGTTGAAATCTGGTTGTTGCCTCAGCAGACCATCTTCTGTAAAACCAAACTATTTCGTTGCGGAAATTCGCACTTCCAAATATTGAGTCCATTATAACTTTGAGATAGTGGCTGGCAGTCTGGTCACAGTGAAGATAAACGCTGCCTGTCTCCTTGAGAAGATGTCTCAAAATCACCAAGCGTTCTGCCATATAACTCAAATAAGCCAACATACCTGATTCACCCAAAATCAATTCAAGCCCATCGAATGTGCGAGACAATTCTTCATTTGCAATCGCGTGTTGTAGAGAGTCTAAGCGTTCCCTAGCTCTCCTGTCCCACTTCCATAGTATCGCTAAATGCTAAGGATTGTGCTAAGTGTGCATCTCCATCATCTGTTCCCGTTCCGTATATTATGTTGTGCTCTACATTTGAGTTAAATGGAGGGTCAAGGTAGACAAGATCGACGGACCCTTTTGGCCATTCGGCCATGACTTCAAGGCAGTCACCATAGTAGAGGGTGTTGTCTTCTAGCTTCATGAGTTCTCCTCATTAGATTGACGCCGGGCCCGCAGCGCGCGGTGGATGAGCCAGGGCAGCAGCGAGAGCCCGCCGATCAGCGCGTAGAGCGGCAGGATATGCTGGCGCTGGTCCTCCAGCAGGCCGCCGGCGTAGACGAAGAGGAAGGAAGGCGGCGTGCCGCATATGATCGAGACCAGCACATACTGGCGCAGCGTGATGCTTTTGGCGAAGCCGGCGGCGTAGCTGATGAAATCGTAAATTGCGAAAAGGAAGAGCCGGGCGTAGACCAGCGCGCGCCAGCCGCCCAGCTGCCCCACGAACTCGTCGATGCGCGCCAGGCCCGCCTCGCCGGCGAAGCTCCGCACCGCAGGGCGCCCCAGATGCCGCGCGATGAGAAAGCTGAGCGTGCCGCCCAGCACTTCGCCGATGACGGTGTATAGCGTACCCGGCAGTACGCCAAAGAGCAGGCCGGCCACCAGCTGGACGGGGCCGCTGCTCAACGGCGCAAATACGTAAGCCGCGGCCTTGAACAGGATGTAGAGCAACGGCGCCAGCGGCCCCGCCCCCTCAATCATGTCCTTCAACTGCTCAATGCCCACCCAGTCGATGAGCACGATCAGCAGGCCGGTCAGCGCCAGCAGGAGCAGCGCGCCCACGGCCAGTGCCCGTGGTGATACGGAGCTGGCTTCCTGCATCGTCAGGGCGTCACTCGTCGAAGAGTTCGCCCACGCTGCGGCCGGCGTGCGCGCGCAGAATGACCTCACCCAGCAGCGGTGCCACCGACAGCACGGTCATGTTGGGCAGGCGGCGCGACTTGGAGATCGGCAGGGTGTTGGTGCAGATGATGCACTTCAGGTCGAGCCGTGCCAGCCGCTCGTAGCCTTCCGCCGGCATCAGCGGGTGCGTGAAGGCAAAATAGACATCGCGCGCCCCATGCTCGCGAATGGCGCTGACGGCCTGGCTGGCGCTGCCGGCGGTGAGCACTTCGTCATCAACTAGCAGCACATTGCAATCGCGCACATCGCCGATTATGGAGAGCACGTCCGGGTTCTCACCGTTGTCCACGCGCCGCTTCTCGACGATGGCATGTGGCGTGCCCAGCCGTTCGGCCCAGTTGCGCCCTTTCTTGGAGAAACCGAGATCAGCCGAGACCACCACCAGATTCGGGATGGCCAGCTCGTCCACATAGTCGCTGAGCAAGTAGAAGGCAGAAAGCGCGTCTCCCGGGACGTTAAAAAACCCCTGAATCTGGCCGGCGTGCAGGTCAATGGTGATGTAGCGGTCGGCGCCGGCGGCCTCGATGAGGTTGGCGACCAGGCGCGCCGCGATACCCACGCGCGGCTGATCCTTTTTGTCCGAACGACTGTAGGAGAGATAGGGGACGACGACATTGATACGCGCGGCCGAGTCGCGTTTGAGCGTATCGACCATGAGCAGCAGTTCCATCAGGTTGTCGTGCACCGGTGACGCCATGGTCTGGACAAGGTACACATCGCGGCCGCGCACGCTCTCCTTCAGCTGGATGAGGATGTTTTCGTTGGAGAAAATTGTGCGCGTGTATTCACCAGGTCGCACGTTCATGTAAGCCGCAATCTCGTTCCCCAGCGCCTGTGAGGCCGAGCCGCTAAACAGGGAAAGTGCGCCGGTCAGCCCGAAGTGTGCCTCCTGCGGGGACAGCGCGCCTGGTTCGCGCAGATACCTTGTGCCTGGAACCTTCTCAACCTTGCGCATCGCCGACGCTCACACCTGCGCCCTCCATTCATCCACCGCACGAATTCAGTATATCAGGCAGCGCTACTGAATCGAAAGCGCCCGCTGCTGCCAGCGGGCGTTTTCTCTCGAACACAGTCTGGTCAGGCCAGCTGCTCTACCAGGCCCAGCTCGGTTATGAGCCGCTCGCGCGGCTTGTAGCCGGTCACGCGGCTGACGACCTCGCCCCCGTTGAAAAGCATCAACGTGGGGATGCCCAGCACGCCGTACTGGATGACCACGTCTGGATTGGCGTCGGCGTCCAGCTTGCCCACCTTAAGCCGCCCGTCATACTCGCTCGCAAGTTCGTCCACAATTGGCGCGATCATCTTGCAGGGGCCACACCACACCGCCCAGAAGTCAACCAGCACAGGGGTTTCTGCGCCCAGCACTTCGTTGGCGAAGTTATCCGTAGTAGCCTCAAAGGTCTTTCCACCCATCGCTGCACCCTTCCCGTCCAACTTTACAGCATCTTACCCGAATGGTAGCATGTTACCACCCTTGCTGACAAGTACAATGCGGCCACTTTCGGGTGTCGCCCACCATGACTACAGACGACATCACACTACACCCTCTTACGCGCCGCCAGGAAGAAATCCTCACGCTCATCATCGAATGCTATACCGCCAACCCCGAGCCGGTCAGCTCGCGCTACCTGCAGGACGTCTGTGAACTCGGCATTAGCTCGGCCACCATCCGCAACGAAATGGCGGTTCTGGAAGAAAAGGGCCTGATCCGCGCGCCCCATACCTCGGCGGGCCGCGTGCCGACGGAGAGCGGCTTTCGCTATTTTGTGCGCCGCCTGATGAAGCTGGGCGAACTGACACTGGTCGAGAAGAACCGCATCACCGAGAGCATGCGCATGCCGCCTGCGGCTACCGAGCAGTGGATGCGCCTGGCCGCCACCCTGCTGGCGCGCACCGTTCAGTCCGCCGCGCTGGTCACCGCGCCTATCTCTGAAGCCAGCCGTTTCAAGCACCTCGAATTAATCTCCATCCAGGGGCGCCTGGTGCTAATGGTGCTGGTGCTGCACAGCGGCAACGTGCACCAGCAAATGCTCAACCTCGTCGAGTCGCCGGGCCAGGCCGCCCTCGCGGATGCGGCGCGGCGCCTGAACGCCGTCTGTCTCGACCAGGCGGCCAACGAAATACGCATGAAAAGCGCGCAACTGGACCTCTTTGAGCGCGAGATTGCGGAGCTGGCAGCGGATGTGATGGACCGCTCTGATACCAACCAGGTGCGCTTCATCTACCGTGAAGGTCTAAGCGGCATCCTCAGCACTTTCCAGGCCAGCGAGGGCGCCGAGCAGGCCGTGCGCGTATTTGAAGAGCGCGCGGTGCTCAACCTGCTGCTCAATGAAGTGTTGACCGGCAACGAAGTGCAGGTCTTCATTGCCGGCGACGACCGCTGGGAGGAGCTCAACCATCTCTCGATGGTGCTCAGCCGCTACGGCATCCCGGGCCAGGTCAGCGGCGCGCTGGGCGTCATCGGCCCCACGCACATTGACTATGGCCGCGCGGTCAGTACCGTGCGCCACGTCTCAAACGTCATGACCGAAGTGTTGGGCAGTCTTCTGGAAGGCAGCGAGCAGTCGGACGAGACGGCCTGAGTCCCGGCGCGCGATTCTTGCGTCACTCCCACGGCTTTTATATACATTTCTATGATGAACCAGCCATACTTTCCAGTATATTGTCCAGGTTACTGTTCAGGAGTGAGGCAGCCACTGTGAGCGAGGAGCAGCTGCGCGACGAAGACGCCCCCCAGGCGGCACAGGCCCCCGACGGGGACGCAGTGGAAGAGGAAGCGAACGGGCGGACGCAGGATACTGCAGATGCGCCGGTCGCAGTCGATCCGCTTGCGGAGCTGCAGGCCGAACTGGAGGCCGAGCGCAAGCGCGCGGACGCCAGTACGCTCGGCTGGCAGCGCGAGCGCGCAGACTTCAGCAACTATCGCAAGCGCTCCGAGCGCGACCTGTTGACCATGCGCTTCAATGCGAAGGTTGACACGCTCAGGACGTTGCTGCCGGTGCTCGATGACTTCGAGCGCGCCACGGGAAATCTGCCCGCCGACCCAGACGCCAGCGAAGAGCTGCTGGCCTGGCTGGACGGGGTGCAGGCCATCCAGCGCAAGTTGCTGAAAACACTCAGCGACGCCGGCGTGCAAACGCTCGACCCGGTGGGCGAAACGTTCGATCCCACCCGTCACGAGGCGCTTGGCCAGGACAGCGACTCGGACATGGAAAGCGGGCTCGTCAGCGCGACCCTGCAAAAGGGCTACATCTGTGGCGACCGGGTGTTGCGCCCGGCGCTGGTACGGGTCGCCGGCTGACGGCAGTAAACAGGGAGGCAGACATGGGACGCATTATCGGAATTGACCTCGGCACAACCAATTCGGTCGTTGCTGTGATGGAGGGTGGCAAGCCTACCGTGATCCCCTCGGCGGAGGGTGGCGAGCTGGTGCCCTCGGTCGTGGCTATCAACCCCAGGACCGACGAACGTCTGGTGGGTAAGGTGGCACGTAACCAGGCCGTCATCAACCCCGACAACACTATCTACTCGGTCAAGCGCTTCATGGGGCGCAAGTTCAGCGACCGCGAGGTGCAGTCCTCAATCGGGCGCATGCCCTACAAGATCAGCGCCGCCGCCAACGGCGACGTGCGCCTACACATGGGAGAGCGTGAATACAGCCCGCCGGAGATTTCGGCCATGGTGCTGCAGAAGCTCAAGGCCGACGCCGAAGCCTGGCTGGGTGGCACCGTGGATCAGGCCGTCATCACAGTGCCGGCCTACTTCAACGACACCCAGCGCAACGCCACCAAGGATGCCGGCCGCATCGCCGGCCTCGAGGTGCTGCGGATCATCAACGAGCCGACCGCCTCCAGCCTGGCCTACGGCCTCGACACTGACAAGAACGAGCTGATCGCTGTCTACGACCTGGGCGGCGGCACCTTTGACATTTCAATCCTTGAGGTTGCCGACGGCGTCTTCGAGGTCAAGAGCACCAATGGCGATACCTATCTGGGCGGCGATGACTTCGACGAGGCCATCATCGACTGGATTGCCGACGAGTTCCAGCGCGAAAACGGCATCAATCTGCGCAATGACCGCCAGGCCCTGCAACGCCTCAAGGAAGCCGCCGAAAAGGCCAAGATCGAGCTTTCCAGCGCGGTCAACACTGAAATCAACCTGCCCTTCATCACTGCCGACGCCAGCGGCCCGCGCCACCTGAACCTCGACCTTTCGCGCTCCCGGCTGGAAGAGCTGGTCGACGGTCTGATCGGGCGCTCCATCGCACCCTGCCAGCAGGCGCTGAAAGACGCCGGCCTGAGCAAGGGCGACATCGACACCATCATACTGGTGGGCGGCATGACTCGCATGCCCGCCGTGCAAGAAGCGGTACGCAACTTCTTTGGCAAGGAGCCCGGCCGTGGCGTGAACCCCGACGAGGTGGTAGCGATGGGCGCGGCCATTCAGGCCGGAGTGCTCGGCGGCGATGTCAAGGATATCCTGCTGCTGGACGTCACCCCGCTTTCGCTGAGCGTGGAGACCCTTGGCGGCGTGGCCACCAATATGATCGAGCGCAACACGACCATCCCCACCAAGAAGAGCCAGACCTACTCGACCGCGGCCAATAGCCAGACTCAGGTCGAAATCCACGTCGTGCAGGGCGAGCGCCCCATGGCGCTGGACAACAAGTCGCTCGGCAAGTTCATCCTCGACGGCATCCCGCCGGCGCCGCGCGGCATGCCACAAATCGAGGTCACCTTCAACATCGACGCCAACGGAATCCTTGAGGTCACGGCGCAAGACAAGGCCAGTGGCCGCGAGCAGCACATCACCATCACTGCCGGCAGCGGCCTGAAGGATGATGAAATCGAGCGCATGGTCGAAGAGGCGCGCCAACACGCCGACGAAGACCTGCGGCGCAAGGAGACGGCCGAGCTGCGCAATGCAGCCGATAACACAATCTTCACCGCCGAGAAACTGCTGGCCGACTTTGAAGCGCAACTGCCCGAGGACACGAAGGCGCAAACGCAGGAAAAGATCGATGCCCTGCGCCAGGCGATGGAAGGCGAGGACATCGACGCCCTGCGCGCCGCCAACGACGACCTCGCGCAGTTCATCCAGGCCCTCGGCGCGCAGATGCATCAGCAACAGGGCGCCGGCGAGCCCGAGCCCGACCCGGCATCGGAGGCGAAGCGCAGCCCCGACGACGAGGATGTGGTGGACGCCGAATTTTCCGAAGCATAAGCGCAGATTGTGTGGCGGGCAGGCTTGCGGGCCTGTCCGCTGCGCCTGCCGTCAGGTAAATCATGCCCCGCGATTGTTACGAGGTGCTCGGCGTCAACCGCAGCGCGGACCAGGGCCAAATCAAAAGCGCCTTTCGCCGCCTGGCCCGTGAATATCATCCGGACGTTAGCAAGCACAAGGACGCCGAGGCGCGCTTTCAGGAAATCAATGCCGCCTACGAAGTCCTTTCTGACGACCAGCAACGCGCCCGTTACGATCGCTACGGCCATGCCGGTGTGCAGAATAATGGCGGCGGCGGGCCAGGTTTCGGCGGCTTCGGCAGCCAGGGCTTCGCCGGCTTTGATGAAATTTTCGAGGAGTTCTTCACCGGCTTCGGTGGTGCCCGCAGCTCGGCGCGGCGCGGCCCACGTCCTGGCGCCGATCGCAAGGCTACGGTCAGCATCAGCTTCGAGGAATCGATCTTCGGCGTCAGCAAAGATATCGAAGTTGAGCGCATGATGGCTTGCGAGACCTGCTCCGGCAGCGGCGCTGAACCAGGCTCCAAACCGGTGCGCTGCCCGGATTGCCGTGGCGAGGGCAAGCAGCGCAAAGTGCAGCAGACCTTCCTCGGATCAATGGTTACCGAGACCGTCTGCATGCGCTGCCGCGGTCGCGGCGAAGTCATCAGCTCGCCATGCACTACATGTCGTGGCGCGGGCCGGGTGCAGCGCATGGATGTGCTGAACGTCGACATTCCGGCAGGCGTGAGCGAAGGGCTGCAGGTGCAGGTACACGGCGAAGGCGACGTGGGCGACCCGGGCGCACCCGCCGGCAACCTCTTCGTGGCCATTCGCGTCGACCCGCATCCCTGGTTCAAGCGTCGCAAAAACGACATCATCCTCGACATCGACATTAACGTGGCCCAGGCGGCGCTCGGCGACGTCGTGCACGTCCCGACCGTGGATGGCGAGGTTGAACTAACAGTCCCCGCCGGCACCCAAACCGGCAAGGCTTTTCGTCTGCGCGGCAAGGGCGTGCCCCGCCTGCGCAGCGATGGCAGCACCAGCGGTCGTGGCGATCAGCTGGTCTATATCCAGGTCGACATTCCTGACAAGCTCAACGACGAGCAACGCCGTCTTTTCGAAGAGCTGGGCCGCACGCTGGGCAGCGACATTACGCCGCAGGAACACGGGCGCGGTTTCTTTGACAGGGTGGCGGATTTCTTCGCCGGCGACCAGGTCTAGCTGTGCGCTGGCTCGAACTATCGCTCTGCGTGGCCGGCGAAGCCGCGGAGGCAATCGCCGCATTGCTGGGGTGCTACGGTCACCAGGGCGTGGTCATCGAACAGAACGGCATCCCGCCGGACGCCTGGGATGACGGGGCCGCGCAAACGCCCGCCAGCCTGACCCTGCGTGCCTGGTTCCCGGAAGACCAACATAACCAGGAACTGCGCCTGCAACTCGAGAGCGCCCTGGGCCACATGAGCCTGATGGTTCCTGTCCCGCTGCCAGACTGGCGCTACGTCGACGACGAAGACTGGGCCGAAGCCTGGAAGGCACACTATCACCCCCTGCGCATCGGGCACCGCTTGCTTGTGCGACCGGAATGGATTGCGCAGGAGGTCAATGCAGACGAGGTCGAGATTGTGCTTGACCCAGGCATGGCCTTCGGCACTGGCACCCACCCCAGCACGCAGCTCTGCCTGCAAGCTATCGAGACCCACATCCGGGCCGGCGACCAGGTGCTGGATCTCGGCTGCGGCTCCGGCATCCTGGCGATCGCTGCCGCCAAACTGGGCGCGGCCAGCGTGCTCGCGCTGGATAACGACCCGGTCGCGGTAACGGCCGCCCGGCAGAACATCGCGCTCAATCCCGTCGTCGTGCGAGTCTGCGCGCAGGAAGGCAGCCTGGATACCCTGCGCGATACCAGCCAACGTTTCGACCTGATCGTCGTCAACATCCTCGCCCACATCATCGCGCGCTTCTGCGAGGAAGGCCTGGCCGAGACCCTGCGCCCTGGCGGCTGTGGCATCTTCAGCGGCATCATCAACGACCAGGCCGAGGAAGTGGCATCGGCCCTGCGCCGCGCCGGACTGGCACCTGTGGCCCGTCTGCAACAGGATGACTGGGTCGCGCTCGTGGCGCGCCGGCATACAGACTGAAGGCTGCGGCAAGATGATCAGGGATGAGCGCGGCGCACCCGTGCAGCAGATGTTCGACCGCATTGCGCGTCGCTACCGCCTGATGAACACCCTGATGACCGCAGGTCAGGACAGACGTTGGCGCCGTTTCGTAGTGGAGCGGGCTGCCCTGCCCCCCGACGGTCGCCTGCTGGACCTCGCCACCGGCACCGGTGACATCGGCCAGGAGGCCCTGCGCGCGCAACCGCGGCTGAAGGTCATCGGGGCGGATTTTTCGACGGGCATGATGAGAGAGGGCAAGGCGTTGTCCGGCGGTGCTGACATGCGCTGGGTGGCCGCGGACGCGCTTCAACTACCTTTCGCGGATGATTACTTCGACGCAGTAACTTCAGGCTATCTGGTGCGGAACGTGGTCGACATTCCGCAGACCCTGCGCGAGCAGCTGCGCGTGCTGCGCCCGGGCGGACGCATCATAATCCTCGAGAGTTCGCCGCCACCGCCCTCAGTGTTGCGCCCCTTCATCGAGCTTCATCTGCGCCTGGTAATCCCTCTGCTGGGGCGCCTGGTCGTAGGCCGAGCTGGCGCCCCTGCCTATCGCTATCTGCCACGCACGACCCAGGCCTTTCACAGTCCACAGAAGCTGGCAGCCCTCATGCGCGCAGCCGGCTTGCGCCAGGTCGACTGGCGCAGTTTCATGTTCGGCACGATGGCGGTACACGAGGGGATCAAGAATCCCCGCTGATCAGGCGCCGCCGCGCCTGTTGTCGCGGAATCGGTAAGTGATGCGGCCACGGGTAGGATCATACATGCTCATCTCCACCCTAACGCGGTCGCTCAGCAAAATGCGGATATAGTTTCTGCGCATTCTGCCGGAGAGATAGGCCAGAATGCGATGTCCATTTTCCAGTTCCACCATAAACTGGGTGTTGGGCAAGGCCTCAACGACATTCCCCTCTACCTCAATCTTGTCTTCCTGTTTGTTGCTCAGTGTCTTTTTTGCCATGTCCCTCCCAGGGTGCCGTCCATGTATGCAGCCCGGCCCGCCATACGGCGGGCATCCGGCCGAATCCGCTATCGAACGACCTGCTTGCGCTGACGGCGCCGCGCGCGGCGGATCGCCTTCTTTTTCTCTATACGTCGCAACTCGCTACGCGAAATATGCCAGCGCTTGCGACGTACTGTGCTCAGGATGCCGGAATTGGTCACGCGCTTGCGAAAGCGCCGTAACAGCGACTCCTGAGATTCACCGGGTTTCAGTCTAACGGTTGCCACAGGCTTGTCTCCCTCTTACCCTGCGTATCTTGCTGCGCTCAGGCGCTGACCTCGGCGACAATTTCTTGCTCGCTCACTGCTTCAGTTGCCGCTTCGGTTTCTGCTTGTGCCTGGGCTTCTGCTTCGGCTTCGGCTTCGGCTTCGGCGGCCAGCCTGGCAGCCTCGGCCTCGACGCGACGTTTCTCCAGCCATGGCTCCATCTCCGCTGGCATGACCGCCTTGAGGCTGAGCCCCAGACGCTGCCGCTCCGGCTCGATGTTCACAACGCGCATCAGCAGATCCTGGCCTTCGTGCACGATCAGCGAAGGATGCTCCGGCTGTGGCTCATCCATCTGGCTGAGGTGTAACAGGGCCTCAATGCCCGGCTCCATGCGGATGAAAGCGCCGAAATCGGTCAATCGCGACACCTTGCCTTCCACCAGTTGACCCACATGATACAGGTCACTGATGCGCTCCCAGGGGTTCTGCTGCAAGCGCTTTAGACTCAGGCCAATGCGCCTGCCCTT
This sequence comes from Phototrophicaceae bacterium, assembly GCA_965223965.1. Taxonomy (GTDB): domain Bacteria; phylum Chloroflexota; class Anaerolineae; order Aggregatilineales; family Phototrophicaceae; genus JAGWBD01. The sequence continues at coordinate 1,805,658 of CBDCXX010000006.1, forward strand.
CACATCCACACGCAGGATGAAGACCTTGACCTCCTGGCCCACTTGCAATATCTCGCCAGGGTGCCGGACGCGGTGCCAGGCCAGCTCGGAAATGTGGACCAACCCGTCTGCGCCACCCAGATCAACAAAGGCGCCGAAATCACGCAAGCCGCTGACCACGCCGCTGTGCACATCACCTTCGCGCAGGCTCGACAGCAGGCTTTCCTTCTGCGATTCCCGCTGCTCACGGCGCGCGTCACGCTGGCTGAAAACCAGACGCCTCCGCTTCCAGTCAACCTCAAGCACCTTGACCGGAATCGTATTGCCTATCATCGCGCGCAACTGGTCACGACGTTCGTCTTCGCTCAGCCCACGTGGCAGACCAACGGCATGGCTGGCCGGGATGAAGCCGCGCAGATTGCCAAATGGCATAATCAGGCCGCCTCTGTTGGCCTCTGCCACCTGCCCCATATATATCTCGTCCTGCTCTTGCAACTGCTCCGCACGCTGCCAGTCCTCGGACTGGCGCGCCTGCGATGCTGACAAGAGCAGATTTCCATTTTCGTCCTCCGGACGCAACACCATCACGTCCATCGGCTCACCGATCTGATAATTCAACTCATCGGATATGCGATCCAGATCGCGCCGCTCCACAACCCCGTCGCGCCCCAGCCCCACATCGACGATCATGCCCAGATGATCGATGGCCAGAATGGTTCCCTGAATAATGTCGCCACGTTTCGGTTCTTCGCGCGCGAAAGATTCTTCCAGCATCGCGGCGAAATCCGCTTCCAGAACTGCTGTATTTTCCTGTTCGATAACTTGCATAACTCCCGTACGTTCCCTCCGATGAATCAGACGATACACCAAACGCGGCCTGCCGGGGGCCGCGCTTGCGCTGGTCCTCCCGCGGAGACACACATCAGCCCGCGTCGGGCGCGCGACTCTCCGCATGACCGCGGCGCAGTATAGCGATGCGGTGACTGGCTGTCAAACCTCTGCAAGACGAAGACTGCTGGGAAGCTCAGGAGTTTCTGTCCCCTGCGTCTGGTCCGGTTTCTGCGACTGGCGCAGTCTCGGCGTCAGCCGTAACCTCAATGTCAGGCGTGGCCTCAGCGTCAGGCATGGCCTCAGCGTCAGGTGTGGCTGTGGCGGCGTCGCCTTCCAGACCCGTCCCCCAGCGCTGGGTAAAGCCGACGCGCCGTTTTTCCGGCTCAAGGTGGCTGATGCGCAGGCTGAGCCGGTCGCCCTTCTTGACGTAGGAGTGTGGCTCACTCAGCGAGCCATCACCCATCTCGCTGAGATGCAACAGCCCCTCGAGGCCGTCGTCGAGCGCGACGAATGCGCCGAAATCGACCACATTGGTCACCATGCCGCCCACCAGTTGGCCCTCGTGATAGCGCTCGGTGGCATCATCCCAGGGGTCGCTGAGCAGACGCTTGCGACTGAGCGCGATACGGTTGCGTTCGTGGTCCAGGTTGAGGACATAGACCTCAATCTCCTGGCCGATGCGCAGAATGTCACGCGGGTGATCGACACGATGCCAGGCCAGTTCGCTGACGTGGATGAGGCCGTCGGCCCCGCCAAGATTGACGAAGGCACCAAAGTCGCGTAGCCCGGTTACCTGACCCGGCACGCGATCGCCTTCCTTCAGTTCGTCCAGCAGCCGCTCCTTCTGCCGCGCGCGCCATTCACGCTGGGCCTCGCGCTCACTGAAGATAAGCCGGCGCCGGTCCTGGTCCACCTCAATGACCTTGACGCCCAACTGTGTGTCGCGCAGTCCCTCCCAAGCATCGCGCCGGTCGCCTGAATAGGTCACGGAGACGAGGTGCGAACTGGGAACAAAACCTTCCAGACGATTCCAGCGGACGAGAATGCCACCGCGATTGTGTCCGGTCACCGTTACATCGACCACGGTCTCGTCCTTCAGCAACTCGCGCGATTTCTCCCAGTCATATTGCTGCAGACCCATGTTGATGGAGACGATCAAGTTTTCATCCTGATCGCGCGGGTTCATCACATAGACCGGCACCCTCTGGCCTTCCTGCAAACTGTCGCGGAAGTCCGGGTCCAGGCGTTCGAGATCCTGGTGCGGGACGATGCCGTCCCGCTTGGTTCCCAGGTCAACGATGATTTCACGATCATCGATCTCGATAATGATGGCGCTGCGGATTTCACCCCGACGAGGTGGGGCATACGCCAGCGACGCTTCCAGTAGTTCCTGGAACTCTGCGCTGTAATCCGTGTTGTCCACTTGCGAATCTGTTGGACTCATCGATGCTTGCCACCCTGGTTGCCAGTCAAGAGAATCGCATTGTTCCGGCCCGCGCCCATGGCCTTTGTATGGAGTATACCTGAAAAGCGCGCCAGATTACAGATTGGGCCACGCGCCCGCGCGCGGCGCTCAAATCTCCGGCTCGGCCATGCCGATACCGCGCAGGCCGCGGTCGAGTTCCCAGGGATAAACCACCCAGGCATCGGTGATGGCGCCGTAAAAGTCCGGTTCCGCCGTGCTGAACAACGAGCGCTGCGGATTGTAATGCAGCACACAGGTCCAGGGCGTTGCGCCAGCGCTTTCGGCCCGGCCACGCACCGTCGCGCTGGTGCGGCCACTGCCCCAGACATCGTCAACGATGAGCGTGCGCCGACCCAGGAGCAGGTTGTTGCCCGGGAATTGCAGGAACCTGGGCCAGGCCATCAGGCCCGCGGTCTCCGTCGCCGGAAAATCGACCGCCGCAGTAAGCACGTGGCGGATGTTCAGACTTTCGGAGAGCAGCCCGCCGGGAATGAGTCCGCCGCAGGTGACCATCAACATCGCATCAAAGGGGCCGACGGTGCGGATTTGCGGAATCAGCGTGTCAATGAGCGTGTCCACATCCTTCCAGGACACCAGTTCCTTGCGCATGTCTCCGTTCACGCGCCGCCTCTGCTTCCCGGCATGGACGTCACAGCCGCTGTGCGATGCTCTTGGCCTGCGTGAAAAGCAGCAGATAGTCTGGCCCGCCGGCCTTGCTGTCCGTCCCGCTCATGTTGAAGCCGCCGAAGGGCTGCACACCAACCATGGCGCCCGTGCATTTGCGATTGATGTAGAGGTTGCCCACGTGGAAATCCGAGCGCACTCGCGACAATCTTTGCGAGTCCTGGCTGTAAACTGCGCCAGTCAGGCCGTAGTCGGTGCTGTTAACGATCCGCAGTGCATCCTCGAAGTCGCGCGCGCGCACCAGTGCCACCACCGGCCCGAAGATCTCCTCCCGCGCTATGCGAGCGGATTCGGGCACGTCACCGAAAATGGTCGGCTCGATGAACCAGCCGCCGTCCTCCGTCTCCATAGGTTTACCGCCCAGAAGCACCTGTCCCTCATCCGCGCCGATCTCCAGGTAACTCTTGACCTTGTCAAATTGATCCGGGTCGATGACTGCGCTGACTTCGATGTGCGGCCCCTCATCCGGCGCACCTACCTGCAAGGCCTTTGCGCGTTCCAGAATCTTCGGCACCAGTTCGTCGTAGACGGAATCCACGATGATGACGCGTGAACCGGCCGAACACTTCTGTCCCTGATAGGCGAAAGCACTGGTCACGATGCCTTCCGCCGCCTGATCAAGCCGCGCTGTCTCGTCCACCAGCACCGCATCCTTGCCGCCCATCTCAAGGATGGAGCGTTTGAGCCAGGGCTGACCCGGCTGCACGCGGCCAGCCTTCTCGTAAATCTCGACGCCCACATCGCGCGAGCCGGTAAAGCAAATGAAGCGCGTGCGCGGGTGTTCCACCATGCGCGCTCCGACGATCTCGCCCGGCCCTGTCAGAAAGTTCATCACGCCCGGCGGCAGGCCGCATTCCAGGAAGAGCTGTGCCACCTTCCAGCCCAGGAGCGGACTTTGCTCCGCCGGTTTGTAGACGGCCGTGTTACCCGCTACCAGCGTTGCCGACAGCAGGCCGGTCCCGATGGCCGCGGGGAAGTTCCAGGGCGGGATTACCGCCCCCACCCCCAGCGGAATGTAACTCAGGGTCTGCTGCTCGCCCGGCCACTCGGTCAGCTTGTTGCTGCTGTCATCCAGCTCAAGCATCTGCCGCGCATAGTACTCTAGGAAATCAATCGCCTCGGCAGTTTCGCCGTCGGCTTCCTGCCAGGCCTTGGCGATCTCCAGCGTCATCAGGGCGTTGAATTCATGGCGGCGCTCGCGCATCAGCGCCGCAACGCGCAGCAACAGGCGCGCGCGTTCGTCGGCCGGCGTGAGACGCCATTCGGCAAAGGCTTCCTCGGCAGCGGCCACGGCCAGGTCAACATGCTCGGCGCGACCATCGGCGAAATACGCCAGCACCTCGCCAGGGCGCGCCGGACAAACCGTCGCGAAGGTTTCATCAAGGTAAATCTCTTCACCGCCGATAATCAGCGGCAGGGTCTGTCCCGCCTCCGCGCGCACACGCTCCAGCGCGACACGACATTCTGCAATGACTTGCGGATCACTGTAATCAACGTAGGGCTCATTTCTAAACTCGGGCAGCATGACCTCTCCTCAACATGCAATCGGAACAACGACATTCTACCACGGTCAGCCTACGACTGCCCTTCACGCCTGCAATTGACGCAAGACCTCGAGCAGACGGGCATCTGCCTGCGCGCGCATCAACCCGGCCGTGACGTGCCGAATGCCGAACTGCGCCCAGGCTGGATAAACCTCCGGCGGCCCAGGCAGGCTTTCGACCAGACTCGCCAGATCCCACCAGGCCATGTCATGACAGTCCCTGCCGCTTGCCTGACGGTAGTATCCTAGGAAACGCTCGGCCACCTCGATGCCGTAGAAGGAAATGAGATTTGCGCGGCAGTGAGCCAGGTCGACGGCTGCTGGACCGCGACAGGCGTTTACCCAGTCTACCACCGCGCTGATGCCTTCTCGCTGCCACAGCAGGTTGACCGGGTGATAATCACGGTGGATGAAGCATGCCGGCGCGGCAGGCGGCGGCCCGGCAGTGATGGCGATGGCACGCTCCCATAACTGCGGCACGTCGCTCCATGCCGGCACTTCGGGCTGAGCCGACGCCCAGGAGAACCAGGACCAGCCGAAATCCTGCGCCGGAAGGTCATGGATGGTCAGCAACATCTTAGCCAGCTGCCGCAGCCAGTCATCCAGATATCGCGGCTGAAGCACGACAGCGCCCGGCATCCAGCTCATTAGCAGCAACGGCGTGCCACAGGCCGCACCCGTCTCGTCCAGCGCGACTGCCTCCGGCGTGGGCAGCCCACCGGCGCGCGCGTGGCGCAGGGCGGCCGCTTCATGAGTGACGAGGTCGGGCTCCTTGCATAGCCAGTCCTCGTTGTCATGGATGCGTAACACGTAGCGTTGTCCACCGGCCTCCACTTGCCACAGCGTGGTGGATGAGCTGCCCGGCAAACGCGCATACTGCGTAACTTCTGCGCCGGTCGCTGTGGCTACCCAGGTGCGCAAACACTCATTCATCGGAGGCGGCAGCCGTGGCGGGATCCACGTCGACTTTGCCGATCATATGCTGCTCCAGCACGTCAGGCGCGGGATTCAGCAGGAGACGCAAAGACCAGTTGCGCGCGGTCTCGCGGGCGAACTTGCCTACCTTGTTGACGTCGCGAACGCTGCCCTGCAGCACCGCAGTTTGCAGAAAGGCGACTGCTCTCGGCAGGCTGCTGAAGGCCAGCAGCTTCTGCTCGGCGCCAGCGCCGACGGTCAACGCCTGCCAGCGCAGCGTCTCGTCCTCGCGCAGCGCCCAGGGCGGCCGGTCGGGCGTTTGCCTTACTAGCAGATGCACATAACGACCCGGCCAGCTGGACGGATCCGTGACGACATCGCCGTCGGCGACCTGGCGAATTCGCTCCAGCGATGATTCTGCGTCATGCGGGCGTTCCCCGCGCAGCAGCAGGGCCTCGCCCTGCACCTCAATAAGAATGCGCACGAAGCCCGCACCCTCAAGCGTGAGTTGCTGTTGTGCAGAGGGAGATCCGTGCCGCCAGCCAATGATGAGACGGCCGCCTGGCCGCAGACAGGCACAGGCCGCCGTCAAAAAGTCCGCCGACAGCGGCTGATCCAGCGCGACTATTGCGTCCGCGTCAGAAGTCCCTGTCGGCAGGCAGTGCACACTTCGTGAGTTCAGGTCACGCCGCTGCGCCATGAACTGCGCAGAACAGTGGCCGCCCACATCCAGCAGTGTCAGCTCGCTGGCGGAGGGCGGCAGCTGTTTCAGCATGAGCGCAATCAGTTCAGCCGGCATCACCCTTGCGCGCCAACTGCACCAACCGCAGCAGTTCATCCCACTCTTCGCGGAAAAAGTGCAACGTCACGCCCCCCAGCTCAAGGTGCCAGACGGCCTCGCCGTCAGGCTCCTCGGAAACCCAGGCGACGTAGTTGGCAGTTTCAGCCAACGTTTCGACAGGGAGATCTTCGCTCATCAGCGGGTGCGGGTCCTGCCACGGCGACCGCCCCGGTCGCGCTCACGCGCTTCCTCGGCCGTCCAGCCTTCCAGCACGGCCTGGCGGCTGAGGCGCACCTTGCCCGTGGGGTCGATGTCGATGAGCATTACCATGATCTCGTCACCCATTTTGACCTCATCCTCAACCGTCTCCACACGGTAGTCCGCCAGCTGAGAAATGTGCACCAGGCCGTCACGGCCCGGAAGATACTCGACAAAAGCGCCGTAAGCCTCAATGCGATTCACCTCACCGGTGTAGATGCGGCCGATCTCGAGGTCGGCGTCATTTTCAGGACGTTCGCGCCGTCCGCCTCCGCGCCGGTCACCGCCACGTCCGCCTCGATCGCTGCCACCACGGTCACGTCCACCGCTTCGTCCGCCACGGCCACCGCGGTCGCGTTCACGCGCCTCCTCGGCCGTCCAGCCTTCCAGCACTGCCTGGCGGCTGAGCCGCACCTTCCCCATCGGGTCCACATCAACGACCATCACTTCGATTTCATCGCCCATGCTGACTTCGTCTTCAACCGACTCGACGCGTCGGTCCGCCAGCTGCGAGATGTGCACCATGCCGTCCTTGCCCGGCAGGAATTCGACGAAAGCGCCGAAGGGCTCGATGCGACTGACCTTGCCGGTGTAGATCCGCCCGATCTCCGGGTCTTCAGTCAGAATCTTGATTCGCTCGATTGCCATGTCGGCAGAAGGCCCGTCGACGGCCGAGACGTGCACGACGCCATCGTCGACGTCGATTTTGGCGCCGGTGGCCTCCTGAATGGCACGGATGGTCTTGCCGCCCGGCCCGATGACCAGGCCGGTTTTCTCGGGGTCAATGTGAATGACAGTCATGCGCGGCGCGAATTCGCTCAGATCGCTGCGCGGCTCGGGAAGCGCTTCCAGCATCACACCCAGAATCTGCATGCGCGCGTCCCGCGCCTGCTCCAGCGCGCGCCCCATCAACTCGTTGGAGACGCCGCTGATCTTGATGTCCATCTGCAGCGCCGTGATGCCTTTCTCGGTGCCGGCCACCTTGAAGTCCATGTCGCCCAGGTGATCTTCCATACCCTGGATATCTGTCAGCACCGCGACCTGCTCGCCTTCCTTGATGAGCCCCATGGCGATGCCCGCCACCGGGCGCCGAATGGGCACGCCCGCGTCCATCAGCGCCAGCGTACTGCCACAGACGCTGCCCATCGACGTGCTGCCATTGGAGCTCAGCACCTCGCTGACCAGGCGAATCGTGTAGGGGAAATCGTCCTCCGGCGGCAACATACCGCGCAGCGCGACCTCCGCCAGTGAACCATGCCCCACCTCGCGCCGGCTGGTGCCGCGCAACATGCGTGTCTCGCCCACACTGTAGGGAGGGAAGTTGTAGTGGTGCAGGTAGCGCCGTGTGTCCATTGCACCCAGGTCATCCAGCATCTGCGCGTCGCGCTTTGAGCCCAGGGTCACAATCGTCAGCACCTGGGTCTGCCCACGCTGGAACAGACCGGAGCCGTGCACACGGGGAATCACACCCACCTCCGACGAAAGCGCACGGATGGTAACACTGTCGCGCCCGTCGGGCCGCACACCATCCTCGACGATGCGCCGGCGCACGGCCTCCTTCAGCGCCTTGTCAACGCCGGCCGCCAAATCCTTCAGGCTGACCTCTCCCGCTTCGCTGCGGGCTGCGTAGTCGGCATTCACGCGCTCGCTCAGTGCATTCATGGCTGCGCCGCGTTCATCGCGCTCTGTGTGCTCGCGCACGATGTCGCTTACTTCGGCGCTGACCGCTGCATACACCTCGCCGATGATGGCATCGTCGCCGCTCTTCTTGACGTAGGGCGACTTCTCCTTGCCCACCGCCGCGCGAATCTCGTTCTGCAGGGTGATCACCGGCTGAATGGCCTCATGCGCCATGCGCAGGGCCTCCAGCATAATTTCCTCGGGGACTTCGTCGGCGCCGCACTCGACCATGTTGAGCGCTTCCGCCGTGCCGCTGACGCGCAAGTCCAGCGAACTGTTGACCATCTGCGGGATGGTTGGGTTCACCACCAGTTCGCCATCAATGAGACCGATGCGAACGCCGGCGACCGGGCCGTTCCAGGGCGTGTTGGAGATGTGCAGCGCGCAGCTGGCTGCCACGTTGCCCAGCATGTCCAGAAAGGTTTCCTGGTCATGGCTGAAGGTGGTCAGAATGACCTGCACATCATTGCGCATATCTGAGGGAAAGAGCGGCCGCAGAGTGCGGTCCGTGACGCGCGCCACGAGGATGGCGCTTTCTGCCGGCCGGCCTTCGCGACGGAAGAAGCTGCCTGGAATGCGGCCGGCGGCGTAGAGCTTCTCCTCGAAGTCCACGCTTAGCGGGAAGTAGTCGATGCCTTCGCGCGGTCGACTGCTCATGGTTGCGGTGCCGAAGACGATCGTGTCGCCCATGCGAACCGTTACGGCGCCGCCAGCCTGTTCGGCGAAGCGGCCAGTCTCGATGATCAGCTCCCGGCCACCAATTTCGGTCGACCAGGTTCGTGCACCAGATTTTTGATTTACCATTCTCATATTCCCTCCTGTTGAACAACAGAGGCCCGAAAGACAGGGACTGGAGTGTGGCGCCAGTAGCCGCGTATGGCGCCACACTCCAGGTCCTGTACTTCGGGCGATAACGATAAAAGGATGGCCCGGCCGGGCCATCCCGGATACACAATGTTTGGCATTCCTGCCCTGTCGCTAGCGCCGCAGGCCAAGCCGACGCAGCATCTCACGATAGGAATCAGGATTCTTGCGGATTAGATAGTTCAGGTGGCGCCGCCGCCTGCCCACCATCTTTAACAGGCCATGGCGCGAAGACTCATCATGGCTGTTCGCGCGCAAATGATTGGTCAACTCGTTGATTCGCGTCGTCAGAACCGCGATCTGCACTTCGGGCGACCCTGTATCACCTTCATGTCTGGCGAAGTCTTTGACAACCGCCTGTTTCGTGTCCCGGTCCATTCCCTGTCCCTGTACTCCCTGTCACCGGACACGCCGGGCAGTGGCATGTCGGCCTGTGACTAACATTGCCAGTGTAGCGAAAGCGGCACCCCGTAACAAGGCCTGGTATCGCTCGTCACTTGCCAGCGTGCATGCCGTTCGCCACGCGGTTGACGGTGTGGTGCGTGCGGAAGAGGCTGAAGGCGCCCGGTCTTCCGGGGATGTGGTTGAGAATGTTTTCGGACACAAGGATGGACAGCCACAGCCCGGACGCGAGCCCCTCAGTCCCTGGCTCCAACGCCTGCTCTGTTATTGTCGTTCCGCCTTCGTAAAGTTTCAGCAGTGCAGCCACCATCTGGTCGCGCTGGGCGAGCACCTCGCGGCAGACCGCGTTGCCCGCCTGCAGGGAAATCCCCTTTGTCAGAAAGTTGCTGCGTGGGTTGGGGTAATCGTTGAGCAAAATGGCGTCGCCGGCAACCAAGTAGTCGATCGCGCGCTGAAAGTTCATGCCGCTGTCATGCTCCAGCAGGCGCTTGTGCAGGCTGCCCAGCGGGCACCACAGGAAACGCCGAAAGCTCGTGAACTGCTCCACGCTGACAATGATGCGCCGCACCATGGCCGCGGTTTCCGGCTCCATTTGTTCCAGGCTCTGTAGCTCGAAATCGCTCCAGTCGACGATGCGTGGTTCCTGCGCCCTTCGGGGCAGTTGCAAGAGTTTGTCGGCATCAGGTTGCAGGCTGATGACCGGCACCAGATCTTCGGGGTTCAGCCGATGTGGGATCAGCTCCCGATTTAGGACCTCCTCGCGCACGAGGCGATCAATCCAGTCCGAACGCCAGAGATCGCTCATGTTGCAGCCCGGCTGCCCCAACTCGCGGTCCATCGCCAGGCCCTTGATGAGGAAACCGTAGTTGACGTAGTCCCAGCGCCGTACCTGCAGTGTGCGCTCCACACGCAGCACGATGCGCGTCGTGATGAGGCGCGTCTTGCCAATAATCGACTGCTCCGCATTGAGGGATACCTCGCCAGTTTCCGGCGAGGCATGCAGGATGCCCTGCGCCATGGCCTGCATCACGAGGTCCTCGCCGCGCGCTGTCGATGCCACCGCGCCCACTTGCAGCAGCTGTTCGACCAGCGTTTGCCCAAGAAGGGCTTCATGTCCATTTTGGGCAGCCAGGCGGTCCATCTGGATGATGACGCTGCTCCACTGCGATGGCAGGAAGGCCGCCGGCATCTCTTCTTCGCCCTGTGGCAGCGTCGCAGCCCACAGCGAGCGGTGCGTCTTCAGGTCCGTGAAGTCCTCGACGTACTCCACCTCAATACCAGGATTGCTCTCCAGCTGGCGGCTGGTGCTGCCGCGCACACCCCATACAATGACCTGCTTGCCACGCGAGCGCAGGCTTGTGAGCACGTCGTGGAAGTCGCGGTCGCCGCTCGCCATGATGTAGACATCGGCCGAATCTTCGTGCCCGGCATCGGTGGTCACGTCGTTCGCAATGCGCATGTCCGCGCTGTTCTTGCCCGGCAGACTGTTGACCGCGTCGATGTTCGCCATTAGCAGCCGCCGCGGCGCATCGTCCGCGACTTCACTGCCGGCCGAATCCACCAGCGGCGGCAGGCTGCCGCGCTGATACCAGGGCGCGTAGGCGGCCATCTTGACGACCTGGCCGTAGGCGTTCGCCTGTGAGATGAAGCGCTCGATCAAGTGATCCAGATTGACCGTGAAGCCCTGCTCGTTCAGGCTGATGGTGATGTTCTCAAAGTCAATGTAAACGGCGACGTTGCGCGTCTGTTGCAGGCCCAGCAAGGTCATCAGCGGCTGGAAGACGACGCTTTCGTACAGGTCCGTGCCTTCAAGCACGTTCTCGATGCCCCAGACGCGGATGCGCGTCCCGCCCAGGGCCTGGACCCGCCGCAGCAACGGCAACAGGTCCTCGCTGTCGGTGACCAGAATCAACTCATCCAGTCGCTCGGCATCTTCGCTGAGGAAACTGGTGAAGAGCGTCTCCGGCAATTCTTCACGCCCTGCCGGCGGGCAAAGCGCGTAGCCGGCTGCGCGAAAGATGCGCTGTGGACGCGGGCGTTCGCCCCCAGGTGACGCTTCATTCTGGCCAACGATGGCGAGCGCGCGCAACTTGTCCGGGCCTATCAGCCCGGCAGCCAGCGCCGCGTTGCCGCGTAGCCCTACCACCAGCTCCTGCAGATCAACGGCGATCCCGCGTCTCTGCAGCCGTTGTTGCATGTCTTGTAAGTCGACTATCAAAAAAGCGGCCATAATGTCCCTTTAAAAATTAACGCCCTTCCGTGAGAGCGTCGGAAACTGGAGCCGAGCCGCAGTTCCCACAGGCGAGTAACGGCGTATGTTTACTTGGGTCCCATACTCTCCGATTTGTGCTAAATATAACAAACGCTCGCACTATTGACAACTGTCAATTATGGCGGGGTGCTGGTAAAAGGCTTTACCTGGCCTGACAGGCCTCCTTTTGCGCTGCCCTGCTGTCTACATTGCACAGCAAGCGCCTTGTTTCAGTAGGCACGCGCCAACAGGGCAACCTCACCCTCTGCTGCGCCGGTCATCAGACAAGGCCCGTGTTCCTGCGCATGCTCGAACGGAAAACAGCGGATCGTTGCGCCGGTTTCGTCCTTGACCCGCCGCTCGTCATCGTCACTTCCGGCCCAGAAGCCCCGCGCCCAGCCGCCCGCAGTGATGACCTCGCGCAGCTCGTCATAGTCGCGTACATCGTGAATGTTGGCTTCGAGGAAGGTTGTCGCAGTGGCCAGCATGTTGGCTTGAATCTCTGTAAGCAGCGCAGCAACCGCCTGCGTTAGCCCGGACTGCGAGACTGTCTGCTTGCCATCCCGGCCAGGAATGTCCCGGCGCGCCAGCACGACCGTGCCACCAGCCACGTCGCGCGGGCCCAGCTCGATACGCAGCGGTACGCCGCGCATTTCCCAGTCATTGAACTTGAAGCCGGGCCGCAGATCCTCCCGCCCGTCCAGGTGTATGCGCATTCCCGCTGCGTCCAGTTCTGCCTTAATGGCATGCGCTGCTGCGTTCACAGCCTCACGTCCTTCATCGCCACGCGTAATGGGCACGATCACGACCTGCCACGGAGCCAACCGCGGCGGCAAACGCAGCCCGGCGTCGTCGCCATGCGCCATGACCACAGCGCCTACCATACGTGTGCTAAGGCCCCAGGAAGTCGTCCAGCAGATCTTCTGGTCGTTGTTTTTGTCCAGATACTGGATGTCGAACGCTCGCGCGAAATTCTGCCCCAGGTTGTGACTGGTGCCCGCCTGCAAGGCGCGCTTGTCGCCCATCATGGCCTCGATGGTATAAGTGCGTATTGCGCCAGCAAAGCGCTCGATGTTGCTCTTGCGGCCGCTGATGACCGGGATGGCCGCCTCGTTGACAGCCATGTCGGCGTAGATCTCCAGCATCCGCAGCGTTTCTTCTTCAGCCTCGACGTCAGTGGCATGCGCGGTGTGGCCCTCCTGCCACAAGAATTCGGAGGTGCGCAGGAAGGGGCGTGTGCGCAGCTCCCAGCGCACCACGTTGGACCACTGGTTGATAAGCAGCGGCAGGTCGCGCCAGGATTGAATCCACTCGCTGAAGGCCTCGCCGATGATCGTCTCGGAGGTTGGCCGAATGACCAGCGCTTCCTCCAGCTTTTTGCCACCGGCATGCGTCACCACCGCCAGCTCCGGGCTGAACCCTTCGACGTGCTCCGCCTCGCGCCGCAAGTAACTCTCCGGGATCAACAACGGAAAGTAGGCGTTGCGATGGCCGCTGGCCTTGAAACGCAGGTCAAGCGCATCGCGGATGCCTTCCCACAGCTCGTAGCCGTAAGGTTTGATAATGATCGTACCGCGCACCGGGGACCGCGCCGCCAGATCCGCCCGATAAACAATTTCGTTGTACCACCTGGAAAAATCTTCGCTTTGTGCCGTGATGGACTGCGATGCCATGGGCGTCCCCGTTCGTTCGCGCTACCCTGCTTTAGCAGCGCCAGTATACATGAATTCCGCGCGGCAGGCGCCGCTTGCTATACTACGCCCGGGACGAAAGGAGGCACACATGCGCCGCACCACACTCGGCAACAGTGAAATTGAGGTTTCTATCATCGCCCTGGGATGCTGGCCCTTTGGCGGCAAAATGGCCTGGGGCGATCAGGATGACAATGACTCCATCGCAACGGTTCACGCAGCACTGGACGCTGGTATCAACTTTTTCGACACCGCCGAAGGCTATGACGACGGGAAATCGGAGCAGGTGTTGGGCGAGGCCTTGCGCGGACGCCGTCAGCAAGCCGTCATTGCCACCAAGCTGGGCGGAGCGAAGCTGGCGCCGGAAGCCATTCCGGCAACCTGCGAACGTAGCCTGCGCTACTTGCAGACCGACTACATCGACCTTTATCAGATACACTGGCCCAACCACGACATCCCCCTCGCGGAGACCATCGGCGGCCTGCAGCGGCTGCAGGAACAGGGCAAGATCCGTGCTTACGGCGTCAGCAACTTCGGCCCCCAGGATCTGGGCGAAGCTGTTTCGCTGGGCCGAATCGCGACCAATCAGGTCAATTTCAGCCTGCTGTGGCGCGTCACCGAGAACGAGATCCAGCCCCTTTGCCGCGAGCACGGGGTCGGCATCCTCTGCTACAGCTCGCTGGCCCAGGGGCTGCTCACCGGCCGCTACGCCAACATTGATGAAGTGCCCCCATACCTGAAGCGGACGCGCTGGTATGACGGCGCGCGACCGGATACCAATCACAATGAGCCGGGCTGCGAGCGCGAGATCTTCGCCACACTGCCGGAGTTGGGCGCCCTGGCGGACTCGCTGGATACCTCCATGGCCTGTCTGTCCATGGCCTGGTTGCTGCAGCAAGACAATGTGACCTCGATTCTGGTGGGCGCGCGCAAGCCTGAGGAAGTCGCCTGGAACTTGCCGGCGCTGGAGCTCACGCTCAATGACGAGACGCTGCGCCAGCTGGCCCGTATCACCGAACCTGTGAAGACCTTGCTGGGCAACAATGGGGATATGTGGTTCAGCGAATCGCGCATGCGCTGAACACGAAGATTAGTAGGCGCGGTCCCTGCGCAGCAGGATGAGCCAGATCGTGCGCCATACGATGCGCACGTCCAGCCATACCGACCAGTTTTCGATGTACCACAGGTCGAAGGATGTGCGTTCCGCGATTGAGGTGTCGCCGCGCAGACCGTTGATCTGCGCCCAGCCGGTCATACCGGACTTTTCCTGATGGCGCTCCATGTAGCGCGGGATCTGTTCGCGAAAACGCATAACGTAGACCGAACGTTCCGGACGCGGGCCCACCAGGCTCATGTGGCCCAGCAAGACGTTGATGAGTTGCGGCATTTCGTCCAGGTTACTACGGCGGATCAGGGCGCCCACTTTCGTGCGGCGCGGGTCGTCCTCGGTCGTCCAGCCAGGGCCGCTTTCCTCCGCGTTCGCGTGCATCGAACGGAACTTGATCATGGGGAATGGCTGGCCATCCAGGCCCATGCGCTCCTGGATGTAGAAAGCAGGGCCGGCAGATTCCAGACGCACCAGTAACGCGGTCAGCAACAGTATCGGCGAAAGCAACACCAGCCCGCAGAAGGCGATGAGAATATCCATGCCGCGTTTCAGGCTAAGCTTCCAGCCGCGCAGTGCGATGTCGCGCACGGTCAACAGCGGCGTGCCGCCCAGCTCGTCAACATTCAGGTCGCCCGCCACCCAGGCAAACAGGTCCGGAAAGACCTTGATGTCCACTTGACCGCGCCGGCACAGGTTGATGATCTCTTCCAGCTCGCTGCGATGCGCCTCCGGCAACGCGATGATGACCTGCGCAACCAGGTAGTCGTCGATCAGCTGCGGGATGTCCTCATAATGGCCGATGACCTTCATCTCAACCAGGTTGGCCTGGCTGTTGCTGTCTCGGGTGACGATCCCGATGATGTTGTAGCCAGGACTGGCATTCTGGCGAATGCGCGCCGTAATGTCCTGCGCGACCTTGCCAGCGCCGATTATGAGCAGGTTTTCGTTGTCCACGCCACGCCGTCGCAGCCAGCCCCGCAGCCAGCGGAACAGGCTGCGTCCAAACTCCACAATGACTATGCTGAAGAGCAGGACGTAGAAAAACAGACTGCGCGGATAATCAACCTGGTATTCGGTCGCGCTCAGCAACTGTTCCAGCAGCAGGCCCTGCAGTCCAAAGGCGAGCACCGCGCCCAGCAGGGTCGCTACCAGAATTCTTCGCATCTGATCCAGCGTGCTGACCGAGCGCGACAGGTGATACAGCTGCGAGCCATAGAATACCAGGAGGGTAGTGGCCGCGTGCAGCAGCAGCGTCGGAACATACTGTCCCAGTCTTGGCGGGTTGACCGGAATCTGAAAGAATTCCAGTTTGTTGCGGGTTTCGTAGGCCAACACAAAGGCAGCGCCCAACGCCAGCGCGTCAAGCAACAACAACAGCGCATTCAGCAGCAGGCGAATACGACCGGAGCGAATGCTCCGGGTTGGCGTATTCAGGCGATCGGTTGCCGGATTTCCGTCAACATCGCCCGCCCGCCCTTCAACAGCAGGCCGGTCATGACCAGGCTGTGCAGCCACAGCGGCGTAGACCTCCGGTAGTGTTTGCGATAGAAAATTAACATCGCGCGCTGAAACTCGTGGCTGGCGCGCCGACTCTGGCGGCTGGCCGCCCGTTTGACGTGGCGCACCACCACCTGCGGCTGATAGTACACCTTCCAGCCCGCGTGTTTAATGCGCCAGGCCCAGTCCAGGTCCTCACCGTACATGAAAAAGTCTTCATCCAGCAATCCCACCGCCGCAATCGACTCGCGCCGTACCAGCATGCAGGCGCCGACCACTGCGTCTACCTCGAGCTCCTCGTCCGGGTCAGCAAAGGTCATGTTGTAGCGTCCGAACTGCCGATGTCGCGGAAACATGCGCGCCAGGCCAGTGAAGCGGTAGAGCGAAAGCTGCGGCGAGGGAAAGCTGCGGCGACAGGCCAGATCAAGGCTGCCGTCGGGCAGCACCAGCCGCGGCCCCGAGATTCCAATCTCCCTGCGCGCGTCCATATAGGCCACCAGCCGCGCCAGGCCGTCGGGCGGGACCTCCGTGTCCGGGTTGAGCAACATGGCATAGCGTGGCGCGTCTGGCTGAACCTGGCCTGCATCACCATAGCCCAGCACCCTCAGGCCAATATTGTTGCCGGCCGGATAGCCACTATTGACTGTATTGGCGATAAGCTCGACCTGCGGGAACTCTTTGCGCAGCATGGCCACGCTGCCGTCCGTGGAGGCGTTGTCGACCACCACGATACGAACGTTTGCCATGCCCTCACTGGCCAACACGGTCTGCAGACAACGACGCAGCAACTCTCGCGTATTCCAGTTCAGGATGACGATACCCAAGTCTAGCACAGGCCCTCCCGCGGCGACATTCTAGCACGGGCGCCTCAGTCCGGCCAGCGCTCAGGATGCTGCGGTCGGCAACACCCGCAGGGCATCACCGCCCAGCGCAGCGCGCAGGGCCCTGCGTTCGTCCCAGGGATACTCGGTCTCGCCGAAGCACATGCTCTGTTCGTGTCCCTTGCCACAGGCCAGCACGACATCGCCTGCCCGCGCCAGCCGGCAGGCGCGCAACAGCGCCTCGGCGCGATCCGCCACGCGCAGGAAGCTGCGCCCTTCTGCGCCGCCCGCCTCAACGCAGGCCTGCGCCATCATCGCCAGAATGGCGTCCAGCGGCTCCGTGCGTGGATCTTCGGCGGTGAATACGCTAATGTCAGCCAGGCGCGCGGCGATGGCGGGCATCAACCGGCGCTTCTCGCGGTCACGCAGACCGGCACAGCCGAAGACCACGATCAACCGGCCGCCAGGCCCCAGCAGGCTGTGCCCGGCTTGCAGGGCCTTTTCCAGCGCATCCGGCGTGTGCGCAAAGTCGACGATGGCAGTGAAGGCCTGGCCCGCATCCACGCGCTCCATGCGGCCCGGCATGGTCGCAACATCGGCGATGCCCTGAGCAATGTGCTCCGCGTGGACCCCCGCGACCTGTTGCGCCGCGGCGATGGCTGCCAGACAGTTGCTCACGTTAAAGGCGCCTGCCAGGCTGGTTATGATTTCCAGCGGCCTTCCGGCTTCGGGCTGCGGCACCAGGAAGCGCGAGCCTTGCGGGCTGTGTTGCACAGCCTGCGCACGCAGCCCGGCGTCAGGCCCGCCTCCGAAAGTAATCACCCTGCCTGGCGCCTGCTGTGCCACCCAGGCCGAGTGCTCGTCATCGGCGTTGAGGATTGCGACGCCCCGGTCAGGCGACAGCAAGCTCATCATGCGCGCCTTGGCCGCGCGGTAGGCTGTGAAGCTGCCGTGAAAATCGAGGTGCTCGTGCGTGATGTTGGTCAATACGGCGATTTCTAGCGTTGTGCCGTTGAGCCGCCCCTGCGCCAGACCGTGGCTGGTCATCTCCAGCACGCAATGCGTCAGGCCGTTGCTATACATTTGCGCCAGCAGCGCCTGGACCTGCGGAGCGCCGGGCGTAGTCACGTGCAGCCCGGTGTCGGCGCTGCTGCTACCGCCCAGCTCGGCAGCGACTGTGCTGATCAGGCCGGCGCGCCCGCCGCTGGAACGCTGCAAGATACGATGCAGAAGCGTGGCCGTGGTGGTCTTGCCGTTAGTGCCGCTCACGCCAATGAGAAACATACGCCTCGCCGGGAAACCCTGCCAGGCGGCGACAAGATACCCCAGCGCCTCTCCCGCATCGCGAACCTGCGCCCAGGGCAGCGTCAGTTCTTCCACCGCGCGTTCGACTACCAGCGCCGCGGCGCCTTGCTCAATCGCCTGCGGGATGTAGTCATGGCCGTCCGCCACCAAGCCCTTGCGCGCCAGGAAGAGGCCTCCTGGCTGCAGCACGCGGCTGTCTTCCTCAACCGGCGCGCGCACAGGCGCATCGCCACTTACGCGCAAGAGTTGCGCAGGCGGTAGTGCCTCTAGAAGCTGTGAAAATGATTTGGCCATAAAACAAACAGCGGGCTCACCGGTGTCCCGGCGGCCCACTGCCCGTATGCGCCTGGCAATTCAGGACAGGCGCTGCGACATTTCGTCCAGGCCGCTGCGCACGCTGCCATCCACCACACGATCCGCGGCGCGCATGATCAGACCGCCCAGAATCGAGGGGTCAACATCAAATCTAACGCTGTCCGCGCCGATCTGCTGCTGTACTTTCTCCTGTTCAGCAGCGTCGAGCGGCATGGCGCTGACGACAGTGACCTCGCCGAAGAGCGAAGCAGCCGCCTCCGGCACCTTCGCGAAGAAGTCGTCGATGAGCGCCTGCTGCTGTGCTTCGTTCAGCGAAGCGCCGATGAGCTGTTGCGCCACAGCGATCGAGATGGCCGCCACCTGACCGCGCAGGCCAGCCAGCTGCACGTCACGCTCGGCCTGCGCTGCCTGACGCGCGTCGTTGCGGATGTTCTCCGCCTCTGCCCGGGCGTCCTGCTGCACCTGCTGCGCAACTTCCTCACCGCGCCCGCGGGCTTCCTCAATGAGTCCCTGGGCCTCGTTACGGGCCTGTTGCAGGACTTTCTCCGCCTCGGCCTCGGCATTCATGCGCGCATTGGCCGCCTTTTCGGCGTCTTCAAGCCCGCGCTGAATGCGGGTGCGCCGGTCGCGCAACACCGCAATGAGCGGATCGAAGACGAAGCGGGTTAGCAGCACATAGATGACGACGAAGGCGATAATCTGGATGAGCAGATAACCTAGATTGATTCCAAGGGCTTCCACAGTCGCTTCCCTCCGACCAGCTCAGGACAGTACGAACAGGATGATCAGGGAAACGACCAGGGCATAGATGGCCACGGCCTCGGCGAAGGCCACACCCAGGATCATGTTGGTCTGGATTGTGCCGGTGTGATCCGGGTTGCGCGCCATACCCTGTACAGCGCCACCCACCGCGAGCCCAATGCCGATACCGCCGCCCAGCGCGCCGATCATGGCCATGCCCGCGCCAATCGCCTTGCCTGCCACTACCACTGCTTCTTCCATCTTCCTCACTCCTTCCAGGATCGTGTCTGATCTTTTTGACTGGTCCAGCTCAGTGCGCGCCGGCGGCAGCCTCCTCGTGATGCTCCTCGCCGTGATGTCCTTCCGTTGCCAGGCTCATGAAGATCGCCGTCAGCAGGCCGAAAACCACCGCCTGAATGATGCCGACGAAGAACTCAAGCAGGAAGAATGGCCAGGGAACGATTACCGGCACCAGGAAGCTCATCACGAAGAGCAGGATGGAGCCGGCGAAAATATTACCGAGAAGCCTGAAGGCGAAAGAGAGAATCTTCGCGAACTCGCCAATCAGCTCCAGCAGGCCAACCGCTACGTCAATGCCGCCTAGCGGCGACTTAAACAGCGTGGAAAAGTTGAAGAATTTGGTCAGATAGCCAATGCCCAGGGCGCGGAATCCCATCACCTGAATCATGATTACGGCGATAAGAGCGATGGCCAGGGTCATGTTCAGGTCGGTGGAGGGGACGCGGATGTAGGGCAGAATCACCCAGGGCACGGAGGGATCACCCGGTTTGGCGTGGTGCGGATCGGCGGCTTCATCAGCATGTTCGGCTGCCGATTCGGGGTCATCCTGGGTGTCATCTGCAGGCTCATCCGCATGATCGTCGGCCGCGGCCATGGCGGGAATGCCGGAGTGACAGCCGGCGTCCGCGCGGGCCTGCAGCGCTGCTGACGTCATGGATTCAGCAGCCTCGGGGCTGACCCAGGGGCATTGGGCATTGACGTAATACAGGCCGGCGATGCTCGCCGTGTCAAAGCCGTCCAGCAGCTCTGTATGGCCGTCCACCTCGTGGACGTGGGGATGCAGGAAGCCGACGCTGTCGATACCTGGCACCAGCTCCAGCCAGTTGGAGAGCAGCACGACCAGGAAAATGGTCATGAACATCTTGAAGATGGGGCCGAGGTAGCGCTCCGGCGCGATACCGCCGATGAAACCGTACAGACCCTCGAAGGCCATCTCGAAGAAATTGTAGAAGCCGCCGCGCGGCACTTCGCCACCATCCTTTGGCCGGCGGCGGCTGACCACACGGATCAGCAGGGCGATGAGGATCCACACCGCCACCGAGCCGACCAGGGTGTTGGTGACCGGCAGGCCGAAGATTTCGCGGCCTCCAGGATACACCTCGCCCGGCAGCTGAATCACCGGCACGACCGGCGGCCAGTTGAACATCACCACCGCGCTGGCCAGCACCAGGATAAGGGCGATCCAGCGGCGCTTGCCGCTCCAGTTCAGGGTCACTGTTGTCCTTCCTCCTTCTGCGCCGCCAGAATGAGACGCGCCTGGTGTTGCGAATAGCGGTAAATCGCCCAGAGCGAAAGGGGAATGCTCCCCAGCAACAGTACAAAAATAAACAGGGGCTTCGTGTCCAGCGCCTCGTCCAGCGCCAGGCCCAGTAGCACCGCGCCCCCGGCTATCAGCACAAGCAGCGCGCCCACCTGGGCGATGACCTTCGCCCCCAGCAGCAGCACCGGCGCCCTGTCGGAACCGGGTTCGCTCACTGCCTCACGCCCTCCAGCGGAACGACTGTGAAGCCTATCACAGACAGGTCCCGTTTTCCAGCACTCCGGTGCCGCTTCAGCAGATTCGTCATCCCTTTAGAACAGCGCGAAGGCACCGCGCACCGCCCATTCGAAGACCGGCTGCGCGGCCACCGTGCCCAGCAGGAGCACGGCGAGAGCCGGCAGGGCCAGCGCCCAGCCGGAAGCGCGCGAGAGCGGGATGGCGCTCTCGTCGGCGCTGCGGTCCACGTACATCACCTTGATGACCATGAGGTAATAATAGAGGGCGACGATGGCGTTCAGCACGCCGACGATCGCCAGCCAGGTTAAATCTGCCTGCACCGCCGCGTTGAACAGGAAGAACTTGCCGAAGAAGCCGGCCATGGGCGGAATGCCGCCCAGCGACAGCAGCGCAATGGTCATCATCAGCGCCAGCCAGGGGCTGCGCCGGTTGAGGCCGGCCAGGTCGGCGATGGTCTCGCTGCCGGTCGCCTCGCTGAAGAAGACCACGACCGCGAAGGCCAGCAGGTTGGTGAAGGTGTACATGAACAGGTAGAAGCCGACCGCTGCCACGCCCTGTTCCGTCTGCGACTGGATGGCCGCCACGCCAATCAGCGCGTAACCCGCCTGCGCGATGGAAGAATAGGCCAGCAGGCGCTTGATGTTGCGCTGCGACAGCGCCAGCACGTTCCCCAGCGTCATTGAGATGACCGCCATCAGCGCCGCCAGCCCGACCCAGAAGGCCTGCACCTCGTGGCCGCCAATGACCAGGCTCTGCGGGAACACGGCAATCAGGAAGCGCAGCAGCAACGCGAAGCTGGCCGCCTTGCTGGCCACGCTGACGAAGGCCGCCACCGGCGTGGGCGCGCCCTCGTACATGTCCGGCGTCCAGAAATGGAAGGGCGCCGCGCCGATTTTGAAACCGAAGCCGACCACCACGAGGGTCAGCGCGCCCAGCACCGGCAACACGGAACCGCCGCTCGCCGTCGGCAAGAGCTCCGCCAGCGCATACAGGCTGGTCTGGCCGGCGAAACCGTAGAGGATGCTGAGGCCGAAGAGCATCACCGCCGACGCGAAGGCGCCGAAGAGGAAGTACTTCATACCGCTCTCGGCGGAGCGCAGATCGTCGCGGCGGAAGGCCGCCAGGATGTAGAGCGGGATCGACAGCGTCTCCAGGCCGAGGAAGACCATAATCAGGTCAGCAGCGGAGCTGACCAGACAGGCGCCCAACGTCGCCACGACCAGGATGAGATAGAACTCGCCCTGGCGGCCGTGGGCCCTGGTGTCGATGGACATCAGCGCGGTCAGGGCCGCACCCAGCAGAATCATCACCTTGAAGATCTGCGCCAGGGTATCGTGGCGCACCATGCCGCCCCAGACCAGCTGGCTGCCCGCGTCTGCCGGCGGCCCCCAGATGAGCGGCGTCAGGGCCAGCAGCGCCAGCCCCGCGATGGTTACCCAGGCGATGTTGCGGCGCCGGTTCGTCGGCAGATAGACATCCAGAAAGAGGATGACCATCGCCAGAATTGTCAGCCCGAGCTCCGGCACGATGGCCGGCAGGCTGCCCAGGAAGTCGAACTCAGCCACCTTGTGCCCCTCCCAGGATTGCGAGCACCGGCCCGACGCCGCTGGTGATCATCGGCGCCATCACGCTCGGCAACACGCCAATGATGAGCAGCGGCGTACCCAGCAACAACAGTACCACGCGGTCGGTAACGGCGATGTCACGCACGTCCGGATACAACCTGGCGTTGAATTCACCGAGGAACACCTGGCCGGTCACGCGCAGTACATAGGCCGCCGTGATAACGATGCCGAGGGCAGCGACGACCACGATGACCGAGTAATAGTTGCTCAACACGAGGCCGCCCGCCTGCAGCGTGATCTGGTCCGAGGCCGCCCACATGCCGGTGAAAATGGGATATTCAGCGATGAAGCCACTTAGACCGGGCATGCCCATGCTGGTCAGGCCGCCGATGATGAAGGCAATGCCCACCCAGGGCATGCGTTTGATGAAGCCGCCCAGACTGGGAATGTCGCGCGTGTGGGCCTGGTCATAGACCATCCCGACGCAACCGAAGAAGAGCGCCGTCATCGCGCCGTGGCTGAACATCTGCAGGCCCGCGCCGGTCATGCCAATCACGTTCATGGTGGCGAAGCCCATGCTCACCAGGCCCATGTGGCTGACCGAGGAGAAGCCAATGACGTACTTGAAGTCACGCTGGCGGTAGGCAATGAAGGCGCCGTAGACCACGTTGATGAGCGTCAGGAAGACAATCCAGGGCAAATGCACTTCGGCGCCCTCGGGCAGCAACTGCACGCCGGCACGAAGCGCGGCGTAGGCGCCCAGCTTCATCAGCACGCCCGCATGAATCATGGAGACGGCGGTCGGCGCGGCCACGTGGCCGTCCGGGCTCCAGTTGTGAAAGGGGAAGACGCCCGCCAGCACGCCGAAGCCAATGAAAATGAAGGGGAACCAGAGGCGCGCAAAGGTCAGCGCCTCAACGCCGCCATAGCCCGGCACGTCGAAGGCGCCGGTCTCCGCCGCCAGCGTCAGGTTGACCATGTCGAAGCTGAGCGAGGTCGAGCCCGGCGCGACGATGCCGGCCGCGATGGCCTGCTGCAGCGCAGCCGCGCCTTCCGGGCTGCGGAACCAGCCGTCGGCCACCAGCACCATGGCGATCACGCCCACCAGCGCCACTACCGAGCCGATCAGGATGTAGAGCGTCAGCTTCATCGACGCGTACTGACGCAGCTCGACCCAGCCCCAGGTGGCGATCAGCAGGTACATGGGGAAGATGGACAGTTCGTAGAAGAAGAGGAGCGTGAACATGTCGATGGCCACGAAGACGCCGTAGACGCCCGCCACCAGCAACAGGAAGAAGGCCATGAATTCGCGCGTGCGGTCCTGAATGCGCCAGGAGACCAGTACGCCGGCCAGCGCCACCATGCCGGTCAGCAGCACCATGGGCGCGCTCAGCCCGTCCACGCCGACGTGATAGCCGATGCCCATCGAGGGCACCCACTCGTACTGCTCCTCGAAGGCCAGGCCCTCGGCGAACATCTGCGTGCCGGCCATGGGCCCGCCCGCCGCCAGCAAGGCCTGCTGGTTGGCGGTCACCTGCTCCACCTGGGCGTTGTAGCCGAGGAAAACGGCCAGCGACAGCAACAACACCGCCAGCGCCGCCGCGACGGCCACGCCGCGCACGAGGTCGCGGCGCTCGCCATTCATGAACAGAATGATGACCGCCGCGACGATCGGGATGAAGATGATGAGGCTCAGAACCGGGAGTACAAGTTCGCTCATCCAGCGAGGCCTCCAAGCAGGCGCGTCACCGAGTTGTTGATGACGGGCAGAATCCAGTTCGGCGCCACGCCCGTGACCAGCATCAGCAGCAGCAACGGCGCGATTGCCAGCGCCTCGCGCGGCTCAATCTCAAGGTGAACGTCGTGCCAGCGCATATTGAAGGGGCCGTGCAGCACGCTGCGAATACCCTTAAGGATGTAGGCGCCGGTGAAGAGCAGCCCGATCATCGCCAGCGCCGTCAGCAAGGTGAAGACCGGCCAGGCGCCGCGCACGATGAGGAATTCGCCGACGAAGCCGTTGAGGCCTGGCAGGCCCAGGCTGGCCATGCTGGTGAAGATAAAAATGCCGCCGTAAATTGGCGCTTTCACCCAGAAGCCGCCGTACTGCCTCAGGTCGCGCGTGTGCGTCTTGTGATAAATAGCGCCCGCCAGCAGGAACATGCCGGCCGAACTGAGGCCGTGGTTGAACATTTGCAGCACAGCGCCGTTAGTCGCCAGTATCGCGTCCTGCATACGCCCGGTGCCGCCCAGCACGAACTGTTCGCCCCAGGCCTGGGCGGCGACCGCCAGCCCCAGCACGACGAAGCCCATGTGATTGACCGAACTGTAGGCCACCAGGCGTTTTATGTCATTCTGGCCGAAGGCCGCGAAGGCCCCCAGCACGACGCCCAGTATGGCCAGTACGGCGAAGAGCGTGGCCGCATTGGTGGCAGGCAGGCCAAGGATCTGCACAGGCGCCACCCATACGTCCGGGAAGAGCGGGATAACGAGGCGCAGGAAGCCGTAGGCGCCCAGCTTGAGCATCGCGCCCGCCAGCAGCATTGAGCCGGCAGTCGGCGCCTCGCTGTGCGCGTCCGGCAGCCAGGTGTGGAAGGGCCAGACGGGGACCTTGATAGCGAAGGCCACAAAGAAGCCGATGAAGGCGAAGGCCTTGACCGTCTCCAGCGGGATGCCGAGGAAGGTGGCGCCAACCGTGTTGGCCAGCGTCGGCCAGGTCTGCGTCAGCGTGACGATGTCGAAGCTGGGCGCGCCCAGCTCGGCGGAGACCGCCCAGCCCACCAGCTGCGTGGCCAGCAGGAAACCCAGCGAGCCACCCAGCGAGTAAATCATGAACTTGACTGAAGCGTACTGGCGCCCGGGGCCGCCCCACTGGTTGATGAGGAAGTACATCGGCACCAGGCTGAGCTCCCAGAAGAGGAAGAAGGTCAGCAGGTCGAGGGTGACGAAGACGCCCATCAGGCCGGTCTGGAAGAAGAGCAGCAGCGCCATGTGCATGTTGACGCGCTCTTCAATCTCCCAGCTGACCAGCACCGCCAGGGGAGTCAGGATGCCGGTGAGCAACACCAGCACCGCGCTGATGCCGTCGATGCCGACATGCCAGGAAGCGCCCAGCAATTCAAACCAGGGGTAACTCTGCTCCAGCACGTAGCCTGGGCTTTGTGGGCCCATTTGGTAGTAGCGGAAGGCCAGGATGGCCAGCAGCGCCACCCCCAGACCCAGGCCCAGCGCGACCCAGCGCACGAGGCGTTTTTGTTGGGGCAGGATCAGCAGCAGCAGCGCTGCCAGCGCCGGCGCGACGACCAGCGCCGACAGCAGATCCATGCCCAAAACTGAGTCAATCATGCCCGTCCAGTCTCCACGCCCGTCATCCGGTCGATACCAGCGCGCCGGCCGAAGCGGCGAAGACGATGGCGATCAAAATCGCTGCGATGGCGATGTACAGCAGATACTGTTGCACCCGCCCCGTCTGGACGTGACGCAGACGCAGGCCGAAGGCGACGATGCCCTCGGGGATGCCGTCACCCACGCCGTCAATCAACCAGGTGTTGAGCAGCTTGAGCAGGTCACCAATCCAGGCAAAGACGCGCCCGATCAAATGCAGCAGGCCATCGATCAGCCCGCGGTCGATGAATTCGCTGACCACCACGCTGGAGATCCAGTGGGACGGGCGCACGAAAACGCGCTCGTAGAGTTCGTCGAGGTAGTACTTGTTGCGCAGCGTATTGTGGACTTCCGCGCCCAGCAGCTTGACAAGCGGGTCCGGCTCACCGGCGCGCAGGGGACGGCGCCAATACATCCGGTGCCCCAGATACAGCCCGCCCAGGGCGACCAGGAAGGAGGTCGCTACCGGCACCAGCGCGAAGGGCGGCGCGGAAACCTGCATATCCGGCACCGCGCTGAAGAAGGCCGTGACGCTGCTGTGCGGCAAGGTCTCGATGACGAAGTGGTGGAAGCGATTGCCGCCCACTGCCTCGGGCGAGAAGAGCGCGCCGAAGAGCGGGAAGTCCTCTGGCACAGCGAGGTAGCCGGCGACGATGGCGAAGAAGGCCAGGCCCAGCAGCGGCAGCGTCATCGTCACGCTGACGAGGCCCTGGCCCAGGCCGGCATGACGCGCGGCCTCGCTGCGCGGCTCGCCACGGAAGGTGAGGCCCAGCTGGCGCATGGTGTAGAAGGCGGTCAGGAAAGCGGCCAGCGCCAGCAGGATGAAGACCAGCACGTGCGGCAGATAGCCGTGCGTCAGCCCCTGCCAGGCGTCCGCCAGAATTTCATCTTTCGACCAGAAGCCGGCGGTCAGCAGCGGGAAGCCGGCCAGCGAAAAGCCGCCCACGAGGAAGGTGAGGAAGGTGACCGGCATGCGTTGTTGCAGGCCGCCCATGTTCATCATGTCTTGCGGGTCGAAGGACGCGTCGTGGCCCTCCTCATGCATCTCAGCGCCGTGGTGGTCGTCGTGCTCACTGTGCGCGTGCGCGTGGTGCTCGCCATGCTCCATACCGTGAATGACGGAGCCGGAGGCCATGAAGAGCAGCGCCTTGAAGAAGGCGTGCGTGATGAGGTGGAAGGCGGCCGCCACCCAAGCGCCGATGCCCAGCGCGGCCATCATGAAGCCCAGTTGTGAAATGGTCGACCAGGCCAGCACGCGCTTGACGTCGTTCTGCGCCAGGGCGATGGTCGCGGCGAAGAGCGCCGTGCCCGCGCCAACCAGCGCCATCAGCAGCAGCGGGCTGTTGAAGAGGCCGTGATGCGGGTCCGCGCCAGCCACGAAGAGCGGGAACATGCGGATGATGGCGTAGATGCCGGCGGTGACCATGGCCGCGGCGTGAATCATCGCGCTGACGGGCGTCGGCCCTTCCATCGCATCCGGCAGCCACAGGTGCAGCGGGAACTGCGCCGATTTGCCGATGGTGCCGGCGATCAGGAAGAGGCTGATCAGCGAGGCCGCGCTGCCGCCGAGGATGATGGCGGGGGTCGTCGCCAGCTGCTCCAGCACGGCCGGGTTGTAGAGGATTTCGCGGAAGCTGAGCGTGCCCGTCTCGAAGTAGAGGTAGACGATGCCCAGCAGCATGATGACGTCGGCCACGCGCGTGGTCGTGAAGGCCTTGACGGCCGCCGCACTGGCGCTCTCTTTCTCGAACCAGAAGCCGATGAGCAGGTAGGAGCAGAGGCCCATGATCTCCCAGCCGACGAAGAGCAGGAGGAGGTTGTCCGCCACCACCAGGGTCAGCATGGCGCCGGCAAAGAGCGAAATCAGCGCAAAGAAACGCGACTGGCGCGGGTCATGCGCCATGTAGCCGATCGAATAGATGAAGATGCCCAGCACCGCGATGGGCACCATGAAGAGCATGATGACCGTCAGCGGGTCAACCAGCACGCCCATGTCGAAGGTCGTGTTGCCGGTGTCGAGCCAGGGCGTGGCGCTGGCGATGACTTCCTCGCCGAAGTGATGGCCGTAGGACCAGCCGGCGCTCACTACCTGGAAACTGATGAAAAGCGCGGCCAGCACACCGGCCAGGCCGATGATTACACTCAGCACACGGCTCCAGCGCGTCACGACGTGGACGTCCATACCATCGTAATCGGGGTGATGGCCGCCATACTCGTGGTCAGTGGCGGGCAGGCGCCGCGAGCGGTTGCTGATGAGCATGATGAGGAAGAAGGCCAGCAGGGGCCCGGCCGGGATGAACCAGGGGACGAATCTGTAGTCGGCGAGATTGAAGTCCATCGCAGTCTCTACCACCTGAGCAGGTTCACGTCTTCGACGACGACCGAACGCCTCGTTCGGTAGACGAAGAGGAGAATCGCCAGACCGACTGCCGCCTCGGCCGCTGCCACCACGAAGACGAAGGCCGCAAAGGCCTGGCCGCTCATGTCCTGCGGCGCGAGATAGCGCCAGAAGGCCACGAGGTTGATATTGACGGCGTTAAGCATCAGCTCCACCGACATGAGGATGGCGACGGCGTTGCGCCGCGCCAGCACGCCGTAGCTGCCGATGCAGAAGAGGAGCGCCGCTACGACCAGGAACATCCACAGGGGAATCACGTCTACTCCTGCTCCTCGTCGCGGGCGATGACGATGGCGCCGATCATGGCAGCCGTCAGCAAGAGCGAGGCGACTTCGAAGGGCAGCACGAAGCCGTTGCCGTCGACCAGCGCCACGCCGAGATCCGCCGCGTTGCCGACCGTGGCCGACAGCATCGTTACCTCGCCGGGCGCCCCCCTGCCCCAGACAGGCAGGATGATGCCCACGGCCAGCAGCAGAAACAGCAGCGCGGCGGTGATGGCGGAGAGCCACCACTGCCCGTTGCGTATCTCGCCCAGGCTGGTCATGCTGCGCGTCAGCATGACTGCGAAGACGATGAGGATGGCGATGGCGCCGATGTAGACCAGCACCTGCGCGGCCGCGAGGAAGGGCGCGCTGAGCAGCACAAAAAAGCCCGCCACGCCGAAGAGGCTCAGGATGAGCCAGAGCGCACCGTGGACGAGGTTGCGCGTGGTCACCACGCCCAGCGCGCCGCCCAGGATGAAAACGCTGAGGATGCCAAAGGCGATCGTCTGCGCGTTGACTTCGATCATGCCCGTTCCCCCCGCCCGGGTATGGCCGTCATGCGTCCGCCGTCCCGCCCGCCGCGGCAGGCCCGCCGCGCACGGCTGCCACCGCCTTGTCGGCTGCGCGCAGGGTGCGGCCATGGCGTTGCAGCATGAGCATCACGAGCGCGCCGAGGACAAGGTTGCCGGCCAGCAGCACGAGCGCCTGCGGCAGATTGGCGAGGAAGTCGCTCGCCTGCTCCGGCGCCGGCGCCAGCCCGATTACGTCGGTCAGACGCAGCAGGAAGGCCTGCACCAGAATGAGCAGGATGGAGAGCGGCACCATGAACTTCCAGTTGATGCTCATGACCTGGTCGATGCGGAAGCGGGGCACTGTGTTGCGGATGAGCAACATGAAGAGGTAGACGACGGCGGTCTTCAGGCCCAGCCAGACGAAGCCCAGTGCCGGGACCTGATCGACAAATGGCCCCCACCAGCCGCCGAGGAAGAGCACGGCGGTCAGCACGGCGACGGTGAAGACGTGCATGAACTCGCCGGCCATGAACATTCCGAACTTGAAGCCGGAGTATTCGATGTTGTAGCCGGCGATCAGCTCGGACTCCGCCTCGAGCAGGTCGAAGGGCGCGCGTCCGGTCTCCGCCAGGTTAGCGACGAAGAAAATAATGGCCGCCAGCGGCGAGACCACGATGAACCACATGCCGCCCTGGGCACGCGTGATGTCCTGCATGCCCATCGAGCCGGCCATGAGGACGGGGATGAGCAGCGCCAGAATCATCGGCACCTCGTAGCTGACGATGAGCGCGATGGTGCGGAAGGCGCCCAGCAGGGCGTATTTGTTGTTGCTCGACCAGCCGCCGATCATCACCTTGATGGCGCCGACGGAACCTACGGCGACGAAATAGAGGATGCCGATGCTCAGGTCCGAGCCGATGTGCAGCGGCGTGAAGGGAATGATGGCCCAGATGAGGACGACTGTGGCGAAGGTGATGATGGGCGCCAGATTAAAGAGCACGCGGTCCGCGCCAGTGGGCGTGATGTCTTCCTTGGTCAACATCTTCAGCGCGTCCGCCACCGACTGCAGCAGGCCGTAGGGGCCGACGCGGTTGGGGCCGATGCGGTCCTGGATGCGGGCCGCGAACTTGCGCTCGATCCAGATGAGCAGGATGACGGTCAGCAGCGGCACGGTAGCAACGATCACTACGCCCAGCAGCAGCGAGAGCAATGTAGCGACTTCCACGTTCCAGCCGGCGCGCACCAGACAGGGCACCAGCGTATTGATCACATCGACACAGGTCGTCAAGACAAGGCTCCCCCGCTAGATCCATTCCAGCGCGCGCTTGCGCCAGGCGTAGATCAGCGCGTCGGTCAGGAGGAAGATGAACAGGAATCCGGCGCCAAAGGCGAACCAGTCGAGGCGCTCGTAGGCGACTGCCCAGGGGAAGAGGAAAATCAATTCGACATCAAAAATCAGAAAGACGAGGCCGTAGATGTAGTACTGCACGCGGAACTGCACCCAGGTATCGCCGACGGTCTCCACGCCGCTCTCGTAGGTCTGTTTCTTGATCGCGTTGGGCTTCTTGGGGCGTACCAGCCAGGCGCCGATGATGGGCAGCGCCGGGAAGACCCAGGCGATGGCGAAAAAGACGCCAACAAAGGCCCATTCGTTCAGCGTTTCCATCGTTGCAGGGCCCCCGTTCCGCCCGCTGCAAGGTGCCGCGTGGCCGGTTTGTGCCAAATTGGACAAGCGCGGCCAGTATAGCAAAGGCATTTTGCAGTCGCAAGTCGGAAGTCGCAGGCTGCGGCGTATCTCAGACAGCCCGCCTGGGCCCCGCTGTCCAAGTCTCGCGCCGCGCGATTCGCGCCTGTAGACTGGGGCCATGTATCGCATCGTCGAACCGGATTCCGCGCCATGGGAGCAATTCGTACAGGCCCACCCGCGCGCGCACGTCCTGCAGTTGCCCGCCTGGGGGGCGCTCAAGGCCACCTACGGCTGGCAGGTCATCCGCGTCGGCCTGACTAGGGTGGACAGCGACGAGCTGGTGGCGGGCGCCCAGCTGCTGCTGCGCTCCTTCGGCCGCATCGGCAGCTTCGGCTACCTGCCCATGGGCCCGCTGGTCACGGCGGAGGATCAGTGGCCGGCGCTGTGGCCCGCGCTGCATCGTCGCGCCGGCCGGCGGCGCGCCTTCATGCTCAAGTGGGAGCCGGGTCACGCGCCGGTATACCGACCCCGCGGCCTGGAAAGTTGGCGCTTCCTGGGCAGCAGCCATCACATCCAGCCGCCGCGCAGCATCCTCATCGACCTGCGCGCGGACGAGGAGCAAATCCTCGCGCGCATGAACCAGGGGACGCGGCGCAAGATTCGCAGCAGCGACAAAAAAGGCGTGACCTGTCGCGAAGCGACTGCCGCCGACCTGCCGGTCTTCACGCAGCTGATGGCCGAGACTGGCGCGCGCAGCAGCTTCGGCGTGCACGAAGCGGAGTACTATCGTCGCGCCTTCGAGCTTTTTGTGCCGCAGGGCAACGCCGCGCTGTGGCTCGCTGAACACGAGGGCCGGCCGCTGGCGGGGGTCATGGTCTTTCGCGCCGGCAAGCAGGCCTGGTATCTCTACGGCGCCTCCTCGGCTGACAAGCGCAATCTCATGGCCAGCTACGGCGCGCAGTGGGCGGCGATCCGCTGGGCGCGGGCGCAGGGCTGCCAGAGCTACGACCTGTGGGGCGTGCCCGATTCCGACGAGGTGACGCTGGAGGCCAGCTTCCAGACGCGCCATGATGGACTCTGGGGCGTCTACGGCTTCAAACGCGGCTGGGGCGGTGCGTTGCGCCGCACGGCCGGCGCCCTCGATTGCGTCTACAACCCGCTGTTCTACCAGTTGTACCGCGTGGCGGTCGCCCTGCGTTCGCGCGGCATGGCGGCGGACTGAGCATGTTGCGGTCACTGGAGGTCAAGGAGCGCGCGGACTGGAACGAGCGGCTGCGCAGCCTGCCCGCGGCGCACGTACTGCAGACCTGGGAGTGGGGCGAATTCAAGCGGGTGACGACCGGCTGGCAGCCGCTGCGGCTGGCCTTCCTGCAGGGCGGCGAGCTGGTCGCCATGGCCTCTGTCGGCCTGCGCCGCCAGGGCCCGCTGCGCGTGCTCTACGCGCCACGCGGGCCGACGCTCGCCTGGGAGGACGCGCAGTTGCGCGCGGCGGTGCTGGACCAGCTGCAGGCGCTGGCGCAAAAGTGGAATGCCCTGTGGCTCAAGATCGACCCCGACCTGCCCTGCGCGACCGGTCTG
Organism: Phototrophicaceae bacterium; assembly: GCA_965223965.1. Classification (GTDB taxonomy): domain Bacteria; phylum Chloroflexota; class Anaerolineae; order Aggregatilineales; family Phototrophicaceae; genus JAGWBD01. The sequence continues at coordinate 1,837,971 of CBDCXX010000006.1, forward strand.
CCTGGCAGCGCTGAAGAACAGTTGCCGGCGCCGGGCCAGCAACTACTCGACGAACTGAAGGAACGTGGCTGGCGTCTGGCCGCCGAACAGGTGCAGTTTCGCAACAGCATCAGCATCGACCTGGGGCGCAGCGAAGCAGAACTGCTGGCTGCCTTCAGCCCGAACACGCGGCGCAAGGTGCGGCTCGCCGAACGGCGCGAGGTGCGCGTTCGCGCCGCCACAATCGACGAACTCGGCACGCTCTACGAGCTGTATCGCATCACCGGCGCGCGCGACGGCTTCCTCATCCGGCCGCAATCCTACTATCTCCTGGCCTGGGGCAGCTTTCTGCAGGCCGGCCTGGCGCACGCGCTCATCGCCGAGCACCAGGGGGTCCCGCTCGCCCAGGTCATCCTCTTCCATTTCGGCGAGCGCTGCTTCTATTTTTACGGCGCCTCTTCGGGCGCGGAGCGGCAGCGCATGCCCAATTACGCGCTGCAGTGGGAGGCAATGCTTTGGGCGCGGGCGCAAGGCTACCGCAGTTACGATCTCTGGGGCGCGCCGGACGTGTTTGACGAAAGTGACCCGCTGTGGGGCGTTTACGGCTTCAAGCGCGGCTTTCGCGGCGTGATCACGCGCAGCGTTGGCGCCTGGGATTACGCGCCCTCGCCGCTGCGCTACCGGCTCTGGTCAGCCGCCTGGCCCAGGTTACAGCGATTGCGGCGGCTGCGCTGAACTAGATCAGGGATTCCGGCAGATTCAGCAGATAGCGCAGGCCCAGCCAGTAAAAGGCCCCGACTTCACGCAGGACGTAGGGGACATGCCAGGCGAGCGGCGGGTCGGCGGCGGGGCTGGTGCTGACCGGCTGGCCGATGCGCGAAAAGAGCCAGCGCGCCCGCAGCAGATGGTAACCGTCGCTGACGACGACGGCGCTTTGCCAGCCCCTGGCCTCCATCAACGCCACGCTGCGCAGCGCGTTTTCTTCTGTGCTGCGGCTGCTGTCCTCCAGCAAGATGGCCTGCGCCGGAACACCCCGCAGCTGCAGCAGCTCGCGACAGGCGCCCGCCTCACTGCGGCTGCGACCGGCACCGATGCCACCGGTGCAAATCACCCACTGCGCCACGCCGCGCGCGTAGAGCGTGGCGGCCTGCTGCGCGCGCCGCGTCAGCGCCTGGCCTGGGCGGTTGCTGCGCTCCAGGCCCGCGCCCAGCACCACGATGACATCGGCGGCTTGTGCATGGTCGATGCGGCCATAGATGTGGATCACCGCGGCCGGCAGCAGGAGCGCATTCAGCAAGAGCAGCAGGGCCACGCGCGCCAGCCGTCGCCTCACTGCGCCAGGCTGCCGCGCCCGAGAACGCGACTGATCTGCTCCATGTGATCAACATCGTGCAGGACGGTGTTGATGGCCAGGTGGAGGATCGTCATGGCGCCGGTTTCGGGATGGATGCCGGGGCGGGCGAGTTGCGCCTCGTCAAGGCCTTCCAGCCAGTTGATGAAAGCCTCACGCCCTTGCAGCCAGCGTCGCCAGGTCGCATTCAGGTCCTGCTGCGCATAGTTATTGGCCACGACCAGCGCCAGGTGGTCGACGGCGGGGAAGCGCGGTTCGTCCTGCGCCAGCATGCTGCGTGCCCGCCCGGCGAATATGTGCTCGAAGTCCGCCAGGTGGCAGATAATATCGAGCAGGCACCAGCCGTCAGGGCCATCGCGCAGGTCGAGCGCCGCCTGCTGGTCGAGGCCCTCCAGCAATCCGGCGAGCAGGACGCGATCCTTGCGCAGGCAGCGCAGGGCCTTCTCACGATTCAGGATGGGCATGGTGCTCCTCAAAGGGTGGTTGCGGTGCGCCTCACCCGCGTCTCAGCATTCACTGTAGCCGCAGGTGGGACACTTGCGACAGCCTTCAGTGTGGATGAGGGAGAAGGTGCCGCACTCCGGGCACATGTCCGCGTTGCGGAAGTCATTCGCCAGGGTCTCGTTGACAGCCGCCACGGCCAGCGATTCGGCGTTGATGGGCAGGCCCAGCTGGCGCGGTTCTTCCTTCTCGAAGAACTGCTCGTTCAGCACCGAGGCCACCACATCGGGCAGTGAGCGGATACGCTGTGTACCCATCCCTGAGGTGCGCGCGCCGCCGATGCCACTCAGCTGGCCGACGATGAGGCGCAGCATCACCATGCGATTGGGCGGCGCCGTCGTACGCAGCTGCAGCGAAATCATGCGTCCCAGGCCTTCGGCATCGGCCTGAAGGTCGCTGCCGGCCTTGCCGACCATGATGAAGACCTCGAAGGGGTTGTCCCGGTCGTCACAATTGATGGTGATGTAGGCCGTGCCGAAGGGCGACTTGCGGCTGACGGTCACACCCTTGAGTTGCTTCGGCCGCGGGTAGACCTTGTGCGGCGTCGTGACCTGCTCGACGGGCGTGTCGTGGTCGCCATCCTCGTCGGCCAGCATCAGCACCTGCTCGTCACGGCTGCCATCGCGGTAGATCGTGCCACCCTTGCAGCCCAGATCGTACATGAGCTGGTAGAGCGCGCTGACCTGTTCCACGCTGTAGTCTTCGGGCACGTTGCAAGTCTTGCTGATGCTGCTGTCGACCCAGCGCTGGATGGCCGCCTGCACCCGAATGTGCTCTTCGGGGGTCAGGTCCATGGCAGTGACGAAGTGGTCGGGCAGGCTGTTGGCGCCCGGATGCTCCTGACACCACTCCTGCACCAGGGGCACCTGCTCCTCGTGCAAGCCAAGGCGGCTCTTGCGATAGTACATCCAGGAAAAGAAGGGCTCGATACCGGTGGAGGTGTTGACCATCGTGCCGGTCGTGCCGGTCGGCGCCTGCGTCAGCAGCGTAACGTTGCGGATGCCCTGTTGCAGTACCTTGTGGCGAATGTCGGCGGGCATCTGCTGCATGAAGCCGCTCATGACGAACTGCTCGCGGTCGAGCTGCGGGAAGCTGCCCTTCTCCTGCGCCAGGCCGATGGAGGTCTCGTAAACCTCGCGCGCGAGGAAGCTGTAGAGGCGGTCGATGAACTGCACCGATTCATCGCTACCATAGCGAATGCCGAGGCGTATCATCAACTCGGCCAGGCCCATGTTGTTCAGGCCGACGCGGCGCTCGGAGAGTTGCTGCTCACGATTCTCCTCGTAGAAGTAGGGCGTGGAGTCGATCACATTGTCGAGGAAGCGGGTGGCGTAACGCGCCGTCCGGCCCAGCGCGTCCCAAGCCACGTCCTGGGTTTCAGGGTCGTAAAACTTCGCCAGGTTGATGGCCCCCAGATTGCACACGCCCCAGGCCGGCAAACTCTGCTCGCCGCAGGGGTTGGTGCACACGAGGCTGGCGAAATTGTGGCTGTTGGACATGTATGCGGTGCGCTCGCGGAACCAGACGCCTGGCTCGGCGCTGGCCCAGGCGCTCTCGATGATGGCGTCCCAGATCTCGCGCGCCTTCACGGTGCGATAGTGCTGCACCTTGCGCCCGGCCGCTTGCCAGGCCTCAAGGTCGCCATCCCAGAGCTCGTCATAGCCTTCGGTGGACGTATCCGGGAACAGCAGCTCCCAGTCCGCGTCTTCGCGCACGGCGGTCATGAAACGGTCGGAGATGCCGACGCTGATGTTGGCGTTGGTGATGTGACCGGCCTGGCGTTTGCTGGCGATGAAGTCGAGGATGTCCGGATGCCAGTCGTTGAGGATGAGCATCAGTGCGCCACGACGGCTGCCGCCCTGCTCGATGAGGCCGGTGACGAAGCTGTAGAGCGCGCCCCAGGAGACGGCGCCGCTGGAGCGACCGTTGACGCCACGCACGTAACTGTGACGCGGCCGCAGGCTGGCGATGTTGATACCCACGCCGCCGCCGCGGGACATGATTTCCGTCATTTGCGAGAGGGTCAACATGATGCCCTCGCGCGTGTCCTTCGGCGAAGGGACGACGTAACAGTTATACCAGGTCAGCTCCTGGTCGGTGCCGGCCGCGGTGAGGATGCGCCCGGCAGGCACGAACTTCCAGTCCTCCAGCGCGTCGCGGAAGCGCTCCTGCCAGAGTTGCTGCAATTCGGGCGTGCTCTCGGCGGCGGCCACGCCGGCAGCCACCCGGTCCATCATGGTGGCAGGATCTGTCTCGAGGGGTTTATCGACGTTCTCGATGTCACGCTCGACAACGGATTTGTCGAGCAGGCGTACGGTCACGCGGGGCAACTCCAGCGCAGTAATCTCGCCGATTTCACGTTGGCCGGTCTGGCTGTCGACGACTACGATGACCGTATCGCCGACGGTGAGGGTGGTGCGGGCAACGTCCTTCAGGGCGTAGCGATCAAGGAAGATTTTGTAACCCAGTTCATTCAGCGCACTGCCTGTTATGTCGACCGCGCCGACTTCCATGACTTCCCCCTCCCCCGATCTGATGAATCCCGGGTCTGAAACCGTCTCCAGCAAAGGGCTGCACAACCCGGGGGCCCGTTGCCTGGCCCCGTCAGAATTCCAAATGTCCGTCTTTCCAGCGGGCCCACAATTCTAACAAGTTGGGGCAGGTTGGCAAGCGAATCAGCGAGTCAGTTTGTACAAAAGATTGCTACGAAATCGCGTGCAACCTGCACGCCCGTTTTCCGCCTGCGACCTTATCGGCGCTTGCGCAGGAAGGTTGGAATCTCGATGTCGTCTTCATCGTACACAACGGGCGAATCCGGTGAGGGCGGCGGCGAAAAAGGAGGTTTTTTCTCCTGTTCCTCGCCACTGGCGGACTGACGCGCGCCGCTTGCAGCCGGTCGCTGCGCGTCGGTGGAACGCGCCGGGCGTTGCGGCCCGGAACGGGAACCCATCCCCTTGACCGCGCGCGACTGTTCGAAGCCGGTGGCGATCACAGTGATGCGGATTTCATCGCCCATCGAGTCATCCACCTGGGCGCCGAAGATCATGTTGACATCGGGATGCGCGCTTTCCTTGATGATGGCCGCCGCCTCGTTGATTTCGAAGAGGGTCATGTCGGCGCCGCCGGTGATATTGAAGAGGATGCCGCGCGCGCCGTCGATGGTCACATCCAGCAGGCTGCTGGAGATGGCATTCTCGGCTGCCGAACGGGCGCGGTCGTCACCGACCGAGCTACCCACCGCCATCAGCGCCGCGCCACCTTCAGACATGATGGTACGCACGTCGGCGAAGTCCAGATTGATGAGCGCCGGCACGGTGATGAGCTCGGAGATGCCTTGGATGCCCTGGCGCAACACGTCGTCGGCCAGCGAAAAGGCCTGCTGCAGCGTCGCGCGTTTGTCGGCAATCTGCGCCAGGCGGTCATTGGGGATGGCGATCAGCGTGTCCGCCTGTGCCCTGAGCGCCGCGATGCCGTCTTCGGCCACCTTGGCGCGCCGCGCGCCTTCGAAGGTGAAGGGCCGCGTCACCACGCCAATCGTCAGCGCGCCCATTTCCTTGGAAATCTGCGCGATGATGGGCGAGGCGCCGGTACCGGTGCCGCCCCCCATGCCGCAGGCGATGAAAACCATGTCCGCGCCGCGCAGCACCTCGTAAAGCTCGTCCTGGCTTTCTTCAGCGGCCTTGCGCCCGATTTCGGGATTGCCACCGGCGCCCAGGCCCTTGGTCAGCTTGTCGCCGATGCGCACACGCGTCCCCGCCTGCGACAGCATCAGCGCCTGGCTGTCCGTATTGACGGCGACAAACTCCACGCCGCCCAGGCCCTCGTTAATCATGCGGTTGACCGCGTTGTTCCCCCCGCCGCCAACCCCGATCACCTTGATCTGGGCGATGTTTTCGCCGCTCCCGATATCGGGACTCACGCTCTCCATGGCCGGCATCCTCCAGGATACTTCCCCGCATCGGGTGAATCACCCGCAACCATGGCAATTATACACACGTTGTTCACGTTACACAAAAACATCATCCCGGGTCATTGCTCTCGGGCAGCAGCCGTCGGAACAGCCCGCCCAGCCAGTTGCCCAGCCCTTCCCCAGGGATAAAGCTGCCGTCCACAGTGCCGCGCGCCTCCGCCACTTCCATCTCCAGGCCGAGACCCAGCAGGCCCACACTGGTGCTGAAGGCCGGATCGCGCAGCGCATCTGCCATGCCCGTCAGCTTTTCCGGCTGCGCCATCCGCACCGGCAGGCCCAGGGTCTCTTCCGCCACACTGCGCATTCCCGGCAATTGTGAGCTGCCGCCGGTAAGCACTGCGCCGGCGCGCAGGAAGCCATCGTAACCGGTGCGGCGGATCTCGCGCTGCACCAGCTCGAAGATTTCGGTCGTGCGGTATTCCAGCACTTCGGCCAGCTCGTTGCAGTGCACCTCGGTCGGCAGGCCTTCGCCAAAGGGTTGTACGGTGAAGGTCTTCATCAGGTTGACGGAGCGACGGCGCGCGTGGCCGTGCCGGAGCTTGACCGCCTCGGCCTCGTCGAAAGGCACGTGCACCCAGTGGGTAATGTCGCCGGTAAGGTGGTGGCCACCGACGGCGACTACGGCCACGTGCCAGACCGTCCCCTCGATGAAGATGGCCATGTCGGTGGTGCCGCCGCCGATGTCAATCACGACGACGCCCATTTCACGCTCCTCTGGCGTCAGCACGGCGTGGCCGGAAGCCAGCGCGTTGAGAACGAAGCGGTCGACCTTCAGGCCGGCGCGGGCAACCGCGTCCTCCAGGTTGGCGATGCAGGAGGAGAGTGCGGTGATGATGTGCGCCTCAAGTTCCAGGCGGAAGCCGTGCATGCCGACGGGACTGCGCACCCGTTCCTGGCCGTCAAGCGAATACTTGCGGGGCACGACGTGCAGCACCTCGCGGTTGTGCGGGATGGCGATGGCGCGCGCGGCTTCCAGCACCCGGCTCATGTCTTCGCGATTGACGGCGCGCTGGCCGGTGATGCCGATCATGCCACGGTTGCTGCTGGAGGCAATGTGATCGCCGGCGACGCTGACAAAGGCGCGGTCGATGACGTAGCCGCTGCTGCGTTCGGCCTTGTTCACGGACTCCGAGATCGCAGCGGACAAGGCGTCGATATCGCTGACGATGCCCTTCTTCATGCCGCGCGCAGGCTCGATGCCTACGCCGACGATGAAGATATCGTCCTCGCGCACCTCGCCCACGACGGTACACACCTTGCTGGTGCCGATGTCCAGCCCAACGACCAGCTCACCCATGTCGCGCGCTATTGACCCCCTGCCAGCGAATAGAAAGGCGCGTGTGGATTTGCGACGTTAATCTCTGTTGGCTGGATGCCACGCCGCGCAAGGTCGCTCACCAGCGCGTCATACACCTGTATGCGGTCCGTCATGCCCGCACCGGTGCCCAGCCACACCTGCCAGCCACCTGCGGCAGTATACCCCAGTCCATTGTCCGGATGGTAACGAAGCTGCTCCAGTTGCGGCACCAGATCATGCAATAGCAAGGCGCCGCTAACGATGGTCGCATCCAGCTTCAGGTTCGGCCCGGGTGGCCCTTCCAGGCTGCCCAGGGCGTTCACGCGCAACAGATCGCTGCGCTCCTCACGTTGCAGCATCACCCGCCCCTGCAGGTCTATCCAGGTCGTCACGCCGGCCTGTTCCCATACCAGCGCCGGCTGACGCTCCTCCAACGAAATCTGTACCAGGTCGGGCGGCCAGCCAAGCTGGACCCGCGCGGCCGCCACCGAGGACGAGCGCAGGATGTTGGCCCGCACCGTCGCCGGGTTTACAGCGAAAATGTGCAGGTTGGCGACGTCGGCCAGCGCGAACACTTCTTCACGCGTCAGATTGTCCAGGCCTTCGACGCTGAGCGTGCGCACATAAAAGACGTCTATGACGAAAAAGAGGACCAGCACAACGGCCAGCGTAAGCGCGATCAGAGCGCTCAGCAGACGCCAGCCAGGAAAGGCGTTGCCGCGAAAGCCGCCATGCTGCAGGTCCCGGCGCGCAGCGCTCGCCAGCGCGCCGCGCCAGATGCCCGGCTCCCTGACCTGGCGACGGCGACTGTCACGCATTGGCGTATCCGTTGCGCGCTCCAGCCATCGTCTGCATCCAAGCGTCTTCCTTAAGCTTCATTTTAGGGTACCGGTGCGGCGGCGTCCAGTTTTACCAGGCAGCGCCCAGAAGCTCGATCTCCGGCTCCAGCCGCACATTCTGCTCGCGCAGCACAACCTCCTGCACATGGTTTATCAGGCGCCGATAGTCATCGGTGGTCGCATGGCCCGGGTTGATAAAGAAGTTGGCATGCAGCGTGGAGACCTGCGCCGCGCCGCTGCGGCAGCCCTTCAGGCCGCTGGCCTCGATAAGGCGGCCCGCGTAATCGCCCGGCGGATTACGAAAGATGCTGCCGAGGCTGGCGCCGGGCGGCTGGCTGCGCTTGCGCGACGCGCTGAAGGTCGCCATGCGCGCGGCGATGCGCGCCGGGTCATCCGGCTGCAGCGCCAGCGTCGCCTCAAGCAACAGCCAGTCGCGGTCAGCGCGCACTTTCAGACTGGAATGTCGATAGTCATAGTCCAGCTCCGCGGCAGTCATCGTTCGCTGCTTGCCGTCGGCTTCCAGCAGCAGCGCCTGGCGCAACAGCCCGGCCATGTCGCCGCCATGCGCGCCGGCGTTGTTGATGACCGCGCCACCCAGAGTGCCCGGCACGCTCACCGCCCACTCCAGACCGGAGAGGCCACGCGCCTGGCAGTTGCGCGACAGGGCCATCAGCCCGCTGCCGGCGGAGGCGCGCAGCCAGGCCTCGCCGAATTCAAACTCCTGCACGTGATTGATGAGCACCAGGCCGCGCAGGCCCTCGTCCGCGATCAGCACGTTGGCGCCACCGCCCAGCACCCGCAGCGGCAATTTCGACTCATGCGCATGGCGCATGACCGCCACCAGCTCCGCGCGCGACTCACGCGCGCTGTAAAGCCATTCGGCCGGGCCGCCCAAACGCGCCGCCGTGTAGCGCGCCAGCGGCACTTCGGCGCGCAGGCGCTCAGCCAGAGGGCCGCTCAGAGGGTTCGGCATCGCCGGTCCGCTCCCTGCGCCGCGTCAGAAATTGTGCGCCGATGCGCGGCGCATCGCCGGCGCTCAGGATGACAATCAGCGCCGGCGCCTCGACCTCCTGCAACAGAACCTGCAGGGGCCCCTCCGTTCCGGGCACATGCCGCACTTTTGGCTGCGCCATAGAGGCAACCAGGGCGGCAGTGTCCACGCCTGGCAGGGGCGCCTCACGCGCCGCGTAAATGTCCGTGACCAGCACCGCATCCGCGTCGACGAAGGCTGCCGCATATTGCGCCTGGAGCGCGCGGGTGCGGCTGTAGGTATGCGGCTGCCACAGCGCCCAGAGCCTGCGGCCGGGCCAGCGCGCGCGCGCGGCTGCCAGGGTCATGCGGATGGCGGTGGGATGATGCGCATAGTCGTCCACGACCAGCACGTCGTCCACTGCGCCGCGCAATTCGAGGCGCCGTCCCGTGCCGCGGAAGTCCGCCAGCGCCGCCAGTGATGCGGCGAGGTCGACGCCCTGCTGCTGCGCCACGGCGAGCGCCGCCAGCGCGTTGCGGGCGTTGTGTTCGCCGGGCAGCCGCAACACCACCTGCCCTGCCAGCTGGCCCGCGCGTAGCAGGTCAAACTGGCTGTGGCCCGCCTCGTTAAGATGCAGGGCGCGCGCCTGCCAGTCCGCCTCCTGCCGGGTACTGAAGGTCAGCAGGGGCAGACCGCTCGCGCGGCGCGACTCAGCCAGTTGCGCTGCTGCCGGCTCATCGACACAAACGATGAGCGGGCCCTGCCGCGGCAGCAGCCCGATGAAACGCTGGTAGGCCGCCAGCATCGCCGCATGTGAAGGGAAACAGTCGGGATGGTCGTATTCGGCGCTGCCCAGCACGGCGACATCCGGCCGCAGGCCGAGAAACATGTGGTCGTATTCGTCCGCCTCGATGACGAAGGCCCTGCCCCGACCCGCCGCCGCGTTGCTGCCCAGGTCGGGCGCCACGCCGCCGATGATGTAGCCCGGCTCCCGGCCGCAAGCCTGCAACACATGCGCGATCATGGCGCTGGTGGTGGTCTTGCCATGGGTGCCGGCCACTGCCAGCACCTCGCGGCCGCGCATCAGCCGGGCGATGATGTCCATGCGCCGGGCGACAGGGATACCCTGGGCGTGAGCCGCGCGAATTTCGAGGTGCTGCTCCGGGATCGCGGAGGAGGCCAACAGAAGCTGCGCACCCCTGACGTGTTCCGCGGCAGCGCCCGCATACACTACCGCGCCCTGCGCGGCCAGCGCCGCCGTCAGAGCATTCAACTCACGGTCAGAGCCGGTTACACGATAGCCCTGCTGCAGCATGACTCTGGCGATGGCGGACATACCGGCACCGCCGATGCCGACGACGTGCACCTGCTGGCCGGGCATCAGGCGCGGCAAGAGGTCACCTGCGCGAGATGCGCCGTCGAAGTGCAGGGCAATGTCATGCGCAGCCACCGGCCAGTTGCAGCAATTCGGCGGCCAGACGCTGCGCGCCCTCCGGCTGCGACAGCGCGCGCGCGGCGGCCCGCATCTGCTGCAGACGGGCCCCGTCGCGCAGCAACTCGCGCAGGGTCGGCAGCAGTTCCTGCTCCATGCGCGCGTCCTCCATGAGCCGGGCCGCGCCGCGCGCCACCAGCCAGTCGGCGTTCGTCTTCTGGTAACGCCAGGCCCAGGGATAAGGCACCAGCAGCGCCGGCAGGCCGGCGTGCGGGAACTCGGCCAGCACGCTGGCGCCGGCGCGGCTGAGCGCGAGGTCCGCCGCGGCCTGGGCCAGGCCCATCTCATGATGCAGATAGGGAAAGGCCTGGTAGCCGCTCGCAGCCGCCAGCGCTGCGCGTTGCGCCGACACTTCCGGCCAGTCGAGTTCGCCGGTGACATGCAGCACCTGCAGGCCCTCCGCCAGCAACTGCGGCAGCACGGCAAGCAGCGCACGGTTGATGCTGCGCGCGCCGCGGCTGCCGCCGAAGACCAGCAGGGTGCGGCGCTGCGGATCGAGGCCGAAGTGTGCCTGACCGGCCGCGCGCGTCGCCGCTGTGAAGGCGCGACGCAGCGGATAGCCAGTAACGACGGTGGTCACGTCGGGAAACCAGCGCGCCGAGTCCGGCACAGTGAGCGCGACGCGAGTGACGAAAGGGCGCAGCAGGCGAATCGTCGCGCCAGGCTCGATGTCCGGCAGGAAAATGAGCGCGGGCAAACGCAGCAGCCAGGCGGCCAGCGCCACCGGCAGACCGCTCCAGCCGCCGGTGAGCAGCAGGGCGCGCGGTCGCAGGCGGACAATCAACCAGAGCGAAACCAGCAGGCCGGCTGTGAGGCGCAGAAGGCTGTACACGCGGCGCGGCCAGCTCACGCCGGCCAGGGGCCCGGCCGGGACGACGTGGCAAACCGCAAAGGGGATTCCCGAGCGCGCGACCAGCTCTGCTTCGAGGCCGCCGCTGCCGACAAAGTGCAGCGCCGCCTGCGGGCAGGCCTCAAGCAGGGCCTCGGCGGCGGCCAGAGCGGGATAAACGTGACCGCCGGTGCCCCCCGCTGCGATCAGGATTCGCAATCAGTCCCCTCCGTTCCTGCATGGCGGCCTGGCGATAGGGCAAGCGGCTCACGCTCAGCATCATGCCTGCCCCGGCCATCAGCACGACCAGCGACGAGCCGCCGAAGCTGATGAAGGGCAGCGGCGTGCCGGTCGAGGGCACGACGGCGGTCATCACCGCAATATTGAGCAGCGCCTTGACCGCGATCCAGACAGTCAGGCCGGCGGCCAGCAACGCGCCGTAGGGATCGCGCGCGCGCCGCGCGATGTGAAACCCGCGTATCACCAGCGCCACGTATAGTAGCACGACGAAGGCTGAACCCAGCACGCCCAGCTCCTCGCCGATCACCGCGAAGATGCTGTCGGTGTGTGGCGCCGGCAGGAAACCGAATTTCTGGCGGCCGTTGCCCAGGCCAACGCCGGTCCAGCCGCCATTGAGGAAGGCGATGACCGCCTGTTGCACATGGTAGTTGGCCTGGGTCAGGTCGGACACGCCGGCCAGATAGGTCGTCACGCGGTCACGCGCATAGCCTGGCAGAAAGCCCAGCCAGGTCACCAGCAGTATCACCAGTGAGGTCAGGCCCAAAGTTGCCAGCAGCTGGCGCCAGTCCGCGCCCGCCAGAAAGAACATCACGGCAGAGGTGATCGTGATGATGGCCGCCGTGCTCAGGTCGGGTTGCAGAATCACAAGGCCGGCGACCCCGCCCACCAGCACCGAAAAGGGAACGAGGCCGTAGCCGAGGCTCTGGATCTGCTCGCGCCGCGAACTGAGCCAGGCTGCCATATAGACGACAATCACAAGCTCGGCGACTTCGCCTGGCTGCAGCGAGCCTTCGATTAACGCGCGCCGGGCGCCAAAGGTGTCGTCGCCGAAGAGCCACACGGCCAGCAGCAGGCCGATGGTGACGAGCAGCATCCAGACGACGAGACGGCGCAGGTAGCGGTAGTCCAGCAGGGCCAGCACCGCGAGGCCGACCGCGCCGATGGCGATGTTGCGCAAATGGCGCAGCAGAATCTCCGTTTCACTGTCGAAGCGCTGGTAGCTCCAGTCAAAGGTGGCGCTGTAGACCATCAGCGTGCCGATGACCAGCAACAGGATGACGAGCAGCAACAGCCAGCGATCGACGTGACTGGCCAGTTCGCGCAGGCTGACTCCCTGGCGCAGCCCGGCGGCCGCCGGCGCGGTTACCGCTACGTGCGCCTGCTCCAGATCGTTCGTCACGTTGCTTGCGTCCAGGCTTCCCGCTTCCCTTTGCATGCGTCAGAGCCCCTGCACCAGTTGCCGGAAATGCGCACCGCGTTCGGCGAAGTCGCGGTAGGCATCGTAACTCGTGCCGCCTGGCGACAGTAGCACCACGTCGCCCGCCTGGGCCTTTTGCGCCGCGAGGTCGACCGCCTCGATCAGGCCAGGGACGCAGAACACCGGCGCGTCCTTTCCGCCCAGGCGCCTGGTTTGCGCCGTGATCTGCTCGCCGAAGTGGCCGAAGGCGATGATGCAGCGGGTCTTTTGCAACGCCAGGCGCAGCATATCCTCCCAGGGCAACTGCTTGTCCTTGCCGCCCGCCAACAGAATCAGCGGCGCATCGTAGCTGCGCAGCGCCGCCAGCACACGCTCCGGGGCAGTGGCGATGCTGTCGTTGACCCAGGTCACGCCGGCAAATTCGCGCACCGGCTCGAGGCGGTGGGCCACGCCGCGAAAGCTGTTGATGGCCTCAGCCATCGCCGCCGCCGGCACGCCGGCCGCGCCCGCCGTCGCGCAGGCCGCCAGCAGATTCAACAGATTATGATGACCCGGCAGCGGGCTGTCCGCGCGGGCGCAGACCCGTTGCGGCGCATTGGCTGCGCTGCAATGACCGCCCAGCCACAGCGCCTGGTCAGCATACCACGCGCCGTCGGTCAGCGGCCCGCCTGCCCCGAACCAGGTGACATGGCCGCGCGCGCGTTGCGCCAAAGCGCGGCTGCCCACGTCGTCGCACGCGAGTGCAGCGCAGTCCGCCGGCGCCTGGAAATCCAGGATGCGCGCCTTGGCGGCCGTGTAGGCGGCCATGGTGCCGTGCCGGTCGAGGTGATTGGGCGTCACATTGAGCACGACCGCGAGCTGCGGGCTGCGCGTCATCAGTTCCAGCTGGAAGCTGGAGAGCTCCATTGCGACGACGTCGCCGGCGCGCATCTGCGCCAGGTCATCGAGCAGGACGTGGCCGATGTTGCCACCCGTCCAGACGCGCCGGCCCGCCGCGCGCAGCATGGCCGCCACCAGGGAGGTAGTCGTGGTCTTGCCGGCGCTGCCGGTGATGCCGATGACCTGCGCCGGACAGCGCTCGAGGAACAGTTGCGCGTCGTTGGCCAGCGGGATGCCACGTTCGCGGGCCGCGCGCACGATGGGGGCCGTGAGCGGCACGCCGCCGGAGAGACAGACCAGGTCTGTCGTGTCGAGCAGTCGGGGGGGATGATCACCGCTGACGAACTCGACCGCGGCGCCCGGCGGCAACTCGTCGATGGCGGGCTCGATGACCGCCTGGTCGCTGACGACCACGCGGGCGCCCAGAGTGGGCAGCCAGCGCGTCAGCGCGCGGCCCTGGCGGCCATAGCCCAGTACCAGCACCCGTTTGCCACGCAAGGGATCAGCTGTCACCGCATGGGGGCCTCAGATCAACGCCAGCGCCACGCCCAGCATCGCGCTCAGCAAGCCAACCAGCCAGAAACGCTGCACGATCTGGGTTTCACTCCAGCCGCCAAGCTCGAAGTGGCCGTGCAAGGGCGCCTGACGAAAGATGCGGCGGTCCACGCCTCGATAGCGCCGCGACCAGCGCGCCGAGGCCACCTGCAGAATCACGCTCATGGTTTCTGCCAGGGGCACGATCGCGATCACTGGCAGCAAGAGCCATTGCCCGGTCATCATCGCGACCGTGCCCAGGGCCGCGCCCAGTGCAAGCGAGCCGGTATCGCCCATGAACATCTGCGCCGGATAGGCGTTATACCAGAGAAAGGCGAAGCAGGCCCCGACCACGATGAAACAGAACTGCGTCAGGAAAATCTGGTCCTGCAAGAAGGCGATGATGCCGTAGGCCATAAAAGCGCTGGCCGAAATAATGCCTGCCAGTCCGTCAAGACCATCGGTGAAATTGACCGCGTTGGATGTCGCGACAATGAAAAAGGCGCAGAGCGGGATGAAGATGATCGGGCTGACCGGTATGGGCAGGGCGACCAGCGGAACGTTGACCGAATTGGCGTAGGAAACGCCGCCCTCATAAGTGGAGATGAAGACCGAGACGATGACGGCCAGCACGACCTGGGCCGCAAACTTCACACGCCCTGACAGCCCTTCGCCCACCGGCCCGCGTGAACGCTGGATGCCTTCGCGGTCATCGATGGCGCCCAGCACGCCAAAGGCCAGCAACACCGCCGCCGGCAACAGGATACTGGCGCCGCTCACCTGGCGCACCACATTGGCGATGTTGAGGCCCGCCGTCAGCACGACCACAGACACGATGATGAGCAAGCCACCCATCGTCGGCGTGCCCACCTTGCGCTGCTGGCGCTCGCCCAGCTCGCTGCGAATCAGCTTGCCGACGCCAAAGCGCCGCAAGACCTCGATCAGCGGCCCGCCCCAGATGACGCCCAGCAGAAAGGTTACGGCGCCGACTGTCAGCGCGAAGGGGAATCCCATATCTGTCCCGTCGTCCTCTGTCTTCAATTCTAGCGCTGCGGCAGGATTCAGGCCAGGACGGCCTGGCGCCTGGTACCGGATGCCTAGTGCTGGATGGCCTCCACCGCGCCACCGGCGGCAATCAGCTCACGGCGCACAGAGTCGGGCGGAATGTTCATCATAATCACGAGGCGTGCTACCAGGCTTTTGAAAACTGGCGCGGCAACCGCGACGCCCCAGTACTCGCCGGGGTGATCCAGCCTGATCAGAATACTGACCCGCGGGTCATCGGCCGGCAGGAAACCGACGAAGGACACGACCGAGGTGCCCGTCTCGTAGCCCAGCGTGGTTGGCACCTGGGCCGTGCCGGCCATGCCGGCGATGCTGTAGCCTGGCAGCGTGGCCCGATTGGCCATGCCGTCCCGCACGGCCGCCACCATCATTTCGGTGACCTGGCTGGCTGTGACCCGGCTGATCGGTCGCCCCAGCGTCGACGGGGTGGACTGCCGCACGACTTCGCCGTCAATCATGCTATGAAAGACGTGTGGCTGCATCATCAGGCCATCGTTGGCGATGGCGGAGAAGGCCGTCAGGATCTGCAGCGGCGTGGCTGCCAGGCCCTGGCCGAAACTGTTGGTCAGTAACAGGCCATCGCTGTAGTCCTCGTCACCGGGTTCGTAGAGCAGCCCGGGCAGTTCACCCTGCAGATCGATGCCCGTCGACTTGCTGATGCCGAAGTCGCGCAGACTGCTGTAGAAGGACCGCGGCCCCATCTTCAGGCTGATGGTGGCCGCGCCCACGTTCAGCGAATCTACCAGCACCGTGGTCATGTCAACGACGCCCTGCGCCTTGCGGTCCCAGTTTTCCACGCGCACGCCGCCGGCCTCAATGTAGCCACGATCAAAATAGGTGTCCGTGGGCTGAATGACGCCATGTTCCAGCGCAACCGCGAGCGTCAGCACCTGCATCAGCGAGCCGGGCTCGAACAGGCCATTGATCGCCGGGTTTTGCAACAGCGTGTCGTCACGCACTTCGTACCAGCTGTTGGGGTCGAAGCCAGGCCAGCTGGCCATGGCCAGAATCTCGCCGTTGCGCGGATCCATCACGAGGATGTTGCCGCGGGCAGCGTCCGTTCGACTGATGGCGCCAAGCAACTCGCTCTCGGCGAGATACTGGATTTCGCGGTCGATGGTCAGCACGATGTCGGCGCCGCGGTCCTCGCGCCGGTCCTGAGGCACATCAAAGGGGATGTTGCTCAGCATCTGCTCCTGCTCGCGGCCGGCCAGTTCCCCCTCGTAAAAGCCCTCGACGCCATAGTATCCCTGCATGTCGCCGCCCACGAAGCCCACCACCTGCGCGGCCAGCGGCCCCTGCGGATAGTAGCGCCGGGCCCGCGGCTCAATCGTCACACCCAGCAGGTCCAGCTCCGCCACCTGTCGCCCGACTTCGGCGCTGACTCCCGGCGACAGCATGACCCAGGGGACCTTGCTGGTAACACGGGTGAAGGTATCCAGTTCGTCCAGCCCCATGATGCCGGCCAGGCGGATTGACGTCTCACGCGGGGTTGACACCAGATTGGGGCTGATGCCGATCCGGTACTCGAGCGTGTTGACTGCGAGCGCCTGCAGGTCCCGATCGTAGATATTGCCGCGCTCGGCGACCAGGCTCAGCGTGCGCTGGTAGCCGGAATTGCGCACGCTTTCCAGGTAGCTGGTCACTGATGGGTCAAGCTGAAACTGGAAGGAAACGAGGCGCAACAGCAACACCATACTGGCCAGTAGCAGGCCAGCGATAACGAAAGGCAGGCGCTGCTGCAGCATGTCGTCCGGCAGGCCCTGCCTCATTCGCTTTCTTCCTCTTCCTCGAGACTCTGGCCGAAAGCATCCAGCTGCTGCTGCAGCCAGCCAGCCATGGTTTCATCATAGACCGGGCCAGGCGTTGCCTGCAGGTAGGTTTGCGGCGCCACAGCCGTGCGGCGTGGATCGAAATTCTCCACAATTACGTAGTCAATATCTTCCGGCTTTGCCAGCTCAAAGCCCAATTCCTGCGCGCGTAGCTGCAGCCGGGGCACGCTGCGCAGGCTGGCGATCCCGGAGCGCAGGCTCTCGTTGTCTTGCACCAGCCGGTTCCGCTCTGCAATCAGCAATTGCAGCTGGCGACCGGTGGTGGCATCCTGCGCCGCCTGCGACAGGTAGACCAGCGCGCCGACGACCAGCGCCATCAGCAGGCCCAGGCCGGCCAGCACGACGGCCTGACGCTGTCGTCGCCACGAGGTTCGGCGCAGCGCGTGGCCGAACCAGGCGCTGTAGCTCACAGCTTCTCCGCCACGCGCAGCTTCGCGCTGCGACTACGCGGATTGCATTCGCGTTCCGCCGCGTCCGCCACCAGCGGCCGGCGCGCCACGCGCCGCAGGCTGGCGCGCTGCGTACAGGCGCATACGGGTACCTGCGGCGGACAGACGCAGTCGCGCTCCTCCTGTTGCAGCCAGCGCTTGACGATGCGGTCCTCCAGGCTGTGGAAGCTGATGACGACCAGGCGGCCGCCAGGACGCAGCAGGGCCAGCGCTTCCGGCAAGGCCCGCTGCAGCGTCTCCAGTTCGTCGTTGACCGCAATGCGCAGCGCCTGGAAGACGCGCGTCGCCGGGTGGATGCGTTCCCTGCGCGCCGGCGGCGTCGCGCCCTCGATGGCCCGCGCCAGCTCCATGGTGCCGGTGAAGGGGCGCTGGCGCACGATCATGCGCGCCAGGCGCCGACTGTAACGCTCCTCACCATAGCGACGGAACAGGTCGGCCAACTGCTCCTCGCTGCTGCCGTTGACGAGGCTGGCGGCGTCCGCAAGCCCGGCGCGAGGGTCAAAGCGCATGTCCAGGGGCCCGTCGCGGCGCAGCGCAAAACCGCGTTCGGCGCGATCGAGCTGCATTGACGAGACGCCCAGGTCCAGCAGGATGCCATCGACCGTTTGCCAACCCAGGCTACGGGCCGCCTGGCGCATCTCACAGTAGCTGCCCTGCTGCAGCACAGCACGCTCGCCCCAGGGCGCCAGTCGTGCGTCGGCCAACTGCAGCGCATCCGGGTCGACGTCGAGCCCGAGCAGCTGCCCGGCGCCGCCCGCCAGCAGCGCCTGGCTGTGGCCGCCCGCGCCCACGGTGCCGTCGAGGATGCGTTGCGCCGGCAGCAGCCAGGTCAGTACCGCATCCAGCAAAACGGGCGTGTGGGTCATGGTGGCCGTTCGGGATGAGTCCTGCGCTGCACCGGGCGCGATCCCGACTCTCCGGCTGAAGCGAGAGGACATGCGCAATTCCGCTATACTTCGGGGACTGTTCCGCAATCATGATCACGGCGTTGCCCTTAACTATACCATGCCCTACACCACCTCCCCCCACATTCGCACAATCCTGGACAACCTGCCGCAGAAGCCGGGCGTCTACCTGATGAAGGACGTTCGCGGCGAGGTGCTTTACATCGGCAAGGCGCGGCGTTTGCGCAATCGCGTGCGCAGCTACTTCACCAACAGCGCCGAGCACAGCGAAAAGACCAAACGTCTACGCGACCGCATCCGCGACATCGACTTCATCGTCGAGCGCAACGAGGTGAAGGCCCTCATCCTCGAGGAGACGCTCATCAAGCGGCATCTGCCGCACTTCAACATCGCGCTCAAGGACAACAAACGTTACCCCTACATCCGCATCACCTGGCAGGAGGACTTCCCCCGCGTCGAGGTGACGCGGCGCATACAGCAGGACGGCAGCCGCTACTTCGGCCCCTACGTCGCGATGTGGGCCGCGCAGGACACGCTGCAGACCCTGCGCAAGGTGTTCCCCTACCTCACCTGCGACCGCGATATAGACGGCAAGGATGAACGCGCCTGCCTCTTCCATGACATCCAGCTGTGCATCGCGCCCTGCATCGGCAATGTCAATCGCGAACGCTATCGCGCGATGATCGCCGGGCTGATGGCCGTGCTGCGCGGGCGCTCGGAAGAGATCGTGGCAGGTCTGGGCGCGGAGATGGACGAAGCCGCCGCCGCGCTCAACTTCGAGCGCGCCGCCGCCCTGCGGGACCAGTTGCGCGCCATAGACATGATTACGCAGAAGAACCGCAATGTCGGGCACAGCCTGACCAACCACGACGTCATCGCCCTCGCCCGCGACCGCCAGGACGCCGTCGTGCAAATCCTGTTCATCCGCAACGGCCGGCTCATCGGCAGCGACTCGCACGCGCTGGAGGGCACCGCCGACGAAAGCGACGAGTTCGTCATGGGCGCCTTCCTGCAGCGCTTCTACAACGATGCCGCCGAAATCCCCAAAGAAGTCATCCTGCCTAACCACGTGGAGGAAGCGCGCATCATCGAGCAGTGGCTGAAGGACCGCCGCGGCGGCAGCAAGGTGACCATCACCGTGCCGCAGCGGGGCCGAAAGCGCGAACTGGTGAGCCTGGCGCGCGAAAATGCGGCGGAGGCGCTGCACATGCTGCGCGCGCAGTGGGAGGCCGACAGTACCAAACAGGAGAACGCCATCGCCAGCCTGCAGGCCGCGCTGGGCATGTCACGGCCACCCAATCGCATCGAGTGTTTCGACATCAGCACTACCCAGGGCACCGCCATCGTCGCCAGCCGCGTCGTCTTCTCGCGCGGCGTGGCGCGCAAGAGCGAATACCGCCGCTTTAACATCCGCTCGATCAGCCACCGGGGTTCGGACGACTATCAGTCGATGCGCGAGGCGTTGACGCGACGCTTCGCGCGCCATGTCCGCGCGCGGGAGCAGGGCGATGAGCCGGTCCCCGTAGGCCGCGACAGCGACGAGACCTGGCGCATGCTGCCCGACCTGCTCATCGTCGATGGCGGCCGCGGCCAGCTTAACGTTGCGCTGGAGGTACTGCACGAATTCGGGCTGCAGGATGCGCTGCTGGTGGTGGGCCTGGCCAAGCGTTTCGAGGAGCTGTGGCTGCCCGCAGCGGAGCGGCCACTGCTGCTGCCCGCGCGCGACCAGGCGCTCTATCTCATCCAACGCGTCCGCGACGAGGCGCACCGCTTCGCCATCGCGGGCCACCGCAAGCGGCGCCGAAAAATGGGCCTGGCCAGCCGCATCGAGGCCATCCCGGGCATCGGCCCGGCCAAACGCAAGGCCCTGCTCAAGAACTTTTCCAATTCCATCGACGCCATCCGCGGCGCCAGCGTAGAGGAGCTGGCGGCCGTGCGCGGCATCACGGCCGATCTGGCCGCCACCATCCACGCGGAACTGGGCTAGTAGGTGTTGGGATCGGCGATGTAGCGCCACCAGTTGTGCGCAATGCCGTCACAGTCGCCAGCCAGGTGTGGCATGTGCCGATACCACCACAAGAAGTACAGCCGCGTTTCGGAACTCCATTCATTGCTGTTCATCTCGCGAAAGCGCTCGCCGGTTAGCCACGGGTAATGGTACCAGTCGTCGGCGTTGGCCTGTACTGCAACCGGATTGGCATAGTCGTAATCGCGGACGCCGTTGGGTGGAAAGTGGACGTTGCCAATCTCGGCCATACCGGGGGTTACCTGGTCATAGCGCAGGAAACGCCGCCAAAGGTTGTCGCGATCCGGTACGTTCCTGTGGGCGTGGGTCAGATGTCCCTCGGCCCGGTGACCATAACTGTGCAGCATCTCGGGCAGGCCCCGCTCGTAATTGTAGCCCATGATGACGAAGCGGCGGCCCGCATGGTCCGTACCCCCGATCGGCGGCCCGTTGGAATTGGACGCGCCCGGGCCGGCCATGGCCGCCTCCCATTTGCCATCATAGGGAGGACCAACATGCCATACCTCGTCAATTTGCCCGTCCCGGACACGCTCGATAATCCTGAACTCGTTCATCAACGAATGATAGTCCAACCTGTCAGGTTCATAAAAGTCCATCGTGGTCCATCTTGTTCGCCATGCCGCAATATAGCTGTCTTCACTGTAGCGGTATCCGTCTGTCTTGGCCGGGAACTGCGCGAAGTCGTCCACCACGATCTTCTCCGCAACCTCGTAATTCGCATAACCGAAACTGGCGTGCTTCAGGTCCCTGATGTGGTTCTCGACCAGCCAGTCCGGGTTGTTCCAGTGAAAGTAGGAATGCAGCCGGCCTCCGCCATGGTTGGGTACGTAGGGATCCAGATTGATATAAAGCAGGCGGCGCGTCACCGGCGCCGGCCGGGTGGCCGGGTGGGGATCCGGGCCGTAATTCGGCCGCGCTGTGGATTGGAGGGCGAGCGCGGCAGGCCCGCTGGCCAGGACACTTCCAGCGCCGTTGCCCGCAAACTGCGACACAGCGGGGCCCAGCGCGGCGCCTCCGGCCAGTTTCAGAAATTGCCTTCGATCCATGAAACAGTCTCCAGTCCAAGCCAACCGACTGTATTACACGCAATCGTTACCTGTTCGGAGTATGCCGCGGGCAGAATCAGCGCGCAAGGTGCAGGAAACGCCCGAGACGCAAGGCAATGCTGAAGATTTCTACAGTTCTAATGGACGCAATCCGCGGCGCCAGCGTCGAGGAGCCGGCGG
Organism: Phototrophicaceae bacterium; assembly: GCA_965223965.1. Lineage (GTDB taxonomy): Bacteria > Chloroflexota > Anaerolineae > Aggregatilineales > Phototrophicaceae > JAGWBD01. The sequence goes on from CBDCXX010000006.1 coordinate 1,859,553, forward strand.
CAGTGCGCGGCATCACGGCCGACCTGGCCGCCACGATTCAGGCGGAACTGGGCTAGTAGGTGTTGGGATCGACGATGTAGCGCCACCAGTTGTGGGCGATGCCGTCGCAGTCACCGGCCAGGTGTGGCATGTGCCGAAACCACCACAGGTAGAAAAGCCGACCGTCGGAGCTCCACTCACTGCTGCTCATTGCGCGAAAACGCTCGTTGTTCAGGTAGGGATAATGGTACCAGTCGTCGGCGTTGCACTGTACTTCACGCGGATTGCCATAGTCGTAGTCCTGGGCGGCGTTAGGCGGGAAGTGGATGTTGCCAAGCTCGGCCATGCCGGGGGTCGCGTGTTCACGGCGCAGGAAACGCCGCCACAGATTGTCGCGCTCAGGCACGTTTCTGAGGGCGTGGCCCAGATGTCCCTCGGCCCGGTGACCGTAACTGTGCAGCATCTCGGTCAGGGTACGTTCTATATTGTAGGCCATAAGGACGAAGCGCCGTCCGGCATGATCCGTGCCGCCAATTGGCGGGGCATTGGAATTGGTTGCGCCCGGGCCGGCCATCACCGCTTCCCACATACCAACATAGCCCACACCGACATCCCAGACTTCATCGATCTGGCCGGAACTGACGCGTTCGACAATTCCGCGTTCATCCATGTACGCAGAATAGTTGACGAGCGACGACGGCTCTGTGCGCGTGCGTACGGCTTCCAGGTATGAATGTTCGTTATGACGGAAGCCATTGTGCAGGACTGGCCAGCGGGCGAAATCATCATCCTGAATTCTTTCCGCCACCACGTAATTCACGTAGCCGAAACTTGCGTGTTGCAGGTCGCTGATGTGGTTGGCGACCAACCAGTCCGGGTCGTTCCAGCCAAAGTAGGTCCTGAGCCTTACATTGCCCTGGCTGGGCAGGAGCGGGTTATTGATGTTGACCAGCACCTTGCGCGTTACCGGCGCTGGCCCGGTGCCCGGGGCGGGATTCGGGCCGTAATTCGGCCGCGCTGTGGATTGATGGGCGAGCGCGGCAGGGCCGCTGGCCAGAACACTTCCAACGCCGTTGCCCGCAAAACGCGACACTACGGGGCCCAGCGCGGTGCTTCCGGCCAGCTTAAGAAATTGCCTTCGATCCATGAAGCAGTCTCCAGGCCAGGCCAGGCGGCTATATTACACGCCTTCGTTACATGTTCGGAGTATAGGGCGGGCAGATTCAGCGCACAATGTGCAGGAGCCGCCCGAGACGCAAGGCAATGCTGAAGGACTCTTGCGGATCCATCGACGCCATCCGCAATGCCGACGTCGAGGAGCCGGGTCAGGCCGTGTTGGGATCCACGATGTAGCGCCACCAGTTGTGGGCGATACCGTCGCATTCGCCATCGAGGTGCGGCATGTGTCGGAACCACCACTTGAAATAGGCGCGATCGCTGCCGCCGCCCCACTCGTTGGCGTTAACCATGCGGAAGCGGTCGCCGGTCAGCCAAGGATAGTGTAACCAGTCATCGCAGTTGCTGTTGACCAGGCGCTGATTGCCATAGTCATAGTCCTGAACGGCGTTGGGCGGGAAGTGGACGTTGCCTACTTCGGCGATGCCGGGCGTGACGTTTTCATGGCGCAGGAAACGCCGCCAAAGATTGTCGCGCTCGGGCACGTTTCTGTGAGCGTGGCTGAGATGTCCCTCGGCCCGGTGACCATAACTGTGCAGCATCAGCCCGGGATGGCGCTCGAAGTTGTAGCCCATGATGACGAATCGGCGGCCCGCATGGTCCGTGCCGCCCAGCGGCGGCGCGTTGGAATTGTAGCCGCCCGGGCCGGCCATCACGGCTTCATACTTGGCATCATAGGGCGGGCCGATATGCCACACCTCATCGACGTGGCCGGAACTGACCTTCTGGATTATCCCGAATTCGGCCATCAGCGCATGGTAATCGATGTAATGCGGATGATGGGGAGAGCGCGCGTTCCAGGCTTCCAGATAACTCTGCTCGTTGTAGCGGAAGCCGTCCTTGTAAGGCGGCCAGCGGGCGAACTCGTCAACATCGATGTTCTCCACGACCACGTAATTTGCGTAGCCGTAGCTGGCAAAGTTCAGGTCACTGATGTGCTGGGCGACATTCCACGCAGGATCGTACCAGTCCAGGTAGGTGGAAAGTCTGACTCCACCCTGGCTGTGCACGCGCGGATTGAGGGTGATTATCAGCAGGCGGCGCGTCACCGGCGCGGGCAGGTTGGCCTGAAGAGACGCCGGGTTGTACTTCTGCGGCAAGGGAAGTGGCCGGGCAAGGTTGTCACCAGCGCGTGACAGGCCAGCGCCGGGGACAGCTCCCAAAGACAGCTTCAGAAATTGCCTGCGATCCAAGGCTCAGTCTCCTGATACAGTGAAGCGGTTGTTTTCACGTTTCCATTACATGTTCGCAGTATACCGGGGCAGATTCAGCGCGCCACGTACGGGAGCCGCCCGAGACGCAGGGCAATGCTGAAGGACTTCTCCAGTTCTATGGACGCCATCCAGGGCGTCAGCGTTGAGGAGCTGGACTAAAACGTATTGGGGTCGATGATGTAGCGCCACCAGTTGTGCGCGATACCGTCGCAGTAGCCGGCAATGTGCGGCATGTGTCGGAACCACCACAGCAGGTACAGTCGATTGTTGGTGCTCCACTCTTCACAGTTAATTTTGCGAAATCGGTCGCCGGTCAGCCATGGATAATGGTACCAGTCATCAGCATTGCTCTGCACCTTGTGTTGATTCCTGTAGTCGGCGTCGAAAACGCCGTTGGGCGGAAAGTGGACGTTGCCCAGTTCGGCCATGCCGGGAGTAACCAGATCATGGCGCAGGAATCGCCGCCACAAATTGTCGCGCGCCGGCACATTCCTGTGTACGGTGAAAAGGTGCGACTCGGCCCGGTGCCCAAAATAATGCAGCATTGCCGTCAGGTTCCGCCTGTAAGAGTGGCCCATGATGATGAAGCGGCGACCGGCACGATCCGTGTTCGTCAGCGGCGCAAGATTGGAAAAGGTCGCGCCCGGGCCCGCCATGGCCGACTCCCAGACACCGGTGTAGGGAGGGCCGAAATGCCATACCTCATCAATCTGGTTGTCGCGGACGCGTTCGAGCACGTTAAATTCATCAAACATAGCGTAATAATCAATCAGAACGTCAGGAAAAACCTCGCCGCTCTCTATGTGTGTCCACGTGCGCAAAGTTGCAAGATAACTGTCCAGGTCGTAGCGGAAACCATCTCTGTTGATCGGGAAACGTGCGAAGTCGTTGACCACTATCTTCTCTACTACCACGAAATTCGCATAACCGAAGCTGGCATACCGCAGGTCCCTGATGTGCTGCTCAACCAGCCAGTCAGGATTGTGCCAGCCGAAGTGTCTCCGCAGGTTTCCGAGTCCGGGCACCTCGAAGTCCAGGTTGATATACAGCACCTTGCGCGTCACCGGGTCCGGCCGGGTGGCCGGATGGGGATCCGGGCCGTATTTCGGACGCGCCATGGTTTGTTGGGCCACCGTGGCAGGCCAGCGCTCCAGGGTTGACCCGGCATCGCTGGCCATTATTCGCGAGACACCGGCGCCCGGTATCGCAGCGCCTGCCAGTCTCAGAAACTGCCGTCTATCCATAGACTGTCCCCTTGCCCACAGGTCAATTCAGTCTGCACATCGCGTATCCACTTCCGCGAGCATTCTAGCAGGGCACCGGCGCCACCTGCAATAAATATCCCAGCCGCAGGGCGGCCCGCTCCAGCAGCTGCGGCGCATCGGCCAGGGCCTCGGCCAGTGACATCGGCCGCGGCGTGAGCGAGAGCACGGCCTGCATGCCGGCCGCGTGCAAGTGCGCATCGTGCACCGCCAGCCCGCCCACCAGCGCAACCGTTGGCACGCCGCGCTGACGTGCCAGGCGCGCCACGCCGATCGGCCCCTTGCCGTGGATGGTCTGCTCGTCCATCTGCCCCTCGCCGGTGATGACGAGGTCGGCCCCGGCCAGCGCCTGCGCGAAGCCGCTGTGGGCCAGCACCAGCTCGATGCCCGGCTGCAGCCTGGTCTCGAGGAAGGCCATCAGGCCGGCGGCGAAGGCGCCCGCTGCGCCGCCGCCCGGCAACTGCCGCACATCGCGGCCCGTCTGCTCATGAATTAGGGTGAAGAAGTGAGTCAGCTGCGCTTCCAGCAGCGCGACCTGTTGCGCGTCGGCGCCCTTCTGCGGCCCGAAGACGGCCGCAGCGCCCTGCTCGCCAAGCGCCGGGTTGTCTACGTCGGAGGCCAGCAGTAGCTCAACCTGCTGCCAGCGCGGGTTGAGGCCGCTGGCATCGACGCGGGCAATGCGGCCCAGCTGCGATCCGCCCGGCGCCACCTGTTCGCCCCGGGCATCCAGCAATTGCACGCCCAGCGCCTGCAGACAACCGGCGCCGCCGTCCACCGTGGCACTGCCGCCCAGGCCGAGGATGATGCGCGTCGCGCCCGCCGCCAGCGCCGCCGCCAGCAAATGGCCCGTGCCGAAGGTGCTGGCCCGCAGCGGGTCCAGTTCATCCTGCGCCAGCAGCTCCATGCCCGAAGCCAGCGCCATCTCGATGACCGCCGTGCGGCCGTCAGGCAGCAGCCCCCACTCCGCCTGCACCATTGCTCCCAGCGGCCCCGCCACGGACAGGCTGCGCCGCTCGCCGCCAGCCGCCAGCATGGCATCCAGCGTGCCGTTGCCGCCGTCGGCGACGGGGGCCAGCACGAGGCTGGCGTCGAGTCCGGATTGCTGCAGGCCGCGCGCGATGGCCTCCGCGGCTTGCTGCGCCGTGAGGCTGTTCTTGAAGGCGCCCGGCGCCACAATGATGCGCATGCTCATGTCCGCTCCTCTCCCGTCGCCACAGTATGCCAAATCGCGCCAGCCGCGGGTATACTGCTGAACGCGAATAATTGTGAGGTTGCGGCATGGACGCTGTCCTCAACGAACTGCAGCAGCGCGGTCTGCTGGCCGGCATGCGCGGTCACTTCCCGCCGGAAAAGGCCCTGCCGATCTGCGCCGCGCTCGTCGAGGAGGGCATCAATGTCTTCGAGTTCACCATGAACTCGACGCAGCCGATTGCGGCCATGCAGGCCGTGAAGGCCGAACTGGGCGCGACGGTCTTCTGTGGCATGGGCACCGTGCTCAATGCAAACACTGCCCGGCGCGTCATCGATGCCGGCGCCGACTTCATCGTCTCGCCCGCCTTCCAGCCCGCCGTCGTGCAGGTCGCGCTGGACGCTGACCTGCTCATCGCGCCCGGCGTGCTGACGCCCGGCGAATGCGTACAGGCCTGGGAGATGGGCGTCAGCCTGCTCAAGTTCTTCCCCGCCGAGCCGGCCGGGCCGGCCTACTTCCGCGCCCTGCGCGGCCCGCTGAGCCATATGCGCTTCCTCGTCAATGGCGGCATCAGCGCCGACAACGTGGGCGATTACTTCGCCGCTGGCGCGACCTGCGCCGGCCTTTCCGGCTGGCTGACGGGCAAGGGCGACTGGCCGCTGGCGGAAATCCGCGGGCGCGCGCGCCGGCTGATGGCCGCGCTGCAGCGGCAGCGGGCCAACGTGAGCTGAGTCCAATGGCATCCGACAGCCAGCACTCCTCATCCACCATGCGGCTCATCATCAAGCTCGGCAGCAGCGTACTGACCGGCGGCACGCGCAAGCTGGATCGCTGCTTCATGCAGCAGATGGTGCGCCAGATTGCAGAGCTGCACCGGCAGGGGCACGAGATCGTCGTAGTGACCTCGGGCGCGCAGGCTGCCGGTCGCGAACGCCTCGGCTTTCCCGTGCTGGACAGATCCCTGCCCTCGCGCCAAATGCTGGCCGCCGTCGGTCAGGGGCGATTGATGCAACTCTACAGCGAGCTCTTCGATGCGCATGAGATCATCGTGGGCCAGGTATTGCTGACGCGCAGCGACCTCAACCACCGCACGCGCTACCTCAACGCGCGCGACACGCTGCTGACGCTGCTCGACCACCGCATTGTGCCCGTCGTCAACGAGAATGACACGACCGCCGTGGACGAGATTCGCGTTGGCGACAACGACAACATCTCCGCCCTGGTCGCCAACCTGCTGGAAGCCGACCTGCTCATCCTGCTCACCGACCAGCCCGGCATGTACACCTCTGATCCACGCCGCAACCAGGACGCCAGTTTCATCCACCAACTGGAGCGCGTGGACGAGACGGCCCTGGCGATGGCCGGTGGCGCCGGCAGCAGCGAGGGCACCGGCGGCATGGCCACCAAGTTGCAGGCCGCCCGTCTCGCCAGCCACAGCGGCGTCAACACGGTCATCGCCCGCGGCCACGAAGCGGAGGTGCTGCAGCGCATTCTGCAGGGCGAAGACGTGGGCACGCGCATCCCCGCCAGCGCCGACCGGCTGCAGAGCCGCAAGCGCTGGCTGCTGGCCGAAATACCGCACGGCACCCTGTACATTGATGCCGGCGCGGCCCACGTACTGCAGAACGGCGGCGCCAGCCTGCTGCCCGTCGGCGTCACGCGCGTAGAGCAGGAGTTCCAGCGCGGCGAGGTGCTGCAGGTCTGCGGGCCGGATGGCAACGACATCGCGCGCGGCCTGAGCAGTTACAGCAGCGCCGACCTGCGCAGCCTTTGCGGCCAGCGTTCCGGCAGAATCAGCAGTATCCTGGGCTACAGTTACGGTGACGCCGTCATTCACCGCAACAACCTCGTCCTTTCCGGCTGAGCACGAAATGAGTCCGCAATGATGGAAGCGACGCGCGAGAAGGTCGACCTGCAGCAGATGGGGCGCCTGGCGAAGGCCGCGGCGATCGAGCTGGCGCAATGTTCTACCGAGCAAAAGAACGCGGCCCTGCTGGCCATCGCCGACGCGCTTGAGGCCGAGCGCGCGGCGATCCTCGTCGTCAACGCGGAAGACCTGGCCGCGGCCCGTGACGCCGGCACCGACCCGCTCTACATCCGCGACCGGCTAAACCTGGAGCGGCGCATGGACAGCATCATCGCCGACGTGCGCAAGGTGGCGCAATTGCCGGACCCGGTCGGTGAGCATTTCGACGAGCGCGAGCCGCGCGAGGGCCTGCGGGCCTGGAAGCAGCGCACGCCGCTCGGCGTGCTGGGCGTCATCTACGAAGCCCGGCCGCAGGTCACGGTGGACGTCGCTGCCCTCGCGCTCAAGAGCGGCAACGCCGTCATTCTGCGCGGCGGGCGCGAAGTGCTGCGCAGCAACATGGTGCTGGTACGCGCGCTATCGAACGCCATGGACGCAGTTGGCCTGCCCGCCGCCGCCTTCCAGTACATCCACAGCAGCGACCGGCGCCTCGTGGGCGAGCTGCTGCGCATGCATGAGTACGTCGACCTGATCATCCCGCGCGGCGGCAACGGGCTGCACAACTTCTGCCGCGAAAACAGCAGCATTCCCGTCATCACCGGCGGCATCGGCATCTGCCACCTCTACGTCGAGCCCGGCGCCAATCTTGAAGACGCGCTGCAGGTCATTCACAACTCCAAGACCGTCAGCCCGGCCGTTTGCAACGCGCTTGATACCCTGCTGGTGCAGCGCGACCTGGCGGCGGAGTTTCTGCCGCGCGTCGTCGACTGCCTGGGCGAGGCGGGCGTAGATTTCCGCGCGGAGCCGCGGGCGCTGGCCTGCGTCGGCGCGGACGAACGCGTCAGCCCCGCCGGCCCCGAGGATTTCGACACCGAGTGGTACGCGCTGACGCTGGGCCTCAAGGTCGTCGACTCGCTGGACGAGGCCATCGCGCACATTCGCAGGCACAGCACACAGCATTCCGACGGCATCCTGACGCAGAACGCGGCGCACGCCGAACGCTTTTGCAACGAGGTCGATTCCGCCGCGGTCTACGTCAACGCCAGCACGCGCTTCACTGACGGCAGCGCGCTGGGCCTGGGCGCGGAAATCGCGGTCAGCACGCAGAAGCTGCACGCCCGCGGGCCAATGGCGCTCACCGAGCTGACCACCTACAAGTGGGTGGTGGTCGGCGAGGGCCACGTGCGTCTGTGAGCGCGCCCGCGCTGATTGTACTGAACGGCCAGGCCGGCACCGGCCAGGCCCTCAGTCAGTGGCCGCAACTGGAACCGATCCTGCGAGAGGCCCTGGGCGAACTTCGTGTGCTGCGCACGAATAGCGTGGCCGAGATGGTGCCACAGGTGCGCGCCGCCTGGGACGAGGGCCTGCGCCGCGTCATCGGCGTCGGCGGCGACGGCACGGCGCACTTCCTGCTCGATACGCTCATCCCGCTCTCCAGGCGCGACGCCGATGGGCCACAGCTGGTTTTCGGCATCCTGCCGGGCGGCACCGGCAACGCCTGGGCGCGCAGCCACGGCCTGCCGCTCTCGTTGACGAAGGCGGCGCAGCAACTCATCGACGCGCAGCCGCGTCCGGTTGACCTGCCCGAAATCCTGGTGGATGGCCGCCGCAGCTGGTTCCTGAGCATCTCCAGCGCCGGCATCAGCGGCGAGATTGCGCAACGCTCGGACATCCCCAACAAGCGCCCCTGGGCCTACGCGCAACATGCGATCAGCACGCTGCTGCAGCGGCGCCCGCTGGCCATGCGCGTCGAGGTGGACGGCGAGCTGTTGGCCGAGGGGGATTACTGGCTGGTGGCCGTCGCCAACTGCAACAGCTTCGGCAGCGGCATGAAAGTGGCGCCGGACGCGCGCGTGGATGACGGCCTGTTCGACATCGTGCTGATTGACGGCGCCCCGCGCAGCGAAGTCCTGGTCGCCTTCCCCCGCGTCTACTTCGGCGCCCACGTGACGCATCCGCGCGTCCACATCCGGCGCGGCCGCGACGTGCGCATCACGGGCGAGCGGCTCGGCATGGAGATGGACGGCGTCGCCGGCCAGGCAGACGAACTGGTCTATAGGCTGCAGCCTGGCGGCTTGCAGATACTGAACTGACCGTTTCAATATCCGTTCCGGTTCAGTCCAGGTGGAACACCTCGGGCAGCGGCATCATGCTTTCATCGGCGTGGCGCCCGTCGAGGGTCTCGAAGAAGGGCGCCATCTCGTTTTGCCAGCGCTCGTTTACCTCGCGCCCCGCCATGCCCTGCAGCGCGGCCTCGAAATCCAGCGTCTCCAGATAGCCGATCAACAGGCCATCCTCGCGCAGGAAGAGCGAATAGTTGTGCCAGCCCGTCTCGCGCAGCGCGTCCAGCATCTCCGGCCAGACCTCGCCGTGACGCGCCCGGTATTCTTCCAGGCGCTCCTCGCGGACCTTCAGCAAAAAGCAGATGCGCTGCATCGTTCGCTCCCCTGCGCTAACGCGCGCCCGCCGCCTGCAGACAGGCCTGCATGTGGCCGCGCGCCTCGGCGGCGATGATACAACAGTTTTCGAGGCTGTGCCCCTTCGCCTTCGTGCCGATGACCTCAAGGTTCAGCGGGCCGTCGTAGCCGTTTTCGTGCAGCACGCGGATGTAACCCACCAGGTCGATGTCGCCGCGGCCGTTGGCCTGGTCAACCGGGTCGCCAGGATTCTGCTGCCGCCCCTTGCAATCACGAATATGCACGTGCTTCACGCGTGAAATGACCGCCGCGATGGCCTCGACCGGATTTTCGCCGGCGCGATGGATGTGCGAGGGGTCCATGTCGATGCCGAAGGCCGGCGAGTCGATGGCCTGCATTAGCTGCAGCGTGGTGGGCGTGTTGTAGATCGCGGCGCCCACGTGCGCCTTCACGCAGAGGGTCACGCCGTAGTGGTCGGCGCGCTCTGCCAGGGCGCCAATGCTGTCGATGCTCTGTTGCAGCGAGCCTGGCACTTCGCTTTTGCCGCCGGGGCCGCAGTTGACGATGGGAATGCCGATTTCGGCGGCGGCCTGGCAGGCCAGCTCGATGAGATCCAGATCCTGGCGCGATTGCTCCATCGCCAGCACCTCGATGCCGTAGTCCTGCGCCAGCTTGCGAATCGTCGGCGCCAGTTCGCGCCAGCGATTCAAATCAAGATGATCGGCCATACTCGGGATGGCCCCCAGCTCGATGCCGTCGTAGCCCGCCATCGCCGTGTATTTGAAGGCACTCTCCACGTCCCAGCTGCCGAAAAGTACCGAGTTCACACCCAGTTTCATGCCCGTCTCCCTGTCCTGTTTACCTGTTTCCATTCACCGTGACTATCGTACCGCCCTGCAGCGACTCTATCGCCGCCGACAGCACCTGCTGCGCGGCCAGGCCTTCCGCGCCCGACCCCTCGATCTCTTCCGGGCTGGCGCCCTCGCTGACCTGCTGCAGGAAGCGATGGATACGCTCGGCGAAGGTGTTGGTGAAATCGCCGAAGCCGCCGAAGACCGGGTCGCTGTAGACCTGTTTGATCAGGTCGCCGGCGGGATACAGCGTCGCCTCGCGCCACATGTCGTCCAGCACGAAGCGGCCGCTAGTACCACCCACCTCGCAGCGCTCCATCGGGTGGCCGCGCTCGATGTCGTAGCTGGCCGTCAGGTTGCCGATGGCGCCACTGCTGAAGCGCATGTTGAAGGAAGTGGTGGACCAGATGCTGCGGCCCGGCGCCTTCGTCGCAAAGAGTTGTACCTGTTCGATGTCGCCGCAGAAGTAGCGCATCACGTCCACGGTGTGCGGATTGAGCGCCTTGATCTGGTACCAGGGCGAGCTTTCCGCGGGGTTCTTGATCCACATGCTCATGCGGCAGAAGAGCTGATGGCCGATGCGCCCCTCGTCCACCCAGCGTTTGGCCACGCGCGCCGCCGGCGTGAAGCGATGGTTCAGGTTGATACCGTAGCACAGCCCCAGCTGGCGGGCTTTGGCGACCATCTCTCCGGCTTCCTCAACGATGTTGGAGATGGGTTTTTCGCCCAGCACGTGACAGCCGGCCGCCAGCGCCTGCATGGTCGGCTCGTAGTGGTCGCTGCCATACTCCACGCCGCCGGTGGCCACGTGCGTCACGTCCGGCGCCAGCGCGCGCAACATGGCTTCGGCCTCGTAAAAGGCCGGCACGCCAAAGGCCGCAGCAGCGGCGTCGGCCCGCTCGCGCAGGCGGTCGCAGACGCCCACCAGATCGGCCAGCGGGTCCGCCTGCAACAGGGTGGCGTGGCGCCGCCCGATGGGACCCATGCCGATGATGCAGACGCGCAACATCAACGCATCTCCGGTATTTCGTAGCCAAAGTCCCGCATGGCCGGCTCCAGAAAGTCAAAGTAGTTGACGCCGTCATCATGCTGCCAGCGATTGACGGCCTCGGACCGCACGATGATGCGCGCGAGGGGGTAGCCCAGCCAGGCCTCCAGGCGCTGCAAGGTCGCCTCCTGGTCGAGCACGAAGTCCTCGAAGCGCACTTCCAGCCAGTTACGCGGCTTCGGGCAGGCCCGCACCAGGTCGTACTGATACTTCCAGCTGGTGGCGCGGCGCAGACGCAGGTCATCGGTCAATGGATAATCGATGCCGAACCGGCGCATGTCGTCGGTCCCGTGCTGCCCAAGTATGCAGTCGCGCGGATTGCGCACCCAGAAGATGTATCTCGCGTCCGGGAAGCGGCGCACGATCCAGGGATAGACCAGGGTCGTCTCCGGGATCTTCCAGCCACGACGCTGCGTCTTCTCCGTCAGCACGGAATCCAGAAAGTCGTCCAGCAGGTCGCTGAATTCCCGCGGAATGTCGGCGTTGATCAGCCGGCTGAAGTCCCACTTCAGCCCGCCCTTCCAGTCAACGTACCTGGCGGCGACGCGGCAGGCATCGTACATTTTCGCGGGCGGCATGAGGTCGCCCGAGCGATTGAGCAGGCGCCCCATGTGGACGCCGCTTGCGTAAAGCGTATGCGAGATGGCGCGGGTGCCTGAATGGCCGCGCCCGATGACTGTTACCAGCGACATGTCAGGGGCGCTCCACGCTAACGACCTGACCAGTCTGCCAGGACTCGATGGCGGCCTCAATGACAAACTGGGCCTTTAGTGCTTCCAGACCCGAGCCGTCAATCTCCTCCGGGGCCACGCCGGCATTGTTCTGCTCGACCCAGCGACCAATGCGCGACTCGAAGGTCTCGCCAAAGTGCTTCATGCCGCCGACGTAGGCGTAGGTCTCCGTTTCAATCGACATGCGCGGGTAGAAGGTCAACTCCTCGCAGGCGTTCCGCAGAGTGAAGCGTCCCTGCATGCCGACCACGTCCAGCGTCTCCAGGCCGAAGCTGCCGCGGCCCCAGTCGCCGTCGTAGCTGCCACGCAGGGAGCCGATCATGCCGTTGGTGAACTGCATGTTGACCTGCGCGTTGGACCAGATCTTGCGGCCGGTGCCCTTCTTCATGAAGGCCTGCACCTTGTCCACGTCGCCAGCGAAATAACGCATCACGTCGATTGAGTGCGGGTGCAGGGCGCGCATGTGAAACCAGGGCGAACTTTCCTTGGGGTTGTTGATCCACATGGTCATGTTGATCATGTTGAGATCGCCCAGACGTCCGGCTTCGACCCAGCCCTTCGCCTTTTCCGCCGCCGGCGTGAAGCGATGGTTCAGGTTGACGCCGTAGCGCAGCCCTTTCTCGTGCGCCAGGGCAACCATCTCCTTCGCCTTGTCTATCTCGTTGGAGATAGGCTTTTCACCCAGCACCGGCAGCCCGGCAGCCAGCAGCTCCATGGTCGCCTGATAGTGATCGCCGCCGTTTTCCGCGCCCGCCGTGCACATGCTGACCGCGTCAAGTTCCAGCCCGGCGGCCAGCAACTCCTGTATGGAGTAGAATCCCTGGCAGCCAAAACGCTCGGCCGCGAGGTCGGACCTTTCTTCGATAATGTCGCATACTGCCACGACCTCGGCATCGTCACGGGCGCTGTAGACGCCGGCGTGACGGTTGCCGATGCCCCCCAGTCCGACCACTGCTACCTTCAATGTCATGCCTTCGCTTCCCCCTGCTGTCCCTGTAATTGTTTCGCCTGTGCTGCGGCCTTGCGCGCCTCTTCCTGCAAACGCCGCCCTTCCTTAACGTTGCCGATGAAGAGTGTATCGTAGGCCTGCTGCGAGGAGGCAAAGGCGCCGACGCCCTCCTTGCCGTGCCAGTCCCCCTGGGTCAACATGGGGTTGGGCAGGCCCGTAGCCGCCTCCCGCTGCGCGATCCAGTTGTCCATGCGACGCCGCAATTCCGCAGCAATTTGTGGTTCCTGCTGCGCCAGATTGTTGTCTTCCAGAGGGTCTTCAATCAGGTTGTAGAGTTCGATTTCGGACTTGAAGTGGAAGTCCGGCTCCAGCGCAACCATGAGCTTCCAGCCGGGCGTGCGCCAGCCGTGCTTGCGCATCCAGGTACACTCCGAGATGTAGAACTCGCTCGCCTGCGAGGTCTGCGTGCCGTCGACCAGTGGCAGCAGGCTGCTGCCATCAAACTGCTGCGGCGAAGGCCAGCTCAACTCGCTCTGATCGATGCCGGCCAGCTCCATGATGGTGGGCACGAGGTCACTGTGCTGGTTGTAGCCGCTCACGCGCTGCCCCGCGGGAATGCGGCCAGGGTAGCGGATCATCAGCGGCACGTGCAACACGTTGTCATAGATACCGTGATGATCGAACCAGCACTCGTGGTCGTAAAGGGTCTCGCCATGATCGCCGTTGATGATGACCAGCGTTTCGTCATAGATGCCGTGAGCCTCCAGCGCCTGGAAGATGGAGGCGATGGCCGCGTCCATGTAGGCGATGGCGCCGTCATACTGGGCGATGACGTAGTCCTTGTCGCTGATGCCAACCGGCATCCAGCTCCTGAAGAAGGACGCGAAGGGCTTGAAGTCCATTACCGGGTCCATCGAGCGGTTGCCCGGGTCCAACTCGTTGCCGTAGTAGAACATGCGCTGATAAGGTTCGGGCGGCAGGTAGGGCGCGTGAGGGTCCATATGGCGCAGGAAAAGGAAGAAGGGCTGGTCGCCAGCGACCAGACGGTCCAGTTCCGGCAGCGCGACCTCGTTCAGGTTTTGCGCCTTGAGGCAGGGGCCTTCATCGCGGGTGCCCCAGGCCTTGTAGTCGATATACTTGTCGAAGCCGCGGGCCGAGGGATTGCCGCTGAAGCCGACGCAGGTCGTCGTGTAGCCGACGTCGCGCAGATGTTCGGCAACGGTCTTCGCCTCCGGCCGCAGCGGGCCCTTGTGGCGCAGGGCCACGACCTGGGTGCCGAAGCAGTCCATGCCGGTGAGCATGGAGGCGTAGGCGCTGGTCGTCGGAATGTGCGGGCTGTAAGTGCGCTCGAAGAGAGCACCCTGGCTGGCGAAGCGATCCAGATGGGGCGTCGTCAGCTTCGGATAGCCATAGCAGCTCATGTGATCGGCGTGCAGCGAGTCGATGCCCATCAAAATGATGTTTGGCCGGTCGCTCATAAATCCTCCGGTGCCTCGTCAGCAAAACAGGGGCCGGCGGCAGGAACCCGCGGCCACAAAGTGGCCATAAATCGGTCACAAGCGGGCAGGATAGCGCGAACCGGCCATAACGCAAAGGATTGGAGCATGAAATGCAAGAATTGACTGGCAAAACCGCCGTCATCAGCGGCGCGGCGCGCGGCATCGGCCTGGCCATCGCCACTGCCCTGCACGCGGCCGGCGCGACCGTCATCATCGCCGACATTGATCTGGATACTGCGACCCGCAGCGCCGCGCAACTTGGCCAGCGGGCGCTGGCCCTGCCGCTGGACGTCGCCTCTGCCGAGAGCTGCCACGACTTGATTGATGCGGTCGTCGCGCAGGCCGGGCAGGTGGACATCCTCGTCAACAACGCCGGCATCTGCCCCATCCGCCCCATCGACGAGGTCGACGTCGAGCACTTCGACCGCATCGTGGCGGTCAACCTGCGCGGCGTCTTCTTTCTTTCGCAGGCCGCGGCGCAGCACATGCGCGCGCGCCAGTGCGGCCGCATCATCAACATCAGCTCGGTGGGCGGCAAGACCGGCGGCAAGGCCGGCATCCCGGTGTACGCGGCCACCAAGGCCGCCGTATTCTCGCTGACCAAGTCCTTCGCCACCTACCTGGCGCCGCACGGCACGGTCAACTGCATCGCGCCCGGCCCGACCGAGAGCGCGCTCACCGACGCATGGGACGATCCGCAACTGATGGCACAGTTGCGGGAAGAAATCCCGATGAAGCGCCTGGGCCTGCCGGCTGACTACGGCGGCGCAGCGGTCTTTCTGGCGTCGGAAGCTGCCAGCTTCATCACCGGCGCCACCATCGACGTCAACGGCGGCATGCGCATGGACTGAGCGCCCCCGTCAGTCGAGGTCCTGAGGCGTGAAGGGAACCGGCAGCTCGATCAGCTCCAGCGTGATGCCATCCGGATCCAGGAAGTAGCAGGTCAGGCCGCCCGTGTGGCGCCCGTGCGTGACGCGCACCGGCGCGTCCGAGCGAAACTGCACGCCCGCCGCCTGCAGCCGCGCGAACTCGGCCTCAAGATCGTCGACCTGCAGGGCCAGATGGGCTGCGCCGGGCCGGTTGGTGGCGACGTCCAGCGGTTCGCCACGCGGATTGGCGTACTCAATCAACTCGAGCAGATGGCCGGATGGCGAGGAGCCCTGAGGCATGCCGGCGATGTTGAAGAGCGCCACCTTGAGCAGGGCGTCGGCGAAGCCAATCTGGCTGCTGGTGTACTTCTGGTCATGCACCATGCGGTGCACCAGACGCAGGCCGAGCAGGTCGCGGTAGAAGGCTATCGAGCGTTCGAGGTCGGCGACGGTGAAGCTGAAGTGAAAGTAGCTGACAAGGGCCATGGGTTCTCCTGATGTTCGGCTTTCCTTTGTACCTGATCCGTCACTTCGTCGCATGCCCGTTCAGCCGGCGTGACGCAGGGGCCGGTTGGTGCGCAGCATGTGGCGGATGCAGGCCTGGCTGTGCGGCTCGCGCGCCAGCGTCATGAAGGCCGCCCGCTCCAGCTCCAGTAGCGCACGCTCGTCAAGCCAGGTCGGGACAGCCGGAGCGCCGCCCGTCAAGACATACGCCAGGCGCCGCGCGATCTGCGCGTCCCCGGCGCTGCAGGTGCTCGCCGCCAGCAGCGCCTCAACCTGCGCCAGCAATGCTTCGTACGCCGCCCCCCCGGCCGCATACACCGGCTGCGGCCGCGGCACGCGGTAACCATCCGCCAGGAAGAGCGCAGTGCGTTTCGCCTCGTGCAGCAAATGCGCGCGCTTCATCAGGACGCGATCCTGCGCGCGCAGCAAATGTTGGTCGCGCGCTTCCGGCGCGGCGGCCGTGACCACATTGGCATCCAGCAACTGCAGGAAGAGGCGCTGCAATTGCGGCAGCAGGTCAGCCTCCGGACTGCTGCGCAGTAAAGGTGTCAGGTGGCGTTGCAGCAGGGCCGCGCAGCCGCCACCTGACGGGATCAATCCCACGTTGAATTCGACCAGGCCGAATTGCAGTTCGCTGTGCGCGACGACCCTGTCAGCGGCCAGCAGCAATTCCATGCCGCCGCCGAGGGCCATGCTCGCCGCCGCCGCGACGACCGGGACTGGCGCCTGGCGCAACCCCAGGGTCAGCTGCTGCAGGCCTTTCACGCTGCGCTCCAGGGCGTCGAATTCGCCAGCCTCGATGCGCTGCAGCGCCAGCGCCAGGTTGTAGCCGATGCTGAAGCGCGGGCCGTCGTTACCGATGACCAGCGCCCGGCAGCGCCCGTCTGCGACCAGTTCCAGCGCCGCATGGCCGCTGTCAATCAGCGCATCATCGATGCTATTCTGCTTGCTGTGGAACTGCCACAGTGCGACGCCGTCGCCCATGTCGCGGATGCCAGCGCTGTCATTGCGCTGCAGCAGGGGCAGGCCCGCCGCGCGCAGAGCGCGCGGGTCGCGCGGCAGGGGGACGTAAGCGCCGGCCTGCGGCTCGTAACAGGCTTGCACGGCGCCCTGCGCATCGCGGAGGTAAAAGGTCGGGCAGCCGTGTGCCAGCATCTGGTGCACCCAGTCAGCCACGGCGAAGCCCGCCGCCTCGAAGGCCGTGACGTTTTCGGCAACGCCCAGGGCATCCCAGAGCGCGAAGGGGCCGGCTTCGTGGTTGAAGCCCCAGTGCTGCGCCTGATCCACGCTGAGCGGCGACTCCGTCACTTCTGGCACGCAGCTGGCCGCGAAGGTCAGATAGAAGGCGAGGTGCTGCTGCAGGAAGCGTCCGGCGCGGTCCGGCGTAGCCAGCAAGTGCCGCAGACGCTGGCCCAGGTCGCGCTCCGCCTGGACGGCGCTCACGCTGGCAAATTGCGGCGAAGTCGCGGGTTCGTGCGTCAGCGTCTGCAGGTTGAGCGCCAGGCGTTCGCGCTGGCCGTCCGGCCCGCGTCGCTGCTGCCAGAAGCCACGTCCGCTCTTGCGCCCCAGCCAGCCGCGTGCAATGAGTTCTTCATGCAGCGCGGTCGCGCCAGGGTGAGCCAGCTGCGCGCGTACCGCGGACTCCGGCAGCGCGGCATGCAAGTTCTGCGCCACGGCCAGCGCCACATCCAGGCCGACCAGGTCTTGCAGGCCGAAGGTGGCGGTGCGCGGCCGCCCGATGAGCGGCCCGGTCAGCGCGTCCACCTCACTCACGCTGTAACCCTGGTCGAGGGCGAGGCCGATGGCCTGCATGCTCAACATGGAGAGGAAACGGTTGCCGAGGAAGCCGGGCACGTCGCGGCAGACAACCACGTCCTTGCCGAGGGCGCGCGCGCAGAAGTCCTGCATGAAGGCCAGCAAGCTTGCGTCCGTTTCCGCGTGCGGAATGAGTTCGAGCAACGGCAGCCAGCGCGGCGGATTGAAGAAGTGGGTGCCCAGAAAGCGTTGCGTGAAGTCCCGCGGCAGGCCCGCGGCGATCTGCGCCAGCGGCAGGCCGGAGGTGTTGCTGGAGATGATGCAACGCGGCCCGCAGACCTGGTGCAGTTGCGCCATCAACATCTGCTTGACCGCCAGGTCCTCGACGACGGCCTCCAGCACCCAGTCGACGTCGGCCAGCCAGGCCAGGTCATCCTCCAGGTTGCCGACGCGGATGCGGCCGACGTCGGCGGCGCTGAACCAGGGCGAGGGCCGCGCGGTCAGCGAGCGTTGCAGATTACCCAGCGGCAGGGCGTTGCGCTGCGCCGCTGGCGCATCGGCTGTGGTGCCCGCAGCCGGTATGTCCAGCAGGGTCGTCTCGAGGCCGGCGCCAAGCAGCAGCGCCGCCAGCGCGCTGCCCATCGTGCCGGAGCCGATCACGGCGACCCGGTTGATGTGTCGGTAGGTCATGCTGCCTCCTGGTGCCTGCCCCGCTATTGTCGCGCGGCTGGCAATTTGCGCCAGTCCCGGGCACCCAAATTCCGGCAGGCTGCGGGTTCCCGCAGCATCGGGCCCGCGCTACAATCGCGGCTCTGCGCATGGCAAAACGGAGGCCGGATGACGAGGCTCTGGGGCAGTTACGACCTCATATTCTTCGACTGCGACAGCACCCTTTCCGGGATCGAGGGGATCGACGAGCTGGCGCGCCTGAAGGGCAAGGGCTGGCGCGTCAGCGTGTTGACCGAACGCGCCATGAACGGCGAACTGGACCTGGCCGGGGTCTACGGCCGACGGCTGCAAGCCATCCGCCCCACCCGCGGCCAGGTGAACGCCATCGTGGAACGCTATCAGCAGACCCTGGTGCCGGACGCGCGGGCGGTGCTCGACGCCCTGCAGTTCCTCGGCAAGACGGTCTTCATCATCAGCGGTGGCCTGGCGGAACCGGTGCGCGGCCTCGGCCAGCGCCTCGGCATCCCCGCAGAGCAGATTCGCGCGGTGGAGCTGGAATACAACCAGCTGGCCGGCGAATGGTGGCGCTACCATGAACCCCGCACGCAGCAGCAGCACACCTGGCTCGACTATCAGGTCGGCCCCCTGACCGTCTCCAGCGGCAAGCCGGAGATGGTACGTGAGCTGGCGGGCGAGCGGCCGGGACGGCGGCTGATGATCGGCGACGGCGTTTCGGACCTGGCCACGCGCGAGGTGGTCGATCTCTTCGTCGGCTATGGCGGCGTGGTGGCGCGCGACGCGGTACGTGAACACGCCGAGGCCTTCATCCACAGCCCCAGTCTGGCGCCCCTGCTGCCCGTCGCGGCCGGGCCGGCTGGCTGGCAGCGCGTCCGCGGCACTGGTCACCAGGCCGTGTTTGAGAAAGGCCTGCGCCTCGCGCTGGCGGGCGAACTCACCCTGAAGGAGAGCGAAATGCAGCAGACTTTTGCGGGAGCCTTCGCCAGTGACCAGGACTGAGCTTCTGACACCGGAAGCCATCATTTTCGATATGGACGGCCTGCTGGTGGATTCCGAGCGCGTCTGGCACATTGCCGAGGATGAGGTCTTCGCCAGCCGCGGCCTTGAGTACACGGACGAGCTGCGCGCCAGCATCATCGGCCTGCGCATGGACGAATTCATGGCGAAGCTGCAAGCCCACTTTCGCATTGAGGAGCCGCTGGCCAACCTGACGGCCGAGGTCAACGCGAACATGTTGCGCATGATACCCACCATGGTGCAGCCCCAACCTGGCGCCGCGGAACTGCTGCAACTGGTGCAGCAGCGCGGCTGGCCGCTGGCCATCGCCTCCAGCTCGCCCATGGCCATCATCGACGCCACCCTGCGTTCCCAGGGCTGGGACGACGTGTTCCGCCTGCGTTGCTCCGCCGATAACGTGGCGCGCGGCAAACCGGCGCCCGACGTCTATCTGCAGGCCGCGCACTTGCTGGGCGTCGCCCCGCACAACTGCCTCGCGCTGGAAGACAGCCCCAACGGCGCGCGGGCGGCCATCGCCGCCGGCATGACCTGTTACGCCGTGCCGGACCGCAGCCACAGCCAGCCCGACGCCTTCGCCGGGATTACGCCGCAGGTCTTCGCTGATTTGCACGCCGTGCGCGCCAGCCTGGCATGACAAGCCACAACATCGTCGTCGCCACTGACCTGACCGGAGATGGTCTGCAGCTGCTGCAGGCCGCCGACGACGTGACGCTGCACGTCGCCCGGCCCGGCGAGAGCGCCCTGCGCAGCCGCCTGGCCGACGCCCAGGCGTTGATCGTGCGCGGCGACGTCACGGTCGACAGCGAGCTGCTGGAGCATGCGCCGCAGCTGCGCGTCATCGGCCTGGCCGGCGCCAGCCTCGGCAGCATCGACATCGACACGGCCACCGGCCGCGGCATCATCGTCACCAACACGCCGGGCACCAGCGCCGTCTCCGCCGGCGAACACACGCTGGCGCTGTTGCTGGCGCTTTGCCGCAACCTGGTCTCTGCCCACACCAGCCTGCAGTCAGGCTACTGGCCGCTGCATCGTGCCCGTCAGGCGGGCGTGCAGCTGGAAGGCAAGACCATCGGCATCATCGGCTACGGCCGCGTGGGCCACGTGGTGGCGGAGCGCTGCCTCGCCTTCGGCATGCAGGTGCTGGTCAGCGACCCCTACATCGGCGAGGACCAGCCCGGTGAGCGCCGGCTGCAACTTGTGGGCCTCGACGAGCTGCTACAGCGCAGCGATTTCATCAGCCTGCACGTCGCCCTCACCAGCGAGACGCGCAACCTGCTTGACGCGGCGGCGATCGCCCGCATCCGTCCCGGCGCGCGCCTCATCAACACCGCCCACGGCGCTGTCTGGGACGAGGCCGCGGTGGCCGCGGCGCTGCACAGCGGCCAGCTGGCCGGCGTGGCCACCGACGTCTTCGCTCAGGAGCCACCGGCGCAGAGCCCGCTGATCGGCCATGACAAGGTGCTGCACACGCCGCACATCGGCGACAACACGCAGGAGGCCGCCCAAAGCCTCTCCACGCAGATCGTCAGCCAGGTGCTGGACGCGCTGCGCGGGGACGATTATCGCCACGTGGTCAACATGCCCTTCTTGCCCGGCACGCCCTGGGCGGAGGCTCGGCCCTACATGCGCCTGGCCGACTGCATGGGCCGCATCCTGCACGCGCTGGCGCGCCAGCCAGTGCGCCGCGTCGCCATCGAGTATCGCGGTGACCAGCTGGACGCCCTGCTCAAGCCGCTGACCGTGGCCCTGTTGCACGGCATCCTCACGCCCGTGCTGGGCGACCAGGTCAACTACATCAACGCGCCGGTGCTGGCCAGCGCCCGCGGCCTGCAGGTAATGCAGACGCGGGGCCTGAACATGGGGGATTACGCCAGTCTGGTTTCCTGCCACTTCACCCTGGATGACGGCGAAGAGATCACCATGGGCGGCACCCTGCTGGACGGGCGCGAACCGCGCATCGTGCAAATCAATGAATACAGCATCAACTTCGTGCCGCTGGGTCAGCTGCTCATCATGGGCAGCAGGGACCGGCCCGGCGTCATCGGGCGCGTCGGCACGCTGCTGGCCGAAAATGACATCAACATCGCCAGCTGGCAGACTGGCCGCGCCAGCCGCGGCGGCAACACCTTCACGGTGCTCACGCTCGACCAGCCCCTGCCGGACAGGCTGCTCACCGCCCTGCAGGCGCTGGACTTCGTGCGTCACGCCCGTCAGCTGGAAATCCGCCTGTGACACGCGCGCGTGACGCTGCGTCCGCCCTCTGGCTGGCGCTGCTGATCGCCTGGGCCCTGGCCGGCGTCGCGCTGACGCCCTTTCATGGCGACGAGTCCACGCAAATCCATTCCAGCGGCGACTACGTCACCGCCTTCATCGAGCGCGACCCCTGGCTGTTGAGCGTCACAGAGCAGGAAGACCGCTCCCATGCGGTCACCCGGCGCCTGCTGCAGGGCTCGGTAAATCCCTGGGCCATCGGGCTTGCCTGGCAACTCGCGGGCTTCAGTTTCGCGGATCTGCCGCCGGCGCCTGGCTGGGACTGGGGCCGCGACTACGACGCGAACATCACCATGAACATGCGGCCCACGCAGGACAAGCTGCTGCTCAGCCGCCTGTCTTCGGCGCTGATGTTCGCGGCCAGCATCCCCGTGTTCTTCGGCATCGCCTGGTGCTTCGGCGGACGGCTGGTCGCGTTTCTGGCCAGCGGCCTCTACGCGCTGCATCCCACCCTGCTGCTGAACGGACGCCGCGCCATGATGGAGGGGCCGCTGCTCCTCTTCGGTCTGCTCACCATCTTCTGCGCGCTGCTGCTCATGCAGCGCGGGCTGAACGCACGGTGGCGCTGGTGGCTGGCGCTGGCGCTGGCCGGCGGCCTGGCGCTGGCCGCCAAACACAACGGGATCCTTTTCCTCGGCGGCGCGCTGGGCTGGCTGTGGCTCACAGCCTTGCTGCTGCGCGACCGGCGCCAGTTGCTGGCGGCCACGTTGCGCATCGCGCTGAGCGGGCTGCTGGCGCTGGCGGTCTTTGTCATGCTCTCGCCAGCGCTCTGGTCGAACCCGCCGGAACGACTGCAACGCCTGCTGGAGACGCGCAACGAACTGCTGCGCGTCCAGGTGAAGAACTGGCAGCCTGATGGCCTCGGCATGAGCGCAGGGGAGCGCATCAACCAGATTCTCACGCAGCCTTTCCTGCGTCCGCCACAATTCCATGAAGTGGCGCAGTGGTCAGAATACGAGGTCATTGCTGCCGAAATCGACGTTTATCTCGCATCAGCGCTGGCGGGCCTGCGTCCGGGCGGCCTGGCCGGGGGTGTTTTGACCCTGCTGCTGGTCGGCGGCCTGGCGCTAACCCTGCGCCAGCGACGACGGATTGGCTTGCTGGTCTGGCTGCTGCTGACCCTGGCCGCAATGATGCTGAATCCCCTGCCCTGGCAGCGCTACTACCTGCCGCTCCTGCCGCTCAGCTCGCTGCTGACGGCGCTGGCCCTGGCGCAAGTTATTGTGTGGATCGTCAGGCGAACGAATATTACTGCGGAGAAGCATGACAGTGAGCAGCGACATTAAGCTTGCCGGCCTGACCTGCGAATATCCCGAGAATCCGCCCGGCATCGAAATCACCGCGGCGGGCCAGCAGCGCATCCTCTTCCAGCCCGCGCCTCTGGTTGCCGGTTCCGGGCAGCATTGCCGGAACTGCAACCTGGCGCAGAACACTTAATTCTACTTGCGCGCCCAGGGACGCATGTGTATACTGCGCCGAATGGTCGCCAGAGAACCTGGCGTCTTCATGTATAGTTGACCTTGCAGGCCAACGAGAGGACAGGGTGATATAGCCACCCCGGAACTGCGCACCAATCGCAACATTCGTGCCCGTGAAGTCCGCGTGATTTCAGACACGAACGAGAATCTGGGCGTCATGCCAACCGGCGTGGCCCAGGGCATGGCGGAGTCGCGCGGAGTGGACCTGGTGGAAGTTTCGCCAGCCGCCCGCCCGCCGGTCTGCCGGATAATGGACTTTGGCAAGTTTCAATACGAGCGGCAGCGGCGTGACCGCAAGGCGCGCAAGCAGCAGCAGACTGTGGAGATCAAGGAGATTCAGCTGCGGCCCAAGACCAACATGCATCACCTTGGCTTCAAGATGCGGGATGCGCGTCGCTGGATCGAGAAAGGCATGAAGGTGAAGGTGCGCGTCAAGTTTCGCGGGCGCGAACGGGAGTATCCGGAAATTGCGCGCGACCGCCTGCGAGGGATCGCGACCGAGTTGCAGGATATCGCCGTGGTGGAGCTGCACCCGGGCATGGACGGCAACAACATGCTCATGGTGCTGGCCCCCATCGGCGACAAGGCCGGCAGATAACACAAGGCAGACATGACGAAGAAAACAAAGATCAAAAAGTACAAACTCAAGACGCACAAGTCGACCGCCAAGCGCTTCAAGGTGACGGGGACCGGCAAGGTGATGCGCACCAAGGGTGGCAAGAGCCATCTGCGCCGGCGCAAGTCCAGCCGCGTTAAACGGCAGTTGGACAAAATGCAGCACGTCAGCAAGTCCGACGTGCGGCGCGTCAAGACGCTGGCGCCCTATCTGGCCCGTTATCGTTCAAACCCTCCGTCCTGATACGGCGGAACCCTTTGTAAATCGCGCCCGGGCCGCTGCGTCCGGGTTGGTCTGTCAGGAGAGTTTTCGTGCCCAGAACCAGAACCGGCCCGGTACGTCGGCGCCGACACAAGAAAATCATCAAGATGATGAAGGGCCAGTGGGGAACGCGCGGCCGGCTCTTCAAGCGTTCCAACGAAGCCATGCTCAAGAGCCTCTGGTACGCCTACCGCGACCGCCGCACGCGGAAGCGCGTCATGCGCCGCCTGTGGGTCACGCGCATCAACGCCGCCGCCCGCATGAACGGCCTCATATACAGCCGCTTCATCTACGGTCTGAAGCAGGCCGGCGTGGAAGTCGACCGCAAGATGCTGGCCGACATCGCTGTGCGCGACCCCGACACCTTCAAGAAGATCGCCACCATCAGCGGGATGAACCAATAGCGCGAACGCGCGCCGCCGGGGCGCTGGCGCCATGTTGACCAGCGCGCAAAACCCGCGCATCAAACTCGTCCAGACCCTGCTCGGGCGCGCTCGCAGCCGCCGCAAGCAGGGTCTGGTCGTGCTGGAAGGCCTGCGCCTGGTCGCTGACGCCATCAGCCAGGGGCACCGGCCGGAGTTCGTCCTGCATACGGCCACGATCACGCCGCCGGGCGGGACGGAGGCCATCGCCATCGACCCCTCACTCATGCGCCACATCAGCGACACACAGCAGCCCCAGGGCCTGCTGGCCGTCTTTCCCATGCCACAGGCCGAACTGCCCGCCAACGCGGAGCTGCTACTCATCCTGGATGGCATTCGCGACCCAGGCAACCTGGGCACCATCCTGCGCGCCGCCGCTGCCGCCGGGGCAGACGGGGTGCTGCTGGCGCCCGGCTGCGTGGACGTCTGGAATCCCAAGACGCTGCGCGCCGGCATGGGCGCCCACTTTCGCGTGCCCGTGGCCGAATGCGACCTGGCGCAGCTCGAGCAGCGCGCAGCGCAGCTGCCCCTGATTCTGGCGGACAGCGCTGGCGAGCAGCCTTACGATGCCTTCGACTGGACGACGCCCTGTGCGCTGGTCATCGGCGGCGAGGCCCGCGGTGCCGACGAGCCGCTACGGCAACTGGCCCAGGCAAGCGTACGCATCCCCATGGCCAGCGCCGATTACTCGCTCAACGCCGCGATGGCCACCAGCATCCTGCTCTTCGAGGCGCAGCGCCAGCGCTACTCTTCTTTAGGTTGACCGCTACTACAGGTTAATCATGTGGCCTTCGAGGCCGTGCGCGGCTTCCTTCAGCGCCTCGCCGAGCGTGGGATGCGCGTGTACGTTGCGCGCGATCTCCGTTGCCGTCAGCTCGGCGGACTGCGCCAGGGTCAACTCGGGCAGCAGCTCGGTCACGCCGTGGCCAATCATGTGCGCGCCCAGCAGTTCGCCGTAGTTTTTGTCGCTGATGAGCTTGACGAAGCCGGCGGATTCGCCCATGCCCAGGGCCTTGCCGTTGGCCTGCCAGGGGAAGCGCGCGATGTTGAGTTCATAGCCGGCTTCGAGCGCCGCGGCCTCGGTGTAGCCGAAGCTGGCGATCTGCGGCTGGCAGTAGGTTGCCTGGGGCATGAAGCGGTAATCCAGTGTGACGGTCTGCGCGCCGGCGATGTTCTCGGCGGCGATGATGCCCATATTTTCGGCCACGTGCGCCAGCGGCTTCTTCAGGGTCACGTCGCCCACGGCGTAAATCTGCGGCACGCTGGTCTGCATGCGCTCGTTGACGTCGATGGCATTCTGCTCCGTGAGCGTCACGCCGGTGTTTTCGAGGCCGTAGCCCGTCACGCGCGGCGCGAAGCCAATCGCCTGCAGCACCTTGTCTGCCGTCAACAGCTGTTGCGCGCCTTCTGAGTCCGTGAAGGTGACGCGCGCCTCGCGCGAGTCTTCCTCAATGCTTTCTACGCGCGCGCCGACCAGGATGCGGATGCCCTCGTGCTCGAAGCGCTTGTGCAGCTCGGCAGAGATTTCCTCATCCTCAAGCGGGACAACGCGGTCCAGGTACTCAACCAGCGTGACCTGCACACCGTAATTGTGCAGCACGTAGGCGAACTCGACGCCGATGGCGCCGGCGCCCACGATGATAATGCTCTGCGGCAGCTCCGCGCTCATGATCTGCTCTTCGTAGGTGACAACGCGCTCGCCCAGCGCCGTGCCAGGCAGCAGGCGGGTCGTCGCGCCCGTGGCGATGACGGCGTGTTTGAAAGTCAGCGTCTCGCTTGCGCCGTCCTGCAGCGCGACGTCGAGGCTGTGGGCATCATTGAATGCCGCCCAGCCATCGAAACGCTGGATCTTGTTCTTGCGCATCAGATACTGCACGCCCTTGATCAGGCGGCCGGCGACTTCGCGACTGCGATTGAAGGCCGCCGTGTAGTCCATGGTCGGCGCGCCCTGGATGCCGAAGTCCTGCGCGCGCTTGGTGATGATGTGGGCCAGCTCGGCGTTGTAGAGCAGGGCCTTGGAGGGGATGCAGCCGACGTTGAGGCAGACGCCGCCCCAGTACTGCTTCTCGACGATGGCGGTCTTCAGCCCAAGCTGGCTGGCGCGGATGGCCGCCGGGTAGCCGCCGGGCCCGGCCCCGATCACCACAACATCGAATTCCTGCGCCATGCGCGTCCCTCCCTGGTGGCAGTCAACGGCGCGCATTATAGGCATCCCCTGCCCCGCGGGACAGGGTGGCGTCCTGTGATAGGATGAGTCGGGGGTGAGAGGAGGTGAGACTTATATGATAGGCAACTGGTGGAATTCTGAGGAGGTACGAAACAGTCGGCGAGCACTGGTGTTAATCCTTGCGTTCTTTATTTTGGTGTGGTTCTACAAATACGGGAAGGACAACGTTTCAATAAGAAACGACGGATACTTGTTGAACATCCACACCGAAGTGTTTGGCGTTGCCCTCGGCGCTGTTGTCACCATCTTCGTAATCGACCGCCTCTACGAACGACAACGAAAACAAAACCTTATTGACCGATTGTTCTATGATGCTCGAAGCACTGAACCTGCAGTTTCCAAACGTGCATTCGAAGACATGAAGTATCACCGCCTGATTTACGGAGAAAACAGCATTCTGCGAAGAGCAAACCTAAGGGGAGCAAAGCCTGTAGACGTAGACTTAAACGATGCGTGGCTAGATGGTGCTGACTTGACGTTTTCCAATTTCAGCCAATCATCATTCAAGGATGCAAATCTAAATTGTGCAAAATTATGCTTTGCCAATCTCAACAAGGCAGACTTCAGGTTTGCAAGTCTGAAATCGGCGGACCTCATGAGTGCTATTCTCATTGAAGCGGACTTGTGTCATGCAGATTTAGAGGAGGCAAATCTAGAAAGTGCGGCAATAGTTGAAGATTTTACAAAGATTTATGTTGAATATCTCTTCACACCGGGGGAAATTCTAGATGGGAGCAGATCGAAAGAGGACTATAGACAATTGATTCTCCCGGATAAGACACTGGCAACGAGACAAACCAACATGCTCAGATTCACCAATCGAGACTTTCGTAATTTTTGGCGTTCGGAAGATCCGAACAACCCAGCGCATCGAAGTCACTACAAGGTACTTATCCAAGAGTTGAAGGACGCCGGCATTTATGAAAGTAGTGATTTGGACTAACTTTGTTCCTCATCTCCTGCTGCTTCCTCCTCACGTCGGCGGCGATTCAGGGTGACGACGCGGAAGGCTTCGCCGTGCTCGACGCCGATGCGCTTGCCCATCTCGTTGCTGAAGCCCTGGATGAAGCCCACCACCTCCTCGCCGACCTGTGACTTGTGGCAGAGCAGCGCCTTGCACTTGCGTTCCCACTGCGCGGTCACGTCCACGTGCAGCGTCGTCTCGCTGGAAAAGCCCAGGTAGAAATGGTCGACGTTGTGCGGCTCGTAACCTTCGTCCAGCAGCTCGGGGAAGATGGGACGCGTGCCCGCGCTGGGGAAGGTCGCGTACATGGTGGCCTCGGCCGTGGCGCGGTGGTCGGGATGGTTGATGTAGAAGTTGCCGGGCGGGATGATGGTCGTCGGGTCGGTCGTCATCACGACCTGCGGCCGCAGTTCGCGGATCAGGCGCGTCAGGTCGCGCCGCAGCTCCAGGGTCGGCTGCAACGTGCCGTCGGGATAGCCGAGAAAGCGCACGTCCGACACGCCGAGTACAGCCGCCGCGGCCAGCTGCTCGCGCTCGCGAATCTTGACGAGTTCGGCGCGGACCGAGTCCGCTTCGTTACTGCCGGAGCCGTTGTCGGTGGTGATGCAGAAAGTCAGAAGCGCGCCGTTGTCCGTCCAGCGCGCCGCCGTGCCGCCCATGCCGAACTCGATGTCGTCCGCGTGCGCCACCACCACCAGCGCGCGTTCGGGGGTGTAGAAGTCTTCAGTCATCCGTTGTTTTCTCCATGTTTGCGTCCGTGCCGGACTCCAGATCATCTATCATACAACGCATGAAGGCGTCGGCCACAGCGCCATCCACGACGCGGTGGTCGAAGCTCAGCGACAGGTAGCACATTGGGCGGGCGACGATGGCGCCGTCGCGCACGACGGGTCGCTGATGCAGCGCGCCGACTCCCAGGATGGCGACCTGCGGCTGGTTGATGACGGGTGTGCCGGTCAGGCAGCCACCGGCCCCGAAGTTCGTGATGGTGAAGGTGCCGCCCCTCACCTCGTCGGGTTGCAGCTGGCCGCTGCGGGCGCGTCCTGCCAGGTCGTGGATTGCCCGTGCGACGTCCGCCAGGTCGCGTTTGTCCGCGTCGCGAATGACCGGCACGATCAGGCCCTCGTCCAGTGCGACCGCCAGGCCAATGTGGCAAGCGTGGTGCAGGAAGATGCCGTCCGCGCGCCATTCGGAGTTTAGCCAGGGATGCGCCTGCAGCGCGCGGGCCGTCGCCGCCACGAACCAGGCGCCGGGCGTCAGGCGCAAAGCGGGATGCGCCGCCTGCAGGGCCGCCCGTTGCGCCTGGACCGCGCTCATGTCCGCCTCGTAGACGGCCGTGACGTGCGGCGCCGTCTGCACGCTCCGAACCATGTGTACCGCGATGCTGCGCCGCATGGCCGTCAGCGGTCGCAATTCGCCCGGCACGTCCGGCGCGGCGGAGCTGCTGCGCGCCAGCCAGGCCTCGACGTCCTTGCGGGTGAGGCGTCCGCCGCGGCCACTGCCGGGAATGGCGGCGGCTTCCAGGCCGTGTTCGGCCAGCAGGCGCGCTACCACCGGCGACAATCGACCCGAGCGCAGCGCTGCCGGCACTTCAGCCCTGGATACCGTATCGGACTCGGCTGCGACACCGCCTCCGGCTACGTCCATGGCCGCACCAGGCGCGCCGATTTCGGCCAGGGGCGTGCCAACGGCGACCGTTTCGCCTTCATCGACCAGGATGCGAAGCAATACACCTTCCGCCGGTGAGGGAATCTCGCTGTCGATCTTGTCGGTAATGACCTCAAGCAGGGGCTCGTATTCTGCGACGAAGTCCCCCTCGCGCTTCAGCCAGCGGCCGACCGTGCCCTCGACCAGGCTCTCGCCGAGCCGCGGCATGTTAATTCTGGTGCGCACCGGTCCTCCCGCTTAGTAGGCCGCCAGTTCACGGATGGCGGCGACGATATCATCCGGGCCAGGGAGGAAAAACTCAAACATGTTGTGGCTGACCGGAGTCGCAGGTACGTCCGGCCCGGCCAGGCGACGAATCGGGCCGTCAAGAGATTCGAAAGCCTCGTCGGCCAGGATCGCAGCAATTTCCGCACCGAAGCCCATCGTCAGGTTGTCCTCATGCACGATCAGCGCCTTGCCGGTCTTGCGCAGCGAAGCCAGCACGGTTTCACGGTCCAGGGGGCGCAGGGTGCGCAGATCGACGACCTCCACCTGCAGCCCGTCTTGCTGCGCAACCCGTTCGGCGGCAATCTCTGCGAAATGGGTCATCAGGCCCCAGGCGAAAAGCGACAGGTCGTCGCCGGCGCGGGCGATTCGCGCCGGGCCTGGCAGCAGCGGTTGGTCCTCATCCGGCACCTCGCCGCGAATGCTACGATAGCCCTGCTTGGCTTCGAGGAAGAGGACGGGGTTGGGGTCCAGGATGGAGCCAAGCAGCAGTCGGCGGGCGTCCCGCGGCGTGGAGGGGATCACGACCTTGAGCCCCGGCACGTGGGCGTAAAAGGCCTCGACACTTTGCGAGTGATACAGTCCACCGCCATCGACGCTGCCGTAGGGCGCGCGGATGACCAAAGGCACATTCCAGCCGCCGGCCGAGCGATAGTACATACGCGCCGCCTCGCCGACGATCTGGTTGAAGGCCGGGTGCAGGAAGTCTGCGAACTGAATCTCGCAGACCGGGCGCAGGCCTGCCAGCGCTGCACCGATCCCGACGCCGATGATGGCCATCTCCGCCAGTGGTGAATCGATGACCCGTTGCGGCCCGTACTTCTCGAACAGGCCTTGCGTGGCGCGAAAGACGCCCCCGTGCCGGCCAACATCCTCGCCGGTGATGAATACACGTTCGTCACTTGCCAGCGCCTCGTCGAGCGCTGTGCGCAGGGCTTCGATCAGCGTCATGTCAGCCATCAGGCCAGGCCCTCCGGCAGCGGCGCAAAGACTGGCGCCAGCGTGTCCTCCGGCAATGGTTCAGGAGAGGCTTCCGCCTGGCGTTGTGCCTCGTTGACGGTGGCAAGCGTTTGCGCCTCATGGTCGTTCACCAGTTGCGGCGTCAGGGTACCACGATCCAGCAACCATTGCTGATAGCGCACGAGCGGCCCAACCTTCCTCGCAGCAGCGACTTCCGCATCCGAGCGGTAGCGGCGGTCGTCGTCTGCGGAGGTGTGCGGCGCGAAGCGATAGGTGTGCGCCTCGATGAGCGTGGGACCGTCACCGGCGCAGGCGCGCTGCACTGCGGTCTGGACCGCATCGAAGACTGCCAGCACGTCATTGCCGTCAACGGACTCACCAGGCATGCCGTAGCTGGCGGCGCGTGTGACCACGGCCGGGATGGCCATCTGCTCCGACTGCGGCACGGAGATCGCGTAGCGATTGTTTTCTACCAGGCAGATGAAAGGCAGTTGCTGGACTCCGGCCCAGTTCATCGCCTCATGCCATTCCCCCTGATTCGTCGACCCTTCACCGATGGTGGTCAGCGCCAGGCGCGGCTGGCTGCTGTCTGCAGGATCTGACAGGCCGAGCTGCTGGCGATATTTGATGGCCATGGCGAGGCCCGCGGCATGAGGCACCTGGGTGGCAACCGTGGATGAACCACTGACGATGTTCAGGTGGCGATGACTGAAGTGACCGAAGACCTGGCGGCCACCGCTCCAGGGGTCATCGCGGCGGGCGAAGAGCGCCAGCATGACATCCAGCGGCCTGGAGCCCAGCGCGACCGTCAACGCCAGATCGCGATAGTAGGGGACGACGTAATCCACGCCGCGATTGATGGCGAAGGCCGCACCAACCTGGGTCGCCTCGTGCCCCAGCGCGCTGACGTGAAATGGCACGCGTCCCTGACGATGCAGCAGCCAGGCGCGTTCGTCGAGGCGCCGGCTAAGCAACATCAGACGATAGATCTCCAGCAAGGTTTCGTCCGACAGGCGCTGCGACGGGCGCAGAACAGCCTCGTCAGTCATGTTGAATTCCTTCCCCGGCCGCTTCGGGCAATCCTTCCGCCAGCAGTTCCGCCACGTCGCGCAGGAGTGGACCTTCCGCGTCGCCCTTCGCGCTCTCGAGCATCTGCAGGCAGAAGGGACAGCCAGTGGCCACGATGTCCGCGCCGGTGGCGCTGGCCTCGGCGTAGCGTTCCGCGCCGACTGTGCGCGCGCCAGGCTCCTCTTCCTTCCAGAACTGCGCGCCGCCCGCGCCGCAGCAGAAGGAGTCGCTGCGGCTGCGGGGCATCTCCACCAAATCGGACTGCAACGCGCCGAGGGCCGCGCGCGGCGCGTCAAATACATTGTTGTGGCGCCCAAGATAGCAGGGATCGTGAAAGGTGATGCGGGCGCCGCGCAAGGCTTCTGTCTGCGGCAGGCGTCCCGCGGCGCGCAGTTCGGCGAGCAACTGCGTGTGATGGATGACCTCGTACTCGCCGCCAAACTGCGGATACTCGCTGCCCAGGTTGTGCAGGCAATGGGGGCAGGTAACGACGATGCGCTGCGGCGCCAGGGCGTTGAGCGTCGCCACATTGCCGCGCGCCAACTCCTCATAGAGGTACTCGTTGCCGGCGCGGCGCGCCACGTCGCCGCTGCAGTTCTCCTGCGCGCCCGTCACGGCGAAGTTGACCTGCGCCGCGTGCAGCAGTTTCACCAGGGCGCGGGCAGTGAGCGCCGCGCGCGGGTCATGGCTGGCAGCGCAGCCCACCCAGTAGAGCAGCTCGCAATCCGGGTTGTCGGCAACTGTCGGCACGGGAAACTCCAGGCCGCGCGCCCAGCGCATGCGCTCGTCCCGCGCCGCGCCCCAGGGGTTGCCCTGACGCTCCATGCCATTGAAGGCAGTTTGCAGCTCCGTCGGGAAGCGCCCTTCCATCAGCACCTGGTCGCGGCGGATTTCGAGGATGTCGTGCATCGGTTCGTTGCCGACCGGGCAGATGTCGGTGCAGGCGCCACAGCTGGTGCAGGCCCACAGGGCAGATTCACTTATTACCGAGCCGAGCAGCGGCCGTTCGGATTCCGCGCCGGCGGCCAGCGCGAGGAATTGGCCGTTGATTTCGTAGCGCTTGTTGATTTCCAACGCGGCGGGAGAAAGCTCCTTGCCGGTGACTGTGGCCGGGCAGACGTCCTGGCAGCGGTTGCACTGGATGCAGGCGAAGGCGTCCAGCAGCAGCGACTTGTCCAGATGCTCCAGCCGCGCGGCGCCGAACTGCTCGCGGGATTCGTCCGCGAAGTCCAGCAGATCCAGCGCCCCCGGCGAGCGGCGCTGCGGCCGCGTGAGGAAGTTCAGCGGCGCCATGAAGAGATGCGCGTGTTTACTGTGCGGGAACCAGGGCGCGAAGAGCGCGATGGAGCCCAGCGCCAGCCACCAGAAGAGGTGCTGCAGCAGCTGCGCATCCTGCGCACCAAGGCCGGCGAAGAGCGGCGCGACCAGGGATGCGAAGGGCCGCGCCAGATCTGCGCCAGCGCCCGCCACGGCCAGGGCGTCGCCGAGGAAGCGCGCGCCCACGTGCAGCAGGATGAAGCCCGCCACGATGCGCGAGTCGCGTCCGATGGCCCCGGCCTGCACGGCAGGGTGCAGGAGCACCTGTGGCGGGAAGCCCAGCGCCGCGCGCCAGGGCCGCAGCTGGCGTCGCAGGACAAACCAGACCACGCCCGTCAGCACAGCCACGCTGAGCAGGTCCGCGGCCAGGCGATACAGTTCGGTCAACAGCCCGGCTGGCGCCGGGAAATGATAGCCTGGCAGGTAGCCTTCCAGCACGTCGCCAAGGTTCACCAGGGCGTAGAAGCTGAAGCCCCACACCACGCCCAGATGCAGCAGGCTGGTCAGCTTGCGCGCGCGCAGGGTCTTGCGCTGCAGCAGCCAGGCGGCCAGGGCAGCGCGCAGGCGCGCGGGCAACTGTTCCAGCGACAGTTCGCGCTCGCCACGCATGACAATGCGCCACATGTCGCGCAGACCCGCCAGCGTCGCTGCAGCAGAGAGCAAGGCCAGCAGCAGAAAAAGTAATTGTTCGCCCGGCGTCAGCATCGCATCTTTTCCCGTGCAAAGCGCGGGCAGTGTACCACCATCCGCGCGCCCGCGCTGGACAGTCCCGCGCCCGACGAGTACACTGCCGACGCAAAATCCCTGGGACAAGGATGCAAAGATGGCGATTGATTTCGAACCAGTATTTGAAGATGAGCAGCAACTCAGCGAGTACGCCGCACAATTCAGCGTGGACGACCTGCGCCAGGCGAGCGAGGACAGCGTGGCCTGGCTGGCGAAGATCGTGCAGGGGCTGACGGACGCGGAAATCTGCTTCGCGCCGCAGGACCCAGAGGCCGACGACCCCTTCGCCGCCGAGGACGAACAGGAAATTGGCTGGGGCCTGGGCCACCTGGTGGCGCACGTCACCGCCAGTTGCGAGGAATGGGCGGGCTACAGTTCGCTGCTGGCGCGCAGCGTCGGCTATCCCGCGGAGCCGCGCCTGCGTTACGAGACCCCGTGGCGCGAGATCGACACGACGGAGAAGGCCCTGCAGCGCCTGCAGGAGAGCCTGCGGCTGCGACTCGGCTATCTGGACGCCTGGCCCGACGAGCCGAATCTGCAACTGAAACGCGAGCTTTCGCCGCGCTTCATCGCGCACTTCGGCGAATTCAACGCGACGACCTGCTTCCTGTTCGGCCTGCAGCACGAGGTCGACCACTACGAGCAGTTTGAGGAAGTACGCGAGCAGATCGAGGCCGCCAGAGCCAGGGTAGCGCAGGGCTGAACCCGGCATGAGCATCCGGCCCCGCCTGCCGCGGGGGATGCGCGACTACCTGCCGGCCGACATGCTGCGGCGGGAATACGTCTTCGGCGTCGTGCGCGAGGTTTTCGAGCGCTACGGCTTCGAGCCGCTGCAAACGCCGGCCCTCGAGCTGGCCGAAATCCTGACCGGCAACTACGGCGAGGATGCCGAGAAGCTAATCTATCACGCGCAGCACCCCGGCGGCCGTGAAGAACTGGCCCTGCGCTATGATCTGACCGTGCCGCTGGCACGCGTCGTTGGCCAGCACCAGCAACACATCGCCCTGCCCTTCAAGCGCTATCAGCTGGCGCCCGTCTGGCGCGCCGAGCGCCCGCAACGCGGCCGCTACCGCGAGTTCACGCAATGCGACGCGGACATCGTCGGCGTGGCCGGCATGAGCGCCGACGCGGAAGTACTGGGCGTGGTGCACAGCGCGTTGACCGGGCTGGGCTTCCCGCAGTTCACCATGCGCATCAACAATCGCAAGCTGCTGACAGCCATCGGCCAGTTTTCCGGCGTGCCGGACGCGCGCCTGGGCGATCTGTGGCGCAGCATCGACAAGTTCGACAAGATCGGCGCGGAAGGCGTACGTGCCGAGCTGGTCGAACGCGGCATCGAGGCGGAGGCCGTCGCGCGCGTGATGGCGCTGGTCGGTGCGCAGGCACCGAGCAGCGACAGTCTCGACAGCATCGACCAGGCCATGGGCGAACTGCCAGCGGCGCAGGAGGGCCTGTGCGAACTGCGCGAACTGACCGCCAGGCTGGGCGACATGAACATCCCCGCTGACGCCTGGGCCATCGACTTCACCATGGTGCGCGGCCTCGGTTATTACACCGGCCCCATCTTCGAGACCGTCATCGAGCAGCCGAATCTCGGCAGCGTCAGCGGCGGCGGGCGTTATGACAACCTCATCGGCCTCTTCCGCCGCAACAGCCTGCCGACGACCGGCGTCTCGCTCGGCATCGAGCGCATCATTGATCTGATGGAGGCGCTCGATCTCTATCCCGCGCAACTGGGCGGCACGGTGGTGCAGGTGCTGGTGGCCGTCTTCGACGAGGAGACCCGGCCGCAGGCCACGCGCCTGGCTGCCGAGCTACGCAGCGCCGGCATTCGTTGCGAACTGCATCTTGAGGCACGGCGCATCGGACGTCAGCTGCAGAGCGCGGACCGTCGCGGCATTCCGCTGGTGGTGTTGCAGGGCAGCGGTGAGCTGGAGCGGGCACAGGTCAAGATCCGGCGGCTGGCGGATGGCAGCGAGCGCGAGGTCGCCCGGAAGCTGGTTGCTGAAGAAGTCCGGCAGATGCTGGCCTGAGCTGAGCCTTCAGGGCAGCGCGCCCTCACATTCCACTGGTTCACAATTGAATATTTCGGCGAAGTGCGCCACCAGGCGCGCGCTGACTTCTTCAAGCGTCAGCTGCCTGGCGGTCAACGCGGCCATGCTACTGACGCCATGCTCGTGGATGCCGCAGGACACGATGCCCGCGTACCAGCCGAGGTCGTTGTGGACGTTGAGCGCGAAGCCGTGCAGCGTCACCGCGCGCGCCGTGACGCGCACGCCAATCGCGGCCAGCTTGCGTTCCCCCTGGTCGGTATCGACCCAGACACCGGTGCGTCCCGCCCGCGGGCCGGCCTGGATATCGAAGTCCGCCAGAGTGCGCAGGAGCAACTGCTCCAGCCGCCGCAGATAGCCATGCAGGTCGAGGCGCGGCGGACGCGTATTGCGTGGCAGGCGCAGAATGGGGTAGCCGACCAGCTGACCCGGCCCGTGCCAGGTGACGTCGCCGCCGCGATTGACTTCAACCAGCTCGATGCCGCGCGCGCAGCGTTCCTGCGCCGACCACAGCACATGCGCCGGTTGACCGGCGGAGCCGAGCGTGAAGACGGGTGGATGTTCCAGCAGCAGGAGGCGATCGGGGGTTTCATCGCGGCCGCGGGCAGCGGCCAGACTCTGCTGCAAGGCCCAGGCTTCGCGGTAGGGCACACGGCCCAGGCGCCAGACCTCGCAGACAGGCGGCGGGCCGGGCTCAGTCTTCAAGGTCGAGGCCGAAGACCGCCAGTGAGAAGCCATCAGGTTCCGCCTCCGCGCCGAGGGTCGCGACGGTCTCCTCTTCAACATGGAACACCAGCGTGCGATAGCCGGTGCGGTGCGCCCAGTCGCGCAGGGCGGTCAGCAACTGGCGCGTGAGCGGACGGGGCGACCAGCAGTAGATCTCCGCGTTGCGTTGCGCGTAAGGTTGCTGGCGACAGCAGATGAGCGCCTCGTGACCAGAGGCGTCAATTTGCAAGCGATGCACCCGGTGCTGGCGCATCTCGGCGATCGCGCCCCAGGTATCCGGCCACAGCGTCTCCCACTGTTGGCGCGCGCTACCGAGACGGCCGATCGGCATGTGCCAGCCGGCGATTTTCCTCGGCGCCGGGTCAGTCCAGTCACTGCTGCGGTAGAAGCCCTGGCCGACGCGCGCGGGTACACCCAGACGCAGGATACGCGCGCGCTGGCTGAAGCCGCGGCTGGCGTACTCTTCCTGCAACTCCTGCAGCACCAGCGGCAGCAGCAACCGGCTCAGCTCGCGTTGTTGCAGCTGATCGCGCGCGGCAGCCAGCAGCGCACTGATGGCGCCTTTCTGGTCGTGACCGGGCAGCACCGTCGGATGTTCCATGCTGAGGTGCCGGCCGAAGGGCTCCGGCTCGTCACCTTCGTAAAGGACTGTGCTGGCCAGGATCTTGCCGTCCTGCTCGACGACCAGGGGCGTGCCGGCTCCGTGCAGTAGATGGTTGAGATGCAGGGCGCCGGTCTCCACCGACATCCACGGCCCGCCATGCTGCCAGCGCTCGTAGATGCTCAACTCCCTGCGCTGCACATCCTGCACCCTGCCGTCCGCGTCCAGACGCTGCCAGACGGGGATGTGGGCGCAGAACAGGTCGGAAATCTCGGAGGTGTCGTCGAGAGTTGCCTGCCGCACCTGCATGGGCCATAATCCCGCATTGACTCGCCGCCGCATTGTAACAGATTCACCCGATTTCACCCGCAGCCCCGGGAAGCCATGACGAAGCGCCTGCTGGCCATCGACGTCGGCAACAGCAATATCCACCTCGGCCTGTGGCAGTCCGGCTGCTGGGCCCACACCTGGCGCGCCCATAGCGAGCCCGAGCGCATGCCGGACGAATACGCCGCGCTCCTGCGCAGTCTGCTGCAGGGCGTCGGCATGGACTACAGCTTCATCAATGGCGTCGTCATTGGCAGCGTGGTGCCGGCGCTGACGGCGGCCTTCAGCGAGCTGTCGCTGCGTCAGCTGGCGCTGGAGCCGCTGGTGGTGACGCACGAGACTGACAGCGGCCTGCGCATCGACATCGACCAGCCCTGGCAGGCCGGCGCCGACCGCATCGCCAACGCGGCGGCCGTCCTCGCCCGCTACGGCGGCCCGGCCATCGTCATCGACTTCGGCACGGCGACCACCTTCGACGTCATCACGTCGGACGGCGCCTGGTGCGGCGGGGCCATCGCGCCCGGCATTGGCATCTCGCACGATGCGCTGGTGCAGCGCACCGCGCGCCTGCACGCCATCGATCTGGCGCCGCCGCCACAGCCGCTGGGCCGCAACACGATGCACGCCATGCAGTCCGGCATCTTTTGGGGTTACGTGGGGCTGGTGGAGGGCCTGGTGGCGCGGTTGAGTCCTTCAGCCGGCGCTGACCCGCGCGTCATCGCTACGGGCGGACTGGCCTCGCTTTTCAGCCGGCACGTACCGCTGATCGACGTGGTCGCGCCGCTGCTGGCGCTGGACGGGCTGAGGTTGATCTATGAGCGGAATGCCCTTTAAATCACTGAGCGAAAGAAAAATATCTCCCTGTTCTTTCTACAACTTTTCTCGGCTTGCCGCCACATAGCTTTCTGGCTTGCTCGGATCCAATTCGTCGACATAAATACGCCGATCAAGAGCCTGCAGAAACTTTGGAATATTCTGATCGTCAACTCTCACGATACCATTGGAAACCTGCAAAGAGATTTGAGCCCTTTCACACAACTTCTGAAGTTCAAGGCTGTCAATGCCATCTAAATTTTGTTTGCGAATAGAAGCCAAATATCGGGCGGCTCTTATGTGACCTTGAGAGTAGATTTGAATGTTGTCGAAATCTACGAAGGGAATTGCCGTTTGCAGAAGAGCAATATTTGTTGGTACTGCTCTTAATACTTCTTGTTTTAGGGCTCCCAGCGTTACAAAAGCATTCGGCCTCCAAATGTGAATGTGCTTCAAATCAATTAATATATCGAAGTCTCTGTCCAGCTTGAATATTGGGTCTTTAAAGATGCGTAACTCATCTCTGAGATAAAGGGCTCTGCCATTACTGACTGACTTAAATTGGGAAGCAGTCCTCAGAGCTGTCAAATTGCAATTATTTTTGTCGATCAAACGCGCAAAGTAACAGAATATGTTTTCTGAATGATGGAGAGCAAAAGCATCGGGTGTAACAAAGTGCAATTCGTGCAGCATTTTTAGTCTTTTAACGTAATCTTCATTGACTGAAACTGTAAGGTACTCAGTGGATTCGTACTTTTCGGAAAACTCAAACTCACTAGGTCCCGCATCACTTTTCTGCATGCTTTTCCACGTCATTGTCACCATTTCAACCAATGCGTCTTGCACCTCACCATCAGGCGCAACCTTTCTATACACAGGATTGCCGGCAGTGCCCAATCCAACGCCAAACTCAGTGCTCGTTATATTCTCAAGGTCAAATTCAAGCTTCATTCGCTTGTCTCCAAATAAACGGTGTCACTCAAGCGATAAGAGAGAATATGATCACCTTTTGTTAGAAACCTGCGCTTAGTAATGAGGACATACGAAACACTTTCCGACAATTGATTGTCATCATGTGGTGGAGAAACTGTGAAAATTCTGTAGCCACGAAATGCGAACAAAATGTTTATGTAATGAAGATTTAAGCGATAAAAAACAAAAGCAATAAACGCCAACGCGAAGACAATTGAGAGCAATTCTCGAATACTTCCTGGATCTTCTTGAAGAAAGGGAAATAGGTTTGCAAAAAGGTAAACAAGCACGTGGTTAGTGTGGTCTACGGTTTCTCCTGCATACAGAACTTGTTTGAGCCTGTTTTTGCGGGCACGCAGAACCCACCACACTAGGAAACCAGTAGGTATCAGAACAAGCAAACCGCCAACAATAAAGAGCGCGGGATCAGATATCTGACAACTACCACGGATCATCCAAAGAATGAATAGTGGTGAAAAACTGCTAAGCACCATCAAAATCCTAGGAACTTGCAGTCCTTCTCTTTGTAGAATCTTGTATTTTGACAATTCAGATTCTCTTTGTCGCCTTCTAGATCGGTTCTCCACGCTAGTGCTTCATGAGACAGTGAAATATTGCATAACGAACCACAACTTTATTGTCGCATATACTAAACCACAACTTTCTGTTTGTCTTATGTGAAACATTTGCCAAATGAAATCGCTTCAGTTTTCGACGCGACGAAAACTGTTGTGGTGCACTGGATTTGGGTGGAGAGGTAAAGCCCTGAGGCAGAATTCCATTACGTTCGCCCCGCGTGGACGGGGCGCGGACTTGCTCCACAGCCTGGACTCGAACCAGGAACCTACCGGTTAACAGCCGGTTGCTCTGCCATTGAGCTACTGTGGAATCTGGGCCGCAGGATAGCAATGGCGCGCGGCCCTGTCAAGCATGGCTTGCATTCGCGGGCGCGGCAGTTAGGCTTGCCGCAGGGGGCTGCGGGAGGCGAACATGGCGGAGGCGCTGTCGGTGCGCAAGGTGGCGGGCGATGCTGACTTCCGCGCCTTCTTCGAGTTCCCCTGGCGCGTGCACAGCGACAGCCCTGAGTGGGTGCCGCCCATGCTCTCGATGCGGCACGAGCTGCTCGACAAGCAGAAGAACCCCGCCTGGCAATATATGGAGGGCGACTACTACGTCGCCTGGCGCGGCGCGCAGCCGGTGGGCACCATCGCCGCCTTCATCAATCACCGCCACAACGAGTTTCATAAGGAGCGCATCGGCTGGTTCGGCGCCTTCGACGTGCTCGATGACCAGGAGGCCGCGACCGCCCTGCTCGACACGGCCGCCGGGCACGTGCGGCGCCTGGGCTACGAGGCCCTGCGCGGCCCGCAGACCTTCACCACGCACGAGGAGTGCGGTCTGCTGATCGAGGGCTTCGGGCGGCCGGTGCTGCTGATGCCCTGGAACCCGCCGCGTTACCAGGCGCAGGTCGAGCAGGCGGGCCTCGTCAAGTACGTCGACCTCTACAGCTTCGCCATGAACCGCGACATGTCCGCCGACAGCGGGCTGAGGCAGCGTCTGCGGCGCATCACGCAGCAGGTGATGAAGCGCAACCGCATCACCATCCGCCCCATCGACCGGAAGAACCTGAGCGCGGATTTCAGCCACTTCCGCGAGCTCTACAACGCTGCCTGGGACCGCAACCAGGGCTTTGTGCCCATGACCGAAGCGGAGCTGGACGCGCTGGTCGCCGGTCTGGGCCAGTTTCTGGATCCCGACTTCGCCTTCTTCGCCAGCGTGGATGGCGAGCTGGCCGGCTTCGTGCTGGGCATCCCGGATTTCAACCAGGTGCTGCAGAAGGCTGCGCCGTGCCCCGGCATGCCCGAGCCGCTCACGCTGCTGCGCGCCCTGTGGCACTGGAAGCTGCGCCCGGTCATAGACACGCTGCGCATCCCGCTGCTGGGCGTGCGCGCCGAGTATCGCAACAAGGGCGTGGACGTCGCGCTCTACCATCACATCCTCGATGCCTGTCTGGCGCACCCGCGCATGCAACAGGCGGACGGCGGCTGGATTCTGGAGAGCAACGAGGCCATGGTGCGCGTGGCCAAAAACATGCGTCTGGAGCCATACAAGACGCACCGACTTTATGAACGCAAGCTACTGGATTGAGCGGCGGCGGACCTAACCTGCCAGGCGGCGGACGAGATCGTCGGTGGCTGCGGCGGCGTCAGCCTCGCCGTTGAGCACGCTGAGGAAGGCGTTGCGGGCGCTGTTGATTGCGGCGCTTTCTTCGCCGCCGGCCAGCGGCAGCACGGCGTTCGCCAGCAGTTCGCGCGCGAAGTCGAGATAAGGCGTGGCCTCCAGCATCCCCAGGGCCGTGTTGCGCGAGGGCAACGTTGCGACGCTGCGGGCGAATTCGCTCTGGCGACCGGGGCCCAGCATCCAGTCCAGGAAGCGGGCGGAGAGCGCCTGACGCCCGGAGCTGTCGGTGACCAGCACCCACATCCAGCCCTCGAGCACGCCAGCCTGCGCGCCGTCAAGCGTCGGCACGGGGCCGTAGCCCAGTCTGGCGCCGGCAGCCTGCAGGCCGAGCCAGTCGTCGGAGCCAAGCACGGCGGCGTCCAGCTCGCCGGCCAGCAGCAGATCGGCGTAGTTGGCCGTGGCGTTGTAGCCCGTCACCGCCGGGTCGAGCAGCTCCTGGGCCAGCGCCTGCTCGTAGAAAGCGAGCGTGTGTTGCCAGGCCGCTACGTCCTCGGGCCGCTCCGTGTCGGTTGGCAGGCCGCCGCCCGCGGCCAGATACTGCATGAACAGCAGGTTGTTCATCCTGCCAGGATCGGCGGCGGCCATGGCGAAGCGCGTCTGCGTTTCCAGCAAGTCGGCGAAACTGGCGACGGGCGTGGCGGCGCGCTGCCTGCTCCAGGCCATATGCTGCAGCGTGAGCAGCCAGGGCAGACCGTAGAGTTCGCCGTCAATCCGGCCCAGATCCTGGGCTGCGGGGAACAAATCGTCGAGGGTGGCGCTGGCGACCATGTCTTCGAGGGAGTGGATCAGGCCGTCGCGGGCCGCCGCCAGCATGTCCGCGCGCCGCATCAGCGTCAGGTCTGGCAGCACGCCGGGCGCGACCGGGCTGGCGGCGCGCAATGTGGCCAAGATGCCGTTGGCGCCCGTACCGGACTTGAGGCGCAGCTGCAGCGTGACGTTACCGAGGAAGGACTGGAAGGCCTCCAGTTGCGAATTCAGCAGCTCCATCGCCGACGGATTGTTGCCTGGCGCCAGCTGTTCCGGCCACCAGAGCACCACGCGCGTGGGCTCGGGCGTCTGCGGCACGGTGGGCTCCGGGCGTGGCAGCGGGGTACTGGCCTGCACCAGGATCAACGGGGCAAGGGTCGGCGCTGCGTCCTGCGCAGCGAGGCGGTTACCACCGGCGATGGCGCTGCTGCAGGCGGTCAGTGCCAGGGCGAGTACCAGCAGCACTGCGCGCAAATGCTTTCCTGTCAGGGTAAACACGCGGCTCCCGCGCCGATGATCGGAGTGAGCGGAGAGAGTGGGATTCGAACCCACGGTGCCCTTGCGGACACACCTGTTTTCGAGACAGGCCCATTCAACCACTCTGGCATCTCTCCCGTAACCTGATAGTACAAACGGGCGCGCCTTATGACAAGTCCCGCCGGGCGCTGTCACTGCGCAGCCCACGGAAGAAGGCCTGCAACTGCTGCGTCGCCGCCGCCGCCAGCACACCGCCGCAACAATCGACGCGATGGTTCAGCGCGGGATGCTGCAGCAGGTTAAGTACGCTGCCGCCGGCGCCGGCCTTGGGGTCGGCAGCCGCGTAAACCAGGCGCGGCAGGCGCGCCAGCACCATTGCGCCGGCGCACATGGCGCAGGGTTCGAGCGTGCAGTAGAGGGTGACGGCATCCAAACGCCATTGCCCGAGCCGGCGCGCCGCAGCGCGGATGGCGATGATCTCCGCGTGGGCACAGGGGTCCCCGTCGGCCTCGCGCCGGTTGTGGCCACGACCGATGACCTCGCCCGCGCACACGGCCAGCGCGCCGACCGGGACGTCACCGGTCGCCAGCGCCCGTTCCGCCTCTGCGAGCGCGAGCCGCATCCAGGCTTCATCGCTGCGTTGCATAATTGTCTAGAAGAGACTCAACTGGTCGTGCGCTTCGTCAGCGTCCGCGTCCGCGTCCGCCATGTCGACGACTTCGTCATCCGCTTCAAGCGGCTCCTCGTCCAGCGCTGCGGCGACCAGGCCGGACTCTGGCTCCTCTTGCGGCAGCGCGGCGACGGGCCGGGGCATTTCTTCCGGCTGTTCCATTTCATCAGCCGGGGCCTGTTCCTCAGCCGGGGCCTGTTCGGCGCCCAGTTCGGCCAGCCGCTCCGGCGAGAAGCCGATGTCTTGCAGCACTTGCACCAGAGTCGCTTCGGTGCGCGTATCGCCTGCCGACAGGACAGCCCGCAAATGTTGTTCCTGGCAGGCGCGCCAGTCGTCGGCGAAGATGCGTTCGCCCATGTCAGCTCGCTATTTGTCCCGGCCTGCGCGTCGCCCGCCCTGCAACAGTTTGAGCAGCTGCGGGCCATAGTGCTGCAGACGCCAGGGGCCGATCCCGGGGATGGTCGCCAGTTCCTCCAGCGTAGACGGCGCGCGCTGCGCCAGGGTCATCATCACGGACTTCGAGACGATCACGTCTGCGCTCAGGTCACGTTCACGGGAGCGCTGGCGGCGCCACTCATGCAGGGCGAGAAAACGCGCCCGCACCGCCGGCTCCTGCCTGGCGTTACGCGCGGGCGGCGAGAGCGGTTTGCCCGTCCTGCCGGCGGCAATGCGCTGCAGCAGCTGTTCGCCATTGCGCCGCAGCAAACTGCGCGGCAGCCCGCGGATTTGTTCCAGCTCCTTGAGGCTGCCTGGCGCGCGGCGCGCCAGCGCAACCATAGCTTCTTTGCCCAGCACCTTGAAGGGCGGACGGTCGCGCTGCCCGGCGAGCTCCTCGCGCAGCAGGTAGATCTCGCGCAGAATAGCCATCT
Source organism: Phototrophicaceae bacterium (assembly GCA_965223965.1). GTDB lineage: Bacteria > Chloroflexota > Anaerolineae > Aggregatilineales > Phototrophicaceae > JAGWBD01. The sequence goes on from CBDCXX010000006.1 coordinate 1,903,402, forward strand.
GTGGCGGCGTGAGGCCCTCGGGTTTGCCAATGCGCCAGAAGCCGTCGGGGTCGAAGCGCGCGCCCTGGGCCGGCACGTGATCCAGCTCCGCGAAGACGTCGCGCGCTTCCTCAAGTCGGCCCATTGCCTGCAATTCATCATAGAGATCGTTGCGCAACATGCCCAGGAAGTGCGTGTCCATCTGGGCGTAGCGCAGGCTGTCCGGCGGCAGGGGGCGCTGGCCCCAGTCATCGCGCTGATGGCGCTTGTCGGTCTTTATGCCCAGATGGCGCTCCAGCAGACTGTTGAGCCCGATCTGGGCGTGGCCGGCGACACGCGCGGCAATCATGGTGTCGAATATGTTGTGCACGATGAAGCCGAAATCGCGGCGCAGCCCGATGAGGTCATATTCGGCGGCGTGCAGGATCTTCTCCAGGCGCGGATTCGCCAGCAGATCACCGAGGGGATCCATGTCCACGATGGCCAAGGGATCGAGCAGATAGTCCGAGTTACGCGTGCTGAGCTGAATCAGGCAGACCTGTTCGCGATAGGCGTGCAGGCTGTTGGCCTCGGTGTCGATGGCCAGGAAGGGTTGTTGCGCCAGCTCCGGCACCAGGGCCCGCAGGTCGCGGTCTGAAGTGATGATACGGGGCGCGGGCAACTCCGGCGTTAGTAGCGGGCGTTCAATCGTCGCAATGACTGTCAGGTCCCGTCCTCTTTCCCCAAATCCGCATATGAGGATACCCTGGCAGCGCCTGTTGCGACAGTGGCGTCCGGAGCGGCATTGCGAAAGCCTGCAAACTGTGGCGTCGGGGCCGCAAATCGCCACTATTAAGAAGCGAGCGCGCTATCGCGTTCGGCAATGGACCTGGTTTTAGAACCAGTAAATGTGCGCCTGGTCGTGGCTATTCTGATCGTTTTATGTCATCAAAAAAGGCCCCTGCCGGGGCCTTGCTGTGCAACAAGGGTCAGGCAGGTGGCTTCTCGAGGAAAGCGGACAGCTGCTCCAGTGACAAGCTGATTGTCGACAAGGCATCCGCAAAGTTGAAGCCTGATACCGTGACCAGGAGGATAATCAGTCTGAACCCGATATACATGTGCCGGCGCGATACCAGCAATACTTCACGCAGCGTCGATGCTTCTCTTTCGACCTTGTCCACTCTTTTCTCGAGGGTAAATGATGCCACAATGTCACTCCTGTCTGGTTTGGCGACGGCTTCATTGGTCAGGAAGTCGGACGATACCCTGTATGCCCTAGAGGCAAGTATACAGGTGGCAGCGACAATGCATACAAATTACAGTGCGATTAAGCAAGATTCACGCTTGTCTTTCTTTTGACACTGCAAATCGCTTGTGATATATTGCGCAGTCGCTGGCGGTAGAGCGTCAGCATGGCGCACGCGAGGCAATCCGTTTCAGGGAGTCACCATGGCCACAGCAAGCCCGGCCCGCTCCGCCGCAGTTCAGCGAACCCAAAGTGCGGCGGCCAGCAGGCAGGCCGCCGAGGTAGAAGTTGCAGTCAGTCCGCCCAGCCGGCGGGAATTCCTTTTCTACATCTGGAACGCTTCCATCCTGATGGTTATCGGTCAGATAACGGTTGCCACATTGTGGTTCGCATTCCCGCGCTTTGCTGAAGGTGAATTTGGCGGCACCTTCGGCGTGGAGCCGACCGAGCTACCGCCGCCGAACGGATCGCCGATTGCGCGACCGGACGGGCGCTTCTGGCTGTCGCAACCGCTCGTCAATGGCGAGGCCGCATTTGTGGCGCTCTACGCGGTCTGCACCCATCTGGGCTGCCTGCCCAAGTGGGTCGATGTCAACAACCGCTTTGAATGTCCCTGCCACGGCTCCAAGTTTCAGAAAACCGGTCTTTACATCGAGGGCCCTGCCCCGCGCAGTATGGACCGCTTCCGCACGATCATCACCTTCACCGACGGCAGCGTTGTGGAGAGCAACTCTGCCGGCGATCCCATCCCGCTCGGTGGCAAGAGCATTCAGTCCATCGCAGTAGATACCGGCGCCAGAATCCTGCGTGCCGGCAAGGTCTAGTCCTCGCGTAGCGGAGTTTTCCCGGAGAGTGCGTGCATGTCAGTCCTGCCCTTCCCCTCGTTTCTCGATGACGTAAAAGAAAAGGGACTGCGCAAGGCCGTTTTTGAGGGCGCTGACGAGGTCGTGGAGCGGCTTTCTGCGGGCCTGAACGTTCAGGATGTGCGCGACGCGCTGCGCGGTGAAGGCCCCAGCCGGCGGCCCAATCCGCGCCTGCAGCCCCACGCTGATGGCTTCTGGCTGCATATGCGCCCCAGTTACTACAACAATCAGGTCACCGGGCTGTATCCCTCATTTCGTCTCGGCTGGCTCTCCACCTACTTCGTCTTCTTCGAGACGATCACCGGCATCATCCTGATGTTCTGGTACACGCCCGCGCCGGAGATCGCCTACGGCAACATGCTCAGCATGTTGAACAACGTGCCCTTTGGCCAGTTCGTGCGCGATCTGCACCGCCTGGGCGCGGAGGCGATGGTGCTCATCGTTTTCCTGCACATGTTGCGCACCTTCTATACCGCCAGCTACAAGAAGCCACGCCAGTTCACCTGGTTTACCGGCGTGCTGCTGCTCATTTTTACCGGCTTCCTCAGCTTCACCGGTTACCTGCTGCCCTGGGACCAACTGGCACTGTGGGCGGTCACCATCGGCGCCAGCATGGCCGAGGCCACGCCGCTGATCGGCGAGCAGGTCAACCTGCTGGTGCGCGGCGGCCCGGAGATGGGCGCCAACGGCCTGTTGCGCTTCTACATGGCGCACGTGCTGCTGCTGCCAGTGTTGCTCTTCATCTTCGCCGGCGTGCACTATTACAAGGTCGTCATCCACGGCCACAGCCTGCCACCACGCGCCGAGAACCCCGGCGAGGACAGCGCCAAGCGCGTGCCGCTGGACCGGCGCGTCTACTTCATCCCGGACATGCTCACCAGCGAGTTGATGTGGTTCGGGGTAACGACCTTCATCCTTATCGTTCTCTGCATCTGGTTCTATCACGCGCCGCTGGAGAGCCACGCCGATCCACAGGTCACGCCGCTGGGCACTACTGCTCCCTGGTACTTCCTGTGGATCCAGGGCGCGCTCAAGCTGGGCGACAAGACCTTCTGGGGCGTCATCTTCCCCACCATCCTGCTGGGCTTCCTGATGGTCGTGCCCTATATCGACCTGAACCCGGCGCGCCGTTTCGCGCAGCGTCGCTTCGCTTTCAGCATCTCCTTCCTGATGCTGGCCATTCTGGTGGTCACCAGCTACATGGGCCTCTCGGAATTCGGCGTGGCCACCGCGCCCGACCAGGAAATCCTGAACGAGCTGAGCTTCGAACCGGCCCACAACCACATGGGGTTGCTGCGTCCGGTCAGCTTTGAGCAACTGACGACCGGCGCATTCACCACGCGCGAGTTCGCCGGCGGCAGCGAACATGGCGCGGCGGGAGTGGTCGAATTCAACGACGCCATGCTGCAGAGCGGCGATATGGAGCATTTGCTGGATCATTTGAGAGCGGGCTTCCTGGACCTGCCGACCCTGCGTTTCACGCCAGTGCCGACGGCCGCGCCGGAGCTGATGCACGTGATAGAGGAATTTGCCCACCTGCTGGAAGCCGAGCAGGTTGAGTTGCTGGACAGCTGGGGCGTGGTCATCATCACCCCCAATCAGGGGGACCTGAAACGCATTGACATGGTAATCAACTGGCAGGCAATCGAGATTGAAAGTGGCCGGCCCGTGCTGGACGACAACGGCGACCCGATCCCGGTTTTCGACGAAGACGGCCACCCGGTGCGGCGCACCAGCAGCAAGCATCTCTTTATCAACGAACAGTCAGGTTACTTCAGCTAATGGACCTGCAACGACTCCTCATCGAGAGGATGGAAAACCGCATCCTGGTCGGCCTCACCGTGGTGCTGGCCTCAATGGTCCTTGTCGGCTGGATCGCCATTAACGAAACCGGGCGCATGGCCTCTTTTCAGCAGCAACACCTGGCGCGCTCCATCGAGAAAGGCGCGGAACTCTTCGCCAACAACTGCGCCACCTGCCACGGCCCGGATGGCACAGGCAGCGCGCGCGCGCCCGGCCTCAACAACCCGCAACTTTTCGGCCATGATTACCTTGCGCCGCTCGATACGCAGCTCGCCGGGGTAAAGACCAACATCGCCCACTTCGAGTCGCTCACGTCCACCATGGTGGACGAAGAAGCGTTGGCGGAACTGAGCGAAGAAGAATTCGCCGCCGCACAGGCCGACCTGGCCGCCTACATTGAGACGCATGGTGAAGACCCACTGGCCGCCCTCAACGGGCAACTGGTCAGCCTGGCCACCAACCGCGCCAATCTCGTCCTGCAAATGCAAAGCGCCATCGACCGGGGCTACGACCCCGAGCAATCCTCACGCCTGAACAACGTCGACTGGGGCGGTACGCTGGATGCCTTCGTGCTGACCACCATGATCTCCGGTCGGCCGGTCAGCAGCAACTACTGGCCGGAGGCGATGGCTGCCTGGTCACAGACCGCGGGTGGCCCGCTGCGCAACGATCAGCTGGTGGACCTGGCCAACTACGTCGTTAACTGGGGCGCCGGCCGCAACTGGTCGCTGGAAGACCTGCTGCGCGTGCAGCAGTTCGCCAAGGAACCGGTCGAGGGCGGCGGCCTGACCGTCGAGGTGCCAATCGCGGCGGAAATCATCAACGTCGAGTTTGTGGACGTCAGCAGCCGCCGCGAAGATATCGACAGTGCCGTGGCGTTTGCGCTGAGTGAGATCGCCGAACTGGCGGGCGACCCCAACAACGGCCAGGCGCTCTACAACGGCACACTGGCCTGCTCCGCCTGTCATAATCTGGAGACAGTCGCGCCGCCGACCGAAGGCACCTTCACGCGCGTGAGCAACACGCGCCTGGCGGAGCCGGCGCTGGCCGGTTATGACGAAGTTCACTACATCGTCGAAAGCATCCTTGCACCCAACGCCTACGTCGCGGCCGGTTATCCGGCCAACAACATGCCGCAGAACTTTGGCGAGCGCCTCGATGCACAACTGCTGGCCGACCTCGTGGCCTACGTGAGCAGTCAGGATGGCGACGATCCACTGGCGGAATAAGCTTCGCCTGCAAGTCTGACAGCGCGCCTCCGCTTCGCCCGGAGGCGCGCTCCTGTTCCGGTTGAAAGGTGTGTAATGGAACCCTTCCTCTCTGACTATCTGAACTCGATTGAAGTCCTGTTCGCGGACTTCGCGGGACTACTTGAAGGCCTGCCACAGGGGGCACTGTACTGGACGCCGGGGCCGGAGACCAGCTCGCTGGCCGTGCTGGCCGTCCACACTGCCGGCTCCACGCGCTATCGCCTCGGTGAAGTCTGTCTCGGCGAGGAGCCCACGCGCGACCGGCCGGCGGAGTTTGCAACCAGCGGCATGGACGCCGCCGGGTTGCAAGCCCACCTGCAAGAGACGGTAGAGCACGCGCGGCAGTCCTTGCGTCAGCTCTCCATGGAAGACCTGCCACGCATGCGGCCCATGCCCGGCCGCGGCATGGAAGTCACCATCTCGCAGGCCCTGCTGCAGGCGCTCGAACACGCGAACCAGCATCTGGGTCACGCCCAGCTCACGCTCCAGATGTGGCAGCAGCGCGGGCGCTGAGGCAGCCAGGAGGGCAACCATGTCCATCACCTCGCAAGCCATTCTGCGCGTCTTGCCGGCCATCGGCCTGCTGGCCATGGCAGGCGCGAGCCTGGCACAGGAGAATGGCGAGGCCGCTGCCGGCGAGCTGGACCTTGGCGGCCCGGGCGGCATCACGACGCTGATCTTCCTGATCGGCGTAGCCGGCATCCTCGTGGTCGGCGGCGTCATCGTCGCGCGCGACAGCTTCCGCCCGGACGACGACTCCGGCACCTGAGGCTGCGCCGCAGTGGTATGATGGATCAGGCGGCGGACACAGGGGAAGACAATGGCTGAGGCCACATGGGAAAAGAGCGCCGTCGCTGCGGAACAGTTCCGGCGTCGGCGTCGGGCCAGGGGCCGGCTCCATTTTCTGCTGGCCGGTCTGCTCATTCTGGTGGCCACCGCCTGGCTCATCATCTCCGGCACCGCCACCGGCGCGCGCTTTTTCATCACGGTTGACGAACTCGTCGGCGACCCCGCCTGGCTCGGCAAGACTGTGCGCGTTTCGGGCGCCGTGCTGGGGCCCAGCATTCAATATGACCAGGATTCGCTGAGCATCAGTTTCACCATGGCCGCCATCCCGGCGCAGTTCGACGACCTCGCCACGGCCCTGCACGACGCCGTCAGCGATCCGGCCGTCACGCGCATCGAGGTGCTGGTGCCCGACCAGGCCAAACCGGATTTGTTGCAGCATGAGGCCCAGGCGATCCTCACCGGGCAGCTGGGCGCGGACGGCGTCTTCACGGCCAGCGAGCTGCTGCTCAAATGCCCCAGTCGCTTCGAGGAAGCCGGCCCGGATCCCGCCATCGCCGGTCACGCGGACCTCTAGGCGATGCTGGCCGAAGTCGGCCTGGGCGCCCTGCTGCTGGCCTTCGGCGCGGCGCTCTACGCGCTGGTGGCGGCCCTGGCCGCCGGCCTGCGGCACAGGGAGGACTGGCTGCGCAGCGCGCGCAACGCCTGTCTGCTGACATTTCCGCTGCTGCTGCTCAGCTGCGCCGCGTTGTTGACTGCGTTGCTGAACGGCCACTACCAGCTCAGCTACGTCTGGTCGGTCACCGACCCGGCCACGCCGTTCTTCTACCGCTTCACCGCGCTCTGGGGCTCGCAAGAGGGCTCCCTGCTCTTCTGGTCGCTGCTGCTCAGCCTTTATTGTTTCGGCGCAGTGCTGCTCAACTGGCGCGCGCAACACCGGCTGATGCCCGGCGTCATCGCCGTGACCATGGCGACCCTGGCTTTCTTCCTGGCGTTGTCGCTCCTGCTGGAGAATCCCTTCGAGCGTTTCTGGCTGGGCGCCGACGGCAGCGTGCTGCAGAACGCCTTCATTCCCACCGGGGCCCGTATGCCGGATGCCCAACGTCTGGCCGAGACGGCCAGCGGGCTCAACCCGCTGCTGCGCCACTTCGGCATGATCATCCACCCGCCCATGCTCTACCTGGGCTTCACTGGCTTCGTCATCCCCTTCGCCTTCGCGCTGGCGGCGCTGGCCTCCGGCGAGCTGTCTTCGGCCTGGATTCGCGCGACGCGGCGCTGGACGCTGCTGGCCTGGATGTTCCTCGGCATGGGCCTGCTGCTGGGTGGGCGCTGGGCCTATGACGTGCTCGGTTGGGGCGGCTACTGGGGCTGGGACCCGGTCGAGAACGCCGCCCTGCTGCCCTGGCTGACCGGCACTGCCTTCCTGCATTCGGTGCTTATCCAGGAGAAGCGCGGCATGTTGCGCCTGTGGAACATGCTGCTGGTGATCTTCGCCTTCTCCGCCGTCATGTTCGGCACCTTCGCCACCCGCAGCGGCCTGATCGAGAGCGTGCACAGTTTCGCCCGCAGCGAGATCGGCTTCCCGCTCTTCGCTTTCTGGTCCGGCATGACCCTGGTCGCGCTGGGCCTCACACTCTGGCGCCAGCGCCAGGGTCTGCTGCGCGACGAGCGCGCTTTCGCCGGCCTGCTGGGCCGCGAGACGCTCTTCGTGCTCAACAACGTCGTCTTCGTGGCGCTCTTCGTAGCCATATTCTGGGGCAGCTTTGGCGCGCCACTACTCAGCGAAATTGTGCTGGATGCGCCCATCACGCTGGGCGCCGACTACTTCCTGCAGGTGACGCCGCCGCTATTCGCCATCCTTTTCCTGCTCATGGGCATCGCACCGCTGGCGGCCTGGGGCAGCACTTCGCTGCGCCGCATGGGCAAGGGTCTGCGCGCGCCGCTGCTGCTCACGCTGCCGCTGCTATTGCTCTTCGCGCTGGCGGGGATGCGCACGCCAGGCGCATTGCTGGCCTACGGCCTGGTCACGCTGGCGGGCCTGGTCGCGCTGAGCGAGATTCTGCGCGGCGCGCAGGCGCGGGTGCGCGCCTGGGGCGAGACCTGGCCGCAGGCCATCCAGGCGCTCTTCAGCCGCAACCGCGGCCGTTACGGCGGCTACGTCGTGCATCTCGGCATCACGGTCATCGGCATCGGCGTCATCGGCAGTACGCTATTCCAGGCAGAGACGCAGCGCACGCTGGCCCGCGGCGAGTCGCTGATGCTGCAGGACTACGAGCTGCGCTACGATGGCTTCAGCGAGGCGATGGCCAGCGACGGACGGCTGCTGCAGGTTGCTGCGGTCACGCTCAGCCGCGGCGGGCGGGAGCTGGCGCAGTTGCGGCCACGTATCGACGTTTTCCCGCAGCAGCCGATGACCATCGCCGGCATCCACAGCACTCTTGAAAACGACGTTTACGTGCTGCTGGCCAGCCATGACGGGTCGGGCCAGGCGCGAGCGACATTTCGGCTCACCATCAACCCGCTCATCAACCTGGTCTGGTGGGGCGGCCTGCTGCTGTTGCTGGGCACTTTCATCGCCGCCTGGCCGGAGCAGGTGATGGCCTTGCCGGCGCGCCGCCCTGAACCTGCGCCGCAGGAGGCGCAGGCATGAGGTACGCGCCCGTGCTGCTGGCAGCGCTGGCGGCCCTGCTGCTGACGCTGCCCGCCGCCGCCCAATCGGTCACTGACGACGAGGTCAACGCCGTCGCCGCCAGGCTCTACTGCCCGGTCTGCGAAAACATTCCGCTGGACGATTGTGACACGCCGGCCTGCCGCCAGTGGCGCGCCGAGATCCGGCATCAGCTGGGCGCCGGCCAGACGCCGCAGGACATCATCGACGACTTCGTCATGCGCTTCGGCGAGCGCGTGGTGGGCACGCCGAGAGACCCGACCCTGCGCGCCCTCGCGCTGCTCACGCCCTGGGCGCTGGGGCTGGCCGCGTTGCTGCTGGGCGCCGGGCGCATCCGGCGCTGGCGCATCCGTCAGGCAACGGCCCCGCTCGCTCCTGAGGATGCGGCGGCGAACGCCAGCTATCGCGCGCGCATCGAGGCGGACTTACGTGCCCGACGTTGAGCCCGCCAGCCTGGTTCCCGCGGATGAGCCGGCGCCGGAAGCCCGGCGCACGAGTCCGGGTCTGCTGGCCCTGACCGCAGCCGTGCTGCTGGCCAGCGTCTTCTTCGGCATCGCCTTCGCCCGCAGCAACGTCAGCCAGCCGCAGGCCGGGAGCGCACCCGACTTTGAGGTGACAACCTTTGTGGGCGAGACGCTGCGCCTTTCCGATTTAAGCGGACAAGTTGTGGTGCTAAATTTCTGGGCCAGCTGGTGCGGGCCATGCCGCGTGGAAGCGCCAATCCTGCAGCGCATTCACGAACGCTGGCAGGAACGCGGCGTCACGGTGCTCGGCCTCGCCTATACCGACGTCGACCGCCACTCACTGGCCTTCATCGAGGAGTTCGGCCTCAGCTGGCCGAGCGCGCCTGACCGCGGCAACCGCGTCTCCGACCGCTACAACATCCAGGGCGTGCCCGAAACCTTCGTCATCGACCAGCAGGGCGACATCGCCCACTTCTTCTACGCGGCGGTGAACGAGGCGACGCTGGAGGCCCTGTTGGCCGAATTGCTGGCGACGGCATGAGCACAGGCGGCGCGCTCTTCTTTCTGCTGGCGCTGGCGCTGTGCAGCGCTGTAATCATCGCGCCGCTGAGCTCCGGCCTGCGGCGCAGGCATCGCAGCAGTCGCAGCTCTCAACGGCGTGAAGCCCTGCTGCTGCAGTACGAGCGCGTGCTTTCAGCCCTGCGCGACCTCGACGAAGACCAGCTCACCGGCAAGGTCGACTCCGCGGTCCATGCGCAGGAGCGTGAAGTCTGGCTGAGGCAAGGCGCAGAACTGCTGGCCGAGCTGGATGCGCTGGCGCAGGAGCCGCGCCTGTGAAGCAGGGCTGCGTCCTGCTGCTGCTGACCGTTGCGTTGACGGCCTGTTCTGGTCTGGCGGGCGAGCCGCAAATGCTGGCCACGCTGACACCAGCGCCGCGCGCGCCGGCCGACCTGGCCAGTGGCGCGCGCATCTTCGCCGCACGCTGCAGCAGCTGCCACGGCAGCAGCGGCGCGGGTGACGGGGAACTGGCGCTGAGTGGCGCAATCCCCGCGCCCGGCGACTTCACGCAGCCGGAGGCGGCCCGCGCGCAATCCCTGCAGCAATGGCTGACGACCATTCGCGATGGCCGCCTGGAAGCGCTGATGCCGCCCTGGCGCGACGCGCTCACCGCGGCTGAACTGCACGATGTGGCGCTCTACAGTTACACGCTGCATTACAGTCCAGGATTACTTGCGCGCGGCCAGAGCGTTCTCGCAGCAGCCTGCGCCGACGGCTGTGCAGGACTCGAGGCCCTCGGCGACCTGCGCGTGCAGGCGACGCTGGACGCGCTGTCGGATGAGGCGCTGCGCGCCGCCCTGCCCGACGCGCTGGCGGCGGAGGACACCTGGGCAGCGGTAGCCTGGCTGCGCGCGCGCGATTTGCGGGGACTGGAGCAGCTGGGCCGGCCCGTCGCTGTGCGAGAGCCAGTCTTTGGTGACGTCAGCGGGCGTATCAGCAATGGCACGGCGGATGCGGCAGTGCCGCCCGGATTGAAGGTCGTTCTGCTCGAGTTCGGCACGGGCCAGGCGCCTGCCGTGCGCGAAACACTCAGTGCGGCTGACGGCAGCTATCGCTTCACGGACGTGCTCCTCGAACCGGGCCGCAGCTTCAGCGTGCTCGTCGAGCACGGCGGACGGCGCTTCCCCTCCGCGCGGCTCGGAGCAGATCCCGCTCGCGCGCAGCTCGACCTGCCGGTTACGATCTACGAAATTGGCGCTGACGCGGGCGCAATCTCCATCAGCGCGCTCGTGCAGCAGATCAGTGTGGTGGACAATGCGCTGCAGATCGTGCAGGTCGCGCGCTACCGCAACGACTCGGATCGCGTCTTCAGCAGCGCACAAGAGGTCGCGCCGGGTCAGTTCGCCTCGCTCGCCCTGCCACTGCCCGAGGGCGCCCGCGACCTCACCCTGCCGGACGAGAGCGGGCGTTATGTGATTGAGGAGTCGGGCGGTGCAGTGACGGACACGCTGCCCGTCTACCCCGGCACGGAACATCTGGTGCAACTGGCCTGGCGTCAGCCCTGGGACGGAAAGGGCATTAGCCTCGACGTGCCGCTGGCACAGGCGCTGGATGGCGAAGTGCGCCTGTTGCTGCCGCCGACGCTGACGCTGGCCGACGCGGATTTCGTCAGCATCGGCTCGCAACAGGTGGGCGCCGCGCTCTTCGACGGTTACGGAGCGCAGCTGCGCCTGGAGGCGGATGGCAGCCTGCGCTATACACTGCGCGCGCAGCAGCCGACGCTGCCGCCGGGCGTAATCAGCGGCGAAATGCTGGCGCTGGGCGCAGCGCTGACCGTCGGCGCAATCGCTGCCCTGCTGATCCTGCGCAGAGGTCGCAGCAGTGCGGACCGGCAGCGTGACTCGCTGGCGCTGCAGATCGCCGAACTGGACGCGGCGCACGAGCGCGGCGCAATCAACCATGATCTCTACCGCAGGCAACGCGCGGCGTTGCAATTGCGTTTGACCGGACCGACGGAGGGGGCCCGTGAGCGCGATGTCTGACGCCCTGATCGACGTGCGCGGCCTGGTGAAGGTACAGGGGCGGCTGCCGGTGCTGCGCGGCCTTGAACTGCAGTTGCGGCGCGGCGAGTTCGTGGCCCTGCTGGGCCCCAACGGCAGCGGCAAGTCGACTCTGCTGCGTCTGTTGGCCGGGCTGTCGCGGCCGGAAGGCGGCAGCATTCATATCGGCGGCTGGCAGGTGCCGGCCGAGCTGGCGGCCCTGCGCGCGCAAATCGGTTACGTGGGTCACGAAACCTTGCTCTACGACCACCTGAGCGCGAGCGAAAACCTGCGCTTTTTTGCGCGCCTCTACAGTCTCAACGAGCCGGACAGGCGCATCCGCGAGCTGCTGGCGCAGGTCGGGCTGGAGCGGCGCGCGCAGGAGCTCGTGCGCAATTATTCGCGCGGCATGCAACAGCGCCTGGCCATTGCGCGCGCCCTGCTGCCACAACCCGCGGTGCTGCTGCTCGACGAGCCCTTCGATGGCCTGGACGCCGAAGCGACAGAGATGCTGGCGCAGCTGCTGCGGGTCACACAGGAACGCAGCATCCTCATGGCCACGCATCGCTTCGGCCTGGCAGAGCGGCTGGCCAATCGCGCACTCATCCTGCAGCGTGGCGTCGTGGGCGCGGAAGTGTCGCTGGCAAATTCTGTATCAGGCACTCTGGCCGCGCGCTACGCCAGCCTGACTGAGGCCGCGCGATGAGCAGTGGCTTCCTGCGCGCCGCACTGACCATCGCCGGCAAAGATCTGCGCGCCGAACTGCGCAGCCGCGAGCTGCTGGGGCTGATGGGCCTGTTCGCGCTGCTGGCCATTTTGGTCTTCAGCTTCGCCCTCGAGCTGGAGCGCATGGGTCGCCAGGGCGCCGTCAGCGGCGTGCTGTGGGTCACGCTGGTCTTCGCCAGCATCCTGGGCCACAACCGCGGCATGGCGCTGGAACGGGAACATGGCGGCTTCGATGCCCTGCTGCTGGCGCCCGTTCCTCGCGGCAGTATCTTCTGCGGCAAGATGTTGGCCAACGCCCTGCTTACGCTGCTCGTCGGGGGGCTGCTGCTGCCGCTGCTGACCGTGCTCTTCAACCTGCCGACCCTGCCGGCCTCGCTGCTGCTCATTCTGCCGCCAGGCTGCCTCGGCCTCGCCGCGGTGGGCACCCAGCTGGCCACCATGACCGTTCAGACGCGCGCGCGCGATTCGCTGCTGCCCATCGTGCTGCTGCCGGTGGCGCTGCCCGTGCTAATCGCCGCCCTGCGCGCCAGCAACGCCGCGCTCGGCAACGCCCCGCCGGGCGATCTCTACGCCTGGCTGCAACTGCTGCTGCTCATCGACATCATCTATCTCGCAGCAGGCCTGCTGCTCTACGAATACGCGCTGGAGGGCTGAGGCCATGATTGAATATGGACGCGCCCTGTGCCAGAATGGCCACGTTCAGCGTACACGGGAGAATTCATGAACGACGCCCTCGAGGTCTGCACGCTCCCCTCTGAAAAACAGCCGCGCGCCCTGCGCCTGCTCACGATTGTCACGCTGCTGACCCTGCCATTTGGCCTCTACATGGCCCTGGTGCACGCCGGCACTGACACGACCCAGGGCGACGTCCAGCGCATCTTTTATCTGCACATGCCCGCCTTTTTCGGCGCAGCGCTGGCCTTCGGCGGCACCATGCTGGCCGGCATCGGCTACCTGCGCACGCGCGAGACCTGCTACGACTCCTTCGCCGTGGCCGGCGTGGAAGTCGGCCTGACGCTGGCGCTGGTCAACCTCGTCAGCGGCGCCATCTGGGCCCGCCCCATCTGGAACACCTGGTGGACCTGGGATCCACGACTGACCTCGGCGGCCATCATGTGCCTGACCTACGCCGCCTGGCTGATGCTGCGCAACGGCATCGACAATGCGCAGCAGCGCCGGCGTCTGGCGTCCATCTACGGCATCCTCGCCTTCGTCACCGTGATATTGACGCTGATCATTATTCGCATCCGCCCGGACACCATCCACCCGGCAGTCATCGGCCCCTCCGCCGTCAACGCCCAGGGCAGCTTCGAGCTGGAGGCCAGCCGCGGCGTGACGGCGGCATTGCTGGCCAACTTCCCCATCTGGTCGCTGCTCTTGCCACTGACGTTGCTGTGGCACCGCTACCGGCTGCAACTGCGCGTTGAAGTGCTGGAGCAGCGCAAGGCCTTTGTGCTGAACGCGCCGCTCCCCGCCCCGGTCGGGAACGACTGATGCCCGCCACCGGCCCCTACCTGCTGCTGGGCCTGGCCGCCATCGCCTTTTTCCCGCTGGTGCTCGTCATCAGCCTGATTGTGCGCCGCCGCAACCTCGACCGCGACCACGCGCTGCTCGATGAGCTGGAGCGGGACGTGGGATCCGAACAATCCTCCGGGAGCGATAAATGAGTGATCTGTTACGCTGGTTTGAAGAACGGCGTCAGGCCATGGTCGACGAGCTGAGCGAGCTCGTCAGGCTGGAGACGCCGACGCGCGACAAGGCCGCCGTCGATCGCTGCGGGGATTTGTTGCAGTCACGGCTGGAGGCTCTCGGCGCCAGCGTAGAGCGCATCCCGCAGCAGGAAGTGGGCGACATGCGGCTGGCCAGCTGGCATGCGGACGCGCCAGGCCCGCCCATCCTGTTCCTGACGCACTGTGACACAGTCTGGCCGCTGGGCACGCTGGCCACGCGTCCGCCGCGCATCGATGACGAGGGGCGCTTCTTCGGCCCGGGCGCCATCGACATGAAGGGCGGCATCGTCATCATGCTGACGGCCCTGCGCGGCCTGGTCGAGCGCAATGAGCTGCCGCGCCGCCCGGTGCGCGTGCTGGTCACCAGCGACGAGGAGCTGGGCAGCCGCTACTCGGAAAAGTTGATTATGGAAACTGCGGCGGACTGCGGCCTCGTGCTGGTGATGGAGCCCGCCACGAAGGAAGGCGCGTTGAAAACCTGGCGCAAGGGCGTGGCCAGCTATGACCTGCTGGCGGAGGGCCGCGCCTCGCACGCCGGCAACGCACCTGAGCAGGGCATCAACGCCATCGTCGAGCTGGCACAGCAGATTTGCGCCCTGAACGAGATGAACGACCTGCAGCACGGCACCTCGGTCTCGGTCACCGTGGTCGAGGGCGGCATCACCACCAACGTCATTCCGCCGCGCGCCACGGCGCAGGTCGACGTGCGCGCCCTGACCGTGCGCGCGCAGGCGGACGTCGACGCGGCCATCCTCGGCTTGCAGGCGCGCGTGCCCGGCGCCAGGCTGCAGGTGACGCGCCATCACCGGCGCGACCCGATGGAGCGCAACGAGCAGATGATCGCGGCCTTCGGTCAGGCGAGGAAGATTGGCGCGGCGCTGGGGCTGACCGTGCGCGAGGACGGCAGCGGCGGCGGCTCCGACGGCAACTTCACCGCCGCCGCCGGCATCACGACGCTGGACGGCCTCGGCCCCCAGGGCGATGGCCTGCACGCCGAACACGAACACGTGATCATCAACAGCCTGCCGCAGCGCGCGGCGCTCATCGCCGGCATCCTGCGCGACTGGCAGTTCGCGCCAGGCTGACTCAGGCGGCGGCCCGGTCGGATTCCGCGAGCAGGTCCAGCAGTTGCGCCCGCGTCGTGATACCACGCAGCGAAACGACCCAGTCGTGCAGCGTGGGACTGCGCGCCAGCAGCTCGCGCAGCGCCGGCCCGATCGGGTCATCCCCGCCCGCGCCGCGCGCCGCGGACTGGTAGCCACCGTAGAAGGCGAACCAGGCCTGATTCAGGCGGCGAATACCGTAGCCATTGGCGACGAAGCGCTGTCGGCGGAGCTCCATATACGCCTCGGCGGCCTCGACTTTGCCCTCTGCCAGCAGCGCGTCCACGCGCCGCCGCGTGATATCCATCTCCGCACCATAGTCGAACTGCGCCTGCCCGTCGAACGCGACCCGCTGCAGCGCGGTCGCTGGCGCCAACTGCGGATAATAGCGTTGCAGCAACAGGGGGGCGACCTCCTGGCCAAAGAGGCCGGCGACCGTCTCGTTGATGACGCGCGCCTCGCTGTCGTAGTCCCAGGCCTGACCCAGCGGGAAAGCGAAGAGGTAGTGGTGCAGCCACTCGTGGGCGAAGGTGTCGGCCAAGGTCGCGATGTTGCTGGTTTCGAGGACCATGGCCGGGTAGAGCGCGATGCCGCCGATGGGCACGATCAGCGCGGAGAGGTCCAGTTGCGTCTCGATCTGCTGCTCCAGCGCGACGATCGCATCCAGCGGCAGCGGCTCCAGCCCGAGGCTAATTTCGTAGCGGATTTCGTCGCGCGGCGAAACGATCAGAATCCGGGGCAGCTGCGTGAAGCGCATCGCGACCGGCGGCAGCACCTGCCCGGCCAGGCCAAAGCCGAGCTCACTCAACAGCGCGGCGAGCTGGCCCTCCAGCACACTCTCGGCCAGGGTTTGTCGTTGGCGAAGGTGGCTGCGCAGGGCGTCGCGTTCGCGGCGCAGGTCGGCGCTGGCCGCCAGGGGATCAGGCTGCGCGGGGTCTGTGTAGAGCGCGTCGATGCGCGCTTCCAGCGTCTGTACCTGCGTCAGGTCAGTCATGTAGTCGCGCAGAAACTGGCTGGCCGCGGCCTCGTCGAGGAAGGGTCGCAGGCCCCACAGCGCCTGGCCCAGCTTCGCGCCCAGGGCCTGCGGCAGCCAGGCCAACCAGTCGTAGTTGTGTTCACGCGCCAGCAGCGCGACTGCGTTCCAGGGTGTGCCGGCCGGCAGGGTGCTACGCCAGGGCATGAAGAGCAGCAGGATCAGCAAGAGCAGCCGGAACATTGCCAGGTGCAACCAGCGCCACAGTCTCATACGCGCTAATTGAAGCGGAAGTGGCGCAGGCCAAGCATGAAGAAAACGAGCGCAAAGCCCGACAGGATAGCCAGGTGTAGCAGCACGTCCTCCAGCCCGCCGCCGCGCGAGATCAGCTGCTGAAAGCCATCCATCGCCCAGGCGACCGGCGTGAGCCGCCCCAGGGTCTGCATGAATTGCGGCGCGATGGACAGCGGCCACCAGGCGCCGCCGAGGGCCGCCAGCACCATCGCCAGCATCGCCGTCAACAATGACGCCTGCTCCTCGTTCTTCAGGCGGCTGCCCAGCACCAGGCCCAGCGCCGTGATGGCCAGGGTGTAGCTGGACATCAGCAGGATGAGCGCCAGTGGCGAGCGCCCGAAGTCGAGGCCGGTTGCGACGCCCACGGCGAAGACGATGAGGAACTGCAGGATGCCGGTGATGAAGCGCGCCAGTATTTTGCCGCCGATGACCTCACTACGGCGCAGCGGCAGGGTTGCCATGCGCGCCAGGGTGCCCTCGCGCCGCTCGCGGATGAGCACAGAAATGCCGCCACCCATCACGCTGAAGAGCACGTAGAAGGTCGCCATGCCCGGCACCGACTGCGTGAATCCGCCCGGGATGACGGACTCTGATGCCGTCGCTGCTGTCTGCGTTACGCGCACGAGGGAGTCGTGCTCCGCCCAGGCATCTGAAGCGCGATTCTGCACGGCCAGTACATAGTCCGCGCGCTCTTCCTCCGCCAGCTCCAGCGCCGCATGCAGCTCCGCCCCGGTGACTGCCGCGGCCGTGACGCCGTTCACGCGCTGCAGCGCGGCCTGCACTGCGTTCCAGGCCGGGTCCGTCTGCGGCACAGCGGCCGTCGTGAAGAGGGGCAAGGTCACTTGCTGCTGCGCAGCGAGCGCTGCGCCGAAGCCCGGCGGAATGTGCAGCAGCGCATCGGCTGCACCCTCACGCACACGTTCAAGCGCTGTGGCCAGTGATGGCGACGGCTCCATCGGCCCGTCGCAGTCTTCGCCCGCGACCGGGCAGAGGCGCAGGGCCGGCCCCTGCGCCAGCAGCGCTGCCGCCAGCTGCGCGGAGCGGGCGCTGCGGTCTTCGTCGAGCAGGTCAAGGCGGATGCGCTGCGGCCCGTCGCCATCCCTGGCCAGCGCATAGCCCAGCACCAGGGTGAGGATGACGGGAATCAGCAGGAGCTGCAGCAGGTTGCCGCGGCTGCGCAGAAAGATCAGCAGGTCCAGGCGGGCGATGAGCCAGACATTGCGCATGCGTCAGACCTCCACGCGGCGCCGGAATAGCCACAGGCCGATGCCGAAGAGCAATGCACCCTGCAGCGCCAGGGCCAGCGCATTGAGCGTAACATCCAGGTTGCCAACGCCGAGTTTGGCCATGGCATCGGTGGCCCAGTAGACCAGCGAAACCCTGGCGATGGGCTCCGGCACGCTGAAGCCGAAGGCGCCGCCCAGCATGGCCAGCAGGATGTTGATGATAGAGCCCACCGGCCCGACCTGTTCCGGGCGCTGCACGAAGGCGATCAGCAGCACGCCCAGGCCGGAAACCGCCAGCGACAATGGCAACAGGATTGCGAACAGCGCCGGCAGGTTCGCGCCCCAGATGAGCAGGGGCCGCCCCTCCAGCAGGCTGGCGACCAGCGAGAGCGCGCACATCAGCAGGAGCAGCTGAACCAGCGCGGTGATGAAGGTGCCCAGCAGCTTGCCCGCGAGAAAGCTGCCGCGCGAGGTCGGCGTCGTCAAGATGCGCTGCAAGGTGCCTGCCTGACGCTCCTGGAGCACGCTCAACACGCCGAACTGGGCCACAAAGAGCGCGAAGAAAGTCGCCTGCGCGGTGCCGATCAGCCTCAGGATGTATGTGCTGACCTGGACGGGCTGTGCAGCGTCCGCGCCCGTCCCGGCGCCGGGCTCAATGCCGCGCGCGACCAGTTGCACGCCGACTGCCAGGTCGCTGAAGCCGCAGGCGAGGGCCGCGCCGATGGCCTGGTCATCAGCGCTGCCCGCCAGACGCAGGGCAGCCAGCGGCTGCTGGACGATGAGCGTGTTGATGGCGGCGCCCAGCGCGATGTTGCCGGTCAACAGACGTTCGCTGTAGCCCTGCACCACGCTGCGCGCAACCAGGCTCTCCAGCGGGCGCGCGACATCGCTGTAGACCTCCATGGCCGCCGGAGGTTCGGGATAGAGCGATGCAGTACCTGGGGCGATGCGCGGGTTCAGACGGGCGCTGAAGTCCGTCGGAACGATGATGAGCGATGCGAGTTCGCCACCCTCGACCAGGGCGCGGCCCGCGGCCACGTCGTCAAGTACGCGCGCGTCGAAGAGTTCGTTCAAGACGGACCCGGCGTTCGCCGGCACAGCAGCGGCCAGCGGGCAGGCGTCGGTCAGGCCGACCGGTTCGCTCCTGGTGAGCAGCTGCACCAGGCCTTCGCCATAATTGACTTCGCGGCCCTGTTGCTGCGTACCAGCGTCCAGATTGACGATGCCCAGCGGGATGTCGCGCATGACAAGATTGTCGTCCGGGCCGCCCAGGTTGCCGAAGACCAGCGCGATGATTGACGAAAGCGCCAGCGGCACTGCCACCATCAACAACAACTGGTTGCGGTTCGTGAAGCGCAGGTACAGGTCCTTGCGCGCAATGATCAAGGCTCGCTGGAGCATCGGTCTCAGTCCCGCAGCGCGCGCCCGGTGAGGTGCAGGAAGACGGTTTCGAGGTCAGGCTCGCTGACCGCCACCGAGCGCAGCTCGATGCCGGCAGCGCCCAGCGCGCCGATCAGGGGCGAAAGCACCTGGCGGCCGCGCGCGGCGTGCACCACGATGCGGCCGTCGGCGTCTGAGCCGACGAACTGCGCGCGCGTGACACCCGGTACCTCGCGCTGCAGGCGCTGAAGCAGCGCTTCATCGATCTGGCTGGCATCGCCTGGCTCGATCTCGAGGCGATCCTGCTCGCCGGCCTGCAGCACCAGCTCGCCAACCGTGCCTTCGGCGATGAGCTCGCCGTGGTCGATGATGCCGACGCGGTCGCTCAGCTCCTGCGCCTCTTCCATCAGATGCGTGGTGTAGAGCACAGTCATGTCCCGTTCGGCGCGCAGGCGCAGCACTGTGTCGAGGATGCGACGGCGGTTTTGGGGATCGACGCCGACCGTCGGCTCGTCCATGTAGACGAGCTGCGGCCGGTGCAGCAGGCCGATGCCGATGTTGAGGCGCCGCTTCATACCGCCCGAGTAGTTGGTGGCGCGTTCATCCTGACGCTCGCGCAGGTCGATGAACTCCAGCGTCTCGTCGATACGCCGGTCCAGCTCGCGCCCGCGCAGACCGCAGAGCATGCCGAAGAAGCGCAGGTTTTGCCGCGCGGAAAGCTCTTCATAGAGCGCAATCTCCTGCGGCACGACGCCCAGCAACGCGCGCACGGCCAGCGGCTCTTGCATCATGTCGTGGCCGCCGATGACGACGCTGCCGGCATTTGGCGCCAGCAGGCCGCTGATGATAGAGATAAGCGTGGTCTTGCCAGCGCCGTTGGGGCCCAGCAGGCCGTAGATCTCGCCACGCTGAATGCTGAGGTCGACTCCGGCCAGCGCCTGCAGGATGGTACCGTCGTCACGCCGGTATTGTTTGCTCAGTCCGCGCGCATCAAGCAGTGTCTCCAGCGTCGTCTCCTTTCTGCCTGTACGCCTGTTACTTCTGGTACGTTTGTTTCGCCCTCATGATTGCAATATTGCTTCCTGCCAGCGCTGAGCTGGAAGAACCAGGCCTCAGGGATCCGGCAGCAAGAAGCTGTCGTCAGCGTAATCGATCCATTCGGCCAGACGCGCCTGCAAGCGGCGGCGTTCGACGTGGTAGGCGGAATTGTGCGCGTGATTGGCCTGCTCGTAGGGGTCTTCGTTCAGGTTGAAGAGCATCCAGGGTTGACCCTCCAGGACCGTGTACTTCCAGTTGTCGCGGGTGACGATGCCGCGCCAGGGCCGGTCGACCGTGTGTGCGTACCCGGTCGGGATCACCGCCTGCAGATAGGCGCTGTCCGGTTCGTTAACCAACTCGCGGTCCCGCAGGCGGTAGCCAGCGTAATCCGTGCCCGGCATCCAGTCCGGCGCGTCAATGCCGCAGAGGCCCAGCGAAGTCGGTGCTATGTCGACGTGGTTGACGGGCACCGGGTGGAAGCCGGAAGTGTGATGGTAGCGGTGCGGACCACCGCCGATGACGAAGGGGATGCGGAGCGATTCCTCCCATGGCGAAGTCTTGCGGAACTGGCCGTGCGAGCCGTGCATGTCGCCGTGGTCGGAGAAGAAGAGTACGTGAGTATTTTCGTAGAGGCCCAGTTCTTCCAGCGCCGCGCGAATGCGGCCCACGTTCCAGTCCAGATTCTCGATCATGGCGTGGTAGCCCGCCAGATCGCGCCGGGCCTGCTCCACGATGCGCGGGATGTTCGGCACGTTGGGGCGCAGCTGCACGCGGCCGGGGATGTGGCGCGCCATGAACTCCGGCGGCGCATGGTAGGGATCGTGCGGCGGGATGACCGACAGTGCGGAAAAGAAGGGCTCATTCTGCTGCGCGCGTTCCTTCAGATGCGCGATGAAGAGATCGGTCAGCGCGTCGGTTTCGTAACCGGGCAGGCGGTAATGGAAGGCATCGTCGCCCGCGCCACCATGGACCCAGCAATCGAACTGGGGCGAGTTGTTCTCGTAGCCCACCCACTCCCTGAACTGGCCGCGGCGCTCCGGCGGGATGATGTGCATGGCGGTGCGGCCCTCGCGCTCCTGGGCGCCATCGACGTGCCACTTGCCGTACCAGGCCGTGTGATAGCCCGCGTCGTTGAAAGCCGTGGCGACGGTCGGCTGCGACGGCGGCATCTGTGTCTGGTGGCCGGGCGTGACCTTGTGCGGATACTGGCCGCTGATCAGCGCGCCGCGAAAGGGCGAACAGAGCGGGAAGCCGGCCACCGCGCTGGTGAAGGTGATGCCCTCGTCCGCCAGGCGGTTGAGATGCGGCGTGGAGACGTTGGGGTCGCCCATGTAACCCAGCGACTGGGCGCGGTGCTGGTCGCCAAAGATCCAGATGATGTTTGGTCTCTTACTCATGTCATCCCCTGCCATCCATGCATATCAGAGATCGGGCAAACGGAAGCTGTCGCCGGTGAAATCGATCCATTCGGCCAGGCGAGCCTGCAGCTTGCGCCGCTCGGCATGGTAGGCGGAATTGTGCGCGTGATTCGCCTGTTCGTAAGGGTCTTCGTTGAGGTTGAAGAGCAGCCAGGGCTGGCCCTCGAGCACCGTGTACTTCCAGTTGTCGCAGGTGACGATGCCGCGCCAGGGCCGGTCGACCGAGTGACCATGCATGGTCGGGACTACTGCCTGTAGATAGGCACTGTCCGGCTCGCTGCCGATTTCCCTGTCGCGCAATCGATAACCCGAGTAGTCCGTGCCCTGCATCCAGGCCGGCGCGTCGATGCCACAGAGGCCCAACGAAGTCGGCACGATGTCGACGTGATTGACGGGCACCGGGTGGAAGCCGGAATTGTGTTGATAGCGGTGCGGGCCGCCACCGATGATGAAGGGGATGCGGAGCGCTTCCTCCCAGGGTGAAGTCTTGCGGAACTGGCCGTGCGAGCCGTGCATGTCGCCGTGGTCGGAGAAGAAGAGCACATGCGTATTCTCGTAGAGGCCCAGTTCTTCCAGCGCCGCGCGAATACGGCCCACGTTCCAGTCCAGGTTCTCGATCATGGCGTGGTAGCCCGCCAAATCGCGCCGGGCGCGCTCCACGATGCGCGGGATGTTCGGAACGTTGGGGCGCAGTTGCACTTGTCCTGGAATGTGACGGGCCATGAATTTCGGCGGCGCGTGATAGGGATCGTGCGGCGGGATGACCGACAGTGCGGAAAAGAAGGGCTCATCCTGCTGCGCGCGTTCCTTGAGATGCGCTATGAAGAGGTCGGTCAGCGCGTCAGTTTCGTAGCCGGGCAGACGGTACTGGAAGGCATCGTCGCCCGCGCCGCCATGGACCCAGCAATCGAACTGTGGCGAATTATTTTCATAACCCACCCACTCCCTGAACTGGCCGCGGCGCTCCGGCGGGATGACGTGCAAGCCGGCGCGGCCGTCGCGCTCCTGGAAGCCGTCCACATGCCACTTGCCGTACCACGCCGTGTGATAGCCCGCTTCATTGAAACAGGTGGCGACGGTCGGGTGCTCCGGTGAAAGCCGGGTCTGGTGGCCGGGGGTGACCTTGTGCGGGTACTGCGCGCTGATCAGCGCGCCGCGAAAAGGCGAGCAGAGCGGAAAGCCGGCCACCGCGCTGGTGAAGGTGATGCCTTCGTCCGCCAGACGATTGAGATGCGGCGTGGAGACGTTGGGGTCACCCATGTAACCCAGCGACTGGGCGCGATGCTGGTCACCAAAGATCCAGATAACATTGGGTCTATTACTCATCATTTCCTCGGCCATGCTGTCAAAAGGGCCCGACCGCCAGTGGCAGTCGGGCCCGGTGTTGCTGTGAAACCCGAAGGAGCCTAGCTGGCCTTCTTCAGGTTCAGGATGATCTTCGACGTGCTGTGCCACCACGTCGGCGCGTGGAAGTAGTTGTTCTCCGCGGTCGGCCAGCCGGTCCAGTAGGTCGTGTTGAAGGGGATCAGCTTGGTCGCCTGGGTGATGGGGAGGGTCGGCAGCTCCTCGTACCAGATGCCCATGGCCTCCATGAAGAGCGGCAAAATAGCCGGATCACCCAGCTGCATGCTGCCGATCTGGTCGACGATGGCGCTGTAGGCCTCGGCCTTCTCGCCACTCCAGCGCCCGAAGTTATTGTTGCCCGGCGCACGTTCGCCAATGGGCGCATACCAGGCGATGTTGTCACGGTCCATCCCGGCCCAGGGCTCGTTGATGGAGCCGCACTGGTCCCAGTCGCCGGTGGCCTCGAAGTTGCCCAGAGCCTTGTTGTCGCTCCAGGTACCGCCGGCCACGTTGGTCTGCGTCGCAGCGATGCCAGCCTGGCGCCACTGCTCGACGAGATTCTCGGCGATGCGGCGCTTCTCGATGAAGCCCTCATGCGCCTGAATCTCGATGCCCAGCTCCGCACCATCCTTCTCGTAGATACCGGCGTCGTTCAGCGTGTAGCCCTTGCTCTCGATCAGGGCCTGCGCGGTCGCCACATCCCCCACCGGTGACTGGGTCAGGCCGGCTTCTTCGAGCGCGTCGATGTAGGTACTGGCCAGGCCACCATACTCGGGGAAGTTGGTACGCGAGGGCACGGTGACGCCTTCATAGGCGATGCGAACAACTTCGCTGCGGTCGGTGGCGTGGCTCAGCGCCCAGCGCATGTCGGGGTCACCCCAGGGATCGACCGTGTGGTTGATGGTGATACGCCGCGCGCAGGGGCCGAACCAGACGTAGGGCGGGCCCTCCGTCCAGGTTACGAAGTTCGGGTTCTGGGAACGGACCACATCCCAGGCACCCACGGTTATGTCCATCACGCTGTCCAACTGGTTGTCGATGGCCAGCAGCGAACGCACGTCGTCGTTGCCGGTTTGCACCCAGATCAGGCGCTGCGGCTCCGGAAGCGGGAAGTAACCGCTGGCCGCGCCCCACCAGTTGTCATCGCGGTCGTAGATGAACTCGTTCTCGCTGGCGCTGATCATCTTGTAGGGGCCGCTGCCGAGCGGATGGCCATTCTCCAGATCGTAGTTGGCGAAGCTGAAAATGTCCTCAATACCCGACCAGACGTGCTCCGGCATGGGCAGGAAGCTGCCGCCGATCTTCACCGAGAAGTAATCCAGCTGATAGCGCGGATTGGGCTTGCTCAGGTTGAACTGCACGGTGAGGTCGTCGATCTTCTCCACCGACTCAGTCCAGCCCTGCAGGGCGGCGGCCCGTGCCAGGCGGCGCGTTTCGTCATTCAGCAGCAGGTCCATGGTCCAGACGACGTCATCGGCGTCGAGCGTTTCGCCATCGGACCACCAAACGCCTTCGCGAATATTCAGCGTCCAGGTGAGCAAGTCATCGGAAGGCGTCATGCTGGCGCCAATCCAGGGCTCAATTTCGCCGCTTTCATAGTTCAGCACGAAGAGCGGATCGTAGACGACCTGGCCGGTGCCCACGTTGCCGCCAGCCGAACTACCACCGAAAAGCTGATTGTGGCTGAATGGATTCTGGTTGGTTGCGTTGCCACCGTCGATGTCGAGAATGACGGTATCCTCGCGTGGCACATCGGGAATCCCCTGCGCCGAGACGAGGCTGACCGCAAGCGCCAGCAACAATACCAGCATCAGCCCCGCAAGTCGTATTCGTGAAATAGCCATCCTTATCCTCCGGAATATAAATTGATGACAGGAGCATAACGCCTGATTCCGGTTTTCGCAGCAAATTGCGTGTGATTTTGTTTGCAACGCAGCATCGGGCCAGGGCAGAGGGCATCTGCCGTCATTAAAACTCGATGTACTGTTTCCAGGAGTCCTGGCCCCTGCCGACGGCGATGACGAGATAGCTGGTGCGCGGCGTGCGCGGCTCGCTGCGCATGCGCATGCCGGCCTCGTGCGGCAGGCGGTTGCCCTTGCGATGGTTGCAGGCAGTGCAGGCGCAGGCGGTGTTGGTCCACTGGTCGCGCCCGCCGCGCGAACGCGGCAGAACGTGGTCGATGGTCAGGTCGTTGCGGCCCAGCACCCGTCCCTTTTGCAGGCTGCCGGGACGCGCGCCGCAGTAGATGCAGGTGTAGTTGTCGCGGATGAGCACGCCCTTGCGGCTCCAGTGCGCGCGGCGGCGCGGCACGTTGACGAAGGTGCGCAACGCGATCACCGAGGGCACGGAAAAGCGGCTGCTCACCGTGCGCAGGAAGCGGCCACTTTCCTCAACTGTGATGGCCTTGCCGGCCAGCAGAAGGTTGATGGCGCGCGGCACACCGATAACGGCCAGTGGCTCCCAGCTGCTGCCGTTGAGCAGAAGAACTCGCCCGTTGATCATTGTCGTTCTGTCCCGCGCCTCGCCCAAACAGTACGTCGGGCAGAACTATATCGCAGGTCGGCGCCGCTTGCCCGCAGAAGCCCGCAGCAGGCGCAGTTCGGGCACTGCCCTGGGCGCGGCATGGCGCTCGATCTCGGCCAGGGTCTCTCCGGCCAGATACTGCATCTCGGCCAGCCAGGCTTTCAGTGCTTCTTCCGGCAGCGCATTCAGTTGCGGCAGCCGCCCCTCGCTGGCGGCGCTGTGCAGGGCATCGAGCAACTGTAACTGACTGGCCAGCTGGTCGGCAGCGACGGGAGCATGGATTACGTTGTTGCGGCCAGGCCTCATTTCTCACCTCTCGTGGCAAAAGTGCTGTTCGGTCAAAATAAAAGGGCGTGAAACCGGTTTCGCTCCCGGTCTCACGCCCCTGCAATTCAGGACTGGCATGTGGGTGAAGGTCAACGCTCTGGTGGCTCCCCCCATTGCCAAGGGTACCGGGTGCGCCCGCGCGGGCCGTCATTGCCCGCAGGACCAAACAAGCGTGGCCCGTTACGGCGCGACGACAGGGCGGCGGCAAGCTGCAAAAGGTTCAGCAGTTTCATGTCAGGCGCCCTTGCCCACAGACGTTTCGCTCAACATATCCAGCAGACTCTCCCCGGTGATGAAGATGCGCCGCATGCCGTCGGGCTTGCTGACGCGCAAATGTCCGTTGCTGATGAGGCGCTTGAGCGTGCTCAGGCTGACACCCAGGGCCTGCGCTGCTTCTTGCCGCGAATACACGGCGAAGGGCTCAATGGCGATCTTGTCGCTCACGCTCGATCTTCTTCCCGGGTCCGTTATCCTGTCACAGGCCCGAACCCGGCCGAAGACCTGCGACGGGCGGGAGTGTGACACAGTCCGCATGCCCTGTCAAGGGAAGCCTGTGGGCAAAATGCGGCCCTGAGAGACGGGAAGGGGCCGCAACAGACCGGAGCAGACTGGCGCTTGCCATTCCGCCCGGTGGGCGGCATACTGGCACGCAACAGCCACGACGGAGACAGTTCGTGGTGCAGGCGTCTTCAGGGAGCCAGGGCCTCCGACTGCAAGCCCCGGCAGGCGCGCCACCACGGAATTCCCTCCCGAGCTGAGGGGTGAACACCCCGCGCAGGGGTCAGTAGCCTGCTCCGCCCGCCGGCGTTAACAGGCATGATGAGTGGGCTGCGATTTTGCGGCCAAGCAGGGTGGTACCGCGGGAGCCAGACTCTCGTCCCTGACCGGGGCGGGAGTTTTTTATTTGTCCCGCGGCAGCGGTCAGCGACTGCCCTGACGAGGGAAACACGGGAGACCAGACATGCTGGAGCAACTGGAAGCCCAATATGCAGAAGCGCTGGAGGCCCTCGCCGAGGTCCGCGACAGCGAGGCGCTGAAAACCTGGGAGAGCGCCTGGCTGGGGCGGCGCGGCGCCATCACCGCCATGCTGCGCGCCACCGGGCAACTGCCAAAGGAGGAACGGGCAGCCTTTGGCAAGCGCGCCAACGAAGTCCGCCAGTTGCTGGGCGTGGCCAACGAGGAATGCGCGGAGGCCGTGCGTGC
The DNA here is from genome assembly GCA_965223965.1 of Phototrophicaceae bacterium. GTDB lineage: Bacteria > Chloroflexota > Anaerolineae > Aggregatilineales > Phototrophicaceae > JAGWBD01. The sequence continues at coordinate 1,930,262 of CBDCXX010000006.1, forward strand.
GGCCGAGCTGGCGCACGACCTCGAGGAAGGCGAGATCGACATCACCCTGCCCGGCCGCAAGCGCGTCAAGGGCGGCCTGCACCCCGCAACGCGTACGCTGCGCGAGTTCGCCAGCATCTGGGGCGAGATGGGCTTCCAGGTCTTCCGCAGCCGCGACGTGGAGACGGACGAGTTCAACTTCCAGTTCCTGAACTTTCCGCCGCATCATCCCGCGCGCGACATGCAGGATTCCTTCTATACCACCACGCCCGGCGTGATCATGCGCACGCACACCTCGCCCGGGCAGATCCACGCCATGCGCGAGCTGGGCGCCAATGGCACGCGCCCCATCCGCGTCATTTTGCCCGGCATGTGCTATCGCTACGAGCAGATCACCGCGCGCAGCGAACTGCAATTCTACCAGGTGGAGGGCCTGGCGGTCGGGCGCGGCATCCGCATGACCGACCTCAAGGGCACCATCGCCGCCTTCGCACGGCGCATGTTCGGCGAGGACGCGCGCGTCCGCTATCGCGCTTCCTACTTCCCCTTCACCGAGCCCAGCATGGAGATTGACGTCGAGTGTTTCCTCTGCGGCGGCTCTGGCTGCCGCGTTTGCAAGTACAGCGGCTGGCTGGAGATCGCCGGCAGCGGCATGGTTCACCCGGTGGTGCTGCGCAACGGCGGCTACGACCCGGCCGTCTGGAGCGGCTTCGCCTTTGGCATGGGCCCGGAACGCAGCGCGATGCTACGGCACGACATCCACGACATCCGCTACTTCTGGAGCAATGACCTGCGTTTCCTTGAGCAATTTTAGGAAGCCCCATGTCCGCCATTCCGGTGCTCTTCGCCATCTGGCTCATGCCCACCCACGTCCGGCGCGTATGTTGCGCCGTCCGCCAGGGGAGGAAGCCTGATGAATCGTCCCGTCCCGTTGCATCTCTCATGAGGAGTACGTGATGCTGGTTCCCCTTTCCTGGTTGCGCGAGCTGGTCGACATCGACATCCCGGTCGAGTTGCTCGCCGAACGCCTGACACTGGCCGGCCTTGAAGTCAGCGCCATCAACTATCTGGGCCTGCCGCAGGGCGCGGTGGAAGGCGTGCGCTGGCCGCCTTCGGATCACCTGGTGTGGGCGCGCGACAAAATCCTGCTGGGCGCCATCCGCGAGGTGCGCGCTCACCCCGACGCCGACCGGCTCGTGCTGGCCATGGTTGATTACGGCGGCGAGGCGCTGGAGCAGTGCGTTACCGGCGCGAGCAACCTCTTCGAGTTTCGTGACCAGGGGCCGCTGGAGCCGCCGCGGTGGGCGCCCTTCGCCATGGAAGGCGCAGAACTGTGGGACGGCCACAGCGCAGAACCGCGGCGCGTGCGTCTGAAGGAACGCGCGCTGCGCGGCATCCCCAACCGCAGCATGGTCTGCTCCGAAAAGGAGCTGGGACTCTCTGACGAGCACGAGGGCATCGTACTGCTGGAGCATGACGAGAGCTACCGACCTGGCATGCCGCTGCAGGACATCCTGGGAGACGTCGTGCTCGACATCGAGCTGACGCCGAACCTGGCGCGCTGCTTCAGCATCCTCGGCGTCGCGCGCGAGGTCGCCGCGCTGCTGGACAAGCCGCTGCGTGCGCCCTCCTTCGACTTGCTGGCCGAGGGCCCGCCCATCGCAGGCCAGGCCGCCATCAACGTCGAGAATCCGGAACTCAACGCGCGCTTCACCCTCGCCCTGCTGCGGGACACGCAGGTTGGTCCGTCGCCGCAATGGCTGCAGCAACGCCTGCGCCTGGTGGGTCAGCGCCCGATCAACAACATCGTGGACGTGACCAACTACATCACCTTCGAGCTGGGGCAGCCGCTGCACGCCTTCGACTACGACAAGCTCGTCGCACGCGCTGGCGACACAGTGCCAACCATCACAACCCGCCTGGCGCGCCCTAGCGAGACCCTGACCACGCTTGAGGGCGCGCAGCGCGAGCTGGAGGCGCACAACATCATTCTGCTGGATTCTGCCGGCATCCTCAGTCTGGGCGGCGTCATCGGCGGCGCCGGAACCGAGATCGACGCGGACACACGTAACGTGCTGCTGGAGGCGGCCAACTGGAACTTCATCAACATCCGCCGCACGATGCAGACGCAAAAGGTCATCACCGACGCCGGCGTGCGCTTCAGCCGCGGCGTGCATCCGGCCCAGGCGCTGGCCGGCGTGAAGCGTGGCATCGAGCTCATGCGGCGCAGCGGCGGCGGGAAAATCGCGGCCGGCATCATCGACGAGTATCCATTGCCGCCGGCGCCGGTACAGGTGACGCTGCCGGTCGCCGAGGTGCAGCGCATCATGGGCGTGGACTTCAGTGTCGGGGAAGCCGCCGCCATCCTTCGTCGCCTCGAATTCGAGGTCTGCGTCGAGGGAGAGCAGTTGCAGGTCACAGCGCCCGACCATCGCCTCGACATCAGCAGCGAGCCGGTCACCGGCCAGGCTGACCTGATAGAGGAGCTGGCGCGCATCCATGGCTATGACCGCATCCCGGACAGCATCATCGCCGACGAGATGGCGCCCCCGCACGCCAACCCGGCGCTGGAGCATGAGGAGCTGCTGCGCGACCTGCTGGTGACGCTGGGACTGCGCGAGAACATCAGTCACCGCTTCACCGCGCCCGAGCGCGAAGCCCTGCTGACGCCTGGCGGCGGGCCCGGCTGGCACACACTACCCTACGTCGAGCTGCTTAACCCGATCGCGCCAGAAAAACGGGTGCTGCGCCATACCCTGCTTACGCAACTGCTGGACAACGCCGCCGGCAACGCCCGCTGGCGTGAGACGCAGCAAGTCTTCGAAATAGGCCAGGTCTATCTGCCGCGGGCGGGCGAAACTCTGCCAGAAGAACCGAGGCGTCTCGCGCTTCTGCTGAGCGGCAAACGTGAATTGCCGGACTGGCAGGGTGGCGCCAGTGACGCGCTGCTGGATTACTTCGACCTCAAGGGCGTGCTGGACGAAGTGCTGGCCGGCCTGAAGGTGGCCGATCTGCGCTACGAGCGCAGCGAACACAGCAGCTTCCACCCCGGCCGCTCCGCCGCACTGTACTGCGGCAATATAAGGCTCGGCCACGCGGGCGAGTTACATCCTCTGGTCGCTCAGGCCTTCGGCCTGGTCGACGCGCCGGTCATGGTCGCCGAGCTGGACCTGGAACTGCTGCTGGCGCAGAGCAGGTGGCGCAGCTTCCCGGTGCAGGCGCTGCCGCTCACCCCGCCCATCTACCAGGACATCGCTCTGGTTGTGCGCGACTCGCTGTCAGCCGCGGAAGTCGAGGCGGTGCTGCGGAGCGCGGGTGGCGAACTGCTGCAGGAGCTGCGCCTCTTCGATGTCTACCATGGCGATCCCGTCCCACCAGGCCACATAAGCCTGGCCTTCAACCTGGTTTACCAAACCGACGCCCGCACCCTCACCGACCGCGAAGTGGCGAAGCTGCAGCGCAAGATCGTGCGCGCCGCCGAGAGTCAGCTGGGCGCCAGGCTGCGCGCCTGATGCGCGACGCAGCAGCAGAGGAAGCCGTCATGAAGCTTGAAACGCAGGCCATCCACGCCGGCCATGAAGTAGACCCGAGCAGCGGCGCCATCGTTGCGCCGGTGCACTTTTCCACCACCTACGAGCGCGCGGCGGACGGCAGCTATCCGCTGGGCAATGTCTACAGCCGCCTGGGCAACCCCAACCGGCTGGCGCTGGAAACGCGCATCGCCGCGCTGGAGGGCGGCCAGGCAGCCGCGGCCTTCGCCTCAGGCTCCGCGGCGATTTACGCCCTGCTGCAGACCCTTGGGCAGGGCGATCACGTCATCGCGCCCGACGTGCTCTACTACGGCATCCGCCTGATCATGACCAACATCATGGCGCGCCAGGGTCTGGCGACGAGCTTCGTCGACATGACGCAGCCGGAGGCGGTCGCCGCGGCCCTGCGCCCGGAGACCCGGCTGGTGCTGCTGGAAACGCCCTCCAACCCGGAGCTGGGCATCAGCGACATCCGCGCCATCGCGGACATCGCCCACAGCGCCGGCGTCAGCGTGGCCTGCGACAACACCATCGCCACGCCCGTTTTCCAGCAGCCGTTGCAGCTGGGGGCCGATTACGTCGTTCATGCCACCACCAAGTATCTCGGCGGGCACAGCGACGTGCTGGGCGGCGTGGTCGTCGCGGGCGCGCCGGACGAGCGCTTCGAGCATCTGCAGCAGATTCAGCAGTTGGGCGGCGCGGTGCCCTCGCCCTTCGAATGCTGGCTGACCCTGCGCGGCATCGAGACCCTGCCGCTGCGCATCCGCGCCCACGCAGAGAATGCGCTGGGCGTCGCGCGCTTCCTTGAGCAGCATCCGGTAGTGGAGCGCGTACGCTATCCCGGCCTGGAGAGCAATCCCGCGCACGAAATCGCCCGACGCCAGATGAGCGGCTATGGCGGTCTGCTGTCGGTGCAGGTGCGCGGCGGCGGCGAGGCGGCCCTGGCGATGACGGGCAGGGTGCAGCTCTTCCGACGCGCAACCAGCTTCGGCGGCACGCACAGCCTGATAGAACACCGCGCCTCGATGGAAAAAGGCGTCACCGCCACCCCGCCCAATTTGCTGCGCATCTCCATCGGCCTTGAGCACGTCGACGACCTCATTGCAGATCTAGACCAGGCGCTGCGGGGCTGAGCAGGAGACGTTACAATTTTGCCATGCTGACCAGCAGGAGGAGCGTCTGACATGTCCGAGGCATTTGAGGTTTTTGACGAACGTTTCCGCGCGTTGCTGCTGCCCGAGTCGCGCCTGGAGCATCTCGCGGAGGGCTGCATCTGGGCGGAAGGCCCGGTGTGGCTGGCGGACGACAGCGTGGTCTGGAGCGACATCCCCAACAACCGCATGTTACGCTGGTCTGCCGCGGCGGGCCTGGAGACCTTTCGCCAGCCCTCCAACTTCAGCAACGGCAATACCCTGGATCGTCAGGGGCGGCTCGTCACCTGCGAGCATGGCGCACGACGCGTCAGCCGAACGGAAGCGGATGGCAGCGTGGTGACGCTGGCCGAGCGCTATCAGGGCGGCCGCTTCAACTCGCCCAACGACGTGGTGGTGCGCCCGGACGACAGCATCTGGTTCACCGACCCGCCCTACGGCATCCTGCCCGGCACGGAAGAAGGCCATGCCAGCGAGATGGAGCAGGATGGCTGCCACGTCTACCGCCTCGACCCTGCCAGCGGCGAGATTGCGCGCGTCATCGACGACATGGACAGACCGAACGGCCTCGCCTTCGCGCCGGACGGGCAACGCCTCTTTGTAAGCGACACCGGCCGTTCGGATGACCCGGATGGCCCGCCCCACATGCGCGTCTTCGACGTCGTCGACGGGGTGTCGCTGGCCAACGGGCGGCTGTTTGCCGTGATCAACCCCGGTCTGCCGGACGGCTTCCGCTTCGACCACAACGGCTACCTCTACACGAGCTCGGCCGACAGCATCCAGGTGTATACGCAGGCGGGCGACTGCCTCGGCAAGATCATGGTGCCCGAACCAATCGCCAATTGTTGCTTTGGCGGCCCGCAGCGTGACCAGCTCTACATCACCGCGACCAGCTCGCTCTACGTTATCCGGCTCAACACGCGCGGCATCCAGCACGCCTGAGCGCCTGGCAGAGAGGAACGCAAGATGACGAACTTTGGCATCAAACTGGTATGGGCCGGCTGGGACGGCGACCCGACCATCGGCTTCAGCGGGCGCGCCGCCAAACGCTGGGCGGAGTCCCTGCCGGTGGGCACGCGCATGTTGCTCTACGAGACAACCGGCCGCGCGAAGGGCTCGAAGGCTAAAGGGACGAAGTCCATCGTCGGCGAGGTCGAGGTCAGCGGCAGCTTTGAGGATGGCGCGGCCATACGCGCGGCTGACGAACAGCACGACTCGATTCTGCCGGTGCGCGTGGTACAGGCGCGCGCGACTGTCACTCCAGTGCCGATGGAGCAGGTTCGCACGATTCTCGGCGTAGAGAAGTATCCGCGCATGGGCGAATCCTGGCGCCCGCTCAGCGCGGAGGAGTATCAGGCGCTGGTGAGCGCCATGGGCGGCTGATGGCGACACGCGAGCAGAATGAACGCCGCTATCACTATCACGAAGAACTGCCCGGTGGCGGTCGTCGCTACTGGAAACTGCGTGCCGGGGGAGATTTCGGTTGGCAACGAATTGTAAAGATTGTGGACGAAAACGAGGTTACAATCCGGATAGTCTAGGAGATTCTGGATGACAAGGGGGTCCTGATCGAATCCCACCAGAAATTCCCCCGCGATACCGGACACGTCGTGCACGGTACGGAGTAGGCTGATGGACGACCGCGTGATTACACAAGATGTTTTGCTGAATAAACTGCACGGCTTCATCCGGCACGAGATCACCTTGCCCGCGCTCGTGGCCTGGGCTGAAAACACCTTCGTGGATGAAGACATCGTTATCGAGGGTGATTTCGACTTGCTCGACGACATCATCATGTACCTCGCCGCCGCAGACACCCGCGGCTTCCCCCTCACCTGGGACGTCCTCACGGAATTCGTCGAGAAACTTGGCGGCAAGATGCCGATCATTGTCGAGGCTGACTAAACGCTGCGTTTTCCCGTTCAGTTACGGCGCGCCAGCACAATCATGCGCGCACAGCCGTCCTCGAAGGGCCCCTGCGCGTAGTCGCCGTAGCTCGCTTCGATCGTGAACCCGCTTTGGCGCAGCAAGAGGGCCAGTTCGGGCCAGAAAAAGTGGCGAAACACCGCGGGCGCCAGGGTGCGATGCACCACGCCTTCACCATCAATTTCATCGTAAATCCAGGTGGTGTGCATGCGTTGTGTCACGCGGTCCAGCCGGCTGGTCGCCAGTTGCATGATCAGGTGGCCCGTCTCGGGGTCCAAGAAGCTGCGCTCCAGCGTGAGCGCGTCGCTGACGGCGCTGGTGAAGACTTCGCCGGCGTTGGGCAGGTCGATCACCAGTAGCCCCTCCGGCTGCAGCCAGGCGTGCAGGCGCTGTAGCAAGGCCAGTTGCGCTTCCTGCTCATGAAAGTGCATCAGGCAGTTGTAGGAGAGCAGGACGTAACGATAGCGCTGCGGCGGCTCCAGCTGCAGCACATCGCCGTGCAGCAGACGAATGCGCGATTGTTGTGAGGGCGGCGTCTGCGCGAGGCGGCGGCGCGCGCGCGCCAGCATGGCGGCCTCGCTGTCAATGCCGTGCACCGTCTCCAGCTGCTGCGCCAGATGAAACAGGATACGACCGCTGCCACAGCCGATTTCCAGCAGCGGGCCGTGTCCGCCGGAATCAATCAGATACTCATAAAACGCCAGATCGTCGCTCTTGTCGCTGTGTTCGGCGTCGTAATAGCGCGCGATTTGCGCGTAAAAGCCGGCCATGGGCGGCCCCCTGCCCTGCGAGGCGGTCATTGTAGCGCAGTCCGCTGGCGGGCGGCACGCTTGCTGCTGCCCCTGGCCACTGCTACAATGCCGCCAGGGTTCGGGCGTCAATTCCGGCTTGGCCAAGAGTCGCCGGAGGCGTACGTTCCGGCGCTGTCGACGAGGTGTTGAGGACCACTCATGGCATTCGACAAGGGCGACACCCGGCCACTCACTCCGCTGTCAGCGGAGTCGGCCCAGCCAGAGGACATTCGCGAGGTCGTCAAGAGCGACGACAGCGGCCCGGTGCCGCGCGCGCCGCGCCGGCGCAGGGGCGGCTGTGGCTGCTGGCTCACCGGGCTTTTCACCCTGTTCCTGATTCTGGTGCTCGTCGCTGTCGGTCTGTTTCTGCCGCCGGTGGAGCTCATTGAGCGCCTCACTGGCCCCCAATACTTCCCCATCAATGCAGATGCCTACGCTGTCCAGCTGGAAGGCCTGACATTGCAGGTCGATCCGGCAGCGCCCGGCGAAGACTTTAGCGTCGCGATCGACTCCCTGGCCAGCAACGACTTCTTCGCCAGCACCGCCGGGCCGGAGTGGCTGGCCGCGGCCCGTTCCGCCCTGCCGGCGCAGTTGGCCCTGCAGAGCCCGGTCTATTCGCTCTATAGCAAGGGCATGGCGCCAGAGACCTTCACCCTGGATCTGGCCCTGCCCGCGGCAGGCGGCAACGCGCAGCTCTTCTCGCTCTATGGCTGGGACGGCATGAGCTGGGACTTCCTGCCCGCCACACAGCAGGGCACAAACGCCCTGCGCACCACGGTGGAACGTCTGCCGCAGCAGCTGGCTGTGTTCCAGGTGTCGCCGCCCGCGCAACCCACTGTACTGGTGACCGTAGAGGTGCAGCACACGCTTAACCCCGAGGTCGCGCAAGTGGCGAACATCGTCGCCCCCGCCGGAATTCAGCCCACACTGACGGGCGGCCTCACCGGCAGCCTCGCCGCCGGCTTCGATTTCAACAGCGGCTACCTGGTCATGCCGGTGGTGCGCAACTTCACTGACGAGCGCGCGCTCGATTCGCTCACTGTCAGCAGCATCCTGGCAAACCGGGAGTTGCGCCAGGCGCACGTCGCCCAGCTGACCGCCTTCGCCAACAGCGGCTTTGGTGGTCTGCTGATTGACTGGCGTGGCCTGGAGCCAGAGCAGCGCAGGTTGTTCAGCGAATTCATCCGCGAGCTGGCGGGAGGCTTTGCGGCCATGGGCCTGAAGCTGGGCGTCGTCGTGCCGCCCGCAGCGGTTGTTGATGGTGCGCTGGACACCGGTGCCTACGACTGGCGCGCGCTGGGTCGCCATGCCGATTACCTGCAAGTGCGGCTGCCGCTGCAGCCCAGGGACTACGGCACAGGCGCCGGCCAGCCGGTCGAGCTCATGCTGCGGCACGCCGTGGGCGAGGTGGAGCGCGGCCGATTGCTGGCCGGCTTCAGCGCGAGCACGCTGCGCGAGTCGGAGGGAAGCCTCACGTCGGCGGGCTATGCCGAGGCGCACGCCGGGCTGGGCGACGTCGTCATCGAAGTCGAGACCACGAGTGACGGCGCCGTGCTGCCGGGCACAGAGATTGACGCGCGTCTGGATGGCTTCGGCGCCGACGCCGGTTTCGACGCCCATGCCATGGCGCCCTGGGTCGAATACCGCGCCATGCCCGATGCACCCGCTGCCCGCTACTGGTTGACCACTGGCGCAGCCCTGCGCTTCCGCCTGGAGCGGACGCTGCCTTACGCGCTGGCCGGCGTCGGCGTCGAGGACCTGCTGGCGCCGGATCAATCCCGTGATCTGCTTGAAGCCATATTGTCTTACAAGTTGCAGTTGCCTTCTGTGCCGGATACGGGGCAACCGGCCCTGCGCTGGCGCGTGGAAGGCGCGGACGGCGTTCAAAGCGAAGCGTTGACCGAGCTCGACCAGGGCCTGCTCACGACGCTGGAGGCACCGGACGGCAATTACGCCATCAACGTGGACGTGGTCACCGGTCGTGACGCAGTTGCGCGCGACGGCCAGGCCATCGGCCTCTTCGCGCCGACGCCCACGCCCACGCCCACACCAACGCCCGCGCCCACAGCCATTCCCAGGCCCGCCGTTTCGCGGCCCGTCTCCCAGGCGCCGGCTGTCGCGCCGAGTTCGGGCAGCATCCAGGCCGGATCCTTCGAGTATGGCGGCCACGTGACCAGTGCCGGCAGCGTGCGCGCCATCAATGCCATGCGCTCGGCCGGCATGACCTGGATGAAGAAGCAGGTGCGTCACCCTGGCGGCGACGCCGGCGGAGTCATCAACGCCGCGAAGTCCAACGGCTTCAAGGTGCTGATCGGGGCGCTCGGCGACAAGAACCAACTGGCTTCGCGTGGCACCGCCTACATGGACGAATTCGCCGCCTGGCTGGGCCAGGTGGCCTCCCAGGGCGCAGACGCCATCGAAGTCTGGAACGAGCCCAACCTCGATCGTGAGTGGCCGCAGGGCCAGATCAGCGGCGCCGCCTATGCCGACATGTTGCGCCGCGCCTACAGCGCCATCAAGAGCGCCAATCCCGCCACCATGGTCATCAGCGGCGCGCCCGCACCCACCGGCGCCGAAGCCGCCTTCCCCGGCCGCGTCATGAACGACGACAAGTTTATGCGCCAGATGGTCAACGCCGGCGCCATGCAGTGGCTGGACTGCGTGGGCATCCATTACAACGAGGGCATCATCCCGCCGTCGCAGACCAGCGGCGATCCGCGCGACGGCTTCTACTCGCGCTACTACTTCGGCATGCTCAACCTCTACTGGGGCATCACCGGCGGGCAGAAGCCCCTCTGCTTTAGCGAGCTGGGCTTCCTGACCTCGCACGGCTACGGGCCGCTGCCCGGGGGCTTCGCGTGGGCGGGCAACGTCACCCTGCAGCAGCACGCCGCCTGGCTGGCGCAATCCATCGCGCTCTCCTCACAGAGCGGCAAGGTACGCCTGCTCATCGTCTGGAACGTGGACTTCACGCTCTACAGCTCGGACCCACAGGCCGGCTACGCCATGATTCGCGCGGACGGCAGTTGCCCGGCCTGCAGCGCCATCGCCGCCGCACGCTGACGACGGCCGAAGGAGAAGCATGACCATGTCAGGCAACCGCCGTGGCATTCAGGTGTTTGCCATTGCCTGGATCGCCATCACGCTGCTGATGGGCGCCAGCACCTTTGTCGCCATCTATTTCGTCTACGGCCTCGTCGACGAACCGCGCAACATCAACACCGCCAGCAGCGCGGCGCTGCCCGTTCCTGTGGTGCGACAAGCCGCAGCAGTTTCGCAGCCCGTAGCCACCATTGTGGCCGCGCCGTCCACGCTGCCGCCCACGGCCGCCGCACCGGCGGAGATCGTCGTAGCCGGGCCCGCCGAGCAACGGCCAAGGCCGACCGCCCTGCCTGTCTCTGACCGCAGCTTCCAGCCAGGCACGCAGGTGCAGGTGAGCCCCGACCTCAACCCCGACAACCAGGAGACCTGGATGCGCGAGGTCGTCAACAAGCTCCGGCTGGGCTGGTACAAACAGCAGGTACGCTGGGAGGACGTCGAGGCCGAGCAGAACCGCTTCAACTGGGCCGAGCTCGATCTGTCGCTGCCGCTGGCAGCGGAGTACAAGCTACGCGTGATGCTCTCCATCGTCACAGCGCCCGAGTGGGCGCGAGAGCAGGGCGTCGACCTCGAGCGGCACGGGCCGCCGGCCCGTACCCAGGACTATGTTGACTTTGTAACGGACATCGTGACGCGTTACCCCGGCATGGTGCACGCCATTGAGGTCTGGAACGAACAGAATCTCGATCGCGAGTGGACTTCAGCGCGCGGGTTGAGCGCGGCGGATTATGTCCAGCTGCTGCGCGACACAACCCTGGCAGTCAAGGCGATCGATCCCGGCATCATCATCATAAGCGGCGCGCTCTCGCCCACTGGCGGCTGGACCGAGCCGGACGGACGCGTCAGCGCAATCGATGACTTCGCCTACCTGGACAGTCTGCTGGCAGCCGGGCTGCTGAACTATGCCGATTGCGTCGGCGCCCACCATAACGGCTACAACATCGGCCCGGACGTGCCCTGGAACGAGGTCGTCAATGACCCCGCTGCCTCCTTCCGTGGCCCCTTCGAAAACCCGCATCACAGCTGGAGCCTGTACAGCACCCTGCGCACCTACTCCGACAAGATCGAGCTGGCCGGCGGCGACCAGCCGCTGTGCGTCACCGAGTTTGGCTGGGCATCCACCGAGGACCTCGACGGCTATCCGCGCGGCTTCGAATTCGCCAACGACAACACGCTTGAGGAGCAGTCGCGCTGGACGATTCAGGCCCTCGACCTGATGGAGGACTGGGGTGACATCTGGCTGGCCTTCATCTGGAACTTTAACTACGGCCCCCAGGCGGGCTGGGACCCCAATAACGACAACGTGCCCTATTCGATCATCGGCAAGGACTGGGCCTTCCGCCCCCTGTATGATGCCCTCGGCGCCTGGCAGCTGGAGCGACGCCTGGAGAGCACCGTCGGCGGATGAAGCGCGCCTCTCCACACTGGCCGGTTATCGGTCTGTTGCTGTTGCTGTTGCTGTTGCTGTTGCTGATCGTGGCCGCCGCGCTTCTGCGCCAGCCTGATCCGGATCCCCTGGGCGCAGCCGCGGTGGCCGACCCGCCCTTCACGCCCCTCACCTATGGCATTCAGGCCTTTCTCTGGTGGGATGACGGCTTCGTGGGGCATCGCCTTGATCTCGTGCGGCTGATGGTCTTCAGCCACGTCAAACAAAGCTTCGCCTGGGCGGACATTGAAACGATCCAGGGCGAATACATCTTCTGGCGCGCCGACGAACTGCTCGACGAAATTGAACGGCGCGATTTGCAGCTGGTCGCGCGCCTCGGTCATGCCCCGTCATGGGTGCGGACAGCCAACAGCGCGCCAGGCGCGGAAGTGCCAGTCGACGTCCCGCCAGTTGCGCAGCACATGGGCGCCTGGGAGGACTACTGCGGCGCCATTGCCACGCGCTACGCCGGCCGCATCGCCGCCTACCAGATCTGGAACGAGCCCAACCTCGCGCGCGAATGGGGCGGCCATTCCCCCTCCGCCGGCGAGTACGTCGAACTACTGCGCGTGTGCAGCGAGGCCATCCGCGCGGCGGACCCGCAGGCCATCCTCATCTCGGCCGGGCTGGCGCCCACCGGCAACTGCTGTGAACTGGTCCACCCGGACGACCAGTATCTGCAGGAACTTTACAACGTCGGCTTCCAGCAGTACATCGACGTCGTCGGCCTGCACGCGCCGGGCTATTCTGCGCCGGAGCTCAGCCCGGACGAGGCCGAGGCCAGCGGCGGGCAACGCTTCTTCACCTTCCGGCGCGTGGAGGATATGCGCCGCATCATGGTCGCCAATGATGACGCCGCACGCCAGGTCGCCATCCTCGAGACAGGCTGGACGCGCGACGTGTCCGGACAGGACGAGGCCTACTCCTGGTTCGCCGTGGACGAGGCGACCCAGGCGGACTACCTCGTGCGCGCCTACCGCTACGCGGTAGAGCACTGGCGTCCCTGGGTGGGGCTGATGACGACCCTGTCCATTGCAGACCCTGCCTGGGACGAGCAGGACGAGCAGTTCTGGTGGAGTATCATCCCTCCCGACAGAAAGACACAGCAGGCCTACTTCGACCTCGCCAACATGGAAAAAGTCTGCGGCGAGCGCATCATCCCGGCGCGCCCGCCCGATAGCCCGGAGGCGCTGGGCCTTGTCCCTGTCGCTCCTTGCAGCTAGCCTCTTTCTGCACCTGCTGGCGACTGTCGTATGGCTGGGCGGTCTGTTCCTGCTCACCCTGCTGGTCTGGCCCGAGACGCGCCGCAGCCTGGCCGGCAACCCGCAGCGCTATCGTCTGCTCGGCCGGCTGCGCAAGCGCTTCCAGCCGCTCACCTGGCTCAGCCTGGCCGTGTTGATTGTCACCGGCGTCTTTCAGATGACGGCCGACCCCCATTATGAAGGTATGTTACAATTTGGCAGTCCCTGGAGCCGCGCCATCCTGCTCAAGCACGTGGCCCTGGCCGGGATGGTGGTTTGCGGCATCATGCTGCAGTGGCGCGTAGCGCCGGCGCTGGAGCGGCTGGGATGGCTGCTTGAGCGAGAGCGTGGCGATGCAGCGGAATGGGCGCGGCTGCGACGCCAGGAGTTGCGGCTCGCGCGGATCAGCATCGCGCTCGGTCTGCTGGTATTGATCTTCACGGCCTGGGCCACGGCGCTCTGAACAACCGGCCACCCGGTCCCTTCTCTGGAGACCCGCATTGTCCTCCCGCACCGGTTTCGCTCTGGCAACGCTGCTGCTGCTGATCGGGGCCCTGCTGCGCAGTCACCGGCTGCCAGACTTCCCCCCCGGTCTGAACGAGGATGAGTTCGCGACGCTGCGCATCACCGAGTCGCAGCGCGCGGGCCAGATCGCCGTCTTCTACGACAAGTCCCCTGCCGCAGAAGAGACACGTGGGAGCGAAGGCTTCTTCCCTGCGATGGTGGCGATCAGCACCGCGCTGACCGGCGGCGGCCTGACAGGCTACCGCGCGCTCCCGTTTTTCATCAGCATGCTCACGCTGGCGATGGTCTACGCGCTGGCGTCGCGACTCTGCGGCACGCGGGGCGGCCTGGCGGCGCTGGCCCTGTTGACCGTGAGTCTGTGGCCGGTTCTGCTGGGACGCAGCGTCAGCCCGGTGACCCTGTTGCCTTTTATGGCTGCTGCGCTGATGCTGGCGCTTGCATATGTCCTGACGGTTCCTGAGCGGCTGGCGCGGCGCCTGCCCGGCACCATCGCCTTTACGGGGCTGGGTCTGACGGCGGGCCTGGGATTCTACGTTCACCCGGCGCAGTTCTGGCTGCTGGCCGGCGCGCTCCTCTTTATTTTCTGGCTGACGCGCAGTCAGGGGCCACTAACGCTGAACCTGATTTTGTCGCTGTTCTTCTCGCTGCTGGTGATGGCCGCTGTCCTGCTGCCTTACGGGCTGTCCACCCTGCGCCTGAACGAAATCAGCGGCCTCGGGCGCATCTTCGGTGACTATGATATGTTCGCAAGTCCCCCGCTGCAGTCCATCGTCAACAACATCGGTGGCATCCTGTTCATCGGTGATGCCAGCCCGTTGCACAATCTACCCGGACGCCCGCTGTTCGACCTGCTCAGCGGGCTGGTCATCCTGGTCGGGTTGATGGCCTCGCTGCGCTCACGGCAGTATCCGCGCTTCGGCCTGCCTCTCATCTTCCTGCTTGCCCTTGCGCCCGCAGCCCTGCTCAGCAACGAAAGCCCGGACTATACGCACCTGGCACTGCTGTTGCCGCTGCTGGCGCTATTCTTCGGCTTCGGCGTCGTCACTCTGGCCAACAGCCTGGGGCAGGCGGCGCGCTACGTCCCCGTCATCGCGCTGGTCGTCCTGCCCGGCCTAAACATCGCCTGGACGAGCAACGACCTCTTCAAGGTCTGGGCGGAGTCGCCGGATACCATGAGCGCGTGGAACGGGCGCATCGGCCAGCTGGCCAGCCACATTGACCGGAGCGCCGACAGCATGCCCACCGTCGTCTGCATCCCCAGCGTCGATCCGGAGCCCGCGGCCGGCCTGAGCGACGCCTGGCGCATGTTGCTGCTGCTGCACGACCGCAGCGAAGCCTTGCGTTACGCCGATTGCCGCACCGGTCTCGTGCTTGCCGAGGGCGGCGAGCGCCAGCAGATCATCCTGCCGGACAGCGCGATGCTCGCGGACATGCATCCCCTCCTGCGCGACTGGTTGCAACGCGGCGTCTTGCCGCAGGACCCCGCCCTGCCGCAAGATTCAGTCTTCACGCTGGACGTCGGCGATCTGCTGGGCGACAAGATTGGCAGCTTTACCACCACGGCTTCGGTACGTCTCGCGCCGGAAGCTCCGGGCGGCGCAGAAAACATCCTGCCGCCCGTCACGCTGGATGGCAACCTGACCTTTCTCGGTTACGAACCTTCCGGGGTGGAGCGTTACCAGCATGGCGACGTCATCACGTCAGTGACCTGGTGGCGCGTGGATGGCCCGCTGCCGCCGGACCTGCACCTGTTCACCCACGTCATGCCCGACCCGGCCATGATCACTTCGCAGAATGACAAGCTCAGCGTGCTGGCGGCCAGCCTGCACCCGCGCGATATCTTCATCCAGGTGACTTACGTCAGGCTGCCCGTGCCTACCCCGGCCGGCAACTACCTCGTCTCCATCGGCGCCTACCGCCAGGGTGACGAGCAGCGCCTCGCCGTGTTGCAGGATGGTGAGCTGCGCGGCACACGTCTTTTCCTCAATACCAACGTCTTCACTGTAGGGCACAAGGAAGGCTGACCTTGTTCGAACTCGTGATGCTGGGCAGCTCGGCTTCAGCGCCCTCAATCCATCGTGGACTGCCCGCCCAGTTGCTACTGGCCGGCGACCAGCGCTTTCTGATCGATTGTGGCGAAGGCACACAACGCCAGATCCTGCGAAGCGGCGTCGGCTTTCGCAATCTCGGGCGCGTGCTGCTTACGCACGGCCATCTCGACCACATCCTCGGTCTGGGCGGCCTAATGTCCACGCTGACCAGCTGGGAGAACATCAGCGAGATCGAGATCTGGGCCGGCCGCAATCCCTTGCGCCGGGTTCAGGCCCTGCTCTACGGCGTCGTGCTGGATTACGAGCGAATGCAGATCGACATTCGGATGAAGGAACTGAGCCCCGGCCTGCTGCTGGACGACAAGGCCTTCACGGTCACCGCCTTTCCGGTCAGCCATCGCGGCAGCGGCAGTTTCGGCTTTATCTTTCAGCAGAAGGCCCACCGTCCGTTCCTCGTCGAGCAGGCCCAGGCGCTGGGTGTTCCGGCGGGGCCGGAACGGCGCGAGCTGGTGCGTGGCCAGAGCGTCATCCTGGCGGACGGCCGCCGCATCACGCCGGACATGGTGCTGGGGCCGGCCCTGCCCGGCGCGAAGTACGTGCACATCGGCGACTGTGGCCGCACCGACAACCTGGGCGAATATGTGCAGGATGCCACTGTGCTCGTCATCGAGGCCACCTTCCTGCACGAGGACGAGGACACTGCGCGCGCCTTCGGGCATCTGACCGCACGCCAGGCGGCGCTGCTCGCCGCGGAGAACGGCGTAGAGACGCTCGTCCTCACGCACGTCTCGCGCCGCTACCGCGAACGTGACATCAAGCAGGAGGCGCGCGCTGTCTTCCCTGCTGCCCGGGTCGCGCGCGACTTCGATCATTACATCATCCAGCGCGACCGACCGGTCGAGCGAATCCGACAGCGATAGCCAAAACGAGGAGAAACATGGACGACAAAGCCGCCCGTGACGCCTATGTCAGTGAACTGTTTGCACAGGAGGACGATGTGCTCGCCTGGATCCAGGCCGAGACCAGGCGTCACAAGATGCCGCAGATCAGCCTGAGCGCGCAGGAGGGCCGTCTGCTGCAGTGGCTGGCGCAGGTGGTTGACGCGCGCCGGATTGTAGAAATCGGCACGTTGGCCGGCTACAGCGGTACCTGGCTGGCGCGCGCCCTGCCGGAAGACGGCATGCTCTACACCCTCGAGGTGAGCAGTCTGCACGCCCGCGTGGCCCGGGCGAGCTTTGCGCGCGGAGGGCTGACTGCGCGCGTGCAGCTGCTGGAAGGCCCGGCGCTCGAGTCGCTGCAGGAAGTGAGCGCCCGGGCGCCCTTCGATCTCATCTTCATCGACGCGGACAAGGAAGGCTATCCACAGTATCTCGCCTGGGCGCTCGAGAACCTGCGCGTCGGCGGCGTGATTGCGTCCCACAACGCCTTCCGTGGCGGCAGGGTGCTCGCGCCAGAGACCGCGGACGACGGCGGCATGGACCAGTTCAACCGCGCGCTGGCCGCGGAGCCGCGCCTCTCCAGCACCCTCTTCGCCATCGGCGACGGGATGGCTGTCGGCATCAAACTACGCTGAGGATGGAAGGGTGACGCCGGTTTAGAGAAAGGGCGCCGGCTGCCCCCAACTGTCGCTGAAGACGAACTCGGCAAGTGGTTTCCGTTGTTGGGGTTCCTGCTCGAACAGGCGACGCTTTTCGGGCAGGGATTCGGGCGGCGCGGGCCAGCCCAGCGCCACGGCGCAGATCGGCTCGTGCGTTGCCGGAATGGTGAAGACTTCGCGCGCGCGGTCGCGGTCAATACCTGCCATCTGTCGCAGCATCAGTCCCAGCACCATGGCCTGCACCGTCAGGTTACCCATCGCCAGGCCAGTGTCGTAGAAGCTGGTGCGCGCGGGCCGGCCTTCATGCTCCACAGCCGCGACGACCAGCATCAACACCGGCGCACCGCCCGCCCAGGTCTGGTTGCCGGGCAGCAGACAGCTGAAGAGGCGCTCGTGGGCGGCAGCATCTGCGCGACTCGCGACGATGAAGTTCCAGGGTTGGCGGTTGGACGAGGAGGCCGCCCGGCGCGCCGCCTCCAGCAGGGTGAGCAAGGTCGTCCTGTCCACCGGCCGGTCAAGATAGTTGCGCGGGCTGCGCCGCCCCGAGATGAATGGATGCAAGGCCCCCTGCGCTTCCGCTTCCGTCATGCCCCTTCCCTTTTCATTTGGTTTGTTTTCACGCCTCAGTCCTGCAATTGAATGGCGCCCTCAGCCAGAATCTGGCCAGGCCGGATCACCGCGGGCGGCTGCACATCCACGGTCGCGAAGAGGTCATAGGTCGTTGCGCCGGTGACGCGCACCGGCACAATTTCGCCTGGCGGCAGTTCCCCCTCAACGATGACGTAGCCGTCAATTTCGGGTGCGTCGCGCCAGCTGCGGCCCAGGCTGAGCGTTGCCCCGTCGGGCCGGCCCTGTTCATCTTCGCTGGCGCCATGGCCCTCCACCAGCACGTCGATGGTGCGGCCGACCAACGCCTGATTCTTCGCCAGGCTGATGCCCTGCTGCAGCGTCATCAAGGCCTCGTAGCGTTCCTGCTTGACGTCCTCCGGCACCTGGTCGGGCAGCGCGGCAGAGGGCGTGCCAGGTTCCTGCGAGTAGGTGAAGGCACCCACGCGATCGAACTGCAGGTCGCTTACGAAGTCGAGCAGGCCTTCGAATTCGGCGTCGGTCTCGCCCGGATAGCCTACGATGAAGGTCGTGCGCACCGCCAGCTGCGGCATCAGCGCGCTCATCCGCGCAAGGGTCGCATACACCCATTCGATGTTGGCCGGGCGGCGCATGCGCAGCAGGGTGCTGCGGTGGCCGTGCTGCAGCGGCATGTCCAGATAGGGCAGCACCTGCGGCTGCGCGGCCATCGTCTCAATCAAACGCGGCGTCACATAGCCTGGCCAGGCGTACATGATGCGCAGCCAGGGAATGTCGGGCGCCCCTGCAACCAGCGCCTCCAGCAGCTGCGCGAGGCCATCCTTCAGCCCCAGGTCATGGCCATAGTCAGTCGAATCCTGGGCGATGAGGATGAGTTCGCGCAGGCCCAGCGCCTGCAGCCGCTGCGCCTCGTCCACCAGCGTCGCCAGCGGGCGACTGACGGCAGTGCCCTTGATCTTCGGGATGGTGCAAAAGGCACAGGGCCGGCGGCAACCGTCGGCGATCTTCAGCCAGGCGCTGGCGCCCTGCACGCTGGCGCGCAGCACGCCGCGCTCGTCCAGGCCGACGGTTTGCGCATCCGTCGGCAGATGATAAAGCGGCTGCGGATGCTTGCGCGCGCGCAGCCGCTGCACCAGCTCAAAAATGTCCATCCAGCGGCGCGTGCCGATCACGCCATCAAGCCCCGGCACATCCTGCGCCAGGCTGGCGCCATGGCGCTGCGCCAGGCAGCCGGCGGCGATGACCATCTGCCCCGCCCGCCGCTGGCTGACCAGCTCGCGCAATGCGGCCAGCGCTTCTTCGCGCGCCGCCTCAAGGAAGCCACAGGTGTTGACGATCAGCACAGCCGCTTCGGCGGGGTCGCCTGTGCCGCGCATGCCATGTTGACCCAGCACCTGGGCCATGCTTTCTGAATCGACCGTGTTCTTGGCGCAGCCCAGACTGAGGAGATAGAAGTTGTCTTTTTTCATCGAGTCTGGCTTCGTCCACCGCAATGCTGCGGGAAATGCTCCGCTACAATTGTGTGCTTCACGTCCTGCAACAAGGGTGTACTCACCTCTCGGCCATCTGACACGGTGCGCCGGGGTCGATCATCCCTGGCGCGCATTGTAAACGGTGCTGCCGCTGGCCGCGAAGTCGCGGAAGACCGCCACGGCCTCGTCCTTGAGCAGGTTGTCGACCACGTCGATGTCGCGCCGCTCCAGTTCTTGCTGCCATTGCGGGTGGATAGGGCCCTCGTCAAAGCCGGTGATCTCCTCCAGTTCAGGGCCGCTACCGGCAATCACCAGCGAGCGGACGCCGGACCAGATCACTGCACCATAGCACATGACGCAGGTGCGCCAGTTCACGACAAGCTGATAGGCAGGCAGGCCGGGCGCGCCCAGATCCCAGGTGCCCAGCAGCTGCTGCGCCAGCGTGATCGTCGTCACCTCGGCATGGGCCGAGGAACATTGCAGCGGCATCACGCGGTTGACGCCGATCAGCACCGGCACACCCGTATCGCGCTCAAACACGCCGGCGGCGAAGGGACCGCCTGTCCCCTGTTCGAAATTCAGCCGCGAAAAGCGGATCACCGCGGCCATACGTTCCTCAAGGGTCGGCAGTCTGGCCGGCAGGGCCTCGTTTTCTCGCATGGCCCATTCTGGCAGGTTAAGAGTGAATTCCATGGCTATTCTCCTCAGGCAAGCCGGCCCATTCTAGCCATTCCAGAGCGCTTTTGCCGGTGTCTGCGTCTCGCGTGGCGGCAATACAGCGGTAGCCGTTACTGGCCGGCCTATAGTCGCGGTAACGCTGGCGGTGGCAGTCACTGTGGCCGTGGCTGTGCTCGTCCGGGTCAGGATGGCGGTCAAGCTCGCGCCAGGAGTAGCAGTCATGGTGGGCGCAGAGGTGGAGGTTGGCGCCGGCGTGGATGAAGGCGGAGACTGCAAGACAGCACCCTGGGGCAGCGGTCCGGCAGTAGTCTCGGGCGTCAGGGTTCGAAGCAGCGCGCCCACGTCAATCAGCGACGTCGGCTGCGCAGTCGGGGTGAATACCGGCGTTGGCTCAAAACCGACGCCCGCGTCGAGGGCGACCGAGGTCTGCGTAAACGTCATTTCGACCAGCTGGCCCCGCAGCCCGGGCACGCCCTGCTCCTGCCCGTTCCAGGTGATCAGCAGCGCTTCGGCGTTGCTGGCCGTCAGCAGGACCTCGGTGCGTGCAGCAACCTCAATGTGCTCGCCGGGTCGCAACATACCCACGAACTCCTCCTCGCCATCCGCCGTCACGCGGAGCCAGGTTCGCTGGGCGGCCTCGGTCGTCACCAGCACGCCACTACCATTCCAGAGCTGGGTCACCTGACGTCGTCGCTGCGCAAGCGTCCGGCCTGGCGGCTCCATGACATTCAGCTGCATCACGACCGTCGGCAGGGCCGTCGGCGGAATTAACTGTGGCAACTCGCCTTCGAGCACGAAAGGCGCCTCCGTATCCTCGAGGAATTGAAGGGCGACGAAAACGATGACGCCGATGGCAACGGCCCCCGTCAGGAGCAGCAGCAGCCCACTCAGGAAGCCCCGCTGCCGGCGGCGGCGCTGCTGCAGGCGTTCGCCCCCACTCAGATCCAGCTGCGGGACTGGCTCCGGTTGTTCAATTTGATTTCCCGGCTGGCGACGGCGACGTTCACGCTGCCGTCGGCGCTGCGATACGTGACGCTGCAACTCGAATTGCTCGAGTACTCTGTCTTCGTCGAGTTCGAGGTAATGAGCATAGTTGCCGAGAAAGCCGCGCAACTGAACCGGAGAGGCTTCCGGCTGGTCAAAGATGCCGTCTTCGAACGCGACCAGCACGCGCTGCCGAATGCGCAACGCCTGCTCCGCCTCGGCCAGCGAGATTTCCCTGGCCTCGCGGGCTTCACGTAACAAGCGGCCCAGCGCCTGTGCGTCCATCGCTTTAGGGTGCCCCGGCCTGCCCCGGCCGGTCAGGCCATACGCCCGGCGCGGAGGCCGGGATTCAGGGAGTTGCTTCCTCGTCCGTCACCATGGCGGGTTCCGCCGCCCCGGACAGATCGTCCTCCCCGGGCTCGTCTGCTCCGTCCGACTGCGGCGCCTCCTCTGCGTCACGCCCGGCCAGCCAGGCGGCCAGCTCCTGCTCGGGCACGATCGTGACCTTCAACATGGGATCCTGTTCGTTACCGAGGCGGACGATCACCTCATGGGTGCCGGTCTCGCGCAGGGGCTGCTGACCAATGCGGCGGCGGTTGATATCCACGCCAGTCTGTTCTTCCAGCGCCTCCGCGATCTCCTGCGAGGTCACGGAACCGAAGAGCTTGCCGGTCACGGCGGCGCGACGCCCGAACACCAACTCTACACCGTCGATCTGCCGGGCGAGCTCGTTGAGTTCGTTTTCCATCGCGGCGCGGCGCGCGGAAGCCTGTTCGCGCAGCTTCGTGGCGCGATTCATCTCGGCCCCGGTCGCCTTGACTGCGAGGCCACCCGGGATGAGGTAGTTGCGGGCGAATCCGTCAGCGACGTTGATCACCTCGCCGGCCACGCCGTGCTTAAAGACATAGTCGAGCAAAATCACCTTCATGGCTGCTTCCCCGCCCGTTTGCTGCGCTCACCGGAAAGCCGGATTATAAATCTTGCCAGGCGCGCTGCCAAGTGCAGATAACACCGTAACGCGCTCCGGCTGCCAGGACTGCCAGGGGCGGATTGTTCATGCCGTAACAGACTGTCCCGACTCCGGCTGACGTACTACAATGGGCGCTTCAGAGCCCGAACGCAGAGGAGCCCGTCCATGTCCATCGAAAGTATCGAGGCGCTGCCCTTACGTCTCAGGAGGGACGAGGCCTATCTCGGCCCGCTGCCGCCGCACGCCGACGTCGGCAACTATTTCATCCGCCCGCCCTATCGCTGCCTGTATTCCGCGACTTACGAGACCGTGTTCGTGCGCCTGCGCACCAGCGAGGGCGTCACTGCGTGGGGCGAAGCGCTGGCGCCGGTGGCGCCGGAGGTGGTGTGCAGCATCATTGATCAGTTGCTGGCGCCGGCCCTCATTGGCCGCGACCCGCTGGGCGCCGGCCGTCTCTGGCATCTGATGTACAACCTGATGCGCGACCGCGGTTATTACGGCGGCCACATGCTCGACGCCATCAGCGCCATCGATATCGCCCTGTGGGATGCGCGCGGCAAGTTGCAGGATCAGCCCGTACACGCGCTGCTGGGCGGCGCTTTTTTCGACGACGCTATCCCCTGTTACGTTTCCGGCTTGCCGCGGCCCGATGATGACGGGCGCGTCGAGCTGGCGCTGGACTGGCAGGAAAAGGGCTTCAACGCCTTCAAGCTGTCGGCAGGCTACGGCGTCCGCGCCGACGTCACCACCATGAGCCGGCTGCGCGAGGCCCTCGGCGCAGAGACCACGCTGCTACTGGATGCGCACTGGGCCTACACCCCTGCAGAAGCGATGCAGCTGGGACGGCAACTGGAAGCGCTGGACACCGGCTTCTTCGAGGCGGCCATGAATCCCGAGGACATCGCAGGGCACGCACGGCTGGCCGCGGGGCTGGGCATAGCGGTCGCCATCGGCGAGACCGAGCGCACCCGCTACCAGTTCCGGCCCTGGCTGGAACAGCGCGCCGCAAGCGTGTTGCAACCGGACATCGGACGCGCGGGCATCTCCGAGTCGATGGTCATTGCGCAGATGGCCGAGGCTTTCAACGCGCGCATGGCGCCGCACCTCAGCGTGGGCCTGGGCCCCTGCATCGCCGCCTCGATCCAGCTGGCCGCCGCCCTGCCCAACCTCTATCTGCTGGAGTATCAGCCGCCGGTGGTGGAGCTGGCCAACAGCCTGCTGCAGACGCCGCTGGTGGCGCGCGCGGGGCAATTCGAGATTCCCGAGGGGCCGGGTCTGGGCGTTGAGCCGGACGTGGCGAAATTGCAGCTGGCGAACAGTTAGCCTTTCAGGCCGGCGACCGAGACGCCCTTGACCAGATACTTCTGCCCGAAATAGAAGACCAGCAGCATGGGCATGAGCATCAGCGTGGAGAAGGTCATCATGACGTTCATCGTGTTTTCGTCGCCCTCGAAGCCCTTGAGCGCGTTCAGGCCCATCGCCAGGGTCCAGTTCTGCTTGTTGCCGCCGAGGTAAATCAGCGGCCAGAGGAAGTCGTCCCAGGCGAACTGGAAGGCAAAGATCGAGACGGCCGCCAGCACCGGCAGCGACATGGGCATGGCAATGCGCCACCACACGCCGAATTCGGAGGCGCCGTCGATGCGCGCCGCGTCGAAGAGGTCAACCGGAATGCCACGGAAGAACTGGCGCATCAGGAAGATATAGAAGGCGTTGTGCCCCAGCACACGCGGCAGGATCAGCGGCCAGAAGGTATTCACCCAGCCAATGCGATCGAAGAAGATGAAGAGCGGAATCAGCTGCACGACGTAGGGCAGCATCATGGTCATCAGCAGGAGGGCGAAGAGCGTGCGCCGCCCCGGGAAGGGGATGCGCGCGAAGCCCCAGGCCGCCAGCGAACAGGGCACCAGCGCGCCAAAGACCGCCGCCCCGACCAGAATCATGGTGTTGCGCGTGTAGCGCAGCAAGGGCTGGTCGAAGAAGATCTCCAGATAGTTCTCGAAGGCCCAGGGGTCGGGGATCAGCTCGATGTGGCGCAGGGTCACCTTGTCCGGCGTTTTCAGCGAGGTTGAGACCGTCCACAACAGCGGGAAGAACATCACCAGCGCGCCGGCCAGCAGGATGAGGTAGGTAATCGACTGGCGGGTGAGGCGCGCCTGCTGGCTTTCAATCACCGGCGGCCCTCCCGCTGCTAGTTGTCATCGCCATAGAAGACCCAGCGGTCGGAGCTGCGCACCATGATCACCGTGAACACCAGGATAATTAAGAAGAGGACGACCGAAAGCGCGGCGGCGTAACCCTTGCGGAAGTAGGCGAAGGCGTTGTTGTAGACATTGATCATGTAGACCAGGCCGGACTGCAGCGGGCCACCAGTGGTGCCGATGAGCACGAACACCTGGGTGAACACCTGGAAGCTGCCGATGATGCCAATGATCAGGTTGAAGAAGATAGTGGGCGTCATCAGCGGCACGGTGATGTGGCGCAGCCGGTGCCAGCCGTTGCCACCGTCAATCGACACCGCTTCGTAAAGCTCGCTCGGGATGCTCTGCAGGCCAGCGAGAAAGATGACCATCTGCCCGCCGAAGCCCCACAGACTCATCAGGATTAGCGAGGGCTTGATCCATTCAGGTCGCGAGAGCCAGCGCACCGGGTCCATGCCGACGAGCACGAGAAACTGGTTGATGACGCCGTAACGCGTGTTGAGCAGGCCAATGAAGATGATCGAGGCCGCCACTATCGGCACGACTGACGGCAGATAGAAGATCGTGCGAAACATCTGCATGCCGCGCAGGCGCGCATTCAAGAGCAGCGCGAAGGCGAAAGCCAGTACCAGGCGCAGCGGCACGCTGAATACCAAAAAGTAAACCGTGTTGTAAACGCTCTTGGCAAAGATCCTGTCTTCTGTAAACATCTCGATGTAGTTGTCCAGCCCGACCCAGTTGGGCTGCACGAGGCCGACGGAGTAATCCGTGAAGCTCAAATAGAGGTTGGCGAAGAAGGGCATGATGTCAAAGAGCAGCAGCGACAACAACCACGGCCCGATGAAGAGAAAGCCGATCCAGTGTCGATAGCGAAAGGCCAGTTCGGAGAGCCGGGAGCGAACCCGGCTCTCCTCTGATACTCGAGGCAGAGCCTCAGCCATCCAGACCACTCCAGAACTCGTCCAGAATGCCCTGCATCTCTTCTGCCGCCAGGTTGAGCGCGTCCTCCGCGCTCATGACGCCGAAGAAGGCCTCTTCGATGCGGGCGTGCAGGATGTCATGCAACTGACCCTGCACCGGGGTGATGGACACCGCCACGTCGTTGCCAAGGCCTTCCAGCACCACGTCCCAGTAGGGGTTGGCGTCGTAGTAGGCCGGATTCTCGTTGCATGCGCGCACCGGCGAGGGACGACCCTGCGCGAAGAGGAAGACACAGCCGCCCTGGTCGCTGGCGCCCAGGAACTCGGCGAAGCGGTAGGCAGCGGCCTGTAGCTCCGGCGGGTGTGCCACCGGGATGGTGTAGCCCCAGCCACCGGAAGACGAATAGCCGACCACGCCGGCGGTCTTTGCATCCGGGTTGTCACCATTGTAGGGCCGCATCATCACGCCCCAGCGGTCCGTCGCCGCGAAGAAGTCGGGTGCAACCTTGTTCATGTGGTTGAAGTGCGAGGTGTTGATGGGGTTGAAGGCAAACTCACTGCGGTACCAGGGGTGATCGCTGGTGGTGAAGTCAGCACCCTGGAAGAAGTCGGTGATGTTCTCAATGCCGCCATTGACGTCGTTGGTAAAACGAATCATCCACTCCAGCGTCTCGATGCCCTCGGCGCTGTTGAACATCAGGTTGCGGCCCCCGTCATCGACGTAGCGACCGTTGTTGGTGTAGAGCCAGGTTATGAAGTCGCCGGCGCTGGAGCCGGAACTGGCCCCCAGAATATCAAGGCCCATCGCGTCGCCAACGTTGATCGCCTGGGCCGCCGCTTCCAGTTCCTGCCAGGTAGCCGGCGGGCCATCGATACCGGCTGCAGCCAGCATGTCCTTGTTGTAGAAGAACATGCCCGTCAGACCACCGGCGGTGGGCAGCGGCAGGGCGTAGAGTTCACCGGCCCAGTACTGGTTGCCCACTTCACCATCATAAAAGAGGCTCAGGTCAAGGCCGGACTCGGCCACGAATTCGTCGATGGGACGGATCAGCCCCAGGCCGGCGAACTGGAAGGTCTCCTGGCGGTTGGTCATGATGATGTGCGGCGGGGTGGTGCTGGAAATGGCCGTGGACACCAGCTCGGCGCGGTTGTCCCAGGGCTGCACCTCGTTGATGACGCGGATGTCGGGGTTCTCCGCCTCGAAGCGCGCGATCAGGTCCAGCATCAGCACCTCGCGCGAGGCGTCCCACCAGTTCATGAAGCGGATTTCGGTGACATCGTCCTGGGCCTGCACGGGCGCAAAGGCCAGCAGCAGCGTCGCCAGAAGCAGGATGTACAGTACCAAACTCTTGCGCATCAGAATCCTCCAGTAAACAGTAGCGAAAGAACTGCGGACGGGCACTGGCCCGTTTGGCCTCGCCTTCTATGAAAGCGCGGCCCCGCAAGTGATCAATGAAATATAGCGTGACTTGCAATTTGGGGCAAAAAGCAAGCGAGGAGCGGGGAGCGGAGATTCAGTCCTTCAGGCCGCTGCTGGTGACCGCCTGGATGTAGTAGCGCTGGAAGGGCAGCAGCAGCAGGATGGGGACGATGGCGGCCAGCATGGAACCGGCCAGCTGTTCGTTCCAGCGTGTGCGGAATTCCTCGACCGCGCCGGAGATGGCCACCTGCACCAGGCGCAATTCCGGGCGCGGCGCGACCAGCAAGGGCCAGAAGTAGGCGTCCCACTGCTGCAGGAAGAGGAAGAGGGCCGCGGTGATCAACACCGGCCGCGACAACGGCAGGACGACATTGAAGAACAGGCGCCACCACGAGGCTCCATCCACGCGCGCGGCGTCGATGAGGTCCTGCGGGATTTCCTCGAAGAACTGGCGGAAGAGGAAAATCGCCAGACTGTTGCCCAGGCCCGGCACGATCAGCGCCTGCCAGGTGTTGCGCCAGTCCAGGGAGTTCACCAGGATGAAGCGCGGGATGGCCGTCAGGTCCACCGGCACCAGGAAGGGCAACAGAATCACGGTCAGGAAGAGGGTACGTTTGCCACGAAACTCGAAGCGCGCGAAGGCGAAGTCGGCCAGGGCGTTGATGCTGCCACCCAGCACGACCGTGACGCCGGAGAGCCAGAAGGAATTCTTCAGCGCGTTGCCGAAGCCGCGCGCAAAGAGGGCCTCGTAGGCCTCAAGCGTGAAGTCCACCGGAAACAGCGCGCGCAGGGAAAAAGGAAAGGCGTACTCGAAGACCTTGGCGTTGGGCGTGAAGGAGGCTGCGAAGGCCCACATCAGCGGCAGCAGGACAAATATGGCTACGATGATCAGCAGACCATAGGTCAGCAGATGCTCGCCCGTCCTGAGCAGCTCGTGCCGCTGGCGCCAGCGTGACCTGTCACGCGACGCCGCTTTCGGCGGGAAAGTGCCTGACTGCACGCTCATAAAACCCTCAGCTACGCCGCCGCAAGAGCGAAAACTGGACACCGATCACGGCGAAGACCAGCAGCAACATGACCGACAGCATCGCCGACGAGGCGCCCAGGTCGCCGTAAACGAAGCCGCGGCGATAGGTTTCATACATGACGAGGTTGGTGCTCAGCTGCGGCCCGCCCCTGGTCAGCAGCAGAACCGGAGCAAAGAGCAGGAAGTTGGCGACGGTGTCGGCCACCAACACGAAGAGCAGTACGCCGCGCAGCAGCGGCAGGGTGACGAAGCGGAAGCTCTGCCAGCGGCCGGCGCCGTCGATGCGCGCCGCCTCAAGCACCGTCTGCGAGATGCCCTGCAAGCCGGCGAGAAAGAACAGCGTCCACAGCGGCACGCCCTTCCAGGTCGCCAGGAGGATGATCGACGCGAGGGCGTGAGTCGGCGCGATCAGGAAGGGCTGGCGTTCGATGCCTGCCAGGGTCAGTATGCCGTTGATCAGGCCGCCCTCGCTGTTGAGCATCAGGCCCCAGACGACGGTCGTCACGTTGATTGAGACGGCCACCGGCAGCAGGTAAATGCTGCGGAAGATGCTGATGCCGCGCACCCTGCTGTTGGCCAGCAGGGCCAGGCCCAGCGCCAGCGCAATCTGGATCGGATTCACGAGCACGCTGAACAGCGCGGTGACCTGCATCGACTTCCAGAAGATGGGGTCATTGAGCACGCGGGTGAAATTGCCCAGGCCGACGAAGATGCGCCCGCCGCGCACCAGGGAGTTTGCGTGCAGACTTTCGATCAGGGTAGCGATGGTGGGGAAAAGGTTGAAGATGACGATTAGCGCCAGCGCCGGCAGCAAAAAGACATAGGGGATCAGGCGCTCACGACGAGTCATTGCAATTCAGTTCCATTCACTGCCGAAGCCGGGAGCCGCCCCTGTCAGGCAGCCCCCGGTCGGTCAAGTTTCGGTCAAGTTTCGGTCAAGTTTCGGTCAGTCAACTAACCGCGATACTTCACCATCTCGCTTTAGATACGGGCGACCGCAAGATTCAGCGATTCCTCTACATCAGAGCCGGTGCGGATGTCCTGGAAAGCATCCTGCAGAATCTGCTCGTACTCAAGGAAGCCGGGCGACACGGCGCGCGGATCCGGATTCACGGTCGCCTCGTCGGCGGCCACGCGCAGGAAGTTCTTGACACCCTCGTCAAACTCTTCATCCGTCTGGAAGAGCGCCAGCACCGACTGCTGCGCCGGGAAGTCGCCACTGCCGAAGCGCCACCATCTTTCGGCGCCCTCGCCGGTAGAGATGTATTTCACGAAGCGCCTGGCTTCCTCGGGGCTGTCGCTGCTGGCATTCACGCCAATGTGCCAGCTGCCGGTAGGCGTGGTGATCGCGCCATCTTCAAAGTAGGGATGGCGGGACACGGTCCAGTTGATGTCGATGTCATCCGCCTCACGCAGGTAGCGGTTGACGTTCCAGGGGCCGGCGATCATCATGCCCATCTTGCCGGACCAGAACAGGTCGCTGGTGCCGATGGTGTCGTCCTGCGGCGCAGCTTTCAGCTCGTTGAACATGTCCGAGTAGTAGCTGAAGCCATCGATCCAGGCCTGTGAATTGATGACGCCGTCGACGGTCAGGCCGTCATCGCCGATGGACTGGCCGCCCAGTCCCACAGCCAGCGGCTGCAGCTGGTAAATGCGGACGGTCTGCTCCCAGCTGAAGCCCCACTGGTCGGTGATGCCGTCGCCGTCCGTGTCCAGCGTCAACTGTGCAGCGATGTCGGCAATCTGCTCATAGGTCAGGCGATCGTCGACGCCGGGCACCTCGATGCCAGCCGCGTCAAACATATCGGTGTTGATGAAGAGCAGCTGGGTGGAGGTGCTGACCGGCGCGGAGATGAGCTCGCCGTTGTAGCTGCCGGCAGCCAGCGCCGCGGGCAACCAGTCCGCGCGATCCTCGTCAGTGAAGACGTCATCCAGCGGCAGCAGCCAGCCGCGCAGGCCATAACCGGCAGTCACAGGCACATCAACTGCGATCACGTCCGGGTCGGACGCGCCGCCGCCGAGGCGCACCTGAATCTGCTCGAAGAGCGCGTTGAAGCTGACCTGTTCCGCCTCAATCTTGATGTCGGGGTTTGCCGCCTCAAACCCGGCGATGGCGTCATCAACGTTCCAGCCCAGCGTCAGCCAGGTGATGGTAACAGGCTCCTGCGCGGTAAGGGGCATGACCGTCAGCAGCAGAACTGCCGCCAGCAGGACCAGAGATTTGAACTTCATCAAAGGACTCCTGATAGAATGTGGACGTTGCGATAATGAAAAAATGGCACATGGTTGCGCCAGCTGCCAAAATTGAGTTCGGTATGTTTTACGAAATCTAACAAAGTGACGAGGAGCAACCCATGACGGCCGAGCGGGCAACGGACATTCTGATCGTCGGCGGCGGCACGGGCGGCGTGGCCGCGGCCCTGGCGGCCCTGCGCCTGGGCCGGCGCGTCATCCTGAGCGAAGAGACGGACTGGATCGGCGGCCAGCTAAGCGCCCAGGCCGTCCCGCCCGACGAGCACCCCTGGATCGAGCAGACCGGCGCCACCCACAGCTACATGCAGTTCGCCGAAGGCGTGCGCGATTACTACCGCCGCCACTATCCGCTGACCGAAGCTGCGCGCAGCATCGTCAACCTCAACCCGGGCAACGGCAATGTCAGCCGCCTGTGCCACGAGCCGCGCGCAGCTCTCGCCGTAATGGAGGCCATGCTTGCGCCCTGGTGCAGTAGCGGCCAGCTTGAAATCTGGCGCCGGTACGTCCCGGTCAGCGCCGAAACCGACGGCGACCGCGTGCGCGCCGTGACCCTGCGCAGCCTGGCGAGCGGCGACGAGACCGTCATCAGCGCGCCCTGGATCCTCGACGCCACCGAGCTGGGCGACCTGCTGGCGCTGGCTGACGTGGAGCACATCATCGGCGCCGAGAGCCAGGCGCAGACCGGCGAGCTGCACGCCCTGCCCGGCGCGCCCGACCCGCTCGACCAGCAGGCCATCACCTGGTGTTTCGCCGTGGACTGGCTGCCGGGCGAGAATCACGTCATTGAGCGGCCGCCGGACTACGACTTCTGGCGCGGCTATCAGGCTGACTTCTGGCCGGGACCGCAGCTGGGCTGGCAGGACGTCCACCCCATCACGCTGGAGACGCGCTACCGCGCCATCTTCGACTCCGGCGAAACGAGCGGTCGGCGCGGTCGGCCGGCGGACTTCTGGCATTACCGCCGCATCCTGTGCAAGGACTACTACCCGGCAGGCCGTTTCGCCAGCGACATCACGCTGGTCAACTGGCCGCAGATCGACTATTGGCTGGGGCCGCTGGTCGGCGTCCCGGAAGCGAAGGTGCAGGAGAATCTGCGCGCCTGCCGCCAGCTCAGCTTCTCCTTCCTCTACTGGATGCAGACCGAGGCGCCGCGCCACGATGGCGGCGAGGGCTATCCTGGATTGCGCCTGCGCCGTGACGTCACCGGCAGCGAAGATGGGCTTGCGAAGTATGTGTACGTGCGCGAGGCGCGCCGCATCCTGGCGGAGTACACCGTGCGCGAGCAGGATGTCGGCGTGGAGCAGCGCGGCGGGCTGCGTGGCTCGGAACGCTTTGCGGACTCGGTCGGCGTGGGCAGCTACCGCATCGACCTGCACCCGAGCACCTTGCCGCGCACCTACGTCGATATCAGCTGCTATCCCTTCCAGATTCCGCTGGGCGCGCTCATTCCGCAGCGCGTGGAAAATCTGCTGCCGGCCTGCAAGAACCTCGGCGTGACGCACATCACCAACGGCTGCTATCGCCTGCATCCGGTGGAGTGGAATATCGGCGAGGCCGCCGGCGCGCTGGCCGCCTGGTGCCACGCGCAGGGTCTGCAGCCGAAGCAGGTTCGCAACGACGCGGCCCGGCTGGACGACTTTCAGGCGATGCTGCGAAATCAGCTGGGCTTCGTGCTCGAGTGGCCGGAGTACGCGCGCATCACGCCGCGTTAGCTGCGTCCAGGCGCCTGTCAGAGTTTGTTAGCCAGACGGACAAGCGAGAGAGACATGTGCTACTGTCCACTGGAATGCGCAAGCTTCATCATGACAAGGGCACTTCACCCTGCATCCGGTTAAGTTTCGCATTGCGCAAGCGGATGCAGGGCTGTATAACTTCGTGCAGGGACGGCAAGGGAGCGCGCCATGAGACTCATCCTGATAGTTGCATTCGTCATGATTGCCCTGCTGTCTCCGGTCAGCGCGCAGCAACTTCCCGCGCCGCCGTATCTTGCCTTCAATGTCGACATCAATTCAACGCAGGCGATCGTCTCCTGGGACAAAGTGCCCGGCGTAACCGACTACCTGTACGTCATCAGGCCCAGACCGCGCTGCGATACCGGAACGGCGCTGGTATCTGCCGCCGGTGATCTCTGGTCCAGGGTTGGTTCGTTCAATCCGAGGATTCCCTGCACCGTTACGGTGACCTCGATGGTGGACGACGTAGCGCATGGGTCTGCCACGGTCACCTGGACGCCGCCACGGACTCTCTCAAACCGTGCTGATCCCTGATTTCAGGGTGCCGACTGCCGTTTCGTGGCTCAGCGCAGGCCTGTGGGACACTGGCGCCGGGATCGTCGCGGGTGAAGCGCTCCACCTCCCGCCCGGTCAGGCCGGGGACTCTGTCGCAGCTTCTCTGGATGACGTTATCAGCGACCAGCGACAGCAGATTCCCCTTGCCCGAAGCCGGGGGGACGGAGCTGTCTTGAAATTCGGCGTGGATCTTCTGCGCGGAAGTGTCAATTCGGCGTATTACCTCTCCCCCAGCACTGACCCCAGAGCAGGTATTGACAAGCTCTGGAATTGCGCCAACGCCGGCGCTCCACAACCCGACACTGTTACTACTACGACTACGACCACGACCACGACTGTCGTTTCTGCCTCACCGTCCGTCGGCTTTCCCGGAGAGGTCCATGACCTGGCCACCAATCTGGGCGGACTGGGCGGCGTATACCGCGCAAGTTACAACTCAGCAGTTGCCCTCGTGGTGTACCGGTATGTCTCGGCGTCGCAGGGCGAGATCGCGTTCTGGGTGACGCAAGGGGAATTTGCCGCCGCCGGCACGGGCTGTGTGAAGGCCAGCGCGGATGGCCGCATCGCAGCTACAAAACAGGACAACGGCAACGCCATCATAGCCATGGGGCCGGACGGCGAAAACAAGACTTTCCACGCAATCTTCAACGGCGGCCTGAGTGGCGGCGTCGGCGGCACTTCGACGACCTATGATGGCGCGCCGGGCGCGGGTTGCTAACTGCGAAGGCTCAGGTTCGGCAGTAAAGCAGTAAGGCAGTAAACAGGCAAAAATCGCCACAGCCCAGGCCGTGGCGATTTTGCTTTGAGCCATAAGCAGCTCCCTGCGCAAGGCGACCGCGGCGGTCACCAGTGACTTGCACAGCATTCGGGATTCTTGCCCCTGCCCTGTGCGAGCCTCACGCTGGCGCCGGCCAATGCGCAAGGGTACCATTCCGGCGCGTGCCTGAACTGTACTGGAGAAGTTAATGTCCCTGCCGGACCTGTTCCGCCTTGATGGCAAGACCGCGCTGGTCACCGGCTGCCGGCGCGGCATCGGCAAGGCCATCACGCTGGCGCTGGCCGAAGCCGGCGCGGACATCATCGGCATCAGCCAAAACATGGAGGCGGACGGCGGCGCAGCGGGCGCCGAGGTGCGCGCGCTGGGGCGCAGCTTCCACGCCCGCGCCTGCGACGTCGGCCAGCGTGACGCGCTCTACGCCTTCATCCGTGCGGTGCAGGCGGAGGCCATGCAGGTTGACATCCTCGTCAACAACGCCGGCGTCGTCCCGCGCGCCGACGCGGTCGACTTTCCCGACGAGTCATGGGATCACGTGTTCGAGGTCAACCTGAATGCGCAGTTCATCCTCGCCCGCGAATTCGGGCGCGAAATGCTGGCGCGCGGCAGCGGCAAGATCATCTTCATCGCCTCGTTGATGAGCTTTCAGGGCGGCATTCGCGTGCCGGCCTACGCAGCCAGCAAGGGCGCCATCGCCAGGCTGA
Source organism: Phototrophicaceae bacterium (assembly GCA_965223965.1). GTDB lineage: Bacteria > Chloroflexota > Anaerolineae > Aggregatilineales > Phototrophicaceae > JAGWBD01. Next base: position 1,963,852 of record CBDCXX010000006.1, read on the forward strand.
CGCAGGCGCTGAGCAATGAATGGGCCGGCCAGGGCGTGCAGGTCAACGCCATCGCGCCCGGTTATGTGGCCACCGACCTCACCGCCGACCTGCTCAATGACGAGGCGCGCAACCAGGCCATCCTCAATCGCATCCCCGCAGGGCGTTGGGCCGAACCGGATGACTTTCGTGGCGCGGCGCTCTACCTCGCCTCGGCCGCTTCGGATTATGTGACCGGCGAAATCCTCACGGTCGATGGCGGCTGGATGGGGCGCTGAGCGTGGCCAGTGTGAGGGGACGCATTGACCTCGATGCGTTGCTTTCACCTCCCCCATTGTCCCGGTTCTGGCCAGGGCGTAGCTGGTGTCTGGCGATGCTGCTCATCCTGTTGCTGGCCGGCGCGCTTCGCCTGCCAGGCTACAACTTCAGCCTGCCCTTCATCGACCAGCTGGACGAACCCTTTCACAATCTCTCCGCGCGCATGATCATCGACTTCGGCACGTCGCAGTCGTTGAATACACACCACTATCCGCCCGGCATCGTGATGCTAAATTATCTGATGCTGCGCTTGTTTCACGATACAGACAAGCCGCCCGGCAGCGTGGTCGGGCAGGTGCGCCTGGCCTCGGTAGCCGCGGGGATTGGCACGACACTGGTCATCGCCCTGCTGGGCTACCATGCGCTCAATCCCGCTGCCGGTCTGGCGGCTGCGACCCTGTATGCGATCACCCCGGTGTTTCAGGTTCTGTCCCGTTACGCCACTGCAGAAATTTATGTTGCCTTCCTGGCGCTGCTGGCTGTCTGGCTGGCCCTGACGGGCGCAGTGTATCGTCGCCCGGGCTGGACGACCTGGGCCACCTATGCTCTGATGCTGGCGGTGCTCTTCAAGTATCACGCCCTGATTCTGACGCCGCTCATCCTGCTGGCGCCGCTGATCAATGGCCGGGCCTGTATCGGCAAGGTTTTTGCCAATCTGGCGCGCTTCTCCCTGTTTCTGGCGTGGCTGGTATTGCTCACACCAGCGCTGGATGCCTTCGCGGAAGTGCCCACCACAGAAAATGAGGCCCGCAAGTCCTGGGTGCGCCATGTCACCACTAACAGCGAGCGGCCGGACTCGCTGTCCGATTACCTGTCTGACATCGTGTACAACCAGACCCTCGCGCTCTCGTCGGTCAAACACCCGTCACTGAGCTTCGGGTGGATCGGGATGATTTTGTTCGCCTGGCAACTTGATCGCCGGCGGCGGCTGATGCTGGCCGGTCTGGCAGTCGGCGCTGCCAGCTGGCTGCTGGGGGTCAGCCTGTTTGGCAAACAGGGAGACCACGCGGAACGTTTTCTGTTCGGACAATTAACCTTGCTGGTCATGCTCGCCGGAGCGGGCTATGTGCTCTGGTGGCGGGCAGCAATCGCTGCGCTCACCCGCTTCTCCCGACACGGCGTTCTGCTCGCAAGCGTGCTCTTCGCCACAGTTTGCCTGGCGCTGAACCTTTCGAACGTCCAGCACTCGATCGCCAGAACACTTGACTTCACATATAGTGACCCGCGCAACTTCCTCACCGCGTGGATGGATGTTTCCGTCGCGCCCGGCCGCTATCTTTACAAAAACGAGGCCAAGGTGCTCAACCGGCACTGGGGCGGCTATGAAGGCGTGACGCAGTTCGAGTTGGCCAACTTCGAGTCACCGCTGACACAATCCATCGAAAGTATGCGCGCAGACAACATCAGCTACGGCATTCTATACACCTTTCAGCATGACCAGCTGCTGGAGGATGATCCACAGGGCTTCCTGCAAGAAACCACCTTGCTGAAACGCTGGGAACAGCAGCCGGATTACCGCGCGGACGCCGTGGTCGTCTTCCGTCTTTACCCCATGCAACATGAAAACACGGGACAACTGGGCCCGGTTCACCTGCTGGGTCACGATCTTGAAACTCGCCAGCAGCAACCAGGCGCGCGCGTTCCCTTGCACCTTTACTGGAAAGCGGATGCGCCAACCGACGGTCCTTACGTCGTTTTTAACCACCTGCTGGATGATGCAGGTCAAATCGTCGCGCAGAGCGACGGGCCGCCCCTGCCCGATCCCTTGCTCCGGCGCGGTACGGCTGACTGGGATGACCCTGGAGAAACGCTTTTCAGTCGCGAATATCAGCTTGACTTGCCCGCGGTCCTTCCGCCAGGCGACTATGAGTTGCACACCGGTTTCTACCGCAGTGAGGACGGCACGCGCCTCCTTGCGCCGGATGGTTCCGATTCGCTGCTCGTGACGACTATTGTGATCAGCACGCCACAAGAAGCGTAAACCGACACATCAGCTCCTCAATTTCACGCGCCTGAGGCAAATTTCGCGCTACACTTGCCGCCTGGCCGCAACAGACAGGAAGCAAGTATGACCCGCCAGCCCAATTTCATCTTTATCATGTCGGATGACCACGCCGCGCACGCCATGAGTTGCTATGGCAGCCGCATCAACCGGACGCCCAATCTGGACCGCCTTGCAGATGGTGGCATGCGCTTCGACAACTGCTTCTGCACCAATTCGATCTGTACGCCCAGCCGCGCCGCCATCCTCACCGGCACATGGAACCACATCAACGGGGTCACCACACTGGCCACCCCCATGGACAACCGCCTGCCGACCTTCGTCAAAACACTGCAGGCCCAGGGCTGGCAGACCGGCATCTTCGGCAAGTGGCACCTGGGCAGCGGGCCGCAGCACTGCCCTGCCGGCTTCGACGACTGGGCCGTCCTGCCCGGCCAGGGCCTCTATCACAACCCGACCTTCATCTTTAACGGCCCGGATGGCGGTCAGCAGCGAGTCGTGCCCGGCTACGTGACTGACATCATCACCGACATGAGCCTGGACTGGCTGAATGGCCTGGACCGCGAGCGGCCCTTCATGCTGATGTGCCACCACAAGGCGCCCCATCGCCCATGGGAGCCTGACGAAAAACACGCGCATCTGTTCCTGAACGAAATGGTGCCGGAGCCCGACACGCTGCAGGACGACTACAGCGAGCGCGCCTCCGCCGCGGCCGCAGCCGAGATGCGCGTCGGGGTGCACATGCGCCACAGCGACATCAAGGCTGAAATTGCCCACGACCTGCCCGAGGCCGAGCTGCGCAGCTGGGCCTACCAGCGCTACATCAAGGACTACCTGCGCGTCGTCGCCAGCATCGACGACAACGTTGGCCGCCTGCTGGACTGGCTCAATGAGCAGGGCCTGGCCGAAGACACCGTCGTGGTCTACACCTCCGATCAGGGCTTCTTCCTCGGTGACCACGGCTGGTTCGACAAGCGCTTCATGTACGAGGAATCGCTGCGCATGCCCCTGCTTGTGCGCTACCCGCGAGCCATTGAGGCCGGCAGCCGCAACGCCGACATGGTGCTCAACGTCGACTTTGCGCCCACTTTTCTCGAGCTGGCCGGCATCGACCCCGGCGAGGCCATCCAGGGCCGCAGCTTTCGCTCCCTGCTGCAGGGCGCTACGCCGGCGGATTGGCGCGAGGCGATGTATTACCGTTACTGGATGCACAAGGCGCAGCACAACGTCTACGCCCATTACGGCATCCGCACCCTGCGCCACAAGCTCATCTACTACTACGCCGACGGGCTCGGCCAGGCCGGCAGCATAGACGAGCGCCACGAGCCGGAATGGGAGCTCTTCGACCTGCAGGAAGACCCCGCCGAACTGCACAATCTGATAGACCGCCCGGAAATGGCGGGCACCATCGCCACGCTGAAGGACGAGCTGCACCGCCTGCAGGCCGACGTCGGCGACGAACGCTATCCACTGGACAGGGACTGACATGAGCCGACCCAATATCCTCCTCCTCATTGCTGACGACCATCGCCATTCCGCCATTGGCGCGCTGGGGCAGGAAGCCGTAGACACGCCGACCTTTGACCGCCTCATGGCGCAGGGCACGACCTTCACGCGCGCCAGCATCATGGGCGCGACGTCGGACGCGGTCTGTCTGCCCAGCCGCGCCATGCTGCTCAGCGGTCGCGGCGTCTTCCGTACGCCCGATCCGCTGCCGGTCGACACGCCGCTGCTGCCCGAGCTGCTGTGGCAGGAGGGCTACTGCAGCTTCGGCACCGGCAAGTGGCACAACCACAGCGAAAGTTTCGCGCGCTGCTTTAACGCCGGCGGCAAGGTCTTCCTCGGCGGCATGTCCGACCAGTACGCCGTGCCCGTCTATCCCTGGGACGCCGTGCGCACGCAGGACGAGAGCCGCCTCGAAATCAACGACACCTTCTCCACCACGCTCTTCGCCGACGAGACAGTGAGCTTCCTGCAGTCGCGCAGCCCGGAGGACGAGCAGCCTTTCTTCGCCTGGGTCGCCTTCACCGCGCCGCACGACCCGCGTACGCCGCCCGGCGAATACGCCGAACGCTACAAAGCAAGCGACATCAAGCTGCCGCCCAACTTCATGCCGGGCCACCCCTTTGACCTTGGCATCAGCGAAATCCGCGACGAGCTGCTGGCCGCGCAGCCGCGCGATGAGGCCGAAGTGCGCCAGCACATCGCCGACTACTACAGCATGATCACGCACCTGGACGCCGAAATCGGGCGTATTCTGGAGGCGCTGGAGAGCAGCGGACTGGCCGGGAACACCATCGTCATCTACTGCGCCGACCACGGCCTGGCGGTCGGTCAGCACGGCCTGATGGGCAAGCAGAATCTCTACGAACACAGCCTGCGCGTCCCGCTCATCCTGCGCGGCCCGGGCATCGCCGCCGGTCAGCGTTCAGACGCCCTGTGCTACCTGCACGACCTCTACCCCACGCTGCTGGAGCGCGCCGGTTGTGCCCTGCCGGAGACCAACGAGGGCTACAGTCTGAACGCCCTGCTCGCCGGCCAGCGCAGCAGGCACCGCCGCTCGCTCTTCGGCGCCTGGCAGCAGGTGCAGGGTCACCCCGGCGCCAGGCCACACATGCGCAGCCTGCGCGGCGAACGCTTCAAGCTGATGGAATCCCGGGTCAGTGGCGCGGCGCATACACAGCTATTCGACCTGCAGGCCGATCCGCACGAGATGAACAATCTGGCAGCGCTGCGTGGTTATCAGCACGTGGCGGAGCGTATGCGCGCCCGCCTGTGCGCCTGGCAGCACAGCGCTGCCGATCCGCTGGTCAGCAAATAATGACTTAGCTGGATATTTCTCTAAAGACAGCAATTGGTGTTGCTGCAATTTCAGGGAATTGCACTCCTTGGATTTCTTCAGTAACGTCCACAAGAGCTTTCACTACTGATTCCATTGCTGCTTCTATCTTGCCAAAGCCCAGATTTTCATTGTTGGATGATTCTGGTGTGGAAAAGTAGTTTCCTTTATTCACTTGCAAGAGAATCTTCCAGTTCGCATCGATCACAGGGCCATACTCATGATTTAGGGATGAAGTGCTGCGTCTGAAAAAGACTTCCTCTGCGGATGCTACAAATACCTCATTTTGATTCAAGAGATCCGGATAAACCCTCAGGCGCAATGTGTCTTGAATAATGTTTTCCACAAACTTTTTAACTTCAGCAACGTTTGACCCTTTCAAATCTTTCAAGACCGTTGATTTAGTTGAACTATTCCTGTTGATTTGATCAATCAATTTGGCAAGCTCCAATATGTTATTAATTGATCTTGCAAGATGCTGATAATCTAGAATTTTGATTGCGCCATTGACAAGCACGAGTTTGCCGTCCTGAAACGAAGATTCCTCCCACCGAAAATTTGGTGAGGGCAATTCGATCATTTTGGAATCTTAGTTCATCTCTTTCAAAAATAAATGGAAGATTTGGTCATGAAGACTTGAAGTCTCTGAATCAAGGCGATGCAACCTAAAGTCCAGACTTCCACTGCCTTTTGCAATCAGCGCATTCCCTTCAACTGAACCTGCTGTACCTACTTGAGACTCTTTGCCCTTGGTCTGCTCAAGAGGCAGACTTCCTGTTAGCTGAGCGTAGAAAGAGCGTACGCGCTCAATGTCCAAATAGATGAAATCTCGAATGACAGCCATTGATTGAGTCCCTGTGTCGAACACATGGTCCATTTTCGGGGAAACAAATCAGAGCGTCAACTGCCCAACGTAGGAGTTGCGTTGGATTTATATGCAGCAGGCCACTTATGACTGTCAGGTTTCTGTGACGGCTGGATAACGCGCGTCAGGCCGGCGTGGGCTCCAGCCACGTGACCTGGACGTAGTAGGCGCCGACGACGTAGCCGTCATCACCCAGCAAGCGGGCGCCCAGATGACCCGCGCCTGGCATCAGCTCGGCCGTGAAGATTGTGCTCTGGCTGCCAGGCTCAATCGCTGCCGCGAGCTCGAGCGGGGCGCGGCCGTCGGCAAAGTCGATGCGCAGCGTGGCCCGCTTCACGGGCAGGGCGCGACCGCCCGTGTACATGTGCCAGTTGACTTCCTCGATCCACTCGCGACGCCACTCAATGTCATCGCCCTCGATGCCCGCATCGATGGCGTGCTGTGTCTCCGGCGGCCAGCGGCGCAACGCGAACTCGTAGCGCCCGGCCTGGGCGATCTCCACCTCGAAGTAGCCTTGCGCTTCATGGCCGCGGCGGATGCCGCCCTGGCCCGCGATAGCGTCGCTGGTTTCGTTGCGCCAGTCGTGCGCCGTGAGCAAGGTTTGCGTTGAACCTGGCGCGCCCAGCGGCATGGGGATGTCGCGTTCGAATTGCTCGCTGACCAGTTCCCACCAGCGTTCGTAGTCCGCGCGCATGCGGGCGACGCGCTCCGGATGTTCCTGCGCGATGTCTTCACGCTGACCGGGATCAGTTTCGAGATTGTAAAGCTCACGCCCGTCGATCAGACGCCAGCGACCGCGCATCACGGAACTCTTGAGCCACTTGCGCGGCGTGGTGACGCGCTGCGAATCGGTCACGATGCTGCGCTCCGGCCAGTCGGCGTCCCTGCCCTGCAACAGCGGGCGCAGACTGCGGCCATGCACCGGCGGCCCGGCGTTGTCCTTGATGCCGCAGAGATCCAGCAAGGTCGGCTTGATGTCGATGTTCGCGCAGAGCTGGTCGATGTCGCGCCCGCCGGCGAGGCCGCCGGCCGGCCAGCGCAGGAACAGGGGCACGCGGTGGCCGCCTTCATACTGCCAGACCTTCATACCGCGCATGCCGGCGTTGTAGCCCTCAATCACATGACCCGCCTCGTCCACGATGACGCCGCCGGCCGTGCCGTTGTCGGTCGCGAAGATCAGAATGGTGTCGTCTTCCAGGCCCAGCTCCGCCAGACGCGCGCGCAGGCGGCCGAAATTCTCGTCGATGTTGGCGATCATGCCGAAGAAGCGGGCGCGCGCTTCCGTGGTCTGGCCATGGTAGGGCGCACTGTACTGTGGCTCGACGTTCCAGGGGCTGTGCGGTGCATTGGGCGTGATCATGCAGAAGAAGGGCGCGTCGCCCTGGCGCTCGATAAAGGCCAGCGCCTCGCGGAACCAGACGTCGGTGCAGTAGCCGGCGTGCTGACGCAGCGCGCCGTTGTCACGATACACGTCGTCGAAGTAGTCGTTGCCCCAGTGGTCGTTGGTTTGACTGATGCCGCCGGCGCCATGCACGATGGCCTCGTCAAAGCCGCGCTCCAGCGGCGTGTAGGGGGAGACATCGCCCAGGTGCCACTTGCCGAAGAGACCCGTGCGCCAGCCCGCCGCGCGCAGGGCGTCTGCCAGCGTACGTTCGTCCTGACGCAGCAGGGAGCGCCCGCCGACGGTGTGCCAGACGCCGGTGCTGTTGGCGTAGCGCCCGGTCAGCAGGCCGGCGCGCGTGGGCGCACAGGTCGGGCCCACGTGGTAATCGCGCAGGCGCAGGCTGTCGTCATGGAAGGCGTCGAGGTTTGGCGTGCGCAGCATCGGGTTGCCGGTGCAGCCCAGGTCGCCATAGCCCTGGTCGTCGGTCATCACCAGTACGATGTTGGGGCGACGCGAATTGCTCCTGGTCATGCTTTCCCTCTCTTCCTGTCAATTCCGGCAGCGCCCATATCTCCGCCAGCAAGTTGAATACGTGACTTAAGACCGTCGCCTGTGCATCAGATGCGGACTCTCCTGCCTGATGGCGCTCAGGCCACAGGCCAGTCCGGCCCGCGACAGGTTGCCAGCCAGATCTCATTGCCCGCATTGGCCGGCACTTGGCCGGCATTTGGCCAGCATTGCCCGCATTGGCCAGCATTTGGCCAGCACATGGCCGGCATTTGTACAGCAAAGGGTAATGCCCTGCGCTACGATTGACAAATCGTTCACGCAGGTAAGGGGCTGCAGCCATGCAATACACACATCTGGGTCGGACAGGCATGGCGGTCAGCAGGCTATGCCTGGGCACGGCGAATCTGGGGCCATTCACGCCCGAAGATGAAAGCTTCAATATCATGAACCATGCCCTGGAGCTGGGCATCAACTGCTTCGACACGGCTGATATTTATGGCTGGTGGGGAGGCAGGGAACAGCCGGGCCTGAGTGAGGAAATCATCGGCCGCTGGCTGGCGCAGGACAGGTCGCGAAGAAGGCAAATCGTCCTGGCCAGCAAGGTGTATTTCCCGATGAGCGACGACATTAATGATCGGGGCCTGTCGGCCTACCACATTCGTCAGGCCTGCGAGGACAGCCTGCGCCGGATGCAGACGGACCACATCGACGTGTACCAGATGCATCACGTGGACCGGGGAGCACCCCAGCCGACGGAATACGAATGGGGCATGGCGCGGCAGGGCAAAGACCTGTTCCGGCCTGGTCACCGCAAGCTGGAGACTCCGTGGGAAGAAATCTGGCAGGCAATGGAGCTGCTGGTGCAGCAGGGCAAGGTGACCTACATTGGCAGCAGTAATTTCGCCGGCTGGAACATCGCCCAGGCCTGTGAACGCGCCCGGCAACGGCACTTTCTCGGTCTGGTCTGTGACCAGAGCTTGTACAATCTGAACGATCGCATGGTGGAACTGGAAGTCATCCCGGCCTGTCGCGAGTATGGCCTTGGTCTGCTGGCCTACATGCCCCTTGATGGCGGCTTGCTGGCCGGCACCCTGAAGAAGGCGGAAGCTGGCCGCCGGACACCCGCATACGACAGTCTCGACCCGAAGCTGCGGGCGCAGGTCGACGCCTGGGAATCGCTCTGCCGCGAGCTGGGCGTGGAGCCAGCCCACATGGCGATCGCCTGGTTGCTGAGAAATCCTGTGGTCACAGCGACAATCCTCGGGCCGCGCACCCTTGACCATCTGACCGGCAGCATGCGCGCGCTGGAGGTTGAGCTGGACGATGCGACGATGGCCCGCCTGGATGAAATCTGGCCGGGCCCGGGCGGGCAGGCGCCGGAAGCCTATGCCTGGTAATCCTTCATCCCGGCGCGACCCGGCCAAGCCTCGGGATTGGCAAGGAAAGCGGGACGTTCGCCACGAAGAAACTGGCCAACCTGGCTGGCGACTCCATTCCACATCGCCATCACGCCCGCTTCTGTATAGGGGGCGGTATGGGGTGTCAGAACAACGTTGGACATACGCAACAGGGGATTATCGGCCAACGGCGGTTCCGGATCAAACACGTCCAGTCCGGCGCCCGCCAGGTGACCGTCCTGCAAGGCCCGGATCAACGCTGCCTCATCGATCACCGGCCCGCGGCTGGCGTTGATCAGGTAGCTGCCGGGCTTCATTAGCCGCAACTGATGCTCTCCGACCAGGTGACGTGTTGTGGCAGTCAGGGGTGTATGCAAAGTCACGAAATCGGCCCGGGAAAAAATAACGTCCATTTCGCTCGTGAAGCTGATTCCCTGTTCAACTTCCATATCCGGGTCTACGTATGGATCATGGACCAGTACGTTCATTTTTAGCCCCAGGGCACAAATTTCAGCCACGCGCCGGCCAATCCGACCGTAGCCCAGAACGCCCAAGGTCTGACCACGGACTTCAGTCCCTCTTAAGCGGGAACGGGGGATTTCGGCGCCCCGTAGCTGCATGTCACCGGCCACAATTCTCTTGGCAATGGCGAGCAGCAATCCTACAGCGTGTTCGGCGGTGGATTCAGTGGGGGCATCAGGGTTGTGACAAACCAGAATCCCCCGTTCGGTCGCAGCAGGAACGTCAATGTGGTCCAGGCCAATGCCGGGCATTGCCAGAAGCTGCAACTGCGGCCCAACCTCGTCCATCCAGGGTCCGTCGAACATACGCCCCTGGCCAGAGATGACGACGGTGGACCCCGCAAGCAGGTTCTGGTCGCCATCAACACTGATCTCGGCCAGTTTGCTGAGTGGAGCAAACAGCTCAGGTGTCGGAGGTCTCTTGCCTGCCCAGATTCTTGGTTTCATTTGTTCTGGTCACCTGTGTGGGTCGATAAATGTGCTGGGTTGCAGGTCTTTCAGCACCTGCCTGAAAGTGATGATGTGCAACAAGTCTGAACCTATCGAAAATTGGAGAATGTGATCTCTTCGCTGGTTATGAACTCCAGCAGGGCCGCCTTCCCTTCCTGGTTGGCCCGCCAGGCCCGCCGGAACGCAGCCGCGATCTCTGCCGGGTCCTCAATGCGCTCGGCATGGCCCCCCATGGCCCGGCCCATATCAGCATAGTCGCCACCCAGATCCCGGGTCCGGTACAGCCTGTGTGACAGTTTACGGGCATTCGTCTCTATGGCCATCGTGGCGTTGTTCAGCACCACGGTCAGGATGGGGAGGTCGCAGCGTACGGCCGTTTCGAAATCCAGACCGGTCATGCCAAAGGCCGCATCCCCCATGAAGTTGACGCAGAACTTGTCGGGCCTGGCAAGTTTGGCGCCCATGATCAGACCCAACCCGGTTCCCAAGGCATGGGACTTGCCCCAGCCCATGTAGCCCCGTGGCGTGGTGGCCCGGTAAAACGGGAGCAGCTGGTTGCGCGGGCTGCCGGAGTCATGGGTGACGATCGTTTCCGCAGGGTCGAACGCCTGGATGAATTCCCATATGACCCGGTAAGGCGTGATCGGCGCTTCGGCGGACGTGAGCTTTGGCAGCCACTGACTGAGCCAGGTCTCCCTCGTCCGCTCAATCACGGTTACTACTTCATGGCTTTCAGATGGTTTGACGCCCTGATCCTGGAAGGCCTCAATAAACTGGCGCAGGACGAGTTTGGCATCCCCCAGAACAGGATGTTCCGTCGGGTAACTCTTGTTCAGGTCGCGTTCGTCATTGGTGACATGAATGAGCTGTTTGCCAGCCGGAAGACGAGTGTGCATGAAGTGATCAGTAAGGCTGCAGCCAACGCCCAGGATGACATCCGCTGCGTTCAGATAATGGTAAACCGGGCCGGTCATGACACCGCCGCCGGCCGTGCCCAGAGCGAGGGGATGGTCTTCCGGGAAGCCACTCTTGCCTTCCATGGTGGTCATGACCGGAAGCTGCAGCAGTTCAGCCAGCTCGACCAGCTCTTCGCTTGCCCCGGCATAGAGCACGCCCTGACCGGCAAGAATGGCGGGGTTGCGAGCCTGCAGCAGAACCCGGGCTGCGTCCGTGACGTCGCGGGGATCGCCGGCCGGGCGGGTGGCCTTCACCGCCCTGTAGGTCAAAGCGGCCTCGTCAACTTCCGCCTCGGCCAGGTCGGTCGGGATTTCGACCATGACCGGCCCCGGCCTCCCGTTCTTCAGCAGATTAAAGGCCCGCCGCATCACGGGTTCAACCTCACTCGCCTGGTTCAGAGTCTCGACTGACTTCACCACGGTGTCAAAGGCGCGGGCCGAACTGAAGAGGGGAAAGACCTGGGCCTGATCCCTGCGGTGACCCAGTGGCAGGACGAGCAGGGGCGATGAGTCGGAGAACGCGGTGGCGACGCCGGCAAAGGCATTTTCCGCACCGGGACCAAACTGCATGGCAAACGCGCCAACGGGTTGCCCGTTGGTGGTGCGGGAGTAGCCATCGGCAATGCCCACGCCGACCCGCTCCTGCCGGCAGACAATCGGCCGGATGCCAACCTGGGCTGCCGCCTCAATGACGGGGGTCGTGGGGAAGGTATTGAGATGCTCCACACCTTCCAGTTTCATGATTTGAGCGATTGCGTCAATAACTCGCATAGGTATTTTCCCCTAAAGGATAAATTGTTTGTTCTCCGGGAGCCTGGCACTGGTGACCAGTATTCTCCCCAACTCAAGGATTTCGACCTGAAGGTAATGCATCGGTGCGTCGTCCTGCCATGCAACCATACCCGACATCGCAGGGACAGGCACTGGCGGGCTGCAGGGTTCAGCTGTGATCCTGCTCGAATTCGGCGAGCGCCTCCATGTTCAGGCGGACGCCGTGGCCGGGCGCCTCACCGGCCTGCATGATCCCCTCCTGCAGCCTGGGCGGCTCGAACATAAAGCGCTCCAGGCCAAAGCTGTGCACCTCCATCAGCGAAGGGTTGGGAACGGCAGACAGCAGATGCAGGTGCAACTCGTGCACGCCGTGCGAGGTGACCGGCAGGTTGTGGGCCTGGGCCAGTTGCGCCACGCGCAGCCAGGGCGTGATGCCGCCGATGTTGGAGACGTCCGGCTCCGGGAAGTCGACCGCCCGCTCCGTCATCAGATGCTGAAACTCGTAAATCGTGCGGAAGTTCTCGCCGGCAGCAATGGGCAGGCCGCCCTCACGCGCGATGCGCCCGTGGCCGCGATAGTCGTCGGGGATGGTCGGCTCTTCCAGCCAGTAGACGTCATGCTCGCGGAAGGCGCGCGCGGCGCGGATGGCCGTCTCGACCGACCAGCGCATGTTGGCATCGACCATCAGCGGGATGTCGGGGCCGATGAGCGCACGCACTTCGCGCACCCTTTCGACGTCTTCACGCAGACGCTCGCGCCCGACCTTGATCTTGATGGCGCGGAAGCCGGCGTCCAGATTGGCCTGGGTCTGTGCCAGCAACTCCTCCTGCGACAGCTGCAGGTCGATGCCGCCGGCGTAGGCGCGCGCCGAGCCGCTGTAGCCGCCCAGCAGGCGCCACAGCGGCTCGCCCTCCCGCACGCCGCGCAGGTCCCACAGGGCGATATCCACCGCCGCCATGGCGAAGGACACCAGCCCGCCGCGCCCGATGTAGTGCAACTGCCACCACATGCGTTGCCAGAGCTGCTCAATGCGCCGCGGGTCGGCGCCGATCAACAGCGGTCTGATGGCGCGCTCGAGCAGCGCGCGCAGGGCGGCGCCGCCTGCGCCGATGGTGTAGCTGTAGCCCAGACCGGCACGTCCCTCGTTGTCGTGCAGTGTGACGGTCACGAGTTCGAAATGTGTCATCTGGCCGTGCGTCGCGTCGCTCATGGGGTGGCTGAGCGGCAGGCGGTAGAGACGAGTGGCGAGATCGACGAGTCGCATCATGGCTCCCTGGGTGACAATGCAAGGCAGCTGTTTGCTGTGTGACCCCGACAGGATTCGAACCTGTGACACGCGGATTAAAAGTCCGCTGTTCTGCCACTGAACTACGGGGCCTGAAGCGGCCATTATCCACAGGCCCGCGTCAGAAGCAACCGGCTGCCGGCACCGCGGGCTGCCGCAGCGCCGCCCCGTGTTTTCGTTATACTGGGCGGGACGCTCCTGCGTGGAGGTCTGCGTGACCACGATTGCAGCGCACGGTAGCCAGAACTTCGAGGGACTGCGCCCGGTGAACCTGCGCAGCGACCTGGGCGAACTGGCCGACCTGATCGAGCTGGTCTTCAGCCCCGGCATGGACCGGGCCGGGCGCGAGGCAGTGCGCGAGATGCGCCTGCTGGGCCGCAGCGGCCTTGGCGCGCTGCCCGGCATGAGCGACATTGTGCAGGGCATGGGCCACGGCTACGTCTGGGTTGCGCAGGGACGCCTGGTCGGCAACATCTCGCTCTTTGCCAGCGGCAAGCAGCGCCCCGACACCTGGCTCATCGCCAACGTCGGCGTTCACCCGGATTTCCGTCGCCGCGGCATCGGCGACCAGCTGGTGCTCGCCGCCATCAATACTATCCGCCGCCGCGGTGGCCGCCTCGCCCTGCTGCAGGTCGACTGTGCCAACGAGTCGGCGCGCCGTCTTTATGCGCGCCGTGGCTTCAGCGACGAACGCGCCTGGACGCACTGGCGCCGTGATGGCAGAGTCCGCAGTCTGCCCGCAATGGAGGCGGACGCCACCCGCATTTCGCGGCTGCAGCGCGGAGATTGGCTGGCAGAGTATGAGCTGGCGCAACGGCTGCGGCCGCCGGAGCGCGGCGGCCTCGGTTGGCAGCGCCCTCTGAAGCGCGACCAGTTTCGGCGGCCCCTGCAACAGCGCCTGGGCGACTGGCTCAACATGCGCGGCCAGGAACGTCTGGTCATTCGCGCCGCGGACGAGACACAATTGCTGGCCAGCCTGCGTATCGACCACGGCCTGCTTACCGGCTCCACCCAACTCACACTGCTGGCCGATGAGCCGCAGCAGGCCGAACACGCCGCGCTGCTGCTGGGCAATGCAGTGCGTCGTTACGGCGCCAGTCGTCAGACGCTGCTGCTGGAACATCCCACCGACGAGGAAGCCGTGACAGAAGTACTGCGCAGCTATTTCTTCCGCCCGCTGCGCGAGGTGCTGCACATGCGCCTGGATATCGCTTCGTGAGCGAGACGATCTTCCTCGTCGATGACGAACAGCACATCATCGATCTGGTGCGGCTTTATCTGGAGCGCGAGGGCTTCCAGGTCGACAGCGCCACCGACGGCCAGGTCGCGCTGGAGCAGTTGCTGGCGCGGCCGCCAGACCTGGTCGTGCTCGACCTGATGCTGCCCGGCCTTGATGGACGGGAGATCTGCCGTCAGTTGCGCGCCCGCAGCGACCTGCCCATTCTCATGCTCACCGCGCGCGACGACGACATTGACAAGATCGTCGGGCTGGAGCTGGGCGCCGACGATTACCTGACCAAGCCCTTCAACCCACGCGAGCTGGTTGCACGCATCCGCGCCATCCTGCGCCGCAGCGTCCGGGCCCGCGACGAGACGCAAGATGAGCGCGCGCTGGTTATTGGCAACCTGCGCATCGAGCCGCAGCGACATCGTGTGCTGCTGGAGGGCCGCGAGGTGCGCCTGCGCCGCCTGGAATACGATCTGTTGTACACTCTGGCGCGGCACCCGGGCATGGTCTTCAGCCGCGACCAGCTGCTCAACCTCGTCTGGGACTACGAAGTCCCCGGCGAGACGCGCACGGTGGACGTGCACATCGCGCATTTACGCCACAAACTGGCGGGCATGCAGGCCAGCATTGAAACGGTGTGGGGCGTCGGTTACCGGCTGGAGACGCAAGAAACGTGAAGCTGCACGCGCGCTTGCTGCTCTCCTACCTGCTGCTGATCGCCGTCACCCTGGGCGTAATTGTGGTCACGCTGCTTTTCGTGCTGGGCACTCGCCCGGCGCCGCCACTGGCTGTCTATCGCCAGCTCATCAGCAATCTGCAGGTCGGTCTGCGCAGCCTCGACCTGGACGAGGATGTTCGCGCGACGTCTGCAGTGGGTGGGCCGTCTGAAGACTTGCTGCAGGCACTCGCCGAGGCGACCGACCTGCGCACCATGACGCTGGACTTCTCCCGCCCGCCGCGTGTGCTCTACGACAGCAGCGGCGTCCATTCCCCGGACGCGACGATCGAGATGCGCATCGATGCAGGCAGCGGTAACACACTGCAATTTCCTGGCCGACAACGCCCGGAAGTCATCGCCGGCAGCTTCAGCGACCCGGATGGCGCCGCCTGGCTCTTTATCGGCATGCGCTACGGCCGTGAGCATGACACACCCCGGGCCATCGTGTTGGCGCGTCCGCAGCCGCGCCAAACCCTGGGCGAGGCGCTCAACGAGTTCGGCAATGCCCTGGGCGCGCCGCTGTTGCAGGCCGCCCTGACGGGCGCGCTGGTGGCGGTAATCATGGCGCTGGTTGTCAGCCGCACCATTGCCGGGCCGCTGCAGCATATCGCCGGCGCCGCACGCGCCATCGCCCGGGGCCACTATGAGCAACGCGCGCCCGTCAGCGGGCCGCCCGAGATTCAGGCGGTGGCGACGGCCTTCAACCACATGAGTAGGGA
This sequence comes from Phototrophicaceae bacterium, assembly GCA_965223965.1. Lineage (GTDB taxonomy): Bacteria > Chloroflexota > Anaerolineae > Aggregatilineales > Phototrophicaceae > JAGWBD01. Next base: position 1,979,794 of record CBDCXX010000006.1, read on the forward strand.
GGTGCAGGCCACGCAACAGGCGCAGCAGGACTTCCTCGTCAACGTATCGCACGACCTCCGGACGCCGCTGACCTCCATCCAGGGCTATTCACAGGCGGTCATCGACGGTGCGGCGCAGGACCCGGTAGCGGCGGCGCGCGTCATTCACGAGGAGGCCGGCCGTCTCAACCGCATGGTCGCCGACATCACTGACCTCGCGCGTCTGCAGGACCGGCAGCTTACGCTCACCCTGGCGCAGCTGGACGTCAACCAGATCGTCGACACTGTGACGCAGCGTTTGGCGATTGTGGCTGAAGCGCAACAAATACGGCTCACGACGAAGTGCGAGCCCCTGCCGCCCCTGCGCGGCGATGGCGATCGCCTGGCCCAGGTGCTGACCAACCTGCTCGGCAACGCCATCCGCTTCACGCCTGCCGGTGGCGCGGTCATCGTGAGCACGCGGGCGCTCGCGGAGGGCATCGAGATTCGCGTGCAGGACGAGGGCAGCGGCATCCCGGCGCAAGATCTGCCGCGCATCTTTGAGCGTTTCTACCAGGTGGACAAGGCGCGCGGCCCCCTGCGGGGCAGCGGCCTCGGTCTGGCCATCGCGCGTGAAATCGTGCAGGCGCATGGCGGTCGCATCCATGCCAGCAGCGATGGCCCCGGCAAGGGCAGCACATTCACGGTCTGGCTGCCGCTGGCAGGCCCCGACGGCAACAGCGCGGAGGCACACAGGGCATGAGCGAGACAAGAGAGCGAACGCCAGCGGAACGACTGCTGGACGCCTTCGTCGGCGACTGGCGCAACAGCGGCAGCGTGCAGCCGGGGCGCTTCGGCCCGGGCGGCAGCATCAGCGGCGAGACAAGCTTCCGCTGGCAGCTGCATAAGCGATGGCTGTGTTACGACAGTCGGCTACAGCTGCCCGGCATGGGCGCCTATCAGGTACAGGGCGGCGTGACACATGATGACAATGCCAGCATGTATCGTGCCTGGGCGGCCAACAACGTGGGCAAGCTACTGGTCTATGAAGGCCGCCTGGAAGACGGGACACGACTGGTCTTTGACCAGGTTCATCCCCCGTCTCCGCAACGCGCGCGTGTGGTTTACACGCTGCCAGGCGACGGCCGGCTGATAATGAGTTCTGAAACGTCAGCCGATGGCGTGACGTTCACCCCTTACTTCGAGACGACCATGACGCGCATATGAGACAGCAACGATGATTGTGCGTCATTTCTTCAGGGGCGCAGGCGGCAGGCCGTACATATGGGCGTGGATGGTGCCGGTGCTGCTGCTGATCTGCGCGCTGACCATTCCGCGGCTGGACCTGGAAGCCTTCTACATCGACGAGGGCGCGTCCCTGTTCAATGTCGGCGCGCTGCACACCGGCCCGTTCCCCATCGCCAGGGTGCTGGAAGAAACCGCGGAGCACTCTTCGGAGCAGGCGCTGGGATGGCCCATGCTGCTCTACGCCTGGGGCCGACTTGTCGGCTGGAGTGAGCCGGCAGTGAGGACGTTGCCCCTGCTCGTCGGCCTGTTGACGATCGCCCTGGTCTATCGGACCGGAAACGATCTCTTTACACCATCCGTCGGACTTACTGCCGCGCTGCTGCTGGGTGGGTCATCGCTGCTTCTCGTATATGTCGGGGTCGCGCGAGCTTTCACGCTGGTGCCGTTTTTCGCCACGCTAGCCATCCGGGGCTACTGGCGTAGCACCTTGCGTCCGCGCGCGCCTGGCCCCGGCGCCCTGGCAGTCTTCTTCCTGGGCGCGCTAGGTCTTTTCTACAGTCACTATTTTGGAGCGCTGCTGCTTCCCGCGCTGGGTCTGTACCATCTGCTCTTCGTCAAACTGTCACGGCGCTGGTGGCGAACCGTGCTGCTGATGGCGCTGGCGGCGCTGCTCGGGCTGCTGCAGCTGCCGGTGTTCCTCCAGGGTGTGAACCGAACGCTCAACAACGAGATGCTGCGCACAAATGCGCAAGGCACGGCGGAGCTGTTTGCGCAAGTCCTGCACAATCTCGGCAACGGTCTCATCAACCCGGGCCAGACTTTCAGCGCAGCCCTGCTCCTGATAGTGACGCTGACCGTGTCGCTGGCTGCCCTTTGGCGCAGGCGCGTCAAGGGGCAGTGGCACGCACTCTGGCTGCTGGTCTTCACTGCCGTTGCGTATCTGTGGCTGGCGCTGCTAGTCAACGCCCGCTTTCAGGTCATGCCATCCAACAGAATTCGCTACCTGATTTCCTTGTGGCCCCTGGCTGCGCTGGCGGGCGCTGTCCTGCTGCGACGCTCTGCGCGTATGCTGGCCCCGCCCGTGCTGGCGCTCCTGCTGGCCCTGTGGTTGGTGCAGGGCGTGCAGCTCAGTCGAGCGCGCGACTATCGCGTTGGAATGGACTACCTGCAGCCGTCGGAAATCCATCACGTCTATCGCGTCCTGGACCGGAACATGCAGGCCGGCGACCTGCTCGTCATCGATCATGAAGCCATGCAGCTGGACCCGGCCCGGAACTACGATCGCTGGTTGTCGCAGCCACACCGCATCCTGAATCGCAGCCTTGACGACCCGCTCGGCGAGATCCTGCCAATCCATGAGCGCAGCCCCTGGGTCTGGCTGCTCTACCGGAGTGGGGATCACATATCGGTGATGAAACATTCAGCCGGACTGGAACGCGTCCTCTGTGAAGTCGTCTATGACGAGCGTGGTTTCACACTGGAACGTCACGCCTTGCCAGGACTCGCTTGCCCGAATGCCCCCATAAGCCTTGCCTTCGACGAGGGCATTACGTTGGCGGAACCTGACATCGCAGTGGTGGACGGAAGCTTGCGCGTGGACCTGTTGCTGCGCAGCGAAGACGCGCAAGCGCCCGTGCACTATTCCATCGCGCTGCACCTGATCGACGTCGCCACGCTGGAGCGTAGTGCCCAGCTCGATCTAGGTATCGGGGCCGGCAACATCGTGCCGCTGCACGCAGCTTTTGATTTGAGAGGGCTGGCAGCAGGGGAGTATGCGCTGCGTTTCACGCTCTACAACTGGGAAACAGACGTCCGTCTCACCGGCCGTGACCTCACGCTGGGTCACGTCAGCGACATCCACACATTGCAGCATATTTTTCTGGAATAAGGTTTGTGACCAGGGGAGCCAGGCTTCAGGGCGTTGCTCTCAGGGGACGATCGGCTTGCTGTCGTCGTTGTTGAAGACCCAGGGCCTGGCCGCGTTGCGGGTTGAATCGGTACTGGCAGCTCTCTGCAACGCCAATTGTCTCACGCGGCCAGTTCTTCGCGCACTTTTTCGCGCTCCGTCCAAGGAACTGGCCACAAGCCGTATTCAAGGAAGGCAGTAAGGACTTTTTCCGCAACCGGTTTCACCGAGTCATTCAGGATTGCGTAAGCGCGGGAATCGACTGAACGTGTTTCTCTCGTGTCTAACCAGGCGAAGACTGCCCGCTGCGCAATGTCGCGGTTCGGATTGTTGATGCTTAGCAGCACGCGCTCTGGATAAATTCTTGAGCCAGGTATGACAAAATTATACAGATGATCATATCCGCTCTTGCCCGACAGCTTAACATTGAAGATAAAACGAATGTCGGAAAGTCTCAACCAAGCCTCCACATCTTCAAGAAACAGGCTCGCAACCATTGGATTGGCCAGATAAAAGAGATCATTGACGGCCAGCATGGCTTGCAGGAGGTTGTGCTTACGAAGCGCGAAGTCATTATTGGATGCGCGCACCTGAAGAACGTTGTTCTCATTGTGGACGCCAAAGCCGTTGAGCGTCATTCTGAGCAGGCTTTGGCGTTTTGGACTTGATAGTTTGCAGCCGCTCAGTTCAAGGTCGTCAATTGTGGAGCCATCATCAGTCAGGATGAAGCCACCATTTGAGCGCTTCGCGTAAATCTGGATGCAATCATTGTGCCGATCCAGGTATGGAGTGGTGATTTCCACCCAGTCGTCAACAGAGCGCAGAATCGTTTTCTCTCGGAGCCAGACGTGGTATTCGTCCGTCAGACGCTGGATCTCGGCGATCATGCGATCAGCATCCACTGAATATTTGGCGCCTCTGTGATGTTACAATAGCGCATGAAATCATTCAGCGTCGTCCATTCATCATTGATCGAGAGGAAATGATCTGCCGGCACGGGAATTGCCCACTTGTCAGCATAATCTTCGCGATACACATGGAGATGAGGCGTGGGAATTTCTTCGCCGTCCGGATTTCGATGTGGCGGGCCGTGCAGGTCAAGTCCCGCGAGAATCACGACCTGCCTGGCGCGGTTCTGCATAGTGACTTTTCGAAGTTCGACGCGACCTCGACGCAGGTCAAGCAGAAAGAGTTCGCGCCCGTCGTCTGATTTCAGCGGCAGGGAGATTTTCTGACCGCGCATTGGAAAAAGACTTCTTCCATCGTTTTCACGGCGTTTCCGCAAAGCCAGGAGAGCATCGGCTTGTGTGAGGTTGATCTCAGCCATAGGCAAGTTCACCCAAGAGTCTGATGCAGCAGTGTAACGCGCGTTTGGAGAGTCGGCACCCGATGCGGCGGCAGTTCAGGGGACGATCGGCTTGCTGTCGTCGTTTCCCCAGTCTTTCCACGAGCCGTCGTACATGGCCACGTCACTGAAGCCCGCGACGCGCAGCGCCAGCATGCCATAGCTGGCCGAGACGCCCGCGTTGCAGTAGGTCACCACTTCCGCGGAGTCATCTTCCAGGCCCTGCTGCGCGAACAGCGCGCGCAGTTCGGCAGCCGGCAGCATGCCACCCTGCGCGCCGACCAGCGCGGTGCGCGGCAGGTTGAGCGCGCCGGGAATGTGCCCGAAGCGGCGCGCCCGGCTGGCCTGACCGGCGTACTCCGCCGGCGAGCGGACGTCCACCAGTACGCGCTCGGCACTGTCCAGGCCGGCCAGCAGCTGTTCACCCCTGTGCCGGATGCCTTCGTCCGGACGCGCGACGAAGTCGCCTGGCGCGACAGCGGGCTGCGCGTCCGTGACCGGACGACCTTCGGCAATCCATTTGTCCCAGCCGCCATCCAGCACCGCGACATGACGATGGCTGTAGTACAGCAGCGTCCACCACAAACGCGCCGCAAACATACCGTCGGCGTCATCGTAGGCGACCACGCGCGTATTGGCGGAGATGCCAATGCGACGGGCGAAAGCCTGATAGCGCGCCGGCCCGGCAACCGGAGCGTGACGCGGATCGGCGGGGTCAGTGATTTCGTGCACCCAGTCGACGAAGACCGCGCCTGGGATGTGCGACTGCAGCCAGGCGTCGCGATGGTTGAAGTAGTGCGGCGGCGGCTCGCTGGCAGGAATCACATGCCCGCGAATATCGACGACACGTAACTCCGGGTCATCCAGATGCTGCTGCAGCCAGTCTGTCGAGACCAGCAGATTATCCTGCACAGGGCACCTTCCGAAGCCGGTGGCTGTGCCTGTCTTTCAGCTCAGCCGAGGGCGTCGTAGCCAGGGCCGTCGATGAAGTAATCGTAGTTGGGCTGGATGTCGACCGTCAGGTCCAGCACCTCGCCCTCGTCAGGAGTGCGGAGTTCCTTGCTGTCATGTGGCATAATTTCCTGGCTGCCATCTGCCACGTAGTCATCCGGCACCTCTTCCTCGACGAAGATGGCCTCGTAGGGACATTCGGGGATGCAGGCGCCGCAATCGATACAGGTGTCGGGATCGATATAGTACCAGGGCCACTCGCTCTCGGGCTGCCCCGGGATGATGCATTCGACCGGACACACTTCCACGCAGGCGCTGTCGCGCAGGCACAGCTGGGTGATGATGTGCGTCATGTTTCGGGTCTCCTCGCCACAATTGATGCCAGCTCAACTGAACCTAGCGTAACAGGCACCAGAGCCCCTGTCCAGTACACACGCAACAGATTTCTTGCTGCAAATTGCCTAAAGCAACAGTGCCGCCAGGGTCATCAACACGAAGAGCGCCAGCGCCAGCAAGCCCATGCTGCGCAGGTCGGCTATGACGTAGCCGTATTGCGCGCGCAACTGCGCCTCGCTGACCTGGCGAACCGGGTTAGCCAGGCGCTCGGCGATTTCGTCCTGAGTCAGCTCTTCCGTGCTGCGCAGGCTGCGAACGCGACGTGGCGTTGCTGGCCGCGCCTCCTCGCTGCGACGCGCCCGGGCAGGACGTGATGGCGCGGCCTGGGCGGGCTCTGCCTCCAGGCCGGCCTCGCGGCGGGCGCGCGCCAGCGTATCCTGCGGCAGGTTGGGCTGACGTCTGCGTCTTTTGGACATGGCACGCTGTCTCCCTCGCTGTGTGGCCGCAAGCCCGGCTGCATCCAGGCAGAACACGAATGAACCTTCATGACTAGCAGTAGTATACTGGGCCCCACAGAAATAAGGGAGGGGAATTCACTTGCCCACACGCGTGACGACTACTGCATGGCTGTGGGCCCTGCTGCCCCTGCTGCTGTCTGCTGCGCTGACGATTCCGCTGCTGAACCTTGACGCATTCAGTGGCGATGAACTTCTCTCTCTGCTCGCAACAGGCATACTACCTTCCGGCCGTTCGCTGGATGTGAATCAGGCTCACGGCTGGCCGGTGCTGCTCTTCATGTGGGGACGTCTGGCTGGCTGGAGCGAGGTTGCAGTCCGGGCCGTACCCTTTTTTGCCGGTCTGCTGACACTCGCCTGGGTATACCGTGCTGGTCGTGAGGTCTTCGCACCTGCGGCTGGTCTTTCCGCTGCACTGATGCTTGGCACCTCAGTGTTCTTTCTCTCCTTCATGTCATACGCACGCGCCTTCACGCTGGTGACGCTCTTCACCTCGATGAGCCTTTGGGCCTACTGGCGAGTGGCCCTGCGCCCGGGGATGCCAAACAGGCGCGCAAGGGCGGGCCTGTTGCTTGGTACGACCGGGCTGCTCTATTCGCACTACTTTGCTGCATTGTTCCTGCCTGCGCTCGGTCTATATCACCTGATTTTCGTCCGGAAGATCCGGCGCTGGTGGCAACCCATTTTCCTACTCGGGCTGACTACCTTGCTGGCCTTGCCGCAATTGCCTGCCTTTATACAAGGTCTGGAAAAGACGGGCTCCCATGAAGGCTTGCACAGCCGGGCCCTGTCGGCGACGGCGTTGTTCCTCCAGCTGATTCGAAGAATAAGCAACGGCCTGCTCGACCCACCTGCTGCGACTGGTGATGGCATCATCATTGTGCTGATACTCTTGTCCCTGGCCGTATTCCTGTTTCGATTGGGTATTCGACAGGAGGTCAGCTCCGGCTGGATGCTCATCTTCGTGTCCGGCACCTTGCTACTGATCTTCCTGGTTGTAAACGAAGTGATCCGGGCTGTTCCAGACAACCGAATTCGCTATCTAATGCCACTTTGGCCGCTGGGTTCCCTGCTGGCCGGCACCGGTCTCTGGCGGCTCTCTACCATAAATCGCAGTGTCGCAATCGCGCTGCTGATGATCTGGCTGGCTGCGGGAGTCTTTCTCATTTTGGCCACAGGGTATCGCTATGAACTTGAATATTTTACCCGGTCGGATTTCCATCGAATCTTGCCCCTTGCGAGCGAATATGTCCCGACAACCGACCTTCTGATCATGGATTTCGAAGTCGCAACTCGTGACGGGAGACTGGTTTATGCCAAGGACCTGGATGGGCCATGGGACACTCTCTACAGGTACCGGGAAGACCCCTACGGGACGATCAGGCCGGCCCACGCTGCCTACCCCTATATCTGGCTGCTCTACCGGACGAAGGACCGGGTGAGCATGACAGATCTGCCTGGCGAACTGGGACGGGTGCTCTGCGAGCGTGCCCTGGACGAATGGGGCTTCACCCTCGAACGCTACGCCCTGCATTCTGTGGAGAACTGCCCTGCCAGACCGGTACGCCTGGCATTCGACAAGGATATCCAGATGACCGCGCCAGAAATTACAATCCTGGACGGCCGGCTGCGCCTGGACGCCCATTTCCGTAGCGCTGACGACTATCTCCTTTCCCGCTACTCCCTCGCCGCGCATGTCATCGACCAGAGCGGTGAGCGCGTCGCCCAGGGCGACGTTGGCCTCGACCCCGGCGCCATCGTCCCGCTGCGCAGTGAAATTGACATCTCGGCGTTGCCACCTGGCGACTATGAGTTGCGCGTCGCGCTCTACGACTGGCAGACTGGCGTACGCCTCTCAGCCCGCGACCTGGAGACCGGCGAAACCGGCGACATCCATATGCTGCACTATTTTCGTATCGACTGAATCGGGCTGTTGTCACTGAGCGGGATTGCGGCAACTTGCGCTACACTGCTCCTCAATCCCTGAAGGAAACGGCCTTGCAAGACTCTGCTCTCACTACGCCCAAAACTTGCCTCTCCTGGCTGTGGGCCCTGTTCCCGCTGCTGTTGGCGGCCGGCCTGGTCATTCCAGCGCTGGGTGACATCGCGCTCAATGGTGACGAGATCGACTCACTGGTCACGGCCGGCGTGTTCCGTCCCGGCCCCCACTCTTTCACCGACGCATGGAACTACACTACCAGGGTGACCCCGGATCAGGCGCTGGGCTGGCCCTTGCTGCTCTCCGTCTGGGGGCGCCTGGCCGGCTGGAGTGAAGTGGCCGCGCGCGCGCTGCCACTCTTCGGCGGCCTGCTGGCGCTCGCCTGGGTTTACCGCGCAGGCAAAGACCTCTTCACTGCGCAGACGGGCTTCTTAGCTGCGCTGCTACTTTCGGCAGCGATGTTTCCGCAGACCAACATGCTGCACGCGCGCTCCTTCCCCATGGTGATGCTCTTCACCACATGGAGCCTGTGGGCCTATTGGCGCAACGCCTTGCAACCGCAATCGCCAGGACGCCGGGCCCAGGCGAGCTTGCTGGCGGGCGTGACAGGGCTGCTCTATTCGCAATACTCCGGCGCGCTATTGTTGCCCGTCCTTGGCCTGTTTCACCTGCTCTTCGTCCCGAAGAACCGGCGCTGGTGGCGAACCGTCCTGCTCCTCGGGCTGGCTGCGATGGCTTCTGTACCACAATTGCCCGGCCTGCTAAATGGCGTTGCATTCACAGTGACCAGGAGCCAGACGCGCGGTATCGCCCTGACGCCACCGCAATTGTTGGCGCAGTTTCTTCGCTATCTGGCCAACGGCATCGTCTCCCCGGCTCCATGGGTCGGCGAGTTGCTGGTCGTCCTGTTGCCGCTCGCGTTGCTGGTCGCCACCGTGCTGCGTCTGCGCGCCAGGCGCCCGGTCGGCGCACGCTGGCTGCTCGCCTTCGTCTCTACCACGCTGCTGCTCCTTTACGTTCCCTTCAACGAAGCGCTCAGGGTGGTGACAGAAAGGCGCATACGCTATTTGGTGGCGCTGTGGCCCCTGATTGCCCTGCTGGCCGGCTGCGGCCTGCGCCAGCTGGCCGACGCGCATCGTCGCCTCGTAGCGGCCCTGCTGGCGCTCTGGCTGATCCTGGGGGTGACCCTCGCCCTGACTACCAACCTTCGTTATGAGCTGGGGTATTTCTCGCAATCCAGCATTCACCGGGTCTTCCCGTTAATTCGTGAGCAGACCTCTACATCAGATCTTCTCATCCTGGATACCCGCGTAGCGCCGAGCGAGGTGAGCCTGTTTTACGTCAGGCTGATGGGTGCAGACTGGACAACTTTGAGCAGGTTCCGGGCAGACTCCTATGAGTCGATCAGGCCGGTGCAGGCTGCCTACCCCTACGTCTGGCTGCTCTATAGCAGCAGGGACAGGGTGGGCTTCGCAGACCTGTCGCAACAGCTGGATCGCGTGCTCTGCGAACGTGTGCTGGACAAGTGGGGCTTCACCCTCGAACGCTACGCCCTGCATACTGTGGAGAACTGCCCTGCCAGACCTGTGCGCCTGGCGTTCGACTCAGGTATCCAGCTGACCGCGCCGGAAATTGCGGTTTCGGACGGCCTGCTGCGCCTCGACGCCCACTTCCACAGCGAGGACTCCTACCTGCTTTCCCGTTACTCCCTCGCCGTGCATGTCATCGACCAGAGCGGCCAGCGTGTCGCCCAGGGCGACTTTGGCGTAGGGCCCGGCGCCATCGTCCCCCTGCGCAGCGAAATCGACGTAAGCGCCCTTCCGCCTGGCGATTACGAGCTGCGGGTTGCGCTCTACGACTGGCAGACCGGCGCTCGCCTCTCCGCCCATGATCCTGAAACTGACGAAGTCAGTGACATGCACAAGCTGCACCGCTTCCGCATCGGTTAAAGCTCCAGGGCAGCACCAGCGTTACAACAATTCTGCGAATCTCCGATGCTATACTGCCGTTGGTCGGAAACAGGAGTTAACTTGCAGAAAGCATTTCGATATCCTGCAGCGCGCCCCTCCTGGCTGTGGACCCTGCTGCCGTTGCTGCTGGCCGCCGCGCTGGCCATCCCGTTGCTCAATGTTGATGCCTTCAATGGCGATGAGCCTGCCTCGCTTCTGGCTGCAGGCATAATGCGGTCAGGGCCCTGGTCCCTGGAGGAGGTCTTGAGCACGGTTGCCCGAGTATCCCCGGAGCAGGCGCGGGGCTGGCCCTTGTTGCTCTCCGCCTGGGGACATCTCGTCGGCTGGAGCGAGGTTGCAGTCCGGGCGCTGTCGCTGTTCTTCGGCATGCTGACTCTCGCCTGGGTCTACCGCACGGGCCGTGATCTGCTTGCGCCCCGGGCAGGTCTCCTCGCTGCACTGCTGCTCAGTGCCTCCGTATTCTTTCTCGCCTATATGATCCACGCGCGCGCCTTCACGCTGGTCGCCCTGTGCAGCACACTCTGCATCTGGTCTTACTGGCGCCTTGTGATGAATCCGCGGCCAACCAGCATGAGTGTGCCGGCCGGTCTGCTGCTCGGCAGCGTTGGCCTGCTCTATTCGCACTACTTCACTGCGCTGTTACTGCCTGCAATTGGCCTGTTTCATCTGCTCTTCGTCCCGAAGAACCGGCGCTGGTTGCGGCCCGTCCTCCTGATCGCCGTCGCTGCCTTGCTTGCCATGCCGCAACTGCCCGGCTTTCTGCAGGGACTGGATAAAACAGCGGGCAACGAAGCCCTGCATAACCGGGCCTTCACTGCGCCAGCTGTAGTCTCGCATTTCGTTCACTTCATGACCAATGGTCTTCTTGATCTGCCCCCGTCACTCGACACATTGCTGCTCATCTCCCTGCCTTCCACGCTGGCGCTCGTCATCCTGCTACATCTGCGTGGCGTCATCAGGATCAGTTCACTCTGGCTGCTTGGCTTTACGGCGCTGTCCGTGCTTGCGGTGATGATCGCCATCAATGCGTTTGTTCAGGTGATTGTTGCCAACCGCATCCGCTACCTGATGCCGCTCTGGCCTTTGACTGCCTTGCTGATTGGCGCAGGCCTGTGGCGCCTGACAATCAGGCATCGTATTATGGCTACCGGCATGTTGACACTGTGGCTGATCACCGGCGCCGGGCTTACAGTCGTCACGGAGTATCGCTATGGACTTGGATATTTTTTCCGCACAGATATTCGCCAACTCTTCCCTGTCGTGCGCCAACTCGTTCCTGCCTCTGATCTCCTGCTCCTCGACTACACGCCAGACATTGCCAATTCGGGATGGTTTGCCGACAGAGAAAACATCTCACCACATGTCTACAGATACAAAGCGGACCCCTATGAGATGGCCCGGCCGGTCCAAGCCGACTACCCCTACCTTTGGCTTCTATACCGCTCAAAGGACCGGGTGGGCTTCACAGATCTGCCGCAACAGCTGGGACGCGTGTTCTGTGAGCGTGCCCTGGATGAATGGGGCTTCACCCTCGAACGTTACGCCCTGTCTTCTGTTGAGAACTGTCCTGCCAGACCTGCGCGCCTCGAGTTCGACTCCGGCATCCGGCTGACCACGCCGGAGATCACCGTCCAGGATGGATTGTTACGCCTTGACGCCCACTTCGGTAGCGCTGACGAGCAGCTCCTGGCCCGCTACTCCCTCGCTGTACATGTCATCGACCAGCTTGGCCAGCGCGTGGCCCAGGGCGATACCGGTGTGGGCCCCGGCGCCATCGTCCCGTTTCGCAGTGAAATCGACGTCAGCGCCCTGCCGCCAGGAGAGTACGAGCTGCGCGTCGCGCTTTACGACTGGCAGACCGCCGCGCGCCTCCCTGCCCGCGACCTGGAAACCGGCGAAACCGGCGACATGCATCTTCTGCAGCGCTTCCGGCTCGGTTGAAGCCTGGAGTAGCACCAGCAGGATGACGAGGACGGCACTTTTCGGATGCTATACTGCCTGCTGACCTGAAACTGGAGTGGTCTTGCAGAAGCCATTTCGTAACCCGGCGTCGCGCGTCTCCTGGCTGTGGGCCCTGCTGCCGCTGCTGCTGGCTGCCGCGCTGGCCATCCCTCTGCTGGATGTGGACGCCTTCAATGGCGATGAGCCCGCCTCTCTCAAAGCTGCAGGTGTGCTGCGTTCAGTCCCCTCTTCCCTGGATGAAATCTGGGGATCTATCATCAAGATCGACCCGCATCAGACCTACGGATGGCCAATTCTGCTCGCCATCTGGGGACATCTCGTCGGCTGGAGTGAGGTTGCAGTCCGGGCACTGTCGCTGTTCTTCGGCATGCTGACTCTCGCCTGGGTCTACCGCACGGGCCGTGATCTGCTTGCGCCCCGGGCAGGTCTCTTCGCTGCACTGCTGCTCAGCGCCTCCGTATTCTTTCTCGCTTATATGATCCACGCGCGCGCTTTCACTCTGATCGCCCTGTGCAGCACGCTCTGCATCTGGTCTTACTGGCGCCTTGTGCTGAATCCCCGGCCAACCAGCATGGGTGCACCAGCTGGCCTTTTGCTCGGCAGCGTTGGCTTACTCTATTCGCACTACTTCAGCGCGCTGTTTCTGCCTGCCCTCGGCCTGTTTCATCTGCTCTTCGTGCCAAAGAGCCGGCGCTGGTGGCGGCCCGTCCTGCTGATCGCCGTCGCTGCCTTGCTGGCCATGCTGCAGCTGCCAGGTTTTCTGGAAGGACTGAAAGATACAGCCGCCGACGGAGACCTGCACAACAGGGCCCTGTCGGCAACGGCTCTGTTTTCGCGCTTCGTTCGCTTCCTGACCAATGGCCTTGTCGCTCCATCCCCACCCTTCAGCGAGCTCCTGCTTCTCGGCCTCCTGCTTGTGCTGGCGCTCGTCACCTTGCAAGGTCTGCGTCGCGCTATCAGGATCAGTCCACTCTGGCTGCTTGCCTTTACGTCCCTGACCGTTCTCGCGATTGTGATCGCTATCAATGAGTTTTCCCGAGTGATTGTAGAGAACCGAATCCGATACCTGATGCCACTCTGGCCCCTGACTGCCCTGCTGGCCGGCGCCGGCATACTGCGCCTGGCCCAAAGAAAGCGCCAGGTAGTGACGGGATTGCTGGTGCTCTGGCTCATCCTGGGGGTTCGCCTTGGCACAGGAAGCGATTATCGTAACGAGCTGGGGTATTTCATACCCTCGGAAATCCATCGGGTTTATCGGGCCCTGGGCGAACAGGTTCCCGAGACCGACCTGCTGATGATTGACAAATCTGCCCTTTGGACCGATAGCCGCAGTTTGTACAGCAGTTTGCTGGATCAAAACTTCAACGCACTCCCCGTGGAAGGTGAGTTTCTGCTGGAAAACATAAGAGAGACCTATACGGCATATCCTTTTATCTGGTTGTTATATCCCTCGCGGGATGGCGCACTCATTAGGGATTTGACTGATGGCGAGGGGCTGGCTCACTGTGAACTGGTCCTGGACGAATGGGGCTTTGCGCTGGAGCGTTTTGCCAGATCCGAGGCGCGCTGTGCCAGTGATGCCCGGCGCCTGGAGTTCGAAAACAATATCAGGTTGACCTGGTCAGGGTTCAGCCTGCGCGACGAGCTACTGCGATTTGAGGCCGGCCTCACAAGCGTTGATGACTATCTCCTCGCCAATTACTCCCTTGCCGTGCATGTCGTTGAGCCGCTCAGCGGCGAGCGCGTCGCCCAGGGCGACGCAGGTGCGGGCCCGGGCGCCATAGTCGCCTTAAATAGCGAAGTTGACATCTCAGCATTGCCGCCAGGCGACTACGAAGTACGCGTCGCCCTCTACGACTGGCAAACGGGAGAGCGCCTCCTTGCCCGTGACCTGGAGACGGACGAAGTCAGCGACATCCACACACTGCATCGCTTCCAGCACAATTGAATAATTGAGAGTTAAGACTCTCAATGCTACACTGCATTAGCATTGAGAATTTCTCTAATCTACGTCAATCCTGGAGCGTTCTTGTCTACAGGCGCAAACAAAAGCGCAGCAGGCCGCGCATGGTTGTGGGCCCTGCTACCCCTGCTGCTGGCCGCCGCACTGGTCACGAAGCAGCTGGACAACAAGGCTTTCTTCGGCGACGAGCCGGATTCCCTGTATTCTACCGGAATCAACAATGCAGGGCCGCGCAACCTGGCGGAAGTCTGGGAGTTCGTGGCGGATACCAGGCCGAACCAGGCCCAGGGTTGGTCGATACTGCTCTTCATTTGGGGTCGCATGGCCGGCTGGAGTGAACCCGCCAATCGGGCGTTGTCCCTCTTCGCCGGCCTGCTGGCGCTCGCATGGGTCTACCGCGCCGGCCGCGATTTCTTCGGCCCACAGGCGGGCCTGTTAGCCGCCCTGATGTTGGGTAGCTCGGCTGTCTTTCTGGCCCACATGGAGCTCGCGCGCGCGTTCAGTACGGTTGCGCTCTTCACTGCGCTGATCCTGTGGAGTTACTGGCGCGTCGCCCTGCATCCGCGACCACCAGGCCCCGGAGCGCAGGCTGGCCTGCTGCTGGGCAGCATCGGTCTGCTCTACTCGCACTATTTTGGCTCGTTGATCCTGCCCGCGCTGGGCCTCTTTCACCTGCTCTTCGTCCCGAAGTACCGACGTTGGTGGCGAACTTTGCTACTTGTCGGCCTGGCCGCGCTGGTCGCCGCGCTGCAGCTGCCCGGTTTTCTGAATGGCCTCACGAAATCCACCGCTGACGAAAAACTTCAGAATGTTGCAATGACGGCCGCAGAAATAGCGGGGCAATTCCTTCATTTTCTGAGCAACTATCTCATCAGCCTGCCCCCTTTTGTCAGCGCGGCGCTTCCCGTCCTGTTGTTACTGGCATTGGCTGTAGCAGCCATATTGCACCTTCGCAGCGACAGGCGTGTCGATGCCGGCTGGCTGATCGCTTTCGTGGCCGCCACATCGCTTCTGTTGATGATTGGTGCAAACGAGCTTGTCAGGGTGATGAAATCCAACCGGATTCGCTACCTGATGCCGCTGTGGCCACTTGGCGCCCTGTTCGTCAGCAGGTACAAACGCGCGCTCGCCGTCCCCCTGACGATCTGGCTCATTCTCGCTCCGGTGCTCGTCCTCATCTCTCCCGATTTTTTTGGAATCCGTAAATCCTCATCCTTCCATTACGTCCACCGGACCCTGCTCAAGCGCGTTCCCGCGGGCGACCTCGTCCTCATGGACCAGTCGCTAAAGGATAGGGAAATTCTTTATCTGTCGCCTAATTACATCGGGCGGCTGAACCTGCCTTACGAACCTGTCTTCTGGCACATTGACGAGCCGCTCCCTGACCTGGCACCGCAGCACGCTGCCAATTCCCGCCTCTGGCTACTCTTCTATCTGCCTGAGAACCGCGCAAGATATCCAAGCCTGCCTGGCGCGCCTCGCTACGTATTTTGCGAAAGGGTCCTTGAGAGGTGGAAAGTCCGGCTCGAGAGCTGGGCCCTGTCCGCCGAGGACTGTCCAGTCAATCCTGTACGTCTGAAGTTTGACCGGAATATCGATCTGGGCTGGCTTGAAATCATTTCGTCAAATGATTCAATGCGCCTGGAGGCTACAATCCACAGCGCTGACGAAGCTCCCCTCGTCAGCTATTCCCTCGCCGTGCATGTCATTGACTTGAACTCCGGGGTGCGCGTTGCCCAGGGCGACGTCGGCGTCGGACCGGGGACTTTCGTGCGCCTGCGCAGCGAAATCGACATCAGCGCCCTGCCGCCCGGCGACTACGAGCTGCGCGTCGCGCTCTACGACTGGCAAACTGGCGCGCGGCTTTCCGCCCGCGCCCTCGAAACGGGCGCAGACGGCGACATGCACACGCTGCACCGCTTCCGCCTCGGCTAAGGCGTAAAGGCAACGAAGAAAGTGCTGTTTCGTTATGGGCCGCGGCGGCGATCCTACTATACTGGCCAACAGTCGAAACAGGGGTTATCCGTGCTGCATCGTTCATACGAAGCTCGAAAGGGAGGCCACGCCTGGTTGTGGGCCCTGCTCCCCCTGCTGCTGGCCGCCGGACTGACTGTAACCGCTCTCGGCAACGACGTTTTCGACGTCGACGAAGCTTCCACCATGATCGGCGCCGGCGCGCGCCACATCGGCCCGTATACCATTGCCGAAGCTGTGGCTGCCTCGGTCGCACGTTCCCCGGATCAGGCCTGGGGCCAGGTGGTAGTTTATTCGTTGTGGGGGCGAGTCGCAGGCTGGAGCGAGCTGGCGATTCGCGCTTTGCCATGGCTCACCGGGCTGCTCACCCTTGCCTGTGTCTACCGTATCGGCCGTGCCCTGTTTTCACAGCGCATCTCCCTGACAACCATGCTGCTCTTGTCAACATCCGTCCTTTTCCTCACCTACATGCATGTGGCAAGATCCTTTACGTTCGCAACACTCTTTGCGGCGATTGTCATCTGGGCCTACTGGCGCGTGGCCCTGCACCCACACCCGCCCGGACATGGTGCCCGGGCCGCCCTGGTGCTGGGCGCGACCGGGCTGCTCTACGCCCATTACTTCAGCGCGCTGTTGCTGCCGGCGCTGGCGCTCTTCCACCTGTTCTTCGTGCGCAAGGAGCGTCGCTGGTGGCAGCCGGTGGTTCTGCTCGGCCTGGCCGCACTGCTCGCCCTGCCACAGGCACCTGACCTGCTGGGAGGCATCCAGCACAACCAGGTCAATGAAGAACTCCATGAAAGGGCGTTGGGCTACCCGGAAGTCGTTTCGCTGCTCTTACGCCACCTTAGCTACGGTCTGCTCGAAATTCGGTGGCCCTTCAGCACCCTGCTCGCCCTCGCCCTGCCGCTGTCGTTGCTCATCGCCGGCTGGCGCAGCCTGCGCAGCCGCCAGGCACCTGGAGCGGTCAGGTACCTTGCGCTCACCTGCACCTTGCAACTGCTGTTGCTGCTGGTTGCCAATGAATGGTTGCAGGTTCTGGTGGCGACCCGCGTTCGGTACCTTGCGACCCTGTGGCCGCCCGCTGTATTGCTCATCGGCGTGGCCTTGCTTCACCCGAAGCGAGCCCTCCTGCGGCCGCCAGGTGGCCTCGTGCTGGTCGCCCTGATGGCTTTTCTCGGGACAAGTGATTATCTGTACGAAGGCGAACTGACCCGCAACTGGTACTGGAGGGATTTGTCCTTCCCCATCACTGCCACACGTTTGATCGCAGCGGAGGGGAGCGCAAGTGGTTTCCTCGTGGTGGACCGGAGTCTCCTTGGAGGGGGGCGGGTCTACAAACTCTACACCGGCGCCTATGAGAAACGGCGTATGCGACTCGAAGCGTATACCACTTCTGACGAACTCCTTGAGCGCGCGCAAGACAACGACCTGGTATGGCTGGTGTCGCGCAGTTCACAGGAAGAGGCTCTGCACGTACCCTCCCACATTGACCGCTTCAGACAGGAAGGCTGGTTCCACTGCCGCTCCTGGCAAGATTCGGGGGTCTCCCTGGAGCTGCTCCTCTCCCCCTTGTCTACTGCCCGTGACCGCCTGCAGTTTGAGAGCTCTGCCACGCTGTTTGCGCCGGATGAGCCGCAGTTGCTTGACGGCCGGCTGCGCCTCAGGACCGGCCTGCGCAGTGATGACGAAACGTTCCTCGACCGCCATTCCCTCGCCATACATATCATCGACTCGCGTCGCGGCGAGCGCGTTGCCCAGGCCGACACCGGCGTTGGCCCGGGCAAGTACGTCCCGTTGTGCCGGGAAATCGACGTCAGCGCGCTGCCGAAGGGCGAATACGAAGTGCGCGTCGCCCTCTACGACTGGCAGACTGGCGCCCGCCTCTCTGCCAGGGACCTTGTGACAGACGAAGTCAGCGACATCCACACACTGCATCGCTTCCAGCACAATTGAATAATTGAGAGTTAAGACTCTCAACGCTAAACTGCTTTAGCATTGAGAGATTCTCTAATCAACGTCAATCCTGGAGCGTTCTTGTCTACAGGCGCGAACAAGAGCACAGCAAGCCTGGCATGGTTGTGGGCCCTGCTGCCGCTGCTGCTGGCCGCCGCACTGGTCACGAAGCAGCTCGACAACATGGCTTTCTTCGGCGACGAGCCGGATTCCCTTTATGCTGCCGGCATCAACAATGCGGGGCCGCGCAGCCTGGCCGAAGTCTGGGAATTCATCGCAGAAAAGGACCCCGTCGTGGCCCAGGGCTGGTCGAAACTGCTCTTCATCCAGGGTCGCCTCGCCGGCTGGAGCGAACCTGCCATTCGGTCCGTGTCCCTCTTCGGCGGCATGCTGGCGCTCGCGTGGGTCTACCGCGCCGGTCGCGATTTCTTCGGCCCACAGGCGGGCCTGGTAGCCGCCCTGATGCTGGCTACCTCGGCTGTCTTTCTGGCCCAAATGGAGCATGCGCGCGCCTTCCCGCTGGTCTCGCTTTTCACCGCACTGATCCTGTGGAGTTACTGGCGCGTCGCCCTGCATCCGCGACCACCAGGCCCCGGTGCGCAGGCCGGTCTGCTGCTGGGCAGCATCGGCCTGCTCTACTCGCATTATTTTGGCTCGTTGATCCTCCCCGTGCTGGGCCTCTTTCACCTGCTCTTCGTCCCGAAGAAGCGCCGCTGGTGGCGAACTGTGCTGCTTGTCGGCCTGGCAGCAATGGTCGCCGCGCTGCAGCTGCCCGGTTTTCTGAATGGCCTCGCCAAAGCCGCCGCTGACGAAAAAGTGCAGAATGCTGCAATGACGGCCGCGGAAATAGCGGGGCAATTCCTGCATTTCCTGAGCAACTATCTCATCAGCCTGCCCCCTTTTATCAGCGCGGCGCTGCCCGTCCTGTTGTTGCTGGCAGTGACTGTAGCAACCATATTGCACCTTCGCAGCGACAGGCGTGCCGACGCCGGCTGGCTGATTGCTTTCGTGGCCGCCACGTCACTGTTGTTGATGATCGCCGCCAACGAGCTTGTCGCTGTGATGAAGGCAAATCGAATCCGCTACCTGACACCGCTGTGGCCACTGAGTGCCCTTTTTGTCAGCAGATACAAACGTGCGCTCGCCGTCCCCCTGACGATCTGGCTCATTCTCGCGCCGGTGCTCGTCCTCACCTCTCCCGAATTGTACGAGACTTATGAAACATCGTCCTTCCACTTCGTTCACCGGACCCTGCTCGAGCGCGTTCCCGCGGGCGACCTTGTCATCATGGACCAGTCGCTGGAAGAGAGAGAAATCCTTTATCTGTCTTCTCAATACATCGGGCTGCTGAATCTGCCCTATGAACCTGTCTTCTGGCGCATAGACGAGCCGCTCCCTGCCCCGGCGCCACCCCTCGCCTCCAAAACCCGCCTCTGGTTGCTCTTCTATACTGTCTCCGGACCGCGCAGAATATTCCGGCCTGCGCGACGCGCCGGGATATGTGTACTGCGAACGGGTGATTGACAGGTGGAGAGCCCTGCTCGAGCGCTGGGCTCCGTCCATCAAGGACTGTCCGGTCAATCCTCTGCGGCTGGAGTTCGACCAAAATGTCTCTCTTGTGAGACAGAAAGTTACCTTGTCAGAAGACCTGCTGCGTCTGGAGGCTGCCATCCGTAGTCCTGATGATAACTTCCTCAAATACCATTCCCTCGCTGTACACGTCATAGACGTGAACTCCGGCGAACGCGTCGCCCAGGGCGACGTCGGCGTTGGCCTGGGCACTTTCTTTCGTCTGGCCAGCGAAATCGACATCAGTACGCTGTCGCCCGGAGACTACGAGCTGCAGGTCGCGCTCTACAACTGGAAGACTGGCGCGCGCCTCAGCGCTCGCGACCTGGATACGGACGTAGTTAGTGACATCCACGCACTGCATCGCTTCCGCCTCGACTGAAGCGTCAGGGTAGCACCAGCAGCACGACAATATCTGCATGTCTCCGATGCTATACTGCCTGTTGAGTTGAACAGGAGTGAACTTGCAGAAGGCCTTTCGCAATCCGGCATCGCGCCTCTCCTGGCTGTGGGCCTTGCTGCCGCTGCTGCTGGCCGCCGCGCTGGTCGCACCAATTCTCGGCAGGGATGTTTTCGACATTGACGAATCCTCAACGATGATCAATGCCGGTGCGCGTCACCTGGGCCCGTTCACCCCTGCCGAAGCGGTACATACTTCAGTTAGACGCTCGCCGGATCAAGCTTGGGGCCACGTGGTGGTCTTTTCGCAGTGGGGGCGTCTCGCAGGTTGGAGCGAGCTGGCGATTCGCACAGTGCCCTGGCTCACCGGATTGCTCACCCTTGCCTGGGTCTATCGTATCGGCCGCGCCCTGTTCACAGCGCGTGTTGCCCTGACGGCCATGCTGCTTTTGTCAACATCCGTCGTCTTTCTCACCTATATGCACAAGGCAAGATCTCACGGGCTCGCGATGCTCTTCGCGGCAATCGTCCTTTGGGCCTACTGGCGCGTGGCCCTGCACCCACTCCCGCCAGGACTCGGCGCCAGGGCCCTCCTGGTGCTGGGCGCGACCGGGTTGCTCTACGCCCATTACTTCGGCGCGCTGCTGCTGCCCGCGCTGGCGCTTTTCCACCTGTTCTTCGTGCGCAAGGAGCGCCGCTGGCGGCAGCCTGTGGTATTGCTCGGCCTGGCCGCGCTGCTCGCCCTGCCACAAGTGCCTGATCTGCTGAGTGGCATTGCACATAATCAGGAAAAAGATCATCTCCATGCAGAAGCGCTGCGCTATCCTGAAGTCATCGCCACATTCCTGCGCTATCTGAGCAACGGCCTGCTCGAAATCCGGCGGCCATTCAGCACCCTGTTCACCCTCGCCCTGCCCCTGCCACTGGTCCTCTTTGGCTGGCGCAGTCGGCGCAGTCGCCAGCCACCCGGAGCGGCCTGGTATCTATCGCTCACCAGTATCCTGCTCTTGCTGCTCTTGCTGGGCGCCAGTGAATGGCTGCGCGTGTTCGAAGAGAAACGCGTTCGCTATCTTGCAACATTGTGGCCACCTGTCCTGTTGCTCATCAGCCAGGTTTCCATACAACCGTCGCGCATCAACCTGCGCCGGGCAATCGGTCTTGTGCTGGTAACTCTGATGGCCCTCGCCGGCGTACGCGACTTCCTGCTCAAGGGAGAGTTGGTCCGCTTCGCCAGGCTCAGGAGTGAAACGTCTATTTCCATTGCTGCCACGCGCGCGATCACTGAGGAAGGGAGCGCAAGTGGCTTGCTGGCGGTGGACAGAAGCGGGCTCTTTGCCAGATTTCACTACATTCATGATTTCTACACCGGTAGCTATGGTGAACGTCGCGTGCAGCTCGACAAACTTGTATCTTCCGATGAACTGCTGGAGCGCGCGAAGGGACATGCTCTGGTTTGGCTGTTGTCGAGCAGCGCACAGGAGGCGGCCCTGGGCGTGCGCGCCCATCTGGATCGTTTCAGGCAGGCAGGCTGGTTCCACTGCCGCTCCTCGCGGGAGGCCGGTGTCTCGCTGGAAATGCTCCTCTCACCGTTCCCCGCGACAATGCTGGATCAGGCGCGCCTGCAGTTCGAGGACGACATCGAGCTGTTTGCGCCTGTTGGGCCGGAGCTGCGCGACGGTTTGCTGCGCTTTCGTTCCAACCTCGGCAGCGCTGATGTAACTCTCCTCGCCCGTTACTCCCTCGCCATCCACGTCATCAACGCACATAGCGGCGAGCGCGTTGCCCAGGGTGACACTGGCGTCGGCCCGGGTGCTATCGTCCCGCTATGCCGTGAAATCGACATCTCTGCCCTGCCGCCTGGCGACTACGAAGTGCGCGTTGCGCTCTACGACTGGCAGACCGGCGCGCGCCTCCCTGCCCGCGACCTCAAGACTGGCGAATACGGCGACATCCATGTGCTGCACTATTTTCGTATCGACTGAAACGGGCTGCTGTCACAGAGCGGGATTGCGGCAACTTGCGCTACACTACTCCTCAATCCCTGAAGGAACCGGCCTTGCAAGACCCTGCTCTCACCGCGCCCAAAACAAGCCTCTCCTGGCTATGGGCCCTGTTCCCGTTGCTGTTGGCGGCCGGCCTGGTCATTCCGGCGCTGGGTGACATTGCGTTCAACGGTGATGAGCCTACCTCAATGATCGCGGCCGGCGCGCTGCGGTCAGGTCCCTGGTCCCCGGAAGAGGTCCTGAGCACGGTTGCCCTGAGATCTCCGGAGCAAGCGCTGGGCTGGCCGCTGCTGCTCTCCGTTTGGGGGCGCTTCGCCGGCTGGAGTGAAGTGGCTGCGCGCGCGCTGCCCTGCTTCGGTGGCCTGCTGGCGCTCGCCTGGGTATACCGCGCGGGCCATGATCTCTTCACGGCGCAAACGGGCTTCTTTGCCGCGCTGCTGCTTGCGGCCTCAATGTTTCCGCAAACCAACATGCTACACGCGCGAGCCTTCCCAATGGTGATGCTTTTCACCGCGTGGAGCCTGTGGGCCTACTGGCGCAACGCCTTGTGCCCGCGCCCGCCTGGGCTCCGGGCTCAGGCGAGCTTGCTGATCGGGATGACGGGACTGCTCTATTCGCAATACTTCGGTGCGCTGCTGCTGCCCGTCCTCGGCCTGTTTCACCTGCTCTTCGTCCCGAAGAACCGTCGCTGGTGGCGGATTGTTCTCTTGCAGGGATTGGCAGCCCTGATTGCCGCGTTGCAGTTGCCCACCTTTATTAACGGGCTGGAACTTACAGATACCAGTGAAAAGCTGAGTAGCAATGCCCTGACAGCTCCGCAGCTGTTGGCGCAATTTCTCCGTTATCTGGTCAATGGCGTCCTCACCCCGACCCCCCTGGTCGCTTCGTTGCTGACCATCCTGTTGCCACTCGCGCTGGTTATCACCACCCTGCTGCACCTGCGCGCCAGACGCAAGGCCGACGCTGCATGGTTTCTCGTCTTCGTGTCCGCCACACTGCTGCTGCTATTCACAGCCATCAACGAAGTGCTAAGGGTGGTGACAGAAAGACGCATGCGCTATCTGATGGCACTGTGGCCCCTGATTGCTCTGCTGACCGGCGCCGGCCTCCGCCAACTGGCTGGTGCGCAACGCCGCCTGGCAGCGGCCCTGCTGGCGCTCTGGCTGATCCTGGGGGTGACCCTCGCCCTGACTAGCGACCTTCGCTATGAGCTGGGGTATTTCCCGCAATCCAGCATTCACCGGGTCTTCCCGGTTATACGTGAGCAGGTCTCTACAACAGACTTTCTGATCCAGGATTCCCTCGTAGCGCCGAGTGACACGCGCCGGTACTACGCCGCGCTGCCGGGTGCAGACCGGGCAACCGTGGGCAGGTATCAGGACGACCCGTATGAGACGATCAGGCCGGTGCAGGCTGCCTACCCCTACGTATGGTTGCTCTACCTCTCGAAGGATCGCGTGGGCTTTGCAGACTTGCCACATGAGCTGGAACGCGTGTTCTGTGAGCGCGTGCTGGATGAATGGGGCTTCACCCTGGAACGCTACGCCCTGCATTCCGTGGGCAATTGCCCGGACAGACCCATACACCTGGCATTCGACTCCGACATCCAGCTGATCGCGCCGGAAATTACGTTTTCTGGCGGTCTGCTACGCCTGGACGCCCACTTCCGCAGCGCTGACGAGCAGCTTCTCGCCCGCTACACCCTGACCGTGCAAGTCTTTGACTACCGCGACGTACGCGTCGCCCAGGACGACGTTGGCGTCGGCCCCGGTGCCATCGTGCCGTTGCGAAGTGATATTGACATCAGCGCGCTGTCGTCTGGCGACTACGATCTGCGCGTTGCACTTTACGACTGGCAGACCGGAGAGCGTCTCCTCGCTCACGATCCTGAGACGGGCGCAATCGGCGACATGCATACACTGCAGCGCTTCCACATCGGGTGAGCCGCGCGATTTTCACAGACTGAGAATCGACCATGCTACACTTGCCCTGGATCAGGACAGGAACGGGCCTTGCAATTTCACGCGCGTCACACCCGATGTGTACAGTTCAGCTGGATGTGGGCGTTGCTGCCGCTGCTGCTGGCCGCCACAATGACTATCCCGTTGCTGAATGTCGACGCTTACAATGGCGATGAGCCAGCCTCACTGCTTGCTGCGGGAATTAACCGGTCCGGGCCATTGTCCCTTGCTGATGCCTGGAGCAGCGTTAATGCGCGACAGGCCCTTGGCTGGCCAACGCTGCTCGCCATCTGGGGGCGTGTCGTTGGCTGGAGCGAAGTTGCTGTTCGGGCCCTCCCCCTCTTTGCCGGCTGTCTGACTCTCGCCTGGGTCTACCGCACTGGCCGCGATCTCCTTGCGCCCCAGGCAGGTCTCCTTGCCGCGCTGCTGCTAAGCACCTCCGTGTTCTTTCTCGCCTACATGATCCACGCGCGCTCATTCACACTGGTTTCCCTCTTTACCACGCTTGGTATTTGGTCCTACTGGCGAATGGTGCTGCACCCGCAGTCACCAGGCCGGCCTGCACAGGCAGGCCTGGTGCTGGGCAGTGCCAGCCTGCTCTACATGCACTATTTCTGCGCGTTGTTTCTGCCCGTTCTGGGACTATTTCATCTTATCTTTGTCCCCAGGAACCGACGCTGGTGGCAAACCGTCTACCTGCTCGTCCTCGCTGCCCTGCTGGCCATGTTGCAATTGCCTGGCTTTCTGCAGGGACTGAATGAAGCAGCAATCAAGGAAAGTCTGCGCAACCGGGCCCTCGAGGCACCCGCTTTGGTCTCGCACTTTGTTCGCAATCTGACCAATGGCCTCCTCAATCCCTCGCCACCGCTAAACGAGCTGCTCCTGATCTCCCTGCTGCTCGCGCTGACGCTTGTTGTCCTGCTTCATCTGCGTGGCGTAATCCGGATCAGTTCACTCTGGCTACTTGCCTTTACATCCCTGACCGTGCTTGCCGTAATGATCGCCATCAATGAGTTAGCACAGGTGATTGTAGACAACCGGATCCGCTACCTGATGCCGCTATGGCCATTGATAGCGCTGTTGATCGGCGCCGGCCTGTGGCATCTTGCCGGCAAACATCGACGCCTTGTCGCTGGCCTGCTGGCGCTATGGCTGATTAGTGGCGTCTGGCTCACACTCGCTACTGATTTACGCTATAAAGCCGGGTTCTTTTTCCATTCGGATATTCACCATTTCATTCGCGCCACGAGCGAACATGTTCCTGCAAGTGAGCTCCTGAT
Source organism: Phototrophicaceae bacterium (assembly GCA_965223965.1). Lineage (GTDB taxonomy): Bacteria > Chloroflexota > Anaerolineae > Aggregatilineales > Phototrophicaceae > JAGWBD01. The sequence continues at coordinate 2,005,026 of CBDCXX010000006.1, forward strand.
CATGGATTTTGAAGTCGCGAATCGTAACGAAAGACTGGTAAACGCCAGAAACCTCGACGGGCCGTGGGATACCCTTTACCGATACCGGGAGGACCCCTACGAAACGATCAGACCAGTTCAAACTGCCTACCCCTTCCTCTGGCTGCTCTACCGAACAAAGGACCGGGTGAGCGTGGCGGACCTGCCTCAGGAACTGGGGCGCGTCTTCTGTGAGCGGGTACTGGATGAATGGGGCTTCATCCTTGAACGCTACGCCCTATATTCTGTAGAGAACTGCCCGGACAGACCTGTGCGCCTGACATTTGACTTTGGCATCCGGCTGACCGCGCCAGAAATTACAATCCTGGACGGCCGGCTGCGTCTCGATGCCCACTTCCGCAGCATTGATGAGCAGCTACTCGCCCGATACTCTCTCGCCGTGCACGTCTTCGACCAACGCGAAGAGCGCGTCGCCCAAGGCGATACCGGCGTCGGCCCGGGCGCCATCGTTCCGCTGCGCAGCGAAATCGACATCAGCGCGCTACAGCCTGGCGACTACGAGTTGCGCGTCGCGCTCTACGACTGGCAGACCGGTGAGCGCCTCACCGCCCGCGACCTGGAGACGGACGAAATAAGCGACACACACACGTTGCACCGCTTCCGCCTCAGGTGAAGCCTGGAGTAGCACCAGTAGCACGACAAATCTGCGTAACTCCGATGCTATACTGCCTGTTGATCTGAAACAGGAGCGACCTTGCAGAAGCCATTTCGTTACACGGCGTCGCACCTCTCCTGGATCTTGGCCTTGCTGCCGCTACTGCTGGCTGCTGCGCTGGTCGTCCCTGCTCTAAACAGGATGACTTTTGACGTTGATGAGTCCTCAACGATGCTCAGCGCCGGCGCGCGTCACCTTGGTCCGTTCACCCCTGCCGAAGCGATACATGCTTCAGTTTTACGCTCACCGGATCAAGCTTGGGGCCACGTGGTGGTCTTTTCACAGTGGGGGCGCGTCGTGGGCTGGAGCGAGCTGGCGATTCGTGCATTGCCCTTGCTTACCGGCGTGCTCACCCTCGCATGGGTCTACCGAATCGGTCGCGCCCTGTTCGCAGCGCGCATCGCCCTGACAGCCACGCTGTTGTTGTCGACCTCCGTCCTGTTTCTCACCTACATGCACATTGCAAGATCCTACGCCTTCGTAATGCTCTTTGCAGCGATCGTCCTGTGGGCGTACTGGCGCGTTGCCCTGAATCCGCGCCCTTCCAGGCATGGCGCCATGGTCGCCCTTGTGTCGGGCGCAACCGGCCTGCTTTACGCCCATTACCTGGGCGCACTGTTGCTGCTCGCGCTGGCGCTCTTCCATCTGATCTTCGTGCGCAAGGAGCGTCGCTGGTGGCAGCCGGTGGTTCTGCTGGGGTTGGCCGCATTGCTCGCCCTGCCACAAGTGCCTGATCTGCTGAGTGGCATTCAACACAATCAGAACAAGGATAGTCTCCATGCAGCGGCACTGCGCTATCCTGAAGTCATCGCCACGTTTCTACGTTTCCTGAGCAACGGGCTACTCGAAGTCCGGCAGCCCTTCAGCACCCTGTTCGCCCTCGCCCTGCCCTTGCCATTGCTCATCTTTGGCTGGCGCAGTCGGCGCCGGCGCCAGTCACCCGCAGCAGCCTGGTACCTTGCGCTCACCAGCATCCTGCTCTTGCTGTTCGTGCTGGGCGTCAATGAATGGCTGCAGGTGTTCAAAGAGAAACGTGTTCGCTACCTGGCGACGCTGTGGCCAGCTTCCGTTTTGCTCATCGGTATGGCTTTCATGCGCCCGTCACGCTTTATTGTGCTGCGGTCGGGCGGCCTTGTGGCGGTCGCAACGTTTGCTTTCCTGGGAGTAAGTAACTTTCTGAGCCAGGATGAAATGGTCCCCTATTCCTGGTCCTGGAGAAATTTGCCCGTCTCCATTGCTGCCACGCGAGCAATTGCCGCCGAAGGTAGCGAGGATGGGCTGCTGGCTACCGAGGAAAGGATGTTCCGTGGCGGGCGTATCCACGAACTCTATACCGGCGTATACGGTGATCGCCGCGTGGAACTTGAAGAAAAATTGTCTTCTGACGAACTCCTGGAGCGCGCGCAAGGACTCGACACGCTTTGGATACTGTTGCGTAGTACGCAGTTGGGCAGCCCGCAAAACGATATCCTCAAGGTGCACGCCTACCTTAAGCGCTTCAGGAAGGAAGGCTGGTTCCGCTGTCGCTCCCGGCAGAAGGACGGTATCACGCTGGAATTGTTGCTCTCGCCGTTCCCTGCAGCCATGCTGAATCAGGCGCGCCTGCAATTCGAGAACGATATCGAACTGTTTGCGCCTGTCGCGCCGGAGCTGCGCGATAGTCTGCTGCGCTTTCGTGCCAACCTCGGCAGCGCTGATGTAAGCCTCCTCGCCCGTTACTCCCTCGCCATCCACGTCAACAACGCACATAGCGGCAAGCGCGTTGCCCAGGGTGACACTGGCCTGGGCCCGGGTGATGTTGTCCCGCTGTGCCGGGAAATCGACATCTCTACCTTGCCGCCTGGCGACTACGAAGTGCGCGTTGCATTATACGATTGGCAAACCGGCGAGCGCATCTCTGCCCGTGACACAGAAACAAACGAAGTGGGTGACATGCACACCTTGCAGCGTTTTCGGCTCGGTTGAAGCCTGGGGTAGCACCAACAGGATGACGAGGACGGCACATTTCTGATGCTATACTGCCTGCCGACCCGAAACTGGAGTGATCTTGCAAAAGTCATTTCGTAACCCGGCGTCGCGCGTCTCCTGGCTGTGGGCCCTGCTGCCGTTGCTGCTGGCCGCAGCCATGGTCACGAAGCAGCTGGACAACGTAGCTTTCATCGGCGACGAAAAGGATTCCCTTTATGCTGCCGGCATCAACAATGCGGGGCCGCGCAGCCTGGCCGAAGTCTGGGAATTCATCGCAGAAAATGACCCGCACCAGACCCAGGGCTGGTCGATCCTGCTCTTCATCTGGGGACGCATCGTTGGCTGGAGCGAACCCGCCATCCGGTCCTTGTCTCTCTTCGGCGGCATGCTGGCCCTCGCATGGGTCTACCGCGCCGGCCGCGATTTCTTCGGGCCGCAGGCGGGCCTGGTTGCCGCCCTGGTGCTGGCTTCCTCGGTGGTTTTCCTGGCCCAAATGGAGCATGCGCGTGTCTTCATGCTGGTCACGCTCTTCACCGCGCTGATTCTGTGGAGTTACTGGCGCGTCGCCCTGCATCCGCGACCACCAGGCCCCGGCGCGCAGGCCGGCCTGCTGCTGGGCAGCATCGGCCTGCTCTACTCGCACTATTTTGTCTCGTTGATCCTGCCTGTGCTGGGCCTCTTTCACCTGCTCTTCGTCCCGAAGAAGCGCCGCTGGTGGCGAACCGTGCTGCTTGTCGGCCTGGCCGCGCTGGTCGCCGCGCTGCAGTTGCCCGGCTTTCTGAATGGTCTCGCAATAACCACATCTAACGCAAAACTGCAGAATGTTGCGATGGCGGCCGCGGAAATAGCGGGGAGATTCCTTCATTTCCTGAGTAACTATCTCATCAGCCTGCCCCTGCCTGTCAGCGCGGCGCTGCCCGTCCTGTTGTTGCTGGCATTGGCCGTCGCAACCATACTGCACCTGCGCAGCGACAGGCGCGCCGACGCCGGCTGGCTGATTGCCTTCATGGCCGCCTCGACGTTGTTGTTGATGATCTTGGTCAACGAGATTGCCGGTATGATGAAGCCGAACCGGATTCGCTACCTGATGCCGCTGTGGCCACTGAGTGCCCTTTTCGTCAGCAGATACAAACGCGCGCTGGCCGTCCCATTGACGGTCTGGCTCATTCTCGCTCCGGTGCTCGTCCTAAGTTCTCCCGATGTCTTTGGAATCCGTAAATCATCGTCCTTCCATTACGTCCATCGGGCCCTGCTCAAGCTCGTTCCTGCTGGCGACCTCGTCATCATGGACCAGTCCCTGGAAGACGGGGAAATAATTTATCTATCTTCTCAAAACGATCAACTGAACCTGCCCTATGAACCTGTTTTCTGGCGCATTGACGAGTCTCTCCCTGCCCTGGCGCCGCAGCACGCTGCCAATCCCCGCCTCTGGCTGCTCTTCTATCTGTCTCCGGGCCGCGCAGAATATTCCGGCCTGCGCGGCGCACCGGGATATGTGTACTGCGAGCGGGTGATTGACAGGTGGAGTGCCCTGCTCGAGCGCTGGGCTCCGTCCAACGAGGACTGTCCAGTGAATCCTGTTCATCTGGAGTTTGACCAAGATGTCACTCTGGTAAGACAGGAAGTCGCCCTTTCAGAAGACCTGCTTCGTCTGGAGGCTGCTATCCGCAGCGCTGACGAAGCGCTCCTCGCCAACTACTCCCTTGCCGTGCATGTTATTGACGTGAACTCCGGCGAGCGCATTGCCCAGGGTGACGTTGGCGTCGGCCCAGGGACATTCGTCCGCCTGGCCAGCGAAATCGACATCAGCGCCCTGCCGCCTGGCAACTACGATCTGCGCGTCGCGCTCTACGACTGGCAGACCGGCGCGCGCCTCTCCTCCCGCGACACTGAAACGAACGAAGTGGGCGACATGCACACGCTGCACCACTTCCGCCTGGGCTGAAGCTTCCGGGCAACACCTGTAACACGACAAAGCTACGTATCCACGGTGCTATACTGCCGGCCAACCTGAAACTGGAGTGATCTTGCAGAAGCCCTGTCGTAACACGGCGTCGCACATCTCCTGGATGTGGGCCTTGCTACCCCTGCTGCTGGCCGCAGCGCTGGCCGTCCCGCTGCTGGACGTGGACGCCTTCAACGGCGATGAGCCTGCCTCCCTCGTCGCCGCGGGCATTCTGGGCTCTGGCCCTCGTTCCCTTGCAGATATCTGGGATTTCCTGGCGGAGAATGACCCGCGAAACGCGCCGGGCTGGCCGGTATTGCTATCCGTCTGGGGGCCCTTCGTCGGCTGGAGCGAGTTCGCCATTCGGGCGCTGTCCCTCTGCATGGGCCTGTTGACCCTCGCCTGGGTCTTTCGCTCGGGTCGCGGCTTGTTCGCACCTGTAGCGGGTTTCTATGCCGCGTTGCTGCTTGGTTCTTCAGTGTTTTTCCTTGCCTATATGGTGAATGCACGCGCCTACACGCTGGTGACCCTCTGTGCCACGATCTGCCTGTGGAATTACTGGCGCGTCGCCCTGCACATGCGACCACCCGGCAGGGGCGCGCAGGCTGGCCTTCTGCTTGGGAGTGTTGGATTGCTCTGGTCACATTACTTTGGTGCTCTGCTCCTGCCCGCGCTGGGTCTATTTCATCTGCTCTTCGTCCCGAAGAACCATCGCTGGTGGCGTGCAGTGCTCCTCTTCGGACTCGCCGGCCTGACAGCAATAGTGCAGCTTCCTATTCTCTTCGAAGGGTTAAACATAGTAGTCAGTGAAGACCTGCTCGACCGTATCTTGCCCGCGACAGGGATACTCTCGCATCTCCTTAGGTACATGACCAATGGCCTTGTCGATCTATCCCCGCCTTTCAGCGAGCTGCTGCTGCTCGCCTTGCCACTCGTGCTTGTGCTTGTCACCCTGCGGCGTCAGCGTAAGGAAAACCGGGGCAGCGCCATCTGGCTGCTCCTCTTCACTTCTGTCACCCTGCTTGCATTTGTCATAGCCATCAACGAAATGTTGCGAGTGATAGTAGAGAACCGGATCCGTTACCTGATGCCGCTATGGCCGTTGACAGCTCTGCTGGTCGGCGCCGGTCTCTGGCAGCTTGCCAGCAAACATCTGCGCCTGGTCGCCGTCCTGCTTGCTCTCTGGTTGGTCCTGGGAGCCTGGCTCACCGTCGCCACTGATTTCCGCTACGAATTGGGGTTCTTTTTCAGTGGGAACTACCACCGCATGCATCGGATAATGCAAGGTCGTCTTCCTGAGGCTGATTTAATTATCTTTGACAAGTTCGCCGTTCCCACAAACAGGGATTTCTTCTATTTCAAGATGCTGGGATTGCCGTTGGAAGTCGTCAGCAGGCACTGGGATGAGCCTTACAAGGACGTAAGACCAGTACACGAAGCCTACCCCTACATGTGGTTTCTCTATCCCTCGGAAGACCGTATGGGCTACGCTGACTTGACGCAGGCGCTCGGACGCGTGCTCTGCGAACGTGACCTGGACGAGTGGGGCTTCACCCTCGAACGCTACGCCCTGCATTCTGTAGAGAACTGCCCGGACAGCCCCGTGCGCCTGGAATACGACTCTGACATCCAGCTGACCGCGCCGGAGATCACCCTCCTGGACGGCCTGCTACGTCTGGACGCCCATTTCCGCAGCGCCGACGACTATCTCCTTTCCTACTACTCCCTCGCCGTGCATGTCATCGACCAGAGCGGTGAGCGCGTCGCCCTGGGCGACGTTGGCGTCGGCCCCGGCGCCATCGTGCCGCTGCGCAGCGAAATCGACATCAGCACGCTGTCGCCCGGAGACTACGAGCTGCAGGTCGCGCTCTACAACTGGCAGACCGGCGCGCGCCTCCCTGCCCGCGACACGGTGACGGGCGCAGACGGCGACATGCACACGCTGCATCACTTCCGCCTCGGCTGAAGCGTAAAGGCAACCAAGAAAGTGCTGTGTCGTTATGGGCCGCGGCGGCGGCGCTGCTATACTGGCCACCTGCCGAATCCGGGGTGAGCCGTGCTACATCGTTCATACGAAGCTCGAAAGTTGCGCCACGCCTGGTTGTGGGCCCTGCTCCCCTTGCTGCTGGCCGCCGGACTGACGGTAACCGCTCTCGGCAGGGATGTCTTCAATTCTGACGAAGCCGCCACCATGATCGGCGCCGGCGCGCGCCACATCGGCCCCTATTCTCCCGCTGAAGCCGCGACTGCCTTTGTCTCACGCTGGCCGAATCACGCCTGGGGCCAGGTGATGGCTTATTCGCTGTGGGGGCGTGTCGCGGGCTGGAGCGAACTGGCGATTCGCACAGTGCCCTGGCTCACCGGGTTGCTCACCCTTGCCTGCGTCTACCGTTTCGGTCGCGCCCTGGGCACAGCGCGCATCGCCCTGACAGCCATGCTGCTGTTGGCGACATCAGTCCTCTTTCTGACCTATATGCACGTGGCAAGATCCTACGCGGCCGCGATGCTCTTCGCGGCGATTGTCATCTGGGCCTACTGGCGCGTGGCCCTGCACCCACACCCGCCCGGACATGGTTCCCGGGCCGCCCTCGTGCTGGGCGCGACCGGGCTGTTGTACTCCCATTACTTCGGCGCACTGCTGCTGCCCGCGTTGGCGCTCTTCCACCTGTTCTTCGTACGCAAGGAACGCCGCTGGTGGCAGCCGGTGGTTTTGCTCGGCCTGGCCGCGCTGCTTGCCCTGCCACAAGTCCCTAATATGCTGGCCGGGATCAAGCAAAACCAGGCTAATGAAGGACTACAACAACGGGCGCTGAGCTACCCGGAAGTCGTTTCGCTGCTCGTACGCCACCTTAGCGACGGCCTGCTCGACATACGGCGGCCCTTCAGCACCCTGCTCGCCCTCGCCCTGCCGCTGCCGCTGCTCATCGCCGGCTGGCGCAGCCGGCGCGAGCGCCAGGCACCTGGCGCGGCCTGGTACCTTGCACTCACCTGTACCATGCAACTGCTGTTGCTGCTGGTCGTTAATGAATGGTTGCAGGTTCTTGACAAGACCCGCATTCGTTACCTTGCGACCCTGTGGCCGCCCGTTGTTCTGCTCATCAGCCTGGCCTTGCTGCACCCGAAGCGAGCTCTCCTGCGGCCGCCAGCTGGTCTCGCGCTGATCGCCCTGATGGCTTTCCTGGGGACAAGAGACTATCTGGGCGAAGGCGTACTGGCCCGCAGCTGGTCCTGGAGAGATGTGCCTTTTCCCATCGCTGCCACGCGCATGATCGCACCGGAAGGAAGCACAAGTGGTTTCCTCGTGATGGACCGGGATCTCAGTGGCGGGGGTCGCGTCAATGAACTCTACACCGGCGCCTACGGAAAACGACAGATGTGGCTCGAATCATATACGACTTCTGACGAAATCCTGCATCGCACGCAAGACAGCGACCTGGCATGGCTAATGTTGCGCAGTTCGCAGGAACGGGCCCTGCACCTGCCCTCCCTCATTGAGCGCTTCACACAGGACGGCTGGATCCACAGTCGCTCCTGGCAGGATTCGGGGGTTACCCTGGAACTGCTCCTCTCCCCCTTGTCCAAAGCCCGTGACCGCCTGCAATTTGAGAGCGATGCCACGCTGCTTGCGGCGGATGAGTTGCAGCTGCGCGACGGCCGGTTACTCCTCTGGACGGGCCTGCGCAGTGTTGACGAAACGTTCCTCGACCGCTATTCCCTCGCCATCCATATCATCGACTCGCGTAGCGGCGAGCGCGTCGCCCAGGGCGATACCGGCGTCGGCCCGGGGACTTTCGTGCGCTTGCGCAGCGAAATCGACGTAAGCGCCCTGCCACCTGGCGACTACGAAGTGCGCGTCGCGCTCTACGACTGGCAGACTGGTGAGCGCCTCCCCGCCCGCGACCTGGAGACGGCCGAAGTCGGCAACATGCACACGCTGCATCACTTCCGCCTCGGCTGAAGCTCCAGTACAACACCTCAAACACGAAAGCCGAAATCTCGGATGCTATACTGTCAGCCAATCTGAAACTGGAGTGGCCTTGCATAAGCCTTGTCGTAACCCGGCGTCGCGCCTCTCCTGGATGTGGGCCCTGTTGCCGCTACTGCTGGCCACAGCGCTGGCGGTACCGCTGCTGGACGTTGACGCCTTCAATGGCGATGAGCCGGTCTCTCTCATAGCCGCAGGTATAATCCGATCCGGGCCACTGTCCCTTGTGGATGTCTCGGAAAACACCGCCTCGCAACAGGCCCATGGCTGGCCAACGTTGCTCGCAATATGGGGGCGTCTCGTTGGCTGGAGTGAGGTCGCAGTCCGGGCACTGCCGCAATTTTTCGGCATGCTGGCTCTCGCCTGGGTCTACCGCACGGGCCGCGATCTGCTTGCGCCCCGGGCAGGTTTCTTTGCTGCGCTGCTGCTCAGCGCCTCCGTGTACTTTCTCGCCTACATGATCCACGCGCGCGCTTTCACGTTGGTCGTCCTGTGCACCGCGCTCAGCATCTGGTCCTACTGGCGCATCGCCCTGCATCCGCGGCCACCTGGCAAAGGCGCTCAGGCTGGCTTGCTACTGGGCAGCCTTGGCCTGCTTTATTCTCACTATTTCGGCGCGCTGCTACTGCCTGCCCTTGGCCTGTTTCATCTGTTCCTGGTCCCGAAGAACCGGCGCTGGTGGCAGCCGGTCCTCCTGCTCGTCCTCGCTGCCCTGCTGGCCATGTTGCAGTTGCCCGCCTTTCTGCATGGGTTGGACAAGACAGTAAGCGACGAAGCTATGCACAACAAGGCCCTGTCGGCGACGGCACTGATCTCACGCATCGTTCGCAGTTTGACCAATGGCCTTGTCGATCCCTCTCCGCCTTTCAGCGAGCTTCTGCTTCTCGCCCTGCCACTTGCATTTGTGATCGTCACCCTGTGGTTTCTGCATTCAGGAAAAGGAGCCGGCGCCATCTGGCTGCTCGTCTTTGCGTCTGTTGCCCTGCTTTCTATGGTGATCGCCATCAACGAGGTGTTCAAGATAATCGGACCTACCCGGATTCGCTATCTGATGCCACTTTGGCCCCTGACAGCCCTGCTGCTTGGCGCAGGCCTGTGGCGCCTTGCACGCAGATACCGTCGCCTGGTCGCCGTCCTGCTTGCGCTCTGGCTGGTCCTGGGAGCCTGGCTCACCGTCGCCACTGATTTCCGCTATGAGTTGGGTTTCTTTTTCAGTGGGAGCTACCACCGTATGCATCGGGCTATGCAAGGGCGTCTTCCCGAGACTGACTTAATTATCTTTGACAAGTTAGCAGTTCGCGAAAACAGGAGGTACTTCTACTTCAAGATGTTGGGGTTGCCATTGGAAATCGTCAGCAGGCACTGGGATGACCCATATCAGAATGTCAGACCAGTACACGTGGCCTACCCCTACCTCTGGTTTCTCTATCCTTCGGAAAACCGCAAGGGCTACGCTGACCTGCCGCAGGCGCTCGGACGCGTGCTCTGCGAACGTATGTTGGACGAGTGGGGCTTCACCCTCGAACGCTACGCCCTGCATTCTGTGGAGAACTGCCCGGACAAACCGGTACGCCTGGCATTCGACTCCGGCATCCAGCTGACCGCGCCGGAGATCACCCTCCTGGACGGCTTGCTGCGTCTGGACGCCCATTTCCGTAGCGAAGACGATTATTTGCTCTCCCGTTACTCCCTTGCCGTGCATGTCATCGACCAGAGCGGTGAGCGCGTCGCCCAGGGCGACGTTGGCGTCGGCGCCGGCGCCATCGCCCCGCTGCGCAGTAAAATTGACATCTCGGCGTTGCCACCTGGCGACTATGAGTTGCGCGTCGCCCTCTACGACTGGCACACCGGCGAGCGCCTCTCTGCCCGTGACACAGAAACAAACGAAATGGGCGACATGCACACGCTGCAGCGCTTCCGGCTTGGTTGAAGCTTTCGGGCAGCACCTGTAACACGACAAGAATGCGTATCTCAGGTGCTATACTGCCTGCCAACCGGAAACTGGAGTGGCCTTGCATAAGCCTTGTCGTAACCCGGGGTCGCGCCTCTCCTGGCTGTGGGCCCTGCTGCCGCTGCTGCTGGCCACAGCGCTGGCCGTACCGCTGCTGGACGTTGACGCCTTCAATGGCGATGAGACCGCCTCACTGATGGCCGCGGGCATAGTGCGTTCAGGGCCTCTTTCGCTGGAGGCAACCTGGAGCTTCATCACAAACGGCGACCCGGATCAAGCCTATGGCTGGCCGTTGTTGCTCGCCATCTGGGGACATCTCGTCGGCTGGCGTGAGCTCGCAATCCGGGCGCTGTCGTTGTTCTTCGGCGTGCTGGCTCTGGCATGGGTCTACCGCACTGGCCGTGATCTCATTGCGCAAAGGGCAGGTCTTTTTGCCGCGCTGCTGCTCAGCGCCTCCGTGTTCTTTATCGCCTACACGATCCGCGCGCGCGCCTTCACGCTGGTCGCCCTGTGCACCGCGCTCTGCACCTGGTCCTACTGGCGCATCACCCTGCATCCGCGGCTGCCGGGCAGAGGCGCTCAGGCGGGCTTGCTGCTGGGCAGCATTGGCCTGCTCTATGCGCACTTTTACTGCGCATTGTTTCTGGCTGCCCCTGGGTTGTTTCATCTGCTCTTCATGCCGAAGAACCGCCGCTGGTGGCAGCCCGTCCTCCTGTTCGCCATTGCTGCCCTTCTGGCCATGTTGCAGTTGCCTGGCTTTCTGCATGGGCTGAATGTCACAGCAACCCTGGAAAGTCTGCACAGCCGTGCACTCACAGCGCCCGACCTGGTTTCTCACTTCATTCGCTATTTGACTAATGGACTTCTGGATCCGCCTCCGCCTCTCGACAGCTTGTTGCTCGTCTCCCTGTTACTTGTGCTGGTTCTCATCTCCCTGCTTCGTATGCGTGACGCCAGCAGGCTCAGACCACTCTGGCTGCTTGCCTGGACGACCCTGACCGTGCTTGCGGTAATGATCGCCATCAATGAATTGGCCCGGGTGATTGTAAACAACCGGATCCGCTACCTGATGCCGCTCTGGCCCCTGACAGCCCTGCTGGTCGGCGCCGGCCTCTGGCGACTTGCCAGCAAACGTCCACGCCTGGTCGCCGTCCTGCTTGCGCTCTGGCTGGTCCTGGGAGCCTGGCTCACCGTCGCCACTGATTTCCGCTATGAACTGGGTTTTTTTTTCAGTGGGAACTATCACCATGTGTCTCGGGTTATGCAGGAGCATCTTTCCGAGACCGACTTAATAATCTTTGACAGGTTCGCTGTACCCACAAACAGGGAATTCTTCTCCTTCAGGATGTTGGGATTGCCATGGGAGATAATGCGCAGGTACCTGGAGGATCCGTATGAGAACTTAAGACCGGTACACGCAGCCCACCCCTACATCTGGTTGCTTTATCTCACGAAAGACCGTGTGGGCTTCGCTGACCTGCCGCAACAGCTGGATCGCGTGCTCTGCGAACGGGTGCTGGACGACTGGGGCTTCACTCTCGAACGCTACGCCCTGCATTCCGTGGAGAATTGCCCGGACAAACCGGTACGCTTGGCATTCGACTCCGAAATCCAGCTGACCGCGCCGGAGATTAGCCTCAGGGATGGCCTGCTCCGTCTGGACGCCCACTTCCGCAGCGAAGACGAGCTGCTGCTCGCCAGTTACTCCCTGGCCGTGCATGTCTTTGACCAGCGCGGCCAACGCGTTGCCCAGGGCGACACCGGCGTCGGCCCAGGCGCTATCGTCCCCCTGCGCAGCGAAATTGATATCTCGGCGCTGCCGCCAGGCAACTACGAAGTGCGCGTCGCGCTCTACAACTGGCAGACCGGCGCGCGCCTCACCGCCCGCGACCTTGAGACCGGCGAAACCGGCGACATGCATACGCTGCAGCGCTTCCGCATCGGCTGACGCGCCTGTCAGCTGAATCTGGCACGGTCAGCCGCCAGCGCTCCCGTCCATGCTACACTGGCCGGCATCGCCTGCGATCGGTTGAAGAGCCGAGCATGACGGAACGCTCACAAGGTCGAGTGGCGCACTTGTCCTGGCTATGGGTGCTACCCTTGCTGCTGGCTGCCGCGCTGGCCATCCCGCAACTGGATCGCGACGCCTTTCACGCCGACGAATCCTCCTCCCTGATCGTCGCCGGCGCGCTGCGGCCAGGGCCCTGGTCTCTGGCGGAAGTCTGGAACGCAGTTGCCCGGAGATCTCCGGAGCAGGCGCTGGGCTGGCCGATGCTGCTCTCCATCTGGGGGCGCGTCGCCGGATGGAGTGAATTTGCCGTGCGGGCGCTGCCCTTCTTCTGCGGGATGCTGGCCCTCGCCTGGGTAGGCCGCACAGGTCGCGACCTGTTTGCGCCCCGGGCCGGCCTTTTCGCCACATTGCTGCTGGCGGCTTCGGCATTCTTCCTGCTCTATCTTTCCTACGCTCGCGCCTTCTCACTGGTGGCCTGCCTTGGCACAATGTGCCTCTGGCATTACTGGCGCGTCGCCTTGCAGCCGCGACCTCCGGGCCGGGTCGCGCGGGCAGGCCTGCTGCTGGCAGCGACCGGATTGCTGTACATGCACTACTTCGGCGCCTTGCTGCTGCCTGTGCTCAGCCTGTTTCACCTGCTCTGCGTCCCGAAGAACCGGCGTTGGTGGCAACCTGTCCTCCTCTTCGGGCTGGCCACTCTGGCCGCTGCCCTGCAAGCACCCATTTATTTGCAAGGGCTGGAGCGGGCTGCAAGCGACAGCAGTTTGCAAAACCGGGCCATGAGCGCGGCAGAGCTGCTCGGGCGTTTCGCCCGTTTCCTGACAAACGGTATCGTCGATCTGCAGATTGGGCCTGGCGCCGTGCCACTGGTTCTCTTGCTGCTGGCGCTGGTGGTCGCTGCCTGGTTGAGGCTGCGTTCAGGAAAAAGCGCCGGCGCTGGCAGGTTTCTCGTCTTTGTGACGGGCACGTTGCTGCTATTGATTGTCGCTCTGAACGAGGTGCTCAGGGTCATTGGACCGGAGCGGTTGCGCTATCTTATTGCGCTGTGGCCCCTTGTCGCCCTGGTGGCTGGCGCCGGCCTCTGGCAGCTGGCCGGCAAACGTCGTCGGCTGGTGGCCGTACTGCTGGCGCTCTGGCTGATCTTCGGCGCTCACACAAGTATGAGGCCAGAGTTTCGCTATGAACTGGATTACCTTAAACGCTCGGACTTCCACCGCGTGTATCGCTACATGCTCGAGCACATCCCCGCCAGCGATTTTCTGATTCTGGACCACAAGGCGAGGAACCTCGATTCAGTTCTGTTGCATACGCGGCTGCTGGCCCTGCCCTACGGAATCCTCTACCGGGAAGCAGAGGATCCGCTCGCAGAAGTAGCGCCAGCCCACGCTGCGCACCGCCACGCCTGGTTCCTCTACCGGACGCTGGATCGCGAAGTCGTCGTTGCCCAGGTCAATTCGCTGGGCCGAATTGCCTGCGAGCGCGTGCTGGACGCGTGGGGGTTTACCCTGGAGCGCCATGCCCTGGCTGAAGAAGGTTGCCTTGACAGCCCCTTGCGCCTCGCCTTCGAAGAAGGCATCGACCTGTCCGGGCTGGAGATTACCCAATCGGGCGATCTGCTGCGGATTGAGGCCGTCCTGCGCAGCGCCAACTACCAACTCCCCGATCGTTATTCCCTCGCCATTCACCTCATTGATGCACGCAGGGACGAACGCGTCGCACAGGGCGACGTCGGAGTCGGCCCGGGGCTTTTCGTCCCGCTGCATAGCGAGGTCGACATCAACGCGCTGCAGCCGGGCGACTACGAAGTTCACCTGGCGCTCTATGACTGGCGGACTGGCGAGCGCATGCCAGCCCGCGACCTGGTGACTGGCGTGACCGACAACATACATGTTGTGCACCGGTTCCGCATCGACTGAGGCGCGCAGCCATTACGGGACGGGTTCGCGGATACTTGCGCTACACTGCCGCTACACCCCTGAAGGAGTTGACCTTGACGGACCTGGCGCGCACTTCCCTCAGCACCAGCCGCTACTGGCTACTAGCCCTCCTTCCCTTGCTGCTGACGGCTGTGCTGGTCATCCCGGCGCTGGGTGACATTGCGCTAAATGGCGACGAGACCTTCTCGTTTATGGCTGCCGGAGTGTTCCGTCCCGGGCCCCACGCTTTCACCGACGTATGGAATTACACTACCAGGGTATCCCCGGATCAGGCGCTGGGCTGGCCCTTGCTGCTCTCCGTCTGGGGGCGCCTGGCCGGCTGGAGTGAAGTGGCCGCGCGCGCGCTGCCGCTCTTTGGCGGCCTGCTGGCGCTCGCCTGGGTTTACCGCGCAGGCAATGACCTCTTCACTGCGCAGACGGGCTTCTTCGCTGCGCTGCTACTTTCGGCATCGATGTTTCCGCAGACCAACATGCTGCACGCGCGCTCCTTCCCCATGGTGATGCTCTTCACCACATGGAGCCTGTGGGCCTATTGGCGCAACGCCTTGCAGCCGCGATCGCCAGGACGCCGGGCTCAGGCGAGCTTGCTGGCGGGCGTGACAGGGCTGCTCTACTGGCAATACTTCGGCGCGCTATTGTTGCCCGTCCTTGGCCTGTTCCACCTGCTCTTCGCCCCCAAAAACCGTCGCTGGTGGCGGACCGTCCTGGTTCTCGGGCTGGCCGCAGTGGCATCTTTACCTCAATTGCCCAGCATATTAAATGGCATCGCACTTTCCGGGGCCAGGAGCCAGGTGCACAATGTCGCCCTGGCGGCTCCGCAGCTGCTGACGCAGTTTCTTCGCTATCTGGCCAACGGCATCGTCTCCCCGGCTCCATGGGTCGGCGAGTTGCTGGTCATCCTGCTGCCGCTCGCGTTGCTGTTCGGCACTTTGTGGCAGCTGCGCAACAGACGCCCGGCCGGCGCTGGCTGGCTGCTCACCTTCGTCTCAGTCTCGCTGCTGCTGCTGATCATTGCCGCCAACGAAGCGCTCAGGATTGTGTCGGAAAGGCGCATGCGCTACCTGATCGCGCTGTGGCCACTGCTGGCCCTGCTGACCGGCGTCGGCCTCCGGCAGCTGGCCGGCGCGCATCGACGCCTCGTGGCAGTCCTGCTGACGGTCTGGCTAGTCCTGGGAGTATCCCTCGCCCTGACCAGCGACCTGCGATATGAGCTGGGGTATTTCTCGCAATCCAGCATTCACCGGCTAATGCCGGTCATGAGCGAGCAGATTTCCCCGTCTGACTTCCTGATTCAGGACTATCACGTAGCGGCGCTCGACACGCGCCGCTATTACGCCAGGCTGTTGGGCGTTGACTGGGCAACCATGGGCAGGTTTCTGGAAGACCCCTTTGAATCGATACGGCCGGTACACGCTGCCTACCCCTACGCCTGGCTGCTTTATCTCACGAAGGACAGGGTGGGCTTCGCAGATTTGCCGCAGGCGCTGGGACGGGTGTTCTGTGAACGTGCCCTGGAGGAGTGGGGCCTGACCCTGGAACGCTACGCCCTGCATTCTGTAGAGAATTGCCCGGACAGGCCCGCGCGCCTGGAATTCGAACGGGACATCCAGCTGACCGCGCCGGAGATCACTCTCGGCGATGGCCGGCTGCGTCTGGACGCGCATTTCCGCAGCGTTGACGAAACCCTGCTCGCCCGTTACTCCCTCGCCGTGCACGTTATCGACCCGCGCAGCGGCCAGCGCATTGCCCAGGGCGACGTGGGCGTCGGCCCTGGCGCCATCGTCCCGCTGCGCAGCGAAATCGACGTCCGCGCCCTGCCGCCGGGCGAATACGAGCTGCACGTCGGGCTCTATGACTGGCAGACCGGCGAACAGCTCCAGGCTCGCGACCTCGAGACCGGCGAAGTCGGCGACATGCAAATGCTGCAACGCTTCCGCATCGGCTAATGCGAATAGTCTGTCACAGGGTCATGTCTGTGTGCGCTACACTGACGTCTCACGGGCGAAGACAAAGGTGAGTCTTGCAGGAAGCACCAGGCAAGCGGACGACGAAACGCTCATGGTTGTGGGCCCTGTTCCCGCTGCTGCTGACTGCCGGCCTGATCATCCCGGGAATGACCGTCGACGCCTTTTTTTTCGACGAAGTCAACTCCATCGTGGTCGCCGGAGCGACCGCCCCCGAGCCGTATTCCCTTGCGGAAGTCTGGAGCGCGGTCGCCGAACGCTCATCGGAGCAGGCGTTGGGCTGGCCGATGCTGCTCTCCATCTGGGGCCGCATTTCCGGCTGGAGCGAATTTGCCGTGCGGGCGCTGCCACTCTTCGCCGGAATGCTGGCCCTCGCCTGGGTGTATCGCGCCGGCAGCGACCTGTTCGCGCCCCGGGCCGGCCTCTTTGCCGCAATGCTGCTAACAGGCTCCGCCTTCTTCCTCATCTACCTGTCGACCGCGCGCGCCTTCCCGCTGGTTGCACTTTTTACGGCGCAGTGCCTCTGGTCCTACTGGCGCTGCGCCCTGCCGGCCCGACCGGCGGAGCGGGGCGCGCAGGCAGCCCTGCTGCTGGGGGCGAGCGGCCTGCTCTGGTCGCACTACTTCGCTGCGTTGCTGCTGCCGGCGCTCGGCCTGTTCCATCTACTTTTCATGCCGAAGCAGCGGCGCTGGTGGCGGCCCGTTCTGCCACTCGCCCTGGCCGTCCTTGTCGCCATGCTGCAGTTGCCCGTCTTTCTGGCGGGCCTGAAGCGCACGGTAGCCAACGAAGGCCTGCAAAACCAGGCGTTGACAGCGCCGGAGTTAATCGCGCAGTTGCTTCAGCACCTGACGAATGGCGCACTGCAGCCGTCAGCTCCCATCAGCGAAGCGCTGACGGTGTTGCTGCCGCTTGCGCTGGTGATCGCCGTCCTGTGGCAGTTACGGGCGGGACGCAGGCCAGGCACCGGCTGGCTACTCGCTTTCATGTCTGCTGCCCTGCTAATGTTGATGCTGTCGGCCAACGCAGCGCTCGGTGTGGTGCAAGCCACCCGCGTTCGTTACCTGATGCCGCTGTGGCCCCTGCTGGCCCTGCTGGCCGGCGCAGGCCTGAGGCGGCTGTCGCGCAGGCGAGCCCGCCTGGCAGCTGGTCTGGTAGCGCTCTGGCTTATCTCGGGCGCATGGCTCACTTTGGCGACTGATTATCGCTATCAGCTGGACATCTTCAGACGCACAGATTTCCATCGCGTGTACCAGGTGATGCGCGAGCATGTGCAGGCGAGCGAATTGCTTATCATGGACACTTTTGCCGCCAGGCTGGATTCGGGCCGCTACTACAGCGAGATGAAGCTGGGCCTGCATCTGGAGATCGTGCGCAGATACAACGAGGATCCCTACGAATTTGTAAGGCCAGTCAACGCCGACTACCCCTACGCCTGGCTGCTCTACCTGACGAAAGACCGCGTCGGCTTTGAGGGCCTGCCTGGCGCGCTGGGGCGCGTTTTCTGCGAGCGTGCCCTGGATGAGTGGGGCTTCACCCTGGAACGCTATGCCCTCCATTCCGTGGCGAATTGCCCGGAGAGACCAGTGCGGCTGGCATTCGACAACGACATTCAGTTGACCGGGCCGCAGCTCTCCGTCAACGACGATGTGCTGCGCCTCGACGCCCACATCCGCAGCGCCGACGAGCAGCGCCTCGGGCGTTACTCACTCGCCCTGCATGTCTTCGCTGCGGACAGCAGGGAGCGCGTCGCCCAGGGCGACGTTGGCGTCGGCCCGGGCGCCATCGTACCACTGCGCAGTGAACTGGACATCGCTGCACTGCCACCAGGCGAGTACGAGCTGCGCGTTGCGCTTTATGACTGGCAGACCGGCGCGCGCCTCTATGCTCGCGACCTCGAGACAGGAGCAGCGGGCGACATACTCGCGCTGCAGCGCTTCCGCATAGACTGAGGGCCAGGGCGCCGCGCCATATCCGGGGGCCAGGCCGTTGCGCCCTCACAGGTGCATCAGCGGTGCTATACTGCCCGCCAGCCGGAAACAGGAGCAGGGCTTGCAGGGAAACACGCATGAGCGGGCGACAACGCTTGCCTGGCTGTGGCTGCTGCCCCTGCTGGTGCTGGCCACCGCGCTGGCCATCCCGCAGCTGGAGGCGGACGCCTTCCATCACGACGAGGCCTACTCCATGCTCGCTGCCGGGGTGCTCCGTCCCGGGCCCCATTCCCTTGCGGATGTCTGGAGCGCGACCGCGGAAAGATCTTCGGAGCAGGCTCTGGGCTGGCCGATGTTGCTTTCTGTCTGGGGGCACGTGGTCGGCTGGAGCGAGTTTGCCGCCAGGGTCATCCCGCTCTTCGCCGGCGTCCTGACCCTTGCGCTGGTCTTCCGCACGGGCAACGACCTCCTGGCATCACCGGCCGGTATCATCGCGGCGTTGCTGCTCACGGGCTCCGCCTTCTTCCTGGTCTATTTCTCAATCGCGCGTGCCTTCACGCTGGTGGCGCTTTTCGCCATCCTGTGTCTCCGCTGTTACTGGCGCATCGCGCTACATCCGCGGCCGCCGGGCCGGGCCGCGCACGCGGGCCTGCTGCTGGGCAGCATCAGTCTGCTCTATGCACATTACTTTGGCGCGCTGCTGCTACCGGTGCTCGTCCTGTTTCACCTGCTCTTCGTCCCGAAGAACCGGCGCTGGTGGCAACCCGTGTTCCTCATCGGGCTGGCTGCCCTGATCGCAGCGCTGCAACTCCCGGTCCTGCTCATGGGACTGAATCGCACGATCTCCAACGAGGGCCTGCACAGCGAAGCAATGCGCGCAGCCGATGTGCTCGAGCGCCTGCTGCGCTTTATGAGCAATGGCCTTCTCGGCCCGGCGCCGCCGGTCGGCGCGCTGCTGGCCGTCCTGCTGCCGCTCGCGCTCCTGCTCGCAGTTCTGCTGCGTCTGCGTTCCGGCAAACGGGCTGGCGCCACCTGGCCGCTCGTCTTCGCGTCCGCCGCCTTGCTCATTCTGGTTCTCGCCATCAATGAAGTGTTGCGGGTGATGCATGTGAGCCGGATGCGTTACCTGATTGCGCTGTGGCCCCTGAGCGCCCTGCTGGCCGCTGCCGCGCTGCGGCCACTTGTCAACCGGCAGCGCCGGCTGCTGACAGGCCTGCTGGTCCTGTGGTTGAGCCTGGGGGTATATGTCAGCCTGGGAAGCGATTTTCGCTATGAGGTTGGCTTCCTGCAGCGCTCGGACTTCCATCATGTTTACCGGCTCATGCGCGAGCGTCTGCCCGAGGCCGATTTCCTGATCCTGGATTACGAGGCGGAGCGCCTCGATCCCGGCCGACTGTACACCCGCTCTCTGGGCCTGCCCTACAAGATTATCTACCGGGACCGGGAGAACCCGCTCTCAAGCGTCGGGTCGGCGCACGTCCCGTATTCCTACGCCTGGATGCTCTTTCGCTCCCAGGACAGCGGCTTCATCGCGGAGCAGGCCGCCGGGCTGGGGCGGGTTTACTGCGAAGGGGTACTGGAAGCCTGGGGCTATACGCTGGAACGTTATGCCCTTTCCCCGGCGCACTGCCCGGACAGCGCCACACGTCTGGAATACGACTCCGGCATCGCCCTGACCGGGCCGGATACAAGACTTGAGGACCGTGCCTTAACCCTGTTCGCCGGCCTGCGCAGCGCGGACGAGGGCCTTCTGGCTCGCTATTCCCTGGCCGTGCATGTCATTGACGCGCCCACGGGCGAGCGCGTCGCCCAGGGCGACGTGGGCGCAGGCCCGGGCGCCTTTGTCCCGCTGCGCAGCGAAATTGACATCAGCGCGCTGCCTGCCGGCGACTACGAAGTCCATCTCGCGCTTTATGACTGGCAGACCGGCGCGCGCCTGCCCGCCCGCGACCCCGGGACGGGCACAGTCAGTGATATGCATTCACTGTATCGCTTCCGCATCGAGTAAATTATGGTACGCCGAAAGGTTGTGATCGATTTGTGCCAGCGATCACTCCCCGGGGAGAGATGAACCTGACGAACTCCATCCACTCCCGAACGCAATGTCCTGCCTGGCTGTGGGCCCTGCTGCCGCTTTTGCTGGCTGCCGCGCTGTCCATCCCGCTGCTGGGCGACGACGCCTTTACCGGCGACGAGCCCAAAACCCTGTTTGCCGCCGGCGTACTCTCATCAGGGCCGCACACCCTCGCCGGCATGCTGGACGTCATCACAGAAAGGTCCTCCGAACAAGCACTTGGCTGGCCCTTTCTGGTCTTCGTCTGGGGGCGCCTGGCTGGCTGGAGTGAACCCGCCATCCGCCTGCTGCCCGTCCTCGCCGGCCTGCTGGCACTCGCCCTCCTGGCCCGCGCCGGCCGCGATCTCCTTACGCTCCAGACGGGCGTGATTGCCGCCCTGCTGCTCTCTGCCTCGGCCTTCTTCCTGGCCTACATGACGCACGCGCGCGCCTTCACGTTGGTTGCCCTCTGCGCCACCCTGTGCACCTGGTGTTACTGGCGCATCGGCCTGCGGCCACGACCGCCGGGACGGGCAGCGCAGGCCGGCCTGTTGCTGGGCGCAACCGGCTTGCTGTACCTGCATTATGTCGGCGCTTTGCTCCTGCCGGCCCTTGGCCTCTTTCATCTGCTCTTCGTACCGAAGAACCGGCGCTGGTGGCGGCCGGTCATCCTGCTTGGGCTGGCCGCCCTGGCAGCCGCGCTACAGGCGCCTGTCTTCCTCATCGGTGCGGGACGCACTCTCGGCAACGAAACGGTACAGAACCGGGCCCTGTCCGTGGCCGCACTGCTCGCGCAATTCGTTCGCCTGATTAGCAACAATGTTGTTCAGCCGACGACTTCTTTGGGCGAAGTATTGGGAATCCTGTTGCCACTTGCACTTGTGATCGCGATTCTGCTGCGTCTGCGGTCGGGACACAAGGTTGGCGTCGTCTGGTTGCTCGCTTTCGTGTCCGCCACGATGCTGGTGATGCTGCTGGGAATTAACGAACTGATCAGATTGGTAGATGACACCCGAATTCGCTATCTGATGCCACTGTGGCCCCTGACGGCGCTGCTGGCCGCTGCGGGTCTGTTGCGATTTGCAAACAGGCATCGTCGCCTTGCGGCAGCCCTGCTCGTGCTCTGGCTGCTTCTGGGTGCCTGGCTCAGCATGGCAACTGACTTTCGTTACTCGGCCGGCTACATCCGCCGTTCAGACATGCACATTGCCTACCACGAAGTGGGCAAGTATGTTGCCAAAACCGATGGCCTCATCCTGGATCATGAGGCAGGGTATCTCGACTGGCAACATTTTTACGTCCAGATGCTGGACGTTCCCTACGAACTTTATATCCGACACCGGGATGATCCGTTCAAGCATGTATGGCGGCTTCACGACGCGCATCCCTATCTCTGGCTGCTCTTCCTGACGCAGGACACGGGGCGCATGGAAGCGATGGCCGATGTGCTGGGACGAGTTCCCTGCGAGCGGCCGATAGATGGCGAATGGGGCATTACGCTGGTGAGTCATGCCCTGTCACCAGTGCACTGTCCCGACAGTCCCGCGCGCCTGCAATTCGACGCCGACATTCAGCTGACCGGAGCGGACATCAGGCTCGAGGAGGGGGTGCTGCGCTTTCATGCTGGCTTGCGCAGCGTTGACGACTATCTGCTCGCCCGCTATTCCCTCGCTGTGCACCTCATCGACGTGAACAGCGACGAGCGCGTCGCCCAGGGCGACGTGGGCGTGGGCCCGGGCAACTTCGTACCCGTGAGCAGCGACATCGACGTCAGCGCGCTGCCAGCAGGCCACTACGAGCTGCGCGTGGCGCTCTACGACTGGCAGAGCGGCGCGCGCCTCTCCGCCCGCGACCTTGAGACAGGCGCGGTCGGCGACATGCTCGCGCTGCAGCGCATCCGCGTAGAGTAAAATGCCGGAGAGACGTGGCTGGCGCAGCAGAGAACCTGCGCATCGTCATGGACCGTACATCCCGTGACACGCTAACCATCGACCGGGAACAGGAGTTGGCCTTGCAGGCACGCATGCGCGACCAGGCGACAGCCTCTGCATGGCTGTGGCTTTTGCCAATTCTGCTGCTGGTCACCGCGCTGGCCGTTCCGCAGCTGGACAGAGATGCCTTCCATCACGACGAGGTGTTCTCCATGCTCGCCGCCGGGATGCTTCGTTCCGGGCCACATTCCCTTGCGGATGTCTGGAACTATATTGCGGAACTGGACCCGCATCAGGCACAGGGTTGGCCCCTGCTGCTCTCCGTCTGGGGATACAGCGTCGGCTGGAACGTGTTTGCGGCGCGTACGATTCCCCTCTTCGCCGGCATCCTGACCCTGGCGCTGGTCTTCCGCGCGGGAAGCGACCTCTTCTCAGCGCCATCAGGCCTCATCGCGACACTGCTGCTGGCAGGCTCGGCATTCTTCTTCGCGTATCTGTCAATCGCGCGCGCCTTCACGCTGGTGGCGCTCTTCACCACGCTGATCCTGTGGAGTTACTGGCGCATCGCTCTGCAGCCGCGACCGCCAGGCCGTGGCGCGCAGGCAGGATTGCTGCTTGGCAGTATCGGCCTGCTCTATGCACATTACTTTGGCGCGCTGCTGCTACCTGTGCTCGGCCTGTTTCACCTGCTCTTCGTCCCGCAGAACCGGCGCTGGTGGCAACCCGTGTTACTTGTCGGCCTTGCCGTACTGGTCGCCGCATTGCAGCTGCCCGGCTTCCTGAGTGGCCTGAACAAGGCCGTCGCCAACGAAGCGCTGCGGCAAATTGCAATTTCGGCCACCGAGATTCCAGAGCGTTTCCTCTATTACCTGAGTAACCTGCTTGTCACTTTGTCGCCATCTGTCGCCGCGGCGTCACTCGTACTGTTGCTGCTGGCGTTGGTGGTCGCCACCTTGCTGCGCCTGCGCTCCGGCAAGCGCGCTGACGCCGGCTGGCTGCTTGTCTTCGTGGCTGCCACGTCGTTCCTGTTGATGATCGCTGTCAATGAGGCCGTCAGGATGATGCAGTCAAACCGGATTCGCTACCTGATGCCGCTATGGCCCCTGAGCGCCCTGCTGGCCGCTGCCGCGCTGCGGCCACTTGTCAACCGGCAGCGCCGGCTGCTGACAGGCCTGCTGGTCCTGTGGTTGAGCCTGGGGGTATATGTCAGCCTGGGAGGCGATTTTCGCTATGAGGTTGATTTTCTGCAGCGCTCGGACTTCCATCACGTTTACCGGCTCATGCGCGAGCGTCTGCCCGAGGCCGATTTCCTGATCCTGGATTACGAGGCGGAGCGCCTCGATCCCGGCCGACTGTACACCCGCTCTCTGGGCCTGCCCTACAAGATTATCTACCGGGACCGGGAGAACCCGCTCTCAAGCGTTGGGTCGGCGCACGTCCCGTATTCCTACGCCTGGATGCTCTTTCGCTCCCAGGACAGCGGCTTCATCGCGGAGCAGGCCGCCGGGCTGGGGCGGGTTTACTGCGAAGGGGTGCTGGAAGCCTGGGGCTATACGCTGGAACGCTATGCCCTTTCCCCGGCGCACTGCCCGGACAGCGCCGCGCGCCTGGAATACGATTCCGGCATCGCCCTGACCGGGCCGGATATCAGGATTGAGGATGGTGAGTTGCGCCTGTTCGCCGGCCTGCGCAGCGCGGACGAGGGCCTCCTCGCCCGTTATTCCCTGGCCGTGCATGTCATTGACGCGCCCACGGGCGAGCGCGTCGCCCAGGGCGACGTGGGCGCAGGCCCGGGCGCCTTTGTCCCGCTGCGCAGCGAAATTGACATTAGCATGCTGCCTGCCGGCGACTACGAAGTACATTTCGCACTGTACGACTGGCAGACTGGCGCGCGCCTGCCCGCCCGCGACCCCGGGACGGGCACAGTCAATACTATGCATTCACTGTATCGCTTCCGCATCGAGTAAATTATGGTACGCCGAAAGATTGTGATCGATTTGTGCCAGCGATCACTCCCCGGGGAGAGATGAATCTGACGAACTCCATCCACTCCCGAACGCAATGTCCTGCCTGGCTGTGGGCCCTGCTGCCGCTTTTGCTGGCTGCCGCGCTGTCCATCCCGCTGCTGGGTGACGACGCTTTCACCGGCGACGAACCCAGAACCTTGTTTGTTGCCGGTGTGCTGTCTTCGGGGCCATACACCCTGGCGGGAGTCGTGGACGCACTCACAGTGCGTTCACCTGAACAAGCGCTGGGCTGGCCCTTTCTGGTCTTCGTCTGGGGGCGCCTGGCTGGCTGGAGTGAACCCGCCATCCGCCTGCTGCCCGTCCTCGCCGGCCTGCTGGCGCTCGCCCTCCTGGCCCGCGCCGGCCGCGATCTCCTTACGCTCCAGGCGGGCGTGATTGCTGCCCTGCTGCTCTCTGCCTCGGCCTTCTTCCTGGCCTACATGACGCACGCGCGCGCCTTCACAACAATCGCCTTCTTCACGATCTTGTGCACCTGGTGTTACTGGCGCATTGCCCTGCGGCCAGGCCCACCGGGACGGGCAGCGCAGGCCGGCCTGTTGCTGGGCGCAACCGGCTTGCTGTACCTGCATTATGTCGGCGCTTTGCTCCTGCCCGCCCTCGGTCTCTTTCATCTGCTCTTCATCCCCAAATCCCGCCGCTGGTGGCGACCCGTTTTTCTGCTCGGGCTGGCAGTCCTGGCGGCCACACCGCAACTCCCGGTTTTCCTCCTGGGATTCGGCAAAACAGTCCTGGATGAAAGACTGCACATCCGGGCCCTTAAGTTGGCAGAGCTGCTGACGTATCTCATTCGTTTCATAAGCAACGGAGCCGTTCAGCCGCCGCTGGTCCTGGGCGAAGTGCTGGGGTTGCTGTTGCCACTTGCGCTTGTGGTCTTCACTGTGCTGCGCCTGCGATCAGGCATCAGGCCTGGCGTCATCTGGCTGCTCACCTTTGTGTCCGCAACCATTCTTATCCTGCTGCTCGCGATAAATGAAGTCGTCGGAGTCGTGCTCGACAACCGAATTCGCTACCTGATGCCGCTCTGGCCGCTGACGGCGCTGCTGGCCGCTGCGGGTCTGTTGCGACTTGCAAACAAGCATCGTCGTGTGATGGCAGTCTTGCTGGCCCTGTGGCTGGTGTCAGGCGCCTGGCTCAATCTGGTAGCCGGATTTCGCTATGAAATCGGGTACATTCGTCGTTCTGACATGCATAATGCCTACCGGACTGTGGGTGAGCACGTCCCCGCTGCGGATGCGCTTGTGCTGGATCATGAGGCCGGCAAACTCGACTGGCTACACCTCTATGTCCAGATGCTGGACGTGCCCTACGTGCTTCACACCCGATTCAGGGATGATCCACTCCGACACGTGTTGCGGCTTCACAATGCGCACTCCTACCTCTGGCTACTCTTTCTCGCGCAGGACACGGCGCGCATGGAAGAAATGGCTGAGGTGCTTGGTCGGGTAGAATGCGAGCGTGCGATTGAAAACGAGTGGAGTATTACGCTGGCGCGCTACGCCCGCTCACCGGTGCACTGTCCCGACAGTCCCGCGCGCCTGCAGTTTGACTCCGACATCCAGCTGGCCGGGCCGGACATCCGGCTCGAGGACGGGATGCTTCGTCTCCATGCAGGCTTGCGCAGCGTTGACGATTACCTGCTCGCCCATTATTCCCTCGCCGTGCACATTATCGACGTGAATACAGACGAGCGCGTTGCACAGGGCGATACAGGCATCGGCTCTGGCGCTTTCGTTCCCGTGAGCAGTGACATTGACGTCAGCGCGCTACCACCGGGAGAGTATGAGCTGCGCGTGGCGCTCTACGACTGGCAGACCGGCGTCCGTCTTTCCGCCCGCGACCTGGAGACCGGGACGTCCGGCGACATGCACGCAGTGCACAGCTTCAGGACAGGGTAGAAACAGCACAACACAGCTTCCTGGTCAATATGCTACACTGGCCTGCGTCGCATCACGGAGGAGGGTCAGCCTTGCCCGCGCGCGCGTCGAACCTGGTATGGCTGTGGACCCTGCTGCCACTGCTGCTGGCCGCTGCGCTGTCCATTCCACAGCTGGATGATGACGCCTTTACCGGCGACGAACCCAAGTCCCTCGTCGTTGCCGGCAGATACGCTTCCGGGCCACAAACGCTCGCAGACGTGCCGAACGAAGTAGCCACCAGATCTTCCGAACAGGCGCTGGGCTGGCCGATGCTGCTTTTCGTCTGGGGGCGGATAGCGGGCTGGAGCGAGCCCGCTATCCGCCTGATATCCGTGCTCGCCGGCATGCTGGCGCTCGCTCTCGTCGCGCGCGTCGGCCGTGATCTCCTTGCGCCACAGGTAGGCATCATCGCGGCCCTGCTGCTCGCGGCCTCGGCCTTTTTTCAGGCCTACATGATTAACGCGCGCTCCTTCACGATCGTCGCGTTCTGCGCGCTGCTGTGCATCTGGTGTTACTGGCGCATCGCCCTGCGGCCAGAAGCAGCGGGGCGGGCGGCACAGGCCGGCCTGCTGCTGGGCGCCGCCGGGATGTTGTACATGCATTACGCCGCTTCGCTGCTGTTGCCCGCCATCGGCCTCTTTCATCTGTTCGTCACGAAGAACCGGCGCTGGTGGCGGCCTGTATTTCTGCTCGGCCTGGCCGCCCTGGCTGCCTCACCACAGCTGTCTGTCTTCCTGACAGGACTGGGACGCACGGCTGGCAACGACAGATTGCATGACGGCGCCCTGACTTCGGCGGGCCTGCTGGCCGGCCTGCTGCGTCTGATGATGACCCACGGCGCCATTCGACTTACGCCTCCCCCTGGCGAGCTGCCAGGGATTGTTTTGTCGCTTGCACTGTTGGCCATTACCCTGCTACGCCTGCGCGCCAGGCGCAAACCCGACGCCGTCTGGCTGCTCGTTTTCGTATCCGTCACGACGGTGCTGTTGCTCCTTGCTGTCAATGCACAGCTCAGATTTCTGGAGATCACCAGAATACGCTACCTGATGCCGCTGTTGCCCCTGACCGCACTGCTGGCTGGCGCAGGCCTGTGGCGACTGGCCGGCAAGTATCGTCTTTTGACGTCGGCCCTGCTGACCCTCTGGCTGGTATCCGGCAGCCTGCTTGCCCTGACACCTGACAACCGTTATGGAATCGGGTTCTTTTTTCGCTCGGACGTCCATCTTGCATACCGCTTCGTTCGCAATCACGTCCCTGAGAATAACGTCCTCATCATCGAGCGCGAGATCGGGTATCGGCATTGGAGCCCCGTGTTCGCCAGTACGCTGGGCCTGCCTTTCGGTTACCTCAACCTGGGCAGCGAACAACCACTCACCGAAATCCCCGATGACCACACCACGCAAGCCTGGTTCTGGCTGCTCTACAGCCCGAAGGACCGCGCAGCTGTCCTCGACGAGGCTTACAGGCTGGGGTGGGTGCGCTGCGAACTGGCCCTCGACGACTGGGGCGTCACTCTTGAGCGCCATGCCGTCTCCGCAGCTTACTGTCCCGCCAGTTCTGCACGCCTGCAATTCGACTCCGGCATTCAGATGTCAGGGCCAGACATCCGGCTCAAGGACGGCCTGCTGCGTCTGCATGTCGGCTTGCATAGCACTGACGACTACCTGCTCGCCCACTATTCCATGGCTGTTCATGTAGTTGACGTAATAACCGGCGAGCGCGTCGCCCAGGGTGACGTCGGCATCGGCCCTGGCGCCTTCGTCCCGCAAGGCAGTGAAATCGACGTGAATGACCTGCCGCCCGGCGACTACGAAGTACGCATCGCACTCTATAACTGGCAAAGCGGTGAGCGCCTCTCCGCCCGCGACCTTGAGACAGGGATGGCCGGAGACATGCTCCCAGTGCACAGCTTCCGCATCGGCTGAGGGCCCACTGCCGCATGCGTTACACTGCCCGTCAGGCGTAATCAGGGGCGAGCCTTGAAAGGAATTGCGTACAACAGGACAATCTGCCCCTTCTGGTTGTGGGCGCTGCTCCCCTTGCTGCTGGTCGCTGTCCTTACCATTCCCCATCTGGGGGACCTCGCCTTTAACGGGGACGAAGTCAGTTCGTTGGTCGACGGCGCCGGCGCTTTCCTGTCCGGGCCACAATCGCTGGCAGAAGTTCCGAGTCACATTTCACCGGAGCAGGCGATGGGCTGGCCGCTACTGCTCTTTGTCTGGGTGCGCATCGCCGGCTGGAGCGAGCTGGCCACTCGCGTGCTGCCCCTCTGCGCCGGCCTGCTGGCACACGCTGTGGTATACCGTGCAGGCCGCGACTTTTTCTCACCGAAAGCAGGCCTGTTCGCTGCACTGCTGCTGGCGGCCTCGATGTTCCCGCAAACCAACATGCTGCACGCACGCGCCTTCCCAATGGCGATGCTCTTCGGGGCAATGTGCTTCTGGTCTTACTGGCAAATTGCCCTGCGGCCGCAGCGGGCGGGGTTGCGCCCGCAGGGGGGGCTGCTGCTCGGCGCTGCCGGCCTGCTCTATTCGCAATATTTCAGCGCGCTGCTCCTGCCGGCCCTCGGTCTGTACCACCTGTTTTTTATCCCGAAGAACCGGCACTGGTGGCGGCCTGTCACCCTGGTCGGGCTCGCCGTCCTGGCCGTCACGGTACAGTTGCCCAACCTGTTACAGGGGCTGGAACGCACAGTTGCCAGTGACTACTTACCCAGGCCAGGCCTGACGGCGCCCGAGATGCTGGCGCAGTTTCTCCGTTACCTGACCAACGGGTTGATCGCGCCGCCCGCAAGCGTCGGCGTGTTGCTCGTCGTCCTGTTGCCCGTCACGCTTCTGATCGCCATCCTGCTGCACCTGCGCGCCGGGCGCAGAGCAGGCGCTGCCTGGTACCTCGGCGGCGTCTCTGCCATGCTGCTGTTACTCTTCATCGCCGTCAACGAAGTGCTCAGGATTGTGACGGAAAGGCGCATGCGCTACCTGATCACATTATGGCCGCCGCTGGCCTTGCTGGCCGGTGCCGGCCTGTGGCATCTGGCCGGCAGTCAACGCCGCGTGGCCGCTGGTTTGCTGGCGTTCTGGCTGCTCCTGGGCGCCTGGCTGGGCCTGGCCACCGAATATCGCTATGAACTGGGCTTCTTCAACCGCACGGAAGTACATCTTGCCTACCGGGCCGTGAGCGAGCGCATCTCCGTAGCTGATGCGCTGGTAGTGGACCATGAAGTGGCTGATCAGGACCTGGAAGTATACTATATCAAGCTGTTGGAACAGCCCACCATTGTCTATACCCGGCATCGGGACGATCCGCTCAAACATGTATTGCGGCTCCACGCCAATTACCCCTACCTCTGGCTGCTCTTCCGCGCGGAGGACGAGGCGCGCATGGAAGCGCTGGCCGCTGTACTGGGGCGGGTTGTCTGCGAGCGGACATCGGTGGCGGACATCTTCACGCTCGCGCGCCACGCCCTGTCAACGGTGCACTGTCCCGACAGTCCCGCGCGCCTGCAGTTCGACAGCGACATCCAGCTGACCGGACCGGACATCCGGCTAGAGGACAGCCTGCTGCGCTTCCATGCCGGCTTCCGCAGCGCAGACGACTACCTCCTCGCCCACTTTTCCCTCGCCGTGCACATCATCGACTCACTTTCCGGCGAGCGCGTCGCCCAGGGTGATGTGGGCGTGGGTCCGGGCAGCTTCGCACCCGTGAGCACTGAAATCGACATCAGCGCGCTGCCGCCTGGTGACTACGAACTGCGCGTCGCGCTTTACGATTGGCAGACCGGCGCGCGCCTGCCTGCCCGCGACCCGGTGACGGGCGCAAGCGGCGACATACACACCCTGGACAGCTTTCGCATCGGCTGAACGCTCAGTCGAAATCCGTCAGCAAGCCTGGGTTGCGCTGCATCTCGAAAAAACGCCACAGCTGCGAATGCGTCACGCGCCGCGTGGAAAGGTCCGCGGGCAGATCCTCCTCCTCGAAAAAGGCCGCCTCCCCTGTTTCGTGGAAGGACGTGCCACACCCACGACTTGCCACTGGCGCCTCGTCCAGCAACTCGCACTGGAAGAATAGCTTGTAGGCATGAAACAGATTGGGCGGATGCCCGTGCAGCCGCCGGTCATAAAGCGCCAGCAGCCGCGTCGTACGTACGCGCCAGCCGCTCTCCTCAAGCACCTCGCGCGCGGTTGCTTCTCCCGGCGTCTCGTTGATCTCCGCCCAGCCGCCAGGCAGGGTCCAGCGACCGTCATCCAGAAATTCGCGCACGAGCAGGATGCGCCCGGCGCGGAACACCACGCCCCGGACATCAACCTTCGGCGTGGCGTGCCCCGTCTCATGCTCGAGCAGATTGAGCAACTGCGGCCGACCGGCGTCGCAGCCGGCAGCCAGCATCTCCGCGGCGATCTCGCGCAACTTTTCATAGTGCTCGTGATCATAGCTTTGCGGGTTGTAGTGCAGGCCGGTCTGGGCGATCGCCTGGATGCGTCGTGCGAAGTCGAGCCAGCGGGGTTCCATGCGCCACTCCTTGCCGTCGCTGCCGTAGCGGGCACCATAGCAGCGCTGCGGCAGAGCGTTTGCGCACGCTGCAGGCGCACAGCGGGTATACTGCAGGCGTGTCCGTCCCTGGCGCAGGAGCAAGGTGTGAGCCGCACCAGACTTCCCCGGCATGACCCGCGCGGGCTGCGGCGCCAACGCGGCCGCAACCGTGTGCCGGGCGATGAACTCGGCAGCGTGCTCGACCAGGTTAACGCCTGGGGCTTGCTGGCCACGCAGCAGGAGTCGCAGCACCGCGACATCACACCCTTTGGCCCGGACGTGTTCCGCGGCTTTTTGCCCCGCGCCTGGGCAGGCGTGGCGCTCTGGTACAAGCAAAAGGGCTACTACTTTTACGACCGTATCCACCTGCTCGGCATCTGGGCACTGCGCCGTGACGAGGATAGCATCGCCATTGTCAGTGGCCTGCGGGCCCTGCACTATACGCTGCCTTTCTTCAGCGCCGAAAGCTACTATCACCGCATCCAGCGCGAATTCCGCACCTGCTACATGGACAATGGCCAACCGCCAGTGGCGACTGCCAGCCGCTACACAGCCGTCTGGGAGCCGGCCCGGCGTCTTGAAATTCGCCGCGAGCTGGAAGAACTGCTGCTGCAATGGGCCGCGCAACCGGACTGATTGCCCGCATATTTCGTACACAGTGCGGTAATATCTTCCAGGAACCTGGATTGGCCTGCTCTGGACACTGGCGCGCCCCTTCGCCATAATCGTGCGGGATTTCGTGCACCTGAGGTAGACCATGCCCTCGCGTATTGCGGATGATGTGCGCCGGCTGCCGCCCTCCGGCATTCGTCGCTTCTTTGATATCGCCGCCAGTATGGAAGACGTCATCTCACTCGGCATCGGCCAGCCAGACTTCCCCACGCCGGCCCATGTCGCGCGCAGCGGCGCAGACAGCCTGCTGGGCGGAAACACCGGCTATACTGCCAACGCCGGCATGTTCGAGTTGCGCGTCGCCATCAGCAACTATATGGAGCAGCTCTACGGCCTGCGCTACGACCCTGCTGACGAGATTCTGGTCACCGTCGGCGCCAGCGAGGGACTCTTCCTGGCATTCAGGGCCCTGCTCAACCCGGGCGACGAGGTGCTGGTCGTCGAGCCCTGCTTCGTCAGCAATCCGGCCGCGGTGAAAATGGCCGGCGGCATCAGCGTGCCGGTCAGCACCGACGTCGCGTATGACTTTCAGGTAAAGGGCGCAGACCTCGAGGCGCGCATGACGCCGCGTACCCGCGCCATCCTCATCAGCTATCCCAACAACCCCACAGGCGCCGTGCTCACGCAGGAACATCTGCAGCAAGTCGCGGCAGTGGCGCGCGCCCATGACCTGGTCGTGATTTCCGACGAAATCTATGAGCGCCTGGTCTACGGCCATCAGCATTGCTGTTTTGCGACGCTGCCCGGAATGCGTGAGCGGACAATCCTGCTCAGCGGCATGAGCAAGTCCTTCGCGATGACGGGCTGGCGCATCGGCTACGCCAGTGGCCCGCCCGATCTGCTGGCGGCCATGGCCAGGCTGCACCAGTACCTCACCATGGCCGCGCCCACCATGGGTCAGGTCGCTGCGCTGCGGGCCCTGCAGCACGGCGCTGCCGACGTCGAGGCCATGCGCAGCGAATATGACCGGCGGCGGCGCCTCCTGGTGGCCGGCTTCAACGAACTCGGCCTGCCCTGCTTCGAGCCGCGCGGCGCCTTTTACGCCTTCCCCGACGTGCGCGCCAGCGGCCTCGACGACGCGACCTTCAGCGAGCGTCTGTTGCACGAGGAGCGCGTCGCAGTGGTGCCTGGCAGCGCCTTTGGCGAAAGCGGTCGCGGCTTCGTGCGCGCCAGCTACGCCAACAGCTACGAGAACATTGAGGAGGCGCTGCGCCGCATCCGCCGCTTCGTGCGCAACCTGCAGCGCAAGCCTCAACCCGTCTGATTCCTCTTTAAGTCCATTTAGGGCCAAAGTGGAATCTGCGGTAAACTCAGGTCACGCGCAAGCGTGCCTCCGAGGAGCCCTGAAGTGAACCACATCAACCTCAAAATCGCTCTCGAGCGTGAGGGCGAAGAGCCCATCTATCGTCAGTTGATCCGCCACATCCGTATGCAGATCGAAAGTGGCAGCCTAGATGCGGGCGCGCGCCTGCCTGCCAGTCGCGATCTGGCCCATCAACTGGGCGTGAGCCGCATCAGTGTCGTCAACGCCTATGCCGAGCTGCGCGCCCAGGGCTGGTTGAGCGCGCACGCCGGGCGCGGCACCTTCGTCGCCGCCAAAAACGGCAAGGCCAGCGAGGTGGCTGCCGACAATGCCAACCCGGTCATCCGCCCCCCGGACGCACCCACCGTGCCGCATCGCGCCATCCGCGAAATGATGCGGATGGGCCACAAGCACGGCGTCATCAGCTTCAGCCACGGCACGCTCTCGGCGGACCTCTTCCCACTGCAGCAACTGCGCGACGCCATCAACAGGGTGCTTATGCGTGACGGCGCGCGCGCGCTGGGTTATGAGCCACCGGAAGGCTACGCCCCGCTGCGCAGCGCTGTACGCGACTACGTCAGCGCGCTCGGCATCCAGTGCAGCAGCAACCAGGTGCTCATCACCGGCGGCACGCAACAGGGCGTCGACCTGGTCGTACAGGCGCTGCTCAGCGAAGGTGAGATGATCGTTACCGAAAATCCGACCTATCTCGGCATACTCGACATAGCGCGCGTGCGGCGCGTACAGCTGCAGGGCATCGAGATGGACCGTGACGGCATCCGTCTGGACATGCTGGAGAACTTCATCATCGAGCACAGCCCCCGCCTCATCTACGTAATGCCGAGCTTTCACAACCCCACCGGCTGTGTGATGCCGTTGCATCGTCGCCGTCAGCTGCTCAATCTTGCCAACGCCTACCGCATTCCCTTGCTGGAAGACGGCGTACACCACGAATTCCGCTTTGAGGGCGAGAATCAGCCGCCGCTAAAGGCTTTGGATGACAGCGGCATCGTGCTGCACGTCAGCGCCTTCACCAAGATGATGCTGCCCGGCCTGCGCATTGGCTACCTGATCAGCGACGCGCGCCACCACGAGCGCCTTGTGCGCGTCAAGCAGGCCGCCGACATTTCCACGCCCGGCCTCAATCAGCGCTCCATCCACTTGCTGCTGGAACAGGGCCTGATGACACAGCAACTGAAGCGTAACATATTCGAGTTGAGGAGACGCCGCGATGCTGCCCTGCGCGCCGCAGCACGGCATCTGCCGCCTGGCACACGTTGGGAAGTACCGGAGGGCGGGCTTTACCTCTGGGTCGAGCTGCCGCGCAGCGGCCCGAACGCCGCGGAGCTCTACGTTACAGCCGTACATGAAGGTGTGTCTTACGCCATCGGCAACATTTTCCATACCAACAGCCGTGGCGCCTGGCACATCCGCCTCAACTTCGGCGCGCACCCGCCGGCACAAATCGAGCGGGGTTTTCAGCGCCTGGGCCGGGCCTGGCACGAGCTGGCCTGCGATTATGAGGAGATCGACCGGGCCGCCTTACTGTGACGCGAAGTCAACACTGCATCCTACGCAACTATTGATATGCAGGACAGTTGGTCAGCCCCCGGGCACTTCCAGCGAAGGGTGCAGCCAGAGCGCGGTCGTTCCCTTGCCATAACCCGGCGTGGCGAAACAGCGCACAACGCGGAATTCCCGCTCCTTCAGCCATGCGTTCAGGCCCGGGATTTCCGCCGCCGCTCCCCTGCCCAAAATGAGGGCCCCGGGCTCGGCCAGCGGCCAGTGCACCGGATCCTCGTCCAGGAATCCGGGTTCATCGCGGAAAAGAAACAGCGCGCCGAAATTCAGGCGCTGCGGCATCCCCATGTAAAAGGCCCTGTCGCCGGCAACGACGATGTCGTCTGCGGGGAGCAACGTGTCTATGTCGCGTCCGACTGCGCTCATGGCCTCCAGGAAGTCCATCCGCGCCTGCGTCGGCGGAAAATGGGCCGCCTCTACCGTCTGGAGGGCGAAGAGCGCCGGAACAGCGAGCAGCAGGGTGAGCGCGCCGAGGGGAATAACGCCGGCCTTCGCAGGGATGCCAGCCTGGCACGTAAGCCGCGCTACCAGCCCGCCGAACAGCACGCAGTAAAAGGGAAAGAGGAATACAGAATAAAAGTTGAAATGCGCGGAAACGCTGGCCACAAGCATGACCAGCAGGCCCGCTGCACAGAGCGCGATGAGCAGACCGTTCATCTTCCGACCACGCCACAGCTCCGCGATGACGACCAGGACAAATAGCAGCGCTTCGCAGGGACTCAGCCAGAATTGCGTCAGGATTGCCGCAAATACCCTGTAGGGAACTGAGGGCACTGCCGCTGGCACATGACTGAGCGTTTCGTAGGATAGAGTCTGTTGCATAATCTCGGGCAAGCTTGCCAATCGAATGCCGGGCAGCGCGACATGGTAGGCCAGCCAAAAAAGGGCTGCCAGGCCACAGCCGAGCACAAAACTCCAGAAACTTGCCTGGCGCCAGCCTTCTCCCTTGCGCAGCCCGCGCAGGAATTCGCCGGTGTGCAAGACCAGAAAAAGTAGCGGGAACACGACGCCATAGACATGGCCTTCTACTGCAAGGCTGGCAACTATCCCGCAGAGCAGGCTGAGCAGTCCCGGCCGCCGTTGGCCGGATTCACGCGCGCAAAGCCAGCAGTAAAGTGCGATAACAGTCAGGGTGGCGACCATGATCCGGCTGACCGCATGGTTGTATTGCAGGGGAATAAAGCCGGCCAGCCCCAGCGCGGCCAGCGCGGCCGTCCTGCCATACAACTTCCGCGCGACCAGAAAGGTGAAAGGCAGCGCCAGCCAGCCTATCAGCAGCCAGAAGAAGCGTCCCTGCAGCAGACCCACGCCGAACACACGCATCCATGCGCCGGAAAGTGCCAAGGCTGCCGGGAAGTGGAACCAGGTGGCAGCGTTTCTGTGCGGCACGAAGGAGATGAAGCGCTCCGGATCCTGAAACTGTCGAACGCCGGTGGCGATTTCAAAGTACTCGTCCCCATCCATGGGATGCGGCAGCCGACCATGAAAAAGCAGGATCAGCGCCAGTTGCACGGCGAGCACGACCAGCACCAGGATGCTCGCCCGGACGCGCAGCCTGATTCCCCACAGGCCTCGCCACCACAGGAGCGCCAGCGTCCCCGCCAGTACGCTCATCAGGACAAGGCTGGTGAACAGCGCCCGATCGTTGTTGAACGGCAGGGGAATGACGAACTCGTTCTCCGGGAGCAGGGTGCGCAGCAAGAGATAGAGCGCTGGCAGTACCCCGACACACACCGCCAGCAGCGACCACGCGCTCCGTTTCGTGAGCTGGCACGCAGGCCGATGCAAGCGATGACCGCGGCGAAGGACAATGCCCAGGCCAAAGAAAATGGCCGTGAGGAGCGCGACCTGCAGGATTACCAGGGCGGAGGACAGGGGAAAGAGTGCCAGCCCCGGCGGAGCGGCATTGCGGATGGCCAGCAGCAGGACAAACAGGAACGCCCCGGCACCCGCCAGGGCGAACAGACCGTTAGCCAGCCTGGTTGAGTTGTCTGGAGCGCCCCGCTGCGGCGGCCCGTTCCCGCTGGAATGCGCTTCCGGGTTCATGACGGGGCCACGCTACTGCAAGAAACGCTCAGGCCATTATGACCGGCGCCGGCTGTTTGCGACCACCCAGCAGCAGCGGTATCGCCTGGTTCCAGTAGCCGTCGCCGGCCTTGTTCATGATCGGCTCGGCGGAGTACTGCGCCAGATAGACGCGGCGCACGCGGTCTGAGGTGTTGGGGCCGCTGCGATGCAGGGTGCGGCTGCTGAAGACCGCGATGCTGCCCGCGGGCACCAGCGCCGGTACGCCCGGGTCATCGCCATGATAGCCGACCTTGTCATTCGAGCTGTCTTCGATCCGGTGATCGAAGAGGTCGTCCGGCTGCATCCCGGCGCGTTCGTAGGGCAACACAAAGACCGTGCCGTTTTCTATCGACATGTCGTCCAGCGCGCACCAGCAGAACAGATAGGGGCGATGATAATGGCCGATATAGCCCGAATCCTGGTGCCAGGAGAACTTCGTACCGCGTTCCGCAGCCTTGACGACATATTGCTCGTGAAAGAGGTAGACATCCTCTCCCAGAGTCGCGCGGCCGACTTCCGCCATCAGGTCGCTGAAAAGGAAGTCGGCGATGGCGGCGCTTGTACGCCAGCCATTGCTGATGAAGTAACGTTTGCGATAGTGGCTGATGCCCTGCGTCTGTACGCCTTTGGCTTCCATCTGCGCGTCCTGCGCCGCAACCAGGCGGCCGCACTCTTCACGCAGGCCCTCGAGCACAGTCGGCGGGATCGCACACTCCAGAAGGAAATACCCGTCACGCCGGTATTGCTCGCGCTGCGCCTCGCTGATGATCATCTTCTGTTTCTTTCTCTATGAATACGCATCGCCCGGCGGGCCACCGCGCGTGACGCTCGTGCCACTGACCGGACCGTCCAGGCCTTCGTCCATCTCGCTATTGTAAACCTTGCCTTCGTCGTCAGGCCCCATGGAAAAGGTGATGATGTCGTGTGAGGAAACCTTGACGATCAGGCGATTGTCACTGGTGGAGGCCACCAGACCTGAGTCGACCGCATCCACCTGGGATTGATTCACGCTCAGCAGGAGGGTGCCGCTACCGCCGGAATCTATACTGTACACTTCAACCCCGGCAGTTCCGTCATCCAGCGTCACTTTGTAAAGCGCGCCCAGGGAACCGAGCAGTGCGAAGTGCTGACCGGAGGCGCCAGTCCCGGTCGATTCTTCGTCGGTCGATTCTTCGTCGGTCGACTCCTCGTCGGTTGGTGTTTCCGGCTGCCCAGGATAGAGAATCGCACCGGGCGTGTAGGCGGTCACTGTGAAGGCCGGGCCGCTTACGGTAACCGGGCCGGTGGTCGTGAAACCCGAAGCGCCATCCGCCTGCGCGGCGGCCTGCGCAACGGCGTTCGCCTCAAACACATAGACCGCACCATCGGCCGCACGCAGGCCCTCCGCCGGCGTCGCCGGATTCACGTAGCTCAAACCGTCTTTCTCGCAGATGGCGAGCGCATCCACATGAACGTGGCCGGCAAATTCGTTCACCTCGCCACTGTACAATATGACCTGAACCCCGTTGCTGTCGCTGGTTCCGTTGCCACAGGCGGTAACGTCCGTGTGGCCTTCAGGAAACAGGTAGATCCGCTCTTCAACATCGCGCTCAAAGGTCCACTGGCGCAAGATGTACTCGCCAGGCGTGAGATCATCGCTCGTGGAGGACAGCTGGACCGAAACCCCCGTGAAGTTGTCCAGGGCCCTGAAGCCGTCCACTTCGTCCACAAGCTCCAGCCCCTCCCGCGAAATGACCGCGTTTCCCCCTTCTGCGACGAGCGCATTGCCGGCACCGTCACAAAAGTCGAGGGACAATTCCTCCGGTGACACTTCCGTGCCTACCCAGAAAAAAGTGTAGGTGCTCCACTTTGACAGATTGAGCGTCAGAATCGTGCTGCCGTCAGTAGCGCAAATAACTTCATCCGGGGTTGTCTCGAAGGTAAGCGTTACGACTTCGCTTGACTGGGCGACCGCATGGCTCACAATTCCCGCCAGCAAGGCCAGTACACCCATGATGATCGCGAAGCGTTGCATGACCGCACCCTTCCCGGACATCCTGACTTACGAATGCGCCCGCGCCACCCGGGCACAGGAGCTGCCCACCCGGTTTCAAGGCTCAGGCTGGTTGGCATTCGCAGGCAAAAACTATAGACTGTGCGCCGTAACTTCGCAAGCAGGTGAGCATATGAAAGCAGATCTGGATCGCCTGATGGCCGGGCGCGAGTTGCAGGCCGTCGTCGTCGTGGGCGATGAACTCTACAGCGTTGAGCGCGACTATCTGGGCAACGGCGCGCGGGTGACCGGTGGACTGGTCGTCAAGCTGCGCGGCGCCGCGCCGGTGATGATCGTCAACCCGATGGAAATCGAGGAGGCGCGCAGCAGCGGACTGGAGGCCATCAGCTGGCAGGAGCTGGACTGGGCCCAACTGCTGCAGGAAGCCGAAGGCGACCGCGAGCGAGCGCTGGCCGGCCTGTGGGGCCGGGCCTTGCAGCGCCTGGACGTGCCGCCCGGGCGCATCGGCATCTATGGTACAGCGGCCGCGCAGGATCTGATCGAGCTGTTGCCGGAGTTGCAGGCGCTGGAGGGCTACGAGTTCTGCGGCGAGCGCGGCATGACGCTCTTCGACGAGGCGGCCATGACGCGCGATGCGGACGAGCTGGAGCGCATCCGCCGCGTCGCCGCGGGCACCAACGCCACCCTGCGCGCGACCTGGGATTTCATCGCCAGCCATCGCGCCCTGGACGACCTGGTCACAGATGATGCCGGCCGGCCGCTGACCATCGGCGCTCTGCGCCGTTTCATCCGCCGCATTCTGCTGGACCACGACCTGGAAGACACGGGCATGATCCTCGCCCAGGGGCGCGATGCCGGCTTCCCGCACAGCCGCGGCCAGGATGACCAGCCGCTGCGCTGCGGTCAGACCCTGGTCTTCGATCTCTTCCCGCGTGAATATGGCGGCGGCTATCATCACGATGTGACGCGTACCTGGTGCCCCGGCCACGTGCCCGCTGAAATTGCAGCGGCGCACGAGACAGTGCTGCGCGCCTATCAG
This sequence comes from Phototrophicaceae bacterium, assembly GCA_965223965.1. Lineage (GTDB taxonomy): Bacteria > Chloroflexota > Anaerolineae > Aggregatilineales > Phototrophicaceae > JAGWBD01. The sequence goes on from CBDCXX010000006.1 coordinate 2,044,521, forward strand.
GTCGCGCTCGACGCCTACGCGGAGCCTGGTCAGCCGGCGGGCGCGCTGCAGGAAGCGGTGCTGGACTTTTTCGAAAGCTCTGGCCATCCCACGCCGCGCAGTGATCCCGGCACTGATGTCGGCTATGTGCACAGCCTGGGGCACGGCCTCGGCCTCGCCATCCACGAGCGCCCATCGCTCTCGCACCTGGGGGATGACCGCCTGCAGGTCGGCAACGTGTTCAGCATCGAGCCCGGGCTCTATTACCCGCAACGTGGCTATGGCCTGCGCGTGGAGGATACTGTCTTCATCGATGGAGATGGCACGCTGCAGACACTCACCGACTTTCACAAACACCTGCTGCTGCCGCTACAGGACTGAGGGAGACTTGCATGACAATCGGGACGACGGACAATCCGCTGCGCGTGGCCATCATCGGCTCCGGCCCGTCGGGCTTTTATGCAGCCGAACGCCTGCAACGCGAGCGCGGCCTGGCCGTAGCCATCGACATGTTCGAGCGTCTGCCCACCCCCTACGGCCTGGTGCGCGGCGGCGTCGCGCCCGATCACCAGAAGATCAAGTCCGTCACGCGCGTTTACGACCGCATCGCCGGGCACGAGAGTTTTCGCTTTTTTGGCAACATCACCTTCGGCAGCGATATTCACCTGGCGGACCTGCAGGCCCACTATCATGCCGCGATCTTCGCCGTCGGCGCGCAGACCGACCGCGAGCTGGGCATCCCCGGCGAGGACCTGCCGGGCAGCCACGCCGCCACCGAGTTCGTCGCCTGGTACAACGCGCACCCTGACTACTGCGACTACAACTTCGACCTCTCCACCAGCGACGTGGCCGTCATAGGTCTCGGCAACGTCGCCATGGACGTGGTGCGCATCCTCGCCAGCAGTCAGGCCGAACTGCATGAAACAGACATCGCTGACTATGCGCTGTCTGCGCTGGCCAACAGCAAGGTGCGCAACATCTACGTGCTGGGGCGGCGCGGCCCGGCCCAGGCCGCCTTCACCAACCCGGAGATCCGCGAGCTGGGCGCCATGGAGGACGCCGAGGTCGTCGTCGCGCCCGAAGAGGTGGAGCTCGATCCGCACAGCCGCGCCTACGTCGAAAGCGGCGAGAGCCGCACGGCAACGCGCAACGTCGAGATTCTGGGCAACTACGCGCAGCAGGAACCCCAGGGCAAACGTGTTCGCATCATCATGCGCTTCCTGACCTCGCCGGTTGAAGTCCGCGGCGATGGCCACGTCGAGTCCATCCGCATCGTGCGTAACGAGTTGCAGGCCCGCGACAACGGGTACCTGAGCGCGCGCCCCACCGGAATCTTCGAGACCCTCCCGGTCGGCCTCGTGTTCCGCTCGGTCGGCTATCGCGGCGTTCCCCTGCCGGGCCTCCCCTTTTACGAATCCTGGGGCATCATCCCCAACGAACAGGGACGCGTGCTGCGCGAGCAGGACAGCGCGGAAGCCCTGACCGGCCTCTACGTGGTGGGCTGGATCAAGCGCGGCCCCAGCGGCGTCATCGGCACCAACAAGCCCGACTCGGTCGAAACGGTCATGATGCTGCTGGAAGACCTCGCGGCGGAGCGACTGTGGCAACCTCGTGCAGCGTCGCCCACGGCCATGGACACCCTGCTGTGCCAGCGTGATTTGCGTCCCGTCAGCTTCGCGGACTGGCAGAGACTGGACGCGCTGGAGCAGGAACGGGGCGCCGAACTGGGCCGCCCACGCCTGAAGTACAGCCGCGTGGCGAACATGCTGGCGGCGCTGGAAGGCTAGCCCTGCGTTCGCAACAGATCCGCCAGCGCGGCGTCGGCCTGTGCAAACCTGAATTGGTAGCCTGACGCCTGCAGGCGCTGCGGCAACGCCCACTGCCCCTCCAGCACCACAGTCGCCACTTCGCCGAACATGGCGCGGAACAGAAAGCCCGGCACCGGCAGCAGCGAGGGACGGCGCAGGGCTGCGCCCAGCACGCGGCTGAACTGCCCGTTGGTCAGGGGCGCGGGCGCGCACAGATTGAAGGCGCCGGCAGCCCCGCTGTCGCGCAGCAGAAAACGCATCGCGCCCACCTGATCGGCCGGGTGGATCCATGGGAAGGGCTGACGGCCATTGCCCAGCGGGCCGCCGGCGTACATGCGGAAGGGCAGCGCCATGCGTTGCAGCGCGCCGCTTTCAAAGCTGAGTACGATGCCCGTGCGCAGCAGCACGCGCCGCACGCCCAGGGCCTCCACCGCCAGGGTGGACTCCTCCCAGTCGCGGCAGACCTGCGCCAGCCAGTCCGGGCCGGGGGGCGACTCTTCAGTGACGTCGACTTCGGCGCGGTGCGTGCCGTAGTAGCCGACTGCCGAGGCCTGCAAGAGCACTGACGGTCGCTTGTCCGCCTGGGTAATGGCCTCGCAGAAGGCCGCGCCGGCGTGGACGCGGCTGTTGCGGATGAGCTGCTTGCGCGCTTCCGTCCAGCGCGCCGGCAAAAAGCCCTCGCCGGCGATGCTGGCGCCCGCCAGGTTGACGATGGCGTCGGCGCCGTTCACCAGCGGGCCCCAGCCGGCCGCCGTGCGCGCATCCCAGCCTTCGATGCGCACCCTTGGCCCCAGGCCCCGCGCCAGTGCCGGACTCCGGCTGAGCACGATAACTTCGTGATCGTCCGCGGCCAGGGAGTTTGCCAGCGCGCGCCCGATCATGCCGCTGCCCCCACCTATGATCACTCGCATCAGTCGCTCTCCCCTGAGATTTCCAGCGTTCCGAGTACCAGATGATCCGCGTCGCCGACCCGCAAGCGTTGTGCCGGATCATCTTCAGTATACAACCCGACGATGAGTGTATAGCTCCCCTGCGGCAACTGGTCAGGCAGAATCAGCGCACGCCGGTCCTGAACCGTCGCGCCCGGCGTCCAGCCTGTGGTGGGCGCCAGGCCGCCACCGGGCTCGCTGTCATGCTGGGCGACGAGGCGGCCCTGCCCATCCAGCAGATGCAGAAAGACCTTGTAACGCGTCGGCAGTGTGGCGTCCGCGCGCCAGACCAGCTGCAGCGACAACCAGTCGCCGGGTTGCAGACGCTGCGCGCTGCGCGCATGACGCTGCAACGTGATGTGTTCGCCAAAACGCGCGTTGACTGCGCTGCGCAGGGACAACGGCGGCGGCGCGCTGTAGCGCGCCAGGCGCACGTCGCCGTACCAGCTGCTGTCGGCCACGTGCGTCAATTCAATCAAGCTGCGTTCGACAACGCGCTGCGGGTCTCGTTCGGTCTCGCCCCAGTAGAGCGCGAAGATGTGCCGCGCCCCGGCGACGCGTTCGCGCAACTGCGCCAGCGACATTTCATCGACGGGACCCGTTCCTGGCGGCATGGGAAGCACCGGCGCTGCGCCGCGATAGTAATAGTCGAAGACCTCGCGCTGGTTGGGCGCGTTGAGCACGATGAGGTCCTGCGCGCCCAGGCCGACGCTGATGTCGGCGACCAAAGCACGATAGTCCGCGCGCTGGTAGGCAGGCTCATGCCCCAGCGGCGCCAGCGCCAGCGCCATGCCCGAGGCAAGAATCGCAGCGGCCGCCAGCGCCAGTACCCGCGACAGCGGCCTTGTCCGCGTCGTCAGCCACCAGCAGCCGCGCCCCGCCCACAGGGCGAAGCCCGCCTGCGCCGGCAGCAGAAATTTAAGGTTGGCCTCGCGATACAGGCCGAGCGCCAGAAACAGCGCCAGCGGCGCCAGCGTCCAGACCAGGGGCAGCCAGCTGCGCCACAGCGGCCCGCGCCCAGGCAACAGACCGGCCAGGACGAGTATCAGCGCGGCCATGGCCGCCAGCAGTTGCCAGTCGGATGTCAGACTGTCATAACTCGAACCCACGGCCAGGCGACCGGAAATCTCGCCCAACGCCGATTCCATGGCAACTGGCACGCCGGTGCCGGGCCAGCTGGTCACGCGCTCCAGCGCGGTCGGCAGCCAGGGCAGGAAGAGCAACAGGGCGAGGCCCATGGCAGCGATGATGGCGATGCGGCGATGCCATGTCGCAGCGTTGCGCAAACCCTTGCCGCCCAGACACAGCAGCAGGACCAGGCCTTGTGCCAGCAACATGAAAGGCCAGGCGTAATGCGTCCATAGCCCCGCCGCGTTGACCAGCGCCAGCGTCAGCACGCGTCCGCGCGTTGGACGAGCAAGCATGGCCACCAGCGCCAGCGGCGCTGCCGCGCCCCACAGCGCCAGCAGCGCGTACATGCGCGCTTCTTGCGCGTACCAGATGCTGAAGCCGTTCAGGGCGAGGAAAAGCGCCGCCGCCAACCCCGCAGCCCTGCCGTAGAACCAGCGCCCGGCCACGTAAAGACATGCCACGCCCAGCACGCTGGCCAGCGCGGAAAACAGGCGCAAGGCAAATTCGCTGCTGCCGGTCAAGCGACTCCAGCCATGCAGCAGCCAGTAGTAGCCAGGCGGATGGATGTCGCGCGCGGCGTGCTGCGCGATTTCGTCCAGGCTGCGCAGGGCCTGTACCACGCTGTTGCCCTCGTCGTTCCATAGCGATTGCGTGCCCAGCTGGTGCAGGCGCAGCAAGGCCGCCAGCAGCAGAATCAGTAGCGGCGCCAGCCAACGCCAGACCGATTGACTCACAGGCGACGCTGCCGCAGCGCGTCCGCGACAACCCACAGCAGCAAAGTCGCCGCAATCATGGCCGCCGCCAGCGGGCCGTAAAGCGTTGCCCAGGCGCGTTCGCTTACCGTGATGCTATCCACTGCCAGACGCTCGCCGTCAGCGGCATCCATGCGCAGCTCATGCGTCTGCGGCAGGAGCGACTGTGCCAGCAGGACGCGCTTCCAGTCGCCAGCCTCGCGCACTCGCGCCCACACATGCGTACCATGGGCGCGGAACTCAAGCACATCGACCTCAAGCAGCTCGCCGAACTGCGCGTCGGCGACCGGGATAAGTTGGGCTCCGTTCGCCTGAACTTCCCGCGACTCGGCCTGGTGCACGCCGGGATACAGGGTCGGTTGCTCGGCGGCGATATGGGCGCGTACGCTTTCATAGATCGGAAGCGGTGTAAAGTCCGGCTCCAGCATGCGGAAGTAGTACCAACTCTGGTCGCGCTCGCTGTCGGCCGGCCGCTTCAGGAACCAGTAAAAGATGACGCCCGTCCAGGGCCATTCTTCTTGCGCGCGCTGCCAGGCCTGCGGCATGTAGCGCGCCGCCTGCTCCTGCGTGACGACGCCGTAATTCACCCGTCCGCGCACATTCGGCGGCACGTCGGGCGCGTCAACAGGGTTCCAGGCCGCCTCGCTGAGCCAGATTGGCTTGTGCGCGTCGCCGTTGGCCACCATCATGTCGCGGATGTAAAGGTTGTGCGCGAAGTTGAAGCTGGTTGGGCGCATGCGCCGGTCCGTCGGGCCGCTGTTGAAGCCGTAGCCCTGCACCGCCATGATGTCGAAGCAGTCAGCGGCGCCCGCTGTGTACATGCGCTGCAGGAAGACGTAGTCGTTAAGGTCGCGCCCACTGAGCGCGACGGTGGGCGCCAGCGCGCCGCTCACGACCACGTTGGCCGGGTCGGCCGCCTTCAGCGCCGCATAACTGCGGCAGAGCAGCTGCGTATAGGCTTCGGGGTCTATGTCCTGGTTGCCCCACTCGGGATAAATGTTGGGCTCGTTCCACACTTGCCAGTAGTGGATACGGCCACGATAGCGCTCAGCTACCGTCGTCACATAGTTGACAAAGTCTTCGGGGTCGTCCGACGGCGCCTGGTCGCCGGCATTGGCGTCACTGCGCGACCAGGCCGGTGGATTGTCGAGGCGCGCGAAGATACGCAGCCCGTGCTGCTCCGCAAGCGTAACGATGTGATCGTACTTGTCCCAGGCGGAGATCACGCCGGTCGTCTGCGGGTTGCGGCGATCCTCGAAATCGCCGCGCCCGTGGATCTCGATGTCCTCCCAGGGGAACTGTTGCCGGATCCAGCGGAAGCCGGTCTGCGCCACCAGTGCCAGGCTGCGCGCGCGCTTCTCCGGTTCAACCTCCTGTTCGAGGAAGACGTTGATTCCGTAGGGCGAGACGTGGGTGTGCGCTATGGGCAGCGATGGGCGTGTGTCCGGCTGCGCGCGGGTGAGGTTGCCGGCCAGTTCTACCATGCCGAGCAGCTGCGACAGCGGCCGCTCCTCGCCGGTCAGCGCGTACATCGTGCGCCAGGCGAGCCCCTCGTTGCCGAGGTCCAGGGCCAGCGCGACGAGCAGCAGGGCGCAGAGCAGGCCGGCGACCAGCGCCCGCCGCCGGGTCATGCCTCAATCACCGGAACGTGTTCAAAACGCGTCACATCCACGAGCCCCAGATCCGAGATGCGCAGCTCGGGGATGACCACCAGCGCCATCAACGCGAGCTGCATGAAGCCGTTCTCGAGCGGGCAGCCGCAGGCGCGCATGGCCGCCAGCATCTGCGCCGACTGCTGTGCCACCACTTCTGCATGCCGGTCAGACATCAGCCCGCCAATCGGCAGCTCAACCAGCGCCGCCAGCGTCCCTGCGCGCACCACCGCCACGCCGCCGCCGACCTGCGCCAGGGTGTTGACCGCCAGCGCCATGTCATCCTCGTCAGTGCCCGTCACCAGCAGATGGTGACTGTCATGCGCGACGCTGCTGGCCACTGCGCAGGCTTCGTTGAAGCCGAAGCCGCTGACGAAGCCGTTGACCACCACGCCCGTGCCGCGATGCCGTTCCACCAGCGCCAGGCGCAGCACGTCATTGGCCAGGTCGGGCTGCACCACGTGCTCCACGACCGGCAGCCGCGCCTGCAGGTGGCGCGTCGGCGCCTGGTTCTCCAGCACACCGATGACGTTGGCGCAGACGCTGCCAGATTCCATTTCGCTGCGCAGCGCGAAGTCCGCCGCCACCAGCTCGCGCGCCAGATGCAGCGACTGACGGAAGCGCGTTTCATGCTGCCAGGGCGGCAGCTCGAGCAGCAGCCGGCCATCCTGCGCGGCCAGCTCGCCGTTGACGATGACCAGCCCGGCATGAAAGTCATCCAGGCTGTCGGCCAGCACGAGGTCCGCATAGCGGCCTGGCGCCAGGCAGCCGAGGTCGCGCGCCACGCCGAAGTGCTGAGCCGGGTTGATGGTCATCATTTGCAGCGCGACGAGCGGGTCGCAGCCTTCGCTGACGGCGTGGCGCAGCACACGGTCCATGTGGCCTTCCTGCACCAGCGTGGCGGCGTGCACGTCATCGGTGCAGAGGATGAACTGGCGCGGGTCCAGCCCCTTCTCGGTGATGGCCGTAATCTGTGCCGCCACGTCCAGCCAGGCGGAGCCGTAGCGCAGCATCGGGCGCATGCCGCGCCTGGCGCGCGCGACCGCCTCCGCTTCCTGCGTGGTCTCGTGGTCATCTTCCGGGCCGGCCGCCAAATAGGCGTGGAACTCGCGCTCCATCAACGGGCTGGCGTAGTGTCCGCCGACGGTCTTGCCGGCACGCATCGCCGCCGCGATGGAGTCGCGCATGTTGGCGTAGTTGGCGGCCACACCGGGGAAGTTCATCACCTCGCCCAGGCCGATGATGCCGGGCCAGGTCATGGCCTCGGCCACGTCCGCCGCCGTGATTTGCGCGCCCGCCGTCTCCAGGCCTGGCGCGGAAGGCACGCAGGACGGCATCTGCAGGAAAACGTTGATTGGCATGGCCGCGGCTTCCTCAAGCATCATGCGCACGCCGTCGAGGCCGAAGACGTTGGCGATCTCGTGCGGGTCGGCGAAGATGGCCGTGGTGCCGCGCGGCAGAACCGCGCGCACATACTCCGTAATGCTGCACATGCTGCTTTCCACGTGCATGTGCGCGTCCGCCAGGCCGGGCAGCATGAAGCGCCCCTGCGCCTCGATGATGCGCGTGTCTGGCCCGACGCAGTAGCCCGCGTCCGCCACAATGCAGGCGATGCGCCCCTGGCTGATTGCGATGTCCATCCCCGGCAGCACCTCGCGCGTGAGCACGTTGACCCAGCGACCGTCGCGAACCACCAGTTCCGCAGGCGCGCGTCCCGCAGCCACGTCCACCAGCTGCGCCGCCACCTCATGCCAATGCCTGCGCCCGCGCATGTCCATCCCTCTCCGAATTTCGGCGAGTATACCAGCCGTACTCAAGGTCGGGCTTCGCCCTGGCCAGGCCCGCAGGTATACTCGCGCGGGTCGCAGGGGGAACACAACGAGGCGCCATGTCCAGCTTCATGAGCAAGTTTATGATCCTCTTCGGCAAGCCGGAGCAGCCGGGGGAATTCGAGGACGTTTACAACGACTTCTTCGCGCTGGTAGAGAAGATGCCCCACATCAGCCGGCGCCAGGTGATCGACATCCTTGGCAGCCCGGTCGGCGAGACGCAGCTGTTCCGCATCCTCGAGGTCTACTTTGAAGACCGCGGCAAAATGGAACTCGCCCTCACGTCCGGATCGGGCCAGAAGGCCGGCAAAGAGTTGCAACGCCTGCCCGCCGGCTCCTTCGAGATGGTCTTCGCCGAGGTGTATGAAGAGGAAGGCGGAAGTACGCCGACTGGATAATGCCAGTCCCGGTCAGCGACGATTCCAGGAGGGTTGTTTCCGAATGCAGCAACTGATTGATGCCATCCTGGCCGGTGGCCAGAACCTGGGTCACGGGATCCTCAAGGTCGACCACATCCTCAACCATCAAATCGATCCCTCCCTGATGGTCTCCATTGGCCAGGAGTTTGCGCATCGCTTCCGTACCGTGCCCGTTGACCGCATTCTGACCAGCGAAGTCTCGGGCATTGCGCCCGCCTTCGCGACGGGCCTCGTGCTGAACGTGCCCGTCGTTTACGCGCGCAAACGCAAGCCCATCACGATGTCAGGCCCGGTGTATCTGGAAACGGCGCCAAGCCACACCCGTGGTGGCGAAGTAACGCTTATGGTCGCTGCGGAGTTCCTACAGGCCGGTGAACACGTGCTGATCATCGATGACTTTCTCGCCAGCGGCCTGACAACCCTGGCCATGGTGCGCATGGTAGTTAGTGCACAGGCCACGGTGACGGGAATCGGCGTGGTCATCGAAAAGGCCTTTGAACAGGGCCGTGCCAACCTTCGTGACGCCGGCTTTCCTGACTTTCCGGTCGAGGCCCTCGCGGTGGTAACCGGCATGGATGGCGATCAGATTATGCTTGCGGCCGCGAATACATGACGGACCCGCGCGCCGGCGGCATCGCCATTCTCGACTTTGGCTCACAATACACACAGTTGATTGCGCGCCGTATTCGCGAGCAAGGCGTTTACGCCGCCGTATACCCCTGGGACGCAGACGAAGCCGGGTTCATGCGACACCAGCCGCGTGGCGTCATCCTGTCCGGCGGGCCGGCCAGCGTCAATGAGCCTGATGCGCCCCGCCTGCCGCGTTACCTGCTGACCAGCGGCCTGCCGCTGCTGGGAATCTGCTATGGCCTGCAGGCGCTTGCGCAGGCGCTGGGCGGCACAGTCGTGGCCGCCAATATTCATGAATACGGCCCGGCCGCCATCCACCACAACGTCAGCGATCCCTTGCTGGCCGGTCTGCCATCACCACAACAGGTTTGGATGTCGCATGGCGACCGGGTTACGGCGCTGCCGCCTGGCTTCACGGCACTGGCCCATTCAGACAATTCGCCCTACGCCATTATCGGCCACGCCGAACGGCGACTCTACGGCGTACAGTTCCATCCCGAGGTCGCGCACACGCCGCAAGGCAGCACCCTGCTTCGCAACTTCCTCTTCGCAGTCTGCGCCTGCCAGCCAGGCTGGTCACCACAGACCTTCATCGAGTCGGCCAGCACGCTTGTCCGTGACCGCGTCGGCGAGGAGCCCGTGCTGCTGGGCCTGAGCGGGGGCGTCGACTCGGCAGTCACTGCCATGCTGCTGCACCGCGCCATCGGCGCGCAGTTGACGGCGATCTTTGTCGACAACGGCCTGCTGCGCAAGGACGAGGCGCGCGAGGTGATCGAGACCTTCCGCGACAGGCTGGGGCTGCAGCTGTTGGCGGTAGATGCGGGAGACAAGTTTCTGCGCGCGCTGCGGGGCATCAGCCTGCCGGAACGCAAGCGCAAAATCATCGGGGCGCTGTTCATCGAGTGCTTTGCGGAGCAGGCGCGCGCCTTGCAGGGAGCTAAGTTTCTGGCACAGGGCACCATTTATCCTGATGTGATCGAAAGCGCCGCCAGCAGCGGCAGCGCCCGCAATATCAAGAGCCATCACAATGTTGGCGGCCTGCCACAGGAGCTGCAATTCGAGCTGGTCGAGCCCTTGCGTGACCTGTTCAAGGACGAGGTGCGCGAGGTGGGGACTGCACTGGGTCTGCCCGAAGAAATCGTCTGGCGTCAGCCCTTCCCTGGCCCGGGGCTGGCAGTGCGCTGCGTTGGCAGGATCACGCGCAAGCGCCTCGCAACCCTGCGCGAAGCCGACGCCATCTTCCGCGACGAGCTGCATGCGGCCGGCCTGTTGCTCCGCAACACGTCGCAATCCTTCGCCGTGTTGCTGCCTGTGAAGAACGTTGGTGTGCAGGGCGACCAGCGCACCTGGGAAGAGGTAATCGCCCTGCGCTCTGTGACGACGGACGACTTCATGACAGCAGACTGGTCACGCCTGGAGCACGAGCTGCTGGCGCAGGTGAGCCGGCGCATCGTCAACGAAGTCCGCGGTGTCAACCGCGTCGTTTACGACATCACCAGCAAACCACCAGGCACCATCGAGTGGGAATGAACGCTGTGCTGCCTGCTCACCTACCGGCAACCACTTGCGGACGCGCAGCGACCGGGCGGTGGATGAAACGTAGCATCACCAGGAGCGCGGCCAGCGCCAGCGCCAGGGACACGCTGAAGAGCGTCTCGAAACCGGCGTGATCGGCGATGATGCCGCCGATTACTGGCGAAATCAGCGAAACGACAGCCGTGACCGTATTGGTCAGGCCGACGCAGGCGGGCAATACTTTCGGCGTGACGTGTTCCACCAGCCAGTTCTGGAAACCGAAAAAGAGGTTCGAGGTGGCCAGGCCGGAGACGAGAAAGCCAAATGACAGGGTGATCGGCCCCAGTGTCGGCGCCAGCAAGGCGCAGAGCGGCAGCAGCACCGACGCTAGCAACGCCAGGCGCAAATAAAGCACGTTGTTGCGCGCCCCCAGCCACATGTAGAGCAACGCACCACCCATCGTGCCCAGGGTTTGCATCGCCAGCAAACTCGGGACGGCCACTTCGCTGGAAAGCCCCAGGCGCACCGTCGCAAAGCCGATGTAGAAGGGCGTGGCCATCAAAAACAGGCTCGTGAGGATGCGGATGGCCAACAGCGCGCGGAATGGTGGATCAATGCGCAGCAGCTGTCCTAGTTGCGGCAGATATTTGGCGAAGCCGGGGACTCGCTTGACCGCGCTGGAGCCCGGCAACTCACGCACAAAAATCATGGGCAGAATCGAAAGCGCGAACACCAGTCCCGCTGCGCCGAAAAGCAGCGCGTAATTTTGCGGAAAACCCGGACCCTGCTCGCCCAGCACCAGCGCCACCAACGGCACAACGCCCAGCATAATCAGCCCGGTGCCGCCGGACGTGAAGCCGAACATGCGTGCGCGCCAGCGCGAGTCGAGGCTGCTACCAGACAGATCTACCCAGGGAACGCCGACCAGACCATCCCCCAGGGCCGCGATGCTGTAACACAGGAAAAAGGCGGGCAGAATCAGGCCCGGATAGCGCGACCCGGCCAGAAACAGCAGCAGTGCGAAGACCAGGATGATGAAGCGCGTCGGGATGTTGGGCAGGATAAACCAGCGCTTCTTGCGCGCGCTACGGACAATGAGGCGCGCCACAAAAAGCTGCGGCAGAGCGAATCCAACCATGAACAGGTTGCCCGACAGGCCGATAAGAATTTCCGAATCTGTCAGGCGACGCACGAAATCCGGGATCACCGTATTGGTGCCGATGATGCCCATCGCCACCATGAAGAGCACGCCATCCAGCGTGAAGAAGTAAAAGTTGCGTCGGTAGACGCGCTCGCGCAGGCTGTCCGCCTCAATGCGCCGGGCAGTCACGCTCATGAGGCTCCGGAGCACGCCAGGTCGGCGGCGGGCAGCGCCTGGATGCGCGCAATGAGGGTCGAGCTGCTGCGCTGCGGCAACAGGGGAATGAGCACGACGCGCGCACCACAGGCTTCAGCCGCGGCACGCTCCGGCAGGGGCTTGTGCGCATAGTCCGCGCCCTTGGCGTAGATTTCAGGCTGCAGCGCCATGATCAGGCCGTCAGCCACGTCCTCCTCAAAAAGAACTACAGCCGTGACCGGGCGCAATGCCGCCAGCAGACGCGCCCGTTCCGCGGCGGGCACCAGCGGCCGGCCGGGCCCTTTCAGCCGGGCGCTGCTGGCATCGCCGTTGACGCCGACGATGAGCGCGTCACCCAGGCTGCGCGCCCGCTCCAGATAGTCCAGATGACCGGCGTGCAGCAGGTCGAAATGCCCGTTGCCCAGCACCAGGCTGCGCCCATCTGCCCGCAACTGCGCGCGCAGCGCCAGCGCCTGTTCAAGATCGTAGTTCATGCTGCTCCACGGGAATGGTCAACAGGGAGAATATAGCATACTATGATGCGCTCACGGAGTGTCCGCTACACCCTAGCGCGGAGAGGTTTATGCCGGCAACGGTCGTCATTTTGCCCACCTGGAACGAGGCGGAGAATCTACCGCGCATGGTCGCTGTCCTGCTGGCGCTGCCGCTTGAGTGCCTCAGGGTGCTGGTTGTCGACGACAATTCGCCGGACGGCACTGGTCGACTTGCCGACGACCTGGCCCGGCAGCATCCTGACCGCGTCTCGGTGCTGCACCGTGCGCGCCGCGAAGGCTACGGACCCGCGATCCTGGCCGGTTTCAAGGTGGCGCTGCAGACCAATGCAGTCTGGATCGTGCAGATGGACTGCGACTTCTCGCACCAGCCGCGCTATCTGCCGGACCTGATTGCGCGCTCTGACAGCGCCGATGTGGTCATCGGCTCGCGCTATATCCCCGGCGGCAGCGTGGACGCCAACTGGAGCCTGGTACGCAAACTCCTCAGCTGGTGGGCCAACAGCGTCTATGTGCGGCTGTTGCTGAACCTGCCCGTGCGCGATGCCACCGGCGGCTTCCGGCTGTGGCGCCGCGAGATACTGACCGGCCTCGAACTCGGGCAGATTCGATCCAACGGTTACGTCTTTCAGGTAGAGATGATATGTATGGCCCACAACTTCGGCTACCGTATCGCCGAAGTCCCCATCCACTTTCCGGACCGGGTGGCGGGCGAATCCAAGATGGGGGCGAACATCGCGCTGGAGGCCGCGCGCAACGTATGGCAGTTGCGCCGGCGCTATCGCAGGCGGCATCCTGGCTGAGCGCGCATCAGCCACTACAGGGGGACTGCGCCTTGTCCGGCCCGCAGCGCCATGCTACACTGCCGGCCCCGGCGTCAGCCGGAAATATCACATGTCCGGACTGCGGCAGGTGTTGTCCCGCACAGGGATTTTGCCGCGGGATGAAGGGCATGATCGTACAAACACAGTCAGGAGTTGAACCATGCCTTCCAACGTAACAATGCGGGCGCTGCTCGAGACCGGCGTCCATTTCGGCCACCGCACTTCCAAGTGGAACCCCAGGATGCGCCCTTGGATCTTCACTGAGCGCAACGGCATCCACATCATCGATCTGCAGCAGACCATCGTCAATATCAACCGCTATCACGACATGGTGCGCGACCTCGTCGTCGGCGGCGGCAGTGTCCTCTTCGTCGGTACCAAGCGTCAGGCACAGGAGACTGTCCGGCGCGAGGCCGAGCGCTGCGGCATGCCTTACGTCAATCATCGCTGGCTGGGCGGCACACTCACCAACTGGCGCACCATCCGGGAGCGCATCGACACCCTGAAGAACCTCGAGAAACGGCGCGACGCCGGTGAGTTCGACCTGCTCACCAAGAAGGAAGCGCTGATGTTGCAGCGCAAGATTGACAAGCTGCAGCTGCGCCTGGGCGGCATCCGCGAGATGCAGCGCTTGCCGGAGATGCTGATCATCGTCGACACCGTGCGCGAGGCGACGGCCGTCAAGGAAGCCAATATCCTCAAGGTACCGATCGTCGCCCTGGTCGATACCAACAGCAATCCCGACGAAGTCGATTACATCATCCCGGCCAACGACGACGCCGTACGCTCCATCACCTTGCTGGTGCGGGCCATCGCCGACGCGGTGCTCGAGGGCCAGGCCATGCGCAAGGCCGATGACGAAGATGAAGATGCCGCCGTCCTGCCGGACTACGTCAGCATCGAATACGATGGTGACGGCGAAGACGCTGCCGACGAACAATTCCTCGGTGAAGCCACCCTTGCCAAGCTGCGTGACGCCAACCTCTTCGAGGCACCGGCCAGCGCTGCTACAAATGCGCCCGTTGCGCCCGCCACTCCGGAAGAACCTGCCGCGCCCGCCGCCACTCCAGAAGCGCCCGAAACGCCCGCCGCTGCTGCAGAGGCAGCCCCGGCAGAAGCCACAGAAAAGGACGAGAGCCAGTCATGACCCAAATCACCGCCTCCATGGTCAAGGAACTGCGCGCAGCCACCGGCGCCGGACCACTGGATTGCAAGAAGGCGCTGCAGGCCTGCGATGGCAACTTCGACGGCGCGGTTGATTTTCTGCGCGAGAAAGGCCTGGCGAGCGCGGCCAAAAAGCTGAGCGCCGGCCGCGTCATGAACGAAGGCGTCATCCAGACCTATCAACACTTCAACCAGCGCCTGGGCGTCATGGTGGAAGTCAACTGCGAGACCGACTTCGTCGCCAGCGCCGCGCTCTTCCAGGAGTTCTCCCGCAGCGTCGCGCTGCACGTCGCCAACATGGCGCCGGAGTACGTGCGACGCGAGGATGTGCCCGAAGCAGTCGTCCAGGCCGAGCGTAATCTTCAGCAGCGCATCCTCAAGGAAGATGAGAAGAACGCCTCCAAACCCCCGGCCATCCTCGAGAAGATCATTGAGGGCCGCATGGGCAAGTTCTTCAGCGGGATCGTGCTGATGGAACAGGAGTTCCTGCTGGACGACTCAAAGTCCGTGGCCGAGGCCCTGGCTGAAACCGTGGCCCGCGTCGGCGAAAGCATTGAGATCCGCCGCTTTGCCCGCTTCGCCGTGGGCGAGGACGGCAATGGCGGCAGCTAGCATCTATCGCCGCATCGTCCTCAAGCTGAGCGGCGAAGCGCTCGGCGGCGCAGACGGCCAGGGAATTGACCCGGATCGCGCCGACGAAATCGCGCGCAAGCTTCGCTCGGTTCACGATCTTGGCGTACAGGTCGCCGTCGTCATCGGCGGCGGCAACCTGTGGCGCGGCACTACCGGCATCGCGCGCGGTATGGACGAGCCCACCTCGCACTACATCGGCATGGTCGGCACGGTCATGAATGCCCTCGCGCTGCAGGATGCCCTCGAGCGCCACGACGTGCGCACGCGCGTGCAGACGGCCGTGCAGATGAACGCCGTCGCCGAGCCCTACATCCGCCTGCGCGCCATCCGCCATCTCGAGAAGTCGCGTGTGGTCATCCTGGCCGGCGGTCTCGGCAATCCCTATTTCACCACCGACACTGCCGCCGCCCTGCGCGCCTCGGAAATCAACGCGGACATCGTCATCAAGGCCACCAAGGTCAACGGCATCTACTCGGCCGACCCCCTGCGCCATCCCGATGCGCGCCGCTACGAGCGCCTGGGCTATCGTCAGGTGTTAGAGGACAAGCTCGAGGTGATGGACATGACCGCCTTCACCGTCTGTGAAGAGAACGGCATGCCCATCCTCGTGATCAACTTCTTCGCCGGCGACGACCTGTTGCAGGCGGTGAAGGGGGTACCCGGCATCGGCACCCTCGTCAGTTAGATTTCACTGGGCCGCAAAGGCCTCGACCAGCAACACATGCCGCAGGCCCTCCCCCGCAACCTGAGCCTCAATGACGAAGTCGCGCGCTGCGCCGGCCGCCAGACCCGTTTCACTCTCACGTACCCGCAAGGCGCGCAGGCGTCCCTCCCCATCCAGCACGAGCAGCGCCAGACGCAGCGGCCCGCTCGCTTCGGCGGAGGCATTGTACAGCGTCGCTGTCACTCGATAGCGTTTGCCAGCCTGGCTGACCTGCTGCGCGCGCAACTCCAGTGTAAGCGCCTGTGCGTCGCTGAAATAGCCGCTGTGCAGCGTGACCTGCGGCAGGTCCGTCGCGTTGCCCGGCAGCAGGACGCTGTAGGGCACGGCCACGCCGGGCGGCAGCAGGCGCAACGCCGCACTGCCCAGCCCTTCCGCTGCGCCCGCCCGTAGCCGCAGCTGCACATCCGCTACCGGGCGCTCCTCGCGGTTGATGACCTGGCCGAGGCAGAGCTGATGGCCGGTGGGCAGGGACCAGCAGTCCGGCGGTGGCAAGTCCAGGCGCAGCGTCTCATGCGCGGGCGCTGCGTTCGTCAGCGGTATGCGGACGCGCTGGCCGATCTGCAGGAATTGCAACTCGATTTCGGGGTTGGCAGCTTGCAGCTGCGCCAGCTCGAGACCATAATTTGACGCAATGCCCGTCAGGGTGTCGCCGGGCTTAACGCTGTACTCAACAGGGGCCGCAGCGGCGGCAGTAGAGGTCGGGCTGGCGAGGGCGGCGGGCGCCGGTCTTGCCTGGCGGGTAGGTTCCCGCCCACGCACGATGAGGGTGACCGGCGGCAGTTGGGCGGGCGTGGCGGCAGGTGCGGCCTGCCAGGCCAGCGTGCATCCGGAAATCCAGACACAGAAACACAGGGCCCCCAATCCCGGTCGCCAGCCCCAGTGACCCATGTGCCAGAACGCCCTCGTTTATCACGGCAGTGGTCGCCACAAGTATAGCGTTGTGCTTGCCGACTGGCACGATTTCTGCATTCAGTCAGGAGGAGCAACATGAACGCTGCGCCGGAAATAGCGCTGGGCGAGGCCCTGCGCGCGCGCGGCTGGACCATCAGCACGGCGGAATCCTGCACGGGCGGCCTGGTACTGCACCGGCTGACGAACGTGCCCGGCAGCTCGGCCTGGGTGATGGGCGGCGTGGTGGCCTACGACAACCGCATCAAGCATGAACTGCTGGGCGTGCGCGAGGCCACCCTGCTGGCCCAGGGCGCCGTCAGCGAGGACACAGCGTGCGAAATGGCGCTGGGCGCCCGGCGTCTGCTGCAGACGGACCTGGCCGTCAGCATCACCGGCATCGCCGGGCCCGGCGGCGGCACGGTGGAAAAGCCGGTCGGACTGACCTGGATGGCGCTGGCGGGGCCAGGGGGACTGTTACGCAGCGAGCGCCACGTGCATGCGGGCGGGCGCCTGGACATCAAGCGCGCCAGCGCCAGCGCCGCGCTCGAACTGGTGCTGGACAGTCTGAAGTCAGTTGCCGACGGGTGAAGGCCGGCACTTACGATTTAGCGAGCCAGGGCCATTGGGTCGGGCTGCCGCTCATACACGTCCGGCCGGCGGTCGGCGAAGACCGGGATGCGCTGGCGCACTTCGTCCACCTGCGCCAGGTCAACCGTCGCGTCGAGCAGCTGCGGCTCCGCGCCGCCCTCGGCTGCGATGTTGCCCCAGGCGTCGATGATCATGGAGTGCCCGCCAACGACGAGATCGCCGGTCGTGCCTGCGGCGTTGCAGGCCACGATGACGCACTGGTTCTCTATCGCGCGCGCCTGCAGCAGCGTGCGCCAGTGTGACACGCGCGCCATGGGCCACTCGGCCGGCAGAATGATCATGCGCGCGCCGCCCACCGCATAGCCACGGAAGAGCTCCGGGAAACGCAGATCGTAGCAAATCGCCACGCCGGTCGCGCCCCAGGGCAGGTCAAGGCAGAGCGGCGCTACTCCGGGCGCCAGCCAGAGGTCCTCGTCGAAGAGGCCGAAGAGGTGGATCTTGCGATAGATTCCGGCCAGCTCGCCGGCAGGCGTGAAGCAGGCGGCGCTGTTGTAGACTGCCGCGCCGTCGCGCTCCAGCAGCGACCCGAGGATGTGAATGTGATGGCGCCGGGCCATGGCCGCGACTTCGACGAACATGCCCTCGCCGGGCACGCTGGCCAGTTCCTGCGCACGATCCAGCACATAGCCCGTCGACCACAGCTCCGGGCAGACCAGCAACTGTGCGCCGCGCCCGGCGGCGTCGGCCGTCATCAGCTCCAGCTGCCGCAGATTGGCAGCCGGGTCGCCCAGGACGATGTTCATCTGCGCAATGCTGATCGTAACTTCGTCGCTCATCTCATCTCCTCCCGCAACAACGCCCGCTCCCACAGCCGGACAACCGCCGTGACGATCTGCGTCAGCTCGAGGTCGGTCGTGTCCACTTCCAGAATATCCGGGCTGCCGCGCAAGGCCCATTCTCGTTGCAGTTCGCCCAGCGCCATGGCCCGCTCGTCAGCATCATGATAACGCGTTCCCAGCGACTGGTGCAGATTCTGCAGCACAGCGTCGATGCTGGACACGAGACACAACACCAGCCCCGTTTCCCGGAACCGCCGCAACCAATCGCCCTGTGCCAGGCGATAGCCGCTCACGCGAATCACCGCCGCGCGCTGCAGCAGCGCCTCCTCCAGCACCTCGGCCTCGAGGGTCTTCAGGCGCGCCTCGCCGAAACGTGAACGAATCTCCTCGGTGGTGAGGTCGTTGCGGGCCTCGACGCGCGTGTCGATGTCGACGAAGGGCATGCCCAGTCTGGCCGCTACCTGGCGCGCAACGGCCGGCTGTGTCGGGCCGATGTAGCCGCTCAACACCAGGTTGCGCCCGCGCACCGGCGCCCTGCGCGCGTCGCTCACGAGCGCCAGCCAGGGTACCAGGCGTCCAGCACGGGCGGCAATTCTGCCAGCGAATGCAAGCGGTGATCCGGCTCGATCAGGCCTTTCAGCATCCCGGTTTCATGGCGGCCGACGCGCAACACGCCGCGCATGCCAATGTTCTGCGCGCCCGCAACATCCGCCACCGGGTTGTCGCCCACGAAGACAGCTTCCTGCGGCTGCACGCCCAGACAGTCCAGCGCCGCCCTGAAAATGCCGGATGCGGCTTCAGCCAACCCACATCGGCGGCAGACAAGCGACAATCCGGCAGCAGCGGCAACAAGCCGAAAGTCATCAGTTCGCGGTCACGCATCCACATCGGCTGAGACGCGTTGGTGACGAGGCCAACACGAATGCCGTGGTCAAGCAGCGTCTGCAAGGCGGGAGGCGCATCCGGAAAGCACACCACCCCCGGGAAGGGCGTCCACGGGAAGGCCTGCAACAGCACCTGTCTGTCCAGCGCCGCGCGCGGCATGCCTGCCGCAGCCAGGGCGGCGACGAGGATGTCTCCCAGATGGGGCGCGCGCAGGCTGATGCGTCCGCTTGCCCAGGCGTGTTCGATACGCAGACGATATTGCTGCGCCACAAGCTCCAGTGGAGGGGGTTGCTGTCTGTTGCAATCAAGTGTGGCCAGCATGCCGCCCAGCACCTTACAAACATGCTGTGCCCGGGCCGTGCTGCACCGGCTCTGACTCCAGTCGATCAGGGTGCCATCGAGGTCGAAGAGGACGGCCCTGAGCATGTCAGGCATGGGCACCAGGCTGCACGACGGCCGACTGCGTCAGGCCGATGCAGCCGCTCAACACTAGGTTGCGCCCGCGTAGCGGCGGCCTGCGCGCGTCGCTCATGAGCGCCAGCCAGGGAACCAGGCGTCCAGCACGGGCGGCAATTCTGCCAGTGAGCGCAGCCGGTGATCCGGCTCGATCAGGCCTTCCAGCATCCCGGTTTCATGGCGGCCGACGCGCAACACGCCGCGCATGCCGACGTTCTGCGCGCCCGCAACATCCGCCACCGGGTTGTCGCCCACGAAGACGGCCTCCCCCGGCTGCACCTGCAGGCACTCCAGCGCGGCCTCGAAGATGCGCGGATGCGGCTTCAACCAGCCCAGGTCGGCGGCGGTGAAGCGGCACTCCGAAAACAGGTGCAGCAGGCCATAGGCCTCCAGCTCGCGGTCGCGCATCCACATCGGCTGGTAGGCATTGGTGATGAGACCGACGCGAATGTCGTTGTCCAGCAGCGTCTGCAAGGCGTCGGGTACATCCGGGAAGCGCACCACGCCCGGGTAGGGTGACCAGGGGTAGGCCTCCAGCAGCACCTGTCTGTCCAGCGCCGCGCGCGGCATGCCAAGAGCAGTCAGGGTATCAACGAGGACGTCGCCGAGATTGGGGGCGCGCAGGCTGTTGCGACCGCTTGCCCAGGCATGTTTGCTGCGCGCGCGAAACTCGGGGAGTACGCGCTCCAGTGTGGGCGGGCGCTGTCCGTTATGACCCAGCGTGCTCAGCATGTTGCCGAGCAATTGAGGGTCGCGCTGCTCCCAGTCGCCGTTCCAGCCGCTCCAGTCGATCAGGGTATCGTCAAGGTCGAAGAGGACTGCCCTGAGCATGTCAGGCACGGGCGGCTGCCGCGCGCCAGGCCAGCAGGGTCTGCTCGAGTCCGCTTTCGACGTCGGCGTATTGTGGCGCCCAGCCCAGGGTCGCGCGGATGCGCGCGTTGCTCACACTGAAGGCGCTGGCCAGCAGGGCGCTGCCCGCTGCCGGGCGACGCAGCATGTGCAGCACAGCGCCGAAGCGGCCGGGCTGCGGCGGCAACAGGCCCATGCGTTGCGCAAAATGCTCGAGGAAGGCGCTGCGCGTTGCGGGCCTGTCATCAGCGACGTTGAGGATCGCATGCGCCGGCTGCTGCTCCGCCGCCAGGGCAACTGCCAACGCCAGGTCCTCGAAATGCAGCCAGCTGGCCATACCCTGGGCTATCCCGGGCGGCAGGCCGCCGCCATCCAGCAAGGCCGCGCGCAGTGCGCTCAGGCTCGCGCTCTCCGGGCCATAAAGCAGGCCCGCGCGCAGTATGCAGGCCGGCGTCGCCGCTGCCAGCATAACCTGCTCCGCCGCGACAGCAGCCTCGAATAGCGCGCCCGCGCCCGCCAGTGCGGCATCCTCGCTGACGGCTTCGCCCTGTGTGTCGCCATAGAGGCAGGCGTGGCTGCAGTGGATGATGAAACAGTCGTCGCAGGCTGCCGCGGCCGTCAGCAGGGCTGCAGTGCCCGCGCCCAGGCTGTCCAGCGCAGCGGCCAGCTGTTGCTCATCAGGCAGCAAACTGCTCGCAACCAGCGGCGCGGCGTGGATGAGGACTTTGGCCTCCGTCAGCCGCAGCGCGCCGGCCAGCTCGCCGGCATCGCGCTCGTTGATGTACACCGGCAATGCGCCCGCAGCGCGCAAGCGCTGTGCCTCGACGAGGGTGGCGGCGCTGCCGGACACGTAATGATCGCGCGCGACCAGAGCGCGCAACAACGCCAGACCGGGCGCCGTGGTGGCGCCGGTGATGTATACGCTCAACCTGCCGTCCGCGCCCATTGGCCCTCGCACGTCGTCCGCAACCTGTGCTGCATTATGCCAGCATCCCCCCTTGCGGCAAAGGGGGATTTGCATTGTATAATGATGCTGAAAGCCGTAAGAATTGCGAAACATGTGGCGTCGACCATATGTTGGCAACAACGTTTGTCATCGACTTCAGGGAGAGTGACATGAAGCAAGTAACAACCATTTTGCTGGCCTGTGCGCTGCTGATCGTCATGGTTGGCGGCGCAGGCGCCCAGGATATGGAAACGGGAACCGTTTCCTCCGCCTTCAGCGCGACCGGTTTCGCCGAAGCGGCCGGCCTCGGCGGCGTCACCGGCCAGGCCACCTTCGACAGCGCCAACGCCAGCATTTTCATCAACCTCATTCCCAATGGCGCTGAATTGCCTGAAGGCACCGTGCTGGAAGGCTGGGTGGTCGATGTGGGCCGTTTCGCCGGTTCGGGTTACAACGCCAGCGTGGCTGACCAGAGCTACGGCCCGCCCTTCGGCAACCTGGCCTTCGACGTACTCGTCAGCGCCGCCCCCTACGCGCTCAGCACCGGCGTGCTGCAGTTGGACACGGCGGGCAACTGGAGCGCCGACTTTCACCTCGCCAACTACAACTTCAGCCCCTATGACGTCGTCGTTGTCACGGCGGAATCGGATGGCAACAGCGGCGACTGGGATCCGCGGCCTGGTGCGCCCTTCTTCACCGCCGGCATGAAGGCGATGAGCGCCGAACTTGAACCGGTCATGATGGAAGTCTTCGGCATGATTGGTCCGGCTGAGGACGGGTCCGTGAGCGCCGACCACGATCACTTTGAAATTGATCTGGGGCCGACGCCGCTGGCTGCCAACGCCGGCCTCGCAGACATGACCGGCTCGGCTACCTTCCACGCCGACCACACCGGTATCGACTTCTTCATCAACCTCAATGGCAGTCCCGGTCCGGAAGGCTGTCTCGTGCTGGAAGGCTGGGTCGTGGATGCCGGCCTCTTTGGCGGCCCAGGAGAATCCAATTCCAGCGATTCTGACGAGGCCTGGGGCATCCCCTTCGGTGATATCGAAATGGTCGGCCTGGACGCCGCCACCGAGGCCGCGCCCTACGCGCTCAGCACCGGCGTTGCCGAAGCGATTAATGACGACATCCTCTTCGTCGGCTACAGCATCCCCGGCTACAACTTCGATCCCTACGATGCCTTCGTCGTCACGCTGGAAAGCGACTGCAATGACTTTGGCTTCGATCCGCGCCCGGGTACACCCGTGCTCATCGGCATGATCGAGCACGACGACCACGACCACTAGGCACTACGATTTTTTAGGCCCTGCTGCGCTCCAGCAGGGCCACTGCGTTAATGCGCCAGGTCAGCGGCTCCAGGTCCAGGGGCTGCACCTGGCGCAGTTGCCAGCCCCTGGTGCACAGTCGCTTCGCATCGCGGGCGAGCGTGGCCGCATCCCCGCTCACGTAGACCAGTCGCCGTAATTCCGTCTTCACCAGCCCCTCAATGGCCTCTGTAGACAGGCCTTCGCGCGGCGGATCTAGCACGGCGGCATCAGCCGGCGTTTCCAGCTCCGGCAGCACTTCCTCCACCCGACCCTCGATCAGATCGATGTTGTCGCAGGCCGCCAGGTTGCTCTCGGCGTCGGTAACGGCCGGCGGAAAGCGTTCCACCAGGGTCACCAGACCGGCGTCAGTGGCCAGAAAGGCGCTGAAGCAGCCGACGCCTGCGTAGAGGTCGAGGACATGTTCGCCTGGCGCGGGCGCCAGCAGCTCACGCACCAGCGCCGCCAGTTGCGGCAGCATGGCGTCGTGCGCGCGGAAGCTGCTGCCGGCCGTGACGCGAAAGCTCTGCCCCGCGACGTCGCGCAGCAGATGTGAGGCGCCAATCAGGTTGACTGGCTCGCCGCCCGCCAGCAGCATGTTTACGCTGGCCGGCAGGTCGCTATGCAGCTCGGGGGCCTGATCGTCCTTCATGGTCAGCAGCAACATGAGGTCGCCGCCCTGGCCGCGCAGCAGCTGCATTTCGCGCAGGCCCGTGATTTGCAGGTCCAGCGCCTCCAGCAGCTCCAGCAGGTCCGGATGCGCGACGTGGCATTCTTCGGGCAGCACCACGCGTCCCGGGACATCTGAAGCGAGGCCGGGCTGACCCTGGCGGTCGACGCGCAGCGCCAACTGCCAACTGTAGCCCTGGGTGGCGGGCGCGGGGATCGTCGGCAGCACCTGTGCATCGTTGAAGCCGCCGATGCGCGCCAGCTGGTCGGCCAGCACGTCCTGTTTCAGCAGCAGCTGCGCCGCGTAATCGATGTGCTGCCAGTGACACTGGCCACAGCGGCCTGGGCCAAAATGGCGGCATTGCGGCCAGACCCGGTCCGCGGAGGCGGCCAGCAAGCGCCGCCCCTCGGCGAAGATGACGCCGCCGCTGCGGCCCGTCATGCGCGCCTCGATACGCTCGCCGGGGATGGCGTAGGGCACGAAAACGACGCGTCCCTTGTGGCGGCCCATCGCGCGGCCGCCATGGGCCATCGCAATTAAATCCAGCTCGAAGGTCTCGTCCGTCACGTCCCTGCTCCGCATCGCCGACCGCGCCAGTATACAGGATGCGCGCGCCTTGCTTGTCCGCCCGGGCCCTGCTATACTTTTACCGGTTTCACACTGGGGGAGAGCGCATGACTGCCATACCTCACAACCTGCAGGGCAGCCTGGGGGTGGCCCGCTCTTCTCTTGCGCAGGGCTGCCAGGCCCGCTAACAGCCACACACAGGAAAACGCCATGAATTCGGAACGTGAACATTATGACCCCGCGTCTGTTGAATCTCGCTGGCAGAAACGCTGGGAGGACGACGGACTCTACCATTCGGAGGTGGACTGGGGGCGGCCCAAGCACTACGCCCTGACGATGCTGCCCTACCCCAGCGGCGACCTGCATATCGGCCACTGGTTCGCCATGACGCCCTCCGATGCGCGTGCGCGTTATATGCGCATGCAGGGCTATAACGTGCTCTTCCCGATGGGCTTCGATGCCTTCGGCCTGCCGGCAGAGAACGCCGCCATCACGCGCAACATCCACCCTGCGCGCTGGACGTACGCCAACATCGAGCGCATGCGCGGCCAGCTGCGCAGCATGGGCACGATGTTCGACCTGCGCCGCGAAATGGTCAGCTGCGAGCCGGAGTACTATCGCTGGACCGAGTGGTTCTTCCGCCTCTTCTATCTCAATGACCTGGCCTATCGCGGCGAAGCCCAGGTGAACTGGTCGCCCACCCTGCAGACCGTGCTCGCCAACGAGCAGGTCATCGACGGCCGTGACGAGCGCACCGGCCAACCCGTCATTCAGAAGATGATGACGCAGTGGTTCTTCCGCTACACGCGCTACGCCGACGAGATGCTGGATTTCAGCCGCATCGACTGGCCTGAACCGATTCGCATCATGCAGACCAACTGGATCGGCCGCAGCGAGGGCGCGCAGGTGACCTTCCACAGCGAGGCTGGCGACCCCCTCGAGGTCTACACCACGCGGCCGGACACGCTGTGGGGCTCGACCTTCATGGTGCTGGCGCCGGAACACAGCCTGGTGCCCAAACTCACCACCGGGGTGCAACGTTCCGCCGTCGAGGCCTACATCGAGCGCGCCGTCAACACGACCGAAATCGAGCGCATTGCCGAGACGGACGAACGCAGCGGTGTCTTCACCGGCGCTTACGCCATCAACCCGGTCAATGGCGAGCGGGTGCCCATCTGGATCGCTGACTACGTGCTGCTGACCTATGGCAGCGGCGCCATCATGGCGGTGCCAGGTCACGACGAGCGCGACTTCGGCTTTGCGCGCCAGTTCGACCTGCCGGTGCGCGCCGTGATCCAGCCGCAAGGCGAAACGCTCGACGGCGCGACCATGGAAGCGACCTGGGAAGGCCCCGGCGTCATGGCCAACAGCGGCCCCTTCGACGGCCTGGTCTCGGACAACAGCCGCGGCCGCCGCAACGCGGCCATCAACGCCGTCATCGACTGGCTGGAGCAACAGGGCATCGGCCGCGAGGCCATCAACTATCGCCTGCGTGACTGGATCATTGGCCGCCAGCGCTACTGGGGCTGCCCCATCCCCGTCGTCCATCGCAATGACGGCACGATCGAGGCCCTGGCGGAAGACGCGCTGCCGGTGCTGCTGCCGGAAGACGTCGAGTTCGAGCCAGGCGGCCGCAGTCCGCTGACCTGGCATGAGTCTTTCCTGCACACTACCGACGCCGAGGGTCGCCCTGCGCGCCGCGAAACTGACACGATGGACACCTTCATGTGTTCCTCGTGGTACTGGTATCGCTACCTGAGCCCGCACTACACACAGGGGCCTTTCGACCCGGAGGAAGCAGCCTACTGGCTGCCGGTCGATACCTACACCGGCGGCGCCGAACACGCCACCATGCACCTGCTTTACTCACGCTGGTTCGCGCGCGCCATGCGTGATTGCGGCCTCTTCGACGAGACCATGCAGATCATGTCAGAACATGGCCGCGACCCGGAGGTATTGACCTGGGGCGAACCCATGCTGCAGTTGCGCAACCAGGGCCAGGTGCTGGGCATGGAACGCCGCGGCGACATCATTCTCGCCTCAGGCCGGATGGATGGCCTGCGCCTGCTGGCCAACCGCGTTGAGGTCATTGAGCGGCCTTCAGACACACCGCCGGGTTTCGAGGGCGTGGTCGGCGAAATCATGCGTCGCACCGAGAGCACGCTGCAGGTGGACATGGCCGGCGTCCTCCACATCGTCGAGGTCACGCCGGACGCGGAGATCCACATTCCACAGATCCCGGGCGTAAACAACGTGAACCAGCTGCAGCAGCACCTGGAAATCCAGCGCATGTCCAAGAGCAAGGGCAACGTCGCCGACCCGGACGAACTGGTGGCGCAGTACGGCGCGGACACGGTGCGCGCTTATCTGATGTTCGCCTTTGACTGGGAGAAGGGCGGCCCCTGGGACCCGAATGGTATCCGCGGACCGCAGCGCTGGCTGAACGAAACCTGGGAGCTTGTCTGCGCCGGTGCGCCGACCGGGCCCGGCGACGCGCAGGCCGAACGCGAGCTCGAGCGCCACACACAGCAGACCATTCGGCGCGTGGGCGAGAGCCTGCGCCGCTTCCGCTTCAACACGGGCATCGCCGCCCTGATGGAGTTGAAGAATGCGCTGCGGGCAGCACTGCGCGATGGCAGCATCGGCGCGGAGGTCTGGCACGAGACCCTGCGCACCAAGCTACTGCTGATGGCGCCCTTCACGCCACACGTCGCCGAGGAAATGTGGTCACGCATCGGTGGCGATTACAGCATCCACAGCCAGGCCTGGCCGGAGTGGGATGAGGAGAAGGCGCGCGCGGAAAGCGTGACGCTGGTAGTCATGATCAACGGCCGGCCGCGCGGTGAGGCCCAGGTCGCCGTGGACATCACGCGCGAACAGGCCATCGCCACCGCCATTGAGAGCGAGGCCGCGCGCCGTATGCTGCAGGGCAAGGCGCCGCAGAAGGCCATCTTCATCCCCGCCCGCACCGGGCAGGAACCGAAGGTTAATCTGGTTGTGCGTTGAGGGAGTGGTGCGGCGTAACAGTCGCAGGTCGCTGCGTTACTCGCCCTTCATGATGCGCTCGCGCAGGGCCAGCAACTCGTAGCGGAAGCCCTCGTCCTGCTGCATCTGTTGGCTGACCTTTTCATGGCCGTGCATCGCGGTCGTGTGGCTGCGCATGCCGAAAGCGCGGCCGATTTGCGGATACGAGGCCTCGGTCAGGTCGCGCGCCAGGTACATGGCGATGTGGCGCGCGCGACTGATGTGGCCTGAGCGGTTCTTGCCGGTCAGATCAGTCACGTTCAGGCTGTGCGCGGTGGCGGTGGCCGCCAACACCTGGTCAATCGTGATTTTTGTCTGACGCGCCCGCGCATTCTCATGCTGCTGCACCACGCGCCCGACCGCCGTGGTGGAGAAGGGTTCGTCGAACAGGTCCATGGTGGCCAGCATACTGGTGAACAGGCCTTCCAGTTCACGAATGCTGCTGCGCGCGCCGTCCGCCAGTTTTTCGCTGATGGAGCGGGGTAACTGCCTGCCGCGTTCCTGCGCCCAGCTCTCCACGATAGCGACGCGCGTCTCAAATTCCGGCAGCTGGATATCGATGACCAGGCCGCCTTCAAAGCGCGAGCGCAGCCGGTCCTCCAGCAGCTCCATCTCGCGCGGGTGACGGTCCGAAGCGACGACGATCTGCTTGTTGTAGGTGTGCAGCGCGTTGAAGGTGTGGAAGAACTCCTCCTGCGTACTCTCCTTGCCGGCGATGAACTGAATGTCGTCGATGAGCAGCAAGTCGACCGAGCGGTACTTTTCGCGGAACAGGGCCGTGGTGCGGTAGCGGATGGCGTTCACCAGATCGTTGATGAAGCCTTCGGAAGGAATGTAGAGGGCGCGAAAACCGCGCTGCTGGCTTTCGTTGGCGATGGCCTGCAACACGTGCGTCTTGCCCAGGCCAACACCGCCATAGATGACTAAGGGATTGTATTTCGCCGCCGGCTCTTCCGCGACGGTGCGCGCAGCGGAATACAGCATCATGTTGGCGTTGCTGGTCACGAAACGGTCGAAAGTGTTACGCGGGTTAAGGTGGCTTTCGGGCAACTCGCCCTGGGGCGCCCTGCTCTCGGTCCGCTCGCCCAGGCTGGCCTGGCTCTCCTGACGCCTGGCGAAGCTGAACAGCGGCTTGCTGTCCTCGCGCTGCGTGTCGGTGCCATTGCCGGCCTCTTCCGGGTGATGCACCTCGAAGCGCAATTCCACTTCGGCGCCGTAGACGTCGCGCAGGACACGCCGCACGCTGCGGTACAGCCGATGTTGCAGGTTATCGCGCGCGAAGCTGTTGCGCACGCCGATGATGAAGGTGCTGGCCGCCCCGGCATCCTTCGCTACTTCACAGTCTATAAAGTTGGTGTCGCGCAGCCAGGTATCGAAATTGCCACGGTCCAGCTGAATCTCCAGCTGGTTCAGCGTGGTCTTCCAGGCTTCCAGTGGGTCCACAATCCAGGTCTCGCGAGCATGAATTACGCTGTTGACGGAGGGATGAAGGAGGTCGCGAATCTGCCTGCACTGGCCGACCGCCGCCTTCTGCGTTCAGTATAGCGTAGCGCCGTCGTGATTTTCAAAGAGTTATGCCCCTGCTTTTCATTCATTTTGCGAATACTTTGTGTTAAGGCAGTCTGACTGTTAGAATGACGAAACTTTATGCGGATTTGATTGTATCTAAATCCGCCTCCAGGAGGATAACAATGAACGACGATCCATTTTCTGAAGCGCTTCCGCCGGATTCGCCGGAAGAACTCCCGGAGTCTGACGAGCAGGAAGCCTACGAACCCATCGTCAGCATCATCAAGGTTTCCTCTCGTTCCCGTTCAACTTCCGTGGCGGGCGCTATTGCCGCCGTGATGCGCGAGCATCGCTTCGCAGAAGTGCAGGCGATCGGCGCCGGCGCCGTCAACCAGGCGGTCAAGGCCCTGGCGATCTGCCGCGGCTACCTTGAGCAGGATAACATCGACATCGTCTGTACGCCCATGTTCACCGAAGTCATCATTGACGGCCAGGAGCGAACCGCCCTGCGCTTTGAGGTGGAGCCACGTCCCACTGCAGCCGAAGAAGACGAAGACTAAGTTTCACCCGCGTTGCAGACCAGGATATTCCAGCAACATCACTTCCAGCGCCAGCCGCAATTGCATGTTCGTGCGCAGATTCGCCATCAGCTGACGCGTGGCGTTCAGCGCCACCCGCACCTCCGTCAACTGCAGTTGCGCAGCCCGCGAACGCAGGGACTCTTCCCGGTCGCTGTTGACCAGCGGCACAGCGCTGCCCGTCGTCAGCAGCAACAGGTCGCGCCAAAGCGTTTGCCACTGTTCCAGCAGCAAGCGTAGCTCCGGACGGCTGCGCCGCGCCAGTTGTTGCGCCTGCGCAAAGCGGCCGGCGCGATTGTGCCCGAGGCAGTCTTCGAGGATGTCCAGCGCTTCTTCGCGCCGCTGCTGCAATTCCTCCTGCTCCAGTGCCTGCAGCGCCCAGCCGACGCGGCCGCCGCTGAGGCGGGCCAGCAACGCCGCGCGCTCCTCGTCCGCGCCCCGCTGCAGCAAGGCCGCGCGCAAGGTGGCGTGGGGCAATGGTCGTAACGCCAGCAATTGACAGCGGCTGGTGATGGTGGGCAGCAGTGCGTTGGTGGAAGACGCGATGAGGATGAGCACGGCGTTGGGCGCAGGCTCCTCCAGGGTCTTGAGCAAGGCGTCCTGGGCGCGCGGCAGCGCGCGTTCGAAGTCGCGAAAGATGGCGACACGGTGGCGGCCCTCGAAGGGCTTAAGCGCCAGCCCGCGCAGCACGGCCCGGATGGCATCGATACGTAGCGCTCCTCCGGCATCCTGCTGCGCGTAGAGCAGGTCAGGGTGATTGCCGCTGAGGATGCGGCGGCAGGAGCGGCATTGCTGGCAGGGACGCAGCGCCGGCGACTCCGCCGTGCAGTTCAGGGCCATGGCGAAGCTGCGCGCCAGCGTGTGACGTCCCAGCCCCGCCGTCCCGGTGATCAGCCAGGCGTGACGAACGCGTCCGTGTTGCAGGCTCTGGCGCAGCCGCGCGACAGCGTGTCCGTGCCCGATAACCGGCCAGTCCTGACCGGGGTTCATGTCAGCCCTGCGCCGCCAGGGTCTTCGTGATCTGGTCGAGATGATTCAGGCCGTGGCGCGAATACAGCTTGAGGATGTCGCTCACCGGAACCTCGCCATATGAAGGCGAGACGAATGTGCGCGCCAGCTGCTCGTCAGTCAATGACTCACCGAGCAACGCCCAGCGCTCCTGCAGCCCGTCCAGCAGCGAGAGCGATGTCTCCAGCGGCAAGCCCTCGGCCTCCGCCGTAACTGCCCACTGGTCCTGGTCAAAGCTCATGACGGTCGGCTTGTCCTGGGTCAACGCCAGCTTGATG
The DNA here is from genome assembly GCA_965223965.1 of Phototrophicaceae bacterium. Classification (GTDB taxonomy): domain Bacteria; phylum Chloroflexota; class Anaerolineae; order Aggregatilineales; family Phototrophicaceae; genus JAGWBD01. The sequence continues at coordinate 2,074,753 of CBDCXX010000006.1, forward strand.
CGCAGGAAGGCGTGCATGTGCGTGTCCGCCAGGTGATGCACGTTCTGCGCGACGTTCCATTCGCCCTTGAGGAAATGTGTGGTCAGCTGTTCTTCGTCCAGACCCTTAACCAGCGCGCGCAGCCGCATCGGCAGCTCACGAATCCAGGTGATGTATTGCTCCCGTTCTGCCTTGTCCATGATGCACTCCTGTCTCCGGTCAATTATCAAATGATGACTCAATTTCTGTTATTGGCGAATCCGGCAGAGTCCGGCATTAATCCTGATGCGCACGACGAGCGTAGCGGCTGAACAGCGTCACCACCACGAAGCCCGCCAGCAGCAGCACCAGCGCCGGCAGCAGAGTATCTCCCTGAGGCAGCAGATTCTGCTCTTGCAGGCAACGCAAATCGCCGTGCCGGTCGAGGTCGCTGGCCACGCATTCTTTCCAGGGCCAGATCTTCCACAGCGAGCCAACCATGAAGCCTACCAGACCGGCGATGGTCAACTGCGGCCAGTTGCGCAGCAGCCAGCCCAGGACACGCGAAAACACCGCCAGGCCGACGACCGCGCCTGCGCCGACGGTGAGCATGGTTACGATGTCGCGCGCGCTGACTGCGCGCAAGACGTGATCGTACTGCCCCAGTATAAGCAGAATGAAGGCGCCGGAGATGCCAGGCAGAATCATGGCGCAGATGGCGACCATGCCCGCCAGAAAGAGATTGAGCGGGGTCGACTCGGCGCTGGCCGGCACCAGATTGACGACCCCGAAGGCAGCCAGCGTGCCAAGCACCAGCGCCAGCGCCGTAAGCGCAGAGCGGCGCAGCTGCGCGCCCACCGCCACGATGGACGCCGACACAAGGCCGAAAAAGAAGGCGAAGAGGTAAACGCGCCCGGTTGGGTCCTCCATCGTGGCGCTGAGCAGGCCCGCCAGCGAGAGCGCTGCGGTAACCATGCCAAGACCGAGGGCGAGCAAAAAGCGCAGCGGAATGTCCTGCTCCAGTTCGCGCAGGCGCAGGCGCAGGACAAGGCGCAGCGCGTCCAGATTGAAGGAGCGGATACCGTCCAGCAGATCCTGATAGACGCCCAGCACGAAGGCCATCGTCCCGCCCGATACGCCCGGCACCAGGTCGGACGCACCCATGGCGCATCCGGTCAGAAACAGGCGCACATATTCTGCGACGCGGCGCGGTCGTGCGTAACTTTCGCGTTGCTCCAGCATGCTTCCCCCGGGATCTGCGTTGAGCGCTGCGCCATCATGCCTGCGCAGCGCGGCAGGGTCAATGGCGGCTGCGCTTCGGGTCTGGCAATCGGGCCATGCTTCGCTATCATGCTTGCGGCGCGGCGAAAGGGAGTGGCTAACATGGCAAAGACAGCCTTCATTACCGGAATCACTGGCCAGGACGGTTCCTACTTGGCGGAGCTGTTGCTGACGAAGGGGTATCGCGTCGTCGGCCTCGCGCGCCGCTCGACCAACTATCACTATCCCAACATCGCCCACCTGGCTGGCCGCATCGAGCTGGAATATGGCGACCTGCTCGACACCGCAGCCCTGGCCGCCATCATCCAGCGCCAGCAGCCGGACGAGGTCTATCACCTCGCGGCGCAGTCCGTCCCCGGTGACAGCTGGAATCAGCCGCTGGTTACCGGCGAAATCACGGCGCTGGGCACAGTGCGCATGCTCGAGGCCGTGCGCCTGCACAAACCCGACGCGCGCTTCTACCAGGCCACCAGCCGCGAGATTTACGGCGGCGTGCATGAGGAAGCCGTCGACGAGGACACGCCCTTTCACGCCAACAACCCCTACGGCATCGCCAAGCTTTACGCCCACCAGATGGCCGTCAACTATCGCGAGTCCTGGGACATGTTCGCCTGCGCCGGCATGCTCTTCAACCACGAAAGCCCGCGCCGCAGCCTGCACTTCGTCACGCGCAAGGTGACCATGGGCACGGCCTGCATTCGCCTCGGCATCAGCGCGCCGCCGCTGAACGAGGCCGGACAGCCACTGGTACAGGATGGCTGCCTGCAGCTGGGCAACCTCGACGCCTGGCGCGACTGGGGCTACGCAAAAGAGTACGTTGAAGCCATGTGGCTGATGCTGCAGCAGGACGAACCGCGCGACTACGTCATCGGCACCAACACGGCCTGGACGATTCGCGATCTCTGCCGCATCGCCTTCGCGCACGTCGGCCTCGACTGGGAGCAGCACGTCATCACGGCCGAGCAGTTCCTGCGCCCCACGGAAATCTTCGCACAGCGCGGCAATCCGGCGCGGGCCAGGGCCGACCTGGGCTGGGAGCCGCGCGTCGGCTTCGAGGAACTCGTTTGCATGATGGTCGACGCGGACCTGAAGCTGCTGGGCGGCTAGCCGCCGCGCGGGAAAGCGTTGTCGTAAGATCCAGGGACGCGCGTTGGCGCTGGCGGTTGCGGCACACCGGCAGCCAGCGGCAGCGAGGGCAACCAGGCATCCGTCTGCAGCGCGCCCAGCAACACCCAGCCGACCACCTCGCGGTATTCTATTTTCACCCAGGGACTGTAGGGGCTGCGTTCCAGCAGGGTCACTTCGCTGCCGGCCGGCAAGGAACCCAGCAGCGCGAAGCGGACGTGCGGGCCCCGGCGCAGGTTCACGCCGGTCGGGGCGATTACGCGCCCGCTGCCGCCGAGTCTTCCATAGCGCTGCGGCGGCAGGGGCGTGGCCTCGTAGACTGCGTTGAGTTCGCCCAGATTCTGAAACAGCAACTCCGCGAACATCCAGCCGCTTTGCCCGTTCTCGCGGCGCAGATGCAGCCAGTCGCCCACCGGGTTGCGCCCCAGCACCGTCAGCGTCTCGCCTGATGCCACGCTAGCCAGCAGCGCGCCCTGCAAGTCCGGCGCTGCGCGCAGGTTCACCGCGCCCAAGGTCGTGACAATGCCCGGCTGTGGCAAGTGCAAGGGACGCTCGAAGAGGCCGACCGGCAGGCCGACGATGGCGGCATAATCCAGGGGACGAATTTCCCCCGGCGGCCCGCCCGCCAGGGCAAAGTCTCCCTGGCTGTTGGGCACATCCAGCTGCAGCCCGCTACGCAGCGCGCCCTCCTGGCCGCGCGCCAGCACACGCGCCTCCCCTTCCAGCGCGATGAACTGCGTCTGCGCCGCGGCAGTACGTACGACCAGCGTGCCACGCAGTTGCAGGGATGCGCCGTTGACAACCAGATTGACTGCGGACGACTCGCTCAGCGACTGCAGCACGAGGGCGTTACCGGGCGCGGCGCTGCAGAGCGGACGCGCCGGGGCCGTCTGCACAAGCAGGGAATGCCAGGCCGGAAAGCCTGCGGCAGAGACATCGCGCAGCGTCATTTCGCCGATCAGGAGAGCACTCAACGGCAACGCTGCCGGGCGCAGCCACAATGGGGCGCCCGCCGGCTGCAGCGGCACGCTGGTGATCGCCGTCACGGACGCGGCCGCCAGTTGCGCGCTGGTCGCCTCGGACGCAAAGTCATCGCCCTTGCGCTCCAGCTGCGGCAGCTCGCCGCCGGCACATAGCGTGCCCACGCGCGCTGCCAGACAGGTCTCGCCAGCCATGACCCAGCTCCGGAGCAGAGACTCAGCGCAGTCCGGTTCGTCCTGGGCCAGCGTCGCAAAGCGCGCCAGGCCCGAGAGCAGGAGGAGCGCGAGCATGAGGGGGAGCAGCGGAGATCGCACTGAGCGCCAGACTGTTATGATCATGGTGAAGCGGTAGCCCGTTATCTTACGGGGGCATTGCTTGCCTGTCCACACGCCCCTTCCCTATAATCGGCTCACGTTCGCGCGCAAACGGAGGGCTACCATGACCGACGTGGTCAGTCCGCAGGTGCGCAGCCGTATGATGTCCGGCATCCGGGGCAAGAACACCCGGCCCGAACTGCTCATCCGCCGCAGCCTTCACCGCCTCGGCTATCGCTATCGCCTGCACAGCAACAAACTGCCTGGGAAGCCCGACCTGGTCTTCCCGCGCTATCGCGCTGTCATCTTCGTCAACGGCTGCTTCTGGCACGGGCATGACTGCCACCTGTTCAAATGGCCGTCCAGCCGCGCCGAATGGTGGCGCGCGAAAATCACCCGCACCCGCGCCACCGATGCGGCCAACCGCAAGGCCCTGGCCCAGGCGGGCTGGCGCATTCTGGATGTGTGGGAGTGCGCCCTGAAGGGAAGGACACGGCAGCCGCTGGAGCTGGTCATCGGGCAGATCGATGCCTGGCTGCCCGCGGACTCGCCCGCGCTGGTGATTCGCGGCAGCGACGACGCTGCGCCGAAGCGCGACTGAGCTTACAGCGCTGCGAGCGCCCGCTTCACGCTGTTCTTCGGGCTGACGCCCAGCTGTTCGTCCACGACCACGCCTTCAGCGTCAATCAACCAGTGCGAGCGAATGACGCCCATGTACTCGCGACCGTACGACGAACGCTTGCCCCACGCGCCCCAGGCCTCCAGCACCTCGTGCTGCGGGTCGCTGAGCAGATCGTAGGGCAGGTTCTCCTCCTGCTTCCACTTGAGCAGGGCGGCGGGTTCGTCCGGGCTGATGCCCAGCACCACAGCATCACCGGCCTCGATCTGCGGGAAGTTGTCGCGGAAGCCGCAGGCCTGGGTGGTACAGCCGGGCGTGGCGGCTTTGGGATAGGCGAAAAAGATGACGCGCCGGCCGCGCAAATCGCTGAGACGCTGCGGCTGGCCCTCCTGGTTGAGCAATTCGAAATCCGGCGCCTGTTGGCCGATGGCGGGCATGGCTCTCTCCTGACTGTGCTTACCGGAATTGTGACTCGGGCCGGGCCGCGCGGCAAGGGTCGGCTCAGCCCGCCGCAGCCCCGTCCAGCGTCTGCAGCGCGCGCGCCACGCTTTCATCCGGGCTGATGCCGACTTGCATGTCGACGAGCAGGCTTTCCTCGTCAATCACCCAGAAGGAGCGGCGGGCGACAGGCATGTTGATCAGGCCGAAGAGCGAGGCGCCGGCCTGCCATTCACGTATGACGCGCTGCTGCGGGTCGCTGAGCAGATCGTAGCCCAGCTGACGCGCGCTGTGCCATGATTTCAGTTGGGCGGGCTGGTCTGTGCTGATGCCAAGTACGACGGCGTTGCCGGCTTCGATGCGCGGCAATTCATCGCGGAAGCCGCAGGCCTGGCGCGTGCAACCGGCTGTGCCGGCTTTGGGGAAGGAGAAAATCACGACCATGCGGCCGCGCAGATCGCGCAGGCGCACGTCGACGCCGTCCTGGTTGGGCAACGTGAAGTCCGGCGCCTCCTGCCCGATGGCTATCATGGTCGTGCTCCTTGCTCACTTCTACTTCAGTTTAACCCTATTTGCACAGTGAAATGGACATCACTGACATAAACTGATCTTGCGCTGGCGTCGCTGTGGCGCAAAAAGCCGGCAGAGCCTGACCCGCCCTACTCCTCCAGGCGGGCGACGGCGAAGCGCGCCTCGTGCAGGTATTCCACCAGCTCCACGCGGTAGGGTGCCAACTCCGTGCGCAAACGCTCCAGCGCGTCAACGCCTTCCTCGAACTCAAGCACCAGCGCCGGGTGGCCCGCCTTCAGCTCGGCGGCCAGGGTCTTCACCTGCATATTGCGGTAATCGGAGTCGATCAGCGTGGCGGCGGCGCGGCTGACCCCCGCGCCCACCAGGCCGCCCGCCAGTAGCGCTGCGGCCAGCGCGGCCAGCGACCATCCGCCGGGCAAGGCCAGGGCGCCCTGTTGCGCCACGCCGACCGCCATCATGACTGCGCCCAGGCCGCCGCCGGCGAGCACCACCTCCTTCGAGCTGATGTCGTCGTCGAGCACCACGATTTCGCCGTCGCGGGCGCGCGCGATGATAACTGCGTGGCGCAGCGCCAGGTCGTTCAGTTCGCCGATGTGATCAAGCGCCTTGCCCAAAATCACGCGCGAGGGAAAGACCGCGACGATCATTTCCTCAGTCATGCGGGTCGGCTCCTGCGAGTCGCCAAACAGCGCCTGGCGCCCTCCCCCGGGCGCAGGTCGCGATTGTACGAAAGGCTCCGGCGCCGGTCATGCGACGCAGCCAACGTCAGTCACAAGTCATCCCTGGTGTGGATGAAGAGCGCTTTTCGCTCGTTCACCAGCGTGAAGTCGAAGCCCACGGCGCGGAAAAATTCTTCGTTGGAGGTGATGGCCATCACTTCCAGGATCCTGCGTTCACGCGCCATCGCCACGCAGGCGTCGACCAGGCGCCGTCCCACGCCCATACCACGCAGCTGCGACGCGACCACCAGACTGCGCACCTCCGCTAGGCGGGACGAATACACCTCCAGCGCCGCGCAGCCCACCACTTCCCCGTCCAGCTCGGCGATGACGAAAGTGGGCAGCAGATACTCAATTTCTTCGGTCGCACGCTGCATCAGACGCCCGGTAGCGACATGCGGCTCGATGAGCACCCGAATAGCGTCCACGTCTTCGGCGCGCGCCATGCGCAGGACAAGCTCAGGCTTCAGGTCTTGCGTCGCCACCGCAGAACTCGCCTTTCTGCACTTCACGCCCGGTAGTATACATCAGCCGCCTGGCAGGCCCTTAATACCCTTGTGTTCAGCCTGCCGGGCAGCGGGGCAGTTTACGCTTTCTCATCCCCGCGTCGCTTGCGCCGTGACTGCAGCAGCGCGGAGGTCGTGCCGCGGCCGGTGCGCGCGGGTCGTCGACGCTCTGTCTGTCCGGCGGCCGGGTCACTTGCGGATGGCGCGGCCTCACCCTGGGGCGCTGCCCCGGCCGCCACGTCTGACTGAGGCGCCAGACCGATAATTTCCGCCCGTCCGCGGCCGCGGTCCCTGGCGGCCATCAGGCTGGCAAGGCGCTCGCCAGGGCCTTCAGGCGTCAGCGGGCGGCGGAAGCCAAAGAGCGCCATGCGCAGGCGGCGCAGATCACCGCGCGTGACGATGACGCGCCGCAGGGCGATGTCCAGCGGCAGCAGCAGCAGGGCCGCCAGTAGAAACCAGGGCCAGAGCGGCGTCCAGGCTTCGCGCGCCTGCAGATTGTGTTCGAAGGACAGCGCCGGGCTCTCCGTCATGTCGCGGCCGCCGGTCAGCGCGGCGATGTCGCGCAAGAGATTGCGATCCGCGCCGCGCGTGCCGCTGGCGCCGCTGTCGTATTCTGGCGAGTAGCCGCGCACCCAGCCGGCGGTCTGCGCGAACTGCTGCAGAACCCCGTCCACGAAGCCTTCGCCCTGAATGTTGATGAACCAGGCACCTTCCTCCGCCGGCGTGAACAGGGCCTCGTAGCGACCGGGCGCGGCCTGTTGTAGCACGAGCTCGTCCGTTTCCTGCTGCAAACTCACCAGGCGCGCCTGCAGGGTCAACCCGTTGAGGAAGTCGCCCGCGTCATCGCGCGCATCCACGATCAGCCGCGCTCGCTCCCCTTCCGGCTGAACGCGCGCCTCAAGCTTGTCCGTGCGGCCCGCGGTCAAGGTCCAGCGCAAGGCCTGGCCCCAGAAGCGCGGGAAGCCATCCCAGCCCGTCCAGGCGGAGCCCCAGCGCGCGCCGGCGTCGCTGGTGAAGGCCAGCGCGCGCCCGAGGCCGTACTGCCAGGTCGCCAGCAGTGGATCGTGCCAGGGGCCGGGACCGGTGAGGATGACGCGCGCGGTCTGCTTGGGCGTGCTGGCGACGTAGCCGCGCAGGCCTGGCAGGCCGTCTATGCCGCTCAACACCGGGCTGGGGGCGATCTGCTGCGCGAAGAAAGGCTCCTCGACCAGGTAGGAGCGACTGGCCAGCACGGTTTCCATGGTGAAAATGGTGGGGATGTTGGCGATCTGCCGCACCTCATGATAGTTTCCGCCGCCGGCCTCCGCCATCTCCTGCAGGAACTCCGCCCCCTCGCCGATGGAGATTACCGAGGTAGTCACGCCCGAGCTCTGGTTGAGCTCTTCGCTCAATTCCACCAGCCCATCCGGTTTGGCGCCGCCGTCGGTGAGCAGGATGACGTGTTTGCGTTGCGAAGGCTCATCGCTGATGGCCTGCGACACCAGACGCAAGCCTGCCAGGATGTCGGTGCCGCCGCCCGCGCGCAGGGTCGCCACCAGACGTTGCAGCCCGAGACGGTCCAGCACCTGCTGTAATTCCGCGATCCAGGTGCCGACCGTGTCGAAAGAGACGACGCCGGCGCGGTCCGATGGCTGCAGAAAGTCGAGCGAGCGGATGATGGCTTCCTTGGCCAGCTCGATGTTGGCGACGCCGGAGGGGCCGCGCATGCCCATGCTGCCGGAGCGGTCGATGAGGTAGGTGATGGTCAGCTGCGGCAGGCGCTGCTGATCGCGGATCTGCATCTCCAGCGGCAGCAGGTCCTCCAGCGGCGTCTGGTACCAGCCGCCAGGCGCGAAGGCGTCCGGCCCGCCGATGGCGACCAGTCCGCCGCCCAGGTCCCGCACATAGCGTTCCAGCGCCTCCATCCGGCCGCGCCCCAGCGCCGTCGCCGACAGGTTCGCCAGGATGACGCTCTCGTACTGAAGCAGCGGCGCCAGACCCAGGGGCAGCTCGCGCGGCCGCATGTGTTCCACGATGACGCCGGCCTGCTCCAGCGCCGGCAGCAGATGCAGGGCTTCCGCGTCATCTTCCGTCAGCAACAGGGCACGCGGCGGCCCCACCACGCGCGTGAAGGTGGCCAGCTGGTTGTTCTGGTAGAAGCCGTCGCTGCCCTGCGGGTCAATGCGGGCGCGGATGTCGCGAAAGCCGTCGCCGGAACCCGGCAGCGTCAATGTGAAATTATTGGCCCCGGCGCGCAGCTGCAACGTCTCGCGCTGCAGGATGTTGCCATTGTCCAGCACAGTGAGGGCGGCGTCGGTATTCGCCCCGGCAAGAACGGAGAGGGTCACGTCGAATGGCTGGTCGGCGCTTACCATCGCCGGCGCGTCGAGGGCGGTGAGCTGCACTTCCGGCCCGGGCGGCCGCGCAAAGACGACGTGGCTAATTTCGATGCCGGACGCCGCGGCCTGACGCGCCGCGGCAGGCGCATCGCCCAGCGTGGCGCGGCCGTCGCTGAGGATGACCAGACGGCGCGCGGCATCGCCCGGCAACAGCGCGCTGCCGTGGCGGATAGCCGCCGCTAGGTCCGTGTTGCTGCGTGAAGGCTGCGACTGCAAGGCGCCTGGCTCGCGCAGCGTCCCGGGCACGCGCTCGGTGAAGGGCTGCGCACCGAAAGCGACGATGCCGGCCAGGTCGTCCGGGCCCATTGCCTCCATCGCCTGCTCCACCCAGGCCAGCTGCGCTTCCTGCAGTTCCGGCCCCAGGCTGTCGGAGACGTCGACGAGGAAGACCACCGCCAGCCGGTCGGCGGACTGGCTGAGCTGCACGCCGGACAGCGCCAGCACAATGCAGAGCAGAATCAGGACGCGCAGAATAGTGCTGGCCGAATCGCGCGCGCGGCGGAACCGTTGCCGCGGCCAGCCGAGCCAGACCAGCGGCGGCAGGAGCAGCAAGAGCCACAGCGCCAGCGGCGTCGCCAGGGTCATGAGCGTTGCGGACGCAGCGCCAGCGGCGCGCGCCGGCGCTGATACACGATCCACTCCAGCAAGAGCACGAGCAGCGCCAGCAGGGCCGCCAGCGGCCAGAACTCCAGTTGGCCCTGCTCCTCGCGCGCGCCAGGCGCGACGCTCGCCTGGCCGAAGAAGAGCATTTCGCGCGGGAGAATGTCGCTCTCGGCGGGGTCGAAAAGGTTGACGGCGAAGGACTGGCTGCGCGTGACGGCGCCGCCTTCGATGACCTCAAGCGTGTAGATGCCCGGCTGCTGCGTCCCGGCGAAGAGCAGTGGCCGCCGCGCCAGCGACAGCTCCTGCAGCGCCCCGTCCGGCAGCCGCACACGCAGGGCCTCCGCGCTGGGCGGCGGGCGCAGCTGCAAGGCATCGCCGACCGCCAGACTTTCGCGCGCGGCGAGCAGGCTCTGCGGCGCGAACCAGTCGAGCAGATTGGCCATCAGTACCGGCCAGGCGATCTGCAGCGCGAGGTCGCTGCGGTGAACGTCGAAGGTGAAGATGGCGACCTGGCGCCCTTCGATTTCGCCGGCCAGCAGCAGCGGACTGCCGTCCGCCTCGATCAGCGTCTGCGCCCAGGGCGCATTCACCGGCAACCAGCGCTGCACACTGACATCGTCGAGATCGACGAAACGGGTGCGAGCGTCGCCAGGCGCAAGGCGGATGTGCTGCGCGTTCTCCTGCAATTCGCCCAGGCTGAAGAGTGTGTTGCCGCGTTGCGGGTTGATGAACAGAAGGTCGCCGGGTGGCAGTTGCGCCGGTTGCCAGCGATCCAGGATAGTCAGGTCGTAGGGCTCGCGCGGCAGGCCAGCCCCCAGATCACCGCGGAAGGCCTGCACGCCTGGAATGCTGCGCAACACCTCCTCGACGAAGCGGTTTTCCGGCGTCAACAACAGGACACGGCTGCTCTCGCCGGCATCGACCAGCGCCCAAGCGCGGTCATCCTGCTGCAGGTGATCAGGAATATCCGAGGCAACCGGCACGGTCAAACTGGCCTCAATCTCGCGGAAGCCCGGCGGCAGGGCATCGACCACCAGCGGCAGGTCCGCGCCGGCCGCGACCTCATGATAGGCCGAGGCGACCAGCTCCCCATCGACCCGCAGGCTCAGCACCACCTCGGCGTCCTGTGCGCCATAATTCGTCACGCGCGTAAAGAGTTGCGGCGGCTGCGCCGCGCGACGGCGCGTGGCCAGGGCGGTGATGGCCAGGTTTTCGCCCGACGTCCCCACTGGCAACCAGGTCACCCTGGCCGGCAGCTCCGGCAGCAGCGCCGGATCGCCCAGGCCGCCATCGCTGACGATGACGAGGCTGAACTCGCTGGCTTCGGCCATGCCGCCCAGCGCCAGGGTGAGCGCGGCGGGCCAGTCGGCGCTGCCCCGGCCTGGCTGCGCGTCGTTGATGGCCGTCTGCAGGGCGAGCCGGTCGTTGCTGGCCGCGGCCAGCAGTTGCGGCTGTTCCGCTACGCGGATGAGCGTCAGCCGGTCGCTGGCTGCCAGGGCAGACACCACCGCCTGGGCCTCCTGCTGCGCCGCGCGAAAGCGCGTGCCGGCGGCCACGTCGGCCGCGTTCATGCTGGCCGAGGCATCCAGCAGCAGCACGATCTGGCCGCTGCCCAGAGCCGGCACAGTGATGAAGGGCCGCGCCAGCGCGAAGACCAGCGCCGCCAGAATCAGCAGTTGCAGCAGCAGCAACAGGTTGCGGCGCAGGCGCTGCCAGGGCGTGTTGGCCTCGGTGTCCTGCAGCAGCTGCTGCCACAGCATGATGCTGGAGACCTCGATCTCCTGGCGGCGCAGACGCAGCATGTAGAGCAGGATGACCGGCAGGGCCAGCAGGCCGCCAGCCAGTGCGAGCGGCGTCAGCAGTTGCATGCGTCAGCGCCTCCCACGCAGCCCGTCGCGCTCACCGGATCACACCCAGGCGCCGCAGATCGCGCAGGATGATGCGCTCCCAGGGTTCTCCGCTGCTGACGGAGAGATAGTGTCCGCCGCCCTGCAACAGCGTGCGACGCAACTGCGCGCGCCAGTCGTCGAGGCGCTGCGCGTAGCGCGTGCGCATGGCCGCGTCGATCGTCACCTCGCGCGCCGTGCCGCTTTCGACGTCGATGAGCCGCAGGTCGCCGGTCACGGGCGGCTCGATTTCGTCGGGCGCCAGCAGATGCAGCAGCAGCAGTTCGTGGCCCGCCGCGGCCAGTGCGTTGAGCGCCTCCGTCAGGCTGACGGTCGTTAGCATGTCGCTGATCAGCACAAACAGCCCCGGACGCCGGCTACGCAGCGCCTGTTCGCGCAGGGCCGCGTCGAGGTCGACTTCGCCCGCCGGCTGCAAGCCCTCGATGAAGGCCAACATACGCAGGCTGTGGCCGCGGCCACGCAGGGGGCCAAAGGTCGCGCTGCCCGCCGCGCTGACGCTGCTCAGCCGCGTGCGATCGTTGCTGGCCAGGGCGCACCAGGCCAGCCCGGCCGCCAGGCGCTGCGCGTGGCGAAACTTGTGCCGGTCGGAATCCTCCGCCCCCTGCGGCCAGTCCATGCTGGCGGAGGCGTCGATGAGAATGTGCAGCGCCAGGTCTTCCTCGTCTTCCAGCAGCTTGATGTAAGGCCGTTGCAGCCGGGCGTAGACGTTCCAGTCGAGGCGGCGCAGGTCGTCGCCGCGGGCGTAGTTACGATAGTCCGCGAACTCGATGCTGGTGCCGCGCCGCGTCGAGCGCCGCTCGCCCTTCATGGCGCCGGCGCGGGCGCGCTGTGACCAGAGCATGACCTGCTCCAGCTTGCGCAGCGTGCGTTCGTCGAATACGCGCGGTTCGGCCATCTGCCGGCGCTCAGGCGGGCTGGCGGCTGACGGACTGCAGCACTTCGCGCACGATCTCGTCCGGGTCCGCGCCCTCGGCGAGGCCCTCGAAGTTCAGCAGCAGCCGGTGGCGCAAGGCCGCCGGCGCGACCGCCTCGATGTCCTCCCAGGCGACGTTGAAGCGGCCTTCCAGCAGGGCGTTGACCCTGGCGCCGATGATCAGCGCCTGGGCGCCGCGCGGGCTGGAGCCGTAGCGCACGTACTGTCGTACCTGTTCCGTGGCCCATGCCTCCTGCGGATGCGTCCCGACGATGAGGCGCGCCACGCGCTCCATCAGATGGCTGGCCACCGGCGTCTGCAGGGCCAGGCGCCCCATCTGCAAGACCTGTTCGCCAGTCGCCACGCGCCCTGCCTGCGCCTCTTCCGCGCCGGTTGTGCGCTCAAGGATGTCGACCAGCTCGTCCGGCCGCGGGAAGTCGACGCGCACCTTGAACATGAAGCGATCCAGCTGCGCTTCCGGCAAGGGATAGGTGCCTTCCATCTCCAGCGGGTTCTGCGTGGCCAGCACAAAGAAGGGATCCTGCAGCTGGTAGCTGTGACCGGCCACGGTGACCGTCTTCTCCTGCATGGCCTCCAGCAGGGCGGACTGGGTCTTGGGCGTGGCGCGGTTGATTTCGTCGGCCAGCACCAGGTTGGCGAAGACCGGCCCCTGGTGGAAGCGGAAGAGACGGCTGCCATCCTCCGCCTCCTCCATGATATCCGTGCCGGTGATGTCCGCCGGCATCAGGTCCGGCGTGAACTGGATACGCGTGAACTTCAAGTCCAGCGCTGCGCCCAGGGTGCGGATGAGCATGGTCTTGCCGAGGCCGGGCACGCCCTCCAGCAGCGCGTGACGGCCGCTGAGGATGCAGATCAGCACGCTGCGCACTACCTCGCGCTGGCCGACAATCACGCGGCCTACTTCGGCCTCGATCGACTGCGCGAGCGCGCCAAAAGCCTCGAGGTTCAGATCATCCGCCATGTTCGCTCCTTTTTGTAGCGCTACTGTCCCGGCTCAAGCGCGCTGAAATAATCGTGTACTACGTCGCGCAGCCCAAGCGGGATGTAGTCGCTTTCCAGCGCCCGACTGGCCGCATCACGATAGTCGCCAAAGATCTGGTTCCAGGGCACCAACGCCTCGCCGGAGGGGTTGGGCGCGAAGTCGCCTTCTACCAGGGGGGCATCGCCCGGATCCGTCTCGAGAAAGAGTTGCGGCCCTTCAGCTGCCCCGATGCGGCGCGGCGCGTAGACTGGCGCGAACTCGCCCTCGCCCAGGCCGTCCGGGTTGTTGTTCTGCGCCGGCGGCGCGCCCTGCTGACCCATGCTGCTATCGTCACTGCCGTCATCGCCGGGGGAGTCACCGGCCTGGCCGCCCAGGCCCGGAAAACTCTCTTCGCTCTCGCCCACGCCGCCCTGATCGCCACCGGGCTGACCACCCTGCTGCGCGCCAGCCTGCCCGTTATCCTGGTTGCCAGGCTGCGCGCTGCTGCCCGGCAGGGCAGCGGGCTGTGCGCCCTGGTCAGATTGCTGACTGCTCTGCTCGCTACGCGCCTGGCCAGGCTGGGCGATATCTCCGCTTTGCGAGAGCTCGTTCATGGCGGGCGACTGCTGTGACAGGCTGGGCGGGCGAGAGCCTGACCGCTGCATCTGGCGCGCGATTTGCTCCGCGCTGCCGCGCAGCTGCTGCGAGGCCGCCTGCAGTTGTTGCTCCGAGCCCTGGTCGCGCGTCAGTTGCTGCTGCTGCTGCGAGAGCAGCTGGCTGGCCAGTTGCGCGCTGTTACTGGCGGCCTGAAACTGGCTGTCGCGAAGGGACTGCGCCGCCTGGCGCAGGGCTTCCGCCAACTGCGGGTTGCTCTCCTCCAGCGCCGCCGCCGCGCGCTCCAGCCTGGACGCCGTGTCTTCGCCGTCCGGCAGCGATGGCTGCGCCTCCTGCAATTGCTGCAGCGCAGCCGCCAGCTCCGCACCCATCGCCGCCTGCGCGCTTTCCAGCGCCTGCATTTGCTGGCGGATGCTCTCGTTCAGGCTCAGGGCCTGCTGCTCAAGCTGCTCCGCACTATCGGCCAGCACGGCAAAGGCTTCCTCCGGCGACAGGGCTTCCTGACCCAGCACCGCAGCCGTGCGTGCCAGCTCACGCGACAGCTGCTGGCGCAATTCCTCGGGCAAGGCGCTGTCGCGCTCCAGTTCTTCGCTGATGCGCTCGACCGCAACGGCCGCTTCGTCAATGGCGGCCTCCTGCGCGTCTGTCTGGCCGGCAGGCGGGACTCCCGCGACGGGCAGGCGCAGCATAAGCCCAAAGGCAAGCAGCGCAAGCAACACCAGCGCCCAGGCGCGCCGGTCGCTGCGCAGCGGCAAGTGTGCGCGCGCGTCCACGGCCTGGGCGCGCTGGCGGGCGTCGGCGATCTGGCGCATGGCCAGTTCGGCGCTGCTGTGAATGCGGCCCTCGATCAGCTCCAGCGCCGTCGAAAGCCGTTCGTTCAACGAAAATTCCTGCTCAAACTTGCGCGCCAATGGTAGTGAGGGCCGCGGCCGCAGCCAGACCTGTGCCAGCAACAGCAGCAGGCCCGTCCCGACCAGCAGAGCGCCAGGCAGCAACAACTCGTCGGCTGGCGCCGCGAAGCGCAGCCGCGTCCACAACGCCAGCGCGACCCCCGTCGCCAGGCCGGGCAACAGGCTTCGCGGCAGCCAGAGCCAGGTACGTTGCAGGCGTTGCCGACGTTCCCAGCGGCGCAATAAATTCGTGAGGGCCGTGTGCTGCGCGTTTTCACCAGGGCCTGTGGCCAGGCTGGCCATCAGGCCTCGACCTTACGCATGCGGCGCACCGCCAGCGCGACCAGCACCGTCGAGATCAACAGGTAGAAGACCCCGAGGCTGATCCAGGGCGACACCAGCGGGATGGTGCTGCCATCACTGCTTAGCACCAGCGTCCACAGGCCGGCCACGTTGCGGTCAGCCAGCAACTGTTGACTCACCAGCGCGGTGGCCACGGGGTTCAGACTGACGAGCAAGAAGCCAATATAGATGAAGATCGCCTCCACCACCGGCGAGGCGAGGATGCCGGAGCCGAAGCCGGAAGACGCGTTGACGAAGGCGTTGAACAGCGGCAGGCCCAGCAGCAGCGGGATGCCGAAGAGCAAGCCCAGTGCAACCGTGTAGGAACGCATGCTGGCCGTGAGGGTGCTCGGTGTGTAGGCCGAGAAGTAGATGCCCAGCGTGCCCAGGGCGATGGCCGTCACCGCCAGCACCACGAAGGAGATGACCAACTCCGCCAGGGTCACGCCGCCGAAAAGAAAGGCGATGCTCTGCAGCGGAATGGAGGAGAAGAGCAGCAGCAGAATGTAGCCCAGCGCCGACTCCAGCTTGCCGATGACCAGCGCCGGCCGCACCAGCAGCGTGGTCTGCAGCAGATCCCAGGTGCCATATTCGCGCTCGCCGGTGATAGCGCCGGAAGTGAAGGCCGGCGCAATGAAGAGGATCAGCAGCAGCTCGATGCTCACCAGACCGAGAAAGAGCACGCGCCCGATCGCGCCGATGGAAGCCGACCCGCTGCTCTGTATCGTGCCGGCGCTGAAGACGAGGTAGAGCAGCGCTGTGAAGGCGCTCATCAGGCCGAGGTAGACCGTGAGTACGATGAAGGAGCGCGGGCCGCGCATACGCCCGCGCAGTTCCTTGCGCATGACCGGGTTGACGCGGAAGCTACGGGCCTCGCGCAGGGCCAGCGCCAGCGCCCAGGCGCAGGGCACGAGGGTCACGATGCCCAGCGCCAGGCCAGCCAGCAGCAGGCCGACCAGATTTAGTGCCAGCAGCAGCGCCATGCCCGGCAGCGCCCAGATCTCGCGCGCCAGGACGCCCGTCATCAGCACCAGCAACAGGCTGCAGTCCACCAGCAGCAGCATAATGACGATAGCCAGCGCGCTGTCCGGCGCCAGCTCCAGGCTGCCGGCCAGCAGATTCTGCGCTGTGGCGAAGACGCCCGGCAAGAGGCCCAGGCCGCCCGCCAGGGCCAGCAACAACAGTAGCGCGAGCACGGCGCCGTTGGCCAGCGCGCCGCCCAGCAGCACGCGCGCGATACGCAGCAACGCCCGCTCGCGCGGGTCCAGGGCTTCCTCCGGTTCGTCGATCAACCGGACGTCGGAAGCGGCCATACTCAGCTGACGACGCCCCGGGTCACGTTCATGAAGAGCGACTCCAGGTCCTTTGTTTCCTCCTGGAAGCCGAGCACGCCAATGTTTGCCAGGGCCAGCGCGCGGTTGAGGCCTGCCACGCCAGTATCATCGCCCTCGTAATGGACGGCCAGGCGCGTCCGCTCGTCGCGCGGCTCCAGCAGATTAATCTCCAGCACCTGCGGCAAGTCCTGCAGCAGGCCGCGCACCGTCCCGACCGCTGCGCTGTCTGCCAGGGTCACGACAATCTCGCGCCAGGGCGTCAGCTGCGCGCGCATCTCCGCCACGCTGCCCTGGATGACCATCTGGCCGGCCTCGATGATGCCGATGTGAGTGCAGATTTCGCTAACGTCCGCAAGTATATGCGAGGAGAAGAAAATGGTCTTGCCCATGCCCGCCAGCTCGACCAGCAGCTCGCGGATTTCGACGCGGGCGCGCGGGTCGAGGCCCGAGGCGGGCTCGTCGAGGATGAGCACCTCGGGGTCGTGCGCCAGAGTTCGCGCCAGCGAGAGACGCTGCTTCATGCCGCGGCTGAGCTTGTCGACCATGTCGTCTCGCCGGTGCGTCAGGTCTACCAGCTCCAGCAAATCATCGATGAGGCGGCGGCGCTCGTTCTCGGGGATGTCATAGCAGGCCGCGAAGAAATCGAGGTATTCCCAGACGCGCATGTCGTCATAGACGCCGAACTCGTCCGGCATGTAGCCGATGGCGCGCCGCACCGCGCGTGGATGCGCCGTGACGGAGTAGCCGGCTACGCGAGCCTGGCCCTCGCTGGGCCGCGTCAGCGTGGTCAGTACGCGCATGGTGGTCGTCTTGCCCGCGCCATTGGGGCCGACAAAACCGTAGATCGCGCCCTCGGGCACCGCCAG
Organism: Phototrophicaceae bacterium; assembly: GCA_965223965.1. Classification (GTDB taxonomy): domain Bacteria; phylum Chloroflexota; class Anaerolineae; order Aggregatilineales; family Phototrophicaceae; genus JAGWBD01. Next base: position 2,092,055 of record CBDCXX010000006.1, read on the forward strand.
CGACAGCCCGCTGACCGCCGTGAAGCGTGAGTAACGTTTGACCAGTTCCCTGGTTTCAATAATAAGGCTCATGCGCCCGGTCCCGTCGCCATGACGTCAGTATAACTGAAATAGCCCTCCTGCTCGATCGCGAGGCGGTTCATGCGCAGCGAGCCGCCGACCTCGTCCAGGACGAGACGCAGCAGGACGGCATTCTGCGCGCCCAGCAGGGCCTGGGGCGCCGGGATGACTACCGAGCGTGTGGTGCTGCGCACAGTCGGCCGGCGTAACGTGACGGGACGCCAGCGGCCCGTCTGCCAGTCCCACAGCTCCGGGAAGATTTCATCTGGACCGGTAGTCCTCAGATTGAGGATGACGTGCAGCGCCTCCACCTGCGCCAGCTGGGCCTGCGGCTGGGGCGTGAAGCGGTAGACCACCTGGTCGCCGGGCTGCAGATCAGTGTTGACCGGCGAGGAATTGCCCGAAAGGCTGTTACGCTCCTGCGCGACCCAGGTGAACTGGTCGGCCTCAATGCGCACCAGGTCAGCCGGCGCTTCCTGGGTCACTTCAAGGCCGATGAGATAGAGCGCGGCGTCATTCGGTTCCCACTGCGCCTCGCCCGGTGCGATCTCCAGCGGCATGGCGCCCCAGCCGGCCAGGAACACCTGGTCGCTGCGCGCGGTGGAGAGAAAGGGGTCGACCATGGCGGCGGAGAGCAGCAACTGACGCCGATGGTTTTCCTGGTCGCTGACGTTGGAGCCGGGCCCCTGACGGTAGGCGCGGCTGTTGTAGCGCACGTCCATGATGTCCATCACGCTCTGCTCGCGCGAGGCGAGGCTGCGCGAAAAGCGACTGAAGCGCAGTTGTGTGAGCTGCAGCTCGCCATGACGTTCCAGCGGCGCCGGTGCGGCCGGCTGCATGGTGTCAGCGATCAACGGCAACTCGAAGCTGGCGCTCTCGCCAGGCAGCAGCGTTGCGGGCAGGGCGTGGCTCGACGCGCGCGCGAGGATGACCGGCCGGCTGAGCGCGAAGTCGCCTTCGTTGTGCACCGTGCCGCGCAGCAGCCAGTGCCAGGTGGGCTCACCGGTCACCAGGTTAGCTTCGCCCTGAACGTAGCGCAGCGTGGCCGTGCCGCTGATGGCCGGCGCCGGCACGATGGCCGTACTGTGGAATGTCGCGATGAAGCTGGCGTCGACGTTGAAGTTCAGGGCGCTGAACTGCTCCGCCTGGCGAATGTCCGTACGGGCCTGAATGCCGGCGGCGAAGGGGTTGGCCGGGATGTCGCGCGCCAGCGGGCGCAAGGTGCTGCCTTCAGCCGTCAACAGATCATAGCTGGCGCGTCGCGGCGAAAGTACGCCGACCAGTCCGGTCACCTGGGCCCGCTCGCTCTGCGGCCAGGATTGCACCAGCGCCAGGCGGCTGAGCGTGGCCGTACTGCCGCGCAGGCCAAAACCTACTGACCAGGACAACGCGCTGAACAGCAGGATGAAGAGCGGAATGGTCACCCAGGCCCAGGCGCGCCGGTTGATGCGCCGCAGCACGACGTAGTTCAGCGGGCCGATCAGCGCGACGTAGAAGAGCAGAAAGCCACAAAGCGGCAGCAAATCCGGCAAGAGATCCAGGCCAGGCAGGATTTCGCTGGCGATGGCCGCGCGATCGAGATTGGTGATCCCCTGCGACCAGCCAGGCAGCGGCCGGCGCGTGGCCGCCAGCGTGAACCACAGTGCATCCAGCCCCGCCCAGTCGTTCAGCGGTGCCGCCAGCGGATCGGCGGCGAAATAGTCCACCGTGCCCAGACCGTATTGGCGGCGCAGCAGCAGCGGCACGCCATCCGCCGTCGCTGCCAGCACGCGGGTATCCGCGCGCAGGGTGCCGGTGGCGACCAGTGTTTCGCTGCCAAAGCTGGCGTTCGGCTCACCCGCAAAGGCGGCCAGTTGCGCCAGGTCCGCTGTGGACAGGCTGCCGGAAGGCTGTAGCGGCAACAGCTCTGCGAGTCCGGCGGCGGTCGCCTGCCAGCCAGCCCCTCCGGTGACGATCAGGTGAGTGCCGGCCAGCACGCGGTCCGCCAGCGCCTGACGCTGCGCCGTGCCCAGCGCGCCGGTATCGATGTCGTTGAAGAAAAAGGTGTCGACTGACTGCAGGGCGGCCGCCAACGGCGGCAGACTGGCCAGCTCCCAGGCGGCGCGCCAGGATTGTCGTTCGCCCGGCGCCAGCGCCGCAAGATCGACCCGCCCACTGGCCGCATCGCTCAGCAGGACGTGCAGAGTGTCCTGTGCCGGTACATGCCGCAGCGGCGCTTCCTGCGCCGCCAGTACCAGGTTGTCGTCAGTGAGAAACTCGACGCGCACGTTTCTGGCGAAGCTGCGCGCGGTCACGTAGAGGAAGACGCTCTTGCGCGCCCCGGCGGGCAACTCCACCGCCGTGCTGAAGGTATTGCTGAAGGCCTTGCCGGAGGTCTCCGGCCGTACGACCAGACGGCCGCGCTGGTCGCCGCCCGCGTTGGTGACGCGCACCCGCAGCGGAAACCAGTGGTGTTCGCGGAAGAGGCTGTCGAAGCCCGCCTCTACCTCCAGCGTGATGGCCTGCGCCTGCGCGGGCGCGGCGACGTTGACCAGCAGCAGGATGACAAGCAGCAGCAGGGGCAGATTGTGCCGCGGCCGCCTCCGGCTCACAGGCGTACCCGGCAGTGGCGCACAAAGGTGTCGCGTTCGGTGAGCGTGACGAGGTTGAAGCCCGGCCAGTGCAGGGGCTCTTTTAAGGGATCGTGCTGCTCGTACCAGGTGCGCGTCTGGAACCAGCTGCTGCGCACACTTTGATAGGGGATGCCGTCGCGCAGGGTCAGCACGCTCTCGTGGATGTGGCCGTAGAAGACGCAGCGCAAGCGATTTCGTGCCAACAGCAAAATGCGATGCAGCGCCTCACCGTTGCGCAGAACGATGCCCTCCAGCCAGGTGACGACCAGGGACAGCGGGTTGTGATGCAGCGCGACCACCAGCGGTCGCGGGTCATCCGCCGCGCAGCGCTGCTCCAGCCAGGCCAGTTGCTCCGGCTCCAGCTGACCGTAATGTTCGTCCACGGCTGGCACGCTGCTGTCGAGCAGGAGGAACTGCACGCCGCCCAGCTCGAACTCCTGGTCCGCATGGCGGGCGGGTTCCGCGCGCCCCAGCAGAACGCGCTGCAGCCAGTCGCCCCGGTCGTGGTTGCCGGGCAGGTAGTGCACCGGCATGGGCAGCCGGGCATAAAGCGCGGCAGCCTGCTGGTAATCTTCTTCCTGCTCCGGGGCGCTGTGGACGTCGCCAGTGTGAAGCACGAAGTCGATGTGACAGGGCAGTGCGTTGATCTCGCGCACGAGGGCCTCGGCGCCTGGCCGCGGCAGGATGTCGGTGAGCGGTCCGCTCCAGCCGGGGTCCGTCGCGAGGTGCGAGTCACTGATGTGGACGAAGGTCAGGGGTTGCATGTGTCTACTCTACAGGAGACAGGCATACCGGACAAGACGCTCACACATTGCCAGGGAACCTGGTGACTTTTCCACACCCCCACCCTGTCCGACTCTTCACGCAGGGAGTCACGCAGCTGATCATCCACCGCTTCATCCACCAGCGCGGCGGCGCCCGGACCGCCCGGTGACAGGATGAGATGCTACGCGTTAATACGACAGAAGCATCAGGTTGTGCCGAAGCCGGCCTTGCCTTGCGGGCGAACCCGACAGTGACGCACAAAGGTGTCGCGTTCAGTCAACGTGACGAGATTGTATCCCGGCCATTGTATTGGCTCCGGGAAGGAATGCTCCTGGCCGATCCAGGTCTGCGTCTGGAACCAGCTGCTGCGCACGCTCTGGTAGGGGATCCCGTCGCGCAGGGTCAGCAGGCTTTCATGGATGTGGCCGTAGAAAACGCAGCGCAGACGCTGCCGCGCCAGCAGCAATATCTCGTGCAGCGCCTCGCCGTTGCGCAGCATGTAGCGATCCCGCCAGGCCACCGACAAGACCAGCGGTTGGTGATGCAGCGCCACCACCAGGGGACGGGCGTCCTGCGCAGCACAACGTTGTTCCAGCCAGGCCAGCTGCTCCGGCGCAAGGCACCCGTGGCCCACGTCCTCGTTCGGGACGCTGCTGTCCAGCAGGAGGAATTGTACGCCGCCGGCCTCAAACTCCTGGTCGGCATGGGGTCCGGGATCTTCACGGCCCTGCAGAACGCGCTGCAGCCATACGCTACGGTCGTGATTGCCAGGCAGATAGTGCACAGGCACGCTCAGCTGGCGGTACATTTCCAGCGCCCGCTGATACTCCTCTTCACATTCCGGGTCGTGGTTGACATCGCCCGTATGGAGCACGAATTCAATCGGCGCGGCAAGCGCGTCAATCTCGCGTATCAAGGCTTCAGCGCCTGGGAGCGTGGGACCGCGTTCCGATCCTTTCCTGTCGGGGTCAGTCATTACGTGCGAGTCGCTGATGTGGACGAAGGTCAGGGGTTGCATGAGTTGACTCTACAAGAGACAGGCATACCGGACAAGACGCTGACAACATTGCTGTCAGCATGTCCCTTCACCACCCCCCCCCCACCTTTACAGACTCCTCCGCGCGCAGCGAGGCGCGCAGCAGCGCGTCCATCGACTCCTGCACCTGCGCGGCGGCGCCCGGACCGTCCGGCAACAGGATGAGATGCTGCGCGTTAATACGACAGAAGCATCAGGTTGTGCCGAAGCCGGCCTTGTCTATTATGCGCACCCGGCAGTGACGCACAAAGGTGTCGCGTTCAGTCAACGTGACGAGATTGTAACCCGGCCATTGGAGTGGCTCCTGGAAAAGATGCTCCTGGCCGAACCAGGTCCGCAGCTGGACCCAGCTGCTGCGCACGCTCTGGTAAGGGATCTCGTCGCGCAGGGTCAGCACGCTCTCGTGGATGTGGCCGTAGAAGACGCAGCGCAAGCGATTTCGTGCCAGCAGCAGAACCTGATGCAGCGCCTCGCCATCGCGCAGCACGATGCCCTCAAACCAGGGGACGACGAGGGACAGTGGGTTGTGATGCAGCGCGACCACCAGCGGCCGCGGGTCATCTGCCGCGCAACGCTGCTCCAGCCAGGCCAGTTGCTCCGGCTCCAGCTGGCCGTAATGCTCGCCGGCGGCGGGGACGCTGCTGTCCAGTAACAGGAATTGCACGCCGCCCAACTCGAACTCCTGGTCCGCATGGCGGGCGGGTTCCGCGCGCCCCAGCAATACGCGCTGCAGCCAGTCGCCCCGGTCGTGGTTGCCGGGCAGATAGCGCACAGGCACGCTCAACTGGCGGTACATTTCCAGCGCCAGCTGATACTCCTCTTCACATTCCGGGTCGTGGATGACATCGCCCGTATGGAGCACGAATTCAATCGGCGCGGCAAGCGCGTCAATCTCGCGTATCAGGGCTTCAGCGCCCGGGAGCGTGGGACCGCGTTCCGACCCTTTCCTGCCGGGGTCAGTCATTACATGCGAATCGCTGATGTGGACGAAGGTCAGGGGCTGCATGAGTTGACTCTACTCCTGTCGGGCGGGCCGGACAAGCCACTCACTGACATACGATTGCAGGTAAGCGCAGCTTTCATTAATGTGTTGCTTCACCACGTTCCCTGCCGCCCCGCTTCCCCTGCGCGCAGCGAAGCGCGCAGCAGCGCGTCCATCGACTCCTGCACCTGAGTTGCGACATCGGGGCCAGCCTGGAGCGGCGCGCCAAAACGCAGCGTCACCTCGCAGTCGCGCCAGCGCGTGAACATCACCTGCAACGTCGCCGCCACCCAGGAACGCCGCCGTCCCTCGCGATACAGCTGCGCCAACGGCGAACGCAACGCGCGCAAGGAAATCACGCCACTGACCGCCACCGGCAGAATTGTCAGCAGCGGCACCTGGCGCGCGAAGAGCGCGATGCTCGCCGACCAGCCCGCCAGCGACTGCAATGCGCTGGCGTAGTACGCCGGATCGGGCTCGATTTCACCAGCCGGAAAGTGCAGCAGCGCGCCGCCTGCGCGCAGATGCGCCAGGGCTGCGCGCAGGACGCGGATGCGCCGTTCGCCCGCGTCTGTGTCCGGCAGCAGAATGAGATGCTGCGCGATGTTGGGCAGCAGCGTCAGAATCGGGCGCTCGGCCGTGATGACCTTCAGGTCCGGCCGCGCCAGCCAGGCGAAGAGCGCCATCGCGTCCATCACGCCGGGATGGTTACTGACCACCAGCAGCGGCGTGCCGGGCGGGATGGCGGTCAGGCCGACCGACTGCACGCTGCGCGTGAAATGCGGCAGCAGCCAGTGCGAAGCCTGCACCAGGTCCGTCTCACCCACCAGGCGTTCGTATTGGAAGACGAGGCGCGTGATGTCCTGCGCCGGGCCGCGCACCAGCGGCAAGGCGGCCTCCGGGAAGCGCGGCACGAAGGCCCCGATCATGTCGCGCGCGTTATGGCGCGCGGCCGTCGCGAAGCTGGAGGGCGCAGCCTCAGCCATCGTCGCCTTCAGCGCTGACGGCGTAGACCTGCGCGCCATCTTGCTCGAACACCAGCGTCAGCCATGAGGCGTCCGCCACGGCCGAGGCCATGGGCAGCGACCAGGCGTCGGGTTCGTGCCAGCGCCAGGCCAGGGCGAAACTCTCCGGCGCAGCCACGATCTGTGGCACCAGCACGTAGTCGATGCCGGTCTCGGCCAGCAGTTGCGCATGCTCCGGCCTGGCCGGGTCCAGCCAAAAATTGCGCAGGCGCCCCTGCTCGGCCACGCTGGTCTCGTTGCCACGGAAGAAAGGTTGCCAGCGGTAGTAGACGTTATCGCGCTCGCTGATCACCGCGGCCCAGTCGCCCTCCCATGAACTGTCCATCGCGCTGCCCGGATAGTTGAGCACACGGGCCGATTCAGGCGTATTCTCGCGCAGCCAGGTCATGGCGGCCACGTCGGCGTGCGAGGCGAAGGCGCCGTGAATGCCGAAATGTCTCTTGCTCAGGGTCAGCAGGTGCGACTGCAAAGGGAGCGCCAGCAAGGCCAGCACGAAGCCGGCAGTCAGCAGCGCCCAGGCCGCCCGGCGCCATCGCTGTTCTGGCCAGCGCGGCGCAAGCCATTGCCACAGGCGCAGCAGGCCCTGCCCTGCCAGTAGACTGAGCGGGATGAGCGGGCCGTGCCAGGCGATGCTGAAGGGATAGTCGTAACGAAAGAGCGGCAGCCACGGGGCGATGCGCTCGCTGATGCCGAGGAAGGCGAAGTCCGCGCAGAACAACAGCCAGCCGAGCGCCAGCAGCGTCGCCTGATCGCGCCGGCGCAGCCCCATGCGCGCGCCAAGCAGCGCCAGGGGCCAGCTCCACAGGCCGTGAAAACCGAGCATCACAAGCGCGTGACCCGGGTCGCGCGCGAAGGGCGAGACGATGTCCCCGCCCAGCAGCGGCAGACTGCGCAGTAGCCATGGGCTTATGATGAACAGCGCCAGTAGCGGCACGCCAGCCAGCAGCAGCAACCAGCGCCGCAGCGACGGCCGCGGCTCGCCGGACCACATCGTTATCAGCCAGGGGCCGAAGCCGAGCACGAGGATGATAGTCGTGTCCGGATGCGACAGGACGACGGCGGCCAGCAGCAGCGCGGCGGCGAACAGGTCCGCGCGTTGACCATCGCGCTGATAGCGCAGCGCGCAAAGCACGAAGCCCTGCGCGAAGACCAGCGCCAGCAGAGTCGTAAAATGGGAGTCCATGAAGGCGAGGAACAGGCCGAGGCCGCCCGTCAGCGCCAGCGCTACGGCGCGCCCCATGCGCCGCCCGCCCAGCTCGGAACCCAGGTCATGGGCCAGCCAGACGTTGAGCAGACCCAGCACGGCTCCCAGCGCGAACTGCACCTGATGCAGGGGCTGGCCCAGCTGCGAACTCAGCCAGGCGCCAAGCAGGGGGAAGCCTGGCGCGTAGAGGTAGCTGATCTCCGGGTGAAAGGGCGCCAGGGTATCGAGGCTGCCGCCCAGGCGCGTCATCAGCGCGAGGTAGCCGAAGCCCTGGGCGTCGGTGTCCAGCGGCACGGGCAGGATGAGCGTCGGGAGGGCGAAGAGCGTGGCTACCAACGCGAAAAAGGCCAGGTCCAGCGCGGCGGGCCAGCCCATGTCAGCATCTGCGACCTCGGCGCCCTGCCGCGCAGCGCGCAGCTGGCCGCGGCCCAGTGTCCCGCCCAGCAGCACCACGGTGACGAGCGCGAAGAGCAGATAGTCGATGACCAGCGTGTCCCAGCCGAAGAGCATCGTCCAGCCGGTTGCGCCGCAAAGCACCACGGCCAGCGCCAGCGCCGCGCCCAGGCCAATGCGTACCTGCCTGCCGGGCAACGCCGGTGCCAGCAACGCGCCGGCCCCCAGCAGCACGCTACCAGAGATGAACATGATCGAGAGCGGAATCATCCGCGACAGTATACACGAGCGCCCGCAGGGTCGGGTCTGGTACCCAGTCATGGATGTGCTATGCTGGCGCAGTTGACCATGGGAGGTAACTCTATGAAACGCTCACTATTCCGCTTTGTTTTTCTCTTGCTGGCCCTGATGATCGCCGTGGGTTCCTTTGGCGCGGTCGCTGCCCAGGATGATATGGACACGCTCAACATCCTCTACTGGCAGGCCGTCTCGATCCTCAACCCCTATCGTTCCGGCGGCACCAAGGACCTCGATGCAGCCGCACTGGTGCTTGAGCCTCTGGCCTACTTTGATCCCGACGGTGTCCTCGTGCCCGTACTCGCAACAGACATCCCCACCCTGGAAAACGGTGGCGTCTCCGAGGACCTGACCAGCATCACCTGGACCCTGCAGGAAGGCATCCTCTTCTCCGACGGTAAACCGCTGACAGCCGAAGATGCGGTCTTCACCTGGCAGTACTGCGTGCACGAGGAGACCGGCTGCTCCGGCCTGCAGTGGTTTGAGGACGTCGCCAGCATCGAGGCCGTCGATGACCTCACCATCAAGATCACCTATGACGTTCCCAAGCCCTTCCCCTACGGCCCGCTGGTTGGTGAGGTATCGCCAATTCTGCACAGTGGACAGTTTGCGGACTGCGTCGGCAGCGCCGCGGCAGCCTGCACCGAGCAGAACTTCGGTCCTATCGGCACCGGCCCCTACGTCGTGGACGAATTCCGCGCCAACGACGTGGTGACCTACAGTGCCAACCCGAGCTACCGTGAAGAGGGCAAACCCTGGTTCCAGCGCGTCGTCTTCAAGGGCGGCGGTGACGCCGAATCTGCGGCGCGCGCCGTGCTCGAGACCGGCGAAGCCGACTACGCCTGGAACCTGCAGATATCGCCCGCCGTGCTGGGCGCCATGGAAGCTGCCGGCAACGGCACGGTCGTGGTGGCCTTCTCCTCCAGCGTTGAGCGCCTCATGCTCAACCAGACCAACCCCAGCCCGGACCTGCCCGCCGACGTCCGCTCCATCGACGCCGTCAACAACCCGCACCCCTTCCTGACCAATGACGCCGTCAGCCAGGCGCTCTCCATGGCGATTGACCGCAACATCATCGCTGGCCAGCTCTACGGCGCCGGTGGCCTGCCGGCCTGCAACGTCGTCAACGGCCCGCCTGCCAACGTCTCGCCCAACACCGCCGGCTGCCTGATGCAGGATATCGCCGGCGCAAACGCCCTGCTTGATGAAGCCGGCATCGTCGATAGCGACGGCGACGGCATCCGCGAGCTGGATGGCACGCCCCTGAACATCACCTACCAGACCTCCACCAACGCTGTGCGCCAGAGCACCCAGGCGCTCATCAAGCAGTGGTGGGCAGAAATCGGCGTGGAGACCGAGCTGCGCAACATCGACGCCGCCGTCTTCTTCGGTGGCGACCCGGCCAGCCCGGATACCTACCACAAGTTCTACGCCGACATCGAGATGTTCACCAGCGGCACCGGCTCGCCGGACGCCGAAGGCTTCCTCGTGCGCTGGACCTGCGGCAACGAGCCCGGCCCGGACTCCGGCTGGCTGGGGCGCAACGTGCCACGTTGGTGCAATGTGGAGTATGACGCGCTCTTCGAAGAGCTGAAGCAGACCGGCAGTCTGGCCAGGCGTTCCGAACTCACCATTCAGATGAATGACAGTCTGATCAGCAACGGCGCCATCATCCCGCTCGTCTTCCGCGGCAGTGTCTCGGCCCACGTCAATTCGCTTGAGGGCGTGTGGATTAACGGCTGGCACTCCGAGATGTGGAACATCGAGGACTGGACGCGCGCCTCGTAACGCGCCTGCCTCCATACAGTGCAGTGCCCCGAAGCGGGCGGACTCCGGTTCGCCCGCTTTTCTTGCGCGTTCACATCTGGCCAGCGCTTGCCCGTTGACAGCGGCCCGGCTCCTGCAGAAACTTGGCCTATCGTCGACATCCAGGACAGTAGCCGTGCCCCAGGCCATCATCGCTTCGACCAACCCCGTCAAGATTGAGGCTGCCCGTCGCGCCCTTGAGCGCATGTTCCCGCAGCAGGCCTGGACAGTCTGCGGACGCGACCTGCCCTCCGGCGTGCCAGACCAGCCCATGTCCGATGCGGAGACGTTGCAGGGCGCGCTGAACCGGGCCCGCAATGCCCGCAATGCCATGCCTGAGGCGCAGCTCTGGCTCGGCATCGAGGGCGGACTGGAAGCGGTCGGCGAGGTCCTGCGCTGTTTCGCCTGGGTACAGATGCTCACGCCTGATAGTGCGGGTCGCAGCCGCACTGCGACCCACGACCTGCCCGACGAGGTCGCCAGGCTGGTGCGGGCGGGCCTTGAACTTGGCAGCGCCAACGACCATGTCTTCGGCCGCAGCAACTCAAAACAGGGCAGCGGCTCAGTCGGCATCCTCAGCGGTGACGCGCTCACGCGCACTGAATACTACGCGCAGGCCGTGCTGCTCGCGCTCATCCCCTTGCGCAATTCCGACCTCCACTTCCAGAGTCCATGAGCAACATTGCCGCGGCCCTGCGCGCGGCGACGCAAGGCCTGCACAGCAGCGACACGGCCGCGCTGGACGCGCAGTTGCTGCTGGCGCATGTCACCGGGCGGGAGCGCGCCTGGCTGTTGGCCCACGGCGACGCGTCGCTCACCCAGGCGCAGGCGCTGCGCTTCGCGGCCCTGGTCGCGCGCCGCGCTGACGGCGAGCCGCTGGCTTACATCCGTCGTCGCCAGGCCTTCTTCGATCGCGACTTTCACGTCTCGTCGGCGGTGCTCATCCCACGCCCGGAGACCGAACAGCTGCTCGAGCTGGCGCTCGAATTTGCCGCGCCGGATTTCAGCGGAACAGTCGCGGATGTCGGCAGCGGCAGCGGCGCGCTGGGACTCACCTTTGCGGCCCTGCGCCCGCGCAGTCGCGTCTTCGTCACCGACGTCAGCGCGACGGCGCTGGCCGTCGCGCGCATCAACGCGGTCCGTCACCACGTGCAGCCGGAGTTTCTTCAGGGAGATCTGCTGCAACCCTTGCTGGCACGCGGGCAGCGCGTGGACCTGCTAATGGCCAACCTGCCCTATGTCAAACGCGGAGATTTGCCGCAGCTGGCGGTCAGCCGCCATGAGCCGCGCGTCGCGCTGGATGGCGGCGCGGACGGCCTGGCGTTGCTGCGCCGGCTACTGCGTCAGCTGCGTCAGGTTTGCCAGCCAAATGCACTGGTGCTGCTGGAGATCAGCATGAACCAGGGCGCTGCGGCCCTCAGCCTGGCCAGGGCGCTGCGGCCACGCCAGGCGCAGGTGTTGCAGGACCTGGCCGGGCTCGACCGCGTGTTGCGCGTGGAACTGTAACGCGGCCAGGCGCCAGGGTCAGCAACGATCTCCTTTTCGCAGGGTATAGGTGAAGTGGTTGACGTTGTTGTCCTTGTCGGCCTCCGGGACCGAATTATCATGGTTGACGTAGGCCCAGATGATGTGGCGTTCACCATGATGAAAGCCGATCGTGATGGGCGCGCTGGCGCTCACCGTCTGCCCAGGCTCGATCGGCGGGAAGGTGCCGATTACTTCCGCCTCGAGTTGCGGTTCCAGCCGGCCGCCATCCTTCTTGGTAGCGTAATCCAGGAAGCGCACGTTGCCGCCCGGCGAGTGCGTTGAGCCGACATTGGCCACGTCCACTTCCAACCTGAAGCCACTGCCACAGTTAATCGTTCCGCCCGGCGAGTTGTGGCGCATGTTGCCCGCCACCAGGTTGACATCGAGCACGGCGGTGGGCGGCACAGCGGTGACCGGGATGGCTGTGGGCGCGGGCAGCGGCGGGCCGTAAACGACGGGCAGATCATCCAGGTTGCCGCTCACTTCCAGCAAACTGCCGAAGACCCAGCCTTCGCCGTTGTAGTACTTGATCTTGTACCAGGTCTTGTGAATGTTGATCGCCAGCAACTCGACCTGGTCACCGGCGGCGATGCTGCCGATGGGCGGTACAAAGCGCGTGTCCGGGCCACTGCGCACGTTCGCGCCGCGCAGGAAGCGCGCCATGGGCTTGTCAGACGCGGGCTCGGGCTCCGGCGCCGGGCGATCCGGTTCCTGTGCCTGTTCCGGTGGCTGCTGACCGCCGTCACCACTGCCCGTGCTACCCCCGGAGCTCGTGCCGGAATCGCCCTGAGACGGCCGTGAAACCTGGCCGATAACCGTGATTGTTACGCTGACGGGGACGCTGAAGCTGCCATCGCCGCGCATGGCGCTTACGCTCAGGCTGTGCGCGCCGGTGCCGGAAGAGACCCAGCTCTCGGAGACGCTGAGAACGGACGCGCCGGTGCTGTTGGGGTCTGTCAGGGAAGCAATGACCTGATTATCGACGGCGAAGTCAACACGGGCCAAATCCGGGCCGGCATTCTGTATCTGCGCCTGTATGTTTACCGTCACGCCTTCGAGGTACGTCGCGTTGGGCAGCGGCACCACTATCTGCACCGCCGGCACGCCGGCAAGCGCCTGGCTCGCGGGATCCGGTGCCGTGGAAAGGTTACAGGCCGCCAGCAGGAGCAACAGCGCCAGGCCGGACATAGCCGCCAGGGGTTTGGCGTCCCACCTCATGTACCATCTCTCCTGCGCACCGAAGCGCGCTTCCTCATAATACTAATCCTGCCGCAATTTGGAGGACAGCGCAAGGGGGAGCGGGTATCACACGCTGTGAAAGCGGCCTGTCTCCATCACATCGACCGGCACGCCTTCCAGTTCCCTGGGTATTGCCTCTCCCGGCGCCAGCTGAGCAGCCGGCACCTTGCGCTCGACCATGACGACCACCGCGACCTGGTTCGTGTACTGTCCCTGGCGCTTCCTGAGGCCGACGGCCGTGCCCACGACCCGCGGCAGCGCCATCAGTTGACCATTGTACTTTTCCTGCACCCGCTTCGCCCGGTTGGTCAATTCTTCCTGGTCCATCGCGCCACCTTTAGAGGGTCACATCCAGCGCTTCCAGTACCGCCTGAATCGGCGTGAAGATCGTTGCCTGGGTGGAACCGGCGAAGAGCAGGCCCACGGCCACTTTGTCGTGACGATGGACGATCAGCGAACCGGAATCGCCACCGAGGCTCATTGGCGAGGTAATTACCTGGCCGGTGAAACGCGCCGTCTTTTTGCCGTAGGCCACGTTGACCGTGGCATTCAGCAACGCGACCTTGCCGCTGGTCTGATCCGTGGTTCGCCCGGTCTTGCGCACGTCCATGCCAAGCGCCGGCGCACGTGTGCCCTGCACACGCCCCATACCACGAATCTCGCCTGTGAACATACCCTGGTTGACTGGTCGCGCCAGCGCGGCATCAAGGTTGTTGCCGCTGGCCTGGGCCGTGCGCTGCGCCGCCAGGGCCGAACCCGGCGCGGGCGCGGTCTGCACCCGCCAGTCCGAGCCGGACAGTTCGTTCATCAAGTTGATCATGTTTACCAGCAACCGCAGGATCTTGCCGCCGTCGGGCGCCGGGCGGATGCGGCCCGTCGGCTGCGGCGGCGGCGCCGGCTCGCCGATAAATTGCAGCGGAATGAAACGCTCCAGATGAGCCACGACATCTGCGGGGTTGCGGCCACCGTCTCTGGGCGAAGGCTGCAAAACCGGGTCCCCCGCGCTGGCATCGTTGACGTTGGCCAGCACGTGGTTGTTGGAGAGGATGAGCCGCTCGCCAGTGAGCCGGTCGGTGACCAGGGTGCCCAGGGTACCTGCGGTGATCTTGTAGTGGCCCATGCTGACGCCGCCCGGCATGGTCGGCCGAAAGCGATCGCGCGGCGTGGCCAGCGCGCGCAGATAGCCGACTTCGTAAACGTCGGTGCGAATGCCGTCAATTGCGCCGGGCACGCGGTCGCGCCGCGACAGGGCCGTCAGCGGCAGCTTGCGCTCCACCAGCACCACAACGGCCTTCTCGCCCGCGACGTCGGACTTGCTGCCCTTGTTCCCTACCGCCACACCGACGACGTTGGCGCGGCGCAACAGGTCGCCCTGGGCTGCCCGCTGCGCCCGAATCGCCTGTTCCACACTCATGAATCCGCTCCCGCGCCGGCGTCTTGCACGAATCATTGTAGCACGCGCGCGGGAGCGGCCCGTGACATATAAACGCTTTATGAACAACCTGCACAGCCCGCGGCGGGGCTGGTATGATAACCTTGCCTTCCTGATGCGCAGGAGCATCCCGCGTGACCCGACTCCCTTCATCCATGCTGGCCCTGCTGGCTGTTATGATCCTGATCGCCGCCTGCAGCAGTGGCCCGCAGCGCGAGCTCACCATCGGCGAGGAGCTGATCGTACAGGATTTCTCCGAGCCGGGCAGCTTTGAGGAAGGCGCCTATACCTCTGCCACCCTGCGCGTCGATGACGGCAGTTACCTGATCAAGGTTGACAGCGGCGACAGCGAAGTCTGGTGGGGGCAGTGGGGCGCGACGCACAGCGACGTGGTCATCGACGTCGACATCGAGCAGCTCAGCGAGCGCGAGGAGGCCGCCTACGGTGTGGCCTGTCGCCTGCGCGGTCAGGTCGGCCAGCAACTGGCGCCAGATCCGCTGCTTGAGGCGCTCGTTGCCGGAGACGCTGCTGACGGCGACTCCGCGGGCATCGCGCTGGAGGCGCCCGCGGCTGCGGCCATCGCCAACGGCGATGGCTACCTCTTTCTCATCCAGGGCGGCGGCTCCTGGGGCATCTTCCGCGCGCGCGGCCGGGACCTCTTCCCGTTGCGCGACTGGGCCCCTTCGGAGCTCATCAAACGCGGCCGTGGCGGACGCAACCACCTGCGCGCTGTATGCGCGGACGATTACCTGGCGCTCTACATTAACGAGCAGCTGGTGGCGGAGGTGGAGGACAACAGCTTCGCCAGCGGCCAGGTCGGCCTTGCCGCCAGCGCCTTCAGCCGCCTCGGCGCCGAAATCAGCTTCGACAACCTGGTCGTCAGCGCGGCCACCGTCAGCGAGGGCAATCAGGGGTCTGGCACTTTTTTTGACAATCTGGTCGCGCCGACCTAAAATCCACTAATGGAAACCTGTTGTTTGCAGCAGCATTCGCAGTGTCCGACGACACGCGCATGGCAACCCGCCCGGCGCGTGTTTTGATTCCGGCGCCAGCGGCGTCGGACCGGGGAGCAGCCCATGGACAACGGCATGATCAGTCAACTCGAAAAAGCGCGCCTCTACGCCGATGAACCGGAGCGCGTGACCTTCCGTACGCTGGAGATTCACTTCCACGGCGATAACGACGCCTACCAGATTTCACTCAACGACCGGGGCTGGCATTGCAGCTGCCAGGGCTTTGAGGCCCACCGCATCTGCCCGCACATCATGGCCCTGGAGCGTCTGCTGCGGCCCATGTTGCCGCTGGCGCCCCTGCCCTACGCGCCCGGCCAGAACGTCGTCAGCGACGTCGAAAAGGCCAGTCGCTATGCCCAGGAGAGCGATCGCGTCAGTGTTCAGGCCTTCGAGGCGACCCTGCGCGGCCTCAACAGCGACCACAGCGTCAGCTACGGCGGGGGCAACTGGCACTGCGACAGCGACTCTTTTCGCCGGCGTGGCGTCTCCAGCCACACCATCGCCATGGAGCGCCTTCTGAAGAGCATGATCCATGCCGAAGACGAAACGACCACGTGAGAATTTGACAAGCGCGCCCGCACCTGCCAGAGTCAGCGTGCTTCAGTCGACATAGGGTGACGGTGGCCGGCGGAACTTGACGGCTCGTTGCAGCAGGCCAACGGACGCCCGGGAGGAGTGCGGACTTGGCTGTATTGATGGAGGTCAACAACCTCGTTACGAGGTTCTATACCCAGGAAGGTACGGTCTACGCCGTTAACGATATCTCCTACAAGCTGGAAGAGGGCGAGACCCTCGGCGTTGTAGGCGAGAGTGGTAGCGGCAAAAGTGTGCATTCCCTTTCAATTATGGGGCTCATCCCCAGCCCGCCCGGCAAGGTGGAGAGTGGTGAGGTCATCTTCCGTGGCCGCGACCTGCTCCAATTGCCGGCCGAGCAGATGCGTCTGGTGCGCGGTGCCGAGATCGCCATGATCTTTCAGGACCCCATGACCTCGCTCAACCCGGTGCTCACCATCGGCTCACAGATCACCGAAGCGCTTAAGCTGCACATGGGCATGAACAACAAGGAAGCCAACGCGCGCGCCGCCGAGTTGCTCACCCTGGTCGGCATCCCCGACGCGGCCAGCCGCCTCAGCAATTACCCGCACCAGTTCTCCGGCGGCATGCGGCAGCGCGTGATGATTGCCATGGGCCTGTCCTGCAACCCCAAGCTGCTCATCGCTGACGAGCCCACCACCGCGCTCGATGTCACCATCCAGGCGCAGATCATCGATCTGGTCAAGCGCCTGCGCGAAGAATTCGACATGGCGATCATCTGGATCAGCCATGATCTGGGCGTGGTAGCCGGCATTGCCGACCGCATCATCGTGATGTATGCCGGCACCATCGTCGAGCGCGGCCTCGTCGAAGAGGTCTTCGCCGATACGCGCCATCCCTACACCCTCGGTCTGTTGCAGTCGCTGCCGCGCATGGATCGCCGCTCGCAGCGCCTTATTTCCATTGAGGGCTCGCCGCCGGACATGCGCAACCCGATCAGCGGTTGTCCCTTTGTGCAGCGCTGCCCCGTTCGTATTGAGCGCTGTGCGACCGATACACCCGTGCTGGAGCACGTGCCGGGCGGCGCACAGGACCATATGATGGCCTGCTGGGTGGATGTGCGCGACATAGACATGGTGGCCGCGAGCGAAGGAGCGATGCAGTCATGAGCGCAATGGCAGAACAGGCCATGATGAAAAACGACGAGGCGCTGGACGAGCGCGTGCTGGTAAGCGTGCGCGGCCTTAAGAAACATTTCCCCATCTCCTCCGGCATCGTCTTCCAGCGCCAGGTGGGCGCGGTCAAGGCCGTCGATGGTATCAGTTTCGATATCATCGAGGGCGAAACGCTCGGCCTCGTGGGCGAATCCGGCTGCGGCAAGAGCACGACCGGCCGCACCATACTTCAGCTCTACGAACCGACGGCCGGCTCGGTGCGGCTGCGCGATGAAGGCGTTATGCATGAGCTGACCGAGATGAAGGGCGAAGAGCTGCGGCGTATGCGACGTCGCATGCAGATGATCTTCCAGGATCCCTACGCCTCACTCAACCCGCGCATGTCCGTGGGCCGCATCGTCAGTGAGCCGCTGCGCATCCACAAGACCATGGGCCGCAGTGAGCAGGAAGGCTATGTCGAGAAACTGCTGGAACGGGTGGGCCTGAACCCCTACTTCGTCAATCGCTATCCGCACGAGTTCTCTGGCGGCCAGCGACAGCGCATCGGCATCGCCCGCGCCCTGGCGCTGGAGCCGAAATTCATCGTCGCCGACGAACCGATTTCCGCGCTGGATGTCTCTATTCAGGCCCAGGTCGTCAACCTGCTCGAGGACCTGCAGGAAGAGCTGAATTTGACCTACCTCTTCATCGCCCATGACCTGAGCATGGTGCGCCACATCTGTGACCGTGTCGCGGTTATGTACCTTGGCAAGATCGTTGAGCTGGCGACCGCCGACGAACTCTACGAGAACCCGCTGCACCCCTACACCCAGTCGCTGCTCTCCGCCGTGCCGGTGCCGGACCCCATGCGTGAGAAACAGGCGCAACGCATCATCCTTACCGGTGACGTGCCCAGCCCGTCACATCCGCCCGAAGGCTGCAACTTCAACACGCGTTGCCCGGTGCGCTTTGGCCTCTGCTATGAGGCGCCCGATCCAGGCCTCATCGAGGCCTCGCCCGGACACTTCGTCGCCTGCCATCGGGTGGGCTAGCCTCCACCCCGCATGTGACCGCCACAGAACCCGCCGACCCTGCTGCCGGTGAAGGCCGGGAGGCGGATGCCGTAGACGGGTCGACCCGGCCCGTAACAGCTCTGCGCCCGCGCCTTGAGTTCTCCTTGCAGGCGCCGCGCAACCCCGTCGCGCCCGGTGGCCACGCCAGCGTCCGGCTGCGCATTCGCAACATTGATGACTTGCCTGCCCGCTACCGGCTGACGCTGGACGGCATCCCCGCCGGCTGGGCGCTGTTCAACCCGCTGACGGAGCAGGTCGCGCCCAACGCCACTTGCTCGCAGGTCATCCTGCTGCACCCGGAACGGCATCCGGATTTCCCGCCCGGCGCCTACACACTCTATCTGCGCGTGGAGCCACAGCGCGCGCCGCAGGCCGCCCGCGAGCAGGAATTCACGCTGCAGCTCCTGCCCGGCAGCGGCTTCGGCATGGCGCTGGCGCAGGACGGAGATGCGCTGCAACTCTTGCTACATAACCACGGCAACGCCCCGCTTCCATTGCAGCTCGGCGCGCTCGCCCCGGCGCAAGCGGTAGCTCCGGTGCTTCCGTCCGAGCCGCTGACCCTGGCCGCCGGGGAGCAGCGCAGCATCCCCCTGCGCCTGCGCGCCGGCAACCGCCCTCTCTTCGGGCGACGCCGGACGCTGGAGTTCACGGTCGAGGCCAATTCGCTGGATGAAGCCGGCTTCATGGTCGCCCTGCCGGCCCGGCTCGCCGTCGTGCCGCGCCTGGACTGGCGCATCGTCCCGCTCGCGCTCGCCCTGCTGCTGGCGCTGATTCTGGCGCTCTTCGCGACGCAGCCCGTCACGCCCATCATACTGGACTTCCACGCCAGCGATACAGTGCTGGCGCGCGGCGAAACGCTGGAGCTTGGCTGGCAGGTCAACGATGCCGCATCGCTTCAACTCAGCCTGGATGGCCAGCCGCTCGACCTGCCCGCTGACGCGCAGCTGACTGGTCACAGTCTCGACACCATTGCGCTCGCCGGCGAGGTCACGCTGCTGCTGGAGGCGCGCAACGGCGAGCTCAGCGCCAGCCAAAGCTTGACGGTAACCATCCAGGAGCCGCTAAAGGTGGACTCCTTCAGCGCAACGCCGGCGACCTTGCTGCGCCATGTCGTGCAGACGCTCGCGCTGCGTTGGGAGGTGCCGGGCGCGCAGCAGGTACGCATTGACGGCCTGGCGCAGGCCACCAACCATCAGGTCGAGGTCGACAGCAGTAGCGACGGCGTGGAAGGGCTGCCGGTGCTCGTCGATGGCCCGCTGACCCTTACGTTGATCGCCGCGGACGGCTACGGCACAGTGCTGGAACAGACGCTGACCATTCCCGCGCGCGCCGCGACCTGCACGGTGACGCAGGCAACGCTGCCACTGCGCGCCGACCCGCAGGCCGATGCAGCGTCGCTGGCGCAACTGGAACCTGAGCGTAGCGTTGAGGTGGACGGGCGCGACCCCTCCGGCGCCTGGTTGCATCTGCAAGTGGACGAAGTCAGCGGCTGGGGCCTGCTTGGGGGACTGTCCTGCGCCGACTTCGCGCCGGAGGACCTGCGCATTCTGCGGCCCGGTCTGGGCTGACCGCGCTCAGGTGATGGGCACCATGTGAATGACCGTCACGCCGCTGCCGCCCTCGTTGGGGTGCGCCTCGATCACCTTTGAGATGAGCGGGTGCTCGCGCGCGCGCTCGCGCACCGCCTGGCGCAGCGCGCCGGTGCCCTTGCCGTGGATGATGCGCCCGAAAGGCAGGCCCGACGTCCAGGCGGCATCCAGCCAGGTCTCGAAGCGCTTGAGCGCCTCCTCCACGGGCTCGCCGCGCAGGTCCAGTTCCAGCCCGGGTGACTTGCCCTTCGGCGCCACCGGGTCAGGCGACGCTTCGTATTTGCGCCGACCGCCGAGTTGCATGGCGGGCCTTTCGCTGCGCGGCCGGCGCCGCAGCTCATGGAGGCCCGCGCGTACGCGCAGCGCCCCCAGCTGCACCAACGCCTCGTCACCGTCCAGCTCGCTGATGGTTCCCTCGCTGTTTAGCGTGCGCAGCCAGACGCGCTGCCCTGCCTTTGGTATCCAGTCCAGCTCCGGCGCTGCAATCTCCGTCTGTTGCGGCGGCGTGATGTGCTTCGCCAGGCCTTCCGCCGTTTCCTGCAGCGCGCCCAGCTCCGCCAGCGGCTGACCGGCCGCGTGCAGTTCCTTGCGCAGCCGGCGCAGCTCGCGGTTAAATGACTTCAGTTCCTCTTCCGCCTGGCGCCGCGCCGCGTTGATGACGTCGCTGCGCTCGTCGTCGAGTTTGTCCAGGCGCGACTGCAAGGCCTCGCGCTGCTCCTCGGCATCTTCCAGCGTGGCGTGCAGGGCCGTATTTTGTTTGCGAATCTCCTCGCGCGTGCGCTGAATCTCGTCGAGCAAATCATCCGCCACCAGTTCCTCGGTGGCGACCATGCCGCGCGCCGCGGCGATGATGCCCGCGTCCAGGCCCAGGCGCGCCGCGATGGCCAGCGCGTTGGAGCGGCCGGGCAGCCCGATGATGAGACGGTAGGTCGGGCTCAGAGTCTGCGGGTCGAATTCAACGCTGGCGTTGCGCACGCCGGGCGTCTCCACGCCATAGATCTTCAGCTCCGGGTGATGCGTCGTCACGATGGTCGTTACGCCGCGGTCGCGCAGATGCGTGAGCAGTGCGCGCGCCAGCGCCGAGCCTTCGGCCGGGTCCGTACCGGCGCCCACCTCGTCGAGCAACACCAGCGCGCGCGCGTCCGCCACCTCCAGGATGTTGATGGTGTTGGTCATGTGCGACGAGAAGGTGCTCAACGACTGCTCGATGCTCTGCTCGTCGCCGATGTCGGCGTAGATGCCGGTGAACACGCTCAATCGCGCGTCCTCCGCCGGCAGCTGCAGGCCACACTGTGCCATCAGCGCCATCAGGCCGGCCGTCTTCAGCGAGACGGTCTTGCCCCCGGTGTTGGGCCCGGTTATGACCAGCACCCAGGTGTCGGTGTCGAAGGTGATGTCGATGGGCACGACCGTGCTGCCCAGCAGCGGGTGGCGCGCGCCCTGGATGTGCATAACGCTGCCCGGCGCGTCCTCAGCGGGGCGGAAGGGCACGAAGATCGGCTCGACGGCGTTGAACTGCTCTGCATAGCGCGCCCGCGCCAGCACCAGATCGACCTGAGCCAACACCTCGACCGTGCGCACGATGGCTTCCGCTTCCTCGCCCACCTGCGCGCTCAGGGCCGCGAGGATGCGGCGCACCTCTTTCGCCTCTTCCAGTTGCAGTTCGCGCCAGTCGTTGTTCAACTCGACGGTCGCCAGCGGCTCGATGAACAGGGTGGCGCCGCTGGACGATGAGTCGTGCACGATGCCCGGAATACGGCCCTTGAAGCCGGCCTTCAGCGGAATGACGTAGCGCCCGCCGCGCGAGGTCACCAGCGGCTCCTGCAGGAAGGGGCGATGCTCGCTGCTGGCGACGATGCGCTCCAGGCGCGAGACCAGGCGTTCGTGCGCGAGCTTCAGGTCTCGGCGCAGAATCGCAAGGCGCGGGCTGGCGTGGTCGCGCACTTCGCCGTTCTCCGTCAGCGTCACGCCGATGGTCGCCTGTAGCTCGCTGCACTCCTGCGCCTCGTTGATGAGTTCGACCAGCAGTGGATATTGCGCGCGCATGCGGCCGATGGTGCGGCGCAGGGTCGTTGCGCGGCGCAGCGTCTGGCGGATGTCCAGCAAGGTAGCGGGGTCGCAGAGGATGCCGCGCGTCGCCAGCAGGGCCGCGTCGCGCACATCGCGCGCGCCGCCCAGCGTGACCTCACGCTGCTCCAGCAGGATGCGCGCCTCGGCGGTCTCGCGCTGCCACTGCATCGCCTCGTCGAAGTCGCTCGTGGGCACTTGCTCGCGCGCCAGTTGCGCGCCGGCGGAGAAGGAACAGTGTTCCGCCAGCTGATCCAGCACTTTGTGCAGTTCCAGCGCCTGCAGCGCCTTTGCGTTCATGCGGGCCTGTCCCATCGCCTCCGCGGGCAGTATACACGTGGCAGGCGGGAATTGCAGTGGCGGACAGCCGCCTGAGTGGCGTAAGTGGGCCACAACAGGCCACCAGTCGCAGACGCTGCCCATGCTAAAATGGGACCATGGATGAACCCCTGCGCGTACTGCACTTCGCCGACCTGCACCTCGGAGTCGCGGGCTATGGCCCCGTCAATCCGCAGAGCGGCGTGGGCGGGCGCGCGCAGGACTTTCTGCAGCTCCTCGACGAACTCGTCGCTCTGGCACGGGAGCAGGAAGTCGACCTCACGGTATTCGCCGGCGACGCCTTCCACAGCCGCGCGCCCAACCCCACCCTGCAGCGCGAATTCGCGCTGCGCGTGCAGGCCTTTGCCGAGCTGGCGCCGCTGCTGCTGTTGCCGGGCCGCCACGACATGCCGCCGCATCCGCGCCGCGCCAGCAGCCTGGACATTTTCGCGACCCTGGCCGTCCCCGGCGTCCACGTTGCCAACGACTACGAAGTGCTCCAGCTGGAAACGAAGTGCGGCCCGCTCGCCATTGCGACGGCGCCCTGGCCACAGCGCGCCCGTCTGCTGCCCGACAGCAGCGGCGCTATGGACGAAGCAGCGCTCGCGGAAGCTTTGACGGCGCGCCTCGAGCAACTGGCGGCAGCAGCCGACGGTTTTGCCTTGCCGCGCCTGCTCGTCGGACACCTCGCCGTCAGCGGCGCCAAAAGCGGCAGTGAGGCCAGCTTTATGCCCGGCGCAACGCCGACCGTTCCCCTGGCTGATCTCGCCGACTCGCGCTGGGACTACGTCGCGCTGGGCCACCACCACATCCACCAGAACCTGACGGAAGCGCGCGCGGACTGTCCGCCAGTGGTCTACAGCGGCGGCCTGGAGCGCATCGACTTCAGCGAGGAGGATGAGCCCCGCGGCGCCTGCCTGGTGCAGCTGGCTCGTAATGCCACGACATGGCGCTTCCTGCCACTGCCGGCGCGTCCGTTGCGCACGCTGCGCCTCGACCTGCGCGACAGTCCGGCGCCAGACGAGGCCCTGCAATCGCTCATCGAAGGGCAAGCACTGGAGCACGTCATCCTGCGCCTGCAGCTGCAGTTATCGGCGGAGAACGAGGCGGCGTTGAACGTGAGCGCGTTGCGCGAGACTCTGCGCCGGGCCGGCGTCTGGCACCTGGCCAGCCTGCAGCGCCTGGTCGAGCGGCCGGCACAGATGGCGGCGGGCAGTGTAGAAGGCCTAGATGTGTTGCAACTGCTGGAACGTTACCTGCAGGCGCAGGAACTGGCGCCCGATCGCCAGGCCGAATTGCTGATGGCAGCCTCAGACCTCCTGCGTGACGAAGCCGTCACGAGCGGGCCCGACTGATGCTGCCGCTGCGCCTGGAACTGCGCAACTTCATGGCCTGGCGCGAGCTCAACGCCCTGCGCCTCGAGGGCGTCCACCTCGCCTGTCTGAGCGGCCCCAACGGCGCCGGCAAGTCCGCCCTGCTGGACGCCATCAGCTGGGCGCTGTGGGGCCGGGCGCGGGGCCGCCGCGCTGAGGAACTCGTGCGCGAAGGCAGCCAGGAGATGCGCGTCCAGCTCGATTTCGAACAGGAAGGGCAAATCTACCGCGTTCTGCGGCAACGTCGACGCAGTCAACGCGGCGAAGGCACGCTGGCGCTCTTCGCGCAGAACGCGCAGGGTGACTTCAGCCGCATCAGCGAGCCGACCATGCGCGCTGCCCAGCGGCGCATCACGCAGCTGCTGAGGCTCGACTTTGAGACCTTCGTCAATTCCGCCTGGCTGCAACAGGGTCGCGCCGACGCCTTCACCACCCTGCCGCCCGCCGGGCGCAAGCAACTGCTGGCCAGCATTCTTGACCTTTCGCAGTGGGGGGATTACGAGGAGGCCGCCAAAACGCGGCTTTCCAGGCTGGAGACGCAGCTCGCCTTGCTGGCAGCGCGCAGCGCGGAAATCGAGGAGGGCCTGGCGCTGCAGGACGGGCTGGAGGCCGCGTTGCAAGAGACTCAGGCGGCGCATGAGGAGGCGCAGCAAAAACTGGCCGCCGCCGAGGAGGCCGCCAGCGTCAGCGAGCACGTGCCACACGACCTGCGCCACGCCCGCGAGCGTCTGGTGGAGACGCGCGCCAGCCTGCAGCAGGCCATCGCTGACTGTGAGGCCGCTGCCGCGGATTGCGTGCGGCAACGGGAGCGCATCGCCGCCTTCGAGGCCATCCAGGCGCAACAGGCAGAGATCGAGGAAGGGTGGGACGCGCTGCGGAGCGCGCGTCAGAGCAGCCAGCAGCTGGGCGAGAGTCTGCGCCGCCTCGGCGACTTCCGCGCCCGCGAACAGACGCTGCAGAATCGCCTGCGCGACGCGCGCGAGGAACTCAGCGCCCAGGCCACCGCCCTGCGCGTGCGCATCGAGGGCCTGGAGCGCGAAGTCAGCGCGGAGCCTGGCGGGGCGCTGGCGCAGACCAGGGAGCGCGTCGCAGCGTTGCGCGCGCTGGAGCGCGAACGCGCGCAACTGCAGGCCGTTGCGAACAAGGGACGGGCCGAACACGCCGGGCTGCAGGGCACCAACAGCGGCCTGCGCGAGACGATGGTGGAATTGCGCACCCGCATCGACCGCCTGGAACGCAGCAGCGGCGTCACCTGCCCGCTCTGCGGCCAGCCCCTTGATGAGGCCGGCCGTGCGGCGCTGATCGCAAGTCTGCAGCAGGAAGGCAGCGCACAGGGCGATCGCTGGCGGGGTAACGAGCAACGCATGCGCGCGCTGGCCGCCGAGAGCGAACAGCGCCGCGCGCGCGTCGCGCAGCTGGACGATGAGCTGCGTCAGCTGCAACCGCTGCTGGCGCGCGCCGGCGAATTTCAGGCCCGGGCTGACTCCGCCGCGGAGGCCACGGAGCGGCTACACACGGAGCGCGCGGAACTTACTGCCGTCCAGCAGCGCCTTGAGGCCGGCGACTTCGGCCAAGAACTGCGCGCGCAACTGGCCGCGCTGGAGCGCAGCCGCCAGGCCCTCGGCTACGACAGCGCGCAGCATGACGCCACGCGCCAGCAGCTGGCGCAGTTCGAGGCCTACGAACAGCGCCAGACCGCACTGCAGGTCGCGCTCAACGGTTTGCCCGAGGCGCAACAGGCGCTGGTGGATGCCAGCGCGCGCAGCGAACGCAACCAGGCCGCGCAGGCCGCCACGCAGCTATACGCCGTTCAGCTGGAAAGCGACATCGCCCGCCTGGAAACCGGACTCAACGAGCATCGCGCGCAACAGCAGAAAGTAGCGCAGTTGCGCGCAGAGACGCAGCAGACGGCCCAGGCGCTGGTCAGCGCACAGCAGGAACTGGCCGCGCTGGAGAGCATGCGCGCACGTCAGGGCGATTTGCAACAGCGCGCCGCCGCCGTCCGGCACGAGGCGGAACTGTACCGCGAGCTGCGCCGGGCCTTCGGTCGCGACGGGGTGCCCGCAATGCTCATCGAAAGCGCCATCCCTGAGCTGGAGGCCGCGGCCAACGAGCTGCTGCTGCGCATGACCGACGGCCGCCTCAGCCTGCAACTGAGCACCACGCGCGAGCGCAAACGCGGCGGCGAGATTGAAACGCTGGACATTCTCATCGCCGACGAGTTGGGCCAGCGCGACTACGAACTTTTTAGCGGCGGCGAGGCCTTTCGCATCAACTTCGCCCTGCGCATCGCGCTATCGCGCATGCTGGCGCGGCGGGCCGGCGCGCAGCTGCGCACCCTTTTCATTGACGAGGGCTTCGGTACCCAGGATGCCGCTGGCCGCGAGCGCCTGGTTGAGGCGATCGCTGCCATCCAGGACGACTTCGACCTCATCCTCGTCATCACCCATATCGAGGAACTGCGCGAGCGCTTCCCGCTGCACATTCTGGTCGAGAAAACTGCGGAGGGGAGCCGCCTGCGCATGCAGTGAGTGCGGCTCAGGGGTCGCCGAAGCGATAGCCGATGCCGCGCATGGTCTGGATGAACACCGGGCGAGCCGGGTCACGTTCCAGCTTGCGCCGCAGGTAGTGAATATAAAGCTTCAGACTGTCGGTGGTGCCTTCGTAGCTGTCGCCCCAGACTTCATTCACCAGTTGCGCCCGCGGCACCACGCGCCCGGCATTACGCAGCAGGACCGCCAACAAGTCGAACTCGATCGGCGTCAGTTCACAATGTTCCCCGCGCAGCCACAGCTCACGCCGTCGGAAATTGACGCGTAGCTCGTCATCATGGAAGCGTTGCTCGCCACTGGTGTCCGGCCCGCCCAGCGGCGTGCGGCGCAGGGCCGCGCTAACCCGCGCCAGCAACTCCTCGTCCTCGCAGGGCCGCCGGATGTAGTCGTCGGCGCCGAGGTCGAGCCCGCGCACAGCGTCCCCTGCCCCCTGGCGCCAGGTGTAGAAGAGGATCGCCAGGTCCGAGCGGGCGCGCAGGCGGCGGCAGATCTCCCAGCCGTCCATGCCCGGCAGATCCACTTCCAGCAGCGCCAGCTCCGGCTGACGGTGCTGTGCCTTGAGCAGACCCTCGTGCGCGTCCAGCGCGCGCGCTACCTCGTAGCCTGCGCGCTCCAGCAAGTTGGCGTCCGCGCGCAGGAGGTTCACATTCGCGTTGATGACCAGCACCTTGCGGACCACGGCGCTCCACCCCGCTTTTCTTTCCAACCTAATTCTAACCTTAAAGACGGCTGCGGCAAATCGATGTTGCCGGAACTGGCCGCAACGGGCCCGCGGCGGTACACTGTCACCTGTTCCGTCTCGGTCAGCCGGAGCCATGACCATGCCTGAAATAACCCGGCAGCAGCTCGTCCTCATGCTCATTGCTGCCGGCCCCAATCCACGCCTGGCGGGCGTGAATCTGCAGGAACTGGATATGACCCGCCTGGATCTGAATGGCGCCAACCTGAAACAGGCTTCCATGTCTTCCGCGCGCCTGCGCGAGGCCACACTGCGCTCGGCCAACCTCTACTACGCGAATCTGTCGCTGGCCCAGCTACCGGGCGCGGACCTGCAGGGCGCGGTGCTGCAGGGCGCCGACCTGAGCGGCTCCAACCTGCAGGATGCCAACCTGGCCGGCGCCAACCTCAAGAGCGCCAACCTGAACGACGCCAACCTGCTGCGCGCCAGTTTGCGCGGCGCCAACGTCGACGGCGTGCGCTTCAACCACAACACCGTCTGGCCCGATGGCACGGAAGGCAACCAGGGGTCGCCCGGCAGCTTCACTCAGGCGCCCACCTGATCCGCGGCACCCACTTCAGTGGGCGGACGTCGCAGCGAGAGACCCAGCAGCGGTAGCGAACAGGCCTGCACCAGGCCACTGGTCAGCAGTGCGGCCCGCAGCGAGCGCTGTCCAATGAACCCTGCCGGTGGCCCACCCACGATCTGTCCGACAGCGTTGACCTGACCGTTCAGCGAGAACATCGTGGCGCGAATCTCCGGCGCAACGCTCTGGTTCAGCCAGGCGCTGCTGACCGGGGCGCTGGCCGCGCGCGCTGCCGCCACACACCACAGCGCCAGCACGGCCAGACCAAGCCCGCCCGCCAGGCTGAAGACCAGCATGCCCGCCACGATGGCCGCGTTGAGCAGCAGCAGCGCGCGCACTGCCGGGCTGTGCCGCGTCAAACGCACGCGCCGGCTCAATAATTCCGTAAGCCCGATGGCGCAGAGCCCGCCCACCAGATCGAAGAGGCCGAACCACACCACTGGCTGCAACTCGATGCCGCGCAGGGTCGGCAAGGTGTAGCTCTCGAGGATGTGCTTCTGCCACAGGCGGTCGAAGCCTTCACTGTAGAGGCCGCTGACGAGTTCCACCAACAAAACGATTCTCAGCACCGGCCGTTGCCGCAGCAGCGCAATCCCGGCACGAAGGGTGGTGGCCATGGCGGACCAGCTGCTGCGTTCCTCACGCTGGAGTGGCTTGAAGCCCCTTTCCGGCATCCACAGCGCCAGCAATGCGGCGAGGGCGATCATCAACGCGCCGCCCAGCACGATGGGCAGGTTGAGCTGGACGCTGGCCAGCGCGATGCCGACGACGATGCCCAGCAGGCCGCCGGCAGTGCCCAGTTGCGCGCCGCGCACGAAGGCCTGCGCCGCGGCTTCCTCGCCGATTTCGTCCGAGATCCAGGCCTCGCTGGCGCCGCTGGAGAAGGTGTAACCCAGGCCCCAGATCACCTGGGACAGCAGCACCGCGCCGAACAACGGCACCAAACCCTCGAGCAGAAACGCCAGGCCGATGGTCACGCTGCCGATGAGGATGGAGAGGCGCCGGCTGTAGACATCCGCCACCACGCCCGTCGGGATTTCGAAGATGAAGGCCGCCAGTTCCATCGCCGTGCCCACCAGCACCAGCTCCAGCGGCGACATCCCGACTTCCGTGATGCGGTAAATCATGGACGCGGTGAAGGCCATCGAAAACAGTAAAGAGCGCCCGCCGCTCAGCAGCAACCAGACGCGCCAGGCACGCTGTTCTCCTGAGTTCAAACAACACCTCGAATTCCAAAAGACTTGCGCCACAAGGAAATTATGCTAGACTATTTGTACCATGCGGGAGTAATTCAGCGGTAGAATGCTTCCTTGCCAAGGAAGATGTCGTGAGTTCGAATCTCATCTCCCGCTCACCGCAACCATCGTTTGAGACGTCCGGGGCCTTTGGCCCCGGTGTTATTTGACGGCAGCGACCTACCATGCGTCTTTATCTTTTGCGCCACGGCAAGGCAGAAATCGGCAGCGGCAGCGATGCGCAGCGCCAACTGACGCCCGCCGGAGTCCTACGCATGCAGACTGCCGCCCGGGTCATCGCCAGCCTCAACATACGCCCCGCCCGCATCTACAGCAGTCCACGCGTGCGCGCCCGCCAGACGGCTGACATTGTCGCCGCTGCGCTGGACTGCAAGGTCGAAGTGCGCGCGGCGCTCGACTATGGCTTCAGTGCCGCCGACCTGCCCGCACTGCTCGCCTCTCTGCCGCCCGATGCCGACCTGCTTTGCGTGGGGCACAACCCCTATCTGCCCATGGTCATCCATGAGCTCTGCGGCGCTTTCGTGGTCATGAAGCCCGGCGGCCTGGCGCGCCTGAAGCTCGACTCCGATGCCCGCAATGGCTACCTAGAGTGGCTGATCGCGCCGCGTGTGTTTGACGCGCCGGGGAAGTCCAGCTGATGAGTGACATCGCCCGGATGGTGGCCACCATCGCCATCTGGCTGATCCTTGGTGTGATCATGATCGTGCTGTCCGTCCTGGGCAGCGACGATCTGACGGGGATCGCCCTGTTTCTGGTCATCGGCGCCATCGCCTGTACGGGCATCATCTGGGGGACGGCCACTGCCGACAGACAGGCCGATGCGCGCGCAAAGGCCAAACGCAGCGAGCGCCTGGCACAACGCCTGGCTGAAGAAGACCTTGACGAGGAAGACCTCGTCACTCTCGAGGAATTGATGGAGGAACAGCGCGCGACCCGTCGCCTGCAGGACAACTGAGCGTTACAGTTGGCGTTAATCTTTCGGAAATCGCATTTGTCTCCCTGTTGAGGACGGGCACGAGATACCATGGGCGTCACTGAACATCAATTGCGGGCAGGCAACGCGCCAGTCACCCTCGCCGTCGTCACGGTCAGCGACAGCCGCACAATGCAGACGGACCGCAATTACGCCTGGATCAAGGCGCAGCTCGCTGAACTGGGCCATCACGTCGCTGCTTACCGGCTCATCCGCGACGAACCTGACCAGGTCGCTGCCGCGCTGCAGGAGCTGGCGGCCTTGCCCGATGTCCAGATCATCCTCTTCAACGGCGGCACCGGCATTAGCCCGCGCGACACCACCTACGACGTTCTCAGCCGACATCTGGAGAAGACGCTGCCCGGCTTCGGCGAGCTCTTTCGTATGCTTAGCTACAAGGAAATTGGCCCGGCCGCCATGTTCAGCCGCGCGACAGCCGGCGTCTACCGCAGCACGCTGGTCGTCTCACTGCCAGGCAGCAGCGGCGCCGTACGTCTGGCCTGCGAGAAGCTCCTCTTCCCGGAGCTCAACCACCTCGCCTGGGAAATCGTGCGCAAAAACTGAGTCTGGCCCGCAGCTGCCTGTGGTAGTATTCCGGCTATGAAACCGGTCGCCAGGGGCACTCTTTTCATTGCGGCGCTGGCGCTGGCGGCGCTCGCCTGCGACCTGGGTACCCGCGGCCCGGCGACCCTCGTGCCGCGGCCAACTGTCACCCCGCCACCCACCATCGGTTACGCCACACTCAGCCCGCAGCAATTGCCTCAGGCCGTTGCCACGGGCGCCCCCGACGCAACCTCGCTGCTGCTCAACTACGGTAACCAGATTGAGTCGGACCGGCTGCTGGCGCACGTCGCGACCCTGCAGGGCTTCACGACCCGGCACGTAAACTCCGGCTACGACAGCAGCAGTCGCGGCATCGGCGCGGCGGCGGACTGGCTCCTGCGTCAATTTGAAGGAATCCGCGCGGACTCGCAGGGTCGCCTCGTCGTCTTTCCGCAGCCCTTCGAACTGGAATGGGCCGACGTCAAAAGTGAGGCGCGCAACATCGTCGCCTTCCTCAGCGGCAGCGAACCGGCGGCTGGCACCCTGCTCATCGGCGCACACTATGACAGCACCGGCATCAACCAGCGCAACGGGGACGCGCCCGCTCCCGGCGCCAACGACAATGCAAGTGGCGTTGCCGCGCTGATTGAACTGGCGCGGGTACTTAGCACGCGTCCGCATCGTAGCGCGATCATGTTCGTCGCCTTCTCGGCCGAAGAGGTGGGCCGCCAGGGCAGCATCGCCTTCGTCCGCAACTATCTGCAGCCCAGCGGCATCGACATCCGTCTCATGATCAACATGGACAGCATCGGCAGCCCGCGCGATGCCCAGGGCAATGTGGACACGGGCTCCCTGCGCGTATTCTCCGCCGGCCCCGAAGAGTCGCCTTCGCGCGAGGCGGCCCGCACCGTCGAACTCCTCGCGCTCAACCACGTGCCCGACCTGGTGCTCACACTGCAGGACAGCGAGGACCGCGCCGGCCGCTTTAGCGACCACATCTCCTTCAGCGAGGCCGGCTATCCCGCCTTCCGCCTCATCCAGAGCCTCGAAGATGTCACGCGCCAGAACAACGACCGCGACACCATCGACATCGTCCAGGCCGACTACCTCACTCGCGTGACGCGCGCCGTGCTGGGCATCGTAAGCGCCCTCGCCGACGGCCCCCGTCCACCACGAAACATCGCCCTGCGCGAGGCTGGCGACGGCGCGCGCACCCTGGTCTGGGAGCCGGTGCCAGGAGCCAGCGGCTACGTCGTGGCCCTGCGACGGCCGGGCGCCAACCGTTACGAACAGTTCGAACTCGATGGCGCCACCAGCATCACCTGGGAAGGCTTCGTGCCGCAGAACTTCGTCAGCCTCGCCATCGCGGCCCGCGACAGCAACGGCCTGATGGGCCCGCTCTCCGAAGTCTTCCTCATCCGCTGAGCGCCCGCGCCGCCGCCTTTGCTATACTGGTCATGTCCGTCGCAGGCCGCCTGCCATGCCCGCAAGACCGGAGCGCTTCGCCGAAGTCGCCCTCAACGCGCCGCTTCCCGGCACCTTCACCTGGCACGTACCGCCAGAGTTGCTGGCATCGGTCCGTCCCGGCCAGCTGGTGCAGGTACGCTTCCGCACCGCGCTGCAACCCGGCCTCATCGTTGAACTGAAGAACAGCAGCGAGATCGCGGAAACGCTGCCGCTGCAGGCCCTGTTGGACCCCGAACCCCTGCTGAACGCGCAGCAGATCGCGCTGGCGCATTGGATGAGCCACCGCTATCGCATGCCGCCCGGGCCCTGCCTGTGGCTCTTCCTGCCACCTGGCGTGGGCAGCCGGCGCGGACTGCGCGTCTCACTCAGTGAAAAGGCAATCGCGGACGAGCAGCTCCCCGCTGACGCACAGGCGGCGCAACTGCTGGCCCTGCTGCGCCGCCGCGGCCCGCTGACCAACCGGCAACTCACCGGCGCGCTCCCTGGCTCGAACTGGCACGAGACGGTCGAGCGGCTGGAAGCGAGCGGTCTGCTGCGCAGCGAGCCGACGCTCTTGCCGCCGCCCCGGCCGCAACTGGCGCGCACTGCCACACTGGCCATTTCCCGGCCACAAATCGACCATGTTGCGCGCCAACTCGGCCGCAAGTCGCGTCGCGCGGCGTTGCTGCAGGAGGTCGCGGCTGCCGGGCTGCAGGGACTGCCCGTCAACGAGGCCCTGGCCCGCACTGAAACGACGCGCTCAACCCTGCGCCGGGCGCAGCAGGAGGGCCTGCTGAAGCGCGTCCCGCACGAGGATGGCGAACGGGTCGTCAGCGCCGTCGCTGCCGATGCGCTCGAGAACAGGCTCATCTCCCTGCGCCAGGCGGAGCGTCCGCTGCGGGCCCTGCGTCTGCTCGCCCGCGCCGACGCGCCCGTGGCGTTGACGGAGCTGCGGACGGAAACCAGCGTCACGCGTGACCAGCTGGAGCGCCTCGAAGAATTGGGCCTGATACACCTGGGCGAGACCGAGAGCTGGTACAACGCTCGCATCGCGCGCGACTTCGTGCCTGACTCTGCGCCGCCGCTCACCCCGGGGCAGCAGACCGTCTGGCAGGAGATCAAGGCGGAGCTGCGCCGCTGGCCACAGGTCAGCGAAGCCGCCCGGCGCCGCTTCCTGCTGCACGGCGTGACCGGCAGTGGCAAGACCGAAATCTACCTGCGCGCCATCGAACTCACGCTGGCGCAGGGACGGCAGGCGCTCTTCCTCGTCCCGGAAATCGCGCTCACCGCGCAAACGTTGCGCCGCGTCGCCGCCCGTTTCCCCGGCCAGGTAGCCGTGTCCCATAGCGGCCTCGGCGATGGCGAACGACATCATCTCTGGCGCCGCGCGCGCGCGGGCGAAATCAAGGTAGTGATTGGCACGCGCTCGGCGCTCTACACGCCCCTGCCCGACGTCGGCCTCGTCGTCCTCGACGAGGAGCACGACGCCAGCTATCGCCAGGGCACGGACGCCGCCATCCCCTACTATCATGCGCGCAGCGTCGCTGGCGAGATGATGCGCGCCAACAAGGGCATCCTGCTGCTGGGTAGCGCCACGCCGGACGTCGAGACCTACTATCACGCGCAGCGCGGCGACTTGCGTCTGCTGCAACTACCACAGCGCATCATGGGCCACCGCCGCCGCATCCGGCAACTGGCCGACGAGCGGGGCCTGGAAGCGCGCTATGTGCCGGCGCCCGCCGGGCTGGCGCTGATGATCGAGCTGGCGTCGGTGCAGCTGGTTGACATGCGCAGCGAACTACGCACGGGCAACACCGGCATCTTCAGCCGCAAACTGCTGGCTGCGCTGCGCGAGGTGCTGGTCAGCCAGCAGCAGGCGCTGCTCTTCCTGAACCGGCGCGGCGCCAACACCTGGGTCTTCTGCCGCGACTGCGGCCACGTGGAGCGCTGCCCGCACTGCGACAGCGCGCTCACCTGGCACCGCCACGATGGCCGCCTGCGCTGCCACCTGTGCAACCACGAGCGGGCCGCGCCACGCAACTGTCCCGAGTGTCGTTCACGCCGCATCCGCTACTTCGGCGCCGGCACGCAGCAGGTCGAGCAGGAGTTGCAGCGCCACTTCCCGCGCGCGCGCGTCCTGCGCTGGGATGCCGACAGCGCCCGCAACGCCAGCGCCCATGACCGCCTGCTGCAGCGCTTCGCCGACCACGAGGCCGACGTGCTGGTTGGCACGCAGATGATCGCCAAGGGCCTCGACCTGCCACTGGTCACCCTGGCGGGCGTAGTCAGCGCCGACCACGGCCTCAACCTGCCAGACTTCCGCGCCGGCGAGCGCAGCTTTCAGCTGCTGACCCAGGTTGCCGGTCGCGCCGGCCGGGGCCTGGCGGGCGGGCGGGCCATCCTGCAGACCTACCAGCCGGAACACTACGCCATCCAGACAGCCGCCGCCCAGGATTACGAAGCCTTCTATGAACAGGAGATTGTCTGGCGCCGCGAGCTGGGGCATCCGCCGTTTCGTCGCCTGGCGCGCATCCTCATCCAGCACGAGAACGACGCCCGCGCGCAACAGGAAGCCGGCAACGCCGCGCAACAACTGCGCCGGATCATCCACGAGCGCGACCTGCGCGCAACGGAGTTGATCGGCCCCGCGCCCTGCTTCTTCACGCGCATCCGCAAGCAGTATCGCTGGCATTTGCTGCTGCGCAGCCCGGACCCTGCGCTCGCGCTGGACGGACTGAGCCCGGGCCGCGACTGGCTCATCGACCTCGACCCGGTTGATCTGCTTTAACTCCTGGCCGCGGCGCAGTTCAGTGGATATGATGAAGTCGCAAGCGCGTGGACCCTGGCGCCGCCCGTCACTGACGTGGCCGCCAGCCGTGCCGGTTAAAGCTGCAGAAGGGAACCTGTCGTGGCTAACAACGGAAGACGTCTTTCGGTATCGACCTGGAGCCTGCACCGGCAACTCGGGCCCAGTTGGTGGGACAGCCCACAGCAGCCGGAGAAGACCTACGGCGAGCCTTGGGGCTCCGGCGCCCTGACTCTGCTGGAGTTGCCCGCGCGCCTGGCGGACTTCGGCGTCCACACGCTTGAAATCTGCCACTTTCACCTGCCGCGGCTTGACGACGCCTACCTGGAACAGCTGCGTGAGTCGCTCGATGCTGCCGGCGTCTCGCTCTTTTCGCTGCTCATTGACGACGGCGACATCACCTGCCCGCAGCACCAGGCGCGCGACATGGCCTGGATCGAGGGCTGGCTGGCCATCGCGGGCCGGCTCGGCGCGGACTGCGCGCGGGTCATCGCCGGCAAGACGCTCAATGATGGCGCCGTCGAACGCAGCCGCGCGGCTCTCGCGTCGCTGGCCGATACGGCGGCGCGGCACGATGTGCGTCTGATGACCGAGAACTGGTTCGCCGTGACTGACACGCCCGAACAGGTGTGTTCGCTGCTCGAGCCGCTGCGCGAGCAGGTCGGCCTGTGCGTGGACTTCGGCAACTGGAAGGGCGCGGGCAAGTACGACGGTTTCGCGCAGGTCATGACCTATGCTGAATCCACGCACGCCAAGTGCAGCTTCACCGAGCCGCTGCAGGCCGACGCCGACGACTTCGAGCGCTGTCTGCAGATTTGCGACGCAGGCAATTTCTCCGGCCCCTACACGCTCATCTACGACGGCCCGGACGACGATGAATGGGC
Source organism: Phototrophicaceae bacterium (assembly GCA_965223965.1). Classification (GTDB taxonomy): domain Bacteria; phylum Chloroflexota; class Anaerolineae; order Aggregatilineales; family Phototrophicaceae; genus JAGWBD01. The sequence goes on from CBDCXX010000006.1 coordinate 2,127,318, forward strand.
CGGCCTGCGTCTCGAGGCCGACATGGTGTCGCCCTGGCTGGCCTGAGGTCATCTTGACAATTCAGGTATTGTTTCTCCAGGGAAGGTAACGTTTCCGGAACCGTGACCTTGATCATCCCCGGTATCTGAAAGGATTGATGAACGGGATACCAAGGTCCCGAAAGTCTTTCTCGTTTCTGGTGGCTACCTTCATTCCATTATTGATCGCGATCATTCCAATGCGGAAATCAGGATAGTACTTCCTGGGGATATTCCCTCGGTGTTCCACGAGCATTTGTACCATGGCTTCAGTCATGATGACTGACTTTCCCTCTGGCAAGTCCAGCCACTTGTACTGCTTCCTGGTCTCTTCAAGCCACACATGTTGTCTGGTCGGATTATCTTCGCTGGTTTCGTCGATCCCGTTCAGAAGTTCTTCGTAGACCGGCGGGGTTAGAAAAAGCCTTTCAAGCGACACTGATTTAAACCATCGGAAAACTCTTGTGTCCGGTGATTTTCTACCTCTTTAGATTACGATGTTTGTATCAAGGACGTAGCCAGTTTCACTCACTGTTGAACCGGTAAGGAATGGAGCCGGGCTCTTTCCTCTTCTTCTCTATATTCTTGGTCAATTCGTCCATAACCTCGTTTTCCAGTGTGGGCCAAGGAGACTTCACCTGACCACCATTTTCTCCAGGTTTGGGACGGGCAGGTTTTCGCTTCTTGCCTGATCTATTCTGAGCATCCATAACGATACCCTGGCGATAGTGTATAAGTTGATGTTCCAGTTGTATTCATATTATGCAAAATCCGGTATTGCTGCAACAGGCAGTCGCAACCTGTGATATTCGCCATGCATGGTCTGGTCCTCGCCCTGGTTGGGCTGAGGCCATCTTGACAGCCACCTGAATCTCTGCCAGACTGGCAGCAGTCTCATCCACAGCGGGCGCGGCATGGTAGGACGACGGGCCTGCGGCAACCTCCGAAGCGTCGGGAAGGTGCCATCAGCGGCGGGCCTGCCCGGCTGATGAGCTCTTGGTAGCGCCAGGCCCCCGCCGCAACGGGGGTCTTTTTATTGTGCGATTTGCGAGACCCCGTAACTCTTTATGTAAATCAAAGTGGTTTGACTTGCACTTTTCGTCTTATTCTGTAAATCAAACGTGTTTGAATGACACTTATTGTAAACCAAACTATGATGCTTTGCACTTTTTCGGTTATTCTGTAAATCAAATCGGTGGCTGGGGACTTCTGACAGTGCGGGAAGTGTGTAGAGGCCAGAGCAAGGGGCAAGTGATATCCCTGAAATAAGGCGTCGGGTTGCATGATTGCGGAGAACAAATGAGCAGCGCACAGCTATTCAGGCCGGTTCAATACATGGAAGAAGCCTTCCCTCCTGACGCGCGGCTTGACTGGCAGGCGTTGGCCCCACTCATGAGTCGGGCTGCCCACTCTCTGGGGGATTATTCCGGAGCTCTAAAATCAGTTCCTGACAGTAATGTCTTGCTCTCCCCGTTGGCGAGGCAAGAAGCGGTGCTTTCGTCGCGCATCGAAGGAACGCAGGCGACCATGGAGGACGTTCTGCGATTTGAGGCTGGACAGGAACCAGATTCTTCATCTCGTCTGGATGACATCAAGGAAATCATCAACTATCGCGCAGCCCTTCTGCAGGCCCAGGAGTTGCTGTCGGATCAGCCGCTTTCCCAATCAGTAATCAAGAGGGTGCATCAAACTCTGCTTTCCGGGGTACGCGGGGCATCACTTTCGCCTGGACAATACAGAACCGAGCCAAACTGGATTGGCCTGCCTGGCAGCACGATAGAAACTGCAACTTATGTGCCGGTCCCTGCCGAAAAGCTAAGCTACGCCATGGACCGCTGGGAGTCCTACGCCGTCCAGGACGACCATAATCCCCTGATTAAACTGGCTGTGTTGCACGCAGAGTTCGAGGCCATCCATCCCTTTCTGGACGGGAACGGACGTGTCGGACGAATTCTGATCCCCCTGCTGACATGGAAGTACAATCTCATTCCTGTGCCCATGTTCTACATCAGCGCTTTCCTTGAGGCCAATCGGCGGGACTACTATGAAGGGCTATTGGCCGTATCGCGCGATGATGACTGGACAGGTTGGTGCCGATTTTTCCTCTATGCCGTGGAAAACCAGGCCAAGAGCAATCTCGCAAAGGTTCAGGGCATCCTGTCGCTTTTCAACACGATGAAGTACAAAATTCATGAGACGAGTAAATCAAGGTACGCAGTCCATGTTCTTGACTGGATATTCGAGCATCCTGTCTTCAGCATCGCCGATCTCGCGGCCAGACTGGAGATGCCTGACTGGACAGCGCGTCGAATTCTTGGGCAATTGAGAGATGAAAAGATCCTGATGGAAGTGAAAACAGGCAGAAAACACCGACCAACCATTTACATATTTACTGAGCTTTTGAAGATTGCAGATGACGAACACTGATCTTGAGCTACACGTTCTGCAATTCAATATGCCTTGATTTGCACTTTTGCGGAATTCCTGCAACTCAATCGAGTTTGCTTGACATCTTTTGTAAACCAAAGTGTGTTGAGTTGCACTTTTCGTCCAATTCTGTAAATCAAACAGTGGTCGGCGGCACTATTGGTAGTCCAGTGGGGAAGCTTTCCGCCCTTATAATGGACGGGAACCAGACAGGTGCGGAGAACTGATGAGCAGGGCGCAGCGGACATTCACCAACCGACGCTACCTTGATGCGATCGCCGATCACGTCGTCCTCTTCGACGGCGCGATGGGCACCAGCATCCAGTCGTACGCACCGGTCGCCGCGGACTTCGGCGGCGAGCAATACCTCGGCTGCGTCGACTACCTTTCCATCACCCGCCCGGACATGATCGAAGCCATCCACGACTCCTTTCTTGCCGTCGGCTGCGAGGTCGTCGAGACCAACACCTTCCGCGGCAACCGCCTCACGCTCGGCGAATACGGCCTCGGCGAGCGCACGCTCGAGATCAACTGCGCTGCCGCCCGCCTGGCGCGCCGCGTCTGCGACCGTCACGAACGCAGCAGCGGCCTGCCTCGCTTCGTCGCCGGAAGCATGGGTCCCTCCGGCAAGCTGCCGGGCGGCAATGACCCTGACCTGAGCAACATCACCTGGGAGGAGCTGGCCGCCCTCTTTGAAGAGCAGGCCCGCGGCCTCTGCGAAGGCGGCGCCGACCTGCTGCTGCTGGAGACCAGCCAGGACATTCTGGAGGTCAAGGCCGCCGTTCACGGCGTGCAACGTTACTTTGCCGCAGCCGGCGTGCGCATTCCGCTGCAGGTGCAAGTCACGCTCGATACCAGCGGCCGCATGCTCTTCGGCACCGACATCGACAGCGCCCTGACCACGCTCGAGGCGCTGCCGGTCGATGTCATCGGCCTGAACTGCTCCACCGGCCCCGAGTACATGCGCGCGCCCATCCAGCATCTCCTCGAACAGAGTCGCCTGCCGCTTAGCGTGCTGCCCAACGCCGGCCTGCCCGTCAACGTGGAGGGCGAGGCCGTCTACCCGATGGAGCCCGGCCCCTTCAGCGAGATGGTGGCGGACTTCGCCGCGCGCGGCGTCAACGTGGTCGGTGGCTGCTGCGGCACCACGCCGGAACATCTGGCGCAGCTGGCCAGACGGGTGCACGGCGAACTGCGCGACGGCCGACCACTGACGCTGCGTCCGCCGACTGCGCGCCAGCCGCTGCACGAGGCAAAGGCTTCCAGCGCCATGACGGCCACGCCCATGATGCAGCAGCCTGGCCCCACCATGATCGGCGAGCGCGTCAGCAGCCTCGGCAGCCGCAAGGTGAAAAGGCTGCTGCTGGCCGACGACTATGACGGCGTGGTGCAAATCGCCGTCGACCAGGTCGAGCGCGGCGCGCACATGCTGGACGTCTGCGTGGCGCTGACCGAACGCGACGACGAACTGGAACAGATGCAGCAGCTCGTCAAAAAGCTGGCAATGACCGTGCCGGCACCGCTCATCATAGACACGACCGAGGCCGAGGTCGCCGCGGCTGCGCTGGAGCAATACCCGGGCCGCGCCATCATCAACGGCAACAACCTCGAGAATGGCCGTGAACGCATCGACCGCATCCTGCCCATCGCGCAGCAGCACGGCGCCGGCGTGCTCTCGATGACCATCGACGAGGAGGGCATGGCCCACGAGCGCGTGCGCAAGCTGGCTGTTGCGCAGCGCATTACGCAGATCGCCTGCGACGACTACGGGATGAGCCCGGAAGACCTCATATTCGATACGCTCACCTTCCCGCTGACCACCGGCCAGGCGGAGCTGCGCGACAGCGCGGTGGAGACCATCGAGGGGTTGCGGCTCATCAAGCAGCAAATCCCCGGCGTGATGACCGCGCTGGGCATCAGCAACGTCAGCTTCGGCGTGGGCGCGGCGGCGCGCGGTGTGCTCAACAGCGTCTTCCTGTCGCATGCCGTAAAGGCCGGTCTCGACATGGCCATCGTCAACCCGGCGCACATCACGCCCCTGGCGGAGATTCCGCAGCAGCAACGTGAGCTGGCCGAAGACCTCATCTTCAACCGCGACGAAAACGCCCTGGCGACTTTCATTCAGTTCTTCGAGCAGAACGAGGTGCGCCTCGCCGGTCAGGAAGTGGAAGACCCCACGGCCGATATGAGCAGCGAAGAGGCCTTGCACTGGCAGATTTTGCATCGCAAGAAGGATGGCCTCGAGACGCTGATCGACGACTGCCTGCTGCGCCAGGACGCAGTTGGCGTGCTCAACAACGTGCTGCTGCCGGCCATGAAGGAGGTTGGCGACAAGTTCGGCGCCGGCGAGCTGATCCTGCCCTTCGTGCTGCAGAGCGCCGAGGCCATGAAGCGCGCCGTAGCCTACCTCGAACAGTTCATGGAACGACTGGATGGCGCCAGCAAGGGCACGGTCGTGCTGGCCACGGTCTACGGCGACGTGCACGACATTGGCAAGAACCTGGTCAAGACCATCCTCGGCAACAACGGCTACACGGTGCACGATCTGGGCAAGCAGGTGCCGGCCAACACCATCATCGACCAGGCGCAGGCGCTCAAGGCGGACGCCATCGGCCTGAGCGCCCTGCTCGTCAGCACCTCGAAGCAGATGCCGCTAATTGTCAACGAACTGGCGCGACGCGACCTGGCCTACCCCGTACTCATCGGCGGCGCGGCCATCAACCGCCGCTTCGGCCGGCGCATCCTGTTCCTCGAGGACGACGACCAGCCCTACGCCCCCGGCGTCTTCTACTGCAAGGACGCCTTCGAGGGCCTCGAGGTCGTCGAGGGTCTGGTGGACCCGGAGCGGCGCGCGCAGCTCGTCACGCAGCTGCTGGCCGGGGCCAGGGCCGAACGCGATCGTCCCGCCGCACGCCGCGGGCGCGTCGCTCCGGCCCGTGCCAAAACTGTGGCAGCGGCGCCAGCCATCCCGCAGCCGCCTTTCTATGGGCCGAAGACCATTGAGTACCTGCCGCTTGAGATCGTGCTGCAGCACATCCACCGGCCTGAACTGTTCCGGCTCTCCTGGGGCGCGAAGAATACCCGCGGCGAGGAATGGACGCAGCTGGAGGCGGAGTTCACGGCCAGGCTGGAAGCCATGAGCCGCCAGGCCCTGCGCGAGCGCACTTTGCTCCCCCAGGCCGTCTATGGCTACTTCCCGGCCAACAGCGATGGCGACGACCTGATCGTCTGGGAACACGAAACCCTGAACCAGGGAAAGCGGCACGAAGTGGCGCGCTTCCACTTCCCACGCCAGCCGGGCGGCGACCAACTCTGCCTTGCCGACTATTTCGCGCCAGCGGCGGCGGGCAAAGTCGATACCGTCGCGCTGCAAATTGTGACCGTGGGTACAGTCGCCACCGAGACGGTCGACGCCCTGCAGGCGGCCGACGAATACAGCGAAGCCTGGTTCTTCCACGGTCTGGCGGTGCAGGCGGCCGAGGCCACGGCCATCTACGCGCACCAGCACATCGCGCGCGAACTGGGCATTCCGGCGCAGCAGGGCAAACGCTACAGTTGGGGCTACCCGGCCTGCCCGGACCTGGCCGACCACGAGACCGTGATGCGTCTTCTGCCAGGCGCGCAGGCGCTGGGCCTGCAGTTGACCGCCGCGTACCAATGGGTGCCGGAGCAGAGCACGGCGGCCATCGTCGTGCATCATCCCGCCGCGCGCTACTTCAGTGTCGGCAACCTCGACCGTTCAGCCATGATCCTTGATCAGGGCTGATGTCAGCACAGAATCGTAGCATTCGGAGGAACGGCTTGTCTGACCTGTCCCTGTGGGCCCGACCCGTAATCGTCGCAACACTATTGCACTCCGGGCAAACGTCATGATCTTTCACAAGGCGCCGCCGCTGTGGCGCACGGTACTCACAATGCTGGTTGGCGGAGTGGGCCTCATCGTGCTGATTGTGCTGATTATTGACCAGGTCTGTTACATGGACATCACCTCGCGCCAGACGATGTACCCGGATGTCGAAATCGTCGCCGAGACTTACGACATGTTCCGGCCGCGCGCCATGGGCATTACAACCCTCGTGCTGCAGACCGACGAGGACGAGGAGACCTTGAAGCAGTGGCTGCGCGAGCGCAACCTCGAGTTGCTGCGCGCGAACCGCTTCCGTGGCCTGGCCGCGCTGAACTGGGGCGTGCACCCCGTGCGCGAGGGCGTCCCCGAGGGCCGGCTCGTTTACATTAGCAGCTGCGGTGTATAAGGCGCCGGAGCAGAGCAGGACGGGATAGTGATGCCCACCACACCCTTCGCGCAACGCATCCGCCAGGACGCGCCGCTGCTGGTGGATGGCGCCATGGGCACCATGCTGCACGAACAGGGCTCGGCCATCAGCGCCTGCTTCGACGAGCTCTGCCTGAGCGACCCGCAGCGGGTGGCGCAGGTGCACCGGGCCTTCCTCTACGCCGGCGCAGAAGTGCTGGAGAGCAACACCTTCAGCGCCAACCGCTACAAGCTCGACGCACATGGTCTGACATCACAGCTGGACGCCATCAACCGCGCCGCTGTGCGCCTGGCGCGCGCAGTCATGCGCGACAGTGGACGCCCGAACCTGTATCTGGCCGGCTCGATCGGGCCGCTGGGCGTACGTCTGAAACCCTACGGCCGCATCTCGAAGGCGGACGCCCGCAGCGCATTCCGCGAACAGGCCGAGGCGCTGCTCGCAGAAGGCGTGGATCTAATCATGCTGGAAACCTTCAGCGACCTGAGTGAATTGCTGGAGGCGCTGGCCGCCCTGCGCGAGCTGGACAGCGCGCTGCCCGCGGTCTGCCAAATGACCTTCGAGCCCGATGACCGCACGCAACTGGGCTGGCTGCCGGGCGCCATCGCGCGTGGACTGGCGGAAGCCGGCGCGGACGTCATCGGCATCAACTGCAGCAGCGGCCCGGCCCAGGTCGCCCGCCTGCTGCAGTCCATGCGCCACAGCGCGCCCGGCTTGCCCTACTCCGCGCAACCCAACGCCGGCTTCCCGGAGGCAGTGGGCGGCCGCGTGATGTATCCGGCCACGGTGGACTACTTTGCTGAATACGCGCTCACCTTCCGCGCGCTGGGCGCCGTCCTCATCGGCGGCTGCTGCGGCACCCGGCCCGAGCACATCGTCGCCATGCGCAAGGCGCTGGACGATCCGGCCAGCCCGGCACCGCATTTGCCCGTAATCGTGTTCGACGATGAGGAGGAAACGGTCGCGCCGGACCGTCCCACCCGACTCGCCGACCAGCTGGCCCGCGGCGAATTCATCATCAGCGTCGAGATGACGCCACCGCGCAGCTACACGCCGCAGCACCTGCTCAACGCCGCGCGCACTCTGCAGGAAGCCGGCGCCGACATCATCAACGTGGCCGACAGCCCGGCCGCGCGCATGCGCATGAGCCCCTGGGCCATCGGCCATCTGCTGCAGTCGCGCCTCGGCCTGGAGACCGTGCTGCACTTCCCAACGCGCGGCCGCAATCTGCTGCGCGTACAGGGCGATCTGCTGGCGGCGCACGCGCTGGACCTGCGCAACCTCTTCGTGGTCATGGGCGACCCCACCCAGGTCGGTGACTACCCCGATGCCATGGACCACTACGACGTGGCGCCCTCGGCCCTCATCCACCTCATCCGCCAGCGCCTGAACCATGGCATGGACCAGGCAGGCAACTCAATCGGCCAGCCGACTTCCTTCACCGTGGGCTGTGCACTCAACATGAGCGCTGCCAACCCGGAGCGCGAGATTCGCGTGCTGCAGCGCAAGCTGGATGGTGGTGCCAGCTTCGCGCTGGGCCAGGCCATCTTCGAGCCGGAACGCATCGCCAGTTTCCACGAACGCTACCAGGCGGTTGCGGGCCAGCCCCTGCGCCTGCCCGTGCTGATGGGCCTGATGCCGCTCTACAGCGTCAAGCATGCGCAATTCCTGCACAACGAAGTGCCCGGCATTAATATCCCGCCGCAACTCATCGAACGCCTCGCCGACGCCGGCGCGGACGCCCCGCGCGAGGGCTTGCGCATCGCCGGCGAGTTGCTGGCCGCCATGCATGATCAGGTGCAGGGCGCCTACATCATCCCGGCCTTCGGCCGCTACGACCTCGCTGCCGAACTCGTCGAGCAGGCGCGCGCGGTCGCCCCCGCCTGAGGAAGCCCCTCCATGAAACGCCTGCACGACCTGGACGCCCTGCGCGCCTGCGCCATGTTACTGGGCGTCCTGCTGCACGCCGTTTTCTGCACCATCCCCTTCCGCTACTTTCGCCATCATGTGCTGCCCGGCGCCTCCAACAGTTGGGCCCTGCCCTACTTTCACCTCGTCCAGCTCGTGCACGGCTTCCGCATGCCGGTGTTCTTCCTGCTCAGCGGGTTTTTCTGCGCCCTGCTGTGGCAGCGCCGCGGCCTGCGCGGTCTGCTGAAGAATCGCATCCTGCGTATCGCCCTCCCCCTGCTCATCTGCATCCCGACCGTGCGCAGCATGGAGTACATCCTCAACCTGCTCGACTGGGGCTACGACGCAACAAGCGCCGAGTGGGCGGCAGCCATGGTCAGGGACCTCAGCAATCTGTGGTTCCTCTGGCAACTGCTGCTGCTCAGCGCCCTGCTGCTCGTCGCCGCGCGTCTCGGCCTGCGCTTCCGTCACCCCTTGTGGTGGTTGCTGATCCCCGCCTCCTGGCTACCCATGTTCCTTATGGATCAGACCTTTCTCGTCTTCGGCCCCCAAACGTCAGTGGCCGTCGCTGTGGAGGCGCCGGTGCCGGGCTTCTATGCAACCTTCTTCTTCTTCGGCGTCTTTTTTTACCAGCGCGGCTTCGCAGCTGCAGGCGAGCCTGCTGGAGACCGCCTTCGCCTGGCTCATGTGCTTCGGCATGATGGGCCTCTTCCACGCCATCGCCCTGCGCGAGCGCCCCTGGGTGCGTCTCCTCGCGGACTCTGCCTTCTGGATTTACCTGACGCACGAGTTGCTGATGCAGGTGCTCGCCGACCCGCTGCGCTCGCAGGTGCGCAACCCGCATTTGTTCTTCCTGCTGCTGGTGCTGATCGTAACCGGCATTCTGCTCGTTGCCTGGACCCGCGAGGTTCGCTACTCCTGGATCGGCACGTTGTTGAACGGCAAACGTGAGCGGCCCGGGGCGGAATCGAGCCTGGCGAGTTATAGTCCTGCTGCACAAGGAGGCAGATGATGAGCAGCGGACTGAAGCAGCAATATGAGGAACAGGGCTACGCCATCGTGCGCGGCGCCATCGACGCCGGCCTGGCCGCCGAGACGGCCGGGCACGTTCACTGGCTGGCGCGCGAAAACCCTGGCGTGCGCCCGGAAAAATTCTTTCACAACTTCCTGATAGACGACCCCTTCATGCATCGCCTCGTCAGCGACGAGCGCATCCTCGACCTCATCGAGCCCTTCATCGGGCCCGACATCGCGCTCTACGCGCCGCACTACATCGCCAAGCCGCCCGGCGACGGCAAGCCCGTGCTCTGGCATCAGGACGGCTATTACTGGCCGTTGGAGCCGATGGAGGTCATCACAGTGTGGCTGGCCGGGACAGCCTCAACTCGCGCAAATGGCTGCATGCGTGTACTGCCTGGCACGCAAAACATGCGTCTGCTCTCGCGGCGCGAGATGGTCGACGTCGACGAAGAACAGTTCGTTCTGAACTCGCAGGTCCATCCCTCGCTCATCGACGATTCTGACGTCGTCGACCTCGTGCTGGACGCCGGCGACCTTTCTATCCACAACCCGCGCATCATCCACGGCTCGGAAGGCAACACCTCGGACAGCTGGCGCATCGGCCTCACGTTGCGCTACATCCCCACCAGCACGCGCGTCAAGTCCGATGGCTGGCGTAACATCCTCGTGCGCGGTCAGCCTGACCCGCACAACGGCAATCTCTATGCCGAACGGCCACGCTATGTGCCGGGGGTGACGATGGCCTTCCGCGGCGCGGAGGCCTGGCAGGGCAACTGAGCGTCAGCGCAGCTGTGCGTCTGCAAAATCGAGGTAGCGTTCCCAGTCCCAGGCGGTGACGTCATGCCCACCGCTGCGCAAGTGGTAGCCAATGCTGCCAGCCACCGGCGTATCCGGCGCCGGCTGCTCGCGGACAGGCAGACCCTCCTGCCCGAACAGCTGCCAGGCCGGGTCTGCCTGCACTGCAGCCAGGAACTCCCCGCGCGGGTCGGCCCACAGGTCCTCGGTCGTACTGGCCACGTAGAGCGGTCGCGGCGCGATAAGCGCCAGCAGCATATGTTGATCGAGGGGCAGGGAGTCTTCGCGCCCGTTGTACGCATGGAAGTTACGGCAGAACCAGTGCGGGAAGCGTGTGTTGATGGCCGCCAGCGTCTCGCCGAAGCGCCGCCGCGAGAGCGCCGCGCCGCCGCAGCCGCTGTTGTTGCTGACTACCAGCGCGAAGCGTTGGTCGCGCGCGCCCGCCCACAGCGCCGTCTTGCCCAGGCGCGAATGCCCGATTAGCGCGACCGGCCCACAGACCCCCTCCTGCAGCAGCGCGTCCAGCGCGCGGCTGAGCCCCCAGGCCCAGGTCGCCACCGCGCCCCAGGCAGCCCCATCGCCCGCCTCCGGCGCCGCGAAGAGCCCTTGTACGCTGTCAGCGCGGCCATCAATGCGGTCCGGGAAGAGCTCACCGCTCCACAGCGTCGCCAGCGCATAACCACGTTCGAGGATGCGCGTCACCGACCAGCGACTGGCGTTGGCGCCGCGCGCAGCATGCGCGCCCGCAGGCTGCAGAATGGCCGGATCCGCGTGCGTGCTGTGATTGCCGTTGAAGTTGAGGCCGAGAAAAGTCGGCGCCGGCCGTTCGCGGGGCAGCCACAGCAGCAGATTCAGCGCATGGGCGCCGTCGCCAATGAGGATGCGCAGCTGCCGGCGTTCGGCACCGCCCGGCAGCATCGTCCGTTCGAGCGTCTCGACGTGCAGCGGCATAGTCTGCACGGGCGTCTGGCCGTAGACCTGCTGCGCAAAGAGCGCGAGCAGCTGCGGGCGCCGTTGCTGCGTCCACATGGCAGCATCGCGCACCGGGCTGCCATCCGCCAGCTGTAGCAAAGGCGGCAACTCGTATTGCGGCACGCGCGCTTCATCATGGTTTGTGTCGGTCACAGGGTTCTCCCCGCGCTCAGTGCGGCGTGTCGATCTCCTGACGCACGGTCTGGTAGAGCAGCTCGGCGTGCAACTGGCCCAGGGTGTAGCAAGGGCCGCCCAGATTCTCCGCCAACCGGCTCGCCAGGCCGCGGTCGAAAGCCACGTGTTCCATATTGATGGTGACGGCCTTGATGTCATGCTCGCGGATCATGATGGCGATGCGGTGTGCCTCGTCCTGCGGCGCCTGCTCGCTGATAGAGACGTTGCCGGCGCCATCCGTGAGCAGGATGATCATGGGCACGATGTCGGGGTTGAGCGTCTGCTCGCGCCGTATCGTTTCGTAGGAAAGCAACAGCCCGGCGGAAAGCGGCGTCTTGCCGCCGACCGGGATGTTGGCCAGCGCCTTCTTTGCCAACAGCACCGAGTTGGTGGGCGACAGCACCAGCGAGGCGCGGTCCTTCTGGAAGACAACCAGGCCCACCCGGTCGCGCCGCTGATAAGCATCCGTCAGCAGCGACATGATGGCGCCCTTGGTGGCCTGCATGCGCTCCGAAACGGCCATGCTCCACGAGGCATCCACCGCGAAGAGGATGAGGTTGGAGGCGCGCCGCACGCGCACCTTGCGCTGCAAATCGTCCTTGCGCAGCGACCAGGCCACGTCTTTCCCGGCGCGCTCCGCCTCGCGCTCCTGCTGATACGGCGCGGCGGCGCGCAGCGTGGCATCGAAGGCGATGTCGTCGGTGCGGCCGTTGGCGGGCCGCGCCTGGATGTAACGGCCGCGCTTGCGCTCGGTCTTGGTGCGCGAGCGGCGCCCGGCGCGCTGGCGCGTCAGGCGGTCGAGCGGCGTATCCAGTTTGCGTGGCGTGAACTCGGACTTGCTTTCGACCTGCTTGCCGCCCTCCCACCAGTAGGCGTCCTGCTGGTCAAAGACGTTCTGCGGGGTCGGTTCTGCCTGACCGAGGTCCGGCAGCTCTTCATCGCTGCTATCGCTCAGGGACTGGCTTTTTTTTTAGCCGCCTGTTCCTCGCTGTCCGCACTGGCCTCGGAGGCGTCGTCACCTTCGCTCCACTCGGACATGACCTGCTCCAGTTGATCGCCCATGGCATCCATGCTCATGGTTGCGTCAGCGAAGGGGCCGCGCTTGAGGCGATGCGGGATGGCCAGCTCGGCGGCCAGCAGGATGTCCTCCTGCGTGATGCGCCGGCGCCCCTGGAAGGCAGCGTGGGCGCGCGCCGCCTTGAGGATTACGAGGTCGGCGCGATGGCCGTCGATTTTCAGGCTGCTGGACAGGGTGGCGATAGCGTAGAGGTCGCGCCGGTCGTACTGCACCTCGTCGACGAGTTCGCGTGCGGCGGCGATGCGTTGCGAGAGCTCCTGCTCTCTGGGCGCCCACTGCTCGCCGAAGGCCTCGGCATCGGTTTCACTGGCGATGTGACGCTCGAGAATGTCCATGCGCGCGAGCGCCGCGTCGATGCTGGTTACGTCCACCGAGAGCGCGAAACGGTCCAGCAGCTGCGGCCGCAGATCGCCCTCTTCGGGGTTCATCGTGCCCACCAGGATGAAGCGCGCCGGGTGCGAAAAACTGATGCCCTCGCGCTCGACCACGTTGATGCCCATGGCCGCTGAGTCCAGCAACAGATCGACCACATGGTCATCGAGCAGATTGACCTCGTCCACGTAGAGGATACCGCGGTTGGCGGTGGCCAGCACGCCGGGGTCGAAGTGACGTTCGCCGCGCTGGATGGCCTTCTCGATGTCCAGGGTGCCGACCACGCGGTCCTCGGTGGCGCTGACGGGCAGGTCCACAAAGCGGATGCGCCGCTGCGTCACCGGCAGCTGTTCGCCGCGTTCGTAGCGCTCGCGCACCATGTCGGACCAGGTGCCGGGCTGGTCAGGATCATCGTTGAAGGGCGAGTCCGCCACGACATTGACTTCCGGCAAGAGGGCCGCCAGCGCGCGCGCGGCGGTGGACTTGCCGGTGCCGCGTTCGCCGCGGATGAGCACGCCGCCGATGCGCATATCGATGGCGTTGAGGATGAGGGCGCGTTTCATGCGCTCCTGACCCACGATGGCGGTGAAGGGGTAGACCGACGCGCGCTTGGTCATGGTTCCTGTCCCGTGCAGGTGGATAGCAGCGCCAGTATACACCTGTTGCGCGCTGTCGGCAGGGCGGACTTATGCAACGGGATTCCTGAAATTGGCGCCCTGCAGCGGAGATTCTACGCTGAATCACGGCCATAAAACGGCCAAACACGGCCAATTACGGTCAAACACGGTCACAAAACGGCCAAAGACACGGCCAATAACACGGCCAACGCACACTACTTTGCCAGGAACAGCCGCCGGGTCAGCGCGATATGCTGCGGGACTGCGAGTGAATGTGACTCTTGACGTCAGAAAGATTTATACAGGTATCGCTACGCTTGTCTTCTTTAGTTGCTGGCAACGCAATTCAGCAATCGATATTCGTCTGTCATAGTGACAGTTACTATTCTGCAAGTGCGGTCTGCATTACGAAACGTTGAAACTCCGGCATGTCAGTGAAATAGCGGAAGCCATGCTGCTGGACTGCATAGCGTGTCTCGTCATCCTCGTCGATGAGCAAGGCAACGGGTTGCCCCAAACCGGGTTGCACGCCATCAGTCCAGGCAAGGTCCAGTATTGCCAGCAAATCGCCACTGGCCTCATCGACCAGTTCATGCCCGGCCTCACCACGCGGCAGACCATGTGTCTCCATCCACAGCTGACACTCCTGCAGCGCTCGCTCCTCGTCGTCGCTGGTGATGTGAGCCGGTCGCACGGACAGTTGCGCTTCTGGAGTCGTGGCCTGTACCTGCACCAGCTGCGGCAATTTCCCTTTGCGGAGGCCGTCCAGCAGGGCGTTGGCGGCACCAACGAGCAGTTTGCGGCGTGTGTCGAGGAAGGCATCGTAGTTGTCCAGCTCCCACAGGGCAGGATCCTCCGGAATCCATTGCGACGCCAGCACACCGGGGTTTTTGGCTTCACAGTCCTTCAGATATTCACGTGGCAGGGAAGCGCCGATCGATCGGTTGCTCTCGCTCGTCAGAAAAGCGAAGTTGGCTAACGTGTTCACGTCGCGCCGGTTACGTCCGACTTTGTACAAATGGGTCTTGGGGAAGAGGTGATGCAACTCCAGTGGATTGCCAATCAGGGACATGCTGAGTGGGATGTTTTTGAGCAGGTCGCGTGCGCGCGCAACGCGTGTAAGCAAGTATAGCAGCGGGTAGAAGCGGTTTCCCACCCAGGAACCGTGGAAATCAAGTTCCTGGAGATGCAACGTGCCTCGTTCGCTGCGCAGCGCGCCTGTAAGGCCGGCGATTTGCGCATCCGCCAATTCCGTTTGCCGGAGATTGCCGAGATCCTGGTTAAGGCGCGATTCGGTAGAGGCTGAGTAGCGTCCCCAGAGCATGGCGTGGATATACCAGTACAGGATGTGGGCAACTTCCGCCTCACCCTGCCGCAGTCCATTGTGGAGTTCAAGATAGCGCGCCAGCACCAGCAGTGAAAACTCGCTGCGCAGGACCTTCCCATGGTCCAGCCCCAGGTTGGCGCGAATCTGCAGCAGCAATTCATTATTGTGTTTCTCGAAACGCCGCAAGCCATGCTCAAAAGCGGCTGGATCGACTTTCGACAACGTACTGAAACGCGCGTCTCCTGTGACGTTGATGGTTACACCGCGAAGGAGCCAGTTGAAGTCGAAGCCGTAGCCGGCTGCGTTCCACTTATGCAGGCGCGCTTCCATTTCATCCCGGGCGGCGGGCCACCGGGCGCTGAGTTTAGCCATCGCCAAGTCGGCAGCATTCAGTTTTGTGCCGCCACTATTGACCATGTTAAAGATGTCAACAACCTCGTCCAGGTCCTTGCCTGTGATGGTTTCGATTTGGAACATTTTCTTCTGGACGGCCTCCAGGCGATTCAGTTTTGCGAGCGCCAGTTCATCATGTTGGCGACTCTCAAGGAAGACCTTGACAGCGCCTTCTTGCAGCACCCGTGTGACACTCACCCAGCGCGGGTTGTCTTTCATTTTCACCGGGCCGTAAAATTCAAACTCCTCGCCCTTGGCCCCATCCAGGTTGAAGTAAAGATTCAGAAAACTGTTGGGGTTGCCCCTGAAGAAAGGGGGCGCCTTGCCCCGACTGATGCCATAAAGTGTGGTGATACGCTGCTGACCATCCACGATCAGTTTGATGTTGCCTGCGGAGGATTCCACGTCCCCGCGGACATCAGCATCTGTGTTCGTGGTCCAGATGAGCAGGCTACCCACAGGATTCTCGTGATAGAGTGAGGACATGAAGTGGCGCACCTGCTCGCGACTCCAGACGTAACCGCGCTGGAATTCCGGCAGCCCGTATTCCCCAACATCGATCAGATTCAAAATAGTCGCGACGTCCATCACATCCCTCTCAACCCGCCCGCGCCAGTATACCCCCTCCGCGCCCGACGCGGCATCAGTCTTCCGACGCGGCAGCGGGCCTTTCTGCAAGTGGTTCTTAAGGTTCCATTGGGGTTCACAAGTATTGCTGCCAGACCAGCAATTCTGTAGAACAGGTATTCCCTTTGCGCGGCCCTGTGCTACAATGCCCTTCCACCCAGCCAGCGAGCAGGAGTGTTCGTGTCCCTCAATCGCGGCGAATTCACCGTAGCCGACTCCTACAACTACAATCACAAGGGGGTGCGCCGCTGGATCCTGTCGCACGTCCTGCGTTACCGCTTACTCTTCCTGCGCTCCGTGCTGCTCTTCCTGGTCGGCTGGAGCGCCATGGCCTGGGTGCGCGTGCTGATCGGCCAGGCGGCCCGCGAGATCACCAGCCCCACCCGGCCCGACGGCGTGCTGCTCGCCGCGCTGGCGGTGCTGCTGGCCTCCATCATCGACAGCCTCAGCCACCTCGGCGGCAGCCTCTCCATCACGATCATCGCCCAGCGCCTGGCGCGCGACTCACGCGAGGAGCTCTACGTCAGTTTGCTGGGCAAGAGCCAGACCTTCCATGACCGGCAGCGCGTCGGCGACATCATGGCGCGCGCCAACGACGACGTGAGCTTTCTCACCCACATGATCCACCCGGGCATCTTCTTCATCATCGAGATCGTGCTCGGCATGGCCCTGCCCATGCTCTACATCGCTGCCATTCACTGGCAGTTGATACTGGTGCCGTTGCTCTTCGTGCTGGTCTATATCGTGACCGTGCGCAGTTACTTCAGGCGCCTCAGCCCGGTGATTGGCGCCCAACGCCGGGCCTTCGGCATTATGAACGCCGGCCTCGAAGAGACCATTTCCGGTATCGAGATCGTCAAGGCCAGCGCCCAGGAAGCCTTCGAGCGGCGCAAGTTCCGGCGCCATGCCCAGACCGTACGCGATTATCTGGTGCAGCAGGGCACGATCGAGGCGCGCTATCTGCCCTACCTCTTTTTCGGCTTCGCGCTGGGCCTGACCTTCCTGCATACCATGATCCTCTTCGGCGAGGGCAGCCTCGACATCGGCGCCGTGGTCGCTGTGACCGGACTGGTAGGCGCCATGCGTTTCCCGGTGTTCATCTCGGTCTTCGCCTTCTCCATGGTGCAAATGGGCATTGCGGGCGGCGAGCGCATCCTCGAGCTCATCAAGGCCAGCGCCGACATGGACGAGAATGCCGGCGGCCACAGCAGCCGTGTGGCCGGAGACATCGTCTTCGAGAACGTGAGCTTCGGCTACGAAGACGGCATGGTGCTGCAGGACATCTCCTTCCACGTGCGTCCCGGCGAGACCGTCGCCATCGTCGGCCAGACCGGCTCCGGCAAGAGCACGCTGACCGAACTCATCAACCGCACCTACGACGTCACTTCCGGCCGCATCCTCATCGACGGCGTCGACATCCGCGACTGGCAACTGGACTCGGTGCGCTCACAGATTTCGCGCATCGAGCAGGACGTCTTCCTCTTCTCACGCAGCGTCGCCGAGAACATCGCCTTCGGCACGCCCGACGCCACCCAGGAGCGCATCGAGCAGGTGGCGCAGGAAGCCCAGGCGCACGACTTCATCCAGTCCTTCGCCCAGGGCTACGAAACGGAAATTGGCGAACGCGGCGTCATGCTCTCCGGCGGGCAGCGTCAGCGCCTCGCCCTGGCGCGCGCCTTCCTCAGCGACCCGCGCATCCTCATTCTCGATGACTCCACCAGCGCCATCGACAGCGCCACCGAGGACGACATCCAGAAAGCCATCACGCGCGCGCAGCAGGGCCGCACCACCCTGCTTATCACCCACCGCCTCTCGCAGATCCGCTGGGCCGACCACATCCTCGTGCTCGACGACGGCCAGGTGGTCGCCAGCGGCAGCCATGAGCAGTTGCTGCAAAGCTCCGACCCCTACCGCCGCATTTTCGCGCGCTACGATGTCGCCCTTCCGGTCGCCTGAAGCAATGCACGACAATCACAGGGAGCCTTGATCCGTGGGATTCATCATGGACGGCCTCGATGCCGAAGAGTACGACCGCCAGTACAACGACCGCGAGCTCGTAGGCCGCATCCTCGGCTACTTCCGTCCCGAGGGCAAGCGCATGTTGCTGGTCGCCGGCGCCATCCTCTGTGTGTCGCTGCTCAACACCGGCCTGCCCGTCTTCATCTCGATCTCGATTGACCGCATCGCGGCAGACCCCAGCGAGCGCAACCTGATCCTGGCGCTGGTGGGCACCGTCCTGCTCGGGGCGGTGGCCTGGGTGTTCAACGCGCTGCGCCAGTGGCAGTCGGCCACAGCCATCGGCAACGTCACGCTGCGCCTGCGCGAGGACGCCATGGATGCCGTGCTGCGCCGCGATCTCTCCTTCTACGACAGCTACTCCTCCGGCAGGATCGTCAGCCGCGTCACCTCGGATACCCAGGCCTTCTCCGCGGTGGTCACGCTGACGACGGACCTGATGAGCCAGTTTCTGCTGGTCGTCCTGCTGGTCGGCTATCTCTTCACCGTCAGCGCGCGGCTAACGGTTATCCTCTTGCTGCTGGCGCCGCTCATCATCTTCACAGCACTCGCCTTTCGCCACCTCGCGCGCAAGACCGTTACGCAGTCGCGCCGCATCAACGCCGAGGTCTACGCGCACATCCAGGAGACGGTCAGCGGCATCCGCATCGCCAAGACCTTTCGCCAGGAGCACAGCGTCTACGGTGAGTTCCTCGGCGTCAACGCGCGTTCCTATCGCATCAACCTGCTGACAGGTTATACCTTCAGCAGCATCTTCCCCATCCTCGGCCTGCTGGCCGGTTTCGGCACCACCGCCCTGGTCTATTTCGGCGTCCTCGACGCCCAGGCGGGCGGCATCAGCGCCGGCACATGGTTCCTCTTCATCCAGGGCATCCAGATGTTCTGGTTCCCGCTGACCAGCATCGCCTCCTTCTGGAGCCAGTTCCAGCTGGGCCTGGCCGCCGGCGAGCGCGTCTTTGCCCTCATCGACGACGAGCCGAAGGTCATTCAGCAGGACGAGCGCATCCTGCCGGAAATTGACGGCGAAATCTGCTTCGACCGCGTCGACTTCCGCTACACGGACAAGGAGCAGGTGCTGCAGGACTTCTCGCTCACCATTCACCCGGGCGAGACGCTGGCGCTGGTCGGCCACACCGGCTCTGGCAAGTCCAGCATCGGCAAGCTCATCGCGCGCTTCTACGAGTTCCAGGGCGGCCAGATCCGCATCGATGGCGTGGACATCCGCGACCTCGACCTGCAGGACTATCACACAAGGCTGGGCATGGTGGCGCAGACGCCCTTCCTCTTCGACGGCAGCGTGCGCGAAAACATTCGCTACGGCCGGCCCGATGCCAGCGACGAGGAAGTGGCGCGCAGCGCGCGCATGGTCGGCCAGGGGGACTGGTTGCGCGCCCTGCCCGAGGGCCTCGACACGAATGTGGGCGAGCGCGGCAGCGGCCTCTCGATGGGCCAGCGCCAGCTGGTCGCTTTGGCGCGCGTGCTGCTGCAGAATCCTTCCATCTTCATTCTGGACGAGGCCACCGCCAGCGTGGACCCGCTGACCGAGACGCTCATCCAGGAGGGCCTGGACCTGGTGCTGAAGGACCGCACCAGCATTGTGATCGCCCACCGCCTTTCCACGATCCGCCACGCCGACCGCATCATCGCCCTGCGCAACGGCGAAATCATCGAGGAAGGCAACCACGAACAGCTGCTGGCGCAGGGCGGCCACTACGCCGAGCTCTACAACACCTACTTCCGCCACCAGTCACTGGAATACATTGAGTCGGCCGGCCAGTTGCTGAACGGCCTGGCCTGAGCGCTTGTCCCCCTTGCCGCTGCCGACTACAATCGAAGCCGTCAGCAAGTTCAGCCAGCCGAGCCATGTCCGATACGCCTGAGCCAGCGGCCAGCGGCGACGAGCCGCAGCCGCCGCAAGGACCCGCCACGCAGGAATTCGAAGAGATGATGCGCGCGGCGGCGCACGCGCGCAGCCAGCAGCCCCCTGCGCCGGAGCAGCGCCGACAGCGCCGGGCGGCCGCATTGGCCCAGGAGCGGGACCGTCGAATGCAGCGCCGGCGCAGCGACCGTCAGCGCAGCGCGGTCAGTCTGCTGGGCGGCTTCCTGCGCGCCTTTTTCCTGGTCTCCGTCGCCAGCGGAATGATCGCAACCATCCTGGTGTGGTGGACGCCGCCGGAGTTCATTGCCGCGTCCCTGCGCCGCGAGCTGGGCATGGCGGAACTGGTCGCCGAAGTGCAGCCGCGCGCAACGGGCGTGCCAACGCCCAACTGGCTGCAACGCATCGGCATCGTCGCCGGACATCGCGGCCCCAACCCTGACAGCCCGGCGGCGGACCCGGACCCGGGCGCCGTCTGCCTTGATGGCATGGCCGAGGCTGACATCAACTTCGACGTTTCGCAGCGAATTGTGCGCAAGCTGCGCGGGCGCGGCTACACGGTCGACCTGCTCGACGAATTTGACCCGCGCCTGGGGGAGTATCAAGCTACTGCGCTGGTCTCCATCCATGCCAACACCTGCCTGCCTTTCACCGAGCGAGTCTCCGGCTTTCTGGTCGCGGCCGCCGCGGCACGGGTTGCGGCGCGCAGTCGCGATGATATTCTCGTCGACTGCATCGCGCGTCACTACGCGCGCGCGACCGGCCTTGAGCGTCACGAGGGAGTCACCGAAGACATGACCAGCTACCACACTTTTCGCGAGATCAATCTCTGGACGCCGGCGGTCATTATTGAAACGGGCTTCATGCTGGCGGACCGTGAGCTGCTCACCGAACGCTCTGACGTCGTCGCCGAAGGCGTGACCAACGGCATTCTCTGTTTCCTCGATGCGCGCAGCAACCTGCCCGCAAGGAGCGGCGGCCTGTGACGCGCGAACTGGTCATGTACAGCCGCCGCCAGCCCTGCCCCTGGGTCACTCTGGCGAAGCAGACGCTGCAGCTGCACGACGTTCCCTGGCGCGAGCTGCTGATCGACGAGGACGAGGAAGCCCACAGCCGCTTGCTGGCCTGGGTCGGTTTCCTCTCCGTGCCCACGCTAATCGTCGCAGAGTGCGGCAGCGACCTGCCGCTGGAGGAACCGGCCGCTCTGGAAACGGGCATCAGCCCGCGCGGCATCGACCGCGGCTCCATGATCAGCGAGCCGGGCATGGCGCAGTTGAGCGCCTGGCTGCTGCGCAACGGCCTGCTCGCGCCCGCGAGCCTGGCCAGGCCTGGCATTGACAGCGCCCAACCCCCCGGCTAGAATGCGGCCTGCGTCCGACTGGAATGCGCCGCACGTGAGTCGCGCCTTGTCGCACCCTGGCGGCCTGCTATACTGCTCTGGCAATGTTGCCACCGTAGCTCAATCGGCAGAGCTTTCGCCTTGTAAGCGAGCGGTTACGGGTTCGAATCCCGTCGGTGGCTTCGCGCGCAGGGCGCGGTGCAGGGACGCGAATATGGGTCGGTGCCCGAGCGGCTAATGGGGATGGACTGTAAATTCATTGGCGAGAGCCTACGCTGGTTCGAATCCAGCCCGGCCCACAGTGCCTCTGTAGCTCAGGGGTAGAGCGCATTCTTGGTAAGAATGAGGTCATGGGTTCAAATCCCATCAGAGGCTTTTATCCAACCGCAGGGGAATGCACGTCTCGCCCAGGGGTGAGCGCGCCAGGAGAACAGGAGCCGGGATGGCCAAAAAGGGAAATCGCGTCATCGTAAAGCTCAAGAGCACCGAAAGCGGGCATATGTATATCACCTCCAAGAACCGGCGCACCACCACCGCCCGCCTGGAGCTGAAGAAGTACGACCCGCATGTGCGGCGTCACGTGCTTTACCGCGAGACCCGCTGAAGCGCGGACTCGCTTTTATAGGGGAGTAGCTCAATTGGCAGAGCAACGGTCTCCAAATCCGTAGGTTGTGGGTTCGATTCCTGCCTCCCCTGCACCGGCCCGGGGGCTCTCCACGCTAGTGGCGCCCTGTGCTGAAGCAAGGAGTACGTATGTCAACCGAGAAGACGACCGGCACCGGAACGCGGCGTAGCTGGTGGCCCTTTGGCGGCCGCGCCGACGCGCAGTCGGAACAGGCGCTGGAACACGGCGTCACCACGAGCAAGGGGCGCGCCACGCCCGGTCGGCGCAACCAGCCGGTGGTGCAGGAAGGCGGCAACCGCCTGACGCGGCCTTTCGTCAGCCTGTTTGGTTATTTCGAGGGCGTGCGCGACGAGATCAAAAAGGTCAGTTGGCCCACGCGCGAGGAAGCACGGCGCCTGAGCGTGATCGTGTTGGTATCGACGCTGCTGGCGGCGCTGGTGCTGGGGCTCATCACGCTGGGCTACAGCGAACTCTTTAGCATTGGCCTTGGCCAGCCCCTGATCTTCCTCGGCTTCTTCGTCGTGGTGGTGGGCCTGGGCGCCTACTTCTACATTCGCGCCAACCGCAAAAAACCTACGTCCTGGTAGCAGGAACGGGAGACTATGGTGGCCCACGAGAGGTTCGACCCTGAACCAGTCTGGCTGGACGATGACGAGGACGGCATCAACATTGTCCTTGAGGACGGCAGCGAGACGCCCGAAATTGACAAACAGTGGTTCGTCATCCACTGCTATTCCGGCTACGAAAACAAGGTGCGCCACGCCATTGAGCAGCGCATTGAGACCATGGGCATGCGTGACAAGATTTTCGACGTCATCATCCCCACCGAAGAAGAGATCGAGATTCGCGATGGCAAGCACCGCCCGGTCGAGCGCCGCGTCTTTCCCGGCTACCTGCTGGTCGAGATGGTGATGGACGAGGACTCCTGGTATGTGGTGCGCAATACCCCTGGCGTGACCGGCTTCGTGGGCATGGGCAACGACCCCACGCCGTTGCGTGAAGAAGAAGTCGACAAGATTATGGACCGCATGTCGCAGGAGACGCCGACCATCGTCGTCAACTTCAGCGTCGGCGACAAGGTGCGCATCATTGATGGCCCCTTCAACGATTTCATCGGCACGGTGGACAACATCGACATCGACAAGACCCGGGTGCGCGTCATGGTCAATTTCTTCGGGCGCGATACGCCGGTCGAACTGGATTTCCTGGAAGTCGAGAAAGCCTGAGGACGAACGTTAATGGCAAAGAAAATCAAGGCCATCCTTACCCTTCAGATCCCCGCCGGCAAGGCCAACCCGGCCCCGCCCATCGGTCCGGCGCTGGCCCAGCATGGCATCAACCTCATGGGCTTCTGCAAGGAATACAACGCCCGCACCAGCAACCGTATGGGCGACATCATCCCCGCCGAAATCACAATCTTCAGCGACAGTTCTTTCCGCTTTGAGCTCAAGAGCCCGCCGACCGCCTTCCTCATTCGCAAGGCTGCCGGCGTCGAAAAGGGCGCCTCCAATCCCCTCACGGAAAAGGTCGGCCAGCTCAATCGCCGCCAGGTGAAAGAGATCGCCGAGGTGAAAATGCCGGACCTCAATACCTCCGAAATCGCTGCGGCCATGCGGCAGGTCGAGGGAACCGCGCGCCAGATGGGCATCATCATCGTTGACTGATCGTTAATACACTGTGGGAGGGCAGCGCCCGTCAGCACCACAGGGAGGACAAGCATGGCTAAAAATGGCAAACGACGCGACGCAGCACTGAAGAGCTACGATCGCAAGCAGGATTACCCGCTGGAAGAGGCCGTCAGTCTGGTGCGCCAGCTGGCGACTGCCAAATTTGACGAGACCGTCGAGTTGCACATGCGGCTCGGCATCGACCCGCGTCACAGCGACCAGCAGGTACGCAGCACCGTGTTGCTGCCGCATGGCCTCGGCCGTTCGGTGCGCGTGCTGGTCTTCGCGGAGGGCGAGGATGCCCGTGCCGCCGAAGAAGCCGGCGCAGACGTCATCGCCGACGACGCCGTGGTCGCGCGCATCCAGAACGAAGGCTGGCTCGAGTTTGACGCAGCGCTGGCCGTGCCCTCCATGATGTCCCGCGTCGGCCGTCTCGGGCGCATCCTCGGCCCGCGCGGCATGATGCCCAACCCGCGCGCCGGCACCGTGGTGCAGCCTGCCGACTTGCCGCAGGCCATTCAGGAGCGCAAGGCTGGCCGCGTCGAATTCCGCAATGACAAGACCGGCAACCTGCACGTGCCGGTTGGCAAGGCCAGCTTTGACCAGGAGCGCCTGCTGGAGAACGTCAGCACGGTCATCGACGCCATCACGAGCGCCCGCCCTGGTGCGGTGAAAGGTAGCTACGTGCGTCGTGCCGTGCTCACTTCCACCATGGGGCCCGGCATCCGGGTCGGCGGCATCGCCTGAGCGATTGCTTCAGGCAATTTCCGGCACTATCAGACCCTCTGGCTACGGCCTGAGGGTTTCAATTTCCCGTCACCAACGATAATGGTGTACGTACGCATGGCGAAGCCCGCATCATCGTCCCGGCGACCAACCAGAGCGCCGGCAGCCTCAAGTAATCCTTGTTTCAGGGCATCCCGTTCGCCGAAACACAGAATTCCGATTACAGAAACAGGTAAACTCCTGGTGCAGCCATTCGCAGCATGAAGCGTTTGCGGGTTGCCGGGCTGCCTCTTGCGGCAGCCTGCATGTCATGTCGGGATTCACTGCCCTGATGAGCAATCTTCAGTTCCAACTGATATTCCAGATTCTGTCTCTGTGTCTCTGTGTGATTCTCGCGTATCTGGCGCGGATCAAGAGGCACAGGCTGAGGACGCTGGTTCCCGCATGGGCCTTACGACTGATTTCCCTGTTCCTTGTGATTCAGATACTTCTGCTTGTGATCAACATCGTCCTCGAACAATCCGGGGCCAACCCGTTCCTGGTTGATCTATGGCACCTAGACGGGGAGAGAAACATTCCATCGATTTTGTCTACAATTCAATGGTTGCTGCTGGGCATCCTGTGTCTTGCCGCTGGCCTGACTTCAGTGAAGATTTCCGAGGCCGAGCGCTTGTACTGGCTCGTCCTTTGCCTGGGCATCATCATCATTGCCCTGATCGATTACGAAATATTACCCAGACGTTTGTTCCAACTCTCTCCCCGGGTATTCTACCTGCCCTCCGGACTGTTCGTGACGGCGGCAACCCGGACCATGATCATGAACAGCAAGGGCAAACGACGTCTGTTGCTGTCCCTGCTGCTGGGCGGTTTGGGGGTGTGGGGCCTGGGCGCGCTCTTCGTCGACAATATTCGTCTCAACAATTCCGCCAGAGTAATTGTGTCCCTGGAAGAGACACTGGAAACGCTTGGAATTCTTGTCGCCCTGGCCGGTGTGGCAGGATATATGACAAGGATCGTGCCACAAACCCTTTTTCGACGAAGGATGTTCCTGAAAAACGTTTTCCTGACAAGTGTCCTGATCTTTGGTTTCAGTGTCTGGGAAGACAGGGAATATGTGGGGATTCGTTTTCTTGGCATTCACTTTGGCCGCAAGATCACTGTCGACGTCGACGACGGCGGGCTGGCCCTGCGCGGTTGGTCATCCAGCGCCCTCAGCGCCGGCACATCGCCAGGGGTCCGCCTTTGGTTGCGTACCACGCGTCTGCTGAACGATGATTTTGGATTCACCGTCCAGCTCCTGGATCAGGAAGGCAAGGCTGTTGTCGCGGAAACCAACAGGAGGAGCGACCGGAAAGAAGACAAATGGCAACCGGGAATCCGGCATTTCTATATCCAGAACATTCTTTTGGCCCTGCCCGAGGATATCCCCACCAATCGTGCGCTCTGGCTGGTGCTCTCTTTCTGGAAAATTGAAGGGGATGGATTTGGCCTCCTGCCAGTTGGTTTCAGCGACCACCCGCTGCTGGGTGAAACCCACGTCATCCTGGACGAAGTGGTGTTCCCGGAGACAGTGGCGAGCGCCAGCCTGGCGGAAGCGCCCGGCAGATTTGCCAACGGATTCGTCCTGCAGGCTGCGTCCATTCCCGAGCGGGCACAGGCGGGTGAGGCGCTGGAAGTGACGTTCCGCTGGGGGACTGACAGCGCAGGCAGCGAGGACTGGATGCAGTTTCTGCACTTTGAACACGATGAGAGCGGCTCGTTCTGGAATGAAGACCAGATTCCGCTGGGCCTGCGCCTGCCAACGCGACTCTGGTATGCCGGTCTGCAAGCCAGCGAAGCATGGCGCTTCACGCTCCCCGCCGACCTGCAGCCAGGACGGTATTCCATCTACAGCGGTCTGTATCGCCTGTCTGACCTGCAACGCCTGAGCGTAACCCTTGCCGATGGCGCACAGCCGGCCGACGCCCGTATCCCGCTGGGGACTGTTCTCATCGAGGGCTGAGGCACTGCAGGCGCGTCGTCCGGGCACGATTCATCCGACCCTAACCAGATTAAAACCGCCGCTTGACATGTTTGCGTACAATGCAGGGCATGGGGAATCCGAATAACAAGGGAGTAGAACCTGAGTGAGTTACATACTCGTCACCAACGATGACGGCGTGCGCGCACCTGGCATCGTGGCCCTGGCCAGCGCCATGCGCGCGCTCGGCGAGGTCCGCGTCATCGCCCCGGCGACCAACCAGAGCGCCAGCGGCCACAAGAAAACGCTGTTCCAGGACATTCCGGTTGCCGAAACGCTGATGCCGGACGGCTCGCCCGCGCTGGCCGTGAGCGGCTCGCCGGCGGACTGTATCGCGCTGACCGCGCTGGGCATGGCAGAGTGGCCGGCGCGCGTCGTCGTTTCCGGCATCAACCGGGGCGCCAACATGGGCCAGGACATCACCTACAGCGGCACGGTCAGCGCCGCGCTGGAAGCCACCATCCATGGCATCCCGGCAATCGCCTTTTCGCTGGCTGACCAGGGGGCCAACGACGTCGCCGATTACACTGCCGCCGCGCGCATCGCTGTGCGCATCGTTGGTGAATATCTGTTAAAGCGGAGCCTGCCGCCCTTCACCATCCTCAACGTCAACCTGCCCGCCGGCGATGAAATCAGCGAGATCCGCCTTACGCGCCAGGGCATCCGCATCTATAACGACGAGCTGGCCAGCAACGGCAGCGTCTATCGTATCGTCGGGCCCGAGCCTGGCGGCATGACCGACGAGGAGGGCACGGATCTGTGGGCGGTGCACAATGGCTATGCCAGCGTGACGCCCATCCACCTGGACCTGACCGCCCATCGCTTCCTGGCCGACCTGGCTGCCTGGGACATTACCCTGTAAGCCACGCGAACGTGGCATGGCGTCCGGCGCAGCCCTTTCCTGCCCGTCAGGGCAGCAGGCTCGCCGGGAATGGAAAGCGCGCACCGTCGAGCGCGGCGCAGGTTAATCGGACTCGTAATCGCCAGTGGTGTAGACGTAAACCGCGATGCCGTGGCCCTCTTCCCAGTCCCAAAAGTCATTGGACCAGGTGTAAAGCCAGTTGGCGTCGGTGAGGGAGGCGTTCACGCAACCGTGACTGCGCCGGAAGCCGAAGCCGTCGTGCCAGTAGGCGCCATGCAGCGCGATGCCACCGTCGAAGTACTGCGTCCAGGGCACTTCCTGCAATGAATAGAAATCTGGCAACTGAAAGGCGCCGCTCATGTCACCGCGCTGTCGCCGCAACCAGACGTTGAAGACCCCCTCGCGGGTTGACCATTCCGGCAAGCCGGAGGAGATGAGCGTGGTAAATACCGGCGTCGCGCCTTCATAGGCCGTCAGCACCTGCTCGTAGAGATCGATGCCGATCCACTTCTCCGTGTTCATGTCTTCTGGCCGCTCGACCGGTTTGAACATGGCGAGCCTGTACTGGTGCACCCACTGGTCCTTGCCAATCTGGTACCAGCACTTGCCCTCAATACGCACACAGCTGAAGATGGTTACGCGCGTGTAGCGATAGAGAAAGGGGTTTATTGGCGAATCCGGCCCGCCTGGTTCGGTGGCAGCGCGCAGATGGCGCAGCGTCCAGGCCATCGGATATTCAAGGCCATCCTGCGGCAGCTCCACCCCCGCATAGCGGGAAACTTCAATTTCCTCACCGAGCACATCAGCCGGCACCCATTGCTCTTCACCGATCTCCGCCCAGTCCTCCTCGATTTTCGAGACGGTGACGAAACTGTAGCCTTCACCGGTCGTTTCGATCAGCTCGCCAAACGGTTCCTTGTAGATCGGCAGAATGCCCGAAACACGCCGGTAGTCGCGGTCTGCCAACAGGTTGTCATCGATTTTCAGCGGGGTCACAGCTGGCCAGCGGTTGCTCGCCAGGACTTCTTCGCTAACCACACAGGCGCCAAGGTCCGGCCCTTCGCAAATTGGCAGCGGCAGCGCCTGCGCTGCACCAGCAACCATCAACAGCAACAGGGACACAATGAGTAACGCGACACGAGACATGCGAAACACCCTCTCCGCAGCAGTGAACAGCCAGCGTCAGTAAGAATTGCGGAGTGGTTACCGGTGAAACCGGACGCTATGCTGAGCATGTATCCTATCACAGCATTGAGGCAGGAGAGAACATGGAACGCGTGTTTATCAGCGGTGCCAACCGCGGCATCGGCCTTGAGTTCGTGCGCCAGTGGCTGAAGCGCGGCGACGTCCAGGTCTTCGCGACCACGCGCCGGCCGCAGCAATCCGACCAGCTCAGCGCGCTGGCTTGCCCGCAACTGACGATTCTGCCGATGGATGTCAGCGCGCCCGCTTCCATCCGCGCGGCCGTCGCCGCCGTAGCCGATACTGTCGACGGACTGGAGCTGCTCGTGAACAACGCGGCGGTCAAGCCACCCGCCGTCGAGCAGGAACTCGCGACGCTGGATGCGGACAGCATGTTGCAGTCGTTGCGCATCAACAGCCTGGGGCCGCTGCTGGTGGCCCAGGCCTGCGTTCCACTGCTGCGCCGCGGCAGGCAACCCCGCATCGTCAACATCTCCTCCGGCCTCGGCTCGCTGACGCGCAAACAGACGGGCGGCCAGTACGCCTACTGCAGCAGCAAGGCCGCCCTCAACATGGTCATGCGCGGCCTGGCCGCGGATCTGGGGCCGGCGGGCGTGACCGTCTGTTCCCTGCATCCTGGATGGGTGCGCACCGAAATGGGCGGCTGGAACGCGGCGATCACGCCAACCGAATCTGTGCGCGACATGCTCGCGCTCATCGACGGCCTGACGCCCGCGCGCAATGGCAGCTACTTTGACCATGAGGGCAAGACTGTCGCCTGGTAGCCGGCGTGACTGTCAGCCGGTGCAGGCCATTGACACACCCTGCCTGCGCCTTCACAATGACGAGGATGTTGAAGACACAATACGGGGGTTGTCGGGGCAC
Organism: Phototrophicaceae bacterium; assembly: GCA_965223965.1. Classification (GTDB taxonomy): domain Bacteria; phylum Chloroflexota; class Anaerolineae; order Aggregatilineales; family Phototrophicaceae; genus JAGWBD01. The sequence goes on from CBDCXX010000006.1 coordinate 2,156,515, forward strand.
GAGTTTGCCATCAACGAGCATCCGTGACCCGCAGCCCCCACAGCCAAAGGAGCCCTGATGAACGTAACAATCCCGGAATCTCACCGTGAGTTGCTGGCCGGCCCCACCGTGGTCACTCTCGTCACCATGATGCCCGACGGCCAGCCCCAGGCCACGCCGGTCTGGTGCAAGCTGGACGGCGACGACATCCTTATCAACAGCGCGCCAGGCCGGCGCAAGGACCTTAACATCCGCGCCAACAACAAGGTCACCGTGCTGGCCCTCAATCTCCAGAACCCCTACAACTACATCGAGGTGCGCGGCGAGGTGAGCGCCATCAACGAGGACGACGAGGCCACGATTGACGAACTGGCGCGGCTCTACGTCGGCGCCAAAAGCTACTTCGGCGACTTCGCGCCGGCGGACACGCGCACGCGGCGCGTCACCTATCGCATCAGCGCGCGGCGTGTACTGACGCAATGAGGCCCGGGCCGCGGCCATGAGCCTGGCCCTCGGCACGTCGCTGCTGACGACGCTGGTCAGCGGCGTTTTCGCGCTCACCATCCTGCGGCGCTGGTGGCAAGGGCGCCGCGCGCATCAACTGGCCTGGGGCCTCGGCATGGTCTTCTACTTCACCGGCGCGCTCAGCCAGGTGGTGCTGACGCAGGTCTGGAGCCCCGTCTTCTTCGCCCTGTGGTACTGGTGCGGCGCATTGATGGTGGCGCCCTGGCTGGGCCAAGGGACGGTCTATTTGCTGCTGCGCCGCGGCAACATCGCGCGCAACATCCAGATGGCCCTGCTGCTGGTGGCCGTCATGACGCTGCCCTGGGCGTTGTGGCTGACGCCCTTCGACAGCAGCGCCTGGCAGCCGGACGCGGACATGACCGCGCTCTATCGCAGCATCATGCCACCTGGCAGCGGCACGGTGCGCGGCTTCTCGCCGGTGATGAACGTATGGGGCACCATCGCGCTTGTCGGCGGCGCCATCTGGTCCGCGCGCCTCTTCCGCAGGAAGCAGATTATGCACGACCGCGTCTACGGCAACTGGCTGATCGCGGCGGGCGGTTTGCTGCCGGCCACGGGCGGCACGCTCATTCGCCTCGATTACCCCTCCTTCAAGTATCTGGCTGAACTTTCCGGCGTGGTGCTTATCTTCGCCGGCTTTCTGCTGGCCACCAGGCAGGCGCCGCAGGAGCCGTGAAGTCGCAGCCCAGGCGCGGCTGGACAAGGACCCTGACGCAGCACGAGCGTCGGCTCGTCGCCGGCCTGACGCTGGCCCTGCTGCTCTTCTGCGCGCTGGTGCTGGCCACCAACGCGACGCTCACGATCTGGCTGCAAGGACGCGCGCTGCACAATCAGCTCGGGCGCGCCGGGCTGGCGCTGGCCCTGCTGATGACGGCCCGGGCGGTTCAGGTCGGCATCCTGCGCAAAGGCGACGTGACGCCACTCTTCCGTGCCGCGACCTACGTCATCTTCGGCACGATGCTGCTGCAGGCGTTGCTGGGCCTGCTGCTCTACGCGCGCGGCCTGCGTCCGACGCAGGAGGTGCACCTGATCTACGGCATGGCGTCGGTGCTGGCCCTGCCCTTCTTCATCTTCGTGGAAGTGACGGCGCGCAAGCGGCCGGCCATGGGCAGCTATATCTGGGGTTTCGGGCTGCTGACCGGCATTTTGCTGCGCAGCATCCTCACCGGCTGAACGCTGGCCTTTGCAACTCTGCGCGAAGGCGGCATAATCAGATTGTCAACCGCGGCCCGCAGGTGCACACATGCCCGTAGCTCCCATCCAGATCAACGACATCCCCATTCTGGAAGCGGGGCCCATGCCGCCCTCCTTCCACCTGATGACCAAACCCAGCGGCGCTATCTGCAACCTCGACTGCAAGTATTGCTACTTTCTCTCCAAGGAGAAACTCTACCCCGGCAGCAACTTCCGCATGAGCGAGACCCTGCTCGAGGAGTACACGCGCCAATACATTGAGGCGCAGCAGGTGCCCGAAGTCACCTTCGCCTGGCAGGGCGGCGAGCCGACGTTGATGGGCCTCGACTTCTTTCGCGAGGCGGTTGCCGCCCAGCAGAAGCACAAAAAGCCGGACATGCGCATCTTCAACAGCTTCCAGACCAACGGCGTGCTGCTCAACGACGAATGGGCGCGCTTCTTTCGCGAGAACGACTTTCTCATCGGCCTCAGCGTGGACGGACCCGCGCCGTTGCATGACGCCTACCGCGTCGACAAGGGCGGCCAGCCCACCTTCGCGCGCGTCATGCGCGGGCGCGAGATACTGGACCGCAACAAGGTCGATTTCAACATCCTCTGCACCGTGCACGCCGCCAACGCCGATCATCCGCTGGAGGTCTATCGCTTCTTCCGCGACGAGCTGAACGTGAGCTTCATGCAGTTCATCCCGATCGTGGAGCGTGACAACGACAGCGGCTATCAAGAAGGCGACAGCGTGAAGGATCGCTCGGTCGGCGCGGAACAGTACGGCAAGTTCCTCAGCGATATCTTCGACGACTGGGTGCGCCACGACGTGGGGCGCGTTTTCGTGCAGATCTTCGACGTGGCCCTGGCCGCCTGGAGCGGCAACCGGCCCGGCCTCTGCATCTTCGAGGAGACTTGCGGCGCGGCGCTGGCCATGGAGCACAACGGCGACGTCTTCTCCTGCGATCACTACGTCGAGCCGGACTATCGCCTCGGCAACATCAACCTCGTGCCGCTGGAGGAAATGGTCGGTTCACAGCAGCAGTTCGAATTCGGCCAGCACAAGCGTGACAGCCTGCCGCAGTACTGCCTCGACTGTGAGGTGCGCTTCGTCTGCAACGGCGGCTGCCCCAAAAACCGCTTCATCCAGACGCCTGACGGGGAAGAGGGACTGAACTATCTCTGCGCCGGTTACCGTCACTTCTTCAACCACATCCGGCATCCCATGGAACTGATGACGGCCGAGTTGCACGCAGGGCGTCCGCCCGCCAACGTGATGCTCACGCTGGCGCGCGAGCAAATGGCCTTCGAGGAGCTGCTGGCAGGGGCCGGCCGCAACGACCCCTGCCCCTGCGGCAGCGGCCGCAAGTTCAAGCGCTGTCACGGCCGCAGCCGCCCGGCCTGAGTCGCTGCCCTCAGTCGATCTCTTCAGCGCGCCAGCAACGCACAAACTGTCCCGGCTCAATTTCGCGCAGGACCTGCGGCTCGCGCGCGCAACGCTCGCGGGCGTGGGGACAGCGCGCCAGCAGCTTGCAGCCGCCGGAGGCCCCGGTGGCGAGCGAGAGTTGCGCGCCGTCGGCGGGACGGGCGGCATTGGCCTGGCGTTTGCGGCCAATCTGCGCGGCGTCCAGCAGGGCGCGCGTCCAGGGGTGGCGCGGTGAGTTGAAAATCTGGTCGCGGCTGCCGGATTCGACGATCTGCCCCTGGGTAATCACGTAAATGCGCTCCGCCACATAGCGCAACACGCGTAAATCATGGGTGACGAAAACGAAGCCCGGCCCGCCCTCCTGCTGCTGCAAGTCCAGCAGGAGGTTGATAATCTGGCCGCGAATCGACATGTCCAGCGCGGCGGTGGGCTCATCAAGGAAGATGAAGTCCGGCCCCGGCGCCAACGCCCGCGCGATGGCCGCGCGCTGCAGCTGACCGCCGCTCATCTCATAGGGATACAGGGCTGCGAAGCGCGCGCCCAGCTGCACCTGTTCCAGCAGTTCGCTGACCCGCCGTCGGCGCCCGTTTTCATCCAGTTCGGGCAGCTGCCGCAGCGCGTCCAGCAGCGTCCCCTCCAGCGTCATCATCGGGTTGAAGGAGCTGACCGGGTTCTGGAAGACCATCTGCAGGCGGCGGCGCAACGGCCGCCACTCGCGCTCGGCCAGGGCCTGAATCTCGCGGCCCTGATAGAGGATGCGGCCGCTGTCCAGGCGCGTCAGATTCAGCACGCAGCGCCCCAGCGTCGACTTGCCGGAGCCGCTCTCGCCGACCAGGCCGACCGTCTCGCCGCGCCGCAAGGTCATGGACACGCCGTCCAGCGCAACTACCCGCTGCCGACGCCAGCCGCGCTGCCGCAAGCTGAAGCTCCTGGTCGCCTCCTCGATGCGCAGCAGTGCCGCGCCCTGCTCCGGCACGTTCATGGCGCGACAAGCTCCTGCGCGAAGTGGCAGGCGGAGAAGTGGCCGGGCGCGACTTCCAGCGGCAGGGGACGCTCCTGCTGGCAGCGCTCCTGCGCCATGGGACAGCGCGCGGCGAAGCTGCAGCCCGTCAGTGGCTGGCGCATGTCTGGCGTGCGCCCGGAGATGAAGGGCATGCGCGCGTCGTCCGTCTGCACAAAGCAAGCCAGCAGCGCCGCCGTGTAGGGGTTGGCCGGGCGTTCCAGCACCTGTTCCGTCGTCCCTGTCTCCATCACCTCGCCGGCGTACATCACGATGATGTGGTCGCAAGTGGCCGCGACCACGGCCAGGTCGTGCGTGATGAGCAGCAGCGTGGCGTCCAGCTGCGCGACGACCTGCTCCACCAGCGCCAGCACCTGCTGCTGCACCGCTACGTCGAGGCCGCTGGTGGGCTCGTCGGCGATCAGCAGCTGCGGCTCGCAGACCAGCGCCATGGCGATCAGGGCGCGCTGCGCCATGCCGCCGCTGTACTGATGCGGGTAGTCGCGGGCGCGCGCGGCGGCCTGCTGGATGCCGGTGGCCGCCAGCACCTCCACCGCCCGCTCCCAGGCCTGCTGCCGGCTGACGCCGCTGTGTTGCCGGCAGACGTCGGCAATCTGGCGTCCAACCGGAATCAGCGGGTTGAGCGCAGCCTGCGCGTGCTGGAAGATCATCGAGATCTGTGCGCCGCGGATCTGCTGCATGTCCGCTTCGGACAGCGTCAGTATCTCCTGCTCGCGAAAGCGGATGCTGCCACTGAGCTGCGCGTTGGGCGGCAGCAGACGCAGCAGCGCCAGCGTCAGCGCCGTCTTGCCGGAGCCGCTCTCACCGACGATAGCCGTGCGCGTGCCCGCGCCAATCGTCAGCGCCACGTCGCGCAGGGCATACACCGTCTCACGCTCCACGCGGAATTGCAGCTGCAGCCCGCTCACCGTCAGCAGGGACACACTCAACTCCGCCGCACGACCAGCGCCCCGAAGAGGTCGCTCACGTTGTTCAGCAGCCACACCGAGAAAAAGAGCGCCAGGCCGGGGAAGACCGAGGCCCACCACTTGCCAAAGACCATCTGGTTGGCGCCCAGCTGGATCATCGAGCCCCACTCCGGCGTCGGGATTGACACGCCCAGGCCGATGAAGCTCAGCCCGGCGATCATCTGCACGGCGTAGGCGCAACTGAGCGGCAGCTGGGAAAAGACCGGCACCAGGGTGTTGGGCAGCACGTGGCGAAAGACGACCGAGAGCGGGCTGTTGCCGGCCACGCGCGCCGCCAGCACGAAGTCGGCCTGGCGCAACGGCAGGGTCACGCTGCGCACCATCTTGCTGTAGACGGGCACGTTGTAGAAGGCGATGATCAGCACCAGATTGACCATGGTGTTGCCGGCCGCGGCCAGCACCGCCATGCCGAAGAGGATCTGCGGGAAGCCCTGAAACACTTCCGTGACGCGCGTAATGGCGCTGTCCAGCTTGCCGCCGAAGTAGCCGGAGAGCGCGCCCAACGGCGCGCCGACCACGATACCCAGGGCAACCGAACTCAACGCCAGCGCGAAGTCGGTGCGGATGGCGAAAATGGTGCGCGACAGCACGTCCATGCCGTTGCCGTCTGTGCCGAAGGGGTGTTCGGCGGAGGGCGGCTTCAGTCGGTTGAGCGGGTAGGGCGTCACCGGGTCATGCAGTGGCAGCAGGGGCGCCAGCAGCCCGGCGAAAATGAAGAGCGCCAGCAGGCCGAGGTTCAGCCGCACGCGCAGCGGCCCGTTGCTGCGCAGCAGCCGCTGCATCAGCGTAGGGCGTTCGGGTACGGCCTGCTCTCCGACCAGCACGCTCAGCCCTCCGCCCGCGTGCGCGGATCGAGCAGCGCGTTGATCACGTCTGTGGCCATATACACCAGCAGGTAGAAGCCGGCGCTCAGCAGCACCACGCCTATGATGGGCTCGTAATCAGAATTGTTCATGGCGTCCACCGCGTAGAGCCCGAGGCCGGGCCAGGTGAAGACCACCTCCACCAGCACCGTCCCGCTCAACAGATAGCCGTAGGTCATGGCGATCATGGTGATGACCGGGCCCAGGGTGTTGCGCAGGGCGTAGCGGTAGACCGTGCGCGCCGGCAGGCCGAAGGCGCGCGCGCTGCGGATGTAGTCGCTCTGCAGCACTTCCTGCATGCGCTTGCGCGTGATTTGCAGCGTACTGGGGCTGGTGGTGATGGCCAGGGTCAGCGCTGGCAGGATGAGGTGACGCACACTGGAAATGAAGGCCTCGCGGTCGCCGGCCAGCAGCGAATCCAGGGTGTACCAGCCGGTGATGGTCACCGGCGGCCCCAGGCTGCGCGCGATGCGCCCCAGCGGCGCCGGAAACCAGTGCAGCTCCGCGTAAAAGACGAAAATAAACAGCAGGCCCAGCCAGAAGCCGGGCATTGAAACGCCCGTGCGCGCCAGCAGGTCCGCAGCGCGCGCCAGCAACCCCGCCGGGCGCATGGCAGCCAGCACGCCCGCCGGTACGGCCCACAGCACCCCCATGGCCAGCGCCCAGGTCGAGAGCTCCAGCGTGGCCGGCAGACGCCGGCTGATGTCCTCCAGTACAGGATTGTAGGTGAAGCGCGAGATACCCAGGTCGCCCTGCAGCAGGTTGCCCGCGTAGTTCAGATATTGCTCGTGCAGCGGCAGGTCCAGCCCTAACTCACGCGTGACGTTGTCCAGAGTCTCCTGCGAGTAGCGCGTTCCGACGATCAGGTAGACGGGGTTGCCGATTTTGTGCGTTACCGTAAAGGTGATGACGGACACGCCGAAGAGCGCGACGAGGAAAAGGGCCAGCCGCTTTAGCAGGAACAGGCCCCACTCGCGCATCGAGTCCAGCATGTCTCGCTCCCGCGCCTGCCTTCAGGTTGTCCGCCGTGTGGGCAAGGACGGGGCGCGACCGGTGTTCCGGTCACGCCCCGTGCACGTTCCTGCGGCTACCCTACTCGCGGTAGAGCGGCCAGTACCACAGCAGATTGTCAGGCAGTTGCACGTAGCCATTGATATTGTCGCGCATGGCGATTTCGAAGGGCATCTCGGCCAGGTAGAGCGCCGGCGCATCATTGTTCAGGATGCGCTGGTACTCCGCCGCCAGCTCGGCCTTCTTCATCGGGTCCAGCGTGACGTTCAGCTCGTCAATGACGGCATCCAGCGCTTCATTGCTGTAACCCGTCCAGTTGATGACCGCGCCCGTCTTGAAGAAGATGTCACCGGTGTAGCCGGCGTCATCGACGTACCAGAGCAGGTCGCGCATCCAGGCCTCGTGCTCCAGCGTACCCATCTGATCGGCGAAAATCGCGGCGGGCTGCAAGCTGATATTCATCGTGACGCCAATATCTCTCCAGGCGCTTTGCAGCACAACTGCGATCTGTTCGGTTGTCGACACGCCGGAGGCGATATCGAGCGTGATCTCGAAGCCATCCGCATAACCGGCTTCCGCCAGCAGGGCCCGCGCCGCGTCCGGATTATAACTGAAGGGCCAGAGCGAGCTGTCGTGATACTGGCCGTCGAGCGGGACTGGCCCGGCAGAGACGCGCGACTTGCCGGCGAAGATGCCCTCGATGATGTCTTCATAAGGCACGGCGTAGGAGAGCGCCTGGCGCACGCGTACATCGGCCGTCGGCCCCATCGTCGTGTTCAGGCCGAGCATCATCTGGTTGCGCGTCGGCACCGAGAGCACCTTCACGCCCTCCGAGCCTTCCAGCGACGCCAGTTCATCGGTGCTCAGCCCGGTGGCGATGTCGACCTCGCCCTCGCGCAGCAGCAGCGCGCGATCCGCCGAGTTGGGCACGATCTGCAGCACGACCTGATCGAAGAAGGCCTTGCCAGCCCAGTAATCCGGATTGGCGCGCAGCACCATGGCCACGCCCGGCTCCCAGCTTTCCACGTAATATTCGCCAGAGCCGATATCGTTCTTCGCCAGCCAGAGCCTCGCCCAGGGGTCGTCATCTGTCGCGTTCGCCTGGGCCTCGATGGCGTCCATGGGGCCCTGCGACTGATCGCGGAAGAGGAAGAAGAGCCAGGGGCTGGGCCTCGAGAATTGCAAGGTCACCTCGTGCGAACCGGTCTTCTCCCAGGAGGTAATGCCGGCAGTGTTAACGTTCCAGGCAGTGCCGGCTGCCGTGCCAATGGCGCGCTCGAACCAGAAAATGAAGTCGTCAGCCGTCAGGTCGCGCCCGGTCTTCGGGAAGGTCGCGCCTTCACGAATCTTGAGCACGATCGAACTCAGGTCATCCGACCAGGTCCAGGATTCGACGGCCGCGCCCTCGATGGTGCCGGTGTCGGCGATGCTGTAACCCTCGCCAGAATCGATGCGACCATAGCGGAAAAACTGATCATAGACGTTCAGGTTGGTCTCGTTCGAGCGCTGGTTTTGTGAAAAGGGCGGATCCAGCGTCTCGATGTCGCCGGAAATGGCGATCACGAGCACGTTTTCTTCCTGCGCCAGCGCCAGGCCGCCAGGCAGCATGGCCAGCAGCAGGAGCGCGAGCAAAAGATGTAACAGCAACGGACGTTTCACAGTCAATTCCCCTTCTATTCCTAATCAAAAAAATCTGTGCTACCGGCGCAGTTACTCCTGCGCGGAGCCCAAAGAGAAAATAGCGTCACGCACCTCCTGCGAGGCGTACATGGCCCGGTCGTCAGGCTGCCAGAGCGTCGGCTCCACCATAGTCATGTCGTCCAGGCCGGCAAGTTCATAGCCGCGCGCCTGCAGCCCATCGACGATGGCCGGCAGCGCCTCGATCAGCGGCAGTGGCCGCGCCAGGCGCAGCCCGTCGTCTTCCGTCTCGGAGCTGTCGTGCAGGTCGATGATCGAGCCTGGCGCCAGCACAGGGTGACTCAGCGTGGCGTCGATGATCTCCTGCGGGTCGCTCTTGTTCCAGTCCGCGGGGTTCACGTCCGAGTCAACGACCTGCATGTACTGCGACATGGCCAGCGGCGACACGAGGCAGGTGAAGTAGTTGAAGTAGTGCGCGCGCAAGTGGCGCGTCGGGCGACCCATGAGGTTGCCGAGGACGGCCTCGGCGTGGTCGAAGTCGCCCAGGTGCGCCTGATGCAAATGGCTGTGGTTGGCCACCGTGTGCCCGCCGGAAACGATACGCATGAAGGCTTCCGGCCAGCGCTCAACCCATTTTCCCAGCACGAAGAAGGTGCCGCGGGCGCCGCGTGATTCAAGGATTTGCAGGATCTGGTCAGTGCGCGGTGGATTGGGGCCGTCGTCGAAGGTCAGGGCGACCTTCATTTCGTCACGGCGTCCGTGGTCGTAAATCAGGAGAGCCATCTCGTCCTCAATCTTTGCAGCGAACTATAGCGCCTGCCACAGCGCCCGGCCATAACCCGCCACAACACCCGGCTATAATTCGGCCATGATTCGGCTATAAGCACTCAGTCGTCGTCGAGGCGGTTCATTTCCGGCTGCATACGCCAGCGAATGGGCTCTTCGGGCAGGGTCGCGCCCGCCCACTGCGCCTGCAGGTCCTTTCCCGCGCGCAGCTGTGCCATACGCGCCTGGATGCGCTGCGGCTGCCAGTCACGCAGCACGCGCGCGCGCATGTCGCCCAGCAGCGTCTGACAGCCAGGGTCTGCGGCGCGATCGACCAGCTCGTCGGGGTCTTCGGCCAGGTTGAAGAGCTGCGGCGGCAGGCCGTGGTAGTAAATCAGCTTCCATTCGTCCTGACGTAACATGCGCACGTAACTCTCACCACCATCAGGTGCGTACTGGTCGGCACAGTATTCGCTGAAGGCCTCGTCGCGCCAGGCGACTGATCCCGCCCCCGGCGAAAGCAGCGGCAGCAGGCTGCGGCCGGGCGACCCCGGCAGCGCGGGCGCGGCCAGCGCGTCGAGCATGGTCGCGGTTACGTCCAGCGCGCTGACCACTCGCTCGCAGCTTTGGCCGGCGGCGATGCGTCCCGGCCAGGCCATGATGAGCGGCACGCGCACAGACTCCTCGTAAAACACGTGCTTCCACCAAAGGCCGTGCTCACCGACCATGTCGCCATGGTCGGAGGTGTAGACCACCAGCGTGTCACGTTCGAGATCATTGGCCGCCAGCGCGTGGAGAATCTCGCCGATCATGCTATCCACGCACTCGACCAGGCCCCAGTAGGCAGCGCGGGCGCGCCGCGTTTCGTCGGCGTCCGTGTCGGTCAGGCCGGTGGTCGCTCGCCAGCGCTGCAGGAAGGGGTGTGTCTCCTGCTCATATTCGCGCGGCTTGCGTGGCGGCGGCAGGCTGTGGGCGTGACGTTCATAGTCGGCGCGGCGCGCCACGTAGGGCGGATGCGGCAACATGAAGCCCACGCTGAGCGAAAAGGGCGCGTCGTCCACGCCGGCGCGGCGCTGCACGCCGAGGCGATTAAGCCAGTCCACGGCGGCCGCCGTGACGGCCTCGTCATGTACCTGGTAGCCGGACTGCCCGGCCCCGGCCCGCTGGATGCTGACGCGGTCAGGACCCGCCGTGCCGTGCAGCTGGCCCAGGATGGCACCAACATTCGGGAAGGCGGGGAAGTTGGGCGAATGGTCGCCGACCAGGCGCTCGCAGTAGCCGTGCAGCTGGTCCGGGCCGACCGAGTGCATGCGCCCAATCAGCGCGGGGCGGTAACCGGCGGCGCCCATGCTGTGCGCCAGCGTGGGTATGCCGGAATTGAGCACGTGGCTGTTGGTCCAGACTTCATTTTGCCAGGGGTGACGACCGGTGAGCATGGCCATGCGCGAAGGCACGCAGATCGGTGAGCAACAATAGTTGCTGGTGAAGAGCGCGCCAGCGCCTGCCAGGCGATCCAGATGCGGCGTGTGCACGTGCTGGTCGCCGTAGCAACCTGCAACCGCCGCGTTATGTTGGTCCGAATGGATGTAGAGCAGATTGGGCCGCGCGCGTTCAGACATACGTTCTGCTGTCCCTTTCCATTCCGTAACGCTGTACAGCGCCGGGCGGGAGGCTGGCTCCCGCCCGACAAAGGAGTTTAGCCGTTTACTGCTTCTTCAAGGCCTGCCATCATCACTTCGACGCCTGCTTCGGGCGTAAGCTCGCCGAGCAGCACGCGCTGGAAGGTGGGCAGGACGACGTTGCGCTCCCAGCCGGGACTGCCAGGGAAGCGCCTGGGCGGATCCAGCCCGGCCTCCTCGAAACAGCCCGCGCGGTAGCACATCCAGTCTACGAACATGAAGCCGGGCACATCGTAGATGCTACCGTCGATGGCGCCGCCGTCCTGACGGTCCGCCGGAATCCCGTCCATCAGGCCGGATTCGCCAAGCGTTTCCTCAAGCGGACTGGCAGCCATTGGTGCTCACAATGGAGACTTCCGGTCAGACGAACAATGCCATCAGGGCGTGAAGTCTAGTGCCAGGCGCGCAAATCCGCCACAATGCGCTCGATTTGCTCAGAAACCTCCGCCGGCACGCGTGGGTTGAAAGGCGCGCCGCAGCCGGCGACCACGTCGCCGAAGTCGCCCAGGCGGATCGCCTCGGCTACTGCAGCATAATTCCAGGCGCGACCGTTCACGAAGCGTAGCTGCTCCAGCGGGTCGATGAGCGCCTCGACTTCGCGCGCCGCGTGGAAATCACCGCTGCGTTGCGCGTTGTTGATGGCATCCGAGGCGCGCGCGAAGACGATATTGATGCCAGAGGTATGGCCGCGCGCACCAAGTTCCGCCGCCGCCGTTGCACGATCGCCCACGCCCCAGATGACTATGCGGTCCGCGCCGACACCCGCGACAAAGGCCGGCACATCCGCCACGTCCGTGCCGATCTTGACGCCAACCATGTGCGGCGAGTCGCGCAGCAGACGCAGAATCTGTTCGCGGTCGCGCGGACTGCGATAGTAGTAGAGAAAGCGGGCGCCGTGGCGTTCCCCGTAACAGGCCGTGAATGCCAGCAACTGCTCGTAGAGACCCTCGGGGCTGAAGGTGCCGGCCAGCGGCATCAGCAAATAGACATCAGGCGGACGCGACAGCTGAGCCAGCTCGTCGATGAGGTCGCCGGCCACAGCCAGGGGATTGGGCACCAGCGCAGCCATTAACAGGCCCTCGCCGCCCATCTGCTGCCCGGTGATGTCCATCAGGCGCAACTGCTCCTGCGGCCGAATGTGGTTAATGAGGCTGGTACCGGCCAGGGAAATGACGCGCGGGCGACCGCCCGAAAGGTGGTTGTTACGCATCAGGTAGTCGACGTTGCGGCGCTGGCCCTCGTAGTCGATGCGGCCGGCATCAAAGGGGATCAGCGGGATGCTGATGACTGAGTCCAGGGCATCCAGCAATTCTGTACGCGTGAAGGTCATGTTCGGCACAGGTTCAGGAGCCTCCCGGCCAGCCCAGCAGAGCCAGGGGAGCCTCCAGGCGCTGGCGGAAGGCCTGCATGAAGGCCGCACCCTCGGCGCCATCGCTGACGCGATGGTCAATGCTGATGGTCGCGTTCATGCGCTCGCCCACCGCCAGGCGGCCGTCTTCGGTAACCACTGGCGTTTTGGTCGCCGCACCGAAGGCCAGTACGCCCGCTTCGGGCGGATTGATGACCGCGGCGAAGTGCGCGACGCCCCAGGCGCCAAGGTTGCTGGTCGAGAAGGTCGCGCCGGTCAGGTCGCTCAGCTTGACGCGGCCCTCGCGCGCGCGCAGGGCCATGGCGCGATTGCCGGCGGCGAGTTCGGCCAGCGGCGTCTTGTCCGCGTCCTGCGCCACCACATACATCAGCCCGCCGCCGGTCAGCGCCACCGCGATGCCGACGTTGATGCGCCGGAAGCGCAGGATGCGGTCGCCATACCAGTGCGAATTCAAATTGGGGAAGTCGCGCAGGGTCAGCGCCGTCGCCTTGACGACCAGGTCGTTGACCGTGACGCGCGTCCCGCCCTCGGGCAGGCTGGCGTTCAGCTGGCGCCGGAAGGACTGCAGGGGCGCGGCGTCGATCTCCATCGTGATGTAGAAGTGCGGGATGGTTTGCTGACTCTCGATGGTGGTGGCGGCGATGCGGCGGCGCATGCTGTTGGGCCGCACATGTTCCACATCCTCGCTTTCCGGCGGCGGCGTGCGCTGTACTGCAGCCGGAATAGCCGCCGCGGCCGGCGCTGGCGCTGGCACTGCTTCCTTGTAATTCTCGACGTCCGCGCGCACGATGCGTCCGCCCGGGCCGCTGCCGCGCAGCCGCGCCAGGTCGATGCCGCGCTCGCGCGCCAGACGGCGGGCGACCGGCGAGATGCGCGCGCGTCCCTCCGGCAGTTCTTCTTCTACTACGGGGGTCGCTGCGGCAGCCGCGCCATTGGTAGCCGCGGGCGCTGCCGCAGCGGCGCCGGCTGCCGCGCCCTCGCTGGCGGCGGATTCTTCCGGCTCGCCCAGCTGACCGAGCACATCGCCCTCGCTGATGCTGTCGCCGACTTCCGCCCTGCGCGCCAGCAGCACGCCCGAGGCCGGGGCCTCGATCTCAAGCGTGGCCTTGTCCGCGTCCATTTCGGCGATGACCTCGCCGCTGTTCACCGTCTCGCCGACTTCCACAAGCCAGTTGAGCAGGGTGCCATCCATCGTGGCGGTAATAGCCTGGGCCATCAGATGATCTCCTTCACTGCCGCAACGACCTTGTCGGCATCCGGCAGGGCCATCAACTCAATCTCGCGCGCGTAGGGCAGCGGCACGTCCATGGCAGAAACGCGCTTGACCGGCGCGTCCATGTAATCGAACATGTCCTCCTGGATGCGCGCCGCGATCTCGCTGCCGAAGCTGTACATGGGCAGCGATTCCTCGACGATCACGCAGCGGTTGGTCTTGCGGAAGCTTTGGTAGACCAGCTCCATGTCCAGCGGCCGCAGCCAGCGCATGTCAACGACCTCGCAGTCGACGCCCTCGCGCTCCAGCTTGCGCGCCGCCTGCAACGCCCATTCCACGCCGCGCGCCCAGGCCACCAGCGTCACATCCGCTCCCTCACGGCGTACAGCGCCCACCCCCACCGGCACCAGGTAGTCCTCGTCATCGGGCACCGGACCGGGCCGGGGATAGAGCGCGATGCTCTCGCTGAAAAGCACCGGGTTGTCGTCGCGGATGGCGGTCTTGAGCATGCCGTAGGCGTCGCCGGGCGTGGCGGGAGCCGCGACGTAGAGGCCGGGGAAGTGCGCGAAGATCGGCTCCGGCGCATGCGAGTGCGTGGCCGTGGCCTGGTCGCCCCAGCCGCTGGCCGCGCGGATCACCAGCGGCACCGTGAACTGGCCCTCGAACATGTAGCGAATTTTAGCCGCGTGGTTGACGATGGCGTCCAGCGCCAGGAAAGCGAAGTTGATGGTCATCATCTCCGCGACCGGGCGCAGGCCGGCCATGGCTGCGCCGACCGCCGCGCCGCAGATCGCCATCTCGGAGATGGGCGTGTCGCGCACCCGTCTGGCGCCAAATTCCTCGTACAAGCCACGCGTGACGCGATGCGTGCCCTGCCACTTGCCCACTTCCTCGCCCATCACGAAGACGCGCTCGTCGCGCAGCATCTCCTCGCGCAGGGCCTTGCGCAGCGCCTCGCGCATCGGCTGGTTTCTGGCTGCCATTGACGCTACTCCACGTAGACGTTGCGGACGAGGTCGGCGGCGTCGGGCGGCGGGCTCTCCTCGGCGAACTGCACCGCGGCCGCCACCTGGTCGCGCGCTTCCTGTTCCAGCGCGCACATGATCGGCCGGCTGTCCGCGTTCGTCCGTTCGATGCGGGCGCCGAGCAGCGTGAGGGGGTCGCGCTCGCGCTTCCATTCGTCGAGCTCGGCCTTCAGCCGCTCATTGTACTGGCGGTCCGAGACGCCGTGACCACGGTAGCGATAGGTGACGGCCTCGACCAGCACGGGCCCCTCGTTGCGCGCGTGGGCCACCGCCGCAGTCAGGGTCTCGTGCACCGCCACCACATCCTGGCCGTCAACGCGGCCGCCGTCCAACATGCCGTAGGCCTGCGCGCGCTTGTGCAGCAGCGGCTGGCCGGCTGCTTCCTCAATGAGCGTGCCCATGCCATAGTGGTTGTTCTCGATCAACCACACGACCGGCAACTGCCACACGGCGGAGAGGTTGAGCGACTCGTGGAAGTAGCCGTTGTTGGTCGCGCCGTCGCCCACGAAGGAGAGCACCACTTCGTCGCGGCCGCTGTACTGCGCCTCCAGCGCGATGCCCGCGGCCAGCGGCAGATGCCCGCCGACGATGGCGAAGCCGCCCCAGAAGTTGTGCTCGCGGCTGGCCAGATGCATCGAGCCACCCTTGCCGCCACTGACGCCCGTGCGCTTGCCCATCATCTCCGCCATCAGCGGGGAAGGATCAACGCCGCGCGCCAGCGCGATGCCATGGTCGCGATAGGCCGTGATGACGTGGTCGCGCCTGTCGATGGCGGCCAGCGAGCCCACGCCCACCGCCTCCTGGCCGCTGTAGAGATGCAGGTAGACGCCGGTGATGCGCTTCTGCTGGTAAAGTTCGTAACAGGCTTCCTCGAATTCGCGAATCAACACCATCTGCCGGTACCAGTCCAGCAGGGTTTCAATGTCGGGAAGCGCTGTACCGTTTGCGTTTGCCATTCCAGTCTCCACCGTACACGCCGGGAGCGCAGCGTCGTCCTGCCGATGCACGTGCACCCGGGGAGGCATGGTCAGGGGCTCAGCCGCCCGAAGTGTAGCGGAAGCCCGCACTGTGGTCAATCATGCAACGCCCGTCTTTACGCGTCGCACGCTGCTGTCTACAATGTGCGCCATGGCGACCTTTTCCGGCGGGAGCGAGGCCCCGCGCACAGCGGATGTCATCATCATTGGCGGCGGACCGGCGGGCACGGCGACGGCCTGGGCCCTGGGCCACAGCGAGCCGGGCCTGCGCATTCTTTTGCTGGAGCGCGCCGGTCAGCTGGGCGCCGGCGCCAGCAACGCCTCGCTCGAGAACTACCGAACTGCCTGGCCCGCAATCTGCCTCATGCGGTTGATGACCCGCAGCCTCGAGATTTTCGAGAACGCCGACGACCTGATCGCGCCTGGCGTTCGTGACGCGCTCGGCATGCGCCAGCCGGGCTACCTCTACGTGGGCTTTACGGAACGCGACGCGGAGGCCCTGCGCGCGGACGTCGATCATCTGCACAGCCTCGGCCTGTCGCATATCGAATGGCTGAACGCAACGGCGGTGGCGCAGCGCTTCCCCTGGGTGGGGCCGAAGGTGCGCGCCGCCAAGTTTGACCCGCGCGCCGGCTGGCTGGATTCGCACGCGATGATTCAGGCCTTCGCGCGCGGCGCGGCAAATCTCGAGGTTGTGTTCGACTGCCATGACGTGCAGATCGAAACGGCGGGCGGCCGCGTGCGCGGCGTGCGGCACGCAGGCGGTCGGATCGACGCGCCGCGCGTCGTCATCGCCGCCGGCGCCTGGTCGCGCGCCCTGGGGCGCAGTGCCGGCATCGAGATTCCGGTGCACCTCACGCCACGTCAGAGCTTCACCACGCCCTGGCGCCACGAGGCTTTCCCGGAAAACGCGCCGTTGCTCATCAGCACCTTGCCTTTCGCTCACGTGCGCCCGGAAGCGCAGCACGGCGCGCTCTTCGGCTATGAGTATCGCTGGAATACGCGCCAGCTCTTCCCGGAGGAAGCGGCGCGCGAGCAGTTGATTGAGCCGGTGATGCCCGTCTCACGCTGTCTCGACCCGCGCTTCCCTTCGGTAACGCTGCTGCTGCTGGCGCGGCAGTTCGGCCACCGCCTTGGCGAGGGCTTCGCCAGCCCACGCTACCTGCGCGGCGTGGACCACCGCGTCGGCTATTACGTCTCGCGCGATGCCAGCAACGCCTGGCGCGAGGAGAACGGCGAGCGCGTGCCCGTCGCCAGCCAGCGCGCCATCATCGACACCTGGCCGGGCCTTGAGGGCCTGGTCATCTCGGTAGCGCACGTCGGTCACGGCATCATGTCCGCGCCGGCCGGCGGCGAACTGGCAGCCGCGCACGTGCTGGGCAACGAACTACCCTTCCCCGAACTGGCGGATCTGGGCCTCGACGTGAACTTCGTAGAACATGACAGCGGCGGCCTCACCAACGAGTAGCCGCCGCCATCCACGTTGCTTTCAGTCTAGAATCCGCCCGTCGCCAGTTGCGGCGGCACGACGTCATGTTGCAGCAGGATGCTGGTGCCGCTGGCGTCGTGCGCCACAGTCAGCGGCGCTTCCAGCGTCACGCGCTCGATGAAGCAGAGGCTGTCGCGGATCGCCTCACAATAATAGATAGTGAGTTCGCCGCGCAACAGATCTGTGCCCGGCTGCAGCGTGACCGGCACGCGCAGCGGCAGTTCCGGCGCCAGCAGGCGCTGTTGCAGCTGATTTTGCGCAATCTGAACGGCCTCGCCCGTAGTGCTCCACTCGCTGCTGAAGGGCGCCAGTCCGTTGAGCTTGTGGCCCTCCGGCAGATTGACATGCAGCGCGATTTCGCCAGCGCCAGGCGCCAGGGTCTGCTCCGGCAGGCGCAGCTGCAAGCCGGCAGCGGCGTTGCCGGCCACCACCGTCGGACGCTCGGCGATCTGCAGTCGCTCCGGGTTGGTGAAGTTCAACGTGCTGACCGCGCCGCTGTCCAGCTCGATGATGCGGATGCTGTGGTTGTTGGTATCTGCGACGTAGAGTTTCCCGTCCGCATAGCTGAGTCCGCCGGGCTCATCGAAGGCGGCGATGGCGGCATCGCCGTCACGGTAGCCGCCCGCCCCGCCCAGGCCAAAGCGATTGGCCAGCGTGCTGTCCTGCAGGTTAATCTGCCGAATGCGGCTGTTGTAGGTGTCCGCCACGAAGAGGCTGCCGGCGCCGTCGCTGCTCACGCCCAGCGCGTGCTGCAGCCGCGACGTGCCCACTGCGCCTTCGACGTCGCCGTAGATGAACAGGTTGTTTTGATCCGGGCCGGCCAGGGTGCGCACCTGGCCCATGAGCGTGTCCGCCACGCGGATGCTGCTCGATTCGCTGTCGGCGAAGTAGAGCTGACCGTCCTCGTAGTGCAGGCCGCTGGGCTGCGCCAACTGGGCATCGGCGAAGGCGCCGTCGAGCAAGCCCTCGCGGCCGCTGCCCACCAGCGGCGCCACCCGGCCCGCGTTCAGTTCCAGCGACCACAGTTGGTGGCGGCCCGCCATCGCGATGTAGAGCGTGCCGGCAGAGCCGGCCTCGACGTCCCAGGGGCTGGCCAGCGGCGTGGTCGCCACCGGCCCACCGACGGCCGGATAAATGCGAGACTGGACGCCGGTGCCGGCCGCGGTCGTGACGCTGCCCGCTGCCAGATCCAGGGCGCGGATGGCGTGGTTGTTGACGTCGGCGACGTAGAGTATTTCGTCCACCAGCGTCATACCCTGGGGCTTGTTGAAGCGCGCTTGCGCGAAGTCACCGTTCAGCAGGCCACGCTCGCCGCTGCCGATGACCTGCAGCACCTCATAGCTGGCCAGGTCGGCGATGACGATGCGGTTGTTGTTGCTGTCGCTGATGAAGAGGCGGCCGCCGGCGGCGTCGGCCAGCACCTTGCCCGGGAAGGCCAAGGCCGTGGTGGCCAGCTGGTCCGCCTCGAGCGCCAGCTTCAGGGGTTCGCGCCTGAGTTCGTCGTGGCTGTCGAAGTAAGCGACCATGCCGTCGAGCACGTTGACGAAGGCCTCGTAAGGAATCTCGCCGGGCTGCACGGCGAGGATGTTGCCGCGCGGATCGACGACGGCGAAGGTCGGCCAGGCGTTCACTCCATAGGGACGCCACTCGTTCCAGACCATGAAGTCATGGTCGTTGATGACCGGATGATGCAACTCGTAGCGCTGCACGATCTGGCGGATGTTCTCCGTCTCGCCCTCGTTGGCGAATTTGGCCGAGTGCACGCCGATGACGACCAGTTCGTCAGCGTATTCCTGCTCGAGGCGCTCCAGCACCGGGATCATGTGGATGCAGTTGATACAGCCGTAGGTCCAGAAGTCGAGTAGCACGATCTTGCCGCGCAGGGCCAACCAGTTAAGCGGCGCGGGCACGTTCAGCCAGTCCAGCCCGCCGGGAAAATCCGGGGCGGGGTAGGCCGCACTGCCGACATAGCGACCGCCTTGCGTTTCAGGTTCCTGGGCCAGCGTCCCCCCACCACCAGTCACCAGCGTGACCAGCAACAGAAGAGCGAGCCATCTTCGCATGCGCATGATATTCCTCCCCACTCCGGGAAACTGTCTGCGAGCGTAGTATGGCAGGCGGATGTGAACAAAGGCTTACACGAACTCAGGCCTCGTCGTCGGGCACGGGCGCCACGAAGCGCACTTCGAAGAGCTTCGGCCAGAGCTTGCCAGTCAGCAAAAAAGTCTCGCTATCCGGCAACCAGGCGATGCCGTTGAGCACGTCCGCGTCGAGGCGCTCTTCCTCCGTCAGCAGGCCGGCAGCGTCAATGAGGGAGCGCACGGCGCCGCTGGCGCCGTCGATGACGAGAATGACGTCGCTGAGCCAGACGTTGGCGTAGACCAGATCGTCGACGCATTCCAGCTCGTTGAGCAGTTCCAGGCGCCAGTGCTGCTGCTCCTCATCGAAAGTAGCCAGCGGCAATACCTGCGTTCCGTCCCAGACGAGTTCGGCCAGCGGCACGCCGTCCAGCGTGACCTGCCGCTCCTCCAGCAGTGTGAAGTCCTGCGGGTCGCGCAGGGCGAGGCGGTCGCTACCGTTGCTCATCACCAGCACCGCGCCGTCATAACAGAGGCCCCAGCCCTCCCCTTCGTAGGCAAAGGTGGCGTATTCAAATGGCGCATTTTCGGTGAAGAAATCGAGGTTGTAGCGGAGGGCGGTTTGCCGGCGCCAGGTGAGCTGGAAGAGTTGCCCTTCTGCCAGCGCCAGGCCTTCAGCGAAGACCGGCAGATGTCGCAGCGAGATTTCGTAGAGTTGGCCAGTTTCCGCATCCTGCACGACTTCGCCCGTCTCCAGTTCGACCTGGCGCAGTGCGGATTGTTCGTACAGGCCAATGCTCTCGTAGAGCAGGCCCGCGTGCCATAGCAGACCCTGTGTGAAGGCCGCGGGGTCATGCGGATACTCCGCCAGCACCTCGGGCCGCAGCAGGGTCCAGGGCTCCGCTTCCTCCGTGGCGCGCAGCGCGCCGGCCACAGACAGCAGCAGGATCACAGCCAGTATCCAGCACAAGCGTCGCTTCATCTCGTCACTCCCTTCAGGACCGCAGGCGTTGCGTCACCAGGCCCCACAGCCAACGCAATTCGTGCAGTCGCAGCGCCCATGCCATGAGCGCGAAGCTCAGCGCGCTGAGGCCGCCGGCGATTAGCACCAGCAGCAACTCCGCCAGCGTATTCCCCGTGCCGGTGAGCTGCGCCAGCGCCGGCAGCAGCAGCCAGACGACCAGGCCCGTCACCAGCGACGCCAGGCCGGACTTGCCGAGGGTGAGCCAGAAGCGCTGCTGGCCGAGGCCCTCCACCCGGCGCGCCAGAATGATGCCACAAAGTGTGGCGTGAATGATGTGCTTGACGCTGTCGGCGATCATCAGACTGAAGAGCCCCAGGGTCGGAAACAGGGCGATGGCGATGAGGATGTAGACCAGCAGGCTGAGCGCGCCCACCAGCGCGGGCGTGAGCGTATCCTGGCGCGCGTAAAAGGCGTAGACCAGCAGCAGGTCCAACGCGGCGAAGGGCAGCCCGGGCAGGTAGAGCCGCAGCGCTGTCGCCGTGATTTGCGTGTCGGTGGCGGTGAAGGCGCCGTGCTCGAAGAGCAGTGCAATCACCGGCGTCGCCAGCACGAAGAGCGCGGCAGTCGCCGGCAGAATCAGCGTGATGGCCAGGCGCAAACCCAGGCCGAGGGTATCACGGAAGGCGGCGCGGGCAGCGGCCGTCATCAGGGCCGCCTGGCGCGAGAGCGTGGGCAGGATAGCGATGCTGATGGCCGTCGCCACCAGGCCCTGCGGGAACTGCGTCAGGGTCGTGGCCCAGTTCATGTAGCCGGTGGCGCCGGCGATGCTCTGCGTCGCCAGGTTGTAGCTGAAGCTGCGGATGACCAGGGTGTCGAGCAGCAGGGAGAACATCACCGGCGTATAGAGGCGGCCAATCTGGCGCAGCGCCGGATGACGCCAGGCCGGCGCCCAGCGCAGCCGCGCCGCCCACAGGCCGGGCAGCTGCAGCATCAGTTGCAGCAGCGAGCCGGCCAGCCAGCCCAGCGCCGCCGCCGTGATGGCGTTGGCCGGCCGCGCCTGGCTCCACTGCGCGCCGCTCACGCCCACGCTCACTACGATTTGTAGTGGCGACACCAGCGCGAAGGTGACCAGCACGATGACCGCGTTAAAGCCCGCCCCGGCGAAGGCCGGCCAGGCGAAGATGCGCAGGGCGTAGAGCGAAGCGGCCAAGAGGCTGAACCAGCCGAGGAAAATCAGGGCGGGCGCCGTCAGCCGCAAGAGGTCTGCCGCCAGCGTCAGCGTGTGCGGCTCGAGTCCACCGCCCACGATGCCGACCACCTGCTGCGCGAAGAGCTCCAGCAACAACACCAGCAGGGCCAGCAGCACCGTCACCATGCTGAGCAGCGCCGAGAACAGGCGCCACAGCTCGCGTCGGCCATCGCGGGCCGCCACCTCGCTCAGCACGGGGATGAGCGCACTGTTGACGTGGCCGGCGATGAGCAGATCGTAGAGCGCGCGCGGCACGATGATGGCCACGTTGAAGGCGTCGATGGCTGCCGAGGCGCCGAAGAGGTTGGTCAGCGTGATTTCGCGCGCCAGGCCCAGCACGCGGCTGGCGACGTTGCCCAGCGCCAGCAGGCCGGTGGCGCGGGCCACGCCGAGCTCGGTCTCTTCCTGGGTTTCGCTGGCTGCGGGTGGCTCCGGCGGAGCCGCATGGGTGGCCAAACGCGCGGGCTCCGTGCTGGCGGGCGTCTGTTCGGGTGCAAACGTAGTATAGGGGAGCGCTGCGCAACCGGCCAGTCAGGGCCTGGGCGTCAGGTCGCGCAGTTGATAGAGTTCGCCATCCACGAAGCCACGGCGACGATAGTAGTCGCGCGTGCCCATGGCGGAGATGACGGCGAGGCGCGCATAGCCGGCTGCGCTGGCCAGGTCAGCCGCGCGCTCGAGCAATTGCGTGCCCAGCCCCAGGTGCTGCGCGCTGCCGGCGGCGGCCTCGCCCAGGCGCAGCGACTGGCCGTAGACGTGCACCTCACGCACCATGGCCGCGTCGCGCAATTCTTCCGTGAGCGGCTCATCCGTAGGCAGCGACAGACGCAGAAAGGCCACGATGTCGCGCTGTGGCGTAATGTATTGCAGGAAGACTTCCTCGCTGCAGGAGCTGCGGTAGCGCTGCTCGTCGAGCTGCAGCTCTTCCAGACGCGCGCGACGCTGGCGGATTTCGCGCGCGCGGATGTCCCGGCTGCGTTCGCCCTGCTGCGCCAGTTCCTCCTCGGCAATCTGGCGGAAATTGGTCAACTGGTTGCCGACCACAATATCGGTTGAGGGAATGTCGCGGATGATGCGCGTCAGGCGACAGTATTCAGGCGTGCGCCGCAAACAGGCCGTCAACACCGCCAGCAGCTCGTCGTGGCTGTAGGGCTGCCAGCTACCATCCTCGTAACGTTGCATCAGCTCCGCGCTCTCGATCAGCGAGCAGGGATAGATCTTGAGCTCGTCGGGGCGGAAGTCCGGCTCGTCGAAGAGGCGCGCGTAGTCGAGGATGTCGGCGGCCGGCGCAGAACCGTAGAGGTTGGGCATCCAGTGCGCGTGGATCTTGAAGCCGGCCCGGCGCAGCAAGCGCAGGGCGCGGCGGGTCGCCGTCACATCGTGACCGCGCCGGTTGGCCGCCAGCACCGCGTCGTTCAGGCTCTGAATGCCGATCTGCACCTTGGTACAGCCCAGGCGCCGCACGCGCAGCACCTCGGCCTCGCTGATGTGATCGGGCCGCGTCTCGATCACCAGGCCGACGCAGCGGCAGGGGGCCGTTTCGTTCTCGCGATGGGCGGCCTCCAGCTCCTCCCAGGTAGCAACTTCGCTCGCTGGCGAGCGCTGCAGTTCGCCGCGCCAGACCTCATGCACGACCTGGTTGTAGTTGCGCTGCATGAGGCGGCCATCCACCTGGGCAGCCACGCGCGGCGCAGCGGGATGCAGCGCGGTCTCCGCGCGCAGGGCCTCCAGCACTTCCGCGCGCCGGTCGATACCGCGGCCAAAGTCGTGCAGCGCATCGAAGGCGCGTTTGATGAACCAGATCTGGTAGTGCTCCGGGTAGAAGGACCAGGTGCCGCCGAGGATGATGAGCTCGATCTTGTCGGTGGGATGACCAGTGTGCCAGTAGGTCTGCAGACGCACCCAGGTCTGCAGGTAGGGGTCGAAGGCGTTCTGCTCGGCGCGCTGCGCGCCGGGTTCGTCGGCCAGGTAACTTTTGGGCATGCGCACGTCGGCGGGGCAGAAGATGCACTCGCCCGGGCAGGGGTGCGGCCGCGTGAGGATGCTGACCGGCGTCACGCCGGAAGCGCTGCGCTGCGGTTTGCGGCGCAGGCGCAGCAGCACGTCCTCGCGCTCTTCGCAGCGCGGCAGGCCCTGGGTGCCGGCCAGCTGACGCCAGGCCTGGATGAGTTCGCTACGGCTGAAGAGGCCGCCGCCGGGGCGCGGGTAGCGACGCTGCAGCCGGTTGAGTCGCTTCGGGGAGAGACCGTCAGACGCGACGACTTCGCGCAGCAGCGGCACCAGTTGTGCGCGCTGCGCCTCGTCCAGTTCGAGAATACGCGGTCGCTTGCGGCTCATTTGTCGTCCTGCATGAAGTCGCCGAGAGTCTGCGACCCGTGCTTGCCTTTGGAGGCCGCTGCCCCGTCGTTCTCGACGCTGATTTCAAGTTGCAGGCCACCGGTCAGGTTGAGCGCGATGTTGTAAACCCAGGCCGCAACCAGCGCCGATACGCCGCCGCCGACTGCGCCACTGAACACCACGCCGCAGAGCAGCGCAAGGCGGCCGGCGGAGTCATCTATGAACAGGTTGCCAAGGACCGCGTAAAGCACGCCGAGCACCAGCCCGACTGCCGCGCCGGCCTTCAGCGCCGAGCTCGGCCCGATGCGTCTGATGGTGACCTTTTCAGTGATCATGCCACGCCTGCTCCTGTAACTACTCCTTTATACTCCCGTATGCGAGTCGTCCGCCAGACGGAATCCCGACCGCGCTATACTGCTGACATGGACGACGCCACGCGCCAGCGACTGAGCGACATCAACCGCGCATTCTACAGTACGGTAGCAGCGGAGTTTGACCGCTCGCGCGCGCAGCCCTGGGCCGGCTGGCGGCCCCTGCTGCCCCACCTGGCCGCGCTGCCGCCGATGCCGCGCGTGCTCGATATCGGCTGCGGCAACGGCCGCTTCGGCCGTTACCTGACGGAACATCTGGGCGCCATGCGCTACACCGGCGTGGACTACAGCCCGGAAATGCTGCAGATGGCCGGCGAGCGACTGCCCGATGCGCAACTGCTGTCGCGCGACCTGGTCAGCGAGGCGCCGCCCGCCGGCCCTTTCGATCTGGTGGTCTGCTTCGGCTTTCTACACCACATCCCCGGCGCAGCGCAGCGCATGGAGCTGGTACGCGCGCTGGGGTCCGCCCTGGCCGCAGGCGGGATGCTGACCTTCGTAACCTGGCGCTTTGCGGATTTTGAGCGCTTCCGTCAGCGCATCGTCCCCTGGCCGGAGGAGCTGGCCGACCGGGTGGAGCAGCACGACTATCTGCTGGACTGGCGCCGCGGCGCCTACGCCCTGCGCTACTGCCACCATTTCGACGCCGCCGAGCACGATGAACTGGTGCGTGCCAGCGGTCTGGTCGAGCTGGCCAGCTGGTACGCCGACGGCCCGGAAGACGCGGCCAATCGTTTCAGCCTGGTGCAGCGTCCGCCCCGACAATGAGCCCGCTGCAACGGCTGAACAGCCGCTCCCTGCCCTGGCCGCCGGACTGGGCGTCGCTCTTCGGCTCGCAGCGACCGCTCATCCTCGAAATTGGCTTCGGCCAGGGACACTTCCTGCTGCATCTGACGCGGCAGCATCCCGAGGCAAATCTGGTCGGCCTCGAGATCTCCAACCGCTGCCTCACGCGCGTCGAACGCGCCCTTGAGCGGCAGGGTCTGACGCAGGTGCGCGTCATCCATAGCAGCGCGGAGACCGCGCTGCGCTTTCTCTTCACGCCGGCCTCGCTCAGCGAGGTGCACATCAACTTCCCCGACCCGTGGTTCCGCAAGCGGCACGGTCACCGACGCCTGCTGCAGCGCGACACGCTCGACCTGCTGGTCAACCGCATGCAGGCCGGCGCCGACCTTTATCTGGCCACCGACATCCGTGAATACGCGGAGATGAGTCACGCGCTGCTGGCCGCCACGCCCGGGCTGGACAACGGGCTGGCCGCGCCCTGGACGGAAGAATTGCCCGGCCGCGTCGTAACCCGCTACGAACGGGTCGCACACGCGGAAGGCCGCCCCTGTTTTTTCTTCGTCTGGCGGCGCAACGCGCTGCCGCCGCCACCGGCACCCGCTGCGAAGGAGTTCACCATGCCGCACGTTGTCTTCAGCAGCCCGCTCTCGTTGGCAGAAATGCGCACGCGCTTCCAGCCGCTGCAGCTGCACAGCGAGGCGACGCACGTCAACTGCGGCCACGTCTATCTGGGCGAGCGTTCGCTACTTTTTGACGTCTACGTGAAGGAGCCGGGCATCGACCAGCACGTCGCGCTGATGCTGCTGGAGCGCCAGAACCGGCCTGGCGAATACACATTGCAACTGGGGATGTTCGGGCATCCGCGCCCGACCGCCGGCATCCACGCGGCCACCAACGCCGTGGCGGACTGGCTGCTCGGCCTGCATGACGCTGCCGTCCTGCTCAGCCGCAATACCAGCGCGGGTGACCCGGGCGGTTAGTCGCCCCCGGGACTGAAGAGGCCGATCGTCAGGCCGCCATCGACGACGACGTTGGCGCCGGTCATGAAGGAGGCGTCGTCGCTGCTGAGAAAG
The DNA here is from genome assembly GCA_965223965.1 of Phototrophicaceae bacterium. Lineage (GTDB taxonomy): Bacteria > Chloroflexota > Anaerolineae > Aggregatilineales > Phototrophicaceae > JAGWBD01. Next base: position 2,182,491 of record CBDCXX010000006.1, read on the forward strand.
AGCACCACGCGCGCCACCTCGCGCGGCTGACCCACGCGCCCGAGGGGATGCAGCGCGCCCCAGGACGCCACGGTCTCCTCGACCGCGCCCGGGTTGAAGAGTTGCGCCGACTCGCGCAGCATGGGCGTGTCGATCGAGCCAGGCGAAACGGCGTTGACGCGCACCCCCTCGTCGGCGTGATCCAGCGCCATGGTGCGCGTCATGGCGATGATGGCGCCCTTGGTGGCGGTGTAGGCGGCCACGCCTGGCTGGGTGGTCAGGCCCTGCACCGAGGCGATGCTGGTCACCGCGCCGCCGCCGCGCTGCGCGATGCACGGGATGCAGTGCTTTGCCGCCAGGTAAATGCCCTTCAGGTTGACGTCGATGGTGCGGTTCCAGGTGTCCTCGTCGGTCGTGACCACCGAGCCGTAGCTCTGGATGGCGGCGCTGTTGACCAGGCAGTCGATGCCGCCAAAGCGCTCGCAGGCCATGCCGACCATGCGCTCCACCGCGATGTCCCGGGAGACGTCTGTGTGCTGGAACAGCGCGCGGCCACCGTCAGCCTTGATGGCGGCGGCCAGTTCCTGGCCCTGCTGCGCGTTGACGTCGGCGATGACGACCGCCGCGCCCTCCGCCGCGAATTCCCGGGCGCAGGCCCGGCCGATGCCGGTGCTGCCGCCGGTGACCACCACCACCTTGTCCGCAAATCGCATCATGCGCTCCTCATCAGTCCGGCACTGGCGTCACGCCCTTGCAGAGCAGGATGTTGCCATATTTGGCCGTCTCGCCGGTCATCACCACCGCGTAGGCGCCTTTTGCACGCTCGTAGAAGGCGAAGCGTTCCAGACGGGCGACGGGCGCGGTGTGCGGCGCGTGACGCTCGATGGCCGCCCTGAAGCTGCGCTCGACGGTCAGGTCAAGGTCATCGCCAGGCACGGGCGCCATCATCAGCACGGGCGTCTCGACGTAGTCATCCAGCACCAGCAAGGGCAGAATGGCATCCAGCAGGGCGGCGACGCGCAGCCCGTCCGCGCGCAGGACGCGCTGCCCCGTTGATTCGCCCGGGAAGTGCGCGTCGGCCAGCACCAGCTCGTCGCCGTGGCCCATGCGATACAACACATCCAGCAGCTCCGGTGAGATCAACGGGGAAATCCCGCGCAACATGGCCACCTCCGCCTTCGTTCGCCGTTACCGACGCTTGCCAGTACACTGGGCGCGCATTGTACCTAATCCGGAGCGCCGATGCGCATTCCCCCGCGCCTGCGCGCCGCGGGCGTGCCGCTGCTGCTGCTGGCGTTGACGCTGCTGCACTTTGCGCCACTGGCCTTCAGCGGGCTCATCCTCGCGCGCGGCGACACCTTCAACTACTTCTACCCCTGGTGGACGGCGCGCAACGCGGCCCTGATGGCCGGGCAACTGCCGCTGTGGTCGCCCGACATCTTCATGGGCGTGCCCCTGCTGGCCAACCCACAGCCAGGCAGCTTCTACCCGCTCAACTGGCCGCTGGTGCCGCTCCCCGCGCCGGAGGGCATCCGTCTCAGCGTGCTGCTGCACGTCTTCCTCGCGCTGTGGGGCATGTTCTGCCTGGCGCGGCGCCGCCTGACTGCCACGCCGGCGCTGGCGGCCGCGCTGCTCTTCGGCCTGGGCGGCTTCGTCGGCGCGCACGTCGAGCAGATCAACCAGCTGCAGGGCATGGCCTGGCTGCCCTGGTTGCTGCTGTGGCTGACCAGGGCGCTGCGCGGCGAGCGGCGCAGTCTACTGCTGCTGGCGGCGGGGCTGGCGCTGCAGTTCCTCAGCGGCCACACGCAAACGAGCTTCATCAGCGGCGCCGGACTGGCGCTGGTCGCGCTGTTCACGATCCTGTTGCCAGCCGCGCCTGACCGCATTCGTCGCACGCTGCGCGCCCTGTTGCTGCTGCTGCTGGCTGCGGCCATGGCGCTGGTGTTGACGCTGCCGCAGCTGCTGCCGACGCTCGAGCTCAGCAGCCAGTCGCAACGCAGCGGTGGCCTCCCGCCCGGCGAAGTGCTGTCCTTTTCCTTCAGTCCACTGGTGGCCGGGCGTGGCCTGTTGCCCGGCTATGAAGGCCTGCTTTTCGGCGAATTTGTGGCCTACAGCGGCGTCATTGGCCTTGGCCTGGCGTTGCTGGCGCTGCTGCTGCCGTGGCGGGCAGCGCTTCATCGCGAGCGACTGCTGTGGGGCGCGCTGGCGCTTGGCGGCCTGCTGCTGGCCCTCGGTGAGTACAATCCAGCCTGGAAGCTGTTGGCGCAACTACCGGGCTTCAACCTCTTTCGCGTGCCGGCGCGCTGGCTGCTGCCCTTCGCGCTCGGCAGCGCCATGCTAGGCGGCATCGGCCTGCAGAGTCTGATTTGCGGCGATTTGCGGCCGCGCGCCCGTGAACTCCTTTTCATCGCCGCGGCGCTGGCCGCGCTGATGGCCGCCAGCACGCTCATCACGCGACAGCCAGGCGCGGTGATTGGCCCGGCAGCGCCGGGCGCGCGCAGCTGGCTCGCCTGGGGTCTGGCGCTGCTCATCCTGCTGCTCTTGCTGCGCAGCCTGCCGCGCATGAGTCCCGCGCGGGGCGGCCTGCTGGCCCTCATCGCGCTGGGCGCGGAGCTCTTGCTCGCCGGGCGCGTGCTGCCCTTCAACCTGTTGCTGCCGCCCGAAACCTGGAGCGGGCAGCGCTTCACGGTCAGCCAGCTGCGCGCCTGGAACGCGGACGAAACGCCGCCCGGTCGCTTCCTGTCGATTAGCGAGCTGCTCTTCGACCCAGGCGACAAGGACGCGCTGGAGGCCCACTATGCCCGCTTGGGGCTTTCGCCACGAGCCGTGCGCTGGGGTCTGGTGGCGACCAAGCGCCAGGAGATTCTGGCGCCCAATCTGGCGCTGGCGCAGGGCCTGCCGGGCGTGGACGGCTTCGGCGGCGGCCTGCTGCCCACGCGCTGGTTCACGGCCTTCAGCAGCCTGTTGCCGACGGACGCGCTGGCGGACGGGCGCCTGTTCCTGTCGCTGGCGGACGCTGCCTGCCGCAGGGCCTGCGTGCCGGACATGCGCTGGCTTAAGCTGAGCAACACGCGCTACCTCGTCAGCGACAAGACCCAGACGCTGTGGCACGGGGACGTCGCGTTTGACACCCGGCTGGCGCAGCTGCAGGGGCCTGCCGCAGCGATCAGCAGCGTCAATCCGCGCGGATTTACGGCCGACGCGCTCGATCTGCTGGTCGAGCCGGGCGCCGCGCCACAGGCGAGCTTCGTCACGGCGGCGGGCCGGCACGCGCCGCTCACAGTAGTCAGCGAGCCCGTCCCCGTTTACGACCTGCTGCATCTGCGGCTGCAGCCGGAGGCGGCGCTCACGCCGCAGCGCATCGAGCTGCGCAACGCCACTGCGGCGCGCATCATCGCGGCCACGCTGGTGGACACGCGCGACGGCAGTTTCCTGCAGCTCACGCCAGCGCCCTGGCGGCGCCTGCTCTCCAGCGACATCCTGGTCTACGGCAATGACGCAGTCCTGCCGCGCGCCTTCCTCGTGCCGCAGGCGCGCTTCGAGCCCGACGACGAGGCCGCGCTGGCCCTCATGCGTGACCCGGACTTTGACCCCACGCGCACGGTGTTAATCCACTCAATGCCACCAGCTGCGGCCCCCGCCCCGGCATCGGATGTGGACCCAGCGCCTGGAACGCTGCGCTTCACGCGCTACACTGCGACGGAGATCGGGCTGGAAGTGGCGAGCAGCGAGCCGGCCTGGCTGGTGTTGAGCGATGCCTGGTATCCGGGCTGGGTCGCGAGCGTCAACGGCGCCGACGTGCCGCTTGAGCGCGCCAACCTGATGTTCCGCAGTCTGCCGCTGCCGGCGGGCGACAGCGTCGTGAGCCTGCGCTATCAGCCGGCCTGGCTGCCGGGCGCGCTGCTGGCCGGCCTGGGCGCCTGGATCGTGTGGCTACTGGCCTTCGGCCTCAGCCTGCGCAAGGAGAGCACATGAAAATCACGAAGGTGAAGACCTACATTGTCGACGGCGGCTTCCGGCCCTGGACCTTCGTCAGGATCGAGACCAGCGAGCCGGGGCTCATCGGCTGGGGCGACTGCAGCGACTGGGGCGCGCCCGGCCCGGTGACGGCGACCGTCGCGCGCCTGGCCGAACTCATCATCGGGCGCGACCCGCTGCAGGTGGAGGCCATCTGGTGGGACCTGGCGACGGCTTCCATCCGCCACAGCGGCGGCCTCGCCTGGAAGGCCATGTCCGGCATCGACTCCGCGCTGTGGGACATCCGCGGCAAGGCCTTGAATGCGCCCGTGTGGCAGCTGCTGGGCGGCAAAATGCGCGACAAGCTGCGCCTCTACTGGTCGCATTGCGGCTCCACGCGTAACCGCCACGCCGACCTGCTCGGCCTGCCCGCCTGCCAGACGACGGATGACCTGCGACGTCTGGCCGATGAGGTGCTGGCAGGTGGCTTCACGGCAGTCAAGACCAACCTGATGCCCCTGCGCGATCTGCCGGACGCCAACGCGGACCTGAGCCGCTTCAGCCATGCCAGCGGCGATGCCCCGCCACAGGTGCTGCGCAACGCCAGCGCCATCGTCGGCACCCTGCGCGAGGCGCTGGGGCCGGACGTCGACATCGCGCTGGACGTGGCCTTCTGGTTCCGCCTGGGCGGCGCCATCAAGCTGGCGCAGGCGCTGGAGCCCTACGCCCTGATGTGGCTGGAAGTGGAGACCTTCGACCCTGACGCGTTGCTGCGCATCCGCAACTCGACGCGCACGCCGATCTGTACCGGCGAAAGCCTTTACGGCCAGCAGGGCTTCCTGCCCTTCCTGCAGCGCCGCGCCCAGGACGTCATCATGCCTGACCTCGCCTGGAACGGCATCACCATGGGCAAGAAGCTGGCTGACCTCGCCCACGCCCACGACACGCTCTTCGCGCCGCACAACTGCCACAGCCCGCTGGCCACGCTGGTTGCGGCCCAGGTCTGCGCCACCGTGCCCAACTTCTACATTCTGGAGTTCGACGTCGATGACGCGCCCTGGCGCGACGACCTGCTCAGCCACCCGCTGGAACTGAACGACGGGATGCTGCAGCTGCCGGAGCGGCCCGGCCTTGGCGCGGACCTGATCGAGGAAGAACTCCTCAAACATCCGCCCGGCGACTATCCCTGGGCACGCTGAAGCAATCTTGACGCTGGCAAATTGGTTGTGACGGCGCGGCAGTCAGCCGGTGCGCGCCATGGGCATGATGACGTGGACGAAGTCTTCGCGACCTTCGGGGCGCAGCACGCCGGGCCCGGGCGGGCCGCTGCTCTCCAGCACGACGCGCTCGTCAGAAATGACGTTGAGCACGTCGATCAGATATTCCACGTTGAGCGAAATGTCCAGCTCGCCGCCCTCGACACTGGCATCGACCATGTCGGTGTTGTCGCCGCGCTCGTTGCTCTTGCCGGCGATGACGACCTCGCCCGGGTCGCTGGGGTTATCGGCCGGGCGCACCAGGATGCGGGCGCTGCCGCTGGCGTCGCGCGCGAAGATGGCGGCGCGCTTGCAGGCGCGCAGCAGCTCGCCGGTGTAGACGACGGTCGAGGTCGTGAAGTCCTTCGGGATGACGGCGCTGAAATCCGGGAAGCGATCTTCCAGCAACTGCGAGGAGACCAGCACCTGGTTGAGGTGGAAGAGCACGACTTCGCGCTCGTCGGGGAAAGTGATGCGCACCTCGTCGTCGGAATCGCTGATGATGCGTGCGACTTCGGCCAGGGCGCGGCCAGGGATGACCATGCTGCGTGGCTCGCTGAACTCCTGCTCCAGCGGGCCGGTGCGCACCGCCAGGCGATAGCCGTCGGCGGCGGCCATGGTCAGGATGTTGCCCTTGAACTCGGTGTAGACGCCGGTCAGCACCGGGCGATTGTCCTCGCGCGCGGTGGCGAAGACGGTCTGCTGGATCATGCTGCGCAGCATGTCCGCCGGCAGGGTCACGTCGCTGTCGCTGCCGGAGGGCAGCAGGGGGAACTCTTCGGCGTCGATGCCGCGCACGGTTGAGACGTTGGCGCCGCAGCGCACGGTCACGCTGCGCGTCGCGTCATCGAGGCTGAGGTCGACCCGTTCGGGCGAGAGGTTGTTGACGAGGTCGGTGAAGGTGCTGCGTGGCAGGGTGATGCCGCCGGTCTCGCCGACCTGGGCACCGATCCAGCAGGTGATGCTGAGGCCGAGGCTCATGTCCATCGCGGCCAGGCGCAGGCGGGCGTCGCCTTCGTCACCGGTGCGCAGCAACACGTTGCCCAGCACCGGCAGCGTGGGCCGGCTTTCCACCGCGCGACCAACGATTCCCAGTCCCCGCGCCAGATTTTCCTGTCTCACACTAACCCGCATGGTCAGGCCCCGTTCTTCTGCCTAAATCTGAGGCGCAGTATAGCGGCAGGCCAGCGCAGTTTCAACCTGGGTCACAGACTGCCGCGGTGCTGCTGTCATGGGTGCCGGAGACGATGTTATCTGAAGCGAGCAAGCAGACCTGCGAGAATTGCCAGTATGCCAGCTGCGGCCAACACCACGACAATGCCCAGGCAACAGGCTCGCAATTGTTTTCGTGTGCTGACAGAACGGGATGACGGTCCTCTGCCCATTAGTGTGGACGGGTCGGCACCGCGTTCAATTCGGGGATCAGGACCGATATCCACGGCTACTCCACCCTCAACTCCACGCAACCGTTCAGATACCATTGTAACGGGTTCGGGAGGCCGTCCGCGCCGCTCCCTTGAGCACAGGACAACCTCGACTGTCTCTGGAAAAATGATATCACATGAAATTTCAGGCGGTCAAGGGAGTCCCATTTGTCTGTGCTATCATGGCGCCGGAGAAAAGGAGTATCCATGAGCCGCACAGCCGAGTACATCCATGTTTCCGTCGCCTGGCCCTACGCCAACGGCGACCTGCACGTGGGACATCTGGCCGGCGTTTATCTGCCGGCGGACATCTTTGCGCGCTATCACCGTCTGCGCGGCAACCACGTGCTCATGGTCTCCGGCTCGGATGCGCATGGCACGCCCATCTCGGTCGAGGCGGACCGGCGCGGCCTGCCCGCAGAAGCCATCTTCGAGCACTATCACCGGCGCTTCCTGCGCACGCAGCAGAAGCTCGGCATTAGCTACGACCTCTTCACCCACACCGATACCGAGACTCATCACCGCATCGCCCAGAACATCTTTTCGCTGTTGCTGGAGCGCGATTATCTTTACCGCGAGGAGCAGGCGCTACTCTACAGTGAGCTCGAGAATCGCTTTCTGCCCGACCGCTACGTCGAGGGCGAATGCTACCTCTGCGGATTCGAGGGCGCGCGCGGCGACCAGTGCGACAACTGCAGCCAGCTGCTCGACGCCACGATGCTGATCAACCCGCGCAACCGCGCCCACCCCGACGACCGTCTCGTGGTACGCCGCAGCGAGCACTACTTCCTGGACCTCAGCCAGACATTCGCTGCGCTGCTGGATTACCTGGCGCGCAACCAGGCGCACTGGCGCAGTAACGTGCACAGCTTCACGCGCAATCTCATCCTGCGCGGCGAGGCGGAAGGCCTGCGCGGCCGCGCCTACACGCGCGACCTGGACTGGGGCATACGCGTGCCCTTGCCCGGCTGGGAGGACAAGTGCATCTACGTGTGGTTCGAGGCGGTCAACGGCTACTTCACCGCCAGCGTGGAATGGGCGCAGAACCAGGGCCGACCCGAGGCCTGGAAGGACTGGTGGTACAACCCGGACGCCAAAATCTACAACTTCATCGGCAAGGACAACATTCCCTTCCATACCGTCATCTGGCCCGCGATGCTGCTCGGCATCGACGGCCTTTACCACGAGGCCGGCACGCCGGCGCTGAACCTGCCGCATGACGTCCCTGCTAACGAATTCATGAACATTGAGGGACGCCAGTTCTCCAAGAGTCGCAACTGGGCCATCTGGCTGCCGGACATCCTCGAACGCTACCAGGCAGACGCCATCCGCTACTACGTCGCCATGACCTTCCCGGAGACGCACGACTCAGACTTCGCCTGGGAAGGCTTCCTCGCGCGCGTCAACAACGAACTGGTGGCCGCCTGGGGCAACCTGGCCAACCGCACGCTAAACTTCGCCTGGCGCAGCTTTGACGGCCAGGTGCCGCAGCCGGGTGCGCTGACCGACAGCGACGAGGCGATCATCGCCCGCGCCGAGGCCGGCTTCGACGAGATTGGCGCGCTGCTGGAGCAGGTGCGCCTGCGCGAGGCGTTGCAGTCGGCGATGGAAATCGTGCGCGCGGCCAACGCCCACCTCAGCGAACGCGAACCCTGGATCAGCATTCGCAGCGACCGCGAGGACGCGGCGACAAGCGTCTTCTGCGTGCTGCGCGTTATCGACAACCTGAAACTCCTGCTGGCGCCCTTCCTGCCTTTCAGCGCGCAGGAACTGCACGAGATGCTGGGCTACGAGGGCCAGCTCTTCGGCACGCTGGAGATTCAGACTTTTCAGGAAGAGACGCGCGCGCACGAGACGCTGGTCTACAACGCGGAAGGCGCGAGCGGAGCATGGCGCAAGAGCGCGCTGGCGCCGGGCCAGAAGCTGCGTCAGCCAAAACCGCTGTTCACCCGGCTGGAGCCGGAGATTGTTGACAGCGAACGCGCCTTCCTCGGCGCCGCACGCGAGGAACGCGAAATTAACTGAGCGCCGCCTCGATGCGCGCCAGGGTCGCTGCCACGACGGGCCGGTGGGCGGACTGAATTTGTGGCGCAAGCAGCGTGGCCGTCTCCTGATACAGGCGCAGCCCGGCGCGGACGCGGACGTCTGCGGCGGCGGGCGGCAGACCCAGCGCCGCGCGCAGGGCCTGGCTCCATTCGCTGTCCGCGCCGACGGCGGCCTGCAATTGCTGCAACTGGCGGTTTTCGGTGTCCACCAGCAGGCCCATCCCCAGGGTCATTGCGCGCGTCATCCCCGGCAGCAGCGCGTTCAGCCAGAAGAGCGCCATGCTCTCGTCGCGCTGCGCCAGCGCGCTGATGAGCTTGCCGACCTCTTCGGCGTTGCCGTAAAGATCGTAACTGGCGTATTCGGCAGCGACAGGCTGCAGCATCGCCCACTCGAATGACTGCGCTTCCCCGATTACCCGCGCCAGCGCGCCCTGCGGGTCATGCAGCAGGCGCATCTGGCGGAAGCCGGGCACGACGGCGATAGCCGTGACGGGCGCGCGCATCAGGGCCGCCTCCTCCGCCAGGCGCCGCACGGAGATGCTGACGAGGTGGCCCTGCAGCATGCGCAGCGTGTAAGCGGCGAAGGGATCAGCCGGCAGTCTGTGCACGAAATGCCAGACATCGACGTCGCTGTGTACGCCGGCGTCGCCACGCGCGTGGCTGCCGGTCAGGCCGATGGCCTCGCTGTTGTCATCGACGAGTTCGCCGACCAGCTGCCGCAGCAGGGCTTCTATGGACATGGCCAGGCGGCTCCCCGTTGATTGCCGGTCAGCAAACTGTACACTGCTTGCGCAGGAAGAGGAGAAAACGCATGACTGAAAGCAGCATTTCGGAAGGGGCCACGGAAGGCCTCACCATCCTCGGCAACAGCGCCAGCGCCAATACCGGCACGCTGGAGACCTTTCCCAACCGGCATCCCGGGCGCCGTTACACAGTCACGCTGGAGACCAGCGAATTTACCTGCGTCTGCCCCATGACCGGCCAGCCGGACTTCGCCACGCTACGTATCCGCTACATCCCCGACGCGCGCATCGTCGAATCCAAGTCGCTGAAGCTGTACCTGTGGCAATACCGCAACCAGGGGGTCTTCCACGAACACGTCACCAACAAGATCCTCGACGATCTGGTGGCCGCGCTGCAACCGCTGGAATGCGAGGTGCGCGGCATATTTAGCGTGCGTGGCGGCATCGGACTCACGGTTGAGGCGCGCTACGAGCGGGAGGGGTGAGCATTCCTCGGTGAAGTTGGACCGGCCCTCACCCCCCGGCCCCTCTCCCTGAGAAGGACTCTCGCAGTTAGCGGGACAAGGAGTTTGAGGTTGGGGCGGCCCTCACCCCCCGGCCCCCTCTCCCTCAGGGAGAGGGGGAGACTATTCGGAATTGTACGTATACGTAATTTTATACCTCTCTCCCTGAGAAAGGCTCCCGTCAAAGACGGACAAGAGGGGGCGGGGGGTGAGGGCCGCCCCGTTAAACAAAAACCCCTCTCCTTCAAGGAGAGGGGTTTGGAGTGATGGCCACGCCTCAGGCGCAGCCTCCGACCCGTCCTACATCATGCCGCCCATGCCGCCCATGCTCGGGTCACCAGCCGGCATCGGCATCGGCGGTTCCGGCAGATCCGTGACCAGCGCCTCGGTCGTCAGGATCATGGCGGCGATGGAAGCCGCGTTCTCGACCGCGCCGCGGGTCACCTTGGCGGGGTCCGGGAAGCCGGCCTCGATGGTATCAACGTACTCGCCGGTCATGACGTTGTAGCCAAGACGCGGGTTGCCGCTGGCCTGCTGCTGCCGACGCACGTTCTCGATGATGACGGCGCCATCGTCGCCGGCGTTGGAAGCGATCTTGCGCATCGGCATCTCAAGCGCCTTGCGCATGATGGCCACGCCGGTGTTGATGTCGCTGTTGCTGTTCATGGGGATGCTGTCCAGCGCAACCACTGCGTTGATGAGCGTCACGCCACCGCCGGGCACGATACCTTCCTCGACGGCCGCGCGCGTCGCGCTCAGCGCATCCTCGACACGATGCTTCTTTTCCTTCAGCTCGGTCTCGGTCGCCGCGCCCACGCGGATGACGGCCACGCCACCACTGAGCTTGGCCAGACGCTCCTGCAGCTTCTCGCTGTCGTAGTCGCTGGTGCTGCTGTCGATTTCGCGGCGGATCTCCTCGATGCGGCCGCGGATGGCGGACTGCTCGCCGGCGCCGTCGATGATGGTGGTGTCGTCCTTGCCGCTGACGACGCGCGCCGCGCGCCCGAGGTCCTCAAGCGTGGCGCTGTCCAGCTTGCGGCCGGTCTCTTCGCTGATGACGGTGCCGCCGGTGAGGACAGCGATGTCCTGCAGCATGGCCTTGCGCCGGTCACCGAAACCAGGGGCCTTGACGGCCAGCACGTTGAGCATGCCGCGCAGTTTGTTGAGCACGAGCGTGGCCAGGGCCTCGCCATCCACGTCCTCGGCGATGACGACGAGGTCGCGCTTGCCCAGCTGCACGATCTTCTCGAGCAAGGGCACGACGTCCTGCGCCGCGCTGACTTTCTTGTCGTGGATGAGGACGTAGGGCTCGTCGATGTTGGCTTCCATCGTTTCCGGGTTGCTGATGAAGTAGGGGCTGATGAAGCCACGATCGAATTGCATACCCTCGACGTACTCGGTCTCGAACTCCAGGCCGCGGCTTTCCTCAACCGTGACCACGCCGTCCTTGCCGACCTTGTCCATCACCTCGGCGATGAGGTTGCCGATCTCGGTGTCCTGGGCGGAGGTGCTGGCGACGTTGGCGATTTCCTCGCGCGTGTTAATGGGGGTGGCCTGCTCGCGGATGTGGGCGGCGACGGCCTCGGTGGCGGCCTCGATGCCGCGCTTGAGCAGCATGGGGTTGGCGCCGGCGGCCACGTTGCGCAGGCCTTCGTTGACGATGGCCTGGGCCAGCACGGTGGCGGTGGTAGTGCCGTCACCGGCGATGTCGTTGGTCTTGGTCGCGGCTTCCTTCAGCAACTGGGCGCCCATGTTCTCGTAGGGGTCTTCCAGCTCGATTTCCTTGGCCACGGTAACGCCGTCATGGGTTACGGTCGGCGCGCCGAACTTCTTGTCCAGCGCCACGTTGCGGCCCTTGGGCCCCAGGGTTGTGCTGACCGCGTTGGCCAGTTTGTCCACGCCGTGCTTCAGACTGGCGCGGGCGTTCTCCTCAAATACCAGCTGTTTTGCCATGGTGTTTTCTTCTCCAGACTACAGGTCAATGCATCAGGTCGTTCGTGACGGACGTCCGCTCAGCTTTCGAGCACGCCCAGAATGTCGCTTTCCTTCATGATGAGCAGCTTCTGGCCGTCCAGCTTGATCTCTGTGCCGGCGTACTTCGCAAACAGCACCAGGTCATCCACTGCCACGTCCATGTCGATGCGGTTGCCGTCGTCATCGCGCAGACCTGCGCCCGCTGCCAGTACCTTGCCCTGCTGCGGTTTTTCCTTGGCCGTCTCCGGCAGCACCAGCTGCCCACCGGCAAAGGTTTCCTCCTGCTCGACCGGTTTGATCAGCAGGCGGTCGCCCAGGGGACGAAGATTGATACTCATTTACTCCTCCACTCATAATCCCGATTTTGGCACTCAAGGCCCAGAGTGCCAGTTCACTGAATGCATCGTAACAGGACGCGCCATCTTCGTCAATACATGGGTTACTTGTGTGAGATTTCTGGCAAAGTTCTTATGCAACTGCCAAATATGCGGGGTCAGGGAGGGCGGCCCTCACGCCAAACCCCTTTGTCCCGCTCTCCCGTTTGCGACGGGAGCCCCCGGGGAGCCCTTCAGAGAGAGATGATGCCAGTGAGGCGGCCCTCACCCCCTGACCCCTTGTCCCGTTTGCGACGGGAGCCCTTCTCAGGGAGAGGGGCCTTAAAAGGCGCTTGCCAGGCGAGGTTGTGTCGCTTCTTTGGTCTTGTTTTCCCTCTCCCCCGGGGGGGTGAAGGCTGGTAAGTCTCAGCCGACCCAGTCGCGCAGGTAGAGGAAGTCGTGGCCCAGCGCCCGTTTGCTGACGCGGGCGACGTTCGGCATGGTGCGCTTGTAGTGGTTGGCCTTCACGCGGCGCCAGACGTCCTCGACGAAATCGCGCGCGAAGCCCTCCTCCACCACCTCGTCCACGACATAGCGCTCGTCCACCAGCAGATACAGCACCTGGTCGACGTCCTCGTAGCGGAAGCCCAGCTCCTCTTCGTCGGTCTGGCCTTCCCACAGGTCGGCCGAGGGCGCCTTGTCGAGGATGGACTGCGGCAGGTCCAGCGCGGCCGACAGCTGCCGCACCTGCGCCTTGTAGAGGTCGGCGATGGGCTGCATGGCCGAGCCGCTGTCGCCATAAATGGTCGAGTAACCCAGCAGGAATTCGGTCTTGTTGCTGGTGCCCATGACAAGGCCGCCCCAGGCGACCGACTGGTCATAGGACACGATCATACGCTGGCGCGCCATGATGTTGCCGCGGCGGCGCGCGTCCATCTCCGGAAAGCGCTCGAAGAGCGGCGAGACCATGGGCGTGATCTCGACGGTCAGCGCGGGCAGGCCCAGGGCCTCGATGAGCAGGTCAGCGTCGCTGAGACTGTTGGCCGAAGAGTCGCGCCAGGGCATGCGTATGGCCAGCACGTTCGCCGGCCCCAGCGCGCGCGCGGAAAGCGCCGCCGCCAGCGCCGAGTCGATGCCGCCGGACAGGGCGATGACGGCGCGCGGCAGGCCCGCCTTCTGCGTCTGATCGTGGATGAAGCCGCAGATGATGTCGGTGGCCAGCCGCGTGTCGATTGCCAGGCGGGCCAGACCCAGCTGAGTCATCGCGCTCACATTCCCCCAAAGTCTGACACGAACTGCTCAACCTGACGCAGATGGTCAGAGAGCGAAGCGCAACCGGCGTTCATGGTATCGAGCGCGACGTGGGTCGCGCCCAGTTCGCGCCACTCGCCGACAAAGTCGGCCCACTGCGCCCGCTCCATTTCGCCGGCGTTCAGCCAGACGTTGATGCCGAAGTCGTCGGGATCGCGGCCTTCATCCGCCAGGTACTGGCGCAGGAGCGGGATGCGCGTGCGTCCTTCAGCCAGATCGGAACCGGGCAACATGCCGTCGGCCAGGCGCGCGGCGCGGCGCAGCGTGACGTCAGCGTAGCCGCCAAGCCAAATGGGGATGGGGCGCTGCAATGGCAGCGGGTTGATGCCCGTCTGGCGCAGCTGATGGTACTGGCCGTCAAAGTCGACCAGCTCCTGCGTCCACAGAGCGCGCATCAGGTTGATTTGCTCCTCGGAGCGGCGGCCGCGGTTGTTGAAGCGCATGCCCATGCCTTCCAGCTCGACCTGGTTCCAGCCGATGCCGATGCCCAGGCGCAGGCGTCCGCCGGAGAGCAGGTCGATCTCGGCGGCCTGCTTGGCGACCAGGGTCGCCTGGCGCTGCGGCAGGATGACGATGCCGGTGAAGAGCTCGATGCGCTCGGTTACAGCGGCGGCCCAGGCGAAGAAGGTGAGGATTTCGTGGAAGGAATGCTGGTTGGTATAGGGGCCGGGCCAGGTCGCCGGGTCGGCCGGCTTGTGTCCCAGCACGTGGTCGAAACAAAGCAGGTAGTCGCAGCCTATCGTCTCGAGCGACTGGAGATAGTCGCGTATTGCAGCGACGTCCGTGCCGCTTTCTGTCTGGGGAAATACTGCGCCAAATTTCATGTCAGATGTCCACCTTTGTACGCCATCTCAAAAGATACCCAGAAAACGTTTTCTCTTTGTGGCTGATCTTGAAACTGGAGTTGATTGCATGACAGGTCGATCTTTCCATTCGTGCAACAGCTTGTCACCTTTGCTGATATTGCACTTCTTGCACGCAATCGCCAGGTTGTCAGGATAATTCGTGCCACCGCGTGCCAGCGGGATTACATGATCAACGTGGTAGTCCTTCCGGCTGTACACCAGGGTATCACAATACTTGCAGCGCCCATTCTGCCGTCTGTAGATTTTGTCGATATCCGCCTGGGTATATGAGCCCGGTGCCCTAGCCATCCGCTGCTGGCGACGTTGTCGACTATAAATTTCGTGGACTTCACGCTTGGTAGGATATCCTTGGCCTGATCGCGCCCTTTTTCGCCAGATTCCGCGATTCCGCTTGCGCTTGTTCTCGATTTTGTTGCAATTCGGGCAAGAGACAGCCAAATTGTTGAGTTCTCTCTTTCCTCCACGAGTTAGGGGGATTATGTAGTCAAGGCGACAGTCGTTCAAACTGACCGCAACAGCACAGAACATGCATTCTCTCTTCTGGCGTTCATATGTCGCCCGGATATCTCTCGACGATGCCCACGTAATTTCCTCATAAGGATCCATGGAGTTCGCTTTTCCCTGTCGTCTTCGTGAACTCTTTAGCGAGCTAATATTCTAGTGTTTCGGCTGTCCCTTGCTAAAGACTGCACGCAGAACGAAGAAAATGATTGCAAGGACGACAATTGTCTCCATATTTTCCCTTACAAATCCTCCCCCATCACCTGCTGGCTGAAGGCGGTGATGCGGTGGGGGTAGTCCTCCTCGACCTTCACTTCGCAGGGCAGGAAGGCCCCGCCCTGCTGCGCCTGCAGCAGCACCAGTGCGTGATGCTTCTCCAGCGCCAGCACCTGCGCCGGCTTTAGCGGACCGTAACGCGCCTAGTCCGCCTGCAGCGCCGCCGTGTCCGTGCCGCTTTCTGTCTGGGGAAATACCGCACCTGTTTTCATGTCGTTTGTCTCACCTCAATGCAGGGGCAATTCAGCTTCAGGCGAGCAATCCGAAAAGCGAAAGTTCAGCCAATTGCGCGCTTTAAGCCTGAGAGATAACCCGTTCTCATTCGCTTGCTGGCTACTGCGTCTGGTACCTGCATCTCTACGCCGTGAAACAATCCTTCATATACAAGCAGGTCGGTCGGTACGCCAGCGGCCATCAATCGTTGAGCGTAGTCAATATTCTCATCGCGGAACAAATCCATCGTGCCAACCGTAACCAAAGCGGGCGGCAACCCCGTCAGGTCTTTTGCGCGCGAAGCCGCCGCATATGGCGAGACATCATCGGTTCCATATTCATCGCCCAGATACATCCTCCAGGCTTTAAAAGACACATCCCGGTTCCAAACGGTTGGATACGTATCCGCATGCCCGGAAGGCGTATCGTGCGTGTCGTCGATCATGGGATAGATCATCATTTGGAAAGCGACATCCGGACCCTTGTTGTCGCGGTTGAAGAGCGCCAGGCCAGCGGTCAGGCCACCGCCCGCGCTCCCTCCGCCGATGGCAATACGCTCCGCATCAATTCCCAAATCGTCGGCATTGTCGACCATCCAGTTTAGAGCGGCAAAACAATCGGCGATGCTTTCCCTGTAAGTCGATTCGGGCGCAAGACGATAATCGACCGAGACAACCGTGCAGCCGACAAATTCGGCGAACTCAATGCAACGCGCATCATCACGAGCCAATCCCACGATATAGCCGCCACCATGCATCCAGAGCAGTCCCCCGCGCGGCGCGGGACCTGGTGGCTGGTAAATCACAACGGGAATCTCGCAATCCGGTCCGGGGATCGTCATTTCTTCGATCGTCACATCGGTGGGCGGGAGACTGGCGCGCATTTCGAGGTTCATCGTCCTGGTCATCTCGCGCGCCAAGGGAGGGTCTTCGCCAATGGCGATATATCGCTCGGCCGGGATGTCATTGATAGCGTGGACGACTTCGGGATCGATTCTATCGATGAAGGACATGGCGCACCTCCTGTACGGAAAACCGACGGTCTCTTTCACTGCCCTATTTAATAGCGTATCGTAGCCCCTGGGCTTCGACAAACGCAGGATGGATTTGGCTGGCGGAGTTTCCATCCAATTGGAGGAGTTGAATTTGGCAGGTCCTCAGCTCGGGCGCCTCTGATACGCGCCTGCCTGACGCCCACCAAAACCGGTCACCATGACCGCCAGCGTGATTTGCCGCTGGGAAATGACGCAGGCGATTGCCCTCATTGTTTTTCTTCCCCCATCACCTGCTGGCTGAATGCGGTGATGCGATGGGGATAGTCCTCCTCGACCGTCAGCTCGCAAAGCAGGAAGGCGCCGCCCTGCTGCGCCTGCAGCAGCACCAGCGCGCGGTGCTTCTCCAGCGCCAGCACCTGCGTCGGCTTCAGACTCCCGTAATGCGCCTGCGCCGCCTGCAAGTCGGCCAGGCGCTGCGCCGCGGGACTCTGCTGCAGCGCCGCCTCTGTGTAGCCGCTGCGCAGGAACTCGCGCAGGCGCATTTCGTCGCCGCGTTTGAGCAGGCTGCATTGCGCAATCAGGCGCATGCCGGCGTTGCTGCCCGCCAACGCCATGCGTCCGTCCACGCTCAGTCTTCGTCCTGGCGCAGGATGCGCGCCAATTCGCGCTGCACCAGATGCGGCCGTTCGTCGCGCAGCAGCGGCATGTGGGCGCGCGTACGCCGCAGCTGGTTGAGGTCGATCTCCTGCAGCAGCAGAGTCTCCTCGAAGTAGGGCGCCTGGGCAACCAACTCACCTTCCGGGTTGGCGATGAGCGAGCCGCCCCAGAAGTTCTTGCCGTCCTCGTAGCCAACGCGGTTGCACATCAGCACGTAGTTGGTGAAGGTGCTGGCGCAGGCCTGGTTCATCAGCTCGACCCAGCGGGCCACGGTCAGCCGGCCGCCCTCGCTGCTGCTGATGCCGCGCGTCGGGCTGCTGTTGGCGAAGACCAGCAGGTCGGCACCATCCAGCCAAAGCAGCCAGGGCGCGGAGAGGTGCCAGAAGTCCTCGCAAATGAGCATGCCGACGCGCCCGAAGCGCGTCTCGAAGGCGCGCAGGCTGTCGCCGCGGGCGAAGTAACGGCCATCATCGAACATGGTGTAGGTGGGCAGGTAAAGCTTGTGATGCACGTGCAGACACTCGCCGCCGGAGAGCCAGGCCTGGGCGATGGTGAAGCGGTGGCGCCGGTCTACGTGCACGAAGCCGACGACCAGGTCGAGGCCGTGGCTGGCCTGAAGCAGCGCGCGGAAGGTCGGGTCCTCGCTGCTGGCGCGCATGGCCAGCTCCGGCACGAGGTCCATCACCTGGTAGCCCGTCAACGAGAGTTCGGGGAAGACCAGCAGGTCCACGCCCTGGGCGCGCGCCTGTTCGGCCAGCACCAGGTGCTGGCCGAGATTGCTGCGCAGATCGCCGAGTTTGGGGGCCATCTGCGCCAGGCCCACGGTCACCCGCATCGGCTCACTCCCCTATCCCGTTTGCGACGGGAGCCCTTCCGTTTGCGACGGGAGCCCTTCGTTTGCGACGGGAGCCCTTCGTGGCGCGCATCATACCAGAATACGCGCGCGAGTCGCTCAGGCGTGGCCCGTCCAGCCCGGCCCGCGCACGACGCGCCCGGGCAGCGCCCCTGTGTGCTCGCCGTCGCGCAGCACCTGAACGCCGTTGACGAAGACATGCTGCATGCCCGAGGCGTAGCGGTGCGGGTCTTGCGGCGTGGCGTAATCCTGCACCTGGGCCGGGTCGAAGACGACGACGTCGGCGAAATAGCCGGGGCGCAGCATGCCACGCTCGCGCAACTTCAGGTTCTGCGCCGGCAGGGCGCTCAGCTTGCGCACGGCTTCCTCGAGCGGGAGCAGACCCTCGTCGCGCACGTACTTGCCGAGCACGCGCGCGAAGGAGCCGTAGGAGCGCGGATGCGGGATGTTGTTGAGGAAGACGCCCTCCGGCGCCTGCGATTCGGCATCCGAGCAGAAGCTGACCCAGGGCAACTGCACCTGACGGCGCAGGTTGTCCTCCGCCATGCCGAAGTACATGGTGAAGATGCGGCTCTCGTCCTCGATGATGAGATCGATCAGCGTGTCGGCGGCGGAGTCGCTGCCGCGCTGCTGCATGATATCGGCGAGGGTCATGCCCTGCAGCGCCTGCATGTGCGGCTGGCGCAGACCAGCCAGCAGGATGTTCTGCGGCGGCAGCATGAGGCCGCGATTCTCCCAGTTGACGCCTGGCTGTGCCATCTCGGCGGCGATGCGGGCGCGCATGGCGGGGTCGCGCAGGCGTTCGATCAGGGCCGTTATGCCGCCTTCGTGGGCCCAGGGCGGGATGCAGGTATCGAGGCCGGTGCCGGAGAAGGTGTAGGTGTACATGTCGGCCGTGAGCGGCAGACCCTGCGTGCGCGCTGACTCGACGGCCGCGATGGCCATTTCCATCCTGTGCCAGTTATCGGCGCCGCTGGCCTTAAGATGATAAATCTCGGCTGTCACGCCGCTGGCCCGCGTGATGGTGATCAGCTCCGCGACCGCCTCGAGCAACTGCGCGCTTTCGTTGCGGATGTGCGAGATGAACATGGCGTCGTGGTCGGCCACCACGCGCGCGAGCTCGATCAGTTCGTCGGTCTGCGCGAAGCAGGCCGGCGCATAGATCAGCGCGGCGGAGAGGCCCATGGCGCCCTCGCGCAGCGCCTGGCGCAGCAAGCGCTTCATCTGCGCCATTTCGTCAGCCGTGGGCGCGCGGTCGGTGCGGCCCATGGTGTGGATGCGCAGCGTGCTGCTGCCCACGAAGGAGGCGATGTTGCAGGCGACGCCGCGCATTGCCAGCCATTCCAGATATTCGCCCAGGGTCGTCCAGCCAACGTCGTAAAGGATGTCGCCCTGCGACATGTAGGAGCCGGGGCCGGCGGCCTTCATTTCTGCGCTGAGCGGGCCCATGGACTCACCCTCGCCCATCACCTCCAGCGTCACGCCCTGGCGGATCTCGCTTTGCGAGCGGCCGTCCTCGATGAGCGACTCGTTCGACCAGCTGAGCATGTTGATGAAGCCGGGGGCGACGGCCAGGCCATCTACGTCCAGCACGCGCTGCGCCGAGACATCGGCGTCGGGCGCCGTCAGCGCGAGGATGCGGTCGCCGCGCAGCGCCAGGTCGGCACGCCGGGGCGGGTCGCCGCTGCCGTCGTAGAGCATGCCGCCGCGCAGCAGCAACTCACAGTCGATCGTCATGGTCGTCTCCTTCGCCTGCGCCATAACGGCCAGGCGCAAGCCAGCATTACTGCCAGGTCCAGCCACTGGTCGCTGCGCAGCCCGGCCCACAGGGGCACGCTGTCCGCGCGCAGGAAGCCGATGAGGAACGTGCCGGCGGCCAACAGCAACAGGGTCAGCCAGAAGCGGCGTCCACGCAGCCAGCCGCGGCGGAAGAGCAGGCCCGTCAGCAGCAGCGCGGCCAGGGCCAGCAGCAGCCCCATGAGCGGCGTATTGTAGCGCGGCGCGTGAACGGCGTAGATATCGGGCAGTTCGGCCACCAGCAGCGCTGAATGGTTCGCAAGGGTGTCGACTTCGCGACCGAAGGCGCAACCGGCCGCCGCGCAGCCGCGCCAGGCGCCCATGGTCAGCAGCGGCAGCGCCGGCGCCAGCGCGTCCAGCAGCGCGCGCCGGTCGACGCGGCGCCAGCGCGCGCCCAGCCACAGCCCGCCCAGCGCACCAGCCAGGGCGCTGTGCCATTCGAGGCCACCGCTTTCCAGGCGCAGGATGTCCGAGGGCAGGGCTGAGAAGTGCGCCGCGTGCAGCAGGATGTGGCCGCTGCGCGCCGCCAGCAGGCCCGTCGCCAGCGCCAGCAGGTAAACGTCGATCACTGCGCCGGGCGGGCCGGGCCGTTGCCGCAGCGCGACGGCGGCGGACAGGAGGATGGCCAGCGCCAGCGCCAGGCTGAAGGTCTGCAGCTGCAGGGGGCCGATGCTGGTCATGGCGGAAGTCCTGTGCGCTGCGGGCAGGCGACCCTGACGGCCGCGCGTTAAAACGGTGCAAGAATCGCTGTGGACGACACTGGCGCGCGACACAAGGGCGCGGCCCGTGCTATAATCAGGAGGATTGTAGCACCAGCCTCGTTTGTCCGTTCACCGGAGGCCACGCGCCAAGGCGCGTTGTCAGCCGCGCAAGAGCGCGCCGGTGCGGCAACCCTATTAGGAGAAAACACATGGGTGGTATTAGTTCACTGCTGGGTGCGGTGGCCCTCGTCGGCTTCCTGGTCTTTCTGGGCGGCGTCGGTCTGGTGGTAGTGGCGGCCTCGCAGGGGCGCAACTTCCGCAGCGGCGTCTCACTGGCCGGCATCGGCCTGGTACTCGGTCTGGTCTTCAGCGTCGTCAGCCAGGGCATCCTGATCGTCGCGCCACAGGAAGTCGCCGTCGTCTTCAACACTATCAACGGCGAGTTGGAAGATCCGCCGCGGCGCTCCGGCACCTCCATCGTCATCCCGGTGATGCAGACTGCGACGATCTACCCGATCGAGCAGCAGGAATACACCATGTCCAGCACCAGTGGCGAAGGTCAGCGTTCCGCCCAGGACGACTCGGTGGAGGGCCGCTCGCTGGATGGTCAGGTGGTTTTCCTCGACATGACGGTCATTTACAGCATCGACCCGCTGCAAGCCAACCTCGTGCATGAGCGCTGGCGCAACCGCTATCAGGAGCAGTTCGTGCGACCGACCGTGCGCGGTCTGGCCCGTGACGTCATCTCGAACTACCGCGCCGAGAACATCTATGGCGTACGCCGCACCGAGGTCCGTGATGGAATCAAGGACATTCTGGGCATCCGCATGTTGGCTGAAGGCCTCGAACTCAGCGACCTGATCGTGCGCAACGTCTCCTTCTCCTCCGAGTTCGCCAACGCCATCGAGATGCGTGAGATCGCCGAGCAAAGTCTGCTGCGCGAAAATGACGAGGCCGAGCGCATACGCGTCCGGGCAGCTGGCGCGCGCGATGCAGAGATCGCCGCGGCAGAAGGTCAAGCCCGGTCCATTGTCCTGCGCGCCCAAGCCGAGGCCCAGGCATTGCGACTCGTCAGCGAACAGCTGGCCGCCAACCCGACGCTCATCCAGTACGAATACATTCAGAAGCTGGCGGACAACATCAGTCTGGCGCTGGTGCCTTCCAACAGCCCCTTCCTCTTCGATTTCGACAGCCTGGCCGCAGCCAACTCCAGCTTCGTGCCACCAGAAGTACCATCAGGCGCCGGTAGCTAACAGAGACCGTTTCGCGCGCGGGACGGGCCGCAACCCGGCCCGTCCCGCGCAGCCGCCACAGCGGACCCCGGGGATGAACCATGGATCGCGATCCCTATCAGGTGCTCGGCGTCAGCCGCTCCGCCAGCGAGGAAGACATCAAGAAGGCCTTTCGCAAGCAGGCCAAACGCTGGCACCCGGACGCCAACCCGGATAACCCCAAGGCTGAGGCGCGCTTCAAGGAACTCAGCAGCGCCTACGAAATCCTGGAAGACCCCGAAAAACGACGTCAGTTCGACCGCTACGGCCATCGCTTCGCCGACTTAGGCGGCAACGGCGCGCGCGGCGCGCGCAGCGGACCCGCCCGCGACTTCGACGATGCCAATCTGAACGATATCTTCGAGGGCTTCTTCGGCGGGCGCGGGCGCGGGGGCAGGCGGCCGTCGCGCGGCCAGGACATCGAGCAGCCGCTGCGCATCAGCCTGCAGGAAGCCTGGAGCGGAGCCACGCGTCAGATCCGCCGCGGCGATCGCAACATCAACGTCAATATCCCGCGTGGCGCGCGCGAGGGCACCAGGGTGCGCCTCAGCGGCGAGGGCGAGCAAGACCCCTTCGGCGGCCCGCCTGGCGATCTCTACCTCATTATCGACGTGCTGACAGATACGCGCTTCACGCGCGAGGACGACAACCTGAAAGTCGACGTGTCGCTGGACATGTTCACCGCGCTGCTGGGCGGCGAGGTGGAGGTGCCCACGCTCTCCGGCAGCGTGCGCCTCAAGATTCCGCCGGGCACGCAATCCGGGCGCCGCTTCCGCCTGAGCGGCCGCGGCATGCCGCAGCTGCGCGATTCCAGCGAGTTTGGCGACCTGCTGGCGCGCGTCCTCATCACCGTGCCCTCGCGGCTGAACGCCGAACAACGCCGCCTCGCCGAGCAACTGCGCGACAGCCTGTGAGCCTTGTACGACGCGGCCTAGTCGTACTGCTATTCGCGGCCAGCGCCTGCCAGTCCATCGTGACGCCTCTGCCCACCAGCACCCCGGCCAGGCTGACTCTGCCGACCAGCGCACCCGTCACGGATACGCCGCTACAGCAAGCCCTGATCGACGCGGCCGACGCCGAATACCGCCTGCTGAGCGAACTCTACGAGCGCGTCGCGCCCGCTGTGGTCGCCATCGCCGCCGGTTCGCAAGGAAACGACCCGACGCAGGAGCGCGGCTCCGGCTTCCTCATTGACGACGCAGGCCACATCGTCACCAACGCGCACGTCATCCGCGGCGCGAGCAGCATCGAGGTGACCCTGCACGACGGCCGTATCGTCAAGGCGACGCTGCGGGGCGCCGACGCCTTCAGCGACCTGGCCGTGCTGCACATCGGCGAGGCCACGGAGGGGGTGGCGCCGCTGGCGCTGGCTGATTCGGACGCGGTACGCGTGGGCGAGCGCGCCATCGCCATCGGCAACCCCTTCGGCCTGAACAGTTCGATGACCCAGGGCATCATCAGCGCCACCGGGCGCCAGCTGCCGCCGCTGCATTTGCTGGATGCCGGGCTGCCGCCTGGCTTCAGCAACCCCGCCATCCTGCAGGTGGACGCATTGATCAACGTCGGCAGTTCCGGCGGCCCGCTGCTCAATACGCGCGGCGAGGTCATCGGCGTCACCACGGCCATCCGCAGCGCCGGCAACGCCTTTCAGGGCGTGGGCTTCGCCATCCCGGCCAACACCCTGCGCCGCGTCGCGCCCGAGCTCATCCAGGATGGCCGCGTCAGTTACGCCTGGCTGGGCATCTCGACGCTGCGCGAGGAAGACGGCTTCAACGTGGCCGCGCTGGCCGAGCCCCTGGGCCTGACGGCGAACAAGGGCGTGCTCGTCGACCGCGTCAGTACGGGTTCACCGGCGCAGCTGGCCGGCCTGCACGGCGGTTCGCAACTGGTCACGCATCGCCGCGTCGAAGTCTGCGCCGGCGGCGACATCATCGTGGCCATCAACGGTCACTTCGTAAACAACCTCGACGAACTGCTCGCCTGGCTGATCAGTTACGGCCGGCCAGGCGACCAGGTGATTCTGCTGGTCGTGCGCGGCGAGGAGACGCTCGAGTTGCCGCTGGTTCTGGGCGCGCGCCCGCGCGACGGCGATGAGTCGGCGCCGCCGGAATGCCTGGAGTCCTGATGATCAGCCCCACACTGGAAACGGAGCGACTGTGGCTGCGCTTGCTGGAGCCCGGCGATGCGGCGGCCATCACACAATACGCCGGCGACCGGCGCGTCGCCGCCACCACGCTCAACATCCCGCACCCCTACAGCATTGACATGGCGCATCAGTTCATCGCGGGCACGCGCCAGGCCGCGGCCGCGGGCGACAGCTTCACCTTCGCCATGACGCGCAAGCCGCAGCGACAGCTCATCGGCGTCATCGATCTGCGCCCGCAGCAGGGCCACAGCGCGGAGGTTGGCTACTGGACGGGGGTCCCCTGGTGGGGCCAGGGCTACATGAGCGAGGCGCTGCGGGCCATCATTCGCCACGCCTTCCGTGACCTGGGGTTGCAGCGGGTGTATGCCTCGCACTTCGCCAGCAACCTCGCCTCCGGGCGCGTCATGCAGAAGGCCGGCATGAGCTACGAAGGCTGTCTGCGCCAGCACGTCATCCGCTGGAATGAGGCCCACGACCTGGTGTACTACGGCATCCTGCGCGCGGAGTTCTGCGCCGGTTGACGAACGCGGCTAGAGGAAAAAGTCGCGCAGGGCCGCGCGCACCGCGTCCACGATCTCCTCGTGCGTGTAATCCGGCAGGCGCCGGATGAGCAGGCTGTCGTCTGTGATGGTCAGTGCGCCGATGCCGGGCACGTTTTCGTAAAGCATCTGCGCGACGGTGGAGCCGCACTCGCCCGCGGTCAGATCGGCGTAGTGCTCACTCCCGGCCGCAGTCAGGCGCTGGTTGGTATAGATCTCGATGAGCTGCGGGTCATCGCCCGGCTCACTCTCGACGGTGACGTACTCGGACACGTTACAGAACCCGGACGTCATCTCCCCGGGCGATGCTGCCGTCCTGCACGACGCGCGCCATCATGCCCAGACGCCCGGCCAGCAACGACGGCGAATGCCCCTGGATGCTCTCGAAGCGCTCACAGCCGGTGCGGGGCTCCACCAGCTCGACCACGGCCTGCTCACCAAGCTGCAGGCGGGTGCCGGCGGCCATGCTTTCCAGTGGCTCGTCAAGGCCGTCAATGACCAGTTGCTCGCCCATTTCGCCGGGCCCGGTGCGCAGGCCTTCGGCGTTCAGGGTTGCCAGCGTGGCCTGGCCCATGATGTTCAGCTGGCGTTTCGGATGCCCGCCCTTGCGGTCGCCGCGGATGCCCTTGCCACAGACGAGCTCGGCGCGCTCCAGTTCCACGCGCGCGTAATGGTCGGCGGGCGACGGCGGCAGATCTGCGGGCCGGTAGACGATACTAACGATAGTGGCCATTGGTTCTCCTCCCCGTAGTAGTAAATTGGCGCGCTTCAGGGGATGACGCGCTGGTTGAGCATGTCGCTCACATTCTTGACGAGACGTCGCAACTCCAGTTCCAGGTCTTCGCTGACGCCTTCCAGGATGGCCGCCTCGCGGAAGTGTTCGCGCGCAGCGCGCAGCTGTTCCTGGCCGCTGCGCAACTCGCTGAGGCCCTCGCAGAGCCGGTCACGCGCCTCGCGGCTGGCCACGCTGGCGTAGGCCTCCGGGAAGTCGCGCCCCAGCATGGCGCCGGCTTCCTGCACGGCGGCGAGGAAGGCCTCCACGTTCGGCAATTCCTGGGCGGCGCCGCGCTGCAGCAGCGCACGGATGCCCGGGCTCAGGGTCGGTTCCACACCGAAGTCCAGGTCGTTGATGTCGCTGTAGCGGCCGGCCACGTCGCTGAGGGTGCCGGGCTGGGGCCGCAGCGAGCCCTTTTGCGGCGACAGGCCGGTAAAAACAGGATAAAGGATGCCGACGCAGAGGTGGTGCAGGTCCGTGCGAAAATGCTGGTCGGCGTTGTTCTGGTCCTCCAGCTGACGCGAGCTGTTGAAGTCGATCACCTGCAGGCGCGTCCCGTCCCAGTAGACGTGCTCCAGCTTGTGATCCATATAGACGATGCCCTGCTGATGCGCCAGGCGCAGCAAGCTGGCGAATTGCAATGCCAGCGCGATGCCCTCCTCGCTCGGCAGACGTCGGCGCAGGCCCGGATGGTTGGGCTTCATCAGGTAGAGCAGGTTGCGCGTGCGCGGCAGGTTGCGCAGCGTCAGGTAGGGGCGCCAGCGTTGGCGCGAGCGCTGCTCAAGTTCCTGCACATAGGCCTCGACGTTGAGGCCGTGCGCGACGATTGCGCCGTCGTGCGGGTGATCGCTGCGACTCTCGACGAAGCCGCAATCCAGCAACTCGACGGCCTGCGGGCTTTCCGCCAGCTTCTGCAGGATCTGCGCCTCGTTGCCGAAGGCGCGGTACTCCCAGCGCAGCTCGCCGCCGGACACCAGGTGCTCGCTGCGCATCACCTTGAAGGCCACAGTCTCACCGGTGTGCCGGTCCTGCGCGTCCATCACGCGCGCGTAATGGCCCAGCGCAAAGGTGTCATTGAAATTGCCAATGCGATAGCGTGCGGCAAGGGAGTCGCTCATGGCGGCAAGTTTATCCGCTTTGGCGCGTTCCTCACATAGTGAGCCTGGCCCAGGTTGCAATTTGGTCGCCCTGGCATACAATACGGCTCCCTGCAAAATGCCCGGCCACGGTCATGTCTGACAAGGAAAACGCTGGCGGCGACCCGCCCCGTTCCGATGCGGAGTCTTCCGCAGCCGGGCCACGCCCGGAGGATGCCCTGCCCGGAGAGGCGCAGGACAGTCCCGTTCCGGACGCCGGCATAGAGGAACTGGCCGCACTGGTCGACGCGCTTGAGGGCGGCGCGGCCGCGCCGGAAGCGCCACTGGCGCCCGAGGATTCCCTGGCCGGCAGGCCCGCATTGCCGCCGGAAGCAGATGCGGAGCCCGCGCCGGAGCCCGTCGCCGCCAGGGACGAACGCGCAGCCCGCTTTCACGCCACCGCAACTGAAGTGCGCAGCCTGCGTCAGCGCAAACGCGCCGGCCTGATCACGCACGCGCAGCTGCAGGAAGAGCTGCGGCGCCACATGATCGAGGACGAGGGCGTGTGGTGGATGCTGGGCGTCGAGACCGACACCTGGTATCGCTATGACGAGCTCGCCGGCGGCTGGGTCATCGCGCAGCAGCCGGCCGGGGCGGGTATCGCCGCCGCCGCGGGCGTCGAATTCAGCGAAGTGCTGGCATCGCCGGAAGAGACCCTGTCCGGCACCCTGCCGCCCGGATTCGCGCTCGACGAGGACGAGCTGCCGCGCACCGACACGCCGCTCTACGACCAGGAAGCGACCATCGCCGGCATGGCGGCCATCAATCAGGCCACCCTGCGCCTCAGCGATGAAGACGAGGCCGCGGGCGCGGCGCTGCCGACCGCGCAGCTGGGCGCGCGCCTGGCGCCCCGCGCCAATGTGCCGCTGCCACGCCTGGCTGCCGCGCGCGTTGCCGGGCGCAATATCATCCCGCAGCGCCTGCTGCTGGCGGCCATCCTGCTCGGCGCGGCCTGCCTGCTGCTCTTCGCGCTGGGCGCGCTGGCCGTCCTGCTGCGCTACAACAACATCGTCGCGCGCTACGGCGCGGAGATCGACGCGCTGGCGGAGGTACAGCCCGGCTTCCAGAGCCTGCGCATCCTCGACGCCGGCGGCGAACTGCTGGCCGAGCTTGACAGCGAGGACGGCCGCCGCGAACCGCGCCCGCTCGGCGAGATCTCACCCTGGCTGATCGCCGCCGTCGTCGGCGCGCAGGAACCGCATTTCTATGGCGGCAGCGACTTCAACCTGCCCGGCCTGGTCAGCGACCTCTTCGGCAGCGCGCCGGGAGAAGCCCAAACCATTGCGCAGCGACTGGCTGCGCTGAGCATCAACAACGAGGGCGTCGGCGCAGCCGCCCAGGCGCGTCACCGCAACATCGTCGCCGCGGAAATCGCCCGTCGTTACGACCGCAACACCATCCTCGAGCGCTATCTGAACGAGGTCGCTTTCGGCCCGCGCGTCTTTGGCGTGCAGGCGGCCGCGAATTTCTGGTTCGGCGTGGACGCGGGCGAGCTGCAGCCGGTTGACGCGGCCCTGCTGGCCAGCATCCTCGTCAGCCCGGAGGTGACGCCGCTGGACGGCAATGCCCGCGCCGCGGCCTTCGCCAACACCGATACCCTGCTGCGCGAGCTGGCCGGGCTCCACTGCCTCAACCTGCAACACCAGTCCGCCCATCCGGATTTCGCGACGCCCTTCTGCGCGCATCGCGAGCAGATTCTTGACGGCCAGGGGAACTTCAGCCCGGCCATCAACCTGCAGCGCGCCATGCTCGGCACGCGCAGCTTCGTCGCGCCGGAGACCGCAGCGCGCTGGCCGCAGTTCACAGCTTATGTGGTCGAGCAATTGCGCGCGGACTACGGCGAAGCTGCCTTCCGCAGCGGCGCAACCGTGCTCACCACGCTCGACCCCTTCATCCAGCAGGCAGCAGACACTGCCCTGCGCGAGCAGCTGCTCAGCAGCGGGATGGCCCGCAACGTGCTGACCGGCGCGGTCAGCGTGGTGGATCCCGCCAGCGGCGACATGCTGGCGCTGGTGGGCGGCGACGGCGCGCCCGACGCCGTGCCCGGCTTCCAGGCGCCGGGCGCGACCATCATGCCCGTGCTTTACGCCGCCGCGCTCGAGGGCGTGGGCGACCGCAACGGCAACGGCCAGCTGGACTACGACGAATATCTGACCGCGGCCTCCATCTTGTGGGACGTGCCGGGCCAGGCGGCCAACCCCTTCTTCCCGCCGCTGCCCCACGCCAACCAGGCGCGCGGCCCGGTCTCGCTGCGCAGCGCGCTGGCCAACGCGCTCTACATCCCCGCGGGCAAGGTCTGGGACTTCGTGACGCGGGAGCGCTTCCTGGAGACTGCCGGGCGCCTGGGCCTGCGCAGCTTCCAGACCGCAGGCGGCGCGGGACTGGGCAATGCCGCTGGCGAGACAGGCGTGCGCCTGACGGAACTGATGCAAGCCTACAGCACCCTCGCCAATTTCGGACGCTATCAGCCCCTGCGCGCCATCCACGCGGTGACGGCGGCGGACGGCAGCGAACTGCCGCTGCTCCAGGCGCGTGAGGCGGGGGACGTGTTGCAGCCAGGCGTGGCCCTGCTGCTGGGCAACCTGATGGCGGAGGACAGCGCACGCACGATCATCGGCGCGGGCGGCCCGCTCACCCTGGCGGGCATGGAGGGCGCCATCGCCGCCATCGCCAACACCAACATCGGCGCGCGCGACCTGTGGGCCATGGGCTACAGCAACAACGCTGTGGTGGGCGTGTGGCTGGGCCGCAACGACGACCAGCCCACCAGCTCCAGCGGCCTGCTGGAGGCCGCCCCGGTCTTCAGGCGCGTCATGCAGGCCGCGTTACAGGGGCTGCCGCAACCGACGCGCTTCGCCGGCCCGCAGGCCACGCTGGCGGCTGCGCCGGTCTGCAATCTGACGGGCGCGGGGCCAGGCCCCGTGTGCCCGGGCGGCGCGCGCAGCGAGCTCTTCGTGCCGGGCTATCCGCCGCCGCCGCCGGAGCTGGGCGTCATCCTGACGCGCAGCATCGATAGCTGGAGCGGCCTGCTGGCCAACGAGTTTTGCCTGGACAACCGGCGTGAACAGACTTTCCTGCGGCTGGAGCCGGAGGACCCGCTGGTCACTGCCTGGCTGGGATCAGCGGCGGGCCAGGGCTTCATGAACGCGGCCGGGCTGGCAAGCCTGCCATCGCAGGCCCTGCCGACCGCCGCCTGCGACGTGTCCACGCGGCAGCCTTCCCTGCTGCTGCAGAATCCGCCCCACAACTCGGTCGTGCAGGGCAGCATCCCGGTCATCGGCAGCGTCGCCGCCGAAAACCTGGCGCGCTTCGAGCTCACGCTGTTTACGACGCAGGGGGCGCTCATCCAGCAACTGGGCAGCTGGGAGCAGCAGCGCCCCAATCCCGAAACCCTGGTGCAGTGGAACACGGGCGTGGTGCCGGACGGGCAATACACGCTGCGCCTGACCGCCCATGCTGCCGGCGGCGGTTACGCGCAGCGTGAAGCCTTCATCGTGATCAGCAACAGCGCAGCAGCCGGTGGCTGATTTTCAGCAGCCGGCGAGGAAGCGGACGCCCTGCAACACGCCCAGCTGCGTGGCCTCGTCCGTGACGTTAAAGTAGTGATCTTCCAGTTCGACTGAGATCGCGCCCTTGTAATCGTTGTCGCGCAAAATCGTGCAGATCTCGATCCAGTCCGACAGACCGTGGCCGGGGATCGTGTAGCGCCACTGGTAACTGCCATAGGCGAAAGGTTTGGCGAAGGTCGCATCCTGTTCGTGGCCGTATTGATACAGATTCTCGGCCATGATCATGCAGTCCTTGCCATGCACGTGATACACGCGCCCGACGAACTCGCGCAGGAAGCGCATTGGGTCGATGCCCATGCGCAGCAGATGCGAGGGGTCGTAGTTGACGCCCATGGCCGGCGAAGGCACTTCGCGGAACATGGCCCCGTAGGTCTCCGGCGTGCAGACCACCGAGCCTGGCCCCGGCCAGCCCTCGATGACGATATGCGAGCCGCATTCCTCAAGGGTCGGCGCCAGTTCGCCGAAGCTCTCGACCGCGTAGCCGAAGTTTTCAGTTCGCGGCAGCGAGGGGTCTTTCGGCAGCACCACAATGAAGTAGTTCTTCGCGCCCAGCGGCGAAAGCTTGCGAATAGTCTCGGCGCAGAGCGCGACGGCATCCGCGCGCTCGGCGCGGTCGGCCGAGACCAGCGGATGGAAGACGGGGAAATCCACCGAGCCAATCCTGAAGCCGGCTTCGCTCAGCGCAGCAGTGTCATCGAGGTTATAGGGTGCCAGATCGATGACGTTCAGGTCGTTGGCCCGGGCCCAGGCAATCATGCCCTCCAGGTCCCGCTCCCAGGCGAACCTGACCCGCCGCCAGCCGATTGGAAAATTGCCGGTGCGTGTGTTCATCTTGTTTTCTGTCCCTTCTGCACAAAACAAAAAAGGTGAGGTGGCCCTCGCCGCAGCAGTATAGCGCGTGCGCTCAGTCCAGGGCCTTGACGATGACGAGATAGTTGAGCGGCAGCTCGCCGGCGTGGCCGCGCGCCCGGTTGCCGCCCAAGACATGCTCGCCGGGCGCACAGACCTTGCTGTAGAGTTGCAGCGAGCGCGGGCTGCGCCACTCATCGCGCAGCTCGATACGCTGCCGGTCGAGCTGCCAGCTGCGCAGCCAGCGCGGCCGCTCCACCACCCCGCTGTCACAGGCGACGTAGACGCGCGCGCGCCGCGTGATGCGCAGGCGCAGATAGTCTTCATCGCGACAGTCGCGGTCGGAGGCGGACAGGCGCAACGCGGGCAGCCCGCTCAGCTCCGCCGGCATGCGGTCGAGCGTAAAGCTGTCTTCGAGGTAGGCTGGCGCGCCCACGCGCAGCGCATAGCATTCGCAGGCAGCGCCGCTGCTGACCTCCGCCCCGGCCAGGATGACCCGGCCCGGCGTTTCGTAGCGGATGGCGCAAGGCGGCGGCGGACGCTCGTGTGTGCTGGCGATGACCGCCATGCCGCCCACCACCGAGACCAGCGGCTCCAGTTCGGTCAGGCGTTCCGCGCCGAAGCGCTGCTCCAACATCTCCACGAAAGCCGGCACCGCCGAGGAACCGCCGGTGCGCAGCACGACGTCGATGTCGGCGGGCTGCAGGCCGGCATCGGCCACCACCTGTTGCAACCCCTCATCGACGGCGGCCAGTTCGCGCGCAATCAAGCGCTCGAAACGCTCGCGTGTGATCTGTTCGCGGATCTGGATCGGCCCGTGCTCGAAGACCAGGGTGGTCTCTGTCTGGTCAGAGAGCTCGCGCTTGGCCCCCTCGATGGTGCGAAAAAGCTGGTAGCCCAGGTTACGCGTGACCAGGGCCTCGAGCGCCCGCAGCGCCTGGGGGTTGCTGCTGTCATGCTGAAACTCGCGGATGCGTTCCAGATTATGCGGCCGGGACAGGTCCGACATGGTCTGCCAGCTGGTTAACATCTCGAGCCAGTCCGCCGGAAAGAGCCGCCCGGCCCTGTCCTTGACGCCGCGTCCGAAATGCCGGGTGAGGGAGCGCATGAGGGCGCGGTCGAGGTCGTCGCCGCCGACCAGCACGCCGCGGTTGGCGAGGATCTCCGGCGGCTGCGCGCCGCCCACGCGCGCCAGGGTGAGATCCAGCGTGCCGCCGCCGAAGTCGAAGACCAGGCTGGTGTTGCGCGTCGCGCTGCCCGCGTGATGCAGCCAGGTGACGGCCAACGGCTCGGTCGCGAAGCGGATATCGCGGAAGCCGGCCGTCAGAGCCGCCGTGTAGAGGATCTCCTCGGCGCGGGCGTCGACGCGCTCGTCCTCCGCGAAGCGAACCGGCCGCCCGATAACCACTTCCTCGCAGTCGGCGCCGAAGTGCGCCTGCGCGCAGTCGCGCAGGGCCGTCAGCAGCAGAGAGATGAGCTGGTCGACGGTTTGGAAGCACTCGAAGATGCGCGTGCCGTCGTACTCCGGGTTGCGCAGGATGGTCTTGATGGACTGCAACAGGCGTCCGTGCGCGGCCACGTCGACCAGCGCCGCCAGCTCCTGATCGTAGCGGATGGCATCGGCGTCGCGGCCGGCCACGGTGATTTCGGCCGAGCCAACGACCCGGCGGCGCCAGCGCACCGGGCGGCCGGTGTCATGCTCCAGGTAGGCGAAGGCGGCCTCGATGCCGACGGTGCTGACTTGCTGGCGGTCGATATAGATCAGCGAAGGCAGTACATAAGGGTTCTCGTTGTCCGGGTTGGTGCGCACGGTGGTGAAGCGTCCGTCTTCGTAGAAGGCGATGGCGGAGTTGGTGGTGCCGAAGTCAATTCCCAGACGCATGGGGTTCCCTTGTCAACGGTCATGAAGAGGTGCCTCTGCCAGGCGGGCCGGTTACTCTGGCGGGGAAGGGACAGGCAGAGTACACTGGCGCTTGCCCCCGGTCAAGCAGGGAGAGTATCGTGTCGCGCGAATTTCGTAACATGGTCGCTACCTTGTTGCTGACGCTGGCCGGATTCCTGGTCATCCGGCAGCTGGTTACCTCCAACGCCGTCGCTTTTGACTGGCCGCTGCCACTAATTCTGACGCTCGCCGGTCTCGTGCTGGCGCTGCTGCCGGAACGCAAGCCTGCCATGTCCAGCCCCGTGCCCGTCGCCGGGGAGCCATCGCGCATGCCGCAAGTGGCTGCAGACGACCTGACGCTCATAAAGGGCATCGGCCCGCAGCGGGCTAGCACCCTGGCACAGGCGGGCTGTCCCCGCTACGACGATCTGGCGCGGCTCAGCGAATCCGAGCTGGGGCGCATGCTGGAGGACGTTGGCGCGGTTGCGCCGACTGCGGCGTCGCTTCGTTCCTGGATCAAACAGGCCCAAATCGCCGCCGGTGGCAACATGGCCTGGCTACGAGACTATCAGTCAACCCTGACTCCCGGAGGCGAGGAACCTGAGTAACGCTCAGTCCCCGTCCGCGGGCCCGCAAAACTTGTAGAGGTTGCCGTCCACGTCCAGCACGGCGAATTCCAGGCCCCAGGACTGCTGCGCCAGCGGGCCGTTGGGGTGAATCACCCCCTGTGCCTGATACTCTGCGTATAGCACCCGCACATCGCTGACGTAAACATAGCAGCTGGTGTTCTCCGCGACGTGGCGTTCGGTGCAGAGCCAGTAGTGCACGCCGACGTCGTCGCGATGGAAGATGACGTAGTCGTCATATTGCGCGTCAGTCGTAAAGCCGAGGCGCTGCTCGCAAAAGGCGACGGTGCGCCTGATGTCCAGCGAAGCGAGCACTGCGGCAACCCTGTTCAGACGGGCGGTCATCATGTCTCCTGACGCCGGCGCGCAAGGCGGGGCCGTCAATCAGCGAGCTGTGGCTTGTCAGGCTGGCGCTCAGGCGGGCGTTGCCGGCTCCTGCGCTTCCTCGACGGCCTCACCGGTATCGACGGCATCGACGGACTCGAGCAGCAAGCGACCATCGTCGTCCACGTCGACCAGCACGATGCTGGCCAGCTGGAAGCGGCCGGAGAGGATGCCGTCGGAAAGCACGTCCTCGACCTCGTTCTGAATCAGCCGCCGCAGCGGACGGGCGCCGAACTCGGGATCGTAGCCGTGGTCGGCCAGCCAGGTGCGCGCCGCATCCGTAGCCTCGAGTGTGATGGCGTGCTCCAGCAGGCGCGCGCGCACCTTCTCCAGTTCCAGCTCGACGATGTCGCGGATTTCGCTGCGCGTCAGGGAGCGGAAGACGACAGTGGCGTCGACGCGGTTGAGAAATTCCGGGCGGAAGGCGCGGCGCAACTGGTCCATCACGTTGCGGCGCATGTCGCTGTAGGCTTCCTGCTCGGTGGCGACCTCGTCGCGGTTCAGGTCGAAGCCGAGGCTGGTGTTGCGCTTGATGGTGTCGGCGCCGACGTTGCTGGTCATGACGATGATGGCGTTGCGGAAGTTGATGTTGCGGCCGCGCGCGTCACTCAGCTGCCCCTCTTCCATCACCTGCAGCAGCATGTTGAAGGCTTCCGGGTGCGCCTTCTCGATCTCGTCAAAGACGACGATGCTGTAGGGACGGCGGCGAATGGCCTCGGTCAGCTGGCCGGCGTCTTCGTAGCCCACATAGCCGGGCGGGGCGCCCACCAGGCGCGCCACGGAATGGCGTTCCATAAACTCTGACATGTCCAGCTGCACCAGCGCGTCCTCGCTGCCGAAGAGAAATTCGGCGAGAGCCTTGGTCAGCTCGGTCTTGCCGACTCCCGTGGGCCCGAGGAACATGAAGGAACCGATCGGCCGGCGCGGGTCTTTCAGGCCAGCGCGGGCGCGACGCACCGCCTTGCTGATGGCGTCAATGGCCTCGTTCTGGCCGACGATGCGCTGATGCAGGGCCGCTTCCATCTGCATCAAACGCTCGCTCTCCTCGCCGGCGATGCGCATCACCGGGATGCCGGTCCACATGGACACGACCTCGGCGATGTCCTCGCCCGTCAGCCGCGGCTGGTTATTCTCCGTATTCCAGTTGGCCTTCAGCCCGGCCAGCGCCTCCTGCAGCGTGTCCTGTTGCTGCTGCAGCTGACCCAGACGCTCCTCGCGGGCTTCGTCTGGCCCCTTTTCCACTTCGGCATCCAGCAGCGCGATGTCCTCGCGGGCGCGCCGCAGTTCCTGTTCCATTGTGCGCACGCGGGCCGCTTCCGGGCTTTTGTACATGCGCAGGCGCGCAGAGGCCTCGTCAATCAGGTCGATGGCCTTGTCCGGCAGAAAGCGGTCCGGCACGTAGCGCGCCGAGAGGTGAGCGGCCTGCTCGATGGCGTCGTTGGTGATCTCCACATTGTGGTGTTCCTGATAGGGGACGCGAATCCCCTGCAGGATTTCGATCGTCTCCTCGATGCCCGGCTCTTCCACCTGAATCTGCTGAAAGCGACGTTCCAGCGCGGCATCGTTCTCGATGTGTTTGCGATATTCGTCCAGCGTGGTCGCGCCGATGCATTGCAGTTCGCCGCGGGACAGCGCCGGCTTGAGGATGTTGGCCGCGTCCACGCTGCTGCCGGCCGAGCCGGCGCCCACCAGCATGTGCACCTCGTCGATGAAGAGGATGCTGTCCGAAGATTTCAGTTCCTCGATGACGCGCTTCAGCCGTTCCTCAAACTGGCCGCGATACATCGTGCCCGCCACCAGCGAGCCGACGTCCAGCTGCAGCACGCGCTTGTTCAGCAGCGGCCGCGGCGTGTCGCCGCTGACGATGCGCTGCGCCAGGCCCTCGACGATGGCCGTCTTGCCCACGCCCGGCTCGCCGATCAGCGCCGGGTTGTTCTTGCGCCGCCGGCTGAGCACCTGAATCACACGCTCAATCTCCATCTCGCGCCCCACGACCGGGTCCAGCTTGCCTTCCTGGGCGGCGGCGGTCAGGTCCGTCGCCAGCTGGTCGACCAGTTGCGTCTTGCCTTCGCGCGGGCGCTGGCGCCGTTCTTCCTGCGGCGCCTGACGGGGTTGCAAGGGACTTTCCTGCAGCACACGGCGCGTCTGGCGCCGTACTTCCTCCG
The DNA here is from genome assembly GCA_965223965.1 of Phototrophicaceae bacterium. Classification (GTDB taxonomy): domain Bacteria; phylum Chloroflexota; class Anaerolineae; order Aggregatilineales; family Phototrophicaceae; genus JAGWBD01. The sequence goes on from CBDCXX010000006.1 coordinate 2,218,197, forward strand.
GGCTGACTCCCAGGCGCTTCAGCACCTCGATGGCCACGCCCTCGGTCTGGCGCACCAGACCCAGCAGCAGATGCTCGGTGCCGATGTAGTGATGCCCCAGCCGGCGCGCCTCATCGACGGCCAGCTCGAGCACGCGCTTGGTGCCCGGCGACAGGTCGATCTGGCCGCTACCACTGCGCGCACTGGCGCGCGTCAGGCGTTCGACCAGTTCCTCGATGCGCCGTTGCTCAAGGCCCAGGTCGCGCAGCACGCGCCCGGCCACGCCGCCTTCCTCGCGCATCAGGCCCAGCAGCAAATGTTCGGTGCCGATGGTGTTGTGCCGGAAGCGCTCCGCCTCTTCCTGCGCCAGGCTGAGCACTCGCCGCGCCCGCTGGGTGAAGCGTTCCATTTTGTTTGGCACGTCGGCCTCCCTCCGCCAGTTCCGGTCGCACGTACACGCCAGTCGCTGCAGCGCTGCCGGCCCGAAGGGGTTCCGGGGCAGCATCGGCCCGAACCAGTATACCACCACTGCTGGCGGGGATAAGGCTGGATTTCGACGTGGTGCAGGCAGGCCGCTACGAGCCCGGGTTCAGGAAAGCCAGTCCTGGTCAAGATATTCGGCTGAGTTGACGGCCTTGAGGCTGAGCCCCAGACGGCGTTCGGCCACGTCCATCTTGACCACGCGCAGGGTCAGCGTTTCGCCTTCGCTGACGACTTCGCGCGGATGCGTGACGCGCTGCTCGGCAAGCTCGGAGATGTGGATCAGGCCCTCAATCTCGGGCGCGGCAACCAGGCGCGCGAAGGCGCCGAAGTTGGTCATTTTGGTGATCAGGCCCTGCACCAGCTGGCCAACCTTGTAATCGATGGCCACTGTGTCCCAGGGGTCTGCCGCCTGACGCCGGATGCTGAGGCCGATGCGCTTGCGCTGCGGGTCCACGCTAATGACCTCGACGCGCACCTCGGCACCGATCTTCAGCGCGTCGCGCGGGTGCGTGACGTGCTGCCAGGAGATTTCGGTCAGATGCACGAGGCCCTCGGCGCCGCCGATGTCGACGAAAGCGCCGAAATCCACCAGGCTGACGACGCGTCCCTGGCGTACCTCACCCACCTGCAGCTCGCTGATGAGGCGCTCCTTGCGTACCTCGCGCTGCTCGCGCGCGGCGGCCCTCTCGGAAAGGATGAGACGGTTGCGGCTGCGATCGACCTCGATGACCTTGACGGCGATCGGCTGGTTGACCATGCCGCTCCAGCGCTCTTCCGGCGTCCCGCCGCTCGCGCTGCGGCGCTCGCCACCGAATTGACTCTGCGGCACGAAGCCGCGCACGCGCCCGAAGCGCACGATCAGGCCGCCCTTGTTGTAGCCGGCGATCACGCTTTGAAAGACTTCCTGACTCTTGTGGCAGGCTTCCGCCTTGCGCCAGTCCAGCTCTTCCTGGGCGTGCGTGACCGACAGGCGAATATTGCCCTGGTGGTCCTGCGGATTGACGACGTACACCGGGATGGTCGCGCCGGGTTGCAGCGCCTCGATCTGCTCACGCGGCATACCCTCCAGCTCGCGCCCGGGGATGATGCCCTCGTGCCCGTCGCCGAGGTCCATACGCACCTCGGTCGGCGCGGTCGTGAGCACCACGCCATCGACGACCTGGCCGCGCCGGAAGGGCAAGGGAGGGCGCGCCGGGGCCGCTTCGGCTGCCGGGGCCGCTGCTGCTTCGGCAGCATCTGCGGGAGCGGCGGCAGCCACTTCTCCTGCTGCTTCTGCTTCGGCCGCAGAGGCTGCGACTTCTGCTGCCGGTTCTTCCGCTGCTACTTCGGCAGCATCTGTGGGAGCGGCGGCAGCCACTTCTCCTGCTGCTTCTGCTTCGGCCGCAGAGGCTGCGATTTCTGCTGCCGGTTCTTCCGCTGCTACTTCGGCAGCATCTGTGGGAGCGGCGGCGGCCACTTCTCCTGCTGCTTCTGCTTCGGCCACAGAGGCTGCGGCTTCTGCTGCCGGTTCTTCCGCTGCTACTTCGGCAACAGCTACGGGAGCGGCGGCAGCTTCTTCTCCTGCTGCTTCTGCTTCGGCCGCAGAGGCTGCGGCTGCTGCAGTCGGTTCTTCCGCTGCTGCTTCGGCAACAGCTGCGGGAGCGGCAGCTGCTGCTGGCGTGTCCGCCTCAGCTGCTGCGGACTCTGCCTCGGCCACGGGAGCCGGGGCTTCCGCTGCCACTTCCTCTACTACAGCGTCCGCCCCGTTTATGGGGGTTGAGTCTGCTGTGGCTGGTACCATTGCTCCGTCGGATTGCGGCTGCGCGTCCGGCTGTGCCATCGGCTCTGCCTCAACCCCTGCGTCTTTCGAATCCATAGAAACCCTGTTTAATCTGCGGCTACCTGTTCTGCCGCGCAATTATACCTGTGGGCGAGTCAAATACAAACACAAGCGTTACACTCTCTTGCTCAGGATTGCGGCCCACGCTAGAGTCGGGCGCCGTGGTCGGCTGCGCTGACTGCGCCCGGCCGGGGGAGCAGGCATAGTATCCAACAGAGGGTGTGGCCGTGAAGACAGCGAGCTTCTCCAGCTACACGGGCCCAGGGCGGATTGGCATTTCCATCGGACGGCCTCGCTGGATCAAACGGGAGGAGTACGAAGTCTACCCGCAGCTGGCGCCGGACTGGAGCTGGCTGGGCCTGCCCTATGACGAATACCGCCCACTGTATTTCGAGCGGCTGGAGGCCCTGGACGCGCAGCAGGTGTGGGATGAGTTGCACGCGCTGGTGCCCGGTCAGGAGCCGGTGCTGCTGTGCTTCGAGAAGCCGCCGCTCACGGTGGACAACTGGTGTCACCGGCAGATGGTGGCGGAATGGTTTGCCGGGGAACTGGGCGTTGCCGTGACGGAGGTGGAAGTCGAGGCAGCCACGCGCCCGACGGTAAAAGCTGTCGGGAGAGGGAGAGGGATGATGACCCCTGCGCGGGAGCGCCTGAGCGACCGGAAGGGATTCATTTCGCCCAGTTCCCGGCTGCTGGCTGAGCCGGTCACGCTCGAAGAGTTTCAGGAGCTCTGCGAACGGCACTACGGAGCGCTGGAAGCCTGGTGGCAGGCGCAACGCAAGGACGACGAGGAGCAGATCGTGGAGGCCGGCAACGAAGTCGGACTGGCGCGGACGCAGGTGCGCGCCGGCTACAGGCGCATGAGCGAAATGGAACGCGCGCTGGCCTTACATCGCTGGATGATCCCTGTTAGCGTGATACAAAACCTGTAGGCAAAGGAGAGACCCATGGCGGTACGCAAGGCAGACGCAATCTGGAGTGGCAGCCTGGGCGAGGGCAGCGGGGTCATGAACATGGCCAGCGGCGCCTACTCGGGCAAGTATTCAGTCGGCTCGCGCTTCGGCGAGGACGCGGGCACCAACCCCGAGGAACTCATCGCCGCCGCGCACGCCGGCTGCTTTTCGATGGCCCTCAGCGCCGGCCTCGGCCGGGCCGGCTTCGAGCCGCAGCGCGTGAGCACCAGCGCCAGCGTGCACATCAACCAGGTGCCCGGCGGCTTCGCCATCGACAAGATCGAGCTGGAGTGCGAGGCCGTCGTGCCCGGCATCGACGAGGCGCAGTTCCAGGAAGTGGCCAACGCCACCAAGACCGGCTGCCCGGTCTCCGGCGCGCTGGCCGCCGTGAAAGAGATCACGCTCGTCGCCCGCCTGACGGGGGCCTGATTCCGGCCGGCATGCGCTACAATCGGGACGCTTCATAATGAAGATGAAGCGTCCCTTTTTGTGCGCGCATGATGCGCTGGAAAGCGGAAGATGACGCACACCCTCGCCCTCGACATCGGCTCCTCCTCCCTGCGCGCCATGCTCTTCGATGCGCAGGGCGCGGCCGTGCCGAAAGTCTTCGTGCAACAGGCCTGCACGGCGGACACCACGCCCGACGGCGGCGTCACACTGGACCCGGAGCAGCTGACCCGGCTGGCCTTCGCCTGCATCGACGAGGCGTTGCAACAGGCCGGCTCGCGCAGGATCACACGCGTGGCCATGGACACCCTGGTGGCCAACCTGCTGGGCCTTGACGCAGAGGGCCAGCCGGTCACGCCGCTGTACACCTGGGCCGATACGCGCGGCGCCGACCTGGCCGAACGCCTCGACGCGCGCGACTATGCGCGGCGCAGCGGCTGCCGCGTGCATACCAGCTACTGGCCACTGCGCCTCCTGTGGCTGCAGACGGAGCAGCCGCAACTGTTCCGGCGCGTGCGCTACTGGCTTTCGCTGGGCGAATACCTGCTCTTGCGCCTCTTCGGCGAGCGCCGCATCAGCCACAGCGTCGCCTCCTGGAGCGGCCTGCTCGACCGCCACAGCCTGGCCTGGGACGAACCCATGCTGCGCCAGTTGCCGCTGGAAGCGGCGCAGCTCTCCGCCATCAGCAACGAGCCGCTGCAGGGACTCGCTGCGCCCTGGGCAGCGCGCTGGCCCGCGCTAAGGGACGCGCAATGGTCGCCCGCCGTCGCCGACGGCGCGGCCGCCAACATCGGCGCCGGTTGCGCGCAGCCGGACCACGTGGCGCTGAGCCTGGGAACCAGCGGCGCCATGCGCGTGGTACTGCCGGGCACGCCAGAGCAGACGCCGCCCGGCCTCTTCGTCTATCGCATCGACGCTGCGCGTTCACTGGTGGGCGGCGCGCTCAGCAACGCTGGCAACCTCTACGCCTGGCTGCGCCGCGTGCTGGCGAACATCGACGAGGACGCGCTCGCCGCCCTGGCGCCGGACGGCCATGGCCTGACCGTGCTGCCTTTCCTCGCCGGCGAGCGCGCGCCTGGCTGGCGCGACGAGGCGCGCGCGGTCTTCGCGGGCATGAGCTTCGACACAACGCAGGAGCATCTGCTGCGCGCCGCGCTGGAGGCCGTCGCCTGTCGTTTCGCGCAGATCCTGCAGCGGCTGCGTCCGCTGCTGCCACCGGACGCGCGATTCATCGCCAACGGCGCCGCCTTGCGCAATTCACCCTTGTGGCTGCAGATCATGGCCGACGTGCTGGGCGCGCCCGTGTATCTTTGCGCGCAGGGCGAGGCGACCATCCGCGGCGCGGCCCTGCTGGCCATGCAACAGGAGGCATTGCCCGCAACCGGGCCCGGTTGCCAGCCGCGGCCGGAGTATCATCGTATCTATCAGGGGGCCATCGAACGCCAGCAGCGCCTGTATACCAGGCTGCTCGGCTGAGCCCTCACCGAGCCGGGGCAGCGCTCCGGCCTGACAACCTGGGAGAAGCGCCATGAAAGCCGCCATCTGCTACGAAACAAATCAGCCGCTCGTCATCGAGGAAGTGTCGCTCGCGCCACCCGAGCAGGGTGAGGTGAAGGTGCAGCTCGCCGCCACCGCCATCTGCCATTCCGACGTGCACTACCTGCGCGGCGAGTGGACCATCCCACGGCCCTTCATCGCCGGCCATGAATCCGCCGGCGTGGTCGTCGAGACCGGCCCGGGCGTGAGCCTGGTGCAGCCGGGCGACCGCGTCGTGGTCTCGCTGCTGCGCTCCTGCGGCCGTTGCGACTTTTGTCTCGCGGGCACGCCAAACCATTGCTCCGCCGTGTGGCCGCTGGATACGGAGAGCCGTATCCGCAACGCTGCCGGCGAGCCGGTGCGCCATGGCGTGCGCGTGGCCGGTTTCGCAGAATACGCCATCGTCGACCAGTCGCAGCTGGCGCGCGTGCCGGATTCGATGAGCCTGCAGGCGGCCTCGCTGCTGGCCTGCGGCGTGATCACCGGCTTCGGCGCAGTCGTCAACACGGCGCAGGTCACCGCGGGCAGCACGGTCGTCGTCATCGGCACCGGCGGCGTGGGCCTGAACAGCGTGCAGGGCGCGGCGCTCTCCGGCGCCGGTCAACTGATCGCCGTCGATCTCCTGCCAAACAAGCTGGCCGCGGCGCTGCAGTTCGGCGCCAGCGACCTGGTCAACGCCGCCGAGGTCGACCCGGTAGAGGCGGTGAGCGAACTGACCGGCGGACGCATGGCCGACTACGTTTTCGTCACTGTGGGCAGCGAGCGAGCCATGCTGCAGGGCCTGCAGATGACGCGCAAGTCCGGCACGATCGTGCTGGTGGGTATGCCTCCGGAAAGCCTGACCGTCAATCTGGCCGCGCGCGATCTGGTTTTCCGCGGCCTGCGTATGCTGGGCAGCTTCATGGGTTCCACGCGCCTGCAGATCGACATCCCGCGCCTGATTGCGCACTACGAGCACGGCAATCTGCAACTCGAGGAGCTCATCACCAAAACCTGGCCGCTGGAGCAGATCAACGAAGCCATCGAATCGATGGAGCGCGGCGAGGCGCTGCGTAACGTAATCGTCTTTGATACCAGCCTCGCCTGATCCCGCGGACGCGCATGCCCGCCCGCAGCGCCCTGCTGCTCACGCTCTGCCTGTTGTTGCCTGGCCCGTTCGTCCAGGCCCAGGCGGACGCGCCCTGCGGTGTCGTTGATGCCATCGGCTATCCCGTCGACGGGCTGGCAGCGGGTTACGACGACTTCGGCCAGCACCGCGCGCGCTTCGGCGGCAACCACGTCGGCATTGACCTCGCCTTTGACCGCTGGGGCGACCCGGTGCGCGCCGCCATGCGCGGCATCGTCACCTACTCCGACGTCGCGGGCTGGGACAGCGAAAAGGGCGTGGTCATCGTTGCCCACCGTATGCCGGACGACAGTCTGGTCTACACGCTCTACGGCCACATGGAGCAGTTCGACGAGCTGAGTTTCCCTGAAGTCGGCGACTGTGTCACGGAGCAAACGGTACTGGGCGGCATCGGCTGGCCCTCGCGCGGGCGGCCGCATCTGCATTACGAAATTCGCGACAACCTGCCGGATGAGGGTGGCCCCGGCTACATCGACGGCGACCCACTGGCCGCCGGCTGGTATCACCCGCTGGCCTTCACCTCCCTGTGGCAACTGCGCCTGGGGCCTGGCTACCTCGCCTCGACGAGCTTCAACGCCGTCCCCACCCTGCCAGTCCGCCTGACGGGCGCGGGCGGCTACGTCCTGGCCAGCGGCGAGCGCATCATGGCCGGCGCCCTGGGGCAGGACAGCGCGCAGTGGCAGGTAGAGACTGGCAGCATTGTGCAGGGCCTCGCCGCGCTGTCTGACGGCCGCGTCGTGGCGCATACGCGCGCTGGCCAGGCCATGACTCTGGCGCAGGGGCGTTACGAAGCCCTGTGGCAGGTACCTGAACCGGACGCGCCCTTCCAAACTCTGGGCGAGACCCTCGTCTTTGCCCTGCAGGGCGGCGCGCTGGACGCCTTCAACGCTGCCGGCGAGCGCCTTTGGCAACTGCCGCCCTTCCCCGCCACGCTGCAGTTGAGCGACTTCGTCAGCGACGGGACGCTGCTGGCAATCGGGCTGCGCGATCCGGGTAATGGCATCCTCTGGCGCCTCGTCGACGCAGAAGGCACCGTCCGCTATCAGGCGAACATGGCGCAGCGTTCCCTGCTCGCGCCCGCGGGCGACGGCACCTGGCTCGGACTCGATGGCCAGCACTTCTTCCGCATTGCCGAAGGGCAGCGCCAGGAGCTGGCGACATTCGCCGGGCGGGTCGGCAGCGGAGCCGCAATCACAATGGACGTGGCGGGCAACAGTTACCTCTACCTGGGCGGCGGCGTCCGAAGCCTGCTCTCGCTGGACGCGCAGGGCGGCCTGCGCTGGCGCGTTGACTGGCCCGGCGCGCGCTCGGCCCTGCCGCCCCTGCTGGACAGCGGCAGCGGCTGTCTGCTCTACACGCTGGATGCGCGGGGCGGCCTCAGCCTGATCGACACGGAAGACGGCAGCCTGCTGCTGCACATCGAACTCTACGCCGGCGGCGACCGCAACGGCAGCCCGCTGGCGCGCCTGCTGCAGGTGGACGTGGACGAGCGCATCCACGTCAGCAGCGGCTTCCTGGCGCTGGTCACGCTGGATGGCTGGGTGCTCGGCGGCGACGCCATGCAGGGCTGCCTGCTGGGCTGAGCGCGGATTGCGCTATACTTGCTGTGCAGAGAGCGGAGGCGCGCATGATCGCCAGGGAATTGCTCACAGCAGCCGACTTCGACAACTTCATCGCAGACCACATGGGCGACGAAATCTACGAATTCGTCGACGGAGAGGTGGTAGAGGTGCCGAGCAACCCCTGGGTCAGCAGCATTGCTGCGAGATTCATATTCTTTCTCATGTTGTATCTTCGCGAACGTGGCGTGGCAGGCCACGTATCTGCCGAGGCCGGCGGCTACATGGTCAACGGCCAGCGCTTCGCGCCTGATGTGGCCTACGTCGGCCCCGGCAAGCGCTTCGTCAACCGCGGCTACAACCCCGACCCGCCCGACCTCGCCGTCGAGGTCATTTCAGACGAGAGTGAGCGCAGCGAGCTGAAAGGGCTGGAGACAAAGCTGCGCCACTACCGCGCGGCCGGCGTCACCGTCTGGGTTGTGCTGCCCAGGGCGCAGCGCGTGGAAGTACACGCGCCTGACGATGACCCGGCGCAGGGCCCCCTGACGCTGGGCCCCGACGACACGTTGGCGGGGCCGGCGTTGCTGCCGGACTTCCGCCTGCCCTTGCGCGAACTGTTCAACGAACAAGAGGCCAACTGACATGCAGGTCAGGGAACTGCTCAGCGCCACCGACTTTGACAACTTCATCGCAGACCACATGGGCGACGAAATCTACGAATTCGTCGACGGAGAGGTGGTAGAGGTGCCGAGCAACCCCTGGGTCAGCAACATTGCCGGAATAATCTTTTCCTATCTCTGGTTGCATCTGAGACAAAGAGGTCTGACTCGCAACATTTCAGGCGCAGACGGTGGCTTCATGGTCAACGACCAGCGCTTCGCGCCCGATGTGGCCTACGTCGGCCCCGACAAGCGCCTTGTTGACCGCGGTTACAACCCCGACCCGCCCGACCTTGCCGTCGAGGTCGTCTCTGACGAGAGTAATGGCAAGGAACTGAAAGGGCTGGAGACAAAGCTGCGCCACTACCGCGCGGCCGGCGTCACCGTCTGGGTCGTGCTGCCCAGGGCGCAGCGCGTGGAAGTACAGGCGCCCGGCGCTGACCCGGCCCAGGGCCCCCTCACACTGGGCCCCGACGACACGCTCACGTGCCCGGCGCTGCTGCCCGACTTCCGCCTGGCCCTGCGCGAACTGTTCAGCGAGTAACAGCCGCGTCAGTCAAACACGCCCGCCAGTGTGAGCTCTTCCGCCAGATGACAACTCACCTGACGCCCGTCCCCCAGCGTACGCAACTGCGGGCGCTCTTCGCGGCAAATGTCGCGGGCATGGGGACAGCGGGGATGGAACACACAGCCGGTCGGCAACGTCAGCAGGTCCGGGGGTTCGCCGGCAGTCACGTCCTTCAAACGCAGTCCCTGGCGACGCGTGACCCGCGGCACCGCCTTGAGCAGCATCTCGGTGTAGGGGTGCAGCGGCTGCTGCAACAGCTCGTCGCGCAGGCCGGTTTCGACGACCTTGCCGGCGTACATCACCAGGATGCGGTCGCTCATGTAGCGGATCACGCTCATGCTGTGCGAGATGAACATATAGGACAGGCCGAACTCCTGCTGCAGGTCCTTGAGCAGGTTGAGCGTTTGCGCCTGAATCGAGACATCCAGCGCCGACACCGGCTCGTCGGCGACGACCAGCTGCGGGTTAATCACGAGGGCCCGCGCGATAGAGATGCGCTGGCGCTGACCGCCGCTGAAGCTGTGCGGGAAGCGCTGCAAATGGCCCTCATCCAGGCCCACCCGTTGCAAGATGGCTGCCACGCGTTCCTCAAGTTCGCGGCCGCTGGCGAGCTTGTTGACGCGCAAGGGCTCGCCCACGCTGCGCAGCACGCTCATGCGCGGGTTCAGGGACGAAAACGGGTCCTGAAAGATCACCTGCACAATCTTGCGAAATTCGCTGTTGTCTTCCCGGTCAATCTGGCCAGGGCGGAATTCACGCTCGCCGCTGCGCACCACGATTTCGCCGCCGTCGGGTTCGTAAAGCCAGGAGACGCAGCGGCCAAGAGTCGTCTTGCCACAACCGCTCTCGCCAATGACGCCCAGCGTTTCCCCCTTTTTCATCACGAAACTGACGTCGTCAACCGCCCGGATATAGCCGATGGTGCGGCGCAGAAAGCCCTTGCTGCGCAGGGGGAAGTATTTTTTGAGCCCGCGCACCTCAAGGATGTTCTCCGGCTGTGCTGCCATCGATGTCTCCTGTTGACTCACGCTGTTCCCGCCTCGTCTTCATACAGAACGCAGCGCACCTCGTGCCCGGGCTCAACCTCGATCAGCGGCGGCAGTGCCTGATCGCAAACGCCGGCAATGCGCAGGCCACAACGCGAGAAAAACGGGCAACCCAGGCGCGGGGCATAGGGATCCGGCAGGACGCCGGCGATGGACTCCAGGCGCACCAGCTCGCCATCTATGGTGGGAATGGAATGCCACAGGGCGCGGGTGTAGGGATGCAGGGGCTCCTCGAAGATGCGCTCCACCGGGCCGCGCTCCATCACCAGGCCCAGATACATCACCACCACTTCGTCCGACATTTCGCCGATGACGGCCAGGTCGTGGGTGATGAACATGACCGCCATGTTGAAGTCGGCCTGCAGCTCTTTGATGAGGGCCAGAATTTGCGCCTCAATGGTGACGTCCAGCGCCGTCGTCGGCTCGTCGGCGATTAAGAGCTGCGGGTTGCAGGCCAGCGCCATGGCGATCATCGCCCGTTGCCGCATGCCGCCGCTCAGCTGAAAGGGCCAGGTATCGACCAGGTTCTCTGCATTCGGAATGCCAACGCGGGTGAGCAACGCCACAGCCTGACGGCGCGCCTCTGCCTGGCTGGTGCCCTCAACGTGCAACAGGATGGCTTCGGTAATCTGGTCGCCAATGGTGTGCACCGGGCTGAACGAGGTCATCGGTTCCTGGAAGATCATGCTGATGTCATTCCAGCGAACAGCGCGAATCTCCGGGCCGGAAGGGGCAACCTGCACCAGATCGACGATTTCCTGCTGCAGGCCGGCAGCGCCATACAGCAAGATTTCCCCGTCCGTGATGACGCCCGGCGGCGGGGTCAGGCGCAGTACCGCCTGCGCCATCACCGATTTGCCGCTGCCGCTCTCGCCAATCACCCCCAGGGTGCGGCCCCGGCGCACCTCCAGGCTGACGCCGTCCACGGCCCGGATGGTTCCCTCACGCAGCGGGAAACTGACTTTCAGGTTACGAAGCTCCAGCAGCGTGTCATCTTCCGCCGCGCGGCTCTGCCGAGACGGACGCTGCCCTTCCCCCTGCATGTCGCCCCGCTGCTGCCTTGCGTCGCCGTCAGACATTGGAATAGGGATCCGCCGCATCCCGCAGGCCATCACCGATGAAGTTAAACAACAATACCGTGACCAGCACGCAGACGGCCGGCCACAGCAACCAGGGGATGTGAAAGATTGCCAGGATGTCGCGGAAGTCCTGCAGCAGCACGCCCCAGCTGACCGCCGGAGGTTGCATCCCCAGGCCGAGGAAGCTCAGCGCGGTTTCGTAGAGAATCATCTGCGGGATCATCAGCGTCACGGACAGAATCAGGTGGCTGGTGAAGCCCGGCAGCAAGTGCGTGAAGATGATGCGCAGGTCGCCGGCGCCGGATGCGCGTGCTGCCAGCGCGTAATCTTCCTCGCGCAGGGAAAGCAGCCGCCCGCGGACGACGCGCGCCAGACCGACCCAGTTCAAGAGCGCCAGAATCAGCGTGATGGCGAAGTAGACATTCAGCGGGGGCCAGTTCTTCGGCACCGCCGCCGCCAGGGTCATCCAAAGGGGCAGTTGCGGAATCGCCCGCAGGAACTCGATCACGCGCTGGATGACGTAATCCACAACTCCGCCAAAATAGCCGGACATGCCCCCCAGCAGCGCCCCCAGGAAAAAGGTCAGGGCCACGCTCACCAGGCCGATCGTGAGCGAAATGCGGGCGCCATGCACCGTGCGCGAAAAGACGTCGCGCGCCAGCGAATCCAGCCCAAAGAGCCAGATGCCGATGCGGGCCTGGTCTCCGGCCGCGCCGAGGCCGAAGAGCCGGTGCCGTATTTCCACGAGGCCCGCCAGTTTGTAGGGTTCCGTCTCGACGAAAAACTGCAGCGGCAGGATGACTTCACGGTCTTCCACGAAGGACAGGCGCAAGGTTACGGGGTGGCGTTCCTGGTCCAGGCCGTAGACGTAGGGGCCGCGCAGGCCGTTTTCATCAGACCAGTAGATAGTGGAGGGCGGTGCCTGCTGGTAGCGGCGAAATCGCTGGCGCGACTCGTAGGGGGCGACGAAATCCGCCAGCGCGGCAATTAGATAGAGCAGGATGAGAAGGAAGGCGGAGATCAGGGCCATGCGGTGGCGGCGAAAACGCCACCACATCAGGCGCCACTGCCCCGCATAATAATGTCGCGCCTCCGCCTCTGCCTCCGGCAGCGCGTCCGGCATCAGGTCGATGACTTCTTCCGGCCCCGTGAGGCCGTGGCGGGCCCGGACGCGCGCGCGCCTGGCCAGCAGGTCGCCATGGCTGACCATCAGGAACGGGCCTCAAAGCGGATGCGCGGATCGAACCATGCCAGCAGCACGTCGGAGGCCAGGGTACTCAACCAGATAATGGAAGCATAAATCAGGAGTATCGTGCCCGCCAAAATCATGTCCTGCGCCACCAGGGAGTTGAGCAGCAGCGGCCCGAGGGTCGGCAACCCCAGTACGATGCCAATCAGGCCCTGCCCGGCCACGATGCCGTAGACCAGTTGACCCAGGTCGCTGACCAGCGGGTTCAGCGCGATGCGCACCGGATACTTGCGCACCAGGCGGCGCTCGCTGAGCCCCTTGGCGCGCGCCGTAACGACGTATTGCTGACCGAGCTGGTCTAGCAAATTGTTGCGCACGAGGCGAATGGTGCCGCCTATCGACGGCAGGGCTGTCAGCAGAATGGGCGCCCACAGGTGCTTGGCCGTGTCGATGATTTTCGCCTGGCTCCAGGGCGCATGCAGAAACTCCAGTGAATTGATGCCCAGCGGCACAAAATCAAAAAAGTAAAGACTGGCCCAGGCCACCACAATCGCCAGCAGCCAGCCCGGCGCGCCCAGACCGATAAAGGCCAGGAAGGTCGTGACGTAATCGACGGATGAATACTGGTGTGTCGCCGAGTAGATCCCCAGCGGAATGGCGACTCCCATCGAAAGGACAAAGGCCGACACTCCAATAATCAGCGTGTAGGGAATGGTCTCCAGCAGCACATCCAGGTTGTCGCGGCCATCGACCGTGCTGCCCATGTCGCCGCGCAACACGATGTTTTCCAGCCAGCGCGAATAGCGGGATATGAACGGAGCGTCCAGGCGCCAGCGGGCCCGCATGCGGGCGATCGCCGCATCATCTATTTCAATATTTTGCGCCCGTAGCGCGATGACTTCATTGGTCACGATGTCGCCGGGTGGCAGCTCGATCAGAAAGAAGGTGATCAGCGACAACATTAACCAAAGCGGAATCATGGTCAGAAGCCGCTTGAGAATAAAAACTTCCAACAGTCTGTCTCCGGATTAACGTCCGGCGCCGGCGCGTCGCTGCGCGCGGCAGGAGACGGGTCGCTGCCCTGCCATCAGAGCAGCGACCCGCCAGCTTAATCTGTTACCTATTGCGCCGAACGATAGAAGAACTGCTCGCCAGCGCGCGAGGCGCCCATCTGGGTGCCGCCGGTCGCAATGTTGCCGAAGTCGGCGTTGAAGATCGTCGGCCGCAGCACATTCTCGATCATCGGCAGAATCCACACGTTGTCGTAGTGCAGCTGGAACAGCTCGTCAACCAGCGCCAGATCCTCAGCCGAGTACGGGATGGTCGCCTTGCGCGCCACCAGGATCTCGTAGAGGCGCTTCACCTCTTGCGGAGGCTCGGTGCCCGCTGCGCCACCCGTGTCCAGCCACTGCCGCCAGGATGCGCACCACTGGCTGCTGCCCGCGTATTCCTGATTCATGCCGGGACGCCACTGATAGGTTTGAATCCAGAAAATGGAGGCCTGGGTTTCGTTGTTGCGGATGCGCTCGTTCTTGACGTTGGGGTCTTCCTGGCGCAGCTCGGCGCGAACGTCAGCAAAGGTCTCAAGGTGGTCGATGATGAGCTCGCCAACCGGAATCATGTCCGGCCGGACGGGCGACACCTCGATGAAGAAGCCGAACTCGCTGCCATCGGGAGCCATGCGCATACCGTTGGCATCACGCTGGTCCATGCCCATCTCGTCCAGCAGCGCGTTGGCCGTATCCGGGTCGAACGCCGCAGGAATCCAGGTGGGCACGTCACCCAGCCCCAGATAGACCACGTCGATGATTTCCTCGCGGTCGATCGCGTGGCTCAGGGCCCGACGGAAGCGGACATCGTTGGCGACTGCGGCATAGGCCGGGTCGGAATTACAGGTCTGCACGTAGAGCGCCGTCGGGTCCGCGTGCAGGATCAAGGGGATGGTCACGAAGTTTCCGGCCACCTCGTTTTCCTTGTAGAGCGGATAGTTGCTGTACTGGGTGCCGTAGAGGAAGTCGATGTCGCCCGCAATGGCGCCCAGGTTGACCATCTCGCCATCGCCGAAGACCTGCGCGACCAGACGGTCCAGGTAAGGCAACTGTTTGCCCTCGGTGTCCACCTTCCAGTAGTAGGGGTTGCGCTCCATGATGGTTCCGGATTCAGAGAGTTGCGAGACCAGCCAGGGAGTCAGCTGCGGGAAGCCAATGCACTTCTCGCGCATCATGTGGTTGCGCGGGCAGTCCACATTGTTGAACAGGATGGGCCACTCCCCGGCCCCCAGGCCCTCGGCATCCAGTTTGGCCTGCAGCGCGTCAGCGTCCGCGTAGGCCGGGTGAAAGTCCGCCAGATAATGCTGCGGCTTCATCATGTCGTTGTAGGAGGTCCAGGCGGTTATCGCCAGGTCACGCAGGATACCGCCGGAAGGCGTATCAAAGGTCAGGCTGAAAGTGAGGTCGTCCATCACATCCAGCTGCGCCGGCGTGCCACTGGCGGACTTGAACTTGTTGGGGAAGGCGCCGTACTCCTCGTTGGCATAGAGGTCGTTGAAGACGAAGGCCACGTCGGCGGTCGAGACCGGTTCGCCATCCGACCAGCGCAGCCCCGCGCGCAGGGTGAAGGTGAAGACGGTGGCGTCCTCGTTCACCGCAAAACTCTCGGCCAGATTGCCGTAGAAGCCCTCCACATCAATGCCAGGCGCGGCAATGATGGGCTCGAGATTCATGACGTACATCTCGCCGGAAAAGCCAAAAGCGCTGGTGAAGGCGGTACGCAGGGTGCCGCCATGCACGCCCGGCTCCCAGTCCGGCTGGTCTTCCGAGGAGACGAGCATGCCGGGGCCGATAACCAGCGGGCTGGCCGGCAGCCGTTCCGCCAGCGGCGGCAGCGTCCCGGCGTCCACCTGAGCCTGGAAGGGATCCAGCCCGGCGTCCTGCGCCAGCGCTGCGCCGCCGGAGATGATGAAGGCCAGCGTCACTACGAGTAACACGATCAGATTACGAGACATGTTCATTACCTATCCCTTGTCTGCAACAGAAACAATGTTGTACTGCGATCTCAATCAGTCCAACCTTCCTCGCCCGGCAAATACCTCCTCCAGGCTGACGCGCATGCGCGCCAGCACCTCCCTGTTTTGCGGATCAGCAGCTGCGTTTCGCATTTCGTCCGGGTCGGCCAGCAGGTCGATCAGTTGTTCGCCCTGCGCCCCTTCATCATACTGCATGTACTTGTAGCGTCCGCCCGTTACCATGCGCCCCAGCTCACTTTCCACCGGTAGCAACTCGCGCCAGGCCACAGCGTCCTGCCCTGCCAGCAGCGGGCGCAGGCTTGAGCCCGACAACCCTGGCGCTGGCGCCGCGCCGGCAAAATCGCAGAGCGTCGGCAGCAGGTCCAGGCCATTGGAGACCGGGCGGGAGTCTACCGCGCCGCGCCGCTCAACGCCCGCGCCCGCCACCAGCAGGGGCACGCGCGCAGCCTCCTCGTAAAACGCCGACTTGTGCTCCATGCGGTGGCTGGCATCCATGTCGCCGTGGTCGCTGGTGAAGAGGACCAGAGTGTTGTCCGCCGCGCCGCTGGCCTCCAGCGCGTCCAGGATGCGGCCGACCTGCCCGTCCACCCGCTCCGTCAGGCGGGCATAGGCCCATCGATGCAGACGCCAGCGCTCCTCGTCGTACTGTTCGCGCGCCATGCGCTTGAAGGGGCTGCGGGCCTGCATCCGGCGGATGGCTTCCGGCTCGTCCGCCTGGATGTCAAAGTTGGTTGGCAGTGGCGGACAATGCCATGCGAAGAAGGCGTCCCGCCCCACGCCCGGCGGCAGTTGCAGGGCCGCATCCAGCTCGCGCAGTTCATCCGCGTTGCGCTGTTCGAGCTGCCGGCGACGCTCCTCATCCGCATTATCGCGGATGGCCATGAAGCAGATGTCGTGGGGGTTGATAAACGAGGCCATCAGGAAAAACGGCCGCTCCCGCCTGCGGCCCACAAAGTCCGCGCAGACAGCGGCCAGGCCGTCGCGCTCGTCCCTGGTGATGGTCTCAAAGCCCAGCGCCTCCGGCGTCCAGCCCGCCGGCAAATGCACCTTGCCGCCCCAGGCCGTCTCGTAGCCGGCGCGCCGCAGCAACCAGCCCACTGCTGACTGCCTTACTGCGGCGGGGATGTCTGCGCGCTGCCCGTCATTGTTGTGGCGGATGCCGAAGTCGCTGCCGAGGCGGCCCGTCACCAGGCTGAAGCGCGACGGCAGGCACATCGGGTTGCTGCACCAGGTACGGGCAAAGCGCACGCCGCGCGCCGCAATGCGGTCCATGGCCGGCGTGCGTACATGGCGGTTTCCGGCACAGCCCAGCATAAAGGCGCTCTGCTGGTCGGTCACGATGAGCAGAATGTTGGGCCGCCGGTCGGTCAATGGGCCCGTCCCATGCGCCATGCTCTTAAACGCTGGACAGACGTGTTGCCACCCCGGCTGAAGAGTCTCACACCCGTTGCATCCGGACCGGGGTAGATCCGCTGCACCAGATAGCGCTGGCGACCGGCGAACACCTCCATCACGGAGCGGTCGAGGAACACCCTCAGGCTCAGCCTTGTCTCGAGATCCAACTGGAATGGTGCCTCCTGGACGGCCCGCCCCTGCAGGTAGTCCAGATCGCTGCGCCTGCTGGACTTGCCAAAGTCAATCCGGACGCTGGACGGGTCACGGGTGAAAGAGACGCGGGTCTGCTCCGCGCCGTCGGGCGAGCGGCGCAGGATCAACCCGAACTCCGCAGCATCCGTCGCCTCGAACTCGATGTCGAGTTCGAGACAGTCGCCACGAATCTCCGGCAACTCGAGCTCCGTGTCCGCTTCCACGAGCAGTGAACTCAGCTCCCGGGCTTCGTGACGCAGGGCTTCCAGCTCCACTGCCGGCTCAAAGTGGATGGCGTCCTTATTCGGGGCGAGCGAGATGACCACCGGCAGGCTCAACGCACCGGACCAGCCCGACTGCTCGCAAGCGGTCTGACTGCGCCCTTCGTTCAGGTTGGCAAAGAGAATGCGTCGCCCGTCGTCGTCGAGCAGTGTTCGTGGTGCGTGCAGGTTACCGCCTGGCCAGTTGATGTTATCAAAAGTCTCCGGATAGAAGTGATGATTCCGGTATTGCCCGAGATAGAAGCGGCTGCCCGCCGGCCTCACGCTTCCCTGTGGTCTGCGGTGGCAGAAATGCAGCAGCATCCAGCTGTCACCGAGCTCGAATAGCTGAGGGCAGGCGCCGTCATCGCCCTCATCGGTCCAGCGCCTCTCCGACTTGTAGAACCTGCCCATGAACTCCCAGCTTTTCAGGTTGCGCGAGCGGAAGAAATACTGGGTGTCGCCCCCTTCTGTGAGATCCCGCTGGCCGGTCAGGGCATAACACCATTCGCCCTCCTGCCAGGCTGTGACGTCGTTGTACGGGGTATACAGCCCGTCGCCCTGGACCGGATGGCGGAGAACGGGATGCCGGGGGTCAAAGCGCCACGACATGAGATCGCCTGCGGGATTGGTGGCGATGCAGCCGGCCCCTCCTCCGTCGGGATGGGGGAAGATGATGGTCGGAGTCCCGTTGAAGACAAAGAGGCCGCCCGTCTGTCCCCGCTCGATCGCGTCGGGATGCCGCTCCCAGTGAATCAGGTCGGGTGACGAGATGTGCGCCCAGGCCTTGTAGACGTATCCATCGGAGCGGCGGGGTGGTCCCGAATCCTCCCAGGAACTGTGGAGGTAGAACAGATGGTAACGCCCCTGCCACTTGATGGCCGCACAGGGATCCCAGAGCAGACCCTCCGACGGCAGATAGTGAAAGGTTGGCCGATCATAATCACGCAAGGGCTTCGTCAGATGGCTCGAGTTCAGGGCGCGGCGCTCGTTAGAAGCTTCTGCCACAGTCAAGACTCCTTTGCCAGCGTCGCTGCTGCGCCCGTGGCGGCCTGGCGCAGGGGGCGTTATGCTCGCGCCTGGTCGTGCCTTGATGATAGCGCGAAGGGGAATCGTAGTCGATGACAATGATCGTTGACACTGACGTACACTGCGGCGCCAGCCGCCAGCGAATAATGGACTTCCTGCCCGAACCCTGGCGCACCCGCCTCGCTGATGGCAGCGACGGCCCAGGCCACCTGGGCTACTGGAACCCCAACGGCGTCAACCGGCGCGATGCGATCACGCCTGACGGACGCCGCATCGAAGGCGCTCCCGACACCCTGGGTCACTACCATTTCGACCTCAACAACATCGATTTCGGCATCCTCAACGCCGGCGGCGTTCACGTCGGCCTGTCGCCGGAGCCGGATTTTGCCGCCGCCTATTGCAGCGCGATGAATGACGTCTTCGTAACCGACTGGCTGACAGCGGACGCGCGCTTCCGCTATTCCCTGATCGTCTCGCCAGCAGACCCCGCCCTGGCCGCCGAAGAAATCCATCGCCTCGGCGATCATCCCGGCGTGGTGCAGGTGCTCATGCCCAGCGGCTCCCAGTACGGCTACGGCCACCGCTTCTATCACCCCATCTATCAGGCGGCCGAGGAACACGACCTGCCGGTGGCCGTCCATCCAGGCTCGGAAGGCCGCGGCGTATCCGGCGCCCCGTCCTCGGCCGGCTACCCCGGCAGCTACTTCGAGTGGCACACCAACCTGGTGGGCAGCTATATCGCCCACGTCATCAGCCTGGTGGCCGAAGGCGTCTTTTGCAAGTTTCCCCGTCTAAAATTCGTCCTCATCGAGGGCGGCGTGTCCTGGCTGCCGCCCGTCCTGTGGCGCTTTGACAAGAACTGGAAATCCCTGCGCATGACCACCCCCTGGCTGGAACGTCCCCCCAGCGAGTATGCCTTCGAGCATATTTTACTCACCACCCAGCCCATCGAGGAGCCGGACAACCGGGCCTGGTTGCACGCCATGCTCGCCATGCTGCCGGCGGACAAAATGCTGATGTTCTCCACGGACTACCCGCACTGGGATGGCGATACGCCGGATTTCGCCATGCGTATGCTGCCGTCAGAACTGCGCGAACCGGTCATGTGGGAAACGGCCTGCCAGCTTTACAAGCTGCCGGTGCCCGAACATGCCTGAACGCAGCCGTCACGCCGTGGCGCCCGCCAGCGAATTGCCGCCCGGCTCACGCAAGATCGTCACGCTGGAGAATCGCTCGGTCGGCCTGTTCAACGTACATGGCGAGTTCATCGCCGTGCTGAACGTCTGCCCGCATGAACTGGCGCCTGTCTGCCTGGGACGCTGGAGCGGCACGACGACAGCTTCCTTGCCGGGTCAGTTCAACTGGGGGCGCGAGGGCGAGATCCTGCGTTGTCCCTGGCACGGCTGGGAATTCGACCTGCTGACCGGCAACTGCCTGACCGACCGGCGCCGGCTGCGCCGCTTCCCGACGAGCGTGGAAGACGGCATGGTCTACGTGGATCTCGGCCCCGGCGCCAGAGCCTGACGCGGCCTGGCCGTAGCCGGACTGATAACAGTTCAGACTGGCGCGCTGGCAACAGACTTGCCTGACAAGGGCTGAGCTGGCAAGTTGCCAAACACTGCTACGCCCGGAGATATTCCCCGGGAATGCGCGAGCCTCCAAAATCGTGCTCCGGGTCCCGCTGCGCGAGCGCCTCGGGGATCTCGCCCTGCCAGTAGTCGGGAACCGTGTTTTCGGGGCGCCGGTGCCAGGCCAGCACCAGGGTACGGCGTTCGTCGGTCTGGTTTCTGTCGGCCGCGTGCAGGATGCGGGCATCCAGCAGGACCAGGTCACCGGCTTTCACGGGCACCTCGACCTGATCGGGGTCCTCGCTAAACATGACCGGATCGTCGTCGTCGATGAAGCGGGCACCCTGTTCGTGGGCGGGCACGAGCCGGTCGTGAATGGGGAAGCGTTTCAGATGGCTACCGGGGATGACTTTCAGACAGCCGTTTTCCACAGACGTGTCGGTCAGGTAGTAGTTGAGGGCGAACTTCTGCGTCCAGGGCGACAGGCTGAGGGGATCGTTCCACTGCATCCAGTCCTGGTGCCAGTACAGGGGCGGCCCGCCCGCTTCCTTGGTGAGAATGATGATCGAGCCGTGGGAGTTGAAATCACCGAATCCCAGGGCAGCGAGGGCCTCAAAAGCAGGTTTCCAGGTCAGCAGTTTGTCGATGATGGCGTTGTCTGCCGCCTTCACCGGGATGTGCTGGCCCTGAAAGCGGAGCTCGGGCGCTTCGACATGACCCGCGATGAGCCGCTCGGTTTCCGCGCGTAGCTCCTCAAGAAATGCATCCGGCAGGATGTTCTCAAGGAGCACGTAGCCCTCGCGCAGCATGAATTCCCGTTTTTCCAGGGCCTTTTCGGGGGTCAGCACGATGTTTCTCCTCGCATCTGCCTGGCCGACGGACATCCCGTTGCAGCAGTTCCTGCCGGGCGCAAGCTGTCGGTCATGATTGCCCGGAGTTTACCGCGCAACTGGTCTTCGGCGCTTTCAGCTCTTCGTTCATTTCGACTTCCCTGCCCGGCACTTGCCCGCTCCCGTCGCTCAGCCGCCCTTCACCGAGCCGGCCAGCAGGCCGCGCACGAAGTAACGCTGCAGCGCGAAGAACACCAACAGTGGCACCAGGATCGACACGAAGGCGCTGCTGGTCAGAATCTCCCAGTTGTCGCCGCGCGACCCCAGCAACTCACGCAGCTGCGAGGTCATCACGATCTGGTCCGGGTCCTTGCTGAGAAACACCAGCGCGACCAGCAGGTCGTTCCACACCCACAGAAACTGGAAGATGGCGAAGGACGCCAGCGCCGGCATCGAGAGCGGCAGAATCAGACGCATGAAAGTCTGGAAGTGCGACGCGCCGTCGATGCGGGCGGACTCGATGATCTCCTTCGGCAGGCCGGCGATGTAGTTGCGCAACAGGAAGATCGCCAGCGGCAGGCCGAAGCCGGTGTGCGCCAGCCAGATGCCGGCGTAGGACTTGGCCTCGAAGAAGGGCAGCACATTGGAGACCTGATTGTACATGCGCAGCAAGGGGATCAGCGACATCTGCAGCGGCACGACCAGCAGCCCCACCACCAGCGCGAACAGGAGCTTGCGCCCGGGGAACTCGATCCACGAGAAGGCGTAGGCGGCGAAGGCCGCGATGGCGATCGGGATGATGGTGGCCGGGATGGTCACCGTGAAGGTGTTGATGAAGGCCTGGTCGACGCCCTCGGTGCCCAGAATTTCCTCGTAATTCGCCAGCGAGAACTTCGGCGGCACGGCGGCCTGGTAGTAGAAACGCCGACCCCGACTGATATCGAAGGGGATTGGTGAGCGCATTTCGTAGCGCCCGTCCTCGTCGACCGTCAGGGTAACGCCATCCCCGAGATCCACGCTCTCGCCTGGCGTGTAGGCCTCCGGGTCGGTCGAGCGGATGCCAAAGGCCAGCAACTCCATGTCGCCCGCGACGAAAGCCTCGCCGCGGATGACCCAGGCGCCGTCTTCCTCAACCTGGTCGTCGGCCGTGCCGGTGCGCGCCGCTGCCCCGCGCTCGGTGATGCTCAGCGCGGTCCACCAGCCGGAGACGGCCAGCAGGTCCTTGTCACGGAAGGAGCTGATAAACAGGCCGAAGGTCGGCACCGTCCAGGCAACCACGATCAGCAGCAGGGCCAGGCGCGCCAGCAGGGCGCCCGCCGTCATGTTGACCAGGGGCAGCTTCAGCGCAGTGGAACCAACATTATCCATGCGGGCGCTCATCGCAGGGCCTCCTCACGGTTCATGCGCCGGATGTTGATCACCATGATGGGAACCACGGCCACCATGATTATCAGCGCGAGGAAACTGGCGTAGCCTGTGTCGAAGGCGCGAAACATCTGGTCGAACATGAAGTTGGCCATGACCTGGGTGTCCCAGTTGCCGTTGGTCATCGCCAGCACGATGTCAAACACCTTGAGCACCGTGATGATGATCGTCGTCCAGACCACAAAGATGGTGCCCATGATCTGCGGCACCATGATACGGAAGAAGGTCTGCACCTCGTTGGCGCCGTCGATGCGCGCGGCCTCCAGCGTTTCCTCCGGCACCCCGCGCAGCGCCGCCGAAAGCAGCACCATTGCGAAGCCGGTCTGGATCCAGACGAGGATGACCATCAGAAAGAAGCTGTTCCAGAAGGGGATTTGCAGCACATCAATCGGCTCGTTGCCAAAACTGGTGTAGAGCGCGTTGAGCAGGCCGATGTCCGGGTTGATGGCGTAGACGAACTTCCAGATGACGCTGGCGCCCACGAAGGAGATGGCCATCGGCATGAAGATAAGCGACTTGGCGATGTTGCCCCAGCTCACGCGGTCCGCCAGCACGGCGATCATCAGACCGAAGATCACGCTGAAGGAGGGCACGAACAGGAGCCAGAGGATGTTGTTGCGGACGGATTCCAGAAAGCGGCTGTCGCCGAGTGCCCGCATATAGTTCTTGAGGCCGACGAAGATGTCACCATCGCTGTCGTAAAAACTCAGGATCAGGGTTTGTATCGCCGGGTAGACGAGGTAGAGACCGAGAATCGTCAGCGCCGGCGCGATAAACAGCCAGGGGCGGATGCGCTCGCGCTGCTTTTCGCGGCTGAAGAAGACGCCGTCGACCAGACCGCGGTCCGGCACCAGGGTATCCAGCAGCCAGTTGGAACCATAAAAATAAAGCGCCATCGCGCCAACGCCAAGGACGATGGCTACTATCCCATTGATTAGTCTTTCCACAAGGAAATCCTCCGGGGTCTGGAGGCGGAATTCGGGGATACAGGTCGGGGCGACGCGCAGTCACCCCGACCCTGTTGTGCGCCCTCAGGTAGCGGGTCGCGCGTTACTGCGTTACTTGATGGCGTCCCAGGCAGCCTGGATATCCGCCGCAACATCCTCGGCGGAAGCGCCACTGACGAAGTCCACCATGCCCGTCCAGAAGGCGCCGGCGCCAATCGCGCCAGGCATCAGGTCGGAGCCATCGAAGCGGAAGGTGGTCGCCGCCAGCAGAATTTCGCCCTGGCCGCGCAGCGTGTCATTGGCGTAGGCCTCGACGTTCACGCCCCTGTGCGGGGTCAGGAAGCCACTCTGCGCCATCCACAGCTCATTGGCCAGCGCCGTCGACAGAAAGTCCAGCAGCACACGAGTGCCATCGCTGTCCTCGGTGATGGCCCAGAGCGTGCCGGCGCCGAGCACCGGGTTGCCAAGGTCCTCGCCGGCGAAGGGCGGGAAGTAGAAGAAGTCCGCGTCCAGCCCCAGCTCCGTGCCCTCCGGGAAGAAGACAGGGATAAAGCTGGCCTGACGGTGCATGTAGCATTTCGGCGGCACGGTGAACATGCCGGCCGGGCTCTCGCGGAAGTCGGTGCCGGCCACAGCCGAGGCGCCGCCGTCTACCCAGGCATCGTTCTTCGCAAACATGCCGAAGACCTCAAGGGCGTTGACGATGCGCTCGTCGGTGAAGGGGATCTCGTTGCTGACCCAGCCGTCGTAGACCTCGGGTGACTGCGTCCGCAACATGATGTCCTCGATCCAGTCGGTCGCCGGCCAGCCGGTGGCAGAACCGCTGCCGAGGCCGATGCACCAGGGCACGCCACCATCGGCCACGATCTGCTCACTCAGGGCGATCAGATCTTCCATCGTGGCCGGGATTTCGTAGCCACCCTCGTCGAAGGCGTCCGGCGAGTACCATACCAGACTCTTGAGATCGACCTTGTAGAAGAAGCCGTAGTACTGCAGGTCACCCATCGCGTCGGCGTAGGTGCCCAGGTCCACCCAGGACTGGCCGGCGGAATAATTCTCCAGCACGGCGTCACGCAGGTCGTCACCCAGGGGCACCAGACTGCCATCGCTGGCCACGTTGGCGGCAAGGCCGGGCTGCGGGAAGACCGCGATGTTGGGCGGGCTGCCTGCCTCGATATCGACGATGATTTGCTGCTCAAAGGCATCCGAGCCGGCGTAAACGACGTCGGCGCCGGTGGCATCCTCGAAATAGGCCAGCACGGATTCAACAATTTCGCGGTCACCGCCCAGCCAGGGGCCGAAGACCCGGATTTCCTCACCGCTCAGGTCCATAGCCGAAAAGGCGTCCAGATCCTCCCAGTGGAAGGGGCCTTCCCCGACCGGAAAGAGAAGGTGTCCGTCGGCGCTGACCAGGCTGCCGGCCAGCAGGCCGGTGACCAGGACCAGGGCAAGGACGAAAGTAAGGGATTTGCGAGTCATTTACACTCTCCTTCTATAGCATGCTTGCTCGTCTGTTGGGTAACGGAAGACCGGCGGGCTACAGGCGAACTGCCTGTCGTCCCCGACACCTCAACCAGACTTGTACGACCAGGGAACGGAACTCCGTGAAGCATATCGCGAGGTGTCACCGGTCGAAGAGACGGAGTCCTCCGTCAGCAGTGTAACACCCCTCGCGTCAGGCAGGAAGTGTCAATCGCAGGAGAAGTACCCGCCCAAAAAATTACACAAGAAAGGGGCGCCCGTACTGGACGCCCCTCTCGTTTCGCGCTGCAGCCGGATCAGCAACCGAGGTAAAGCTCGAACTCGAAGGGATGTGGGCGCATCGCGACCGCGTCGGCTTCCTCGACGCGCTTGTAATCGATGTAGGACTCGATGATGTCCTCCGTGAAGACGCCGCCCTGCAGCAGGAAGTCGTGGTCGGCCTCCAGCGCATCCAGCACGGCATGGAGCGAGCCCGGCACCACAGGGGTATCGACGTCTTCCTCGTAAAGGTCGACATCCACTGCGTCACCAGGATCAATCCTGTTGGCGATGCCGTCGAGGCCGGCGAGCAGCAGGGCCGGCAGGGCATAGTAGCAGTTGGCGGCCGGGTCCGGGAAGCGCACCTCGACGCGCTTGGCCTTCGGACTGTTGCTGTAGACCGGGATACGGATGGCGGCCGAGCGGTTGCTGTTGGAGTAGACGAGGTTCACCGGCGCCTCGTAGCCCGGCACGAGCCGGCGGTAGCTGTTGGTGATGGGGTTGGTGAAGGCCAGCAGCGCCGCGGCATGTTTCAGGACGCCGCCCATGTACCAAATGGCCATCTGGCTGAGGTTGGCGTAGCCATCACCGAAGAAAAGCGGCTGGCCGTCCTTCCACAGGCTCTGGTGCACGTGCATGCCGGAGCCGTTCTCCTGGAACAGGGGCTTGGGCATGAAAGTGGCGATCAGGCCGTGCTGCTGCGCGACATTCTTGACGACGTATTTGTAGATGCCCACCGCGTCGCACATCTCAAGCAGCGGCTTGTACTTCAGGTCGATCTCCGCCTGGGCGCTACCGCCCACTTCGTGATGATGAACCTCGACGTCGATGCCCAGCGCCACCATCGTGGCGACCATGTCCGCGCGCACATCCTGGGTCTTGTCCAGTGGCGGCAGGGGGAAGTAACCCTGCTTGATGGGGTTCAGGTAGCTCATGCGCGGGTCCGCGCTGGCGCTGTTCCAGAAGCCCTCGTGGGAGTCGATCTCGTAGTAGCTTTTGTGCTCGTTGACCTGGTAGCGCACGTTGCTGAACATGAAAAATTCCAGTTCCGGGCCGAAGTAGGCCGT
>CBDCXX010000007.1:0-55983 GCA_965223965.1 Phototrophicaceae bacterium
TGCCTGCCAGCGGCGCCAGCTGGCCAGTGATGGTCTTGAGGAAGACGCTCTTGCCCACGCCATTGGGGCCAATCAGCGCCGCCACCTCGCCGCGCCGCAGCATGATGTCCGGCACCTGCAGCAGCGGCAGCCCGTCGTCGGCATAGCCCAGCACGAGGCCACGCGTCAGCAGCACTTCGTCGCCGCTGCGCTGCGTAGTCCCCATGTCCAGCCCCATGCGCCGCCGCCGGCCGCGCGGGCGCGCCCGCATCAGGCCACGCTTTTGCAAGGTCGCCAGGCGTTTCTGGCGCCCCTTCGCCTGGGCGGTGAGGCGGCTTCCCATATGTTTGCGGATGAAGGCCTCATCCTTCGTGATGCGCTCCTGCTGCGCCTCAAATTCGAAGCGGAGCCGTTCATGGCGCTCGTCGCGCTGCCGCACGTAGTGGCTGTAGTTGCCGCGGTACGCGCTCAGGCTGCCGTGATCCAGCTCCCAGATCTGCCGCGCGAAGTGGTCCATGAACCAGCGGTCGTGGCTGACCACCAGCACAGCGCCGGGGAAGGAAGCCAGCCAGCCCTCCAGCCAGGTGACCGCATCGATGTCGAGGTGGTTGGTCGGCTCGTCCAGCAGCAATAGATCGGGCGCCTGCAACAGCAGACGCGCGAGCAGGGCGCGCGTCTTCTCGCCGCCGGACAGTTGCGTCAGGGGACGGGCGAAATCCGCTTCAGCGAAGCCCAGGCCCGTCAGCACCATGCGGATGCGCGCTTGCCACGTATAGCCGCCCGCGCGCTCAAAGCCTTCCTGCAGCGGTCCGTACTGCGCCAGCGCGGCCGCGCGCTGCGCCGGGTTCGCCATCGCTGCTTCCAGCCGGGTCAGGCGCGCTTCCTGCCGTTCCAGTTCACGGAAGGCACGTCGCGCCTCCTCGTGCAGACTGTGCGCGCCGGCCAGTTCGGGACGTTGCGGCAGGAAGCCGATCCTCGTTCCGCCCGCGCGCCGCACATGGCCCGCTTCCGGCTGCTCCGCGCCGATAAGCAGACGCAACAGAGAGGTCTTGCCCGCTCCATTGGGCCCCACCAGCGCGATGCGGGCATCGCGCACAATGTCCACACTGACCCCGGCAAAAATCTCGTCAGCGCCGAAGGAACAGGCCAGCCCGGAGGCGCTCAACAGGGACATGAGATGCCGCGATCCTCAACTGCACAGGGGGACAGGCTGCGCAGTATAGCATGGCGACCGGAGCTCATATCCCAATTTGTCGCAGGGATTTCGCCATTTGTCGCAGACAGGTTGTGCACAACCTGTCGATAACCTGCCAAAAAACTGTGTGTACCTGTGTATAAGTCGCGTTATCGCCTGTGCATTACGGCCCGCCTGTGCACAGCCATCGCACCAGATATGCACAGTGTCGAAAACTTAAAGACTTGTGCACAGTATTTTGTATACAGCCGCGCCTGGCAGGGCCTGCGATATACTATGGATATGTTGGGATACCGGCATCCTGTCTTTGGATATGAGGTCAAAATCTGCGACATATGCTTGTCTCGCACGCACTCTCAGCCTCTTTTTCTACAGTTTCGACAGGCCCTGCTGTTACGACTACTTAAGAAGAAAGACCAGACTGGAAATATCATTTTTAGACAGGCTGTCGCCACTGGCGCACGCTGCCGAAGCGCGCTACAAAGCCGGTAACTTCGCACACCGTTCACAAGGAGGCACAGGCATGAGAGTTTCCTTCACCTGGATAGGCCACGGCACCTTCGTGTTTCACTTTGATGGTCATGAAACGCTGGTTGATCCCTTCATCACTGATAACCCTGCCACGGACGTGGATGCCGACAGCCTCAATCCAGAGTTCATCTTCATCACGCACGCGCACGGCGACCACGTCGCCGACATGGCGTCGATTGCAGCGCGTACGGGCGCCATTGTGGTGGCGAACGTCGAGATTGCCGACCGGGCGGCCGCGCAGGGCTTGAACACGCACTCGCTCAACTCCGGCGGCGGCCGTGACTTCGGCTGCGTGCACGCGCGCCAGACCATTGCCTTCCACAGCTCGTCCTTCCCGGATGGCAGCTATGGCGGTAACCCCAACGGCTTCATCTTTACCACCGCGGCCGGCGAGCGCATCTACTTCGCTGGTGACACTGCGCTCTTTTCGGATATGCAGCTTATCGGTGCGGCCGGTCTTGATGTCGCCTTCCTGCCCATCGGCGACAACTTCACGATGGGGCCGGATGATGCGGTCCAGGCTGTCCAGTTACTAAAGCCGCGCCTGGTGGTGCCCATGCACTACAACACCTTCGAGCTCATCGCCGTGGACGTGGACGCCTGGGCCGAGCGCGTGCGCAGTGAAACTGACGCGGAGCCGCTCGTGCTGCAGCCGGGCGGGACGCACAGTCTTTAGCGGCCGGCCAGCACCTGCTCGTAGACCCCGAGGGTTTGCTGGGCGGTCTTGCGCCAGCTGAAGTGTGTGGCGCGCGCCAGACCGGCGTTGATCTGTGCCTGACGCAGCGGCTCCTGGTTGAGCAGGGCGATAATGGCGCCGGCCATGGTGCGCGCGTTCCCCGGCTCGACGAGGAAAGCCCCGTCGGCCACCAGTTCAGGCATGCAGGAGACCTCGTTGGCCACCACCGGTGTGCCGCAGGCCATGGCCTCCAGCACCGGCAAGCCGAAGCCTTCGTAGCGGCTGGGGAAGGCGAAGACCTGCGCCATGCGGTAGAGGGCCGGCTTGTCCTCCTCGGCGACCTCGCCCAGCCACTGGATGTGCTCGCTGATGCCCAGTTCCTGCGCGTAGGCGCGCAGGTCCGGGAAGAGCGGCGCGCGCCATTCTGGTTCTCGCCCGGCGATGACCAGCGTGACGTCCGCGCCTTCGGCCCGCGCCACCCAGCTCCAGGCCAGCAGCAACTGTTTGAACTGCTTGCGCAGGTCGAAGCCGCCGATGGCGAAGACGTAGCGCTCCGGCAGCCCGTAGCGACTGCGCACGGCCCCGTCGCGCTCCGCGCCCATGCGTGGGTGGCAGGTGTCATCCGGCGCCAGCCAGGTTACTGTAATCCTGTCCGCCGGCAGTTCCAGCTGTTCCACGATGTCGACTTTTGAGGCCTGTGAGAGCGTGATCACCTGCGCCGAGCCGCGCGCCGAGGCGCTGACCAGCGCCGTGTAGAGCCGCGCCGGCAGGCTGCGCGCGTACTCCGGGATGACCAGCGCGACGACGTCGAGCACGGAAGTGACCAGCGGCGCCGGCGAGCGCAGCGGCGCGCCGTGATAGGGCACGTGGGCAATGTCGGCGCCGCAGTCAGCGACGGCGCGCGGGAAGCTGTGTTGCTCAAAGATCAGCTTGCCCAGGCGGCCGCTGCGGCCGCCCGTGCGCAAGGTCTGTACGCCCTCGGGCAGTTCGGGGCCGGCGTTAGCGTTGGGGGGCAGCACCAGGGTGAGTTGGGGTGGGGACGGCAGTTGTGATAGCGCGTGCAGCAGTTGGCGCAGATACTGGCCGCTGCCGCTGTGCGGCTGCTGCCAGAACCAGCCATTCAGCGCGATGTGCATACGCGTAATCAGCCGCCCGCCGGGTCAACGCAGGCGCGGTGATGCGCTGGCATGGGCGGCCTCCGCATGACTGTTGCGCCCGCATTGTACCTGATGCCGACCTGGCCGTGCGGCGCGACTGCCACATCACTTTGCCCGCGTTCTGTGGTACAAGAAACATGAGTTTGCAATCAGCAACCAGGAGCGGCGACCATGGCTGAACCCCGCGCATTTCAGGCGGAAATCCGACAACTGCTCGATATCCTCGTGCATTCGCTCTATACCGAGCGTGAAATCTTCCTGCGCGAGCTGATCTCCAACGCCTCGGACGCGCTCAACCGCGCCGCTTTCGAGCAACTGACGCAGCACGACATGCTCGACGCCGACGCCGAACTGAAGATCCAGCTCCGGGCGGACGAGGCGGCCGGCACACTGACCGTCAGCGACAGCGGCAGCGGCATGACGCGCGCGGACATGGAGCAGAATCTGGGCGTCATCGCCCACAGTAGCGCCAGGGCTTTCATCGACGCAATGCAGGAGGACAACGCCGCGGCCCAGGATGTCATCGGCCAGTTCGGCGTCGGCTTCTACTCGGTCTTCATGGTCGCGCAGCACGTGCGCGTCGTGTCGCGTTCGCACCTGGCGGAGGAGGGCGCCTGGGTCTGGGAATCCGCCGGCGACGAGACCTGGACGATCGAGCCGGGCGAGCGCGAGCAACGCGGCACGGATGTCATCATCACGCTCAAGGAGGACGCGCAGGAGTTCCTGAAAACTTTCCGGCTGAAGGACATCATCCGCCGCCACTCGGACTACATCGCCTTCCCCATCTTCATCGATGACGAGAGCGAGCCGACCAATCGCCAGACTGCGCTTTGGCGCCAGAGCGCCGGCGAGATCAGCGCGGAACAGTACGCGGAGTTCTACCGCACGCTGACGCTGGACTTCGCTGAACCGCGTGGGCAGCTGCACATCCGCGCCGACGTGCCGCTGCAGTTCTACGCGCTGCTCTACATTCCGCAGGACGACGGCCCCAACCCTTTCGGCATGCAGCGCGACCCCGGCCTCAAACTCTACGCGCGCAAGGTGCTCATCGAGGAAGCCACCACCGACCTGCTGCCGGAGTGGCTGCAGTTCATCGTGGGCGTGGTCGACAGCGAGGACCTGCCGCTGAGCGTGAGCCGCGAGAGCGTGCAGGCCACGCGCGTCATGGCGCGCCTGAAGCAGACGCTGACGCGGCGCCTGCTGGGCGAACTGAAGCGCATGGCGGAGCAGGAAAGCGAGCGCTACCTCGGCGTTTTCCAGAGCTTCGGCCGCTACCTCAAACAGGGCCTGGCAATCAGTGCGGAGGAGCGCGAGGCGCTGGAGCCGCTGCTGCGCTTCAACAGCACGCTGGATGACGACGCGGAAAGCTGGCACAGCCTGCAGGAGTATGTGTCACGCCTGGCGCAGGGGCAGGCCGACATTTATTACATCCTCGGCGAGGACAGCCACAGCGTGCGCCGCAGCCCGCACCTGGACAGCTTCCGCCAGCGCGGCATTGAGGTGCTCTACTTCACTGATCCCGTCGATCCCTTCATGCTGATGGGCCTGGAGTCCTTTGATGAGTATCGACTGCGCAACGTCGACGAGGCCGATATCGACCTGGAGGGCATCGGCGAACTGAAGGACGAGCCCGAAGAAGCGCAACGGGAATCCCTGGCCGATGACGACCTTGACTCGCTGCTGGAACGCTTCCGCGCGGTGCTGGGCGAGCGCGTGCAGGAGGTGCGCGCCAGCCAGGCGCTGGTGGACAGCCCGGCGCGCCTGGTCAGCGTGGAGGGCGCCCAGGAACGCAACCTGTTCCGCATCAACCGCCTGCTGGACCGCGAATATGAGCTGCCGGTGCGCACGCTGGAGCTGAACCCGCGCCACGCGCTGCTGCACAATCTGGGCCACATGCTGGCGGCGCGGCCGCAGGACCCGGTGATCGACGCGGTCATTGAGCAGCTCTTCGAGACGGCGCTGCTGCAGGACGGCCTGCACCCCGACCCGGCCTCCATGGCGGGCCGGCTGCTAATGCTGCTGGAGGCGGCCACGGGTGGTGTGGCAGCGGCGGTCCCCATGGCCGATGCGGATGCTGATGACCCCGCGGCTGAAGCGTATGACGAGGTGCGTGACAGCCCGGCAGAAACGGGACAGGGTACCGGGCTACAGTAGCTCGCAAGCGCAGACCATCATACGCAGCGTCTATTCGTAGACACTTCTCATCTGCCAGCAATCGAGCGAAAGCAGTTCCGCTTCCTGGCCCCGGGACAGCAGCGAGACGCCCCTGCTGTCCTCACGTCCCGGATAGACCCGGACCGCGACGCATTGCCGCTCGTTCACAAAAACCTCGACGACGCTGCGATCGACGAAGATGCGCAAGCGGACCGGCTCATCGTCTTCAATGAAGACCGGCGCCGACTCGGGTGGCCGCGACAGCGCATCGGGCAGCGTCGACGCGTGGGAGGTATCGATCGTTATGATGCTCTCGTAGCGGACCGGATTTGAGAGCATCGTAGACATGGTCAGGTTGGAACGCACGTCGTTGGCGAAGGGTTCCCGATACTTGTAGCCGCGCTTGTTGAAGAAGCAAATCCGCGTGCATTCTTCCCGGTTCGCGGAACGCAGGACATCGACTTCGAACAGCGACGCGTGTTTCGGGTCCAGTGTGATCTGCAACTCGATCGCGTTGCCCCTGATGTCATCCAGCACGAGCTCCCGGTTCGCCGGCAGGACAGTCCGGCCGACCTGCCGGTGCTCGTACCTCAGGGACTCGATGTCTCCGGCAGGTTCGATATTCAGTTCGTAGCTGTTGCGCAGCGTCAGGCGCCGCGGCAACGTCAGAATCTGGTCCCAGTCACGTGCATACCGCGACGGGTCGCCTTCCGCCGCGCCGCCCGCGCTCCGGTCTCCGAAGAATCCGCTCAGGTAGTCGTTCATCCGGTACGTGGGTTTGCCCGGGTTCATGTTGAACAGAACGATGACGCCGCCTTTACCGTCGGGTGCGGCCGTGGGCGCGTGGACGCCACCCGGGAACGCGGCGCCGAAATTGAACAGGCCGTGTGCATCGACGACGAACTTTTCACGTATTGGGTCATGGTCGCCGAGCCAGTACTGGCCGCCGCTCATGTGGCTGAAGAACAGCAGGATGTGCCGATCGCCTATCGGCCAGAAATACGGGCAGGCACCATCATCCCCCAACACCGTGAAGCGGTCACCCTCGATGAAGGGGTGGAGGTACTCCCAGTCTTCCAGGTTCTGCGAGCGAAACAGGTATTCGGCCGCGACGTGTTTGCCCCCGGGTCTGCAGGGAATGATCCCCGCGGCCAGGGCGTAGTACGCGCCGTCACTGGACCAGATGCAGGGATCGAAAACCGCGTGGGGCAGTGGCGCAGCGCCCTCTTCACCGAAGGGGATCACGGGGTTGCCCGCCAGCTTCTCCCAGTTCAGCAGCAGGGGATCGCGCGCGACGGCGATCATGTTGCCGAGCTCGACACCGTGATAGAGGGCGATGACCCGGTCCTTTTCGACGAGCGTGGTGCCGGAATAACAGCGGTCCTCCGGCCCGGGACAGAGCGCATAGGGCAGGTCGCGCCAGTGGACCAGGTCCTCGCTGACCGCATGTGCCCAGTGCTGGCGCGTGTCTTCCGGCGGACAGGCCTGATAGAAGAGGTGCCAGCGCCCCTGCCAGAAACACAGCCCGTTCGGATCATTGAGCGTATTTTCCGGATTGACGTAGTGATAGAGCGGGCGCCAGGGGTCTGCCGCCTTCTCCCTGCGCGCAGCGCTCATCCGCAGCATCAGGGGATTCGTCGCGAGTTGTCGTTCCTGCTCCGCCAGCGTACCGGCGAAGCTGTACTGCGGGACCCGCGAGGGCGGGAATGCTTTCCTTGCCACGTTGTACACTCCTTCAGTCGCGCTTCAGACTCGCCCGCACGATCAACCATTCTATCTGCTAACGCAATCGAACAAGCGGTGGTACGCTGTTGCCAGCGATGCCCATGCTCTCCCGGACGGCCGGAATGAATACCAGCCCCGCAGCAGACACAGGAAGCAACAGCGTCTTCTCCGCCTCCCGCGACGCAGCGACCCCGGCGCTCATACTCCCCGACGGCCTGCAATTTGACGCGCGGCTCAAAATGGACGGGCTGGACTTCCTCGCCCGCCTGCCGGATGAGGCCATCCCGCTCGCCTTCCTCGACCCGCAGTACCGCGGCGTGCTCGACAAGCTGGCCTATGGCAACGAGGGCGTCAACCGGGGCCGCGCCCGCGCCGCCCTGCAGCAGATGGACGAGACGACCATCGTCGCCTTCGTCCAGGCCATCGACCGCGTTCTCGCAGCGAGCGGACATCTTTTCCTGTGGCTGGACAAGTTCCACCTCTGCAGCGGTATCGCGCCCTGGCTGGCGGAGACGCGCCTGACTGTGGTGGACCTGATCACCTGGGACAAGGGGCGCATGGGCATGGGCTATCGCACCCGGCGCCAGAGCGAGTACCTGGTCGTGCTGCAAAAGGCGCCACGGCGCGCCAAGGGCGTCTGGACAGTCCACGACATCCCCGACCTGTGGCGCGAACGTGCCGAACGCGGCCGCCACGCGCACCGCAAGCCGGTCGGGTTGCAGGCGAAGTTAATCGCCGCGGTCAGCAACCCGGGTGACGTCGTGATCGACCCCGCGGCCGGCAGCTTCTCCGTGCTGGAGGCCTGTCAGCAACAGGGGCGCCGCTTCCTCGGCTGCGATATCGAGGGCTAGTCTGCGTCGTCGCCGCCCTCGGCGAATTCCTTGAAGCGTTCCATGGTCGTCATCGTTTGCTTGCGGAAGGCGCCGCGCATGAAGATCGGCATCAGGCGCATGAAGCCGCTGAAGCGGAACTCGCTGTCCATCACCCAGCGCGTCTGGTCGCCCTCGACGAGGAACTGGTTACTGATCTCGTTCCAGACGCCCTTCGCCTCGTAGGTGGCGGAGAAGCTTTCCGGCAAGTCCCGTGCAATGATGGTCTCGATCATCTCGATCTCGCGCCTGCCCTCGTTGTAGAGCATGCGGGACTTCGCGCCCGGCTGGCCCGCTTCGCCGCTGACGTGCTCGAAGCTCTGCAGGCCCGGCTGCCATTTGCTCAGATTGTCCGGGTCGTCGAACAGGGCGATGACTTCATCGCGCGGCAGGTTGAGCGTCAACTCACAGGTGTACTTCATTGCTGTTCCTCCCTGATACAGGGTTTCTGTGTCATCGGGGCTGGTGCTCAGTCGCCCCAGGTTTCGCGGTGCACCACCTCGGCATAGCGGCGCCGGCCGGCGCCGCCCAGGCCAGGGCGCGGCTGCTGCGCGGCGGGGTAGCCGAAGGAGATGAGCAGGCGCGCCTGCCACTCCGGCGGGAAGCCGAGAATCTCGCGCAGGGCATCAGGCTCGTAGACGGTGCCGAGGCAGGAACCGACGCCCAGCGCCTGGCCCGCCAGTTGCATGTAGGCCGCGGCCTGGCCGGTATCGAAGTAGTGCCAGATGGTGCGCTCGTTATCCTGCGGAATGACGATGACCACGCAGAGCGCCGACCCTGCCGCGTGGCCCAGATTGGCGCCCAGGGCGGCGATGGCCTCCAGTCGTGCACGTTCCTGCACGGCGATGAAGTGCCAGGGCTGGCTGTTCTTCGAGCTTTGCGAACGGCGGCCCGCGTCCAGAATGGCGCGCAGGTGATCCTCCGCCAGTGCCTCGTCGCGGAAATTGCGAATGGCCCGTTTGCTGCGAATGGCATCACTGACGTTCATGGAAACCTCATACCTCTCTGCCTGGCGCCTGATTGTACAGCATCTCGCCGGGGCTGCGCCTTTTTGCTACACTGAAGTTGTCGGGAACAGGGACAGAATATTGGACAGCATCGCAGAACCGGCCTACCGGGCCGTTTTTGTCTCTTCGCTGGACCGACGCCTGCCCCACTGGGCGCGTCGCTCCAATCCTGTCGTGCGCCGTCACCTCGGCATCCACTGGAAAATGTTGCCGCTCGAATCCGGCGTGCTGGCGCGCATCCTGCTCATACAGGGGGCGCTGCTGGCGCTCTCGTTGATTGTGCCCCTGCTGCTGCCGCTGATCTTCACGCTGCTGCCGGTTGCGATGGTGCTGTTGCCCGTCGTCTTCGCGCTCTACGCGCGCCTGCTGCTGCGCATCGGCTTTTTCACCGTGCGCCTCGTCGTCGAGGAGCAGCGCGACAACACCATGACCCTGCTGCGCACCACGCCCATGTCGCTGCGGCAGATCCTCTACAGCAAGGCCGCCGCCGGCGTGTGGCGCCAGGTCGAGGATCTGGGCCTGGTCATCATGGCCGCCTCCCTGCTCACCCTGCCGGTCATCGGCCTGCTCTACGCGCAGTACTGGGCCTTCGAGGAGAACACCCTCGTCTCGCGCCTGACCCTGATGCTGGGCCTGCTGTCCTCGCTCTTGCGCCTGATGCTGGAGCCGCTGATGATCGCGGCCCTCGCGCTCGCCACCGGCGCGCTGGTGCCCGTGCATATCCACGCCAACATCGCGCTGGGCGGCCTGTTCTTCTTTTACTTCCTGCTCGTTAACATGCCGCGCCTGCTGGAACTGCCGCCGGCCCTGCGCATCCTGCTCGAATTCGCGCTGCCGCTCGCCCTGCCCGTGCTGATTGCCCTCGGCGCGCTGCAGCTGGCGCAGCGCCTGCTCACCCGGGACGGGGCGCCATGAGCGCAAACCAGCCCATCGTCGAACTGCACGGCCTGTGCCGTTCCTTCGGCGAGGGCGAGCGCCGCCGCCGTGTGCTCAACCAGGTAGAGCTTCAGGTGACCGCGGGCGAGTTCCTCGTCTTCCTCGGCAAGAGCGGCAGTGGCAAGAGCACACTGCTCAACATGCTGAGCGGCATCGACCGGCCCGATGCCGGCAGCGTCCGCGTCAATGGCCGCGAACTTGGCGCCATGAGCGAGCGCGAGCTCACGCGTTTCCGCCGTGACCACATCGGCATCGTCTTCCAGTTCTTCAACCTCATCCCCATCCTGACCGTGCTGGAGAACGTCATTCTGCCCGCCGAGCTGGCCGGCGAAAGCGGGCCGGAGCTGCGCGCGCGTGGCCAGGAGCTGCTGGCGCGCACCGGGTTGGAGGCCCTGGCCGACAATTACCCGGACCTGCTCAGCGCCGGCGAGCAACAGCGCGTCGCCATCGCGCGCGCCCTCATTCGCGAGCCCGCGCTCGTGCTGGCCGACGAGCCCACCGGCAACCTGGATACGGACAGCGCCGCCCGCGTCATGTCGCTCCTGCTCTCGCTGACGCGCGCGGCCGGCAAGACCCTGGTGATGGCCACCCATGACCGGGACTCCCTGCCGCTGGCCGACCGCGTCGGCCGCATTGAGGATGGCAATCTGAGCGTCGCGGCGGGCGCGTACCGGTGGCAGGCAACAGGCGCGCGTAACGGACACGCGGACAGGGAGGCAGCCTCATGAACGGGTCGGAACCGACGGACATCCGCCAGTACCTGAGCGAGTTGCGTGATTACAACAAGGATCGGCGCCGCACGGCCGTCATGAAGCTGGGCCTAGCCGGCGGCGACGAGGCCGTCAAGGCGCTCATCATGGCGCTGCAGAATCGCAACGAGGACCTCATCGTGCGCGGCCGCGCCGCGCTCATGCTGGGCCGGCTGGGCGATACGCGCGCCGTTCAGCCGCTCATCAACGCGCTGGACGCGCCCGGCATGCAGACGCCACTGCACGCGGCGCAGTCGCTGGGGCGGCTGGGTGACGACCGCGCCATCGAGCCGCTGCTGCTGATCGCCGGTTCCGCCGAAGGCAAGCTGCGCGCGGCGGCGCTGGAGGCCCTGCGCTGCCTCGGCTTTTTCGAAGCGGCGCAGGCCGACCCGGAGGGTTGAGCCCGATAGCGCCCCCACGCCTTCCCCGTTATACACAATATCCGACGCAGGAGCCCGCACCATGGTGATTCTGCGCCTCGTGCGCCGCTCGCTGGCGCAGCGCTTTCTGCAATCCACCCTCCTGCTGGTCGGCGTAGCCCTGGGCGTGGCCATGGTTATCGCCATCGACCTCGCCAACAGCGCCGCCAGCCAGGCCTTCTCGCTCAGCGCGCGCAGCGTCCGCGGCCGCGCCAGCCACAGCATCACGGGCGGCCCGGGCGGCCTGCCGACCGCGCTCTACACGCAGTTGCGCCGCGAAGCCGGCCTGCGCAAGGCGGCGCCGGTCATCAGCGAACAGGTGCGCGTGGATGGCCTCGGCGAACGTTCGCTGCGCCTGCTGGGCGTCGACCCCTTCGCGGAGGCGCCTTTCCGCGATTACCTCTCGGACGGGCAGAACGCCGACTATCAGGCCTTCGCGCGCCTCCTCGGCGAGCCCGGCCTGGTGCTGCTCAGCCAACCCATGGCCGCGCGTTTCGGCGTGGCGCCAGGCGACAGCCTGACCCTGCGCAGCGGTGACCGGCTCGCCACCATTCAGGTTGCCGGCCTGCTGCAACCCTCCAGCCGCGTCAGCGCCCAGGCGCTGGATGACCTGCTGCTAACCGACGTCGCCACGGCCCAGGAGCTCCTCGGCCGGCCGGGCTACATCACCCGCATCGACCTGTTGCTGCCGGATGACCAGGCGCTTGCGCCCCTGCGCGCGCTGCTGCCGCCCGGCGTTGCCCTGCGCGCGGCGCAGGAAGAAGGCGACAGCCTGTCACAAATGTCAGACGCCTTCGAGATCAGCCTGGAATCACTGAGCCTGATGGCGCTGGTGGTCGGCGTTTTTCTCATCTACAACACGGTGGTCTTCAGCGTGGTACAGCGGCGCCCGCTCATCGCCACGCTGCGCGCCCTGGGCGCCAGCCGCCGCCAGGTCTTCGCCTTCATCCTCGGCGAGGCGCTGTTCGCCGGAGTCGTGGGAACGCTGGCCGGCCTCGGCCTGGGGCTCATCTTCGGCCGCGTGACGGTAGCCCTCGTCACGCAGACCATCAGCGACCTCTACTTCACAGTGAATGTGCAGGGCCTGCCGGTGGCGCCGCAGACCCTGCTGCGAGGCGTCGTGGCGGGCGTGCTGGCCAGCGTCGGCGCGGCCTGTCTGCCGGCCCTTGAGGCCACGCGCACCCCGCCGGCGGGGGCCATGTTGCGCTCCGGCCTGGAGCAGCGCGCGCGCTGGTTGCTTCCCAGGGCCAGCGCGGCCGCCATCGCGCTGGCCATCCTGGGCTACGTGCTGTTGCGCCTGCCCGGCGACAACATCCGCCTCGCCTTCATCGCGCTCACCGCCTTCATCATCGGCGGCGCGCTACTTTCGCCACTGGGGCTGAACCTGCTGCTGCGGGGCCTCACGCCGTTGACCGGGCGGCTCTTCGGCGTGAGCGGGCGCATGGCGCCGCGCGCCGTCCTGCGCTCGCTCAGCCGCAGCGCCGTCGCCGTGGCCGCGCTCACCGTCGCCGTCAGCGTCATCGTCGGCGTTGGCATGATGATCGGCAGCTTCCGCAGCGCCGTCGCCAACTGGCTGGACGTCACCCTCGGCGCGGACATCTACGTCTCGACGACCCTGTTCGCCGGCAATCGTTCCAGCGGCGATACCCAGGACATCGACTCCGCCATCCTCGACGAGCTGCAGGCCCTGCCGGGCGTCGCGCGCACGGCCTGGGTGCGTTCGGTCGCCGTGGCGGCGCCGGACTATCCACAGCTGCCGCTGGTGAACCTGGACGTCGTGTCCGACGATGTCTCGCAGGGCAAGCGGCGCTACGCCTGGCTGCAGGTGCCGGACGCCTGGCAGGCCCTGGGCGCGGGCCAGTTGCTGGTCTCCGAGTCCTTCGCCTTCCGCCGCGACATCGGCCCCGCCAATGACCGCCTGACGCTGCTGACGGATCGCGGCCCGCAGACCTTCCCGATTGCGGGCGTCTACTACGATTACTCCACGGACCAGGGCGCGGTGCTGATGGACGCGACTGTCTACCGCGCCTGGTACGACGACCCCTGGATCTCCTCGGCCGCCCTCTTCCTGGAAGCGGGCGCCTCCCCGGATGCCCTGCTCAACCGCCTGCGCGAGGAAACCCTGGTCGGCAAGAATCTGCTCGCCCGTGCCAACAGCGAGCTGCGCGCGGACGTCTTCGAACTCTTCGAGCGCACCTTCCTCATCACCGGCGCGCTGCAGCTGCTGGCGACGGGGGTGGCCTTCATCGGCATCCTCAGCGCGCTACTGGCGCTGCAACTGGAACACACGCGCCAGTACGGCGTGTTGCGCGCCTGCGGCATGTCACCCGCCCAGCTCTGGCGCTACACCCTGCTGCAGACCGGGCTGATGGGCGCGACGGCCGGCGCGCTGTCGCTGCCCGTCGGCATGCTGGTGGCGCTGGTGCTGGTCACGGTCGTCAACCTGCGCTCTTTCGGCTGGGCGCTGGCACTGACGCTGCAGCCGGAGACCCTGGCGACGGCCCTTGCGGTGGCGCTGGGGGCGGCGCTGCTGGCGGGGGTCTACCCGGCCTGGCGCCTGGGACGCCTGGCCACGGCGCTGGCGCTGCGCAGCGAGTGAGCCCGGGCGACGGCGAAGACCTCGCGCTCGAAAAACCAGCGGAAGGGCGGCACGTCGAAGGCCAGGCGGCGCAGCAGCGCCAGCGGTAGTGCCTCGTCGCGGTCCTGCGGCGGGCTGTCCAGCCACACCCGGCCGCGAAAACCGGCCCGTCGCAGCGCCAAATGCATGCTCAGCAGGGATTGTTCGTTGACGTGCACGTGCTCGTTGGCGTCGACGAGGAACTGGCGCGGGTCTTGCGGATAGTGTGCGCCCTGGCCCATCAGGCGGCGTAGCAGGCGCACAAGAGGGTAGGCGTAGCGGTCGTACCAGACGTTGGGCGCGGTGTGGATGACGATGCGGCCCTCAGGCTTCAACACGCGCCTCACTTCCAGCAGCGCCGCCTGCAACTCCCAGGGGTGCAGATGCTCGACCACGTCGAAGAGCAGGACGCGCTCGAAACTGGCGCTGGCGAAGGGCAGCTGCCTGGCGTTCGCCTGGCCCAGCGCAATGTGGCCCTGCAGCGGGTCAAGGGCCGTCACAACCTGGCGCGCCAGTTGCATGGCCACTGGCGCGTAGTCCACGCCGCAGGCGAAGGCGCCCAGCTGCGCGCAGTGGCGCAGGATCTCGCCGCGGCCGCAGCCGACGTCCAGCACGCGCATGCCCGGCAGCACCTCGGCCAGCTCAAAGGCCGCCCGCAGTCGCCGCGACAGCTGCTCGCCCTCGCTGGCGTTGAATTCGTCAAAGCCCTCGCAGGCCGTGCGGAAGTATTCCTCGGTATACAACCTGGCGGAGACGGGCGACTCACGGTCCATGCGTACGGTCACGGCTGTCGGGGGCGGACGTGAGGAGTATACAGGGAGGCGCGGGCCTCGCAAGCGCGCGGACGGCGCCCGCTCAGGCCTGCCAGAAGGATTCAGAGAGGTACTTGTGGGCGCTGTCCGGCAAAATCGTCACGATGACAGCTGGCTGCCCCAGGTCGGCCTGCTCCTGCGCCACTTGCAGCGCCGCGACCAGTGCCGCGGCCGCGCTGATGCCCACCAGCCAGCCTTCCTCGCGCGCCAGCCGCCGCGCCAGCGCATGCGCCGCCTCGGTGTTCACCTGCAGCGCGCGGTCGGCCAGGGCCGCGTCGTAGATGCCGGGGCGGATGGCCGTGTCCATGTGCTTGAGGCCCTCCAGGCCGTGGAAGGGCGAATCCGGCTCCACCGAGACGAGTTGCACCTGCGGCTCATGGTCGCGCAGCCGGCGCCCGACGCCGGTGAAGGTGCCGCTGGTGCCCAGGCCCGCGACCAGGTGGGTGACCGCGCCGCCGGTCTGCTGCCAGATCTCGGCGCCGGTGGTTTCGTAGTGCGCCGCCACGTTGGCCGGGTTGTTGTACTGGTCGGCATAAAACCAGCGGCCCGGCTCGCGCGCCATCAGCTCGCGCACGGCCAGCAGGGCGCCGTCGCTGCCCTCGAGTGGGTCGGTGAGCATGATCTCCGCGCCATGGGCGCGCAGGATGGCGATGCGCTCCGGGCTGACGTTGGCGGGCAGGTAGAGGCGCACGCGATAGCCCAGGGCCGCGCCGATCATGGCGTAGGCGATGCCGGTGTTGCCGCTGGTGCTGTCGACCAGCGGGATGTCCGGCGTCAGTGCGCCGCTGGCGATCGCCTCGCGCATGATGTACCAGGCGGGCCGGTCCTTGACGCTGCCGCCCGGGTTGTACCACTCGGCCTTGGCCAACAGTTGCACGGAATCCGGCAGCCGCGCGCCGGGCAGGCGCAGGCGCAGCAGCGGCGTCTGGCCGATCTGCTGCGCCAGATTGCCGGCGCTGATGCGGCGCGCGCTCATGGTCAGGGTCATGGCCATCCTGTCTGTGCCAAACAAAAACAGACCGTCCACAAACAA
The DNA here is from genome assembly GCA_965223965.1 of Phototrophicaceae bacterium. Classification (GTDB taxonomy): domain Bacteria; phylum Chloroflexota; class Anaerolineae; order Aggregatilineales; family Phototrophicaceae; genus JAGWBD01. Next base: position 15,860 of record CBDCXX010000007.1, read on the forward strand.
AAAAAGGCGCAAACGTCTTGTTTCCGCGCGGGCGATGGGGTGCGTGGCCATCGCTCAGGGACGTTTGCTGCCTTTCAGTCGGCGGAGGTCTGCCGGAGTGACTGTCGTCTGAAGCGGCGCTAACGACCCTGCTTCAGACAGACACAATGTGAGTACACGATTTTGAGCCTTCGTTACGGCTTTCTGATTCAGTGAGTATAATTCGGGGCAGGCGTGGAGTCAAGCGCGCCGGGGGCGGGGGGATGAAATACGCAACGCTGTATGACAGGCACCACGATTCGGTGCGCGATGCCCTGATTCGGCGGGCCTGCGCGCGCCGCACCATCACCTACAGCGAGCTGGCGCAGCGGGCCGGCCTCCCGCTGCAGCCCTACATCCTGAGCCGGCATCTCCCCGGATTGCTGAACGACATCAGCATGGCCGAACACGACGAAGGCTGGCCCTTGCTCGGCGTGCTGGTGCTGCGCAAGGCGGATGGCCTGCCGGGCGTCGGCTTTTTCAAACTCGTGCGGAAGATCGGCCGCCTGCCGCCGGGCGCGGGCAAGGTCGGCGAGCGGGCCTACTTCGACAAAGAGCTGCAGCGGGTGCACTCGGCCTGGGCAGATTGAGGACACAGCAGGCAGAAGGAGAGGAGCGCGAACCATGACTGACAACACGACCTGGATACTCGTCGCGGTCATCAGCTATCTGCTGGGCTCCATCCCGACGGCCTGGATCATCGCGCGCCTGCACGGCGTCAACATCTTCACGGTGGGCAGCGGCAACATGGGCGGCACCAACGTCGCCCGCGCCGTGGGGACGCGCGCCGGCCAGATCGTGGGCCTGCTGGACATGGCCAAGGGCATCGTCGCCATCCTGCTCGCGCGCGCGCTGGCGCCGGAGCAGATCCACGAGGCGACCGTGCTGGCCGCGCTCGCCTGCATGCTCGGCCACAACTGGTCGCTGTTCGTCCTGCTGCTGACCCGGCAACTGCGCGGTGGCAAGGGCGCCGCCGTCGTCTTCGGCTCGCTGCTGCTGATCGCGCCGCTGCAGTTCCTCGTCTGCGCCCTCGTCGGCTTTCTCATCCTGCGGCAGACGCGCTACGTCTCGCTGGCGGTGCTGACCGGCCTCGGCCTGATGCTGCTGTGGATCCTCCTGCTGGTCAACGCGGGCGAACTGGCGCCGGTCTACAACTGGTACGCAGTGCTGGTTGCGCTGCTTATTTTCCTGCGCTTCCTTGGTAACATACGACGTCTGCTGGCCGGCGCCGAGCGTCGCTACGGTGAGCCCGCCTGACACTTTTTAACGAGCTTCAACACACAGGAGAACGCAATGATCGTCGTCGCAGGTGACATCTTCATCAACGAAGGCAAGCGCGTGCAGGCCATCGCCGACATGATCGCGGTGGCGCATGGCACGCAACAGGAAGCCGGCTGCATCCGTTACAATTTCTACGCCGACCTTGAGGACGAGCATCACTTCATCGTCTACGAGGAATGGGAGAGCCAGGCGCACCTCGACGTGCACCTCTCTTCCGACAACCCGCCCGCGCATATGGCCGCCTTCCGCAAGGCCAGCGAAGGCGTGCGCAAGTCCTCCAACGTCAAGTTCATGACCGCCAGCGTCAACGCGTGACAGGCGTTACTTGCGCGCCGGCGCGAAGGCGTTATACTGTCGGTATCTGACAACATAGCCAAGGAGGTGATCCTGTGAGTGATCAAGGTACGGTGGAGGCACGGCTCCGCTAGGGGTACTCACCTCTTGGGGTGAGTAGACACCGCGGAGCGGTGTCGGCCACCCAACCTTCGAAGACTGCGGCCCAGGCTAACCCCCTGGGCCGCACCTTTTAACGTTTAAGGCGCTGTTCAGAAGGGGTAGATGATGATACCCAGCGCTTCGGCCAGCGCCACCAGCAGCGGCGCGATGACCAGCGCCGGCAGGAAGTTCGCCACCCGCAGCGGTCGCAGCTCCAGCAGCACCAGCGCCAGGCCCAGCAGTATCAGGCCGCCGACCGCCGTCATCTCCGCGATCATGGCTGCGCTCATCACCTCGCCCAGGGTGCTGCCCAGCAGCGCCAGGCCGCCCTGCAGGATCAGGATAGTGAGCACGCTGAAGAGCACGCCCGGCCCCATGCTGGCCGCGAAGGCCGCCGCCGTAATCATGTCCAGCACGCTCTTGATAGCCAGTTGCTGAAAGCCGATGGTCAGCCCCATGCCGTCCTGTAGCGAACCCACGAGGGTCAGCGGCCCCACGCAGAAGACGAGGCTGGCCGACAGGTAGCCGTTGATAAAGCGCAGGCGCGCCGCGCCGTCCGTCGCGTCGCCCACGCCTGTGCTGGCACCGGCAAAGGTGGCAGTGCGCGCCTGAATCGAGGCCGCGAAGCCCTGCAGGCGCCGGTCGACGTCCAGCAGCTCGCCGACGATGACGCCGCTGACGATGCTCACCAGGGGGATGATGATGTTGCCGGTCTGGCTGGCGTTGCTGATGCCGACGGCGAAGGTCACCAGGCCAATGCCGCTCACCACCGCCTCGCGCAGGCGCGCGTTCAGGCGCTGGCCGAGGACCAGGCCGGCGAGCCCGCCACAGAGGACGGCGATGGCGTTGAGCAGTGTCCCGCCCAGGTCGTGCTCCCTTCGTGTCTTCAGCGAGCGCCGATTGTAGGCGTCGCCCCCCGCCGCGGCAACGGCGCGTCTGGGCTCACGGTATGAACAAGATATGCATTGGCGTAATATGGTGAGGGATGAAGATTTGGTGAGGACGTCATGGTGGTGAGGTTTTCCCAACGAATGGGACTGAAACCAGTGAAAGCAGAAATCCAGAAGGATTCCATGGATGAAGGCCTAAGAAATGGGCTATGGAACGCGTTGTACGCAAGCTTTTTTAGTGGAATGCGCACTCGTGGATATGACCGAAATTCATACGGGTTGGCTGCTTTCTTGTGGGATTCCTATTTCAATCGCCCGCTCTACGAAATTCCTCCTTCAGGAGAATACTTTGTTATAGAAGTAAGCAATTTCATTAATTCCTGTGAGTGGTTTGAAGTATATGAATTGATGGAAGAGGTATTGAAACATCCTATTGAGCCACGAGTGAAAAACAGGTTTCTAATAAAGTGCAAAACAGTTCTTCAAAGAGAGCTTTCGGCTTATCGTCTGATAAACGATCAATTTGTGCCTATAGTTTCCGACAGTGAGTTGGAAGAAATTGAAAGGGCACTTAAGGTTGCTCCTGACCCAGTACGCCAACATCTTGAGCAGGCGCTCAGTCTATTCTCTGACCGACAAAACCCTGACTATCGCAATTCCATCAAGGAATCGATCAGTGCAGTAGAGGCACTGTGCCGAAAAATTGTGGGCAAGCCGAAAGCTACATTGGGAGAGGCCCTAAAAGAGATTCGCAAAGAAGAGACAGTTGACGTGCATGAAGCTCTTGCAATAGGCTTTGAAAAAATTTACGGATGGTCAAGCGACAAAGAGGGTATTCGCCACGCATTGATGGATGACTCCAAACTGGATCAGGAAGATGTACGCTTCATGTTAGTAGCCTGTTCTACCTTCACCAACTACCTCATCGTGAAAGCAGATAAGGCGGGCATACCACTCAGCCAGTAAGGCGGGGCCTCCCGTGATCATTTCACAAACTCGCATATTGCTGCTCAGTCTACTCCTGCTGCTGACCTCTGTCGCGCTGCTAACGGCGCAGCCACCGGACACCCTGGACGCGCTGGCCGCGGCGCAGGTGCCGGAACGCGACCGGGTTGCGCTGGCGCTGCGAGTCTTCGGCCTGCCGGCGCCGCCCGCGCCACCCGCTGCCGCGCCGCAGTGGCAGCCTGGCGATAGCCAGACTTTCATGGTCACCAACAACGACGAGGATCGCGTCTTCCCGGTCGAGGCCAGCCTGCGCGCCAGCGGCGAGCACATCTGGCTGTGGGTCGAGCAGGGCGTCGACGTCGACGTGGCGCGCCTGCAAGAGCTGGCGCAGCTTTTCGATGAGCAGGTCTACGGTCCGCTGCGCGCGCTCTTCGGCAGTGAAAACCGCCCCGGCGTGGATGGCGACCCGCGCGTTTACGGCCTCTTCACCCACGGCCTGGGGGCAGGCGTGGCCGGCTACTTCTCCAGCGAGCACAGCTGGCCGGCGGAAGTGGTCGCCAGCAGCAACGAGCACGAAATGTTCCTCTTCAACCTCGACGTGCTGGGCACTGCCTTCGATGCGGGCAGCATCGCCGGCCTCGCCGCGCACGAGTTTCAGCACATGATCCAGGCGCATCTGGACCGCAACGAAAACGTCTGGCTCAACGAGGGCTTCTCGGGCTTTGCCGAGCTCTACACCGGGCTGAACTTCGGCACCATGGGCGAGGCTCAGGCCTTTCTGGCGCGGCCGCAGACGCAGCTGAACACCTGGCCGGAAGCGGGGAACACCTTCCCGCATTACGGCGCCGGCCTGCTCTTCGTGACTTACCTCTACGACCGTTACGGCGAGCAAGCGCTGCGCCGCCTCGCACAGCATCCGGCGCCCGGCCTCGCCTCGCTCGACGCGCTGCTGGCTGACATGGGCGAGCAGGGTGCGGACGAGTTCTTCGCAGACTGGGTGCTCGCGAATCTGTTGCAGGATGCGCAACTGCTGGACGGCCGCTACGGCTACCGCAGCCTGCCGCAACTCCGTTCTCCGACGCTGGCCGAAGTCGTCAGCGACTACCCCTTCACGCGCGCGGCCAGCCTGGCGCAATACGCGACTGACTATCTGCAGCTGGAAAATCTGCAGCATGCGGAGGCGCTGGAGCTCACGCTCGAACTGCCGTCGCAGGCGCGCCTGGTGCCGACGGCGGCCGCCAGCGGCCGGCGTATGTGGTACAGCAACCGCCAGGACAACAGCGACACTACGCTCACGCGGCGCTTCGACCTGCGCGGGCTGACGCGCGCCACCCTGCACTTCAGCCTCTGGTTTCACAGCGAGCGACTCTGGGATTACGGCCACGTGCTGCTCAGCGCGGACGGGGGCCGCAGCTGGCAGGTGCTCGAGAGCGCTGCGCAGACGCGCGCCAACCCGCATCACAACGCCCTCGGCCCCGGCTACACCGGCCGCAGCGAAGGCTGGCTGCGCGAGTCAATTGCGCTGGATGCCTGGGCCGGTCAGGAAGTCCTGCTGCGTTTCGAGATGCTCACTGATGACGCCGTCAATCAACCCGGCATGTTAATCGACGACGTCAGCATCCCGGAGCTGGGCTACAGCAGCGATTTCGAGGCGGATGATGGCGGCTGGCAGGCGCAGGGCTGGGTCTGGAGCGACAACCTGGTGCCGCAGCGCCTGTGGCTGCAGGCCCTGCAACAGGGCGCTGACGGCCCACAGCTCCAGCGTTGGCTGGTTGCGGGGTCGGGTGTCTGGACGCTGCCCCTGCTGCCGGAAGCGACGCAGGTGACGCTGGCGCTCTCGCCGCTGGCCGCGTTGACAACCGAAGCGGCGCCGTATCAGTTGCGGCTGGCGCTGCGCGCTGCGGGCGAATCCGGTCGTTAAAAGGGAATCTCGCCGACGTCAGAGGGCGGCGGGGCGAAGTCGTCGTTGCGCTCGTCTCCGCCACCACCGCCACGCTGACGCGGCGCCTGCTGCCCGCCGCCAGCATCATCCTGGCGCCCGCCGATAAAACGCACGTTTTGCGCGCGCATGTCGAGGCTGGCCGCCGCTTCACCGGCGTTGTTGGTGTAGCCGCGCGCGCTGACGGTGCCGACCACCAGTACCTGACGCCCGCGGCTCAGGTACTGGTTGCAGGTCTCGGCCTGCGCGCCCCACACCGCGACGCGATACCAGGTCGTCTTTTCGCGGCGCTCGCCGCTCTGACGGTCGTTCCAGCTTTCGCTGACGGCGACGTTCAGATTGCAGACGGCCGTGCCGCTCTGCAGGTAACGCAGTTCGGGGTCACGCCCCAGGTTGCCGACGATGATGGTTTGATGCCAGGACATGAGCGGTTCTCCTTTCGCAAATCACTGCCCAAGTATAGCGGGTTGACTGCACAAACGCAGCGCTCGTCTGCACCCTTTTTCGGGCTTTGCGTCATGCATCTTCAACGGGCTGTGTGCCCGTCCGGCGCAGCCGCGTCAGCAGCCACTGCAGACCGCAGGCGGCCGCGATGGCGAGGAAGGGGATCAGGATGCGGCTTTCGCGCCCGTTCAGCGCGGCGACCTTGACGGCCAGCGTGCCCGCCGTGAAGTAGCCGACGAACAGGAACACGCACCAGAAAATGAGCCAGCGCCGTTCGCGCGCCAGGCGCCACAGGCCGGTGAGCGCCGCCAGCAGCAGGGCCCAGTTCCAGAGCAGACGGGGATAGTGCGCGGGGTTCAACAGCTCGCTGCGCGGCGACAGCGGCGGCACGAGGTCAAAGAAGCGCAGCAGGCCTGTCGGGAAGGTCGCCAGCCAGGCGAGCGGGTAGTCACGGAAGGTTGCCAGGCTGATGTGGTTCAGCGCCGCTTCCTCCTCGGGGCTGGCAGCAAACCAGCGGTGGCGGTCCGCCTGCGCCGGATCCTCGCCGAGCCGGGTCGCCACGGCCGCGGTGATCTGCGCCTCGCTTTCCGCCACGCTCATGCCCGTCGCCAGGCGCAACACCGGCATGGCGCGATAGTAGGTCATGGTCCAGGTGCCGATGGTGGACAGGCTCGGGTTGCCGAAGGCCGCCGCGTTGTGGTTCACCCAAAGCTGCATGCCCGCCAGGCTGATGAGCACGAAGGCCAGCAGCGCGGGCCAACGCCGTCGGTTGAGCATTAACAACCAGAGCGCCAGCCCGCTCCAGATCAGGTAGCTGGCGGGGCGCGCGTAGACCGAGAGCAGCAACATCAGGGTCGCAGCAATGCCCCAGAGGATGGCGCGCCGCTGCGTGCGTGCCTGCATTAGCGCCAGCAGGCAGAGCATCAGCGCCAGCGTGCCGACGAAGGCCAGCGCCTCCGGCCCGAGAAAGGCCGTGAAGCGCACGCTCAGCGGATCGATGGCGACGAGCAGCGCGGCCAGCAGGGCGCTGCCTGCCCTCAACCCCAGGCGCCGCGCCAGCAGCCAGGTCAACGGGGCCAGCAACGCCCCCGCCAGCGCGTTCAGTGCAATGACCACGGCGTCGTTCAGCCCGGCCAGCGCGATCAGCAGCGGAAAGGCCGGCGGCCGCACCAGGAAGAGACGGTCGTTGAAATCACCGTGCTCCAGAAAGTGTTGCGCTGTGAGCTTGTAGGAGGCGTAATCGCCCTGATCGACCAGCCCGACGTCGCTGGCCAGCGCCAGCAGGCCCCAGGCGAGGCGCAGCGCCAGCGCCAGCAGGGTCAGCGCTGCCAGCAGGGTACCGGGTCTTTCCTCCAGCAAGCGCGCCGGCGACAGACGCATTAGCCTCTCCACAAGGATCATGAGTCCGGGATGCGCAGCCGCGTGACTTCCCAGGCATCCCCCTGCGGAGCGCCCTGCGCATCCTGCAGCGGCAGCCGCGCGCCGGTCTCAAAGTTGTAGAGGCCGAGCAGGATGCGATAGTCACCGGGCGCCAGGTCCGGCGGCAGGGTAAGCGTGAAGCGCGGGCTGATGAGCGTTTCGTCGGCCCTGTCCCAGGTTTGGGTCAGGCGTTCGGGCGCGGCCGGGTTGCCATCGACCTGGGCGAAGGGGCTTGTCCCGTCGGCAGCGACCAGGTGCAGGAAGAGCGAGTAATTTCCCGGCGGGCGCGTCGGCGCGTTCCAGTAGAAGGTGAAGGACAGCGACCCGCCGGGGTCGGGGTCATGCACATCATGGCCGACAAGGCGGATGTGGTCGCCGAAACGGACGTCGTTCTCGTGCTGCATGCGCCACATACGGTAAAGGGCGACCTCGATACCACTGCGTTTTGGCGGCCCGGTGAAGTCGCGCAGCGGCAGCAGTTGCGCCAGGAATGCGCGCCCCTCGTCGCTGCCCTGCAGCCTGTCCCGCTCCGCGACGGGCAGGGCCAGCCAGGTAATCTTGTGCGTCTCGATCCACTCCTGCAGCGGCCGTTCGAGGACGTCTTCAGTTTCCAGCCAGTCGAACCACTGGCGGTGCGGGATGCCGCTCCAGAAGGGGTTAAACCAGCGCTCGCTTTCGTGATAGATGAGGATGGTGCCCGGCTTGAGGTTGGCGTCGACCCAGGGGCGCACGATGACGGGCCAGGGCAGGATACGGCGTTGCTGCACATTCGCCACAGCCGGCCCGATCAGCAGCAGCAGCAGGTAAGCGGAAAGCCCCGTCGCCGCCAGCGCGCGCAGGCGACGTCCTGGCACGACAGCCACGATCTGCGCCAGCGCGGCGCCGGCCAGCACGAAAAGCAGCGTGATGGCCGGGATTGCGTGGCGAATCTTGAGGTCGACCCCTTCGGAATAGGGGCGAATCGCGCTGTTTGCCCACAGCGTTAGCAACAGGGTCGCGGCCGTCAGTAGCAGCGCCGGCCCCTTTAGTGGCGAGCTTCCCCGCGCGCGGCTGTACAGCCAGGCGATCGCTGCCAGCAGGGCGATCGCTGCCACAGGCAGCATACGCAGCGGCCCGAGCGCCTGCTCGAAAAGCTGCATCAGACCAGGCAGGTCCCACAGGTATTCGCCCATGGTCTGCGCAGCAACTTCCTGAAAGCGCGCTGGCAGCAGGGCGAGCAGGATGGCGCCCGTCACGAGTGCCAGCGTGATTCCGACGCCAGCCCACAGCGCTGTGCGTCGCCAGCCCGGACGGTAGTGCGCCCTGGCGCGCAGGAGCAGCGCCGCCGCGCCCGGGAAGAATGCGACCAGCAGGCGATATTCCAGCAGGAAACAGAGGGCGGCCAGCGCCAGGCTGGCCAGTGCCAGTTGCCAGCGCCGCGCCGGCTCCAGCGCCTGCACGGCCAGCAGCAGGCTCAGGATCAGCAGGGGGTAGGCCAGCGCCTCGCCGATGGCGTTGGCCGGGTCGCCCAGCATGACCAGCGTGAAGGCCCACAGTATGGCGGCCACAATGCCCGCCAGCGCGCCGCCGCAACGCCGGCCCAGCATGGCGCTCCACACGACGCCGGCGACGTTGAAGGGCAGAAACAGGCGCCTCAAATCCAGCAGCGCATCCGCGGCCAGCGGGCGCCCCTGCGCCTCGGCCTGGAGCTGCGCCAGCTCGTGCAACCAGAGGGTCAGGGGTGGATAGCCGGTGACTGGCTTGAAAACATCTGCGGGGAGCAGGCCCCGCTCCCCGTGAATCGCCAGCCAGATCGTGATCTCTTCGATGCTGTGAACCCAGGGCAGACCGTAGTCGTGCAGCAACACGCGCAGCGCGCCCCCGCCCAGCGCGATCAGGCCGACGATCAGCCAGAAGCGGCGTTCCGGGTGCAGCAGCAGGGCACTCGCCCATGTATTTACGCGGCGGATGTTGTCAGCGCGCATCCAGGCTCCCTGCGCGCCAGCCAGGGGCGTCGACGACCTCACCGTCGATGTAGGCCAGGTGCTCCTCGATGAGGGCGGGCGGCACCAGCGAGCGGAAGAGGCGCATGCTGCCCAGCAGCACTACCAGATCATCCAGCTGGCCCACCACCGGCAGCACGTCCGGGATCAGGTCCAGCGGCGAGACGAGGTACACCGCCGCCGCGACCGGGATCGCTTTCTGCCACAGGGGCACGCGCTCGTCCAGCAGCAGGCGCCGCATCAGCATCAGCTCACGCACATGCCTGCTGTCCTGCAACTGCGGCAGCGACCGGGCCAGTTCCAGCGCCAGGCTGCCGATGCGTTGCTGCAGCGCCCCGTCACGCAGCAGACGCCACAGGGCCTGACGCAGACGCGCGTCGCCCAGCCTGCGCACTTGTTGCAACAGCCGCAATCGTTCGCCTGCCCGCATGGCCTGGTCGCTCCACTCCCTGTCCAGTATACGCGCTAGGCGCGCTTCCGTCACAGGAAAGCATTCAGGTTACGCTCATACAATCTCGCTATACTTTGGCCTGGAGGAAAGGCCCCACTGTCAGAGCGAGGGTGAGCCATGGCCGGCGAACGCATTCTGGTGATCGAGGATGAGGTGGCGATCGCCCGCTTCATCGAGCGCGGTCTGATATTCGAAAACTACCGGCCGGTCGTGGCCCACGACGGCCACAGCGGGCTGGAACTGGCGCGCGACGACCCGCCCGACCTGGTCATCCTGGACTGGATGTTGCCCGGTCTGGACGGGCTTGAAGTCTGCAAACGTCTGCGCAATGCCGGTGATGTGCCTGTGCTGATGTTGACCGCGCGCGACGATGTGCGCGACCGCGTGCAGGGCCTGGATGCCGGCGCGGACGATTACCTCGTCAAGCCCTTTTCCTTTCAGGAGCTTCTGGCCCGCATCCGCGCGCTCTTCCGGCGCAATGCGCCTGCCAGCCGTCCCGAGGTCCTGCGCTTCGCCGATCTCACGCTGGATACCGGCACGCGCCGGGCGCAACGCGGCGAGCGCATGATCGACCTGACGGCCAAGGAGTACGAGCTGCTCGAACTCTTCCTGCGCAACCCGCGCCAGGTGCTGACGCGCGACGTCATCTTCGACCGCGTGTGGGATTATGACTTCGGCGGCGCCAGCAACATCATCGAGGTTTACGTGCGCTACCTGCGGCAAAAGAGCGAGGCCGACGCCGAGCCGCGCCTCATCCACACCGTGCGCGGTGTGGGCTACGTGCTGCGCGAAGCGTAGCCCGCGTTGCCATGACCTTCCGCAAGCGTCTCATCCTGTACTTCTCCGGCCTGCTGGCCATCTTAATCGTGGTCTTCGGCGTCCTCGTCTTCACGGTGCTGGACAGCGCCCTGCTGCAAAATGTCGACCGCCTGCTGGAGGAGACGGCCACGCTGGTAATTAACAACAGCCGCGGGCTGTCCCTCTCGCAGGAGGGCAGCCGCCGCGTGATCGTGCTGCCACGCCTCGATATCTTCAGCTTTCCCGGCGTCGGCGTGCAGGTGTGGTCCGTCGATCGCGACCCACCGCAGCTGGAGGCCTCCTCCAACAACATCGCCGCCTGGGAGTTGCCGCTGGACGAGCGCGCGCTGGGCGCGCCTGAGCCGGTCTACGCCAGCGTCATGCTGGAAGACTACGCGATGCGCGTGCTGACCAGCCCGATGATCGCGGGCGGTGAGCTGCTGGCCAACGTGCAGCTGGTCATGTCGCTGCAGGCCGTGCATGACACGCGCGAGCACATGATCCTCGTCATGGGGCTGGGCGGCGGCCTGGTCGTGCTGGCCTCAATCGCCGGCGGCCTGTGGCTGGCGCAGCGCGCGCTGCGCCCCATCAGCCGCATCACGGAGGCTGCGGCCTCTATCGCGCGTACGGACGACCTCGATACGCGCCTGGCGTGGCGCGGCCCGCGCGACGATCTGGGGCGCCTCGTCTCGGTCTTCAACGACATGATGGCGCGCCTGCAGGGTCTCTTCAGCGTGCAGCAGCGTTTCGTCGCCGATGTCTCGCACGAGCTGCGCACCCCGCTGACCGCCATCCGCGGCAATCTCGACCTCATTCGCCGCTATGGCATGGACGAACAATCGCTGGCGGCCATCGAGGGCGAGACCGGACGCATGGCGCGTATGGTCGATGATTTACTGCTGCTGGCACGTGCGGACTACGGCGGCCTGACGCTGGAGCTGGCGCCGCTCGACCTGGACACGATCCTGCTCGAGGCCAGCCGCGAGGCGCGCGTGCTCGCCGGGCAGCGTGAGCTGGACATCGAACTGCGCCGCCTTGAGCCTCTGCGCGCCAGGGGCAACGCGGACCGCATCAAGCAGCTCCTGCTCAACCTGCTGGATAACGCGATCAAGTTCACGCCCGACGGCGGCCGCATCACGCTGGGCCTCTACCGCGACGGCCACGAGGCCGTGCTCGAGGTGGCGGACAGCGGCATCGGCATCGCGCCCGAGGACCGGCAGCGAATCTACGATCGCTTCTGGCAGGCGGATCTCTCGCGGCGGCGCGCGCAGCAGAGTGGCCAGGACGCCGGCCTCGGTCTCTCGATCGTGAAGTGGATCGTGGACGCGCACCACGGTAGCATCGACCTGGTCAGCGAGCCGGGCGTGGGCACGACCTTTCGCGTGCGTATCCCGCTGGCACAGGGAGCGTCTGCGGCGCCACAGGGCAACGCTCCGGGCCGCAGCGCGCGCCGGCGGCGCCCGGGCTGGCTGCGGATGCGCCGTGGCGCGGAGGAAGCGCAGCAGCGGGGCAAGTCTTAACGCAGGTAGACAGGGGGGAACGGTATGGCACACATGCTTGTCGAGCAGTTGCGCTTCACGCGCAGCGATTGGCAACGCGGCCTGCAGGATGTCGACGCGTCAGAGGCGCGCCGGCGCCACGGCCGCATCAACTCAATCAGCTGGATGATCGGCCATCTGGCCTGGCATGAGCAGTACTACTGGTTTCGCATGGCGCAGCAGAAAACCCTGCTGCCGGAGCTGGGAGCCTTCGGCTACGGCAAGCCCGCCAGCGAACCGCCGCTGGACGAGGTCTGGGCCGCCTGGCACAAAATCACGGCGGCGACAGATCCATGGCTCGATGCGCTCACTCTTGCGCAACTGGATGAGTTCCCGGCCGGGGACGCGGACCGCCGCGAGAGCATCGGCACGCGCCTGCTGCACGTCAACTACCACTACTGGTACCATCTCGGCGAGGCGCTGGCGGTGCGTCAGCTGCTGGCCGGCGACTCGCAGCATCCGCTGCCGGAGTTCATCGGGCCCATCGACGAAACGCCCTGGCACCCGGATTGATGCGCTGATCTTCAGCCGACACAGGATGATTTACACTTGTTGGAGGGCGACAACAGGCGCGAGGAAACAGGGAGGAAGACATGGCACACGTGCTCGTTGAACAGTTGCGCTTCACACGCAGTCACTGGCAGCGTGGCTTGACGGATGTTACTGCAGGGGAAGCCCTGCAGCGCCACGGGCGTATCAACTCAATCAGCTGGATGATTGGCCACCTGGCCAGCCACGAGCAGTACCTGTGGTTCCTGGAGGGTCAACAGCAGCCCGGCCCGGCGCCGCAGGTGCATGCTTGCGGCTACGGCCAGCCGGCCAGCGCGCCGCCGCTGGACGAGATGTGGGACGCCTGGCAGCGTATCACCCGGGAGTCCGACCCCTGGCTGGACTCACTGACGGCAGCGCAGATGGAAGAATACCTGCCCGGCGACGAGGAACAGGTGGAGAACATTGGCTCCAGCCTGCTGCACGTGATTTATCATTACTGGTATCACCTGGGCGAGGCCATGGCTGCCCGACAACTGCTGGCCGGTGACTCGCAGCACGCCCTCCCGGAGTTCCCCGGCCCCCTGGTCGGGGCGCCTTGGCGTTCGTCCGACTGAAGCCCTGACGCTTAACCGGCGGCTTCTGGCGTCGCCGCGGCGGTCAACGTTGCCTCCGCCGTCAGGGTTGCCAGCACGGCGCCAAGTTCCGCGGTAGAGCTTGCTTGGGCGGCGGCGGCGGCCGTCGCCATCTCGACCTCGCTCATCGGGTTGAGCGTGGCAGTGGGCAGGGACGTCGCGGTCGGCAGCGGCTGCCAGGGCGGCTCGTCGAGCAGGTCGAGTACGTCCTCCAGCGGCCGGCTGTTGACCAGCTGCACCAGCGAACCCTGCGCCAGGTCGGGCGCAGCTGCGAATGCCCCGGCCACGACGTCCAGCTGGCGCGTCATGACGTAATGGCGCGTGCCCTGCGGGTTTTGCCTGCCGACGAAAATAACCTCGAGCGGGCCCTCGCCGCGGTCGACTTCAAGGGTGAAGGCTGGTTCGACCAGGCCGAAGGTGGCCAGGTCATCAATCTCGAAGCTGCTGTTGATGGCCAGCTCCAGCAGGTTGTTGACGGCCAACTGCGCCGCCGCCTGATCGACCCTGCGCAGGCCCTCGTCCGCCGGGCCGCTGACGGCCCAGTCCTCGCCCTCGCGCGTCAGCCGGATGAAGTCGCCGCTCGCGTTGTCCTGCAGCGCCACGCTGGCCACGTCCTGCTCCGCCAGCCCGGGCAGCAAGGGGCCGCTCGTTTCGTCCACGAAGGGGGTGGCGACGGTCGGTTCCTGTGCCTCGTCACGGCTGAGCAACAGCACAGCGGCGATGACGAATACGCTGACGAGCAGCAGCAGCAGGGTGCTCCGGTTGAGACGCATGGGTCTACTTCCCTCCCGGTTGCGCGCTTTCGCGGTTGTTCAGCCAGACCAGCGCCCCGAGCGCCAGCACGCCGAAGGGCAGGAGCAGGGAAGTGATGACGTTGATCAGGGCGACGCTCTGCGCATCGGCGAAGATGGGCGCGTCCTGCGCCCGCGCGGCGCTCTGGATGTTGACCTGCGAGAACCAGTCCTCGAAATCCGTGGCCCAGAAGATGCTGCCCGTGGCCACGTCGAAGTTGGCCACGCCGTTGATGTTGTTGAAGGCATTGGCGAGCAGCGAGGTGCTGCCAAAGAGCACCACCCGCGCGCCGGTCGCGCTGTTTTCGGCGGCGGCGGCCAACACCAGCGGCCCGCTCAGACCCTCCGCGTCAGGTTCCAGCGCGCCCTCCATGATGGCGCTGAAATCCGTCTTGCTGTAGGAATCTGGTGAGGAAGAGGCGAGCGCCGTCACGCTGACCGCATCCGGCAAGTCCTCCGCGATCTCGATGCTGTGCGGCGCCTCGAAGATCAGCGCGAAGCGCCTGGCGTAGGACTGCGTGATGCTGTGGCCGGAGTCGAGTTCCGTGCTGACCGGGTAGAGCGGCGACTGGAACGCCTGGTTCTGGTCGAGCACCATGTCGTTGCGGAAGCGCAGGCCGAAGTGCTCATGGAGCCAGTCGCCGAGCGCTTCATCCGCGGCGAGGGGCGCGCTGCCGGTTTCGAGGCCGGGCGCGGCCAGCAGGATCAGCTTGCCGCCGCCGTCGAGGTAGTCGGTCAGCACCGCCAGCTCAGGCGCGGAGAGTGGCTGGCTGCCTCCGGCGATGATCATGATTTCACCATCGATGGCGGGGTCGTTCAGGTGCAGCGTGCTGCCCGGTGCGGTGAAGTCCAGCAGCGGCACCTCGCGGTTGGTCCAGTCCAGCTGCTGCTCCAGGGCGATGCTGAGCGTGGAGAGGCCCTCCGGACCGGAGGTGTTCATGCCCCGGCCATCTTCTACCTCGATGAACCAGGTGCGGAAGTCCCCGGCGACGGCGTTTCTGAGGATGGCGTTGGTGAGCGAGTCCTGACTGAAAAAGCGCAGCAACTCGCCTTCTTCTGTGTCCGGCTCACCGGCCTCGTTGAGGCGCGTGACGTAGAGCTGGTTGGGGTTGGTGGCGCCCAGTTGCTCGGCGCGCAGGGGGTTGCGGTCGAGGTCGACGAATTCGTTGCGCACCTTGCCCTGGCTGACGGCCTCGTATTCCGCCATCAGCAGTTCGATCTGGTCGCGGAAGCCGGCCTGCGAGGCGCTGATGAAGGTGGTTACCTGTACCTGTGGCAGCGTGGGGTCATTGCCGATGGCGGCGATGGCGGCGCGGCCCTCGGCCGAGAGCGCGAACTCGCTGCCCTCGCCCAGGGTGACGCTGAGGTTCGCCTGGCGGATGAGGGTGTAGAGCGCGACGAGGGCCGCCAACATCAATAGAGTGACCAGCACGCTGGTGCCGCCGAAGCGCAGCGTGCGCCCGGTGAGCACGGCGCGGGCCTGCTGCGGCGCGGTGAGGGCCCAGCCGGCCAGGGCGAGCAGCGCGATGCCCAGCGCGCCCCAGGCGACCACGGCAGCAGCGCCCATGGCGAAGGCGATGAGCGCCACCAGCGCGCCGGCCAGGGCCAGGCCCAGCAGGCTGCGCGGCGGCAGAAAAGGCTGTTCGTCAGGATGCGTGTCTTGCATGCTCAGGCTCTCCAGCGACGCGTTTCGATCAGGCGGGTGGTGATGAAGAGGGCGCCGATAATCACAAAGACGAAGTAGGCGATATCCTCGGCGCGTACCACGCCCTGCGCCAGGGTGACGGAAAAATGGGCCTGCAGGCCCAGCTCGCGCACGAAGTCGGCTGCGATGCTGGAGCTGCCCTGGCCGGCGATCCAGATAGCGGCGATCTCCGCCAGATACAGCACGAGGATAGTGGCCGAGCCGAGAAAGGCCGCGACGATCTGGTCCTCGGTCACGGCCGACCAGATCATGGTGATGGCCAGCACGGCGCCGCCGTAGAGCCAGGCGCCGCCGTAGGCGCCGAGGGCCACGCCCGCGTCCGGCGTGCCGACGAAGGTCTGCAGGATGTAGAAGACGAGCGAGAGTAGCAGCAGCGCAGTGTAGTAGGCCCAGGCGGCGAGGAACTTGCCGATTATGAAGCTGCTCTCGTGCAGCGGCAGCGTCATCAGCACCTCCAGCGTGCCCTCGCGGCTTTCCTCGGCCAGCAAACGCATGGTCAGCAGTGGCGCGATGAGGAACATGAGGAAGGTCAGCAGGTTGGGCGCGAAGCCGGCGTCGGCGGGGATGCCGTTGCCGAAGGAGAGCGAGGCGTTGGCCTGGGCGATGAAGCCGTTGAAGAGCACGCCCAGGAAGAGCAGCAGCGCGAAGGCGATGGCATAGGCCACCGGCGAGCGGAAATAGAGCGCAAGTTCGCGCCGGAACACGGCCAGGGTGCTACGCATGGCTCACCTCGTCTTTCTCCGGCGCTGCGTCCGCTGCCACTTCCATCTGCTCCTCCGCTACATCCATCGCGGGCGCCTGGCTGCCGGCGACCTCGAGGAAGATGTCTTCCAGCGTGACGGCCACCGAACGCAGCTCGTTGAGCGCCCAGCCGCGCTCCATGATCGCCCTGGCGATGGCCGGGCGCGGGTCCTGCGTCGGGTCGGCCGGGGTGGCGGTGATGCCGTCCGCGCTGATGCTGGCCTGGGCGACCTCGGGCAGGGCGCTGACGAGCGCCAGAGCCTCGTCCAGCGGCGCGTCGACGCGCACGATCATCGGGCGCCCGCTTTCCAGCTCGCTGCGCAGCGCCTGGGGCGAGCCCTCGGCCATGATTTCGCCGCGGTCGATGATGATCACCTGGTCGCAAATCTGCTCGGCCTCGGAGAGGATGTGGGTGCTGAAGAGCACGGTGTGGTCGCGCCCCAGTACGCGCACCAGGTCGCGCAGCTCCAGCACCTGGAAGGGGTCGAGGCCGATGGTAGGCTCGTCGAGGATGAGCACCTCGGGGTCGTGAATGAGCGCCTGGGCGACGCCCACGCGCTGGCGCATGCCCTTGGAGAGGGTGCGGATGCGGCTGTCGGCGCGGCCCAACAGGTCAACGCGCCCCAGCACCTCGCGCGCGCGGCGCTCGCCGTCGCGCAGGCCGCGCACCGCGGCGATGAACTTCAGGTAGCCGAGGGCCGTCATGTCGCGGTAGAGAGGGACATTCTCCGGCAGATAGCCGACGCGCCGGCGCACCTCCATGCTGTCCGTGAAGACATCGAATCCGGCGACGATGGCGCGGCCGGAAGTGGGTGGCATGAAGCCGGTGAGGATGCGCATGGTAGTTGTTTTGCCGGCGCCGTTTGGGCCCAGGAACCCGGTCACCTGGCCTGGCCGGGCCTGGAAGGAGATGTCGTGGATGGCGCTCACGTCACCATAGCGCTTGCTCAGGTTTTCAACTTCGATCATGGATTCGTTTTCCTTCGCCGCGCCCTGCAGCGGGTTACGGGCGGCCAGTATAGCAATGGCCGGGCGGCCTGTGCAGGCGAAAAACAGGGAATCGCATTAAAATGTTCGGCTTTCGGCCGTGTTATGTCCGGCTTTCGGCCATGTTATGTCCGGGCGCTGCGCCAAAAAAGGGCGGCGGACACTCGCAGTGACCGCCGCCCGGATTGTTTCCGCTTACGCTGCCTTCATCAGCCAAAGAGGGTTACGGGCGCCACTTCCATGCGCGGGGCATAGAGGTAGCGCGTGTTGACCCAGCCGACGGAGCCCTCGCCCTTGTAGTCAATGTCGACCTTCAGCCAGGTGCCCGTCCGGTTGCGGCCCAGCACGGAGACGACGTGGCCGCGCGGGATCTGCGTCAGGATTTCGCCCGCGGGATAGATGGGTTTGGCGCGCACGTTCAGCCGGCCCGTGTCCACGCGCGCGAAGAGGACGTCCTCCGCGGCGAAGGCATCCAGGCTGAGCGGCGCGAGTTCCAGCCTGGGCGCATTGATGTAGCGCGCGTTGACCCAGCCGGGCGTGCCGTCGATGTCCAGCCGGGCCCAGCTCGAATCGAAGTTGCGGCCCAGCACGGGCCAGATCTCCCCGCGCCAGAGTTTCGTCACCAACTCGCCGCCAAGGAAGTTCGGAATGTGGCGCGCGTTGAGCCGGCCGGTACTCACCTGGGCGTGAACGGGCAGTTCCTCTGTGGACAGCTCAACTTCCGGCGCCTCCTCCAGCTCGGGCGCCAGCAGGTAGCGCGCGTTGACCCAGCCGGTCGTGCCATCGACATCCAGTTGCGCCCAGCTCGCGGCCTCGTTACGGCCGACGACGGGCCAGATCGAGTTGCTGCGCACCTTCGTCAGCACAAGGCCGAACTGGTGGTGCGGGAAATCACGCACGTTGAGCCGGCCCGTCTGCACACGGGCGTTGATGATGCCCGCCGCCGCTGCATTTGCGCTGAAGGGTGCGTCATCCAGGCCGGGTGCGTATACGTAGCGCGCATTCACCCAGCCGCTCTCGCCGTCAATGTCAAGCCGGGCCCAGGTGCCTTCGAGGTTGCGACCGATGACGGGGTAGGTTTCGCCCCGGGTGATCTTCGTCAGAACACGTCCCAGCAGGAAGTCAGGCGTGTCACGCACGTTCAACCTGCCGGTTGCTACTAGCGCTGTGCTCTCCTCCTGGGCAGCCAGCGGCCCCGTTGCCAGGACAACCAGCAGCAACGCAACAGGTAATGCGAGCCAGAATGAACGTTTCATATAATTCCCCCCTCCGCTCACCTTGCCGGGCCGGCAGTATACTCGCATTTCCTGTACGCTACAGTTAATGGGCTTAACGGTCTTAAGGGTATTAACCGGTCACGGGCTACCCGGACAGTCCGGGCGTTACCTCGACCCATGCGCTGCTTACCCAGCCGATTGTTCCTTCTGCGTCGATCTGCACCCAGCTGCTGTCCGCGCTAAGGCCGAAGACGGGGTGGCTGCTGCCACCCACGACAATCTGTACCACCCTGGCGCCCCGGGCCGGTTGGCTGCGAACGTTGACGTAGTCGCCCAGCACCGTGGCCGTGCTGGCGGTCTGTGACGCTGGCACGGCTGCCTGGGCCGGCGCTGACTCCTGCCCGGCAGGTGCTTGCGCAGCGGGCAGGGTATCATCGTCGCCGGAATCATCCTCATCCTCCGCCTCGCCCTCAACCGCTTGCTCGACAGGCGTCTCCTGGCTGTCCTCGATCACAGGGACGTCCTCCATGCTGGGCAGGACGTTGATCCAGGCGCTGCTCACCCAGCCGACGATGCCATCGACATTGAGTTGCGCCCAGTTGCCGTCGGCGTTGCGGCCAATGACTGCGTACACGCCGCCTTCGCTGACGACGTGCAGGATACGCGCCTCAAGTGAGGGACCGGTGCGCACGTTCAGGTAATCCGCAGTGATGATGGCGTTGGAGAGCACGGCGTCACGGTTGAGGAAGGGAACTGTCTCAAGGCCGGGCTGTACTTCCAGCCAGTTGCTGTGCGCCCAACCGTTGGTGCCGTCAACGTGTAGCCACAGCCACTGCTCGTCGAGGGTGCGCCCCAGTACGGGGTAGCGTTCGTCCTTGTTGATTATCAACAGCCGCCGGCCTTCGTCCGCGTCCGGCAGATCCCGCACATTGAGCGTGGCCGCAGTCACGAAGGCGGTGACGCTGGTGACCGGGGCGGGGCTGCCATCCGTGATCGGCACGTTGCCGAGGTTTTCCGCCTCGACGTAGCTCGCGTTCACCCAGGCGTTCACGTCGCCAAAGGCCAGCTCCAGCCAGGTGCCGAGGCCGTTGCGGCCGACCACCGGCAACACCTGGTTCATGCTGACGATCTCGACGACGTCGCCGTGCACGCCGGACTGGTTACGCATGTTCAGGAAGCGCGCCATGATGCGCGCGCGCGGCGCATCCGGCGGTGGCGTCGGCAGGAGCGGGTCCATGTTGAAGATGATGTTGGCCCGGCCTTCCTGCTCAAGATACTCCACGACCACCCTGTGGCTGCCGGCCGTCAGGGGCAGCTCCAGCTGAAAGAGATCGCCGTCGGTCGCGCGCCACTCGTCGATGACCACTTCGCCATCCACCAGCACGCGTACCCCGTCATCGGCCTGCGCGTTCAGCTGATACGTACCTTCTTCCAGCGACAGGTTGGTTGTCCAGCGCGCGGCGAAGAAGTCGACCGGGACGCCCGCGTGGGGCGAGCCGGTCCCCCAGCTGCCGCGCGGGCTTTCCTCGTTGCGGATCACCACCGGCTGTCCGTCCAGTTCCGGGTTGTTGTAGTACTCGGCCGTCCAGCTGCCGACCTGCGCGGCCGCCGGCAGCGCGAACATCGTCAACAGCAGCGCCAGAATGACGTAGATTCCCTTAACGCGCATGACAGCCTCCCGCAGGATTTAACCGACCCGACCTGGGATGATAACAGATTGTGGCAATGCCGCAGCCAGGGCTCAGGGCAACCAGGGCTCGTCGTCGCGGCCTTCCACGTGGTTTTCATGGCGCGCGAGGGTGAAGAGCAGGTCAGAAAGGCGGTTGATACAAGGCAGCAGCTGCGACCCGACCGGCTCCTGCTGCTGCAGGGCGACGACGAGGCGTTCGGCGCGGCGACAGACCGTGCGCGCCACGTGCAGCGCGGCCGCCGCGGGTACCCCGCCCGGCAGGATAAAGTTGGTCAGGGGCGGTAGCGTTTCCTCGCGGTAGTCGATCTGCGCTTCCAGCCAGCTCACCTCTTCCGTCCCGATGCGTCGGACATGCCCGCTGCGGGCGTCCTGCGGCGTCGCCAGGTCCGCGCCCGCGCGCAGCAGCAGCGCCTGCAACTGCGCAAGGCAGTCGTCGTTGTGCGCGCCCATGCTGCGCGCCACACCCAGTTGCGCGTTTAATTCGTCCAGCGTGCCGCAGGCCGCGACGCGCAAATGCGTCTTGGCGACGCGCCCGCCCGCGAAGAGCATGGTCATGCCATCGTCGCCAGTGCGAGTGTAGAGCTTCATCGTGGCCAGTAACCCTTGCCGCTTCCGAACACCTGTGCTATACTGTCCCGCGTCGGTGTGGTGTGGCAATTTCCGCTCGTCAGACTACACTGGGCACTGTCTGATTACCAGCGGGAGCGAGCGCGATGGCCAGCCGGAAAGCGAACAATGACGACAAGCAGGAGACGGCCAGGCTGAAGGCGCTGAACGCTGCCGTCCAGGACCTCACCAGACGATTCGGGGATGGCTCCATCATCCGCCTCGGCGAGGCCACGGGCCTGACTGTCGACGTGATCCCCACCGGCTCGCTGGGGCTGGACATCGCCCTGGGCGTGGGCGGCCTTCCGCGCGGACGCGTGGTGGAAATCTACGGCCCGGAATCCAGCGGCAAGACCACGCTCTGCCTGCACGTCATCGCCGAGGCGCAGCGTCTCGGCGGGCTGGCGGCCTTCATCGACATGGAGCACGCGCTCGATGCCATCTACGCCGAACGCCTCGGTGTGGACGTCGACAAGCTTTACATCTCGCAGCCCGACACCGGCGAGCAGGCGCTGGAAATCACGGAGGCACTGGTGCGTTCCGGCGCGCTCGACGTGGTGGTGGTGGACAGCGTGGCGGCGCTGGTGCCGCGCGCGGAGATCGAGGGCGAGATGGGTGACAGCCACGTGGGCCTGCAGGCGCGGCTGATGAGCCAGGCGCTGCGCAAGCTCAGCGGCGCCATCAAACAGTCCAACACGGCCGTGCTCTTCACCAATCAGATCCGCGAAAAAGTGGGCGTGATGTACGGCTCGCCCGAGACGCAGCCCGGCGGCCGCGCCCTCAAGTTCTACGCCAGCGTGCGCCTCGACATTCGTCGCATTCAGGGCATCAAGCAGAGCGGCAGCACCATCGGTAACCGCACGCGCGTGCGCGTCACCAAGAACAAGGTCGCGCCGCCCTTCCGCGAGACCGAGTTCGACATCATGTTCTACGAGCGCGGCATCAGCAAGATGGGCGAGATTCTGGACCTGGGGACTGGCCTGGAGATCATCGAGAAACGTGGCGCCTTCTTCCGCTACAACGATGGCCTGATCGGCCAGGGTCGTGAAAATGCGCGTAAGTTCCTGCAGGAAAACCCCGCGATCCAGGCCGCGATTGAAGATGCCGTGCGCGCGCACTATGGTCTGCCGCCCCTCGTTGCTGCTGCCAGCGCCCTGAAAGGCTGAATGCCGCCCGTTCCGCCCGGCAATGCGCTATCATCGCGCGGCTGCCGGTGCGGACAGGCGGGCCATGCGTATCCAGCGTCGATCCTCTCAGCTGAGCTTTCGCAGACGACGGCGGCCGGGCTGCCGCTCGCTCTGGTTGCTGCTGTGCCTGCTGCCAGGTGTTCTCGTGGCCGCTTCCTGGCACTGGTTCGGCCGCTGGTCCGTCGCCCCGCCACAGACGCACAACGAGAGTCTGCGCGCCGCGTTGCAGGCCTTCCAGGATGGAGACCTTGACGCCGCTATCGCCCGGGCGCGGCTGCGGCTGGCGTCCAATCCGGAGGATGATCAGGCGCTCGCCCTGCTGACGCGCGCGCTCATCTACCGCAGCTACAGCGACCACAATCGCGCGGAAGACCGCGGCACCGCGTTGCAGCTGACCGAAACGGCGCTGGCGCAGTGGGCGGCGGCGGACGACGTGCTCGCCCTGCACGCCTTCGCCCTGCAGGTTAACGATCAGCTGCGCGCCGCGCGCGATGTCGCCAACGCGGTGCTGAAGCGTAGCCCGCAGCACGCCCTCGCGCGCATGGCGCTGGCCCTGGCCTACAGCAGCGCCGGCAATCACGAAGCCGCCCTGCGCCACAGTCTGCTGGCCGTCGCCGCGCCCGGCTGGCGCCTGGATACGCAGCGCGCGCTGGCCATCAGCTACAGTGGCGTGGGCGATTACGAGCGCGCTGTCGCCAGTGTGGAGCACGCCCTCGAGTTAGACGGTCGCCTGCTGCCCCTGCTCTTCGAACGCGCGCTCTACGCCCGGCAGCTGGGCGATGACGGTGCCGCCAGCGTGGCCTGGTTTCGCGTCCTCGCCATCGATCCCGGCAACGTCAAGGCGCGGCTGCGCCTCTGCGAACTCTCCAGCATCCTGCGCGAGCGCGAGCAGGCCATCACCTGGTGCCGCCAGGTCACAGCGCGCGCGCCCGCCTGGGCGGAGGGCTGGTACCGGCTCGGCTACGAGTACTTCCTGCAGGGCGACTTCCACACGGCCCAGGCCAGCTTCAAACAGTGCGCGGCGTTGCAGCAGGAGCAGGCAGTGCCGCTGCTGCAGCGCCGGCTTGAGTGCTGGGTGTTGCAGGGCCAGGCGGCCGAGCTGACGGGGGACTGCATCGGGTTGTTGCGGGCCTGGCGTGAGTTTCGCGCCATGGCGCGCAATGCGGACCTGGGCCAGACCTGGGTCTACCCGCCCGAGGGGCCCACAGTCTGCCTCACGCCGCCGCCATAGAGCGGCCCGGTTGACACTCCCGGGCCGGCGTATACAATCCGCTCCCTGTCCACGGGAAAAAATCACATTGACCGGAACCTTGCAGCGCGCTCGCGGCGGCCAGCCCTGTCTGTCGGCCAGCCAGCCTGTGGTCCTGCGCTTGTCGGGGTTGCTGCTCATTGCATCGCTGGCGCTGGCGTCCTGCAGCGATCTCGTTCCGTCTGCCACGCCCGGTGTCGTGCTGACTGTCGGCGTGCCCGCAGCGACCAGGCCGGACGCGGCTGCCCTGCTAACGCAGGCCTTCAGCAACATCCGCGCCAGCGCGACCCTGAGCATGGACGTGCGGCACAGCGGAGCGCCCTGGCTCATCACCACGGATTTCGGCAACCTGGAGTTCAGGCGGGCGCAGGCCAGCTTTGTGGCGCCGGACACGCTGCAGGCCGTCGCGCAGGTGGGCTTCCTCGGTCTGCCGGCGGAGGTCGACCTCTTCGCCAGGGGCGACCAGCAGTGGTACCGCAACCCCCTGCTCACAGCAGGCCGCTGGCAGGGCGGCATCATCCTGCAAAACTTCAACCCGCAACAGTTGATCGCGGCGGGCAGCGGCTTCGATCAGGCGTCGAACGCGCTGCTCGGCCTGGAGTGGCTGGGCCTGGTTGTGCTGGAAGATGGCCGGCCGGCGCATCATTTGCGCGGCCCGGCGCGCGGCGAGGAAGTCAGCGCGCTGCTGGTCAACCTGGTGCAGCTGAGCGGAGAGGTGCAAACGGAAGTCTATATCGACCGCGACAGCGTGCTGCCGCGGCGCTTCGTCCTGCGCCAGCCCGACCTTGCCAGCTGGGAGGTGGCCGTCACGGAGGTCAACGCCGCCGTCCAGCTGGACGTCCCGCCGCAGGCCGGCGGCTGAGGCTTGGGCGACGGTCTGCCTGGTACCCTCCTGCAGGGCCACATTCAGACGAAGGATTCCTCACAGGCGGGTTGGCGATGGCAAAACGGGACAAGGTGCTTAAACGGGCGCGGAACAATCCTCGAGGCTGGCGCTTCGAAGAACTGCGCAGTCTGCTCCAGCAGTTTGGCTTCGTGATATACTTGAGGCAGGGTAGTCATTTCTATGCTGTACACCCGGATACCGACATTCAACCGACTCTCGTGAAACACTCACGCGAGTTGTCGCCCGGGTACCTGAGGGTCGCGGTCAAGGCGATTGACGAGATAATTGCAAGGCAGGGAGGACAGCGATGATCCAGGATGATCTGTGGCAGCGGGCCAGGACCCTCGCTGAGCGCTGCTACAGCGTCGAGGCGCATGAGTCACAATTGCTGGATCGTTCGATCGTGGTGTTTGTAGAGAATCCCGGTTTGCCGGGCTGTATGTCTCATGGGGACACGCTCGAGGAAGCGCTGGCAGAATTGAAGGAAGCCCGGCAGTTATACCTGTACACGCTGCTCGAAGATGGCGAGGCTGTGCCGGAGCCCGAGCCAACCACAAACGATCGTCCGCAGGTCACCTGGCTGGAGCCCGACTTGATCGATGAGTCACTCTGGGCCCTGGCCGAAACGCTGGCAGCCCGTGAATACATGGTCGAATTCTCACCCGAGATGCTTGAGGACGGCAGCGAGGGTGTGCTTGCAGAAAATCCGGAGATGCCGGGTTGTATGGAAACAGGACGCACACAGACCGAAGCACAGGCAGCGCTCGCCCGGGAGCGTCACGTCTTTATCTACTCGCTGCTGGAGGCGGGCAAGATGGTACCGGCGCCGGGCGACATGCAAACGATGGCTGGAGAAGATGCCTCCAGAGTCGCCGGCTGAACGACAGGCCGGGCGCACAGCCAGGGGAAGAGTACAACTCATGAATGCAGTAATCAGACAGGCGCTGGCCAAAGATCTCGTCGTTGACATCACCACCACCGGGCGCCGCAGCGGTCAGCCGCGCCGCCTGGAAATCTGGTTTCATGAGCTTGAAGGCCGCTGGTACATCACTGGTTCACCGGGCAAGCGCGACTGGCACGCCAACCTGCTGGCCACGCCAGAGTTCACCTTCCACCTCAAGGAGAGCCTGCAGGCGGACCTGGCGGCCCGCGCCATCCCGGTGCGCGACGAAGCGGAGCGCCGCCTCATCCTGACTGCCATATTCGGCGAGAAGAACGCGGAAGACGAGCTGGCGCGTCGCGTCGCCGGCAGTCCTTTGGTTGAGGTGGTCTTCGAGACGTAGCGCGTCCGACTAGCGCGCGCAGCCGCCCTCGCCGCCGGGGCGCACGGAGGGCCGCGCGAGGTCCGTCACGCCCTTCCACGCGTATGGGTCTTTCCCGGCGACCATGACGATGTCGCGATAGTCGGCGGTGGCGGCCCATGTTCCTTCTGCGATTTTCATCCAGGGCAGCAGCGACTGCGCACTCATGTAGTGGTTGACCAGCGCGCGGCGATGGCCGCTGCGGGCGCGGTTGGGCAGCGAGCGGTGCAGCAGATAGCCGTTGAAGAAGACGATCGACCCGGCCGCTACCTCCACCGGGATGGCATCCTCGTCACGCCAGGGAAAGCCGTGGCTTTCGTCGGTGCAGTCGAAGCGCGAATCATCCTGCTCGCCCAGCGGCCATAACACGCCATGCCGCTGCGAGCCGGGTAATATCCACAGACAGCCATTTTCCAGCGTGGCATCGTCCAGCGCCATCCACGCGCCCGTCAGGCTGCGGTCACGCGTGGGGATGAAGTCCTCGTCCTGGTGCCAGGCCTGGCCGGGCTTGCCGGCGGACTTGACGAAGAGCATGGACTGCATGCACTTGACGTCCGGCCCGATGATCTGTGTCAGAACGTCGATGATGACCGGGTGCGACAGTTGCGCGTACATCAGCGGCGAAATCTTGTGCGGGAAGTGGATGCACAGATACTGGCGGATGACTTCCTCGTCGCTTTCCGCCGCGCTGTGCGTCAGGCCGTTACGCAGCGGCCCGCGCTCACCGCGGCAGATGCGCGCGGTCTCGGCCCGCAACTCCGCAATCTCCGCTGGTGACAGCGCTTCCCGGATGACGAGGTAGCCGTTTTCGTGATACGAGGCGACCTGGTCCGCCGTCAGGGGCGCAGGGGCGCAGGAGACATCAGCAGTTCGCGGGAGCGTCGCAATCTCATGCACGGGGAAGCCTTTCGTCCTTAAGGAAAAGGTTCCCGCCCCGGCTGGCGGGACGGGAACCCCTGTGTGTGATGGTCAGGATCAACCGCCGGAGTCGTCGTCCGACATTTCTTCGTCCTCGTCCATCATTTCGTCATCGTCCATATCGTCGTCCGACATGTCATCGTCCATCATCATGTCGACGACCATCAGGTCATCCACCGAAGGCGCGACCTCGACCCACTCGGCGCTCACCCAGGCGATTGTGCCGTCTGCATCGATCTCTACCCAGCTGCCGTCGTCATTGCGGCCGAGGGCGGGGTAGCTGCTGCCTTCGGAAATGACGGCCACGACGTCATAGTCGAGGCCAGGCCCGCTGCGCACGTTCAGGTTGTCGGCCGTCACCGTGGCCGTGGCCGACATCATCATGTCGTCATCCATCATGTCGTCCATCATCATTTCGCCGGTGATGGGGTCGACGCCGGTGCTAATGCTGCCGTCCTGCAGGCCGGCGAAGATCTCGTCCAGCTGCGCCAGGACTTCGTCAGACACATCCGCGTCATGCGGCGGCGCGAGGCCGACGCCATCGTTCGCGGCGGAGAGGACGTTGTTGCCGCCGAAGGTCATGGCGTCGCCTTCGGCCAGCTCCTTCAGCGAAAGGTAGACGCCCTGGTCCACGCGCTTCATGGCGCTGGAGATCACCATATCGGCGCCCGGGCTTTCGCCGTTGCCGAAGGTCGTCACATACTCATCCTGGTCCACGCCGATGACGAAGACGCCTTCCGCGGCCGCGGCCTGGATGCCGCCGGAACCGGTGGGGCCGCCCGCGCCAAAGATCACGTCCGCGCCCTCGGCGATGAATTGCAGCGCGGTTTCTGCGCCGGTCGCCGGGTCAACGAAACTGGGGATGTAGACGCCCAGCGCTTGGGCATCCATGTTGGTATAGGCGACGCCGTTATCAAAGCCGTTACGGAACTTGATAACCGGCGGGATGTCGATGCCGTAGACGCCGGCCACAATGCCACTCTCGGTCATCAGCCCGGCCAGCGCGCCGGCCATGAAGCCCGACTGGTCCTCGCGGAACTGGACGCCCACCAGGTTGGGGGGAGCATCCATATAGAAATGATCCACGCCGATGAAGTAGACTTCCGGGTTCGCCTGCGCGGCCGCCAGGGTCGCGTCCGTGATCAGGAAGCCCACCGTGATGATGGCGCCATAGCCCGAGTCGACGCAGGTCTGGATATTGGTCGCGTAGTCGACCTGGCCGGTCGTCTCAATGTAAGTTGAATCGAGGTCGAAATCTTCCACCGCATCAACCATGCCCTTGTAGGCGAACTGGTTGAAGGTGCCGTCATTCACGCGACCGACGTCTGTGACCAGACATACGGACTCGATCAGCGGATCCTGCGCGAGCGTCGGCAGCGCCGGCATCAGCCCCGCCAGCAGTACCAACGTCAGCAAAAGAGCAACTTTTCTGTTCACTGTAAGCGATCCTCTCGTCCTTATCTTCGAATCGTGCGTATACCAACCCTACTTTACCTTATCTGACGGGGCTGTAACAGACAGGAAGCGGCGTTTAGCTGCCGTCATCAGCCGTTGCCCGCCTCCGGCGACGCTTCCGGCTCCAGCTTCGCGCCGGTGATGGGGTCGACGCCGGTCTCGAGGCTGCCATCCTGCAGTCCGGCGAAGATTTCTTCCAGCTGCGCGAGGACTTCGTCCGGCACTGCCGCATCGTGCGACGGCGCCAGACCGACGCCGTCGCTGGCTGCGTCCAGGACGCGCACACCACCCTCGCCGTGGAAGGTCGCGGCGTCGCCCGCGAAGAGGGCCTGCAGTGACAGGTAGACGCCCTGGTCCACCCGCTTCAGCGCGCTGGTGAGCAGGAATTCGGCGCCCGGGCTTTCACCGTTACCAAAGGTCGTCACATATTCGTCCTGGTCCACGCCGATGACGTAAACACTTTCGGCAGCCGCGACCTGGATGGCGCCGGAGCCCGTGGTGCCGCCTGCGCCAAGGATGACATCCGCGCCCTCGGCGATGAACTGCAGCGCGGTTTCGGCGCCGGTCGCCGGGTCGATAAAACTGGGGATGTGGACGCCCAGAGCCTGTGCGTCCGCATTGCTGTGGGCGACGCCGTTTTCAAAGCCGCTGCGGAAGCGCAGCACGGGCGGGATATCGATGCCGTAGACGCCGGCCACGATGCCGCTTTCGGTTATCAGCCCGGCCAGCGCTCCGGCCATAAAGCCGGCCTGGTCTTCACGGAACTGGAGCCCAACCAGGTTGGCCGGGGCCTCCACATAAAAGTGGTCCACGCCGATGAAGTAGACCGCCGGGTTCGCCTGCGCGGCCGCCAGGGTCGCGTCTGCGATGAGGAAGCCCATCGTGATGATGGCGTCGTAGCCGGCGTCGATGCAGGTCTGGATATTGCTCGTGTAGTCGACCTGGCTGGTCGTCTCGATGTAGGTTGACGTGAGGTCAAAGTCCTCGGCGGCGGCGAGCATGCCCTCGTAGCCGGACTGGTTGAAGGTGCCGTCATTAACGCGGCCGACGTCCGTGACCAGACAAACGGACTCGATCAGCGGGTCCTGCGCCAGCGCCGGCAGCGTCAGCAAGAGACTCGCCAGCAGCGCCAGGGTCAGCAGAAACGCTACATTCCTGTTCATCGCGAGAGTCCCCCGTTCCCGTCAGGGTCTGTGCCAGTTTCCCCCTGGTCTACTTCTGGCGCGGCAGCGACCGGCGCGCAGGGGCGCTCAGCCAAACAGGCCGGGGAGCGTGAGGGTGATTTCGAGGTCCTGGCGGTCCGCGGCCGGCGCATGGCTACGGAGGCCCAGTTGACGGATTTGCTGCAGCTGCGGCCCGGCTGCCCCCGGCAGGAGCGTGGCGTAGAGGGGCGCGATGTCGAGGTAGAGCTGCGGCGGGGCCTCCTGTGCCAGGGCCTGCCAGCGCGCGCGGTCGATCAGGCGGTCATCGCCAGCCCGCGCCAGGCGCATGGCCTCGGGCGCGGCGCCCGTGCCCAGCAGCAGCAAGCCGTCTGCGCTCCAGGCCTGCAGTAGCGGGCCGCTGAAGCCGTCGCCGGGCAGCACACGCAGCTGCGTCCCGTCTGCCTCGCGCCGCTCCAGCCCGCGCGCATCCAGGGTGAGCGTGACCAGCCGTTCCAGGGCGTCGAGCACGGCCTGGCCGTCGTCCACCTCGGCCACCAGCAGGAGGTCAAGGGGGATGTTCAGCGGCGGCAGCGGGTCGTTGGGGCGCGGCAACAGCGCCAGGCTGAAGCTGCCGTTCAGGCGCCGCAACAGATCATGCTCGAGGTCGAAATCGGCTTGGTCCCACAGCGCCGCCAGCCAGTTGCTGATGGTCTGCTGGATCGTGTCTGCGTCCGGCGGCGCCAGCAGGCCGCTGTCTGCGCCGGCGGATTCTTGCGCGCTGAAGGCGCCCAGCAGCTGTCCGCCGAAGTTGGAGAGTGGCATGGCCGCCAGCAGGTTGAAGACGAGGCTACGCGCGTTCGTGCCGCTGACGACGAGCATGGCGTTGCGCGGCACCGCCTCCAGCACGGCCGCGTTGAAGGCCGCGGGCGTTTCGGACGCTGCCGCGTCGTCGTGGTGCAACTGCAGCGTCAGGCGCAGCACGTTCAGACGCAGCGCGTCGGTCGCCAGGGAGAAAGTCAGCGCCTGCGCCTCGCCCTCCAGCACGAGTTGCTGCAACAGCGACTGGCTGTCGAAGGCCGCCAGCGTCTGGCCGAAGGCGGACAGCAGCGGCGCGGACTCCTCGCTGCCGGAGAGCAGGGCGGCGAGGGCGCGCAGGGTCTTTTCCCCGCGCAGCCAGCCGGAGAGGATCTGTCCGGCCGGGGCCGCGTCGCGCTCTGTCATGCCGGCTGCGGCATCCAGCAGGCGCGGCACGGCAGCGGCCTGGACGTCCAGCGCGGCGCGCACCAGCGCCTCCGGCCCGATGAGCACGGCCCCGGGCGCGAAAGCGATGCTGCTGCGGTCTGCCAGCCACAGTGTCTGGCCCTGATGCAGCTCGCGCCGCAACAGGTCCTGCTCTTCCAGGATGCTGCTGAAGCTGGCGGCGGCCTGCAGGACGTCGCGCGTGGGCAAGATGAGGAGAGGGCTCTGCGCTGCGGGGCCGGGCGCGCGCCAGGCCAGTAGCACCTGCTCCTCCACCCAGGGCGCGAAGTCGCGCGCGAAGATGGGCAGCGCTTCGGTGTTGAGCTGCTGCAGCGGCAGCGCCTGCTCCAGGCCCTGCAAGGGCTGTAATCCCGCGCGCCCCGGCTGCAACAGCGCGGCGGAGCGGGCGGCCACGTTCAGCGCGTTGATAATGCCGGAGTCGCGGATGTCCAGGCTGAGCCAGGCGTCGACATCGGCGGGCAGCAGGGCGCGCGGGTCAAGATCATCCGTCCCGGCTGACGTCTGCGCGAAAACGGGCGCGGCCATGGCCAGCAGGACGAATATGCAGGGCAGCGCGCGGTGCAGGATGACGCTCGGCATGGATGGCTCCCGGATGGGCGGCAGGGCCGCAACAGGCAGAGGATAACGCTGACGGCGCCTGGCGCACGCATACCTTCATCAAACGCTGATGTAGCGCCCGGCCTACAGGCCTACATCACGGCGCCGGAAGGCCCACACGGCGCCCAGGGCCATCAGCGCGGCCAGCGCGCTGATGAAGAGCGTCTTGCCCTGGTTCAGGCCGTGCTGCACGATGCCACCGGGATCGTAGTAGCTGAAGAAGGAGATCGCGCGCAAGGTTTGCGACAGTCCCTCGCCGGCGATGCCGGCCACGGTGTCGAGCATGAAGCTGGCGACCACGAAGGCGGTCGTCACGGCCAGCGCGCGCTGGCGCCGCCTTAGCAGGGCCGCCATCAGCGCGGTGAAGGCCAGCACGAAGATCAGCACCGGTACCGCGTTGAAGACCACCGCCGCCATGCGCGCCATATCCAGCTGCACGTCGACGAGCGCAACGCCCAGCCACAGCCCGGCATAGACCAGCGCGCCCACACCCACGACCGTCAGGCTGTAGGCCAGGAAGCGTTCGGTGATGACCTGCCAGCGCGGCAGCGGCAGGGTGAGCAGGACCTCCATGACGCCACTGTCCTCATCGTTGGCGCTGACGCGCATGCCCATCACCACCGGATAGGCGGCGAAGATGAGCGCGAACTTGCCGAAGAAGCCGACCGTGATGATGCCTTCCGGCGTGGCCAGCACCTGCAGGTCGGCGTCCAGGCCGGCGGCGGCCAGCAGGATGGGCGGTATCCCCTGCAGCAGTTCAACCATCTGCATGGAGTCGAAGAAGGGCACCATGGCCGCGGTGAACAGGGCCATCAGGCCGAGGCCCGCGCCCCAGTAGACCATCTGCAGCCAGGTGTGGCGCAGCGTATTCAGAAAGATCACTCCGCTCATTGTGCTCGCTCCCGCAGCCTGCCTAAAGGCCGATGTCCCGTCGTTCGAAGAACCACAGCGCAATGCCCAGCAGGATGACCATCACGCCCAGCAGTACAGCTAGGTTTTCCATGGGCATGAAGCTGCCCGGCGCTGTCCCGGCGCTGCTCCAGCGATAGAAGGAGAGCAGCCCAAGCTGGTTGAGCGGCCCCTCGCTGATGGCGGCGGCCAGGAAGTCCAGAAAGTAGCTGCCGATGACGAAGAAGATCGCCAGGCCGGTCGCGACCGTGTGCCGGCGCAGTGCGGCCGCCACCAGGGCCGTGAAGGCCATGACCAGCAAGGTACCGGGCACCAGGTTGAAGGCCGTGGCGAAGAGCGCGCCGGTCGCCAGCGGCAGTTCCGTGCCGGCGCTGCCCAGCAGCAGGCCGAGCGCGCTGAGCAGGGCGATCAGCAGGGTCAGCAGGGCGAAGGCCGCGAAGCGCTCCAGCATGAAGCGCCGCCGCGACAGCGGCAGGCTGAGCAGGACGTCGAGGATGCCGGCCTCTTCTTCGTTGGCGCAGAGGTTCAGCCCGGACAGCAGGCCGTAGACGGCCAGCATCAGCTGCGCCCAGGTGGCGAAGCCGTACTGGATGAAGCCCTCCGGCGTGCGCAGCAACAGGGTATCGCCGGCGCCCATGGCGTCCAGCAGGGGCTGCGGCATCGAGGCGATCAGGCTGACGTAGTTGTTGAGCGCAGCCGCGTCGGGGATGACGGCGACGACGTAGATGCCCAGCAGCGCCAGCCCACCGCTCCAGTAGAGCGAAGGGCGCCAGTTCTGACGCAGCGTCGCGCGCAGCAGCACCCCGCTCATGCGCCGCCTCCGTCCCCGTAGTAGGCGAGGAAGATTTCCTCCAGCGAGGGTTCGTGCACGTGCAGCTCCTCAACGTAGCATTCCTGCAGCGCGCGCAGCAGCGGGTCGAAATCGCCGCTGAGGCGCAGGCGCACGCTGTTGTCCTCGACGCTGACGTCGCTGACGCCGTCGATGGCCTCAAGGCGCCCGGGCAGCGCGCCCACCTCGCGCACTTGCATGCTGACCCAGCGGAAGCCGACCTGTGTCAGGCGGCTGACCTGTTCGACGGTGATCAGTTTTCCCTGGCGCAGGATGCCGACGCGGTCGCAGATGGCCTGCACCTCGGCCAGCAGATGCGAGGAGAGGAAAACGCTGCGGCCCCCGGCGCGCGTCTCGTGCATGATCTCGTTAAAAATCTGCTGCATGAGCGGGTCGAGGCCGCCGGTGGGCTCGTCGAGGATGAGCAGGTCGGGCTTGTTCATCAGGGCCAGCACGAGGCCCAGCTTGCGCCGGTTGCCGGAAGAGTAGTTGCGCACCTTGATGCCCAGGTCAAGCTGCAGGCGCTCACAGAGCTGGCGCAGATACGCTTCGTCCACACCGCCGCGCACGTTGGCCACGAAGCGCACGACCTGCGCGCCGGTCTGCCCCTTCCACAGGGCCAGCTCGCCGGGCAGGAAGCCGATGCGCCGGTGCAGGGCCACGCTGTCCGCCTGGGCGTCCATGCCCAGCACTGTGGCGCTGCCGGCGCTGGGGCGGATGAGATCGAGCAGCAGGCGGATGGTGGTGGTCTTGCCGGCGCCGTTGGGGCCCAGATAGCCGAAGATTTCGCCCGGCTGCACCTGCAAATTGAGCTGGTCCAGCGCGCGCAGCTCGTCGCGGCCAGTCTTGTAAATCTTCGTCAGCTCACGAGTCTCGATGACGGCCATGGCGTTGTCCTTTCACGTGAACATCACGTGGCAGTATAGCACAGGGGGCAGACGTTCATGACTGGCGCCGCCTCGCCGCGGACGCTCGCGGGTCATGTGGATCGAGACCTCGACCAGGTCGCGGACGATCTGTTCCACATCGCGGCCGACGTAGCCGACCTCGGTGAACTTGGTCGCCTCGACCTTGATGAAGGGCGCCTGGGCGAGGCGGGCGAGGCGGCGCGCGATTTCGGTCTTGCCGACTCCCGTCGGGCCGATCATCAGGATGTTCTTGGGCAGCACCTCCTCG
Source organism: Phototrophicaceae bacterium (assembly GCA_965223965.1). Lineage (GTDB taxonomy): Bacteria > Chloroflexota > Anaerolineae > Aggregatilineales > Phototrophicaceae > JAGWBD01. The sequence goes on from CBDCXX010000007.1 coordinate 49,770, forward strand.
CGCAGGTCGCCGGTGAGCTGCTGGCGCCGCCAGCGGTTGCGGAGCGCGATGGCGACGGAGCGCTTGGCGTCGTTCTGGCCGATGATGAAGCGGTCGAGCTCGGAAACGATCTCGCGGGGGCTGAAGGCGGTCATGCCTCGATCTTCTCCAGCACGATCTCGGTGTTGGTGTAGATGCAGATGTCAGCGGCGATGGCCATGGCGCGGCGGGCTACTTCCTCGGCGTCGAGGCCTTCGATGTCGAGCAGCGCCCGCGCCGCCGCCAGCGCATAGGAGCCGCCCGAGCCGATGCCGATCAGCCCGTCCGCCGGCTCCAGTACGTCGCCGGTGCCGGTAAGCACCAGCGAGACCTCGCCGTCGGCCACCGCCATCATCGCCTCCAGCCGGCGCAGGTAGCGGTCGGTGCGCCAGTCCTTGGCGAGCTCGACGCAGGCACGGGTGAGCTGGCCCGGATGCTGCTCCAGCTTGCCTTCCAGCCGCTCGAAGAGGGTGAAGGCGTCGGCCGTGGCGCCGGCGAAGCCCGCGATGATGCCGCCCTCGCCGAGGCGCCGGACCTTGCGGGCGTTGGCCTTGATGACCGTCTGCCCGAGCGTGACCTGGCCGTCGCCCGCGACGACCACCATGCCGCCCTTGCGGACCGTAAGGATCGTCGTCCCGTGCCACACCGGCCCGCCCTGTCGTTCTCCTTCGGCCATGTCCTCCTGCCACGCTCGCCGCGCGCGGCACCATGTGGGTATTCCTGGCGCGCGGTCAAGGGCGGGCGGGGAGCGTGTTGCTAGCACATGATTTGTCCGGGTTAGGTAGCACACGAGTTGTCCGGTTTGGTCTCTCCGTGGGGAGGGACCGCGATGAGCCGGACGACGTTGCTACAGGAACGCAGGATGCAGACGTTTCAGAATGTGCTGGGGCACTGGCAGGCACGACGCCTGTCTGCGCTGGAGGCGGCGGAGATGCTGGGGATGAGCGAGCGGAGCTTCCGCCGCTACCGGCGCCGCTACGAGGACGATGGCCTGGACGGATTGTTCGATCGAAGGCTCGACAAGGCGTCCGCGCGCCGCGTGCCGGCCGACCGGATCGAATGGGTGCTCGAGCAGTACCGAACCCGCCATACGGGCTGGACGGTCAAGCACTTCCACGACCATCTCTGCGCCCACCATGGCTTCGCCTGGAGCTACACCTGGACCAAGACCACCTTGCAGCGCGCAGGCTTGGTGTCCAAGGCACCCAGGCGCGGCGCCCACCGTCGCCGGCGCCCGCGCAAGCCCTGCGTCGGCATGATGCTCCATCAGGACGGCTCACGCCATGAGTGGCTGGCCGGCCAGGCGGCGTGCGACCTGATCGTCACCATGGACGACGCCACCAGCGAGATCTATTCGGCCTTCCTGGTCGAGGAGGAAGGCACCGCGTCCACCTTCCGGGCGCTGAAGCAGGTGTTCACCGACAAGGGGATGCCCAGCAGCCTCTACACCGACCGTGGCAGCCACTACTTCCACACCCCCGAGGCAGGCGGCAAGGTCGCCAAGGATCAACACACCCAGGTCGGCCGCGCCCTCCATCAGCTCGGCATCGAGCACATCGCTGCCTATTCGCCCGAGGCGCGCGGCCGCTCCGAGCGCGCCTTCGGCACCCTCCAGGACCGCCTCGTCAAGGAACTGGCGTTGGCGGGGATCGCGACGGTCGAAGCCGCCGACCGCTTCATCGCAGACACCTACCTGCCCGACCACAATCGCCGCTTCACCACCCCGCCCGAACTCGAAGACAGCGCCTTCGTGCCCCTCGAACACCCCGGCCAGATCGACGACATCCTCTGCCTGCACACAGAGCGCACAGTCGCCCGCGACAACACCGTGCGCTACGAAAGGCGCGTCCTCCAGATTCCCGCCACCCCAGCCAGACACCACTACGTCAAGGCCAGGGTCCGGGTCCACGAGTATCCAGACGGAACCCTCGCCCTCTTCCACGGGCCCCGACGCCTCGCCCGCTACACCGCCAACGGCGAGCCCGTCGAAACCCCAACCCGGCAGGCCGCGTGAGACGCTTCGACGCGACCGGCCGGCGCCCTGTGGACAAGTGGACAGCCGCGCCGCGCCTGACCACTTCCCCACAGGGCCAACCGCAACAACAGAAGCGGACATATGATGTGCTACGAAAACCGGACAAATCCACTTGCTAGCGACAGGGCGGGCGGGGGAGCGGCGCCGGCAGAACCTCGCCGGTCTTGCCAACGCCGCGCGCGCGGTGCTAAGCCCGAGCCTTGGCGGCACGGGCGCTTAGCTCAGGGGGAGAGCGCTTGCTTGACATGCAAGAGGTCGCTGGTTCAAATCCAGCAGCGCCCACCACATTGCCGCGCCTGCTCGCGGGCCCGGGCTGAAGGGCGGGCGCGGAGCCCGGCTCCCGCCTCCCCTCCTCATGCCAGCCGCCCGCCCTGACCCAAGACATCGCCGGGCTGCGCTGTGTGGAGCAGGCCCATGACGCGGCTGCTCGACGAGTTCCGCCAGAACCGGCTCATCCTGCCGACCGTGCTGCTGCTGCTCGGCGGCATCTCCTACGGCAGCTTGTTCACCGCCAACAAGATCGCGATCGACGCGGGCTTTCCCTTCATCGCCTATTCGTTCTGGCAGGCGTTGTTCGCGGGCGTGATAACGCTGGTGCTGGCCACGATCGTCTCCAGACCGCCGTCGCTCCGGCGGGAGAACCTTCGGGTCTTCGGGCTGGTTGCGGTCTTCGGCTTCCTGGGGCCGCTTCTGGTTGTCACCTACGTCGCAGACAAGCTGCCGCCGGCGGTGCTCACACTCTGCGCGGCGCTGATTCCCGCGGCCACCTATTCGCTGACCCTGGTGCTCAGGTTCGACCGCTTCCGCTGGCTCAGCGTCGCCGGTGTGCTGCTCGGCTTCGGCGGGATCCTGCTCATCGTCGTGCCCACGGGCAGCCTGCCGGATGCAGGCGCCTGGGTGTGGGTGCTGTTCTCGCTGCTGATGCCGCTCTCTGCGGCGGTGAACAACGTCGCGGGCGCGCGCTTCTCGCCGGTGGGCGTGAGCGCGTTCGCGCTCTGCGGCGGCATGATGATCACGGCCGCGCTCCTGTTGCTCATCGTGATGCTCGCCCAGGGCGAGTTCTTCCTGCCGACCGACGCCGATTCCTCCGGCCTCTGGGGCCTGCTCTGGGCCACGGCCGGCCAGGCGATCACCTACAGCTTGCTTCTTCGAGATCGTGCGCCGCGCCGGCGCGCTTTTCTTCGCGCAGCTCAACTACGTGGTGGTCGCCGCCGGAATCTTCTGGGCCAGCATCTTCTTCGGCGCTGCGCTCAGCCACTGGGTCTGGGCCGCGGTGGCGGTGCTGGTGTTCAGCCTGGTCCTGATCAACGCCGGCACCGCGCGAGGCTTGCGCGAGCAGACCGCCCGCTACGAAGCGGAGCGGTCGGACCAATAACAGCGATAACGTCTTGCCGCGTCAAGCAAATCAGCCTATCAACCGCGAGCATTTGAGCGACGACGACAATCGATGGCGTTCGGCCTCCTGAAATACGGCCTCTCCCGGCGCCGGCCGGTGAAGCGCTTCCTCGCCGCCCGGCCGGAGCTCAGGCCGAGCTACGACGTGGCCATCATCGGCGGCGGCGGCCACGGGCTTGCGGCCGCCTACTACCTCGCGGCCAAGCACGGCGTGCGCAACGTCGCCGTGTTCGACAAGGGCTATCTCGGCGGCGGCAACACCGGGCGCAACACGGCCATCATCCGCTCGAATTATCTGACGCCGGAAGGCGTGGCCTTCTACGAGGAATCGATGCGGCTCTATCGGGGCCTCAGCGAGGAGCTCGACTACAACATCCTCTATTCCGAGCGCGGTCACTTCACGCTGGCCGCCACTCCGATGCGGCCATGCGCACCTCGCGCTGGCGGGCCGAGGTGAACAAGCACCTCGGCGTCGATTCCGAGGTCGTGGAGCGCGACGAGCTCGCCCGCCTGGTGCCCCTGCTCAACATGTCCGAGGACGTCCGCCACCCGGTGCAGGGCGCGCTCTATCACCCGCCGGGCGCGCTGGCCCGCCACGATGCGGTCGCCTGGGGCTACGCCGGCCGCGCCCAGGAGCTCGGCGTCGAGATCCATCAGGAGACCGAGGTCACCGGCATCAACATCGAGAAGGGGCGCGTCGTCGGGCTCGAGACCAGCCGGGGGCTGGTCGCCTGCGGCAAGGCGATGCAGGCGGTGGCGGGGCTGAGCGGGCAGGTCGCGCGGCTCGCGGGCTTCACGCTGCCGATCCGCACCGTGCCCTTGCAGGCCTGCGTCTCGCTGCCCCTGAAACCCTTCCTCGACCCGATCATCGTCTCGGGCAGCCTGCACGTCTACATCTCGCAGTCCGACCGGGGCGAGCTGGTGATGGGCGGCGCGACCGACCCCTATCCGCGCTATCAGACCTCGTCGACCCTCGACTTCATGGAGGGGCTGATGGCGCACATCCTGGAGCTCTTCCCCTTCATGATCGACGTTCCGGTGCTGCGCCAGTGGGCCGGCATGACCGACATGACGCCCGACTTCGCGCCGGTCATGGGGCTCACCCCGGTCGAGAACTACTACATCGATTCCGGCTGGGGCACCTGGGGTTTCAAGGCGACGCCGGTCTGCGGCACCACCATGGCGGAGATGATCGCGACCGGCCGCGTGCCCGAGTTGATCAAGGAATTCCGCCTCGACCGCTTCCGCGACTTCTCGCTCCTGGGCGAGAAGGGCGCGGCGTCGGTTGGGCATTAGGGCGGGGCGCTGCGTCATGAAGATCATGCCCTGCCCGCTCAACGGGCCACGCAACATCCAGGAGTTCATCTGCGCGGGCCCGGTGGAGCCGCATCCCGATCCGAACCGGTGCACGGACCACGAGTGGACCGAGTACGTCTGGATGGAGGAGAACCTGGCCGGCGTGGTGCGCGAGTGGTGGTGTCACGTCGCCACGTCCTACTGGTTCATCGCCGAGCGCAACACGGTGAGCGACGAGATCCTCGCCACCTATCCGGCCGACCGGATCTTTTCGGAGCGCGTCGAATTCGAACCCCTGGCACCGCCGCCCGAGCCGGCCGCCGCGCCGGCATCGGAACCCGCGCCGACGGAAACCACACCGGAGCCGCCCAAGGAAACTGCGCCGCCGCCCGAGCCGCCCCCCCGCTGAGGCTGCACCCGCGGAAGCCACACCGGAACCGTCTGAGGCTGCCCCCACTGAGGCCGCGCAGGACGCGCCGACGGAGGAGCCTGCCGCGCCTAAGCCCGAGGCCGCGCCGGAAACGCCGGAAGCTCCGGCAGAAGCAGCGTCGGCCGACGCTGCCGCCGAAGGCGATGCACCCGCCGACGAGGCGTCCACAGACGAGGCATCCGCGGACGATGCACCGGCGGACGAGGCGCCTGCCGACGATACGCCTGCCGACGATACGTCTACCGACGACGCATCCCCTCGCGAGTCGAAGGACCCGGCGGCATGATGTCGCGGCTGCCGGAGCCCGCGGGCCTGCTTCTCGACCGCACGGAACAGGTCTCGTTCCGTTTCGAGGGCAGACAGTTTCAGGGCTTTCGCGGCGATACGGTGGCGAGCGCGCTGGCGGCGAACGACGTCTCGGTGCTCTCGCGCTCCTTCAAGTATCACCGCCCGCGCGGCATCCATTCGCTCTCCGGACTCGATGCGAACACGCTGGTTCAGGTCGGACCCGCGCCCAACCGCTTCGCGGACCGCGTGCCGCTCGCGCGCGACCTGGAGGTCATGGGCCAGAACTATTGGGGGACGCTCCGGCACGACCGGCTGGCGGTGTTCGGCCTGCTGCACCGCTTCTTCCCCGTCGGCTTCTACTACAAGGCGTTCTACAAGCCGCGCTGGACCTGGCCGCTCTGGGCCAAGATGATCCGCCGGATCGCGGGCCTCGGCACAGTCGATACCAACGCCCCGCACGGCTACTTCGACAAGCAGTACCTCTTCTGCGACGTGCTGGTGGTGGGCGGCGGCGCAGCGGGACTCGCGGCGGCATCGCAAGCGGCAGCCGCCGGTGCCGAGGTCATACTGGTGGACGAGAACGCGGCGCTCGGCGGCGGGCTGCTCTATGGCCGCGCGGACGCCGGCGGCATTCGCGCAACGGAGGAGCGCGCCCGGCTGGTGGGGCGATGTCGAGGGCTCGGAGCGCATCTCGGTGATGACCGAGACCGCGTGCCTCGGGCGCTACGCCGACAACTGGCTGCCGCTGGTGC
>CBDCXX010000008.1:0-44286 GCA_965223965.1 Phototrophicaceae bacterium
GCGGTAGGATTCTTCATCGAACCAGGCGAGGAAGCTCTCCTCGTCCTCGTGCACCATGATGGTGGAGCGCATGTCGCCGTGGCCGCTGCCACAGAGTTCCGCACAGACCACCGGGAATTCGCCGGCCAGCACCGGCGTGAAGCGCGCCTCGGCGCGGCGCCCGGCCAGCAGGTCCTGCTTGATGCGCATGGAGGGCACCCAGAAGGAGTGGTTCACGTCGGCAGTTTGCAGGCTTAGCACAACAGGCTGGCCGACCCAGGTGTGCAACACGGGCGAATTGACCGACTGCTGCTCGCCCGGTATGTCATAGGAGAAGGACCAGAGGAAGCGCGCGCCGCGCGTCTGCACCAGTTGTTCGTTGTCCCTGGCGCTGGTGATGTTGACCCACACCTGGAAGCTGATGATGCTCAATATTATGACTGTGATCGCCGGAATGAGGGTCCAGATGAATTCCAGCGTGCTGTTGCCGTGTATGGATGGGCCGTCGCTGTTGTCGCCCGGGCGGGCGCGGAAGCGAATCACGGAGTAGACGACCGCGCCCTGCACCAGCAGCCAGATGGCGCCGCCCAGGGCCAGCAAGATCTTGATGAGTTCGTCGACCTGGGCCGCCTCGGCCGAGGCCTGGGGCGGCAGCACCAGCGGCGTTGCCTCCGCGATGATCAGGCCGCCCACCACCAGCAACACGAAGGCGACCACAATCCAGGTCACCGTCATGAGGTTGTTGGAGGAATTGGAAGGCTTCATGCTGCGGTCTCTCCGGGGTGGTGCTCCCTGTGCGCTCGGGCGGGCGCCCGCCGCCATGATGGCGGATTGTTCTATATTACACAAGTTTGGCCATGCGTAAAGTGGACGTCCCCTTTTTTATCGCATCCGGCCAGTCGCTTCAATGCGCTTTCGGAAAGCGCTGCAGCAGATCTGCTTCTACCTGCGTCAGTGCTCGTTCCACCTGTGTCAACTGCACTGTGCCGTCCGCGACCGGCAGCAGACCCTCGTAATGATCCTTGATGCGCAGGAAGAAGCTGCCCTCCACCGGGTAGGCGACATATTCGCGCGCGCCGAAGAGCAGGGCGTGCAGGCAGCCGAGCAGGGAGCCGGCCTGCGAGCCGACCATGATGCCCTTGCCCTGGGCGAGGGCGGCCGCTTCCATCGCCAGCGCCTCGCTGAAGCCGTTGCGCGCCGTCTTGAGGTTGAGGATATCGAAGCTGTTATGGGCCAGTTCGCGTTCCAGCTCCGGCAGGGTGAAGGCCGAGTCGTCGGCGATCAGCGGCAGCGGGCTTTGCGCGCGCAGGGCGGCGCGCTCGCGCAGCTGCGTGACCGGCAGCGGCTCCTCGCACCAGCGCAATTGCTGTTCCGCCAGCTGCTCTAGGCGTGACAAGGCGTTCTGCGCCGTGAAACACTCGTTGGCGTCCGCGTAGAGCGTTACCCCGTCGCCCACCATCTCGCGCAAGGCACGCAGGGTCGCCAGGTCGCGCTCGAAGTCCACGCCCACCTTCACTTTCAGCACGCGCAGGCCGGCCGCCACGGCATCCTGGGCCTCCTGCAACACGGCCTGCTGCGCGCCGCTGCTGACGATGCTGCTCAGCCGCAGATCTGGCCGCGTCGCGTCGATCAGCTGCGCCAGCGACAGACCGCGCGACTGCGCGAGGGCGCTGTGCAGGGCCATGTCCAGCGCACCGCGGGCCGTGTGGTTGTTGCGGATGGCCGTCAGTTGCTGCTGCAGCCGGCCCAGGTCAGCGCGCTCGCGCACATGCTGGCCGAGCAGACGCGGCGCCAACTCCTCTTCGATGATGGCGCAGATCGATGCCGCCGTCTCGCCATAGATGCCGGGCCGCGGCGGCGCCTCGGCGATGCCGCGCGCGCCGTCGGCCAATTCGACGCAGACCAGCACGTGCACGGGCTGCTCCAGCCGCTGGCCGCGGCCCCAGTGCAGCGCGCGCTTCAGCCGCAGGGGCCAGCGTTGCACCTGAATGCTGCGTATCGTGGTCATGGCGCCTCCTGCGCGAAGAGAAATTCGCCCGCCGCCCGGGCCGCCGCCTCTGGCGTGAGCGCGTCCATGCGCAGGCAGCGATAGCCCGCCGCCGCGCCGCCGAAGGGCGCGTCGCCGTAGTTACGCGCTTCGGCGCCGGCGATGACCAGGGCGCGCGCGCTGATGCGGCCCCCCGCCAGCAGCGCGGCGGCGCGTTCCCGCTGCGCGGCGGGCAGGTACGCCAGGTCGGCCGCGCCCGTCGCCAGCGCGTCAAAGGCTTCGTCGCGCCCGCTGAGGCGCTGCAGCCGGGTGAGTGGGTAGAGCCACAGCTCCACGATGCGCCAGCGCGGGAATCGTTGCAGCGCCGCGTCAATCTCGCGCGCGCCGCGCAGCCCTTCGCTGAGCAGCGGGCTCTGTCCGTCGTGTTGGTAGCGCAGCCAGCTGAAGGCCGCTGCCAAGCCGCCGCTGCAGATTTGCTGCGCGAAGTAGCGCGTCCAGCGAAAACGGCCGGCGCGGTCGCGCACGGGCTGAATGGCCTGGCCGCTGTGCACTTGCGCCGCGGGGATGATGACCAGGTCGGCCAGGTCGCGGCGCGAGGGCAGGTCGTCGCGGTACTGCCAGCGACCGCTCTGCTGCAGCGCGGCCAGGGTGGTCGACTTGCCGCTGCCCGTGAGCCCGCAGACCATGCGCAGCGGCAGCGTCCCCAGCGGCTGAAAGCCCGCCTCTGGCTCCAGACGAACGCGCGGCCAGCGTTCGCGCAGGAGGGCGCGCAGCGCTGCGTCCAGGCGTGGCCAGACCTGTTCGAGGTAGAAGTCCTGGGCCGCGTCCGCGTCCATCATGGGTCAGGCGGGCAGCGCCGGCCGCCGCAGATGCCAGTCAGTGGCCTGTTCGTAGGCGTGACCGACGCGCAGGGTCAGCGCCTCGCCGAGGGCCGGCGCGATCAGCTGCATGCCGATGGGCAGGCCGCTCTCGTCGAAGCCGCAGGGCAGGTTGAGGCCGACCACGCCGGCCAGGCTGGGCGGCAAGGTGAAGATGTCCTGCAGGTACATCTGCAGCGGGTCGTCGCTGTTCTCGCCGATTTTGAAGGCGGTGGTCGGCGTGGTCGGCGCGGCGATGAGGTCGACCTCGGCGAAGGCCTCGTCGAAATCGCGACGGATCAGTGTGCGCACCGCCTGCGCCTTGCCGTACCAGGCGTCGTAGTAGCCGGCGGAGAGCACGTAGGTGCCGATCATGATGCGCCGCTTCACTTCCGCGCCGAAGCCCTCGCCGCGGGTGGCACGCCAGGTGGGCCACAGGCCTTTGCGCTCCGCGCGCTGGCCGAAGCGTACGCCGTCGTAACGCGCGAGGTTGGCGCTGGCCTCCGCCGGCGCGATGATGTAATAGGTCGCGACGCTGTGTTCGCTGTGCGGCAGGCTGACCGGGCGCAGCTCTGCGCCCAGCTGCTGCAGCTGCGCCATGGCCGCGCGCAGGGCCGTCTCCACCTCCGGCTGCAGGCCGGCGACGAAGTATTCCCCGGGGATGCCAATCTTCAGGCCGCGAAGGTCGCCGGTCAGGGCCGCCAGATAGTCCGGCACCGCTGCCGGCATACTGGTGGCGTCGCGCGGGTCGTGGCCGGCGATGACCTGCAGCAAACGCGCCAGGTCTTCAGTTGAGCGCGCCATCGGCCCCGGGCAATCCAGCGAGGAGCCGAAGGCGACCAGGCCGTAGCGCGAGCAACGGCCGTAGCCCGGCTTCAGTGCCGGGATGCCGCAGAAGGCGCCTGGCTGACGGATGCTGCCGCCGGTGTCGGTGCCGAGTGCGCCGGCCGCCATGCCAGCTGCGACCGCCGCCGCGCTGCCGCCGCTGCTGCCGCCAGGCACGCGCGACAGGTCCCAGGGGTTGCGGCTGGGGAAGTAGCCCGAGTTCTCGGTCGAGGAACCCATCGCGAACTCGTCCATGTTGAGCTTGCCGAGGAATACCGCGCCGGCGGCCTCAAGACGCTCCACCACAGTGGCGGAGAACACGGGCCGGTAGCCGCGCAGGATTTGGGAGCCGCAGGTGGTCTCGACGTCCTTCGTCGAGAAGACGTCCTTCAGGCCCAGCGGGATGCCCGCCAGTGGCCCGGCGCTGCCATCCCGATACGCTGCGTCGGCGCGATCGGCGGCGGCCAGCGCCGCGTCGGCGGTGATTGTCAGCCAGGCGCGCAGCTGCGGGTCAAGCAGGTCGATGCGCGCCAGATATGCGCGTGTCAGGTCCACGGCGGAAAGCTCACGCTGGCGCAGCAGCGTCAGCGCAGCGCTGATACCCAGGTCGGTTAGTTCGCTCACGGTCTTGCCCGCAGGCCGCGCTAGAAGTAGCCCTGCATCAGGCGCAGGAACCAGATGGGCGTCAGGGCGCCGGAAACGTTGTCATAGACATCCGCCCAGGGTTTGATGTCGAGCACGGGCGTGCCGTCGATGGCGTCGAGGCGGCGCACGGTCAGCACCGCGCCGTCCACAGAGATGATCTCCGCCGTGGAGACGCCGATGCCGTTGGGACGCACCCGGTCGCGCTGGGCGAAAACGCCCAGGTTGGGCATGTCTGCGCGGCCGCGCGGCCGATGCACCAGGTCGCCGGCCAGGTCAAAGCTGGCCTCATGCATCAGGTAGACCACCATGACGTGCGACCATTGCTCGATGCCCTTCAGGCCGGGCGCCAGCTCCGGGCGGACGTGGATCTCGGCCACGACATCGCCCCAGCGTTCGTCCAGGGCCTCCGTAACCGGCGAGCGCACGATGCCCACAGGCTCGATCTGCATGGTTTTTCCTCGCTAGCCCACACGAGTCGTCAGTGTAGCGGCGCGGGCGGGCAGAGTCCAGATGTGCGAGGAGCCGTCAGCGCCATGAGCGCAGGACAGCGCGCGCTGCGTGGTAGCCGCACATGCCGTGCACGCCGGCGCCCGGTGGCGTGGCGGAAGAGCAGAGCCAGATGTCTTTGGCGGGCGTGGCGTAGGGGTGCAGCGCGTTGAGCGGGCGCGCGAAGTGCTGCGCGAGGTCCTGGACGCCGCCGCCGATGTCGCCGCCGACGAGGTTCGCGTTGTGTTGCTCCAGCTGCGCTGTGTTCATACTGTGGCGCGCCAGCACCCGCTCGCGGAAGCCGGGCGCGAAGCGCTCGATCTGCGCTTCGACGCGCGCTGTCATGTCGACCGTGCTGCCATGTGGCACGTGACAGTAGGCCCAGGCCGTGTGGCGGTCGGCAGGCGCGCGCGTCTCGTCGAAAAGGCTCTGTTGACCGAGCAGCACGAAGGGGCGCTCGCTGACACGCCCGCGCCACAGGGGGCGCAGCGCTGCCGCGATCTCCGCCAGCGAGCCGCCCAGATGCAGCGTGCCCGCCCGGTGACAGTCCGGCGCCGCCCAGGGGATGGGCGCGGCCAGCGCGTAATCCAGCTTGAAGACGCCTGGGCCGTAACGATAGCGGCCCAGCGCCTGGCGGTAGCGCTGCGGCAGGCGCTCGCCGGCGATGCGCAGCAACTGGCGCGGCGTCAGGTCGAAGAGCAGGGCGCGCGCCCGCGGCAGCTCGTCGATATGGGTTACCGCCTGGCCCGCGCAGATCTCGCCGCCCAGCGCGCGCAGCTGGGAGCCCAGCGCCCCGGCCAGGGCCTGCGCGCCGCCGCGCGGCGACGGCCAGCCGACGCTCTGCGCCAGGGCAATCAGCACCAGGGCGAAAGCGCTTGATGGTGAACGCTCCAGCGGCAGGATGCCGTGAGCGGCGTTGCCGGCCAGCAAGGCGCGCGCCTCTTCCGTGCGCAGCAGGTGGCGCGCTAGCGTGGTGGTGGGCAGCAGACCCGGCAGACCGAAGCGCGCCAGCAAGAACGGTCGCCGTGGCCAGTGCAACGGCGCGAGGATGTCGGCGAAGAGGGCCTGGTGTCCGGCCACCAGCGGGCCGAAGAGGCGCTGCCACGGCCCGGCGTCGCGGCCCAGGCTCGCCGCCGTGGCGCGCAGCGAGCGTTGCAAGCCTGGCGCGCGTCCGCCATCCAGGGGGTGGGCCAACGGGAGGGGCGGCTGCACCCATTCGAGGCCGTGCTCTGCCAGTGGCAGGGAGCGCAAGAAGGGCGAGACCAGCGCAAGGGGATGCACGGCAGAGCAGAGGTCGTGCGTGAAGTCGGGCAGCGTCAGTTCGGCGGAGCGCAGGCCGCCGCCAATTTCCTGCTGCGCCTCGTAGACGCGCACCTGCAGCCCCGCCTGCGCCAGCGTAATGGCGGCGGCCAGCCCGTTGGGGCCGGCGCCGACCACGATGGCGTCGGGAGTCATGGCTGGCTGGCGAGCTTTAGTTCGCTGCTGCGCTGGCGGTAAGCGGCGGGCGATGGCTGCTGCTGCAGGTCATGGTGGGCCACGATGCGCGCCAGATAGTCTGGCAGCGGCGTATAGCGCAGGCCGAGTTCGGTTTTGCTGCGCGCGTTGTCCAGCTCCGACATCCAGGTATCGCTGAAGGGGGAACAGTCCGGCAGCAGGCCGGCGCGCTCCATTTGCGCGCGCGGGACCTCGAGCAGCGGCGCCGGCGCCGCGCCCGCGCAGTCGGCCAGCATGGCCAGCCAGGCACTCAGGGCGAGCGTCTCGTCCTGGCTGATGTTGAAGACCTCGCCCTGGCCCGGCCCGCGCGTGAGCAACGCCAGCACTGCGCGCACCACGTCGTGGCCGTAGACGTGGCGCAGGGGGTATTGTGGCGCGTCCGGCACCAGAATCGGCCCGCCGTCGCGGATGCGCAGCAGATAGTTGTAGAGGCGCAGGAAATGGTCGCGCTCACTGTTGACCATGGGCAGGCGCAGTGTCGTTACAGGGAAGCGCTGTGCTTCCCAGGCGCGCGCCAGCAGGTCCTCGGCCGCGCGCTTGTCAACGCCGTACAGCCACTCCTCGTGGTCGTAGGTGCCTGGCGCGGGCTCGGGAACGAGGGTTCCGCCGTCGTAGTCTGTCTCGACGAAGGGTCGTGCCAGCCCTTCGCGCACCAGATAGACCTGACCCGTGCTGATGAAGACATAATGTCCGGTACGTCCCGCCAGTTGAGCGACCGTGCGCTGCGCCTGCGCGCCGTCGTAGAGCACCATGTCGACCACGGCGTCGTATTCTGCCGCGGCCAGGGCCTGTACCAGGCCGGCGGGTGCGTTGCGGTCGCCGTGGATACGCGCGACGGCCGCCGGCAGGTCGTCGGGCGTTTGCCCGCGGTTGAATACGGTGACCTGGTGGCCGGCCTCCAGCAGGGCCAGCGCCAGCAGATGCCCCACGTTGCGCGTGCCGCCGACGATGAGAACCTTCATGCGCTGTCCCTGACTTTCAATTTCAGCGATCCGATCATACTAGCGTACCCAGGGCAAAACGCCGCAGACCCCGACCAGCGCTTTCCACCACTTGCCTGGCCACCAGACGGCGCAGAAGGCCATCCGGGAAGAGCAGGGCGCGGCCGAAGATGGCGAAGAAATCCTCTGCCGGCAGGCCGTGGCCCTCGTTCGGCGCCTCAAGAAAGCCTCCGTATCTCTCTTGCAGCGCCGCATGCGCATCGGTTACAGTCGCGCCGCGCGCCTGATTGACCGCATGGAGGCGGAAGGCATCGTCGGCCCACCCACCGAAGCGAGCAAAGCGCGCGCCGTGCTTTCCCTGCTGGAGGAAATCGCCAGTTAGCGACCGTTCGCCTGCGTGGGTGCTATCGGATCAGCGTCGGCGATACAGATCAATTTTTTGGAATGCGGCATGACGCAACCTGATGTGATCATCATTGGCGGTGGCATCGTCGGCGCAGCGGCCGCCTACGAATGCGCGCACGCCGGTCTGCGCACCCTGTTGCTGGACCGCGCCGACCGCGGCCGCGCCACCGATGCCGGCGCCGGCATTGTCTCGCCGCTCTCCACCCGCTACGAGTTGGGCGAGGCCTGGTGTGATCTGGTGCTCGCCGCTGCCCAACACTATCCGCCCCTCATCGAAGCGTTGGCGGCCGCCGGTCAGCAGGACACCGGTTACGCCCCTTGTGGCCTGTTGCTCGTCGCCAGCGATGAGGACGAGCTGATGCCCTTCCAGAATGCCGCAGGCCAGCTGCGAAAGCGACTGGCCGTGTGCGGCTATAAGGATGAGGAACTCCAGCGAATCTCCGGCAACCAGGCGCAGGCCCTCTTCCCGCCACTCCGCGTGCCACTGGGTGTCCTGCACAACCGCCTCGCCGCCCGCGTCGATGGCCGTAAGATGGCCCACGCCCTGCAAGCTGCTGCCGCCTTCCATGGCGCGGTAATCGTCGAAGAAAGTGTCCAGAGCATCCTTCGTGGGTCGGATGGTACGGCCCGGGGCGTCACCACAAGTGGCGCGACCTGGCACGCTGGCCGTGTCATTCTGGCCGGCGGTGCCTGGTCTGCCGCTTTCGGCGAACAGTTGAATCTACCTTTGCCCGTCGTACCGCAACGCGGCCAGATCGCTCATATACAATTGCCCGAAGCCAGCGCGCCACCGACCGAAGATTGGCCCATCGTGAATGGCTTTCGGGGGCATTACCTGGTGCCCTGGCCGGGTCAGCGCATCGCCGTCGGCGCGACGCGGGAATCCGGCACCGGCTTTGATTATCGCCAAACCGCCGGTGGCATTGCCGAAGTGCTTCGTGAAGCGCTGCGGGTCGCGCCCGGCCTGGCTGATGCGACCTTCCTCGAGCTGCGCATCGGCTTCCGCCCCGCGACGCCGGATGGTCTACCCGTCCTGGGGGAGGTGCCGGGAACGCCCAACCTCTTCCTGGCGACCGGGCATGGCGCTTCCGGCTTGCACCTCGGCCCCTATAGCGGTTTGCTGGCCGCCCGCTGGGCCCAGGGGGAAGCCCTGAGCGAAGTGCTGGCCCCCTTCAGCGCCACTCGCTTTGGGGATTCGGTATCATTACACTAATCCAGGTAACAACAGTAGTTTTCGGAAAAAGTAGCGCTGGAAGCCACAGCGTTTCAGCAAATGCTGGAACAGGCGCTGCAACCGCAGCTGATTGAGCGCGCTTACATACCATCAAACTTCAGCTGCTGACCCGGCGCGCTGCTCCGCGCGGATGCGCTGGCGCAGCGTGGGCAGCGTCAGCAGGGCCGTCAGCCCGATGGAAATGAGGAAGAGCGCGTTGATGACCCACACGCCGCCCACCGCCCCCAGCGTGCTGATTAACCACGCGCCGGGCGGCAGCAGCAGTAGCAGCAGCAGAACGCGCATCCACACCATGCGCATCACCAGGTTCAGGGCGCGGTAGAGGGGGCCGAAAATACCACCCAGCGTGGTCGCCAGGCCGAAGACCGCCAGCGCCGGAATCAGGCCCAGCACCGGTTCCCACTTCACGCCGAAGAGCGGCACCAGCACCAGCGGCGCGAGCAGCAGCAGGGCCGCGTAGACCAGCAGCCCGCCCGCCAGCAGTGCCAGCAACACGCGCCGGAAGTTGCGCCACAGCAGCAGGTAGTTGCCGCGCCCCACCGCCTGTGGCACGACAGCCTGCATGTTTTCCTGCACCGCATGCGTCAGGACGCTGCTGCGGTCGATGAGGCGCAGCCCGAAGTGGACGTAACCGGCAGCCACCGGCCCGGCCAGCGCGCCCGTCAGCTGCAGCGGCAACTGCAGGAAGAGCACGGAGAGGTTTTTGTCGAGCGCGTTGGCGAGGCCGAAGCGCCAGTAACCGCGCAGCGAAACGCCGCGACAGCGGCGCAGCACGACCGCCGGCGACGGCCACAGCAACTCCCCGTCGCGCCGCTGCCGGAGGTAGAGCGCCAGCCCGGCCACCGACGCGATGACGGCGAAGAGCACGCGCGCGGCCACCTGGGCGGCGGCCGTTGGCCACAGCAGCGCCGCGGCCACCTGCAGCGTCGTCAGCACCAGCTGGTTGAAGGTGAACAGCAAGGCCGCCTGGCGCATGGCGCGGCGGGCCCGAAAGCAGGATTGCGCCAGCAGGAAGAGCGGGTCGAAAATCAGGATCAGCGCCAACCAGGCAGCGTAGGCTCCAACTTCCGCGTTGCCGACCGTTTTGAAGCCGGCCAGCAGGGTGTAATCGAGCCCGTGCACCGCATGGGGCAGGATCGGCTCGCGGTAGAGCGCTTGCGCCAGCGTCGGGCCGATCAGAGCAAGCACCAGCAGACTGAAGAGCGACCAGATCAGCGTGACCTTGACGAAAATGGCCAGCAGGTCGCGAATCTGTGCCTCGTCGCGCGCGCCCACCGCCGCCGGCAGCAGGGTATCGATGCTTACCGCCAGGCCGCTCAGGTTCAGCGTGCGCCAGACATTCAGGAAGGAGAGCGACAGGGCGTAGATGCCGTAGCGGGCCGGGCCCAGGCGCACCGGCACGAAGACCCAGGCGATCATGCCCAGGCCCACCACGACCAGCCGCCCCAGCTGCAGTGTGAGGGTGTCGCGCACAAACTTTCGTCGCAGCAGCTCCCGCAGCGCGGTCATCAGCCTGTTCATCGCTTTACCTGCGCCGTCAGCTGTGCATAGAGTGCTATTTGCTCCTGCGCGACCTTGTCCCAGGTCTGTTCCTGTGCGTGCGCCCGCCCGGCAGCGCCCATACGCCGGGCCCGCTGCGGGTCGCGCAGCAGGGTCAGAATGGCAGCCGCCAGCGCTTCCGTCACGCCCTCCTGCGCGACCAGCAGTCCGGTCACGCCGTCCACAATGGCGTCCTCAACGCCGCAGTCACGCGTGCTGATGACCGGTAACCCGGCCGCGCTGGCCTCCAGATGCGCCAGACCGAAGCCCTCGAAGCGCGACCCAACGTTCAGCGAAGGCAGTGCGAAAACCTGCGCCGCTGCGTACCAGCCGAGCAGCGTCTCTTCATCAACCTGGCCCAACAGATGTACGTGGCCTGTCAGCCCGTGCTCGTGTATTGTCCTGCGCACCTGTTCTGCATAAGCGGGCGCATCCCGCTGGCTGCCGATGATGACGCACTGCGCCTGCGGCAGCTTGTCAATTACTTGCGCCATCGCCCGCACAAGTTCCAGCGTGCCCTTGCGTGGCTTGAGCGCGCCGACAGCGAGTACTGTCGGGCCCTGTGCTGGAACTGGTGTGACGGGGCGACTGAAGCGCTGCGAATCAATGCCGAGCGTAATGATGCGGGGCCGTGCAATCGCCAGCACCTGCTGCGCCACCCGCGCCGTCCAGGAACTGTCACAAACCAGCTGCGCGCGTTCCAGCGCCCGGCGCCAGACGAGCCTGGCGGGCCAGGGTCGTCGGGACAGGAGCGCGACATAGCTACCGTGAGCCGTCACCAGATACGGGCGCCGGCCCGCGACCTGGCTGCCACACACTGCGTAAGGCTCGACCAGGGTGTGGATCAGGTCACAACTGTGCAGCGCCCGTGCCACGGACGGGGCGGCCAGCAGGTTACGTAGCAGCAGCTGGCCCTGGGCCGGACTGGTGTTGGGGAGCAGACGCTGCTGCTCAAGCGGCGTGTCGTCCGGGCTGTTGCGCGCGCTGACCACGGTCATGGGCAGGCCTGCGCGCTGCAGCGCCTGCAACAGGTCCAGGCTGTAGCGCGCCCAGCCGTGGCGCTGGCCAATATCCCCTGTGAGGAAGCCGACTCGCGGCAAATTCCCGGCCACGGGCTTCAGCGGGCCTCCCCTTGCTTCGCCTCCGGCGTCAGGCCATTGCGCGCCAGCACCTGAGCGCGCAGTTGCTCGAAGCTGATGCCGTATTGCGCGGCAATCTCGCGCGCATGGCTGTGGCCGAGGGGCGGGCCGGGGGCGATGCGGAAGGTGCGCTGCGCGACAGCGTCCGCGCCGAGGGATTCCGGCAGCACCTGCGCCACCAGACTGACCACGGCGCTGTCGCCCGGGGTTTCGGCGTTGATGGCCGCCGCGTCCGCGGCCAGTTCGTGCAAATGCGTGGCGAAGAGGGCGCGCGCGCCCAGCAGCCGCAGCGCCCGCAGAATGTCACGCGCCAGCCAGAAGCTCTCGCCCGCGCTGGTGCTGGCCAGCGATTCGTTGAAAAGCAGCAGGCTGTGGCGCGTGGCGTGGCGAAAGATGGCCGCCAGGCGCTGCGCCTCCTCGCCCAACCTGCCACTGGCCAGCCGCGGCCGTTCGCCGGTGGCGAAGTGCGTGAAAAGCCCGTCGACCGGGCTCATGGTTGCCCGCTGCGCCGGCAGGTACAGGCCGGCCTGCAGCAGGATCTGCGCCAGGCCCAGCGCCTGCGTCCAGGTGGTCTTGCCGCCGCGGTTGGGGCCGGTCAGGACGAAGATGCGCCCCTCCTCGCCGAAATCGGCGTCGTTGCCGACGACTTCGTCCTGCAGCGCGCGCGGCTGCCCGGAGGGGGCCAGTTGCAGCGCGAGGTTGAGGTTGACCAGGCCACGCAGTTCGCAGCGGCGGTCTGTCACTGGCGCGAGTTCTGGCCGGCAAACGGGCAGGCCGCAGGCGCGCAGATGCGCGATCAGGCGCAGTGCGCCCAGATAGAAGGCGATCTCCTCCTGCAAGAGCAGCAGTGCCCACCCGCTCACTCTGGTGTAGCGGCGCAAGGCGGTGGCCAATGGGCGGCAGGTCTCGTTGAGCACGTCGTTCAGGTCGCGAAAGAGGGGTTGCAGCAAGGGGCTGTCGCTGGCGGGCAGGCGGGCGCCGAAGCCGCCGCCATCCTCCGCCTTGTGCAGCGGGCCAATGCCGTCCGCGGCCGGGCGCCGGGCGCCCAGGCGCTCGAAGAAGGACAGCGTGTCGCCGCGGAAGGGCTGCTGGTGGATGGCCAGCAGAGTGGCTTCGACCGGACGCAGCTGGCCGTCCAGGTTGATGCCGATAGTGATGGCGCGCAGGCTGCGAATCTGCTCCAGCAGCTCCGGCAATTCCGCCTGCAGTTCGCGGAAGAGCGGGTCGTCGGCGATGGCCGCGACCTGGCTGCGCAGCGTGCAGAGCGCGCCGGAGTGCATGGCCGGCCCGGCCACTGCAAAGGCGTCGCCCAGCAGGGTCACGCAATCGACGAGGCTCTCCAGCTCACCGAGGCGCCAGGTCACCTTCTGTAGTTCGTCCTGGTCCCATTGCGGCCGCGTCACGTACTCCTGCAGCGTCTGCAGGATGGAGAGCGCGGCGGCCATCTGGTCGGCCAGGCCCGGGCAGCGCAGCAAGTCGTCGATGACATCCAGGCGCCAGGCGATGTGCGCCGGTTCCGTCAGGGGCTGCAGCAGCAGGTTCAGCGTGCTGTGACGCCAGCGCTGGCCGTCAAGCAGCAGCGTCAACAAGGGCTCCAGGTCGAGATCAGCCGTGTGCCAGCGTTCCGCGCTGATGGCGGGCGGCCTGTGCTCCCGCGCCGGCCACAGCAAACTCACCGCGCTACCGCTGCCCGTGCCGTCTGCCATGCGCGCCGATCCCTGCCGCCATTTCTACCGGGCGCAAGTATAGCACAGCGCTGCCCGGCGCCCGTGACCGTACCATTCTGTAGCGATTGCGACGGGCGCGTGGTACTATGTTGTACATCGCAGCTGCAGCAGGGGATCAGCGCCATGCAACAGGGGAGCGACCGTTTTCGTCTGGTTGTTCGCAGGGGCCCCACGCCCAGCCAGACTTGGGATCTCGATGGAGAGCTGATTACCGTAGGGCGCGATGTCAGCAACGACATCGTCGTCAATGACGCCGAGTCCAGCCGACAGCATTTACGCCTGCGGCGTCGGCGGGGCGGCGGCTATGTGCTTGAGGACCTCGGCTCTACCAATGGCACCTTTGTCAACGGCCAGCGTCTGAGTGGCGCGCGCTCGCTGCACAATGGCGACATGATCGGCCTCGGCGAAACGGTCACCCTGGCCTACGAGCGCGTTCCGGGCACGGAAGGCATCGCGGTGGCAGGCGGCCCCTGGGCAAAGGGCGCGGCGGACGCGGAAAGCATCGCGGACGCAGCGCCGCTGCCCGATGTGCCCGAACCCGCGTCGCCGCGCGTCAGCGAGCGCCGGCCGCCGGCCCAGGAAGTGCTGGAGGACGCGCCCGGCTACGATTACGATCCCTACGCCATGCCCGAGGAAGAAGAGCCGCGCAGCAACACCCTGCGCTGGATCGGGATTGGCTGTATCGTGATGTTGCTGCTTTGTTGCTGCCTGAGCGTCGCCCTGGTCGTGCTCATCGACCAGGCCTGCCTGTGGGACCAGATCCCGCTGCTGTCCGACGCCTTGCGGGCCCTGGGCTTCTACATGACCTGCTGAGCGCGCAGCCTACTGCAGCTCGTCCAGTTGCGAACGCGCAATGCGGTAGTGGTAGTTCTCGCGCGAGGCGGTCAGCCGGCCTTCCTCGATCCACTGGAGGATGTCATCCTCCGTAACCTCCATGTAGAGCGCGGCCTCGCTGAGTGACATTACGCTGGGGAAGGTTTCGCGTTTGGGCCCCAGACGCTGCGACAGGCCCGGCAGGTCGAGCACACGTGGCCGCGGCGCGCTGGCTGCGGGCCGTGCCGTTGTTCGTTGCTCGCGCGCCTCATCCTGCAGGTCACCCAGCAGGCCCGGCAGACGCGGCAGCCCCGGCGGGCTGGTGAGCAGCACCCAGGCGAGGCCGGCGACGAGCAGCATGCCTGCCAGCTCAAAGAGCCCCACCACGCCCTGCGCGAAGGAGGCAGCGCTCTCGTTACGGCCAAAGGCCAACGGCACGAATATGCCGTTCAGCAGCACCGAAAGCAGCGCCGGCAAGGTCAACAGGGCGCCCGCTGCCCGCACATGCCGCCCCTCGGCCTTTAGCGACCCATAGTCGACGCGTTGCCGTGCAATCAGGACGACACCGAGAAACAGCAGGATGAGCGCCATCGCGTTACCTTTTCTGTCTGCACCATCGCTGGTAGTGTACCGCAAGATGTTGCTGCTTACCGCCCACAGAACGCGATTCACTAAATTCACAGAATTACCAGGATTGTGTCTTAACCCATCCTGCATACAGATTTTGACTGTTGTGCAGAATGCAGTACTATGTGCGCAGTTGGTACGCAGGACAAACTATGGCATTCGATTTTGAGGCGTTGGCGGGGCACCTTCACGTCGCGGGTGGACGTGTTATTAATGCCGGTCCTCCCGGCTATCTGGTCGAGGCGGCGCCACAGCGCCCGGCCCGAGGCCGCGAAACGGACACTTTTTTTGGTCTCGTGATGCCCGGCAGCGGGCGGCCCGCGCCCGCTGCCTTTTACGAACGCATGGTACAGGTCGCCTCCGAAGACTACTTCGAGAGCAGCGGCAGCGTGACCGCCGGCATACGCACGCTGTTGCACAACCTCAACGACAACCTCTACCGGCACAACCTGCAGAGCGATAGTCGCTTTGAGGCCTGGATGCTCTGCGCCGTCCTGCACGGCAGCGACGTCTTCCTGGCGCGCGTCGGTGGCGGCGCGGCCCTGTTGCAGGTTGAAGATCACATCAGCCCCTTCCCGGCGCAACCGGAGGGCGGCTTCGCGCAGCCCGGCCTGGCGCTCGGCGCCCAGGCGGAGCCGGACATCCGCATGACGCACTACAGCCTCAGCAGTGGTGCGCGGCTGGTCATGGGTGACGGCAATTTCTCGGCGCTCGTCGGCCTGGAGGAAGATGCGTCGCTGGACGCGCTGGAGGGCACGGACCTGGCCGAAGTCATCCTCGGCTTCCGCCGGTTGACGCAGGACAGCCTCAGCCTGATGGCCGTCGAATTCGTGCCGCCGGATGCGCCGGCCGGCATCGCCGAGCGCGAGGGCGTCTCCTCGCGCCGGGAAGTCGGCGCCGAGAAGCAGGAGTCGGCAGAAATGCCGGCAGAAGGCCTTGCCGGCCAGCAAATGCTGCAGCGCGCCGGGAATGTCGCCTTGCGCCTGGCGGATGGCATGGAAAAGCTGGGCACCGTCGTCGAGCGCGTCGCCGGCCGTAATACTGACCCGGCCGCTGGCCGCCTTGCGCGCCTGGCCAACACCGGCAGCATTGTGCTCATCCCGATAGCCGTGGTCTTGCTGGCGCTGATCATGTGGCTGGGCGGCACCGGCAGCAGTGAATATGAACGCTGCGTCGAGGAGGCCTGGCAGGGCGCGCGGCTGGCGCGCAACATCGCCTCCGGCGACGTCAACGGCACCCTGTCTGCCTGGGGCGCCGTGCAGCTGACCGTTGAAAGCTGCACCGCCATGCGCCCGGAGGAGATTGACGTCGCGCTCGTCGAACTGCGGCGCGAGGGCCAGATCATTGTCGACCGCATCAACGACATTGAGCGGCGCGAGATCTTCGTCATCGAGGCCTTCCCCAACGCCATTCTGACCGACATCGTCCTGCGCGGTGATGACCTTTACGTGCTCGATTCCGGCAACCAGCAGGTCTATCGCATCACGCTCAACGACAGCGGCCTCGGCATCGTGCCCGGCTCGCGGCAACCCATCGCCACCATGCGGCGCGGCGCCAACGTCGATCTCTACACGCTCGACAGCCTGGTCGGCCTCACCTGGTCCGAGGACGGCAGCGGCCTGAGCCAGAGCAACGTGTTGCTCTTGCTGGACGAGGCCGGGGTGCTGGTCGAGTATTCGCCTACCTTCCTGGCGCGCGGCGTACAGAGCCTGCTGGGCACCGAGCAGTGGCGCACGCCGCAACGCATGACGTCCTGGCGCGGCCGCATCTACATTCTCGATCCGGCCGCGGAGCAGATCTGGCGTTATGATCCGCTCAGCGGCGCCTTCGCCGGCGCGCCCATCGGCTACTTCGCCGGCGCCAACCGTCCCATCCTGTCGCAGGCCGTCGATTTCGGCATCGACGACTCCGGCCGCGTGTACGTGCTGTTCTCCGACGGCGTCATCGCCCTGTTCCGCGCCGGCGATGAGATCCGCTTTGGCTTCGCCGGCTTCCCGCCGGGCCAGGAGCTGCGCAATGCCGATGCGATGTACCTCAACACCGACCCGGTCGCGCCCGCCATTTACATCGTCGACCGAAAGACCCGCACTGTCTTCGAGACTTCGCTGGCGGGCACCTTCATCAACAGCTACCGCACCTACGATGAAACCCTCTTCGCCGGCCTGGCGGGCGTGGCGGTCGACGAGACCCGCAAGATCGTTTACGTGCTCTCCGGCAACTCGGTGCTGGGCTTCAACAAGCTGTTAAACTGACCCATTGGCAACCCGCTGCCACAGTGTTGCAGACAGGCAGGCTGACCCTGCGGCCTGACTGCCTTTTCCCGTATACTACGCGGCCAACCCGCAGGTTTCGCCTACGCCGAGGGGCGTGACAGGAGCGGCATGCGCTTACCGGCCTGGTTATTCATCGCGGGCGTGCTGTTGATTATGGCCGCCGCCGCGTTGTTCGCGGCGCTCGCCTTTTTGGGCGCTCGCCAGCTTTCCCTGCAGGCCGGCCTGGCCGGCATCGAAGTCGCATCGCTCGCCGACAACCTGCGCTGGCAGCCCACGTCGGTGCCCACCCTGGCGTCCAACCAGGAGACGCGCGTCGAGGCCGCGGCCACGCTGGCGCCCGCGCAATTGCCGCCGCCGCTGGCGGACCCGCGCGCGCGCAACATTCTGCTGCTGGGGATCGACCAGCGCTCCGGCGTCGTCAGCAGCGAACGCTGGTTTCGCACCGACACCATGATGGTCGTTCGCATCGAGCCCCTGCGCGAACGTCTGGGCATGCTCTCCATCCCGCGCGACCTCTGGCTCGATTTTGCGGATGGCGGCCCGCCGGGGCGCATCAACACCGCCAACAGTCGTGGCGGCAGCCAGGGCTATCCCACCGGCGGCCCCGGCCTCGCCGCGGACACCCTGCAGAGCAATTTCGGCCTGCGCATCGACAACTTCCTGCTGGTCAACTTCGATGCTTTCCTCACTGCCGTGGACCTGCTGGCGCCAGATGGCGTGGAGCTCTGCGTCGAGGAGCACATTAACGATGCGAACTATCCGGACAGCGGCAACGGCACGATCACCGTGACCTTCGAGCGGGGCTGCCAGCTGCTCGACGCGACGCGCCTGCTGCAATATGCGCGCACGCGCGCCACGCGCGGCGCGGACTTTGACCGGGCGCGCCGCCAGCAACAGGTGCTGGTCGCCATGCTGCGCCACCTCGCCAGCGTGAAAGGCGTCGGCCAGCTCCTCGCGCAGGCGCCCACCCTGTGGCAGGAGCTGGGCAACAGCTTTCGCACGGACCTCAGCCTTGAGGAAATCCTGCAGTTCGCGCTGCTGCTGCGCAGCATCCCGCCTGAAAACCTGCGCACGGGCGTGATTGACAATCTCGTGGTGCGCTTCGGCACGACGGCGGAAGGTGACCGGGTGCTCTATCCGGACTCGGCGGCCATCCGCGCGCTCATCCAGGAAGTCCTCGGCAGCGGCTAGCGCGCCAGCGGCCGCTCAGATTGCGGGCGGGCCCTGACGGATGCGCCGGCGCACTCTGGCGGTCTCGGCTGCGTTGAAGGTTGCGCCCCACATGGTCTCCAGCCACCAGGTGGCGCCCGCGTCGCGGCAGGCGGCCAACGTGGCCGCTGCCGCCTTGGGATCGTCGCCGGGGGTCTCGCCCTCCACGATGACGTCGTAGCCTGACGCAGCAGGGCGCTGCGCCCGCACTTGCGGCATGAAGGTGCGCAGATCTGCCAGGCTGGCTTGTCCGGCGCTGCGTCGGCCCTCCGCGTCGACTTTCAGCACCTGGGGCAGCAGGCCGTCATAGTTCAGCGCGCGCCGCATTGACTTCGCGCTGCCGAGGGCGCCCACTACCCACAGTGGAATGCGTGGTTGCTGGACGGGCGGCGGCGGCGGGAAAAAGTCCGTTTCCGCAATCTGATAGTGCTTGCCCTGCCAGGCGAAGGGCTGCCCGCGCCAGAGGCCGGTCACGATGGCCAGGCCCTCGTCGAGCAGCTCGGCGCGCGTCCGGCGGTCGGTGACCTCGCCGAAGGCTTGAAAGCCGGTGTCGACCGCGCCCAGACCCACTGCCAGAATCACGCGCCCGCCGGAGAGTACGTCCAGCGTGGCGCTCTCGCTGGCCAGCTTCCAGGGGCGCATGCGCGACAGCGGGCTGAGCATGGTGCCCAGGCGAATGCGCTGCGTGCGCATGGCGGCCGCCGTGAGGCAAACCCAGGCATCCACGCCCCAGACCGGCTCCCAGACGAAGAAACTGTCCCAGCCGGCCAGCTCAGCCTCGTATGCGAGTTCGGCCGCCAGGCGCGCGTCCCCGCCCGGTAGCACAAAACCGGTTTTCACAATCGCCTCCCGGCGCTCAACTTTCCCTGATCACGATCGAGCGCAACTGGTCGCCCTGCTCGATGGCATCCACCACCGTCTGACCGTCGCCCAGCACCGCGCCGAAGACCGCGTGCTTGCCGTTCAGATGCGGCGTCGGCACATGCGTGATGAAGAACTGCGAGCCGTTGGTATCCGGGCGGCCGATGTTGGCCATACTGAGGATGCCGGCGCGGTCGTGCGGCAGTGCCAGCGCGGCGGCTTCGTCGGCGAAGCGATAGCCAGGCCCGCCGCTGCCGGATGCGGTGGGGTCGCCGCCCTGGGCCATGAAGTTTGCGACAATGCGGTGGAAGGTGATGCAGTCGTAGAAGCCCTCGCGCGCCAGGAAGACGAAGTTGTTGACGGTGAGCGGCGCCGCGCTGGCGAAGAGTTCGACCTCGAAGGAGCCGCGGGCGGTCTCGAAGGTCGCCGTCCAGGTCTTGTCCGCGTCGATCTGCAGGGCGGGCGCGGCCTCATACTGCGTCAGCGTCTTTGGCGCGTCGCATTTGTCAGCCGGCGTCGGCGTCGCAGTCTTCGGCAGGCCGGTGGTGCAGGCCGCCAGCAGCAGGCCGAGCAGAAGAGCCAGAGTCTTGTGCATGGATTATCCTGAATGTGTTTGAGCGCCGCGCCATTCTACCAGACGCCAGGGCAGCGCTATACTGGGCACATGCATTCCCGCCGTTGTCCACTCACGCGCAGCCTCCCGTCCGCGCCGGATTGTCCGCGGAGCGCCAGTTGAAAGCCCTCGTCACCGGCGGCACCGGCTTCGTCGGCTCCCACGTGGCGCGCGCGCTGGTGGAGGCCGGCCACGAGGTGCGCGTGCTGCATCGCCGCAGCTCGCGCATGGACGCCCTGCAGGGCCTGGATTTCGAGCCGGTCATCGGCGATGTGCTTGAGCGCGAGGCGCTGGCGACGGCCTGTGCGGGCTGCGAGCTGGTGTTCCACGTCGCGGCGGTCGCGGCCTACTGGCGTGAGGAGCGCCGGCGCATGGTCGCGATCAACGTCGAGGGCACGCGTCGCGTGCTGGAAGCCGCGCGTGAAGCGGGCGTGCGCCGCGTGGTCTTCACCAGCAGCGCCGCCTCGCTCGGCCTGCGGCGGGACGGCCGCCCCGCCGACGAGACCGCGCGCTTCAACCTGCTGCCGCACCAGTTCCCCTATGGCCACAGCAAGCACCTCGCCGAGCGCTGCGCGCAGCACGCGCTGCAGCAGCACGGCCAGGACGTCGTCATCGTCAACCCGGTCATCGTGATGGGCCCCGGCGACCTGAACCTCATCTCCGGGCGCTTCGTCACCGAGATGCAGCGCCTGCAATGGACCATCCCGATAACTTCGGGCGGCGTGGGCGTGGTCGACGTGCGCGACGTGGCCCGCTGGCACCTGGCGGCGGCGCAGCGCGGCCGCAGTGGCGAGCGCTACATCCTCGGCAGCGCCAACTACAGCCTGCGCGACTGGTACGCGCTCTGCGCCCGCGCGGTGGGCGTGGCGCCGCCCCTGTTACAGCTGCCGGACGCTGCGTTGCCGCTGCTGGCGCAATTGGTCGCGCTGGCCAGAGGTCTCGGCATGCAGTTGCCCGCCGACCCCTCGCAGATTCGCATGGGCAAGCGCAAGCTGCACTTCGTCTATGACAAGGCGCACCGGGAACTGGGCCCGCCGCAAATTGACATGGCGCGCAGCCTGCAGGATACGGTCGACTGGTATCGTGAGCGCGGCATGTTGCAGGAGGGACGCTTCGGCAGGTTGCTGCGGACACTGCGGCCGGGCTGAGCGGGAGGCTATTCGCCTTCGCCGACCGGTTCGCGGTTGGTGGTGATGCTGGTCCAGGAGAGGCGGTCGCTGCGCAAATGGGCGTAGAGTGGCTTTTCGTTGCGCAGCAGGTCCACCAGCACGTTGATGTCGCGGAAGGGCAGGAAAATGGTGCCCTTGTGTTCCTCGAGGTTGATCAGCGGCTGCGGGAAGGTGGAGCCTTCCTCGAGAAAGTAGACATCCAGCATGGCCCCGTCACCCAGGCAGCGCACAATGCCGCGCAGCTGAATCTCCTGACCGCCGAAGTCCATGAACTCCAGCTGGCGCAGGATGACCATGTATTCGCGGATTTCGAAGATTTCGCTGCCGCTGCCGTCCACGGGGCGGCCTCCGTCAGCCGCCCTGGTCACCAGTGACGACGGGGCTGCCGTTGGCTTCCTCGGCCTCCACCTCGTCCTTGTCTTCCCAGCTGATGATCCAGATACAGGCGCCGGCCACCAGGGTGGAGGCGGTCATCAGGGCGACCCATTGCCCGGGCAGCAGGCCGACGTCGCGCGCCTCCCAGGCGAGCATGGCGTCCATGCCCCCGCCCAGCACAATCCACGCCGAGATGCGCGGGTGGCGCAGGGCCAGCTGCGTAAGCGGAAAGGCCTCGATTCGGCCCAACAGGGAGTTCAACTGATTCATCCGTCCACTCCTGTGTCGCTGGTGGCGCAGCATAACGCGGCACGCCCCCTGCGGCAAGTCATAACTTGCGTCCAACCGCTGCCAGCGGGCATAATCAGGGCATCTGTGAGCGACGGAGCCCCTGGCATGGACGCAGTCATCCGCATGATCGGCGACTTCTTGCGCTCTATCTTCGGTGGAGGTGGCGAGCAACACGGCGTGGAGCGCGACGGCCGCGCGTTGTGGCTTTACGTCCGGCCGCATCGCTGTGACGACGTGCTGCGGGTGCGCATCGACATGATGAACGACCTGAGCCAGCGTGACGAGGGCGACGGCTATCACGTGCGCAAGCTGGCCAGCAGCGCCAACTATCGCTGCAACCAGGTCGAGCTGGAAATCTGGTTCGACCGCCGCCGCCGCGTTGAGAAGCGCGAGGCCCAGGGCGGTAGTTTCGCCGAGCGCGCGGACTGGGAGGCATGGCAAGCCGGGCAGCCCACTGCCTGAGTTCCGCCGCATGCCGTAACCGCGGCCCATCCAGACCAAAAACCAGAATAGTCATTTCATGAGCATCAGCCGCTACCTGAACAACATGCTGAACGACCCGATGCGCGGCCTGCAGGTCTCGCTGCTAATGCTTATGATGCTCGTGGCCCTTGGAGCAGTCGGCTACATGATTCTCGAGCACATGACGATGGTTGATGCGCTCTACATGACCATCATCACCATCACGACGGTTGGCTTTGGCGAGGTATCGCCGCTGAGCGCGCCGGGTCGCGCCTTCACGGCACTGCTCATCCTGACCGGCGTTGTGACAGCGACAACCGCCCTCGGCAATGCGACCAGCATCCTGCTGGGTCAGCATCTGTGGCAATCGTTACGGGAGCGACGTATGACTGGAAAACTCGCCGAAATGCGTGGCCATTACATCATCTGTGGCTACGGCCGCATGGGAAAGCAGGTGGTTCGCGACCTGCAGGCACGGGCGCAGCCCTTCGTGATTATCGAGAAGGACTTGAGCTCGCGCGAGCTGCTGCTGGACTCGGAAACGCCGCATCTGATCGGCGATGCTACCGACGATGAAATTCTGCGCCGGGCAGGAATCCTTTCGGCTCGCGGGCTGGTGACCGCGCTCGACAGCGACTCCGACAACATCATGACCGTACTATCCGCCCGGGAACTCAAACCCGACCTGCTGGTTGTAGCACGTGCCACAACCAGCGAGGCCGAGAGGAAGCTGCGCCGCGCCGGCGCAGATCGCGTCATCAGTCCCTGGCAGGCCGGCGGGCACCGCATGGCCGTGGCGCTGCTGAAGCCGGCCGTGCATGATTTTATCGACCTGCTTCTCCACCCTGAGAGCGAACACGGGACGGAGCTGGGCCAGATCGTCATCGAGCCTGGATCGGCGCTGGCGGACCGCAGCGTAGCCGACGTTGACCTGCGCCGCAGCCTTGCTGTGACCATGCTCGGCATCCGTCTGCCGGACGGCGAAATCACCCTCAACCCGAGCCCGCAGCGCGTCCTGCGGCCTGGCGAGGTGGTCATCTGCATTGGCCCGCCGGAAGCCATTCGTCGTGTCGAGGCCGTGCCTAACATGTGAACCCCGCTCAGGGCGCCAGCAGCGGCCGGATGAGGGCGAGCAGCAGGTAGAGGTCGAAGGGGGCCAACAGGCAAACCGGCGCCAGCGTCAGCCAGCGCGCCCGGCCCGGCAGCAGCCTTGCGCGCCAGGCATCGAGGCCGCGCGCCATGAGCAGGGCCAACGGCAGCAACGCCGGGTACAGGTAGCGGCCCTGTAGCTGTACGAACTCGATGTTGTAGTAGAGGTAGGCCAGCGCGACCAGGCCAACCGTTAGCCACAGGGCGCGCCACAGCAGACGCAGCCCGCGTCCCGTCGGCCGGCGCCGCGGCAGCAGCAGCCCTGTCGCGCCGGCCAGGCTCAGCGCCAGTGGCAGGGCCAGCAGCCAGCCCCGCAGCGGCAGCGCCATCCAGCCGAACTGGCCCCAGAAGCTGGTGAAGGTGTCGCGCAGGGCCATTTCCGCCCAGGCCGGCGCGCCGATGTCGGCGACGAGCGAAGCCCGGCGCAGCTGGTCGGCCACGACGCGGTCGTGCGCGGCCAGGCCCAGCAGGTCCGGCCAGCCGTAGACGTCCAGGTTGCGCGCCCACCACAGCGCGCCGGTTAACAGCGCCGGTAGCAAGAGACAGGCCAGCCCGCTCAACAGCATTCGTCGCGCATAAGTTCGCCGCCACAGTCCCGGATGCCACAGGCGCAGCAGCAAGAGCAGTGGCAGCAGGCCGGCGACGAAATTGCCGCCAGGTTTGGTGAGCAGTAGCAGGCCGGCGAGCAGGCCCATGAACCACAGTGGCCAGTATGTGTGCTGGCCGGCGCGCTGCAGCGCCAGGCCGATGCCCGCCAGCGCCACGAAGAGCAGCGCCGCGCCCACCGGGATGAGCCCGTAGAGCAGCAACAGGCCGCAGGCCGGCAGGGCCAGCAGCAGCAGCGCCCGCGCCAGGCGCTGCAGACCGGCCCGGTCGCCGCGCAGCCAGCGGGCCAGCGCCAGCAGCGTCAGCCCGATCAGCAGCTCGGACAGGCTGTCGTTATTGACGGCGCTCATCATGGCCAGGTGCTGCGGCAGAAAGGCGACGAAGGCCGCGGCCGTCAGCGCCAGCCAGGGTCGAGCGGGCAGGGCCGCCCGCGCCAGCGCCCAGGCACAGTAGACCACGCCGGCGCCCAGCAGCGCCGAAAACAGGCGCAGGGCCAGCAGGCTGCCCGCGCTCCAGCCATAGACGAGGGCGGCCAGCAGGTAGTAGAGCGGGGGCTGATGATCCTCGTACTGCAACGCGGCCAGCGAAGCGGCGGTAGCGCCGGCAAAGCGCTCCCCGGTCAGCCGGCCCAGCAGCGCCTGGTCCCAATCGCCGGGTTCGATAACCGGGCAGCAGCGCGGCGCGGCGGCTTCGACCAGCTGGCGCAGGACGTTATAGTGCGCCGGTTCGTCGGGCGCCTGCCAGGCGGGCGTCAGCGCGGCGAAGAGCGCGGCCAGCAGCAGGTAGACTGCCAGCAGCAGGGCGAAGCCGCCGCGTTGCGTCAGCATGACGCAGGCCCGGCAATGCTTGACGGCCCGGGACGCCGCGGGTAGCGTGTGGCCAGGTCTGTGCCAGAGGACATTGTCATGTCAGACAACGCATTCCGCCCGGCAGTCGGACTCGAGGCCGACATGCACGCGCTCATGTCCGAAATGCCGGAGACGCGGCCGGGCAAGATGTTCGGCTGCCCGGTCTACAAGGTCAACGGCAAGCTGGCGCTCGGCTTTCACCCGCAGCAGGGCGTCTTCCTCAAGCTGGGCCAGGCGCGCGCCAGCGCCCTGCTGGCGGCCGGCAGCGTCCAGCCCTTCGAGCCCATGCCCGGTCGCGCCTGGAAGGACTGGGTGTTGCTGACCGAAGACCTTGAGGCCGCCCGTCCGCTGCTGGCTGAAGCCGTCGCTTTCGTGCGCCGCGAAGCTGGCGCCTGAGTCTGACACATGGCTGAAGACTCCCCGGCGAGTGACCCGCTGCTGGCGTGGCGGCCCGAATTCCCGATCCTCGAGCGCTGCTGTTATTTCGTCAGCCATTCGCTGGGCGCGATGCCGCGCGCGGTGCGCGACAGTCTGGCGGCCTACGCTGACAGCTGGGAAGTGCATGGCGTACGCGCCTGGAACGAAGCGTGGTGGGAACTCGGCCTCGAAATCGGAAACGATATTGCGGAGCTGCTGAATGCGCCGCAGGGCAGCGTGCTCATGCAACAGAACGCCAGCATCGCCAACAGCATCCTCTTCTCGGGCCTCGATTTCAGCGACCCGCAACGTGACCGCGTGGTCATCAGCGATATGGACTTCTCCTCCGACAGCTACGTGCTGCGGCAGTGGCTGCCGCCGGGCATGCGGGTGCACATGCTGCGCTCGCGCGATGGCATCGGCCTCGACATCGACGAATTGCTGGCGGCCATCGACGAGCGCACGCGCCTCGTCAGCCTTTCGCAGGTGCTCTTCCGCTCCGGCTGCATCCTGCCGGCGCAGGAAATCGTCGCCAGGGCGCACGCGGTTGGCGCGCAGGTGCTGCTCAACGGCTATCACAGCGTGGGCGTCATTCCGGTGGATCTGCGCGCCATTGAGGTGGATTTCTACATCGGCGGCACGCTGAAGTGGCTCTGTGGCGGGCCGGGCGGCGTCTTTCTCTATGTGCGGCCGGACCTGCTGGCCGGGCTGCAACCAAAAGTGAGCGGCTGGCTCGCCCTGCAGCAGCCCTTCGCCTTCGACAGCGAGCACTTCCCCCTGCGCGACGACATCGGGCGCCTGCAGAACGGCACGCCAGGCATCGCCTCGTTCTACGCTGTCCGTCCGGGCATCGACATCATCCGGCAAGTGGGGGTGGAGGCCATCCGCCGCAAGTCGCTGCGGCAGACGGCCCTGCTGGTCGAACTGGCGCAAAACGCCGGACATGAGTTGGGGTCGCCACCGGAGCCCGAACGCCGCGCCGGCACAGTCACGTTGCAGCCCGCGCACGCCTGGGAGGTCTCGCGCGAGTTGCTGGCGCGCAAGTACATTATCGACTATCGCGAGGGCGCCGGCATTCGCATCGCGCCGCATTTCTACACGTCCGACGCCGAACTGCGGGACATCATGCAGAGCATTGACGACATCCTGGCGGAGGGCAACTGGCGCCGCCACAGCGCGCAGGGGCCGGACCACAGCAGCGTCACCTGAGACATGGGCCGGCGTCAGCGGGCGTAATCGACCGCGCGCGTCTCGCGAATGACCTGCACCTTGATCTGTCCGGGATACTGCATCGTCTCCTCGACCTTGCGCGCCACCTCACGTGCCAGCCGCAGCGCCTGCAGGTCATCGATATCTTCCGGGCGAATGATGATGCGCACCTCGCGCCCGGCCTGCAGGGCGTAGCTCTGCTCCACACCGTCGAAGCTGGAGGCGATGTCCTCCAGCGTCTTCACGCGCTTGATGTAGGACTCCAGGCTCTCGCGACGGGCGCCGGGCCGGGCGCCGGAGATGGCGTCGGCGGCCTCGACGATGTAGGCCTCCACACACTCCGGTTCCACCTCGTGATGATGGCTGGCGACGCAGTTGACCACGCTGGCGCGCACGCCGTGACGTTTGAGGAAATCCGCGCCAAGCAGCGCGTGCGTGCCTTCCACCTCGTGGTCGATGGCCTTGCCCAGATCGTGCAGCAGGCCGCCGGCGCGCGCCACATCCACGTCCGCGCCCAGTTCCGCCGCGATCATGCCGGCGATGTGCGCGGATTCGATGGCGTGCGAGTGCATGTTCTGGCCATAGCTGGTGCGGAACTTCAGGCGTCCCAGCAGCTTGAGGACCTCCGGGTGCAGGCCGGGCACGTTGGCCTCGAAGGCGGCGCGCTCGCCTTCCTCGCGGATGGTCTGGTTCACCTCTTCGGTCGCGTCCTCGACCAGTTTCTCGATACGGGCGGGATGAATGCGCCCGTCCGTCACCAGTTTGCCCATCGCCTGGCGCGCCACTTCGCGCCGCACGGGGTTGAAGCTGCTGATGGTGACGGCTTCGGGCGTGTCGTCGACCACCACGTCGACGCCAGTTGCCAACTCGAAGGCGCGGATGTTGCGCCCGTTGCGGCCAATGATGCGGCCCTTCATGTCGTCGGAGGGCAGGGGCACCACGCTGACCGAAATCTCGCTCACGTGCTCGCTGGCCAGGCGTTGCACTGCCAGCGATATGATGTTGCGCGCGCGTGTGTCGGCCTCCTCGTGCGCGCTGGCCTCCACCTGGCGGATTATGCGCGCCATGTCGTTGCGCGTATCCTGCTCGACAGCCGCCAGCAATTCGTCGCGGGCCTCGTCCTGCGTCATGCGCGCGATGCGCTCGAGCTCGGTCTTGCGCTCCTCTTCCAACTGCTGCAACTGGCTCTCCCGTTTGTCGAGCCGGCTCTGGCGTTTGTTCAGGCTCTCTTCACGCTGCTCCAGCTTGTCAATGCGCGTATCCAGTTGCGCGCGCCGCTGCTGCAGGCGGTCACCTTCGCGGTCCAGTTCGCGGCGCCGGCGGCTGGCCGTTTGTTCGGAATCCTCCAGCAACACGCGCGCCTTTTCGGTGGCCGCGGCGAGGGTGCTGGCAGCTTCCTTCAGCGCCTCGTCGCGCGTGGCCAGGTTCTGCGCCTCGGCGCGGCTGCGCCAGTTGTCCACCTGTGCATTCTGATGGCGGCGTAACAGCTGCAAGGCAATGAATGCGCCCAGTCCCGCGCCGACAATCAGCGCAACCAGAGCGAGCAAGACCTCCATGATGGTTACTCCTCATGCATGCTAGCGCGGAAGGCAGGTTCGCCTGCCGCGGGATCTGCCAGAATCTCTGCCACGACCTCCCGGCACAGGTCGCCCTCGAAGCCGCGGCGTTGCAGGAAGGCCCACAGCTTGTGGCGCAGCTCTTCGTGCGTCAGCTGGCGCCAGCGGCGCAGCTGGTTGCGCGCCGCCCGGCGCGCCGCCTCCGCGCTGTCCAGGCTGGCCAGGGCTGTCTTGATGACCTCAGCGTCCACGCCCTTTTGCCGCAGCCCGTAACGCAGGGCGCGTTGCCCCATGGGCCGAAAGCGCAGGCGGTCTTCCACCCAGAAACGGGCGAAGGCATGGTCGTCCAGATAGCCCTGTTCCGTCATGTGTTCCAGCGCAGCCGTGACTGCGCCGTCGGCGAAACCCTTTTGCTGCAGCTGGCGTCGCACTTCCGCCACGCTGCGCGGTCGCCGACCGAGGAAGCGCGCCGCCTGGTCGATGGCGCGCGCGCGTTCGTCTGCGTCCTGCAGCTGCGCAATCCCGGTCGCGTCCAGCTGCTGGCCGGTTTGCAGGCTGGCAGCCAGAGTGAGCGACAGGCTGAAGGCGTGGGCGCCGTCGAGGTAGACATTCACCCGTTCGCGCCGGCGCCTGTGAAGTTGCAACGCGGTAATTACCGCCATTTTGTTCAATCCCGGAAACGCAAAAGGCCGTGATCGGGAATCACGGTAATGGCGTCCACATTGCCATAACGGCGCGTTGCGCGTCTGCGCCGGGCGATCAGTTGTTGCTGAAGATTCCAGGACGATCAGGGAGTCTTGCGAAGATCATTCCCTGCCAATTGTTCAAGTTCCCCGGATAAACAACACCATTTCCACCACGCTTGCCTTACGGCAGTGCGTCTCGTTCGCGCCACTTACCGGATTGTTATGCTACTGTTTAAAACAGTAGCACGGGTCGTCAAATCACACTATACAATTGGTATCCAATGGACAGGCCGGTCTCATTCGCCGGGCGCGCAGGCTACAATGTCGCCATGGCTGAAAGGCAGCAGGCGCCGCGTGTGCTCGTCACCGGCAGCGGCTTCCCCGGCGCCGGCATCGCGGCGGCCCTGCTGGCGGAAGGCGCCGAGGTCGATCTGTTGCAGCGGCCCGATGAAGTGCCGCTGTCCGAGCCGCTGGCGAGCAGCGTACGCAGTCTGGACGCTGACGTCTGGAATCCGGCCAGCTTGAGCGGGCGGGCCCGCGGCCACCAGCTGGCCATCCACACCGTGGGCAGCATGTACGCCGACCCGGCGCGCGGCCTCAATCACCACTGGCTCAACTTCGTCTGCGCGCGCAACGTGGCCAATATGTGTGTCAGCGATGGCTGCCCGCGCCTGGTGCTGCTCAGTTGCGCCCGCGCGCCCTGGATCAACCGTGGCTATGTGCGGGCCAAGCGCGCCGCCGAGCAGTATTGTCTGCGCGTCGGCCTGCAAACCATCGTCATTCGCGCGCCGCTGACCTGGGTGCGCGGCCAGCGCCGTCAGCCCTTCTTCTGGCTGATGACCCTGCTCGGCAGCATCCCGCCCACCATGTGGCTCGGCTTTGGCCGCAGCGCGCCGCTGCAGTTCG
Organism: Phototrophicaceae bacterium; assembly: GCA_965223965.1. Lineage (GTDB taxonomy): Bacteria > Chloroflexota > Anaerolineae > Aggregatilineales > Phototrophicaceae > JAGWBD01. The sequence goes on from CBDCXX010000008.1 coordinate 29,329, forward strand.
ACATCTTTGCGCGCGGCGTGGCGCGCATCGCGCTGCAGCCCACGGCCGGCCAGCAAATCTACTGGCGCCGCGACCTGCGCCGGCGCAACAGCAACCGGGAAGCCCGTCACTACACGCCGCCCGCTGTACCGGCCCCGTCAGCGCATCAGGCCGAAGAGGACGACGTCCCGTTCGGCTGGCTGCCGCCGACCTCTGACGACTGACCAGGACTAGAAGTCGGGCACGTCGCCCGGCTGCTCCACCAGCACCTCGGCGGAGCGCCGCCCGCGCCGATAGCGATGCAGCGGCCGCAGCAGCATCAGTTGCTCGCGCTCCGCTGCCGTCTGTGCCAGCCCCTGCAGTTCGCGCACGCCGGCGTAGATCTCCGCTGCCTCGACATAGCCGAAGCGATAGGAAAGGAACTGCGGGTGGCTGTCCAGAAAGCTGAGGACCGCGCCCAGCGCCGCGTGGATCCCGGCCGCAGGCTGCGGCTTGTCGATGCGCAGCAGGGCCTGCACCGGCAGCCGCATGTTGCGCGCCATCACGTCGAGGAGGACGGGGGTGTGAAAGAAGCGCCCCAGTCCGCGTGTATGTTCGACCGCGGCGGCGCGCAGGGCGGTCTCGTCCGCGCCCAGCTCCAGCGTGAAGTCGAAGTGCTCATCATAAAGTCGCTGCCAGGCGCTGCGCTCCGCTTCCGGGATGAGCGCCTCGACCTGGCGCATGATGTCGTCAGCCGCTGCGGCCAGGGCCTGCTTGCGCGAAAGGCCGGGAACTTTCACCGCGGCGGCGGGCAGGGGCGCGCCAATGTTCATCGACAGGCGCGGCCGTTTCAGCGCGAAGATGTCGGCCAGCGCGCCGTGCATGCCGCCGAAGCCAATGGGCAGCATGGCCGTGCCGGTGCGATAACTTAGCCAGGCTACACCGGTGTGAGCGCGCTTCATGACGGGAGACCAGATGCCGCCCTCGGGGAAGATGCCGACCACGCCGTTCTGGCGGATGATGTCCAGCGGCAGCTGCAGCTCGTCGCGCCGGGCATTGCCGCGGTTGACCGGCAGGTAGCCCCACAGGCGCACGATCCAGGCGAAGCGCGGGTCGATGGGGATGTCGCCCGTGCCGATGATTTCGATCTCCCACGGCACCAGCAGCGTCATCAGCGCCACTTCCATGATGGCCACGTGGTTGCCCACCAGGATCAGCGGCCCGCCCGCCGGCAGGTTTTCGCGCCCGCGCACGGTGGTGCGCGTCAGCAGGCGCAGCGCGATCCGCCCAAGGCGCCGCAGCACATAGCGCAGCAGCACCCGGCGCGGATAGCGAATCGAGTACGTCTCCTGGTCGCTCATACGCCACTGTCCGGCCAGCCGCCTTGCCCGGCCCTGTGTCGCTGTCGCCCCGCGTTACAGCGAAAGCACACGCGCCGTACCCTGCAGGCCTACGACCACGTGGCGCGTATCCACCACGAGCGCGCTGTGATCAACCACCAGTTGCCAGTCGATGGCGCTGTGGTCGGTGATGACGACGACGCAGTCCGCCGCGGCCAGTTCTCCCGCGTCCAGCGCCTGACTGCGCAGCAGCTGCCCCTCGGGCAGGCGCAGTTGCGGCACGTGCGGGTCGTGGTAGCGGATGTCCGCGCCTTTCTCCAGCAGCAGCGCCAGCACGTCCAGCGCCGGACTCTCGCGGGTGTCGTCCACGTCGCGCTTGAAGGCCACGCCCAGCACCAGGATGCGCGCATTGCGCACCGCCTTGCTGTCGTCGTTGAGCGCGTCGCTGATGCGCTGCGTGACGTGCAGCGGCATGGCCGTGTTGATTTCGCTGGCCACCTCGATGAAGCGCGCGTTGTAGTTCAGGGTCTTCAGCTTCCAGCTGAGATAGTGCGGGTCGACCGGGATGCAGTGGCCGCCCAGGCCTGGCCCGGGGAAGAAGGGCATGAAGCCAAAGGGCTTGCTGGCCGCCGCCTCGATCACCTCCCACACGTCGATGTCGAGACGGTTGCACATCAGCGCCATCTCGTTGACGAGGCCGATGTTGACCGCGCGGAAGGTGTTCTCCAGCAGCTTGGTCATCTCGGCCACTGTGGGCGAGCTGACCTGCATGACCTGGTCGACGGCAGTGGAATAGAGCGCGAAGGCGACCTCGTTGCACTCTGGCGTCACGCCGCCGACGATGCGCGGCGTGTTGCGCACGCCGAACTCGGCGTTACCGGGGTCGATGCGCTCCGGGGAGAAGGCGACGAAGATGCTTTCGCCGGCCACGAAGCCGCGTTCCGCCAGGCGCGGCAGGATGATCTCGGTCGTGGTGCCAGGCCAGGTGGTGCTCTCCAGCACGATTAGCTGGCCTCTGCGGCAGACTACGAGGAGGGATTCCAGCGCGTTCAAAATGAAGGACATGTCGGGGTCGCGCGTTTTGCGCAGCGGGGTAGGCACGCAGATGCTGATGGCGTCGGCCATGCGCAGGGCTTCGTAGCAGTCAGTGGCGTTGAGTCGGCCGGCGGTCACCAGCGGTGCAATCTCTGCGTCCGTCACGCCCGGGATGTAGCTGCGGCCGCTGTTCAGCTGGGCCACCTTGTCCACGTCGAGGTCGAGACCGGTGACGTGAAAGCCGGCCTGCGCGAATTCCAGTGCCAGCGGCAGCCCGACATAGCCCAGGCCCACAATGCCGATGCGGGCAGTGCGGGCCTGGAGTTTGTGCAACAAGGTTTCGCGGTAGGTCACTGCGTGTAACTCTCTGGCCGCCGGCGGGCGCAGTATACTACAGGTCGCGCGGCGGCCAGAGTCCACGCCGGTCTAGACGTCGGGCGCGGGCGCCATGGCCTCTGGCTGCGACAGGTCAAACTGCTCCAGCCCCCTGCCGAGACGCTCTCTCAGGGCCTGCAAGGCCTCAAGGTCCATCTCGCCGCCTTCCGGCATGCTCTGCAGCATTGCGCAGGAAGGCAACAGGCAGGCATGCTGCGCCAGCGTCACCTCAAGCTGCAGCGGCTCGCCCGCCCGCTGCAAGTCCAGCTGCAGCGTCTCACCCGGATCGTAGGCCAGCAGCCGTTCGCGCAGGGTGCGCCGGGCATCGACCGGGTCGCCCGCCACGCCCACGATGATGTCCTCCGCCAGCAATCCGGCGGCTTCCGCCGGCGACTCGGGCAGCACGCGCAGGATGAGCGCGCCCTCGTCCCGCGTCAGCTCTCGTTCCGCGGCGACCTGCGCGTCCAGGTCCAGGTATTCCACGCCCAGCAGCGGCTGGCCAGCGTTTGGCCGGAAGCGGAAGCGCTGCTCCAGCTGCTCCAGCATGCCCTCAGGCAGGCTGCCCGTGATACCACTGCGCGACCCGGCCACAGCTTCCAGCATCAGGGTCTCGCCCTGGCGTTCGATGCCCAGCGAGATCACGGCGCCTGGCTCCAGCGCGCGAATGATGTCGGCGGCTGCCAGCGGCGTTTCCACTTCCTCGTCATTGATACTGCGCAGCAGGTCGCCCGCCTGCAGGCCGGCTGCCTCCGCCGGCGACTCCGGCACGACGTCTTCCACCAGCACGCCCGCCTCATCAATCACCAGACTGACGCCGAGGAAAGCGCCGTCGCGGAAGCCCTGCCACTGGCTGCGTCTCGCGGGCGCGCTGCCGAGCGTGACGGCGAGCTTCATTTCTGCCCCGTCGCGCAGAATCGTCAGCGTGATCTCGTTGCCGACGGCCAGCGCAGCAACCGTCTCCACAAAGTCTGCGGGCGCCAGTTCCGCGCCATTGAGCGCGAGGATGAGGTCGTCCACCTGCAGCCCGGCCGCGGCCGCCGGCGAGTCGGCCAGCACCGCGCGCACGAGGGCGCCGTCGCCTTCCGCCGAAAAGGTGATGCCGAGGAAGGGGCGTTCGCCCGCATCCTGGGCCAGGGCCGCGCCGCCCACCACGAGCGTCAGGGCCAGCAGAACAAGAATTTTGCGCATGATATGCCTCCTGGTGCATCAATCCGTACAGACGTCAGGATAGGCAGAAACTCTGGGAAAAGTGTAAATGCCGGCTTAATGTCAGGTGAGAATCGGCGCTAGTCTTCCTTGTGGTTGTCGCCACGCAGGCGTTTGGACAGGAAATCGCCCATCAGGCCTGACATCAGCATTGAGGAGGGCGAGGGTCTGCTTGAGTCGCGCTCGTCGGCGTCCCAGCGATTGTTGCTGCGCCGGTTGATCCAGTCGCTGTACTCGTCCGCGGCCCCGGTCACCAGGGCCTCCAGCGCGTCACGGTCTTCGCTGGCGAGCGCCTCGCGCGCTTGCTGCAGGGTGGCCAGCAGGGCATCCAGCCAGTGCAGCAGGGGCTCGCGGTTGTGCAGCCAGTGATCGCGCAAATCGTCGGGGTGCGAATCGAAGAGCTGGTGTGTCAGGCGGCCGAAGGGTGGATTGGTCAGGCGCTGCATGTCGCTCCAGCCAGGGCTGCGGGTCAGGCTGTGGAAGCTGGCCACGCCCAGCAACGCGGGCAGATCAACCGTGGCGGCGATCAGGCTGTCATGTTCCAGCGCATCCATGAAGTGCGGCGTTGCGCCCAGCAGCGTGCTGAAGTCGCTGGCCAGTTCGACGGCCGCGCGCGAGCAGGCGGGCGCCGGCATCAACATGATGCTGCTGTCATCGAAGAGGTCGGCGGCGGCGTGTTCGGCGTCATCAAGGCCATCGAAGAGGTAGCGCGCGTTGACGACCGGAGTCATCTGCACCAGATGCGCCTCGGCGGGCAGCAGTTCCTGCGCCAGGCGGAAGGCGGGCGCTTTCAGCTGCGCCATATCGAGCACGACCGCGCCCGGCTGCAGCGAGTCCGCCAGGCCCTCCCACACACGTCGCTGCTCCGTAACCGGCAGCGCCAGCACGACGATGTCGCGCCCGCGGGCCGCGGCAGCCGGGTTGCGCTCGGTCTTGTCGCAGAGCTTCGCCTTGCGCGCCGTCTCCAGAATGCCCGGCCGCGGGTCGGCGCCGCTGACCTCGAAGTGTTGCGCGGCCTTTTCGCGCTGGTTGCAGCGCCGCAGCGCCAGCGCCACCGAGCTGCCGGTGCGCTCCAGACCGATGATGGTCACCGTGATGGTTCGCGTCATGGTTTTCCTCCTGCCACTTCAGACTCCCAGTATAGAGCGGCCCGTGCGCATTCGCCTAACTGCGTTCGTCGGCATGGCGCAGCCGCGCCAGCAGTTCATCGTCGCCGGGCGGCTGCGCATGACGCTCGATCAGCACGACGACGCGTTCGTCGGCGCCCGCCGCGCGCGCCAGCTGCGCCCCCCAGGCGGGGTGCTGATGCTCGATGATGAAGGGCCGCGCCAGCGGGTTCGCCACGTCGCCGCGCGCCAGGCTAGCGGCCAGGCTCGGCGCCAGCGGGGGCAGCAGCACTACCAGCACACGTTGCCAGAGGGGGAAGGGCCAGCGCGTCTTGCCGACGTCGTGCAGCAGCGCGGCCGCCGCCAGCTCCGGCGGCACTGTGCCCTGCTCCTGCAATGCGCGCAGCACGCGCAGGCTGTGCAACTGCTCGCTGCGCCGCAGGAGAGTGAAGCAGTCCTGCAGTTCCGGCGTGAGATGTTGCGCCACGAACGCGTGATCCACCGGCTGCGCGAAGGCCAGCAGCGCGTTCAGCCCCTGGCGCAGGCGGCGGAGTGCCCCCACGTCAGCCCAGCAGCAGGCGCGTAAGGCGGAAGGTCGGCCCGCTGATAAGCAAGCCGAAGAGGTTGAAAATACCGCTGAAGCTGAGCAGCAGCATAGCGAAGAAGGCGTACTGGCTGTACTGACGCCAGCGCGGGCTGCCCCAGCTCCAGGCCAGTTGCGGCGGCAGCAGCGCGTAGACGATGTGCCAGCCATCCAGCGGGAAGAGCGGCAGCAGGTTGAAGAGGCAGAGCAGCGCGTTGAAAAAGACGACGGTCTGCAACACCCTGGCGACCAGGATCGGTAGCGTCCCGCCCATGAACAGGGGCCGCATGATCTGAAAAAGCAGGCCGAAGAGCAAGGCCAGCAGCAGGTTGGAAAGCGGACCGGCCGTCACCGCCGCGAGGTAACCGTAACGCGGGTTGCGCATGCGTTGCGCGGAAATCGGCGCTGAGCCGAGAATGCCGAAGCCGAGGAGCGCGAACATCAACCAGCCGAGCCAGTTGATGTGCACCAGCGGGTTCAGCGTCAGGCGGCCCTGCTGCGCCGGCACGGGATCACCCATCAGATGCGCGACGAAATTGTGGGAGAATTCGTGCACCGTCATGCCCAGGCCGACGGCCAGCAACACGCCCAGAATACTTTCCAGCGAGATGTCGCCGAGCAGAAACAAGACGCGCTCCAATCCTTCAGGCAGACTGCTGCGGGCAGTATAGCACAGGCTGGTTACTGTTCGCGGGCAGGCGCCTGCGCTATACTGATGGCGCGGCTGGAGGCGGCATGACAGAGTTGCGGGACGTTCAGGTCGACGACCGTGTGCAGTTACGCAAGCCACATCCCTGTGGCCGCGATGTCTGGGTCGTTTATCGCATCGGCGCGGACATCGGCCTGCGCTGCACGGGCTGCCGCCGCAGGCTGCTGCTGTCGCGCAGGGAATTCGGCAAGCGCGTGAGACGGATTGAGCGAGGGCTGGTGTGAAGCTTGTGTCTCCGGCCCTGCGTCACCGTCGCGCGGGAATCATGAGGCATGTTGTTCCGGACTGACGCCAAAAAACGCGTCCTCATCCTGATGTCCGACACGGGCGGCGGGCACCGTGCGGCTGCGGAGGCCATCCGTGACGCGCTCTACCACAAGCCCGGCGCGGGCGCCGTCGCCGTCGAGCTGGTGGATGTCTTCCGCGATTACTCGCCGGCGCCATTCAAGTATTTGCCGGAGATCTACCCCTGGTGGGTGAACAACAGCAAGCAGTCCTGGGGCGCAGGCTACAAGCTCTCCAACACGCGCCAGCGCGCCCGCATCCTCTCCACCACCATCTTTCACACCCTCGAGCTGGGGCTCAAGCGCCTGCTGCGCGAACACCCCGCCGACGTCATCGTTTGCGTGCATTCCGCGCTGGCGCGCCCCACCATGAAGGCCATGCAGAGCCTGCCCGGGCGCGCGCCCTTCGTGGTGGTCGTGACCGATCTCGTCTCCACGCACCACATGTGGTACGAGCAGCGCGCCGAGCGCACCCTCGTGCCCACTGCGGCGGCGCTGGCCCGGGGCCGCGAAAACGGCCTCAGCGACGAGCAGTTGCGCCTCACCGGGCTGCCGGTGCACCCGGACTTCATCGACGGCCTGACCGACCAGGCCAGCGCACGCAAGGCGCTGGGCCTCGACCCGCAGCTGCCGGCCGTGCTGCTGGTGGGCGGAGTCGACGGCATGGGCCCGGTCTATCAAACAGCGCTGGCCATCAACGAACGCCGGCCGCCCTGTCAGCTGCTCATCATCACCGGCCGCAACGACACCCTGCGCCAGCGCCTGGAGGCGATCGCCTGGCAACAGCCCACGCAGGTCTACGGCTTCCGCCGCGACATGCCGGTGGTGCTGGCGGCCACCGACATCATCGTCACCAAGGCCGGCCCCGCCACCATCAGCGAGTCCTGCATAGCCGGCCTGCCGCTCATCCTCTACGATGCCATCCCTGGCCAGGAAACCGGCAACGTAGACTGGGTCATCGAGCATGACATCGGCGTCTTCACGCCCGACCCGCGCGAGATCGGCGACACCCTGGTTGCCTGGTTGAACGAGGGGCCGGAGGGTCTGCGGCGCCGTTCGCAGCGCGCGCGCGCGCAGGCCCGTCCCAACGCCGTCTTCGCAATCGCCGCCGAAATCTGGGGTCAGGCGCAAGTGGGCCCGCGCGCCACGCGCGGCAATTTACTGCGCCACGGCTTCGACGACCTCGCCGCCGCCACCCGCCGCCTCACGCGCGACATCTGAGCGTGTGTTCATCGCAGCCGTAACATAAACAGCAAAGGTGCTCCTGAACATGACAATCTGCGTAAGTGTGAAAACGCGTGATGGCATCGTGCTGGGCACGGACAGCATGACGACAGTGATGCTGCCCAGCTCCGATGGACAGTCGGTGGTAGCCAAGACCTACAGCAATGCGCGCAAACTGGTTCAGATTGGTGCCCTGCCCGTCGGTGTCTTCACCTATGGTCTGGGGAATCTGGGCCCGCGCACGGTCTACAGTCATATTATCGAATATAGCCGGTCACTTGAGAACAGCAGTGACTGGAAAGTACGGGACATTGCTGCCGGACTGTCTAGACACTTGTTGAAGGAATACAATGCGATCTATGGAAGTGCAGAAAACAAACCTGCCCTGGGTTTGCATGTTGCGGGGTACTCGGTTGGTTCAGCCTTGCCGGAAGAGTGGGAACTGGAATGTCCCGGCTCAGCCGAACCTGACCTTACAATGGGTATGGACGATGTTGGCGTAAACTGGGAAGGCATTACGCTTCCATTTGCACGATTGTTTTACGGGTACGATGTTCGTTTGGTTGAGGCGTTGCAGGCTGGAGGCGTAAAATCCGGGTTGTTGCAGACAGTATTGGAAGAAACTTCGCTTGTCCCACAATTGTCTGTTGATGCGATGCCGTTGCAGGACGCCATCAATTATGCTGTATATGTGTTACGAACCACGATAGGATTCACATCATTTGAAACCGGGCCAGCCTTGTGTGGTGGCCAGCTCCAGGTTGCTGTAATATCAGAAGAAGCGCAGTTCCAATGGGTTAGCAAGCCAGAATTCAGGATTCCGGAGGATACAAATGTGTGGGCCTGACCGGCTTGACGAATGGCAATATCCAAAGGCGGGCAAGGTGAAACTCACCGGCAATCCCGTCTCTGCTGTCAAGGTAAAGTTGAAAGAGTATTCGAAGCCCGGCTCCTATGTTCCAGGCAGGGAACGGGTGAGCCAGCCCTGGCCGCCGCTGATTCAGAAGAAGCAGTCCTGACCTTTGCCAGTCTTCCCGCTGGCGCTTCCCCCAACTCCTGACACATACGCGGCACGCTGCCCTGCAAGGCGTGTCGCGCGTTCCTCACAGCGCGATTGCCAATATGCGCCGTTCCTAAATACCATCAACGCGCCATGGCATCGCCTCAATCTCGCGCATGAATCATCAAAGGCATGCCGCCCAAACACCAGTCCTTCTTGCGCGGGACACAAGCTCCGGGTCAGGGAGGCAAGCAGGCGTGTTCAACAGACAATCGATCCTTGTGACCCCGGCTGGAATTCCCGGTCAGGTATATTGAGTTACCCGGATCGTCTATGCGGGTCATGCGGAAGCAATTGGGGCCATGTATAGTCGCGATTCGAGATAGCTTCACCAGGAGGCGCGAACAACTATGTCAATCAACTATGGCGAGAAAAGGAAGCAACTCGACCACGACGGGTTTTGTCTGCTCGAAAACATCCTCGATAGCGGGATGCTGGAACGCCTGCGCGACGTCACGGATGAGGTGCTGGCCTGGACCGACGAAACGCATTTCGAGGAAAAGCGTTCCCAGGGCAGTGTTATTCCGGTATTCGAACATCCCTCTATGGCCGAGCTCATTGCCTGTCCCGCGGTGCTGGCGGCGCTGGCCGCACTGGGGTTTGCTGACCCTAAATGGGGGAGCGGCTTCATCATCAGCAAGCCACCACACAGTCCGCCGCTGTTCTGGCACCACGATGCGCGCTTCTGGGATGATCCCGTCAGCTATACGCCACAGACCATCCAGTGTTTCCTGATGATCTATCTGGTCGATACGACGCCGCACAATGGCTGTCTGCGGCTGATCCCCGGTTCTCACCTGAAGCGTCATCCGCTGCACGACCAGTTGCCGGGGGCGCACGCAGAAGATCTGGGCAGAATGAATGATCCGGATCACCCGGCCTACAAGCGTGTCGCAGGTGAAGTCGATGTCCCCGTCAAGACAGGGGATGTTGTCATGGGCAGCGCGCGCTTGTTCCATGCCGCGCACGGTAACCAGAGCGATCAGCGCAGGACCAATATTACGCTCTGGTACTATCCGGCCTTTGCCGAATTACCTGAATCCATCCAGGCGTATCTCGCGCAAGATGCCTGGCCGGCAGCCTGGCATGAGCAGACAAAAGACTTGGTGGAGCCCCTGCGCCCGGTTTATGAAGGCGATGCCGGGCCGATCCGGCTCAACAGGACCCCCGGGAAAGATTTGAAGTGACAGCAGGGCCCGCTGCCCGGGGCGCGATTGCCGCGCGCGCCGTTCTCAAGTACGATTGACACGCCATGACCACCGGAACGGGGAGCCGCTGACGCATGAAAGCAATCATTCTGGCAGCGGGACAGGGCACACGTTTGCGCCCGGTGACCCTCACTATGCCCAAGCCGCTGGTGCCGGTCGCCAACAAGGCTCTCATCGAATACTCCATCGACCTGCTGCGCGACGCCGGCCTGTGCGACATCGGCATCGTCGTTAACAGCATGGACTCGCCCATTCGGCGCCAGCTGGGCGACGGCCATCAGCTGGGCGTGCAGCTCGAATACATCGTGCAGGAGGAGCAACGGGGGCTGGCGCATGCCGCCAGCCTGGCGCAGTCTTTCATCGGCGACGAGCCCTTCTGCATGTTCCTCGGCGACAACATCTTCAAGGATCGCCTCAGTGAACTGCTGGCGAACTTTCCCGCTTCCGGGGCCGATGCCGCGGTGGCGCTAATCGAGGTGCCGGACCCGGAGCGCTTTGGCATCGCCGAGTTGGACGAGAGTTACGAGCGCATCAAGCGCGTCGTGGAAAAGCCGGAAAATCCACCCTCCAGCCTCGCCATCTCCGGCGTCTACCTGTTCCGCAAGTCGATCTTCGAGGCGATCCGCAACATCAAGCCTTCCTGGCGCAACGAGCTGGAAATCACCGACGCAATCGAGTGGCTCATCAGCCAGGGCAAGCGCGTGCAACCCTATATCCTGCAAGGCTGGTGGATCGACGCCGGCAAGCCGGAGTCCATCATTCAGGCCAACCAGGTGCTGCTCAGCGATCTGCCCTACACGCCGCCGCCGAAGAACAGCAGCCAGATCCGCGGCAACTCCGAGGTCTCGCACCGCGTGCTCATCGGCAAAGGCAGCCAGATTATCGACAGTGTGGTGCGCGGCCCGGTCATCATCGGCGACAACGTGCGCATCAGGAACAGCTACATTGGCCCCTACACCGCGCTGGGTAACAACGTGGTCGTCGAGGGCAGTGAAATTGAAGACAGCATCGTCATGAAGGATTGCGTCATTCGCAACATGCCAGGCCGCATCGATTCCAGTCTGCTGGCGGACAACTCACAGGTCACCTCGGCACAGCATGTGCCGGCCGCGCATCGCCTCATCCTGGCCGAGAACAGCTACGTGCAACTGTGAGGCTGGCCGGGAAGGGTCCCCTTGTCCCTGAGCCGACGCAACTTTCTCACACTGGCTGCTGTCCTGGCGCCAACGCTGCCGGCTGCGGCTGTCAGGGCTGAGGATATGCAGCCGATGGGCAAGCACGAACGCTTCAACGTCCATCGGCAGCAGCCCTTCAATGGTGGCCCGCCGCTGGACCTGCTGCGGGCAACCTTCTTCACGCCGCTGGAGCTGTTCTACGTGCGCAACCATGCGCCCGTGCCTGCGGCTGATGCGGACTGGCTGCTGGAAATTGACGGCGCTGTGCAGCGACCGCTGCGGCTCAACCTGGCGACGCTGCAGCACGACTTTCCGCGCTACGAGCTGGCGGCGACGATGCAGTGCGCCGGCAATCGCCGCATGGAGATGTTGCCTGAGCTCGACCCGCTACAGGCAGTTGCCTGGGGCAGCGACGCCATCAGCAACGGGCGCTGGGCCGGCGCGCGCCTGCGCGACGTGCTGGCGGCGTCAGGCGTGACTGCCGGGGCGCGCCATCTGGCGGCGCTGGGTCGCGACGAAATCGTCATCGAAAACAGCCTTGAGAGCACCATCAACAGCACCGTCAGCAGCACCATCTTCAGTTTCGGCGGCTCAATTCCGTTGCAGAAGGCGCTGGCGGACGAGGTGCTGCTGGCCTGGGAGCTGAATGGCGCGCCACTGTCGCCGCTGCATGGTGGGCCGCTACGCCTGCTGGTGCCGGGCTATATCGGCGCGCGCAGCGTCAAGTGGCTGGGGCGCATCACGCTGCAGGGCGCTCCCTCCGACAACCATTACCAGCAGCGGGCCTACAAGGTCTTCCCGCCCGAGGTCAGCGCGGACACGGTGGACTGGAGTACGAGCGAGCCACTGGGCGCCTTTGAAGTCAATTCGGTCATCTGCACGCCGGCGCCGGAGGCCGTGCTGCCGGCCGGCAACACCCACATTACAGGCTACGCCATCAGCGACGCGCCGGTCAGCGCGGTCGAACTTTCCGTCGATGGCGGCCGCAGCTGGCTGCCCGCCAGGTTGACGGCGGAGCAGGCGCGCTGGAGCTGGCGCTTTTGGGAGTGTGAGGTGGCACTGGCGCCGGGGACGCACGAACTGGTTGTGCGTGCCACGGACGTCGAGGGCAACAGTCAGCCGCCGGATGTGGCCCCGATCCATAATTTCAAGGGCTACATGATGAACAGCTGGCAGCGTCTGCGCGTTACTGTCCGCTGAGCGCCTGACCAGACTCCAGCGCCGCACGCAGTTCTTCCGCCGCGGGCGCGTAATTCCCCACACGCCGCACGACAAGGCCGCTGGCGCTGTTGGCCAGGGCGACGGCCGTGGGCCAGGGCGCTCCGGCGGCAGCGGCCAGCGTCATCACCGCGATGGCCGTGTCGCCCGCGCCCGTCACGTCGTAGACGTCGCTGACGACCGGCGCCGGGCAATGTTGCAGCGCGCCGTCCGCCGCAGCCAGGGTGGCGCCCTGCGGCCCGCGCGTGATGACCATGGCGCCGGTGAGGCGCAGCGTCGCGCAGAGCTCGCCCGCGGCAGCGGCGAAGTCCGCGTCGGTCGCCAGCGTTCGTCCCAGCCAGTTACCGGCATCCTCGGCGTTGCATTTGACCAGGCCGAAATCGTGATACTTGTCCAGCTCGCCCTGGGCGTCGGCCGCCAGCAGGGGCGCTCCCGCGCAGCGCAGGGCCGCCACCAGGGCCGGCGTCAGCAGGCCGACGCGATAGTCCGAAACCAGCACTGCATCGACCGTGCGGCAGTACAGCTCCAGCTGCGCGTACAACTGGCGTTCGCTCGCGGTGGCGAGCGGCGCGCGCGAGATGGTGTCGATGCGCGCCAGCTGTTGCGGATAGCGCAGGCCCATCTGCGCCATGATGCGCTGCTTTACCGTGGTAGCGCGCGCGGCCTCGCTCACCAGCGCCGCGCAGTCGATGCCTTGCGCCCCCAGCAGCGCGCGCAACTGTTGCCCGGCGGCGTCGGCGCCGGTGACGCCCGCCAGGATGGCCTGGCTGCCGAGGCGCGCGATGGTCATGGCGGGGTTGGCCGCGCCGCCGGGGATGAGACGCCGACTCTCGAATTCCAGCACCGGCACCGGCGCCTCGCGGCTCATGCGCGCCGGCCGGCCACTTACATATTCATCCAGCAGCACGTCGCCGATGACCAGTACCCGGCGGCCCGCCAGCCGCGCGACCCATCGTTGCAGCGACAATCAGATCACCATGACCTTGTCATTGACGCCGGTCAGCTGCCGCAGGTGCTCGGTCTGGCCCGCGTGATAGCCGTCGTGCCAGACCATCTCGAGCAGGCACTCGCGCAGATTATCGCCATGGTCGCAGGTGTCGGCCTTCAGTTGCTCCTCGCTGAGTGCGGCCAGGGTCTCTGCCAGGCGTTGCTGCGAGCGCTGCAGGTCAACGAGGATGGTTTCCAGCCTGACTGCCAGGGCATCGTCGGTCAGCGGCTCGCTGCCGTAGCGGTAGGGCGCAGCGGCCGCCACGTCCCAGAGTGGTTCGGCGCCCGCCATCTTCAGCGTTACGTCGCGGTAGGCCATGATATGGCCCAGCACCCAGTTGAGGCAGTTGCCGCGGAAGGGCAGCTGCAACATGCTGTCCGCATGAGTCAGGCCTTCGGTCTGGCGCTCGATGACCAGCAGGTTGCGCGCCAGCAGGCGCGTCATTTCAGCGGCTGAAATCATGGTTCTCCTGTTCTACCCTGCTTCGGCCCGCAGCGACGCTCAGATCACCTTGTCGTCGGTGCCGGACAGTTGCCGCAGATATTCGGTCTGTCCCGTGTGGTAGCTGTCGTGCCAGGTCATGAAGGCCAGGCGCTGGCGCAAGGTGTCGTCGCGCTCGTTCTCGAAGGGCGCGTCGAGTCGGCCATCATCCAGTGTGGCCATGGCGCCTGCCAGGCGCTCTTGAGAGCGCTGCAGGTCAGCCAGGATAGTTTCCATGGGGACGACCTCGTCGTCGGCTTTCATGGGCTCGCTGCCGAAACCGTACATTTTTCCGCTTTCCTCGTCCCACAGCGGCTCAGCGCCGGCGATGCGCAGCATGTAATCGCGGCTGACCACGATGTGGCCCAGCACCCAGTTGAGGCAGTTGCCGCGGAAAGGCAGTTGCAGCATGCTGTCGGCCTGGGTCAGGCCTTCGGTCTGGAGCCCGATGACTTTCAGGTTTTGTGCCAGCATGGTCGTCATTTCAACGGCTGTAATCATGATGTCCCCTTCTTCCTCTCACTATGGTTCCAGTCTGGCACAATTCCCGCGTGAATCAAGCCCGCGGGAAAGGTCGTCGCTGCAGGAGCACGGCCAGCACGAAGCGCGGCAGGCGCAACATCCGGCGCAGGCGCCATGGTTGCAGGGCAAGGCGGAAGAGCCACTCGAGGCCATGACGCTGCAGCCAGCGCGGCGCGCGCGGCACATCGCCGGCCACGAAGTCGAAGGCGCCGCCCACGCCCATGGCCAGCCCCACGCGCAAACGCGGCAGGTTGCGCGCGATCCATTTCTCCTGGCGCGGCGCGCCCCAGGCCACGAAGAGCAGGTCCGTCTGGCTGGCGTTGATGCGCGCCACGATGTCGTCCTCTTCCCCGGCAGCGGGGTTGCCGCTGTGTGTGCCGGCGATCTGGAGGCCGGGGAAGCGCGCGCGCAGGGCTGCTGCCGCCCGCTCCGCCACGCCCGGCGCCGCGCCCAGCAGGAACAGGCGCCAGCCGTGCCGGACGGCCCG
>CBDCXX010000009.1:0-231198 GCA_965223965.1 Phototrophicaceae bacterium
CTTCCGGCGGTCATCCCTGCCCCCGCCGCTGCGAACGCGCCGTGGTTATACATGAAATGGAGATCATGTGCAATGAGAGGGTTGGGCGCTCAAGCCTGACAAACGCGGTTACCTGAGCCAAGTCGCGTGAAAACAACCTGATGAGACTCACAAACCAATTATGTTGACAAGGCCTAACGAATGAATCATACTGACTGCAGTTGGCAGCCCGCTGCATACCGAAGGACCAGGTGCCACCTGGGAGGATTGTAGGTATGGGGGGGCTGCTGGTTTTAATCCGGGCGATTGTCCTCGATGCCTCCTGGACCATACAGACAATGGCGGTAAGAACAGAGCCAGCCCTGGCCGGCGGCGACTGATGTCGTCTCCTCCAGCTGGAAGCCCGGATAGATTGACTTTACCTAGTGCAGGACGTATGTGGACAGTTGATGTTTCGCTGCAGAACGCTTCCCTAAAGGTGAAGAAGGGCCGGGAGGGCCAGTGTTCATTCTGGATTGCATGGCGCCAAGCACTATATCCAGGCATTGCAGAAGCACGTGGTCCCGGGAATCGATCTCACCGATGGCGCCGGGAAAGATGCGGACATTCCCGCTCTGGAAGGCGGGACTGCTGTTCAGCTTGTAAAGCTGTTGTCGGAAGTCACGCTTGTCTTCAGCGGGAACGGGGAGCTCGTCCAACAATAATCGCAGCCGGACGGGGTTGTTGCAGGGGGTTCTGTAGCGAACATCGAATGCATGTTCGATGAACGCCAGGTACAGTAGAAGATAGCGTTCCTTGAAGTTAAGTGACGCCAGGCTATTCGGGGCGCGAAAGTTGTCTGTAAACAGGATTCGCATCTTGATTCTGCCATCACGCACAAAGTTGAACAATACAGACGTCAACCGCTGATACTTGTCAAGGTAGTTCAGAGTGACTCTTTGCCACTTCACCTCGCCATGCAGGTTTAACCGCGCCTTTTCTGCTTCCAGCACTGAAATGACAGCGCCCCGGTCGCGTGATGAAATCAGTAACCCACCGTAAAAATTGGAGAAGAAAGCGCCCCTTTCAATGGACTCGTCGGCGTACAGGATATATTCTCGCGGCGGTACAGTTTCTCCCGACTTCGAAGTCATGTGGCTCTTACTCCGATCAGGCATAAAACACCCCCGGCCGGGACCGGGGGGTATAGTGTGAAACGTGAGGGCTCAGGCGTGACCCTGCTCCAGGTCCTGGTCGACGCGGGGCTGCGGCATGGTCAGCCAGTCCGCGCCGGCGCCGGCCTGGCGCTCGAAGACCAGTTCGCCATCCTGCTCGTCGATGCGCACCAGATCGCCCGGATCAAAATCCCCGCGCAGCAGGCGGATGCTCAGCGGATTCTCGACGAAGCGTTGCAGCGCGCGTCGCAGCGGCCTGGCGCCGAACTGCGGATCGTAGCCGCGCCGCGCCAGCCAGTGCCGCGCCGCCGCGCCTAGCTGCACGTCAATGCCCATCTCCTGCAGACGCCCGGCCACGTCCTGCAGCTGCAGGTCGACGATTTGCTCCACATCGGCCGTGGACAGTGTGGCGAAGATGATGACTTCGTCGATGCGGTTCAGAAACTCGGGGCGGAAGGTATCGCGCACGGCCTTCTCAATGCGGTCGTGGTCGGCGGCAGCGAGCTCGTCGGTGGGTTGCACGAAGCCGAGCGCGCCACCCCGGCGCACGAAGTCCGTCCCCAGGTTGCTGGTCATGATGATGACGGCGTTGCGGAAATCCACCACTCGCCCCTGGCCATCGGTCAGGCGCCCGTCATCCAGGATTTGCAGCAGCGCGTTCCAGACGTCGGGGTGGGCCTTTTCGATCTCGTCAAAGAGCACGACGCGGTAGGGGCGGCGGCGCAGGGCTTCGGTCAGCTGGCCGCCTTCCTCATAGCCGACGTAGCCGGGCGGCGCGCCGAAGAGGCGACTGACCGTATGCTGCTCGCGGTATTCGCTCATGTTGATGCGCACCAGCGCCTCCTCGTCATCGAAGAGGAAGCCCGCCAGCGCACGCGCCAGCTCGGTCTTGCCGACGCCGCTGGCGCCGAGAAAGATGAAGGAGCCGATGGGCCGGCGCGGGTCCTTGAGGCCGCTGCGGGAACGGCGGATGGCGTCCGCCAGGGCGGAGACGGCCTCGTCCTGGCCGATGATGTGCTCGTGCAGCGCGTCTTCCATGCGCAGCAACTTTTCACTCTCGGTCTCCAGCATTTGCTGCACGGGGATGCCGGTCCACTGGGCGATGACCTCGGCGATGTCCTCGGCCTCGACCACTTCATCGAGCGTGTTTTCCTGCTGCCAGCGCTCCCGCTGCTGCCCGAACTCTTCCTCCAGCTGCAGGCGGCGCACCTTGAACTGCGCGGCGCTTTCGTAATCGCGCGCCAAGCTGGCGGCCTCCTCCTCGACGGCGAGGTGGTCGATTTCGCCCTTCGCGTCCTTCAGTTCCTGTGGCAGCGAAAAGAGCGCCACGCGCAGCTTGGCCGCCGCCTCGTCCAGCAGGTCGATGGCCTTGTCGGGCAGGCGCCGGTCGGTGACGTAGCGGTTCGAGAGGCGCGCAGCGGCGATGACGGCGTTGTCGGCGATGTTGACCTTGTGATGCGCCTCGTAGCGGTCGCGCAAGCCGCGCAGCATTTCGATGGTTTCATCGACGCCGGGCTCCTCGACGAAGACGGCCGCGAAGCGCCGGTCGAGCGCGCTGTCCTTTTCGATGAACTGGCGATATTCGTCGAGGGTGGTGGCGCCGATGGCATTGAGTTCACCGCGCGCCAGGGCGGGCTTCATCAGGGTGCCGGCGTCGAGGGCGCCCTGGGCCGCGCCCGCGCCCACCACCTGGTGCAGCTCGTCGATGAAGAGGATGATCTCGCCCTGCGAGCGCTGCACTTCCTCAATCGAGGTCTTGAGGCGCTCCTCGAATTCACCGCGGAAGCGGCTGCCGGCCAGCATCGCGCCCAGATCTAGGCTGACGACCTTGCGCCCCAGCAAGAGCTCCGGCACATCGCCGTCGTGGATTTGCTGCGCTAGGCCCTCGACGATGGCGGTCTTGCCCACGCCGGCCTCACCGATCAGCACCGGGTTGTTCTTGGTGCGGCGGCTGAGGATCTGGACGAGGCGCAGAATCTCGGCGTCGCGCCCGATGACGGGGTCGAGCTTGCCCTCGGCGGCCAGGCGCGTCAGGTCACGGCTGTACTTTTCGAGCGTGCGCCAGCGGCTCTCGGCCTGGGGGTCGGTCACGCGCTGGCCACCGCGCAACTCGTGGATGGCGCCGGTCACGCGCTCGCGCGTGATGTTGTGCCCGGCCAGCACCTGTGAGACGCTGGTATTGCGCTCCTTGAGGATGGCGAGGAAGATGTGCTCGGTGGAAATGTACTCGTCGCGCAGCTGGTTGGCCTCTTCAGTGGCGAGGTCGATGATGCGCTTGACGCGCGGCGTGATGAACACCTGGCCGGTACCGCCGCCGTAGATGGCGGCCCTGGGGCTGACGCGCAGCACCTCGTCGAGGCGCGTACGGATGGCACTGCTGTCCACGTTGAGCTGCGCCAGCAGTTGCGGGATGGCGCCGTCTTCCTGCTCCAGCAGGGCCAGCAGGATATGCTCGGTATCGACCTGGTTTTGGCCGTAGCGTTGCAGGATTTCGTAGGCGCGGGCGGCGGCATCCTGCGCGCGTTCCGTAAAGCGTTCAAAGCGCATCATGGGTGGATCTCCGACATAGATGAACGTACAGCCCTGATGATGTTGTCATCATCACACCAGCACAAGCATACCCTGCCCGGCGCAAGAACAGCGTTTACATTCTGTTAGTATTCTGCCCAACAGTCCGTCTGTGGAAATCGCTCATTGGTAAACACCGAAGTCCTGCGCGTCAACGCAGAGCAGCCCGAGGCCGATGTCATCATCCGCGCCGCGCGCGTGCTGCAGGGGGGTGGCCTGGTGGCCTTCCCGACCGAGACCGTCTACGGCCTCGGCGCCAGCGCGCTGGACGAAGCTGCCATCCGCCGTATCTACCGCGCCAAGGAACGCCCGGCGCGCAACCCGCTCATCGTACACATCGCTGACATGGCGCAGCTGACCGGCGTGGTCGTCGAGCTGCCGCCGCTGGCGCTCCAGCTGGCGCGCAGCTTCTGGCCCGGCCCGCTCACGCTGGTGCTCAAATGCCATCCCGCGCTGCCGGACGTCATCGCGCCCGCGCGCGACACGGTGGCGCTGCGCCTGCCGGCGCACCCGGTCGCCCGCGCCCTGATCGCGGCGGCGGGCCTGCCGCTGGCGGCACCCAGCGCCAATCGTTTCACGCGGCCCAGCGCCACCAGCGCGCAGCATGTGCTGGCCGACCTGGACGGGCGCGTCGACTTGCTACTGGATGGCGGTCCGACGCGTATCGGCCTTGAGTCGACCGTGCTTGACCTGACTGCGACGCCGCCCGTGGTGCTGCGGCCCGGCGCCATCACGCTGGAAATGCTGCGCGCGCTGCTGCCCGAGCTGCAATTTGGCGGCGCCATGCTGGACCTGAACGCCGCGGACGCGCTGCCGGATGCGCCGGGCCAGCATCTGCGCCACTATTCGCCGCGCGCGCAGCTGCTGCTCTACAGTGGCGCAGAAGCGGCCGTACTGGCGGCCATGCAGGAGGCCGCGCGCGCGCACCAGTCGGCCGGGCGGCGCGTGGGCCTGCTCGGCTGCGCGGCGGACCTTGAGGGCTGCGAGCAGGTGTCGCCCGGCGCTGACCTGGAGGCGACGGGGCGCGGGCTCTTCGCGGCGCTGCGCGAGCTGGACGCGCGTAATGTGGACGTCATCCTCGCGCGCACGCTGGCGCCGGCCGGCCTGGGCGCGACCATCAATGACCGGCTACTGCGCGCGGCGGAAGGGCGGCTTGTACAGCTGTGAAGGCGCTGCTCAGCGCAGGCGGCCCTGGCGGATGAAGGGCTCCGGCGCCGGGTGACCCACGGTCACGAAATCGGCCAGCACGGCGGACACATCCCAGGGGACGCGGCGCAACTCGACGGTCGCGACGTCATCATCAAAGGTGAACAGGCCCCATTCGGCCATGCCGGGCGCGCCGAAGGACCAGCCGACGCTGCCGACATTGACGGCGCGCCAGTGCCCCAGGTCGCGATCCATCTGCAAATGGGTGTGGCCGCCGATGCCCAAGCGGCCCTCGCGATCCAGCAGGGCGTCCTGCGCCTCCTCATCGGGCGAATCAGGGCGCAGGGCCATGGATTCGTCGTCGCCGGGGATGGCGTGATAGCCGATGACCGGGCCATAGTCAGGGGTCTGCAGGCGCAGCTCGCGCCCGAGGATGCTGCGCAGAAAGTCGTACTCCTCCCAACCCAGCTGGTCGACAGCCCAGTTGAGCGCCCGGTCGCGGGCCCCCCAGGACGGGGCCAGCCCGCGCAGGGCGGCCTCGTCGCCGGCCGCGGGCGTCCAGGCCGGGCGGGTGCCATGCACCAGGTAGCGATCCGTGTTGCCGCCGATGACGCGCAGCTTCTCTTCGCCGAGCGCATTGCGCAGCTCAAGGACGCGGCGTACGCACTCCACCGGCCGCGGGCCAAAGGCCGCCAGGTCGCCGGGCACCCAGATTTCGTCGAACTCGCCGCGGGCCTGTACGTCCGCCCAGGCCGCCTCGAGAGCGTTCAGGTTGCCGTGGATGTCTCCCAGTACGGCCAGTCGCATGCGCGTCCTCCCTGTCTCGCCCGAGTATAACGGCCCACGGGTATACTGGGACAATCCCCAGGCAGATGAAGGCCGCCACAGATGACGACTCTGCGCGGCAGGGTGGCGCGCGTCACCTTCCGCAACAAGGAAAACGGCTACTGTGTACTGCGCCTGGAAGCGCGCGGCAAGACGCTGCCGGGCGCGCGCAACCGCGAGGGACGCGTGACGGTCGTGGGCGTCATGCCGGCGCTCAACCCGGGCGAAGAGGTGGCCTTTGACGGCGAATGGATCGAGGATGCGCGCTACGGGACGCAGTTCCGCGCGGAGACCGTCGCGCCGCTGCCGCCGGTCGGCGAGCGCGGCATCACCAGCTACCTGAGCAGCGGCCTCGTCAAGGGTATTGGCCCACGCACCGCCGAGCGCATCGTCGAGCACTTCGGCGCCGACACGCTGACCATCCTTGAGCAGGAGCCGGAACGCCTGACGGAAGTGCTGAAGCCGCCGCTGGCACGGGCCCTGGCAGCGGCCTGGCAGGAACAGCAGGCCAGCCGCCACGCCCTCATCTTCCTGCAGGATTTCGGCGTCAGCAGCCGCATGGCGCAGCGTATCCACGAACGCTTCGGTATGGAGACCATCTCCGCTGTGCAGGAAAACCCCTGGACGCTGGCGGACGAGGTCTTCGGCATTGGCTTCCGGCGCGCGGACGAGATCGCGCTCAACATGGGCCGGCCGGCAGACGCGCCCGGCCGGATGAGCGCCGGCCTGCGCTTCGCGCTGACGGAGATGACGAAGGAAGGTCACGTCTTCGCGCCGCGCGACCAGCTGCTGGAAGAGGCCGCCAGGTTGCTGGGCCTTGAGGAAGACGTCGCGCTGGAGGCGGTGCTGGAGCAGGAGTTGCAGGCGGATGAACTGCGCCGCGACGCGGGCATCAGCGCGGACGGGCAGGAGGCCATCTACCTGCCGCGCTGGCAGCGCGCGGAACGCGACTCCGCCCAGCGCCTCTGCGCCCTGGCGCAGACGCCCTCGGCGCTGGGCGCCAGGGCGCGCGCGCAGGACTGGCCGCGCTTTCTGCAGGCGCTGGCGGCGCACAGCGCGGACGAACTGACGCAGCAACAGCAGGGGGCCCTGGAGGCGGCCTGCACGCACAAGCTCAGCGTGCTAACCGGCGGTCCCGGCACCGGCAAGACGACCACGCTGAAGCTGGTCATTGCTGCGCTGGCCTCGCTGCAGGCCCGCGTCGCGCTCTGCTCACCGACCGGACGCGCGGCGCGGCGCCTGGCAGAGGCCACCGGACGCAGCGCCAGCACCATCCACCGCCTGCTGGGCTACAGTCCCGCGGGGGGCTTCGACCACAACGAGGACAACCCGCTGAAGCTCGACATTCTGATCGTCGACGAGGCCTCGATGATCGACCTGCAGCTCTTTCATCACCTGCTGCGCGCCCTGCCGCCCGAGGCACATCTGTTGTTGGTGGGCGACGTCGATCAGCTGCCCAGCGTGGGCGCCGGCAACGTCCTGCGCGACGTCATCGCCTGCGGCCTGGCGCAGGTCACGCGCCTGTCAGTCATCTTCCGGCAGGCCGCGGACAGCGGCATCGTCACCAATGCGCATCGCATCAACCAGGGCGAGATGCCGCTGCTCGACAACCGGCCTGCGGGCGACTTCTTCTTTCTGGAAACAGAGGCCGCGCAGATCGTCGACGAGGTAGTCGGCCTGGTCAAGACGCGGCTGCCGCGGCGCTACGGCCTCGACCCCCTGCGCGACATCCAGGTGATCGCGCCCATGTATCGCGGCGCGGCCGGCATCAACAGTCTGAACGAGGCGCTGCAGCAGGCGCTGAACGGCGACGCGCGCATGGCCGGCAAACAGATCGGGTCGCGCATGTTCCGCGTCGGCGACAAGGTGATGCAGACGCGTAACAACTACGAGAAAGAGGTGTTCAACGGCGACATCGGCTTCATCCACGCCATCGACGAAACGGCCGGCGGCTTCGAGCTGGTGATGGACGGGCGCTTCCTGTTCTACGAATGGGCGGAGGCGGAGGAGCTGCTGCACGCCTGGTGTATCAGCACGCACCGCAGCCAGGGCTCGGAGTATCCGGCGGTGGTGATGCCGCTACTGACGCAGCATTACATGATGCTGCAGCGCAACCTGCTCTACACGGCCATCACGCGGGCGCGACGCCTGGTGGTGTTGCCGGGTACGCGCGCGGCCATCGGCATGGCGCTGCGCAACAACCAGGTGGCCGAGCGCCACAGCGGCCTCGTACCGCGCATCCGCACACTGCGGGCGGGCTGAAGCCCGCCTGCGTTTCACACAACGCTTAAGGTTTAGCCTGTCGCCGCATCGCGCTTCTGCAGGGCCAGCAGAGCGATAAATTCGTAGACGAGGTTGGCTGCCAGCAGCGCCGTGATGCCGGCCGGGTCGTAGGAGGGCAGCACTTCCACCATGTCGAAGGCGACGAAGTGGAGGCCGCGCAGCCCACGCAGTAACTCGTGACAGGTAGCGCTGCTGAAGCCACCGGTCTCGGGCGTGCCGGTGCCGGGCGCGAAGGCCGGGTCCACAAAGTCGATGTCGAAGCTGAGGTAACTCGCCCGTCCGCGCAGCAGATCCTGCACCTGCTGCAACACGTCATCCACGCCGCGGCGGTGCAACTCGCGCGCCGTCACCACCTGAAAGCCCAGCTCGCGTGAGAGGGGGATGTCGTGCTCGTCATAGACCGGCCCGCGCAGGCCGATCTGGATCGAGTGGCGGACGTCGATCAGGTCTTCCTCCAGCGCGCGGCGAAAGGGCGTGCCGTGCGTATCCAGCCCGCCGTAGTAGCCGCTCCAGATATCGCCGTGCGAGTCGAAGTGCAGCAGCGCGAGCGGCCCGCCGTGGGCGGCAGCGGCGGCGCGCAGCAGCGGCAGGGAGACAGAATGGTCGCCGCCGAGGAAGATCGGCGTGACCCCGGCGCTGAAAAGCGGCCCTGCGGCAGCAGCGATTGCTTTGTGCGACTGCGGCAGATAGCCCGGTATGGTGGGCAGGTCGCCATAGTCGATGCCCGAAAGCGTCGGGAACAGCGCCACCTCCTGGTCCGGATGGTAGGGGCGCAGCAGGAGCGATCCCGCGCGGATGGCCTCCGGGCCGAAGCGCGCGCCGACGCGGTAGGTCGCGCCTGTATCGAAAGGCACGCCCGCCACGGCGAAGTCGACCCCTGCCAGCTGCGTCACGTGCGGCAGGCGCATAAAGCTGCGCAGGCCGCTGTAGCGCGGGGAGTTCATGCCGTCGGGCGGGTGCCAGGGCGGGCCGGTGGGCATGATGGGCAGGTCTCCTGCGGGTGAACTGCCGCGAGTGTAGCAGGCGGGTGTGTTGACGGGCAAGCGAACTGGCGCCTGGCGCGACGACGCGGGCTTGCGCCGGGGCGACGGCGGGTCAGGCGTGATCCGCGAGGATCAGGGCGGCGGCCTTCTCGCCGATCATGATGCAGGCCGCATTGGTGTTGGCGTTGATGATTTCGGGCATGATGGAGGCGTCGGCCACGCGCAGGCGCTCCATACCGCGCAGGCGCAGCCGCTCGTCAACGACCGCCAGCGCGTCCTGGCCCATGCGGCAGGTCCCTACCGGGTGATAGACGGTCGAGGCCTGGCTGCGGATGAAGTCGACCAGCTCGTCCTCTGACTGCCGGGCCGGGCCAGGCAGGAACTCCGCGCCGCGCCAGGCAGCGAAGGCCGGCATGGACGCGATGCGCCGCGCCAGGCGCAGGCCGGCCAGCAACACTGGCAGGTCGCGCTCGTCCTGCAGACAGGCGGGATCGATCAGGGGTGGCGTGAAGGGGTCGGCGGCCTGCAGGCGCAGTTGTCCCACGCTTTGCGGGGCGACCAGCGCGGGATGAATGGTGAAGCCGTGCCCCTCAGGCTGCTCCATGTCCTCGCAGGCAGGCCAGCCGGGCGCGAAATGCAGCTGCAGTTCCGGCGCCTCCGCCCCCTCATGCAGGCGGACGAAGGCGCCGGCCTCGGCGTTGCTCGAACTCAGCAGGCCCTTGCGCTCGCGCCGGTAGCGGGCCAGCTGCTGCGGGTCGTCCTTCGCGGCCAGGCTGACCGGCTGCGTGCAGTGCCAGGCGACCGGGATCTCCACGTGGTCCACGAGATGTTGACCGACGCCGGGCAGGTCGTGGACTACGGGGATGCCCAGGTCGGCAAGCTGTGGCGCCGGCCCGACGCCGGAACAGAGCAGCAATTGCGGTGAATTGATGGCGCCGCCGCAGAGGATGAGTTCGCGCGTCGCATTGGCGCGTTGCTGCCGGCCTTCATGCACATAGCGCAGGCCGCAGCAGCGCCGGCCCGCAAACTCCAGCCCGGTCACGTGGGCGAAGGGGATGGCGCGGAAGTTGGGCCGGGCGAAGGCGGGCCGCAGGCAGGCCGCGGCGCTGCTGCGCGCGCCATCGCGCTGGGTCACCTGTAACAGACCGCAACCTTCCTGCTCGCCGTCGTTGAAATCCGGGTTGGGGCGCAAGCCCGCCTGCTGCGCGGCAGCGACGAAGGCCAGGCTGAGCGGATTGGGGTCGCGCGGGTCAGAGACGTGTACCGGGCCGCCCGTGCCGTGATGGGCAGAGGCGCCGCGCTGCTGGTGCTGCGTCTTGCGGAAGAAGGGCAACAGGTCGGCGTAGCGCCAGCCAGCATTGCCGAGGGCCGCCCAGCGGTCGTAGGTGGCCGGGTTGCCGCGCTGGTAGACCATGGAGTTGATTGAGCTGCTGCCGCCGATGAGCTTGCCGCGCGGCACGGGCAGGCGGCGCCCCTGCAGGCCCTTCTGCGGCACGGTCCGGTAGTCCCAGTCCATGGCGCTGTGCAGCAGGTTGGGGAAGCGCGCCGGGATGTGTACGTCCTCGTGGTCGTCCGGGCCGCCGGCCTCCAGCAGCAGCACGCGCCAGCGACCGCTTTCGCTCAGACGCGCGGCCAGGGCGCAGCCGGCCGAGCCGGCGCCGACCACGATGAAGTCGGCTACGAGGGGCGCTTCCATGCCGGGTTGGGCCATCGTCCAGGCCTCAGACCCCGAGGCGGTTGCGGCGCAGGATTTCATCGCTGGCCTGGCAGGTCTGCGGCTGATGGCCTGGCAGGGGCAGCAGGCGCTCGTGAACGGTGTCGAGGATCCAGTCGGCCTGCGGGAAGAACAGGTCCTCCAGTTCCGCCGACGGCGTGATCCAGTTGCGCGCGCCGACCACTACGGCCGGCCCGTCCAGGTCATCGAAGGCCAGCTGGGTGATGTTGCTGGCCATGGTGTGCAGGAAGGAGCCGCGCTCGCAGGCGTCGGAAACGAGGACGATGCGGCCCGTCTTGCGCACGGAGCGCAGGATGGGCCCGTAGTTGAGCGGGTTGATGAAGCGAGCGTCGATCACTTCCGCCGCCAGGTCGTAACGCTCCTGCAGCAGCTGCGCCGCTTCCAGGGCGCGGTAGAGCGTCGCGCCCACGCTGAGAATGGTCAGGTCGCCGCCCGCGCGCCGCAGGGCCGGCTCGCCCAGGGGGGCCTGGTATTCCTCCACCGGCACGCCTTCCGGGGCAAGCGTCTCGGTCATGGTGTAGAGGCGCTGACTCTCGAAGAAGACCACCGGGTCCGTGCCGCGCAGGGCGAGGGAGAGCATGCCCTTCGCGTCATACGGCGTGGCGGGGAACATCACCTGCAGGCCGGGAATGTGCGCGACCAGCGAGGACCAGTCCTGCGAATGTTGCGCGCCGTACTTCATACCGACCGACACGCGCAGCACCAGCGGCATCTGCAGCAGGCCGGCGGACATCGCCTGCCACTTGGCCATCTGGTTGAAGATCTCGTCGCCGGCGCGGCCCATGAAGTCGCAGTACATCAGCTCGGCCACGACGCGGCCGCCGCTGAGCGCATAGCCGACCGCCGTGCCCACGATCGCGCCCTCGGAGATGGGGCTGTTGAACAGTCGGTGCTGCGGCAGACATTCCGTCAGGCCGCGATACACGCCGAAGGCGCCGCCCCAGTCGCGGTTTTCCTCGCCCCAGGCGACAAGGGTCGGGTCTTCATAGAAGCGCAGCAACAACGCCTCGAAGAGCGCCTCGGCGAAGGTCAGCGCGCGCAGCGACGAACGGGGCTTCCCGTCCTCGTCGAGGCCGAAGCGAAACTTGTCACGTGTGACACGCAGGCGCGTCTCCTCCAGGGGCAGCAGTACCTCCGGTTCGCCGGAAGCCATGCGCGCGCGGCTCGCGCCGGAAAACATCAGGGCCTCGATGTCAGCGGCGGCATGGATGCGCGGCGAGCGTTCGGTCGAGCTGGCGGCCTGCAGCACAGAGCACAGTTGCTCCAGCGCATGCGCCTGCAGAGTATCGAGCGCGGCCTGGTCGCAGTGGCCGTGGTCGAGCAGGAATGCACCGTGGCTGGCCAGAGGATCCTGCGCGCGCCACAGCTCGATCTCCTCGCGCGTGCGATAGGCGGAGGCATCGGAGGGGCTGTGGCCGGCGAAGCGGTAAGTGACGGTGTCCAGCAGCACCGGGCCGTGGCCGGCTGCCAGGAGCGCGCGCTTGCGTTCGATGGCATCGGCGACCGCCAGGGGGTTGAAGCCGTCGACGCGCTCGGCATGCATGGCGTCCGGGTTCACCCCCATGCCCATGCGCGCCAGCATGCCGAAGCCCATGGTTTCGCCCTGGGGCTGGCCGCCCATGCCGTAGAAGTTGTTCATGAAGTTGAAGATGATGCGCGGCGCGCCGCCCAGCGCCTCGTCCCACAGGGTGTGGTACTGGTCCATGGCGGCGAACATCATCGCTTCCCACACCGGGCCGCAACCCGCGGCCGCGTCGCCGATGTTGGCGATGACAATGCCGGCCCGGCGGTTGATCAGCTTGAAAAGGGCCGAACCGACCGCAATATCCGCCGAGGCGCCGACGATGGCGTTGTTGGGCATGACGCCGAAGGGTGGGAAGAAGGCGTGCATCGAGCCGCCCATGCCCTTGTTGAAGCCGGTTTCGCGCCCGAAAATCTCGGCCAGCGTGCCGTAGAGGGTGAAGACCAGCGCCAGATCACGCGCATCGCCCGCCTGCGCGAAGCTTTCGACGACGCGCAGCACCACGCCATCCATGTAGGTCTCCATGATGCGCAGCAGGTCGCGTTCCGGCAGCTTGTCGATCGCGGAGAAGGACTTGGCCAGTATTTCGCCGTGACTGCGGTGCGAGCCGAAGATGAAATCCTCCGGCCCGAGGTGGAGACACTGCCCAACAACCGCGGCCTCCTGGCCGATCGAGAGGTGAGCCGGGCCGCCATGCTGGCACTCGATGCCCTGCCAGGCGCCCTCGCGCTTGATGTGCTCCAGCATGGTCTCAAACTGGCGGATGTAGAACATGTCGCGATAGATGCGCAGCAGCCCGGCGCTGCCATGGCGGGCCGCATCCGCCGGCGGGTCAGATACCCAGGCGTTGGCCGGTAGCGCGGGCGCCGTAATCGTCGTCTGGCGCCGCGCTTCCGCCGGGTCAATCGTGATGAGTTTGGTCATGGTGTCTCGTCTGCTCCGATGCCGTCAGCGGTGGCAAGGGCCTGATCAATGCGCGCCAGAACCTGCGCGAGGTCCTGCAGGAAGCGGGCCGCGGGCGCGCCATCCAGCACCTGGTGGTCGATGGTCAATGACAGGCTGATGTGCGGGCGGAAGGCCACTCCGCCATCGTCCGCCACGGCCTTCAGGTGAATCGCGCCGACGCCGAGGATACCCGCCTGGGGTGGGTTCAGGACGGGCGTGAAGCTTTCGATGCCGTACGCGCCGAGATTGCTCACGGTAAAGGTGCCCCCCTCCAGTTCCTCCGAACGGACCCGACCCTCGCGGCAGGCCTGGGCCAGACGCCGCGCTTCACTTGCCAGTTGCTGCAGGCCGAGCCGGTCGGCATTGTGAATGACCGGCACGAAAAGCCCGCGCGGACTATCGACCGCGAAGCCAAGGTGCACGGCGCGCTGCTGCAGGATGTGGTCATCCACCAGCTGCGCGTTAAGCGCGGGGTGCGCGGGCAGCGTGCGCGCCACAGCGAGGTGCAGCAGGTCATTGATGGTGACTGCGCGCAGATCGGCGCCGGCTGCCCCGGATTTCAGCCGCTCCCGCAAGGACAGCAGCGCACGCGCATCTGCCGGCGCGTGCAGGGTGAGCTGGGCCGTGGTCTGCAGCGATTCCAGCATGCGGCGGGCGGTGACGCGACGCGCGCCGCGCAGCGGCACGCGCTCTGCGACCGGCGTCCGGGACGCCGGGATGAGATCGCTGCGGCGGGCGCCTTCGCGGAGACGGCCGCCGGGTCCGCTGCCCTGCTGCGGCAGGACGTAGCCGCCCTCTTCCAGCATGGCGCGCGCGACGGGGGTCAGACGCGGCCCCTGTGCCAGCGCGGCCTGCACGTCGCGCTCGAGAATACGGCCGCCGGGTCCGCTGCCCGTTAGCCCGTCAAGCGGCAGACCGCGCGCCGCCGCCAGCTTGCGCGCACGGGGCGAACTGGCCGGGCGACCGCGGGCCGTCTGTGCTGGCGCCGCCCCATGCGACACGGGTTCTGCAGTCCGCGGCTGCTGTGACATGGGCTGCAAGGTTGTGACCGACGCATGGGGCCGCAGGTTAGCGACGTCCTCGCCGGCTGCGCCGATGGCGCCAATGGGCGCCATGACCTCAACCTCGGCGCCGGCTTCGTAAAAGCGCGCCAGCAGCAAGCCGTCCGCGGGGCTTTCGACTTCCAGCGTCGCCTTGTCGGTCTCGATTTCGGCGAGGACCTCGCCAGCCGCGACCGGGTCGCCGACGGCCTTGCGCCAGGCGAGGATGATCGAGCTTTCCACCGAGTTACCCAGTTTTGGCAGCAGGACCGCGCTGGCCATTACTGCTCCTGTTCTCGTTCTCGTTTCCCCGGCGCGCCTTCAGGCCGCGTCCGGCCGGAAGGGCGTCGCACGCCTGGGGGACAGCGCTTCAGACCCGCCCGCCGTGATGAGGAAGGTCTCCTCGATATGTAGTGAAGCCTCACCGGCGAGGAAGCTGCTGGCCTCCAGGTTGACCACCATGTTGGCCTCCAGCGGCAAATTAGCGGGGACGTCGATGCAGTCATCCCGCAAGTGCAGCCCATTATCCGCCACGATGACCGGATAGTCACGCACTTCGAGGCCGAGGCCG
Organism: Phototrophicaceae bacterium; assembly: GCA_965223965.1. Taxonomy (GTDB): domain Bacteria; phylum Chloroflexota; class Anaerolineae; order Aggregatilineales; family Phototrophicaceae; genus JAGWBD01. The sequence goes on from CBDCXX010000009.1 coordinate 14,752, forward strand.
TGGCCATGGGGCGCGGCGACGCGAATCTCGCTGCCGTCGATCACGCGCTGCATGGCGCCATGCGCCTGCGAGGCGCGCCGTCCGGGCCGCAGCATGGCCACGCCCGCGTCGATGCAGGCGCGCAACGCGTCATAACGGCGCTGCAACTCTGCGGGAAGCGGGCCAAGGGCCAGGGTCAGGCCGCTGTCCGAATAGCAACTGCGCCAGCGGCAGCCGAAATCCACATACATGACGGCGCCGTCGGCCAGTTGGTGCGCGGGTTCGGTGGCGATACCGACGCCATCGATGCCCAGCGCGAAGTGGTCGAAGTCCGCGCCATCCTGCGCGACCTGCGCGCGGTAACTGCGCGACAGCTGCGCCAGACTTACGCCGGGCGCTGCTTCAGCCAGGCTGGCCGTGGCGGCCGCCTCGTTGATCTGCGCCGCGCGCCGCAGCCGTTCGATCTCGTCGTCGGTCTTGACGGCGCGGATATAGCGCAGCAGGTTGCTGCAATCCAGCACTTGCGCCCCCGGCAGGCCGGCGCGCAATGTCTGCCGGTGCGTGGCCGGCAACTCCTCCAGCTCCACGCCCAGCCGCGCCGATTGCAGACCGCGACCCCGCAGGAGCTGCAGCAGGGCGTCGGTAGGGCCGGCGGCATCCGTGGCATGTGCCTGAAGCTGACGGACGTCGCGCCAGGCCTGCGGGTCTGCCGGCGGCTCGCGTTCCTCGATGGTGGGCGCGCCGAAGGTGACCAGTTCGCGTACCCACAGGTCAGCTGCATTGACAGCCATCATGGGTTCGACGACCAGGGCGGGCGGCCCCTCAAGCGGGAAAAGGGCGTAGCGTTGCATGCGGTGACCGGGGGCGCCCGGTTGCACCATGTATTCGCGGAACAGCGGGTCCAGCCAGAGGGTGAAATCACTGAAGGCGGTGATGTTGACCGGCGTGCAGGCGATCAGCGCGTCGAGGCCCGCGGCCTTCATGCAATCACGGGCGCGTGCCTGGTTAAACAGCAAGGGCGTTCACCGGATTACTGGCACGTGTAGCCGCCATCCACGAAGAGGGAGATGCCCGTCACCCAGCGCGATTCATCCGAGGCGAGGTACAGGGTCGCCCAGGCCACGTCCTCGGAGACGCCGATGCGGCCCAGGGGATGCAGCCGCAGCAGGTCGTGCCAGCTAAGGCCGGGCGGAAACTCGCGATCCGGTTCGGCCTGCATGGTCATGACCTGGTCGCGGTTGAGCTCGGTGAGCACCCAGGCGGGGCAGACCGAGTTGACGCGGATGCCGTCCGCGGCGAAATCCAGCGCCATGCATTTGGTCAGCAGCTCCTGGGCCGCCTTGGCGGCGTTGTAGGCGCCCTGTTTGGGCTGCCCCACGTAGGCGGAGATGGAGCTGATGGCGATGATGGAGCCACCGCCGCGCTTGCGCATCTCCGGGATGACCGCGCGGGCGCAGTACCAGCTGCCGCGGGCGTCGATGTCGAAGGTGCGCTGCCACTCCTCGTCGTCGAGCTCGAGGATGGTGCCGATGCTGGCGCGCACGCCGGCGTTGTTGATGAGGATGTCGATCTGCCCGAAGCGATCGAGGGTCTGTTGCGTCAGCCCAGCGACGGCCGCCGCGTCGCTGACGTCCGTCGGCACGACCAGGACTTCGCCGCCGGCGCGCAGGATCTCCGCTTCCGTTTCCTGCAGGGTCTGCATCGTACGGCCACAGATGGCGACGCGGGCGCCCTCGGCGGCGAAGCGGATGGCGATCGCCTTGCCGATGCCGGTGCCGCCACCGGTGACGATGGCGACCTTGCCTGCGAGTCGTCCAGCCATGTTCGCCTCAGTCCTGCCCGCTGCCCGTTCCTGTGTGAGTGGAGCCTGCGCTGCGCCCCACATTGTAGCAGCAGCGCGCTTCAGGCGCCGGTTGGAGAAGGCGGCTCACTCACCTTTTTCGCACGCAGCGGCACTAATGCCACCACTGATACATTGGATTATCGATGTTTTCGAGTACGTGTCGAAGACCCAAAGCAAGACTGCGACGAAGTCTGCGACGAGTCTCTAACACTTCAAACACTTCGGTTGCTTCAATTTGTACTTGCAGGCAGGCGGTTTCCCCTTCATAACCGCCAGGAGGCAACCCGGCTTCATATCTGTACACATGGCAGGCCTCATGAACCATCCTGCTGGCCATGGTGATTACGTCCCCTTCATCAAAGTGAAGAAAAGCATCGTCCGGGGTCATGGAATAGGTCCTTGTAGCAACATTTACGCCCAAAATATCCCCCTCCGGAAACAGTATGATCTTGTCCAGACCACTGGTCGCGTATGCAAACCACTCCGGAGCTCTGGTCTTCAGCATTTGAAGAGCATCTTTCACAAGGATGACAAAATCTTCTGACCCCTCGATTATCAATCCCTCAGGCATATCGCATTGGTTTATCTGAAAGGTCCAATACCCTCTTGTCCATTCGTCGTCGCTATTGCATTGCCAATCAAGGAAACAACAATTGTCACTGGTGCCGGTGCTGCTGTTCGCGGGCTGCGATGAGATTTGTAGCCGGGATTGCAAGGGCGCCGCGCACTGATTGTTCTGAAAGGCCCAGTACCCGCTTGTCCAGTCCGCGTCGCTATGGCATTGCCGATCAACGTAACAACAGTTATCAATTTGAGATTGTGTTTGAGTTTCCGTTCGGGATTGTGTCTGGCCGCCGTCAGCAACGCGGGTGTAACTGACCCAGTCCGCCAGCCACAGCTCGTTACCGTTTCTGTTGATCTTCAGCCATCTGTTGAACATACCGACGACCTGCAGGATGGTGCCTGATGGTACTGTTTCAACAATGTTGCCTTGGAGATTGTACGTAGCCCTCAAATTAACCTTGGCATCTGTACGAATCTGATAGTCCTGCGCCGATACCACACTGCACAGGACAAAGACTGACAGCAGTACTGCAAGCGACGTGGCTTTCACTGACATACTCCTGTTGGGTATGCAAATCAATCAGGCGATGTTCCGTTTCGGTGACGATGCCGACACCAGCTATTCCGATGGTGAAGTGGTCGAAGTCCACGCCTTCCCCTGCGGCAGGGGCGTGGTAGCCCGGCGACAACTGCGCCAGGCGGACGCCGGGGGCGGCCTACGCTGCGCTCCACGCAGGATGCGGCTCACTCACCTGGTTCGCACGCAGCGGCACTAATCAGCCCACCACCAATATTCCGGATTCTCGATATTGGCGATTAAGTCTCGAAGCCACGGGCTAAAGCGATCGCGAGGATCGATTGCTTCAGTTACTTCAAGTTGCCTTTGAACACAGGGCAGTTCGTTTTCCCAACTATGAGCGAGGAACCCGGCTTGCCAGCGGTATACATGGCAGGCCTCATGAACCATCCCGCCGGCCAGACTGATCAAGGAACTTTCTGTGTTCCAACCCCCCAAAGCACGAGATGGGGGCATAACATATGTCCCTGTATCCGCATATACGCCCGAAGAACTCCCCTCCCAGACCTCTCTAATTTTGTCCAGTCCGCCGGTCGCGTAGGTATACCACTGCGGAGACCTGTTTTTCAGAAAATCAAGAGCTTCCTCTATCCGGATGACAAAGGCTTCTGACCCCTCAATAGCCACCGCCGGATGTTTACATTGATTATTCTGATAGGCATAGAACCCGGTTAACCATTCATCGTCGCTATTGCATTGCCAATCAAGGAAACAACAATTGTCAATGGTGCCGGTGCTGTTGTTCGCGGGCTGCGATGAGATTTGTAGCCGGGATTGCAAGGGCGCCGCGCATTGATTGTTCTGAAAGGCCCAGTAGCCGCTTGTCCATTCTGCGTCGCTATGGCATTGTCGATCAACGTAACAACAGTTATCGACTTGAGATTGTGTCTGGCCGCCGTCAGTAACGCGGGAAAAACTGACCCAATCCGCCAGCCACAGGGCGTTTCCGTTTCTGTTGATCTTCAGCCATCTGTTGAACATACCGACGACCTGCAGAATTGTGCCTGCTGGTACAGCTTCAACAATCTCACCCTCGAGACTGTAGGTAGCCCGCAAATTAACGTTGGCATCTGTACGAATCTGATAGTCCTGCGCCGAGGCCACACTGCACAGGACAAACACTGACAGCAGTACTGCAAGCGACATGGTTTTCAGCGGGAAACTCCTTCTGGAGGTGCAAGGTGATCTTTCGCAACAGCCAGGTAACGCGAGCGTACAAGCCCTGAGACACAAGGACAACGGTTTCAGGGCGCGCCCGAATGAGACGTGCTGTAATCGAAACCTTCAGGGGGTTCAGGTTTCAGTCGCCAGTGGCGGATCCCCCCGCTGCACCATCACTTCCACGGTCAGCGCCAAAGCCGTCGTGTCGTTCCCGACCTCAATCCGCCATGCCGCCGCGGACCTGCTCCAGCGATTGCATCAGCGCGCCCGTCATGAAGCCCAGGTCGAGGCCGATCGAGACCAGCCGACTGCCCTTGTTCGCCCAGGCGAGGACGGTCTCCGGAGGGGCATCGGAAGGCAATGGCACGCCGATGGGGATCTTCAGTGCCACGGCGACCGCGATGACGTGCTCCATCGCCTGGATCACGTCCGGGTGGTCGGGCGTCTCCAGCAGGCCCATCGAGGCCGACAGGTCCATCGGCCCGAGGAAGGCGAAGTCGACGCCCTCGACGCCGAGGATGTTCTCGACGTCGTTGACGGCCTGGATGTGTTCGATCTGCAGGCCGGCGAGGATGGTGCTGTTGGCCGTGCGTACGTAGTCCTCGATCGTGCGGCCGTAGTAGCTGGCGCGCCGCGGCCCGAAGCCGCGCGTCCCCTGCGGCGGATAGCGGCAGGCGGCGACGGCGCGTTCGGCCTCCTCAACCGAGCCGATCTGCGGCACCAGCACGCCGCCGAAGCCGACGTCGAGGCAGGTCTTGATGAGTACCTGGTCGTTCCAGCCGACGCGGACCAGCGAGACTGCCGACGTCCCCTCGAAGGCCATGACGATGCTCGCGAGGCTTTCCGGCGAAAAGGGCGCGTGTTCGGTATCGACCAGTACCCAGTCCAGGCCGGACCCGGCCATGACTTCCGTCACGGCCGGATCGTTGAGCGTCACCCAGGCGCCGAGGGCTGAGTCGCCGTCGCCGAGTTTCTGGCGCAGCGCAGCGCCGTTCTCAAGCAGAGACATACGCGCCTACCAGGTGAAGGTTTTGGTCGGGATGAAAACTTCGCGCTCGCTGACCTCGCCGCTGGCGGGTCGGTCGAAGAGCGGGTAGGTGATACCGCGCGGTTCGATGGCGACCACGTTGGCGCCGCGCATGTCCAGGCGGAAGGGAATCTCGCCGATGACGCGATGGAGCGTACGCTCCAGCACGGGGAAGCGGATATCGACGACGTCGCCAGGCGCGAGGCCCTCGAGGCACACCATCGGGCCATCCAGGCTGAAGTCGGCGGCTTCACCATTAACAGTGGCCGTAACCGCCTGCAGGTCGACCCATTCGGACATGCGCACGTAGACCTTCGGCGCGTCCTTGATGGTGAGTTGCACGCGGCCATCGACCGGCAACCAGCTGGCCACATCCAGCCAGGGCGAGGCGCGGTTGAGCAGGAAGTTGACGGTGGTGCTGCCATCATCGCAGCGCTGCACGATGCTGTCCCAGACGCAGTAGAGGGTGCGCGCGCCGTTGGCGGTGCAGCAATGCATGATGCCTTTACGGGTCAGTTTCATCTCGCCGTCTTCATTCCGTTCCCGCACGAAGCCCTCGTTGGCGCGCATCCAGCCGAGGAAGGAGCCGACCGAGCGCTCGAGCACGTTGTCGGTATCCGGGTAGGGCGTGTCATAGTGGCCTTCGACGAAGCAGGAATGCGGGATGTCGTGGATGAATTCCGCATCCAGCACCTGGCCTTCGCTGTACATGTTGCGCACCCAGCGGTCGACGTCGTCCATGTAATCGCCGAAGCCCTCGCGGGTCAGCGTCAGCGCCAGCCAGACCATGTCGGCGACCTCGCAGATCTCGACCGTGTTGCCCTGGCGCTCCAGATAAAGCTCGGCGCCCGGCATGATTTCCGCGTAGAAGCCGATCAGGGGATCGCCCATTTCGCGCGCCCAGCGGTAACAGGCGTCCACGCGCTCCAGCACCTCGCGGTCCTGGGCAGCCACGCCGTATTCACAGACGGCCATCAGGGAGTAGAGGCCGTGATGGAAGTGGTAGAAGTCGTAGTGGCCGTCCTCGTGTTTGAAGATGCGCTTCAGGGCCCAGCGCGCCAGGCCACGCGACAGTTCCAGCGCCGGCTCGTAGCCGGTGAGGCGATAGAGCAGCGCGGAACCGTGGCCCGAGGAGCCGACCGAGTAAATCAGGCTCAGGTCCCAGTCATATTTATCACCCAGCGAGCCATCCGGGATGGGGCCACTGGGCTCGTCGGCGTCGGGCGGCGGCGAGGCGCCCCTGGGCCAGCGGCCGCGCCAGAAGAAGCGGTAGTCTTCGCGTTCGACGGAGAGTTCGAGCAGGCGGTCGACCTTGCGTTTGGCGGTCTCGAACCAGATCGGATCGTCATCAAGCTGCCCGAGGAAGCAGAGCGCCAGGATCAGGCGTCCCTCGCCCCAGATTTCGGCGAAGGGCCGCAGCGCCTCGTCCAGGTGGGGCAGGGTGTCTTCGGGGGTGTAGGTGAGGCCGTCCTCGCCCAGCAGTTCCAGCTGGTTGCGCAACACGGCGAGGTCGATGTCGATGTTCTGGTCGCTGCCGGAGACGCTGCGGCAGACCACCAGGGCCTCAAGGAACTTGGCGGGGATGTTCAGGTAGGCATCGGTCAGGTGGTTGATCCAGATGACCGGCGGCTGGTGGGCGATACTGACGTCGAACTGCAGGGCCCAGCGTTCTTCCGGCACCCAGGCGTTGGTCATCGCGTTGATGGCCAGTCCCATCCGGTCGGCGAGGTTCAGGGTGTCCGGGACGCCGGTGTTGTAGCGCTCGCCCTCGAGGCAGCGCTGCATGGGGTTATGATCAAGCATTTTAGGGCGCCCTCCCGGACGCTGTGAAACTGTAGGGGAAGCAAAAGCGGTGCAGGAGCCGTAACGGGATGAGAGCGGGCAAGAGGCCCTCCGGGACGCTGCGGCTCAGTAGCGGTAGGAGCGGCGCGATAAGAACCAGAACTGGACCAGGCCCAGCGCCAGCATGACGAAGAACCACACCACCGCGATGGACGCGGCGTAGCCTTGCTTGAAGTTCTGGAAACCTTGCTGGTAAATCAGCCACACGACCGTCGAGGTGCTGCCGGCCGGGCCGCCCTTGTCCTCATGCGAGACCTGGCCGCCGGTCATGATGTAGACCGGCTCGAACATCATCAGGCCGCCGAAGGTGAGAATCACCGCCACGAAGGCGATGGTTGGCGACAGCAGGGGCACGGTGATCTTGCGCAGTCGGTCCCAGGCGCTGGCGCCGTCGATGGCGGCGGCCTCGTAGAACATCTGGGGGATGGTCTGCATGCCGGCCAGCATGAGTAACATGGCGTAGCCGATGCTGCCCCAGACGGCCACCAGCGCCAGCGACATCAGCGAGGTTTCCGTAGAGAGCAGCCAGCGACTGGTGGGCACACCGAACACGCTGAGGATGCCGTTCAGGACGCCGTTGCTGGTGGGCGCCAGCAGAAACTTCCAGAAGGTGGCGGTGGCCGCGATGGGCACGATGTGCGGCAGGAAGAAGAGGGCGACCAGCACGGTGCGCGTGGCGACGTTCTTGAAGCTGTTCAGCACCGAGGCCAGCAGCAACCCCAGCACGGTGGTGATCGGCACCACCATCAGCACGTAACGCAGGGTGACGCCGACGGCGTTGCGGAAGGCCCTGTCCTGTGCCAAACGCTGGAACTGCATGTCGCCCACCCACATGCGGCGCAGGGTAAGGCCGCGATGAAAGGACAGACTGAACTGGTCGAGGATGGGATACCAGAGCATGATGCCGTAGAAGACGAAGACGACGACGATGACGAGCAGCGCCAGTCGCGATTTCGGTATCAGGCTTGTCATGCTGACGTCCCTCCCGCTTGTCGTCTGCGACCAGCCCTGCCCCTGTCAGGGGCAGGGCCGGCCGCGAGTGAAACTCACTACAGCAGCAGCTGTAGCTGGCTAGCGTAGCTGGGCCAGCATGGCCTGCTCTTCGGTCAGGTAACTGGCGTGCACGTTGTCCCACCAGTCCTCTGCCGGTACAAGGCCATCGGTCCATTCCGGATGCGCCTCGTAGTCGGCCTTCGTGAGGATCGTGCCCCACAGGCTTGGCGAGAACGCGAGGATGGAATCGGCCTCCTGCTGGAGTTCGCCGAGCACCTGGCGCACGGGCTCGTTGTTGTCGTAGACGCGGCTCCAGGCGGTGTTGGTGGCGGTCCACATTTCCGGGCTCCAGTAGCCGGGTGAGACCGAGTAGCCGGGCTGGTGCTTCTTGAAGGCGCCGGCCCACTGCGGGTTGTCGGCGGTGATGGGATCCAGGCCCACGGCCTCGAGACGGCCAGGCAGGTAGTTGAGGGCGATGGCGTTGGCGTGGGTCCATTCGACGGAGTAGAGCGCCTTCCACAGCTCCCAGGCAGCAGCGAGGCCCTCGCCGGTCTTGCTGGAGGTGTTGCCCCAGCCGAGGTGGACTTCCTTCCAGCCGTAGGGCGGGCCGCCACTGGGCGTCGGGTGGGTCATGACGCCCCAGTTGATATCCGGATGATCGCGGCGCAGCACGAAGCCGACCCAGAGTTGCTGCGAGAGGAAGTAGGCGTTGCCACTGTAGAATTTGTCCAGCGCGCTCAGGCCAAAGCGGGCGTCCAGGTTGAAGTCGTCGAACATTGAGAGCGTAATTTGCCACGCTTCTTCCCATTCGTCGCTGTCGAAGCCGGAGGTCGTGTCATCATTCCACCAGAAGCCGCCGAGGTTGTCGACCAGCGCGGTGTAGAGGTCGAAGGTTGTGCCGCCCGCCAGCGGCCAGGCCGAGAGCGTCGGCTCCTCGGCACCGTCGGGCCAGACGGTCAGTTCCTTGACGAAGGGGATCATGTCGGAGATTTTCTGGGGCAGCGAGGTATGGTCGATGCCGGCGGCCTCGAGCAGGTCGATGTTGTAGAAGACGCCGCGCTCCCACCAGCCCCAGGGCAGGATGTAAATAGCGTCATCGATAGTCATAAAGTCATTGGCGAAGCTGCCGAAGGAGCCCACCACGTCGACCAGGCCATCCGGCATCGCGTTGATGGCCATCAGATCCAGCATCGGCGGCACCTGGGTCTGGTCCACGTTACTGATGTCGGGCGGGTTGCCGGCGGCGACCGAGGCCGTCAGCCTGGTGAAGGTATCGCCCGTGGAGTCGAGCGTCTCGAGCGTGACGTTGCCCGGCAACATCTCCGGCAACAGGTTGTCGTAGAAGTTGCCAAGGGCTTCCACGCCCAATGGGCCCCGGGTATCGAAGGGCGGGCGCCAGAACGTGAGGGTGATCTCGTCCTGGGCCGGCAGGGGCAGGCTGGCAGCGAGGCCCACGGACGCGGCCGCGCCGCTGCCGACCAGCTTGAGCATGTCACGCCGGCTAAGTTTTTGGGTTGCCTTGTTCATTCTCATAACCTCCAATTCACAGGGATGTAATTGCCAGCGGGTTTTGCGTAAGGGCCCTCCTCTCGCGAATGCCTACTTGAACCCGGTCATACCGAGGCCGGCGGTGATGTAGCGCTGGCCGGCCAGGAAGATGATGAGCATCGGGGCGATGATCAGCAGCGCGCCCGCGGAGAGCATCCCGGGGTTGACGCCGTAGCCGAAGGAGCGCCCGGCCAGCCAGACGCTGGCGACCCGCATCTCGTTGGAACTGGTGGCCACCAGCGGCCACAGGAACTCGCCGTAGAGGCCCATGAAGATCAGGATGGCGAGAGTGATCGTCTGCGGCCGCACCACCGGCAGGGCAATTTGCCAGAAGGAGCGCAGGAAGCCGGCGCCATCCACCTTCGCCGCGTCGAGCAACTCGTCCGGCACGCTGAGCATCGCCTGCCGCATCAGAAAGACCCCGAAGGCGTAAACGATCCTTGGCAAGAGCAGGCCCTGGAAGGTATCGAGCATGGGGATGCCGGTGACGTTGGTAATGCGCGCCATCAGGCCCACCAGGGTGACGACGTAGGAAGCCAGCGGCATCAGCGAGGAGGCGACGATAGTCCAGAAGAGGATGTCACCCACTTTGGAGCGATGCTTGACGACCACGTAGCCGATCAGCGCGCTGACGGTGACCGCCAGCAGCGTGCCGACGCCGGCGTAGAACAGGCCGTTGGCCATGGCGCGCGGGGCGCCTTCATTGAGCACACTCTCGAAATGCTCAAGCGAGAAGCTCTGCGGTATAAAAGTCAGCGGCACGCGCTTGGCTTCGGCAGCGTCCTTGATGCTGGTGGTCAGCAGGAAGTAGAAAGGCAGGAAGGAAAACAGGCCGAAGACGAAGAGCGCGAAGTAGAGCAGGAGGCGCGTGGTACTGCGCTGCTGCCCCCCGGCCCAGGTGCTGGTTACCATCTCTTCCGGGGGTGTCAAGACACCCTGATGAGCCATAAGCAAACCCGTTCCCTAACATTAATTCCGTCTTGCCCGGGGCTGCGACCCCATCGTTCCAGCGCATACTATCTACACGCGTAGAGTGCGCCAATTGTATGCAGTGCCCGGTGCCTTGTCAAATGTTGGGCCGGGGACCACCCGCGCATGCCGGTCGTCATGCGCCAGGGCGGCGCCTGTTACGGCTGGCGGGCAGGGCCGGATGCTGCCGGCTCCGGTTGACACGGTAACGTCGGACAAGTACACTCGCTTGCCTGAATCTACGGGCGTAGATCGTTGCCGCAGCAGGCCGGGGGTACCGGAATTGGCCGGAAAAGTCACGCGGGACGATGTCGCCAGACTGGCCGGCGTTTCCACCGCCACCGTGTCCTACGTCATTAACAACGGGCCGCGCCCCGTGGCCAGGGACAAGCAGAAGAGCGTCCAGGAAGCGATCCGCAAACTGGGTTACGAGCCGGACGGAGTCGCCCGCAGCCTGGTCACCAAACGCACGCGAACCATCGGCTTCATCGTACCGGACATCCTGAACCCGGCGCACACCGCCATCACCCGCGCGCTCGGCGACGCGCTCTGGGGCGCGGATTACAGCCTCACGCTCGGCAACAGCGATGAAGACCCGCAGCGCGAGCTGGCCTACCTGCGCGCCTTCCGCGGCAAGGGCGTGGATGGTGTCGCGCTGGCGCCCGGCGGTGGCAACCCTGGCGCGCTCTTCGCGCTGCACGAAGCAGGCCGGCCGCTGGTGCTGCTCGACCGCCAGATCGAGGGCCTGCCGGCGGACTGCGTCCTCTTCGAGAACCGCGCGGGCACGCGCGCGGCCGTCAACCACCTGATTGAACTGGGTCACCGGCGCATCGGCCTCATCAACCTGCCCGCTGCCCTGACGCCTGGTCGCGAGCGCCGCGATGGCTATCTGGATGCGCTGGCCGCAGCCGGTATCCGCAGCGACCCGGCACTCATCCGCGAGGGGGGCTTCAAGGGCGGCGGTGACTGCCGCGGCAGGCGCTCTGAAGGTCGACTGCTGGCTGCCGACCTGCTGGGACTGGCGGACCCGCCGACGGCGCTCTTCGTCAGCAACAACCGCCTGATGCGCGGCGTGCTGCATCTGCTGCGCGAGCGCGGGCTGCGCGTCCCTGCTGACCTGGCGCTGGCAACCTTCGATGACATGGAATACTACGAGGACATCACACCGTCGATCACGGCGGTGGGGACCTCGCTGCAAGAATTCGGGCAACAGGTCGCCCGGCTCCTGCTCGACCAGATTGAGCGGGGCCAGAACGGCCGCGCGCCGCGCGTCGTGCGCGTGCCGTACCGCCTGAACATCCGCGAATCGACCCGCGGGGCCTGAACACGGGCCGCTGCGACGTTTGCATCAAGGCTCCCGCCACAGGCGGGAAGAGGGGAGGCAAGCACCATGCCCGGGAAAATCCGACTGGCACTGGTGGGCGTGGGGAACTGCGCCAGCGCACTGCTGCAGGGCCTGGCCTGGTATGAAAAGACGGGCAGCGACCTCGGCCTGACGCAACGGGTCCTTGGCGGCTACGACGTGTGCGACATCACGCCCGTGCTGGCCTTCGACGTCAGCGCGCTGAAAGTCGGGCGCGACCTGGCGGACGCCATCATGGCGGCGCCCAACTGTGCCTGGCAGGTGCCCGACGTGCGCGTCGCGCCGACCGGCGTCGAGGTGTTGTCGGGCCCGGTCGGGGACGGCATGCCGCCGCACCTGGCCAAATACGCGCAGCTGAGCGATGTGCCGCCGGTGGACGTCGTACAGGCGCTGCGCGATTCCGGCGCGGAAGTCCTGCTCAACATGTTGCCCACCGGCTCGGCGCAGGCGGCGCGTCACTACGCGCAGGCGGCGCTGGAAGCGGGCGTGGCCTTCATCAATGGCATGCCGGAACTCATCGTCTGTGACGAGGCCTATGCGCGTAAGGCGCAGGCGCGCAACGTCCCCGTAGTCGGCGACGACGTGAAGAGCCAGCTGGGCGGCACCATATTGCACCGCGCCATGGTGGAGGCGATGCAGGCGCGCGGCATCTACATCCGGCGCACCTACCAGCTCAACTACGCCGGCAACACGGACTTTGACAACCTCGTGCACCGCGGCGAAAGCAAGGAACAGACCAAGCGCGAGGCCGTCGAGGCGCTTATCCCCTACGAGACCGGGGTCTCGGCCGCCTTCGCGCACGTGCCGGTGATGGGCGACCGCAAGACCACCCGGTTCTACTTCGACGTGGCCAACTTCAGCGGCGCGCCCCTGCACATCGATGCCACACTGGAGGTCGAGGACAGCGCCAACTTCGGCGGCACGGCCGTCGATGCCATCCGCTGTTGCCGCATCGCGCTGGATCGCGGCATTGGTGGCGTGCTGGATTCGGCCTCGGCCCTGTACTGCAAACATCCACCGCAGATGCTCGCGGACGCGGAGGCCCTGCAACAGGTTGCCGAATTCGTGCAGGGCAGCCGCGAGCGTTGAGCGGGCGCGGGGCAGCCATGGCAAGGGGCACGCCGGAAATTGTCTTCACCGGACATCTGGTGCGCGAGATGATTCACTTTCCAGGGCGCAGCCTGGGGCCGGTGCTGGGCAGCCCGGTGGCCTACGGCTCGCTGACGGCCAGCCGACTGGGCGGGCAGGCCGGCATCGTCTCGCTCGTCGGGACGGACATGCCACCGGAATTGCTGCAGCCCCTGCGTGAAGCCGGCGTCGACCTGGCCGGGTTGCAGGTGCTGCAGGGCGCGCACACGACCCGCTCGGAGTTGATCTACAGCGAAGACGGCCACAAGCAGATCCGTTACCCGCAGCAGGCGCCGCCGATCCGCCCCGAACACATCCCGCAGCGTTTTCGCGATGCTGACGTCTTCGCCGTCGTCACGATGGATCATGACGTGCCGGCGGAGACGATCCGCCAGATGCGCAGTCTGCCGGGCCAGCTGGCGGTTGATCTGGGCGGCTATGGCGGGGCTCATTCGCGCGTCCATCCCGACGCGGCGGCGCAGCGCGCGCCGCGCGCTTTGCTGGAGCTGGTCGCCTGTTTTGACATCGTGCGCGCCAGTGTGGAAGATTGCGCGCTGCTACTGGGCGCGGTGGCGGTCGCCGATGATGCGGCCCTGCGCGCGTCGCTGGCGACCTTGCTGGCGCAGGGGCCCGCCATCGCCATGATCACGCTGGGCGAGCGCGGATGCCTCGTCGCCACACAGGAGGGCTTTCAGCAGATCCCGGCGCAGTGTGGCGAGGTGATCGACACGACCGGGGCCGGAGATGCCTTTTTCAGCGCCTTTCTGCTGCAGTATCTGCGGAGCGGCAGCGTGGCGGAAGCGGGACGTTTCGCGGCCGCCGCCGTCATGCACATGATCGGGCGCAGCGGTGGCGCCCATTTGCAGCGGTTTCCGCAGCAGGCCGACGTAATTACGCGCCTGGGCAGCTGAAGGCCCGGACACAAGGGGGACGCACATGGACAGGGTCAGGTTTGCCGTCATCGGCTGTGGCAGTATTGCAGAGATCGCGCACTTTCCCTCGCTGGCTGCGGAACCGGCGGCGGAACTGGTCGCCTGTTGCGATATCAACGCCGACAGCGCGCAGAAGGCCGCGCAGAAGTGGGGCGCCGCGGCCTGGTACAGCGATTACCGGCGGATGCTGGACGAACGCGACGACCTGGACGCGGCGATCATCGCCACGCCCAACAACGTGCATCGCAACCAGGCGGTGGCGGCGGCGCGCGCCGGCCTGCACGTCGTGGTCGAAAAGCCGCTGGCGGCCACCAACTACGAGGCCTGGGACATCGTCAACGTCTGCCGCGAGCAAGGGGTCAAGCTGATGGTTGGCTGCGACCGGCGCTTCTGGACGCACAACCAGTGGGCGAAGCAACTGATTGACGATGGCGTCATCGGCGACGTGCTGATGACGCGCGCCTCCTTGCACGAGCACTGGCACCTCTACCAGAACCACGTCGCGCATACCGGCTTCCGCCTCGATGCCGCGGTCTCCGGCGGCGCCGCGCTGACGGACACTGGCGCGCACGCCATCGACCTGCTGACCTGGCTGACGGGCAGCCGGGTGCGGCGCACCGTCGGCATCGCCAAGCGCCTGGCGATGCCGGCCAGCTACACGCTCAACGACGACACGGTCTGGTTGCTGCTGGAATACGAGAACGGCAGTTACGGTTGCGTCAGCTGCAACCGCTTTTCGCCGGTGGTCTCGCAGGCCACCGAGCTCTACGGCACGGAAGGCACGATCTTCACGGCGACGGACGCCACCAACCCCTTCCAGAGCTCGCCCATGGCCGTCTACACCAACCGCGACTATTCCTTCGATGACCTGCCGGAGATTCTGAAGAACTATCGCTGGCCGCAGCATTTCTGGGTCGAGGACCACATCCACGAGCATGTGCCCAAACGCTGGATGCCGATCATGCCGCCGCGCAAGCCGGGCAACTACGAGCGCATGACGCAGCACTTCTTGCAATGCATCCTCGAGGACCGCGTGCCGCTGGTCTCCGGCGAGGACGGCGCGCGCGCCGTGGAGGTAATGTGCGCGGTGTTCAAATCGATGGAGACGGATGGCTGGGTCGAGTTGCCCTTGCCGCCGGGCGAGCGCATCGCCCCGCCGCATTACCAGCCCGTTCCGGCCGAGGACTAAAAAAACAGGGGAGAAGAGCCATGACGCGCAGTCTGGTAATCGGCGGCTCCGGCTACGTGGGCCGCGAACTGGTACGGCAACTGGGCGCGCGCCCGGGTGACGAGGTGCATCTGCTGGGGCGCACGCAGCCGACGCCGGACCTGCCGGCGACCTGGCTGCCGGCGGACATCACAAAGCGCGAGTCGCTGCGCGCCGCCCTCGCCGGCCAGGAATACGACGTCATCTATCACCTCGCCTCGCTGCCGGGCGACACCGGGGATCCGCTGCAGATGGTCACGGTCAACCTGCTGGGGCTGACGCAGGTGCTGGAATACGCGCGTGAGCTGCCGGGGCTGCAGCGCTTCGTGCTCTCCAGCAGCATTTCCGCCTACGAATGGTATCCAGCGACGAAATTCCGCGCGCCGGCCTACCAGCCGGTCGACGAGGAGCACCCGACGCGGCCGGAGGACATGTACTCGGTGACCAAGCGGGCCCAGGAGCTGATCGCCATGACCTTCTGGCATCAGGACCAGCTGCCGGTCACGGTCCTGCGTCTGACCGCGGTGATCGGGCCCGAGGGCAGCGGTGGTGGCCGCAGCTGGCGCGCCTTCGCGCGCATGCTGGCGGAGGGCGAACGGGTGGAAATCCCCTTCTTCTCGCTGGAGGAGGTCTGCCACTTCATCGACCGGCGCGATGCGGCGCGCATGCACATCGTCGCTGCCGAAGCGCCCGGCGCGGTCGGCGAGATCTTCAACTGCTGCGGCGCAGAGTCGACCGTGGGCGCGGAGTTTGCGGCGGCCCTGCAGCGCCTGCGGCCGGGCATCGAGGTGGTCACCGGCTTCCCCTGGAGCATGGCCCAGGGCGACGTGATCGAATTCGACATGCGCAAGGCGCGCGAGCGCCTGGGCTTCGTGCCCGAATGGTCGATCGGGGACACTTTGGCGCAGCTGCTGGCCTGGGTGGAGAGCGGCGGCCTGGAGCGCACGCCGGACCCCGATGAGGAGGTCAGCGACACCGGGGTTGAGGCGGGGTAGAATCCCGTCAGGGCAGGCCGAACTGGAAATGACACAACGCGTCTTGCAGAGCAGGATGGGCAGCAATGAGTAGCAATCTTGTTGAGAGCATCATGGCTGAGATGGCGGAGAGCGCACTCTACAATTCGGAGGACAAGGAAGGCGTAGAGACCATCCTGATGAACGCGCGCGAGGACGAATACCAGTTGCACGACGCCGTGTTCTCAATCCTTATGCGCCACTGCACGAAAACTGCACTGGCGCACCTCGTGACGTTCTATGTGTGTGAGCGAGCGAAGGAGTACGGTTGAATGCCGGCCATGAAGGTCGTGAACAAATCGTGCTGGTGGAGGCGAAGAACAGCAAGACAGGGAATCTCATCATACGCCAACTCGCCAACTCTACTATCCCTTCCGTCTGTGGGCGTCGCGTTTGCAAAAGCCGGTGCGTCTATTGACATTTGAGAGTTGCCAAGAAACCTACACCCTCTGGCAGTATTCCTTCACGGACAGGCACGATTACAACAGCATCCACCTTGAGCGGACGGGCAGGTACCTGGTTCAGGAGCGATTCTCCGCTCTTCCCACGCCGTACATCAATTGAAAGCGATCTGAACCTCATCCCCGGAGCACTACAGATTTGGAGACCATGCGCGCTCCCGGGCGACGCATGGAACTGTTGCAACGCCTCCTCGACCGCATGACCCGGACAATCGACCTGCTCCACTACGTGAGTCTGCGTAACTACGACAACAGCACAAAGCGTCTGTCAATGCCTGAGTTCATGGCCAGGTATGGGTAGCATTGCCGCAAAACAATCCTGTCTTGATGAAGAGTGCGACGACACTTGATGGATCACAAACCGAAGATATATTCCAGAACCGAAATCAACAACTAATATACACAACCTTTACACAGTTCTTGTTCTGTGTTACGTTACCTTCCATCAACACGACGGAAGGGAGTTTAGCATGACCAAATGACCTTGTCGATGCGAACAGTTAAGGAGTAGCCGTGCTTGAGAGAACAAGCACAGTTCGACATCTGAAAGAGCGGCCAGAAAATGGCAGAAAGGTACGAGCGATGAACGGAAAAGCCTACGAAGTGCAACTGCTGAAGGGACAGCCCATCGAAAACTCCGTCAGAGGTGAGCAAGTGGACACCTTTGTCGGGACCCTCAAGTTGGGTGAACTCGTAGATCGATATCAGATTCCAAAAAGGGTGCATGCCAGAGATGAGGGATATCAGCGCGAGCCGATCAAACGCAGGGTTAAAAAACTATCCCTACTCCTGCGTAAGCGCATGGTGGATCTTCCGACCGCTATCCTGTTGAGTGTGCGTGGACGAAAGTTGTATCCGCGGCTTGACTCATCTGGCCGCTACATCCTGGCGCTTCCGGCAAATGGAACGACCCCTTTCTACGTCGTCGATGGCCAGCATCGTCTTGAGGCGTTGAAGAATGCCATGGATGTAGACCCTGATGGTGGTTGGTCCGACTTCATGGTCCCTGCGGTCATATTCTTCGGGGCAGATAAGGGTGTGGAAATGGATCAGTTCCACACGGTCAACTCCAATGCTAAGAACATCAAGACAGACTTGGCACTGGACCTGCTCAAGGCAAGAGCCCAAAAGGATGATGCGTTCAGGAAGTATCTGGACGGAGAAGGCGTCGGGTGGAAGGTTGATGCCCAAGATCTGACAGAAAGGGTAGCCAAACGGGAGATGTGGAAGGGGAGAATACGATTCTCCAATGAACCTAAAGGGAGCACACTCATCAACTCAAACTCGTTCGTAACGTCGCTAAGACGTGCGATCGAACAGGAGAACTTCGCCACATATTTGCCGGAAGAACGTGCAGACATCATCGACTCCTTCTGGCAGGGAATTGGAAGAGCCCTTCCCGAGTGCTTCAAAACCCCCGATGAGTACAACATCCAGAAGACAGTAGGCGTCTACGTGCTCCATTACCTCCTGCCCACTGCCTTGTCCTACGCGATCAGGTTGCGCAAATCGGTCCTAGAACCGAATACGTACTACGAGATATTTGGCGAGACGCTGCGTGAGTTGAGCGGGGACAACCAAGTGGACGGGGAGGCTGTTGGGTCCGACTTCTGGAAGGTTGGAACTGAGGGTGCGTCCGGAACGTACAGCAGTGGCGCAGGGCAGCGCGTTCTAAGGGAGAAGATCAGAAGGGATCTGCAGGCAAACCTGAGCGAACAGCTCGGTTGAGGTTAACCCCTCAAAGGACGGGGCCCGGCGCCAAGCGCCGGGCCCGCGAATGACCCTGGAAGGACTCGAACCTTCAACAAATTGATTAAGAGTCAACTGCTCTGCCAATTGAGCTACAGGGCCGCCTGAGCGACCGCTACTCTAGCAAGGCGCGCGCGCAGAATCAAGACTCGCCCCTGGCGCGCAGACGCCCGGCGCGGCGCGACGGCTTGTCATGCCGCGCGCCGGTGTTACACTGATGGAAGCGGTATCCGACGCGCCTGTGAACGCAGACAGCCCGCCGCCGGTCTGCCCTGCGGTCCGGCGCGTACATGAAAGAGCCTGAATGGCCGACGAGGCCCGCACCGTAAAACTGGTTGATCTGCCCATGGTCTCGCGCCTGCTGGAGCGCACCGTGCCGCTGGACAGCGAGATGGCCTGCACCGGCACCCTGGACCTGGGGACGGCGGCGCTGGTCTCGCGCTTCCTGCTGCCGCAGCGCAGCGTCTGTACCCTGCTGGCGCGGCGCGGCGGGACGCAGGTCGTCGGCCAGTTCCGCGTGGGCCAGCAGCCGCAGCGCGCGCGCATCGTCGCCATCGCGCCGGGCCTTGAGCCGCGCGCCGACAACAGCGCCTGGCTGGCCCTGCTGGACGCGATGACTGCCGCCGCCGGCCAGCGCGGCGCGCATCTACTCAGCGCCGAGGTCGACGAGCATCAGGCGCTCTTCGAGACCATGCGCGTCGCCGGCTTCTCGATCTACGCGCGCCAGGAGATCTGGCAGCGGCGGCCGGAGGAAGTGCCGCGCCTGATGATGGATGCCGTGGAACTGACCGTCGAACAGGAGCGGGACACGCAGGGCATCCAGCTGCTGTATGGCAACATCGTGCCGCGCCTGGTGCAGCCGGTGGCAGAGCCGCCTGCGCACAGCGTCGGCCTGGTGTATCGCAAACATGAGCGCGTGGAGGGGCACGTCGCCGTCTCGGAAGGGCGCAAGGGCATCTACCTGTCGCCCTGCCTGCACCCGGACGTCTTCAGCGAGGCCGCCGCCATCCTCGCCGCCGCCATCGACCATGCTCACCGCTCCAGAACGCGAGTGCCGGTCTACGTGGCGGTGCGCCGCTATCAGGACTGGCTGGAGGATGCGCTGGTTGATCTCGGCTTCGTGCCATGGACGCGCCAGGCCGTGATGTTGCGCCACATCGCCGCCGGCGTGCGCCAGACTGCTTTCGCGCCGCTCGCGCGCGGCCTGGAGGCCGTGCCCGGCTCGCTCAAGCCGCCCGCCACGCCGGCTGTGCAGGACGGGGGGTTCGACCCCTTCGGCAAGGAGGAGTAAAGATCACCCGGGAACGCCGCATCACCGACGACATCGACAGACTGCGCGAAATCCTGCCGCCGGAGCTGCAGCAAGCCTTTGACGGCCTGGGCGCCACCCACAACCTGATCGAAATCGTGCTCGACCTCGGGCGCGTGCCCGCGGCCCGCTTCACGGAAAGCGAGCAGGGCCTGCTGGAGCGTGAAATCACGCGCGCGGACATCGACGCCATCGACGCCGTGATCGGTGACTTCGACGCGGACAACCGCGCCGGCATGGAGCGTACGCTGCATCGCATCTCGGCTATTCGCAATCGCCGCGGCACCATCGTGGGCCTCACCTGCCGCGTGGGGCGCGCGGTCTACGGCACCATCGACATCATCCAGGACCTCGTCGAATCCGGCCAGAGCGTGCTGCTGCTGGGGCCGCCCGGCGTGGGCAAGACCACCATGCTGCGCGAGGCGGCGCGGGTGCTGGCAGAAAGCCGGCGCGTGGTCATCGTCGATACCTCCAACGAAATCGGCGGCGACGGCGACGTGCCGCATCCTGCCATTGGACGGGCGCGCCGCATGCAGGTCTCGCGCCCCGATCGGCAGCACGAGGTGATGATCGAGGCGGTCGAGAACCACAACCCGGAAGTCATCGTCATCGACGAGATTGGCCGCGAGCTGGAGGCCATGGCGGCGCGCACCATCGCCGAGCGCGGCGTGCAACTGATCGGCACCGCGCACGGCAACGCCCTCGAGAACCTGATGCTCAACCCCACCCTCTCCGACCTCGTGGGCGGCATCCAGTCGGTCACGCTCTCGGACGACGAGGCGCGCCGGCGCGGCACGCAAAAGACGGTGCTGGAACGGCGCGCGCCGCCCACCTTCGACGTGCTCATCGAGATACAGACGCGCAATCGCCTGATCGTGCGCGAGGACGTGGCCGCCGCGGTCGATGGCATCCTGCGCGGCAATCTGATGCCCGTCGAGCTGCGCGCGCGCGACGAGGCCGGCGACGTCGAGGTCGAGACGCAGCAGCCGGAAATCAGCATAATCGCCGAACAGCAGCGCGCCGACCGTCACCGCCCTGCGCGCAACGGCCGCCGCTCCCGCGTATCCACGCCTGCGCAGCAGGAGCCGGCGCGGGCCGAGGAGGCGCGCAGCCCGGTGCAGGTCTACGCCTACGGGGTGGCGCGCAACCGGCTGCAGCAGGCCGCCCGCCGTCTGCGCTTGCCGGTGCTGCTGACCGACGACGTCAGCCATGCCGCGGCCATCGTCACGCTCAAGAATTACTATCGGCGCCGTCCGCGCCTGATTGTGGACGCCGAGCGCCGCAGCACGCCCATCTACGTACTGCGCGCCAACACGGTCACGCAGATGGAGAATTTCCTGCACGATCTCTTTCTGCTGGAGACGTCGGAGCCGCGCCATCGTTCCTTCGGCGACGCGATGAACGAGGCCGAGGAGGCTATCCTGCGCGTGCGCGGTGGCGAGGATGCGGTCGACCTGACCGCGCGGCCGGTGGAGATTCGCCGCCGCCAGCACGAGATGGCGCAGCAGGCACAGTTGCTCTCGCGCAGCTTCGGCCGCGAACCCCGGCGTCATGTGCAAATCCACCGCGAGGAGTAGGGATGTTCATCAGCATTGAGGGTCTCGACGGCAGCGGCAAGACCACCCAGGCGCAACGGCTGTACGACTGGCTGCGCCTGCGCGGCCACGACGTGCTGCTGACGCGCGAGCCGGGCGGCACGCCCATCGGCGAACAGATCCGCGCGCTGCTGCACGACCTGGACAACACGGCCATGCAGCCCGCCACCGAGCTGCTGCTCTACAACGCCTCACGCGCGCAGCTGGTGGCCGAGGAGTTGCGCCCGCAGCTGGAAAGCGGCGGCATCGCGCTCTGCGACCGTTACGCGGACTCCACGCTGGCGTATCAGGGCTACGGTCATGGCCAGGACCTTGAACTGCTGCGCGGCGTCATCGACGCGGCCACCGGTGGCCTGCGGCCGGACGCGACCATCTTCCTCGATATCCCGCCGCAGACGGCGCTGGAGCGGCGGCGCATGGCCTCGCTCTTCGGCGAGGAGTGGAACCGGCTTGACGACTTCGAGCTCGCCTTTCACCAGCGCGTCTACGATGGCTACCAGGCGCTGGCGGCAGCAGAGCCGCAACGCTGGCTCTGTGTGGATGCGCAGCGTTCAATCCTCGACGTTCAGGCGGGGCTGCGCAAGGCGCTGACCGAGCGTCTGCCACAGCCAACACGCGTCTGAAAGAGGGCTCCCCTCTTAAACGGGAAAACGGGCGACCCCAACCGGGTCGCCCGTTTTTTGTGAAAGGTTTGGCGCGGGGCTACTTCAGGTCGACCTTCGCGCCTTCGGTCTCAAGCTTGCTCTTCGCCTCGCCGGCAACTTCCTTGCTCACCTGCTCCAGCACGGCGGAGGGCGCACTTTCGACCAGTTCCTTGGCTTCTCTCAGGCCGAGGCTGGTGAGGGCGCGCACGGCCTTGATGACGTTGATCTTCTTGGGGCCGATATCGGCGAGCACGACGTCAAACTCGGTCTGCTCTTCTTCGGCTTCCGCGGCGTCGCCGTTGCTGGCGGCGGCCATCATCATCGGCATGCCGGAAGCGGCGGTCACGCCCCACTTCTCCTCCAGCATGGTCTTCAGCTCGGCGGCCTCCAGGATGGTGAGCGCGCTGAGCTCTTCGACAATCTTTTCCAGTTCAGCCATTACAGACGTCCTTTCCTGTGGGCTGCCTCAGGCAGCTTCCGCTTCAGCTTCTTCTTCAGTATTTTCCTGCACGTAAGCCTGCAGGACGTTGACGATGTCGACGGTGGCTGCGTTGAGCACGCCGGCGATACCGGCAGCGGGCTGTACCACGAGGCCGGCCAGCGTGGCGCGCAGCTCGTCCAGCGACGGCAGGCGCGAGAGCGCCTCGAGCGCTTCCGGGCCGAGCAGCTCGCCATCCATGACGCCGCCCTTGACGACGAAGAGCTCTTCGTACTCCCTGCGGAAGGCCAGCAGCGTCTTGGCCATACCGGACATATCGCCATTGGCGAAGGCCGTCGCCACCGGGCCCTGCAGCAACGCTTCCGGCACAGGCCAGTCGTTGGCCAGCAGCGCCCGTTTGAACAGGTTGTTGCGCGTGACCACGTAGGTGGCGTTGTTCTCGCGCAGGCGCTGGCGCAGATCATGCAACTGCGGGACGCTCAGGCCGCTGTAGCCGGTGAGGATAAAGCCGCTCGTGTTTTGCAGCAGCTGGCCATAGTCTGCTACGAGCGCTACCTTGCGTTCTCTGGTGATGGCCAAGCGAGGCTCCTTTCGCTATCAGGTGCGCGGCCAAAAAACGGCAAAAAGCGCAAAAAGCGGCCAAAAGCGGCCAAAAAAACGGCAAAAAAAGGGCGACCCGCATGCGCAAGGGCCGCCCGGTACGGTTCGCCAGGGGATGTTCCTTGCCTCGGCAGGGGATTAAGCGCCTGGGCGCACCTGCGGTCTGCGGCGTTCACTTGTGTTGCCGACGACCATCATAGCGGCGCGGCTCAGGGTGTCAAGGGGGTGTATGCTTGCGCCTGGTGATTGAAAGATGCTGGTGGAGATTTATTATGCGCATTTTGATGATAGCGGGCGCACTGATTCTGATGTTGAGCACCGTTCTGACGGGCGCCGCGCAGGACTCGAATGAAGCCGCCGCCGCGGATGCCTGTGTGGCGGCCGCGGTGGCAGACTGGTCGCTGCCGCAGACGCTGGCGGAAGCGCTTGATCTGCAAGAGGCGCTGGACGAGCTCATTGCAGCGTGTGGCGGTGAGATACTGGCTGATGAGGAGGAAGCGGACGCGGAGGACGAGTTGTCCGACGCTGACGGCGACTTGCCGCGCACGATGTACGTCAGCTCACGCGTTCAACGGATCAACGTGCGGCGTGAGCCTTCCACAGACTCGACCATCGTTAGCACGCTGGCCTTTGCCTCGTCTGTCGAGGTATCCGCCAGGGTAGAGGGTGAGAGTTACCAGGATAACGTTTTCTGGTTCCGCGTTCAGTCAGGCGGGGCTGACGCCTACATCCACAGCCTGTTGCTGAGCGAGACGAAACCCGCTCCGCTCCCAACCCCCACTCCAATCCCGAGAACAGTGCCGCAACAGCAACAGCAGCAAGGTCAGCAGCAGCAAGGCCAACAACAACGGGGGCAGCAGCAACAGCAACAACAACAGCAGCAACAGCAACAGCAAGAGCAGCAACAAGAGCAGCCACCCGTGGATCCGACCCCTGTGATTACCTTCCGGCCTCTGACGGACGAAGAGTGGTGTGAACTCTCCCCGCGCCCTGATTGCGACGAATGAGAGCAACTGACGGACCGGGATGCCGGGTAGAACAGCGGAGTCATCGTCAGTACGGGATGGGCCGCTCCCGGTGCGATGAATGGAGTAATTTAGAGAGCATCGAGAGCGGCGCGAAGTCGCCGGGGACCGGCTGGTTCAACGGCGGCCTGGTCAACGACGGCGGCCGGCTCTGCATCCTGTGGCTGCTGAACCCGGTGGAGGCGGCGCCGTGATGCGTGTTGATTGGCAAATGATGACTGAGTGAATTGGGGCAACACCGGGTTGGCCCCTGTTCACGCAGGTGGATCAGTTGTCTCTTCAAATTGCCATAAAATTCACGTACAATAAAACATTAGTGCTAAAGAAAACTTGCTGGCCGTGCCTGTGGGTGCGGCCCTGCTATCTCACTGGAGGGTGAAATGGGTAACAAACCCTATGTTGCAATAGGACCAGTAGACAGTGACGGGGAACTCATGGACATCAGCGATGTCTTTGGAGAGATAAGGATGGAACGACACATTCCGTTTGACGAGCTTCGGGATGCAAGCATCGAGGCGGGTGATAAACCAGCTATCAGCCTTACAGGGAAATTGGTTGCAGGTCATCCCCGCATTCGCCGCCCGCTTGAAAGAGTAAGCGGAAAAAGAGAGTGGGTGGCTGAAGTCTTGTTGGATCTCAACTTGAAGGAGTGGTCGAAAATAGCCGGACACCTTTCTGAAGAGACTTGCACCCTGAACGGGAAGGCGTCGTTCGACAGGGTCTGGAAAGACATCAAGATTGTGGGCAAAGTAACAGATGAGCAGGAGTCTCAGGAAAGAGTCCCGGTCACAGGGGAAGAATTTGGTACTTCTTGGTCAGCCAGAATATTGGGAATCGCCTCCCTGAATTCTGACGACTAACTCCCCCTCTGTGAAAGCAAAGGTTCGTTGCGCGGCGGCCCTGAAACGGATGAGAGAGGTATTGGTTGGTGAACAACGAATATCACAAGAGAGAGAATGAAGCGGCGGCTTTCTTTGACCGAGCGTTCAAAGACGCAGAAGAGAAATTCGGCAAAAGGGCTGCGAGCTTGGGGTGGCTACGTCACGTCTGGGCGGACATAGGGCGCAGGCGAGGAAGCCATTGGAAATGGGAGCGAGACAATTTACCACAATGGCACAGAGGACCAGTTCCTGAGCAACGGGAAGCTTTAGATCTCGAACCTGACCAAACAGTAAGGCAAGCAGTTAAAGAGGCTGCCACTTTT
Source organism: Phototrophicaceae bacterium (assembly GCA_965223965.1). GTDB lineage: Bacteria > Chloroflexota > Anaerolineae > Aggregatilineales > Phototrophicaceae > JAGWBD01. The sequence continues at coordinate 39,924 of CBDCXX010000009.1, forward strand.
GGGTTGACTCTGGCAGTTGATTTTGCCTTTCATGAATTAAGGGAGTACGGAATTGGAGTTGCCGGGTCATTTAGCAAAGCGATTGAGCCGGGTGCAAAAGCCTTTGCAGAGGCAATAGGAACAATCCATCACACCGGCTACGATGAAGAAAACGAGGTATACGTGTTGCACCTTGAAATGACTGCGGAAGAAGAACAACAAGAAAAAGAAAGCCTACCGCTCAACATCTGGATGGAGATGAAATACTCTCCCGATGAAGAAGCTGCCAGACGACACGGTTATTGTGTCCAATACAGTCAAAAGGGGTTCCGCTACATCAGACGGCCAGATGACGGATCTGTGCCTCCAATGTGGGTAGATGAAGAATACTAATCGCCGCTCCCGCCCGGGCGGCTGCGATTCACGCTGAGCGTGAAGACGTCGGGGCGGGCGTAGTGGCCGCTGACGTCCAGGGTCATGCTCTCGCGCGCGATCTGCGTGAAGTCCAGTTGCGCGTGCAGGATAGTCTCCTCCTCAAAACAGGGCCCGGCCAGCGCTGCGCCGTCGGGCGCGTAGATGGCGCTGCCGCCGCGCAGCAGCAGGTCGTCCGGCGCCAGTTCAGGTAGCGTTGCCAGCTGCGGCGGCAGGTCGCGGACGCGCAGCAGACTGCCGGCGGCCAGCACGAAGCAACGGCCCTCGAAGGCGTAGTGGCGGCTGGCGAGCTGGTGGATGTCGCGCACGGTGGGCCAGGCGGCCACGTGAATCTGTTCGCCCGCGTCGTGCAGCGTCTGACGCGGCAATGGCATCCAGTGCTCCCAGCAGACGAGGGCGCCCACGCGGCCGGCGCTGGTCTGCGGCGCGCGCAGGCCGGCGCCGTCGCCGGGGCCCCAGACCAGACGTTCCGTCCAGGTCGGGCGCAGCTTGCGGTGATGGTTGCGCAGCGCGCCGTCGGCGTCGAAGGTGAGCAGTGTGTTGTATAGCGTGTTGCCGCAACGCTCGTTGACGCCCATCAGCAGCACGACGGCGGACTCGCGTGCCTGCTGCGCCAGGGCCTCCGTCTGCGGGCCGGGCACGGTCAGGCTGTTGGCGTAGAGTTCGGCGAAGATGGCTTTGGCGCCGGCATTATCCCAGAGCGCGACGCCGGGGCAGACGTCCAGCCAGGCGGGATAGCCCGGCAGCCAGGTCTCGCCGAAGGCGACCAGTTGCGCGCCGTTGCGGGCGGCTTCAGAAGTTAACTGGAGTGCCTTTTGCAGCGACTTGTCCAGGTTATAGTAGACGGGGCGCGCCTGGACGATGGCAACGTTCACGGTCATGCGCTGATCCTGTATTGCCGGACATTGTAGCCCGCGCCGGTTGACGCCCGCCAGCGGGCAGGAAAGGCCCTGTGAGCACAGTCTTTGACCAGCGTCTCCTCTGGGTTTACCAGGGCGGCGACAGCGTTCAGGAGACGGACATCGCCGCGCTGGCGGGCAACATCAGCAGCGCCACGCCCAACGTGGCCGGCCTGCTGCTCAAGACCAGCCACGGCGCGGAATGGCAGGGCCTGCGCGACAGTCGGCCGAGGCTGGCCATCAAGGGGCCGGGCGCCATCCGCCGCTGGGTGCAGACCCTCGGCAAAAGCGGGCTGGAGACGCATCTGTGGTGCGTGTTGCGCGGCGCCGACGTGCGCGCCGAAACGCGCCTCGTCACCCAGGCCTGCAACGTGCCCGGCGTGCGCTCCATGCTACTGTCCTTCGAGGCGGAACCCGGCGTCAGCTACTTCAGCGGCGGCAGCGCCGCCACGGCGCGCGAGCTGATCACGCGCATCCGGGCCGGCATCGCGCCGGACTTTCACCTGGGGCTGAACCTCGACGCGCGCGGCAACCACCCGGCCAGCATCCGCCTGCGCCAGTGGCTGCCCTTCGTGCAGAGCCTGCACCCCATGATCTTCCATTACGAATTCGGCGGCGGCCAGCGCGGCCCGGAGTTCTGGCTGGACCAGGCCTTCGGCACGCTGGAGCGTTACGGCCTGCCGCTCGTCCCCATGCTGCAGACCTATCCGCGGCCCGGGCCTGTGCCGGCGGCGCATGTCCAGCAGGCCGCGGCCGGCGCCTGGCGCAAGGGCGCCAGCGGCCTGAGCATCTTTCGCTACGGCGGCGATTGCTCCACCGAGCCGATTCTGGCGGCCGTGCGCAACATCAGCCTGCAGGCCGCCGAAGTCGAGGCAGACTGGCAGACCGTGCCGGAGCGGCGCCTCTTTCGCGTGAGCGGGACGCGGTTGCGCGCGCGCCGTTTGCCGCGGCGCAATGCCGTGGTGCTGGCGTACGTGACGCGCGGCACGGTCGTGGAGGTCAGCGGCAACTCGCGCACGGAGGCGGAGGGCTACGTCTGGTGGCGCAGCGCGCAGGGTTGGCTGCCGCAGGGACGCAGCGACCATCGACAAACGCTGATGATCGAGGTCACGCCCGCCATGCCGCCTCATGGCCTGGCGCTGATGGCCACGCGCGAGCGGCCCGTGCTCGACCACGAAGCCCCGCAGGTTCCGCTGAAGCGCTTCCGCGTCATCGCTAGGGGACTGGGCGTGCGCAGTCGGCCGCTGCAGCAGCGCGAATTCTTGCGTGAAACGCGCCTGCAGCGCGGCGACGAACTGCTCGTCGAGGCGGACGCCTGGACGGAGCAGGATGGCTTCCGCTGGTGGTTTCATGGCGCGGGCTGGAGCGCGGAGCTCGCGCCGGGGAGCGGCCTGCGCTTCCTCGAGGATCTGACGCCCGGGGTGGCCCGTATGCGCGCCACGCGCCTGCAGCAGGCACAAGTCAGCGCCCAAAGCGGCGGCTCGCGCGCCCTGCTGGACCCGGGGGGCGGGGCGGCGGAAGAGACGCCGCCGGACGACGAGGAGGCGGAACTGCTGCCCAAGCGCTTTCAGGTGCTGGTGCCGCGCCTCAGTATCCGCAGCCATCCGGCGCTGGCCGGCACGGCCAACGAGACCCGGCTGCTGCAAGGGGACGAGATCGAGGTCAGCGCCGACGCCTGGGTCGAGCAGGACGGCTATGTCTGGTGGTTGCACGGCCCGGGCTGGAGCGTGGAGCGCAGCCTCAACGAGCAGCAGCGTTTCCTCGGGGATCTGACGCCGGAGATTGGCCGCAGCGCCGACGGGGCCAGGGGCCGCCCGGCCACCTACCCCGGAGCGCCGCCGCGCCGGGACGAGCGCAACCGCTGGCAGGTGCTCGCGCTCACCCTGCCTGTGGTCGATGCGCCCGGCGCCACCGCGGTGCGTTCGGGGCGGCTGCAGCAGGGCGACGTGCTGCTCGTGGCCGACGATTCGGAGCGCCTGGTCGAGGCGGACGACTATTTGTGGCTGCGGCACGGGCAGGGCTGGAGCGCGGTGCGCCGGCTGGACGGGCGCAAGGACTTCCTGCTGAACCTGGACGCGCTGCCGTTGCTGGGGTCGCTGCTGCAGCGCTTTCCGGTCACGTTGAAGGAGGTGAACTGGGCGCAGTACTACGGCAACACCAGCTTCGCCTGGAAGCGCGGCCGCGATTTCAGTTATCACCGCTACGCCCAGGGCCTGCACAGTGGCCTCGATTACGGTTGCTACACTGACGTCCGGCCCGGCCCCAGGGTCTTCGCCGCCATCGAGGGCGTCTCGGACGGCCGGGGCCAGAAGTACGGCCCCAACCGGCTCGACGTGCGGGTGGGCCCCTACCGCATCATCTATGGCCACCTGGGCAGCCCCTCCAACCTGCCGCGCAAGGCGCCGGTCACGCCGCAGACGGTGATGGGGCGCCTCGAGGACACCCTGTTCCATCTGCACCTTGAGGTCCGCTACAAGGACAGCTACATCCTCAACCCGCTGCTCTTCATGCCCTGGGGAATGGTGGAGGAATTCGTCGGGCGCTTCCCGCTGGAAGTCGGCTACGGCGATGGCAGGCAGGTGATGCGCTTCATGCAGACGGATACGTGGGATCGCTGGCTGACGCCGCTGGATCAACCGGTCATTCGCCTGGGCGGCGAGATCATCGGGCCGACGACCGGGGACGCCTAAAGGCCCACGGTCAGCAGGCGCAGCAGCGCGAAGAGGTTCAATCCCGCGTGGGCAAAGATGCTGGCGCGCGCCGAGTCGTTGCGCAGGCGCAGTAACCCCAGCAGCAGGCCGCCCGCCAGGCGCGTGGCGAAGAGCGCGCCGAGGCCGTCGGGCGCGCCGGCGTAGGCGAGCAGGTGAAAGACGGCCCAGGTGAGCGCGCCCGTCAGCAGGCCAGTGCGCTTGCTGCTGCGGGCCTGCAGTGCGGGTTGCAGCAGCCCGCGAAAGACCAGCCCCTCCACCAGCGGCTGCAGCAGCAGCAAAAACAGCGCGGCCAGCAGCCAGGGCGCCAGCCCCTGCGCCCGCCCGGCGAGGGCGGCCAGCTCCGGCGTTGGCGCGCTGCTGCCGCCCGGTGCCAGCACCAGGGTATCGAAGAGCAGGGCCGCGCCGAAGCCGGTCAGCATTGCCAGCAGGGGCGGCGTCCCGCCCGGGCCCAGAGGCAAGACTGCGCCTTCGCGCCGGAAACGAGCCCGCAGCGCGAGACCGGCGAGGACAGCGCCCGCGCTCCAGCCGGCCAGGGCTGCCCAGGGCGCCCCGTTGCCCAGCGTGAGCGCGAGTAGCGCGCCGAGGGCCAGCGCGGCCAGCAGGCTCAAGGTGGCCAGCAGCGCGCGTGGCAGGGGCCAGGGCGGCACGTCGGCCTGGGCAGTGTCGCGTGTGCGTGGAGTAGTCATGCGCGCGATTGTACTCCGGCGCCCCGGTCAGGGCGTCCCCTTTTCCATTATTTTGGTATACTGGGCACACCGGAGGGGTAGCATAGTCTGGCCTAATGCGCTCGCCTGGAACGCGAGTACGGTGTTAAAGCCGTCGTGGGTTCGAATCCCACCCTCTCCGCTGCGCGCCCGCGGACAGGGGGTAACATGCCGCTGAAGGACGGAAGGGCTCCCGCGCGGGTGCTGCTACGCGCAGCAGCGGCCTGGCAGCGCATCTTGTGATCCGCCGCCTGCAGGCGCTGCCCCTGCGCGAACGCCGCCTCGCCGCCGCTCTGCTCTTCGCCGCCGGCCTGCTGGCCATTGTGCTCGTCACCCTCCTCCTGATCCTGCTCACACTCAACACCGGCAGCCGTCGCGACCGCTCCATCGCGCTCGTTGAGGGTGTCAGCGTGCGCGAGTTCGCCATCCTGCCGGATGACGACGCCTACCCCGCCAGTATCAGCGCCGGGCCGGACGGAGGACTCTACAGCGCCAGCTTCGTCAGCGGCGCCGTCTGGCAGGTGTCGCCCGGGGGCGAGGTCAGCGAGTTACCGGGGACGCGCGCCGGGCTGGGCGCGGTGGCCGGCTTGCAGGCCGCGCCGGAAGGCGTCCTCTATCTCATCGACCAGTGGGATGCCAGCCCGCTGAGCACGGGCGGCGCGCTGCTGCGACGCGACGCGGACGGCAGCTTGCAGGAACTGGCGACGGACTTCACACAGCCGGACGACGTGACGCGCGACGACGCGGGCAACCTCTACGTCAGTGACCGTGGCCTGGGCCTGGTCTGGCGCCTGACGCCAACGGGCGAGAGCGGGCCCTGGTGGCGGGCGCCGGCCGGCGAGAAGCTCGCCGCGCCGACCGGCCTCGCCTGGGACGCGTCGCGCCAGGCGCTGATCATCACCGACAGCAGCCGCGACGCGATTTACCGCGTGTCCGCCGCTGATGGCACGACCGAGACGCTCTATGAGCATGGCAAGGCGGAACATGCGCCCGGCCTGGACGGGGTCACGGTCAGCCCGCAGGGCCATATCCTGGTCGCGGCCCAGGGCCAGAACGGGCTGGCGGTGCTGGAAGCGGGCGAGTTGCGCTATCTGGCGGGGGTGTTTCGCGGCATCAGTGACGTGGCCTGGTCGGCGGGGCGCATTTACGCAACCAATTTCGATTCCTTTTCGCTGGTCGTCGGGCTGCTGCAGCCGCGGCTACCCTTCGCGCTGGACGTGATCGAGCCAGGCGCGGCGCTGGACGGCTGAGCGGGAGAGACAGGAGGACAACATGCAACTGAAGGGAAAGGTCGCGATCGTCACGGGCGCGGGCCGCGGCATCGGGCGCGCGCTGGCGACGGGCTTTGCCGCGCAGGGCGCCGCGGTCGGCTGTGCGGCGCGTACGCCGGCGCAGATCGATGACGTGGCTGCGGAGATTACTGCTGCGGGCGGCGCGGCCCTGGCGCTGCCGACTGACGTAACCGACCTGGCGATGGTGGAGGCCATGGTCGCGGCGACCGTGGCCGAGTGGGGCCGGCTCGACCTGGTCGTCATCAATGCCGGCATCTGCCCGGACATGGGTCGCACGATTTTTGACAGCGTGCCGCAGGAGTGGGTCGAGACCGTCGCCGTCAACCTGACCGGCGCTTACTATTGTGTGAAGGCTGCCGTGCCACATATGCGCCAGGAGGGCGGCCACATCATTCTCATCGGCTCCGGCAAGGGGCACCGCGCCATGCCCGACGATTCCGCCTACGCCTGCTCCAAGGCCGGCGCGTGGATGCTGGTGCGCACCATGGCCGAGGAGCTGGCGCCGGAGCGCATCTGCATCAATGAGCTGATCCCCGGCCCGGTCGACACCCCCATGAACCCGCTTGGCGCGGGCCAGCCCTCGGCCGCCGAATGGCACAAGCAGCCGGAGGACGTGCTGCCGCTGGCACTCTTCCTGGCGACGCAGCCCCTGAGCGGCCCCACCGGGCAGAGCTTCAGCCTGATGCGTCGCGATTCGCAGTGACGCTGGCGCAACTCTACGGCTGGCCGCATGAAATGCTGCACGTGCTGGCGCTGCGGCTCATCGGCCGACGCGCGCAGACCGTCGCCCACACGCACGTGGATATCCCGGCGGATCTCGGCCGTGGCGAGTTCGTCTTCGTGGCCGGGCTGCCCGCGCTGGTCTTCTGGCCGCTGACCGGGATCGCCGCGCAGCAGTTGCTGGCGGCGCAGAACCTGGGCGCGGCGCTGTTCTGGCTGGTCTGCGCCGCGCTCCTGTTACCTGCGGCGGCCGGTACGCTCGGCGACCTGATGCTCATTGTGCTGCGCCTGCGGCGCGGGGACTGATTCGCGGCGCGCTCAGGGCTTCAGGTCCAGCGTCAGGCTGACCGGGCAGTGGTCCGAGCCGCCGACCTCACTGTGGATGGCGGCGTCGACGACGTGCTCGCGCAGGTCGGGCGAGATGAAGAAGTAATCGAAGCGCCAGCCGATGTTCCTGTCGCGCGCCCTGGTGCGGTAACTCCAGAAGGTGTAGGCGTCCGTCTGCTGCGGGTGGCACAGGCGAAAGGTATCGATGAAGCCGGCGGCGACGACCTCATCCAGCCAGGCACGCTCGATGGGCAGGAAGCCGGTGCTGTTTTCGTGGTGGCGCGGGCGGGCAAGGTCGACGGGCCGGTGCGCGGTGTTGATATCGCCACAGAAGATGACGCGCCGGCCCGCCGCGCGCAGCCCCTCGCAGTAGCGCAGGAAGGCGGCGTAGTAGCGCATCTTGTAGCGTTGGCGCGGGTGACCCGCTTTCACAGCGATGGGGCAATAGGCGACGATCAGGACGAAGTTCTCGTAGTCGGCGACGAGCGTGCGCCCCTCCACGTCAAACTCCTCAATGCCCAGGCCGATTTGCACGCTGCGGGGCCGGAGGCGGCTGAGCAGCGCCGTGCCGCTGTAGCCCTTGCGCTGCGCGCTGGCCCAGTAGCTGTGATAGCCTGGCGGTGCGAGCAGCGCGTCATCCAGTTGTTCCGGCGCGGCCTTCGTCTCTCCCATGCCGAGGATGTCTGGCTGCTCGCTATGCAGCCAGTCCAGCAACCCCTTGCGTTGCGCGGCGCGTACGCCGTTGACGTTCCAGGCGAAGAGACGAAGCAATGTGCGGCCCTCACCCCCGGCCCCTCTCCCTCAGGGAGAGGGGAGAAAGACACAAGGCATTCAGGGAAAGTTGCCTCTCGGCTGGATCACCGGAATCTCGTGTAGCGTGCCACCGACGTTCCAGGCGAAGAGACGAAGCAATGTGCGGGCCCTCAGCCCCGGCGCGGCCCTGACCTGTCGCTCACGAGGGGCGCCCTCACCCCCGGCCCCTCTCCCGGCGGGAGAGGGGAGAAAGACCAGGGCGTTCAGGCGCCGAAGTCCAGCGTCAGGCTGACCGGACAGTGGTCGGAGCCGGCGACTTCGGGGTGGATGGCGGCGTCGACGACGTGCCCGAGCAGGTCGGGCGAGATGAAGAAGTAATCCAGGCGCCAGCCGACGTTGCGCTCGCGCGCAGCGCTGCGCATGGACCACCAGCTGTAGGCGCCTTCCAGCTGCGGGTTGCGCGCGCGGAAGATGTCGATGTAGCCGGCGGCGATGACCTCGTCGAGCCAGGCGCGCTCGATGGGCAGGAAGCCGGTGTTCTTCTCGTTCGCGCGCGGGCGGGCGAGGTCGATGGGCTGGTGCGAGGTGTTGACGTCGCCGCAGAAGATGACGCGCCGGCCGTCCGCGCGCAGCGCTTCGCAGTAGCGCAGGAATTCGGCGTAGTAGCGCATTTTGTAGTCCAGGCGCGGGTGCTGCGGTTTGGCGCCGCCATTGGGAAAGTAGGCGTTGATCAGGACGAAATCGTCGTAGTCGGCGACGATGGTGCGCCCCTCGGCGTCAAATTCCTCGATGCCCAGGCCGAGGGTTACGCTGCGGGGTTCGACGCGGCTGAGCAGCGCCGTGCCGCTGTAGCCCTTGCGCTGCGCGCTGGCCCAGTAACTGTGGTAGCCCGGCGGCTCGCGCAGCACGTCATTCAGCTGTTCTGGCGCAGCCTTCGTCTCCGAAAGGCCGATGACGTCCGGCTGCTCGCTGTGCAGCCAGTCCAGAAAGCCCTTGCGCTGCGCGGCGCGCACGCCATTGACGTTCCATGAAAACAGTCTGATCATGCTCTTCTCCTGTTTCTGTCTGTGGGCTTTCACCCCCGGCCCCTCTGTCCCGTCTCACGACGGGAGCCCTCACCCCAAACCCCTCTGTCCCGTCGCTCACGACGGGAGCCCTTCCGTCGCTCACGACGGGAACCCTTCTCAGGGAGAGGGGAGAAAATATGATGAAATCAGGCAGCCTCCCGGCCAAAATACCAGAACTCCAGAATCTCGCGCACCAGCGGCGCCGCCACGGCCGACCCGTCGCCCGAGTTTTCCACCAGCAGCGCGATGGCGATCTCTGGCTGCGCGGCGGGCGTCCAGGCCACGAACCAGGCGTGTGGCAGAGATTCCTCGCCGGGCGCCTCGGCGGTGCCGGTCTTGCCGCAGACGCCCTGCGCCAGCAGCGTCGAGCCGCGGAACACGTGCTCGGCCGTGCCGCCCGGCTCGCTGACCACGGTGCAGAGCGCGTGTTGCACCAGCGCCATCACTGCGGGCCTGATAGCGCTCTCCGCCATGACTTCGGGCTGCAGCGTGAAGGCCGGCGTTTCGCCGAGCATACCGACCTGCTGCACCAGTTGCGGCCGGTAGATGGTGCCGCCGTTGGCGATGGTGGCGTAGAGGCGCGCGATCTGCAGCGGCGTGACGTGCACTTCGCCCTGACCGACGGCCATGTTCACCGCCTCGGATGCCGTCCAGTTGAAGCCGCGCGCCCGCAGCGTATCCGGATCGATGATCCTGCCTTCGGCCTCCGGCAGGTCGCGCAGGCCGGTGACCGCGCCCAGGCCCAGACGCCGCGCGTAGGTCGGCAGCAACCAGGGGTCGGCCGCGTCGAGATCCCAGGCGGTCTCGAAGAAGCAGGAATTGCAACTGTATTTCAGAAACTCCGGCAGGGTCAGCAAGCCATGGCCGCCGGGGAGCCAGTCGCGGCGCGGCAGGTCGCGGTTCCAGCTGCCATCCGAGAAATACTTCTCGTTCAGCGCGTAGACGCCGCTGTCGGCCGCGGCGATGGCGGGCACGACCTTGAAGATGGAGCCGGCAGGGTAGATACCGAGCGTGGCGCGGTTAAGCAGTGGCAGGCGCGCGTCAGCCCGCACCTGGGCGGAGAGCTCGCGCGCAGCCTCGCGCCCCATGGCCGGGAAGGGCGCGAAGACGTTGTTGTCGTAGGAGGGCTCGCTCACCAGCGCCAGGATGGCGCCGCTGCGGACGTCCAGCACGACGGCGGCCGCCCCCTGCGAGCCCGGCGCCCAGGTCGTTTCAGCCTCTGTGCGGGCGCGCTGCAGGGCCTTCACGATGAAGGTTTGCAACTCCACGTCGAGCGTCAGCCACACGCTCTGCGAGGGGCGCGCGGCGCTCTCGGCGACGAGGGTCTGGCGGCCGCCGGATTCAGCCACGTAGAGGCTGCCGCCGGGAATGCCGCGCAGGGCCTCGTCCTGGCTGGCCTCGACGCCGCTGCGGCCGATGATGCTGTCCTGCGGGAAGCCGGCTGCTGCCAGCGCCGCGACCTGGCTTTCGTCCGGCCAGCCCACATAGCCGACGCTGTGCGCGGTCACCGCGCCCGTTTCGTACTGGCGCGCCGAGCGTTCGATGAAGCGCGCCTTGCAGTCCTGCTCGAGTCCCGCGCGCACTTCCAGCCAGGTGACCGGGTCGACGGTGCCGATCTCGCTGAGCCAGTCCGCCGCGCGCGCGGCGAGGATTTGCTCGATGAGGGTGACGTCGAGGTTGAGCGCCCTGGCGAGGCGCCGGTTGCAGTTGGCGACATGCGGAATCTCGCCCTTGATGACGTTGACGGTGACAATGCGGTTGTTGCGCGAGGCCAGCGCCCGGCCGTTCCGGTCGTAAATGTTGGCGCGGCTGGGCAGGCGCGCATCGAGGCGCAGCGTGCCGCCCTCCGCCATTGCCGTCAGCAGGTCGCCGGGCGACCAGACCACGCGCCAGTCGCGCAGCCGCGAGTCCCAGGCCAGGCGCAGGGTGCGGCCGCCATCGAGGAAGCTGCCCACCTGGTTGGTGTGAAAAGTGACGTCGTAGCCGAAGGTCATCAGGCCGCCGGCGCCCGGCAGCTGGCTGGTGACGCGGGTCTCCAGTGCGCGCAGCGTCATGGTCGTCTGGCTGCGCCGGTAGAAATCGCTGAAGGCCGGCAGCGTGGTGGCTTCCTGGCCGCCGAAGGTGAGCAGGCTGTGCATGCCGGCCAGGTCGCCGTCCTGCCACGCCTGCAGGAAAAGCCGCGCGATGCGCTCGGCCTGTTCCGGCGTCTGGCCTTCCGGGGTGAGCGTGGGCGGGGGCGCAGTGGGGCGCGGCGGCTCGTTGATGGCGCTGCAGGCCGTGAGTCCGGCCATGAGCAGCAGGGCCACGCCCGTCCGGATATTCACGATGCGCTCACTTCCGCGGGGGCCCTCCCGCACCGCTATGGATTATGATGAATGGCGCGCGACTATCGCGATTGTAACGGGTTGTGGCGCAGCCGTATACGGCGTTCAGGCTATACTGGCGCCCGGAAGGCAGGAGGAGAGATGACCATGGCAGACGAGACGGCTGCCGCAGACGTCCGCAGCAGCGACGGCATTGATGGCCAGCTGGCCAAGGAGTTCGCGCTCGAGATTGACGGCCAGCGCGTGAGCGGCATCCTCGCCATTCGCGGCCTGGTGGCCTTCCGCCTGGATGTGCGCACCACGACCGCCATCCGCAAGCTGCAGGAACCTTTCAAGATCACAAGAATGGTGCAACTCGACCCGCAGCACCCCTGTAACGTCTGGGTGCGCGAGACCTTCGACGCCGGCGAGGACATCGTGCGCCCCGCGCGCACGCTCTGCCTGCTGGCGCTCGACAAGGGCGTGGAAACGCAGCGCTGGACGGTGTACGACGCCTGGATTTCGGAAGTGGGCTACTCGGACTTTGACAGCAGTTCCAGCGACATCCTTGAGGAGACGCTGACGATCCAGTATGAGGACGTCGAGCCGGGCCGGGTCGCGGAGCAAGAGGACGCGTTGCCCGCAGGTTGAGCGCGGCGGAGGAAGCGGTGAGTCGCTGGCCGGACAAGACCGTCATCGGCCTGACGGGCAATATCGCCGTCGGCAAAAGCCAGGTGTTGCAACAACTGGAGGCGCTGGGCGCCGGCGTCATTGATGCCGACCGCGTCGCGCGTCAGGTGTTGCAGCCGGATGGCGCGGCCTTCGCCGCGGTGGCGGCCGCTTTCGGTGAGTCGCTGCTGGACGCGCAGGGTCACATCGACCGCGCGGCGCTGGGACGCATCGTCTTCGCGGACGCGGCGGCGCTCGCCCGGCTGGAGGCGCTGACGCACCCCGCCATCCGGCGCCAGATCGACTCACTCGTGGCCGCAGCGCCGCAGGATGTCGTGGTCATCGAGGCCATCAAGCTGCTGGAAGGCCCGCTCGTGGACGCGGTAGACGCGGTCTGGGTGGTGGACGCCGCGCCGGAAACGCAGCTGGCGCGCCTGACGACGCAGCGCGGCATGACGGCCGCGGCCGCACTTCAGCGCGCTCTCTCTCAGAATCCCCAGGCGGAAAAGCTGGCGCGCGCCGACCTCATCATCCGCAACGACGGCTCACTCGCAGAACTGCAACAGCAGGTGCGCGCGGCCTGGGAGGCGCTCGCAGCCGGGCTCAGTGCGCGTGCTCGTTGACCTGGATGAGCAGGCCGTCCGGGTCGCGCAGCAGCAGCGAACGGCCGAAAGGCTCGCTGCGGATGGCGCGCGCGGGCGCGATGCCCTGCGCCGCCAGGCGCGCGACGAGCGCTTCCAGCGTTTCTGCGCTGACGAGGGCCAGCGCGACGCGACCAACCTCCTGCGTGGGCGGCAGCGGGTCGAGCTCGTGCAGGCCCAGCACAGCGTCGCCCAGCTTCAGCGAGGACCACACGCCCTCGCGTTCGACATAATCCGGCTCCAGCCCCAGCGCGAGGTAGAAATCGAGCGAGCGGGACATTTGCGCAACGTAGACGATCGGCATCAGTTTCATAACGATGTGAGTCTCACAGCTTCGCGGTGGCGACGGCAGTGTAACATGGCGCAGCCCGGCAGGTATTGCGCATGAGCGCTGCGCCGCGGCATCTGGCAGGCTTCTTCCTCGCCGCGCTGGTAATCGCGCTGGCGTTGCAACTGGCGCTGGCGCCGGCCCCGCTACCACCAGGATTGCAGGACGCCGCGCCCGAGGAGGGCCTGCCCTATCCCGCCGCTCACGACGGGAGCCCTTCCGCCGGGGAGCTGCGTCTGCCGCGCGGCTTCGGCACGGTCGGCGACTACTGGTCGGTGTATTTCAGCGCGCCCCCTGCGCTTCGCCGCTCCGGCGACGGGCCTGACGACAGTTACGACAGCGCGGACTACAGCGGCGGCATCGACTGCCCGCTGGCGGCGGCCATGGACGCAGCCCGCGTTTCACTCGACATCGCCGCCTTTGAGTTGAATAATCCCTTGCTGACCGAAGCCATTCTGGCGGCAGCGGCGCGCGGCCTGCGGGTGCGCGTCGTCACCGATGACGAGCATGGCCTGCGCGCGGATGACAGCAGCATGGGTCAGCTGCAGGCGGCGGGCATCCCGGTCGTGGCTGACGGCCGCAGCGCGTTGATGCACAACAAGTTCATCATCATCGATGGCAGCAGCGTCTGGACGGGCTCGATGAACCTGACGCTGAACGGCGCCGAGCGCCACAACAACAACCTGCTGGAACTGCGCTCGGCTGAAGCTGCCCGCCGCTATCAGGCCGAGTTTGACGAGATGTTCGCGCAGGGGCGCTTCGGGCCGCGCTCGCCACAGGGCGAGACGGCTCCGGTTGAGACGGAGACGGGGCGCATCGCCATTTACTTCGGGCCGGAGGACGATCTGGCGGCAGCCCTCGGCGACGCGCTGGCCGGGGCGCGGGAAAGCATTCGCTTCATGGCCTTTTCCTTCACGCTGGATGACCTGGCCGCGGCGCTGCTGGGGCGGGCCGCGGCGGGCGTGACGATTCAGGGGATCTTCGAACGCACCGGCAGCGAATCTGTCTGGAGCGAGCTGGGGCCGTTGTACTGCGCCGGGCTGGCGGTGCGCCAGGATGGCAACCCCTTTCTGCTGCACCACAAGGTCTTCCTCATCGATGACCATACAGTCGTGACCGGATCAGCGAACTTTTCCGCCAACGGGACGGCCAGTAACGACGAGAACCTGCTGATCATTGAGGACCCGGCGCTGGTTACCCCCTACGCGGCGGAGTTCGCGCGGCGTTGGGACGAGGCCAGCACGCCGCAGGGTCTGGCCTGCGCCTGAGCGCGCTCAGGCCTGCGCGCCGGCCTCGAGCAACAAACTGGCAATACCGTTGTTTGCGCTCCCCCAGCAATCCGACAGCGGTGAAGAATCACTGCGGGGATCCCCGTTGGGGTCGGCGCCGGCAGCCAGCAACAGTTCGACAATTTCCCGGTTACCCTTGATCACGGCCTCGTGCAGGGGTGTCTTGAACCCGTATCCGACCAGGTTTACACGGCCCCCTCTTTCGCCGGGCAGGTTCAGCAAGAGGCGGACTATAGCCGGCCTCTCGTATCTGGCGGACCAGAACAGAGCGCCCGGGGACCATTCGTACTTGCTGCTGACCCGGGCCCCGGCGAGGATCAGCATCGCGCTGATATCGTCATATCCTTTCCGGATGGCACTGTACAGGGGACTCTGTTCGTGAACACCGGACCCCACGAAGCCGGTCGGGTTGGCGCCGGCGCGCAGCAAACGCAGTACAACCTCCCGATGACCCGCCTGGGAGGCGCGAGCCAGCGCGGTCATTTCCCCAATGACTGACTTGTCGGGTTTCATACCCTCCCGCAGATACCGGTCAACTGACGCCAGATCGCCATCCGCGGCTGCTGCGACAAAATGAACGACATCTTTGACGGAGTAGCTTCTGCGGGACATCATGGCTTCAGTCTGTGTCAAGGCATCCGCCCCGGCTGCCAGCAACAACGCCGCCACCTCGTCCTGACCACCAGCCCTGGCCAGTTGCAGGGCGCTGCGCCCGTCAGCATCCTGCATCCCGATGTCCACATCACTGAGTAACAGAAGCACAATGACGTCGTCATGCCCCGCCGCAGCCGCCAGTTGCAGCGCATTCTGGCCACGTGCATGAACTTGTTGTTGGACATCTGCATCAGCAATGAGGAGCAGCCAGGCGACGGCATTCGCATGACCGTTGGCTGCCGCCAGCGTCAGGGCCGTGTGACCTTCCATATCCCGGCGATTGATGTCATCGCCAGCCTGATGCAGGAGCTTCAGCGCTTCAACATGGCCGTTGGCGGCCGCCAGTATAAGGGGCGTACGACCCGCCACACCTTGCGTCTGCGCAGTGGTGCCGGCATCCAGCAGCAGTTTGACAGGCCTGGTCCGGCCGTTGGCGGCTGCGGCAGCAAGGGCCGTCTGGCCGCTGTCGTCTCGCCAGTTGACGTCGTGACCTTCAGCGAGGATAAGTTCCAGCAGCGCACTGTGGCCTTCGCCCGCAGCCCTGATCATGAGCGGCAGGGCGTCAGGCCCGCCCAGGTCCAGATCAGCACCGGCCTGGTGCAGCAGCAGGATGCTGTCCACCAGGTTTGAGAGGATGGCCACGTCAAGGGCAGTATGGCCGGCGCTGTCCCGCGCGTGGACGTCAGCGCTGGCCCGCAGCAGACTGGAGAGAATGGCGTTGTGGCCCCAGAGGGCGGCTTCGTGCAGGGCGGTGTATCCGAAGGCATTTGTGCCGTTTACGGGATAGCCAGCGGCCAGCAGGCGTTGCACCTCCGCCAGGTCACCGTCACGGGTTGCCTGCGGCAGCGCAACACAGGCGCTGACCGGTATGGCAGCGCCAGACGCGTTTACCAGGTTCAGGAAGTCGTTATGGGACCAGCCGGTCAGTCCGTCGCTACCCAACACCTGGCTCCACTCCGGGCCACGCTGCAAGACCTGGACGAAGCTGCAGCGTGGCAGCTTGCCCAGGATGTTATCGGCGATCTCCGGTGCGCTGCGGACGCGCAGGGTCGTGGTCACCTGGGCACGGTCGTGCAGCGTCGTCGGCTGTTCGCGCAAGACAAGGGAGTAGTTGACCGGCTGCGTACGCTGACGAGCGCCGGGAGTGAAGGGAGAGATGGCGACAAATGCGCGTTCCGGCTGATCTGCAAGCGAGGCGAGGGCCGGTCGGTCGCGAAACTCGCTGGCGCGGAAGCGCTGAACATCGATACATTCCGGATAAAGCTGTACGAACTGGAACCAGGCATCATGTGGCTCAGGCGCTGCCAGGCGAAAATCCAGTTGCAACCGGGCGCTTTCTCCGGTGATCGGCAAGGCAATTTCGTAATAGTCGGTTGAGTAGGGAGGGGTGGCGTCCCGCAATCCGACCGGCAGGCTCTGGATGCGGCTGCGCGGGGATGGCGGTGACAAATTAGGGTCGCCCGACAGGCGATAGCCGTAAGGCCCATGCTCCTGCCTCCTGTCCAGCAGGTAGTTGGCCAGCACCCAGTCGGCGAAGAAATCATCGGCGTCCATTCCGGCATTGCGCTCGGCCAGCAGGGCATCGAGGGCGTTCAACCCCTTCCCTGGATGCGCAGCAAAGTCACGCAGCGCCTCCAGGCCGAGGCGCTGATGAATGTAGGACATGAAGAGCAGACTTGAGCCGTAGTGTTCGCCAGAGCCTTCAAACCGGTTGAGCTGGGAGCGTGGCTGCGCCAGGAAAGATTGCGCGGAACTGAAGGCATATTCCTTTACAGTGCTCACCTCCAGGTATTCTTGCGAGAAAGTGGCAAGCCCCTCGTTTACCCAGGTCACCTGGTTGCCGCCGGTATGATGATGAAGCATGTGGCGGAATTCGTGAGCCAGTGTGGGGAGATCATGGACAACCGGTTGACCCGGCCATTCCAGGGGACGACTGATGCCTATGAAGCCGGTGCCGTTCGGGTTGGCCTCCCCGGGCATGTTACTACGGCCTGAATACCAGCCCAGCCTGGTGCGAATACCGGCTACGATCAGGATAACAACCCGCTCGTCACCATCAATCGCGGGCGGTGTTTTGATATCCCAGAGATCGAGCGATTGCGGATAAATCTGATTGTCGAAAGCATCCGCCAGCCATAGCAGGTCCTGCTCGGGCGGCAGATCGTCGTTGTTGTTGTGGGCATGGGTGTAGATGTAACTATGGTCGTCCGTCACACGCAGTTCGGCGTTGAAGGTGTAGAGTTTCCCGCTCTCGAGCTCGCTCACACGGAACAAACGATGTTCGCCGACGCGGCGGCGGGCATCGGGGCGGTTGCGCTCGTCCCAGGGCAGCAGGTAGTCGTTGTGGGCCCAGCCGGTCAGGCCGTCCGGGCGGCGCACCTGGCTCCACTGCTCACCGCGCTCAAGCAGTTCGAGAGCGACACCAGGGCGCAACTGGCCGATGATGGCGTGGTCGGTGGAGGGGCCGCTGCGCAGGCGCAGGGTGACGCCGGCGACCTCGAGCCAGGCAGGTTCGGCTTCCTGGGCGTGGGCTGCCGTCGTGACGAGGAGCAACACCAGGGTGAGTAACAATCGGCTTCGCATTGAGCCTCCCCTTCCCTCCGTATACCGCGCCTGACGGCGGCATAAGGCTGACAGTTTCCTGCAGGCCGTCTGGCAGCGCCTCAGGCCGGTGTGTCATGAAAGAATAATCGGGGACATGGCCGTCAACAACCCGCCCCGGGCGGGCCATCATAGGTGGTGGAGATGCCACTGACGCCGCCGCTGGCGCCGCCGTCAAAGATGGCGTGGAAGGTCTTGTTCTCGGCGTCGGGGCCCATGGCGATGACGACGTTGTTGTTGGCCTGCTTGCTGGCGGCGATTTGCCGGTTCGCGCTGGTCTTGACACAGCCGACGCCGGCGGCACCGATCTCCTGCTGGGTGACCCAGAAGGCGAGTTCACCGTCCTGGGCAGAAACGAAACGGTAGACGACCAGCGCCGGACCTGAAGCATGACTGGCACGGAAGATACGACCGAGGGCGCCGAGGTCGGTGGCCTGCTGGTTGACCTGGCCGGGGAAGGCCAGGGAAGTGGACGAAGAGGCGGCGGCGACGCTGCCGGCGGCAGTGCTGGTAGAGGGGGTGAGGGGCGTCAGGTCGGCTTCCTGCTGGGAGAGGGCGAGGGAGTAGGAAACGGGACCGGCGCGGCGGCGGTCACCGGGAGTGAAGGGGGAGACGACGAGGATGAAGCGTTGGGCATTGTCGTGGAGGGCGGCGGCGATCGCGCCTTCGCCCTGCTGGCTGGCGCTGAAGCGCTGGACGTCAATGGCATTGGGGAGGACCTGGACGAGCTGGAGCCAGGCGTCCTGGGGCGGCTCGGCGGGGTTGAAGCGGAAGAGGAGCGGGCGGGACTTGTCAAGGGCGGCGGGCCAGAGTTCGTAGTAAGCGGCGGAGTAGCGCGAGGTGACGTGGTTGTAGGTAAAGGGGAGTTCGTAAATGTAACGGAGCCGCCGGGCAGGTTCCATCTCGGGGGTCCAAAGTTGGGGATAGCCGAAGCGCCCGTTCTCGCGCCGGTTGTCGAGCAGGAAGTTGGCGATGACCCAGTCGGTGAAGACGTCGTCGGCGTTGATGCCAGCTCCATGGGCGGCGAGGAGGGCATCAAGGGCGTCCAGACCCTGCTGCGGGTGGAAGGCCAACTGACGCAGCAAGTCCAGGCCGAAGCGTTCGTAGAGGTAGGAAACAAAGAGAGCGGCCCCACCATATTCTATATTGTTATCCTGCCGGTGGTTCAACTGGACCTGGGGGTTCTCCAGGTAGGAGAATGCAACAGTTCTCTCGAGAGGTGTCCCTGACAGCAGGATACGGTGGAAAACGGCGAACCCTTCCTCTACCCAGCGTGCATGGTTGCCACCACGCTTGTGATGGACCATGTGCCAGAGTTCGTGTTCCAGCACTCCCAGGTAAACATCCCGCAGAAATGGACTCCGGCGGCGCCCCTCGTATTCCATTTTAATGTGGCCGGCTTCTTGTCCACGAGAGAAATAGAATCCTTTGGAATTGTCACCACTGGTGAACAGGACAACGACTCGACTGTCGCCCTCGTTGTGCGGTGGATCCGTGATGCCCCAGGTGCTGAGCAACCGGGGGTACAGCTCATCAAACTGTTGGCCAAGGGGTATCAGTGTCTGGGCGTCGGCCGTCGGATG
The DNA here is from genome assembly GCA_965223965.1 of Phototrophicaceae bacterium. GTDB lineage: Bacteria > Chloroflexota > Anaerolineae > Aggregatilineales > Phototrophicaceae > JAGWBD01. The sequence continues at coordinate 58,876 of CBDCXX010000009.1, forward strand.
TCTGGCGGGGTCAAAGCTGTAGATGTAGAAATAGGCATGGTTGCTGACGTGGGCAAGGGCAGCACTAACGATGATCCATTCCCCTTGCGCGTTTCTTGTCTCAAATTGACGCAGCTCACCAATCGGGCGCTGGAAATCGTCATGGACGCGCCGGAGGGAGGGGTTGCTGCCGCGGCGCAGCGTGGCGTCACTGACCTTTCGCCAGGTGGTATCAGTCTCCTGGGCGTGGGCTGCCGCGGTGACAAAGAGCAAACACAGGACGAGTAACAGTCGGGTTCGCATTGCGCTTCCCTTTCCCTCAGCCTTCCGCACCTGCTGCGCGCAGCATGTTGATGATTTTCCGGTTGCCGACTTGTCTGGCGACATCCATCACTGACTCGCGGTCGAATATCGGGCCGGTGCGGGCGTTCGGGTCCGCGCCTGAATCAAGCAGGATTTCCACGACCCTTGCATGCTGGAAGTTCACGGCATGGTGCAGGGGCGTCTGGCCCGGGTAGTTGCGGGTTTCGATGTTGAAGCGCACCCACGTCCTGGTATCGAACAGCAGCCGGAGGATGTCTGCCCGACCGAAGGAGGAGGCCCATTGAAGCGCCGTGTTGCCCCAGGTACGTCCAGTGGCGCCGGCGAGCAGCAACATCGCCGTGAGGTCGCTATGGTCGTTGCGGATGGTGAAGAACATCGCCGGTTCGTCCCATTGCCAGTTGTCCCTTTCATCCGGACTTGCGCCGGCGAGCAGCAGGCGCAGCACCACATCCCGATGACCGGCCTGGGCGGCACGCATGAGCGGCGTATAGCCTTCACTGTCGGTGGCCGAGATGTGCGCATCGGCCCTGATGAGCCGGTCGACTTCCGCCAGATTGCCGCTGCGCGCCGCCGCGTGGACATCCAGACCCAGCGATATGTCCCGGCGCCTGGTTTCCGGTCGCAATTTGTCTGTTTCCACCATGTTCAGGTAAGTCGCGGCCCTGACGTGGCCGGCAGCCGTGGCCAGCTGCAGGGGCGTGAAGCCGTCCGCATCCTGCGCGCTGGCATCCATCACCTGGGATCGGCGCCGCCGATCGCTCAGCAGCAACATGGCGATGACGTCTGCATGACCATTGGCGGCGGCCAGGTGCAGGGCGTTGCGGCCGCTGTCCGGCAAGCTGTGGTGAACATCCACCTCCGTGCTGAGCAGCAACCAGGCGACGTTCATGGCCTTGCCCCGGGAAGCCGCCAGGGTCAGGGCGTTGTGGCCCTCGCGATCGACATGGTTTTCGTCCACACTGGCCCGGTAAATGCGTTCAAGAGTGACGAGGTTGCCGCCAACCGCGGACTGCATGAAGGGCGTACGATCATTTTCGTCTGCCAGCGAAACATCCGCGCCGGCATCGATGAGTGTTCTCACCACCCCTTCATGGGCGTTGTCGGCGGCGGCGGCCAGGGCCGTGCGGCCGCTTTCGTCGCGCCAGTTGATGTCATGGCTATTTTCAAGGAGTAGTTCAAGAAATTCATTGTTACCGGTGGCGGCCGCATCAACAATGAGCGGCTGGATGGCGGGATCGCCCAGGCTGAAGTTTTCTCCGGCCCGGTACAGGCGCAGGACACTGCGTGTATCGCCGGAACGCAGGACATCGTCGAGCGGGGTGCGATCAGCAGCGTCCCTGGCATGGATGTCAGCACCGGCCCGCAGAAGCAGCGTGATGAGGTCGCGGTGACCCCAGAAGGCAGCTTCATGCAAGGCGCTGCGGCCGAAGGCATCACCGCCATTGACATCGACGCCCGTAGCCAGCAAATGCTGAACGGCCCCATAGTTCCCGTTCCAGGCTGCGTTTGTTAGTGACGCACAGTTGAAGGCGGGGGCGCCGGCCGAGGGAGCGTTCAGATGGAACAGGTAGTCGTTGTGGGACCAGCCGGAGAGGCCGTCGTCAGCCATGACCTGACTCCATTGCGGGCCGCGCTGCAGGACCTGGACGTATGAGCAGGGGCTCAGCTTGCCGAGGATGTCGGCAGCGGGTTCGGGGCTGCTGCGGACACGCAGGGTGGTGGTGACCTGGGCACGGTTGTCCGGCTGTGCGGGCAGTTCGCGCAGGGCAAGGGAGAAGCGAACGGGCTGCGTGCGCAGGTAATCGCCAGGCGTGAAAGTCGAGATGGCGAGGAAGGCACGTTCCGCCTGGCCGTCACGTGAGGCGAGGATGGGCCGGCCGCGATAGTCGTTGGCGCGGAAACGCTGTACGTCGACGCGTTCGGGCAGGACCTGGACAAACTGGATCCAGGCATCCTGGGGTGCCTGGGCGAAGAGGCGGAAGTCCAGCAGCAGTTTGCCGGCTGCGCCGCTGTCCTGCAACAGGGGCAATTCGTAGTAATCGGTGATGTAGGGATCAGACGTGACGTGGAGACCGGCCGGAAGCTGGCGAATGAAGTTGTGAGGTGCTGACAGGGCCAGGGGGGACTCGCCCTGCAACAGGGGATAGCCGTAGCGACCGCCATCGCGCCGGACGTCGTTCAGATAATTGGCGAGCACCCAATCGGCATAGAAATCATGGGCGTCCATGCCAGAATCACTCTCGGCCAGCAAGGCATCAAGGGCGGCCATGCCCTGCCGCGGATGGTCAGCGAAGTCACGCAACAGTTCTACGCCAAGACGTTCGTACATGTAAGTGATAAAGAGCTTGCTGGTCTCGTAGTCCGTGCATGGTCCCGCGAACAGACGGGTACGGGCGTCGGGAATATAAGTGGGTCCGGGGCTGCGGGATCCTTTTTCCAGAGTTTGCCCATGCACAAGGTAGGCCTGGGTAAACTCGGCCAGGCCTTCAATGACCCAGGGAGCCCGGTTTCTGTCCCCGCTGTGATCATGGAGCACGTGCCCGAACTCGTGCGCCAGGGTCTGGGACAAATGGTCGACGAGGAAGTCTCCCTTGACGACAAACTCCGGCTGGTTGATGCCGAGGCCGATGTAACCGTTGCCTGGCGAATACCAGCCACCAAGAAGGTCTTCCCTGTCATAGCCGGATGTGAGCAGGATGACGAGCCGCTCGTCGCCGTTGATGGCGGGTGGATCCTCGACGCCCCAGAGATCAAGGGCCTGCTGATAGATCTTCCCGTCGAAGATCGTACCCAGTCTTTGCAGGGTCTCGTCCTCTGGCAGAAGATGGTGCGCGCGGTTTTTCACGGTGTAGATGTAGCTGTGGTCGCTGATGGCGCGCAGTTCGGCATGGCGGTTGGTATAGCCCGACGGTGCGCGCAAGCCGCCAAATCTGGTCGGAAAGTTGAACAGGCGCCGCTCGCCAATGCGGCGCGAGGTATCCAGACGGTTGCGCGTGTCGAAGGGGCGCAGGTAGTCATTGTGGGCCCAGCCAGTCAGGCCGTCCGGGCGCCGCACCTGGCTCCACTGCTCGCCGCGCTGCAGTAGCTCGAGGGCAGTGCCGGGGCGCAGGGTGTCGAGGATGTCGTCATCGGTGGAGGGGCCGCTGCGCAGGCGCAGGGTGACGCCGGCGACCTCGAGCCAGGTGGGGTCAGCCTCCTGGGCGCGGACTGCGCCAGGGACGAAGACCAGGGCCAGTAAGATTAACAGCAGTCGGGTTCGCATTGCGCACCTCCTTCCTTCAGGTCTGCGCACCGGCCGCGAGCAGCATGTTGATGATTTGGCGGTTGCCGGTGCGTCTGGCCAATCCCGCTAATGTCCTGGCTCTTTGCCGGCTGAGCGGAACGTTGGGGTCTGCGCCGGCGGCCAGCAACAGTTTCACGATCTCCACATTCTGGGTGTTGACTGCATAGTACAGCGGGGAGGCGCCACTTCGGTCCCGGATGTCAGGATTGGCGCCTGCATCCAGCAGAATGTCTGCAATATGGTTGTTTTTCGCCTTGACAGCATAGAACAGGGGCGTGCTGAAATAACTGTCGCGCGGGAAGTCGACCTGAACACGCCGTCTGCCCCGTACGCCGAGCACCAGGTGGACCAGGTCGGGACTGCGGAAATTCGCGGCCCACAGGAGCCCCCGCGTGCCCAGATAGCCGGAACCACCGGGGCGCGCCCCAGCGTAGAGTAGTAACAGGGCGATGTCTTCATGCCCGGCACTCAGGGCGTAATACAGGGCAGGATAGAAATTGTCTCTTCCCTCCCTGTAGGTACTCGCGCCGGCGAGTAGCAGGCGCAGCACCATGTCCCGCTGGCCGGCGCCAGCGGCGCGGGAGAGGGCCGTCCGGTTGCCACCCCTGAGGGTGTCCACTCGCATACCATCTCTGATGAGACTGTCAACTTCCGCCAGGTCGCCGTTGCGGGCCGCCGCGTGATAGGTGGTGGCATGCTGCTGCGAAAAGTTCCAGTCCGTCGTCTCGACAACTTCAACCTCGTCCGCCATGCGCAGCATCGCCATGACGCCGTCGTGTCCCGCGGCCTGGGCCAGTTGCAGGGCGCTGCGGCCATCTGCATCCCGGGCATGGATGTCCATGTCGCTGAGCAACAACAGGGCGACGACTGCTTCATGCCCGGCGGCGGCAGCAAGGTGCAGGGCGTTGCGGCCCTGCGCGCCGATAGAATGTCCGAGGTCAACGTCACTGTTACCCAGGAAGAACCACGTGACGATCGTCGGATGTCCGTTGACCGCCGCGAGGGTCAGGGCCGTGTGACCTTCACGATCCTGCCGGTGTAGGTCTCCGCCGACGTCGTGGAGTCGCGCGATCGTCCCGACCTGCCCTTCTGCCGCGGCCAGCATCAGGGGTGACCGGCCGTTCTCATCCAGCCACTGCGCGTCGGCACCAGCCGCCAGCAGCAGTTTGAGGGCTGCTGTCTGGCCATTCTGTGCGGCAGCGACCAGCGCTGTCTGGCCGCTACCGTCCTGCCAGTTGACGTCATGGCCTGCCGCGAGCAATTGTTCCAGCAGTTCCGTGTTGCCCTGGCCGGCCGCGATGATCATGAGGGGCAGGCTGGCGGGATCGGCCAAGTCAGACCCGGAGCCGGCCCTGTGCAACAGCAGCAGGCTGCTGGCGTTCTCCATGCGGACGGCCTCGTCGTAGGCACTGCGCCCTGTGGCATCGCGGGCGTTAACGTCGGCGCCGGCCCGCAGCAGACGGGCGAGAATAGCGTCGTGGCCCCAGAAGGCGGCCTCGTGCAGGGCCCTGCGGCCGAAGGCGTCCGCGCTGTTCACATCGGCGCCATTGGCCAGCAGCCGCTGTACGGCCGCGAGGTTCCCGTCATGGGCTGCCCGTGTGAGCGCCCCACAGGAGCCGGTGGAGGAACCGTTGCCGGACGCGTTCAGATGGAAGAGGAAGTCATTATGCGACCAGCCGGAGAGGCCGTCATCGCTCAGCACCTGGCTCCACTGCGGGCCGCGTTGCAGCACCTTAACGAAACTGCAGGGGCGGAGCTTGCCGAGCGTATTGTCGGCAATTTCGGGATCGCTACGGACACGCAGGCTCGCGGTCACCTGGGCAAGCGCGTCCGCTGGCGCGGGTTGCTCGCGCAGGGCGAGGGAATAGTGGACGGGCTGTGTGCGTTGGCGCGCCCCGGGCGTAAAGGGCGAGACGGCGACGAAAATGCGCTCCGCCTGTTCCGCCAGCGTCGCCAGGACCGGCTGCCCGCGGTGCTCACTGGCGCGGAAGCGCTGCAGGTCGACGCGATCAGGCAGGACCTGAACGAGTTGCAGCCAGGCGTCCTGCGGTTCCGGAGCCTTCAGACGGAAATCCATCAGCAGTTGGTCGGCTGTGCCTGGAACTGGCGGGGGCAGTTCGTAGTAGTCTGCGCTGTAAGGCGGCGTGGCTTCATGAAAGCCGGCCGGAAGCTGGCGGACGCGACCGGGAAGATGAGGTTGGGCTGATTCCAGCATCCTGTAGCCAAACCGCCCGCCCTCGCGCCGGGTGTCCAGCAGATAGTTGGCCAGCACCCAGTCGGCGAAGAAACTGTCCGCGTCCATGCCGGTTTCATGAACGGCCAGGATGTCGTCAAGGGCGGCCAGGCCTTGCCGGGGGTGTGCCGCGAAGTCGCGCAGCGCTTCTTGGCCAAGGCGTTCGTATATATAGGTAATGAAGCGCGTACTTGCTGCGTAATCAGGTCCCCGGGAAGGGTTTAGCTGTTCGTCTGGCAAGAAATTGATCTGTGGCAAATTTGAAAAAAGTCAGTTGTGGACAGATCCTTCACATTCCACAGGTAAGATGCCGTGAATGAAGCAAGACCTTCCTTGACCCAGGCTGAGTGGTTCCTGTCCCCCGTGTAGTGATGAAGCATATGCCCGAATTCGTGAGCCAGTTTACTGATCTCAAGGGACGCAAAGGGAGGTGGGTCCTGCTGGTAATACAACCCCTTTTCATGCAGAGCGATGCCGAGGAAACCGATGCCTGCGGGGTTGCCCTCATCCGGCAGGCCATCACGGGCCGAGTACCAGCCACCCAGACTCTTGTCCGGGTCGAAGCCGGAGGCGACCAGTACGACGATTCGTTCATCGCCATTGATGTCAGGCGGATTCCCGATCCCCCAGAGATCAAGAGCATGCTGGTACACATACTCATCGAACAGGGCGCCAAGTTCCACCAGGGCCTTGTCATCTGGCAGGGCATCATCTGCGAGGCGGGCCACGCTATAGAGGTAGCTGTGGGCGCTGACCGCGCGGAGTACAGCATGGCGATCGGCGTAGCGCCATTGTCCACTCACCTTGCCAGGCACCCGGAAAAGACGGCGTTCGCCGACGCGGCGCGAGGTATCAGGGCGGTTGCGTTCATCCCAGGGGCGCAGGTAATCGTTGTGGGCCCAGCCAGTCAGGCCGTCCTGGCGGCGCACCTGGCTCCACTGCTCGCCGCGCTCCAGCAGTTCGACGGCTTCGCGGGGCGTCAGCTGGCCAATGATGGCGTCCTCGGTGGAGGGGCCGCTGCGCAGGCGCAGGGTGACGCCGGCGACCTCGAGCAAGGCTGGTTCGGCTTCCTGGGCGTGGGCTGTCGCGGTGACGAAGAGCAGTATCAGGATGAGTAACAATCGGGTTCGCATAGCCCTTCCCTTCGGCCCGCAAAAGCCGGGCGATTGATCCCTGGAGTGCCGGGCGCCGGATTATGACCTGAAACAAGGCGCGCTGCCTGTCGCGCCGGTGACATTGGTGTGGATGGCATTTGGCCCTGCTCCCCTGCAAAAGGGCGGGGGTATACTGGGCCGGTCATGGGTTCCCGCATCGGAGCGGGAGCAGCAGCAGGAGGATGGCAACGCCAGCCATGGGAACAGCGGACAAGAGCAAACGGGTGCTCTCCGGCATCCAGCCGACCGGCAACCTGCATATCGGCAATTACCTGGGCGCCCTGCTGCAGTGGGTGCGCTTTCAGGAACAGTATGACGCCTACTATTGCGTGGTGGATTTGCACGCCATCACCGTGCCGCATGACTCCGCCCTGTTGCGCGCGCACACCCTCGAGGTCACTGCGCTCTACCTCGCGGCCGGCCTCGATCCCCGGCGCGCAACCATTTTCGTGCAATCGCACAACCCGGCACACGCCGAAATGGCCTGGCTGCTGACCTGCCTGACGCCGCTGGGCTGGCTGAACCGCATGACGCAGTACAAGGACAAGGCGGCGAAGCAGCAGGTAGACGCCGTCAATGCCGGCCTGCTGGGCTACCCCGTGCTGATGGCCGGTGACATTCTGCTTTACCAGGCGCACTTCGTCCCCGTCGGCGATGACCAGCGCCAGCATGTCGAGCTGACGCGCGACCTCGCGCAGCGCTTCAACAGCCTGTTCGGCGAGACCTTCACCCTGCCCGAGGTGGTCAACCCCGAAACCGGCGCGCGTGTGATGGGCCTTGACGAGCCTACCGGCAAGATGAGCAAGAGCGCCACCGGCGAAAATCACGCCATCTTTCTGCTCGACCCGCCCAACCTGATCAGGCGCAAGATCATGCGCGCCACCACCGATTCCGCCCGCGAGATTGGCTTCAGCAGGGACCCGGAGAGGGCCGGCATCAACAACCTGCTGACCATCTACCAGGCGCTGACGCATGGCGAGCGCGCAGCCGTCGAGGCGGAATTCGCCGGCAAGGGCTATGGCGACCTGAAGAAGGCGGTCGTCGCGGCGGTGACGGAGGAACTGGCGCCTCTACAGCAGCGCTACAGCGAAATCGTCGCCGAAAAGGGCTGGCTGGAACAGGTGCTGGCTGATGGCGCCGAACGCGCCTCCGCCGTCTCCGAGCGCACCTTGAAGTCGGTGAAGGAACACATGGGCTTCCTGGCGCCAGCGCGGCGTTGGCCAGGAGTCGGTTGAGGGATGGTTGCCTGGGAAGCGCCCGCGCACTGGCAGCGCATCAGGACCATCGACGCGCACGCGGCCGGCGAGCCCCTGCGCGTCATCTGCAGCGGCTTTCCCATGCCCGCGGGCGCGACCATCCTCGAGCGCCGCGAGCAGGCCAGCCGGCAGTACGATCATCTGCGCCGCAGCCTGATGTGGGAACCGCGCGGCCACGCCGACATGTACGGCTGTTTGCTGACGCCGCCCGCGACGGAGGACGGCGACCTCGGCGTACTCTTCCTGCACAACGAGGGCTTCAGCACCATGTGTGGCCACGGCATCATCGGCCTGGTCACGGTCGGTCTCGAATGCGGCCTCTTCAGCATGCCGCCTGGCCGTGCGGAGCTGCGCATCGATACGCCCGCCGGGCGCGTGGCAGCTACGCCGCAGTGGCAGGACGGGCGCGTGGCGGCGGTCAGCTTCCGCAACGTGCCCTCCTTCGCGCTGCTGCAGGATTTGCGCTTGGCGGTGCCCGGCCTGGGCGAAATCTGCTGCGACATCGCCTTTGGCGGCGCCTTCTACGCCCTGGTGGATGTGGCACAGACCGGTCTGGCACTGGAGCCGCAGCAGAGCGACGCTTTAATCGCGGCTGGCAGGGCCATCACGCGCGCCATCATGGCGACGCAGCGCATTGAGCACCCTTCCGGCGACCCTGATCTCAACTTTCTCTACGGCACGATCTTCACACAGTCGCTACCTGCCGACAGCGGTCTCCACAGCCGCAACGCTTGCGTCTTCGCCGAGGGAGAACTGGACCGCAGCCCGACCGGTACGGGGGTCAGCGCACGGGCCGCCCTGTACCATGCGCGCGGCGAACTGGCTGTGGGTGAGACGCTGCACATCGAGAGTCTCATCGGCACGCGCTTTTCCGTGCGCGTGGTGGCCTGCACGAATGAGGGATCGCTGCCGGCCGTCATCCCGGAGGTTACGGGCAGCGCCTCCATCACCGGCACGCACACTTTTCTGATCGACCCCGAAGACCCGCTGCGCGAGGGGTTTCTGCTGCGTTAGCCGCAGCGGCTTGCGCGCCTAGCCCAGTTCCGCCGAGCTGAAGACCACGTGGAAGGGCACGCAGTAAATGACTGCGCTCTTGTATTCCGTCAAGTCAACCTCGGCCGGAATGTCGTAATTCTGGTTGCCGACATTGCCCTTGAGCGGCCCCAGATCGACGTATTCGCCGCTCTCGCCCACACCGGCGAAAATGCTGGTCGGCACGTTTTTGGCCAGCAGCACGTGCAGCTGTGGGCCGTTGGTGACGCGGAAATCCTCGAAGCGCAGGATGCGCTCATCTTCGGCAAGCCAGATGGTGGCGCTGCCTTGCGCGCGGTGTACGGGGTCAATCTCGATCCATGTGCCGGTCAGCAGCGGGCTCGGCTCCGGTGCGCTGCGGGGCATGTCATCCTGCATTGCGCTGTCCGGTTCCATCATGGCTTTGGCCGTGTCGGCGGCCATGGCGGCGGCCGACTCGCCCTCGCCCTCGCTCATCGCCATCAGGACCTCGCGCTGCGCCTCGGGCATGTTGCGCACGCTTTCGCGCTCGGCAACGCTCAGCGCTGGGAAGGCTTCATCGACGACGTCGTTGGTGAAGAAGGGAAGCCAGAGCGGCGAAGCGAGCGCCACGACGGCGACCGCCAGCACAATCGCGGAAATGACAAGACGTCTGCGGTTCATGTTCTCCTCCTTCAGGCGTCGGCGGCGACTGCGCGCCGGCGTTTGGCGAAATACTCGCGCCATTCAGGCGAAAGCGTTGCCAGCTGGCTGGCGCGTTCTGTAGCGTCGGGGTCGTCGGGCTGTAACAGGCGCAGGTGGAAGATGGCGCGCACGCTCATGGGCTGCGCCTCGCGCTCGACGAGCGCTACATAGTCACCGGCGCCCAGCAGGCCGGTCTGCAGAACGCGCAGGTAACAGCCGCAGCGTTCGGATAGTGTGAAGGTTTTGACGAAGTCCGGCAGGCCCATACGGTGCGCCAGTTTGTAGCAGGGGATGCGCGGCTGGCTGACCTGCAGCAGGGCCTCGCCCACGCGCCAGGCGTCGCCGATGCAGACCTCGTCTTCCAGCAGGCCGCTGATGGTGAGGTTCTCGCCGAACTGACCAGGGCTCAGATCGTCGCGGCCCAGCTGCTGTGCCCACCAGGCGTAGTGCTCCTGCGCGTAGGCGTAGACGGCCTGCTGCGGCCCACCGTGATGCTTCAGGTCTGCCTGGCTGTCGCCTTCAAGGTTGTGCCGGTCGAGGCGCACCCGCCCGGCAGCTGGCCGCTTGTAGATGCCGGTGCGAAGCAGTTCGCCGCGCCAGGGAATCGTGACCGGTTGCCCGACGTTGACGGAGATGAGTTTCACGCGCTGGCTCCCGGTCGCTTCACTGCAGCGCCACGGTCTCGATCTCGACGAGGGCGCCTAGTGGCAACCTGGCCACCTCGACGGCGGAACGGGCCGGCGGATCGCTGGTGAAGTACTGCGCGTAGATGCCATTGACGGTCGCGAAATCATCCATGTCCGCGAGGAAGACGGTGGTTTTGATGACCCGCTCCAGGCTGGTCCCGGCGGCGCGCAATACGGCGCTGATGTTTTCGAGCACCTGGCGCGTCTGCGCCTCAATGCCGCCCTCGGCCAGCGCGCCGCTGCCGGGCACGATGCCGACCTGACCGGCGGTGAAGACCAGGCCGTTGGCGCTGACGGCGTGCGAATAGGGGCCCAGCGCGGCGGGCGCGTCCGGCGCGGATATGATGGTTTTGGACATGAGAACTCCGGATAATCGCTGTGACGAACGGACGCATTGTAGCGGCCAGGTGGGGCTGGCGCGAGTCCGGCGCCGGCTGGAGCGCGGCTAGAAGACCGCGAGTTCCTGGCCGTGGCGACGCAGTGCCCATTCGTAGAAGTGCTGCATCATGCCGGGTGAAACAGGGACGGCGGCTCGCCAGGCGCTTTGTTGGCGATGGCCGTTTGCAGTTGCTGTACATGATGGAGCGAGGCGACGAAGAGGATGCGCAAGATTACGAACCCCAGTCCTCGACGAGGATGCAATCTGCCGCCTGATATGCGATGCGGTGCTGCCGGCCATTCACACTCAGCGTCAGCGGGCCTGCTTCCCTGCAGCGCCGCAGGATCTCGATACGGGCGTTGAGCGTGATGCCGTGGCCGACGATGTCACGCAGCGTTTCCTCGCTACGCGTAAGAATGCGCGAGACGATGGCGGGCTTGTGCGCGGGCCATTCGCTCAATGGCCTGAGGCGGCGGCGCAGGATGGTGCCGTCCGCCGCCGGGATGGGGTCGCCGTGCGGATCGAGGCCAGGTTCGTGCATACGCCTGGCGATCGCCTCGATGAAGCGATCCGAGACGGCGTGCTCCAGCCGCTCGGCCTCGGCGTGCACCTCCGGCAGCTCGTAGCCCAGCTCTTCCACCAGGAAGAGCTCGATGAGGCGGTGACGCCGCAGAATCATGAGTGCCTCGGTTTCGCCACTGGCCGTCAGCCGAAAGCCGCGCCATTTGCGCCAGGAGACGAGACCGGCTTCCTCCAGACGCTGCGTCATGTCGGTTACGGAAGGCGCGGAGATCTGCAGGATTTCAGCCATAGAGCTGGTCGAAACCAGCTCGCTGCCCCGTTGCAGCGTGAGCAGCGACTTGAGAAAGTTCTGCACCGACTCGGATTGCATCAGTCTACGGCGACCAGCCATGCGCGCTCCGCCTCACTGCTCCCGCGCCCAGCATAGCACATCGTGGCCCGGCATGGCGCCGCTCTGGCCCGGCGCGTACAATCACGCGCCGGGATGGCCGCGAAGCCGGAGAGACACATGATGCAGCGCAGCGATGAAATCAACCGCAAGCACGAACGCCTGCGCGCGCTGCTGGCCAGCCATGGCGCCCAGGCCCTGCTGTTGACGCAGACGCGCAACCTCGCCTGGTTCACCGCCGGCGCTGACGCCAGTATCCCGGTCGACAGCGACGCCGGCGCGTGGAGCGCGCTGGTCACGGCCGAGCGCCGCGACATTGTGACGACCAACATCGAGCTGACGCGCCTGCGCGCCGAGGAAGAGTTCGAGCGCCTGGGCTTCGGCTACGTGGAATACCCCTGGCACGCTGCCCTGCCCGCGACCCCGCCCAAAACCATAGTGGACACAGAGCCGCAAGTGGCAGCCGCGCTGCAACAGTTGCGGCTGGTGCTCGATGCCGCCGAACAGGAGCGCTGTCGCCGCCTCGGCGCAGAGACCGCCGCCGCGATAGATGAAGCCATTCGCGCCGCGCGCCCCGGCGACAGCGAGTTTGAAATTGCCGCGCGCCTGGATGCCGCCTGTCGTAAACGGGGCGGGCTGGCCGTGGTCAACCTGGTCGCAACCGACGAACGCATCGCGCAGTTTCGCCATCCCCTGGCCACGGGGAAACGCATGGAACGCCTCGTCATGATCGTGGTCTGCAACCGCAAATGGGGCCTGGTCGTATCTGCCACCCGACTGGCGCATGCGGGGCCGCTGCCCGCTGATCTTTGCGTGAAGGCGCAGAAGGTCGCGGAGATCGACGCGGCCGTCATGGTCGCCACGCGCCCGGGTCGCAGCCACGCGGACGTGTTCCGCGATATTCAGGCCGCCTACGCCGCGCAGGGGGAAGCCGAACAGTGGCGCTTCCACCACCAGGGCGGGCCCGCCGGCTACAACGCGCGCGAATTCATCGTCACGCCCGACGATGAGTCGCTGGTGCAGGCAGGCAGCGCCTACGCCTGGAACCCCTCGGTCGAGGGCTGCAAGTCCGAGGATACGATCCTGGTGGATGACGCCGGCTTCGAGATTGTCAGCGACGCGGGCGCGGACTGGCCGATGATCACAGTCGAGGTCGCGGGCCGGACAGTGCTGCGACCGGGGATTCTCGAGCTCCCGGAATAGAGTCAGGGAGAAAACCCTGGACATGCGTAGAGCGGGCAAACAATTGCTGCTCCCGGCATATTTCTGCCTGCTGGCCGTGATCGTCTTCGCTACGCAGTTCAGCTACGCGGGCTTTTACGACAAGCATCATGGCTGGATCACTGCGCACGCGCTGGCCCTTGCGGACCATGCCACGCCAGCCAACGGCTTCGTCGGTTATGCGCTCACTTTCGTGGAGAAGGACGGCGAGCTCGACTACTTTTACTTCGATCGCTACCCGGTTTTTTTTACCGTTTTTCTGGGCGTACTCATCCGTCTGACGGATGACCTGGCGACGCAGGTGTTCATTGCGCGTCAGTTGATGCACGTCATCTTTATGCTGACGATCCTGGTAGCATGGCTGTTTCTACGGCGTCTGGGCCTGTCGCGGCTGGCGGCGCTGGTTGGCGTGACGCTGGCCTTCTCCGGCTACGGGCTGCTCTATTACCGCGACGCGGTGCACTTCGATCACCCTGCGCTGCTGGGCATGCTGATCCTGCTTTTCGCAATCGCGCGAGTGAAGCTGGAGCGACGGGAACGCTGGCGCTGGTTGACCATTGCGACGCTGGCGGCGGTCAGCATGGGCGGAGGATTCGTTTCATTGAGTGTGCCGGGGCTGTGGCTCGTGCTGGAGGCGGCGGGCATCATGGCGCAACGCGGTCTGGCGCCGGCGCAGCGTCTGCGCGCCATCCTCGTGCATGATGCGATGCGCATGCTGTTGCTGGGCGCGACCTGGACCGCACTGATGCTGGGCTACAACATCACGATGGAGCTGCTGCGCCGCGAGGTGCCGCTCCACGACGTGAGCATAGTCAGCAGCATACGACGCCGGCTGCCGCTGGGGCATGAAGGCGGCCGCAACGTCGTCACGGGGAAGAATCCGGCTCCGCCCTGGGATGAGTTTGCAACGCTCAAGACGGACCGCATGCTGCGCTGGTACGCGCCCGTAAAATACGACAGCAGTGACGCGGCGCCCGCCGCGGCCAGCTGGCCCCTCTTCCTGCTGGCGCTGGCGACGGTCCTGTGGCATGCGCTGCGTCAGGCGCCGCCCCTGCGCCTGCTGTTGTTGTTGACTGGTTGCTCCGGCCTGCTCTTCATCATCGCCATGATCAATCTCACGGCCCATCACGATTACACGACCATGTATGCCATGGGCTTCGCGCTGGTGTTCTGGCGGGCGCTGCTGTGCCGCCTGCAGCGTCACCCGCGCCTGGTCGCCATCCTGCTGCTGGCCGGCCTGGCGCTGTTCCTGCGGTCCAGCCTGGTTGTTGAAGCGGAGAACCGGGAGATCTTTGCGGCGTATGCGCGCTACACAGACGACTACAATCGCATCCGGCTGGCGCTTGAGGCCAGGGGCGCCGAACAGGCCCGAATCTTCGACACCTTCATCAACCACTGCCCCATCCACCATTCCAAATGCTTTGCTCCCGGTTTCTATCTGGCGGATCATGCCATCGCGGAGGAACTGGAAGATGCGGACTACGTGCTCAGCGACTTCCGTTTCTATCCAACGAGGCCCTGGCTGGCCGCGGGTGAGCGGGAGGATCTGCGGCTGCTCGCGCACAGCCTGACGCCCGACAACGGCACCTACCACCTCTTCGCCACCGCCGACTTCGAGCCGCGTGTCCTGCCGGAGGGTATTGCAGGGCAGCAGGTCTTTGGCGGCGAGCTCGCCCTGGGCCACTGGAGCATGCGTGACAGCGTGCAGGTGCAGCCCTGCCAGCGCATCAACATCGAGAGCTGGTGGCAGGCCGTCAACCCGCCCGCGGCCAACTACAGCATTCAGCTGGCGCTGGTGAACCTGGCGGGCGAGTCCGTCGGCGCCAGCAACGACCGGCTGACGACGGTCAACACGGGCGTCTGGGGGCCGGACGCCTGGTTCCTTGATGTGCGCCCGCTGCAAATCCCCTGTGACGCCCTGCCCGGCGAGTATCCACTGGTGTTGAGCATCTACTATCCGCTGCAGTTACAGGAGCAGGGGCCGCTGCCATTGATCCAGGCCGACGGCAGCGCCGGCGACACCTGGCTTTACCTGACGACGCTCTTCGTCAGTTGACAATCACGCCGCAGGCAAAGAGGCCCGCATGAAGATGATGCCACGCAGCGAAAGAAATGCTCGCCTGCGCGGGTTGCTGGTTCGGGCCCTGTTCTGCCTGCTGGCCGTGATCGTCTTTGCCACGCAGTTCGCCGGCACAGGCTTTGGCGAGGGGCATTATGGCTGGGTGTCCTCGCACAGTTTGTCGATTATGAGCCGCGCCACGCCGGCCAATGGCTTCGTCGGCCATGCGCGCACCGATCTTAACGCCGACGGCACACTCGACTACGTCTACTTCGATCGCTACCCGGTTTTCTTCAGCGCGTTCATGGGCGCGCTCATCAGCTTGACGGACGATCTGGTGACGAAAGTCTGGATCGCGCGTCAGGTGATGCTGGCCCTCTTTGTGCTGGCGATGCTGCTGGCCTGGCGCCTGCTGCGACGCCTGGGCGCGAAGCCGCTGCCGGCGCTGGCCGGCGTGGCGCTAACCTTCTCCGGTTACTGGTTGCTTTACTACCGTGAGTTGATCCACTTCGATCATCCCGCGCTGGCAGGCATGCTGCTGCTGCTCTACACCGTCGCGCGTGTGAAGCTGGAGCGGCGGGAGCGCTGGCGCTGGCTGACCATCGCGATGCTGGTGGCAATTAGTCTGGGCCGCAGCTTCGTCTCGCTGAGTGTGTTGGGCCTGTGGGCAGCGTTTGAGGCGGCTGGTCTGCTGTGGCAGCGTGAACGACTACTGAGGCAACGTCTGCGCGCCATCCTCGCGCATGATGCGACGCGCATGCTGCTGCTGGGCGTGATCTGGATCCTGCTCATGACGGGTTACAACATCGCGCAGGAAATGGCACGCCGCGAGGTGCCGCTGGAGCAGACGAGCCTGGTCAACAGTATGCAGCGTCGTCTGCCGGGGAGCGGCCGGGCAGCCTCGCTCGCAGGTTTCGTCGAATACGCGCCCATCGTGGCGGGGAGGTTCCTGCGCTGGTATGTGCCGGTGAACGAGGCGGTCGGCTGGGGCGTGCCTCACTGGACCTTGCTGCTGGCGCTGACCCTCGTCCTGATCTACAGCCTGCGCCAGAGGCCGGCGCGCCGCATCGTGCTGCTGCTGACGGCCTTCTCCGGCCTGGTCTGGATCTACGGGATGATCAACCTCACCTGGTATCACGAATATACAACCATGCACGCCATGGGGCTCACGCTGGTGTTCTGGCTGATGATTCTGCGTCGGCTGCAGCGCAACCCCTTGCTGGTCGCCGCCCTGTTGCTGTTCGGCCTGGCGCTCTTTCTGCGCAGCAGCCTGCGGGTTGAGGAAAAGTTCAGCGCGTATTTTGGGGAGGTTGCCGTCTATACGGAGGAATACGATCGCATCCTCAAACAGATCGGCCGCAGCGGGCAGGTGGTCCACAGCAACAACAGGCTTCAGGACGACATCATGAACGATGCGCCCTACGTGCTGGGCTTTTACATCGGCGACAACGTTCTGTCGCAGCGCCCGGATGGCGCGGATTACATCGTCTCGAGTCGTGGCGAGTACCGGGCCCAGCCGCCCTCGTTGTCCGCTGACGACCGCGAAGGATTGCAGTTGTATTTCACGCGGACGCCGGACAACCAGGTCGGGTTCCTCTTTGACCGGGAGCCGGCCGAAGTTCGCTTTCTGCCGGAGGGCCTGGCGCCGCGCCACAATTTTGGTGGCGAGCTGACGCTGGGTCACTGGAGCTTGCGTGACAGCGTGCAGGTGCAGCCCTGCCAACGCATTCACTTTGAAAGCTGGTGGCAGGCCACCGTCAAACTGCAGACCGACTACAGCCTGCAGCTCGTCATGACTGCTGCGGACGGCCGCTTTCTCGCCTCTACCGATTTCGCGCTGACGAGCGAGAGCACGAGATTTCGGGAGCCGGAAGACGCCTGGTATCTGGATGTGCGCCGGCTGCAAATTCCCTGCGATACGCCTGTCGGCGAGTATTCGCTGCTGCTCATCGTGTTCGACCCGCGCTCCCTGGAGCTCAGCGACAAGCTGCCGCTGATTCAGGCCGACGGCAGCGCCGGCGACACCTGGCTCTACCTGACCACGCTCTTCGTCAGTTGACGTCCATGTCCCGTCCGGCAGATGTAGTCCCCTGCTGCCATGGTGCCAGTCCCGGCTGCACGGCGTTATCCAGAACCGCGAGGCCGAAGCCTGCATTCGCTGATCAGGCAGCAGGGAAAGTAGCGGCCCTTGCAAGAGACCTGCCAGGCGCCCTGGTGCGGCGGAGCGGAAGAACATCGCCTGTAGCGGACTGACTACCGGTCGTCCGCCGTAGCTTGACGGGCGTTGATGAAATCCGTGAGTTCGGCGCGCGTGGGCAGGCCGTCGATGACGCCCGCGTGTTGCGTCGTGAAGGCGCCGGCATGACAGGCGCGCTCCACCGCCGCCCGCAGCGTCAGGCCCTCGCCCAGCCCTGTGGCCAGCGCCGCGTTGAAGCTGTCGCCGGCGCCGGTACTGTCGAGCGGGCGCAAGGCGACAGTCGGCACCGGCTCGACGCCGTCCGCGCTGACGATTAGCGCGCCGCGTGCGCCCAGCGTGACGACGACGCGCCCGACGCCGAGGCCCAGCAGCTCCTGCGCCAGGGCGGCGACAGGCGCAGGGTCATCCGGCGCCAGGCCGAGCAGGATACGCGCTTCGGTCTCGTTGGGCGTCAGCAAGTCAACATCCGCGAGCGCGCCGGCGCTAACGGGGCGCGCGGGCGCGGGGTTGAGAATGGTCAGGGCGCCATGCGCGCGGCCCAGCTGCAAGGTACGCGCCACCGCGGCGGTTGGCACCTCGAACTGGGTCATGACGACGTCGCTGGCGGCGATCTGCGCGCTGGCGGCCTCCACGTGGGCGGGCGAGGTATGCAGGTTGGCGCCCATATCGAGCGTGATCCAGTTCTCGCCGGAAGGCAACAGGCTCACGAAGCCCATGGCGGTGTAGCTGCCGGCGACTCGGTGGATGTGCCGCATGGCCAGGCCTTCACGCGTGTAGAGGTCTGTGGCCATGTCTGCGAAGCGGTCGTCGCCAACGCAGGCCAGCAGGTTCACAACGGCGCCCAGGCGCGCGGCGCCGACGGCCTGGTTGCTGCCCTTCCCGCCCGGACCCATGTGAAAGGAGTCGCCGATCAGGGTTTCGCCCGGCACCGGTACGC
The DNA here is from genome assembly GCA_965223965.1 of Phototrophicaceae bacterium. GTDB lineage: Bacteria > Chloroflexota > Anaerolineae > Aggregatilineales > Phototrophicaceae > JAGWBD01. Next base: position 77,189 of record CBDCXX010000009.1, read on the forward strand.
GCGGCACGCGCATGGTCAGGCCGACGACGAAGCTGCCGGTGATGAAGACTCGCGGTCGCATCGTCAGGGTCTAAGCACCGCTTGCGGAAGGCCCGCGCCATGGAAGCGCCCGGGGAAGATGAAGATCAGCATCAGCGGCACGGTCCACAGATCGGCGCGGCGCGAATAATTCTTCAGGCTGAGACGCTGGCCAGGACGGACGGTCATCGGACTGACGGTGACGGGCTGGTTGTGCGCGTTCTGCCGGAAGCAGCCCCAGGGTCGCTCGACATGCCGGGCCGTGGGCAAGGCTGTACGATCGGAGGTCTGCATATCGCGGAAGCTACCCCGCGACCTGGGCCCTTGTCAAGCAGGCGCAGGCCCACCACTGCCGCGGGGCGTATGCTATACTGGCGCTGACTTCGCCTGCAGGACAGGTTCCGCCCATGGACGAGCTGCAGCGCCCCTCACCGCGTAACAAACCCGTATCGCTCTTCGTGACCTGCATCGTCGATGCGCTTTACCCGCGCAGCGGCGTCGCCGTCGTCGAGGTGCTTGAGCACCTGGGCCTGGCAGTGCGCTTCCCGCAGGCGCAGACCTGCTGCGGCCAGCCCGGCTTCAATTCCGGCTTCCATGACGATGCGCGCCGCGTCGGCCGCCAGTTTCTGCGCGCCTTCGCCGATGCCGAAGTGATCGTCACGCCTTCCGGCAGCTGCGCAGCCATGCTGCGCCACTACTATCCACAGCTTTTCGCCGATGACCCGCTCTGGCACGAACGCGCCTTGCGGGCCGCCAGCATCACCTGGGAATTCAGCGAATTCCTCGTCGACGGCCTTGGCATCTGCGACCTGGGCGCCCGCCTGACGCCGACGCGGGTGGCCTTCCACGATGCCTGCCACGGGCTGCGCGGCCTAGGCCTGCAGGGTCAGGCGCGCGCGCTGGCGGGCAGCATCGAGGGCGTGACGTTGCAGGAGATGACGGGCGCGCAGCAATGCTGCGGCTTTGGCGGCCTCTTCGCCATCAAGATGGCCGACATCAGCAACGCCATGCTGCAGGAGAAGATCCAGGCAATCACCAGCACGCCGGCCGACGTCTTCCTCACCGGCGACTGCAGCTGCCTGACGCACATCAACGGCGGCCTCGCCCGCCAGCGCAAGCCGCAACGACTGCGCTATATCGCTGACCTGCTGGCCGAGGGCCTGCGGCACGCGAATGCCGCCGTCCCCGCCGGCGCCACGGACCTGGAGGAAACGCCATGAAACGCATACTGCTCACGCTGCTCCTGCTGCTGACCCTTGTCACCGTCGCGCAGGCGCAGGAGGCCTATCGCGCGCTGACCGTCACAGGTAGCGGCAGCGCCACCGGCGCGCCCGATCTGGCGCTGGTGCGCCTCGGCGTGCAGACCAGCGACGAGGACGTACTCGCGGCCTTCACGCGCAGCAACGACATCACCGCGGACATCATCGAGGCCCTGCTGGCGCTGGGCGTTGAGCGCAAGGACATCCAGACCAGCGGCCTCTCGCTGCATCAGGACCGGCCCTACGATCCCTACAGTGACGTCGAGGACGGCGTGATCGTCTACTGGGCGCAGAACACGCTGAGCGTGACCCTGCGCGACATTTCGCTGGTCGGCGAGGCGCTGGGCGCCAGCGTGCAGGCCGGCGCCAACTCCATAGACCGCCTCTCCTACGGCATCAGCGACCCCACGGCGCTGGAGGACAGCGCGCGTGAACTGGCGGTCACCGACGCCCGCGCTCGCGCCGAACACCTGGCCGCGCTGACCGGCACACAGCTGGGCCGCGTGCTCAACATCGACGAGTCTTCCTACCAGCCGCGGCCACAGAATGACTTGCGCGCCTCCGCCATGATGGTGGAGGCGGGTGGCAGCGGCGCGACCGTGGAAGCGGGCCAGTTGAGCGTGCGTGTGGAACTGCGCATCACCTGGGAACTCGAGTAGCCGGCTTCAGCGCGATGCCTGCCTGATGCTCGCCACGGTTCCGGATCGCTCCGGCAAGGCGTCTGCGTGACGAGACAGCAACTGTCGGCAGCCGCGCTGATGTGCCTGTTCGCCTGGGTCGTCTTTGCCACCCAGAGTGGCGGCACCGGCTTCTGGTACAAGTTTCACGGCGGCGTTTCCGTGCACGGCCTGGCGATCATGAGCCGGGCCACGCCCGCCAACGCCTTCGTGGGCAATTCGCGCACGCTCATTAATGCTGACGACAGCCTTCGCCCCGAGTACTTCGATCGCTACCCGGTATTTTTCAGCGCACTGATGGGCGCGTTCATCAACCTGGCGGAAGACCTGCCAACCAGGGTGTTCATCGCGCGTCAGGTGATGAACGCCATCTTTGTGCTGACACTGCTTTTCGCCTGGCTGCTGCTGCTGCGCCTGAGCGGGCAGCGCCTGCTGGCGCTCGCCGTCATCGCCCTGGCCTGCTCCGGTTACTGGCTGCTCTATTACCGCGACATGATTCACTACGACCAGCCTGCATTACTGGGCATGCTGCTCCTGCTCCATACCATCGCGCGGGTAAAGCTGGAGCAGCGGGTGCGCTGGCGCTGGCTGACGGTCGCCACGCTGGTGGCCGTCAGTCTGGGCAGAAGCATTGCATCCTTAAGCGTGCTGGGCTTATGGGCAGCTTTCGAGGCGGTTGGCCTGCTGTGGCAGCGCGAACGGCCACTGCGGCAGCGACTGCGCGCCATCCTCCTGCATGACGCGACACGTATGTTGCTGATTGGCGTGGCCTGGATCGCGCTGATGCTGGGCTACAACATCAGCGTCGAGGCGCTGCGGCGCAACGTCCCCTTGCAGGAGACGAGCATCGTTGACAGCGTGCTGCGGCGGCAACCCCTGACGCAGGAGGGCGGCCTGGCTGAAAACACCCTCAATTACGTCTCCTCGTGGGTAGAGATTGCGTCGGTGAGCGCGAACCGGCTGCTGCGCTGGTACGCCGCGCCGGGGTCCGTCAGCCGCCATTTTGACCCCGGCGTCCTGACCTGGCCGCTGCTCGCCCTGGCGCTGGCGACAATCTTGTCCTACAGCCTGCGCCAGCCGCCGGCGCGCCGGATGCTGCTGCTGCTGACGGCGCTCTCCGGGCCGGCGTGGATCATCTTCATGGCCAATCTCACGCTGCAACACGATTACACGATGATGTACGCGCTGGGCTTCGCGCTCGTCTTTTGGCTGGCCGCGCTGGGCTGGCTACGGCGTTTCCCGCGCGCGCTGCCCATCCTGCTGCTGCCGGCCGCAGGCCTGTTTGCGCTATCCAGCCAGCAGGTCTACAGCGCAAACGCCGCGACCGTTCAGGACGCCGCCATCTACACGGAAGAATACGAGCGCGTCAGGCAGCAAATCGTAGGCAGGCGACGCCGGATTTACGACACTTTCGTGCCGAGTTATTGCCCGATACATCGGGACTGGTGTCACACACTGGGCTTCTATCTGGGGGATAATTACATTGCCAGAAAGCTGGTGAACGCGGACTACGTGCTGTCAGACCGGCCCCTGTTTCTCTCGCGCCCCTACCTGGCGCCGGACGACGAGGCAGGCCTGCGGCTGCTGTCGCGCTCACTGACGCCGGAGAACAGCGTGGCACATCTCTTCGACACTGCGGATTTCGAGACGCGCTATCTGCCAACGAGCATCGCGGAGCCGCTGGACTTCGGCCACGAGCTGGCCCTGGGAGGCTGGCAACTGCGTGACAGCGTACAGGTGCAAGCCTGTCAGCGCGTGATTGTCGAAAGCTGGTGGCAGGCGCTGCGCAGGCCGCTGCCGAACTACAGCCTGCAGATCGCCATCATTGACAGCGCGGGCGAGGCCGTGGGCGGCAGCAACGCGCCGCTGGGCACGGTCAACAGCGGCGTCTGGAGCCAGGACGCTTGGTTCCTCGACGTGACGCGCCTGCAATTGCCCTGTGACGCAGCGCCTGGCGACTACGCGCTGGTGCTCAGCGTCTACGATCCGCAGACGCTGGACGAGCGCGGGCCGCTGTCGCTGATGGACGCGGAGGACAGCGCCGGCGACGCCTGGCTCTACCTGACCACGCTGTTTATCGAGTGAATGCGGGCGCTGCGGTCAGCGCGCGGCCCGCTTGATTTCCGCCAGAGTCGTGGCTTCGGCGCGCTGGCTGTAGAACTCATCGAGCGGGTAGCAGCCGGAGACGAGGTTGTGGCGCGGCGCGGTGGTGCAATCGCTGAAGGTGCGGCAGAGCAGCTTGCGCTGCAGCGGGCGCCCGGCGAGCACATCGGCCGGCAGCTCCGGGCAGGCCAGGGCCATGCGGCCGAGGCCGACGAAATCGACCATATTCTGCGCGACCGCTGCCTGCGCGACCTGCGGCAGCCACTCCTGCAGGTAGGAATAGCCGGAACCGGTGAAGAGGAGTTGCGGGTGCGCGGCCTTGAGTTGCGCGGTGGCCTGCAGCTGGCGGGCGACGCCCAGCAGCGGATCTTCGGGCGGCAGGTAGCCATCCGAGGGGGGGAAGAGCGCCGGGCGCTGGATGTGGGGCACGTAGTAGGGGCTGCCGGCGGTGATGCAGACAAGCTGGATTCCCAGCCGGGTCAGGAGGTCCAGAAAGCGATGCGGCCCGGCCATATCGCGGCCATTTTGCGGCCAATTCGCGTCAGAAGCGTCAAAATCGGCCATATCGCGGCCATATTGCGGACAATTCGCGTCAAAGGCGCCAAAAAATGGTGGCCAGGGATCGTCCGGCGGCCATTGCTCCGGCACGCCGACGCCATCCGGGCCGGGCTTCCAGGGGAGCATGTCGAAGGCGCTGAGGCGCACGCCGATGCCGAGGCCGGGCGCCGCGGCGCGGATGCCGGCGACGATTTCGCGCAGGAAGCGGGTGCGGTTCTCGAAGCCCCCGCCATAACGTCCGGGGCGACGCCAGGCGCTGAGGAACTCGTGGCCGAGGTAGCCGTGGCAGTGCTTGATATCGACCCAGGCGAAGCCGGCCTGTTGCGCCAGGCGCGCCGCCGTGACGAAATCCTGAATGAGGCGGGCGATCTCGTCGTCGTGGAAGAGGACGTCGTCGCTCTGGATGCCGAACTTCGCATCCAGCAGTGGGTGGCGGTAGAGGGTGCGCGGCTGGAGGGGCGCGCCGGGGTCGGGGCGGCAAAAGCGGCCGGAGTGGGTGAGCTGGAGGCCGATGCTGAGGTCGGCGGTGTTGCCGAAGCGTTCGCGGTGGGCCGCGACGAGGGTCTGGCGCAGGCCGGCGATGGCGGGCAGCGTGGCTTCGTTGAGCAGGAGCTGGTTGGGGTTGGCGCGACCATCGTGGCGGACGGCGACGGCCTCGCCGCCCCAGATGAGCTTGGCGCCGCTGAGGCCGAAGCGCTGCCAGCGGCGGGCAGTCAGCGCCGAGGGGCGGCCGTCGAGTTCGCCGTCCCAGCCCTCCATGGGCAGGATGCACCAGCGGTTGCCGACGGGGCCGAGGTCGGTGTGGAGGGGTTGGGCGAGGGGCGAGGCGGGCGCGGGCAGCAGTTCATCCGCGAGCGGCAGGTCGGCGCCGATGCGCTGGAGGTGGGCGCGGAACTGCTCGCTGCTGCGCAGGCGCGCGACGCGGGTGATGCGCTCGGCGGGCATGGGCGGGCCTCGGGTGCGGGTGGGTGGTTAAGTGCGGGGGAGTATAGCGTGTGTGTGGTGGTGTTAGTTTGTGGCTGATGACCTTTGTTCTAAGTCGTTCGGCATTTCCGGCCACGGCCTTTGCCACAGGGCAGAATATTCTGCCCTTTCAAACGCTTTCTCGATCACGTCCCCTGTAATGTTCAGTCTTCGGTACAGAAAGTACGCTATGAAGGGGATGAGACGAGAGATCGCATCCTCCAGTTCCGCGTCGTTCATCGCTCTGTCTTTGCCATCAGAATGGTAATGCGAGTAGTAATTTCTGGAATCCTTCACCTTTTTAAGGAATTCAACAGTCAAATTTGTGCTCTCAGAAAGATTATCTGGCAGGTTTTCCTTCAGTTCCTTGAGACGGTCCATCAATGTTGGGCCATTCGGATTGACCTCACCATTTTCTATCTTGTACTTCCTTTCGTTAACCCCTTTTTCTTCATAATAGAGTCGATGATAACTTTCCAAGGCCTGAACTAGTGCTAGGAATTCGAAATTCAAATACGCGCAGTCATTGTTAATTACGTCCAGACAGAGATTAAACGGCACTAGTTCATCCTCACTCCACTCGAACCAGGTTGGAAACACAATCGAGACTTGCCTGTCCAAGCGCTCAAGCGGGAAGGTCATATCGAATTCGTGAGTCTCCTCCAATGGTTGTATGCGGTGGGAAATGCTCACGGATGGTGACTCCAAAACTTGTCCGGGATCGGTTGGTACGGACAACTTCTTGCTTGCAATAGGGCTTCCAATGAGAAGAGCGAGCAGGTTGCGAAGACGGTCAGTCACTTCGCAGAACCATGCCAGTCCTTGGGCAGTATCAGGTACGATATGGATGTAACTCTCTTGAGGTGCTGGGTAGACTAACGGCTCATTGCACAACACAATTTCTGTCTTTATCCCCTTGAAAATGACAGAGACTCTCCACGGTCTCTTTATCTTATTGATAACTGATGCCATCCAACTTCCGAGACTGGAGTAGACTACTTCCACTGATTCGAAAGTGATGTCCTCCATCGTGTCATAGTGATTTCCCAGTAAGAGAAATTCTGCACCAAGAGGGACGTAGAACATTCTTGATGTGCGGGATCTAGAAAACTTCTTGAACAGTACCGAAACCTCCAACAAGGTAATCCTGTGAGGGTATTTCCCTACTTCCCCCTGCATGATTTCAACACGTGCCACCTTGCTTTGAGATGGCTCATACCAGATATCTTCCCGTTTTGCGACCAGCTCCAGTTCAACACCTGTATCGGGTTTATAGGAGACGACTCCTGACCATTTGTTTTTTCTATTGCCAGGCAACCACCAAGTTCCCAGATAGCTGAATTCGTCATACATAGTTGCTAATGCTCTATCTCCCTTTCCCTTTACAGTTGTTGGATATCGAAGTTGATGACCTCGACAGAGCTGGAGGACAGCAACCTCGACTCATTTCACTGCGCCTAGCATGGCACAGCCTACAAGTTATTGTTTTGAAGCTATGCACTACCTAGCGAATAAAATAACTGCTGAATGGCAGTTCTATAGCCTTCTGCGTTTTCTTTGGAAACTTCTATCCGTTGGAATGCATGCAATTCTGTGGGGAAGCCGTCTCCTGTGTACCCATGATGCCATATCGGGATAATACGGCAACTTAGAGTCTCCAGTGCCCAATTGATCTCTTTTTGAACCATTAGCGAATCAGGCGTGGTCGGCCCGAAGAGACAGATGAAGACATCGCTGGAGCGGATTTCTTGCTCAATCCGCTCCAGCCAGACATCACCACCCTTAATGTCCTTGTCGACAAAAACTTTTATCCCAGAAATAACGACCTCCAATCGCGCCTCGATGAGAGAGGCAAATTCGCTACTTTCATCCTGTTTGTGTGAGATGAACACCTTAAGTGACACTGCAGACGTCTTCTCCTCAAGGAGTGCGAAGGCCCTTTGAGTTAGGAGGAAGGCTGGCTGATACTGAACAGGGCGAACTGAATCATTGGATTCAAAGTATCCGAAGGATTGCAATATATCGCTTTCAGGGAATTCACCATTCCACTTACCTAAGCGGAGGCTATGCAAGTGCGTTTGGGCATCTCCAGGCGACAGCGATAGCCACTCCATCTCTCTCCCGCCGGCACGGAGAGTGCGAAACCCTATTCCCCAAAGACCATGCGCCACGCCCCACGCCAAATCGTAAGCAAAGGCGTGCACACGGGCGATTGGGTCGTCGGGGGCGGGTTGTTCGAGCGGGTTGTCCATGCAGGTCTCCAATCCCGTCCGGCACAGGCGAACGGGCGACTGTGCAGCGTATGCGATTCGTTAAGCGGGCGTACGGATTATAGCACAGCCGGGACCGCGGCCGGGGCCTGGGCGTCGCTGTCGCGGCCGGATTCGTCGCGGAAGAGGACGTTGTAGCTGCGGTTGGAGTTGAAGGGCGGGTCGAGGTAGATGAGGTCGACGGAGGAATCGGGGAAGTGGTGGGGGTCGCGCAGGAGGGTGAGGTTGTCGCCGTAGAAGAGGGTGTTGGCGTGGGTCATGCGGGGTCCGCCTGGGGCCTGAGGACGGTGACGCGGTCACTGAAGCGCGCGAAGTCGCTATCCAGCGAGCAGATGGTGTCGATGTCGTGGGTCAGCATGGTGGCGAGGATGTTGGTGTCGTGCGTCAGTTTGCCGCGAACGTCGTAATCGTGCAGCAGTACCAGCAGTTCTGCGCGCACGGCCGAGGCCGGGGCCGACTCCGCGATGTGAAAGTGCAAGGGGAAGAGCTCGACAACGCGGAGGACTTCCATTGTGGTCAAGGGTCTTGCAAAGGTATTTGCGTGGGTCGCCTGCACATAGAATTCGCGGATCACCTGGTTGCTGATCCACAGTTCGCTGCCATTTCGCATCAGGTGCGCAATATAATCTCGACACTCCTTGCGGAAATTTAGTCCGGGAAAGCTGAAGCGCAGCAGGACATTGGTATCGACGAAGACCCTAGCGGCCATCGTCACCATACCAGTCGGCGCGGCGTACGGATGGCATTTCCTTCACCGTGACATCTACCGCGACCGCGTCGAACAGTCGGAGTGTTTCGTCAACGGTCAACTTGCGGTGAGTTGATATGCGTGTCAGCAGGCGCGCGATGAGTTCGTTGTTGTGTTGTTTGCCAAGTTCCACAGCAAGTATCCCGGCGCGCACTTCCAGTTTGTCAACTCGCTTCATCAGCTCGGCTGGCATGGCAGGTTCGGGGATCCTTGCCCTGACGAGTTGGTTCCACCCTGTAACGACTTCTTTCAGGTTGTTAATATGCGCATCAAGATAGTTATCCGCCAGATTTACAATGGAATCGATCGCCTCGACAGGGCCGACCTCACCTGTCCATTCATCGAATTTTACAGCTTCTGCATTATGAAGCCCGGCCTGCCTGACGAATTCGACAAATCCTTCGGCAAGGTCAAGAGAATGTTCTGACCGGCAAATTTCCTGCTCAAACTGATGAATGTTCGAGATCATTGTTTCCGGCTTACGTGCCGAGCATTCGAGTTGCTCCGGATCAACAGAGAAGATCTCACGGACTATCTCGAATTGACCAGGCCGATCAGTCATCAATTCCGCAAGCATCTCTCAGACCCTCACCAAGGGGAAGACACTCCCATCATACAGCAAATGCTTCGCTACAAAGCGCTGGAGGTGCTGGCCGCCGTCGAGGTTGATGAGGGCGGCGGTGCTTAAGGGGAAGGCTCCATCGGCGGGGGCGAGGCAGGCGCGGGGCAGGTCGGCGTCGATGCCTGGCGAGGCGGGTCGTTCAGTTCGCGGATTAGCTCGCCACCCACGAACTCCGCAATGTTCTGGTTGGTGCAGGCCATCGGCAAGGCCCAGATGACCATGTTTGAATAATAGTCTTCTCCCCAAACCGGCAAGCCGGTATCAGCGTCAATCATGCAGTACTGCTTCCATGGAGTCCGCGCCGTCAGCGCGACCGCCTCGTAGAGCCGGCGGGCGATCTCCAGGCCGGTTTCACGCTGACCGTGATAAATGAAGTTCATCGCGGCGCAGAGGTTTTCGGCAACGAAGACCTGCCTGCCGTGATCATAGTTGGGCAGAATGTGAGGATGCGCGTCGGGGTCGGGTTTCGAGACGTGGCGCGTGCCATCCGGATTGACGCCGTTCACGAGACCGTGTTCGGTGGCTGCCATGTTCAGGCGCTTGACGGCGCCCAGGGCGGACTGGATGTGCTCCGCCGGCAAAACGTCGGGCAAACCGGTGATCTTGACGCACCACTGCGCCATGAGCTGATTGCCGAGCGAGACATCACAGTCCGGTCCCTTGCCGCTGGTGTTAGCCGGATCGTGCCACAGGCGGTAATACTCGCCGGTCCACAGTTTGTTCTGGTAAGCGGCTTTACCGCGTTTCAGCCAATCGGCGCATTCGGCGGCAAAGTCATCGTCATTCATCAGCGCGGCCATGGCCTGGCCACAGGAGAGGGTGGCGAGCCAGGTGCCGGCGACGTAAGCGGAGGTGCCATACCAGGGCCAGATATCGTAGAACTGATTGGCCGACGACAATTCGCCGGGTCGCGCGTGCGACTGCTCATTGACCAGGCCATCATCATCATCATCAAGCGAGAATTGATAGCGAATCGCGCGTTTGGCGGAATCGTAGAAATGCGCCAGCTGGTCGCGGTCCGCGGTGCGCAGGTAGAGGCGATAGATCATCTGGGCATACTGGCCGGGGTTCAGCGGATGCTGGCAATGGTAACGCGGGTCGCGCATGGCGCTTTCCATGCCGTAGGAAAAGGGAATTTCGCCGTCGGCAATCTGGAAGTGTTTGAAGGCTTCCAGCGTCGTCCGCTCCAGCTCCGGGAAGAAAAACAGGATCGGCAGGTGGCCGTGCATGCGGCAGACCATGGTCTCGGTGATGGGACAGCCGGTGTGGCTTTCGTTATGGGTGAACCAGCCGATCTCATCCCACCATTCATCCTTGCGCGTGCGGGCGATCCAGACGGTGTTTTTGGACAGGCTGTAAAGGCTTTGCACCAGCCCGTCGCGCAGCCAGTCGGGCAGGTCCGCGGCGTAAATTGCCTTCTGCCAGGCCAATACGCCAGCCAGCAATGAATCAAAGCGCCCCAGCGCATCCCCGGCGGCGGCGGCCGCATTCCCGTAGCGCAGGCTGTACTGGTTGACATGGGGTTCACGGCCGCTGTCGCGCCAGCAGGGTGAATGCCAGGCAAAGACAAGGCGAACGCGGGATGATCCATTGGCCGCTATCGTGCGCGCGATGCGCCCTGTGAGCTGGCCGTCATTATTGACGACCTTGACGTCCTCACCCGTCAGCGCAACATCATGCGGACCACGCTCATAAGTCGGGCTGCCGGAGGCATTCGGTGGTTCGACTATCAGCTCAAGGTCCAGGGCTTCGGCGCGGTTATTGCGTATTTCAATTTCAAATAATGCGGCGGGGATATTGCTGTCGACGCTGTTGCCCAGGATTAGCGGAGAAAACGCCCGTATGCCGAGTTCAAGACCCTTCGCTTCAAAGCGACAGACCAGGTCGGCGACGGGATGATGCCCCCAGTAGGCGATGTCCGCGGTTGAGAGCGGCAGGCTTTCCCCACCAGCTATCCTGAGCGTCAGCCACTCGGAGAAGTCCGCGCGGGGTGGCACGACGTCGTTGAAGATCGAGCAGTGGCCGATGAGCCCGGAACCTTCCAGCGTGAAGTAACCGGTACCGAGCCCACCGAGCGGGATGCCGCCGTCCAGGCGGTGGCCGTCATAGACGCAGCCGGGCACCGGCTCGGGGAAGCCGTCGGCCTTAATCTCTGCCCACTGATTTTTGGGCAGGTCGGCATTAAAGGGCCAGTTCGACATTTCAGTTTTCCTCGTTCAATTCAACTGGCGAGGGCGGATATGACCAGAGTCAACGCCATCGTCGGTATCGAATAGCTAACGCTGCTTTCAGTCGAGATCCATTGTTGCCATTACGCCGATGTGATCAGAAAGCAGCAGACCACCATCATTAATCGGCTCCGTATTGACCAGTGAGACGCTGACCACCCTGTCAAGGCTGACGCGCTGCGTAAAATGACCATCGATGCGTTCGGCGAGCGGCCGGTCAAGGTGCCAGGGAGAAGTGTATCCGGTCTCGCTTCCGTTTTTCGCGGTCCATAGATCAACATAGCCGTGTCTTTCAAGCGGCGCCAAGTAATCTGGCTGTGTATCAAGATTGATGTTGAAGTCACCGGTCAAAATGTGCTGGCAGCCGGCAAATTGCTCGCGCCGCATGAAGTCCAGGCAAGACTTGATACCGGTTTCTTTCTGCCCGCTGCTCAAAAACAGGTGCGTATTGAAAACAGTCAGGGAATGACGAGATGGAGTTTTCACCGTCATATACTGCACAATGCGCATCCAGCAATTGCGCGCCTCACGCTCCTGCGCAATATCGACCTTGCCTGTGTCCAGCACGGGCAGGCGAGAAAACATCGCCAGTCCCTGCGGCGCAGGCGTTACGGAACCGTCATCGCTCGGTGCATAGCAGGCAATCGGAAAGCGACTAAAGCTGTGCGACTTTAGATACTCGAAGTGGTCGGGCGCCGACTCCTGGATACAGACAATATCGACTTCCAGATCGTCCATGTTGCGCCCGATCGCATCCGCGCGTTCTTGCCACCGGCTGTTCTTGCCCCAGATATTCTGAGTGACGATTCGGAACATTGGCATTTCTTTCTACAATCGTAAATCTCGCTTATTCTTGCAATCGACCGTTTTGCCCGCAGGGAAAGGCTAGTGCGCGATCGTCGGGAGGGTCGCAGGTATGAGCGCTGGCGATCAGTCTATTTATGCCGCGTTAAGGCAAAGCCCTGCAAAAACTGCTTTTGCATCAACACGAAGATGATGATCGGCGGAAGACTCGCGATAACCGCGCCCAGCATGATCGGACCGTAAGTGCGCCCTACTTCCAGGCCTTAGATGCTCAGTCCTCCGGCGAGACCATCCATGAAACGTCTGGAGGTAAAGCCGAAGATTATGATGAGGGGAAGCGAGGCGAGGACATAGCCGGCGAATGTGATGCCGTAGTCCGTCTGCCAGGGACCTGCGTACCCCAGTACCGCGATGGCAACGGGATGGTTCTCGGCCGTGCTGATGGCGATCAGGGGCCAGAGTAAATCGTTCCAGGTGAAGAGCAGATTCACGATGGCGAGTGTGCTGAACGCGGGAATCGCCAGGGGCACAGCGATACGAAGGAGCAGCGCCAATTCATTGGCGCCATCCAGCCGCGCCGCCTCGAAGAGCTCCTGCGGCAGCGTCTCGAAAAACGTACGCATCAGGAAGATGCCGACGATGACTTCAAGGGCTGTCCAGGGCAGCACGACGCCCTGCAGCGTATCATTCCAGTTCAGGTCAACAATGAGGCTGAACATCGGAATCATCAGCAAAATGCCCGGAATCATGATCAGCGCCAGAATCGAGAAGAAGAGGATCTGCTTGCCCGGAAAGCGATAGCGGGCGAAGGCGTAACCGGCGAGAGCGGATATGACCAGCGTCAACACCATCGTCGGTATGGAATAGCTGAAGCTGTTGAGAATCGCCCGGCCGATCGTGCGCCAGGCGGCAGTGTAGTTTTCCAGATGCAGTGGGATGGTTGGCAGCCAGAATTCCGTGAAGAACTGCGGATTGCTCTTGAATGAACTGATGATTGTGAAGACGAAGGGAACGTAGGTCAGGATGGCGAGGAGCGCCAGGGCGGCTTCAAGGGGCCAGTCGCGGTACCAGGCTTTAGACCGCGACATCGTAGGCTCTCCGATATCGTATTCGCAGGATGATGCTGCTGAAGACCAGGGTCATCAGCATCAGCACCGTGCCAATGGCCGTGGCATACCCTTGCTCGCCATAAAAAAAACCTTGCTGATACAAATAGAAGGCCGGCGACATGGTCGAATTGGCCGGGCCTCCCTGGGTTAACACGAACATCGACGAGAATTCCTGCATGCCCGAATTCATGCTCAAGATAGCAATGAGCGCCAGGGGACCGCGAATCGCCGGCAGATCAATGGCGAAGACCCGGCGCAAGCGGCTGCAGCCGTCGATGAGCGCGGCATCGTTCACCTCGCCTGAAAGATTCTGCAAGGCGGCCAGGAAAACCAGAAAACCAAATCCCGCTATGGCTGGAAATCCAATGAAGATCAGCGCCAGCAGGGCGGAATCGGGACGCCCCAGCCAGGGGTAGGCGCGCGCCATCGCGCCGATGCCCACCAGGAATTCATTCAGCAGACCCTGACGGCCCGCGTAGACCTGCTGCCAGATCATCAGATTGACCGTGACGGGGATCACCATCGGGATGGTGAAGAGTACACGCCAAAAAGTGCGCCGGCGGGGGCTGGCCAGGTTGTAGACCAGCTCCGCGCCGATGAACGCCATCACCAGCGTTAAAGAGGTGCGCCCCACCATGAATTTCAGGATATTGGAGACGGATTTCGAAAAGACCGGATCGTCAATCAGGGTGCGATAATTTTGCAGGCCGACAAACTCCCCGGGCCGGGGAATCTCCCAGATCGTGAATGAATGATAGATCGCCGAAAGTGTCGGATAATAGCGGAAGACGATCAGCAGCAGCAGCGCCGGAACCAGAAACAGGAAGGGCACATAAAGCGGCACCAGGCCCGATCTTGAACCCCGACGCTCCGAAGCCGTCCCGGGACCGGCTCTGGCGCTGGCTTGCCGCTTCGATTCGCGTGTCATCAGGCATATCCTCGCAAGTGAGAACCGGGGCCGACTGCCCGACCCCGGCTCGTGTTTCACTGGCGTCAGGCGCCAAAGAGGGTTCTATTCCCGCCTATGGACACCACTCGAAGCCATTGTTTTCACAAACTGCCATGGCGCCTTTCATCCAGGAATCCTGCAGCAGTTGCCTGGTGGCTGCTTCATCGGTCTCGCCCAGCAAGTAACCTTGCATGATCTGTGACCATTCATCACCGTGCACGGCGGTCAGGCGGCCATTGGGGTCGGTAAACAGGCGATCGGGCAAGGCGAGAATGGCCTCAAAGTCTTGCAAGACGGGACTCGCTTCGGTGCCGGCCACGGTGGTGAGAAAGCCAGCGGTCTCGTTAGCCACTGGTCCGAAGTTTTGCGGGGCGGACATCCACATCAGCCAGTCAACGGCAAGTTCCAGATTGCCAGCCTCGGCGGTGGAATTGGGAACGCCATATTGCGCGGCTGCGCTGGGACCGCCGGTGCTATAGGTCGTGCCCGGCGCGCCAGCGAAGTCGTCTTCGCTGAAGGGCGGCAGATACATGATTTTCCATTCAAAGGCGTTGTCAAGGAGCGATGGAGTGGTCCAGGTGCCTGCCCAAACGACGGCAAGTTCTTCGCTCAACCACAGACGCATGAGGTCATCCAGGCTGGTCATGCCGCCGATATAGTCAATTGGCAGGATTTCGCTGAATTCCCGGGAGATGCGCAGGAAGTTATCCATGCGCGCATCGGTCGCGTCCAGCGTCCCGTCAATGATCGCCCTGGCGATTTCTTCGGTATTGAGTATGCGCCAACCGGGAAACTCCAAAGTCGCTTCCGGATCGTAGAACTTGTCCATTTGGAGCTCCGCTGCCATGTCGGCCCAGACGGCGCTCAAAAAGACGCTATCTGCCCAGTACCAGTTGGACCAGCCAGAACCAGCGAAAAATGTCCCGAGCGCGTCCACACCGAGGGTATCCTGAATGTGATGCATATCGGCAATGAACCCAGACCAACTCGTCCAGTCCGCTTCCACGCCGGCTTCTTCGAACATTGCGACATTGTAGAACATCGCCGATTCTACCCAGTCCAGCGAGACCTGGTAGTGGTGCCCGTCAGGCGCGCGCGAAATACTCATCCCCACGTCGTAGAGGGAATCCAGCCAGCGTTCGTGGCCCGGGAGGCCCTCGGCAATGTAGGGGTTCGGCATTTCGAGGAATTCGTTCAGAGAGACCCACCAGTTGCCGCCCTGGAGATTGCGCCGGAACCAGTGATCAAAGGTGATATCCGGCGCGTCACCGGCCGCCATGCGCGCGGCTATCCAGGCCGGCGAACCCGTTTCGGGGAAATCGGGCACGAGGTTGATGGTGGCGTCGGGATTCATTTCCATGTACTCCGCCGCGATGGATTCCACTATGGCAGCGGCGTCCGGGAATTGCTCGGGCCGGTAATACCAGCGCAGCAGGACGTCGATCTCACCTGCAGTACCGCTATCCTGTGCCAATACGGGTGCGAATGCGGCAAAGAGCAGGGTGAATACAAGAACTGGTAACAATTTCCTGAACATTTCGTTACCTCTCAATTACTATATGAATCAGGTCAGGGTGGTTATACCCCCCCCCATGCTTTACCTGCAAATACCTCCAGTTGTATTTTGCAGATGACAACAGCTTCAACAAGAAATCATCCTCTTGCCATGCAGCTGCCTGCCTGGCGTTTGCAGAATTAGTCTGAACTCGTCTTGCCTGCCAGGGCCTTGCTGGCATAGCGCTCGCGGTTGGTCAACTGAATCGTCACGCCGCCATCCAGGCGGTGACCGTCATAGACTCAGCCGGGCACCGGCCCGGGGAAGCCGTCGGCGCGGATCTCACTCCATTGGTTTTTGGGGGCGTCGGAGTTTAAAGGGGAAAACGGCCATGCCTGATTCTCCTGTGCCGAATCGGATGCCGGTAGTTGGACGACCTAGATACTCAAGCCGCCTGATAAACCATCCATAAAGCGTCTGGAGGTAAAGGTGAAAATAATGATCAGCGGCAGCGACGCGATGACATAGCTGGCGAATGTGATGGCATGGTCGCTTGCATGCTCCAGGGCGGCGCCAATGGTCGCGAAATCTGCCGGGACGCTGATGAGGATCCGGCTAATAGCGCTTGCCGAATTGGAGAGCATCAGCGCAAGAAGTGTAAGCAAGATTAAGTGCCAGGAATAGAAAGTAATCCCGGCTCGCACGGGAAGGAGTGGCGCTCGTCTGCTCAATTTATGCCAAGGGGAGCCGTGCTGGGAAGCTGCCATGCCATCAACCTTGGATTAACCTTTTACTGCCCCGGCGGTCACTCCGTGCACGAAATAGCGCTGTAAAGAGAAGAAGATCATCAATGGCACGATCATCGAAATAAAGGCGCCGGCCGCCAGCAGATTCCACTGAGAGCCATATTGACCAAGCAATTCTCGTATGCCGGCGGTTAGGGGCATCATTTTGGAGTCCTGCAAGAAAATCAGCGCATTCAACAAATCGTTCCAGACCCAAACAAACTGGAATATCGCCAGCGATGCCAGCGCCGGCGTCGAGAGCGGCAGCACGATGCGAAAGAATATCATCAATTCGGAAGCCCCGTCTACGCGAGCCGAATCGAAAACTTCACCCGGTAAGTCCGCAAAGAAGTTGTAGAGCAGAAATATTGCAAAGGGTGTGCCATAGGCGGTATGCGCCAGCCAGATTCCGGGCCAGGTTCCAGCCAATCCGAAGATATTATATATGCGTAACACCGGCACCCAGGTTGTCTGCAGCGGGATGATCAGCAGCGCAATGATCGTCAAATACAGAGTATTGCGAAACGGGAAGTGCATCCAGGCAAAGCCATAAGCAGCCAATGCCGCAAAGAAAATCGGCAAGAAGGTTGAAGGAACGGTGATAATGAGGGTATTCACGAAATTCTGGGTGATCCCCGGCGGCGCTAACTGACTGTTGCGCATGACTTCATCATAGTTGTTCAGGTTCAGGCGACCGAGCTCATCGAAAACCGTCCACCAGCCGGAAGTGGCAATGTCCGCCGGCGAGCGGAAGGATGTTATGAGTATGCCGAAAGAGGGGGTCAGCCACAGCACTGCCAGAAAAATCAGCAATACGTGAAGGGGACCGCGCCGCGTCAAGGCGATAAACGTTTGCGCCCATGATGGTATCGGCACAGTTTTCGCTGGCGCTTGCTTGTAAGCTGATTGGGGAGCGGTCATGACAAGCTGCCCCGAACCTGGCGTATTTGATAGATGATCGCAGGCGTCACCAGTATGAACAGAATAACGGCCACCGCGCTGCCATAACCCACTCGGTTATTGCCAAATATTTCCAGCCAAACGGTGAACCCGATCACACGGGTCGCGCCACGCGGTCCGCCTTCTGTCATGACCAGAATCAGATCAACCATCTTCAAAGTATTGATCGTCAGCATGATGGTGACGAAGGTCAAAGGGCGCGTCATCATGGGAAGGCTCACGCGCCAGAAGACCTGCCATGCGTTGCCGCCATCGACTCTCGCCGCTTCCAGAATTTCCCGCGGCAAACCCTTGTACGCCGCCGAAAGCACCACAGTCGGAAGCCCGGCGGAAATCCATGTCGCCGCCAGAATGATGGCGATGTTCGCCAACTCCTTTCGTCCCAGCCAGGCAATTGGATCCATTTGCGGAAGCACAGATGTCATCGCCGCATTTAGAACGCCCTTGGTTAAATCGGGACTATAGACAAAAATGAAGATCACCGAAGCTGCGGTGGAAGAAATCACCATCGGCAGAAAAATAATCGATTTGATTGTCGCTTCATAACGGACGCGGTCGGACAATATGGCTATGAGCAAGCCTATACCAACAGTTAAGGAGGGAAAGACCAACACCCACAGGGCTGTGTTGGGCAGCACCCCGGATGGCGGCCACTGATTCAAGTGCAGGAAAGTCTTGTCAGCTGTCAGCAGGCGTTCGAAGTTCGCAAGCCCAACAAGCTCCCTGCCCGGATTCAGCATGGTGCCTTTGGTAAAACTGAAATAGATGGTCTGAAGAGTTGGGTAAACCAGGAAAACCACGAGTATGAACAGCGCAGGACCTACAAAGAACAAGGGCAGCCATTTGCTGTGTCTGCCAGTCATTACCTTGTTAGCCTCCTTGTTGAACGCTGCACCCAGCACTTCGCCTATTGCGTCTGAGCCGCTTGATTTTGCTTCTCTGCTCTGCTAACGCTGGGCAACCGGACAGTCTGACCTGCCGCCCTGTGGGAGGAAACCGCTAAAGCCCGCTCGCTGGTAGCGTAATGAACACCGTACGCTCACAAAGATTATGACATTTCACTTTGTGCAGGCTTCAGCTTCAACGAAATTGGCAAAGCCCGACGAATGATCCGTACCGGCTTCCAAAGCCGATGAAGCCACCGCTGCAAACGACAGTTGTGAAAAGACGCGGACAACTGAGTTAGCTTGCCCGCGTCACAGAAGCTGTCAGATTGCGCTAATAAGCGGCATCGGCAGCGTCTTCAAGGGTTTCCAGAATTTCCATCATGCTATCGGGATCCGCCAGGTAGTCTTGCAAGGCGATAAACATGGCATCGCCACCGACGGCGCCCGGCGCCAGATCCGAACCATCAAAGACGAAGACATCGGTCGCGCCAATCTGCTGCGCTTCTTTGGCTTTGCAGGCATCGTAGGATTCAAGTGGCACACCCGTATTAGGCGAAAGAATCGCGCCCTGTTCGGCGGTCGCCCAAATCGTTGCCGATTCCGGGCTGGCCAGCCAGTGCATCATGGCGCGGACTTCGGGTCTGTCATTGAAGACCATCATGACATCGCCACCGCCCATCAAGGTATCGCCGTGCATATCTCCGGGTTCAGGGAAATCGAACCAATCGAAATCCTCACCACAGGTCAAGTCGGGGAAAGTCTCGGAGATGATGCCACCGACGAAACTACCGGAGAGGAACAATTCCCCAGCCGGGTCTTCCGGGCGGAAGGCGGCATCAATGCCGGAGCGCAAATCAGTGGACAGCGCGCCGTCGACACCGCCGCTGATTCTTTCATCCGCGGGATCAAAGATTTGGCGGAAGAGTTCGAGCGTCTCGACAACGGTCGGATCTGTCCACTCGACTGTGTGGGTGACAAATAGACCCTGATACATTTCAGAACCGGCAACGCTGACATAGAGGGTTTCGAACCAATCCGTCAGGACCCAGGCCGAGCCCGCCGTTACCATGAAGGGCACTTGCCCGTTGGCGACGTAGGCATCTCCCAGCGCGATAAGTTCCTCGTATGTGGTAGGAGCTTCCATACCCAGCGCAGCCAGCGAAGCCGGCTTGTACCAGAAGGTGCCCTTGGAAGAAACCTTGACCATCAAGCCGTAAAGTTCCCCATCAACCGTACCGATCTCGAGGATGCTGTTCGGCGTATTAGCCAGTACCTCGTCTGACAAGAAGGGATCATCGCCGCCACTCAGCGGAATCAGCGCGCCGTCGCGGGCGAAGCTGGCGGTTACGCCGGGACGCGGCATTTGGGCGATATCGGGGGCATTGCCAGCCGCCACCAGCGGACCCAGATCCACCTCAATTGATGACAGGCTGAGAATTTCATAATCGATGCCAGAGCCTTCCAGCACCTCGACGAATGCGGCGAGTTCGGCGCCGCCCCAGCCGGTCGCGATTTTGACTGGCTCCTGTGCGGCTGTCGGCACAGCAAGGAGCGCCACGAATGCAAGCACTATAAGGATGCGGACAAGATGTTTTGCTTTAACCATGATCTTTTCTCCCAGAATTATCTGACTTTACTTTCTAAGCGGAGGTGTTGCACTACGCCTACAATGAGGCGCGTTCATGTGTAGTATACTAACTTTTCCTTGTCTTGACGATAAATCGCTGCTCTGTGGCTTGCGTGTGGGGATGTGTATATGTTTGGCCACCGAGGGCACCGAGGGAGATTTAACCACAAAGACACGAAGGGCACGAAGGGCACTAAGGCGCAATCTGTAAGGCTTGTCCGATAAAGCAGGAATTGAGAGAAGGTGCTAAATATGAGGAAGTGTCCTCTACCACAAAGGAGCTTACTCATGGATTTAGACACCTTCGTGACAGTATTGTGCTGCTTAATTATGGACGATGCAAATGTCGAAACTCAGATCCAACCGAGGCAATAACTGAACCCCCGCGACGAAATCAGGGCGCAGGCAAAATCCGATATCCGGCTCGAATTGAATGATGCGCCGGATGCCCTTGACGCGCGGGTTGGCGGACAACTTTTCCAGCGCCGGCCGGGCGCCGTCGCCGAGTTCCAGCGGCGCCCATGGCACGATGCCCTGAAGCCGGCCGTCCCGATCGGCGAGGCTGTCGACCCAGTCCGCTTCTTCCATGAAAAGATCGAAATCCACCTCCGCCTGCAGGAACACCATTTTCTCAACAGCGACCGGCCCGCAAGCTCGATCATAGTCTTCCAGCAGATAT
Source organism: Phototrophicaceae bacterium (assembly GCA_965223965.1). Taxonomy (GTDB): domain Bacteria; phylum Chloroflexota; class Anaerolineae; order Aggregatilineales; family Phototrophicaceae; genus JAGWBD01. Next base: position 97,930 of record CBDCXX010000009.1, read on the forward strand.
GGCTTGTTCAGCAGCGGAATGTTATCCAGCCAGGGATAGCGTAAAAGCTGTGGCTGCCAGACATGGAGATGCGTATCAACCAGCGGAAAATCCAGCATGACTTCACTCGCTCCCTGCAACCTTTGCAAATGCTGGCCGCCGTCTATGTTGATGAGGGCTGACCCTGGCGACTCCTGTGCTGGTTGCGCTGTGTGAGCTTCGCTATCAGCCGGCCGCAGGCTGGACCCAGATGGGGGAGCTCCACGCCCAGTGACCGTTCGTCTGGCGAACGCGCACGTAGTACCAGTCCTGGCCAGAACCGGTTGATTCATGAGACAACCCGAAACTGGCACTGTAATCACCTTGAGGCACAGCCTGGTGAAAATAATACGCCGGTGACAGAAAGCCCCCCAAATAGCGGGAATACGGGCCTTTCAACAAGCGAACAAGCGGGACGTCTACCATTTGTCCATTGACAAGACCTGTCAGACGTGTCGCCGGACTGGCTTCGATCTCAAGACACATCCCCTGAGTACTTGCCGTGCTGGTTGTCGGGTTCCCCCAGGTACGAGTCGTGAAATGGACGGCGTTGTCATCAAGGGCGTTCCAGTGGCTAAAGGAATACTCTTGTATTTCGCTATCCTGGGGTTCAACCACCTCGTGACCTCGAAAACGCGGTTCAAGCGAGCGCAACTTTCCGTCAACAACACGCAACTCAACCTGCCAGTCAACATCTGGCCCACGCTCACCCCAACCGACCTCGAAGCAGACTTTCAGGTTTTGGCCCAGCGGGTCAAGGGACTGACAGAAGGCCGGGTTCCAGCGATGGATCACATGGTTGTTGTGCAGTACTTCAACGTAGTCGATAGCGGCCCCGGCGATGACGGAGACGTTGATGTCGCGTTTTGGCGTGGGTGGCAGGATTGACCCCATCGGCGCGCCGTTTATGGAGAAGGCCAGTTGGATCCTGTCGCCGGTAAGAGCATAGGTACGTCTGTTGCAGATCGCGTTCCAGATGCTCTCACGATCCAGTCTGTCAGCCCACACGCCAACTCGTCCGTGGCCGTAACTTCCAGGATGCGCGCTATGATGATCCGTTGAACCAACAACCCCAACGATATGGCCCTGCTCCAGACCATACTGCAGCATGCTCTTCCAGTCAGCTGGCCCCATGGTATGCAAGTAGGGACGAGCGGCGAGCGCGCTTTCGGAGGCGCCATGCATCGACATGATCTCGACAACCGAAATGAATTCAGGGTCAAATTCATTCCAGTTTATGCCGCGGTAACCTGCCTTGTAAGCGATATGATGTGGAATCAGCATCGTCTTGATGTTGCTCTCGCGGTACTTGCGCAGTTCTGCCCGTAGCTCCTCCATGTCGTTCGTATATATCGGTTCGCCTTCGGTTCCATTGAAATAGATGTTGTGGTCGCCATAACGGCGGGAATGCCACTCGAAACCCAGGAAAGTGACGAACTTCCCGTCTTCATGATATTGCGACACCGCAGCCTTTAGCTGCGGCCACAGCCTGGCAGTTGTTGCGAATCCTTTCCTGTGATAGTCGACTAGACTTTCGAGTCGGGGATCATTTTCAGGTATGTCATGCCAGTGGGCATGGGGCGTGACACAAACAAAATCAAGCTGTAGGCGCGCGTTCCTGAAGGCATCATGCAGAGAACCGTGGGCATAACCGACGTTGCAATGATTATGAAGATCGCCGTAGTACACATTCAGATCATGAAATGGAGATGCCACGCTTTTCCTTTCTTGCGGCGAGGCAAAATGCTTGTATGAAACGTCAGGCTTTTACGGCAGCGACCGCTAGTCCCCTGATCATGTGGCGTTGTGCCAGCAAGACCAGCGCCGCCATCGCTGCCAGGCCTGGCCGCACAACGGGCGCAATCACGCAGGCAAATGCCTGCCACTGCGTGCAACCATCAATGACAGCCGCTTCTTCCAGTTCAAAAGGGATCATCCAGGATTGTAGCCTGGTCACGACAGAGGCGGGCACTGTGAATCGCCAGAGGCGCTGGAGGTGCTGGCCGCGTCGACGTTGATGAGGGCGCCGGTCACGAGGTCGCTGTAGAGGTCTTCGGTGCTGCGGCCCCAGTGCCAGCTGGTCCTCGAAGGCGGTGATCTGGGCGTCGCTGTCGCGGCCGGATTCGTCGCGGAAGAGGACGTTGTAGCTGCGGTTGGAGTTGAAGGGCGGGTCGAGGTAGATGAGGTCGACGGAGGCGTCGGGGAAGTGGTCGCGGTCACGCAGGATGGTGAGATTGTCGCTGTAGAAGAGGGTGTTGGGGGCGGTCATGGGGGAGGTCTCAACGCATTATTTCGTACACACTGACTCAGCGGCTCAACTCGATTCATTGTATGCTGGGGAAGTTCGTAAAACTAGTGAAGCGAGAAGTGAAATGGCGAAGGGCACTAATCGGCACGTGACCAAGCGTCCAAGCGGGAACTGGGCGAACAAGATTGAAGGCGCCGACAGAGCATCCAGTTTACACAATACGCAGGCTGATGCGATAAACAGCGCCAGGGACGGCCTGAAGAAATCAGGTGGCGGGGAGTTGATTATCCACGGAACGGACGGGAAGATTCGCGCCAAGGATACCGTCCCGCATGGCAACGATCCGAATCCGCCCCCTGGATAGGCGGGGCGCGCCTGAATCACCTGGCGCGATCTGACCCGAAACACTGCGGTCTCCACACCCTGCGCCGAGCAAGACGGTGCCTCGGTGCAGGATGTGGGTTAGGATTTAGTTCTATTCCGAGATCAGGTTATTGCCGGGCGGGATGAAATACCTAGCCCTGGATATGTCGACATCGTGCATGACCAGGTTGTACAACTCGATAATCTCGCTGTCGTTGAAGTCGTCGAGAGCCTTGGGCAGCCAGTCCGGAGACAAAAGGATGTGGGGGAGTAGCAGATCAAGAACCTCGCGGGTGGCCTGTGCGAACTCCCTTCTTGTCAAGGTGCCGTGTGCTACCGAGTTTTCGATACTGATTACCTGTTGCGGCAGCTCCTGGGCACTCGATCGAAGCAGATTGGGCGAAACAATGCGGAGCCGGATATCGATGCCGGCCACCGTAACGGTGTGAACGCGAGACTCGCGCCACGCACTATAATCCATGGGCGGTACCGTATCCTTTTTCCTGATTGTTCCGTCCGTGCCGTGGATGATTAACTCCCCGCCACCAGCGTTCCGCAAGGCGTTCCTGGCGCTTTTTATCGCATCCGCCTGCGAATCGTGCAGACTGGTCGCCCGCTTTCTGCCCTCGACCGTGTTTGCCCACACTCCATCAGACTTTTGGGTTACGTGGCGGTTGTTGCCCCTGGACATTTCAAACCTCCTGGTAATCAGCCTGTCAACGCACGACCCAGCGTTAACTCACCAAAGTGTACGGCAAAAAGTTTATGGTGTTCTGCACATTGTCGGGGTCCATTGTCCACAAGCCCCTTCCGTGCCAGCCTGGCTTACGCTCGAGCAAGAAAACGCCTTGCCCTTCGTCACACAGTTCAGTGAACGCATTTATAACTGGAAACCTGTTGCGCCACTTGCTTGCCTCAAACGAGAAATCTTGCGGCATTTCTTGCTGCATCCAGATATCGTAGTCTTCACAGTTGCTGTGTGAGTAAGCTCCCATGCCAGCGAAAAGATCGGCCAACTGAACCGAGTAGTTCAGTGTTGGCTTCGCCTCTCTTATGTTAACCTGGGTGTTGCCTCCCGGAGGAACTTCATATCTGTTGACGTCTCGCTCCAGGCGCCGCTGGTTCAGTTCTTCATGTTTGTCAATGGCAAACGTCCAGAAAGGCTCAACCAAGTCATCGATGGCCTGCCAACGATTGATGATGGATCCGAACAACTTTTGATACATAATCCTTAAATTCCAGATAGCATGCCCCTCATCTTTGGAGCGATTCTGCACCAGTGTTAGCCGATCCAGATTGTTCCAGATAAACACATCGACGCGCAGTTTCTCTTCATCAGCCAATTCTATGATCGTCTTGAGCACTGAGTCCGCATCACGCTGGCGAGCATTGTTTCGCAGACTCTGCCACTTTATCTCGGAAGCAATTGCTTCCGCCCTGCAGCGGGCCATGCACAGGCGTTGTTCGATTTCCGGATAATCGTCTGCTCGGGCCGACACACAAGCCACCGAACGGAAATCACCTACGTTCCAGTAGGCCTCATCGACGAAACCGACGTGTGTTGTCCGTTCATCATAGTCGAAAATTCTCATAACCGGGAAACTATATCATTCCCACTACAGGCGCTGGAGGTGCTGGCCGCCGTCTATGTTGATGACTTCGCCGGTGCTGAAGGGGAAGGCGCCCTCGGCGATGGCGACGCAGGCGAGGGCCACGTCCTGCGGCAGGCCGAGGCGGCGGATGGGGGTGAAGCCTTCGGTGACGAGGCGGCGGTAGCGGTCCAGCACGACGGCGGTCATGTCGGTCTCGATGATGCCGGGGCGCAGCTCGTAGACGAGGATGCCGTGTTCGGCGAGGCGGTCGGCGAGGATTTTGGTCATCATGCCCATGCCGGCCTTGGAGATGCAGTATTCGGCGCGGCTGGTGCTGGCGACGACGGCGCTCATGGAGCCGATGTTAATGATCATGCCGGGGCGGTCGCTGGCGAGCATGTGACGCGCGAGGGCCTGGGTGAGGAAGAGGGGGCCACGCAGGTTGACGCCCATGACCTCGTCGTAGCTGGCTTCGCTCATTTCGAGGATGTCGACGCGCTGGCGCGGGGCCATGCCGGCGTTGTTGACGAGCAGGTCGACGCCGCCCCAGGCGGCGAGGGACTCGCGCAGCAGGGTCGCGCGGTCTTCTGACGAGTTGACGTCGGCCTGGATACTGCGGGCCTGGCCGCCGGACTCCTCGATCTGCTGCACACAGGCGGCGGCGGAGTCCGCGTCGGCGCGGTAGTTGACGAGGACGCGCCAGCCGTGCGCGCCGAGGGCTGTGGCGATGCCGCGGCCGATGCCGCGTCCGCCGCCGGTGACCAACGCTATGCGTCCGGATGAAGTGTCAGCAGTGGACATGATGGCTCCCCGTGATCTGCTGGCGTCCGCGCCCTGCCCTCACTCGTCGAGCAGGTTGCAGATGGCTTCAAGGAAGAAATGTTCGCCCCACATGACGCTCTGGTTGACGCCGAGGCCGTGGCGTTCGTGGTACATGGCGCAGCGCAGGATGCCCTCGTAGCCGTCGTCGGCGTCGATGAGGAAGGGTGGCGCGCAGAGCGTGGTGAGGATCTGGCGCGCGCTCGCGCGGTAGAGGCGGGCGCGCAGGGGGTCGGCGGTCAGGGTTGCCAGTTGCTGGAAGCCGCTGGCGGCGATGGCGGCGGCGGAGCTTTCGCAGGGATGCTGCGGCGCGGGCTCGAGCCAGTCGTTGGGCGGAACGCCATGGGCGGGCGTGTGCTCGAGGTAGCAGGCAGCGCAGGCCTCGGCGGTCTGCAGGAAGCGGGCATCGCCGCTGAAGCGGTAGGCGGTGCCGAAACCGTAGAGGGCCCAGGTCAGGCCGCGCGCCCAGAGCGAGTCGCCGCGCCAGCCCTGGTGGGTGCTCTGGCGCAGGAACTCGCCGGTTTCGATATCGAAGATGCCTTCGTGGGCGGTGCTGCCATCGCCGCGCACGAGGTAGCGGCGCGTGGTGAGGCAGTGCTGCATCACGCGGCGCAGCAGGTCAGCGTCGCCGGTTTCCCGGGCGGCGTAGAAGATGATGCCGATGTTCATCATGATGTCGATGAAGAGGCTTTGCGGCCCCACGAAGGAGGGCAGGTAAGCGCCCTGTTGGCGGAAGCGCGAGCCGGCGGTTCGGCCAGCCTCGATGAGGACGCGGCGTTGGGCCTCGTCGCCGTCCTGGTCGTACCAGCGCTTCCAGCTCGACCAGAAGAGGAAGCCGAGGTCATGGACGCTGGTGTCGGTCACACGGTGTTCGATGAGGCGGCAGTAGTGGATGGCGCGCTCGCGGAACCAGGGGTCGCCGGTCTGCTGGTGGATGAGCCAAAGCTGGCCGGGCAGGAAGCCCTCGCACCAGTTGGTCCAGGCCGCGCCGCCGTGCAGCCACTTGCCGCCCTCGGTGTAGAGCGGGAAGTGATCCGGATGGTTGGTGACGAGGTTACGAAGCTGGCGCGCGGCGAGGTCGAGGGCGGCCGCCGCGCTCTGGCGCAGGGGGTCGGGTGCACTCATTCGGCTTCGCCGAAGCGCTGCAGCAGCGAGAACATGACGTCGGTGCCGAAGTTCATGCATTCAACCGGGATGCGTTCGTCAGCGGCGTGCAGGGCGTTCATGAACTCGATCTCCGGCGGCAGGTTCATGGGCAGGTAGCCGTAGGTCTGGATGCCGAGTTCGGAGAACCAGCGGCCGTCGGTGCCGGCGGGCATGATGGCGGGCACGGGCAGGGCGTCGGGGTCGGCCTGGCGCAGGATGTCGGCGAGGGTGGCAAAGAGGCCCATGTCGGGGTTTTCGGGCGAGACGCCCTTGCCGCCCATGCGCTGCAGTTCGAGCTCTACGTCGGGGCCGAGCAGGGCGCGCAGTTCGGCGTGGACGCCGGCGCAGTTCTGGCCGGGCAGGATGCGGATGTCGAGGCGCAGGCGCACTTCGGCGGGGACGACGTTGCTCTTGTGGCCGCCCTGGACGATGGTGGCGTTGAAGGTGTTGTGCAGCAGGGGCTCGAGCCAGCGGCCGAAGTCACCCAGCTGGTCGAGGACGGCGTCGGTCTGCGCGGGATCGAGCAGGCGCAGCAGTTGCTCGCGTTCGTCGGCGGGAAGGGGTTCGGCGAGGGCCTCGATCATCAGGCGCACGCCGGGGGTGATGTGCACGGGCAGGCGACTCCGGTCGAGAATCTGCAGGGCGCGGCCGAGTTGGGCCATGGCGCCGCCGCGCAGGGGCATGGAGCCGTGTCCGCCGGGGCCACGGAAAATGGCCATGGTGCCGCAGCCGGACTTTTCGGCGATCTGGACGGGGTAGTACTTGTGGCCGTTTAGATATGAGGTGTAGCCGCCGAGCTCACCGATGGCGTAGCGCACGCCTGCGAAGAGTTCGGGGTGCTCCTGTATCATGAAGCCGGCACCGTAGCGGCCGCCGGCCTCCTCGTCGGCCACGACGAGCAGCAACACGTCGCCGGGAGGCGTGATGCCCTGCGCGTGGGCGCGCATGAAGGCCGCAATCATCATGGCCACGCCGCCCTTCATGTCCAGCGTGCCGCGCCCCCACACGAAGCCGTCGGCGATGGCGCCGCTGAAGGGCGGATGCGTCCAGTGCTGATCGACCGTGGTAACGACGTCGACGTGGCCGTAGAGCAGCAGCGGCGGCGCTTGGCCCGCGCCGGGCAGACGCGCCAGCAGGTTGGGGCGCGCGTCGTCCCTGGCGAAGAGTTGCGCTTCGATGCCCTGCGCGGCCAGCAGGTCGGCGACGTGGCGCACGCAGGCGGCCTCGTTACCGGGCGGGTTGGTGGTATCGAAACGCAGGAGTTGTTGCAGCAGTTCGGCGGGGCGTTCGTGGATGGGGGTCATGCGGGTGGCCTCTTTACGCTGGCGATTTTCAGTGTACAGTGAGGCAGACGCGTCCGCCAGGAAGGCCGGGACGCAGCGGATTACGAGAGGAGTACAGGATGGGGAAGCAGTATCCGGCAGCGCCTGCCATGGTGATCGACGTGAGCAAGACCTACGTGGCGCACTTCCACACCAGCCGCGGCGACTTCGACGTGAGTCTGCTGGCGGCAGAGGCGCCGCTCACGGTGAACAACTTCATTTTTTTGGCCGGAGAAGGTTTTTATGATGGTGTTTTATTTCATCGAGTGATCAAGAATCCGCCTTTCATGGTGCAGGGCGGCGACCCCACCGGCACCGGCCGCGGCGGGCCGGGCTATCGCTTTGACGACGAACGATCCGCGCTGGAACTGCGGCACGAGGGGCCCGGCACGCTCAGCATGGCCAACGCCGGCCCGAACACCAACGGCTCGCAGTTCTTCATCACGCACATCGCCACGCCGCATCTGGATGGCAAGCATGCGGTCTTCGGCCGTGTGAGCGGGGACGGCCAGACAGTCGTGAACGCCATTCAGCAGGGCGACGTAATCAAGACGCTTACTATCAGCGAACTGGACTGACGCGCTGCTGCGTACGCTCGCAGTAGCGGGGACAAGCAGGGCGCCGCAGACGCCCGGCCGCGTTACAAAATCTGGCTGAGGAAGAGTTTGGTGCGCGGGTGCTGGGCGTTCTCGAAGAAGTGATCCGGGCTGCCCTCCTCGACGATGCGGCCCTCGTCAAAGAGGATGACGCGGTCGGCCACTTCACGCGCGAAGCCCATCTCGTGCGTGACGACCAGCATGGTCATGCCGCTCAGCGCCAGCTCCTTCATGACATCCAGCACTTCCTTGATCATCTCGGGATCCAGCGCCGAGGTCGGCTCGTCAAAGAGCATGATGCGCGGCTCCATGGCGAGGGCGCGGGCGATGGCGACGCGCTGCTGCTGACCGCCGGAGAGCTGGCCGGGATACTTGTGCGCCTGTTCCGGGATGCCGACGCGCTCCAGTATTTGCATGGCATGCGCTTCCACCTCGGCGCGCGGGCGATGGCGCACGCGGATGGGGGCGAGGGTGATGTTCTGGATGGCGGTCAGATGCGGGAAGAGGTTGAACTGCTGGAAGACCATGCCAATTTCGCGGCGGATGGCGGCGACGTTGCGCACGTCGTGGCTCAGCTCCATGCCGTCGACGATGATCTGGCCTTCCTGGTGTTCCTCAAGGCGGTTGATGCAGCGGATGAAGGTGGACTTACCGGAGCCCGAGGGACCGATAATGACGACCACCTCGCGCGGGGCGACGGTCATGCTGACGTCACGCAGGACGTGAAACTCGCCAAACCACTTGTTCATGTTGCGGCAAATGATGATCGGCTCTTCTTCATCGCTCATCTGACTCACAACGGTGCCCTGGTCCAGCGGGGCGTTGTTTGTGGTGGCCATGGCGTTCCTCCGGGATATGGCTCAGGCTCGGGCTGCGCCGGAGCCGCTGGCTTCGACGCGGCGGCTGACGACGGACATGATGGCGCAGAAGATAAAGTAAATGATGGAGATGAAAATGTAGGTTTCGCGACGCAGACCCTGGAACTCGGTCTGGGCGGCGATGCCGGTAGCGACGCCGGTGAGCTCAATCAGGCCGACGATGGCCACCAGCGAGGTGTCCTTGTAGAGCGAGATGAACTGACCGACGAGAGCGGGGATGACGGCGCGCAGGGCCTGCGGCAGAGTGACATGCAGGGTAATGCGCCAGCCGGGCAGGCCGAGGGCCCGGGCCGCTTCTTCCTGGCCGGGGGAGAGGCTTTGCAGGCCGCCGCGCACATTTTCGGCAAGGTAGGCGGCGCTGAAGAGCGTGACGGCGACCATCGCGCGGTAGGGGGCGTTGTCCGGCCCGCCCAGGCCCGGCAGCACGAAGGACACCAGCAGCATGGACATGAAGAGCACGGTGATGAGCGGCACCCCGCGCACGACTTCAATGTAGAGCGTGCTGGCCAGGCTGACGACGGGCAGCTTGCTGCGCCGCCCGAGGGCCAGCAGGATGCCAATCGGGAAGGCGCCGACGATACCCACGGCCGTCAGGATCATGGTGAGCAGGAAGCCACCCCAGAGCTGCGGGTCGCTCGCCTGGACGGGCCCGCCGGCGCCGAAGCCCGCAATCAGGATGAAGGCCAGCGGCGGCAGGGCTGCCCAGAACCAGACCGTCAGGCGACGCCCGCGCGCCCGCGGTGACTCCAGATGCTGGTCACGGCGTTCCAGCCACTTCGCCCCGTAATAGCCCGCGGCCGTGACGGCCACGACAAGCGTCAGGCCGAGGTTCAGTTGTTGCAGGAAGGGCGCCAGCATCAGGCGCAGGAAGTCGGCCGTGGAGCGCCGTCCCTTGTACTGGTGGTCGATGATGCCGAGCATGGGCAAATTTTCATTGTCCGCGTCACGCGGGCGCCCGTCCTCAATGAGGAGCCGGTCCGTCGAACGCACATACTGGTAGACGCGGGTGCCGTCGCGAATGAAGTTGCGGTCGAAGATGGGGTAGATGCCGGTGGCCGCGAGGGTGGCGATGCTCTCGTCGCTGCCGGCAACCTGTTTCTCCAGCAGATACCAGCCATCCTGGGGCAGGGTCAGGCGAAACTCCTCGCCGGGACCGATCGTCTGCTGCGCCAGTTGTTCGCCGGTATCGCCCGCGCTGAGGGTGAGGGTCACCGGGTAGGCGCTTATCTGCCAGGATTCATTGATGGGCGGCGGAACGTCGCTCTGCTCCAGCTCGGCCTCGAAGGCGGCGCGCTGGCTGTCGGTGAGGCGATCGCCGGCCAGTTGCTGGCGGACTTGCTCGATGCGCTGGCCGGCCGCGAGGCGGTTGGCGGCGGCGTTGCGCAGGGTATTTGACATAGTGTCGCCAAAGCTGGAGAGCCGGGCCAGCGACTCATCAGTTTGGGGCACGAGGCGCAAGACAATCTCGTCATCCGCCGCGGCGATGAAGACGACCTGAGCCTGCGGCGAGGCCGTGACGGAGCCGCTGGAGACCTGGAGCTGACCGGCCGCCAGCCAGGTGGGCGGCAGGGGGATGGTAGCCACGAGCAGCCAGGGGATGACGAAGAGCGCCAGCAGGCCCGCTGCCAGCACTGCCCAGACCTTCACACGCACCATCGACCAGGCCGCCAGGCTGACTCCTGTCAGCGCAGCCAGGTAGAACAGCAGGGTTGTCAGGCGCAGATTCATGAACTGCTCCACCCTTCCGATCAGGAAGAGGCGGAGGTTGAAGATCACCGAGTACCAGTTGGCTGACTCGATACTCCAGCTCACCAGGTAGGAGACGGCAGCGAGCACGAAGACCACGCCCAGCAGCGTCAGAGTGGTATCCAGCGGCGAGCCGAAGAGATTGGCGCGCACCCAGGCGAGGGCGCCGATTTCGGTGATTGGCGGTTTGCGCTCTGGCGGCTCCTCGAAGTAGGCCGCGCTGCGTACCGGTGGTTTGGGAGGTGTATACCCCGGCATGATGATAGCCATCAGCGCGTCACCAGCTCGAAGCGGCGGTTCACCGCGTTCATGATGACGGAGATCAGGAGGCTCAGGGCCAGATAGAAAAGCATGACGATCAGGAAGGCGGTAATCGTCTGGCCGGACTGGTTCATGATGGTCGTCGCGGCGTAGAAGGTATCGGCAAAGCCGATACTGATGGCCAGGCTGGAGTTCTTGGCCAGGTTGAGATACTGGTTACCGAGGGGCGGGATGATGACGCGCATGGCCTGCGGGAAGACGATATGTTGCAGTGATTGCGCCCGCGTGAGGCCGATCGCGCGCGCGGCCTCCATCTGCCCGGGGGGCACCGCCTGAATGCCGGCGCGCACAATTTCGGCAATGAAGGCCGAGGTATAGATCACCAGCGCCAGCAGCAGCGCCATGTACTCCGGCGTAATTTCCAGGCCGGTAAGAAAGCGCCCGAAGCGGTTCTGCGTCGGCAATTGCAGCAAGAGCGGCTGCGTGCTGGTGCGAAGCAGTTCGTCTGTGCCGAGCAGGCCTTGCGCCCGGGCTTCGGCGAGGGGCTGCAGGGCGACGTCGCCGCCGCTGGCGACGGCGACGTGCGCCGGCGCCGGCGCCAGGCCGACCAGCACCCAGCCCAGCAACGCGGTGACGAGCATGGCCAGCAGGGCCAGTGGGCCACGCGCGTAGGGCTGGCCGGTTGCTTCCGTGCGGCGCGCGAGCCAGAGCCAGGTGAAGCCGGCCAGCAAGGCGCCCAGACCGACGTAGGCGAACCAGGCTGCAAAGCGGCCGGTGGCCAGCACTTGCGGGAAGACGAAGCCGCGAATACTGATGTAGATCGATGGCGTCAGCTCCACGCGCAGACTGGCCAGGGGGAGGAGGCCGAGGGTGAAGATCAGGCCGGCGAGGGCCTGCCCCAGGATGAGCCCGACGGCGCGCGGGCGCCAGCGCGATGGCAGGGCGCGGTGGGCGGCGTAGGCCAGGGCGAGGCTGAGGACGGCGTAGACGAGGAAGGCGCTGGTGAGCCCGGCGCCCCAGGACCAGAGCTGTGCGCCCGGCTGATAATGCCCCCAGGCGGCGAATTCCGAGACCAGCAGCAGCGCGACGAAGCCGTAACGCAGCAATTCGCGCCGGGCCAGGTCGGGCGCGGGGCCGCTGAGGTAACGCCACAAGGCGAGGCCGAGCAGGGCCCAGAGCGCCAGGCGCAAACTTATGTAATCGACCCCTTCATTGGGGATGGTGATGGCATCCCGGATGAGGGGCAGGCTGAACATCACAATGTAATACCAGGTAAAAATCTGCACCAGCAGCGGCGTGTTGCGCAGGAAATCCACGTAGGCGCGGGCGATATTGCGGATGAGCCAGTTGCTGCTGAGCAAAAAGACGCCGACGAAGAGGCCGAGCAGCGTCGTCAGCGCCAGGCCGATAAAAACGATGCGCAGTGTGTTGGTCATGCCGACGGCGAAGGCCTGGCCGTAGGTGGAATCGCCGCTGTACCAGTCGGGGCTTTCGCTGATGGCGAAGCCGGCGCGCAACTCCAGGAAACCGAAGGAGGACACGAGGCCTTTATCGCGCAACTGGGTGGAGGCTGTGGACCCCAGATACCAGAAGATAGCCGTGGCCAGCAAGACAAAGGCGACCTGGCCCAGCACCTGCAGCACGCGTTGGTCCGCGAGCAGACGCATGATGCCGCCACGGGGCATGATGCCAGAAGTTTCAGCAGGACTGGTCATGTGAGAAGACCTGTTATCTGCGTTACGGAGGGGATGGCACGACACTCCGCAGGAGCGCGCACACCATCCCCTCCGCCTGACAACTTGCTACCTCACCGCGATTTAGCGGAAGGGCGGAGCGTAGAGCAGGCCGCCGTCGGTCCACAGTGCGTTGAGGCCGCGACCGAGATTGAAGGGGGCCACGCCCAGGTTACGGGCGAAGATTTCGCCGTAGTTGCCGACCTGGCTGATCACCGCGACCATGAAGTCGTTGGGGATGCCGAGGTAGGAACCGGAGGCGTTGTCGTTCTGGCCCAGCAAACGCTGGATGGAGGGGTCGCCGCTGTCGAGGAAGTCGCCGACGTTTTCGCTGGTGATGCCGGCTTCTTCAGCAGTAATCAGGCCGTAGACGGTCCAGGCGACGATGTCCGCGAACTGCGGGTCGGACTGCGGCGAGAGCGGGCCGAGGGGCTCCTTGCTCAGCGTGATGTCCAGCACCATGTGCTGACTGGGGTCGGGCGCGATGGCATGGAAGGAGATGATACCACTCTTGTCGGTCGTCCAGGCTTCACAACGACCGTCGAGATAGGACTGCCAGGTCGAGGCCGCGTCGGGGAAGGTCAGGATGTTGATATCCAGCCCGCGCGAAGAGATGGCGTCGGTGATGTTCAGCTCGGTGGTCGTGCCCTGCTGCACGCAGACAGCAGCGCCGTCGAGTTCCTCGATGGTGGAGACGCCCAGCGCGACGTTGGTGCCGATGCCCTGGCCATCGTAGAAGGCGGTCGGGCCGAAGGTCGCGCCCCAGACAACGTCACGGCTCAGCGTCCAGGTGGTGTTGCGCGACATCATGTCGATCTCGCCACCCTGGATGGCAGCCTGGCGCTCGGCTGCGGTGAGCGGACGGAAGGAAACGGCGTTGGCATCGCCGAGCACCGCAGCAGCAACCGCGCGGCAGATGTCGATGTCAAAGCCCTCGAATTCACCGGCGTCATTGACCACGCCGAAGCCGGCCAACTGGGCATTCACGCCACAAATCAGCTCACCACGTTCCATAATCGTCTGCGTCACCGGGCCCAGGGCCACGCCGCCCTGCGCGAGGACAGAGGTACCGGAGACCAGCAGCGCGATCAGCAACACTACAGCCAACACTCTTGTCATTGTTCGGTTCCTTTCCATATGCGGACATAAGCCCGGGCCGGCGCAGGACGGGATAACCCGTCCATGCACCAACACCCGCTGACACGAACCTTAACAATTCCTTGTCAGATGTTCCAGTGCAAGGGCGCAATTCGCCCTTAACCCTGATTTAGCCTGCGGCGACCGCCTGACCCTCCAGATACTTCTCGAAGAGGCCGCGGATTTCACCTTCTTCGGCGTGCCGGCCCGTCTCCTTCTTGGAGTAGAGCAGGGTACCGTTCACGACGAACTCGAACAAGCCGCCACCGGTCGGAATTAGCTTCCAGGAGCGGACCTGCGCCAGCCACTCGCGTTCACCCAACAATTCTGCCGCCAAACTGACGGCTTGAGGGGTGTAGTTTCAAGAGCCGCAATAGGTAAGCGTGATGTCCAGATGTCCGTTCTGCATCACAATGTCTCCTTTCCCGTGTATTCGGACGAACGTTAGTCACAGCATTCAGTATAGCGACTTTGTGCCAGAGCGCGAGTCGTTGCGACAATTCAGCGCCTGGTTGCGGTATCGGCCTCCTCTTCCTGCTGCGCCAGCCAGGCGCGCAGCCGGCGCCGAAGCTCGTCGCGCACGCGCACGAAGGCGGCCAGGCGCTGCGCCTCATCGCCCTGCTGCGCGGCCGGATCCGGCAGGCTCCAGTGGATGCGCTGCACGTGGCCGGGACGGGCTCCCGCCGCAAGCGGGAAATGCGGGCAGTTCTGCGCGGCGTGGTCGCAGACGGTGATGACGGTGTCGAAGGGCTCGCCCAGAAACTCGTCCACGTGCTGCGAACGCTGCGCGCGGATGTCTATATTGATCTCGTCCATGGCGCGGATGGCGAACGGATGCAGGCCGGCGGGCGCCACGCCGGCGCTGTGGACGCTGACGCGCTGGCCGGCGAGGTTGCGCAGCAGGCCTTCGGCCATCTGGGAGCGGGCGGAATTGGCGGTGCAGAGGATGAGCACCCGCAGCCTGTCTGGCATGGGCTGGCGCTCCATTCTGGTCGCATGGTCAGTGCAGCAGTATAGCGCGGTCGCTTGCCGGAGGACGCCGGCGATGGGCTGCCGCGGGTATACTGCGCCACAGGGAAGACGACTCAGGAAGCGCATGGCCAGAAGCCGCACCCGCTACGTCTGTTCGCACTGCGGCCGCCAGAGCCCGGCCTACCTCGGGCGCTGCCCGGGCTGCGGCGAATTCAACACGATGGCGGAGGAGCCCGAGCCCGGCGGCCGTGCGGTTGCCGCGCAGACGCGCGCGAGCGCGACGGGCGGCGGCGCTCCACAGCGCCTGGCCGAAGTGGACACGGAGGCCGGCGAACGCATCCCGGTGCCGCTGGCGGAGTTCAACCGCGTGCTGGGCGGCGGCTTCGTGCCCGGCAGCATTGCGCTCATCGGCGGCGAGCCGGGCATTGGCAAGAGCACGCTGATCCTGCAGCTGGGCGCGCTGCTGGCGGATGTGCTGGGGCCGGTGCTCTACGTCAGCGGCGAGGAGAGCGCGCGTCAGATTCGTATGCGCGCCGACCGCCTCGGGCTGCAGGCCGAAGCGCTGTATCTGCTGACTGAGACGCGCCTGGAGGCCGTGCTGGCGCAGGTCGAACGCCTGGGGCCGCGGCTGCTGGTGATTGACTCGATCCAGACGATGCAGGGCGAGACCAGCGCCTCCGCGCCCGGCAGCGTCAGCCAGGTGCGCGACTGCGCCGGGCGGCTGCAGGCGCTCGCCAAGGCCAGCGGCATCTGCGTCATCCTGATCGGCCACGTGACGCGCGAGGGCAGCATCGCCGGCCCGCGCGTGCTGGAGCATCTGGTGGACACGGTGCTCTATATGGAAGGCGACCCGTTTCAGACCTACCGCCTGCTGCGCTGCGTCAAGAATCGTTTCGGCGCCACCAGCGAGGTGGGAGTCTTCGAGATGCAGGGGCGCGGCCTGATCGAGGTGCCCAACCCCAGCGAGGTCTTTCTGGCGGAGCGCGCCTTCCGGGCGCCGGGCTCGGCCATCACCATCACGCTGGAAGGCACGCGGCCGCTGCTGGTGGAATTGCAGGCGCTGACCAGCCCGAGCGTCTTCAGCAATCCGCGGCGCACGCCCAACGGCGTCGACGCCAACCGCCTGCTGCTGATCAGCGCGGTGCTGGCCAAACGCGCCGGGCTGCGCCTGCAGGAGCAGGACGTCTTCGTCAACGTCGTGGGCGGGCTGAAAGTGAGCGAGCCGGCGGCGGACCTGGCGATGGCGGCGGCGCTGGCCTCCAGCTATCACGAGGTGCCGGTGCCGGCGGACCTGGCGTTGATCGGCGAGCTGGGCCTGGGCGGCGAACTGCGCGCGGTCAGTCAACCGGGGCCGCGCTTGCGCGAGGCGGCCAAACTGGGCTTCAAACGCGTGTTGCTGCCGCGCCTGCGGCGGCCGCTGCAGGACGTTCCGGCGGAGCTGGAGCTGCTGCAGGTGCGCGACCTGGCGACTGCGCTAAAGCTGGCGGGCCTGGACTCGCGCCCTGCAGTCCAATCCTGACAAGTGGTACTAAAGCAGCGCGCCCGAGGGACTATTATTCGCTGATTGACAATGCTGCCATCGCGTCAGGAGCGGCGCCTGTGAGATTCGCCTGGATTTTGTCAGGTGCCATGTTCAGTACCTATCTGGGCGTCGCCATCCTGGCGCCGGTGTTACCTCCCCTGATGCGCCAGCTGGGTCTCAGCGAGTTGCATGGCGGCCTGATTCTGACCGGCTCCTCCATCATGTGGGTCATCTTCAGTCCCTGGTGGGGCCGGCGCAGCGACGTGCTGGGACGCAAGTCGGTCATTCTGCTGGGGATGGGCGGTTACACACTGGGTGTGGCATCCTTCGCCATCGTCATGCAGGCTGGTCTCGCAGGAAATGGAATCTTCGCCAGCGCGACCGTGACCTGGCTGCTGCTGGTAGGGGCGCGCCTGATTGTGGGCTCGCTGTTTTCGGCGACAGGGCCGGCGGCGCAGGCCTACATCGCCGACGTCAGCAAGGGCCAGCAACGCACCGGTGCGATGGGCATCCTGGCGGCGGCCAACGGCCTGGGCAGCATTCTGGGCCCGGCGCTGGGGGCGCTGGTGGTGGGCCTGGGCCTGGCCGCACCCCTCTTCCTTGCCGCCATCACACCCCTCTTCGGCATGCTGCTGGTGTGGCGCCTGCTACCCGCCGTGCCGCCGAAACTGAAACGGGGCGAACGCGCGCCGTCGCTGCGCGTCACGGACGCGCGTCTGCTGCCCTTGCTGGTCATTGGTTTCTGCGTGATGCTGGTGCTCTCGGTGGTGCAGTTCACGATGGGCTATCTCTTCCAGGACCGCCTCGGCCTGAATGCCATTGATACGACGAGGCTGGTGGGTCTGGCAGTGATGGCCAGCGGCGCAGCCTTGCTATTTGCGCAGCTGGTGCTGATTCAGGTCTTCAGGTTGACGCCGATGACCTTGCTGCGTGCGGGTATTCCGCTGATGCTGGTCGCGCTGCTGGTATTGACGTTCGCCGCTGACTTTGCGCAGCTGACGCTGGCGCTGGTGCTGATGGGCCTGGCGGTCGGGATGGCGCAGCCTGGCTTTCGCAGCGCCATCACCTTCGCCGTCGAACCGCATGAGCAGGGCGCGGCGGCCGGGCTGGCGAACGCCGTCCCCGGCTGCGGCTTCATCTTCGGCCCGGCGCTGGGCACCGCCCTCTACGGCGTCAATTCCTTCCTGCCCTACCTTTTCGCGGCCCTGTTTACGGTGGTTGCCTTCGCCATGCTGGCCCTGCGGGCGCGGGAGCGCGCGATCCAGCCCGCCACCTGACCCGCGCCTTGCAGTCCAATAGCGCTGATTGGTACCAAAGCCGCGCCCGGGCAGAGCAGATAACATACGCGGGTTATCATCGCTTCTGTCACGCCGTATGAGGCGCCTGTGAAACCTGTCTGGATTTTGTTTGGCGCCATGTTCTGCGCCAATCTGGCCCATTCCGTGCTGGCGCCGGTGCTGCCGCCGCTGATGCGCGAGCTGGGTCTGAGCGCGCTGCAGGGCGGACTTATTCTGACAGGCGCGTCCATCGTGTGGGTCATCTTCTGCCCGTGGTGGGGGCGACGCAGCGACGTGCTGGGCCGCAAGCCGGTCATCATGCTGGGGCTGGCGGGCTACGCACTGGGCGCGGTCGCGTTTGCCTTCTTCGTGCAGGCGGGTCTGGACGGGTTCTTCGCCAGCGCAATGGTGATCTGGTTGCTGCTGGTGGGGTCGCGCATGGTCGTGGGCGCCATGTTTGCTGCGGCCGCCCCGTCCGCGCAGGCCTACATCGCCGACGTCAGCAGTGGCCAGCAACGCACGAGCGCGATGGGCATCCTGGCTTCGGCCAGTGGACTTGGCGGCATATTGGGCCCGGCGCTGGGGGCGGTCGTCGTGAGCATGGGGATGAGCCTGGTTGCGCCAATCTTCCTCTCGTCCCTGATGCCGTTGCTGGGCTTGTTGCTGGTCTGGCGGATGCTGCCGCCGGTACGGCCGATCCTGAAGCGGGGTGAACGCGCGCCGCGCCTGAACGTTTTTGACGCGCGCCTGATGCCCTTTCTGGTCATCGGCTTCTGCGCGATGCTGGTGGTCTCGGTGGTGCAATTCACCCTCGGCTATCTGATTCAGGACCGCTTGGGGCTGGATGCGATCGAAACCGCGCGCCAGACGGGGCTGGCGATGATGGTCAGCGGCGCCGCCGTGTTCTTCGCCCAGATGGTGCTGATTCAATATTTCCGCCTGACGCCGCTGACGCTGATGCGTCTGGGCATGCCACTGGTGCTGGGCTCACTGCTGTTGCTGGTCGGCGCTGCCAGCCAGGTGCAGCTGATGCTGTCGATGGTGTTGCTGGGTCTGGGCATCGGCATGGTGCATCCGGGCTTCCGCACTGCCATCACCTTCGCCGTCGGGCCGCATGAGCAGGGCGCGGCGGCCGGCCTGGCGAGCGCCGTCCCCGGTTACAGTTACATCTTTGGCCCGGCGCTGGGCACCGCGCTGTACGGCCTGGATCCCTTCTTGCCCTTCCTGCTGGCGTCCGTGGTGCTGCTGGCCGGCTTCGCCGTGCTGGTGCTGAACCCGCGCCTGCGTGTGGTGCAGCCGGCGGTCTGAGCGCGGCCCTCACCCCCCGGCCCCCTCTCCCTCAGGGAGAGGGGGAGACGAGGTTGGGGAAGGAAGCAGATTCAGGCTTCGTTACGAGATTAATCTCCGGTTTCGCCCTGCATTCTGGCGTCGCTGGTAATGCTGGCCGGCCTCGCCGTGCTGGTGCTGAGCCCGCGCATGCGTGTTGTGCAGCCGGCGGTCTGAGCGCGGCCCTGCAGTCCAATTGCCTGAATGGTCCTAATGTCGCGTGGCAAGCGACGCTATGATACGGGCCATGTCATCGTTTCCCTGACAGTCTGGAAGTAAATTGTGAAAGCCGCCTGGATATTGTTTGGCGCCATGTTCTGCGCCAGCCTGGGACACTCCGTGCTGGTGCCGGTGCTGCCGCCGCTGATGCGCGAGCTGGGACTGAGCGCGCTGCAGGGTGGACTGATTATGACCGGCTCGTCCATCGTGTGGGTCATTTGCTGCCCATGGTGGGGCCGGCGCAGCGACGTGCTGGGGCGCAAGCCACTCATCATGTTTGGGCTGACGGGCCTGGCACTGGGCGTGGGCATGTTTGCCTTCGTGATGAAGGCCGGTCTTGAAGGAGCAATCGCCAGCGCGACAGTGACCTGGCTGCTGCTGATAGGCGCGCGCGTGATCGTGAGCGCCCTGTATTCGGCGGCCGCCCCGTCCGCGCTGGCCTACGTCGCGGATGTCAACAGCGGGCAGCAGCGCACGAGCGCGCTGGGCATCCTGTCGGCGTCCAAGGGACTGGGGGGCATCCTGGGTCCGGCGCTGGGGGCGCTGGTCGTGGGTATGGGGATGAGCCTGGCCGCGCCGATCTTCATTTCGGCCGTGACGCCGTTACTGGGCATGTTGCTGGTATGGCGGCTGCTGCCGCAGGTAAAGTCGACCCTGAAGCGGGGCGAACGCGCGCCGGTCGTCCGCGTCCATGACGTGCGGCTGCTGCCCCTGATGATCACCGGCTTCTGCGCGATGATGGTGCCCGCGATAGTACATTTCACCCTCGGCTATCTGGTCCAGGACCGCTTCGGTCTGGATGCTGTCGAAACCACGCGCCTGACGGGGCTGGCGCTGATAGTCAGCGGCATGGCCCTGTTCCTCGCCCAGATTGTGCTGATCCAGGTCTTGCGGCTGACGCCGCTGAAGCTGTTGCGGCTGGGCATGCCGCTGATGCTGGGGGCAGTGCTGCTGCTGGCCGGCGCCGCCAGTCCCTTGCAGTTGATGCTGTCGATGCTGGTGCTGGGTCTGGGCACCGGAATGGTGCAGCCGGGCTTCCGCAGCGCCGTCACCTTCGCGGTGGAGCCGCATGAGCAGGGCGCGGTGGCCGGTCTGGCGAGCGCAATCCCCGCTTACAGTTTCATTATCGGCCCGGCGCTGGGCACCGCCCTGTATGGCCTGAATCCCCTCTGGCCTTTCCTGCTGGCGTCCGTGGTGATACTGGTGGGTATCGCAGTGCTGGTGCTGCACCCGCGCACACGCGTGGTTCAGCCTGCCATCTGAGCCTGTCCTGCAGTCCAATAGCGCCGAATGGTACCTGTTGTGTCCGGGTAGAGCGGTTAACATCCCAGGCATGCCATCGTTTCGCTTGCATCACGAGAAACTCACGTGAGACCAGCCTGGATCCTGTTTGGCGCCCTGTTCTGCGCCAATCTGGGCTTCTCCATGCTGGCGCCGGTGCTGCCGTCGCTAATGCGGGAACTGGGCCTGACCGAACTGGAGGGCGGTCTGATTCTGTCCGGGTCAGCCGTCATGTGGGTTATCTTCAGTCCCTGGTGGGGTCGTCGCAGCGACAGGTGGGGACGCAAGCCGGTCGTCATGCTGGGGCTGGCGGGTTACGCGCTGGGCACGGGCGCGTTTGCCCTTGTGGTACAGGCGGGCCTGGACGGGGTCTACGCCAGCGCGCTGGTGACCTGGCTGTTGCTGGTGGGGACGCGTCTGATCATTGGCGCGATGTTTTCAGCAGCCGTCCCTGGTGCGCAGGCCTACATCGCGGACGTCAGCAGCGGCCAGCAACGCACGAGCGCGCTGGGCATCCTGTCGTCGTCCATTGGCCTGGGCAGCATCCTCGGCCCGGCGCTGGGGGCGCTGGTCGTGAGTCTGGGCCTGGGCCTGGTGGCCCCCTTGTTCCTGTCGTCCTTCACACCGTTTTTTGGTCTGTTGCTGGTCTGGCGCCTGCTGCCGCCGGTACGCCCCGCCCTGCAGCAGGACGAACGGGCGCCGAGCCTGAACGTCCTTGATGCGCGCCTGCAACCGTTTCTGGTCATCGGTTTCTGCGCCCTGCTGGTCATTTCGCTGGTGCAGTTCACCCTCGGCTATCTGGTGCAGGACCGCTTCGGGCTGGATGCCGTCGAGACCACGCGCCAGACGGGGCTGGCGGTAATGGTCAGCGGCATCGCCCTGTTAATCACGCAGATGGTTTTCATCCAGGTGTTTCGCCTGACGCCGATGAAGCTGCTGCGGCTGGGCATGCCGCTGGTGCTGGTTGCGCTGCTGCTGCTGGCTTTTTCTGCCAGTCAGTTGCAGTTGATGCTGGCGATGGTGCTCATGGGTCTGGGCATCGGGATGGTGCAGCCGGGCTTCCGCAGCGCCATCACCTTCGTCGTCGAGCCGCGTGAGCAGGGCACGGCGGCCGGACTGGCGAGCGCTGTATCCGGCTATGGTTTCATCTTTGGCCCGGCGCTGGGCACGGCGCTTTACAGCCTGAACCCCTTCTCGCCCTTCCTGCTGGCGGCGCTGGTGGTGCTGGCCGGTCTCGTGGTGCTGGTGCTGCACCCGAGCACACGCGTGGTACAGGCTGCGACCTGAGCCTGGGCCCTGCAGTCCAATAGCGCTGAATGGTACCTGGGCTGCGCAGCGCCGACGGTGCTACCATCCTGACATGTCATTGTCAGCGTCGCTCTCCATGAAACGCCTGTGAAACCCGCCTGGATTCTGTTCAGCGCCCTGTTCAGCGCCAATCTCGGCTACTCGGTGCTGGCGCCGGTGCTGCCGTCGCTGATGCGCGAACTGGGCCTGAGTGAACTGCAGGGCGGTCTGATGCTGTCGGTATCCTCCATTGTGTGGATACTGTTCAGCCCCTGGTGGGGTCGTTACAGCGACAGGACAGGGCGCAAACCGATCATCATGATCGGGCTGACGGGGTACGCGCTGGGCGCGGGCGTGTTCGCCCTGGTGATGCAGGGGGGCCTGGACGGCGTGTTCGCCAGTGCGCTGGTGATCTGGTTGCTGCTGGTGGGGGCGCGTATGATCTCGGGCGCGCTGTTTTCGGCGGCTGTGCCGGGCGCGCAGGCCTATATCGCGGACGTCAGCAGTGGCGGGCAACGCACAGGCGCGATGGGTATCGTGACCTCGTCGGTTGGTCTGGGCAACATCCTGGGGCCGGCGCTGGGCGCGCTGGTGGTGAGCATGGGTCTGGGTCTGGTGGCGCCCCTCTTCCTGGCAGCCCTGACGCCGCTGATTGGCGTGTTGCTGATCTGGCGTCTGCTGCCGGCGGTACCCCCCGTCCTGGTCCAGGGCGAGCGCGCGCCGAAGCTGGGCATGTTCGATGGACGCCTGCTACCGTTTCTGTTCGTCGGCTTCTGCGCCTTGCTGGTGCTCTCGATGGTGCAATTCACCATTGGCTATCTGGTGCAGGACCGCTTCGGGCTGGATGCGATCGAGACCACACGTCAGACGGGTCTGGTGGTGATGGGCAGCGGCGTGGCCCTGTTGTTCACCCGGATGGTGCTTATTCAGGTGTTTCGCCCGACGCCGCTGAAGCTGCTGTGGGTGGGGCTGCCGCTGGTGCTGGCCGCGCTGTTGCTGCTGGCCTTCGCTGTCAGTCTGGTGCAATTACTGCTGGCGATGGTGTTACTGGGGCTGGGCATCGGGATGGTGCAGCCGGGCTTTCGCACCGCCATTACCTTCGCCGTCGAGCCGCGTGAGCAGGGCGCGGCGGCCGGCCTGGCGAGCGCCATGCCTGGCTATGGTTTCCTCGTCGGTCCGGCGCTGGGCACAGGCCTGTACAGCGTGAACCCCGTCTTGCCCTTCCTGCTTACCGCACTGGTGGTGGTGGGTGGCATTGCGGTGCTGGTGCTGCACCCGCGCACACGCGTGGTACAACCTGCGGTCTGACCCTGCGCCCTGCAGTCCAATAGCGCTGAATGGTACCAGGGCTGCGCAGCCCGACGGTGCTACCATCCTGACATGTCATTGTCAGCGTCGCTCTCCATGAAACGCCTGTGAAACCTGCCTGGATATTGTTCGGCGCGATGTTCTGCGCCAATCTGGGGCATTCCGCCCTGGCGCCGGTGCTGCCATCGCTGATGCGGGAACTGGGCCTGAGTGAGTTGCAGGGCGGTCTGATTCTGACCGGGTCAGCCATCATGTGGGTCATCTTCAGTCCCTGGTGGGGCCGGCGCAGCGACGAACGGGGCCGCAAGCCGATCATCATGCTGGGGCTGACGGGCTATGCGCTGGGCGCGGGCGTGTTCGCCTTCGTGATGCAGGCGGGCCTGGACGGGGTCTACGCCAGCGCGACGCTGACATGGCTTTTGCTGGTGGGGGCGCGCCTGATCGTGGGCGCATTGTTTTCGGCGACGGGCCCGGCCACCCAGGCCTACATCGCGGATGTCAGCAGCGGCCAGCAACGCACAAGCGCGATGGGCCTCCTGATGTCGGCCATTGGGCTGGGGAACATCCTCGGTCCGGCGCTGGGGGCGGCGGTGGTGAGTCTGGGCCTGGGTCTGGTGGCCCCCATCTTTGTGTCGTCCTTCACGCCGCTGATTGGCCTGGTGCTGATCTGGCGGCTGCTGCCAGCGGTACGCCCCGCCCTGGAACAGCGCAAACGCGCGCCGACGCTGAGCGCCCTTGATGCGCGCCTGCTGCCGTTTCTGCTCATCGGTTTCTGCGCGTTGCTGGTACTGGCGATCGTGCAATTCACCCTCGGCTATCTGGTGCAGGACCGCTTCGGGCTGGATGCCGTCGAGACCACACGCCAGACGGGTCTGGCGGTGATGGTCAGCGGCGCCGCCCTGTTCCTTGCCCAGATGGTATTGATTCAGGTATTCCGCCTGACGCCGCTGAGGCTGTTGCGGCTGGGCATGCCACTGGTGCTGGTCTCGCTGCTGCTGCTGGCCTTTACTGCCAGCCAGGTACATTTGATGCTGGCGATGGTGCTGTTGGGGCTGGGCATCGGGATGGTACAGCCGGGCTTCCGCAGCGCCGTGACCTTCGTGGTCGAGCCGCATGAGCAGGGCGCGGCGGCTGGTCTGGCGAATTCCATCCCTGGCTACGGCTACATCTTTGGCCCGGCGCTGGGGACCGCCCTTTACGGCCTCAACCCCTTCTCGCCCTACATTCTTGCTTGCGTGGTGATGCTGGCGGGCCTCGCCGTGCTGGTCCTGCATCCGAGCACTCGTGCCGTGCAGCCCGCGACCTGAATCTGACTTAAGGTCTGCGCGGCGGTGGCCTGCGCCGGCGTTGAAGCCGGCGGGCCAAGGCTAGCAGGCTGCAGTCCAATCGTGACAAGTGGTACTAAAGCCACATGCCCGGCGGCACTATTATTCCTGCCATGCCACTGCTGCTGCCGCAATACGTGAGGCGCCTGTGAGATTCGCCTGGGTTTTGTCAGGCGCCATGTTCAGCGTTTTTCTGGGCCATTCGATCCTGGCGCCAGTGCTGCCCCCTCTGATGCGCCAGCTGGGCCTCAGCGAACTGCAGGGCGGCCTGATCATGACCGGCTCCTCGATCATGTGGGTCATCTTCAGCCCCCTGTGGGGCCGGCGCAGCGACGTGAAGGGCCGCAAGCCGATCTTCATGCTGGGGCTGGCGGGTTGTGCGCTGGGCGTGGCCGCCTTCGCCATCGTCATGCAGGCCGGCCTGGACAAGGTTATCGCCAGCGCAACCGTAACCTGGCTGCTGCTGGTGGGCGCGCGCATGCTCGTGGGCGGAATTTTTTCGGCGGCCGGGGCCACCTCCCAGGCCTATATCGCGGATGTCAGCAGTGGCCAGCAACGCACGAGCGCAATGGGCATCCTGTCGGCGGCCAGCGGTCTGGGCAGCATCGTGGGCCCGGCGCTGGCGGCGCTGGTAGTGGGCTTCGGCCTGGCCGCGCCCGTCTTCCTTTCGGCCATCACGCCGCTCATCGGCCTGCTGCTGGTCTGGCGTCTGCTGCCGGCCATACGCCCGCGCCTGCAGGAAGGGGCGCCCGCGCCGCGACTGCGCTTCCTTGATGCGCGCCTGCTGCCACTGCTGATCATCGGCTTCTGCATTATGCTGGCGCTCTCGCTGGTGCAATTCACCATCGGCTATCTCATGCAGGACCGCCTTGGTCTGGATGCCGCCGAGACGGCGCGCCTGGTCGGCCTGGCGGTGATGGCCAGCGGCGCAGCCCTGCTCTTCGCGCAGACGGTGCTGATCCAGATGCTCCACCTGACGCCGCCATGGCTGATGCGCCTGGGCATGCCCCTGATGCTGTGTTCGTTGCTGGTGCTGGTGGGCGCCGCCGACTATGTACAGTTTATGCTGTCGATGGTGTTGCTGGGCCTGGGGATCGGGATGGCGCAGCCGGGCTTTCGCAGCGCCGTCACCTTCGCCGTTGAGCCGCATGAGCAGGGCGCGGCGGCCGGCCTGGCAAGCGCCATGCCCGGCTATGGCTTCATCTTCGGCCCGGCGCTGGGGACTGCCATGTACGGCCTTAACCCGCTCTCCCCCTACCTCTTCGCGATGCTGGTGGTGCTGGCCGGCATTGCTGCGCTGGCACTGCAAACGCGCGCGCAGCGCAGGGTACAGCTCGCCACCTGAACCTGACTTAACGCCAGCGTGGTGGCGGTTTGCGTCGCTCGCGCCCTTGTCCCGTTTGCGACGGGAACCCTCCCCAACCCCCTGTCCCGCCGCTCACGACGGGAACCCTTCTCAGGGAGAGGGGGAGAAGATTCAGGCTTCGTTGCGAGATTAATCTTCGAATTGGGATGAGCACGACTCAACGCCAGCGCGGTGGCGGCCGGCGTCGCCGCAGCCACAGGCCTGCCGGCCAGCCGAGCATCTTGGCCAGGTCGCCGGTCGCGCGGATGAGCGGCAGCAGCGGCAGGGCCAGCAGCCATAAGCCCCGTTCGCTGCGCCGCTCACGGGATAAACCTTGCTGGCGCAAGACCCACAGGCGCTGTAGCGGGCGCGCCAGATAGACAAGTCCTGCAAGTAACCCAATCAGCCACCACAGCGGATGCAGCTGCCAGCCGGCGATGAGCAGCAGCGGCAGCGCCAGGCCGTAGATGCCGTAGCGGACGAGATGGCGCCGCGTCCACAGGCCGGCGAGGCCGTCGCCGCGCGCGTAGCTGAAGTACTGGCGGAAGAAGGCCGGCAGCGAACTGCGCGGGCGAAAGTGCGCCAGGGCCCCCGGCGCGAAGACGAAGGGGCCGCAGTGCTGACGCAGGCGCAGGTCGAAGACCAGGTCCTCGCAATGGTCGAGCCATTCGGGGTAGCCGCCGACGGCCTGCCAGGCGCTTTTGCGAAAGGCGACGCTGCGGCTGCTGGGCAGGAAGCTGCGCGCGTCGATCTCGCTGCGCAGCGGCAGGGTCGTCGCGCCCAGGGCCAGCTCGAAAGTGCTTTGCGGGTCGGCGCAGAAGAAGCCGGCCACAGCCTGGGCCTGCGCGTCCGCCAGCAGCGGCTCCGTCAACTGTTGCAGCCAGTCCGGCGCGAGGCGCACGCCGGCGTCAGTCACGGCGATGAGGTCACCACGGGCGGCGCGGATGGCGAGGTTGCGGCCGCGGCTGATGTTGCAGTCCGGCTCGCTGAGCAGGCGCAGCGGCAGGCGCTCGCTGTAGCCCTGCAGGAGCGCGACGCTGTCATCCTGGCTGCCGCCGTCGACAATGACGATCTCGTCGGGCGGGCGCGTCTGCGCCAGCAGCGACTCCAGCAGCGCGGGCAGGCTGGCGCTCTCGTTGCGGACGGTGAGGATGAGCGAGATCATGGGGGCAGTATACTCACTGCGAAGCAGGGCGTCGGCGGGGAGGTCAACCATGTGTCGTAACATTCGCAGGCTCTACAACTGTGTGCCGGCGGCGGACGAGGAAGCGGCGCGCCTGGCCGCGCTGCAATACGTGCGCAAGGTCAGCGGCTATCGCAAGCCCTCGGTCGCCAACGAGGTGGCTTTTGCGCAGGCGGTGGACGAGGTGGCGGCGGCGACGCTGCGTATGCTGGCTGCGCTGGAGACGAAAGCGGCGCCGCGGCCGCACGCGCGGGTCGCTCGTTGACAGCCAGGGCATCACTGGCTACCATCGCGCTACAGCGTCAGGCAGGAGGAGCAGGGTTATGGATCGACTGGCGGGCAAGGTCGCGATTGTAACCGGGGCCGGGCAGGGCCTGGGGCGCGAGACCGCGCTGCTCTTCGCCAGGCAGGGCGCGCGCGTACTGGTCAGCGACGTCAACGCCGACACGGCCGCGGCCGTCACTGCCGAGATCACGGAGGCGGGCGGCGAGGCGCTGGCGTTGCAGGCGGATGTCAGCAAGGCGGCGGACGCAGAGCGCATGGTGCAGAGCACGCAGGAGCACTTCGGCGGCCTGCACATCCTGGTGAACAACGCCGGCATCATGGGCTATGGCACGGTGCTGACTGCGAACGATGAGGACTGGGAGCGCATCATCGGCATCAACCTCAAGGGCGTCTTCCTCTGTTCGCGCGCGGCCATCCCGCACATGCAGGCGGGCGGCGGCGGCAGCATCGTCTGCATCTCCTCCATATCCGGCGTGATGGCGCAGCCGAACCAGGTGATCTACAACGCCAGCAAGCACGGCGTCATCGGCCTGGTGCGCTGCATGGCGCTGGATTTCGCGCAGGATGGCATCCGCGTCAACGCGGTCTGCCCGGGCATGATGCTGACGCCCATGCTGACGTATCTGCCGGAAGAAAGGTTGGCAGCTGCCGCCCAGGCCAACATGCTCAAGCGCGGCGGCGACCCCGCCGAGGTGGCGCAACTGGTGTTGTTCCTCGCCAGCGACGAGGCCTCGTACATCACCGGCAGCATCCACGTGGCCGACGGAGGGGAGACAGCGCAATAGCGTTGCTCTGCGCCCGGCAGGAGCCGGCGCAATTTTACGAACCTGTTTCAGAGAAGGATTGAAGATGCGCGATGTGGCATTCTGGCCCAAAGACTTTCTTGACGAGGTGGAAAATGCGAGGGTGACGCAGGGCGCGCTGCTGCATGCCCTGGGCGGCCCCAGCTTTGCCTACCGCACAGCGCAGGTGCTGGCGTGGATCGACCCCTACTTTTACGGCACGCCTGACGACGCAGTGCCCGACGCCTACCGCGCCGTGCCCATCTCCATCAAGCCGGACGAGGTGCGCGCGGGCGACATCATCTTCTCGACGCACGACCACGTCGATCATTGTCACGATGGCTCGCTGCTGCCGATGCTGGCCAACACCGACGCCTTCTGCATCGCGCCCGCCTCCTCGGCCAGGCTGATGCGCGACTTCGGCATTCCCGACGGGCGCATCCGCGAGGTGGCGCCGGGCGACAGCATCGACTTCCGCGACCTGAACATTCGCGTCTACCCATCCTACGACCCCAACGAGCCGCTGGCCGTGTCCTTCGTGCTGCGCTCCGGCGACAGCTCCTTCTTCGTCTCTGGCGACACCTCTGACGGGCCGGCGCTGGAGGAGATCGGCGCGCGCGAGACGCCGGACTACGCATTGCTGGCCTTTGGCCGCACCTGGTACATGGACGAGGCGGAAATATTGCGCGTGGCGGCGAAGCTGCGCCCCGGCACGCTGCTGCCCTTCCACTGGGAGTTCTGGCGCAACCACACCGGCGACATCGTCAAATTCTTCGAGCTTTACCATAGCCAGAAGCCGGATTTCGACATCCGTATCCTGAGCATCGGCGACTCGCTGCGTATGGGCGCCTGAAGGGCAAGGAAGGGCAGTACAATGAGCATCACTATCGACCACGTGGCGCTGATGGTCAGCGACCTCGAGCGCTCGCGGCGCTTCTACTGCGACCTGCTGGGCCTTGAGGTCGTCTCGCCGGAGGAGCACAACGACGGCCCCATCTCCGAGATGGTGGCCATGCCGCGCGTGCACATGCGCGAATACCGCTTGCGCGCGCCCGGCGGCATCAACGGCCACCGGCGCAGCGCCGAACAGGGCTTCACCTTCGACCTGATTCAGTGGCTCCACCCTGAAAGCCCGAGCGGCCGCAACCCGGTTCACCATGTGCCGTCCGCGCACATCTGCTTCGGCGTGGAGGATGTACCGGCGACCTACGAGAAACTGCGCGCAGCCGGCGTCGAGACGGTTTCGCCGCCCGTGCGCTTCGCCGACGAGGGCGACTGGCACGTGCTGTTCTTCTACGACCCCGACGGCAATCTGCTGGAGCTGAACGAGATCGGCACCGGGGAGCAGCAACCGCACGACTTCGGCTGGACGGAGGACTAATGAGCGGAGTGGAGCAACTCTTGCAGGACCCGGCGGCCATGGTCGTGTTGCTGGTGGCCGGGGCAGCGGGCGCGCTGCTGGTGCTGTTTGTGGCGCTGTTTCTGCTGCGCGGACGCGACCGCGAGTTGCGCGCGTTGCGCGTGGACCACAGCCTGGAGCGCGACCGGCGCGCGCGCCTGGAAGTGGAGAAGGAGACGCTGGGCGATCAGGTGATCAGCGCGCGCGCCGAGGCGGATCGTCTGCATGCGGCGCAGGAGGAGACGCAGGAGCAGTTGAGCGAGGCCCGCAACCTGGGTACGCGCCTGGAAGCGGAGAAGATCGCGCTGGACGAGCGTCTGCTGGAGGCGCTGCGCGAGCGCGACGGGCGCGCGCAGGAGCGGGACGCGCTGCGCGAGCAGCTGGGGACGGCGAGCACCAAAGTCACGGAGCTGGAATCTCAGGTGCAGCATGGCGAGCAGCTGCGCCAGCAACTGGAGAACGCCGAAAATCGTCTGCGCGAAAGTTTTGAATCGCTCTCGGGCAAGGCGCTGGAAAGCAACCGCGAGCAGTTGCTGGCCGACCTGCGGCGCGAGAACACGAACGCGCAGCAGTCGGTGGACGGGCTGGTCAAGCCCATTGGCGAAACGCTGCAGCTGCTGCAGAAATCGCACTCCAGCCTCGACTCGCGCATCAACGACCTGCGGCAGAACTCCACGGACCTGCAGGACCAGACGCGCAAACTGGTCAACGCGCTGCGGCGCCCGGAACAGCGCGGCCGCTGGGGCGAGCTGCAGCTGCGGCGCTGTGTTGAGCTGGCCGGCATGCAGTCCTATGTTGATTTCGTGGAGCAGGAGACCGTGCCTGGCGGCGGCCAGCGGCCGGACATGGTCGTGCATTTGCCCAACAACCGCCGCATCGTGGTGGACGCCAAAACGTCGATGGACGCCTACATCTCCGCCTGGGAGACGCAGGACGAGGCCGAGCGCAGCGCCTTTCTGCAGCAGCACGCCGAGCAGGTACGGCGCAACCTCGACAACCTCTCGCAGAAGCGTTACCAGGACAGCCTGCCGGACAGCCCCGACTTCGTGGTCATGTTCATCCCCGGCGAGGTCTTTTACAGCGCCGCGCTGGAGCAGCTCCCCACCCTCTTCGAGCATGGCATGCAGAGCAACGTGCTCATCGCCACGCCGACCATCCTGGTGGCGCTGCTGCGCTCGGTGCACATGGGCTGGCGCGAGGCGGAGCTGGCGCGCGAGGCCGAGGAGATCGGCCGCCAGGGCCAGGAGCTCTACCGGCGCACCTACATCCTGGTGAAGGGGCTGGCGGGTATCCGCAAGGGGCTGGACAACAGCGTCAAGGCTTACAACAAGGCGATCGGCTCATTGAACAGCCGTTTCATCCCGCAGGTGGAACGCTTCCGCGAGCTGCACTCGATCAGCGGTGAGGTGCTGCCGGAGCTGGAGGGCCTCGCCGCCGAGCTGCCCGAGCCGCGGCGCATCGCCATGAAGGTGAGAGCGGACGAGGACGAGGACGAGGACGTATAGCAGGGCCGCTGACTACAGGAGGTAATGATGGGCGCAGTCACTATTCTCGATCACATTTCGGTCACGGTCAGCGACATGGAACGCTCGCTGGAGTTTTATTGCGGCCTGCTGGGCATGGAGGAAGTCGAACGTCATCGTCTGGAAGGTGACACCATCTCGCGGATGGCGGGCAAGCCGGAGGTCGTCATGCAGGTGGTGCGGGTAAAGGCGCCCGATTCGCCGAGAGTGCTGCTCGATTTGCAGCAGTACGTGGAGCCGGCGGGCGGCGTCTCCGACGCGCAGCTGGGCGACGCGGCGCATGCGCACTTCTGCTTCGGCGTGCCGGACGTGTGGGGCACCTACCGCGAATGGCAGCAGCGGGGCGTCGACTTCGTGTCGGAGCCGGTCACCTTTGACCTGGGCTGGGGCGTGGTGCACGTGGTCTTCTTCAAGGACCCGGACGGCTTCGTGCTGGAACTGGTGCAGGACCCCATTGAGTTGAAGGACGGGGCGGAGGCGCCGGGATGACGAGCCAGGCGCAGCCGCGCTACGGGCTGGAGGGCGAGGCGGCCATCGTCACCGGGGCGGGCCGCGGCATTGGCCGCGCGATTGCGCTGCGCCTGGCGCGTGAGGGCGTCAGCGTGACGATCGCCGACGTCGACGGGGCGAACGCCGCCGCAGTCGCGCAGGAGATTCAGGCGGCGGGCGGCGCGAGCCTGGCGCAGCGCGCGGACGTGACGCAGCGAGAACAGGTCGAGGTGATGGTGAGCGCGACAGTGCAGCATTTCGGCCGACTGGACATCCTCGTCAACAACGCCGGCATCGGCATCGTCGCTCCGCTGCTGGATACGGACGAGGCGGCCTGGGACGCGCAGATGAACGTCAACGCGAAGGGCACGCTGCTCTGTTCGCAGGCGGCGGCGCGTTATATGATCGGCCAGGGGACGGGCGGGCGCATCATCAACAACGCTTCCGGCGCGGGCAAGATCGCGCCTGGCGCGGCCACGCCGCTCGGCGCCTACGCGGCCAGCAAGCACGCGGTCGTCGGCCTGACGCGCCAGCTGGGAGCCGAGCTGGCGGAACACCAGATCCTGGTCAACTGCATTTGCGCCGGCATCGTCGACACGGAGATGTGGGCGCTGATCGACCGCGGCGTCGCCGCACTGGAGGGGGCTGAGGTCGGCTCCGTGTTGCAGCGCGCGGTGGACAGCATCCCGCTGGGGCGCATTCAGCAGCCGGAAGACGTGGCCAACATGGTCGCCTTTCTCGCCTCGGCCGACGCCTGCTACAGCACCGGCCAGGCCTTTAATGTGAGCGGCGGCATGCTGCCGTACTGACGCCAGCAGGGAGCGCACGATGACGGAGAACGACGCGAACAACGGGACGCGCGAGATCACCTTCGGCCAGGCGATCAACGAGGCGCTGCACGAGGAAATGCAGCGCGACGGGGACATCCTGATCGTCGGCGAGGACGTCGGCCGCGCCGGCGGCGTCTACAAGATCACGCAGGGCCTGTATGATGCCTTCGGCGCGGAGCGCGTGCTGGACAGCCCCATCTCCGAGGCCGGCATCACCGGCCTGGGCGTGGGCGCGGCGCTGAGCGGGCAACGGCCGGTGGTGGAGATCATGTTCGGCGACTTCACGGCGCTGGTGATGGACCAGGTCGTCAACCAGGCGGCCAAGATCCACTACATGTCGGGCGGCAAGTGGCGCGTGCCGATGGTGTTGCGCACGACGATGGGCGCGGGTCGGCGCGCCGCCGCGCAACACTCGCAGAGTCTGCACGCCTGGTACTGTCACATCCCCGGCCTGAAGGTGGTGCTGCCGTCCTCGCCGTATGACGCCAAGGGCCTGCTGAAATCAGCCATCCGCGATGACAGCCCGGTCATCTTCTTCGAGGACAAGATGATGTACCGCGAGAGCGGGCCGGTGCCTGCGGGCGATTACAGCATCCCGCTGGGCGTGGCGGCCCTGCGCCGCGAGGGCGAGGACATCACCCTGATCGCCACCTCCAGCATGGTCAACGTGGCGCTGGCGGCGGCGGAAGAGTTGGCCGCGCAGGGCATCAGCGCCGAGGTGATCGACCCGCGCACGCTGGTGCCGCTGGACGAGGCGACGCTGGTGGAGTCCGTGCGCAAGACCTCGCGCTGCATCGTGATTGACGAGGGCTACCGGCGCTTCGGCGCCACGGCCGAGCTGGCCGCGCTGGTGGCCGAGCAGGCCTTCTACTGGCTGGATGCGCCGGTGCAGCGCATCGGTGCGATGGACGTGCCGGTGCCCTTCAGCCCCTCGCTGGAGGATTTGACGATACCGAACGTAGCGAGCGTGGTCGCGCGCGCGCAGGAACTTGTGCACGGCGAGGCGGGGTGAGCCCATGTATCGGGTGGTGATGCCGGCGCTGGAGATGGCCCAGGAAACGGGCACGCTGTTGCGCTGGCTAAAAGATGAGGGCGAGCAGGTGCAGCGCGGCGAGCCACTGATGGAGATCGAGACCGACAAGGTCACGCTCGAAATCGAGTCCGGCGGCAGCGGCGTATTGACGCAGGTCAGCGCCGGGCCGGGCGACGAGGTGCCGGTGGGCCAGGTGATCGCCCTGTTGCTGGCGGAGGGGGAGGAGGCGGAGTCCCTGGCTCCGAAGCTCGTCCCGCTTTCCCGTTTGTCACGGGAGCCGTTGGCGGGAGCCCTCACCCCAAACCCTGTCCCGTCGCTCACGACGGGAACCCTTCCCTCAGGGAGAGGGGCTTTAAGCACCCAGGTGGCGGCCAGTCCGCTGGCGCGGCGCCTGGCCGCCGAGCATGGCGTGGACCTGAGCGAGCTGCCCGCAACTGCGGGCCGCATCTCGAAGGCGGACGTGCTGGCCTGGTTGCAGCGTGAGCAGAAGGCAGACGAGGCGGCCCTCACCCCAAACCCCTCTTCCCGCTCATCGCGGGAGCCCTTCTCAGGGAGAGGGGCTTTAAGCGCCAGGGTGATGGCCAGCCCCCTGGCGCGGCGGCTGGCGGTGGAGCGGGGCATCGAGCTGGCGACGCTGGCGGGCCGCGGGCCGCAGGGGGCCGTCCTGGCCGGCGACGTGCAGGAGGCTGCGCCAGAAGTTGCCGCGGCGCCCACCGTCGCCGTTGCTGACGACGAGGTGCTGCGCGTCGTGCCGTTGACGGGCATGCGCGGCGCCATCGCCGCCCGCACCCAGGCCAGCGCCCGGACGGCGCCGCATATCTCCCTGACTCTCTCGGCGGACATGAGCGCAGCGCTGCGATTGCAGCAGCAGCTGGGCCCGGCGGTGCAGGCCGCCAGCGGGCATAAACTGACGCTGACGACGCTGCTGGCGCGCGCCGTCGCCACGACCCTGAAGACGCATGCGCGCCTGAACGCGCAGCTGCTGGAGGACGGGATTCGCGAATTCCGCCCGGTGCATCTGGGCGTGGCCGTGGCGCTGGCGGACGGCCTGCTGGTGCCGGTCATGCGCGACTGCGATACGCTGGGTCTGGCGCAGCTGCAGGCCAGCTTGCAGCAATTGGCGCAGCGCGCCCGCGCGCGGACCTTGACGGTGGCGGAGCTGCGCGGCGCCACCTTCACGCTGAGCAACCTGGGGATGTACGGTATCGAACATTTCAGCGCGATTATTAACCCGCCGGAGGTGGCCATCCTCGCCGTGGGCGCGGTGCAGGAACGTGTCGTGGCAGTGGCGGGCCAGGCAGTAGTACGGCCGATGCTGCAGCTGACCATCAACGTCGATCACCGCGCAGTGGACGGCGCCGTCGCGGCGGCCTTCCTGCGCGACCTGAAGAACCTGCTGGAAGATCCCTGGTCGCTACTCGTCTGAGAGGACGCGGGGTGACCGGTGCCTGAAGGATAAGTGAAAGGAGAATTCACATACCGTGAATGTACAGTGCAGGAAACGCCGTGAGACACAATTTTACCTGAAAGGACAGGAAATGTTGCAGAGAAAAACCGTTCTGACGATTAGCCTGCTACTCTTGCTGCTGCTGCCCGCAACGGGCGCGCTGCAGGCGCAGGACAACACCCTCGTCATCGCTGTCGGCATCGAGCCGGTCAGCATGGATGCGTGGCGCGGCTTCGCCGAAACCGGCGGGCCGGGCTTCCTGAACGTCGTTGAGCAGCTGATCACGCGCGATTTCGCCTCGGGCGAGATGGTGCCGTTGCTGGCGACCGCCTGGGAGCTGGTTGACGACCGCACCATCCAGTTCACGCTGCGCGAAGGCGTCAGCTTCCACGATGGCTCGGCCTTCAATGCCGAGGCGGCGGCGGCGAGCATCAACCACACCTTCGACCCCGAGAACGCCTTCGATCTACTCAACTTCATCGGCTCGATGAGCGCCGAGGCGGTGGGCGACTACACGCTCAACGTCTCGACGGCGGAGCCGGACCCGATTCTGCTGAGCAAGATGTACTTCGTGCCGATCTCCTCGGCGCAGCAGCTTATGGATGACCCGGATTCCTACCACACCAACCTGATCGGCACCGGGCCCTACCGCTTCGCCGAATGGAGCCGCGGTGAGTCCATCACCTACGAGGCCAACCCGGACTGGTGGGGCAGCGGCATGATGGAAGCGGCCCTGGGCGAAGTCTCCTTCGACACGGCCGTCTACCGCTTCCTGGCGGAAGACCAGGTCCGTACGGCCGCAGTACAGGCCGGCGAAGTGCACATCGCGCAGTACATCACGCCCGATCAGTGCGCCGAAGTGAGCATGAGCGACAACGCGCGCTGTGCGTCGGCCGCCAGCGTGGAGACGATCTTCATCCGTCTGGACACCATCAGCCCGATGCAGAGCGACGTGCGCGTGCGCCGCGCCCTGCAGCTGGCCATCGACAATGACCTGATCATCGAGACGATTCTGGGCGGCACGGCCACCGCGTCCGGCCAGATCATCAACGCAACGGCGCTGGGCCACAACCCGGACATCGCGCCCTACCCCTACGACCCGGAGGAGGCCAGCGCGTTGCTGGCAGCCGCGGCCGCGGACGGCGTTCCGATTGACATGCCGATCACGCTGGGCGCGCGTATCGCCGTGATGCCGGGCATCGACGAGACCTTGCAGGCCGTCGCCAGCATGTGGGCCGACGTCGGCCTGGACGTGTCGGTCGAATTCTTCGACCCGGAGAGCTTCGGCCAGGTCATGCTGGTCAACATCAAGGACGTGCCGCCGGAGCGCAACTTCATCGGCATCCATCTGCATGGTCAGGAACTCCTCGACTATCACATCTCCTACAACTTCTACTTCTCCTGCGACGGCATCCTCTCCGTGTACTGCAACGAGGAAGCCGAAGCGCTGTGGAACGCCGCGGCACCGCTATCTGGCGCCGAGCGCGACGCAACGCTGCAGCAGCTCAACCAGGTGGCGCATGATGATGTGGCCGCAGGCTACATCGGGCATCTGGACCTGTCCTACGCAGTAAGCAACGATCTGGACTGGGAAGTCAAGCTGGATCATCGTCTGCAGGCCAAGGAAATGTCGCCGGCGGGCTAGTCGCCGCTGACGAAGCGCAAACGGCCCCTGGTCCTGCGCGGCCAGGGGCCGCCATGCAGGAGCATGTGACATACTCAACTATCTGGGCAGACGCCTGCTGCAATCGGTGGCGGTGACCTTCGCCGTGTTGACGATGGTCTTCCTCGCCGGTCGCATCCTGGGCGACCCGGTGCGTCTGGTGGTGGGCATCGAGGCTTCGGAGGAGCACGTGCAGCTGGTGCGCGAGCAACTCAATCTCGACAAGCCGCTGGGCGAGCAGTATACGAACTTCATCGGCGATGCCCTGCGCCTCGAGTTCAGCAAATCCTTCTGGCAGAAGGTGCCCACGCTGCCACTGGTGCTGGCGCGCATCCCGGCCACGCTCTACCTGGCGCTGGCGGCGCTGCTGCTGGCCGTGCCGCTGGGCATCACGCTGGGGGCGCTTTCCGCGTTGCGGCCCTGGTCGCTGCTGGACCGCATCACCAACGTGATTTCGCTGGGTGGCGTCTCGATCGTCGAGTTCTGGCTGGCGCTGATGCTCATCATCATCTTCCCGGTGCGCCTGGGGCTCTTCAAGACCTCCGGCTACGGCGGCCTCGAATACTTCGTGCTGCCGGCGCTGACGCTGTGTTACAAGCCGCTGGGGCGCATCGCGCAGATTTCGCGCAGCGCCATGCTCGACGAGCTGGCCAAGCCCTACATCAAGGCCGCGCGCGCCAGAGGCCTGCGCGAGCGACGCGTGGTCTTCGTGCACGCGCTCAAGAACGCGGCTGTGCCGGTGCTGACCATCAGCGGCGACGAACTGGCGGCCCTGCTCAACGGCGCCATCATCGTCGAGACGGTCTTCGGCTGGCCCGGCATCGGCAACCTGACCATCCAGGCGCTTAACCGGCGCGACCTGCCACTGGTGGAGGCCACAGTCTTCGTGGTGGCCATCTTCATCATCCTGACGAACCTGCTGGTGGACATGGCCTACACCTGGCTCAACCCGCGCATCCGTTTTAATCAGCCACAGGGCGCGTGACGTATGAGAGCCATCAGCCTTCAGGCACAGGGCGCGTGACGATGGCCGCCGTCCCGGTGCTGGACAGCGCCAGCGAGGCCCCGCGCAGCGTAGGCCTCGGCCTGATTCTGCGGCGCCTGCTGCAAGACCCGGTGGCCGTCTTCAGCATCGTTGTGCTGACGCTGTTGCTGATCGCCATGCTGGGCGCCGAGTTCGTCGCGCCCTACGACCCGCTGCGCCAGAATCTGCGCCTGCGCAACCATCCGCCCGGCACGCCGGCGGCCGTCGAGGGCGGCTTCCCGCACGTGCTGGGCACCGACGAACTGGGCCGCGACCTGCTCAGCCGGCTGATTTACGGCGCGCGCGTGTCGCTGGCGGTGGGGCTGAGCAGCGCCCTGCTCTCCGGCACGGTGGGCACGCTGCTGGGCATCCTCGCCGGCTATCACGGCGGGCGCGTCGACGACCTGATCATGCGTTTCGTCGATTTGCAGATGAGCTTCCCCTTTCTCCTGCTGGCGCTGCTGGTGCTCTATGCGCTGGGTTCGGGCTTTCTCAACGTCATCCTCGTGCTGGCGCTGGTGCGCTGGATGGTCTACGCGCGCGTGGCGCGCGGCCTGACGCTGGCCCTGCGCACGTCGCCCTTCATCGACGCTGCGCGCGTCACCGGCAACAGCGACCTGCGCATCATCCGGCGCCATCTGCTGCCCAACCTGGCGTCGCCGCTGGTAATCCTCTTCACGCTGGAAATCGCGGCGCTGATCTTGGGCGAGGCCGCGCTGAGCTACCTCGGCTTCGGCGTGCAGAAGCCGGAGCCCTCCTGGGGCCTGATGATCGAGGCCGGCAAAAGCTACGTGAGCAGCGCCTGGTGGCT
Organism: Phototrophicaceae bacterium; assembly: GCA_965223965.1. Taxonomy (GTDB): domain Bacteria; phylum Chloroflexota; class Anaerolineae; order Aggregatilineales; family Phototrophicaceae; genus JAGWBD01. The sequence goes on from CBDCXX010000009.1 coordinate 136,120, forward strand.
GACGACCTTCCCCGGCCTGGCCATCTTCCTGACGGCGCTGAGCCTGAACCTGCTGGCCGCCTCGCTGCGCTCGATCAGCGACCCGGTGCAGCGCGAGCGCTGGCTCAACAGCGGCGGCAACGGGCAGGAGGCAGCGTGAGCGCGAACGGGCGCGAGCCCCTGCTGGCGGTGCGCGGCCTGCGCGTCGAGTTTCGCACGGCCGTCGGTCTGACGCGCGCGGTCAACGGCGTGGACTTCACGCTGGAGCGCGGCGAGACGCTGGCCATCCTGGGCGAGTCCGGCTCCGGCAAGAGCGTCAGCGCGCAGGCCATCATGCGCATCATCGACAGCCCGCCGGGCAAGATCACGGGCGGCACGGTGCGTTTGCAGGGCCAGGACCTGCTGCAGCTCGACACGGAGGCGATGCGGGCCGTGCGCGGCAACCGGATCGCGATGGTCTTTCAGGACGCCCAGGCAGCGCTGGACCCGGCCTTCACCGTCGGCCAGCAGATTGCCGAGACGCTGCGCAGCGGCCGCGGGCTGGCGCGCGAGGAAGCGCTGGCGCGCGCCATCGACCTGATGGAACGCGTGCAGATTCCCGATGCGCGCAGCCGCGCGCACGACTATCCGCACCAGTTTTCCGGCGGCATGGCGCAGCGCGTGATGATCGCCATGGCGCTGGCGCTGGAGCCGGAGGTGCTGATCGCTGACGAGCCGACCACGGCGCTGGACGTGACGATACAGGCCCAGGTGATGCAGCTGCTGTCCGCGCTGCAGGCGGAAAGCGGCATGGGGCTGATCCTCATCACGCACGACCTGGGCGTGGTGGCCGAAGTGGCCGACCGCGTGGCTGTGATGTACGCCGGCAAGGTGGTCGAGACCGGACCCATCTCCGCCCTTTACGCGCGCCCGGGCCACCCCTACACCGTCGGCCTGATGGACTCGATGCCGCGCGTCGACCAGCAGGAAGGCCGTTTGCTGGCCATTCGCGGCTCGCCGCCCAACCTGATGCGCATCCCCGCCGGCTGCGCCTTTCATCCGCGCTGCGCGCTGGCGCAGGAGCGCTGTCAACAGGAGACGCCGGCGCTGTTGCCGCTGCCGGATGAGCCGCAGCGGCTGAGCGCCTGTCACTTCGTGGCGGACATCCCTGGCCGGCAGCGCGCTGGCGCGATCGTCGCTGCTGCGGGGAGCGGGCCGGAGACCGGCGAGCCGCTGCTGCGGGTGGAGGGGCTGGTCAAGCACTTCCCGCTGAGCGGCCGTTCGCTGCTGCGGCGCACGATCGGCCACGTCAGGGCGGTCGATGGCATTGACTTCGAGCTTTACCGCGGCGAGACGCTGGGGCTGGTGGGTGAATCCGGCTGCGGCAAGTCCACCGTGGCGCGCGTTCTGCTGCGCCTTGAACGGGCCACGGCGGGCCGCGCCTGGTTCGACGGCGAGGACCTTTTCGCGCTGGCGGGTCAGGAGTTGCGCCGTTACCGTCAGCGCATCCAGATGATCTTCCAGGACCCGTACTCCTCGCTGGACCCGCGCATGACGGCCGGCGACATCGTGGCGGAGCCCTGGGCGGTGCATAAGGGGCTGGTGCCGCAGGCGGAATGGCGCAAGCGCGCCCGTGAGCTGCTGCAGCGCGTGGGCCTGGACCCCGATGACGAGCGCCGCTATCCGCACGAGTTTTCCGGCGGGCAGCGGCAGCGCATCGGCATCGCGCGAGCGCTGGCCTTCAGCCCGAAGCTCATCATTTGCGACGAGCCGGTGTCGGCGCTGGATGTCTCGATTCAGGCGCAGATCGTGAACCTGCTGCAGGATTTACAGCAGGAATTCGGCATCGCCTATATCTTCATCGCGCACGACCTCTCCGTCGTGCGCCACATTTCGGATCGCGTGGCGGTGATGTACATGGGGCGCATCGTCGAGACCGGCACGCGCGACCAGATCTACAACCAGCCGACGCACCCCTACACCCAGGCCCTGCTGTCGGCGGTGCCGGTGCCGGACCCCGAGAGTGAGGCGCGGCAGCAGCGCATCATCCTGCAGGGCGAGGTGCCCGGTGCGCTGCACCCACCCTCCGGCTGCCGCTTTCGCACGCGCTGCTGGAAGGCGGAGGCGCGCTGTGCGAGCGAGACGCCGGCGCTCATCGATCGTTTCGGGCACGGGCACGACAGCGCCTGTCATTTTGCCGAACTGCGCGCGCCGACTGCGGCCGCGGTGGACTGAACCAGGAGGAAGACCAGACCATGAGCGAGCAGCAACAGAGGCAGGACGAATACGCGAGCGAACTGGGCCCGCGCTTTTATCAGCAGCTGGTCACCATCCGCGAGTTTGAGCGCCAGGTGGCGGAGCTCTACATGCAGACGCTGATCCCCGGCATCGCGCACGTGTCGATCGGCCAGGAGGCGGTCGCCGTGGGCGTCTGTGGCGCACTGCGCCGCGACGACTACATCACCAGCACGCACCGCGGCCACGGCCACTCCCTCGCCAAGGGCGCCAGCCCGCAGCGCATGTTCGCGGAGCTGCTGGGCAAGGAGGACGGCTTCTGCCTCGGCAAGGGCGGCTCGATGCACATCGCCGACCCCGAGACGGGCAACCTGGGCGCCAACGCCATCGTCGGCGGCAGCCTGGCGATTGCGGCGGGCGCGGCGCTGGGCGCCAAACGTCGCGGCGAGGGTCAGGTAGCCGTCTGTTTCTTCGGCGACGGCGCGCTGAACCAGGGGCTGCTGCTGGAATCGATGAACATGGCCTCGATCTGGAAGCTGCCGGTGCTCTATGTCTGCGAGAACAATCAGTACGGCGAGTACACGCCCACCGCGCAAGTCACGGCCGGCAACCTGGTGAGCCGCGGCGAGGCCTTCGACATCCCCTCGGTCAACGTGGACGGCATGGACGTGATGGCCGTCTATCGTCAGGCCAGCGCGCTGGTGGCGCGGGCGCGGGCCGGCGCGGGGCCGGGCTTCATGGTCTGCGAGACCTATCGCTTCCAGGGGCACGGCATGAGCGACCCCGACCGCCCCTACCGCACGCGCGCGGAAGAACAGGAATGGCAGAAGCGCGACCCGGTCGAGCGCTTCGCCAGCCTGCTGACCGAGAATGCGCACTGCACGCGGGAAGAGCTGGAGGCCATCGAGGCCGAGGTGCGCGCGGAGATCGATGCGGCCGTGGTCTTTGCGCAGGACGCGCCCTACCCGGACGTGAAAGAAGTGCTCACGCATGTTTACGCAGAATGACCCCGGCCAAGTCTGCGGGGGCGGGGAGCAGGCAGCCAGTTGGCTGCTGCAGGGAATAACAGGGAAAGGATATGCTTGTGCCTGAAAAACTGAAGGTTCTGTTTCTGCCGCACCCGGTGCGCGAAGACATGTTTTACCCTTGGGGCGTGGACGTGGTGAATGCGGTGCGCGCTACCGGAAACGACATTGAGGTCTGCGACTACAAGGCCGAGCTGGCGCCGCAATTCGCCGGCGTGGACGTGGTCATCGACGTCGGCGGCTCCGCCGGCACCGAGGAGATGGCCGACCTGGGCGCGGGGCAGGTGCGCCTGTGGCAAATTCTCGGCACCGGCCTCGACCACTTCGAGATGGACGTCTGGCGCTCGCGCGGCATACCGGTCGCGAACTGTCCCGGGCAGTTCAGCTCGGTAGCGCTGGCCGAACACGCCATGATGATGATATTGCTGCTGGCGCGGGAGTACCCGCGCTCGCAGACCAACCTGCGCACGGGCGTTTTCTACGAGCCGGTCGGGCAGGAACTGGAAGGCAAGCGCCTGGTGCTCTACGGCTTCGGCGCCAGCGGCATCGAGCTGGCGAAGCGCGCGCGCGGCTTCGGCATGCGCCTCTTCGCCATCGACATCCGCGAGGTCAGTGACGAGGAACGTGAGGAACTGGGCGTGGAGTTCGCCGGCACGCCGGAGGACCTCGACGGGCTGCTGCCGGAGACCGACGTGCTCTCGATGCATCTGCACCTCAACGCGAGCACACGGCACTGCGTCGATGCGCGGCGCCTGGCCTTGTTGCCGTCACACGCCTGGCTGATCAACGTGGCGCGCGGGGCGCTGGTGGACGAGGCGGCGCTGGCGGAGGCGCTGCGCGACGGGCGTCTGGCGGGCGCAGGTATCGACGTCTTCAGCACGGAGCCGCCGGACCCCGACGATCCCATCATGCACCTGCCCAACGTGATCGCCACGCCGCACTGCTCCGGCACCACCGACGGCACCTCGCGCAAGCGCGCGGGCGCGGCGGCCACCAACGTGGCACGCATCGCCGCAGGCCTGGAACCGCTGTACCGCGTCGACAACATCGCACTGGAGTGAACCGATGAAAACCAACAACGTACGCCACAAACTGCTCGCCGGAGAGGCGGCCATCGGCTGCTTCATGGGCCTGGGCAGCCCCAACGTCGCCGAACTGCTGACACGCGCCGGCCTCGACTGGCTGGTGATCGAGACCGAGCACAACAGCCTCGATACGGCCCAGATCGAACACATCCTGATGGCCGTGCAGGGCAGCGGCGCCATGCCCATCGTGCGCGTGGCCTCGGCGCAGCAGGTTTACATTCAGCGCGCGCTGGATACCGGCGCCATGGGTGTGCTGGTGCCGATGGTGCGCACGGTCGAGGAGGCCGAGGCCATCGTCGCGGCGACGCGCTTCCCGCCCGTGGGGCGGCGCAGCTTCGGCCCGCTACGCGCCTCGCACTACTCGCTGGACAACGCCGACTATCTGGGGCGCGCCAACGACAACATGCTGGTCGCGCTCATCGTGGAAACGCGCGAGATACTGGACAACCTTGAGGAGGTCGCGGCCGTGCCGGGCATCGACGTGCTCTTCCTCGGCCCCTTCGACCTCTGCCTGTCGCTGGGCCTCAACCCGCTGCAGCTGCCGCTGCCGGAAATTGACGCGGTGCTGGAGCGGATGCTGGCAGTGGGCCGCAAGACCGGCGTGGCCATCGGCTATGCGGCCGACACGCCGGAAGGTCTGCACCAGCTGCAGGCGCAGGGAGTCACTTTCATCAGTTACGGTCAGGATTACGGGCTGCTGATGCGCGCCATTCGTGAGGGGCTGCAGGCATTCGGTAACGCGCCGGCGCTGGACTGAATCGAAAGCGAGGACCTATGTGGCGCATCTGGTGTGAACGGCCGCTGCCGGAGCAGTACCGGCACCTGGCAGGCGACGCCGAACTGGTCTGGCGCGGCCCGGGCGAGGAGGGCATGGAGGCGCTGCTGCGCAGCATGGCCGGCGCACAGGCCACCATCGCCTCCGCCTACGTCCGCTACGACGGGCAACTCTTCGACCAGTTGCCGGCGCTGCAGGTGGTCTCGCGCACCGGCATCGGCGTGGACGGCGTGGCGCTGGACGAGGCCACCGAACGCGGCGTGGTGATCTGCAACACGCCGGACGTGCCCAGCATCGCCACGGCGGAGTTCGCCGTGGCGTTGATGCTCTTCGCCGTGAAGCGTCTGGGCCGCTGCACGCAGCAATTACAGAAGGAGGAGCGGCCGGACTTCTTCACGATGCATGACGGCACCGAGCTGGCCGGAAAGCAACTGGGCCTGGTCGGTCTGGGGCGCATCGGCGGGCGCGTGGCGCGCATCGCGCTGGCCTTTGAGATGCAGGTCGCCGTCTACGATCCCTACATCAGCCAGGCGCGCGCCGACGAACTGGGCGTGCAACGGGTAGACAGCCTGGAGCAGCTGCTTGGCATGGCGGACGTGGTCTCGCTGCATCTGCCCTCCACGGCGCAGACGCGCGGGCTGATCAACGCGGACACGCTGGCGCAGATGAAGCCGGGCGCGCTGCTGGTCAATTCGGCGCGCGGCACGCTGGTCGACGAGGAGGCGCTGCTGGCGGCCCTGGAAAGCGGTCAGCTGGGCGGCCTGGCGACGGACGTCTTCGCGCAGGAGCCGCCGCCGCACGACCACCCCCTTGTGCTGCATCCGAAGGTGGTTGCCACGCCGCACGTGGCCGGCGCCACGGTCGAGAGCAAGGCGCAGCTGTGGCCGCTGGCCATCAGTCAGGCGCTGCAGGTGCTGAGCGGCGAACGCCCGCCGCACGTGGTCAACCCCGAGGTCTGGCCGCGGCGCCGCGGCCTGGCACGCTGAGGACGAAGTCCCTGCCATGACTGAAAAGATTGTGCTGGTCACCGACTACACCTGGCCCTCCACCGCGCCGGAAGCGGAGGTGCTGGCGCGCGTCGGCGCGCGTCTGTTGCTGGCGGAGAGCGGCAGCGAGGAGGAGTTGCTGCGGCTGGTGCCGGGGGCGGACGCCATCCTGACCTGCTTCAAGCAGGTGCCGGCCTCGGTGGTGCGCGCGGGCGAGAAGCTGCAGGTCATCGGGCGCTACGGCATCGGCATCGACAACATCGCCGTTGAGGAGGCGACACGCCTGGGCATCCCGGTGACCAACGTGCCGGCCTACTGCCTCGACGAGGTGGCCGAACACGCGCTGGCGCTGCTGCTGGCCGGCGCGCGCAGCATCGTGCGCTATGATCGCGCGCTGCAGGCCGACGACTGGTCGCTGCAGACCGGCATGCCGGTCTACCGCGTGGCCGGGCGGACGCTGGCGATCATCGGCTTCGGCAAGATCGGGCGCACGCTGGCGCGCAAGGCGGCTGCGCTGGACTTGCAAGTGCTGGCCTGTGACCCCTGGGTGTCTGAGGCAGATGCGCGCGCGGCGGGCGCCGAGCTGGTGGACCTGGACGAGGCGCTGGCGCGCGCGGACTTTCTGAGTCTGCACACGCCGCTGACGGAAGGGACGCAACATCTCCTGAACGCGGAGCGGCTGCGGCGCATGAAGCCCACAGCCTTCGTCATCAACACGGCGCGCGGCGCGCTGATCGACCAGGAGGCGCTGCTGCAGGCCCTGCAGGAGGGCTGGATCGCTGGCGCCGGACTGGACGTCTTCGTGCCGGAGCAGCTGCCGGCGGGTCATGCGCTGCTGGCGCAGCCGAACCTAATCGCCACGCCGCACACGGCCTTCTATTCGGAGGAGTCGGTGCAGGCGCTGGAGCGTCTGGCCGCGCAGAACGTGGCCGATATTCTGAGCGGAAAGCGTCCGGTGGACGTGGTGAACCCGGAGGTGCTGGCGCTGGAGCGCTGGGCGCATCTGGTGTAGGGGATTGCGGTTGCGCTTACTGTGCGGGTGCTGTGCCGAGGTATTCGGCGAGGAAGTCGTCCCGGTGGCGGGTCTTGATGTCGGGGTAGTGTTCGGCCAGGTCGTTCATTAGTTTACGATCTGTAGTTACGATGTACTCGACTGGTACGGGAGAAGACTTCCACGTCTGTAGCAAGTATTTATCCTTGCTGTCAATCTGTTCGGTAGCCAACTTGCGTTGCAGTTCGTCTGACAACGGAACAACATCTTTGGGTAACAACGCCCTGCATTTGTTTCGGTTGATTATGAATCTTCTAAAGAAGTAATTGCTCAAATCCTGTTCTTGACGACTTCTATAGTTTGTTCTCCTGGACCACCTCTTCGCCTTATCCATCCACGGGCTTCCCAACAAAACAACGAGCCCGTCGTCCTTCTCAAAAAACAGAACTTGCAGGAATCGAATGCCTTGTACCTTCTTCCTTTTTGGCACTTCCGGGTCTTGTTGTGAATCTTCCTCACCGGCGAGATTTGAAAACAACCATTCGTTGATGATGAACCAGCGGGAAGCCATACTGATGGCTAACCTGTCTGCTCGAAAAAGGCAGCAATGTCCTCCATTTCGCCTTCCATGAAGCTGGACAGGCCATCATCAATCTGCCCGAGTTCATTGACTTCCTGGCGCTCGAATTTTGTTTCCTTGCCTTCCTTGCTCGTCAGGTAAAAGGCCACCTCTTCTGGTTTAAGGTTTTTGCGCGAGACTTCGGCCAGCAGGGCGAGCACGAGCGCTTCACTGTGCGTAGTGAGCAGGAAGCGTTTGTCTTCTTTACGCATGATTTCTACGAACGTTCTTGTCAGTTTCCGAACCGCAGATGGGTGCAAGTGAGTCTCCGGCTCCTCGATGCACATCCACTTCGTCTCGTCGTGTAGCGCGAGGGCGAGCAACCAGGCAGCCCGATTGACACCGTAGCCATCATTCACCAGTTCAGTTTCCAGACCTGTGTTTTGGTCAGCGACATGAATTGAATAATTCAAATCACCTGGCGGGGAAAATACCCTCAAGGTTCTGTTTGTTATATCTTCCAGATAATGACTTACTGGTGATTGAAGGAAATTCCTGGTTGCCAGTAATGTACCGACCTGATCCTCGCTGAAGAACAGGGTTGAGTTCAGGGAAAAGTCGGTGGTGGTGAATGTGAGCGCCCCCCTGGAGAAAGCCATTTGCAACGGGGCTATACACACTTCTCTTATCAAATCTATGGGCTCGTTGATTATTGCCTCAAGCAATTTAGCGTTGTTGACATCTTCACCGGAGGCCTGAGAATGTGAATCTACTTCTACTCGTCCTCTGATTCCTTCCCACGTGACTTTTAATTTTGATCCCTTGAAAGCCACCTCTTTTTCTTGACGTTTAATTGACTTAAATGGAGAACGATATCTTGCGTATGCGTTGATGGAATTGTCACCATCAAACACTTGCACATCAATCGAAACTCCTCGACCCCTGGCAAACTGCATTCTATACATAACTCTGCAACCGAATGACGTCGTTTCGGTTTCCAGGTAGATGACCTCTTTAACATTGTGGTCATGGATCACAGAACGACGATCACCGAGGTTTACAAACCCAAGGTTGAAAAAGTCACCCGATTGACTTTCCATGTTTAGAAGCACATTCTTCATGACCAACAAGGCATAGATCAGGCTGGATTTCCCTGAGCCATTAGGGCCGTAGAGCACGGTGATGGGCGCCAACTCGACGCTCTGGTCCTTGATTGAGCGGAAGTTCTTGATGTCCAGCTTCATCGTGACATCTCCTGCGCTCCCGGGTGGGACGCCAGTATAGCACTATCGACCTTGCAGGAATGTATTGTCCCTCTCCCGTCGTGAGTGACGGGAAAGGGTTGGGTACGGGCGTCTACCCCTGCGCGCAATCCCTTGCGGTCAGGCCCGGAGGTAATCTCCGGGAATGCGCGAGCCCGCGTATTCACACTCAGGGTCCCGCTGCGCGAGCGCCTCGGGGATTTCGCCCTGCCAGTAGTCGGGAACCCTGTCCATCGGGCGCAGGTGCTAGGCCAGCACCAGGGTACGACGTTCGTCGGTCTGGTTTCTGTCAGCAGCATGCAGGGTGCGGGCATCCAGCAGCACCAGGTCACCGGCTTTCACGGGCACGTACACCTGGTCCGGGTCTTCGCTAAACATGACCGGGTCGTCTTCGCTGACGAAGCGGGCCCCCTGTTCGTGGGCGGGAACCATGCGGTCGTGAATGGGGAAGCGTTTGCGGTGGCTGCCGGGTATGACCTTCAGGCAGCCATTTTCCACAGAGGTGTCGGTCAGATAGTAGTTGAGGGCGACAACCAGCGGCCAGGGCGACAGGCTGAGGGGATCATCCCAGAAGATCCAGTCCTGATGCCAGTAGAGGGGCGGCCCGTCCGCTTCCTTGGTGAGAATAATGACTTTGCCCTCGGGACTGAAGTCACCAAAACCCAGGGCGGCGAGCGCCTCAAAAGCAGGTTTCCACGTCAGCAGTTTGTCGATGATGGCATTGTCCACCGCCTGCACGTCGATATGCTGACCCTGAAAGCGCAGCTCGTGCGCTTCGACATGGCCCGCGATGAGCCGCTCGGTTTCCGCGCGCAACTCCTCGAGAAGTGCATCCGGCAGGATGTTCTCGAGGAGCACGTAGCCCTCGCGCAGCATGAATTCCCGTTTTTCCAGGGCCGTTTCGGGGGTCAGCATCATCTTCATCCTTTCTGGCCTGATTGCTCCACCCAACCGTCCTTCATCGCTTTCATTTCCCGTCCATCGCGCTGGCCTTGCCCTGGCTGGCGCTCAGCCCTGCGCGGGGATGCGGTCGCCGTCGGGGCGGGTGATGTAGCGGAAGTGGCCGTTGCCCTGGCCGCGGCAGAGGATGGCCTCTTCGTTCCACTCCGGCAGGGTGCGCTGCACGTCGGCCGGGATGAAGCGCATGGTCAGGCCGCAGCGGCGGCGCGCCGACAGGTTGGGCTCCGAGCTGTGCAGCAGCAGGTCGGTGTGCAGCGACATCTGGCCGGCGCGCAGCTCGACCGGGACGGGCGCAGCGCCGTACTGCGGGGCGCCCGGCACGGTCTGCCAGAGGACGTTGTTCTCCTCCGGGCGGCTGTCGATGTACTCGATGGCGCCGTGCTGATGCGAGCTAGGGATGAGCGTCATGGCGCCGTTTTCGACGTCGCTGTCGTCCAGCGCCAGCCAGACCGTGACCGTCTTGCTGGGGCTGAGCGCCCAGAAGGTGGCGTCCTGGTGCCAGCTGACGCGCTTGCCGTCGCCGGGCATTTTGTTGAAATAGTGCGAGCCCCAGAGGATGACGGTCTCGCCCAGCAGGTCCTGCACGTAATCGAGAATACGGCTGTCGGAAACGAGGTCGTAGATGCCGGCGCAGCTAACGTGCCAGGCGTTGATGCCATAGTTGTCGAGGCCGGCGGCCTCGGCCATGGCCGTCAGTTCGTCGAAGTAGGCGCGATGGGCAGCGATTTCGGCTGCGCTGAAGACGTCCAGCGGGAAGACGTAGCCGCGCTCGTTGAAGTGCTGGATCTGCGCCTGGGTCAGGTGTTTGGGCGCGTCGTTGTGGATGGGGAAGAAGCGCAGGTCGCGCTCCGCGCCGGGGAATTCAGTGGCCATGGCGGGCTCCTTTCTGCCAGCGCCGCGTTGACACAACGCAAATATAGCCTGGCAGCCGGCGGCCTGCACATTTGGCCCTCACCCCAAACCTTTTGTCCCGCTCCGATGCGGGAGCCCTTCTCAGGGAGAGGGGGCCGGGGGGTGAGGGCCCGTGCTACTGGCCTGGCGCCGCCTCAGCGACGGATGGTCAGTTCCAGCGCGGTCAGGGAATGCGGCTCGAGCGTGCAGATCAGCGTGCGCTCCTGCGTCGGCAGCGACTCTGTCCGCAGTTGCACCGCGTCCGGCGTCTCGAAGGTATTTTCTGAGTCGAGTTGCGGCCCGTTGAGGATGTTGGCGCGCGCCGCGCCGTCGAAGCGGCCGGCTTCCAGATGGATGGTGACTTCGCTGTGGGCGTCGGCAGTGCGGTTGATGACGAAAAGCGTGAGCTGCTGGCCCGCCTGGTCGCGCGTGGCGGCGACATCGAGCAGGGGCACGCCGCTGTAGCCGGCGCCGCTGAAGCTGGCATCGCTCTCCAGACAGGCGTCGAGGGCGACGTCGCCGCTGAGGCGGCTGTAGAGCGCCAGCGCGTGCCAGGTGGTCTGCAACACGATGCCTTCGCCGTCGGGGTTGGTGCGGATGGGGCCGCCCATGTTCACGATCTCGGAAATGTTGGCCATCTTGACGCTGTGGGCGTGGCGCAGGAAGGCGTTGAGGTTCTGGGCGATGACCAGCATGTCCTGCAGGTTAAAGATGGCCTCAAGGCCCTGCTCGAAGTCGATGTGCTTGAGCAGGTTGTATTCGCAGACGGCGAGCGGGATTTCCTGCGGGATGTTGTGGTTGAGGCGCATGATGCGGATGAGGCCTTCCATGGCGCTCAGGCGCTCCTCGAGCAGCTCGGAGGTGGTCATCAGCGCCGGGAAGTCGACCCGTTCCATGCCGAGGCCGATGTACCAGTGGATGTCGAGGTAGTCGACCAGCGGGCCGGCCTGCTGCAAGAGCAGGCGCGCCGTATCGACGACGTCGGCCGTCCAGTCCGATGTGCCGGCGGCGACGAGCTTGATGGTCGGGTCCACCAGCTTCATGGATTTGGCGAACTCGGCATAGGCACGGGCGTATTCCGCGGCGTTCTTGTGGCCGATCTGCCAGGGGCCGTCGACCTCGTTGCCGATGCCCCAGTAGCGCACGTTGTGCGGCTCCGCGAAGCCATGCGCCTGGCGCAGCTTCACCGGCTCGGTGGGCTGCGTACCGTTGCAGTATTCCAGCCAGTCGCGCGCCTCACGCAGGTCGCCATCGCCGCAGTTGACCACGAGGAAGGGCTCCGCCCCCAGCAGGCGGCAGAAGCGGATGAATTCGTCAGTGCCGAAGTGGTTGCTCTCCAGCGCATGCCAGGCGAGGTCGAGGCGCGCCGGGCGCTGGTCGCGGGGGCCGACGCCGTCGCGCCAGCGATAGCCGGAGACGAAGTTGCCGCCGGGATAGCGGACGATGGGCATGCCCTGGCGGCGCAGCGCGTCGAGCACGTCGAGGCGCAGGCCCTGGTCGTCGGCCTGCGGCGAGCCGGGGTCGTAAATGCCACCGTAGATGCAGCGGTGCATGTGCTCGGCGAAGCCGCCGAAGATGTTGCGGTCGATGGCCCCGGCTGTGCGCAGGGGGTTGAGCCAGATGTGGTTCATCCCTTTAATCCCGAGAAGGCGGCGCTTTCGATGATGAAGCGCTGCAGCACGACGAAGATGATGAGGATCGGCAGCAGGGCGATCATGGCGCCGGCCATCAGCACCGACCAGTCCTGCACGTAGGTATCGACGAGACGCGCCAGCATGACCGACACGGTCTGGTATTCCGGCGAGCGCAGATAGATCAGCGGCCCGAGGAAGTCATTCCAGCGGTGCAGGTAACCCAGCACGAAGAGCGTGGCGACGAGGGGCCGGGCCTGGGGCATGAAGACCCGGCGGTAGATCTGGAAGAAGCTGGCGCCATCGACCTTGGCCGCGTCCTCCAGCTCGCGCGGCAGGCCGGAGAAGAACTGGCGGCTGAGGAAGAGCGCGAAGGGCGTGCCCAGCAGGTAGGGCAGAATCACGGGGTAGAAGGTGTCGATCCACTCCAGCTCGCCGAAGAGGATGAAGGTCGGGATCAGCGTGACCACGCCGGGGATCATCATGGTCAGCAGCAGCAGGCTGAAGAGCAGGCCCTTGGCGGGGATGCGCATGCGCGCGAAGGCGAAGCCGGCCAGGGTGCTGGTGGCGATCTCGCCGACTGTGGTGGAGAGGGCGATGAAGGTGGAGTTGAGCAGGCCGCGCGCGAGGGCCGTTTTCTGCCAGATGATGATGTAGTGATCCAGCACAAGGGGGTCGGGGATCCACTTCGGCGGCATGACGAAGAGGCCCCTGGCGGGCTTGAAGGAGGTGGACAGCATCCAGAAGAAGGGGATCAGCGTGATAAAGGCCAGCGCGCCCAGCGCAAGGTAGGAGAGCGCGCGCAGCAACTGCGCCCGGTGGCGCGCATCCAGCTGCAGGGCAGGCGCGAAGGCCCGCGTCGCCTCAGACATTCTGATCGTGCTCGTAGAAGACCCAGCGGCGGGCGAGGCGGAAGTTGGCCACCGTGATGAGCAGGATGATCACGCCCAGCAGCCAGGCCTGGGCCGAGGCGTAGCCCATCTCCAGGTCCGCGAAGCCGTTCTTCCAGATCTCCATCACGACCGTGCGCGAGGCGTTGGCGGGCCCGCCGCGGGTCATGATGTAGGGCTGGGCGAAGCTCTGGAAGCCGAAAATCAGACCGGTGACCAGCAGAAAGAAAGAGGTGGGACTGAGGCTGGGCCAGGTGACGAAACGGAAGCGGCCCCAGAGGTCGGCGCCGTCGATTTCGGCCGCCTCGTAGAGCTGGCGCGGCACGGCCTGCAGGGCCGCCAGGTAAATGAGCATCTGAAAGCCAAGCGCGCTCCAGATGCCCATAATCATCAGCGAGGGCTTGACGCTGCTCTGGTCGCTCAGCCAGCGGCCGTTATGCGGCAGGCCGATGCTGCCCAGCAGATGATTGAGGATGCCGAACTCCGGGTTGAAGATCCACAGCCAGATGACGGAGGTGGCGGCGATGGGCAGCACGTTGGGCAGGTAGAAGATGGCGCGCAACAGGTGGCGGCCGCGCAACTGCTGGTTGAGCACGATGGCCACCCCCAGCGCCAGCGCCATCCCCGCCGGCACGGCCAGCAGCATGTAGATTGTGTTGAAGAGCGCGATCCACATAATGTGGTCGCGCGCGCTGATGAGCCAGCGCTGGCCGAAGAGCAATACCTCACTCACCACGCCGAAGCGTGCGGGCAGCACCTCGCGGTCGCGCAGGTAGCCCGGATTGCATTCGAAGGGCAGGTCGCTGCGCTCGTCAAGGCGCTGCTGCCAGTCGGCCAGCTCTGAGGCCGGAACGTTGCGGTGACGGCCGCACTGGAACAGCAACTCGCCGCTGGCCTCGTCAATGGCCTGGTCGGTGTGCACCACGCTGACGCTGAAGATGCTCTGCCAGTTGCGCAGGCCGGCTCCCTGCGCCGGGGAGAGCAGGTCCCATTCGGTGAAGCTGAGCGCGAAGGAGGCCAGCATGGGGCCGAGCACGAAAAGCAGAAAGCCCAGTGTGACCGGCAGGATGAAGAGCCAGCCCCACAAGGCCTCGCGGCGGGCATTGCTGGCCTGCGGCAAGAGCGGGCGGAAAAGGCTCATCGGTTTAGAATCTCAGGGCGCGGGCGCAGCCACGCCGGGACGTCCACCGCCCCGGCATGGCTGGCCTTGCGCGTACTAGCTACCGCTGCGCTGTTCGTCGATGGTGGCCCAGGCGTCGTCCAGACCGGCCTGCAGATCACCGGCGACGTCGAGCAGGGCATCCTCGGCGAAGGCGACGTTGTCAACAATCACATCCTGCCACATGCGGCCCCAGGGCTCCGGCTGCCACACGAACCAGTGCGGTACGAAGGACCAGGGTCCCGGCAACTGGCAACGCGCTGCCTCGAGGAAGATTTGGGCGTTGGCGGGCATCTGGCCTGGCTGCAGGAAGGCGTCGGTGTTGGCCAGCTCTATCTGGGCCGGGATGTTGTAACCCAGCGCGGCCTGCGCCAGCTGTCCGGTCGGGCCATAGATGAACTCGATGAAGCGGTAGGCCTGCTCCGGGTTTTCGGCGCCCTTCGAGCCGGCGATGATCGCCAGGCCGACGGAACCGGACCAGCCGCTGATGCTGCAGCCTTCGGCGAAGGCGCGGATCTCGCCGCTGTTGCCGACGGGGAAGGGCCGCACGTCAAACTCGAAGTCGAGGCGTTCGCGATAGCCGGTGGTGGCCCAGCGGCCATCCCAGTTCATGCCCACGCGCCCGGTATCGAAGAGTTGCCAGACGTTCATGCCTTCCAGCATGGTGGGTGGCGGCGTGATGCGGTGAACGTGGATGAGGTCGGAGAGGAACTGCAGGGCGTCGATGGTGTTCTGGTCCTCATGCGCGATCCAGGTGCGGCCGTCTTCGGAGACGTAGTGGCCGCCGTTGGAGAAGATCGGCCCCAGGCCCCAGCCGGGCACGGTCAGCGTGCCGATGCCCACGGTCGCCAGATTCTCGGCATCAAAGCCTTCTTCGTTCGGGTGCAGGCCGTTGGCGTCGGTCGTCAGCGCGGTGCCGGTGGCGATCAGCTCGTCCCAGGTCATGGGCACCGAGGGGTCCGGCAGCGGCACGCCCAGCTCGTTGAAGAGGTCGACGTTGATGGTGAGCGCGGTTGGGCCGACGTCGCGCGGCAGCTCATAGATGGGGCCAGTCATGAACTGGCCGGTTTCGGCATCGAAGCGATAGCGATCCGGTCCGGACGGCCAGACGGCGTCGAGGTCAATGATCTCGCTGGCGTTGACGAATTCCTCGATACTGACCAGCGCGCCCCTGGGGGCGAAGACCGCGAAGTCGCCGTCCGCCACGAGGGCGATATCAGGCGGGGTGCCGCCCGCGATCGAGGTGAGCAGGAAGTCGACGTAGCCGGCGGAGGGCACGCCTTCAAGGGTGATGATGATGTCCGGATTTTCGGCGTTGAACTGGTCGATCAGTTCCTGAAAGACCCGGTCGGCGGTCGGGTCGGCCCAGTGCAGGTAGGTCAGTTCGATCGGGCCATCGTCCTGGGCCGTCAGCGGCGCGGCCGCTAGGCAGAGCAGCAGGGCTGCGAGCAGGAGGGGCAGATACTTGTTCATGAAACCATTTCTCCACAATGCGCTTGTAAGAAAGAGTGATACAGATGACGGGTTTGCCACGGGTAACTCGGACGCTCGCAGCTCCTCTCTGCTGCACGCGCAGGCCGGACTGTCGATTGGGTGAGTGTAGCGAAGTTGGCAGGGGCGGCGCAAGTTGTGCGGGGCTGTGCCCTCAGCCAGGCCAGGCCGCCCTCACCCCCCCCGGCCCCCTTGTCCCGCTTCGCGGGAGCCCTTCAGGGAGAGGGGGAGCCAAGCATGAGGTGAAGTGCAGGCAAATCCGGTTCTATTCCGGAAATGGTTGGAAACCCCCAGGTGGTCAGGTCAAGCGAAGGAAACGTGGCTACCAAAAGGAAAGCCCCTCTCCCTGAGGGAAGGGCTCCCGTCGTGAGCGGCGGGAAAGGGTTTGGGGTGAGGGCCGGGTCTTCCGTTCACGCGCTTCGCGCCAGCGACTCTTGTGCGGGTTCCGGCGTCAATGACAGGCCTTGCGCGCTGACGTCGACCGCGACGCAGTCGCCCTCCTGCACGCTGCCCTGCAGCAGCAGCAGCGCCAGGGGGTCCTGCAGCTGGCGCTGGATGACACGTTTGAGCGGACGGGCGCCGTAGACCGGGTCGTAGCCCTGTTCGGCCAGGTGGGCGCGCGCGACCTCGCCGAGGCGCAGCGTCAACCCCTGCGCCGCCAGGCGCGCGTGCAACCCGCGCAGCTGGATGTCCACGATATGCAGCAGATCTTCCGGCGCGAGGTGGCGGAAGCGGATGACCTCGTCGAGGCGGTTGAGGAACTCGGGCCGGAAGTGACGGTCCAGCTCGTGCTGCAGGGCTGCGCGCAGGGTCTCGTCCTCCGCGCCCGCGCCCAGGTCGCGCAGCAGCTGGCCGCCGATGTTGCTGGTCAGGATGATGACGGTGTTGCGGAAATCGACGCGGCGGCCGTGGCCGTCGGTCAGGCGGCCGTCATCGAAGACCTGCAGGAAGATATTGAAGACCTCGGGGTGCGCCTTTTCGATTTCGTCGAAGAGCAGCACCGACCAGGGCCGGCGCCGTACCGCCTCGGTCAACTGGCCGCCGGCCTCGTAACCGACGTAGCCGGGGGGCGCCCCGATGAGGCGCGCGACCGAGTGGCGCTCGCCGTATTCGCTCATGTCGAAGCGCAGCAGCGCGTCCTCGTCATCGAAGAGGAAGGCCGCCAGCGCCCGCGCCAGCTCGGTCTTGCCGACGCCGGTGGGGCCGAGGAAGAGGAAGCTGCCCAGCGGGCGGGCGGGATCCTGCAGACCGGTGCGGCCACGGCGCACGGCCGCGGCGACGGCGCGCAGGGCCTCGTCCTGGCCGATGACGCGTCCGCGCAGCTCATCCTCCATGCGCAGCAGCCTGGCGCTCTCGCTCTCCAGCAGGCGCGTGACCGGGATGCCGCTCCAGCGCGAGACCACGGCGGCGATGCCGTCGGCGTCGACCTCTTCCTTGAGCAGGGCGCCGTCGGCCTGCAGCTGCGCGAGGCGCGCTTCCGCCGCTTCAAGGTCGCGCTCCAGTTCCGGCAGCCGGCCGAAGCGGATGCGGGCCGCGGCCTCGAGGTCGCTGCGGCGTTCGGCTTGTTCCAGCTCACCACGCGCGCTGTCGATGTCGGCGCGGGTGGCGCGCAAGGCCTGAATGGCGTCCTTCTCCGTCTGCCAGCGGGCCGCCAGCGCGTCACGCTGCTCGCGCAGGTTGGCCAGTTCCTGCTCAATGACCTCGAGGCGCTGCTGCGAGGAGCGGTCGCGCTCCTGTTTGAGCGCCTCGCGCTCGATCTCCAGCTGCATCAGCTGGCGCTCGAGCGTATCGAGGGCGAGCGGGCGCGAGTCGATTTGCAGCTTGAGGAAGGAGGCGGCCTCGTCGACGAGGTCGATGGCCTTGTCCGGCAGCTGCCGTTCGGGCAGGTAGCGATGACTGAGGGTCGCGGCGGCGATGACCGCGCTGTCCTGGATGCGCACGCCGTGATGCACCTCGTAGCGCTCCTTCAGGCCGCGCAGGATGCTGATGGTGTCCTCCACGTCCGGCTCGTCGACGAAGACGGGCTGGAAGCGGCGCTCGAGGGCGGCGTCCTTCTCGATGTGCTGGCGATACTCGTCGAGCGTGGTGGCGCCGATGGCGTGCAACTCGCCGCGCGCCAGCATGGGCTTGAGCATGTTGCCGGCGTCGAGGGCGCCCTCGGCCGCGCCGGCGCCGACGATGGTGTGCAGCTCGTCGAGGAAGAGGATGATGCGGCCGTCCGCGGCGCTAACCTCCTGCAGCACGGCCTTCAGGCGCTCCTCGAACTCGCCGCGGAACTTCGCGCCAGCCAGCAGGCTGCCCATATCGAGCGCGATGATCTGGCGTTCGCGCAGGCCCTCGGGCACGTCGCCATCGACGATGCGCCGCGCCAGGCCCTCGGCGATGGCCGTCTTGCCAACGCCCGCCTCGCCGATGAGCACGGGGTTGTTCTTGCTGCGGCGGCCGAGCACCTGGCTGACGCGGCGGATTTCCTCGTCGCGGCCGATGACCGGGTCCAGCTTGCCCTGCCGCGCCAGCGCGGTCAGGTCGCGCCCGTAACGCTCGAGGCTGCTGTAGGTGTCTTCGGGGTCCTGGCTGGTGACGCGCTGGTTGCCGCGGATGGCCGTCAAGGCCTGCAGGATGGCGTCGGCAGTCACTTCATGCCGCGCCAGCAGCGCGCTGGCGGGCCCGCCCTGGGTCAGCGCCAGCAGCAGATGCTCGCAGCTGACGTAGTCGTCGCGCAGGCGCTGCGCCTCGGCCTCGGCCGCGATCAAGGTTTCCTGCAGCGTGCGGCCCACGCCGACTTGCACGTTCTGGCCATTGACGCGCGCTTCCTGCGCCAGCTGCTGCTCGACGTCGCGCAGCAGGGCGGCAGGCTGCGCGCCGATGCCGGCCACCACCTGGGGCACGATGCCTTCGCGCTGGTGCAGCAGGGCGGCCAGCAGATGTAGCGGCCCGATTTCTGCATGGCGCTGCTCGACGCACAGGGTCTGGGCGGCCAGCAACGCTTCCTGGGCCTTGTTGGTATAGCGTTTGAGATCCATCGCAACGCTCCTCTGTCTTAACTTGCGACTCTGCTGACAGCGTAGGGGCTGCGCGCAAGAGGAACGTCAGCGGGACGTATGAAGGATGTTGGCGTGGGCTCAGGCGGCGCGGCGCGGCAGCGTGAAGCTGAACTGCGCGCCCTCGCCGGGGCGGCTCTGCACCTCGATGCTGCCGTCGTGCGCCTCGACGAGGCCGCGCGCGATCGCCAGGCCGAGGCCGGCGCCGCGTTCGCCGCTGTGCTCGCGCGTGCGCGCCTGTTCGCCGCGCCAGAAGCGTTCGAAGACCTGCGGCAGGTCAGCCGTGGCGATGCCCTCGCCGCTGTCGGTCACGGTCACGCGCACCTGGTCCGGCCCGCTCAGCACGGCGCCGAGCTGCACGTGGCCGCCGGCGGGCGTGTGGCGAATGGCGTTGCTGACCAGGTTGTAGAGCACGCGCTGGATCTTCTCGGGGTCAATCAGCACCGGGTCGACCGCGCTGCTGACCTGGCCCTCGAGGCGCACCTCGTGGCGCAGGGCCACCGGCCGCAGGGCGCCGAGGGTGTCCGAGAGCAGGTCGCTGAGCGAGCTGCGTTGCAGGCGCAACTCGACGTGGCCGCTCTCCAGTTGCGAAAGCTCGAAGAGGTCGTCGATGAGCTCGCTGAGGTTGCGGATTTCCCGTTGCGCAGTTTCCAGATAGCGCTGCTGCGTGGCCGCGTCGCCGGCGACGCCATCGACGAGGGCCTCGATCACGAGGCGCAGCGAGGCGAGGGGCGTGCGCAGGTCGTGGCTGGTCCAGGCGATCAGGTCGCGCCGGCCCTGTTCGAGGCGTGCGCGCTGCGCGGCGGCTTCCTCAAGGCGCGCGGCCATCATGTTGAAGCTGCGCGCCAGCGCGGCCAGTTCGTCCTGGCCATTGGCGGCCACGCGCGTGGTTAGTTCGCCGCGGGCGAGGCGGTCTGCACCATGGGCCAGCGTGCGGATGCGCGGCGTGAAGGCGTTGCTGATGAAGTAGCCGCTGCCGAGCGCCGTCCAGGCGCCGAAGACCAGCAGCACCGCGCTCAGGCCGAGGTCATGGGCATCCAGAAACATCTGCCGCGCCAGCAGCCAGAAGTTGGCGAAGAGCGTCAGGATAGTCAGCAGGCTGAGCAGCACCAGGCTGTAGCGCAGGCTGCGCAGGCGCTGGATGATGCCAAGCTGGCGGATCAGCCAGGCGATGAGGATGCTGGCGCTGCCGGTGAAGCCCATCAGCAGGAAAAGCTGGCGCTCGTCCGCGGGCGGCGGGGCGAAGAGGGGCTGCGCCAGGCCGCGCAGCAAGAGCGCGGCGCAGAGCCAGACGCTGGCCAGCAGCAGGAACAAACGCCGGAAGTGGGCTGTGGCCATGATTATCTCCCCTGCCTGCGCGCCGGCCCAATGGACTGCATGCCGTCGCCCTGTTTGCGTTATAGTAGCGTATCAGCGCTGGCGCAGAGGATGCAGGGGGACGGGATGGGCTGCTTGAGCCGTGAGCAACTGGACGCGTTTTATTATCAGGGTTATGTGGTGGCGGAGGGCCTGCTGGACCCGGTCGCCGACCTTGACCCCGTCATTGCCGAGTACCATGGCGTGCTCGACAGCCTGGCCGACGAGCTCTGCGCAAGGGGCGAGATCAGCGAGCGTTACGCCGACTTCGACTTCAACGAGCGCTACATGCGCATCTGCGAGGAGAGCCAGCGGATACACAGCCAGTATTTCGACTTCATGCTGCCCAAGCGCAATGTGAAACCGGATGCGCCGCTGTGGGTGGGGCCGGCGGTCTTCAACATGATTCGCAACGAGCGGCTGCTGGACGCTGTCGAGCAGTTCATCGGCCCGGAAATCTATTCCAACCCGGTGCAGCACGTGCGCATGAAGCCGCCGGAGCAGCGCACGCCGCTCAACCAGGAGACCGGTCGCGTGCAGGTGGGCGCCACCCCCTGGCACCAGGACGGTGGCGTGGTGAACGAGGACGCGGACGAGACCGAGATGATCACCGTCTGGTTCCCGCTGTGGGATGCGCCGGTCGAATCCGGCTGCCTCGAGGTGATCCCTTTCAGTCACGTGGCCGGGCTGCAGCGGCACTGTCCCTCGCCCACGGGCGGCGGGCCAAGCCTCCTTGAGTCGGTAATAGAGCAGGAGGCGGCAGTGGCGCAGCCCATGCGCCGTGGCGACGTGCTCTTCATGACGCGTTACACGCAACATTCCTCGCTGCCGAACCGCAGTGACAGCATGCGCTGGAGTTTTGACCTGCGCTATAACCCGACCGGCCAGCCCACCGGGCGCGAAGTCTTCCCCGGTTTCGTGGCGCGCAGCCGCAAGGATCCGGCCAGCGAGCTGCGCGATGCCCGCGCCTGGGCGCAACTGTGGTATGACACGCGCGCGCGCATGGCCGCGCCGGACTTCGTGGACTTCAGTTACAACCGCTGGAACAGCGATCACCCGGGCTGTTAGTCCGCCAGGCTGTCAGGCGCCACCCGCCCGGCGCCGTCTCCCTTGCCTGCGGGCAAGGCAAATGGACTGCTTGCCGCCGCCCTGATGCGTGCTATAGTAGCGTATCAGCGCTGGCGGGGAGGATACAGGGAGAGCAGGATGGGCCGTTTAAGTAATGAGCAACTGGACACGTTTTACGATCAGGGTTATCTGGTGGTGGAAGGCCTGCTGGACCCGGTCGCCGACCTTGACCCCATCATTGCCGAGTACCATATTGTGCTCGACAACCTGGCCGACGAGCTCTACGCGCAGGGCGTTATCGGCGAGCGTTACGCCGGCCTCGACTTCAGCGAGCGCTACCTGCGCATCTGCGAAGAGAGCCAGGACGTGCACAAGCACTACTTCGACTTCTCGCTGCCCAAGGGCGGGGTGAAGCCGGACACGCCGCTGTGGGTGGGGCCGGCGGTCTTCAACACGCTGCGCAACGAGAATCTGCTGGACGTGGTTGAGCAGTTCATCGGCCCCGAAATCTATTCCAACCCGGTGCAGCACGTGCGCATGAAGCCGCCCGAGCACCGCGCCCCGCTGGACCCGGACAAGGGCGTCATCCAGCTGGGCATCACCCCCTGGCACCAGGACAACGGCGCCGTCACCGAGGACGCGGACGAGACGGAGATGCTCACCGTCTGGTTCCCGCTGTGGGACGCGCCGGTCGAGGCCGGCTGCCTCGAAGTGATCCCCTGCGGCCACCGCTCCGGGCTGCAGCGGCACTGCCCGTCTTACGGGGGGCCGCGCCTCATCGAGGCAGTGCTCGAGCGCGAGGCGGCGCTGGCGCAGCCCATGCGCCGCGGCGACGTGATCTTCCTGACGCGCTACACGCCGCACGCCTCGCTGCCGAACCTCAGCGAAAGCATGCGCTGGAGTTTTGACCTGCGCTACAACCCGATTGGTCAAGCCACGGGGCGCGACATGTTCCCCGGCTTCGTGGCGCGCAGCCGCAGCAACCCGGCCAGCGAGCTGCGCGATGCCCGCGCCTGGGCGCAGCTGTGGTATGACGCGCGCGCGCGCATGGCCGCGCCGGAGTATATGGACGAAAGTTTCGACCGCTGGGACATCAACCACCCCGCCTGCTGAGCGCCGCCCGCCCGGCCGGGGCTACAGTGAGTCGAAGTGGCTCTGAAAGGCGAGGCAGAGCAGGGAGTCGGTCGCTGCGTAGAGGTAGTGGATGGTCTCGTTGGCGACGAGCAGCGAGCCCTTGCCGCTGCAGATCTGCAGTGCCTCCGCCTGGGCGGAGAAGAGTTGCGTGTCGCCCAGGGCGCAGTTGAGGAAGTTGCGGCTGAGCCGCTCCTGGTTGATGATCGCGAGCGCGCCGAGGCTGATTCCATCGCCCTGCAGCAGGGTATCCAGCGAAATTTTGGTGTAGATGCTGGCGGCGACCGCGCCCACATCCTGATAGCACTGGATCATGTTGTCGATGACGCTGATTGCGGCCGTCAGGGCCGGGTTGCCGCTGAGCAGCGAGGCGCCGCCGCCCAGGGTGGCGAGAGCGTCGGTGAGGCTGGCGGCGTCGTTGCGGATGTAGCCCTCCGGCGCGGGCAGGAAGCGCTGCGCGGAGGTCGCCTGGTCGGCCGTGTCAGTTCCGGTCGGCACAAGGTCGCTGCAGGCGGCCAGCAGGGCCAGCAACAGGGGCAGGAGCCAGAAAATGCGGAGGCGACGGTCAGACATGCGAGCTCAGCTCCCCTTGTCCGCGGGCAGTGGTTTGTGCTTCCGGCGCGTTGGCAGCCAGCTTTCGAGCAGCAGCAGCAGCGCCCCCAGCACGATGGCGTGATCCGCCAGGTTGGAGACGTTGGAGATGAGGCCGGGGATCTGGTAGTGGATGAAGTCGATCACGAGGCCGTGCTGCAGGCGATCGGCAGCGTTGCCCAGCGCGCCGCCACAGATGAAGCCGCAGGCCAGGCGGGTGATCTGGCCGGCGGCGGCGAGGCGTGGGTAATACCACAGCAGAATAATGACGAAGACGAAGGCGATGAGCAGGAAGAAATCGGCCGCGACGGGCAGCAGGCCGAAGGCTGCGCCGCGGTTCTGGCTGTAGGTGAGGCGAAACAGCGGCGCCAGCGCCGGCACGGGCACGAAACTCTGGCCCGGCTGCATACGCGCGACGACGAGCGCCTTGCTGGCCTGGTCGGCGAGCAGGACGCTGCCCGAAATGCCCAGCAGTTGCAGCCAGTAGCGTCGCACAGGGTCTCCTCGTTCGCCTTCATTGTAGCGGCGCGCAGGCGCGTGGGGCAAGCCTGTGGCCCTGTCGCCGCTGCGTTGCCGGCCTGTCGTCGCAGCACTGTGCCGCGGCCATGAAAGGCGCGCGCCTGGACGCCAACCTGCGCGCCCGCGTGCTCACGGCGCTGCTGGTTGGCCCGCTGATCCTGCTGCTGAGCCTGGCTGGCGGCCCCTGGTTTCTGCTGGCGGTGCTGCTGGCCGGCGCGCTGGGCGGCCTCGAGCTGGCGCGCTTGCCGGGGCAGGCGGGCCGGCGCCTCATGATCGCCAGCGCGCTGGCGGTGCCCGCCATCAGCCTGGCCGTGGCGCAGGGACAACCCTGGCTGTTGCTGGCCCTGCTGGCGCCCGCGCTGGCCGGCCTGCGCGGCCGCCGCATGCCCGCCCTGGGCCTGGTCGCCGTGTTGTACGTCGGCGCCGCGCTCGGCCTGCTGCTGCTGCTGCGCATCGAGGAGGGCTGGCTGTGGACGCTGGTGCTCTTCGCCAACAACTGGTGCACGGACAGCTTCGCGATGCTTGGCGGACGCCGCTTCGGGCGGCGCCGGCTGGCCCCGGCCATTTCGCCCGGCAAGACGGTGGAGGGTGCGCTGGTCGGCCTGCTGGCCGGCGTCGGCGCTGGATTTGTGCTGGCGACGGCGGGCGGCATCCCGGCCGCGCTGGCGCTGCCGCTCAACCTCGGGGTCGCGTTGGCCACCACGGCCGGCGACCTGCTGGAATCCCTGCTCAAGCGGCAATGGCAGGCCGATGACAGCGGCTCGCTGCTGCCCGGCCACGGCGGTCTGCTGGACCGTATGGACGGCACCCTGCTGGCGGCGCCGGTCCTGTGGCTGTTGCTGCAAATTCTCTGAAATTCAGGCGCCAAATCCTCGCATTTTGCGACGAAGTGGGTATACTCGACGCTGTATCAATGCGTGGTTACAGGGACGCCCCGTCAATCCCGATGCGGTTCCCGGCGCATATGCACGGACCTGCCAACTGGCAGGTCCTTTTTTCTGTCGCCCGCTACTCTTCCCCGCCGGTGAATTGTTGCGCGAAGCGCAGCACCTCCATCGGCAGCACCAGCTTGGTGGCGGGGCTGGCGCCGATCTCGCGCAGGGCGTTCAGATATTCCAGCTGCAGGGTGTTGCCGCCAGCCTGGCGCGCTTCTTCCTCGATGGCCTTCAAGGCCGCCGCATAGCCCTGGGCGCTCAACAGCCGCGCCTCGCGCTCGCCCTCGGCCTTGAGGATGGCGGACTGTTTGGCGCCTTCCGCGCGCAGGATAGCGGCCTGCTTCTCGCCCTCCGCCACGGTGACGGAGGCCTCGCGCTGGCCGCTGGCGCGCGTCACTTCGGCGCGGCGCTCGCGTTCGGCGCTCATCTGGCGGTTCATGGCGTCCTGCACGTCGCGCGGCGGCTCAATCTCGCGAATCTCGACGCTGGTGATCTTCAGCCCCCAGCGTTCAGTCACCTCGTCCAGCTTGACGCGCAGGGTGTCGTTGATCTGCTCGCGCTTGGAGAGCACGTCGTCGAGCGAGATGTCGCCGATGACGGCGCGCAGGGTGGTGGTGGCGATGTTGGTGGAGGCGTGCACCACGTGGTCGACCGAGATGACCGAAAGGCTGGGATCGATGACGCGGTAGTAAACGAGGAAGTCGATGGCGATGGGCGCGTTGTCCTGCGTGATGGCTGTCTGCGCGGGAATATCGAGGAACTTCTCGCGCATGTCGACGCGGACGGCGCGCTCGAGGATGGGGATGATGATGACGATGCCGGGGCCGCGCGTGCCCGCGTAGCGCCCCAGCGCGAACACGACGAGGCGCTGGTATTCCGGCACGATGTTAATGTGGCGCACGATAACGAGCACCGCGGCCAGCACTACGAGGACTGCAAGGATGGAACCAGGATCAAACATGGTTGGTCTCCGCTCTGTTGTTACTCTACAAGGGTCTTGCTGCCTTCGGCGGGCGGGGCCGGCGCGCGTTCGGCCACGCGCAGGTTCAGGCCCTCACGCCCGACGACGACGACTTCCTCGCCCGCGGCCAGGGGGCGCTCGCTGGTCGCGCTCCACAGTTCGCCGCGCAGCTGCACCGTGCCGACGGGATCCAGCGCGCGCACGACGCGGCCCGCTTCGCCGAGAAAGTCGTTAAGGGCCGCTGGCGGCGGCGCCTTGCGCACGCGGCGTAGCACGGGCAGCAGGGCGAAGCGCCAGTATAGCAGCGAGAGCGCTGCGCTGAGGCCGAGGATGAGGGGCGAGATCATGTTTTCGGGGAACATCAGCAGGCCGCCCAGGACCTGCAACGCCAGGCCGACGACGGTCAGCACAGCGTGGCGTGGCCGCAACAGGTAGGGCAGCAGCGCGAAAGCCGACGCGCCCGCCACCAGCACCAGCACCCCGATCCAGTTGACGGGCATGCCGGTCAGCAGCAGCAGCGAGCCGCTGATACCGGCCAGCGCGAGCAGCTCAAGCAGGCCCGTGCCGGGCATGATGGTCACCGTCACCCCCAGCCATAGGCCGAGGATGAGACCGAGATAGACGATGTCAGGCGCGAGTTGAGGCATGGGCAAGGCAACACTCCCTGTCCCCAGTATACAGAAGACTACGCTGAAGCGGGTTTCGTGGTTCGCACCCTTCCCGCCGCTCACGACGGGAGCCCTTCCGGCCGGTGGCGGCGGGGGCGTCCAGGCAGATGAATCGAGGCAGCCCCTCTCCCGCAGGAGAGGGGCAAGCATCACGACGATGGCGTTGGGTTGCCGCTCAGCGGGTGCGAACACCGCCGCGCAGATAGTCCGCCTCGTCGCTGACGACGAAGGCGATGACCTTCGCGACGCCCTCGGGCAGGCCGTAGTGGGCGCGCGCATGATCGTGCGCATCCTGCTCCGGGCGCCCGTCGCGCCGGGCGGCGGCGATATCTACGCTGAGCTTGATTTCGGTGATGATGTTGCCGGGGTAGATGGTGTTGACGCGGATGCCGCGTTCTCCCAACTGTGCCTGCAGGGTCATTGCGAGGCCGTTGACGCCGCCCTTGCCGGAAGCGTAGGCCAGCGAGGAACTGGGGCCGAAGACGCCCGCGCCGGACGCAATGACGACGAAGACGCCGCGGCCACTGGCTTCCAGCAGCGGCGTGGCATGTTTGGCGCAGAGGAAGACGCCGGTGATGTTGACGTCCAGGGCGCGCCGGAAGTCTTCTGTCGGCATGTCTTCGGGCGACTGCCAGGGGCCGGGCAGCACGCCCGCCGCACAGACCAGCTTGTCCAGCCGGCCATGACAGCCGAGCGTGAACTCGAAGAGTTCGGCGACCTCTGCCTCGTTGCGCACGTCGGTTTGCAGGAAGTCGGCGGTGCCACCCTCCGCGCGGATTTCCGCGGCGCGTTGCTCGCCGTCGTTCTTGTAGTCGGCGATGATGACCCGCGCGCCGCGGGTCGCGCAGAGCTTCGCCGTGGCCGCGCCGATTCCCTGCGCGCCGCCGGTGACGAGGATGACATTCCCCTGCAAATTTGCTGCCACTATTCCTCCCGATGCGCCTGTCAGCGCCTGCTCCAGTCCCACTGTCCCGTTTGAAACTTGAAACGGGAGCCCTTCCATGGCGACCTCGCGCCGCCCTGGACGAGGATCACGCCGACCTCCCCCGGATGCGCTTTCTCATGCGCGGAGTCGCCGAGGGCGCGCAACAGCTACGCGCGCGCGGCAATGTCCCAGGTCTTGAGCAGATCAGTCATCAGGGTCCTGCTGTGGCAATGCAGTGCGCCAGGGGAAGAGCTCGGCGCGGAAGAGCCGGGCCTGCACACCGGGGTCGTTGTGCATGATGGCCAGCGCGGCTGCCTCGTCCGGCGCGCGGAACATGACGATGCCGAAGCTGTGATAGTCCGCCAGCAGCGTGCGCCCCGCCAGCTGCACCACGCCCGCTTCCGTCAGGCGCTGCAGGTAGGAGAAGTGCTGCGCCAGCGTGGCTTCTTCCTCCGCCGTGCCGCCCGCGACGAGCAACTCGAGGCGCACTGGCTGAATGCGGTAGAGCCACTGTTTCATATGGTAACCATCAGAATCGGGAAGCGGACTCCGCGCAGACGCTACCCGTGAGAACGGGCGCGCCTGCGCGGTGGCAACGTTTCCTCAACAGTCGCCCTTCTTCAGTACGTAGTCGCGGTTGGCACTGTTGTTGCCTTCGTTGCTCTCCGCCACCGTGTTGGTCGAGTCGACTGTGACGCCCACCCGATGCCCTTCACGGTAGTAGGTTTTCACCGTCAGAGGCATGAAGGCCCAGAAGCGTTCTCCGGGCGCGAGGGGCGGGAAACCGCCGACGGTGGAAGAGTTTGGCGTGCCCGAGGCAATGTGCCAGTCCTGCACGTTGATGCTGCCACTGGCCGTAGATGCTGCCTGGCCGAGATTGGCTATCCTCGCCCTGACCTCGAATGACTCATCGCATTCCGGTTCTTCATCAAAGTGGATTTCTTCCACGACAAGATCTGGCTGGATGGCCGGGGGCGGCACAGGCGTGACTGTAGGCTGGATCGGCACGGGCGGCGGCACAATTCTGGGCAGGTTGTCGGCGTTGCCGGAGACGATCACCACGATTTCCGAAATCCAGCCGCGGCGACCGTTGGGCAGGGCGATCTGGTACCAGGCGGTGCCTCTGCTGCTGACGCCGAGGATGGGCGCGCTTTCGTCGGTCAGCAAGGCATCGATGGCCCGGAAGCTGGTGCTGTCGCCCGCGCGCACGTTGGCGTTGACGCGGGCCGTCGCCATTGGTGCTTCATCGGGCACGGGCGTCGTGTCTTCCATGCCCGTCTCCATCTCCGCCTCCACTTCCATCTCCGCCTCCACTTCCATCTCCGGCGCGGCAGCAATCGCATTTTCGATGCGTAGCGGCCCCAGCGTCCGGTGCTGCGTTTCTGCGCCAATCATGATGACGGTCAGGCGCAGCTCGTAGAGTCCATTGTTCACTCTGCTGGTGTCCCAGGTGCCCAGTACATCATTCACGACCAGGGTGTTGGTGGCCAGGGTAGCGGGCAGCCAGTCGCGCGTGTCGGGCGCAGTGAAGTCCTCATCCAGCGCGCGAAACTCAATGAAATAGCCGGTCACGCCGGCAAGGTTGACCGTACCCCGCAGGGAGACCTCGCCGCGCAAGACATAGACTGGCGGGGGCCAGCTGATTTCAGCCTTTGGTTCCGTCACTTCCTGTGCCAGCAAGGGCAGGGACAGCAGGCAGAGCGCAATCACGAACAGGGGGAACAACTTGATGCGCATCGCGGGCCTCCATTCATTATGTTGAGCCGCGGCTATTGTGCCGCATACGGCCCGACATGGCAACTAGGCGTGCGTACCACGCTATACTATGTGCAGGAGTCCGGGGGACAGGCCATGGCGGAGAACGGTCAAGCCGCGCCAGTTGGCTGTGCCGACTTCGACGAAACGCCGGGCTGAGACGCCGTTGCCGATGACCGCCCCGCACATCCTGCTCGTCGTACTCGACACCCTGCGCCGCGACCACCTCTCCACCTACGGCTACCAGCGTTCCACTGCCCCGGCCCTCGATGACTTTGCCGCCCGCGCGACGCTGTTCGAGCGCGCCATCTCGCCGGCGCAGTGGACGCTGCCGGCGCACGCCTCGCTCTTCACCGGCCGCTACCCGGGCGCGCATCAACTCACCCAGGTGGGCAGCCGCCTGGGGCTGCAACACCCGACCCTGGCGGAGATTCTGCAGACGGCCGGCTGGCAGACTGCGGCCTTCTGCAACAACCCTCTGCTGGCCGCGCTCGATAGCGGCCTGCAACGGGGCTTCACCAACTTCTACAGCTACGCCGGCGCGGTTCGCAGCCGGCCGGCGCTGCGCTCCCCGGCGCCAACCCGGGCCTGGCGCGCCTTCATGCAGCCCGCCCAGCGGCGTGGCGCGCGCTCGACCCTGCTGTTCCGCGCCGCCCTGCGTCCGCGTCTGGCGCCGCTGTGGACGCGCCTGTTGCGCTTCAAGGGCGACGGCGCCGCCTCCATCGACGATCTCTGCGACTACCTGCGTCAGCAGCGCGCCGGCGGCAATGGCGAACGCCAGTTCACCTTCCTCAACCTGATGGGCGCGCATCTACCCTGGCAACCCGCGCCCGCGAGCCTGCAACGCATCGCGCCCGCCAGCGGGCCGCAGGCGCGCCGGCTCCTGCGCCAGTTCAACGCCCGCGCCGCGCGCTGGAGTTTGCCGCCGGAATCACCGCTGTCCGACGAGGAGCGGCTGGCGCTGCTGGACGCCTACGATGCCGAAATCCTGCAGCAGGACGCGCAACTGGGGCGGCTCTTGCGCGCGCTGCAAGCGATGAATGCGCTGGCCGACACGCTCGTCATCATCGTGGCCGACCACGGCGAGTCACACGGCGACCACGGCTATATGGGCCACAGCTTCGGCGCGCAGCAGGAGCTGGTGCACGTGCCGCTGCTCGTGCACGATCCGGCAGGACGCTGCGCAGCCGGGCAACGCGTCTCCGCCCCCGTCTCCACGCGCCGCATCTTCCACACGGCGCTGGCCGCCGCCGGTCTGTCGGCGCCGCTGGACGAGGCTGACCCTGAGGCCGACGTGGCCGGCCTGACGCTGGCGCGCGCGGCCGAGGGCTGCGACAGTGACGGCCCGGTCTTCAGCGAGGCCTGGCCGCCGGAGACGCTGCTGGCGCTGCTGCGCCGGCGCAATCCGGAGCTGCTGCGCCGACGGCGGCTGGATGAAGTGCGCCGCGCCATGCACAGCGGCCGCCACAAGCTGCTGCTCTGTGGCGCTGAGGTGGAGGCGCTCTACGACCTGCAGGACGACCCGCTCGAGCAGAACGATTTGGCGGCGCAACAGCCGCAGCTGGCCGCGAGTCTGCGGCGGCAGATGCTGGCGGCCCTGCCCGCAGCGCAGCCACGAGCGGCCGCCGGCGACATCGACGCGGGCGTGGCCGGCACCCTGCGCGCCCTCGGCTACATCGAGTGAGCGGGTATAGTCACGTAGCGCGCACAAGCGGGAGCGAAGATGAAGCAGGTAGCAGCGTTGCTGGTCGCGCTTGGAATGCTACTGTCGATGATGGCCGTCGCTCAGGACGAGCCGCTGTTCATCGTCATCCCGAACAACAACCTGAACCTGCGCGCCTGCGGCAGCACGGACTGTGGCATCGTCGGGCAGGTACCAGGCGGCACGGAATTGCCGGTGTACGCCGTTGAGGGAGACTGGTATCAGGTACAGGTCGATAGCGAACTGGTCTGGCTCGCCGGCTGGCTGACGACGCGCGCGCCGGACGAGGTGTTCGAGGGCAAGGCGATACATCTGGACCCGAACACCAATTGCGTCATTTTTCTGGGCGTGGAAGAACTGTATGATGACCTGAACATAATTCTGGGGGGTGACCGAAGCAACGACGTCAGTTTTGCTTTCTATCCGCCCGGAGAGCGCACTCCCCTGACGGTTTCAGACCGGTCGACAGTCGATCTTGACGGGTCGGACGGCCCCACGATTGAGAACGCATTTTCCGGAATTCGGGTTACAGCCAATCAACCTTATCGTCTGCAAATTGAACTGGACGACGGGAACAGCCTGCTGGAGTGGTACCCGGCGCATTCGGGTGGCGCAGGTATCTTCATCATGTGCAACAGTCTGGAAAGCCTCGGAATAGTGACCGCGCAAGCGCCGCCTGGGTCAGCACCTGTCACGACGGCGGACTCTGCAGGCAGCGCCAGTGCCACTACAGCGACGGACTCGTCGGGTCTGACGCCGGCTACCGCCAGGCTGCTGGAGATGGGAGAGACCAGGCGCGACAGCGTCACCGGTTGCAACCTCATTGTGGCGAGGGTGGCGGACGAGGCCGGCGACCTGGCGGTTCTGCTGACCGGCGAAGGGCGCCGGGAGGCGCGGGTCGACGTGTACCAGCCTGGCGCGAGCGCTGCCCTGCCGCTGGCGGACAGTCTTGAGGGCAGCGTCGACGTGATGGGCAATCCCGTCATCATCCGCACCTGGCCGGAAATCCCGCGCTGGGAGCCGGGCCGCTATCGTTTTGAAATTGGCCTGGGCGATGCCAGCAGCGTCTTCGCCTGGGAAATGACGCGCCCGGGCGAGTACTCGCTGCTCGTCGATTGCGGGCGCCCCGCCGCCGCAGCCGCGCTCGCCCCTGGCGACGCGCCGGCAAGGATGCTCGTGTCTGAAGAGATTTTCCGGGACAGCGAAACCGGCTGCAATCTCTACCTGTCCGGGGAAGACGGGGAAGCGGACCTGCATGTCCTGCTCCTCGGGCAGGACCGGCGCGAGGCGCGGCTCGCCATATACCTCCCCGGCGACAGCACGCCATTGGCGCCGGAGCGCCGCATAATTGACGACCAGCCGTCCACGGGCGAAGCTTACATCACCGATTCCTTTTCGCCCGACACGCGTTGGGAGCCGGGCCTGTATCGCATCGAACTGGGTCTGGGCGACGTCAGCAGCGAGTTTGGTTGGGAAATGACGCGCCTGGGCGATTACGGGCTCGTCGTCGATTGCGATCGCGGCGCCTCGCCGCTTGCCGCGCCGACGCCCGACCCCGCCGGCGCAACCCTGACCGCGCCGGAGCAGATACTGGAAGCGGACGTGATGCTCGCTGACAGGGTAACCGGTTGCTACGTGTTGCTCAGCCCGGAAAGCATTGACGAGGACCTGAACCTGGTGCTCTCGGGCGAGCGCCGGGCCGAGGTCGACGCCAGGGTCTTTCGCCCCGGGGCCAGCCGGCCCCTGCCCTACACCGGCCGCCTGGACAGAATCCTGGGTGATGACGACAGACCCGTCATCCAGCAGTATTACCGCGCCGACCAGGCCTGGCCGGCGGGGCAGTACCGCCTGCAAGTGGAACTGGATGGCCGCGTCAGCGCCTTCGCCTGGCAGATGGAGCGGCCGGGCGACCAGACCCTCCAGATCCTCTGCGGTCTGACCGAGATCCGACCCACGCCCACAGGCCCCGCCGCCGCCGCGCCCGCGCCCGCGCTGCTCATGCTGCACCTGGGGGATTCTCACCGTGACGAACAGACCGGTTGCCTGGTCCGCCTCTCCCCGGAGAGCCCGGACGAGGACCTGAACCTGCTGCTCTCGGGCGAGCGTCGGGAAGCGGTCGTGGCCAGGGTCTACCGCCCTGGCGAGCGCGCGTCACTGCCCTACACCTCGCAGTTGAACCGCTCCCTGGGTGACGAGGACGAACCCGTCATTCAGCAGTATTACCGCGCCGACCAGGACTGGCCGGCGGGGCTGTACCGGCTGGAGCTGGAACTGGATGGCCGCGTCAGCGCCTTTATCTGGCACATGGAAGCGCCGGAAGACCAGTTCGTTGTCATCTTGTGCGAGCGGTCGCAATCTCTCTCTGCGACCACAGCCCCTCCCGCGCGCGCCGCCGGTCCCGTGCGGGTGCTGGAGACCGACGTGATCTATCGCGATGACCACAGCGGCTGTGACTTCATGGTCCAGCCTGAGGGGATGGATGCCGACCTGAACGTCGTGCTGGCCGGCGACCGGCGCCACGCGGTCAGGGCCAGGGTTTTCCAACCTGGCTCGCCGGAAATACCGCTCGTCTGGACGGGTCGGCTGGTACGCAGCTTTACTGATACAGGCGAGCCCATCCTCGTGCAGTACTATCGCGCTGACGACCCCTGGCCCGCCGGTCTGTATCAACTGGAGATTGAGCTGGACGGCGCGGCGACCCGGGTGAGCTGGCGCCTTGAGCGCACGGATAACGAGATCATCCTCGTGGACTGTTCCACCCCGGAAAATCGCCTGCCGGTGGCGACGCTGACGCCAACGCCCACAGTTACGCCCACCCCCACAGCCACGGCCACGCCACGCCCGACGCCTGCGCCGCTCCCCGTGGTGCTGGAGCCCGGCAGGTTCCAGTGGGACCGCAGCACCGGCTGTGAGGTCCAGCTTCACCCGGAAGGTTTTGACGGCGACCTGAACTTCGTGCTGGCGGAAAGCCGGCAGGAGGACGTCGAGGTCAGGATCTTCAGGCCGGACTCGACCTGGGACACGTCGTTTTACGGCCGGGTCAGGGACAATTTCGAGGAAAACGGCGAACCCTTCATCTGGCAATACTACGTCACGGACCCGTCATGGCGCGCGGGGACATATCGCCTGGAGATCACGCTGGACGGCCATACCAGCAACTTCACCTGGGAACTGGAACGTAACGGCGACTAGGTCATCTACGTTTACTGCGACCAGCCCGCGCCGCCCACGCCGCGCCCGACGGTGACGCCGCCGCCCACGTCCACGCCGACCCCGACACTCACGCCCACGCCGCCGGCGCAGACCGACCTCCGCACCGGCGCGCTGTATCTGGACGAGGCAACCGGCTGCGATGTCATCATTTTCGAGCTTCCGCCGGAACAGGCGGACTGGAAGGACCTGTGGGTGAATCGCACCGGCGAATTGCGCCACGAGTTTACGGTACGGGTCTGGCTGCCGGAGGCCGCGTCGCCCCTGCCCGTGGCTGAGGAATACGACGACGCGGATGCAGGCGAACTGATAGTCTGGCAGAATTACTCGCCGCGCACGGACTGGCGCAACGGCGTCTATCGCTTTGAAGTATCACTGGGTGATGCGACCAGCGTGTTGACCTGGCGCATGGATCGCGCAGCCTATTACGCCATCCGCGTCTCCTGCGAGCAGCAGGCAGGGCCGGCCCCGTCGGTGTAGACGGGGCCAGGTTGATTGCTGCGGCTGCAGCGCTTCAGCCCGCGAGCTTCGCGCCCGCGGCCAGCGCCTCCAGCATTTTCTCCAGCCAGTCGATGCGGCGCGCCAGCAGGGCGACCTGCTCGTTGACGTCGCCGCCCGTCGCCGCCTGGCGCGCGGCCAGCGCGTCTTCATGCGCTGCCTTGATCTGTTGCTCACGCTGCTTCTGCTCCTGTTGCTCTTGGCTCAGCTGCTGCGGATCGTGGCGCTGCACGAGGCTGCGCGCGCTGGCGACCTGCTGCGGGCTGGCGACTGCGGCCAGATGCACGATGACCTGGCCGCGGCGCAGGCTGATGCCTTTGACTGTTGCGCCCAGCGCCGCGCGCAGGCTGGCATCCAGCGCCTCCAGGTTCACGCCACTCATATCCGTGATGACGATTTCGCGCATCTCAGCTGACCTCCCGCGCCCAGAACTGGCTGTGGGTGGCGACGTCACTGGTGCTTGCGCCGGCGGCCAGGTAGAGCGTGCCTGCCGGCCCGGTGCGGCGCCACTGCAGAAAGAGGTTGTGCGGCCCTGCCGCCAGTTCGCGCAGCAGCACGAGAAAGCAGACCGGAAACCAGTCGCGCAGGTCGGGGTCGGTGACGAGCAGGCCATCGTCTCCGCCGATGCGCACGCCATCAAGGGCGACGTCGATGGCCGCGCCGCCGCTCGTGGAGCTGTTGCGCAGCATGCCGTAGAAGGCGACCAGCAGATCGCCGCCGGCCGTGGTCACGTTCAGGGCCAGCTTTTGGCGGTCGATATCGACGAATTCGTCACTGGTGGAGGCGAAATCCTGTTCCTCGTCGAGGCGCACGAGGGCGGTTGGCGGATCTTTCAGGAAGCGCAGGTTGTCGCGCAGCTGGCTGTTGAGGTCTGCTTCTGTCACCAGCTGATCGACCTGCCAGGTGAGTGGGGTGTTCCAGGTCATGAGTACTCCTTTGTATGCGAGATTGGTTGCTTACCAGGCCAGCAGGGCGTCGCGATTGAGACGCTGGCGGCCCAGGGACCAGAAGGGGTTGTCGGCGCTTTCCAGCAGCCAGGTGATGCGCTGGCTGCCGCCCGGCGCCAGCTCCTGCGTTTCGCCGATGATGAAGTAGTCGCCGCTGTGGCCGCTCTGTGATTCCGCGACGCGGATGCGTTCGAAGAGACGACGCGCCAGCGCCCGGGCGACCTGGGCGCGTCCGCTGATGCTCAGGCTGTGCACCAGGCCGCGGGGCGCGCGGCGACGCGCCAGCTCGTAGCGGGCCAGGGTGCGGGCCTGCGCCAGCGAACCGAGCGCGGGCAGGTCGAGGCGCAGCGTCGCCGGGCCGTAGAGATTTTCGCTCGTCAGGCTGCGCTGCGTCACCAGCAGCGGGTCGCCCGTGGTGAGTGGCGTGCCACGCAGCCGCGCGCCCGCCTGCAACCAGGCTTTGGCGCTGCCGCGATTTTGGATCTCCAGCAGCGCCGCGCTGATGCCTGCTTCGCGCAGCACCAGGGTCAGTTGCCCGGTGACGTCCTGGTCCAGGCCGTCCGGCTGCGTGTTGGCGAACCAGTCGAGTTCGGCGCGCGGCTCGATCAGCTCGAGCGCGCCGCAGGGCTGGCCGCGCTCGTCACGGTAACGCAGCAGCAGTTGTTGCGTCCCCGCCGCGCCCGGCTCAATGGCCAGCAGCTGCTCCAGCAGCCACAGCAGGGTGCCTGGCTGGCCGCGGCTGCGCGGCGTGAGCAGCACCTCGACCTGGCTGACGCGCGCCTCGCCCTGGCTGTAGCGCAGGCCCTGCATGTCATCGTGGAACGTGGCCTGTGGCTCGACGGCCCGCAGCAGATGGTGCCGGTTGAGGTAGCGCGCCTGGCCCTCGTGGTCGATGAAAAAGCGGCCGCGGCCGGCGGCGCAGACCTGGCCGATGGCCGCCAGCGCCGGGATGCCCGCCGACCAGGTGTCGCCCACCTGGGTCAGCAGGTCGGGGCCGCGTTGCAGGCTGCGGCGGATGTTGATGCTGGCGAGGCGCGTGTTGCTGCCCAGCTCGCTGTGCTGCGCGCGCGCCAGCAGCCAGGTGTTACGCAGCCGCGGCCGGCGCAGCGGCACCGCGTCCAGACAGCGCGCGATGATCTCGTCTGCGCGCTGTTCGGTCAGCGGCGGCAGGCGAATGTGGTGACCGGCCAGCTGGGCGCTGGCATCGTGCAGGTGCAGGACGGCGCGGCGCGACCCCAGGGCCCCCGGCGCGGGCTCGACGCGCGTGATGTGGCCGGTGAAATGCGTGCGCCGCTGCGCGCCGTCGTCGCTGCGGATCTGTAGCAGCCGGCCCGGCGGCAGCGCGTTGCGCTCCGGCGAGAACGCGCCGTCCTGGTTGCGCAGCGTGACTTCGGCGTGACCGGGCAGCGCGACGCTGTCATGCGGCCGCTCCATACCGCGCCGCCAGCGGATGCCGAGTACCGCCTTGCTGATGTCCTCGTCGGGTCCGTCGGCGCGGCCGTCGTCGTTAAGGTCGACGTGGACGCTCCAGCGGATGCTCATGGCGTCACCTCCAGCAGCCAGCGATGGCGGAAGGCGCAGCCCTGCCAGTCGCTGCCGCCGTGGGCGAAGACGCCCGGCTCGACGCCCACCTGCGCCGCTTCCAGCAGCGCGCCGCCCAAAGTGACGTCCGCGCCGAGGGTCGCGAAGTAGGCATCCATGCAGTCGACCAGCATGGGCAGCTGGCTGCGCAGGCCCGCGCCGGCGTTGACGGGCGTGACCAGCAGCAGATGCGTGACGAGGCAGACGACGCTGCGCGGGCCCTCGCTGAAGGCCAGCGCGACGAAGGCCTCGCCCTGCTGCCGGAAGAGGGCTTGCTGCCGTTCCTGCGCGCCGGGCAGCAGCACCAGCAGGGCGGGCGCCTGGCCCCGGTCGAGCACGGCGGGCAGCGCGTCAATGTCGAAGTTGTGGACGATGCCGGGCACCTGCAGCCCGGCCAGACGGGTGAGCGCGTCACGGAAGGGTGTCAAGGTGAAACTCCTTGTGGCTTTGTCAGCAGGATGAACCATGTGTGGTTGGAGTCAGTGGCTGGGCGTGAGGGGGACGCATGGCGAAGAAGAAGCGCAAGCGGCCCTCACCCTAAATCCATTCCCGCTCGGTCGCGGGAGCCCTTCCCTCAGGGGGAGGGACTTTAACAACACGCGCCGCTCTTGTTTGTCTCCCCCTCTCCCTGAGAAGGGCTCCCGTCGAAGACGGGACAAGGGGGCCGGGGGGTGAGGGCGCCCCCAACCTGCCTCCTTATGCGTTACACTCGCAGCCACCATGCAGCGGGGGTGATGCTGTGGCGAAGAAGAAGCGCAAGCGGCCCTCACCCTAAATCCATTCCCGCTCGGTCGCGGGAGCCCTTCCCTCAGGGGGAGGGACTTTAACAACACGCGCCGCTCTTGTTTGTCTCCCCCTCTCCCTGAGAAGGGCTCCCGTCGAAGACGGGACAAGGGGGCCGGGGGGTGAGGGCGCCCCCAGCCTGCCTCCTTATGCGTTACACTCGCAGCCACCATGCAGCGGGGGTGATGCTGTGGCGAAGAAGAAACGCAAACGTCTCGATCGCAAGTTCTACGAGGGCGAGCTGGAGCGGCTGCAGTTCGGCCTGGTGCGCCTGCAATACTGGGTGCGGCAGCAGGGCCTGCGCCTCATCGTGGTCTTCGAAGGCCGCGACGCCGCCGGCAAGGGCGGCCTCATCAAGCGTATCGCCCAGCCGCTCGATACTCGCGGCGTACGCGTTGTCGCGCTCAGCAAACCCTCCGACGTCGAGCTTACGCAGTGGTATTTTCAGCGCTATGTGGAGAACCTGCCCGCGGCCGGCGAAATCGTGCTCTTCGACCGCAGCTGGTACAACCGCGCCGGCGTGGAGCGCGTCATGGGCTTCTGCAGCGACGTGGAATACTGGGACTTCCTGCGCGCCTGCCCGCAGTTCGAGCTCATGCTGGTGCGCTCGGGCATCATCCTGGTCAAGTACTATCTTTCGGTCAGCGACGAGGAGCAGGAACGGCGCTTCCAGTCGCGCGCCAGGGACCCCCTGCGGCGCTGGAAGCTCAGCCCCGTCGACCTGGAAATGCGCCAGCGCTGGGTCGAGTTCTCGCGCGCCAAGGACATCATGCTGCAACACACCGACATCCCCGAGGCGCGTTGGTACCAGGTCGACACCGATGACAAGCGCCGCGCCCGCCTAATCTGCATTAGCCACCTGTTGGAGCACATCCCGCACGAGGATGTGATTCCCGGGCCGATCAAGCTGCCGCCACGCCCCTCGCAGCAGGAGCTTTACACCCGGCCGCCCCAGGACCGTCATCTGGTGCTGCCCGACCCCTACGCCGGGCGCTGAGCGCAGCGCGATTAAGCAAGCGCTCATGTGATTTACAAAATGTTTACACTCTCACAAAGTGCGCGTGACAACTGGCTGGCATGCTGTCAGGGACTTGCGCAACGCAGGTCTTCGACGAAGAAATTGAAAGGATGCAACATGAACACCAGAACCCTGTTCTTCACCGCAGTGCTGATCGCCGCGCTCGCGCTGGGCGCCGGCCTGATGCTGGCCCAGGACGACGGCGGCAGCGACGATGAGTCGCCCGTCAGCGCGCGGGAGCATTCCGGCTTCGGCCGTGGCTTCCGCGGCCATGACCGTGACGAGGGCCGTGGCGCAATGATGTGGCGTGGCAGAGGCCCGCGCGGTTTCGCCGGGCGTGGCATGGGCATGCCCGCAATTGGCGCGGACATGCTGGCCCTGGCTACGGAGGCGACCGGCCTGGAGCGCGCTGAACTCTACAGCGCGCTGCGCGAAGGCAACTCGCTGGCCAGCCTGATCGAGGCCAACGGCGGCGACGTGGCGGCCTTCATCGCCCAGGCCACTGAACTGGTCAGCGCCCGCGTGAACGAAGGAATCGCCGCAAGGATTGAGGCGATGGTGAACGGCGAGCGTCCCGCTGGCACGAAGGACGTGGACGGGCGCGCCTTCGGCAGGCGTGGCCGGGGCGGCCCGCAGGGCTTCGGCGGACGCGACATCGGTATGTCCGCGCTCGCTGCCGACGCGCTTGAGATGCTCACCGAAGCCACCGGTCTGGAGCGCAGCGAACTTTACAGCGCGCTGCGCGCAGGTAGTTCGTTGGCCAGCCTGATCGAGGCTGAGGGCGGCGACCTGGCAGACTTTATCGCCCAGGCCAGCGCAGCCTTCAACGACAGCGTGGACGCGGCCGTCGCCGACGGCAAGCTCAGCGAGGAGCGCGCCGCCATGTTGAAAGACGGCATGGCCGAACGCATCGAGGCGCTGGTCAACGCCGAACATGAAGGCCGCGACGGGCGCGGCTGGCGCAAACCTGCGGGCAAGGACGAGAAGCAGGGCGGCAGCGCAGCCGCCATGGACTCCGGCGAAGAATCAGGTAC
Source organism: Phototrophicaceae bacterium (assembly GCA_965223965.1). Lineage (GTDB taxonomy): Bacteria > Chloroflexota > Anaerolineae > Aggregatilineales > Phototrophicaceae > JAGWBD01. Next base: position 175,741 of record CBDCXX010000009.1, read on the forward strand.
GACTTTCGCCCCGGACGAGATCTTCGATGAGGTACGCAACGGCGTCCGCCTGGTCATATCGTATGACGCAGCCGCCAACGCCTTCAGCGGCACCATCGAAAACACCACCGACGCAAGTATCCAGCAGGTGCGTGTGGAAGTGCACCTCTCCAACGGCGTCGAACTTGGCCCCACACCCACGGTCTCCCTCGCACCTGGCGCAACGCGCGAGGTCCAGCTTGACGCCACCGGCCAGGACTTCGAGGGTTGGTCCGCGCATGCGGAGACCGGTTCCGCTGAGCACAGCGGCGAAGGCGAGGGCGAGCACAATGGCGAAGAAGGCGAGCACGGCAGCGAAGGCTCGGAATCGGCCCAGGGATAATGCCTGAGCCATCAGGTATAGTAGTCAGGGCGCAGCTTGCTGCGCCCTTTTTGATTCCCCGTTTCAGGCCAGCGCACTATCGCGGCGCAACCCGGCCATTTCTGCGACGAGGTCCGCGGGCAGTGCCTCGTCCGCGTTCCGGTCAGGCTCGCGGTAAAGCCACAGCGCCAGGCGCAGGCAGAGCAGCGTCAGCGCGCGCGGCGGCTGATAGATATCGATCGACGCGCCGCGGCTGTGGGCGACGGCCGCTGTCCCCTGGGCCGCGCGCAATACGCGCAGGCTGTGGCGCGTTTCATCGATGGCCAGCAGGCGCAGGTACTCGTCACCCAGGCGCAGCAACTGCCCCGCTTCGAAGCGGCTGCTGTCCGCTGCATGCAGCATGGTCGCGCTCGCTGCCAGGGGGTTGTCCTGCGCGCTGTCAACGCCGCTCTGCCAGGCCAGCGACCAGCGCTCGTGCCAGCCCCAGAGGCCCGTCACCTGGATGGCCGCCAGCGGCGAGCCCGACCAGACGAAGCGCCCCGCCCCGCTCAGGCGCAGCACGCTGGCGCTGCCCTCCGTCGCTGCGGGCAGGGTCTGCACCGCGTCCAGGTCGATGTCGCGGCCGTCGCCGTTTGTCAGGCGCAGTAGCTGCAGCAGATCATCCGCCAGCGTCAGCTCGCGCGGATCACGCAGGTCGTGCGCCAGCGTTGCCAGGCGCGGCGTGAAGTGGCGGCCGCTGGTCATTTCGATGCGCGCGCTGGCCGCCGTCAACGCGCGCCACAGGCGTTCGTTGTCCACGTTGTCAGCGGGCGCCAGGCCCAGACCTGAGCGCAACTGGTCAGCTGTGGCGAGGGTATACATGGTCATCTCCTGTTGATAGACGGGTCGGACCTGGTGATTTGAGGGATTTGGGGGTGAGGCCCGGAGGGTGGCCCCTTTCCCGTCTTGTGGGACGGGAGCCCTTCTCAGGGAGGGGGAGAAATTGCGCACAGAGTTGAGCGGGTGTTTGCGCGTCGGTCGCGGCTTGCATTGCTGTCCGCGAGGTCTGGTGGATTTCGAATGCGCATTTTCCGGCGGATGTGTTGAATGCCTTGATGGCGGCGAACAGGGATAGCAATCACGCTTGACCACAGAGACCAGTGGGGTCAAATCTGCCACATTCTGCATGCTTTCCTGCAGCAGCGGGTCTGGGAGTTGTGAATTTCAGGGAGGTTACAAATGCTCCAGCTATCGCGTTGGGTTTCTTACCACCGGGGCACAGAGGGCACAGAGTTGTTAATGATTACATCAAGCCAGTGCATCCACAGTTTTCACCACTCCCCTTGTTTAGCGATGCTTGACAAGCTTGACACTTGACAATAATCTGGAATGAGGGTGAGGGGGTTTGATTACCAGGGCTGCCTCGATAGAGGAGAGCTTTGGCATGTGACGTTTCGCATCCCGTTTTTGCATTGCTTTGGCCAGATATCAGTCACAGGTGAATACCATGAAAAACTCGAGACTTCTCTTCATAACCTTGATCGCAATGTTCCTGCTGCCCTGTTTTGTGGTTATGGCACAGGATCAAACGGTTGTTCGCATCTCCTGGTGGGGATCGCAAAATCGTCATGATCGCACCATCGCAACTATTGAACTTTACGAAGAACTCAATCCCGATATCGACATTGTATTCGAATTCCAGGGTTGGGTCGATCACTGGACCAAGCTGTCGACGCAGGCAGCCGGCGGTGAATTGCCGGACATCATGCAACACGATTATGCGCGTATCGAAGAGTGGGTTGCCAACGGATTACTGATGCCGCTTGATGGTTACCTGGAAAGCGGTGCGATTGATACAGAATTTATTGCTGCGGCGTCGTTGGCGGGCGGCATGGTTGATGGGCAGTTGTATGGCATCAACCTCGGCAACAACTCGGAGGTATTCACACTGGATATCGATGCCTTTGCTGCGGCTGGCATAGATTTGCCGGAACTGGATTGGACCTGGAGTGATTTGGAAGAGATCGCCACCCAATTCAGTGCCGAACTGGGAATCGCGGGCATCGGCTCCTTGACTAGTGACCAGTTGTGGAAATCGCAATACATGGGTTGCTGTGACCAATGGGCATACAGTACCGATGGCATGGCACTTGGTTATGAGGATGACCAGCCCCTGATTGACTTCTACAACAGGCTGCTGCGGCTTCAGGAAAATGGCGGCATGCAACCTTATGAAGAAGCCGTCGCCATGGGCGATCAAGGTGTCGAGGCGAAACCCATGGTCACTGGTGATGCCGCAATGGCATATCACTGGAGCAACCAGATTGTGGCAGTCTGGAATGCGGCTGGTGCAGATCGTAACTTTGTGATGTATCCCGTTCCGCGTCCGGAAGGCGGGCAATCGCAGAATTACATCAAACCTTCGATGTTCTTCTCGATCACCTCACAGGCGAGGCAGCCCGATGAAGGGGCGGCATTTGTTGACTGGTTTGTCAACTCGGTCGAAGCCAACGAGATTCTTGAAGCCGAGCGTGGTGTGCCGATTTCGTCTGTTGTTCGTGATGCGCTGTTGCCAAACCTTGGCGCGGCACAGGCCGAGATGTTCAACTATCTCGGCCTTATCGAGATGGACAACAGCCCGATCCGCCCGGCAGATCCGGCGGCGCATGCTGATGTCGTCAACAATGTCTTTGTTCCCGAATTCGTCGAGCCGGTGATGTATGGCATAATCTCACCGGAAGAAGCCGCAGCCATCCTGCGTGAGGAAGCAAGCCGGATCCTGGGGCAACAGTAAGATCAGCCTGAACTCCAGTCTGATAGCGAACAAATAACAAATGTGGGATGCCACAGTGCATTCCACATTTGTGTTCTGTCCTTGTTGATTTGAGGCGCTTGTGAGTGCGACCGTCGCTCCTTTACGAAAGCCCAAACGCAGCAAAACATACAGGTTTGGTCAACATAATCTTGTTGGTTATTTGTTCATCGCCCCCTGGTTAATTACTTTCTTTCTTTTCACCTTGATACCGATTTCGGTGTCGCTGGTTTTGTCTTTCACAGATTACAATGTGCTGGCGAACCACGGCGATTTTATCGGGCTGGACAACTTCCAGCGCATGTTTTTTGAAGATCGACGTTTCTGGCGCTCGGTGAACGCGACCGTCAGGTACGTGATTTTTTCGGTGCCCTTGCGTCTGGTTTTCGCGCTGGCGGTGGCGATGCTGCTGAACACGCAGCGGCGCGGCGTCGGCGTTTATCGGGCCGCATTTTATGCGCCATCAATCATCGGTGGCAGTATCGCGGTGGCTGTGATGTGGCGCGAGATTTTTGGCAGTGACGGTCTGGTAAATTTTATCCTGGCTTTACTGGGGGTCGACGGACCAAACTGGCTGGGACGACCGGAAACGGCGATTTGGACGCTGATTGTCCTGGCAGCCTGGCAATTTGGCTCGCCCATGCTCATCTTTCTGGCGGGCCTGAAGAATATCCCGAAGCAGCTTTACGAATCTGCCGAAATCGATGGCGCCAACGCCTTGCAACGATTCCTGCGCATTACCCTGCCGATGTTGACGCCGATTATTTTCTTCAACCTCATTATGCAATTGATCTCCGGCTTTATGGTTTTCACGCAAGCCTTCATCATCACTGGCGGGCGCCCTTTGGATACAACCCTGTTTTACGCCTTGTACATCTATCGTCGCGCCTTCGAGAACAATGAAATGGGCTATGCCTCGGCCATGGCCTGGGTCATGCTGCTTGTCATCGCAATTCTCACTGCCATTGTTTTTCGTTCCTCTTCCTCCTGGGTGCATTACGAATCCGGAGAGGAGACATAAACCATGGCAACCATCGGACCGCAATCCACGGGGACACAGATCAGCAGCCCGAAAATTGTCATTCCCGCGATTGCCTGGCATAAACGCAAAACCGCGCGGACTTTCCTGTATCATTTGCTGGTTGGCGCGGCGACCCTGATCATGCTGTATCCGATTTTGTGGCTGGTGGGCAGTTCCTTTAAGGCGCCGGACGAGATTTGGACCAATCAGACAGCGATCATCCCGACAGAGTTCTATCCACAGAATTATCCCAATGGCTGGGCGGGTTTTGGCGGCATCAGTTTCGAGATCTTTTATCGCAATTCGCTTTTTTATGCCGTGCTGGGAACCGTGCTTAATGTCAGCGCCTCGTCAGTCGTCGCCTATGGCTTTGCGCGGGTCAGATTCGTTGGCAAGCGATTTTGGTTTGCGCTGATGCTGCTAACATTGATGTTGCCGACACAGGTGCAGATCATCCCGCAATATATTGTGTTTAGTCGGCTGGGCTGGTTGAATACCTTTTATCCGCTATTGCTGCCGCGTCTGGGCGGGCAGGCATTTTTTATCTTTATGATCATCCAGTTTATCCGCAGCATTCCCGTCGATCTGGATGAAGCCGCCATGATTGATGGCGCCAGCAAGATCGGGGTTTTCTACCGCATCATCTTGCCACAATTGACCCCGGCCATTGTCACAGCAGCTATTTTCTCCTTCTACTGGACCTGGGATGAATTTCTGATTCCACTGATCTATTTAAACAGACCCGAGCTGTACACCGTATCGCTGGCATTGCGGACCTTTTCCGATCCCTCCGGGCAAACCGATTGGGGCGCGATCTTTGCCATGTCGAGTTTGTCACTTCTGCCGGTTTTTGTCATCTTTATTGCATTTCAGCGCTATTTGGTCGAGGGCATCTCGACAACCGGTATAAAGGGATAGCTTGAGCGGTCAGCTTCACATCAGTTGAGCGCGACCTGTTCCATCCCCAACCTGTGCCAGCTATGTCCTCGTCATCATCCAACGGATGATCCGTTCGCACTGACCGCCCGGCGTTTCTTGGAAGAGCTGGAAGGCGGGCCGGGTAGCTGAGCGCGCGCCACCGGCGCACATCCTCCGCGCCATTGCCGGGACTGAGGAGGACCGGCCGCGACCGTAACAACTCCTGTGTTGCCAGGGTATATATGTCCGGTTCCAGTTGCCGGGCGTGGCAGGTTTGCGCATTTCAGCGCATTTGGTGGAATCCTGCGCCGCTTTTGAACAGACGGCGCTGGCCCGGCGTAGACAGGGTGTACGGGAGGAACGAGTGGATGCCGCAGGGTGGAGACGGGCAGGATGGGCACCAGCACCATGAGCGTCGGCTGCAGCAGCTGGACGAGAGCGATCTCTTGCGCGCGCTGCAGGCCGGCGACGAGGAAGCCTTCGTGCTGATCATGCAACGTCTGGAAAGCCCGCTGCGCCGCTACATTCGGCGGCTGATCGGCGACACCGACGCCGGGGACGACATCATGCAGGACGTGTTTTTCACCCTCTACCGCAAGTGCGACCACGTTGACGCCTCGCGCGGCCTGCGGCCCTGGCTCTTTCGCGTGGCGCGCAACCGCTGTTACGACGAACTGCGGCGCCAGGGGCGCTTCCAGAGCGTTTCGCTGGACGAGGATGCGGAGGGGCAGACCTTTTCCCTGGCGGAGACGCTGCCGGACCCGGCCGAACCGACCGAGGAGCTGGCCCACTGGCTCTTCATCCAGCTGGTGGTGCGCGAGGCGATGGAAAAGCTGCCGGAGAACCAGCGCCAGGCGCTGATCCTCTACGCCGAGGAGCAGATGAGCTACGCAGAAATCGCCGTCGCCACCAACACCAACCCCGGCACCGTCCGCTCGCGTCTGTCGCACGCCCGCAGAACGCTGCGCCGCCTGGTGCCCCCCTGGGTGCTGGCCTCGCTGGAGAGCGATTCCGCAGCAGATGAGCTCCCGCGGCGAGCGGGAGAGGAAGCCACCATGAGCCGATTCGCTGAAACGGGCGCGCCGCGCCCCGACCCGTCACCCGCAAGCATAGAGAGGAATGCGTGATGAACGACGATACCCGCGACCAGTTGCAACAAATCGTACGCGCGCTCAAGGCGCTGGACCAGTCCGTCCGCAGCGCCATCCGCGCCGACGCGATGGCTGGCACCGGCCCCATGATCCTGCGCAGCTACAGCAGCCTGCAGGCCCGCGCGGCCGAACGCCTGCCCGACGACAGCTTCGTCTGCGAGGCGCTGCGCCTGGAACCTGATCCGGACGTCGACGAGGCGCAGCTCATCGCCCAGGTCAGCCTGGCCTGCAGCCAGCTGGGCCGCTATCTCGACAGCCAGTTGCGGGCGCGCCGTCGGCCCCAGGTCGATATCGACTTCGACCTCGATGACATCGATTTCGGCGAGGTCAGCCGCACCCTGCGCGACACGCTCGTGACCCAGACGCGCGATACCATCCGCCGCGCCATGTCCGACATCGGCATCGACCTCGACAGCGCGGCAAATGCGCGCGGGCGCCAGCACGTGCCGATTGTGGATATGGACGCGGATGCCGATGCGGACAACCTTGCCGGCAGCGACCTGAGCGGCCGTGACCTGGGCAACGAGGATCTCTCCGGCAAGGACCTGCGCGGCGCAGACCTGAGCGGGGCCAACCTGCATGACGCCAACCTGAGCGAGGCTGACCTGCGTGGCGCGCGCCTGAGCGGCGCTGTCCTGCGCGGCGCCAACCTCGCCGAGGCCGTCGTCAGCTCGGCGGACCTGACTGGCGCTGACCTCGGCGACGCCAACCTGGCGGATGCCGACCTGGGCCAGTCGCGCATGAAAGGCGCCAATCTCGCCGGCGCGACGCTGACGGACGCGAAGCTGGCCGGCAGTGACCTGCGCGGCGCGAGCCTCAGCGGCGCCGACCTGCGCGCTGCCGACCTCTCCCGGGCGGACCTCAGCGGGGCCAGCCTGCACCGGGCCAACCTGCGCGATGCCTGCCTGGTCGAGGCGAAACTTCAGAGCGCCGACCTGCGCCGGGCCAGTTTCCGCGCGGCCGACCTGACGGGCGCCACCCTGCCGAATGGCCAGCGCTATCAGGGTCCGGCAGATCTGGAGCAGTTTGGCGCGGCCTCCAGCCGCAAGAAGGCGCCGCAGCCGCCCACGCCGCCGCAGGAAAGCTGAGGCGCGCAGGTACGCGTCAGAGCCAGCGGCGGAACCAGTCGTGGCTCATGGCGTGGTGGTAGGCGTGCTCGCCCGGGTGGATGGCCAGTGACAGGCGCTCCGGCGCATTGGCCAGCGCCCAGGCCCGTTCGGCCGTCCGGTATTGCTCATGCACGCCGGCGATGACGCGCAGCGGCGGCGTCCTCTACCTGATTGACGGGTGTTGCAATATGCGCGACAATTTGCGCAGCATGGCAGGCAGCGACCCGCGACAGTCAGCCTGACGAACAGACTAATGTGCAGTGCCTGACTGTAAACGGGTACAAGGGAGCCCCAATTGGACGCGCTGCAAACAGAAGGTCGACTGGCAAAACTTGAAGAACGCTCCAGACATTCGGCCACGAAAGCCGACCTTATTCTCGCTGCAATTATTCAGGCCACGCTTGCGGCAATTATCGCCGCTGTGGTCACGAGGATCATGACCTGACACCGGAGCGTGTGTGCATGAATGACGATGCAGGCAAGCAAAGGTGGCCAGACCGACGCTAGAGCCAGCGGCCGAAGCAGTCGTGGCTGTGAGCGTGATTGTAGGCGTGTTCACCCGGGTGTACGCTCAGTGACAGGCGTTCCGGCGCATTCGCCAGCGCCCAGGCTCGTTCGGCCGTACGATACTGTTCTCGTACGCCGGCGATCGGGAAGATGGGGTCACGTTCGCCGGCGATGACGCGCATGGGGCGCGGCGCCAGCAGCGCGGCCAGCTCGCCCATCTCCGCCAGCTCGAGGATGCCCGGCACGTAGTTGCACTCGCAGTGGCGCAGGCCGAGGATCGAGGCCCTGAAGGAGCAGAAGTAGCAGGAAGGCACCGCCACCGTGATGCGCTCGTCAATCGCCGCCAGCCACAGCGTCGTGGTGCCGCCGCCGGAATTGCCCGTCGCCCCCAGCACATTCGGCACAACATCGTCGCGCTGCAGCAGCCAGTTGATGGCCTGCATGCCGTCGCGGCAACGCTCGCCCAACAGGGTACGCCCCTCCAGCAGATACGAGAAAGCCAGATGACGGCAGCCGGCCTGCTCGCTGACGCGCTGGCCGAAGCCGCGCTGTTCCGGCGCGCACACCAGATAGCCCTGCCGCGCCAGCGCCTGGGCGTAATTGCTGTCGCGCGCCAGCTGCTGGCTGGCCGTATCCGTGTCCGGGTAGTGGCCGAGGATGTACTGCACGGAGGGATCGTGGCCGTGGAAGACCAGCACCGGCTTCCACGGCGGCCTGGTTTTCGGCCGCAGCAGGTACACCGGCAGACGCGCCCGCTCGCCAACGTCCAGTGAATGCAGTTCCTCAACGTAGTCGCCGCGGTCCTGCGTGGACAGGTGACGCGCGTCGGGCGGTGGCAGGGGCGGACGCCCCTCCAGGCCCAGCAGACGGACAATTTCCCTGCGCAGTTCCCCTTGCCAGCGACGGAAAGCGGCGGGCGTGTCGGCGCGCAGGGCCATGCGCCGTGGCCGGGTCGCATAAAGATGATCGAGATGGGGTTGCAGGCCGAAGGCCTGGACGTCTTGCTTCACAGCGCACCTCACTCCAGATTCAACACCGTTATCGAATGGGCCGGACAGTCGACGCTGAAATCGCGCAGGCCGTCGACGTGATCGGGCAGGATGTCGAGTAGCGCCTGTCCTGTCGTCATGCGTCTGCTCCCAGGTGTCAGCGTCTGGCCCGGTAAAGCTGTCTCCCGTGCGCTACCGCGCTGCCCTCGTAAGTGGGCATGATGGCTTCGACCCTGGCGCGGGTCTCGTCATTCCAGTCAGCGGGAATCTTTTGCGTCTTGGCGACCATTTGCGCCTGAATCTTCTCCGGCAGCGAGCGCAGATCGGTCTGGTACCAGAGCGTCAGCACGGTCCGCTGCTGATCGCTGGCGTTGGCGTGGGTGGCGTGGAGCAGACGCGAGTCGCCGATGAGCAAATCGCCGGCCATGATCGGCACGTCGATCTCGTCGGGCCGGTCGCTGAAATCGTCGGCCGTCAGGTCGCTTCCCGCCTGCAGCTCGGGTGAGTGCGGCTCGTCTATCACGTCATGCAGCGGATTGTGCCGGTAATGGGAGCCGGGAATCACGCGCAGGCAGCCGTTTTCGCGGCGGGTATCGTGCAGGTAGACCATGAGGAAGACCTGCGGTGGCTCGGGCTGGTAATTGCGCCTTTCCTCCCAGGCGAACCAGTCGTAATGCCAGAAAAGGCGCGGGCTGTGCGGCGGCTTGCTGATGATATAACCGTCGCTGAAGGTTGGCTGCCGATAGCCCAGTCTTGCCAGCGCCTCCAAAGCCGGTTTGTACGTAATGATGTCGGCGAAGAAGGGGTGCTGCATGAGGCTGTACATGCTGCCGGTGGTGCGCTGGCTCCGCCGGTTCTCCTCGTCTTGCGCGTCGAGGACCTGATCGGTCCGCTTTCGCAGGTTCGCCAACATATTGCTGTCGACCAGGTTTTCGAAGATGCAGAAGCCGTCTTGCAGCAGCTGCTGATAGCGGGCGTCGTCATGTGGAGTCATCTCATCGTTCCCTCGTCACCCGCAAAGGGTCATATGCGATGAATCACCACCACGAGCGTCATGTCGCAGGGATTGCTGAGCGCCATGCAGCCCGCTTCGGATACCGGCAACGGTTTCCCGCGGGCCCTGGCGAGTCGGTAAAAAATATAATCAGGCGCCCGACCTGTCAAGAAATGCCAGGGCCCGCGCTGGAATGCCCTGCCGGCAGCCAGGCCAGAGGTCACGGGGTTTACTCCAGGTAGCCGCGGGGGTGCTGGCGATGCCAGTTCCAGGCGCTGGCGATGATGGTCTCCAGCGTCGTGTGCCGCGGCCTCCAGCCCAGCCACTCCCCCAACTGCGCGTTGTCGGCCACCAGCACGGCGGGGTCGCCGGCGCGCCGCGCGCCAATGCAGGCCGGTATCGGGTGGCCGGTGACCTGACGGGCGCTCTCCAGCACCTCGCGCACGGAGTAGCCGTGGCCGCTGCCCAGGTTGCAGGCGCGCAGTTCGCCCGCGTCGAGGGCCTCCAGCGCGAGGATGTGGGCCTCGGCGAGGTCCATCACGTGGATGTAATCGCGGATGCAGCTGCCGTCGGGCGTGGGATAGTCATCGCCGAAGACGCTGATTTGTTCACGTTGACCCAATGCCACCTGCAGCACGAGCGGGATGAGGTGGGTCTCCGGGCGATGGTCCTCGCCGATGTGGCCGTCCGGGTGGGCGCCGGCGGCGTTGAAGTAGCGCAGGCTGCAGCCGGCCATGCCGTGGATGCGATTCATCCAGTACAGCTGGCGCTCGATCATGTGCTTGCCCTCGCCGTAGGGGCTGCCAGGCTCGATCGGCTCGTCCTCGGCGATGGGCAGGCGCCGCGGCCGCTCATAGAGGTTGGCGGTTGAGGACAGGATGAAGCGCGGCACGCCATGCTCGGCCGCGGCCTGCAGCAGGTTGCCGCCCGCCAGCACGTTGTCGCGCAGGTAGCGCCAGGGCTGCTCAACGCTTTCACCGACCAGCGTATACGCGGCGAAGTGCAGGATGCCGTCATAGCGTTGACCGCGGAAGAGTTCGCGCAGCGTCTCCGCCTGCAGCAGGTCGCCGTGGACGAAGCGCGCAGCGGGATGCACGGCCGCGCGGTGGCCGTTGACCAGGTTGTCGCAGACGATGACGTCAGCGCCGCGCGCGACCAGCAGCGCGGTCACGTGACTGCCGATGTAGCCTGCGCCGCCGGTCACCAGCAGCTTCATGGGCGCTCCTTCTGCACGCGGGAGCCGGGTATCCCTCGTCAGTGGGAGTATACTGGATTCGTTCTGTGCAGTGGATGTGATTGTTGTGGAGAGTACCGCACTGACGCTAGGAATCCTGCTCTTGCCGACTTTCACTGGTGGCCAGATTTTGCTGTCGGGAACGCAGGAAAGTTGCTACCAGAGCCGCAGCAGCGGCAATAACACCGGCAACACCAAATACACTCTGTCCCTGATTTATGAGACTGAAACTACCTATGAGAACCAGAATAGTGATTGCTGTACTGCTGGCCCATCCGAGAAAGTCGAAGCGAATCGCTCCCTGAAGCGACGCTTTTTCCATCGAGTGTCGGTGCCGTTGAGCTTCCTCAGTCATTTTCAGGATGCGTTCCGCGCTACCCGCCAGGGTGTGTTCGTAACCGGCCATAATTTCCGGATGCGGGAGAGGACCGGAAAAGTGCGTTTGGCCTACTCCCAGGATTATCTCACCTGGTACGGCAGAGATGTTCTCTGGAGAAGATTCCAACCCCGGGAGACCCTGACCAAGGCTGCTTTCCTGATGCTCTTCGTATTCCTTTTCCGGTTCGTCCGGGGAAGATGTCATCGTGATTGCTCGGGCAAGGTCTTACCAACCTCGTGCGTAGCCCACGCCAGGTCCTTGCCGACTTCCTCCCAATCTGACTTTATCGCCAGATAATCGCGATACCATGCTTCTTCGGCTGACCGGGCGATCGGATAACTGCTGGTCAGGTAGCGCATGCCGAATGCGTACCCAACACCGCGCAGGAAGGCAGACCGTGCGGAAGATGACATCCAGTTATTGTAGGAGAACACGTACAAGGTTTGCATGATGACCTCTTTGGGAATAAATCGGACACCATGACCTGCCCCAAGGATGCCGGCAGGGTGATCCAGTATAGAGCACCAGTGGCAAGGTGTCAATCAGTCCGTTCAGGTGATGATTGCGTCATCCCCGGTATACCTCAGCCCTTCACCGCCCCAAACGTCAGGCCGCGGATAAAGTAGCGCTGGAAAAAGAGGAAGATCAGCAGCGTCGGCAGGCTGGCGATCACCGAGAGCGCGCCCTGCAGGCCCCAGGCCTTGTCATAGGGCCCCTTCAGCAGCACGATGCCGGCCATGATCGTCCTTGCTGCGTCGTTCTTGATGAGGATGAAGGGCCAGAGGAAGTCATTCCAGATCCACGTAAACTGCAGCGTCGTCAGCACCGCCAGCGCCGGCAGCACGAGCGGCACCATCACGCGCAGCAGGATCTGCCCCTCGTTGGCGCCGTCGATGATTGCCGCCTCGCGCAGCGCGCCCGGGATGGTCGAGAAGAAGTTGCGCAGAATCATGGTGGTGATGGGCAGGCCGAAGGCCACGTGCACCACGATGAGCACCAGAATCGTGTCGTTGATGAATGTCCGGCTGAAGAGCTGTTGCAGCGGAATGATGACGATCTGTGGCGGGAAGAACAGGCCCGCCACCACGATCAGGTAGAGGATTTCGCTGCCGCGAAAGGCGAGGCGACTGAAGACGTAGCCGGTCAGCACGCCGAAAGCGATCGAGATGGCCGTCGCCGTGACCGTGACCACCACCGAGTTCAGCAGGTAGCCAGGCACATTGGTGCCGCCCAGCGCCCGCTCATAGTTCTCCAGCGTGATGGTGTCCGGAATGCGCCAGAGGCCGTGGCGCGAGATTTCGCGGTCGTGCTGGATGGAACTGAGCAGCACGCCGAAGGTCGGCACCGAGTAGACGATGACCAGCGCGATGAGCGCGACGTAGAGCGCGACGCGGCTCCAGCGTTGTGCGCTCGCACGCTCAATCATAGAGGTGCTCCAGATGCCGCACGCGACGGAAGTAGAGCACGATGATGATGGCGGCGATGCCGAAAAGCACCATCGAGACCGCGCTGCCGTAGCCGGCGCGCAGCGACTTGAAGGTCTCGCGGTACATCTGGACGGCCAGCGTCGAGGAGCCGGAGCCGCCCTCGTTGAGCACCCAGACCAGGTCAAAGCTGCGCAGCGAGTTGATGACTGCCAGCGCCACGACCACCACGCTGGAGGGCAGCAGCAGGGGGATCACGATGCGCCGCAGCGATTGCAGGTAGTTGGCGCCATCGATTTGCGCCGCCTCAAGCATCTCTCCCGGCAGGGAGGTGAGCCCGGCCAGGAAGATGACCATCGACAGGCCCACCTGTTGCCAGGACCAGGCGAAGATGATGGCGGCCAGCGCCAGCCCCCGCTTGCTCAGCCAGAAGATTTTCCAGCCCTCCACGCCCAGCAGTTTGAGCAGGGTGTTGAGCAGGCCCCAGTCCGGCTGGTACATCCATTGCCAGGTCTGGGCGATGACGATCATCGAGATGGTGATGGGCAGGTAGAAAAGTGACTTGAAAATGTTGGCGCCACGCACGCGGCCGTGCAGCAGCAGAGCCAGCACCAGCCCGCCGCCGGTCGGCAGGATCAGCGCCGCCACCATCCAGATCAGCGTGTTTTTTAGCGAGGTGTGAAAATAGCCGTCGCTGAGCAGACGCTGGTAGTTGACCAGGCCGGCGAACTCCGGCGACGCGAAGGCGCTGAAGGTGTATTTCGTCAGGCTGAGCCAGGCGGTGGCCAGCAGCGGCCCGATGACCACCACGAAATAGACGCTGAGTGGCAGCACGAGGAAGGCGAAAGTCCAGAGGCGCCGCGAGGTCTTGAGGGAGTATCTCATGCCCTTATGGTAACGCAGGGGAGCAGCCGCGTCCTGGCCACAAGGTCAGGCGGGGCACAAGCTGCATGCCCCGCCTTTTGGGTCGTTCGTGAAGTCCGAACGCTGTCTGTCTGCGCCCGCCTTACTGGGCGAAGCCTTCCACAGCGCAGGCCTGCGTGGTGGCCAGGGTGGCGGCGATGTCGCTGGAGTCGTCCATGAAGGCCGAGAACATGTCGAGGCCGCACTCCGCCACTGGCGGCGTGGTGGCCAGGTCGTAGTTGAAGGCGTAGACCGCCGCGTTGGCGATGCTCGCGCCCGCCTTGGCCGCCACCACGTCGTAGGCCATCGGGTCGACGTTGACGTTGGGCGAGATGGAGCCGTAGCTGGTGTTCCACAGCGTCTGCGTGTCGACGTCGCTGACGAGGTACTCGAGCAGCGCGCCAGAGCTGGCGGCATCCGCGTTGGCCGTCATCACCCAGCCGTCAATCGGGCCGACGCCGGCCTGCGGGACGTCGATGTGGAGATGTGGGTGCACCGGCGGGAATTCGAAGAAGTCGTAATCTTCGCCCGGCACGAGCTCCTGGCCCTTCCAGTAGCCGCCGATCCAGGTGCCCATCAGGGTGACGGCTGCCTGGCCGTTGGCGACCTGATCGGCCGCGTCCACCCAGTCGTAGGCGTTGGCGCCATCGACGAAATAGCCGGCGTCGATGAGCGATTGCCACACCGTCATCGCGTGAACGACTTCGGCATCTTCATAGGAAGCGTCGCCAGCCATGAGCGCACTGCGATAGTCTGGCCCGGCGGTGCGCAGCAGCAGGTAATCGAACCAGAATTGCCCCGGCCAACGGAACTTGGAACCGAGGGCGATGGGGTCGATACCCTGCATCTCAAACTCGGCGAAGGCTTCCAGCAGCCCGGCCCAGGTGTCCGGCACCTCGATGCCGGCCTCGGCCCAGACCTTCGGGTTGTAGAAGAGGGCGGCGTAGTGAATGTTGAAGGGGATGAAATAGCGCTCGCCGTTGTAGAGCGTGGCCGCGTCGGCCACGCCGGCCGGCACCACGTCATCCAGCCCGGCAGCATCCCACATCGCGTCGATGGGCTGCAACGCGCCCGCGTCCACCACAAACTGGACGCGCGCGCCAGCCCAGTAGGAGAAGATGTCCGGCAGCACGCCGCTGGCGACGCCGGCGAGAATGCCGGCCTTGAAGTCCTCGTGGCCGATGGGGCTGTCCACCACGCTGATGCCGGTCTCCTCGGTGAAGTTGGCCATCACGGTGTTGAGGTTGTCCTGATTCAGTTCGCCGGAGAAGTAGTGCGAGATGTTCACTTCTTCCTGGGCGACGACGGCCGCGGCTGCGCCGAGCGTCAGCAGCGGTACCAACAGCAGAACAAGAGCACGGTGCAAACGGGTCATGTTCATATTCCTTTCGCAACCATCTGTATAAAACGGACGTCCCGCGGCCCCGCGCTGGCGCAGGCCACCGGCCCATCTTATTGCACAGGTTACAACCCGGTTTATCCTTTGTCAAGGAATCTGACTGGAAAACCCTGATGTTGACGCATATGAACCCTGATTGTACAATTCCCAACATACGCCATCCCCCGGAGGGCAGCTGTCATGTCCGAAATCCAGTCCCTGGCGCGCGGCCTGCGCGCCCTGGATATTCTCGAGGCGGAGTCGGAAGGCATCGGCGTCACCGGGATCGCGCGCCGCATCGACGTCGACAAAAGCACCGCCTCGCGCATCATGAGGACCCTGGCCAACTACGGCTACGCCGAGCAGTCCAGCGAGACGCGCCGTTACACCCTCGGCCCACGCCTGGTGCGCCTTGGCCAGAGCCTGCTGACGCGGACGCCCCTGCGCGATCAGGCGCGGCCTTTCCTGCGTGAGCTGGTGGAGCGCACGCAGGAGTGCGCGCATCTGGCCGTGCGCGCCAGCGACCTCGTGCTCTACCTCGACCAGGTCGAGTCGCCGGCCTCGTTGCGCGTCTCCACCGTCGTGGGTACGCTCGCGCCGCTGCACAGCACGGCCCTCGGCAAGGTCTTGCTGGCCTTCGGTAACAGCAGCATCCCGCAGGAGCTGGAGCGCTACACGCCGCGCACCATCACCGATGTCGAAACCCTGCGCATGCACCTCGAACAGACGCGGCGCCAGGGCTACGCCATCGATGACGAGGAGTTCAGTTACGACGTGCGCTGCGTCGCCGTGCCGCTTTACGGCCTCGAAGGCGAGCTGGTCGGCGCCATCGGCATCTCCGGCCCGGGCGCGCGTCTGACCCTGGCGCGCATTCACGATCTGGCCCAGGAGGTGCAGCGCGTCGGTCAGGCCTTGACCGACCGGGTGTCGTACCGCCACGAGGACCAGACGGCGCAGCAGGAGGAAGAATGAGCGAATTGCGGGTGGGCTTCATCGGCACCGGGCGCATCTCCGACCTGCACGCAATCGAGTACCTGCAGAATCCGCGCGCGCGCATCGTCGCCGTCTGCGATACCGTGGTGGAACTGGCGCAGCAGCGCGGCGCCGCCTGGGGAGTTGCGCCCGCGCAGATCTACAGCGACCACCGGGAGATGCTGGCCCGCGCGCCGCTCGACCTGGTCGAGATCCTCGTGCCACACCATTTGCACTGCCCGGTCATGCTGGATGCCGCCGCTGCCGGCGTCAACATTTCGCTGCAGAAGCCGATGGCGCTCAACCTTGCCGACGCCGCAGCCATGGTCGCCGCCGCGGATGCAGCCGGCATCGTCTTCAAGGTCTTCGAAAACTTCATCTTTTATCCGCCGGTGATGCGCGCCAGGGCGCTCATCGACGCCGGCGAAATCGGCGATCCGCTCACCATCCGCATCAAGAGCAATTCGGCCACCAGCCCGGATGCCTGGCCCATCCCGCCCGCGGCGGAGGCCTGGCGCTTCACGCCCGAGCAATGCGGCGGTGGCCCGCTGGTCTTCGATGACGGCCATCACAAGTTCGCCCTCGGCTGGCACTTCATGGGCCAGGCGGAGGCCGTGCACGCCTGGATCGGTCAGACCGAGCGCGAGCCGGGGTTCCTGCTCGACGCGCCCGCAATCATCTCGTGGAAGTTCCCCGGCGGCCGCTACGGCTCGCTCGAAGTCGTCTACTCGCGCGACATGGAGATCTGGTCGCGCTACTATGCCCAGGACGATCGCGTCGAGATTACCGGCACGCGCGGCGTCATTGAAATCACGCGCGGCCACGGCAAGCTCTTCGACCGGCCGCCCGTCATCCTCTACCGCGACCGTCAGACGCGCAGCTTTTCGGACATGGCCGTCGGCTGGGAGCAGAGTTTCATCCTGTCCACGCGCCACTTCATCGACGCGCTGCACGCGGGCGAGCCGCCCGTACTGAGCGGCGCGCAGGGCTGCGAAGTGCTACGATTCGCGCTCGCTGCCCAGGAATCCGCCCGCAGCGGGCAACCGGTGACCCTCGCGTGAGGGCGGGCCCGGCATTAGCGGCATAATGAGGAGAGAAGCCCCATGCAGTACCAGATGCTGATTGACGGTCAGTGGGTCGATGCCCTGGACGGTAACACCTGCCCGGTGATGAACCCGGCCACCGGTGAGGTCGTCGCCGACGTGCCCTTCGGCAGCGCCGCCGACGTCGCGCCCGCCATCGCGGCTGCGCAATGCGCCCTGCCCGCTTGGCGCGAGCGGAGCGCCTGGGAGCGCGGCGCTGTGCTGCGCCGCACCGGCGAGCTCATCCGCGAGCGCATTGCAGAACTGGCGCGGGCCATGACGCAGGAGTGCGGCAAGCCCCTGGCCGAAGCCATGGGCGAATGGGGCTCGGCCGCCGACATCTTCGACTGGTACGCCGAGGAGGGCAAGCGTGCCTATGGCCGCCTCATCCCCTCCAGCGCGCCCAACAAACGCCTGATGACCATCGTGCGGCCCGTGGGTGTGGCCGCCACCATCACCGCCTGGAACTTCCCCGGCATCCTGCCCGCGCGCAAGTGGTCCGCCGGCCTGGCCGCCGGCTGCACCATCGTCGGCCGGCCCAGCGAACTGACGCCGCTCTGCTCGATGTTGCTGGCCGGCCTGCTTGTCGAGGCCGGCCTGCCGCCGGGCGCGCTCAACCTCGTCAACGGCGACCCCGCCGGCATGGGCGCGGCCTTCACCGGCAGTCCCGACGTCGACAAGATCAGCTTCACCGGCTCGCAGCGGGTGGGTCGTATTCTGATGCGCAACGCCGCGTCGCACTTCAAGCGCCTCTCGCTCGAGCTGGGCGGCAGCGCGCCCGTGCTGGTCTTCGCCGACAGCGACGTCGAGGCCGCCGCCGAGCAGTCCGTCACGGCCAAGTTCCGCAACAACGGCCAGGTCTGTATTTCGCCCTCGCGCTTCTACGTCGAGCAGCCGGCCTACGAGGACTTCCTCGAGGCCAGCAAGGCCGCCGCCGAACGCCTGGTCATCGGCAACGGCCTTGATAAAGGCGTGACCGTCGGCCCGATGGTCACCGAAGCCGGCCGCGACAAGGTGGAGGGCTTTGTGCAGGACGCCGTCAGCCGTGGCGCCAAAATCGTCACCGGCGCCTGCCGTCCGGCGGACATGGGCCAGGGATGGTTCTACCAGCCCACCATTCTCACCGGCGTGACGCCCGACATGCGCCTGAGCTGCGAGGAGGTCTTCGGCCCGGTCATGCCGGTCATGTCCTTCAGCTCGCTGGACGAGGCCCTGGAGCAGGCCAACGGCACGCCCTATGGCCTGGCGGGCTACGCGATCACCAGCGACCTGGGCACCGCCGTGCGCGTCGCCGAGGGACTGGAGTTCGGCATCGTCGGCGTCAACGATCTGGTGCCGGCGGTTGCGCAGGCGCCCTTCGGCGGCGTCAAGCAGAGCGGTTTCGGTCGCGAGGGCGGTCAGGAAGGCCTGCAGGAGTACCTGGAAACGCGCTTCGTCTCGCTCGCGTTCTGAGGTGCGCGTGTCCGGGGAGCGCCCGCCGGGCCTGGCGGGCGGGCTGACTGAATATGGCGACCGCGAGTTCGCGCAGTATCTGCGGCGTTCCTTCGCCAGCGCCATGGGCTACACGCCGCAGGCGCTGGGCAAGCCCGTCATTGGCATCCTCAACACCTGGAGCGAACTGAACAACTGTCACCGCGGTCTGCGCGAACTGGCGGAGGCGGTCAAACGCGGCGTGTGGCAGGCCGGCGGGCTGCCGCTGGAGTTCCCGGTCATCTCCCTGGGCGAGATTTTTCTCAGCCCCACCAGTATGTTCCTGCGCAACCTGATGGCGCTCGACGTCGAGGCCATGTTGCGCGCCCAGCCGCTGGACGCCGTGGTGCTCATGGGCGGCTGCGACAAGACCCTGCCGGCCCTGCTGATGGGCGCCGCCAGCGCGAACCTGCCCGCCATCGTGCTGGCCGCCGGCCCCATGCTAACCGGCAGCCACGAGGGCGAACGCATCGGCGCCTGCACGGATTGCCGCCGCTTCTGGGCCGCTTACCGCCGCGGTGAGCTGGAGCGCGCGACCATCGACCGCATCGAACAGCAACTGGCGCCCACCGCCGGCACCTGCGGCGTGATGGGCACCGCCAGCACCATGGCCTGCCTCAGCGAGGCGCTGGGCATGATGCTGCCGGGCGGCGCGGCCATCCCCGCCGTGCACGCGGAACGCCAGCGCCACGGCGAGCGCAGCGGCATCCAGGCCGTGGCACTCGCGCACAGCGGCCTGACTCCCGCGCGTATCATGAACGACGCAGCCTTCGACAACGCCCTGCGCGTGCTGCAGGCTATCGGCGGCTCCACCAACGCCGTCATTCACCTGACCGCCATCGCCGGTCGGCTCGGCATTCATCTCGAGCTGGAGCGCCTCGACGACATCGGCGCGAGCACGCCCGTGCTCGTCGGCCTCAAACCCTCGGGCGCGGCCTACATGGAAGACTTCTATCGCGCCGGCGGCATGCCGGTCGTAATGCAGGCCCTGCGCGAGCAGTTGCAGCTCGACGCGCTGACGGTGAGCGGCGCGACCCTCGGCGAGCAGCTGGCACTACCCTTCGAATGGCCCGCCTGGCAGGACGTCATCCGCCCGCTGCACGCGCCGCAGCAGGAGCAGGGCGCGCTGATCGCCCTGCGCGGCACCTTGGCGCCCGACGGCGCCGTGCTCAAGCGCTCCGCCGCCAGTCCCGCGCTGCTGCAGACGGAGGCCCGCGCCGTGGTCTTCGACTCACTCGCCGACCTGGCTGCGCGCATCGATGCCCCTGATCTCGACGTGCGCCCGGACGACTGCCTCATCCTGCAGAACGCCGGCCCCATCGGCGGCCCTGGCATGCCCGAGGCCGGCTACCTGCCCATCCCGCGCAAGCTGACCGGTCAGCGCGACATGTTGCGCATCTCCGACGCGCGCATGAGCGGCACCGCCTTCGGCACCATCGTGCTGCACGTGGCGCCGGAGGCCGCAGTCGGCGGGCCGCTGGGCCTGGTGCGCAGCGGCGACCGCGTGCGCCTCGATGCGCAGAACCGGCGGCTCGACCTGCTGGTCGATGAACGCGAGCTGGCCCGCCGCGGCGAGACAGCGCGGCCGCCAGCGCCCCCCGCCCTCCGCGGCTACGAACGCCTCTACCAGCGCTCCGTGCAGCAGGCCCCGCTCGGCGCAGACTTCGACTTCCTGCGCCACGAGAGTCTGCAGGGACCGTGATGACTGCTCCTGACCTGCCGGCATGTTCAATGATGGCAACAGCGAGCGCTGATGCGCTATTGTAGCGCCCTTCGCCGCCATTCCATTCAGCCAGAGCGCCGCCGCCCACATGACCGACTTCTGGCAACGACTCGCCGCCGCCCCGCCTGATGTGCCGCTGCCGCTCGCAATTGACCCGGACGGATGCATGGTCTATATGTCCAGGGCAAGGTGGGAAACTCACATCCTGCCCGGACATGAGCACATACGACTAATTCAGGACTTGCTGGTTCCTGCAATAGTCGATCCTGACGAGCGCGAGTTTGAGGATCCTTCAGGTCAAGTCATCCGTTTCTATCTTAAAATTCCCCGGGACCGAATTGAACTCTTCACAAATCACTGGATCAGGGTCGTGGTAAAATATCGTTACCCATCCGTTACCGGATACAGCCGAACCGGTCTGGTCAGCACTGCATTTCCGGATCGCAGAAGGGGAAAACGCTAATGCCTTCGCAACCAACCCTGCGCGACCTTCCCTTCACCCTTGAGTACGACGCCGACGAGGATGTGCTTCATGTCCTGCTGGAGGGGAACGGAGACCAGGCCGGCTTCATCACCTTCGTCAGTCTTATCGACCAGCCCAACATTTTTCTGCGCATCAATGAATGGGACTGTCGCTGTCTCGGCATTTCCCTGAAGCCGGCCTCGCCCCGCCTCGGCTCCAGGGCGCCAGACGATGACGCCATGCGCCGGCTCGCCGACGAACTCGTCGCGCAGTTCGGGCAGATGGAAGCGGCCGAGATTTCACGCCACCAGTACAAGGCGTCACACAAGCTCGACGGCGACCCCAGGGTCACATGGAGCTACGAACCCTTCTCGGAAATCTTGTACGTCAATCTCAGACGGGATATCGGTCATACCGACTACGTCACTGCCGACGACCAGCCCGACGTCATCGTGCGCCGCGACCCGCAGGAAAACGATCGCGTCGTCGGGTTCATGGTTGAACATATCCCACGTCGCTTCGGTACCGACATGCCCGATGACGAGGACCTGCGCGCGCTGGCCAGCGAACTTGTCGCGCGCTACGCGCCGGAAGCCTGACCACGCACGCGTAGCCGGGCGCGGCTGCCATCCCACCGGCGTCTTCAATGATGGCGTCAGCGAGCGCTGATGCGATAAGGTAGCGCCCTTCGCCGCCATTCCTTTCAGCCAGAGCGCCGCCGCCCGCATGACCGACTTCTGGCAACGACTCGCCGCCGCCCCGCCCGGCCAGACCTTGCAAATCGCGCATGATCCTGAAGGCGTATCGGTAGCCTTGGGCAGTAGGGAATGGCGCCACATCCTCCGCAGACATCCCGAGATGAATGATTTTCGCGACCTGATCGTGGACGCTGTGAATAGACCTGTCGCCCGTGAACCTGACGTGAGGCAGCCAGGCGTGTGGAGATTCTACTCACGTGTGCCTTACGACCGGACCATCTCTTCCAGGGAACTGCCCCTGCGTGTCAGGGTTGTGGTAAAGTACATAGACGAGCAGGATGGGCTGAAGGGCTACATCAGTACAGCCTTTCTGACTCGCTGAAAGAGGCCCGCTGATGCAACCCCAAATCCTCAATGGCAACCCGAACGTCACCTGGGACTACAGCGATCTGCAGGATACGCTCTATATCAAGTTGCGTCAGGATTTCGACGCTTCATTCTACGATGAACTTGATGAAGCCCCCGGCGTGTTGCTGCGCTATACGCTCGACGACGAGCAGCGCTTCGTTGGCATCACCGCCGAGCAGATCACCCGTCGCCTGAACGTGGCGCATCCTGAAACTCCGGCTCTCTGTGCATTGGCCGGCGAACTCATCGCGCAGTACGCGCCGGACGCCTGACTTCACGCGCGCCGGGGACGCGCGCAGCACATCCCCGGCGCAATCACTTCCGCGTCAGACCGTGATGTTGGTCAGCGCGGCCGCCACGTTCGTATCAAAACTCACGAAGGCCAGGCGCACCGTCGCCGTCAGCTGGTAGCTGTCGTAGTAGGGTAGATAGTCTAGGCTGACCGCGATGCGCCGGCGGTAGCCCACGAACCAGCCCGGCCGGGCAACGCAGAGCGCCGTGCCCTTCGTGTTGCTGGTCGCGCTGGTGCCGTTGACCTTGCCGGCGGCGCCGTCACTCAGCGGCAATTCCGCGCTGACGATCACCGGCGCGCCGTCCATGATGCCGATCTGGCCGCTGCGCGCCGTGGCCAGTGGGCCGGCCTTCTCCATCGTCAGAAATTCGCTCAGGCCCAGCAGTTTGGCGTAGCTGCCGCCATCGACGATCCACGCCAGCTCCGACGGCCGCGCCGCGTAACGCGCCGCCAGCTTGAAGCGCACCGAGCGCAACAGCGCCAGCGTCGGCCCGCCGTTGGCGTTCACGCGGCCCGCGCTGTTGCTCACCAGCGCCAGCTTGCGCAGGCCGTTGAAAGCCTTGCTGCGGCTGTTGGCGTTCGGGCTGCGGCCGTTGCTGTTGATGTTGCTGTTGCCGGCCGTGTCGCCGTTGAGCAGCACGTGGTCGATGCTGTCCGTGATGGCGCGCATGGCCTGCTCGCGATAGATGGCCAGCACCGGCACGACGCTGTCCTCCACCAGCTCCGAGCTGAAGCCGACGCGCAGCGCAAGCTTCTTCGCGTCCAGCTGCACCTTGCCCGTGCCGATTTTGCTCTCCGGGATGGTGTTGCCGCTGCCCAGGCTCAGCTGGGCCTCGTCGCTCGTCTCGGGCACAAAGTAGACGGTCGGGTCCGTGCCCTCGGTCGGCAGCTCGAAGGGGTTGGAGGGCATTTCGATCGCCTGGAAGAGCGGCAGGATGGCGTTCTCCTGGCGCGCCCGCTGCCAGATCTGCCCGCTCCACATTTCCGGCACCCACTCGTCGCCGAAGCCCGCCTAGGTGCTGTGGCTGAGCTCGTCGGCCTTGGTCGCGCTCAGCCCCTCGCGCCGCACCTTGTGCGCCAGCGCGTTGCCGAAGCGCTCGCTGACGCCGCGGAACTGGCGCGTCGCGCTCAGCAGCATGTAGCCGTGCAGCATGTCCGTGGCGTTGAGCGCGTCGTAAGGGCTGCTGACTCGCGCCGTCTTCAGCGCGTCGTCAGCGCTGGCCAGCGGCAAACGCCTGCGCGCGACTGCCGTACTCTCGTTTTCCTTTGGCATGTTCTCTCCCTGTTCTTCTGTGAATGATTGCGATGCGGCTTGCTGCGCGGGAGCGTCCAGCAGCGTACTGTCCAGCCCCAGCGCCTCCCAGGCGCTCTTGATGCTGCGGGCGTCGCTGCGGCGCGGCTGGGCCGGCGTCGGCGTCAGGCTGCCCTCGACGATCGGCCAGCGCCGGATCTGTCCGTCATCGGCCACCTCCACCAGATGCGCCAGGCTGCCCGAAGACCAGCCCAGCACGCCCTTCTCGATCAGGCGCTGTACCGCGCGCGCCCAGCGCTGGCGCAGGTCCAGCTGTGCCTCGGCCCACACGCCGGTCTCGTCCCTTACCAGCGTGTCCATGCTGCCGATCACCGCCGCCTTGAGCGCGCCGTCCAGCCCGTGTTGATAAAGCACCGGGCGCTGCGGATACCAGCTCAGGCCCAGTTCCGTCTCCGGCGTGAAATACTCTCCCTGCAGGTCGCGTTCGCCGGGGTTGCCCCACACCACCAGATAGCCGCCGACGCGTCCGGCGCTGTCCAGGGTCTTCAGCCCTTGCTGCATTGTCTTCTCCTTGTGGGCCTCGCGTTGTCAGGAATGAAATGCGACCTCCTCTCATTCCGTCCACACGCGGCTGGCTGGCATGGTGCAGGGGCGGGGGTCATGCGGGCTGCGGGCCGGCGCCGTCGTTCGCCCGGGGGCGCGACCGCGCGTCACCGCAACCGTTGTCACTGTAGAGGCACAGAGGCCCGGCCCGGGGGCGCTGCTACAGGGCCAGCCTGGCACAACTGTTCAGAAAGTTCGTTTCACATGTGCCGTCTTCGGGGAGAAGCCGGCGAGTCGTGAAACAGGCCCCGTTCCCGCGCGGGGAAGAGGCCTGCGGCTTCTTGAAGTAACGCTGCCCGGGTCAGCCCGCCTGCAACCAGGCCAGGCTCCAGGTCAGCGCCTCGTCGATAATCTCCGGCCGCTCCGACAGCACGTCGAAGACGTGGTCGCCATCCAGCACGACCAGCTCTTCTGCGCCCTCGTGATAGTTGAGGAACACCTGGCCGGCCTGCGGCTGCGGCGTCACCGTGGTGTCACGCTCGCCCACGATCACCAACATCGGCCCGCCGTAACTGGCGATTTCGGCCACCGGGTCCACGAGGAAAACGTCCTCGAAGAAGGGCCCGCGCAGCGCGGTCTCGACGCCCCAGGGCAGCATGATGGTCGTCACCTCGTCGCCCGCCGCCGCGCCGCTCAGCAGAACGTCATGGCCCAGCAGGATGCCGTAACTCGTGGGCGGGCTGGATACCGCCGACCAGAGCACCAGCTTGCTGACGCGCGCGTCGCGCCCCGCCGTCGCCGCAGCGACCAGGCCGCCCTGGCTCAGACCGAGCACGCTGATGCCTTCGCTGTCGATGCCCTCCATGCCGCCCAGATAGTCGATGGCCGCGATGGCGTCCGAAATCTGGCCGCTGAAGGTCGTGTCTTCCCAGGCGCCGTCGCTTTCGCCCGAGCCGCGGAAATCGATGCGCAGGCTGGCATGGCCGCGCTCGCCCAGCCAGCGCGCGCTGCGGCTGAACATCGTGTCTTCCGTGCCCAGCACCGGCAGTTCATGGCGCGTGCCGGTGAAGCCGTGCAGCAGCAGGACAACGGGGAAGGGCCCCTCGCCAACCGGCATGGCCAGCGTGCCAACGATCATCTGGCCCTCGTTTTCGATGCTGACGTCGCTCTCGCTGACCTTGTAATCCGCCATGGAAGCGGCCAGCGCGGCCGCGGCGTCGGCGACGCTGTCCTGCGCCGTCAGTGGGGTCGCGACCAGGCAGAGCGTCAGCAACAACACGAGACCCAGCGTTCGTCCCGCAACCTTTGAACGTGAATGCACAATCATGACAATCTCCATTTCTTCCTGATTTCTGCCCTGACTCTGGCGCAGCAGCCGCGTTGACGCAACAATGCGATGCCGCTGCGCGCATGGCGCATCCCTTGCAATGGCGCGCGCATCCAGGAGGAGCACAGGTGCAACCAGAAGCCGTACAGGACATCGCCAGCGACATCATCCAGCAAGCCGGCGTCATGCTGCTGCAACGCTTCGGCCGGCCGCATCAGGAAGCCAGCAAGTCCTCCGTGTATGACATCGTCACGGAAGATGACCGGGACGTCGAGGCCTTCCTCGTTGCGGCGCTGGCCGCTGCCTTCCCGCAGCATCACGTCGTCGGCGAGGAAGGCGGCCACGCCGGCGCGCCCGCCAGCGCTGACTGGCACTGGTACATTGACCCCATCGATGGCACCAGCAACTACGCCAGCGACCTGCCTTTCTTCTCGATCAGCATGGCCTTGTGTGACCGTGAGCTGAGGCCACTGCTGGGCCTGGTACTCAACCCGGTTGCCCGCGAGTTGTACAGCGCCCGACGCGGCGGCGGGACGACTCGCAACGGTGAGCCGGTGCAGGTGTCAGCAAGGGACTCGCTGCAGAACGCGATACTGTCCTGCGGCTATTCGCGGCATCCCGTCCATGGGGCGGCGCGTAACGCCCCGATTCTGCGTTTGCTGCCGCGGACACGGGGACTGCGATTTCTGGGCTCATCGGCGCTGGAACTGGCCTGGGTCGCCAGCGGCCGGCTTGACGGCTATTTCGAGCGCGGACTGAATCCCTGGGATTGCCTCGCGGGGATATTGCTGGTTCGTGAGGCCGGCGGTCGCGTAAGTGACTACAGCGGCTGTGAAGAAGGTCTGACGGGCGCGGAGCTCCTGGCCAGCAACGGCCATCTTCACGATGTCTTGCTGGGGGAGCTCCGTCCCGGACACGCCGGCTAGTCCCCTCGCAGCTGATCGCGCGCCTCATGGAAGATTGAGCGCACCGCGTCGGCGGCCTCCGCGCCGGCGCCCGCGCCACTGCCCGCCGCCTGCAACTGCGCCGCCACCTCGAAGGCCAGCTCATCCGGCAGCGCGCGGACTTCGAAGGCGCGCTCCGCTTTGGTCTGGCCCTCCCCGCCCTGACGCCGCAGCGTGAAACGCTCCCAGCGCCCCAGTTCCTGCAAGGCCGCCCGCGTTGCATCGGGTTCGGCCCTGACGTCTTGCTCCAGCGCTGGCGCGGCCATGCCCGCCGGCAGCGCGCCCCAGGGGGCGGGCGGCAGCTGGTAGTAGCGCTCGCGCACCTCGTTGATGCTGAGCACGGGCGCGGCGGTGCGAATCTCCTCCAGGCGCGCGCGGCTGTCCGTGGGGCGGATGTCCTCGAACTGCGCCACGTGCTCGCCCGGCCAGAAGGGCAGCAGGTCCTGCGTGATCTTGCTGGCAATGCGCACCAGGCGTGGCCACAGCGTGCGCTCAATGAAGAGCCGCTCCGCCACGCGCGCGTTGGCCTCGGTCGCGTTTTCGCTGACCAGGCCCACGGGGATGCCGAAGAGGTTGAGGATTTCGTTGCGGTGCGCCTCGCGCCCCTTCAGGAAGTCAAGTTCGTTGTGGCTCAGGCCGATGTTCTGCCAGCTGATGCCGCCGCCGCGCAGGAAGGCCGTGCGCCGCTGCGGCCCGCCATAGCTCTGGCGCCATTCGCGTTTGATGCGTTCGTAGTCCGCGTCGCTGACGAAGTCGCGAATGCTGACGATGCCCGCCGGCACGCCGTTGTCCTGGCCGAAAGCATTGTGGTTCCACTGCGCCATGGCGTGGTCGCTGCGGATGGTCAGACGGCCGGCCTCCAGCGCAGACAGGCCGTAGTAGTCGTTGGATGGGTGCCAGCGGCGGAAGTGCAGCACCTCCCTGGCCTCCAGCGGGATGCGCTGCCCGTCGATCTCGTAGATGTAGCCGCGCACGTGGCCGGCCGGGTCGGGCACGATGCTGACGCGGTCCGGGCGCAGCGGCCAGATCTGCGTCGGTGCAGCGCCCGCGCCGCTCAGCAGCCAGTAGGCGTTGCCGGTCAGTTCCAGCATGCCCACCGTCTGTTCCATCAGGGCGAAGCGGCTGTGCTGCGGGTTGGGCGCGTCCAGCAGCCGTTCCAGCGGATGCCGCTCCACCGCCAGCCGCCGCTCGCCCTGCAGCCGCAGCACCTGCAGCGGCACCAGCGCGGCCGCCTCGGCGATGCGGTTGATGGCGATGTAGACCCAGGGCGACTGCTGATACACGCGGGCGCGCGCCGCTTCGTCGCCATGTTCGGGCCATAGCCCTGCGTGGTGGCGCGCCAGCGGCTGCAGCTGCGATGTCGGCCGCAGCTTCTGCCGCCCCGAAAAGCGCTTGCGAATTTTGTTCAGCATGGTACCGTCCTTTCCCTTGACTGACCGTTGACAGAAGTTCCTTCCCGGCCGACAGTGGCCGGGAAGCGTGACTGACTAGCCTGGACTGTTGCTGTGAGCGATCCCCCCGATCTCGACTTAATTCAACTGGTGCAGCGGGCGCGCATGGCCCACGACGACCAGGCGCGTCCCTCGCAGATCAGTGGCGCCTACTGGCTGGAGGCGAAAGCGCCGCCCGGCGCCCGGCCCGGCCCGACTCCGCGCAGTGTCGCGCTACGCGCCGAGACTGGCGTCGCCGACGTCGACGCGCTCTGGCAGCGGCTGCGGGCTGCCACCCATGCCGGCCAGCTGGGCTACAAGGTCAAGGTCGCCACCGCCGCGCACGAGGCCGCGCCCGACCGGCGCGAGTTGCGCGTGCTCATCGCCGATGGCGCGGACGCGCCGGAAATGGCGCGCGTGCAAGCCGCTTTGCAGGCGCTGACGCCCGACCTGCGCTGGACGCAGCTGCCGGACTGAAGACCCGCGCCTGCGCTACAATGCAGCGTCAATCGGGCGAGGATGCGCGCATGGGAAACATCTTTTACGTGGACGGCGAATTTGTGGACAGCGACGCGGCGCAGGTGCCGGCAGACGACCTCGCCGTGCTGCGCGGCTACGGCATTTTCGACTTCACGCGTACCTACGGCGGCCGTCCCTTTCGCCTCGACGACCACCTGCAGCGTCTGCAGCGCTCGGCGGAGCTGATCCTGCTGGAGTTGCCGCACAGCTTGGACGACATCCGCGACATCGCGCTCGAGACCCTGGCGCGCAACGGCTATCCCGGCAACGGCGCGGACGCCAGACTGCGCATCGTAGTCACCGGCGGCAGCAGCCCCGACGACATCACGCCCGCCGGCCCCGCGCGCCTGCTGATGCTGGTCACGCCCTTCGCCGCGCAGCCCGCCGCCCGTTACCGCGAGGGCATCAAGATCATCACGGACCGGCAGGAGCGCTATCTGCCGGAAGCCAAGACCATCAACTACGTGCCGGCCATCGTGGCCCTGCGCCGCGCCCGCCAGGCCGGCGCCGTGGAGGCCATCTACGTCAACCGCGCGGGCCACGCCCTCGAGGGCACCACCACCAACCTTTTCGCCGTCTTCGCCGATCGCCTGGTCACGCCCGCAACGGAGATCCTGCCCGGCGTCACGCGCCAGGCCCTGCTGGAGCTGGCCGCCGACCGCATGCCGCTGGAGCAGCGCGTCCTGCCGCTGGCGGAGCTGCTGCGCGCCGATGAAGTTTTCATCACTTCGTCGAGCAAGGAAGTCTGCCCCGTCTGCCAGGTGGATGACACGCGCATCGGCCAGGGCGCGCCCGGCCCGCACACCCGTGCCCTGATGCAGGACTTCACGCAGCTGGCCGCAGCCTGGGCCCGCGGCGATTGACGTCATCGCAGGAATGGTCATAAGAGGACTTGACAAAAACTTGACAATATAGAACTATTGTGCTATACGCCAGTATGGTGAAACAATGAACCGACAGAAAGCACCTAAGGGTATTGAGTGGACGCGCATTCGCCGTGCTGCCGGCAGCGTGCTGCCTGGCTACACCTGGAACCCGACCGGCGGCTGTCTGCACGGCTGCACCTGGGAAATGCCAGACGGCTCGGTCACCGAGTGCTACGCCAAGACCATCGCCGAGCGCATCGCCCGCAATTCCTACGTGCATGGCTTTGAGCATCATTACTGGCGTCCACACGCGCTGCGCGATCCGCTGCGCCTGAAGGACTCCGCCGGCATTTTCGTCGGCAGCATGGCTGACCTCTTCGGCCACTGGGTGCCGCGCGAGCAGATCGACCAGGTGCTCGAAGTCATGGCTGACGCGCACTGGCACACTTTTCAGACGCTCAGCAAATACCCGCTGCACCTGCCGGAATTCGACTTTCCGCCCAACGTGTGGGTGGGCGTCAGTCTGCCGGCGGGGCACCAGATGAGCGCGACGGGCGCGGCTCGCGCGCTGTCCGCCTACCTGCGTCACATGGAAGAAATCGATGCCAGCGTGCGCTTCCTGAGCATCGAGCCGCTGTGGTTTGACGCCGCGCCGGTCTTCGAGCGCTGGCTGGACGAACAGGAGCGGTTGCCCTTTGAGTGGGCCATCATCGGCGCCGCGTCCAACGGCCGCCGCCTGTTTCAGCCGGAACCCGCCTGGACAGCTTCTCTGCTGGAGCTGCTGGACGCGCAGGGCATCCCGGTGTTCTTCAAGGGCAATCTGGACTGGCCCATGGAAGACTGGCTAGACAAGTTTCCTGCCTAAAATGATTAATGACCTATAGCAATCTAGCAATCTGGTACTTCAGGCGGATAGCAGTCTTCTGGTTTCATGGCCTGCTCCCTTTATTCTCATCAAATACCGGATGAGATAAATCAAGTTTTTCACTGATTTCATGGTCCGGTATTGGAGAAAAGAGATCCGGCTTGATTTTGTCGATCTGTTGTCCGACATAATCAGTAAACGATTGTGAATTGTCACAACTGATACTATGTCGGCATTCTTCAATGGCAACCCTTGTTGTAATGCCACTACCGCCGAAAAAATCAAGCACAGTTGATCCTGGGTACGATAACGACCGGATAAGTCTTTGAATGACCTGCCTGGGCTTTTGCGTAGGATGGCCTACCCTTTCCTTTGAATTGCCATTCAGCCTGCCAATTTTCCATACATTCGTGGGATTCCTTCCCTTTTCGACACTCTTCGGGTTAAGGCGCTTATCCTTCATGTAAGTGTCTTTTGTCTTTTGATCGTAGGGTTCCCTGACAGCATCCAGATCGAAGTAGTACTCTTTCGATTTGGCGAACCAGGCTATTTCCTCATGCCTGTTGGCAAAGAAGCGTTGTGCGCTCATTCCGTTTGGATAGTTCCAAATAATCAGGTTCGCCAGCAACATGTTGCTGGCATGTCTCATATAGTTGATTAGCGATAAAAGGTCACCGCTTCCGGCCTCTTCCTGATATTGAAGCCCGCCGAAGATCGCAATGTTGCCAGTAGGCTTTAACACTCTTTCAGCTTCTTTCAGCCATGTAGCCGCCCAGTCAATATAATCCTCATGCTTGTCCCAATCGGCCAGCATTATGTTGTAAGGCGGATCGCAGATTATCAGTTGTATGGATTCGTCCGGCAGTCTGGCAAGCATTTCGCAACAATCGCATATTTCCGTGATGTGGTTGGTAACGGCAGGTATTTCGATTTTCAGATTTCTGGCTGACAAATGGGCAATTCCATCCCTGTTCATGGCGTTCATGGCCCTGTAACCTGAATTGCGATGAGACCTGTTAGGCATATAGATCACCTGACAATATATCCAGCGAAGTTAATGCAATTTCCCATAGTATTTCGGCCATAACTCCTGCCGACCATGAGTCGCTCTGAAAATACAAGGATGCGGCCTGTAACATCTGTACATGATTGTCCAGTTCTACACACACATTCCGGCAATAGTTCTTGTTAATCTCCATGCCGTAGCTACTGGCCGTTACCCTGTCAATCCTGTTCAGGTTTCCAGCATCATGTGAAATTTTCACCTTCCTGCCATCGGGAGAATCGACAAAGAAGGTTTGCGTTGCGAAGTTGGAACCCTGGAGGAAAACGACATAAGGGAAGTGAATTTCATCTAGCAGATAGTTTCGTAATTCCTGGATGTTCTTATGGACGCGCTCAATGGCATTTCCTGCAACCATCAAGTCCTTGTCTTTATTCTTTCCCTGCCTTATGCCGGCGCGAATTTTTTCAACATCATTGCCCTGATGTTTTGATTCGCTTACCAGTACAGTCCGATAGTTACCTGATTTGTCCTCAACTTCGATAATGCCGCCGTCAGGCTTGATGCTTGCTCTTTCTATAAACAACACTTGTCCGAGGCTTGGCTCAAGTGATGCGAGTTTGTCATTGATTTCACGCTTTGAGATGTTCGGCCTGTGTCTGAAGGACAAATTCGGATGATTGGTTTGTAATGCTTCCATGATGCCGCTCATAACGTGCCGTAAGGAAAGGTCGTGCCTTTTGGCTTCATCCCCGAAGATACCAAGCGGCCCGCCAGCAAGTTCATGTTGCTTTTCAAGCCGGTGGGACTGTCCCTTACCTCTTGCAGACTCGTTTTGATCGTTATCGGACATGTGGCATGTCCCCATTGTTTGCCACCGCATAACAACCTATACCGATCCAGAATCGGAGTCAAGTTGGGGTGGGCTGGCAAGGAGTGAGTCATTTGTTATCCAGCATCATTTCATCCAGTTCGTCCCTTATAATTTCTTCGCAATACAGATCATCCTTTGTAACTCTCGATGATGCGGAGCTTGGCCCGCGTAAAATCGCTACAGTCACGCATGGGCAACCCGTCGTCGATGGGCTTGAGCAGGTTGTCATTCATGGGGAATCCTTCTGCGAAGCAATACTGTCAAGAACCTCAGCATAGCACATATGAGCGATTATGAGAAGCGAGGTTTACACTAAACCAAAACAGGCCCGCCACATGGACGAGCCTGCTCCTGACCCCGCGCCACATTACCCCGTCAGACTATCCAGACGCTCCACATACTCCGCCAGGATGCCGAAGGTCGTTTCCACCGCTTCCGGGCCGGCCATGTCCACGCCCGCCGCGCGCAGCGCCGGCACCGCATACTGCGATGCGCCCGCGCTCAGGAAGTCCAGGTAAGCCTCCGCCGCGCCGGCCTCCCCCGTCAGCAGCCGCCGCGAAAGCGCATGCGCCGCCGCGATGCCGGTCGCGTACTGGAACACGTAGAAGTTCATGTACATGTGCGGGAATTGCGCCCAGGTGCTGCCGACGCGCTCGCGATCGACCTGCATCTCCGTCCCGTAGCCCTCGCTGAAGAGGTCCGCCATCAACTCGTTGAGGTCGTCCGGCGTCAGCGCCTGGCCGCGCTCGGCGCGCTCGTGCGCCTCCAGCTCGAAGCGCGCCAGCGTCGGCATGATGAAGAAGTAGCGATGCAGGTTGTCCATCGCCTCCTCAATGATACAGATCTGGAACTGCGCCTCGCTCCGGGCGCGGAAGAGATGCTCGCGCACCAGCGCCTGGTTGAGGTTGGAGGCCACCTCGGCGACGAACATGCTGTAATCGCTGTGGAGGAAGGGCTGATGCCGCCGCGTCAGCAGCGAATGCATCGAGTGCCCCAGCTCGTGCGCCAGCGTGCTCAGCGCGCCGAGGCTGTCGTCGTAGCTCATCAGGATGAAAGGGTGCGTGTCGTAGGCGCCGAAGGAGAAGGCGCCCTGGGTCTTGCCCTGGTTGAGCGCGCGGTCCACCCAGCGTTGCTCCAGACAGCCGCGCCGCAGCTCGTGCACGTAGTCCGCGCCCAGCACTGCCATGCCCTCACAGATCCAGTCGACCGCCGTCTCGAAGGGTACCTGCGGCTGCTCGCTGGCGATCGGCGCCCAGATGTCGTAAGGCTGCAGCGTCTCCACGCCCAGCGCGCGCCGCCGCACCGCCCAGTAGCGATGCCAGGTCGGGATGTGGCGCCGGTAGGTGTCGATCAGGTTGTGGAAGACCTCGGGCGCGATGTTGTTGGGGAACAGCGCCGCCTCCAGCGAGGAGCTGTAGCGCCGCGCGCGGGCGTTGAAGACGTCGCGCCGCACGACGGCGTTGAAGTTGCTGGCGAAAGTGTGCTTCATGGACAGGTGGCCGTCGGCGTAGCTTTCCCAGGCTGTGCGCCGCGCTTCACGGTCGCCTTCGCCCAGGATGGTGTCCAGCGTGCCCTGCGCTACTTCCACGGCCTCACCCTGGCTGTTCGTCGCCGGTGCGAAACGCAGATCGGCGTTGGCCAGCACCTGGCCGGTGTTGACGATCGCCGCGAAGGGTTCGCTGGCCAGCGCCAGCACCTCCTCCACCTCGCCCGAACGCACGTGCGCGGCCTGGCGGAAGAGGTCGTTGAACCAGTGGGCATGGCGCTGCAGCTCCGGCGCTGCCGTGACCAAGGGCTGCACAGTCGCCTCGCCCAGCGCGAGGATCTCCGGCCCGGCGAAGGAGCCCGCCGCCAGAAAATTGCTGTAGAGGCTGGCCGCCTGGCCGACCATCGCGGCGGCGGCCTGGTCGGCCGTGTCCACCGCCTGCGACATGGCGGCGTAGAAATAGAGCTTCTCGATGCGCCGCCCCAGTTCATCCTGCAGTTCCAGCCACGCGGCCAGCTGCGCCGCGTCCTGGCCCAGCGTGCCGGGGAAGGGCGCCATGCGCGCCAGCGCCTTGACCAGCGCCTCACGCTCACTTTCCCAGGCCTGGGCGGAGTCGAAGACGCTCTCTGCGTCCCAGGTTTCTGCTACTGCAACTTCACTGCGAGGAGGCAGGGCCATGCGCGTTCTCCCTTGCTGGCATTAGTTGTTCTGTTGACAGAATAGCGATACTGCTCAAAACTCGCGCCACTGTCAACAGTCGGCCCGCCTGTGAACCCTGTTGCGCAACATCCCTTCCTGCACCGGCCCCATCGCACGGTGCTCACGCTCACCCTGCCGGTGATCTTCTCGCAAATCGCCGAGCCAGTGACGGTGATGGTCGACACGGCCTTCGTCGCGCGTCTGGGCGCGGCCCCGCTGGCGGCGCTGGGCGTTGGCGGCGCGGCCGTGTCGCTCTTGCTGTGGGTCTTCTATTTCCTCGGTGTCAGCGTGCATACCGAGGTTGCGCGCGCCCTCGGCCATGGTTCGCTGCGCCGCGCCGGCCAGATCACCAGCCTGGGGCTGCTGCTGGCCGCGCTGGCCGGCTTGTTGCTGCTGCTGGTCGGCCTGGCCAGCGTCGAGACCCTCGCCAGCCTGCTGGGCGCCGGGCCCGCCGTTGAGGCGCCCGCCATCGCCTACATCCGGGTACGCTTGCTGGGCGCGCCGGCCGTCCTGCTGACCCTCGTCGGCTTCGGCGCGCTGCGCGGGCTGCAGGACATGCGCACGCCCCTGTGGGTCGCGCTGGGCGTCAACCTGCTCAACGCGCTGCTCGATATTCCTTTTATCTTCGGCTTCGGGCCGATGCCGGCGCTGGGCGTTGCCGGCGCCGCCTGGGCCAGCGTCATCGCGCAATACCTGGGCCTGGTCTGGCTGCTGCGCCGCCTGCAGCTACGTCCCGGCCTGTGCTTCCACCTCGCCCGCGCTGACGTGCTGACGCTGCTGCGGGCCGGGCGCGACCTCGTCGTGCGCAGCGGTCTGCTCACGCTCTTCGTGATGTTCTCCACGCGCGTCGCCAACCAGATCGGCCCCGAGGCCGGCGCCGCCCACCAGGCCGTCCGCTCCCTGTGGATGTTCTGCGGCTGGCTGATGGATGCCTTCGGCACCAGCGCGCAAAGTCTGGTCGGCTACTTCCTCGGCGCGCAGCGCCTGCGCCTGGCGCGCCAGGCGGCGGCCGTCTCCATCCTGCAGAGCCTGGCGACCGGCGTCGTGCTCAGCCTGCTGGCCCTGGCCGCCACGTCGCTCGTGCGCGCGCTCTTCGTCCCGCCCGACGCGGCCGCGTTCTTCACGCCGGCCTGGCTGGTCGCCGTGCTCACGCTGCCCCTGACCGCGCTGGCCTTCGTCACCGACGGCATCCACTGGGGCGCGGGCGACTACGCCTGGCTGCGCAACGGCATGATCGTCGCCACCGCCGCCGGCGCGCTGCTGCTGCTGACGATTGAGACCAACGCGCCGGATGCCTTCCTGCTGGTCTGGCTGGCGCTGTTGCTGTGGCTGGTCCTGCGCACGCTCTTCGGTATGCTGCGCATCTGGCCCGGCCATGCGCGCGCCCCCCTGCGCCACATGCGTGCCCCGCATCCCGCCTGACCCTGTTCCCTGCGCCTCCCACGCTGTAGTTGTAGTGTGGTGCCGCTTCGTGATCAGCCAGCGCCAGATCATCGCCGGCCTGACGCGCGGCGCCATCCGCGGCTGAGAACGGCCTGGCTCCCACCCCAATCTGCTGGCTCTCTCCCAGGCAAACTTCATCCGACAGGTGAGCGCCGCCCCGACCTGCGCTACAATGACGGCCCTGTGTCCGTCAATGAAACAAGGGAGGCCAGGCCATGGTCGACTCGTCCGCTCTCAATGGCCGCGCGCTGAACCACAACAGCCGCACGCTCGTCGGAGGCGTCAGCCGCGCCGGCGCC
Organism: Phototrophicaceae bacterium; assembly: GCA_965223965.1. GTDB lineage: Bacteria > Chloroflexota > Anaerolineae > Aggregatilineales > Phototrophicaceae > JAGWBD01. Next base: position 211,537 of record CBDCXX010000009.1, read on the forward strand.
CGCGCCATGTTCAAGGCCACCGGCCTCAACGACGAGGACCTGGAGAAGCCGCTGATCGCCATCGCCAACACCTGGACCGAGATTGGCCCCTGCAACATCCACCTGCGCCGCCTGGCGACCAAGGTGAAGGAGGGCATCCGCGCCGCCGGTGGCACGCCGCTGGAGTTCAACACCATCACCATCAACGACGGCATCACCATGGGCACGGCCGGCATGAAGGCCTCGCTCATCAGCCGCGAAATGATCGCCGACTCGATCGAGCTGGTTACGCGCGCCAACTACTTTGACGGGATCGTTGCCCTCTGCTCCTGTGACAAGACCATCCCCGGCACCATCATGGGCCTCATTCGCCTCAACATTCCCGGCCTGGTGCTCTACGGCGGCACGATTCTGCCGGGCGAGCTCGATGGCGAGCCGCAGGACATCGTCAGCGTCTACGAGGCCATCGGCGCCTACAGCGCCGGCAAGATTTCGTCCGAACGGCTGCAGCAGGTCGAGGACGTCGCCTGCCCGGGGCCGGGCGCCTGTGGCGGCCAGTACACCGCCAACACGATGGCCAACCTCTCGCAGATTCTCGGCCTGTGCCCCATGGGCTTTGCCGACATCCCGGCCGTCGATGCGCAGAAGGACGAGGTCGCGCGCCAGGCCGGCGAGATTGTGCTGCGGCTGGTGGCCGAGGACCTGCGCCCGGACAAGCTGGTCACGCGCAGGAGCCTCGAGAACTGTATCGCCGCCTCGACCTCAACGGTCGGCAGCACCAACAGCATCCTGCATACTCTGGCCTTCGCGCGCGAGGCCGGCATTGAGTTCACGCTCGACGACGTCGAGACCATCAGCCGGCGTACGCCGGTCATTGCCGACATGCGCCCGACCGGTAAATACGTCGCGCTGGACATGTACCGCGCCGGCGGCCTGCGGCTGCTGGCGCAGCGCCTGATTGATGGCGGCCTGATCGACGGCAACACGCCCACCGTCACCGGCAAAACGCTGGGTGAGGAAGCGGCGCAAGCGCAGGAGCGGCCCGGCCAGGACGTGATCCTGCCGCTGGCGACGCCGCTGAAGGAGACGGGCGGCCTCGTGGTGTTGCGCGGCAACCTCGCCCCGGACGGCGCGGCCGTCAAGCTCAAGGGCATCGAGCCCATGCAGCATCGCGGTCCGGCGCGCGTCTTCGACAGCGAGGAAGACGCCTACGAAGCCATCGAGAAGCAGGAGATCGTCGCCGGCGACGTGGTTATCATCCGCTACGAGGGGCCAGTGGGCGGGCCGGGCATGCGCGAGATGTTGCAGACCACGGCGGCGCTGGTGGGCCAGGGCCTCGGCCAGCAGGTGATGATGGTGACTGATGGCCGCTTCAGCGGCGGCACGCGCGGTTTGATGATCGGCCACGTCGCGCCGGAGGCCATGCTGGGCGGGCCGCTGGCGCTGCTGCGCGAGGGCGACGTCGTGGCGGTGGACGTGGCGCAGCGCAGCATCAACGTCGAGCTGGACGAGGCCGAGCTGGCGCAGCGACGCGCGGCATGGCAGGCGCCGCCACCGCACTACAGCAGCGGCGTGATGGCCAAGTACGCCCGCATCGCCGCCCAGGCCAACGACGGCGCCGCCACCAACATTGTGCCTGTGCGGGCGTGAAGGCGCGCTAGTCCACCGACATCCCGCACAACTCCGCGCTGAGCGCCCACAGACGCTGCGCCGCATCGTCGTCGCGCGCCCCCGCCGAGGGCTCGCGCCGCTTGCGATCCACGAAGTAGCCGCCGCTCACGTCCGCGACCTCGGCCGCCGTCGCCAGCCACACCAGGGTGTCGGCGCCCTGTTCCGGCTTCTTCATGAAGAGCGGCCCCAGCGTGCCGAAGATGAAGCCGATCGGCCCGCCGGAATCGCGGAATATGTCCGTCGCGACCACGCCCGGATGCAGCGCGTTGACCGTCACGCCCGTGCCCGCCACGCGCCGCGCCAGTTCGCGCGTGAAGAGCAGGTTGGCCAGTTTGGATTGCGCGTAAGGCGTAAAGCCCCTCAACCCCCAGGCCTTGCGCCCGTCGATGTTGTCGAAATCAAAGACCTTCACTTGACGGTGCGCATCCGAGGACACGTTGACGATGCGCGCCGGCGCGCTCGCCTGCAACATGTCCAGCAGCAGCCGTGACAACTGATAGTAGGCCAGGTGGTTGAGCGCGAAGGTGCGCTCAATGCCGTCCACGGTCTCCGCGCGTTCGTGAAAGGCCGCGCCGGCGTTGTTGAGCAGCACGTCCAGGCGCGAATAGCGGCGGCGAAATTCGTTCGCCAGCTGGCGCATGCCGGACAGCGTGGACAGGTCCGCCAGCAGGCCCCGCAGCTCGTCGTTGTCGCTCTGCTCGCGGATCATGGCGACGGTCGCATTGACCCGCTTTTCGTCGCGACCCGCCAGCGCCACTGTCGCGCCCGTCCGCGCCAGCGCCAGCGCGGCCGCGCGACCGATGCCGTTGCTCGCCCCGGTGATGAGCACCACCTTGCCCTGCATGTCCGTCATGGCGCGCTCCTGTCCCGCTCTGGTGTCAGCATAACAGATGCCGCGCCCGGGTTAACGTCCGCGCAGCACCGCGCTGTTGTAACTGGTGGCTGCCTCGCGCATCCGTCCACACGCGCTTGGCTTCGATGGTGCAGACGCGGACAGCCATGCAGGGCGCGGGCCCAGGCGCAGTCACCCGTGAGCGCTGCGCCGCCGGCCGGCGCCCGTTGTCAGGCGCGGCGTTCAGGCGAAGTCGAGCGTCCTGCCGCCATGTTGCAGGCCGTGCCACGCCAGCGCCAGAGCCATGACGAGGTCGTCATGCAGGCCCGACGGCGCGCCGTAACGCACGCCGCCGCCCGGCAGCAGCAGCGCCCTGTAACTCGCCAGTTCGTTCAGCAGCGTCTCGTCCGGCAAAAGCGCGATCTGCTTGCGCTCGATGGCCAGCGCGAGCGCGTCGATCAGCGCGCGTTTGCTCGTCGCCGTGGTCTGAAAGCTCACCAGCGGCAGGCCGGCCTGCTGCAGCGCCTCAATGTTGGGCGAACCCATGCTGTTGCTCTCGGCGCGGATCAGCCGCAGCCCCCAACGCGCGTGCATGGCCTGCAGGCGTGCCTGTTGCCGCGTCCAGCTCATGCCGCGAAAGCGGTCCCAGGCGACCACCGCCCGGCGCGCCTCGTCCAGCACCACGATGGCTGTGTAGCTGCGGCTGAGCCCCCAGTCCACGCCCGCCACGTACTGGCCCAGGGGCTGCGGCTCGGCAGCCAGCGGCGCCGTGGCTGTCGCGCGCATATTCTGAAACAGCGCCCCCTCGCCCGCGAGGAACTCCGCCTCATATTCGGCGCGGAAGATGCGCTCCGGCGTCCCCGCGCGAATCTCCGCCAGCTCCTCTGCGTCCACCAGCGGGTTGTCGTGCGAGCTGAAATGGAAGGCCTGCCAGCGCCGCTGCCCCGCCTCCAGTCCCTGCTGATACAAGTGCCGGAACCAGTTGTGGCCATTCGGGCTGCTCAGGAACAGCGCGTCGCCGCGCCGCTCCAGCAACATCGGCCGCAGCACCTGTGGCCAGACCTGATCATCCATGAAGGCCGCCTCGTCCAGCACCGCGAAGTCCAGCCCCTCGCCCCGCAAGTTGTCCGCGTAATGCGTGCTGCGAATCGCCAGCATCCCGCCGCCCGGCAAATCGATGCGCCGCCGTAACTCGCTCACCTTCGCCTCCTGCAGCGGCGCCAGCGTCTGCTTCAAATCGCGCCACACCTGATCGGCCATCGGCAGCGTCGGCGCCAGCCACCAGCAGCGCGCGCCTGACAGAAAACGGCACAGCAGCGCCAGCTTGCCCGTCTCTGTCTTGCCGAAGCGCCGCCCGCAGGCCACCACCCGAAAGCGTGCTTCACTCCTCAGAATTCGCTCTTGCCCAGAATGGGGTTTCATGAAGCGAACCGTCCGCGTCCTGGAATTCGACCCGTACACGCACTTCCTCCTGTGCCGCCACATTCCCTTGCGCCAGCGCCAATACCTTCAGTATCTTGTCCAGCAGTTGGTTCAGCGCCGTTGCGCGCTGGCCCAGCGGCGCGTCCTCGATCGCCTCTCCCAGCGATGCCGACAGCCGCAAGGCCTCCTGCAGCATGTTCTCCAGCGCGAGTTGCTCCAGCCGCGCCCGTGCCTCCTCCTGCGTCTCTCGCTTCCATGATTCGCGTGTGCGTTTCAGTGCCGCGGCGCTGCCTGCCTCTTGTGCCCAACGACTCAGCGTTTTGTGCCCGATGCCAGTCGCCCGGCTGGCTTCCTGATAGTTCCCCCCATGTGTTGCCAGATACTCTAGCGCCGCCTTGCGCCTTGCCTCCGAGTAAGGCTTCCCCACCACGTCACTCCCCAACTATTCCCGGTTATCCCAACTTATGCCAAACTTTTCCCAAATGTTGCAGCGACTGACTGACTTGCTGGCGGGCTTAAACCGGGGGCGGGCTGTGTTCAACACCCGCCCCCGGTACGCTGACCGGCAGGCTCACCATCCGGCTGAAGGCGGTTCGGCAGTGGCTGTCGCGTAGGCTTGGCCGACCGCGCTGCCCGGTTCAGTGTCGAGTGGGGCTGGCGAACTCACGCTCGCGTTGCGTAGCCAGCAGCGCGATGCTGCGCGGCTTCTGCAACTCGCGTGAGATGCGCCCGTCGGCGCAGAGCTTGTCGAGGTAGCGCACGACGGTCGTGGTGCTCATGTAGCAGGCGACGGCGATTTCACGCAGGGTCGGGGAATAGCCGTGTTCGCCGATGAAGTCGCGGATGAAGTTGTAGACGTCGTTGCTGGTTTCATAGTCGGTCATGCGGGTACCTTGTCTGCTGCGCCAGTACGAAGGGATACTAGCACAGTATAGAACAAATGTTCGTAACGCGTGTGCCGTAGCTGTGAGGGGGCGCGGGTCAGGGGTGTTTTCTGCTGCCACCAACTGGCGCTGCTGAGGTAATGTGTGTTAATCAACAATTTCGTGATACGGTTTGTTTCACTTCACCATCGTTGAGGGGCAGGGCGGGAGTCCTGGTGAAGAGCATGGACGAAAAGAGCCAGATTGAAGTTCGCGTAACCGGAGAACGGTTCTCGCTGGAGGCGATTCGCCCCAGGAAAGTTACGAAACTGCTGGACACTCTCGAGGCGCTCGTCATTGCAGTTGTTGAGCATGATTACCCTGAGCTTGACTTGACCAGGGACGGCGCGCTCGGCTTTACGTCAATCCTGTCGGGCAGCCTGGTAGCCGAACTGCATTCCCCTCATGAGGAAGTCGGTTGCGCCTGGCGCAAGGTCAACCATGCAATTGAAGCCGGCGACTATCCCGCTATCCCTCCCAGGGTGACAGAGCAACTCAGGGAAATCATCGGCTTCAATCGCAGACACAATACAGAAGCCGAGTTTTGGGAAAATAACGGCACACGAAAACTTCTGGCAGTGATTAAGTCGGATACCGCGCTCCCGAAACCTCACTCGCTCCGCGGCACCACCACGCTATACGGCCAGCTCCTGCGCATCGGCGGCGAGAATCCCCCCACGGCGCGCATCCGTTTCATGGATGGTGTAACAATGACATGCCAGGTGCAGACGACCGAACTGGCAAGCAAAATGGCGCAACGCCTCTACGAAATGATCGGCGTACGAGGCACAGCCAGATGGGCAACCAGTGATATGTCCCTGTACGAATTCCGCATCGAACATCTCACTGAATATCGGCAGACCTCAATACTGGAAGCAATGGAGTCCCTCCGTGAAGTGGCGGGGAAATACTACGAGGAGATCGAGGACATCAATGCCTTTGTCGCTGAACTGCGTGGCAGGGGACCTGAGGACGAATGAGCCTGGTCTGCCTCGATACCAATATCATCCAGTGGGGCTTGCTACGCCGTGCAAGCGGCCCGGATCGGCAACAACTTGTGGCCAGATCGGTCGAACTTGTCGAACATCTCAACAGCAACGGCGCGCAGATCGTCCTCCCAACAGTTGTTATGGCAGAATTGCTCGTTCCCGTCCGAATGGAAGAACAGGAAGCCGTCCTCGACCGCTTCGACGAACGCTGGATCGTTGCCGATTTTGATCCACGTGCCGCCATGAAATACGCGGAAATACGCTCAAGGATGAAAGACCTGCGCGATCAGGAAATTGAACGCGAGGGGAGGTCGTCAACTGCGCGCTGTGTGCTGAGTCCGGACGCGATGATCATCGCGACAGCCATAGTGAATAAAGCCGAAGTGATCTATACCGGCGATTCGGACTTCGCAAGGCGAACACGTGAATTCATGAGAACGGAGTATCTATTCGACCTTGACCTGCCGCCAAAGCAGGTGGGGCTGGGCATGCCAGATCCCGACCCCGCGTAGTGAACCCCAAAACGCTGCTTGACGAGCATGGCATTCAGCCCCGCCGTGCCGACCACCACTGTCAGCCAGCCAGCAGGGCGCTGGCCGAGAAGAGGAAGAGCAGGGGGTCCGTCGGCGCGCGGTAGCGCGTGGAGGGGTGGTAGACGACGTACACCAGGGTCATGGCGAGTTGCACCAGCCACAGCAGGGACACTTCCCGCCAGTGCTGTCGCGTCAGTGCCAGGCCGGCCAGGGCCAGCAGCAGCAGGCCGCCCCAGTAGAGGCGATGCACCTGGCGCCCGAGCTGGTCGAAGAGCGGCGTGGAGTAGGCAAGAACCGGATCGTCTGGCGGCAGCTCGTCCCCGACCGGGTTGCGCAGCGGCGTGACATCGATGCTCCAGTGCGTGAGCAGCTTCACCCACCACAGTTCCGGCACGAGCGCCGGGTTCGCGCGCAGCCAGTCCAGCGCCAGCGCTGACAGCACCTCGTCGTGTTCACGTTCGTTCAGTCCCTCGGGCAACTGCGGCCCGGTTATCCATTGCGCATCGTAGCCGGCGCGCATGGTCGCCACGGTTTCGGCGTTGTTGCCCTGCCACAGGTTGGAGCCGGCGTTCGTTGTCACTGGCACGATGGCTGTGTAGAGCGCGAAGTTGCGCGCAACCCAGGGCAGCAACAGCAGCGCCGCAACCAGCGCCACCGGCAACAGGCGCAGAATCGTCTGCCACAGGCTGAGGCGCAGCAGAAACCAGAGCGCGGCCAGCAGCGCCAGCGGAGCCACGGCGGGCCGTGTCAGCAGGGACAGCCCGAGCATCACCCCGCCCAGGCCAGCCAGCAACCAGGTCCGCCGCGTCGGGCGCGCCCCTTCGCGCAGCAGGATCAGCGAGAGCAGAAAGGCGTGCAGCAGGCAGATGGAGAGCGAGGTGTCGATCAGCGTCAGGCTCTGAAACACGAGATAGGGATAGAGCGCGAAGGTCAGCCCGGCCAGCAGGCCGGCCGCCCTGCCCGCGGGCAACAAGCGGCGGCCGATGTGGGCCAGCATGAGGATGGAAGCGCAATCCAGCAGGCTGTGAAACAGGCCCAGCTGCAGGTGGCCGCGGCCCGCCAATCCGTAGAGGCCCGCCAGCACAACGCTGTACAGCGGCGGCAACGCGGCATCCGGCACGCCTGGCTGCTGGCCGTAAACGCCGGTCGTCAGCAGGTTGCGCGCGTAGCTGTCGTAGGCGCTGGACCCCTGAATCACGTCGCTCTGCTCGAAGGCAAAGACCTGCGGCAGGGCCAGTAGCACCGTCAGGCGCAGCGCGAGCGCCAGCAGCAGCACGGCTTTCAGCGGGTGGCGGCGGAGCAGCAGGATGATGTGTTGCATGGCAATCAGTCGTCATGTCTGACAGTACGATGCGGCCTGTGCAGTTTCTGCAGGTCTATTCCCTGTTTACCGGATTTCTCCTGCATTTCGTAAGTCATAGGGGTACGGCGCTGTGTTATGCTGGCCGTCGTGAGGGAGCCCGATGAACCCCAAAACGCTGCTTGACGAGCATGGCATTCAGCCCAAACGCGCGCTCGGCCAGAATTTCCTGCATGATCCTGGCGCGCTGCAGAAAATCGTGGCCGCCGCCGAACTCGCGCCGGACGAAACTGTGCTCGAGGTGGGCGCCGGCACCGGCACGCTGACGCGCGCGCTGGCGCGCAGGGCGGCGCAACTGGTCGCCGTCGAGACGGACGGGCGTCTGCTGCCGCTGCTGCGCAGTGGCCTAGCGGATATTCCGCAACTGCGCATCCTGCATGCTGACATCCTGAAGCTGGACCTGGTCGACTTGCTGGCGCCGCGGCCCTGGGTGAGCGTCGCAAATCTGCCGTACTATATCACCAGCGCCATCCTGCGTCACTTGCTGGAGTGCGCGCACAAGCCGCGCCGCCTCGTGCTTACAGTGCAGAATGAAGTGGGCGAGCGCCTGGTAGCCCGCCCCGGCGACATGAGCCTGCTGGCGGTGAGCGTGCAGTTTTATGGCCTGCCGCGCATCGTCGGCCGCCTGAAGCCGGCGGCCTTCTGGCCGCGGCCGGACGTCGACAGCGCGATCGTGCGCATCGACCTGCAGGGGCGGCCAGCGCTGGCCGTGCCTGACGAGGCGACCTTCTTCCGCGTGGCGCGCGCCGGTTTCAGTCAGAGGCGCAAGCAACTGCGCAACGCGCTGGGCAACGGCCTCGGCATATCGAGCGCCGCCGCCGCCGGGCTGCTGGCCGCTGCCGACGTCGATCCGCAGCGCCGCGCGCAAACCCTGGCGCTGGAAGAGTGGGCCGCGCTCAGTCGCGCCCATGCCGACGCCTGCCAGCGACCCTGAGGCGCGACTGGCGTATACTGTCTGTGTTGCGCATCCGTATTGACGAGCTGGTAACCGGCATGGTGACCCTGACGAGGCGCGCCCGCTACACGCTTGCGGCTGGCCGGGCATGAGCCGCGCATTCAGATTTATGTTCGGCCTGCTGCTGGTCTACGCCGGCGGCTCCGCGCTGCTGGAGGACGAGGGCGGCCTGCTGATGTGGCTGCTGGTTGGCCTGGGCATCAAGCTCATGGCCGGCACGCGCCAGCGCCGCGAGTCACAGGACGACGCGGCTGCCGCGCCCCGGCGTTCAGAACGGGCGGCCAGACCTGCGCGCAGCCAGAGGCAGACGCAGATCCCCGGACATGCCGCGCTGGCCGTGCGCAATGCCGGTCACGACCCCGAGGCCATGAGCCTGCGCGTCAGCGACATCGGCGTCTTCGCCATGGGGCATGGGCGGGAGACGCTGGTGCATCGGGTGCAGAGCGTGCGTGATGACGTGGACTACATCCAGCCCTGGGTCGCGCTGCGCGTGCCAACTGCCGCGGCCGGCACGCTGCGCTTCGAGATTCGCGACGCGGACGACCGGCTGCGCTTCCAGCGCGACAGGACGCTGCAGCTGCGCGCCGGCGAAAACCTGGTCAGCCCGGCGGCCAGGATGCCGGTGCACGACGCCCTGCTCACCGAAGGCGACTGGCAGCTCTGCGTCTACGCGGACGGGAACTTGCTGGCGGCGCACAGCTTCTTTTGGGTGGAAGCGGACGAAAGCCCCGGTGAGCCGCGTTTGCGCGTCCATTTGCGGGAGGACGGCGAGATGAGCGACAAACTGCGGCTGGCCTTCGAGGAGAGCAGCCAGGAGCAGGAACGCAGCCTCGACGAGCTGCTGGATTTCCAGCAGGGCTAGTCCTGCGTCCCGCGCAGCCTGCGGCCACAGCATGACCAGGTTACAGGCTTGCGAGCGCTTTGGCGTATACTGTCGCTGCCTGGTAGAGAGAGGATTGCCTGTGCGCCTGCGGAGACAGAATCTCCCGTGGCTGATCATCACCGGCGCCATGCTGGGCCTGGCCTTGCTGCCCGGCACGGCCACAGCGGGTCTGGCTGCCGCGCTGCTGGGTTGCGGCGCGCTGGCGCTGGCCAGCTCGCTGTCGCTCAAGCCGGGGCTGTTGACGTCCGGGCGTCTGCGCGCGGCGCTGCCCGCCATGCCGCGGGCACTTGCCGGGGCGCAGGTGAGCGCAGCGGCGCGCGCCGCCACGGAACGGGCGCGGCGTCACAGCGGCAGCGGCCTCACGCCCGGCCTGACGCTGCTCGACATCGGCCTGATCAGCGCGCAGCTGGGCCCCGACGGCATGACGATGCACAAGGGCAGCAGCTTTTCCGGCGACGATGACGGGCTGCGCCCCTACCTTTCGCTGCAGGTGCCGGAGCATGAAGCGGAGCGCAGCGCGCAGCTGCGCTTTGAAATCAGCGATCAGCGCGGCGAGACGCGCTTCAGCCACGAGCAGGAGGTCTGGTTGCGAGAGGGCAAGCGCGACCTGCTCTCCGATAACCAGTTACCGCTGGGGGGCGACGCGGAGCTTTCGCGCAGCGGCGGCGAATGGGAGCTGCAAATCAGCGTCGATGCGCTGCTGGTTGGCATGTTGACCTTTGAGGTGACGCCATCGCTGCGGCAGCGGGCCGGGGAACTGGAACGCCGGGCCGCGCGCCGCCGGGGGCAGGCGGACGCTGACGTGCCGGGCCTTGAGGACCTGATGCGCGAGCCGCGGCGGCGCGAGTAGACTGGCAGTCTCAGTCGCGCAGAAATTCCCCCAGGCGATTCAGGTCGTGGCCGTACCAGGCCAGCACGTTGGTCAGGAGCAGCACGGCGGCGCCCTCGTCGAGGTTGCCGACCAGCGGCAGATTGTCCGGCAACAGTTCGAAGAAGCCCAATGTCGGGTTGGCCAGATACAGCAGGGCCAGCGCGCCGGCCAGCGGCAGCAGCAGGCGCGGCAGTAGCCTGGCGTTGCCAGCCCGCCCCGCCTTACCCAGGTTGCTGCCGCGCGCGCCGGGGTTGAAGCCGTACCAGGTCAGCACGTTTGTCAGGAGCAGCACGGCGCCGGCTTCGTCCAGGTTGCCCACCACCGGCAGATTGTCCGGCAGGAGTTCGAAGAGCCCAAATGTCGGGTTGGCCAGATAGATCAGGGCCAGCACGCCAAAGAGCGGCGCGAGCAGGTGGGCCAGCAGCCTGCTGGCGCCTGTGCGCTTGCGCTTGCCGGTTTGTGGCTCCATGCTACCTCTTTGGGCTGCGAGGCCGGCTCAGTTGAGCTGCGCGCAGACGTGGTCGGTGAACTCCTGGGTCGAGAGCGCGTCGTCGATGTAGATATCGCCGGTGTGGTCACCCTGGTTGAGGGTCGCGTAGACTGCCTGTTCGACGCGATCCGCCTCCTGTGGCCGCTGCCAGTGATGGCGCAGCAGCAAGGCGATGCTGAGGATACTGGCCGTCGGGTTGGCGATGCCGCGGCCGGCGATGTCCAGCGCGGTGCCATGCACCGGCTCGGCGATGGCGATGCCCTCGCCGAGGCTGAGAGAGGGCGCCATGCCAATGCCGCCGCCCCAGGCGGCCGCCATGTCGGAGAGGATGTCGCCGTAGAGGTTGGGGGCCAGCACGACGTCGAAGCGCGTCGGCTCCTTGACCATCCAGTAGGCGGCCGTGTCTACCAGCAGCTCGTCGGTCAAAATGTCGGTGTAGTATTCGCTGATCTCGAGCGCGACCTTGCGAAACAGGCCATCGGAGCGCGGCATCACGTTGGACTTGTGCACGATCGTCACCTTGCTGCGGCCGGTGTTGCTGGCCAGCTCGAAGGCGAGGCGCGCCACGCGCTCGGAGGCGGCGCGGGTGATGACCTTCTGCGCCACGCCGGTGCGTCCCTCGTCCTCTGTGGTTTCCCTGCCCACGTAGAGGTCTTCGGTGTTCTCGCGCACGATTACCAGGTCGACGCCCTTGCGCGCGGTCGGCACTGGCAGATAGCGGGTCGGGCGCAGGTTGGCGAAGGCCTGCATTTCGCGACGCAGGCGCACCACCGGCGAATAGTAGTTGTCAACCGGCCATGAAGGCGAGGCGACGGCCCCGAAGAGCACCGCCCTGCAATGTCTGGCCAGCGCCAGGGTCTCGTCCGGCAAGGGCGTGCCATGTTGCTGAAAGTAGTCCCAGCCGCCGGGGGCCTGGTGCACGCGGATGCCGGGCGCCACGCGCTCCAGCACCTGGATGGCCGCCGGAATCACCTCGTGGCCGATACCGTCGCCCTCGATAACGCAGAGTTCCATCATGCTTGCCGCTCCTTGAGGCGCTTCACGCCGTCGGCTGTTTCAGATACTGCGGATCGCCGAAGCTATGCTCCATGAAAATGGCCTGGCTGTCGACCGTTTGCTCATCCGGCCCGGGTGTTAAGCCTGTGTAGAGGCCGTCGGTACCCAGGCGCCATGCGTTGCAGTTATCCGCCAGCGAAGTGGCCAGCATGGTCAGCACTTCTTGCTGGTGGGCCGGGTTCAGCAGGGGGAAGACGACCTCGACCCGGTTGTAGAGGTTGCGCCGCATCAGGTCCGCGCTGCCCATGTAGACGCGCTGCGCCGCGGGTGCATTCTGGAAGTAGTAGATGCGGCTGTGTTCGAGGAAGCGACCCACGAGGCTGTGGACGCGGATGTTCTCGCTGACGCCGGGCTGGCCCGGCACCAGACAGCAGAGGCCGCGCACCAGCAGGTCGACCTGCACGCCGGCCTGCGAGGCCTGGTAGAGCTTGCGGATCGTGAGGTCTTCTTCGAGTTGGTTCATCTTGAAGATGACCCGCGCCGGCAGGCCCGCCTGCGCGGCAGCGATCTCCCCGTCCAGCAGGGCCAGCAGGCGATCGCGCAGATACTCCGGCGCGACCAGCAGGCGCTCGTAGCTGGTGCCCGGCGCATAGCCGGTAAGCCGGTTGAAGAGGTTGAGCACGTCGGTGCCGAGGGTCTGGTCGCAGGTGAAGAGGCCGAGGTCGGTATACAGACGCGCTGTGGCGGCGTTGTAGTTGCCGGTCCCCAGGTGCACGTAGCGGCGCACGCCGCTTTCCTCGCGCCGCACGACCAGCGACACCTTGGCGTGGGTCTTCAGCGGCAGCTCTTCCACGCCGTAGGTCACGTGCACGCCCTTGTGCTCCAGCATGCGGGCCCACTCGATGTTGTTCTCCTCGTCGAAGCGCGCCTTCAGCTCCACCAGCACGGTGACCTGCTTGTTATTCTCGCGCGCCTCGGCGAGGGCATGCACCACCGGCGAGTTCGAGCCGACGCGATAGAGCGTGGTCTTGATGGCGAGCACGTTCGGGTCGCTGGCAGCGCTGCGGAAGAACTCCTCGACTGGCAGGAAGGAATCGTAGGGATGATGCAGCAGGATGTCCTCGCGCCGGATGGCGTCGAATATGTCCAGGCCCGGCTCGGTGATCCCGGGCAGCACGCGCGGCACCCAGGGCGTGTAGCGGTACTCGGGGCGGTTGACCTGCAGTAGCCCCATGAGTGCGCCCGCTCCCAGCGAGCCGTCCACATGGTAGACATCGTGCTCGGGGTCCACCTGCAGCTCGCGTTCGAGGCGCCGCAGCGTACGCTCGCCGATGTTCTGCGTCACGCTCAGGCGCACCACGTCGCCAAATTCGCGCTCGCGCAGCGTCTCCTCAATCAGCGCGCTGATGTCGAGGTGGCGGTCTTCCTGCTCATGTTCGTAGTCCACGTCCGTGTTGCGCGTCACGCGGAAGGGGTGCTGCTCCACGACGGTCATGCCGGGGAAGAGCAGATCAAGGTTGGCGGAGATAATATCTTCCAGCCAGAGGAAGTTATCGCCCGTGCGGCGAGCTTGGCCGCGGCCACGCAGCACCTGGCGCAACTCGACCAGGCGCGGCAGCACGTCCGGCACCTTCAGACGTACGAACTCCGGTTCGCGCTCGAGTTCGTTGCTGCGGCGCACCCAGATGGCGAAGTTGAGGCTGAGGTTGGAGATGAAGGGGAAGGGCCGCGCGTGATCGACCGCCAGCGGCGTCAATACCGGGAAGACTTCCTCGGTGAACCAGGCGCGCAGCGCCGCGCGCTCGGCGGCGTCCAGCGCGTCCATCGGCAGGATGCGCAGGCCGCCCTGCGCCAGCTCGGCCAGCACGGCGCGCATTTCGGCGCGCTGCTGCAGCATGAGCGTGGTGACGCGGCGGCGAATCTCGCGCAGCAAGGGGCGCGGCTGCATGCCGTCGGGGCGCGTGGTGCCCAGGCCGAGCTGCATGCGTTTGTGCCAGCCGGCGACGCGCACCATGTAGAACTCGTCGAGGTTGGTGCTGAAGATCGCCAGGAATTTGGCGCGTTCCAGCAGAGGCAGGCTGCGATCCTGGCCCAGCGCAAGCACACGCCGGTTGAATTCAATCCAGCTCAGCTCGCGATTGGTGTAGGTTTCCGGGGTTAGTTCCGGCGTCTGTTCGTGGTTCATCCTGACCGGCAAGTTGCTACTGAATGCATGCTCCATTGTAGCCTTACGCTGCCTGAATCTCAAACAGGGGGCGCTGGCCCGCGCCAGGCCAGACTCCGCTAGACAGGATGGCCCGACCTGGGCTATCATGGGCGCGGTAGCGATGCGCAGAGTTTTGAGGGAAAGCAAGATGCCCGTTTACACCTATCGTCGCGAGGACGGCACGACTTTCGACATTCGCCAGCGCTTCAGCGACGAGACGCTCGGCGCCTGCCCCAAGACCGGACAGAAAGTGACGCGCGTGATCCAGGCGGCCGGCCTCATCTTCAAGGGCTCGGGCTTCTACGTCAATGACAGCAAAAAGTCCGCCAACGGCAATCAGGGCAAACCGGCCGAGAAGGACGCTGCCGACAAGAACGGGACGAAAGCGGACTCTGTCAGCGCGGAGAAGAAGGACGATTCCGCCGGTAAAAAGACCGAAAAGGCCGCTGCTGCAAAGGAAGCCAGCGGCTGACGCAGGGCAACCCGTAGCCCTGAAGCGCCCGGCGATTGCGACCGGGCGTTCTGTTTTGTTGTGGCTCAGGCCTGTTCGTCCTGGCCGTCGTCCGCGCCCTGCTGCGCCCGCTCCGCCAGCACGAATGGATGCGGCGCCGGTGGCCGGTGCGGCGGTTCGCCCAACACCAGGCGCATCACCACCACCAGCGCGAGAATATCCACCAGAATGATGACGATCAGGATGGCCACGCCTGCCTCCACGGGTCGTAACAGATCATGCTATCAGTGTAGCAAAGCCGCATCCGCTGCGCGATGCAGCCCTGCTAGCCGTTCGAGACCACGCCGGGAACGCCGCCAGTTCTGTCGATGGTGCTGATGACGGCGCCGTTCAGATGAGATTGCAGGACGACGTGATGGACCTTGCCCTCGATGTTGGGGCCCATGGAGAAGGTGATGTTGCCATCAGCCTCGCGATGGACGGCGACGCGACCATCTTCAGTGCTGGCGACGAGAGTACCCAGGGTGGCGGCATCGATATCCGTCTGCGTCACACGCAGCAGGAAGTAGCCTGTGCTGTCCGCCGCGACGCCGAAGATGTTGATCGTGGCCACTTCAGTTGCCGCGACGCGACAGAGTTTGCCGATGGCGCCCAGGTTCTGGAAGCAATCGTCCTGTGGCTGCACTGGTATTGACGCGGGCACCGCGGTGGGCGTTGGCACCGGTGAGGGGCCGGCCTGGTCCGGGAACTCAATGTGCCGGTTTGCCAGGGCGAAGGCGCTGAGCTCAAGGTCTTCAGAGGCGCCTGAAACCGCCTGGGCTTCGGCGGACATGGCAAGCCAGGGCGGCCCGAACTCAAGGCCGCAGGGCCCCGTGCTGGAGTCCGCGACGATCCAGAAATTGTCTGCGGGGGCGTTGCCCTCGAAGGTGACGCAGCCGTTGAGGGCGATGAAGGCGCTGTCGCGGAAATTCACCAGCGCGGCGTCACCACCCTGGTTGTTGCGGAAAATCGCGTCGGTGAAGGTCGCCGTGCTGTTGCGATATTCTGTCCAGCCAAAGAGGACGCTGGCGGAGAATCTGGGCTCAACATTGACGTTATCGGCAAAGAGCGCCCGGGTGAAGCTGGCATTGCCGAGGTTGAGGAATGCCTGGCTGCGCGCGTTGCGCAGGGCGAAATCGGTCGCCGCGACGCTGCCGAAGTTGACCGTACGCACGCCATCGAGGGTCAGGTTTTCCATGGAGAGGGAGGCGTTGGCGGCGGTGATGATGCTGATGCCAGGGTTGGCGCTGCTGATGCGGTGGCCATCGCCGGTAATGGAGATACTCACACCGTCCGAGAGGAGCCACAGGCCAAACCTGTCGCAATCAGCGCTGAGCGTGTAACTCTGTGACTGGTTGAGAATGCCGGGGCCAGGAATGCCACAGGCCATGAGCTCCGGCGCGGGGATTGTGGCGGGAGCGTTGTTGCCGATGGTTCCGCTGCAGGAGTCACCATGCTCGCTCGACCATGCCCCGACGACGTTGTAGGGAATATTGCCCACAAGGGAAAGACAGCCGCGGGTCGTGAAGGCGGCGTCCTTCTCGATAACCACTGCCCCGCCGCCAAAGAGATTGTCGCGAATCACCGTTTCATCAAGCGTGACCGTAGCGTCGCCGGCGACGTTCAGGGCGCTGCCATTGCCTTCGGCATCGGCGCCGCTGCTCACATTCCTTGCGAAGAGGACGTGGCTCAGGTTCAGCAGCGCACCCGACTCCGCAGACAGGGCGGCCCCACCCTTGCTACGGGTAAAGGTCACGTCAGTGGCGCCAAAGGCGCCACTGGTCCTGACCAGCGCGGAGCGGGACAGGTCAACCCCGTCCACGGTCAACTGGTTCAGGTTCAGCGTACTGCCGGCCAGGCCGGCGATGGCGGGGCTTCCGTCAACGGGCGCTGTGATGGTATGGCCGTCGCCGTTGATGGTGATGACGGCGTCGGCGGCAATCTGTAGCAGGCCAGTTTGCTCACAATTGGCGCTGAGCGTGTAGGTCACGGCCTGAGACAGCAGGCCTGCCGCGGGCAGGCCACAGGGCGCAGTTGCCGGGATGTCCTGGGCGAGGGCCGGGCTGGCGCCGAGCAAGTAGATGGTTACGAGGGCGTCGGCGACGGTCTCGAGCAGGCCGGATTGTTCACATTCGCTGGCGAGGGTGTAGGCTATTACTTCAGTCAGCTGTCCTGAGGGCGGCTGGCCACAGGGATGATCGTTACCGTTGCCCTGCACCAGGGCCGGGCTGCCAGAAAGCAGGAGGCAGACCGCGAAAAGCGAGATGAGACTTCTTTTCAAAGTCACCGGGTCATCCTTTCAACCTTGCTGGCCGGGCGTTATGGGCGACCGGCACATCCGACCTCTCGCGGCCAGTTTACCCTTTACCTGATACTTCGCCAATGTTTCCTTGCGGCCTTGCCGGCGCCTGATTACGAATTACAGCCGGCCAGCGGGGCTGCGACCGGGGCATCGTTAGCCGTCATCGGCGTGTTCGTCTTCATCGTCTGGGTGCGGCGGGGAGGCGTCGCGGATGACCAGCAGCTGGCCGGGATACAGCCAGCGGCCACCCTCGTTCAGCTGGTTGCGCTCGACGAGATCCTTCCGGTCGACGCCGTAGACGAGCGCAATGGTGTAGAGGGTGTGGCCCGCGCGCACGGTATGGTGCAGCGGGCCTGTTGCTGGGCAATCCTCTGACAGCTCTGACGCGTCCCCCTCGTCAACCAGTGGCGTCAAGGCGGGGATGATCAGCTCTTGCCCAGGGTAAATCCAGCGGCCGCCTTCGGTCAGCTGGTTGCGCACGTAGAGGTAATCGCGGCGGATGCGCCAGGCGCGGGCGATGGAGTAGAGCGTTTCGCCCCGTTGCACGACGTGGATGACATTGCCGCATTCGTCAACTTCGGCTGCGTCCGGGGGTGGCGCATCACGAATCACCAGCACCTGGCCGACGTAGAGCAGGCTGCCAGTGTCTTTCAGTCCGTTGCGTTCGATGATGTCCTGTGGGTCGACGTGATGGACGCGGGCGATGGCATTGAGGGTGTGGCCGGGACGCACAACATGGATGACGGAGCCATCCGGGCGCGCGGGTTGGCGGTAGACGGTGACCTGGCCTGAGGGCATTGCAGGTGCGGCAGGAGCGGCGGGAGCGGCAGAAACCGGTGCGGCGGGTGGCCCGCCGTAGGAGACAGCCGTCGCGATGACGGGACCGTGCAGGTTGTATTGCAGGGTGACGTGATGGATTTTGCCTTCAGGGTCAGGCCCCATCGAGATGGTGATGTTGCGATCCAGCTCGAGGCGGACGGCGACGCGGCCATCCGGAGTGCTGGTGATGAGGCTGCCTGGCGCAGCAGCATTGGCCTGCGGCTGCGTCACCCGCAGCAGGAACTTGCCGGCGCTGTCAGATGTGACCTCCCATATTTCAACCGACGGCCCGGGCCCGGAGACGCGGCAGATAGCGCCAATGGCCCCCAGCCCCAGGAAGCAGTCCGCCTGCGTTGTCTGCGCACGGCCACGGGCCGAAGAGGAAACGCCGCCTGAATTCCCGACGCTGCCGGGGGCCATGATATCCTGACCTTCATTGACGTTAATCCGGTAGCGGTACCCGTTGCTGATGATGGTGACCTCTGCCCGGTTGGTCGTGGCGAGGACAGGTGTCGCCATGAGCAACAGACTGCAAAAGGCAAGACAGAAAAGGATCTTCAGTGAGGACATGCTTACATTTATCGACATTTTCGAACACCTTGGTGTACAGGACACTTGGTCACCAGTCTGGAACCCGCTCCAAGTCAAGGAATCCACAACGCGATTTTACCAGGCAGTTCAGGTAAGCGTAAGACAGGGTTGGGCACCAATACCAGTTTGCAAGGCAGCGTCATTCCAGGACTCAGCCCGACCCGGCCAGTGCCCGCGCTTTCGGCAACAGGGTAAGGCTAGCTGGCAAGGTAACGGATGGTCAACACATGCCCGCAATAAAGCGTGTGGCCCTCATCGGTCAGCCGGTTGAGCCGGATGAGGTCATCCAGGGCAACGCCGTAGACGAGCGCGATGGAGTAAAGGGTATGGCCAGGCTGCACAACATGCGTTGTCAAAGCAGCCACGCCGCAGTCGGCGAGCGGTGAAGTCACATCGGGGATGACCAGTTGCTGCACGGCAAGCAATGGGTTCCCGTCGAAGGGAATCTGGTTGCGAATGGAGAGGTGACGTGGATGTACGTCATAAGCCTGGGCGATGGAGTAGAGCGTTTCGCCCGCCTGCACGACATGGATGATATTGTCGCATTCGTCGACTGTGGCCGCGTCAGCGTTGTCCGCGTCGCCCGCATCGTCTGGCGGCGGCGCATCACGGATGACTAGCGTCTGGCCGGAAAGCAGCCAGGCGCCACCAGACTCCAGCCGGTTACGCGTGATGAGGTCCTGCATGGGGACGTCATAGGCCCGGGCGATGGAAAACAGGGTCTGGCCTGGTTTCACGACGTGGATGAGGGAGCCATCCTCCTGTGCAGGGTGCCGGGAGATGATGGGCGACACCCTCGGGCCTGAGGATATGGCGGGCGCGGCGGGCGCGGCGGGAAGGGCGGAAACCGGAGTGCCGGGCGGGCCGCCGTAGGTGTCAACCGTGCCGATGACGCGCCCGTTCAGGGTGAATTCCAAAGAGACGTGGTGAACCTTGCCGTCGGGGCTGGGCCCCATGGAGATGGTGATGTGCTCATCAGGTCTGACGCGCACGGCGACGCGGCCATCCGGCGTACTGGCGACGCGGCCGTCGGGTCGGGCAGCGTCGACCTTCGGCTGTGACACACGCAAGAGCAGGTGGCCCACGCTGTCAGGTGTGATTTCCCATACCTCGATCGTGGGCCCCGGCCCGGGGACACGACAGATAATGCCGATGGCTCCCAGGCGCTGGAAACAAGCTTGCGGCCGTGCAGCCTTCTGCTGGCCGGACGAACAGGTAGAGATTGTACCGCTCGTGTAGGTGGTGCTGGCGCCGTCCTTGCCGATGACGATGACTTGCCCGTCTTCGATGCGAATCTTGAAGCAGAATCCGTTGCTGTCGATAGTGACCGTCACGCCATGCGTCACGTGC